>NZ_RQJP01000009.1 GCF_003858645.1 Larkinella knui | reverse complement strand
ACAGTTGTGCTGTTATGTCGTCGAATTGGTTGTTTTGGTACTTCTGTCCACTACGTCAAAGAACACATTTCCCCGTTGGGAAACTGGTGACTGAAGATCCCGAAAAAGGGGTGTTTCAATCGGTATGCTATTTCTACTTAACTCTTTCCCCGATTTGGGACTGCAAAGGTAACGGTTGTTTTTAAGAATGCAAAGAAAAAATAAAAAATATTTTTAGACTGGTTTCTTTGCCTGGGCTTCTTAAGTGGCTACTAACCAACTTGTTAGCATCCGTTTCGTTACGGCCTTTCCCCGATTTGGGACTGCAAAGTACCGCATTTTTTCCCCCATTGTCAAGACCTCCCTCGAAAATAAATGTAGAATACTTTCTACAGTACTGACTATTAGACCGTAAGGGCTGAATTTATTTTTTCCTGTGCTTCCGGGAACCGGATTGAACGGATAAAATCATGGATCGCTGCTGTCTTATTTCTCTGATTTTCTTCCAGCAAACGGACAAAAGCACTGCCTATAATAGCTCCATTGGCATACTGACTGGCTGTATGAAAGGTGGAATAATCTTGTATTCCGAAGCCGATCAGACGCGGATTTTTTATCTTCATCGCTTCGATCCGGCTAAAGTAGGCTTTCATTTCGTCGGTGATCCCTTTTTGCGAGCCTGTCGTGCTGGCCGATGAAACCATATAAATGAATCCATTGGTTAGCTGATCAATCTGCCGGATCCGGTTTTCAGTGGTTTGGGGCGTTATCAGAAATATGTTTTGAATTCCATACTGTTCGAATATGTGTTTGTAATCGCGTTCGTACACATCAATCGGAAGATCCGGCACAATGATTCCATCGACTCCAACCTCGGCGCATTTTTGGCAAAAAGCTTCCACACCAAACTGAACGACTGGATTTAAATACCCCATCAATAAAATAGGAACCTGTACTTTCTGCCGAATTCCCTGAAGTTGCTCAAACAGAATCCGCAATGACATCCCGTTGTTTAGGGCTTTCTGATTGCTTTGCTGAATGGTTTCTCCGTCAGCGACCGGGTCGGAATACGGCATTCCGATCTCAATCAAGTCGACACCGGCTTCCTGCAACGTCTCCAAAATAGGCGCCGTGTCGTGCAACTGGGGAAAACCGGCGGTGAAATAAACGTTCAGAATCTGTTCGGATTTCTTTTGAAACAATTCAGTAATGCGGTTCATGGCGGTATTTTTTAGGAAATGGAATGCTTTCCCACCAGCTCTTACCTGGCGGAACAGTAAAGTATAGGAGTGATGGTTATTGGGGAAGACGAGTCGTGTAGGCGGCTAAATCTTTATCGCCACGTCCGGAAAGACAAATAACCACGGTTTCGTCCGGGCGCGCTTTTAATTTTGGTAAACAGGCTAACGCGTGTGATGACTCCAAGGCCGGAATGATTCCTTCCAGGCGACTTAGCTCGAAGGCTGATTCCAGGGCTTCTTCATCCGTAATGGCATAAAACCAACCGCGGCCGGACGCAAACAAATGAGCGTGCAACGGACCAATACCGGGGTAATCCAACCCGGCTGAGATGGAATACGGTTCAACCACCTGACCGTCTTCCGTTTGCATCAGGATGGTACTGCTTCCGTGTAAAATACCGGGTTTACCCAAAGCGGTCGTAGCGGCAGAATGACCGGACGCGACACCCTGACCAGCGGCTTCGGCGGCAATGAGTTTAACCGACAGTTCGTCCAGATAATGATAAAAAGCCCCGGCGGCATTACTTCCTCCACCCACGCAGGCAATGACATAATCCGGATTGGCCTGACCGGTTTTTTCCAGCAACTGCTTCCGGGTTTCTTCGGAAATAATGGACTGAAAACGGGCCACCATGTCGGGATAGGGGTGCGGCCCAACAACCGAACCGATCACGTAATGCGTATCAACCGGGTTGTTGATCCAGTGGCGCATGGCTTCGTTGGTCGCATCTTTGAGGGTTTGGCTTCCGCTCGTGGCCGGAACGACCTTGGCCCCCAGCATCCGCATCCGGTCGACGTTGGGTTTCTGGCGTTCCATGTCGATGCTACCCATATAAACAATACACTCCAGACCCATCAGCGCGCAAACCGTTGCCGTAGCAACGCCGTGCTGGCCGGCACCGGTTTCGGCAACAATCCGTTTTTTACCCAATCGCTGGGCCACCAGAATCTGGCCGACGGTGTTGTTCACTTTATGAGCACCGGTATGACAAAGGTCCTCCCGTTTCAGATAAATCGTTGTATTGTAAGCGGCTGACAGACGCCGGGCGTGAAAAAGGGGCGTTGGACGACCGACATAATCCGTTAATAAATCCCGCCATTCCTGTTGAAAAGCCGGATCGGTAATAATAGACAGATAGTTTTGACGCAGTTCCTCTACGTTTGGATAAAGCATTTCCGGAATGAAGGCGCCACCAAATGTGCCGTAGTACCCCCGTTCGTCGACCTGAAAAGCTGATTTTACTTCTGTAGTTTCCATTGTACTCAAAAACAAGTATGCAGTAACTTTCTGATCGCAGCGATTTCCTTCAAGTCGTGCAATCTGTCGGTTACGATCTATTTAAATGAGGCAGAAAAGCCTGGAAGACGGCAAAATGCCGTCTCTAATAAGTATATAGTCTATCAATATGCGGATTAGGCTACGGTTTCTTCCTCTTCAATGGGTTTTAATCCGGTAATAATCGCTTTCACCAATTCAATGTCTTTCAGACCAGGACTCATTTCTACCTTGCTGTTGACATCAACGCCGTAGAGCTTCAGGTGTTTGAGTTTGTCCAGTTCGTCGAGGCTTTCTGCGTCAATACCGCCACTGATAAAAAACGGTTTGTCATTGTCGTACCGATTCATCAGGCTCCAATCGAACGAGATTCCGTTGCCGCCAAACTGATCGCCTTTTGCATCAAACAAAAAGAAATCGCAGGACGGTTTGTAATTGTTGAGCATGCTGAAGTTGAACGACTCGTCAACCGAAAACGCTTTGATGATGCTCACACCGCGGTTCCGCAGGTTCCGGCAGAAATCGGGCGTTTCGGTTCCGTGCAGCTGAACGTATTGCAGGTCGTACTTTTTCACGCTGCGCAGGATGTAATCCGGGCTGGCGTTCACAAATACACCCACTTTCTTGGTGCTGCGCGGAAACGACTTCAACAAGTCGGCGTCCAGATCTTCACCAACAAATCGGAGCGATTTGTCGTAAAAAATAAATCCCATAAAATCGGGTGCCAGGGCGAGCAAATCACGGATGTTGTCGGAATCCCGCATTCCACAGACTTTTACTTTCATACGATATATTGTTTTTGAGATAATGGATGCAACTGGTTCAATTCGTCGATTAATTGCTGCAAAGCCAAAGCCGGGTTGGCGGTTTTCATAAACGTCTCGCCAATCAGAAAACCCTGAAAACCGGCTTGTTTGAGAGAAAGAATGGATTCCGCCTGTTGTAAACCGCTTTCGGAAATTTTGACGAACGAATCCGGAATCAGTGAAGAAAGCCGCACGGACGTTGAAAGATCGGTCACAAACGTTTTCAGATTGCGGTTATTGACGCCCACCAGATCGACGGTTTCGGTCAGATGGCTGGCCAGTTCCTCTTCATCGTGAACTTCGAGCAGGACCTCCAGGCCCAAATCGTGGGCTACCTGGCTATACTCCTGAACTTGTTCGGGCGTCAGGCAGGCGGCAATGAGCAAAATAAAATCCGCCCCGATCGCCTTGGCTTCCACAATCTGGTATGGATCGATGATGAAGTCTTTCCGAATAATGGGGGTGGACGGATTGGCCTGCCGGGCCTGCATCAAATCGTCGGACGTTCCGCCAAAAAACGGCTCATCCGTTAAAACCGACAGGCACGCAGCACCGGCGCGGACGTAACCCGCCGTGGTTTCGGCCACCGGAACTTGGTCATTGATAATACCTTTGGAAGGTGATTTTCGCTTGAATTCGGCAATAATGCCCGACGAACCGGGTCGCCGAAGGGCGTCGTAAGCACTCAACGGCTGCCGGTTGAAAAGCGGTCGTTGTTCCAGCTCCCGTTGGGATACTACGGTTTTTTGATGGTCTACTTCTGTTCGCTTGCGCTTAATAATCCGTTCAAGTACGTCCATTCTATTCGTTAATCCGGTGGTATTGTACTTTATACTCTCTCTTCAAACCGATTTAATTCACTTTTGGCTTCAGGCAGCCAGTAATTTTTTAAGACTGTCCAACGCCCGTTTGCTTTCCAGCGACTCCCGCGCCAATTGAATGCCTTCCTCAGCGGTTTTGGCCCGTTCGGCGGCTACCAACGCCATAGCGGCATTTGCAACAACCGCATCGGTTTGGGCCGAGGTCGCTTCGTTGTTCAACACATTCATAAAAATACGGGCAGAATCTTCGACGGACTTCCCCCCGGCCAATTGTTCAGGCAACAGTTGGGGCAAGCCGATTTGATGCGGAGTCAGCACTTGCTCAGCGTGTGCGGTGATCGTCTTGAAGGCGCCGGTCAACGACACTTCATCATAGCCATCCAGAGCGTGTAGGATCATAAACCGCTTGGGCGTTTGCTGATAAAGATACGCATATAATCTCGCTAATTCAAGACTGAACACGCCGACGAGCTGTTTTTTCGGGAAAGCGGGGTTCACCATCGGCCCCAGAACGTTAAAAAATGTCTTTACACCCAATTCTTTCCGAATTGGTCCAACGTTTTTCATCGCCGGGTGAAAGAGCGGTGCGTGCAGGAAACAAATACCGGCGGTTTCGACTTTTTTCCGCAGCACATCGTAGTCGTTGGTAAACCGGTAGCCCAGAAATTCCATAACCGTCGAAGATCCGCACATCGACGAAACGCCGTGATTGCCGTGTTTCGTGATCCGCTGCCCGGCACCCGCCACGACAAAAGCCGACAAGGTTGAAATATTGAACGTATCCTTGCCGTCGCCACCGGTTCCGCACAGATCCATGACATCGTATTCCGACAAATCGACGGCCAGACACAATTCCAGCATCGCATCCCGAAACCCTTCCAGTTCCTCGACGGTAATACTCCGCATCATGTAAACCGTCAGAAAAGCGGCAATCTGCGAGGTATTGTATTGTCCGGTACTAATGCCAATCAACACCCGACGGGCTTCTTCTTTAGTAAGGGTTTTGTATTCAAACAGGTGATTCAGGATTTCTTTCATGGGTCAAGAGAAATAGGATGCGATCTTTATTTTTTGATGCGAAGCATTTGGTTGCCATTTTTCTGAAAATGATACGGTACATCTACCAGTTCGAATGAAAATCCGTTTTCCCAATAATGATCCGAAACGGCATTTACATACGGCGAAAGCTGACCGCTTAAATCCAACAACGGAAAAATCCGTACCTCATCGGCTACGCGTAACAATTCATTAATGGCCTGTTTATGAAATTCTTCCGACAAATGCGTCGAGTACAGAAACAGGAAATGCGAACAGAGCGCCAACTCAAACGACTGGTCGGGCAATGAAGTCAGTGGCAGGGATTCGGTCCGATAGCGACCTTGCAGCTTCCCGGTTTCGTAATCAGCCAGGAACAAATTCATCGACTTCATTCGCTGTTTACCCAAATCGTCGGCATCCCGAAAATCCGTCCAGTTATACTGAGCCGCATTGGTTCGGGTTTGCTCAACAACCGTACCGTACGTTTTCTCAATCTGGGCTGCAATTTCATCCGTCGAAAAAGCATAAACCGGATCGATCGAAACCACCGAATGTCCCAATGCCGTCATTTCAGCGTTAAAACTGGCCGGGCCATCACCAACGCCGAGGATAGTTTTCGTCAAATCGGCTTCGGTCAAATTGAACATGCGCCGGTATTCACCAAGCGATCGGCCCCAAGGAACGACAGAATCCAGCATCATGCGTTCAACCAGTTTTCCAGCATCTGTTTTCCGTGCTGAGTCAACACCGATTCCGGATGAAACTGCACACCCCGAACGTCGTATTTTTTGTGGGCCACGCCCATAACCCGGCCTGCTTCATCGACCGCCGTAACCGTCAGCTCCGCCGGAAGGCTTTCGGGAATGACCGTCCAGGAATGGTAGCGACCCACCAGCAATTCATGCGGCAATCCATTAAATAAGCGTTCGGTGCTATTTTCCACAAATGTCCGATGCGCCACACCGTGGTAGACATCCGTCATGTTTTCCAGCGTCGCGCCAAAAGCTTCGCTAATTCCCTGATGACCGAGACAAATCCCTAAAATGCTTTTGGTAGGTGCATACGTGCGAATAACTTCCAGCATAATTCCCGCTTCGGACGGAATTCCGGGTCCGGGCGATAGCAAAATTTTGTCATACGCATCAACCTCCTCAACCGTAATTTTATCATTGCGACGAACATCAACGGTATGTCCCAACTCGCGCAGGATGTAGACGAGGTTGTAGGTGAACGAATCGTAATTATCGATAACCAGCACTTTCATAAAACCGTTGTTTTAAATTGTTTCTGCCTGTTTCATGGCCGTCCGCAATGCCATCAATTTGTTATGAACTTCCTGTAATTCACTTTCCGGGTCAGATTTAGCCACAATACCCGCGCCGGCCTGGTAATGCAAGGTGTTGTTTTTGCTGAGGAACGTCCGAATCATAATAGCCTGATTGAAATCGCCACTGAAATCCATAAAGCCGATGCAGCCGCCGTAAAACCCACGACTCGTTTTTTCATACCGGTCAATCAGTTGCATGGCCATGTGTTTGGGTGCTCCCGACAACGTTCCGGCCGGAAACGTCTCGCCCACAATCCGCAGCGGTTTTGTGTTTTCATCCAGTTCACCCACCACTTTTGACACCAGATGGATAACGTGCGAGTAATATTGAACCTCTTTAAAAGTCTCCACTTTTACGGTTTTACAATTGCGGCTTAGATCATTTCGCGCCAGATCAACGAGCATGACGTGTTCAGCGGTTTCTTTCGGATCGTTATGGAGTTTTTGCGCCAGTTCCGCATCTGCTACATCATTACCCGTCCGGCGAAACGTACCGGCAATAGGATAGATAATCGCATTAGAGCCTTTAATGACAATTTGAGCTTCCGGCGACGAGCCAAATAATTTGTAATTGCCGTAATCAAAATAGAAGAGGTAAGGCGAAGGATTCAAGGACCGAAGCGCGCGGTACACGTTGAATTCATCACCCCGAAAAGCCGTAGAAAACTTGCGGGAAAGTACAATCTGAAATACATCACCCCGGTGGCAATGTTCAATTCCTTTGTGTATAATTTCTAAAAATTCCTGATCAGTAAAATTCGATTTTTCGTCTTGGGTAGTTTGAAAGGAATAGGCCGGGAAATTGCGGTTTTTAATCAGAGATTCGATGTAATCGAGGTTATCCGAAACCGGCTCCTGATCTTCTTCCGCATAGGAATGCTCAAAAAGATAGAGTTCGTCTTTAAAATGATTGATAGCAATGATGTAACGAAACGCCTGATAAACCGCCAGCGGGACGTCATTTTCGGCGCCAGTGGCTTTTAAGGAAATGTCTTCAAAAAACTGGACAGCGTTATAGCCAATGTGACCAAAAAGGCCGTTAGTTATAAAAGGGAAAGGAAACTTTTGATACTGGAAGCTGGCTCTGAAGTTTTCAATCTCAGCTAACAGATCATCTTTGGGTGCAATCTCCAAGGATGTTGAAGAGGCATTAGGATAGGTGATTTGGATAGATTGGCCATCAAATTCAAACTTCGAAACCGGGTCAAAACAGATGTATGAATAACTATTGTCGTTCCCGTGGTAATCAGAACTTTCCAACAGGATACTATTGACAAACTTATCTCTGATTCTCAGATAAATGCTAACTGGAGTTAACGTATCCGCCAGCATCTTGCGGTAAGTGCTGGTTACCTTAAATACCGATTTTTGATCTTCAGATGGAGCAATCATGATTGAAAGGTAGATGGTTAGAAAACAAAAAAAGCCCACTGGTTTGAACAGTGGGCTTTTGAAAGAACCAAAATATAGGTTTTACAAAGCATGCGCTGACTGTTCAACTTCAATTGAAGAAGAACGCCACCAAAGATTAGAAGATATCAATCCAAAACGCATGATTATCAAGTTTATATATGTCGGGGTGGCGGGATTCGAACCCACGACCTCTACGTCCCGAACGTAGCGCGCTACCGAGCTGCGCTACACCCCGATATGCAAAGGTAAACCTTTTATAAAAAATCAAAAAGAAAAAAGTATACCCATCTCTTTTTAAGGAGATGGGTACCTTATTAAATCTGTGGTGGCGGCAACCTACTCTCCCACCAGTGACGGCAGTACCATCGGCGTAACGGGGCTTAACGGCTCTGTTCGGTATGGGAAGAGGTGTTCCCCCGCACCCTTGCCACCATCC
>NZ_RQJP01000008.1 GCF_003858645.1 Larkinella knui | reverse complement strand
GTTGGTATAATCAACGACGAAAACATTCGGCATTGGGTTACCGCACACCCTGTCAACAAGAATCTTATTTTTACACATCCTCAATGGCCGCTTGACAAAAAATCTCCAGTGAACCGTTGCAAGTCCATCTGGCAGTTGAACAAGCCTTAGCAAATAATACAATAAATCGGGCTGAATGGGAAAAGTTTCAAATGGAAAATGCTCCTACTGAGTTTGAAGTTGAAGAACAGGAATTATAAACTCACCTTAAATACTCTTTAGTTATGAGTTGGAAAGGCGCCATGCGATCATTTTCCGCTACAGCTCGCCGAATTGAACGCGACCAACAGCGACGAGCTCGTTTAGCTGCCCAAGAATATAAACAGCTACAAAAGCAACAGGCTGTTGAAAATGCTACCCAGGCGGTACAAGCATATAATGACTATATTGAGGTTATCAAATCCGTTCATCAGGATTGCAGTGATCAAATTGATTGGGCAGCGATGATGCATGAGCCTCCTCCAGTGCTTACTCGGCTAAGTAATGCAAACGAGCTGAGTGCTCAAGCGGCTTTGAATAATTACCAGCCAAGTCTTTTTGATCGTTTGTTGAAACGTGGGCCGGCGAAAATACAACGTCTTGAAGAAGCGGTTGTTGTCGCCCATCATCGAGATCAACAGCTCGCTCGTGAGAATCAGGAAGAATATAATCGTTTATTAATCGAATGGCAGGATCGTCAAGATCTCACCCGTGAGGTTTTGGCTAAGAATTCGGACGTATATGCTAATGTGTTCGAAATCTTTTCACCCTTTGAGAACATCAACTATCTAGGGGCCCACCTTGAATTCACGTTTACCTCCGATCACATTGAGGTCGATGTACAAGTTAATACTTCAGAAGTTATACCGGATTTTGCCGTCACACAGTTGGCAAATGGTAAACTTTCTCGCAAGTCTCTGCCTATTAGTAAATTCAATGAGTTCTATCAGGACTATGTCTGTGGCTGTCTCTTGAGAGTGGCGCGAGAAGTTCAGGCACATTTGCCGGTTAGCCAGGTAGTGGTTCATGCCCTCGTCGATCAGCTAAACCCAGCTACAGGCCAGGTAGAAAATCAAGTCATTGTTTCAGCCGCAATACCCCGAGCAATCCTCAGGAAGTTAAATTTTAACGCTTTAGATCCATCTGATTCAATGCAAAACTTCAACCATACGATGAAGTTCACGAAAACTGCTGGTTTTCAAGCTGTTGAACGCGTAGGCTTAGCTGCTCCACTACCAATTAACAAAAAAAGATGACATTAAATTATTTAATAATCCAGCGGACTTGGAAAGACAATTGATTTCATCTCGATTGAACGAGAAAATAGTTATAGCAACTAACCCAATATTATATTAAAATAAGTGTGATGTTCATAATTATGATAGCTAATGACTGAGTTCTTAAATAAAATTTCGATCTACGATCAACTTAGTTACATCGTGGTAGGAGGTTTGTTTTATTCTTTTTTTGATTACGACTTGTCGTTTTTCGGCTTAGATCTTAAACGGATAACTGAAAATGCATTTGGTATTGCCGTTGCTGTTTATTTCTTGGGCCACGTTGCCCAAGCCGTTGCTAACCAGTTTATCAGAGAAAACAAAGACAGTTATACTCAAAGAGAGTGCGATATATTGAACGAAATTAAACAGAACTTCGGGATTAAGGACTATAGCGACAAAGAAGCGTTTGGCATATGTTATATGTGGGCACTTGCCAACGATAAAACCGCCCATGTTGAAACTATGAATGCCCGATATGGCCTTTATCGAGGTTGGTTTGTAGTGTTATTCTTACAATCAGTTTTCTATTTATGTTTGATACTAAAAGACGCGATCCATAAACAATATGATGTGCGTTTTCTTGTCGGTTTAGCGTTCACTGTACCTATCGGATTTCTAATGAAAAAACGTTCGAAGCGTTTTTATCAAAATATCGCAGACAAAACTTTCCAGACTTTTATCGTTTTCAAGAAAAATGCCACTTAGAATCCATTTTCTCAATGTGGGTGCAGGCGATAGCACTATTGTTGATTTCCCTGCACGGACAAAGGGGGTTGAAAGCTTCAATGCAAGGATAATGATGATTGATATTAATAGTTGTCCCGATAACGGCTATACTGATGTCATAGAGTATTTTAAGGCGAAATTTTCCCAGAAATCGATTTTTCGATTCGTTTGTACGCATCCGCACAAGGATCATATTACTGGAATCAACGAGTTGTTTAACAAAAGCGGAATTTCCATCAATAATTTCTGGGATGTAAAAAATGAATTTTATCCCGAAGACTGGGAAAATGACCCTAGCCCTGAAGATTGGGAAATGTACGAGAAAATAAAAAATGGCAAGATTAGCGGTTTGACTGTTCGGAACTACACCAGTGAAACTAATCCAGTACAATGTTGGAATGAAGACGAAATTCAAATTTTAAGTCCATCCAGTGAATTGATAACGTATGCCCACACAAAACAGGATGGTACAAAACGTAGCGGTGAAGCAGTTTGCCTCAACGAAATTTCCAGTGTTCTTCTTATGAAAGTTAATGCCAGAAAGATTGTTTTTGCCGCCGATGCAGAGGGCAAAGCTTGGGAAGAAATCATAAGTAAAAAAAGGAAAGAAATTGAGAATGTACATATCCTCAAAGCCTCACACCATGGAAGAGAAAGTGGTTTTAACGAAGAAGCTGTAAAAATTATGAATCCTGAATACATTTTATTTTCTAATTCTACCGATGCCGACAAAAATCATGGGGCAGAAAAGCTTTATAAAAAAGCAGCGCCCAAAGCACAAATTCTTAAAACATCAATATATGGTAATTTAATCGCCGAAATTAGTTATTCTGCAACTATTGCAACAAAGTGGACAAATGATTAGGGATAAAATTAAATAGTACTAACTGACACCACCCATCAAGTAGGTGTTACGCGAAACACTCAAAAATTTAACTTAATTCTCATCTGTATGGACTTTGATCCAACCGAATTTATCAGAACGCTAGGCAGCATTGCAAGCATATCAAGTGCTTATCTTGCTTGGAAAAAAGCATTTATTGATGGAACAGTTGGAAAAAGAGATCAAGATTCAAAATTGCCAAAAGGGCAACTGCCACAAGAGGTAAAGCAACAGATATTAAGGTTTTCGATCAGAGCAGGAAGTGTAAATCCGAGCGATTTTCGAGCGCTACAAGCTTTATCATCTGATATTTTCGAAACCGCCACTGAGCGCTTAAAGCAAACACATCAGCGTTTTGTACAAGTGATTGCACATGGAGAACTAGCCCAAATCGAAGAAGAGGAATCAATTACACGACATGAGATGTGTTCCATCCTTGCCCTTATTTTAAGACATAATGGAAATAAATTTCCACCCGATGCAGAATTAGAAAAGTTCTGGAAAATGTTTCGTTGCACGCCACTCTATCCTGAATTTGGAATAAGAACGTTCTAGCAGGGGTTCTGACAAAATAAATAACTTTGAAATTTCAAGAAACTTTTAACAACAGAAAGTAATACAGTTTAATGAGGACATAAAAAAATAAATAAACTTTTTTGAAATCAACGATGCTAAAAACAATACCTGAAATTCTTAATAAACTACCTGGATATTCAATATTCTTGAAAGGAGTTTTAACCTTCAAAAATCAAGAATATTACATTGCTGGTGGGGCGATAAGAGATCTTATATTAAATAAAAGTTCTAACATAAAAGATATAGATATATTTGTTACTCAAGATATATATGATGAAGTATATTTTGAAAAATTTGTACACTATCTTAATGAATTTGGCAAAGTGGAATATGGCCCTTATGGTTCTCCTCGTTGGTTTCCTAATAAAGGCAATTTATTCTATTATGACATTGTTCCATATTATAAATTTAATGTGGGTTTAGGTATTGAAAATAATATTAATAAAATCTTAAACCAATTCGATTTTACTGCTAATGCAATTGCATATGATATTAAGAATAACATATTATTAGATCCAATTGATGGCATTAAGGATATAAACAATAAAATCTTAAAAGCAGTTAGATTAGACTTTCCAGATAGCTATATTTCAGATAAAATAAAATTATCAAGATTATCTGCCTTATGGTTTAGATTCATGCATTACTCATCAAAGTTAAACTTTGTCATTGAACCATTAACCTTAAGTTGGATAAAACAAAACGCTCATCGGATAAAAGAATTATCAACTTTTGAGAAATATTTTTTTTCTCCAACAATAAACGAAGATTTATTAGCGGTAATAGAAAATTAAAAGGAATGATGGTAGACTTAGCAGAAATCGAGAAAATAGCAAAGTTGGATTTAAATATAAATGCCGTTTATATTGAACCCATACAAATGGGAGTAATGACGTACAAGTATTTAATTAAAGAAAAAGATCGAGGAGAATATATTATTCGTTTTTACCCAGATAACTTACAAAGAGTAATAAATTTTGAACCTCAAATAATAAAACGTTTTTATTTATTAGGCGCAAAAGTTCCAAAAATACTTAGTGATTCACAAGGAAAGAAGGTTAAATACAATTACATATTATACAAAAAATTATCAGGTGATCCATTAATAAAAAGTATTGATAATCTTCCATTAGATTCGTTAAAATTAATAATTAGTAGTTTGTGCGACAATTTGGCAATAATGCGTAGATTGAATTTTAAAGGATTTGGGCCTCTAATATCAGATATATATGGGCAACATCCTACATGGAAGAGTTATATAGAAAGTAGTATAAAAGAAGGGGTTGAAAATTTGCATTTTCTAAGGTTAGGTAATTTTACGAATGAGAAGATTAAACAATATGTGAATAGCAATATATGCTCAATTACTAAGTTAATGTCAGAACCTAAATTAGTTTGGACAGATATTAATCCGGATAATATTATCGTAAATGATAGGCAACTAAGTGGCATAATAGACTTTGATGGCGTTATATCTGGAAATCCGATTATGGAAATTGGATATTTATATTGTCGTCAAGGTAATTCAAATTTTTTTAAATATTATCTTGAGAAGTGCAAATATGATGTAGAAATAAGGCAAGAGATCGTATATTTTTTTACCATATTTAGGGTTTTACAAATTGCAAAATATTGGCAATTTCCACTTCCTACTGGCTTAAAGAGAGATCCATTGGAAAATGTGTTTCCAGGATTTATTGATGTTATAAATAAAATATAATTCTAAATTTATGGAAGATGCTGTCTCATCAAGTGAATCAAAATCAGCAAAGGAAAATGAAAAGATATTGCCACAAAGGGCTCTTGCAATTTTAGCATTTTTAGTAATAGGTTTTACGTTATTAATCGTATGGTGTTTTTATCAATCTTTTAATAATCTCGAATCACTCAAAGCGGAAGCGTTACTAAAAAGAACTGATATAGTATTGAAGGAATACCCATCGTGGTTTTATTTCGATAAGAAGAATAGTAAAATCGTAACTGTCAAATTTATAACAAATGAAGACAAAAATAACCTATTAAAACTTATAGATATTAATAGCATTGCGTATCAAGATTTTAAGGAATCTGTAGATAGGTTAGCTTATGATTCTATTAGCTTAAGATCAAAAATACTTGTCTATCTACTTTTAATTGGAGGATTGGCAGCTACATTAGGAGTACAAATACGGACTATCTTTGATTTTATTGGTAGGGTTTGCTATAAGGAAAATTTAGATATAAATGTTTGGTGGCCATACTATCTACTTAGGCCGCTAATGGGATTTTTAGTTGGAGCTTTGGTAATTATTCTTTCAAAGGCAAAAATTTTAAGTGGAATAGCTAATGATGGTGATGAAAACTTGTTATGGATTGCAATATCGACCTTAGCTGGATTTGGCGTCGTTGATGTTGTAAAAAGATTAAGGACGGTTTCAAAAGCACTATTTGGGCGTGACGCAGACGATTAATCGATTTGAAAATTACTAGACATGGTATATTATTCTGCTATGTACAATTCAATTTAATAATTTTCTAGTTAACATAATTAAATTTATACAACAAAGAAAACACCACATTAAAATGCTAATAATCAAACGTTTATATAGAAACATCGGTTGTTTATAAGTGCCTTTCTACAACACAAGCTGTCTGGATGAAGGCCTTTTAATTCCCAATTTATGTCATGCTTTCATGCAAAATCAACACAAAAATACGTCCACCTAAACCTTGCTATTCATACCTGCACTCAATACGTTATGCCTAAGCGCTTGGCTATCCAACCCAGCGTTTTTATAGCCATATCAGGTGGATTTTTAGCAATAATTTCAGCTCGGTACTTATTCATCAGTACACTCATGTACAGCATCGTTCTCAAATTCATCTGGAAGTCCTTTCGGCGATTGTCAGTGACCTTATCCAGGACTTTACACACATCTTCAAAATAGTTTTCCATGTGTAAGGCCGGCTGGTGGGTATTCAATACCCGCACAATTTTAGCGGTTGGGTTTCTGAAACAATGGGTAACGCCTTTGGGAACCGTAAGCTGATCCCCTTGCCGGGCAGGCACCCATTTGTCATGGATATAGAACTCCATTTCCCCTTCCAGGATTTCATAGGTTTCAATGGCATCGGGGTGGATATGAACCAAGGGATCATGCATATTACAGCCGGGTAATAACTCCCAATGCAGTTCCAAAGATTTTCCCAAGGTGTCCGCACTGGCCTGCAGGACGGTAAACTTCATTCCTACAGGGGTCATATCCAGGATTTGCCCTTTGGTCGCCATCGTGATTTAGGATCGTTATGGACCGAATAACCGCAAACTAGTTTAGGTCTGTTCAATATAGCTAAAGTTGCCGTTTTTGTCGCTTTCACAAAAGGGCATCGCGTATCCATTCAATGCGGTGGCTGGTAGGACCTCCTGGAGCATCCAAATGAAATTGTAACCTGGCATCATCTCCGTAAATATTCAGGGTTGTAGTGGCGCAACCAACAAAGAGCACCCCGCTTCCCCTTTCCACTATTGGGTTGTACTAGAATGGCATACGGGAGAATAACTCGACAGTGAGAAAGCCGCAATAAGTACTGGCCACTTTTTTTAAAAGCACACGATTATTGCCTCGGCCAAGCTCTGGTAAACTGGCGGGATTTGTGAACCAAATGGCTGTTTCATAAACAAAAGCAGCTAACAAGGCTTAAACGCACATTTTTGGTAACCGAACCAGGGTAATAGGATAGCTTATTTCGGTCGATCTTTATCTAATCGTTGTGCACTCATGGCAAAGAATTTGTTACCTCTTCGGGTTCGATTGCCCATGGCATTTAAACGCTCAGCGACAGCCGCATACGTAAGTCCTTCTTTGCGATACAACCGGACCAATTCAGCCGCTTGCAAATTAGCCTGGTGTGTACGGGCGTTTTGTTGACGGATCTCCAAGCCCTTTTGCGTGATTTCCGGTGTTATATTGGGCATTCCCAGTTTATGCCCTTGGGCTTTTTTTGCCTGTAAAGCCGCTCGGGTCCTTTCCCCAATCAATTCCCGTTCGTGCTGGGCCAGCACGGCCATAATCCCCACGGTAAGTGTATTGGCATCCGGAATATCGCAGGCCACAAAATCGACCTCGGAGTTTCGTAGGGAAAAGATAAAGGAAACATTGCGGCTCAGTCGGTCCAACTTGGCAATCAGTAATCGGGCCCGGTGTTGTTTGGCGAAAGTGA
The DNA here is from genome assembly GCF_003858645.1 of Larkinella knui. GTDB lineage: Bacteria > Bacteroidota > Bacteroidia > Cytophagales > Spirosomataceae > Larkinella > Larkinella knui. Next base: position 167,398 of record NZ_RQJP01000008.1, on the reverse strand, counting down.
TGGCGGCCGCCAGCTGAGGGCGGTTGGCTTTCTTACCGGATTCGATTTCGATGAATTCGGGTAAAAGTTCATCTTCGGTTTTGAGGAACCGGTTGACAATTTCCCGTTGAGCCGAAAGACCCAAGCCACTCTTACCCTGGCCTGCCGTTGAGACCCGGTAGTAGGGTACGTATATCATACCTTATATATATAGGTGTTGGAAGCGTGAGAAAAAATGAACCACTCCTTCCCCTTTTCAATCCTTTTTGACTCTTGCAGGTGTTCCACGGATAAAAGTTAGGAAAAAATGGCTTTTATAACATTTTCGCATCGTGTATTGTGAAAACGTTATAAATCCCTAACCACGATGAAATGGACTTTGCGGGTCATGATTACTGCGATTTTCGGAATGGGGTTTCTTTGAACTACTCATCCAGCAGTCTTATTCTTTTATCCGGTTTTTTCATTCAGGTTTGACCATCCGAAGAATGAATTGCTAATCGGCTGAATCCTGGATCAAAACCTTTCCCAAAAGTAGCAGGGATTGACTCATTTGTGACAGCCTTTCCGGGCGTTGAAGCCGACCTTTGATTCATTCAAACGGACACAAAAATCAACCATCATACGCCATGAAAACGCTCATCAAATCCCTGCTCGTTGCCTTTACCTTAACAGCCGTTACCTTTTCCACTTCAGTTGCTGAAATCAATAAACCCATCGGAAAGCCCAGGAACGCAACCGCTTTTCAAAGCAGCATGTACACTACCATCGAAGGAAAAGTAAAGATTGCCGTCAAAAAACAAACCGGCGGAAAGGTGGAGGTACGACTGACTAACAGTACCGGCAAAGAGTTCTTCGTGCAATCGATTGGCAAACGCCAGGAAGCCGCCCGGCTTAGCTTGGATGTCAGCGCCCTGCCCGATGGTGTTTATCAGGTGACTATTTCCAATGGCGTTGAGACCACCACCCAGGAATTGACGCTGGCCACCACCCCGGTGGTCCAGGCGGCTCCCCGACTGGTGGCCTTCAACTAAATCTGACTCGTACTTGCTTATACCAAAAAGGCCGATCCTCTCCAGGATCGGCCTTTTTGGTGTATGCCCTAATCGATTAAACGAATACCGCTTCCAGTAGGCTCCTGAACCAAACCTGTATATTTAATTGGGCTAAACGACCGGTAAATTGCCGCCATCCACCGCGATATTCGTCCCTGTGATGTAGGAAGCCCTGGAACTGACCAGGAATCCAACCACCTCGGCCGTCTCTGCCGGGTCAGCCATCCGGCCCAGGGGCACGCCACCCACCCGTTGTAGTAAATTACTGGTCATCTGTTCGGTACTAATGCCTGCTGATGCCGCTAGTCCCTCGAGGAAATTTCTCATCGCCCCGGTATTGTTCAGCCCGGGCGACAAAGTAATAACCCGTACGCCTTTGGGCGACACTTCGCTGGCCAGCGACTTGCTGTAGGCATTGAGTGCAGCCTTGGCCGCACTGTAGGCCATCGTCGTATCCCAAAGCGGGAACATGCCGCTGGTCGAGGAGACATGAATAATCACCCCGCTTCCTGCCTGGATCATGTCGGGCAGGAAGGCCCGGTCGAGCCGTACGGCTGCAAGCAAATTGACCTGCAGTACATGGTCCCAGTCTGCGTCGCTAAGTACGCTGAACCCACCTGCCGGTGCCGTGTTGGCGCCAAGGTTGTTGATCAAAATGTCCAGGCTCCCGAATTGCTCCTGGACCTGAGTGACGACTTTCTGGGCCTCATCGGTCCTGGACAGGTCTGCCGCAATGAAGTGTCCGCCTTCCACGGCCTGATGCGGGATACTTCGCGCAGTCACGATGACCGTGGCCCCAGAGGCTTTCAATCTTTGGGCAATAGCCTTGCCGATCCCTTTTGTCCCGCCCGTCACCAGGGCAATTTTTCCTTCCAGCTCTAAGCTGGCTACTTGTTGGTACTCCATTGGATGTTAATTTTGAAATGATTGTTTCAGAATTTGTGCTGGGTTTAGCTGGTTCTTTTGTATGCTCAAGGCAATTGATCTGAGATTTTATTTTGTTTTTTTTGAAGCGGTCGTTTCAGAATAGGTCAAAAAAATTAACGCAGCAGTTGCCGGACCAGATAGGTGGCAAGCTTCTTGATCTTTACCGGATCTTGGTGCAGGATATAGAGCTCATACCAGCCCGTATAGGTGCAGATAATATGGTCGGCCACAAGGGCAGCATCGCAGTCCTGGTCAAGTTCGTCTTTTCGAACTGCTTCCCGGATAAGCCTGCTCAGGAATTGGTGGGTATAGTCATTATCCTCTTTAAGCAGGGCCTTGATACCCTTGTCTTCCGGGGAAACCTCAAAGGCAGTCTTGATTGCAAAGCAGCCTTGCACATCCTTGATCACCACATCCGCAACATCCTGGATAAAGCTCTCGAGCGCTTTTTTGGGCGATTTGAAGCTATTCGCGCGCTGCTCCAAAAGCAACCTTCTTTTGAGGGTATAATGTTTGACGCAATGGATAAAGAGCTGGTGCTTGTCACCGAGCGTATTGTAGAGGCTACTCGAATTGATTTGCATGGCATCGGTCAAATCCCGCATAGACGTCCCATGATAACCCTTTTGCCAAAAGACATCCAAGGCTTTCTCGATTGCTTCGTGCTGGTTAAATGCAAGGGTGCGTGCCATAATTATTAATTCCTTCGGGGCAAAGGTAGTTAAATTCTGAAACGATTGATTCAGAAAAGAAATTTTTTTTGCCAAACCCGCTGGTCGGGCTATTCGCGCTGGTATCCAATGAGAACGATTGACGCTGCTACCTCTAAGAAGCTGTTTGAATTAACAATTTCGAAACGAGAAAGCCGTCCATCGGGGTTTAAGTTGTGTGAAGCAACCTGAAAGTCATTATTGCCCAGTCACCAATAAGGAATCAACCTATTGATAGTAAGCTGGTTATTCATCATTGGCGGTGGATAGTGGAACGAACTATTTCTTGGCTGGACAATAACCGACGTTTGAATAAAGATTACGAGCGCACCATATTATCTTCGCAAACATTCATTTGGATTGCTCATAGCAGGCGTACTTTAAAACGAGTCTGGTAGTAACTCAAACAGCTTCTTAGAGTTTTTACGCTATAATTCAGGATCTACTGTGATTGATCTTGAGACGGAAGTGTCCCGGTTAAATCAAGGAATATTTTTATCAACCAGCTACTGGTTAACAAAGCCCTTTAAGTAACACTTAACCTGGCAAATTCAATGAAATTTGCGTTTATAGGGCGTATGGACCACACTTCTCATCCTTTTCATATTTCCTGTTAATTCAATTCAGAATGTATAACTTATTTGTAGGTAAATATCATAATGAAGTAGGTTATTGAAAAGTTAGTAGACACAGGACGTCAGCGTAAAACTTCGCTGCGGAGCGTTGTGAATGCCATCCGCTGGCTGGCTCAAACCGGCAGTCAATGGCGTAATTTGTCCACTCATTTTCCGGCCTGGCAAACCGTCTATTACTAGTTCCGCCAGTGGATACTCCAGCCCATTTGGCAAGCCATACTTGCGCATTTGGCGAAAAAGGAACGCCCGCGGCAAGGTCGGCCCCCGATGCCTAGCCGAGTCGCCGTCGATAGTCAGAGTGTGTGCAAAGGACTTTGGGTCAGGGATGACTCTGGTGTGGATGATTGATTCAAAACATATTTTTAAGAGTTGGCGGACGCACTTGTTTTCAGCTTGCGTCCGCCAACTCTTAACTCTTTAGCTCCAGTCGCGGTCGGCGGAATCGCGGGTGTTCCAGCTATCGGTTGGGGCAAACCAGGTGGCGCCTTTTTTAAGGAATTTCTTGGCAACGTCCTCGTTCAATTCAACGCCTAAACCGGGTTTGTCCGGCACTTTCACGAAGCCTTTGTCAACGATCGGCTTCATGCCGGTGACAATATCTTCCCAGCCGTCGACGTCTACGCCGTGGTGTTCCAGCGCCACGAAGTTTTCCGTAGCGGCCGCGCAGTGAACGTTGGCCATCATACAGATCGGCGATCCGGCAAAGTGCATGGCCATTGGAATCCCGTTCTCTTCGGCGTAATCACCAATCTTTTTCGTTTCGAGCAAACCGCCCGACGAAGCCAGATCCGGGTGGATCATATCGATGGCTCTGGCGTCGATGAGCTTGATAAATTCTGCTTTGCCGAAAATGTCCTCGCCGGTCAGTGTGGGCGTATCGATGGCGTCGGAAATCTGTTTCCACTGATCGGTATAAAACCAGGGCACCAGGTCTTCGAGCCAGGCCAGCCGGAACGGTTCCATGGCTTTGCCGATCTGAATGGCGGTATTGACGTCAAAGTGGCCGAAGTGGTCGGCCGCCAAAGGCGTTTCGTACCCCACAATATCCCGCACTTTACTGACGTGCAGGGCCAGGGCGTCGATCCCTTTTTTCGTCACCTGAATGCGGGTAAAGGGGTGTTTGGTCTGGGCATAATTGCCCATTTTACCGGGCTGCGAGTCATTCCACTGCTGCTTGACGCTCCAGTTTTTAGCGCCCACGAGCATGCCCGGCGTGTCGGCAATCATGCCGATACCGAAATCCATTTTCAGGAACGTGTAGCCCTGATCCCGGCGCCGAACCATGTGCTTGGCAAACTCGTCGTAGTCCTTGCCTTCGGGCGTGTCGGCGTAGAGCCGGATGTAATCCCGGTATTTGCCGCCCAAAAGCTGGTAGGCCGGTACATTATAGGCTTTGCCGGCCAAATCCCACAGGGCCATCTCCACCCCGCAGACACCCCCGGCCGCCCGGCTGTGTCCGCCAAACTGCTTGATTTGTTTGAAGATCTGCTCCACATTACATGGGTTTTTGCCCAGGATGCGGCTTTTCAGCGTGAGCGCGTAATTGGCACTGGCGCCATCGCGAACTTCGCCCCAGCCCACCAGGCCCTGGTTGGTATCGATTCGGATGATGGGGCTGGAAAAAGGAACACCTTGCAAAACGGCCACCCGCATGTCGGTGATTTTGAGGTCGGAAGGCTTCGATTCGCGTTTCACTCGCTGAGTGATGAACTCCATTTCACGCTCCGGTTTTCCGTCGAACAGCATGCCGAGCGACAGACCGCCCAGGGCGGAGTTCCGCAGAAAACCGCGCCGGTCGACGCCGGTCGACGAGCCCGTAAGGTGGGGTTGAACGGCCGTTGGAGCCGGATTCTTTTTAAGCCATTCAAGTAAAGGGTGAACTTTTTTCATGCGTTTAGATGGATTTAGGTATTACTATTTCATTCAGTCGGTTTTAACAGAAAAGCAAACTTCGGTCTGGATATAATTCAATTTATTGAGAAAGTTACTGAAAAAGCTTACTTTCCGATTTCTGATGTCTATTTTTTTCTAAACCTGCGCTCCGTCAGTATTTTGCTCGTGCCGTTGTCTTTATGAATAGATCCGTTTGGTAGCGTCTTCTGCCGGATCACTGGAATTTTAATTGTAGCACAGGCTGGATGTAATTTTACCGGTTATTTTCTATTCCTAAACAAAGCGATGATAAAGAAAACGTTAGTAGTATTGGCGATCACCTTTTCGGGAAGTTTGTTGGCCCAGGCCCAGCGCATCGGCTCATCGGTTGAATACGTTACCGCATTAACGGCCAACTGGAAAGGCGCGCGGCTGCCCGACGGCCGTCCGAATGTGCCTGATTTAGTGCTGGAACGGCTCCAGAATTGTACACTGGAGCAGATCTGGGGGTATCTGGGCAATAAAGGCTACCGCAATCAGGTCGAGAAAAACTGGATTATCCTCAAACCCGGCGAAACCATGACGGGGCGCGTCGTGACAGCGCAGTTTATGCCCACCCGGCCCGACCTCGATAGCCTGGTCAGAAAGCAGGGCAAAGCCGAAGGACGTTCGCAAAAAGGCGGTATCAACATCTGGCCCATCGATGTCCTGACCAAAGGCGATATTTACGTGGCCGACGGCTACGGGAAAATTAAAGACGGCACGCTCATTGGCTCCAGCCTCGGCAATGCGATTTACGGAAAAACCGGTAAGGGCGTGATTTTCTACGGCTCGGTTCGGGATATGCAGGAGCTGAAAGATACCAAAGGATTTAACGCCTGGGTCAAAGGCCACGATCCGTCGTACATCAAAGACATGACGCCAACGTCCATCAACGCGCCGATTCGCGTGGGTGAGGTGACGGTATTTCCGGGCGATGTCGTGTTTGCAAATGAATATGGCGTCGTGTTTATCCCGGCGCACCTCGTGGAAGGCCTGGTGTCGGCTTCGGAGATGACGGCCTTGCGGGATGAATTTGAACGCGTACTTTTGCAGCAGGGAAAATACCCATCGGGCGAGATTCACGGCGATTGGTCGGCCAAAATCAAGGATGAATTCCGGGCCTGGGTGGGCAAATACCCCAAAAAATTAGCCATCACACAAAAAGACCTTGACGCCTATCTGGCCAAGGAACATTAATTGAACCCCCGTATGAAAGTCAGGATTCCCATTTTAGCTTCGGTACTTGCGCTCGTAGTTGGTAACCATTGTGTCGTTGCCCAAACCATTCCCAAAGAGGAATTGACGTTTTTGACGTCGGAGTGGAAGGGTGAGCGGTTTCCCGACGGACGTCCTAAAATTCCGGACGCGCTGGTGGAACGGGCTAAAAAGATCGGAATCGATGACGCCTGGACGGTTTTAAAAAACGAAGGGTACACCAATCAGTTTGAAGGAGGCTGGAAGTTCATTCACAACGATGTGGTGATTGCGGGTCGGGCCGTAACGGCGATGTTTATGCCGAGCCGTCCGGATGTGGAGAAAAACATCAAGGAGCGCGGCATTTCCAAACAGGGCCGCAAGGGCAATACCAACACCTGGCCGATTGAAACGCTGACCAAAGGCGATGTGTACGTGGCCGACGGTTTTGGTAAAATTGGCGGAGGAACCCTCGTGGGCGCTACGCTGGGAAATGCCATTTTCAGCAAAACCGGTAACGGCGTCGTGTTTAACGGGGCCGCCCGCGACTTGCAGGAATTGCAGAATATCAAAGGCTTCAACGCCTTCGTCCGCGATTTCCATCCTTCATTTCTGGAAGAAATGGTGCTGATGGGACTCAATACGCCGATTCGGATGGGCGGCACGATGGTGTTGCCGGGTGATCTGGTGATTGCCCAGCGGGAGGGCGTTCTGTTTGTACCGGCGCACATGGCCGAACAGGTCGTCACCACCTGCGAGTTTGTCACCCGAAAAGATCAGTTCGGCTTCGAGATGGTCAAATCAAACCGCTACACCACCGGCCAGATCGACAGCCAGTGGACCGACGAAATCAAATCGGAATTCCTGAAATGGCTGGGCCAGCATCCCGAATTAGGAGCCATGACCCGGCCGGAACTGGATAAGGTAATGAGCAAACGAACCTGGTAATTCCGGTTTTTGATACCATCTGGAACGGTCGGAGGCAACTTCGACCGTTCTTTTTGTTGGACTGTATACCGATTATTCACTTTTGTCGCATTTCTTCAATACCGGCAGCGGAATGGCGGCTACTTTTGCAGTTGTAAACAACAATCACCATGCAAAAGTCAATCATCAATCCCTGGAAATGGCAGGACCAGTTAGGATACGCCCAGGGCGTCGAAGTTTCCCACGCAACCCACACGTTGTACTGCGCCGGTCAGGCGGCCATGAATGCGGAAGGCCAACCCGTTGATGCCGATATGGCCGGACAAATCAGTCTGAGTCTGGATAATCTGGAAACCGTATTGCACCGGGCGAACTATGCGCTGGAGCACGTCGTACGGCTCAATTACTACACCACGTCCATTGAGCAGTTTTTTGCGGCATACGGTCAGGTTATTGCCCGACTAACGGCCGCGGGATGCGTTCCTGCCAGTACGTTAACGGAAGTAAGCGCCCTGGCATTTCCGGAACTGCTGGTCGAAATCGAAGCAACGGCGGTTAAATAAGAATGCTGGTCCGGTTTTATCAACGCGTGTGACCGGTTGCGAAAATGTCGCATTTTTTCAATACCGGTTTTGTTTGCCGGTTTATTTTTACGGCATCATTCGCGGCAACCCTATTGATTGACAACTAATGAACACGAGTTATCAGGAATTTAAACCATCACCGGCCCTGGAGCCCTTTGTTGAATGCTACTGGCTGCATCATTTTGAAGCCAGCGACAACGAGGAGTCGCCCGTCCAGCGTTGTCTGCCTTTTGGGACCCTGGAGCTGATTATACACCTGGACGACACCCGCGCTTTCGCGTTGTTCAACAACCAGTGGCAGAAACTCCCGCAAGCGTTTTTTGCGGGTCTCTATCAGGATGCCGTACACTGGAAGTCGGTGGGGACGACCCGCAAATTCGGTATTCAGTTGAAACCCGAAACGTTGCCTCAACTGTTCAATGTGCCGATTGCTTCGCTGTTCAATAATTTTACGGATATGGAAACCTTCTTCGGGAAAAACAGCAACCGACTCGTTGAAAACGTCTACGGTTTGCCCGACATCCAGGCCGTCATCAGGGTAGCCGAAACGTTTCTGCTGGCACAGCTCCGGAATTTGAATGCCGGGCGGAATTACGTCTATGAAGCCACCCGGCTGATCCGAAAAACAAAAGGCAATCTGTCGATTGAGGACCTGAGTGCGCATTTATACGTGAGCAAACGGCAGTTGGAACGCAGTTTCAAAGATCACTACGGAACCACGCCCAAGATGTATCAGCGGATTATTCGGTTCCGGAATGCCTATGAGTCGTTTCAGCAAAAACCGACACTTCCCAACTGGCTGGATGCTTCGCACACGTTTGGGTATTCGGATCAGGCCCATTTTATCCGGGAATTCAAAACGTTTACCAGTGACGTTCCCACCATGGTATTTAACGGGCAGGGGCAGTATTATCGCCTTCCTGGTCGGCAACTGATCCGGACGCACGCGTAAGCGGCCACTTTTCTGCCGTTCCCGCTGGAACCGGCGCTTTTTCAACCACTTTTTTCAATGATTATACGGTCGGCTCGTCTTGGGCCGACCGCGAGAATCTCTTTTTCACTAAAAATCAAAAAACACGATGAAATGGGTTTATCTGGCGGCTATTGCCGCCATCGGGCTGACTTGTGCCTTTACAAAACCGTACGAAGCAGCCAAATCATTACCGCGTACTTCCACTGTTCCGAAACATCCGGCTCAGGATGAGCTTGTTAAGCGCGGTGAATACCTGGTTACGATCATGGGTTGTGCGGATTGTCACGCCCCCAAGAAATTGACGCCCCGAGGCCCCGCACCCGACATGGACCGCTTCCTTTCCGGTTACAACAGCGCTCAACCGCTGGGCGAGTACGATAAAAACCTCGTCAAAAGTGGTCAATGGGTGCTGTTCAATGGCCAGAATACCGCCTTCATCGGTCCCTGGGGCGTCTCGTTTGCGGCCAATCTGACGCCCGATGCAACCGGTATTGGCAACTGGTCGCTGGAGCAATTCAACAAAGCCATGCGGCAGGGGAAATTGAAAGGTCTCGACAACAGCCGCCCGCTGCTCCCGCCGATGCCCTGGCCCAATTACGCCGGGATGACCGATGCGGACATGAAAGCAGTTTTCGCGTTTCTGAAATCACTCAAGCCGGTTGCCAATGCGGTTCCCGCCCCCATTCCGCCCGCTCCCTGATCCCGCCAACAAGCCTGACCAATCACCGATCAATTTTAATCACACCAAAAACAATGAAAAAAGTAGCCTTATTCTGCGGTATTGCTTTGACAACCTTACTTCTGAATTGTACGAACGATCATTTGGATCCCGCACTGGACACCTACCGGCTTGATGAAACGTCGGTGGCGATTTGGAAGGGAAGTCTGCGAACCGGTTACTTTAATGAAGGGGCCATTACGGTCCAAAGTGACCTGCTGACGGTGAAAGACGGAAAAGTAACCGGCGGCTCGTTCACCATCCCGGTTTCTTCCATCGTGAATTACAACCTGCCCGATTCACTTAAACACCAGTTGGTGCACCATCTGCAAAGCGCCGATTTTTTTAACATGGCCTTGCATCCCACCATTACCTACACCATCACCAGCCTTGCGCCGTATGCGGGCGGGGCCGGGATTCCGGGCGCTAATTACCAGGTGAATGGCAATCTGACGATGCTGGGCACGACCCATCCGGTCAATTTTCCGGCAAAGATCAATCTGGCTGCGAACCAGTTATCGGTAGAAGCAACGCTCACGGTAGACCGGACCAGGTGGGGAATCACCTTCAGTTCGGACCCGGCGCTACCGGATGCACAATACATCCTGCCCGACATCGACATTCACTTAAAACTCGCCGGGAACAAACCGTAAGTGTAGGGATGTTCTTTGGTCGCTAGTCTTATTTCTTTTCTCAAAAATGACCGACCAAACAAAAGACATTCTGCGCCGGGCCGCTTCGTTTTGCGCGTATCAGGAACGGACGCAGCGGGAAGTTCGCGAACGACTGAAGGAATGGGAGGTGTACGGCGACGAGGCTGAGGAGCTGATTGTGTGGTTGATCGAACAGAATTACCTGAACGAAGAGCGGTTTGCCAAAACGTTTGCGGGGAGCAAGTTTCGCGTAAAACGCTGGGGGCGGCACAAAATCCGGCAACACCTCAAACAACGCGGCATTACCGGCTACAACCTCGAACAGGCCATGAAAGAAATCGAGCCGGACGATTACCGCCAGACGCTGGTCGATTTGCTCGAAAAAAAGAAGCGTAGTTTGCAGGGCGAAAGTCCGCTGGTTCTGAAACAGAAACTGGTTCGGTATGCCATCAGTAAGGGCTACGAAAGCGAGATGGTCTGGGCGGTATTGGGGGAGGAGTAAAGAGCAGAAGGGGAAGAATAAAGAGCAGAAGGGGAAGAATAAAGAGCAGAGACAAGAGAGTAGAGACTTTCTCACAAGCTGTTTGAGGTAACTAACAAGCCCTGGAAGGGCGGTCTGTTAATAGAAAAAAGCCAATTAAACGCCGGGTAGCTCCGGAGGAGCGGCCTGGGGCTATTTATAAGTAGCCCCTCCGGTGTTAATTCAAACCCATTCTTCCGGTTTGCCGTGTCGCTACTCGCTGGTCTCTGCTCTTTATTCTTTTTTCAAACCAAAGTACTCGTAAAAATAGTCCGGCGCCTTAAGATTCAGCCAGTTAGCCCGGTTTTTGGCCAGATCGTCGTACGTTAACGCCTTGATCCGGGTGGGCGTGAAGTCCAGCACCGCTTCCGGTTTTCGGCGGGTAACGATGCCCAGGCCCTGGTCGGTGTCCAGCACGAACACGTTGAGATCGGGGCGCTGGCTGCGCAGGTAGACGATGGTTTTCCAGACGTCGCCGTTCCACGGCCCTTCCACCCATTCATCGTAGGGCACGGCGGCACCGGGCGTAAGCGGATTGCAGTCGTGCATGATGATCACGCCGTCGTCGCTCAGGTAGCGGAGCGTATTTTCCACGTCGCGCAGGGCGTAATGGTATTCGTGCATGCCGTCGATGAGCGCCAGTTGCAAAGGCGTTTTCCCAATCACCCGGTCGGCATCTTCCTCAAAAAAATCATCGCTGGTTTTCTCGAAATACTGGTTCGACAGGTTCGAGGGGTTAAGAATCGCTTTGCCCACGCGCCGGAGCGTATCGAACGCAAACGCCGGATCGACCGCTAGTTTGAACGAGCTTTTGACTTTGAAAAAAATGTGACCATTGGCCACCCCGATTTCCAGGTAGTTTTTAAGCTTTTTCTGGCCCATCAGGGCTTCAATGACATCCAGTCGATTCATACCGCGGGATAAATTACAGAACCAATTCCAAAAAAAAGAGCCTGTTGGGGCAACCAGCAGGCTCAATTTATAAAATCAAACTAGATTTCGAGTTAAAAATCAGCGTCAAACGTGATTTTCTGATCTTCTTTCTCTTTCGTAGACGACATCACGCCTGCTTTCTGGTATTCACCCACGCGCTTCTCGAAGAAGTTGGTTTTGCCCTGCAACGAAATCATATCCATGAAATCGAACGGATTCGTGGAGTTATACACTTTCTGCAAACCGAGCGACACCAGCAGGTGATCGGCCACAAATTCGATGTATTGCTTCATCAATTCGGCGTTCATGCCGATGAGCGAAACCGGTAACGATTCGCTCACGAATTCCTGCTCGATGCTGACGGCGTCTTTGATCATCGCGTAAACCTCCGATTCCGGCAGTTTATTCTTGATGTGCTCGGTATAAAGCATACAGGCGAAGTCGCGGTGCAGGCCTTCATCGCGCGAAATCAGCTCGTTCGAGAACGACAAACCGGGCATCAAACCGCGCTTTTTCAGCCAGAAAATGGAGCAGAACGAACCGGAAAAGAAAATCCCTTCCACGGCCGCAAACGCCAGCAGACGCTCCACGAATGAGCCGTTTTCGATCCACCGCATGGCCCAGTCGGCTTTCCGCTTCACGCACGGAATGGTGTCGACCGCCCGCAGCATCTTGTCTTTCTCGACCGGATTTTTGATGTACGTATCGATCAGCAGCGAATAGGTTTCCGAGTGGATGTTTTCCATCATGATCTGAAAACCGTAGAAGCATTTGGCCTCCGCATATTGCACCTGCGACAGAAAGCCAACGGCCAGATTTTCATTGACAATACCGTCCGAAGCGGCAAAAAACGCGAGCACGTTGGAGATAAAATGCCGTTCTCCGTCGTTCAGATTTTCCCAGTCGCGCTGATCCTGCGAAAGGTCGATTTCTTCAGCCGTCCAGAACGACGCTTCATGCTGCTTATACATTCTCCAGATGTCGTGGTGCCGGATAGGGAAAAGAACGAACCGGAGTGGATCATCTTGCAGGATCGGTTCGATTGCTTCAGGTTGAGACATGATGCTTATAGACTTATTGGGATGAGTAACGTACGAAAAAACTAAAATGCGAGCTAACAAAGTTATCGGATTGGCGGAGGAATGCAACCGAAAAAATGAATGGTGAAAGTAAGTCGTCAACTGCTTTCTGAATAACTGCATAGCTATCAAATAGTTGTTGAATCTGAAAAATAATAAGTTCTTAGAAATCTGCTAAAATTTGATTTTTCGCCTTTCAAAACACTCATTTGTAGTCACATCCCAATTTCCAGTGTTTTTATGTCCGAGTTGCCAGTGCCCAGTTCCCCGCCGGTCAGCGCCGTGATGATTACCTTCAACTCCGCCCGCATTCTGCCGGACGTTCTGCGTGCGTTAACCTGGTGTGATGAAATTGTCGTGGTCGATTCGGGGAGTTCCGACCAAACCCTGTCGATTGCGCGCCAGTTCGGTTGCCGTGTCCTCCACCGGGATTTCGATGGCTTCGGTTTGCAGAAAGGGTTTGCCGTCAGTCAGGCCCGCAATTCCTGGGTGCTGGTGGTCGATGCCGATGAGATTGTGACGGACGAACTCCGGGCGGAAATCCAGCTGCGACTGTCGGAGGTCGAAGCCGGAAAGATCAATTTTCGTGGTTTCGAAGTGCCGATTTCACTGGTCTTTCTGGGTCAGCTGATGCGGTATGGTGGCGAATATAAAATGCCCCACCTGCGGCTTTTCGACAAGCGGTTTGGCAACTACAACACCGCCCGGGTTCACGAAGACGTTGTGCTGAACGGATCGGTTGGCAAACTGACCCACCACATGCTCCACGACAGTTACGGCAGTCTCCACGAATACTTTGAGAAATTCAACCGCTACACCACCGCCGGCGCCCGCGATTTGCAGAGTCAGGAGCAGGGGCACCGGGGTTCTGTCGGCCAGATTGTTTTCCGGCTCCCGATCACCTTTTTGAAGGAGTATGTCATCAAGCGAAATTTCCTGAACGGCTATCCCGGTTTCATCTGGTCGCTGTTTTCGGCGATGTATCCGGTGGTAAAATACGCCAAACTCCGGGAGCTGCGCAGCAAACGACGTGCTGAACTTGCGGGTCAGGATTTGCAATCCTGACCCGATGCCTGGAAGGTGCCGCGCGGGCCTGGAATTGAATGGGTTTTTTGGTTAGTGAAAAACATAAGCTACAGTAAATGCAGGTTTTAAACCAACATCCAGATTCGCAAAAAAACGCTTTCTGGCCGATGCCGTAGCAATATCAGTCTCAATATCCGGCATTTTGCTGTAGCCTGCCGATAAGCCAAGAAGACTGCCTTCCACCAGCCAGTTCTTTCCAAAAAGGTAAGCTAGTCCCAAATTGCCTCCTCCATAAACGGTATTGGTTGCCGGAGCACCCGCCATGATCCGGTTGTAGCTTACATAACCTTGCAGATAAGGAGTTAATCGGGTGGGCGCAAAATACTTTTTCACATACGGGCGAATACCGGCTAGCATTGGTTTGTGGTTGCCTTTGCTGGCATACCCTGATGCTTTGGAAATCTCAAGAATACCGCCTTGTAATCCCACATAGAGACCCGCACCAATCACCAGCCGATCGCGCACGAAAACTCCGGAAGCAATATCGATAAAGGTCGACGGTTCTCGATAATCGTTTCCGGTTTTTCCATCATACGAATAGCCTTTTTTTAGAACCGAACTAAACGTTCCCGACATGAGCCAACGCCCTTTTGCCAAAGGATACTGCGATTCAGGTATTGCGGTAGTACCGACAGCCGTTTCTGCACCCGCAAGCACAACCAGACCTATCTGTAACGAATTGAATGAGACCGGGAATAAAGCAGATTGGGCGGCAATTTCTACGCCTAACCGGTTCGTTATGGGGTAAAGGATGCCAATCTGGCTTTGCGGGGTCATTTGCCGAACAGTGGAACGCTCGTCTTGGTAGAAGACGTAATTGAGCTGTTGGATGGATGAAAATTTAGTTACTGATAGATTTACCCCGCCACCCGCATAAGCGATAAAAGGGGCTATTTTCCAGTATTTCCGTACAAAGGGCATCAAAGAGACTGATTGGGACCGCGTATCGAGCTTAAATCCTTGTGCGTTTTCCACTAGTGAATAATTGCCAGTCCACCCACCCTGAAGGCTGAAGCCAAGAGCCAGCCCATCGCGAATGAAAACGCCCGCGTTTGCATTTACTTTCAATTCATAAACCGGATTCCGGATAATAGCCTGCCAATAGCGACTGAACTGGCTGCTTACATGGGCAGTCCAGATGCTCTGATTTTTTTTGATTTGAGCCATTGCCGACAAAGAGAGCAACCACAAAAGGCAACATAGACAATACTTCACGGTGAGGTAGATTTAAGGGAAGACCGTACTAAAGTAAGCTAATAGGGGTATTGTTTCATGCATATTGCCAGTTATTTGACGGGCCGGAACTACATTAAGTTGTTCTGTGCCTTTAGCAGAGAACCGAGTCAAATCTTTGAGAAATCTTTGGCATTTTGACCCGATGCCTGGAAGGTGCCTTGCGGGCCTGGAATTGAATGTTTCTTCGTTATAAATAATAGTAACTTATTGATTATAAACCGGTAATCTATCAGAAGACTGGCCGGTTTTTTGCATCATTACTTTGGATAAAATGAACCGATCCCGAACCATTTTGACATGGAGACGTTACTATGAGAGTTATTTAGAGTAGGTTTGAGGGGTAGGATGAGGAGCCTGGAATCCTGTTTTACGATTTTATGAAACTTTTTAAATGCACGCATTGCGGAGAACCGATTTATTTCGAAAATACCCGTTGTACGCAGTGTGAATATCCGCTTGGGTTTGTGGCTGAGCAACTGGAACTGCTGCCACTGGTCGCCGAAAGCACCGATACGTTCCGGGTGTATAATCAGGGCGAAACGCTTTACCGGTATTGTGCCAATCACCAGTACGGCGTTTGTAACTGGGTGGTGGAAGACGGAAAGTCGCGGTATTGTGAAGCCTGTACGCTGAACCGGACCATTCCGAATTTGAGTAAACCGGCGTATTTGCAGCGTTGGAAAGTGATCGAAACCGCCAAACACCGCCTGATTTATTCGCTCCGGCGCATGAAACTTCCGGTCATTGGCCGATCGATCGATCCTGAACGCGGACTTTCCTTCGATTTTCTGGCCGATGGAACCCAGAAACGAATCCGAACCGGCCACATGCGGGGCCTGATTACCATCAACATTGTGGAAGCCGACGACATTGAGCGGGAAATGACCCGCCAGAAAATGGACGAGCCGTATCGCACGGTTCTGGGCCACTTCCGGCACGAAATCGGGCATTATTACTGGGATCGGTTGATCCGGAATTCGGACCGGATCGATCAGTACCGGGAGCTGTTTGGCGACGAACGCCAGAGTTACAAGGATTCGTTGCGGAATCATTACGAGCAGGGCCCTCCGGCGGGCTGGAATCTGAATTACATCAGTGCCTACGCCAGCGCCCATCCGTGGGAAGACTGGGCCGAAACCTGGGCGCATTATCTGCACATTCTGGATACGCTCGAAACCGCCTACGAATTCGGGCTGAGTGTCCAGTTTCAGCCCGTTATGGACTCGATGAGCCTGATGCAGGAAGAGAAAATCGATCCGTATGATCCGGAAAATTTCAAAACGCTAATGGATTTGTGGGGGCCGCTGTCGTTTGCCATGAACAACCTCAACCGCAGCATGGGCCACCCGGATCTGTATCCGTTTGTGATACCGCCTGGTGTTCTGGAAAAACTCAGCTTCATCCACCAGATTTGTTACCAGGCCCGGAAGTAATACCGCCTTCCGGTTTTTACACCGTCAATCGCCGGTAAAATCCTTCTTCCAGTTCCAGCAAATCCCGGTGCGTGCCGCGTTCGACAATCTCCCCGTTCTGCACCACCAGAATCTCATCCGCGTGCTGAATCGTGCTGAGCCGGTGGGCAATCACCAGCGTCGTTCGGTTGGCCATCAGCCGCGTCAGTGCTTCCTGCACCAGTTTTTCCGATTCCGTATCCAGCGCCGACGTCGCTTCATCCAGAATCAGAATCGGCGGGTTTTTCAAAACCGCCCGGGCAATGCTGATGCGCTGCCGCTGCCCGCCCGACAACCGCCCCCCGCGGTCGCCGATCACCGTCTGGTACCCTTCCTTCTGGGCCATAATGAACTCGTGGGCGTTGGCAATTTCGGCCGCCCGCATCACGTCTTTTTCCGTCGCGTCGCTGCCAAACGCGATGTTATTGAAAATCGTATCGTTGAACAGAATGCTTTCCTGCGTCACAATGCCCATCAGATTGCGGAGGGAATGCATTGTACAATCGCGCAAATCCACGCCATCGATCAGAATCCGGCCGTCGGTAGGATCGTAGAAACGCGGAATCAGGTCGGCGATGGTTGATTTTCCGCCCCCCGATGAACCAACTAATGCGATGGTTTTTCCTTTTTCGAGCGTAAAACTGATGTCTTTCAATACCGGTCGGTCGGGCAGATAGGCGAAGGAGACCCGCTGCACTTCGATGTTCCGCCGAAAACCGGGCAGCTCCATCGCATTGGGTTTGTCCTGAATAACCGGCACGGTATCAATCAGTTCCAGCACCCGCTCGCCCGACGCAATCCCGCGTTGTGAACCGCTGAAGGCGTTGGAAATCTCCTTGGCCGGGCGCGTTACCTGCGAGAAAATCAGCAGGAACGTGATAAAATCGGCCGCCGATAAATCCGATTGATTGGTCAACACCAGCGAGCCACCGTACAGCAGAATGATGGCGACAACCAGGATTCCCATGAACTCGGAAAAGGGTGACGCCAGTTCGCGCCGGTTGGCCAGCGAGCGGACCGCGTGGCGATAGCCGTCGTTTTCAACCTGAAATTTTTTAGTCACAAACGGTTCCGCATTGAAGCCTTTCACGACGCGCATGCCGCCGAAAGTCTCATCGAGCAGACTCAGAATACCGCTCAGCCGCTGCTGGCCAGCCTGGGCGTCCTGCTTCATCCGCCGGACGAGCATGGCGATAAAACCGCCCGAAACCGGAATAACCAGCAGCGCGAAAAACGTCAGATTGACCGAAATGCTGAACAGCGTGATGACATAGGCAACCAGCAAAAAAAGCTCTTTGGAAACCGCCGAGAGGCTATTGGCGATGGAATTCTCGACTTCCTGAACGTCGGTGATGGTGCGGGCGATGAGGTTGCCTTTGCGTTCGTTCGAGAAGAAACCCAGGTGCAGTTGAATGGCTTTGGTAAAAACCGTCTCGCGCAGCCGGGCCACCATCCGGGCCTTGAATCCCTCCAGTTGCCGGACCGACAGATACTTGAATACATTGTTGAGCAGGACCGTTGTCACCACAATCACACACACAAATTGCAGGGCCCCGATTTTGCCGTATTGCCGGAAAAAAAGCGCGAAATAGTATTGGAAAACCTCGGTAGGGGAGGTTTCGAGCGATAGCCTGGGAGCGGGTTGGTTCAGGAGCGCCTGCAGCTGGGCCGGATCGACTTTATCGAAGAGAACATTCAGCAGCGGAATGAGCAACGTAAAGTTCAGCACCCCAAACACGCTGGCTAACAGCGAGGTTAGCAGGAACGGGGCCAGAAATTTGCCCAGCGGTCTGGCGTACGATAATAAGCGAAAATAGGTTTTCATTGCCTGCAAAGATAGCGGCTGAAACTGGGATTACCCAGTTTGAAAATAATGCCTAAGATTTAGAGGTATATCGCTAATTTTTGTATACTTGCTTTCATGAACAGCAACCAGCAGTTACTTAAAGGCAGTTTGTCCGTCATAATCCTGAAACTACTGGAAGAACAGGAGCGCATGTACGGCTACGAAATTACGCAGAAAGTGAAGGCGTTGACGGCGGGCCAGATGGCTATTACCGAGGGCGCTCTTTACCCGGCCTTGCACAAACTTGAGGCCGAGGGTCTGTTGACGACCGAAACGCAGGTGGTGGAAGGGCGCGCGCGGAAATACTATTCGCTGACGAAAGACGGCCACAGCGAAGCCGTCAGCCGGATTTCGGAACTGGGCATCATGCTGGAAAACCTGCAACGGCTTTTGACCTTAAAACCGGCAATTTGATATGGCACTGACACCCGATCAACTCACCGCGATCGATCGCCATTTGCGCAAAGAAAACTGGCTCCTCAACGAAGACCTGATTGCCGAGCTAACCGATCATTACGCCAACGGCATTGCTGACCAACTGGCAACCGGCGTTCCGTTCGAGCTGGCGATGAGTGACATACACAAAGGATTTGGCGGCCGGAAGGGCTTGTTGAAAATGGAGGAAGACTATCAGGCTACTCAGGCCAAAGGAAACATGCGGTTGCTTCGGACTATCCTGGTCAGCTATTTCAGCATGCCACGCCTGGGAATTACCATTCTTTTTAGCCTGGTTATTTATGGCTTGAACGTAATGTTCCCGCTTTTGTTGAAATCGGATTATACCGGATTTGCTCTCGCCACGATCGCATTCATTTCGTATTGCTTTGCTTTCAGACGATTACTGTACTGGAATAAAACCGGATTTGGCCGAAATGATCTGGCTAATCTAGTCTTACAGGGATTTAATGCTTTGTTTTTAAGCTTCTTTTATCTGCGGTTATTTCTGCCGGATAAAATCTTGTTGAACCTGCACCCGGCTTTGACTACGTTACTCGGTATCGTGTTCTTCTTATACGAAGCAAGTACCCTCGAACTCCTGATGCAACACAAATCCAACCGACTGAAACGTGTAAAATCTTAGTTCCATGCTCACTCCACACCACCTCACCATCCTCCGCCACGACCTCCGTACGCTGGCCCATATCGAGTACGAAGAAGTTGAAAACGAGCTTCTGGACCACTATGCGACGCTGACGGAGCAGAAAATGGAAGCCGGGCAGGACTTCGAACACGCCAGTGCCTATGCCTGGGCAGAGCTGGGAGCCGGACCCGGTTTGAATACCATTCAGCGGGATTATGAAAAGAATATCCGAAAACAGGTTTCAAGTCGGCATCTGGAAATTCTGAAGAGTTATTTCCGCTGGCCGACGGTGGTGATGACGTTGTTGATTGGAGGTTTAGTTCATAAAATGACTCCCAGCATACCAGTTCGATTTATTTTAGCAGGTATGCATATTACAATTTTGATTCCATTTGTTATTATGGGAATTTCCTATCTGAAAAGCCAAGATTTAGGTAACGATAGCCGAAAGATTACCTGGACGCATTTGAACGCACGGGCGGCTTTTTTTGTGAATATTTTTCAAGCTTCACTTAGCTTGCAATTTCAAGGTGATGGTTCAGCTAAGGTGCTCTTTTTTCAGAACCATGCTGCTATTTTAAGTATAGTGGAAAGTATTGTGATTATTTATCTGCTCAGTTTCCTCCAACTCTACCGCGAAAATTTCAGCTACAAAACCGCCCGCTAACGTACCACCGGACTTGAGTCCGGAAGCATCGGATTGAGGAGACAAATTGAGTATGCCGGCGCTTCCGGACTCAAGTCCGGTGGTACGCTTACTCAAAATTCTCACGGTTCTACACCTTTATGCGGCCGATTTCACGTTATTTGTAGCATACAATCTTGTAACCAAACGCATGTACCATCGCTTTCTGGCCGCCGGCCTGCTTTTAACGCTTTCTTCCTGCGGGATCATTTCGCCCAATTCTTCTTCTTCCGACCGGTTTTCGACCAGTCCGGAGAAGTTTCCCATTCAGGCAGGACAGGTCGACGAAGCATCCGGAATGGTCGCCAGCCGCACCATGGATGGTCGGTTGTGGGTACAGGAAGACAGTGGCAATCCGGCCGAAATCAATCTGTTAACCACCAATGGAAAGCTGGAAAAACGGTTTCCGGTCCCGGGAGCCTCGAACCGCGACTGGGAAGATCTGGCCATCGGGCCGGGGCCGCAGGACGGCGTTTCGTACCTGTATCTGGCCGACATCGGCGACAATCTGAAGCAGAACGACGTCAATTACATTTACCGGTTTGCCGAACCTAAAAACACCAACGAATCGGTCGGCGGTGTCGAACGGATCAGTTTCCGGTATTCCGATGGTGCCCGCGACGCCGAAGCGATCCTGCTCGACCCGCAAACCCGCGACTTGTGGATTGTCAGCAAAGCGGAAGAAAAAGTGCATCTGTACCGATTGCCGTATCCGCAAAGCACTTCGGATGTTATCAAAGCCGACTATTACGGCGAAATCCCGCTGAGCCTGATTACGGGCGGAAGCGTCTCGTCGGATGGCAACGAAATCGTGTTGATATCGTATCTGGGTGCCTACCATTGGCGTCGGAAAAGCGGCCAGTCTGTTGCGGATGCTTTGCAGAAAAACACCTACAAATCGCTGGCAACCGATCCGCTGGGCATACAAAGCGAAGCGATTTGCTTTGATAAAAACAGCAACGGCTATTATACGCTGCCCGAAAAAGGAAATCAGGCGTCCGTAACTTTGAACTACTACAAACGGTTATAAGGCGTTGAAGAACGGGCAATAATCCGCCGGTTCTAAACACGTAAACACCCTATCGTTTTGTCCAGAACTGCTGCTATCGTTGGAGCCGGTATTGCCGGTATTGCAGCCGCTATTCGGCTGGCGGTCAAAGGCTACCAGGTCGATGTGTTCGAAGCCAATGCGTATCCGGGCGGTAAGCTGTCGGGGTTTACGCTGAACGGGTTTCGGTTCGATGCCGGGCCGTCGCTGTTCACCATGCCGCAATTGGTGGAAGAACTTTTTCAACTGGCGGGTCGTAACCCCAACGATTATTTCAGGTATAGCCGTCTGGATGAAACCTGCCGGTATTTCTGGGACGACGGCACTCACCTGACTGCCTGGGCCGATCGCGATTCGTTTGCCCGCGAAGTGGAAACCCAACTAGGCGAACCCGCCAGTCACCTGCTGGCTCATCTGGACGACAGCGCGGCCAAATACCGCATCACCGAAAAGCTTTTTCTGCACCGGTCGCTGCATAAACTATCGACCTGGTTCAACCGCGATGCGCTCCATGGGTATCTGAATTTGCCAAAACTGGAGATTTTCAAAACCATGAACCGGGCCAATGAGGAGCGGTTTCAAAACCCCAAACTGGTACAGCTTTTCAATCGCTACGCGACTTACAACGGCTCCGATCCGTATCAGACGCCCGCCACGATGAACATCATTCCGCATCTGGAATATAACATCGGTGCTTTTTTTCCGAAAGACGGCATGATCGGCATCACCAACAGCCTGGTTCGGCTGGCGGAAGATCTGGGCGTGCGGTTTCACTTCAACACGCGAGTGGTGGAGCTGGTGACGGAAGGCGCACGGGTAACGGGTGTCAGGAACGAAAATCCGAACGGAAAAACGGAACGCTTCGATCTCGTTATTTCAAATATGGACGTTGTCAGTACGTTTCGCCGGTTGTTGCCCACCGCCCGGCAGCCGGAGCGGATTTTACGCCAGCCCAAATCCAGCTCCGGGCTGATTTTTTACTGGGGAATCCAACGGGAATTTCCGGAACTGGGCTTGCACAACATCTTTTTCAGTTCCGATTACCGCGCCGAATTCGACCATATTTTCAAGCAGAAAACGCTGTCGGATGACCCGACGGTTTACCTCAATATTACCTCCAAACACAAGCCGGACGATGCGCCACCGGGCTGCGAAAACTGGTTTATTCTGATCAATGCGCCGAACAATTCCGGCCAGGATTGGGAGGAGCTGATCGCTAAAACCCGGCATAACGTCATTCGGAAACTAAGCCGCAACCTGGGCGTGGATGTTGCTCCGCTGATTGCCTGTGAAGCAATTCTGGACCCCATCGCCATCGAAGCCCGTACGTCGAGTTCGCAGGGCGCGTTGTACGGTAACAGCTCCAACAACCGGTTTGCGGCTTTTTTGCGCCACGCCAATTTCTCGCACCAGTTTCAGAATCTGTACTTTGTCGGCGGCAGTGTGCATCCGGGGGGCGGTATTCCGCTCTGTCTGTTGTCGGCGAAGATTGCGACGGAGTTGATTTAAACCGTCGGGTAAACGGGCGGCTTGCCGACCGAAAGGCTGAAAACCGTATATTGCGTTTTTGCAGCGAAACCCGATGGCATGGATACCTCGTACCTGATTATCATTTTCAGTTTATCGGTTCTCATTTCGTACGTTTTCGACTTGCTTAGCAGTCGGTATAAAACGCCGTCGGTGATTCTGCTGCTGGCGTCGGGCATGCTCATGCGGCAGGTAACGAATTATTTCGCGTTCCAGCTGCCGTATGTCGATACCATTCTGCCGACGCTCGGCACCCTGGGGCTGATTCTGATCGTTCTGGAAGGTGCGCTGGAACTGGAACTGACGGGCGACAAACTGGGCATGATCCGCCGGGCGTTCTGGGCGTCGCTTTCGTCCATTTTGCTAACCTCGCTGCTCATGGCCGCCCTGTTTTACGTGCTGATGGAAGCGTCTTTTTTCAAGTGCCTGGTAGCCGCCATGCCCTTCGCCATCATCAGCAGTGCGGTGGCCGTTCCGGGGAGTAACAACCTGAACCAAACGAGTCGGGAGTTTGTCGTCTACGAATCATCGCTGTCCGATATTCTGGGGGTTATGATTTTTAACTTTCTGGTTTACAATGCTTCGGGTGGTATCCTGTCGATTGTGTCGTTTGCCAAAGACACCATCATCATGGTGATTATCTCCCTGATCTGTTGCTTTTTTCTGCTGTATCTGATCAGTAAAATCAGCCATCGAATCAAATTTCTGCCCATTATTTCCGTCCTGTTTCTGGTCTACGCCGTCAGCCGGATTTACCAGCTTTCCCCGCTTTTGCTCATTCTGGTGTTTGGGTTATTCCTGAACAATACCGAACTCTTCATCCGGGGGCGTCTCGACCGGATCTTCAAAAATGAGTTGTTTGAAAAAGAATTGGATCAGTTCAAAAACCTGACGGCCGAAGGGGCCTTTATTGTCCGGACGTTTTTCTTCCTGCTCTTCGGATATGCTTCCGATGTATACACGCTCATCGAGCCTGATGCGCTGATTGTCAGTTTCTTATTGCTCTTGATTTTGTATGCCGTACGTACGGGCGTCTTGCGTCTGTCGTTGCCGGGAAGCATCAACCCGGTGGTTTTTATTGCTCCCCGCGGGTTGATTACGGTTTTGTTATACCTCAGTATTCCGGACAACCTCAAACTGGTCGGTTTCCGCGACGGTATTCTGATGGCGGTGGTGTTGCTGACCGCGCTGGTGATGATGGCAGGCGTAGTCAGCTACCGGGAAGACGTACCCACGGACTAAAGTCCGTGAGATTCGAGGCACAAGCTAAAGTCTGGAAATAGTAAAAATCTCACGGACTAAAGTCCGTGGGTACGTTGCTCCGATACGCCAGAAAACCGTACCACTTCCGTGTTTTCCAATACGTCAGATTGCGTTCATTATCAAAGGCTTCGCGTTCGAAACTAATGTTCCGGTAGGCTTCGTAATGACTGGTATATTGCCAGCGCCGGACGAGGTATTCCAGCAAATACCAGACATAGAACGGTAGAATTCCCAACTCAAGTTGCTGGCGAAGATGAATGCGTTCGTGGTGAAGCAATACCGCATCCGGTCGTTTCGTTCGTACCAATACGAAAGGAAACAAAGCCATTCCACTGACCCATAAAAACGGTATTCGTACGATGATCATGCGTTATTTTAAAAGGAACCGGAAACTTCGGTATCTCTACCGGTTCGCTCCCTGTTTTTTTTCTGTTTAAACTGGGAAAGTAACAAAGTTAAACCGCTCACCATTCATTTTCAGCCTTTTGACAAACTTTAACAGCCGGTTCTTTACGATCAGTTTTACTCAAAAAAAAACATTGTATATTTGAGAAAGACCGGGTTGCCGGTGTACCATATTCTACATTTTAGTATACATTCTATGAAAAGAACCGTGCTTTATGTTGCGTTAAGCCAGTGCCTGCTCTGGTCGGCGGTGGCGCAAACGCCTAAGAAATCGACCCCAAACCGGCCCGCTCCCAAACCGGCCGCAACGGTTTCGACGGCTCAGAAAAGCCCTTCGACTGAGTCGACAGCGCGCATCAAATTTACCGAATATGATCTGCCGAACGGGTTGCATGTGATTCTGCATCAGGATAATACCACCCCTTTGGTTGCCGTAACGATGATGTACCACGTGGGCTCGAAAAACGAACAACCCGGCCGGTCAGGTTTTGCGCACTTCTTCGAACACCTGATGTTTGAAGGGTCCGACAACATCAAACGGGGTGAATACATGAAGATTGTGAAAGGCGCTGGGGGCCAGTTGAACGCCAACACGTCCAACGACCGCACGTTCTATTACGAAATACTGCCTTCCAATAAGCTGGAACTCGGTTTGTACATGGAATCGGAGCGGCTTTTGCACGCTAAGGTGGACGAAAAAGGCGTCGAAACCCAGCGCGAAGTGGTGAAGGAAGAACGTCGGCAACGGTATGAAAACCAGCCGTATGGCAGCTTTTTTCCGCAGGTATTGAGCCACGCTTTCAAAGTGCACCCGTACAAATGGGCACCCATCGGTTCGATGGAAGACCTGAATGCCGCCAAAATTGACGAGTTCCGGGATTTCTACAAGGAGTTTTACATTCCGGGAAATGCGATTCTGTCCATTGCCGGCGACATCAATCCCGATGATACCAAAAAGCTGATCGAAAAGTATTTTGGGGAGATTCCGAAAGGAACGAAAACGCCGTACCGCCCGAACATCAAAGAACCGGTGCAGAAAGCGGAAGTGCGGGATATTGTATACGATAACGTCTCGTTGCCGGGCGTATTCCAGGCCTACCACATGCCGGCGCAGGGGGATCCGGACTACTACGCGCTGGACGTTTTGCAAACCCTGCTGGCTGCGGGCGAAAGCTCCCGGATGAACAAGGAACTGGTTGATAAACAGCAGAAAGCGGTCCAAACCGGCGTGTTTCCCCTTTCCACCGAAGATCCCGGTCTGTTTATCTCCATCGGAATTGCCAACATGGGCGTCAAGGCGGAAGATCTTGAAGCGGGGATGAATGCCGAGATCGAAAAACTGAAGAAAACGCTGGTGACCGACGCCGAATTTCAGAAAGTGAAAAACCAGATTGAGACCAATTTCGTGAACCAGAATGCGGGCGTGGCCGGTATTGCCGAAAGTCTGGCGAACTACAAAATGTATCTGGGCGATGCCAACCTGATCAATACCGAACTGGAGCGTTACAACAAGGTGACGAAGGAGGATCTGCGCCGGGTGGCCAACAAATACCTCACGAAAGAAAACCGGGTGGTATTGTATTACCTGCCGAAGGCGATGGAGCCGAAGAAAGAGAATAAAGGGGATTAATCAGGGATATTGACTCACGAATATCGAATAATGAAATCTGACGATCGAATGATGAAAGCAAAATATATGTTGGCTGCGGGCCTGGTCGCTCTCAGTCTGTCGACCCAGGCGCAAACGCTGGATCGGTCAAAATTGCCCGCCGATGCTCCGGCTCCGACCATTAAAATTGGAAAACCGGTGTCCTTTACGCTCGCAAACGGGTTGAAAGTGTTTGTGGTACAGAACAACAAACTGCCCCGCGTGGCTTTCAGCCTGCTGTTCGACTACCTGCCCATCCGCGAAGGTGACAAGGCGGGTTACGTCAGCATTGCCAGCCAGCTGATCAAAACGGGGACCAAAACCCGGACGAAAGACCAGATCGACGAAGCCGTTGACTTCATCGGGGGGAGTCTTAATACCTCGCCAACGGGGGTTTATGCCATGTCGCTGAAAAAACACACGCCCAAAATGCTGGAAGTGATGTCGGATGTGGTTCTGAATCCGAAGTTTACGCAGGAAGAACTGGACAAGCTGAAAAAGCAGACGAAATCGGGGCTGGCGTCTCAGAAAGACAGCCCGGCGGCCATTGCCACGCGCGTGAGCAGCATTCTGGTGTACGGCAAAGACCACCCCTACGGCGAACCGGATTCGGAAGAAACCGTTGACCGCATTACGCTCGACGATTGCCGCAAATTTTACGAAACCTATTTCCGGCCTAACATCGGTTATCTGGCCGTAGTAGGCGATATTACCCCGGAAGAAGCGCGTCCGATGGTGGAGAAGTACTTTGGTAAATGGCAGCCGGGCGAAGTGCCGAAGCCGAGCTATGAAACGCCAAAACCGCCCGCCAAAACCACCATTGCGATCGTCGACCGGCCGAGTTCCGTGCAGTCGGTGGTGTACATCACGCATCCCGTCGTATTGAAACCGTACACGACCGAGTCGATTCAGGCCAGTCTGACCAACGACATCCTGGGCGGTGGCGGTGGCAATGCGCGTCTGTATAACAACCTGCGTGAAAAACACGGATACACCTACGGGGCGTATTCGACGTTGACGAGCGACCGGCTGGTGGGCCGTTTCCGGGCCAATGCCAACGTGCGGAATGCGGTGACCGACAGTGCCGTGGCCGAGTTTATGACCGAGTTGAAGGCCATTCGCAACTCGAAACCGACTCCCGAAGAATTGAAGAGTACGAAAAATACCTTTGCCGGAAACTTCATTTTTACGCTCGAAGACCCGGAAACGATTGCTGATTTTGCGATCAATACCGCCCGGTATAAGTTGCCGGAAGATTTTTTTACCAATTACCTGAAAAGCGTCGATGCGGTAACGGAAGAGCAGGTTGAATCCTCGGCCGCCAAACTGATCGATCCGGATCACGCGTATATTGTGGTGGTTGGGAAAGCCGCCGAGGTGGCCGACAAACTGAAGCGGTTTGGCGACATCACCTATTACGACGTCAACGGCACCAAAGTGGAAGCTCCGGCTCCGGGCAAACTGACAACGACGCCCGTTGGCGTGACGGCCGATCAGGTGATTGCCAAATACATTGCCGCCATTGGGGGCAAGGAGGCTATTGCCAAGATTGCGGATATTACCCAAAAACTGACCACCGAAATCCAGGGGACCAAAGTGGACATTGAAAGCAAGCAAAAAGGGCTTAACAAGTTCATGCTGGCCGTATCGGCGCAGGGCCAAACGGTGCAGAAAGTAACCTCCGACGGAACGAAAGTGAAAATGGAAGGGGCCGGTCAATCAAAAAATATTGATGCCGATGAAGCCAAAATGGAAATTCTAAAGAGTGCTTCTTTCTCTGAACTTCTGTATCCGACCGTGGGCGCAAAAACGACGCTGGTCGGGACGGAAAAAGTGAATGGCAAAGACGCCTTTAAAATTGACGTGACTCTGGGCAAAAAAACCGTATCCGAATTTTATGATACCGAGACGGGATTAAAAGTGCAGCAAACGGCCGTTGAGCAGACTCCTCAGGGTGAAATGGCCATCAATACCGGCATGAGTAATTACAAGGAAGTAAACGGGGTCAAGTTTCCGCATACGCTGACCCAGAACTTCGGGCCAATGACGATGAAAATGGAAACCCAGTCGCTGGTGGTCAATACCGGGCTGGACGACAAGGAGTTCGCAGTACAGTAGCGGGCTTGCGGTATACGGTTTTCGGTGGCTGACGCGTGCTTTCGGTGCGTCAGCCACCATAAACTAAACAACACAGAAAACCGGCTTTTTGGGCAGACAGGCAGATTCATGTGCGGTTAAAGAGAACATGCTCTTTGCTGGCACAGCAGCATTAATGAATATAAATAAATGGCCGCTTTACATACGATTTCAATAGGACCTGAAAAAGGAATAACCCTGCTTGAATTTTCGTATGACACTGATTCTATACTAGAAATAAATGAACGTTTAGGGCCATTCTCTAGTGATATTACTTTTAAATATAGCCATGTTAGAGATTCTTTGAGTGAATTCTGGAACAAGACCGAAAAAGCGTGCATGGCTGACTGCTGTGGAATCAGTGCTTTTGTACTGTGGCCGGAAGAGATTGTGGAAGTGGTCAAATTTATTGATATAGAGACACTTGTTAGGCAGCTAGAAAGAGTAAAAGAGCAGGTACTTGGTAGCGATGCCCAAATAATTACCTATCGTCGGCTCAATTACAATTTTGCCAGACGTTCTTTTTTAGAGTTGATGGATTATTTGCTAACAGAAATTAAACAGTGGATTTAGAAGTATATACCAAAAGAACCGCTGACTTGCCGTCGAGAATTGATAGGGAGTGAAACTACGACTGGATCACCCAATGTCGCTCCATTTCGTACGGAAAAACGATGATCGGACCTGGCCGGATCATCCGGGAAAAGCAGGTAAGTAGCTAATTCATTAATTTGGCTACAACAATCCCAAATTTAGCTACGTTTGCCCGTTGGTAATCGCGGACCTTTGTCCAAACCAGCACAGCATACGTCCATGATATTATTAACCGGAGCCACAGGTCAGCTAGGCACTGCCGTTATCAACCAACTACTGCAAAAAATACCGGCCAGCCAGATTGCCGCCTTCGTGCGAGACGAAGGAAAAGCCACCAACCTGATTAAACAGAACGTAACGATCCGCGTCGGTACCTACGACGACACCGCTGCCCTTGGCCGCGCCCTGCAAGGGATTGAGACGGTTTTGTTGATTGCGGGTACGGACGAGGAAAACCGCGTTCGTCAACACCAGAATGTTGTCGATGCGGCCCGAAAAGCGGGTGTTCAGCGGTTTGCCTATACGAGTCGGGCGCTGAAAGACCCGGCAACGCTGGTCAACCGGTTAATGGCTGGTCACTTTCAGACCGAGGATTACATCAAAGCCAGCGGGCTGCCCTACACGCTGTTTCAGAACATCCTGTACCTGGATGCGATTCCGCAGTTTGTGGGTGGCGACGCCGTTTTCGAGCGCGGGATTTCCGTACCGGCCGGCCAGGGTAGGGTGGCCCTGGCCTTACGCAGCGAACTGGGCGAAGCGATAGCCAATGCGTTGGTTAGCCACGATGAAGGCAACAGAACGTACCGGTTGACGGGCAGTGAGTCGTACTCGTTTGATGAGATAGCCGCTGCCCTGACCAGCCTATCCGGCAAAACCGTCGCTTACACGCCAGCGGACCCCGCTACTTTTGAAACACAACTGATCGGACGCGGTTTACCTGAGGTCGTGGCCCGGCGAATCACCGGGTTTATCACTGACATCGCCAATGGGCAGGAAGACATCATAAGCCCTGACCTGGAAAAACTGCTGGGCCGAAAACCGACAGCACTCCAGGAAGGATTAGCGAGAATGTATAAGCAGTAACCTAGAGTAGCCAATAAATCCATTCAAGTATGCCAACCGAGCCGCTTCTCCGAATCGAAACCATCTCTGCGTATCATCAGTTTGTTGGACTTCCCAAGCCCGGCCACCCGCTCATTAGTGTTGTCCGGTTTGACGAAATTAGACCACACCGGGTTGACAACCCGAAAAGCTTTGTGAACAACTTTTATTCGATTGCGCTGAAACGAAATTTCAACGGCCGGATGAAATACGGGCAACAGCAATACGATTTTGACGAAGGCGTGATGATTTTTTTAGCGCCCGGTCAGGTACTGGCGGTTGCGGCTGACGAGGTGTATGAGCATACGGGGTGGCTATTGATGATTCACCCTGATTTTCTGTGGCATACACCCCTGGCCAAAACGATTCGGCAGTACGACTTTTTTGACTATTCGATTCGGGAAGCCCTGTTTCTGTCTGAAAAGGAAGAAACTATGATTGTTGGCATCATCCGGCAGATTCAGGAGGAATACCAGGCGCCGATCGACAAATTCAGTCAGAACATCATCATTGCGCAGCTCGACGTACTGCTCAATTATGCCGACCGGTTTTATCAACGGCAGTTCATCACCCGGAAGATTACCAACCACCAGATTCTTGACCGGTTTGAGGCCGCGCTTGAGGCTTATTTCGTGAGCGATGAGCTATCGAAAACCGGGTTGCCAACGGTCGGCTATATGGCCGAACAACTCCATCTGTCGCCCACATACCTGAGCAGTTTGCTGAAGACGCTGACCGGGCAAAATGCTCAGCAGCAGATTCACGAAAAACTCATTGAAAAGGCCAAAGAAAGGCTCTCGACCACGACCTTATCCGTCAGCGAGATTGCCTACGGACTGGGTTTTGAGCATCCCCAGTCATTCAGTAAATTATTCAAAAGCAAGACGAATTTCTCCCCACTGGAATTTCGCCATTCGTTCCATCAAAACTGAGTGGAATTACCGCCCAATGGGTCGGATTCCCGACTTGCGAACGTCGGCTACGACGATAAACCGGTAGCGGGGGTCTTTATCAAACGAGTCTTTTGAGGAGCGGTAATGCCGCTGGGCGCGCTGGCGGGCTTCGGTAAACAGTTTCCGGGAGGCTTTCCGACGCCGGACCGACATGATTTTCCGCAAATCCACATCGCCGATCATCGACGTTTCCAGACAGGCCAGGTCTTTGTGTTCCGCATCCCGGTAATAGCCCAGAACACAGTGGTCGGCCAGCAGCACCAGAACGGGATCGATGTGAATGGAACGCAGCACGGAGGCCATCAACACCATGCCATCGACGCAATTGGCCTGCCGGTTGTTCCAGGTCTGATCGATGGTCCGGATACGCTGGCTGTACAGGTTTTGCGAGATACCCGTGCTCGAATTGGTCGAGATGGAACTGTAGCGGATGCCCCGTTTCTGAAGCGCATACCAGATCGAAAAAACCTGATCGTCGACCCGTTTTTTGTCGCCGGTCTGATACCCGTCGAACCCATCCACAATGTCGTTTTGCAGGGCCTGGCTCAACACCTCATCCACAACCGGATCGTCTTCGTTGATGTAGGCCACATACATGTAATTCAAATCAATGTCACCCGTGCCGGTTTCGTCGTCTTCCCAGTAATAGGGACAGTCGTTGACGGAACGCATCGTGGCGACAACGGTACTATGGCTGATTTTTTCGTTGTCAATGTAAGTGGTAACCGTAAAATTAACCGGCGTGGGCTGCAACAGCCCGCGTAGTTTTTCGAAATTCCAGGGGATTCGGGGGGTTACTTCGTAGTCTTTATCGGGTTCCTGCAAAATGCCTTCAAAGACAGCCGCATCGCTAAAGGGAGTCGCACCGACTTCGACCCGAACCGACGTATTTAAACCCGGATTATGGAACAGAACCGACACATTGCCATCGCCATCCCCCAGTTTATAATTTTTATTTTTTCCTGATAAAGCCGCACGCGCCAGCAAATAGGAAGGGAAAAGTTGCTGCTCCATGCCAACCACCACGGATATACGCTGCCGGTTTTCCCGGACAGCGGTTGCCGAAGAAGATACGTGAGCCAATGCCTCCCCGTTGGTTTCAACAGGGGCCAACTGCGAATAACCAAGGATGGAAAACAAATAAAATACACTAAAAGTCAGTGCATTACGCAATAATTTCATTTCGGTTAAAGCAGTTACGATAGAATCTACGGTCGGCTATGCGAATTAACAAATTATTACCAATTTAGTCAATAGATACGGTGTCGTCCGTATCAACATTTTTTTGTACTATTGCACCGATTCTCAAATCGTATGCGCACCGTTCTGGCTTACGTCCTGTTGATTGCCACCCTACTGCCTGGTTTCAGCCAGTGGGGAACGATTGCGTATTACCATGCCAATAAGGAGTATATTGCTAAAGTGTTGTGCGAAAATCGCGCCAAACCGGAGCTGCATTGCGACGGCCAATGTTACCTGGCGAAAAAACTGCATGCCCAACAGGAACAGCAGGACAAGGCGACCACCGAGCGGGTACAGAAAACGCCTGATTTCCAGTTATTTTACCAGTCAGGCTTACCATTTTCCTTCCCGGCAATGGTTCCGGCATCCGCAACAATTTTGCCGGATTACCTTCTAAAGTCATATCTTTCTCCTCCTTCTTCCCGGTTTCAGCCTCCGCAGGTTTGATGGTTTCTGTAAAGCCCTGAAGACCGCTCCGACGGTCTGGCTTACTCAGTTGATTTTTCGGGTTGACCATGGGACCAAGTCCGATGGTTGGCGATCAATTCCATCCAACTTACGCTAAACATGCCATTTTTATACCGGCT
This sequence comes from Larkinella knui, assembly GCF_003858645.1. Taxonomy (GTDB): domain Bacteria; phylum Bacteroidota; class Bacteroidia; order Cytophagales; family Spirosomataceae; genus Larkinella; species Larkinella knui. The sequence goes on along the minus strand of NZ_RQJP01000008.1, from coordinate 134,708 downwards.
GGTTGTCACGGTTTTCGTGATAATGGCTCCATTTCGGCTATTTGCCCAATCCACCATCCAGGGAACTGTTTTTGATGCCCAAACCAAAGAACCTTTGGCGGGGGTTTCCGTTTCGTCAGAAGACCGTAAAACCGGTACGATTACCAATTCAAACGGTGAGTTTTTATTGCATTCCGCCACCGGAAACGTCTGGGTTTCGGCGGTGGGTTTTCAACCACAGGAAGTGAAATTATCCGAAAAACCGCTGCGTGTCGCGCTGCAACCCGCCGTAGAAAATCTGCAAACGATCGTTGTAACCGCCAGTCGTGAAGCGCAGAAACGGACGGAAGCGCCGGTGGCCATTTCGCGGCTATCGCCCACACTGATTGACGAAACCAAGCCCACGTTGCTGGCCGAGCTCATTAATAAAACGCCGGGCGTGGTGATGCTCAATTACAACAACGAGCAGCACGGCATGGGCATTCGACAGCCGTTTGGCACCAATGCCTACTTTCTGTACCTGGAAGACGGGGTACCGATCCGGCCGATGGGCGTTTTCAACCACAATGCCCTGATTGAAATGAACGTCTTCACCATCAGTTCCGTGGAGGTGGTGAAAGGCCCGGCTTCGTCGCTCTACGGGCCGGAAGCGGTGGGGGGCGCCATCAACTTTATTACGCAGCGACCCACCGCCGTGCCCACTTTTCGCGTCGGTATTCAGGGCGACCAGTGGGGCTACGGCCGCGTGCAATACGGTGGGGGAGGCATGTTGACCAAAAAGCTGGGGATTTACGCGGGCGGTTTTTTTGCCCGGCAGCGCAATAGCTGGCAAACCCGCTCCGACTACGACAAGGTATCGTTCAATGGTCGGGCCGAATATGCGTTTACCGATCGTACGAAACTGACGGGTACGGTTTCCTATAACGACTATAACTCACAAACGGGCGGGAGTGTCGATAGCATCGCTTTCTACAACCGACACTATACCTCGACCTCGGATTTTACATACCGCAACGTGAAGGCAATCCGCTCGCGGCTGACGCTCGATCACCACTGGAAAAACGGTTCGGATAGCTACGTAACGGCTTTTTACCGCGATAATTCGATTGGCCAGAATCCGAGCTACGGCATTCGCTGGACCAGTGGTGCCACCAAAGCAACGGGCCAGATCAACGTCAATGCTTTCAGCAGTTACGGTCTGATTGCCCAGCACAGCCAGCGGTTGCCTTTCTGGAACGGCCGGGTGATGGCCGGGTTGACTTTTGATGAATCGCCAACGACGTATAATGCCTACCAGATTGAACTCGAAGCGCAGTTGCGGCCTGATAAAAAGTCGGTGGAACAGTACAAATTAATTAAGGAACGGCCTGATCTTCAATTGGCTGACTACTCCGCCGATATTCATAACTCGGCGGTTTATGCCCAGCTCGACCTGAATCCGTTGCCGGCGATGCGCGTTTCGCTGGGCGGGCGGTTTGACCAGATGGCTTTCGATTACGACAATTACCTGGACAAAAGTACCGGGCGAAAAGCGTATAGCCAGTTTACGCCCAAAGTGGGATTGACGTATGATTTGGGCCATGATCGGGGTTTGTATGCCAACTACAGCAAAGGCTTTTCGCCACCGGGCCTGACGTCGATTTTTACCAAACGCGTCAACGCGCAACCGGGCGATCCCTTGTTTTATTACAACCTGCAACCGGCTTATTTCAACAACTACGAAGTGGGCGGCTGGGCCTCGCTGTTCAACCGGAAGATGTACATCGACGTGGCGCTTTACCAGATGGACGGCCGTAATGAACTGCTCAACATCCGTCTACCCGACAACAGCACAGACTACCAGTCGGCGGGAAAAACGCTGCACCGCGGCATTGAATACAGCCTGACATACCGACTCTCGAACGAGTGGTTTTTCCGGTTTGGGGGCACCAATTCCATCCACCGGTTTGTCGATTTTGCGTTGAGCACCAAGGCGTCGGATGTCGTAAAAAACGTGAACGGTTTCGATATGCCGCAGGCCCCGCGCTGGGTGGCCAATACCGAATTGACTTATAAACCACGCTGGGCCAGGCGGTTGCGGGTGTCGGCGGAATGGCAGCGGATCAGTTCGTGGTATCAGAATCAGATCAATACCGTTTCGTACGATGACCGGGGCGCGTTTGGCGGGCGGGGAATCAGCGTCATCAACCTGCGGGCCGGGTATTCGTTCCGGCGGTTCGAGGTGTTTGCCAACCTGATGAATGCCACCAATGAACTCTACGCAACAGCGGCAACGCGGGGCAACAATGCCACCGACCGCACCACCTACACGCCGGCGGCTCCGCGGACGCTGGTGGCAGGGATTCAATATAACTTTTCAAAATAGCATCCGAAAACCGTTTTTACCATGAAAAACAGCATTCTGATTACAGCGGCTCTTTTGTTCGGATTTGCCGGGCGGCCCACCAAAGAAATCCGGCTTTCGAACCCTCAATTTGTGGGGGCAACTCCCCGGCTGACCACCGACCACCGGAATAATCCGGTTTTAAGCTGGACGGAAAAAGAAGGCGATAAAGTCCATTTTTATTTTTCGATCTCGGAAGACGGCGGGCGGACGTTCGGTGAAAAAATTCGCGTTAAGTCGCCGACGGTTTTTTCGACCCACGCCGAAGGCATGCCCAAAGTGGCGTTTAAAAAAGACGGAACCGTGCTGGCCACCTTCGAGGTGTCCCGGCCAACGGCTGAAGCACCCCGGGCCGGTGATGTCTTGTATGCAACCTCGACGGATGGCGGGCAAAGCTGGACCGAGCCCAAAGCCGTTCACCGCGACACCACCCCGGGAAAAGGCCACTCCTTCAGCAACGTAAACCGCCTGCCGAATGGCGAAATCGGGATTGCCTGGCTCGATGAAAAAACCGCCAATAAAGAAGGCCGAACGGTGAAATTTGCTCAAACCGTGGCCGGTGGCGGTTTTGGAAAAGAAGTGCTGGTGGACGACAACGCCTGCCAGTGTTGCCGGACCAACGTATTTGTTGACAACCGGAATCAGATTCACATTGCCTACCGCGATTTGCTGGACGACGGTGCGCGCGACATCAGTCATGCGGTTTCGACCGACGGTGGGCGGACGTTCACCAGTCCGAAAGTGGTTTATAATGACCAATGGAAGGTTAACGCCTGCCCGCACACCGGCCCCGATGTGGCGCAGGTGGGCAACGAACTGTTTGTGACCTGGTTTTCGGGCGGTGAAAAAACGCCCGGTATCAAAATGGCCCGGCTGGGGTCGGCTCAACTGGTGGCCGGAATCGTATCTGAACGGACCAAACATCCGCAGGTAGCTTCCGTGAATGGACAGCTGGTTTGGGTGTGGGATGAGTCGATGGAGGTCAAAAATGTGGCTGGCGAAAGCCGGTTTATTTCGCGAATCGGGATGCGGAAGATTGCCAACGGCACGGCTTTACCGGTTACCTACCTGACACCCACGGACGTCAATGCCGCTTTTCCGGTTGTGCTGGCAACAAAAAAAGGTCTTTTAGTCGCGTATGAACAGAAGAAAGACCAGCAAAACAGCGTTATAGTTAGTAGGTGGATTGAATCTTTTTAAGCAACGTTCCTTATGAAAAACGCCCTTCCCGCTTCAGTTATGAGCCTATTCCTTTTCTTAACGGTTCTGGCCGCCTGCCACAATGATCCTCTGGAACCGGAATACGGGACCGTTCAACTGAAATTTGCCAACGTCGTCGGCGCGCAGGATCTGAAATTAGACAGCACCAGTTACACCAACGGCAGCGGAGAACCTTTTACGGTTACGAAACTGAACTACTTTATCAGTAATATTAAGCTGAAAAAAGCAGATGGTTCGGCGTATGTTGTTCCGCAGGACAGCAGTTATTTTCTGGTATCGCAAAGCAACCCGGCGTCGCAGTTGATCACCCTCCGCAACGTTCCGGTCGATGACTATACCGGCATTGATTTTGTCGTGGGGGTAGATAGTTTACGAAATACGATGGAAATCGGGAAGCGTACGGGGGCGCTGGACCCGGGCGGTGCAGCAGCGGGAATGTACTGGGATTGGAATTCGGGCTATATTTTTCTAAAATTGGAAGGGACATCGGCCAAAGCACCGGCCGACGCGACGGGCAAACACAATTTTATGTACCACATCGGTTTATTTGGCGGGTATAAAAAAGAGTCAAAAACTATTAATAACTTGAGAACGATTCAGTTAGCCTTTGGAACTGGCCCTGCTCATGTGATCGTTAATGGAACAACCGGAGTTCAAATCAAGGCCAATGTGCTGAAAATATTTGACGGCGTCAAGCGGCTCAGCATTGCGGCACACCCGGATATTATGGTATCGGACTCATCGGAAATTGTCGCTAATAATTATGCAAAAATGTTTAGCGTGGGCACCGTTCAGGTAGATTGATATGACGCGTTGGCAACATGTTGGAATACTGGCGGCAATCGTCTTTTACGGCGTCATGGTCGGCTGTCAGAACGACTCGGGCAAGGATGGGCCTATTGAGCCGGAACCGAAACCGGTCGAGTTCAAGGCGACGCCTTACAACTGGAAAAAACCGGCCAATTTTGACGATCCAAAGTATGATTTTACCAAAAATCCGCTGACGGTCGAAGGCGTAGCCCTGGGAAAAACCCTGTTTTATGACGGCATTTTATCGCGCGACGGCTCCGTCACCTGCGCATTTTGCCACCAGTCGTTTTCCGGTTTTGCACACAACGACCATGCTTTGAGCCATGGCATTGGCGATAAAATTGGAACCCGCAATGTGCCCGGTATTGAAAACGTAGCCTGGAAAACCGCTTTTTTCTGGGATGGCGGTATTGCCGATCTGGATTTACTTCCCATTTCGCCCATTCAAAATCCCGTTGAAATGGGCGATTCGCTGGCGAATGTGCTGAAGAAAATTCGAACCAGTGGTCAGTATCCGGCCCTGTTCAAAGCCGCCTTCGGAACTGAAGACGTAACGACGGAGCGGTTTTTGAAAGCCTTGTCGCAGTTTATGCTGACGATGGTTTCGGCCAATTCCAGGTATGACAAATATTCTCGCAAGGAAACCGGTGCCGCATTAACGGATCAGGAAGCACGTGGTCTGGCGTTGTTCAAACAGAACTGTTCGGGTTGCCACACCGGCGAACAATTTACCGACCAGAGCTACCGGAACAACGGCTTGCGGATGCAACTCGCCAATAGCAAGGATTTCGATCTGGGGCGGTATCAGATTACGCTGAATTTGAACGATTACAACAAATTCCGGGTGCCGAGCCTGCGGAATGTGGAGCGGACCTCGCCGTATATGCACGATGGCCGCTTCCAGACGCTGGAACAGGTGCTGGATCACTACATCAATGATGTTCAGGATACGCCCCAACTGGACCCGTTGCTGAAGAAAAACGGCAAAACCGGAGTGGCGCTGACGGCTGCCGACAAATCGGATGTCATCACTTTCCTGCGGACCTTGACCGATAATGACTTTATTACCGACCGGCGGTTTCAGCCGGACTGAAAGCCGTTAGTTTCTGTAAAAAGCCTGATTTTCGCGGGTAACAATGTCAATCGGCATGTATTGCTCCTTGTCGATAGCCTTTGAGAAAATCAAAAACTGATACAGCGTCATGATGCTTCGGTAGCCCTGATCTTCGGGTTGGTGGCAGATCAGGAAGTCGATCAGGCCGTTGTCCAGGTATTTCGCGTTTTCTTTCACCAAGTCGTAACCAATCAGCAGCGGTTTTGGGGCCGGATTCATCTTTTCGAGAAAACGGGCGACCAGAAAAGACCGGGAGTTGGTTACAAACAGGGCATCGATGGCCGGATTTGACTCAAATAGCGGCTGAAGATTCCGAAAAACGGATTTTTCGTCGGTCTGGTGAATATCGACCCGCAGAATCGGATAGGGCTTGAGATGATCGGTAAAATATGCTCTGAAACCTTCTTCCGTCTCTTTGTAGGTGTAACTTTCGATCGCTGTAGCAATATTGACTACCAGCAGCTGGCTTTTTTCGCGGAGCGCATACGTGCTTAATTTCCCGGCCAGATAACCGCTCTGAAAAAGGGGCGGGCCGATGTAGGACAGATTTTGCTGGTCGGGAAGAGTCGAGTCGATAAAAACGTAAGGGATGCCTTTGGTGTTGCAGGCTGCGGCAAAGGTTCGTGCTTCCTGGATAAACGTGGGTGCCAGCACAATACCGTCAACGGCTGACTCCAGAATGGCGTTGGCCTGATCGATGAACGACTGCTTGTTGCTCAGATCAAAAAAGAACGAATCAACTTGTAGTCCATACTGGCTGATTTCCGTTTTGGCGCGCTGAATTCCCCGCAAAGGCGCGTCCCAGAACTCGGTTTCTTCGGTTACGGAGGGAATTAAAACGGCCAGTTTAATAATTTTGCCGGAAGCCAGACGGCGGGCCAGCATATTCGGCTGGTAATTGAGTTCCTCAATAATTTTTGTAATCTTTTCCCGCGTTTTAACCGACACTCCGGCCCGGTTGTGGATCACCCGATCGACGGTGGCAATCGTTACATTAGCCCGGCGGGCAATTTCTTTTACTCCCTGTAGCTCTTTCTTCTTCATAGACTGGTTTCCGAATCGAAGCAATAACCCGCCCTTCGCCCAGGATGGTTCCTGGTTCCTACGTCGACTCTTTCGGCGAAAGATACTTTTTTTGCTCTTTGTCGCAATAGGTACGTTACTAGGCCGTGGATGGCTACTCCTGTTGTCGCTCGCGTGTCGCGAGTGATTTTCTATCCAAAGGGCCTCCGGCCCGAAGATGGCTAGTGGAAAGGTGTGCCCACTTTACGTGACCGTGGATCGGGCCGGAGGCCCTTTGGATAGGAATCACTCGCGACACGCGAGCGACAACAGGACAACAGGAATAACGAAGGCCGTAGAAAGGCTGGATCAAAGTAACCGGGATGCACTGTCGTTGTCGACGAATAAAATGGCGTCTTCGTGCAGCCGCAGGATGGTAGAAGGGTACTGTTCACTTACCGGCGACTGGAGCGTGTGGTAGATTGCCTGCGCTTTTTTAATACCCGGAACCATGCAAAAGACGTGGGGTGCCTGCATCAGGGCCGGAACCGTCAGCGTCAGCGCGTGCGTCGGAACCTCATCAAACGCATCAAAGCATTGATCATTGACCTGTTGCTGGCGGCAAGCCTGGTCCAGATCGACAACCTTGACCAGAACCGGGTCGTTAAAATCGGCGACGTGCGGGTCGTTGAAGGCAATGTGACAATTTTCGCCAACGCCCATGCAAACCACGTCGACGGGATGTTGGCGCAATAAATCACTGTATCGCTGGCATTCGGTTGCCAGATCCGGGGCATTGCCGTTGAGGTAGTGAACCGTTTGGAAAGGCAGCCGGTCAAAAATCCGTTCTTTCAGGAAATTGCCGAACCGCTGCGGGGCCTCTTCCGCCAACTGGACGTATTCGTCCATGTGAAAAGCGTGAATCCGGCTCCAGTCGATGTGTGCCTCCTGACACAGAGCCGCCAGAAACTCCTCCTGCGAAGGGGCCGCGGCAAAAATCACGGAAACCGTATCCTGTCGGGCTAGTAAGCTTCGCAGGCAATTGCCGACGGCCTGCGCGGCACTCTCGCCCAATGCATTCCGGTTGTCAAACCGGCGAAAATCAAGTTGGTTGGTATTCGATTGACTAATCATTCGGATGGATTCTAGTTTTCTTTGGATAGGTTTAAAAGGCGGGGATGCTTTCACGCTGGTAGACAATCCGTCCTTCAACCATTGTCAATTGAACCGAAATAGCAGCATCAAAAAACACCAGATCGGCGTCTTTCCCCGGCGCCAGAACGCCTTTCCGATCCGCAACGCCCATGATGCGGGCGGGGGTGCTGGTAATCATGCGGATGGCGTCGAGCAGCGGAATTTCGGCCAGGTTGATCATGGTTCGTACCAGGCGGTCGGCAGTTGCGACACTTCCCGCAAACGCCTGACGATCCGGCATTTTGGCAACGCCATCTTCCACAATCACCTCGATGCCGTTGTGAAGGCTGCCCAGGATGCTGTTGCCCGGTGGCCGGCCCGCGGCCCGCATGGCGTCGGTAATCAAAGCCGTTCGTTCGGGGCCTTTGATTTTGTAAGCCAGTTTGAGCAGTGGAGCCGGTAAATGAACGCCGTCGGCAATCAATTCTACATCCATTTGGTCCAGCAGATAAGCACTTTCGACCACACCGGCATAGCGGAAACTGTTTCGGCGGGTAACGCCCGACATGCCGCTGTAGAGGTGCGTGGCCAGTGAATAGCCGTTTTCGACGGCGGCCAGCACGTCCTCATAAACCGCATCGGTATGCGCAACGGCGGCCAGCACGCCCTTCGAGCGGAGGTATTGTCCAAATTGCAGGGCTCCCTTCAGTTCGGGCGCGGCACTCCAGCGGGCCACGGACGATGAACGCGCCAACACTTCCTGGTATTCGTCCGGGTCCGGGTCGCGAATGTAGCGCGGGTCCTGGGCTCCGCGCTGGCTCATGGCAAAGTATGGGCCTTCGAGGTGCATACCCAGAAAACGGGCACCGGCGGTATTTTTGGCGGTGGCTTTTTCGTAAATCTCCAGCGTGTTGAACAACTCCTGGCGGGTGCTGGTCAGGGTGGTCGGTACCATCGCGGTGGTGCCGTACCGGGCGTGGAGTTCGGCAATGCGCAAAAAAGCGTCTTCGCTGCCGTCCATAAAGTCATGCCCACCCCCGCCGTGCACGTGCAAATCGATAAAACCGGGCGACACATAGGCTCCGGCCGCATCTAGTTCCAACGCGTCAGGCACGTCAATAGCGCGGTCGCTGACTTCCGTAATCGTGTTTCCGGTAATCAGGATCGTTCCGTTGGGAATGAGCCGGTAGGGTGTCAGAATCCGGCCGTTGATAATCTTAATCCGTTGTGGTGCCTTGCCAGTGTTGTTCATGTACAGGTGTTTTAGCCGCCCCGAAAATCCCCCACCGGCGAATGCGGTGCCCGTAAAAGGCATAATACGCTAAATATAAATAGCAGGGAAACAGAACCCAGTAAGCCTCCCGAAGACCGTACTGATCAGCGAGATAACCGTAAACCAAAGGCAGAATGGCATTGCCGCTCAGACCCATGATCATCAAAGCCGCCCCAACTTTCGTAAACCGCCCCAGCCCATCGAGGGCCAGCGGCCAGATGCTGGCCCAAACCAGCGAATTGGCGAGTCCCAGCAGCACGATAAACCAGATGGAAACGTCGGCCTGATGGCCTAGAAAAAATACGCTGCTTTTCGCGAAAATAATAAGCAGGGTGAACGTCAGCCCCAATACCGTACAGATTCTGAACACGTTGACCTGACTAATGCGTTTGGGAATCAGAATAATGCCCAGCAGATAACCGCAAATGGCGGCAAAAAGCGTGTACGACGGAAACGTTTTGGCCTCCAGCAGCGAAATGCCCATCGAACTGGCGTACCCAATGATCGTATCGATCGAGATCACCTGCGTTCCGACGTGCAGAAAAATGGCCAGCGCCCCCAGCACCAGATGCGGAAATTGGAGGACCGACGTTTTTCCGACGTTGGCAGCCGCCACTTCGGTGGTTTCCTGCTCGGTATTGATTTCGGGCAAAGGCGAGTAACGAACCAGAATTCCGAGCCCGATCAGTACGCAACCCATGACCGAGTAGGGGACAATCACCCGCCGAACCAGTTCGTCCAGCGCCTGGGCTTTTTCGGTGAGCGACATGCCCGGCAGCTGACTGAAGAGGTCCGTATCCGTTGCCCGCAAAATAACCGCAGCAAACAGAATGGGGGCCAGAATACCGGCCCCTTTGTTGCCGATGCCCATGATGCTGATGCGCTGGGCGGCCCGCTCTTTCGGTCCCAAAACCGTGATGTACGGATTGGCCGCCGTCTGCAAAACCGCCAGACCGACACCGATCATGAACAGGCCCAGCAGAAAAATCTCGTAGGTTCGGGTCAGCGCGGCCGGTACGAAAATGAATGCACCCAGCGCCATAATCCAGAAACCGATCATCATTCCTTTCTTGAAACCGGTGGCTTTCAGCAGGTACGACGAGGGCACCGACATGACGAAATAGGAGATGTAAAACGCAAACGTGACCAGATACGACTGGAAATTGGTCAGTTCGCAGGCAATCTTGAAATACGGAATCAGGATAGCGTTGACCCAGGTCACGAACCCGAAAACGAAGAACAGCAACCCGATTAAGGCAATGGAAATTCGCGTATCCCGCTGACTCAGCGACCCTACGTCAACCGTCTTGGTTTGGTTTTTCATCGTAGTGCCGGTTTAAACGGTTGGTTCCCAGCCCCGCTGGTAATCACGTTTCCAGTATTGTTGCGCCTGGCGGTTGTTCTTGATGTGCCCGTTGGTCGGATCAATTTCCAGCGTACCGCCCGACCGCAGGGCGATGTTGCCCAACTGACAGAGCAGCGTACTCTGGTGACCACCCAAAATATCGGCGTTCAGGGCCGTCCCTTTTTTAATGCCGTCGAAGAAGTTCTGGATATGAATCGCGTCCAGGGCCTGAGAGGGGTTCATTCGGTCGCGGGCGTTGATCACCAGGTCATTCTTGACTTCCTTCACCAGCTTGTTTTCCAGATCATAAATTTTGTAGGCATTTCCCCCGTCGATCTGCAACGAACCCGTATCGCCGTAGAAAATAACACCGACGCTGCTGCCTTCCACGGTTCGCCCGTTGCAGCTCCGGCCTTCCCAGGTCATAGCGGTATTGTTTGGAAATTCAATGTTAATGACCTGCGTATCGGGCGTTTCCCAATCGTCCTGGTAGCGATACCGCCCACCCGACGACGTTACCCGGTTTGGGTAGTCGACGTTGAGACCCCAGCGCATGAGGTCCAGCATGTGCGTACCGTTGTTGAGGGCTTCACCCGTTCCCCAGTGCCAGAACCAGTGCCAGTTGTAGTGCAACAGATTGTCCTTGAAAGCCTGCCGGGGCGCGGGTCCCTGCCACAAATCGTAATTCAGCCACGACGGAACGGCGGCTTCTTTGCCGACGCCGATGGAGGGCCGGTTGTTGGTATACCAGCCTTTGGCAAAATAAGGCCGTCCGATTACGCCATCCCGAACCGCCTTGACGCCGGCGGCCACATTGGGCCACGACCGGCGCTGGTTGCCCATCTGAATGAGGTTTTTGTACTTTTTAGACGCAGCCACCAGAATTTCGCCCTCGTTCGGGTTATGGCTGCACGGTTTTTCCAGGTATACGTGTTTTCCGGCTTTGGACGCCAAAATGGCCGCTGGTGCGTGCCAGTGATCCGGCGCAGCCACCACCAGCGCATCCAACTCTTTGTCTTCCAGTGCCTTCCGGAAGTCGGGAATGGCTTTGGGTTTGGATTTCTGAATACCTTCCACGGTGGTAATGCACTTGTCGGCGGCACGGGTGTCGACATCCGAAACCGACCGGACTTCGCAGTTGGGTTGCAGGGCGTAATTGGTGGCCAAAGCCAGACCCCGGCTGTTGACACCCATCATCCCCACCTGAATGCGTTCGTTGGCCCCCAGAATGCGGGCGTAACTTTTGGGACTAAAACCGGGAAGCATACCGCCCAGACTCAAGGCCGCCGTTCCGGCCAGGGTTTGGCCCAGAAACGTTCTCCGCGACTGAGGATTAGGAACGGTGTTTTCTGTCTTGATTTTCGATTGGGTCATTTTACAAATTTTTGAGTTGGAAAAGGGTGGCCAACTGGGATTCCGTATCACAGATTGGCATTCTCAATTTAGGAAATGGGTTAACTGAGCAGGAGGGGGCGGCCCCGTGGGCCAATAAAAAAGAGATTATGACGACTTCTGGGCTTTTTTCATGACACTGGCCAGTGTCACTGCGGCTCCGCCCTGGCGCTTGCTTTCGTCGGCCGCTTCCATAAAGGCGAAGATTTCAAGCGTTTCTTCGGGCTTCACGGGCGTTTCTCCGGTTTCAAAAAAGTGAATAATGTCTTTCAACAACGGATTGTAACCACCGTAGGGCCCCAGCGTCACGTTGCCGTTTTTGGTGTAAACCGTGCCGCCGTACTCATGCTTACCGGTTCGGGTTCCGCGGAAGGTACCAACGCGTCCGTCGCTCCAGGTGCCAATTACAATATCGGTGTCGGGGGTATTGACCCGAATCACGCTCTGGCAACCCGGCCCCATGGCCGTAAACAGCGTTTCAACGCCGTGGACCCCATACCAGAACAAATCAGGATGCGTTTTTTCCAAAACCGCCGGGCTATACGTGTCGGCTCCGACCACCTGGCTCTTATCCAGGCCCTGAATGCCTTTGATATACCGGAGCGACGAAGCCGAAAAAACCGGTATGCCTTTCTTCTTTGCCATCTCAAAAATAGCGATGGCGTCGCTCAGGGAAGCCGCAATGGGCTTGTCGATAAAAACCCGCTTGCCGGCCGCAAAAACTTTGGCGGCCTGTTCCCGGTGCAGCCGACCGTCGTTGGTTTCCAGCAGCACGACGTCCACTTTACTCAATAAATCGTCGATGGAGTTCACGATTTCAACGCCAAGCTTTTTGACTTCCTCGATGTAGCCGGGAATTCGCTTGACGCTCGATTCAATATCGTTGCTGCCTTTGGGGTAAGCCGCCACGACCCGGTAGCCAAGCCAGTCGGGATTCGGCGTCGGATTGTTCAGTTCTTTCGCGAAAGCAGTGCTGTGCGACGTGTCCAACCCGATAATCCCTACTTTTTTTCCTTCAAATTTCCCGGCAGGAGCCGAACCGAGGGTAGCAAATGGTTGGAGATACGCCCCTAAACCAGCGGACGCGGCTAAAATGGAGAAGTCTCTACGGGTAAGCGTATTTGCCATATAATATTCCAGTAAGGGATCTGTTTATAAAAACGTGTACGTACCCGAAAGGTGAGACTCAAAATTTAATAAAGCAAATAAATTGTGATTTTATTAATCGAAATGTGAACGATAAGATTCGTCTCTTACCTACCCGTTTTAAGTGCCAGCGACACGCCTGGAGTTCTCAGAATCCCGTTTTGCCAGTAACATCGGCCCCCTCCGGGGTCAATAATCTCCTGGTTCAAGTTAATCAGAAAAATTGGTTTTGCCGGTTGTTGGAGAAGTGTAGTCGCAAGTGCAGGATATAAAACCCGTATTCAGGATAGATTGGCCTCTAGTTGAAACCGTGTCTAGAAACCGTTTAAACGGTTTTGGAATTCTGAAACCGCTGCCTTTTCGAAGCAGCGGTTTGATGATTAATGGGTGTGGCGTAGTCGGTGAAGCCGGATGTTCGTGAGATGGGTCAAAACAAGCCCCAGCGAAGCCGCATAACCGAGGTATTCAAAGGCTTCGTTGACGTCTTCGAGCACAATAGCAACCGCAAATACAGTCAGGAAAAACCAGAGGCAGGCTTTCACGGCCGGGGTGGTAAAATGCCGGGTGGCAAAATAGACGGCTACAATATTGACACCAATGAATAGATAATCGAGGCTCAGGTAGCCAAAACGGACCGTATCGTTGGTCAGGAAAGACGAAGAAACCAGCAGGATGGGCGTAATCAGGCAGTGAATGATGCACAATACCGACCCACTGATTCCAATGTAATCGGCCTTTCTGTTGAGCGTTTTCAGTTTCATAGTCTTCAGCATCCTCGTTGAACAGCACAAAATAAACGCATCCTTTTGTACTGACCAAGCTTATTTGCAATTATGTTGCATTTATTTTTGCAACCTTGTTGCGAATATCTATTTTTGCGGGTGAACGGACAAAAACAGTCGGGAAACACGCTAAAACAGATCGAAAATGAAGGCAAAAGGAATACGTCAATGGGTGTGGGTGGTCATGTTGGGGGTGGCTATGGGGTTGGTAACGGGTTGTAATGACAAAGCCGATGAACCGGAACCCGCCGACGAAAACGAATTGATAACGACGGTCAACCTGAAATTTACGGAGTCGGGCACCACGACGGTCCAGACATTTTCGTACCGCGATCCGGACGGCGACGGTGGACAGGCACCCACAAAATTTGACAGGATTGTGCTGAAAGCCAACAAGACTTACGATCTGGCCGTGGAGTTACTGGACGAAAGCAAAACGCCGACCGACGATGTTTCGAAAGAAGTGGCCGAAAAAAGTGGTGAACATTTGTTTGTCTTTACGCTGACGCCGGCTTCGTTAGCAACCTATTCCTACGGTGACAAAGATGCCAAAAACCTGCCGATTGGCTTGAAAGGCACGGTAAAAACGAACGCAGCCGGGACCGGAAAACTGAAAGTTCAGTTGCGTCACCAGCCGAATGCCAAAGATGGCACACCGGCACCGGGTAGTGACGATGTGAATGTCGATTTCGATTTGACAGTGCAATAAGCACAAACGAACCACGAACGATCAGTTCGTTATTTTACTCAATACCATATACCCTTTCAACTTGCCGTTCTTATTATACGTCTCGGTTTTAATATCGAACAGGACATCGTTGGCCCGGTAGCTGATCGAACGGAACGTAACCCGAATCGGAATGCCCATCATCCGGTTGGCCATATTGGTATCGGAACTGATTTTGTAGACGCTGAACGTTCCGGCGGGGGTCGTCAGGCTTTCTTTACTTTCCACCTGCCGGTTTACGACGTTGATGGTCATGTCCATCATTTTAGCGTCTTTGCTGTAGACTTCGGCTTCCATTTCGCCATCGGCCAGTTTTCCACCTTCGGTCAGCTGTTTCGGATAAATCAGTTTGTTGGTCTTGACCTTCACCGCCATGCCTTTGGCGGCATCGTTCGCAGCCAGGGCCATGCCCGATAAATCGGCAATGAGCTCATTGCCCGTGCAGGTGTAGGTGACGGCCATTTCCGGGGCGGCTTTGTCTTTTTCATCGAACGACTGCATCACCACGCCGATCAGCGTTGAACCGCCTTCGGTTTTGACACTCTTAATGGTATAGACCAGTCGGCCGGATAGCTTGTCTTTGGCCGTGTAGGAAAGCATTTCGTAGGTAGTTCCCGGCTTGAATTTCAGCCCCATACAGTCCTGAGCCTGCGAAAAAGAGGTGGTCAAACCGATCAGTAACGCGAGTAGTATACTTTTCATGAAAAGAGAAGTTTAGTACAAAACCGTAAGGTACGGAGATTTTGTGTCGAAGGAACAAATGATTGAGTAAACGGACGTTACACCCACGCCATACTGACGACCCCGATGAGCATGATGAGCTTGCAAAGTGAACTCAGGTAGGAAAAATCCCGCCGGGTGTCGGCCCGAACCAGGCGGTAGACGAGCCACGCAATCGGGACCAGCAGGATGACGAACATCCAGAACAACTGCGCGTTTTGCAGCGAATGGGCAATGGTGAACAACGAAAGAATGAAGGTGGCGATGATGATATACAGCAGCTGTTTGGTTCGGCGGAGTCCCCAGACGATGGGCAACGTCCGGCAACCGAAGCGGGCGTCACCTTTCACGTCTTCCATGTCTTTGATGATCTCCCGCACCAGCGTGATCACGAAGGAAAATAAGGCGTAAATCAGCAGTAAATCAACCTGTTGTCGGTAATAAACCGCTAAAACGATCAGCGATAAAGCCGTCAGGAAGGCAACGATAAAATTACCGATAAACGGTTGCCGCTTAAATTGGGCCGAATAAAACCACAGCAGCGTTACCGACAGGACATTGACGACAAAAACCCATTTGCTGAGGTAAAAGCCAATGACAACGCCCAGAAAATTCAGCCCCTGGTGCGCCCCCATCGCTAGTTGCCGTTTCAGATACCGCCCGATGATGACCCGTTCCGGTTTGTTGACAATGTCGATTTTAATGTCGAAGTAATCGTTGATGATGTAACCGGCTGCGGCAATGCAAACCGTTGAGAGTGAAAGCAAAAAAAGTTTGGGATCCAGCAGCAGACCGGTCCAGTTGTCGCGGGGGCCGATGAGGGTGACGCGGGCAAAATATTGGGTACCCACGATAATCAGCAGGTTTTGTACCCGGATCAATCGCAGAAAACCTAAAATGAAGACGTAAAAGGGTGGAGTGGCCGCACGGTCCGGACGCCCCTGAACTTTCCGGGTCATAACCGACAGGATAGAATTCAATGGGTCAAAGATACAGTTTCCGGCCTGAATCCTCGGCTCTGTTAAAATCTTTCTCCGCCAAATCGAATAAGTGAACACAAATGGCCGAAAATGATGTTATGGAAACTGATTGCAGGTACGACAGATCGAATTTGTGTCCGTCTAACGCCTTCCAATCCTCAGTCCCTCAATCATTTACTACTGTATGAAAATTGGCATAGTATGTTACCCGACTTTCGGGGGAAGCGGTGTTGTGGCGACTGAACTGGGTAAGGCCCTGGCAAAAGCCGGCCACAAAATCCACTTTATTACCTACCAGCAACCGCCCCGTCTGGATTTCTTCAACGAGAATGTTTTTTACCATGAAGTAAATATACCGACCTATCCGCTGTTTCAGTTTCCTCCCTACGAAACGGCCCTGGCCAGCGCCATGGTGAACGTCGTACAGTACGAAAAGCTGGATCTTTTGCACGTTCATTACGCCATTCCGCACGCTTCGGCGGCTTACATGGCGAAGATGATTCTGCGGGCGCAGGGTCGGCATGTGCCTTTTGTTACCACGCTCCACGGAACGGACATTACGCTGGTGGGCAAAGATGCTTCGTACGAACCGGTGGTTACCTTCAGTATCAATGAATCGGACGGTGTGACGGCGGTTTCGGAGCACCTCCGGCAGGAAACACTGGATCAGTTTGCCATTCGCCGGGACATTGAAGTGATTCCTAATTTCATCGATCTCGATCGCTTTAAACGGCAGAAAAAAGATCATTTCAAAATGGCCATCTGCCCGAACGGCGAGAAGCTGATCGTCCACACGTCCAACTTTCGGCGGGTGAAACGGATCGACGACGTGGTGCAGATTTTCAATAAGATTAACAAGCAGATTCCCAGTAAGTTGCTTCTGTCGGGCGATGGGCCGGAACGGGCGCGGATCGAAAAGCTCTGCCGCGACATGGGCATTTACGGGGATGTCCGGTTTCTGGGCAAACTGGATGCCGTCGAGGAGGTTTTGTCGGTCGCGGATCTGTTCCTGATGCCTTCCGAAAATGAAAGCTTTGGTCTGGCGGCTCTGGAAGCGCTGGCCTGCGAAGTACCGCTGATCACGTCCAACGCCGGGGGCCTGCCCGAACTGAATGTGCAGGGCGTGACCGGTTTTCTGAGCAACGTCGGTGATGTGGATGATATGGTGAAAAATGCCTTGTATATTCTGAACGACGACAACCTGCCGACCTTCAAACACAACGCACTGGAGCGGGCGAAGGAGTTCGAAATTTCGCGCGTTTTACCGCTCTACGAAGCCTATTACGAAAAAGTGGTGCGGGAAAGTCAGGTGCTGGCTTGAAATAGCGGTTTTTGACGGCTTTTTTCCCGGACAACTCGTATCTTTGTAGCAAATCAAGGACTTATGAAATTCGGTGTAGTAGTATTCCCCGGTTCTAATTGTGACGACGATGCGGTAGACGCCCTGCGGGATCAGCTCAAGCAGAACGTTGTCAAACTCTGGCACAAAGACCACGATCTGCAAGGGTGTGATTTCATCATTTTGCCCGGCGGTTTTTCCTACGGCGATTACCTGCGTACGGGCGCCGTGGCCCGGTTTTCACCCATCATGAACGAGGTGATCAAACACGCCGAACGGGGCGGTTATCTGATGGGCATCTGCAACGGTTTCCAGATTCTGGCCGAAGCGCGGCTGGTGCCGGGCGTTCTGCTGCGGAATACCAACCAGAAATACGTTTGCAAGAATATTTACCTCCGTCCGCAATCGAAAAGCGTGCTGCTGACCGCCGGTTTGGACGATCGATCCTATAAAATTCCCATTGCCCACGGTGAAGGCCGGTACTTCGTCGATGCCGATACCCTGAATGAACTGAATGACAACGATCAGATTATTTTCCGGTATTGCGACGAAGCGGGAAACATGACCGACGAAGCCAATCCAAACGGAAGTCTGGACAACATTGCCGGTGTGGCCAACGAACGTAAAAACGTTTTCGGACTGATGCCGCACCCCGAACGGGCCGCTGATCCGCTGTTGGGCAATACCGACGGACGGCTGATTCTGGAGCAGTTGCTGAATACGGTTCTGGTATAACGATTTTGTTCTTTTATGACGCGTGGAAAAGTCGGCTCATGGCCGACTTTTTCTGTTTATAACCCTCACGCTACCAAATGCCCTCACTTTTCTGAAATGACTATCATTACCATACAAGTTTTGTTGGGGGTATTTTGGGGGTATATTCGCTTCATTCTGATAAAATAGTCCGGCTATTTTTCATTTGTGCTTATTTCATGGTTTCCGCAACGGGATGTCGGCATCCGCGCCCGGCGGAATAATTTATGTATGCAAGTTAGCTGCATTAGTAACTTGGCCTGGAAAATGCTGCTATTTATGCATGGAAATCTCACCGTTGAACTAGTATGCCAACTCCTTTAAATGAGTTAAAAAGATTAAAGGCTTTATACCAATACCAGGTTCTGGATACATTGCCGGAGCAGGAATTTGACCGCCTGACCGAACTGGCATCGCTGATTTGCCAGGTTCCTATTTCATTGGTATCGCTGGTGGATGAGCATCGGCAGTGGTTTAAATCGCGGGTGGGGCTGGAGATGGCGGAAACCAGTCGGGATATCGCTTTTTGCCAGCATGCTATTATGGGTGGTGATATTTTCGAAGTAGAAGATGCCACGAAAGATACACGCTTTAAAGAAAATCCATTAGTAACCTCCGATCCTCATATCCGGTTTTACGCCGGTTATCCATTAACCGATCCCGATGGATACGCCTTGGGCACGCTTTGTGTGCTGGATCGTATTCCCCGAAAGCTCACCCAAACTCAGCAAAGAATATTACAGCTCCTGAGTGAATCGGCCATAGCCCTCCTTGTTGAACACAAAAAGAAACAGGAGTTGAAGCACCTGGAAAACTTCTTTGCGCTTTCCAATGATTTGATCTGCGTGGCAGGAGCCGACGGGTATTTAAAAAAGTTAAATCCGGCTTTTCATCAGGTGCTGGGCTGGGATGAATCCTATTTGCTGCGTACGTTATTTTTTGATCTCATCCATCCCGATGACCTGTTGGCAACCCAGCAGGAAATAGCGCAGTTGGCATCGGGCAAAACGACGATCAATTTTGCCCATCGGTTTCGCTGCCGGAATGGAACCTATCGCAATCTTCAATGGGTAGTTACTCAGGAACCTTTAACCGGTAACCTGTTTGCCATAGCCCGGGATGTTACCGAAGAAAAGCAAAGAGAACAGCTTCTGAATCAGTCAGAAAGCAAATTTCGCTCGTTTTTTGAAAACTCCCAGGGACTCATGTGTATCCATGATCTGGACGGGAAACTGCTGACGGTCAACAGCGCAGGGGCGCATGTACTGGGGTATGAACCGGACGAACTGGCCGGAATGAGTTTATTCGATATCGTTCCCGAAGTTCATCAGGCCGCAATGACCGCTTATCTAAAAACTATCGGCAAAATAGGCCGGGCCAGCGGACTGATGCATACACTTACCAAAGAGGGCTCGCTGCTGATCTGGCTATTCAATAACATCCTGGAAAAAGAACTGAACGGCAACACGTATGTGATCGGCAATGCGATCGATATTACCCGGCGACATCAGCTGGAAGCCGATCTGAGTCGGACCAAAGAGATGCTGGAACAGACCAACGAGGTTGCCCGAATTGGAACCTGGGAAGTTAATTTCAGCCAGAAAACCGTACACTGGTCATCCGTAACCAAAGCGATTCATGAAGTAGCACAAGACTTTGTACCGGATTTTGATTCTGCCGTATCCTTTTTCAAGGGAAAGAACTATGATCAAATCATGGAGGCTGTCGATCGTTCGACGCGGGAAGGGATACCCTATGATATTGAATTGCAGATCGTTACGGCAAAAGGGCGAACGGTGTGGGTTCGGGCACTGGGAACCCCCGAATATGAGGATGGCAAATGCTGGCGCTTGTATGGTACGTTTCAGGATATCGACGAAAAAAAGAAAGCGGAGCAGGCGCTGATCAATGAAAAATTAAGGCTGGCCGCTTTTGTCGAAAATGCTCCGGCGGCCGTTGCCATGTTTGACCGGGACATCAAATACATCGCCGTTAGCAACCGCTGGATGGAAGAATACCAGCTATCGGGGAGCGTTCTGGGTGTGTCGCATTATGACATATTTCCCAACATCTCCGATAACTGGAAAGCCATTCATGCCCGCTGCGTTCAGGGAGCGGTGGAAAAGAACAATGAGGACATCTGGCGGCCAGCGGGCTGGGACCGGGATCAGTATCTGCGGTGGGAGGTAAGGCCCTGGTATCAGTTTGATGGCTCTATTGGCGGTATCATGATGTTTACGCAGGATATTACCGAAATCTGTTTGCAACGGGATGAACTGAAAAAAGCCAAGTTGCTGGCCGAGCAGGCCAGCCGGGCCAAATCGGAATTCCTGGCCAACATGAGCCACGAAATCAGAACCCCGCTGAATGGGGTAATCGGTTTTACGGATCTGGTACTGAAAACGTCACTTAATCCCACTCAGCAACAGTATTTATCCATTGTCAATCAATCGGCCAATGCCTTGTTGAGCATCATCAACGATATTCTGGATTTTTCCAAAATTGAAGCCGGTAAGCTGGAATTGTCCATTGAAAAAGTGGATCTCTACGAGATGAGTAGCCAGGTTGCGGATATCGTCACTTATCAGGCTCAGAACAAGGGACTTGAAGTGCTGTTGAACTTGTCCGTAAATTTGCCCCGGTTTGTCTTTATCGACTCGGTGCGCTTAAAACAGGTGCTGGTCAACCTGTTGGGTAATGCGGTGAAATTTACGGAAAAGGGAGAAATTGAACTGAAAATCACGGCCCTGAACGAGCCTGATCATGGCTATGCCGACTTTCGGTTTGAGGTGCGGGATACGGGTATTGGTATCAAACCCGAAATGCAGGAACGGATATTTGATGCGTTCTCTCAGGAAGACCCATCCACCACGAAAAAATACGGAGGAACCGGGCTTGGTCTTACCATTTCCAACAAGTTGCTGGGGTTGATGGGATGCCAGCTTCAACTGACGAGCAAACCCGGTGAAGGCAGTTGTTTCTTCTTCGAAATCAGGCTCAAAGCCGAACCGGGCAATGCCATCGTCTGGCGTGACCTGAACCTGATCAAAAATGTGCTGATTGTGGATGATAACGCCCATAACCGTCTTATTCTGCGCCAGATGTTTCAGTTTGAACAAATTGGTGTAGAGGAAGCCAGCAATGGGTTTGAGGCTCTGCAGTTGCTGGGTCAGCCTAAAAAATATGATGTGATTTTAATGGATTACCACATGCCGTATATGGATGGACTGGAAACCATTGAAAAAATCCGGACCAACTTTTTTCCTTCATCAATTGGCCAGCCTATTGTTCTCTTGCACAGCTCTTCGGATGACGAAAAAATCATCAGCGCCTGTGAGACACTGAAGGTGAATCAGCGTCTGGTAAAACCCGTCAAAGTACACGAATTGTATCAGGCTTTGGGCCGTCTGGTGCAGCATGAAGATAACCCCCTGCTCACCGTATCGGACCCGCAGACTCCCGTTGAAAATAAGCCGGTAAAAGTACTGATCGTTGAGGATAACAAGATTAATCAGTTGCTGGCTAAAGCCATCGTTAGCAGAATCGCACCAAATTCCCGGATTATTGAGGCTGTCAACGGCCTCGAAGCCGTCCAGTATTACATCCGCGAGCAACCGGATCTCATCCTGATGGATGTGCAGATGCCCCTGATGAATGGCTATGAGGCCACGCAACGGATTCGGGAAATAGAGCCGGGCAGGCGTGTTCCGGTCATTGCCCTAACGGCGGGTACCGTAAAAGGAGAACGGGAAAAGTGCCTGGAAGCCGGAATGGATGATTTTCTGACCAAGCCTATTGTGGAAGAGTCAATCAGATCCTTGTTCAACAAGTGGCTGACTGGCCCTTCGAAAACTCCCGAAACCGCCGATTCGCACTTTGATCTGGAGGTTGTTAAAGAAATGGCAGGCCATGATCCGGGATTGGTTAAAGAACTGGTGGAACTGGCTGCCGATGAACTGAAAAGATCCGAAGCCGTTCTGCTATTCCTGGCCAAAAACGCAGATTTGGCGGGATTAAATGCCACGGGCCACAAACTATACGGAACCGCCGTGAGTGCCGGCATGAAAATTCTGGCTACGAGGGCCCGGCAACTGGAGCATTTGGAACGGTTCGATCATCAAAAAGTGACCGAATTGCTGAACGGTATTCAGTCGGAAATTGAACATGTTCTGGCGTTACTGGCTGATTTGTCCTTTACCAAATCCTAAGATCTGCCGTTCCGAAAGCTGGATTTTTCAACGGGCCGTCAGCCCGCTGTGGTTGCGGTATTTTTAGTTCGAACCGCCGGAGGGGACCCGGCGGTCACTGATGGACTGGCAACGACGGTTTAAAATTTTATTACCGCAGGTCCACTACTTCGACACCGGGATATTTCATTTTGTCGAAAACAAAGTAATTGTCAGCCACCGCAACATTCGGCGTAAACTTGTCGATCGTATAGCTGGTTACCTTGCCGGTTTTGTCGGTCAGTTTCCAGCCTTTCACCTGGTTGTCTTTTTTGGTAACGGCAATTTGCACTTTAACAATTTGCGTATTTTTTTTCTCCGGCGTCAGTTCCACCACATCGACCGGCTGACCACCCTGCTTTTGCTCACCGATGTATTTGTAATTATACCCTTGCTTGTAGATGGAGTAGATCTTCGTCGGATTGAAATCACCCGCGGCTCCACCATCATAATCCTGTACGTTTACTTCGTTGGTTTCCTTGATATACGTAGACATCGTTTTGCCGTCGGTGAAGACTTCCTGACCGGCCAATTTCAGACGAAAGGCATTTTTTTTCACCGTTAAATCGCCTTTGTAATTACTGCCGTCGCCCGTATAGGTAAAAGCGGCTTTATAGGAATTCAACGCTTTGTATTTCGCACTCATGGCGTCGAGAACATCCGACGCTTTTTTATCTTTTTGCGCAACCGATGGCAGCGACAAGCCAACAATCAATGCCCCTAATAAGGCTAATTTTTTCATGTGTTTCTTCTTTTACGTAATTCCAGGTTCAATGCTAAAACAGCCCGCAAAGTTGCTGACCGTTTTGTAGGTAGACAAGAATTATGGGAAAAAGTTTAAGTTAAAAAGCAGAAAGGTGCGAAAGCAAAAAAGGAGAGAGGAAAAAGAGACTGCTTGTTGCCTTCCCGTTTTTCCTCTCTCCCTTTTGGCCCTCCGTTCAATTCATATTTTTCAGTATTTCCTCCAGCGTGCTGATGTCGTGGATGAGCACTTCGCGGGCTTTGCTGCCTTCAAAGGCGCCAACAATACCGGCGGCTTCCAACTGGTCGATGAGCCGACCGGCCCGGTTGTAGCCTAATTTCAACCGACGCTGAATGAGCGAGGTGCTTCCCTGCTGGTGGTTGACAACCAGACGGGCGGCTTCATCGAACATCGGATCCCGGTTTTCGAGGTCAACTTCGCGCTCTTCGACACTCCCGCCATCGTCACCGGCAAATTCGGGCAGATTATACGCCGAATCGTACCCGCGCTGACTGCCAACAAATTCGCAGATGTCCTCAATTTCGTTCGTGTCGACAAACGGACATTGCAACCGCACAATATCGGAGTTGGACGAAAACAGCATATCACCCATGCCAACCAGTTGTTCGGCACCGCCCGTATCCAGAATGGTCCGGGAGTCAATTTTGGACGTCACCTTGAACGACAATCGCGCCGGGAAGTTGGCTTTGATCAAACCCGTAATGACGTTCACCGAAGGGCGTTGCGTGGCCACCACCAGGTGAATCCCAATGGCTCGTGCCAGCTGGGCCAGCCGGGCAATGGGTTGCTCGACTTCCTTGCCCGCCGTCATCATCAAATCCGCCAGCTCATCGATCACCAGCACGATATACGGTAAAAATTTATGTCCTTTTTCCGGGTTTAACCGGCGCTGAATAAACTTGGCATTATACTCTTTCAGGTTCCGGCATTGCGCGTCCTTGAGCAAATTATACCGGTTGTCCATCTCAATACAGAGCGAATTCAGCGTGTTGACTACCTTCTTCGTATCGGTGATAATGGGCTCGTCGCTGTCGGGCAACTGGGCCAGGAAATGCCGCTCAAGTTTATTAAACAGCGTTAATTCCACCTTTTTGGGATCGACCAGAATAAGCTTGAGTTGCGACGGATGTTTTTTATAAATCAGCGACGTCAGCAGCACATTCAGGCCAACGGATTTCCCTTGTCCCGTCGCACCCGCCATGAGCAAGTGGGGCATTTTGGCCAGATCGGCCACGTAAATCTCGTTGGAAATGGTTTTTCCCATCACCACGGGCAACTCAAAATTGCTCTTGGTAAACTTGTCGGTAGACATGACCGAGCGCATCGCCACCATCTCCCGGTTTTTGTTCGGAACCTCGATACCGATGGTTCCCTGGCCGGGCATGGGCGCAATAATCCGAATACCGAGTGCGGCCAGACTCAACGCAATATCGTCTTCCAGACTCTTGATTTTGGAAATCCGAACCCCGGCGGCCGGAATAATCTCGTACAGCGTAACGGTCGGCCCAATGGTCGCTTTAATGCTGTCGATGGTAATGCCGTAGTTCTGGAGCGTCTCAACGATCCGGTCTTTGTTGGCCTCCAGTTCTTCCGCCGAAACCTGTGCTTTTTTGTTTTCCGGGTATTCCGTCAGCAGGTCGATCGTCGGAAACTGATACCGGGGCAAATCGAGCGTTGGATCATACAGACCGTGCAGCTTTAAGGCGTCCTCGTCCACCTCGTCGGTCGGTCCGGCGTAGGCTTCGGCAACCGGTTGAGATGGCTCTGAAGCCGGCTCGATCGGCGTCGTATCGGCAATCGTGAACGTAAGCGGTTTTTTAGCGGGAGGGCCGGAACCGTTCACCTTTTCAGGCTTCGTCTCCGTTTCGTGGCCGTTCAGCGGTTCGGGTGTGTCGACTGTTGGAGTTGGAGCCGGCACCGGTTTTTGAACCCCGTTCGTGGCCGGTTTCACGTCGATAAAGTCTTTTACATCGTCTTCATCGTCCTCTTCCAGGTCTTCCTCCTCGTTATCGTAGGAAGGTTTGGAAGCAGAAACCGGTCTTTGGGGCAACGAAAGCGACGGTAGTTTCGTGATTCCGTAGAAAAAAACCAGAAAGACAAACAACGCAAAGCCGATGATGGCAATGCCACCCCAGCCGATGAGATTATACAGCCAGACATTGACTTCGTAGCCAATACCGCCACACCAGACGCTACCCTGCCCGATGGAATCGGTTGCCAGAACAACGTAACCCGCCAGCGCACTGATCCAGGTCATGTAGAACAACACGGCTTTGGTCGTTCGGCTTAACGGCAAAAATTCGTAATTGAAGACCAGCTTGCAGCCGGATAAAAATAAAATAACCGGTATTCCCAGGGCGGCAATTCCGAACCACCGGAAAATAAATACGTGAGCAATGTAGGCACCCAGAATGCCAAGGAAGTTCCGCATTTCGGTTCCGGACTCGCGCAGGGGCGCACCCGTCACGTTGCTCAGAACGCTCTGATCCGCCTGACCCGTAAGCAGATAGGAGCAAAAAGCAACGGTTAAACCGATTGCCAGCAGGATAAGCAACCCACCTAAGGCCAACTGCGACCGCCGGTCGGCTTGCCAGGTTGGCCATTTCATCGAAACCGGCGAAGTCCGTGCTTTCGTCCGGTCGTTCCGAATTGAGTTTTGACGGTTGATGGGTTGAGTCATTTTGGTTAAACTGCTTTAAACTACCTCTTCTGCTACTACTTTGCAAATCTGTTTAGCTAACGTAGGGCCTTCGTAAATAAAACCCGTGTATACCTGTACCAAACTGGCACCGGCCCGCAGTTTTTCGAGCGCATCTTCGGCTGTCGAGATGCCTCCTACACCAATAACCGGGAACGCATGACCCGATTGTTGACAAAGATAACGAATCACTTCCGTCGAACGTTGTTTTAATGGAGCTCCGCTGACCCCACCGGCACCAATTTTTTCAACGGTTTGGGGGGCGGTTTGTAAACCGTCGCGGCTGATGGTGGTGTTGGTGGCAATAATCCCGGCGATCCGGGTTGTATGAACAATTTCGATAATGTCGTCTAACTGGCTGTTGGTCAGATCGGGCGCAATTTTAAGTAAAATAGGTTTGGAAACCGGCTTGCGGTGATTTTCATCCTGCAAACGTTGCAGTAAAGCGGTGAGAGGTTCTTTTTCTTGCAAAGCCCGCAGGCCGGGGGTGTTCGGCGAACTGACGTTGACCACAAAATAGTCGACCGTGTCGAACAGGTCATGAAAACAGGCCAGATAATCGTCCAGTGCGTTTTCGTTCGGCGTCGTTTTATTTTTGCCGATGTTGCCACCGATAATCAAGTGCTGGCCCGACTTTCGTTTCCGCAATCGGCTGGCGGCTGCTTTGGCCCCTTCATTATTGAACCCCATCCGATTGATCAGCCCCTGGTCGGCCTTCAGCCGGAAAAGCCGGGGGCGGTCGTTCCCCGATTGGGGGCGGGGCGTTACGGTACCGATTTCAATGAATCCAAAACCCAGGCACCCCAGTTCATCGACCCATTCCGCATTTTTGTCAAAACCGGCCGCCATGCCAACGGGATTTGCGAACTGAATGCCAAAAACTTCCCGTTTCAGACGTGGATCGTCAAGCGTGAAAAACTGCCGTGCGAGCCAGCGAAAACCGGGGAGGGCCAGTGAAATTTTTAAGAAAGAAGTAACGAAATGGTGAATTTGTTCAGCATCAAAACGAAAGAGGAGAGGCAGGACGACGCGCTTGTACATAGCACAAATGTACAGAACTGCGGGGATGCCTTGCAAGCCGCCAGGTGGATAATTGGCTGCCAAAAAAAATTATTTTCCGGCAGCCATCACCCCGCTGACGATCTTCCTGCGTCTGTTCAGTTAACTGCCAAATAAGTCGGACGATAAATACCGGTCGCCCCGGTCGCAAATGATGCAGACGACAACCCCTTCTTTCAACTCTTTGATGACCTCAAGGGCGGCAAAAACGGACCCTCCGCTACTCATACCGGCAAAGACGCCTTCTTCCCGGGCCAGCCGGCGGGTCATTTGGGTGGCGTCGTCCTGCGACATTTCAATGATGCGATCGACGCGACTGGGTTCAAAAATTTTGGGCAGGTATTCCTGCGGCCATTTCCGGATGCCCGGTATCTGTGAGCCTTCCAGCGGCTGACAGCCTATAATCTGAATCGAGGGGTTCTGCTCCTTCAAATACCGTGACGTTCCCATGATCGTACCGGTTGTTCCCATGGCGGAAACGAAATGAGTAATTTTACTCTGAGTATTTTCCCAGATTTCGGGCCCAGTGGTGCGATAATGGGCTAAATAGTTGTCTGGGTTGGCAAATTGATTGAGCAGAAAATAGCCCCCTTTCGAGGCCTGTTCTTCGGCATAATCGCGGGCACTTTCCATCGTTTCCATCAGAATCACTTTGGCACCGAAAGCCTGCATGGTCAGAATACGTTCGCGCGTCGAATTTTGGGGGAGAACCAGTTCAATGTCAACATTATACAACCGGGCAATCATCGCCAGTGCGATACCGGTATTGCCGCTGGTTGCTTCAATCAGTTTGATACCCGGTTTAAGATCACCCCGATCGATAGCTCCTTTGATCATACTGTAGGCGGGCCGATCCTTAACGCTTCCGCCGGGGTTGTGCCCCTCCATTTTACCATACAATTTGACTGCAGGATTTGGGTTAATGTGCTGTAATTCAATCAGTGGAGTGTTTCCAACAAAATCTAATAAGGTAGCCATGAAGATTTTAAGAAGAATAGGGTAAGTTTTGAAACTAACACGCAGGCTCTTTTCAAAGTTGCAAATGGCTCAAATGTTACTGAAACCGCCTTATGGGGCATTTCGGCGCCTGAGAAACAAATAAGATGAAAATATTTTTGCTGTTTTGATTAAATTCTTAAAAAAACATTGCTTTTATCGAATAATATGCGCCATTTTTGTAAATATCCAATATACAACGGCTACGTATATGAAATTACAAATCCATTCCACTCCCCGAAACAGTTATTCCGAGCACCAGCTACAATCCGTCACCAGACACCTGAACTTATCAGACATCGTTCTGCCTTTTTGGGGACATCGCCGGAAAATTCCGGCGTATCGAATTACGTGGCTCGAAGGGAAAGGGAATTATACGGTAGTGCATTTTAGCGACGGGTCCGAGATGATCGTGTCCTTGACGCTAAAGAAACTTGAAGGACGCCTGCCGGTGGAAATTTTTGTAAGACCCCACAAAAAGAGCGTCATCAACCTGCTGTACCTGCAGGAAATCCGGCCGGGGAAAAATATGACTCTCTGTCTGACAAATGGGTGTGAAATTGAAGTGTCGCGTCGGAAAAGCACCCATTTCATGCGACTCGTTGTTGCTTTTCAGCAGGAGTTTCTGCCATTGACGGCCAATTATGCTATTGCTTAACGTGAAAAAAGCGGTTTTGCAACCGCCTGTCTTTACTTCTTGTTTAATTTCGCGAGTTCTTCATCGCGCAGGGGACGTCGGAGAATTTTGCCCACGTTGCTTTTCGGTAACTCCGCCCGAAATTCAATGTGACGCGGTCGTTTGTAGTTGGTCAACTGCTCTTTACTATACGTAAGAATGTCGTCTGCCGTAAGATCGGGATTTTTCTTTACCACAAAAATTTTGACAGCCTCCGTCGATTTTTCGTCCGGGACGCCAATACACGCCACCTCCAGCACGCCCGGACATTGGGCAATGACATCTTCGATTTCATTGGGATAAACATTGAATCCCGATACCAGAATCATGTCTTTCTTCCGGTCCACAATCCGGAAAAAACCGTCTTCGTCCATCACCCCGATATCGCCGGTTTTGAACCATTCGCCCTCCATGACGCGCGCCGTTTCGTCGGGCCGGTTGTAATAACCCGGAAAAACCTGCGGCCCTTTCGCCCAGACTTCCCCCGGCATGCCCATCGGAGCTTCAATTCCGTCTTCCTGCATGATTTTCAGTTCCGTACTCGGCAGCGGCAGGCCGATGGTTCCGAGCCGGGCCGTACCGTCGCACGGATTTGACGAGAGAATCGGCGACGTTTCCGAAAGTCCGTAGCCTTCCGCGATGGTGTTGCCGCTCAACTTTTTCCAGCGTTCGGCCACCGCAGTTTGCAGCGCCATTCCACCCGCCGACGAAATCCGGAGGTGGCTGAAATCGACTTCCGTAATCCGCGGGTGATTTACCAAACCGTTATAAAGCGTATTTAACCCCACAAACATGTTGAATTTGTATTTCTTCATCTCGTCGATGAACGCATTCATGTCGCGCGGATTGGTAATGAGCACGTTCAGACAGCCGCTCTTGAGCGCCAGCATTGCGTTGACCGTCAGGGCATAAATGTGATACAGGGGCAGCGGAGTGATCATGATACACTGGGATACCTTCATGCGGTCGATTTGCATCCAGTAGCTGCCAGCTTCCGTGTTGGCAATAATATTCCGGTGGGTCAATACGGCCCCTTTCGATACGCCGGTTGTGCCCCCGGTATACTGCACAAACGCCATGTCCGAACCGACAACGCCCACTTTCTGCAACGGCTGGCGGCTTCCGCGACGTAAGGCTTCACTGAGCGAGACGGCTTGCGGCAGGTGATAGGCCGGAATCAGCTTTTTAACGTATTTCACTACGGCATTGACAATCAGCTTTTTTGGAAAGCCCAGTAAGTCGCCAACCTGCGTAATGATGACGTGTTTTAGATCGGTTTGATCGATGATCTTCTCCAGATTGGCGGCAAAATTGGCCAGAATAATAATGGCTTTGGCACCAGAATCCTTGAACTGGTGCTGCATTTCCCGGGGCGTATACAACGGATTTGTATTGACAACCACCAGACCCGCCCGAAGAATACCGAAAATAGCGACCGGATATTGCAATAGATTCGGCATTTGAATCACAACGCGATCGCCTTTCTGCAACTTGAGCACGTTTTGCAGGTACGAAGCAAAATGACCGGAAAGCGTATAAATCTCCTGAAACGTCAGCTGCTTATCCATGTTGGCATAAGCCGGTGAGCTGGCAAATCGCTGACAACCTTCATCGATCAGGTCGATCAGGGATGAATAGGCATCGGGATTTATTTCAGCAGGAACCCCTTCGGGATAATGTTTCAGCCAGGGGTACGATTTCGCTGTTAACGGATTCTCCATGGGTTTAGAATGTTTTTTGTAAAAATAAGACAAAACTTGGAACCGCCTATGTACCCACGGACTTTAGTCCGTGTTTCGTATTTTCAGGAACGATGGAAGTGGCACTTTGTTGGGTTTGCCCGGTGACGGATCAAGAGCGCGCGACAAAGATAGAAGCCCCGAAGGTGATCGGCCAGCCGGAGTGGATAACTGGCGGTATGGAGTAGATAACTACCAATAAAAGGCAGGTAGAAGGGGTCACGGGCTCAAGCTTGCGCGGCTTGAGCCCGTGACCAGGGGAAGTTTAAAACGCCACGGCTTTTAGTCGCAAACCCGCATCTTCCGGCAAACCAAACAGCAAATTCATATTCTGAACGGCGTGGCCCGATGCTCCTTTGGTCAGGTTATCGATCACACTGCTAATCAGCAGTTGCCCGTCGTGTTTTTCCAGATGAATGAGACATTTATTGGTATTGACAACCTGCTTTACATCCACCGGCATGTCGCTGATGTGTGTGAACGGGTGACTTTGGTAGTAGTGGTCGAAAAGCTGGCGGGCATCGTCCAGGCTCCCGGCATAGGGCATGTACACATTCGCCATAATGCCGCGGGTAAAGTCGCCCCGGTATGGCACAAAATGGATGGGCTGATCGAAACCGGGTTGTAAAGCGTTCAGACTCTGGCGGATCTCGGTCAGGTGTTGATGCGTGAAGGCTTTATAAATCGAAACGTTGTTGTTCCGCCAGGTAAAATGCGTCGTCGGACTTAACGATTGCCCCGCGCCGGTCGAACCGGTAATGGCGCTAACCTGCACCGCATCGGTGAGCAATCCGGCCTGAGCCAGTGGCAGCAGTGCCAGTTGAATGCTGGAGGCAAAACAACCGGGATTGGCAATTTTAGAAGCTGTTTTAATCCGGTCGCGTTGCAGTTCGGGCAAACCGTATACAAACCCGTTCGACTCGTCGCGGAAATCGGTGCTGAGGTCGATCACTTTCAACGTGTCCGGTATTGGGTTTTCCGCCAGAAACTTCGCCGATTCGCCGTGGCCGGAGCAGAGAAAAATCACCGAAAGCCCGGTCTGGCTGACCAGCTCGCGGCTATCTTCGCCGGAAAATTTCAAATCCGTATCGCCCAGTAAATCCGTATGCGTGTTATAAACCGGTTTTCCGGCCTGGCTTTTGCTGTGAACAAAGGCGATTTCTGCGTGGGGATGATTGATGAGAATACGCAGCAATTCGCCACCCGTGTAGCCCGCTCCGCCGATAATCCCGATTCTGATTTTAGTCATAATTTCTGATAGAGCCTGATATGCTCACTGGTGAAACGTTCCCACGAGAACAATTGTGCCCGCTGGAGCGCCTTGGTTGCTAATTCTTTCCGTAAACCGGCCGACCGAACCACCGTCAGCATGGCCTGAGCCAGCGCATCGGTGTCAGTTGGCGAAACCTGAATAGCCGCATCGCCGACCACTTCCGGCAACGAGGATACGTTGGATGTAATGACCGGCAAACCGCACTGCATGGCTTCCAAAGGCGGTAGGCCAAACCCCTCGAACAAGGACGGGTAAATAAAGGCCAGCGCGCCGGAATAAACAGCCGCCAGATCGTCGTCGGGCACAAAACCGGTGAAAATCAACCGCGATCGAATGCTTTCCTTTTTCGCGATTTCATTCAGCACCTGATCCATTTTCCAGCCTTTCGTGCCGACCAGAACCAGCTTTACGTCCGGCGGCAACGACCCGCTTTCGGCCAGCTGGACAAAACAGCGGATGAGGTGATCGAGGTTTTTGCGCGGTTCGAGCGTTGCCAGACTGAGCAGATACGGCTCGTCGCCCAGACCGAAGCGTTGCTGAGTTGCCCTGATTTGCGCCGGATCGGTTACGGGATAAAACAAAGCCGGTGAAGCCGCCAGATGAATGGGCGTTACGCGGGCGGGATCAAAACCGGTAAACTGGCAAAAATCCACTTTCGTCGCTTCCGAAACCGTAACGACATGGGCGTCTTTGGGCAGCGTCTGGATCGCATCTTTGACTGCCCGCTCACCCGCCGGAAACCACTCGGGGTGGTGAATCGGAATCAAATCGTGCACCGTCAGCACCTTACGAATGTGCGGCATCCGTCCAATGTCGTCCGGAATGGCAAAGAAAGGCGAATGATAAATGGCTCCATTCGGGATCAAGTCGGCCGAAAACCGGGCCTGTTCCTTATTTAACGCTTTTTGGGTTCGGTAAAAAACCTGCCGAATGATCTTCGACGGCAAACTCTGGGGCGCAAACGGGTCGAGCAAGGCATTTTCGAATTTCGCCCGGCGCTGTTCGCCCGGGCGATTGATCAGGGGCGGAGCCTGTGCGCCAAAGGTTTCCCGCGCATACCGCATCGTTTCGGCCTGATGCGTTGGCGCGGCCAGTGAAAGCCGTACCTTGTCCGACTCAAAAAGTCCTTTTACCAATTGCTCGGCTACGCGACTCACCCCGGTTTTGGCCTGGTGATGGTAAAAGCCAATACCCGGAAGGCTGGCGTCGATGATTACGTTCAATCGCTTTGAATGATGAACGATGAACGATGAATGATGAACGATGAAATTAAGGAGTTATGCTCGCGTGCAGAGCCATTTAATTCATCGTTCATCATTCATCATTCATCATTTATTGACACTTTCCTTCACTTTTCCATAAATCATTAACTGATTCGACATCACTTTCGAGAAGCCGCGGACATCGTCGCCGGTCCAGGCATTGTTCATCTCGCCGTAGCTGCCGAAGGTGGACGACATCAGGTCGAACGGCGATTCGATGCCCAGCACCTGGAAGCGATACGGAGCCAGCAGAACGTGCACTTTGCCCGTAACGTGGGTTTGCGTATCGGTCAGGAACGTCTCGATGTTCCGCATAACCGGGTCCAGAAACTGGCCTTCGTGGAGCATCGTACCGTACCAGTTGGCCAGTTGATCTTTCCAGTACTGTTGCCATTTGGTCAGCACGTGCTTCTCGATGGCGTGGTGGGCTTTCAGAATGATCAACGGAGCGGGTGCTTCAAAACCAACCCGGCCCTTGATCCCGATGATGGTATCGCCCACGTGAATATCGCGGCCAATGCCGAACGGCCCGGCCAGCGCCGTCAGTTGCTGAATGGCCTGAACCGGATCGCCAACAGGTTCGGCGCCGATTCCCTGTAGTTCACCGGCTTCAAAATGCAGCGTAATTTGCTCCGGTTCGGTTTTGGTCACCTGCGTTGGCCAGGCCGATTCGGGTAGAAAACCGTTGGACGTCAGCGTTTCGCGGCCACCGACCGACGTTCCCCACAACCCTTTGTTGATGGAATAGGCGGCTTTGTGCCATTCCTGTTCCACGCCTTTCGCTTTCAGATAGTCGATTTCGGCTTCGCGCGAAAGCCGCAAATCGCGGATGGGCGTGATGATTTCGGCATCCGGTGCAATGATCCGAAACGCCATATCAAACCGTACCTGATCGTTGCCCGCGCCCGTACTCCCGTGCGCAATGGCGTTGGCACCAATCGATTTGGCGTATTCGGCAACGGCGATGGCCTGAAAGATCCGCTCGGCGCTTACGCTCAGGGGATACGTATTGTTTTTCAGGACATTCCCATACACCAGGTATTTCAAACATTGCTGGTAGTAATCGTCGGTTTTGGCGATGGCAATATGGTGCTTCACGCCCAGCGAATACGCCCGGTCCTCGATGGTTTTCAAATCGGCCTCCGAAAAGCCGCCGGTATCGACCAGCACGGAGTAGATTTCATACCCCAGATCTTCGGCAAGGTATTTAACACAAAACGAGGTGTCGAGACCTCCACTAAACGCAAGAACTACTTTTTTCTGTTGTGACATCACGATGGACTGTGGGACGTATAGAAATAAAAATGATGATCTGACGGAATCTGAGTCCGTTTGGATTCCTGCGAATCGGAACCAGGGCACAAAACTAAAAAATCCCTTCCAGCCAACCGCCGAAAGGGACTTAAAATCACTTGAATACCTTTACAATGACTTTATTACCCGACGGTTTCCAGCTCACGTTCGGGTTTCCTCGTCCGGGGACGATCCTGAAAACGCATCAGAATGCGCTGCTTGATGCGCATCCAGCGTTCATACAGCTTCGATTCTTTCAGAAAATTCCACCCTTCGGTCTTTTCTTCCGTTTTTTTGTGCTGCTCAGGATTATACAGCATGCCCGTACAAAGGCAGTGTTTCCGGTTGGTCCGGGTCAGAATATCGTAATTGACACAGCTCGAACACCCTTTCCAGAACGCATCATCGGCCGGTAGCTCGCTGAACGTCACGGGTTCGTAGCCCAGGTCCGAATTTATTTTCATTACCGCCAGGCTCGTCGTCAATCCGATGATTTTGGCGTCGGGGTATTTCGTGCGCGAAAGCTTGAAGGCTTCGTTTTTGATGCGCGTGGCGATCCCGCTCTTGCGGTAATCGGAATGCACAATCAGGCCCGAATTGGCAACAAACTTCCCGTGTTGCCAGGTTTCGATGTAGCAGAAACCCACCCATTCCCCGGTTTTGGTGGTGGCCACGATCGCTTTACCTTCGAGCATTTTTTCCATCAGGTACAAAGGGGAGCGTTTGGCAATCCCTGTTCCCCGTGCCTTGGCGCTCTCCTCCATTTCTTTGCAGATCGTCTCGGCCAGTTGAAGGTGGTTTTCATCGGCCACCTGAACTATATAAGTATCGTTGTTTACTTCTGAAATCATCGTCGTTTGATCGAATGAATGCACCCTTGTCCGGCGAAAAACCGGTTGGATCTTGTGATCAAAAAGTTTGTTGATAAATAAAAACTAGAAAGGGCTGAACCGCAGGAGCGGATGCTCACCGCATAGGCAAGCAATTAGGTCGGGTCCTTTCGGACCTGAACCGAAATGGCGTTGTGTGGTAGAAAGTCGGTATATAGACGAGTGTTGCCATTTAGTGTGATTGCCAAAAGCGGGACAATGATAAAAGAATTGTTCCGATTGTGCAATAAAATAACGATAATTTTGCAGAAACGTTCAGTAATCGGTTCATTTTTTACAAACCAATATTTTTATATATTTGTTGGAGAACCTTCGCGAATCTCCATGTATCGTCTGTCTTCTGATGACCTGATTTATGGCTACATCAATGGTATCTTTCCGATGGCCGACACGGACAATACACTGTATTGGTATTCCCCGGATCCGCGCGCGATCATCCCCTTAGACACCTATCAACCGGCAAAATCACTGCGGCCTATCCTGAATAAGAAATTATTCGAGATTCGTATTAATGCTGATTTTGAGCAGGTTATGCGCATGTGCGCCCTGCCCCGTTCCGAAAATGACGGCACCTGGATTTCCGAAGAAATTATCGCAGCCTATGTGGATTTGCACCAGATGGGCATGGCCCACAGCGTCGAAACGTATATCGATAATCAGTTGGTGGGCGGCCTGTACGGCGTTGCACTGGGGGCGGTTTTTTTTGGCGAATCCATGTTTTATCAGGTGCCCAATGCCTCAAAAGTGGCGTTCCATTACCTGATCGAAATCTTGCGAAAACAACAATTTGAACTACTGGATACCCAGTTTATCAACGATAATGTCCGGCGTTTTGGGGCCATTGAAATTCCCCGACCGGAATACATGAAATTATTGAAGCAGACGCTTCAGAAAAAAGCCAGTTTTGCCGGGCCAGCGCAGCCCCACCCCTTCATCAATCAGCCCGATTAAGTCATTCCGTTTTCTTTATGTATTTTCGCACCTTCTTTCACTTCATCGCGAAAAAGGCTTTCATGTTATTTTTTTAATCACCGTTCAAGCGTGTCTGTTTTAGTTATTAAATTCGGTACAGCGTCGATCACCCAGCCGGATGGGTCGCTGAATGAAGCCGTTATTGCCGACATTGCCCGGCAGGTGGCCGAATTGCGCCAGTCGTACCGCA
The DNA here is from genome assembly GCF_003858645.1 of Larkinella knui. Classification (GTDB taxonomy): domain Bacteria; phylum Bacteroidota; class Bacteroidia; order Cytophagales; family Spirosomataceae; genus Larkinella; species Larkinella knui. Next base: position 98,571 of record NZ_RQJP01000008.1, on the reverse strand, counting down.
TCGTGCTGGTGTCGTCGGGAGCCGTGGGAGCCGGAAAAGGGCTGATCGAAGGCTATCGGGGCGAAATGGCCCAGCGAAAAGCCGCGGCCGCCGTGGGTAATCTGCTCCTACTGAATGTCTACAACCGGTTTTTTTCCGAATACAACATTCCCATTGCGCAGACCCTTTGCGAACGGCATCATTTTGCCGACCGCCAGCAATTTCTGCAACTGAAAGAAACCGTGCAGGAATTGTGGAAAAATGGTATTATTCCCATCGCCAACGAAAATGATGTGGTGAGCGACCGCGAGCTGAAGTTTTCGGATAACGACGAACTGGCCACGCTGATGGCCGTTGGTTTCGGCGCTTCGACGCTGATGCTTTGCACGTCGGTAGGCGGTTTGCTAGACAGCGAAGGGCACATCATTCCAACGGTTGACCGGGTCGATGAATCCATCTTTGGGACGGTTCGGGACGAAAAATCGGCTTTGGGCCTGGGCGGCATGGCTTCCAAACTGACCTTCGCCAAACTGGCAACCCGCATGGGCATCCGGGTGAACATTTTCGGGCTGAAACAACCCGACGGGATTTTGCGGGCGTTGCGGGGCGAAACCGGCACGGCTTTTAAACCGCAGGTCAGTACGCCCTCGTCGCGGCAGCGCTGGCTGGGGAGCGGAAGTCTGACGGCGGGCATTTTACGCGTCGATGCCGGAGCGGTGGCGGCTCTGGGCCGGCGGAACAGTTTGCTGGCCGTCGGTGTTCGAACGGTAGAAGGCGAATTTGCGGCTGGCGAGGTTGTCGAGATTTGTGATGAAACCGGCTCGACGGTGGCCGTCGCCCGCGCCCGCCTGTCGTCGGCACAGTTGTTGACACAGCTCAATCAGCAAAATGTTGAAGTGGCAAATGCCAATGATATTGTACTTTTGTGAAAATACCGGATGCTATGAATACAGTAACTCCTCTTCTTCAGGAAACGAAGTTTGCTTCCGCTGCGGTTCGGCGCTTGTCCGACGGGCAGAAAACCGCTTTGCTCAATCGGTTGGCGGATGTGGTTTTTGAAAACAAAGAAACCATATTGGCTGAAAATCAGAAAGATCTGGATGCCATGCCGGATACGGATCCGAAAAAAGACCGGCTGTTGCTGAACGAAAAACGGATTTGTGAGCTGGCGGAAAGCCTGCGCGTGGTGGCCGAATTGCCCGATCCGAGCGGCAAGGTTTTACTGGAAAGAACCATCGAACAGGGGCTGCAACTCCGCAAGCTTGCCGTTCCGCTGGGCGTCGTGGGTGTTATCTACGAGTCGCGGCCTAACGTCACGCTGGATGTGGCTTCATTGTGTCTGCGGTCGGGCAATGCCTGTGTGTTGAAAGGAGGGAAGGAAGCGCATCATTCCAATCTGGCCATTGTGGGTCTGATTCATCAGGTGCTGGCTGAATTTGGTGTGCCGGAAGCCGCCGTTTCGCTGATGCCACCCGATCGGGCCGTGGTTAACGAATTGCTGACGGCCACGCGGTATGTCGATATCATTATTCCGCGCGGGTCGGATTCGCTGATTCAGTATGTCCGGCAAAATTCGCTGGTACCCACGATCGAAACCGGTGCAGGCGTTTGTCATACGTACGTTGAACGGACGGCTGATCTGGAAAAAGCGCGGGAGATTGTCATTAACGCCAAAGTGTCGCGTCCGTCGGTTTGTAACTCGCTGGATGGCGTGCTGGTCGACCAGGCCATTGCCGACGCGTTTCTGCCCATGCTGGTCGAGGGTTTCACGAAATGGAACGTGGAAGTTTTTGCGGACGAAGATGCGTATCGTATCCTGGAATCAGCGGGTTATCCGGATCTTCAGCCCGCCCAGCTGAGTGATTTTGGCCGGGAGTTTCTGGATTACAAGTGTGCTGTCAAAGTAGTTGGCGGTTTGGAAGATGCCTTGTCGCACATCCAAACGTATTCGTCGCGCCATTCCGAAGCGATTCTTTCCCAGGATCCGGCGGCAATCGACCGGTTTCTGAATGAAGTCGATGCCGCTGCCGTTTACGCCAATGCCTCGACCCGCTTCACCGATGGTGGCGTGTTTGGCCTGGGGGCCGAAATCGGCATTTCAACCCAGAAACTTCACGCGCGGGGGCCGTTTGCGCTCGAAAAATTAGTAACTGAAAAGTGGGTGGTCGTGGGTGATGGCCAGGTGCGCTGGTAAGCTGAAACTGTTTTTCAACCGAAAAGGGATTGGATTCATTTTTAATGAATTTCTAATCAAAGTACAATATAATCAGTGAATCAATGCCGTAACTTGCAACGTAGTCATCGTAACGTAAAAAATGATCGGATTTAGGGAGTCTTTGCTGTTGATGCTCTCGACACCTCTGTATGTGCTCATCATCGGCGCAGAGATGTTACTGAGTTATTATCAACACCGGTCTTACTATTCAGTAAAAGGGATTCTTCAGAATTGCTACCTGACCGTGCTCAATATGGGCCTTGATTTGCTGGTTCGGGGCTTTTATGTAGGGGTCCTGGTTTGGGTGTATCAATACCGCCTTACGGAAATAACGACGCCGTGGCTCTATTGGCTGACGCTCCTGATTCTGGAGGATTTTGCCTTCTACTGGCTGCACCGCGTCGATCATTTCTGCCGTTTATTCTGGGCCGTTCACGTCACGCACCATTCCTCGGAGGAATTTAACCTGACCGTTGGCTTCCGCTCCTCCGTTCTGCAACCTCTCTACCGGTTTGTGTATTTCGTACCGATTGCGCTGCTGGGCTTTCGGGCTGAGGACATTGTCTTTATGTATTCTGCGACGCAGATTTACGGGATTATCGTTCATACGCAATACGTTGGCCGTCTTGGCTTTCTGGAATGGTTTCTGGTCACGCCCTCGCACCACCGGGTTCACCACGCTTCCAATGTCCGTTACCTCGACCGCAACATGGGCATGATGCTCATTATCTGGGATCGTTTGTTTGGCACTTTCGCCGAAGAAGCCCCCGAAGACCCCGTCCGCTACGGCCTGACCACTAACATTACGGATCACTCGCCGGGGAATCTGGTTTTCCACGAATGGAAAAAGCTGGTCGCGGATCTTCGTATACCGGGTCCGTTCGGCCAGAAGATCAAATACCTGCTGGCTCCTCCCGGCTGGAGCCACGACGGCCGAAGCCAGACCGCCGACGAGATGCGCCAGGAATTAGGAATTGGCGTAGAAACTGATTCAGAAATAGAACTACAGATGGTCGGTGAATTGCAAAATTTACCGGAAATACCAGGTGCGGGAAACCGCCAGCCGATTCCTGCCGAATCGTCCTTAAAGTGACAAAATAGAACCGCTGTCGTCTACTAATCGAACGATAGCTCCTGTTCTTAATGTCACACTCCAAAACCAAGATTTGGATTCATGCGGTTTTCTCTACGAAAAACCGTCAGCCACTGATTCGAAAATCCGTTCGGGATCTGCTTTACCAACACATTCGTCAGCAAATAGTCGACTGCGGTTGTTTTACCGATTGTATCAATGGGGTGGAAGATCATGTCCATATCCTGTTTCTTTTGAATCCGCAAGTGGCGGTTTCGGATGTGGTCAAGCAGATCAAAGGCAGCAGTTCCCACGAAATCAACCGCTTGAATCTGATTCCGGAAAAATTCGCGTGGCAAACCGGATACGGTGCCTTTTCCGTCAGTGAATCACAAGTTGAGCGCGTACGGCAATACATTGTCAATCAGCAACAGCATCACCAGAAAATGACGTTTACCGAGGAATACCGGCGGTTTATGAAACAATACGGTTTTTTGGTGGACGACGAGGGCGAGGTTGGAAACCGTTTTAACGGTTTTGGCCGGTGGGAGAGACCCGGACACGAAACCCACGGTTCAAACCGTGGGCTGGTATTAACCTGTCGTTATCACCAGCCCACGGTTTAATATTTTTTATCGGCGAGAATTGTAATGGATTTGAGCCGGTATTGTCATCAGCCCACGGTTTAAACCGTGGGGCTCGGCGAATGAATTTTCCACCGGCCAAAACCGTTTCAACGGTTTCCCGATCCGGCCAGCTCTGCGGCCAAAAACTTCCCGGTATAGCTCCCTTTCACCTTGGCAACCTTCTCCGGCGTTCCTTCGGCGATGACATAACCGCCTTTGTTACCACCCTCCGGGCCCATGTCGATGATGTGGTCAGAAACTTTGATAACGTCCAGGTTGTGTTCGATGATCAGAACCGTATTTCCCTTGTCCGCCAGCTTGTTCAGCACGTCCAGTAAATGAGCAATGTCCTGAAAATGAAGCCCGGTGGTAGGTTCATCGAGAATATACATGGTTTTGCCGGTATCTTTCTTCGACAGTTCTTCCGCTAGTTTTACCCGTTGCGCTTCCCCGCCCGAGAGCGTCGTTGCGTGTTGCCCAAGCGTGATATATCCCAAACCGACATCGTTCAGCGTTTGCACTTTTCGCAGAATTTTCGGCTGGCTGGCAAAGAAGTCCAGCGACTGTTCGACGGTCATATCCAGCACGTCGGCAATGGATTTCCCTTTGAAGCGCACTTCCAGCGTTTCGCGGTTGAAGCGTTTGCCTTTGCAGGTTTCGCACATGACGTGAACGTCGGGCAAAAACTCCATTTCAATTTTCTTCATCCCCGCACCTTCGCACTCTTCACAGCGTCCGCCTTTGACGTTGAACGAAAACCGCCCCGGTTTGTACCCCCGGATTTTGGCTTCGGGCAGTTCGGCAAACAAACTGCGAATGTCGGAAAACATACCGGTATACGTCGCCGGGTTCGAACGGGGTGTTCGGCCAATCGGCGACTGGTCCACCTCGATCACTTTATCCAGCTGTTCCAGCCCTTCGACGGATTTGAATGGCAACGCTTCGCGTTTCGACTTATAGAAATGCTTGTTCAAGACAGGAAACAGCGTCTCGTGGATCAGCGACGACTTGCCGCTGCCCGATACCCCCGTGATGCAAACCATCTGGCCGAGCGGCAATTTCATGGTTACATTCTTCAGGTTGTGGCCAGTCGCCCCTTTGATAACCAGTTGAAAGCCATTGCCTTTCCGGCGTTCTTTCGGCACTTCGATGGCCCGCCGACCGCTCAGGTAAGCCGCCGTCGTGCTGCCGTTTTTCAGGAATTGCTCCGGTGTTCCGGCGCCAACGACCTGACCGCCGTGTCGGCCTGCGCCCGGACCAATGTCCAGAATATAATCCGACTCGAGCATCATATCCTTGTCGTGCTCGACCACCAGAACCGTATTGCCCAGATCGCGCAGGTTTTTCAGCGAATCGATCAGTTTGACGTTGTCGCGCTGGTGCAAACCGATGCTGGGTTCGTCCATAATATACAGAACTCCAACGAGTTGCGTGCCAATTTGCGTGGCCAGCCGGATGCGTTGGGCTTCTCCGCCGGAAAGCGTCCGCAGCGGCCGGTCGAGCATCAGGTAATCCAGACCGATGTCCAACAGGAAGCCAATCCGTTTGCGGATTTCTTTCAGAATCTCCTTGGCAATCACGTTTTGCCGGTTGGACAGGCGGCTTTCTACATCCGTCATCCAGACCGCCAGTTCCGAAATATCCATCCGGGCCAGTTCGGAGATATTTTTGTTATCCAGCCGAAAGTACAGCGACTCCTTTTTCAACCGGGCTCCTTCGCATTCCGGGCAGGTTTTAATCACCGTAAAATCCTTCAGCCAGTCCTGAATTTTGTCGGAACGGCCCGACGAATCCGCCGTTTCCTGCTGGCGTTTCAGGAAGGTGATGACCCCCTCGAATTTGAAGTTGTAATAATCTTCGCCCGGATGTTTTTTCGACGGCATGGTCGATTCGTCTTCGGTGCCGTACAGGAGTGCGTGCAACAGATCAGGCGGGTATTTTTCGACGGGCGTGGTCAGACTAAGTTTGTATTTTTTCAGGATTACCTCGATCTCCCGGAAAAACCAGAGTTCGCGGTATTCACCCAGCGGAGCAATAGCACCGCGGCTGATACTGAGCGATTTGTCGGGAATAACCGATTCTTCCGTAATTTCTTCAATGACCCCCAACCCGTTACAAACCGGGCAGGCTCCGTACGGCGAATTGAACGAAAACGTATTGGGCGACGGCTCATCGTAGCTGATGCCGGATTCCGGATCCATCAGGTTTTGGGAAAAATAGGTCAGATTATTTTTCTCATCCAGAATCTGCATGGCCCCTTTTCCCTGCTTCAAAGCGGTTTGCACCGACTGGCTCAGGCGGTATCGGTCGTCCGGTTTGGGAACAATCCGGTCGATCACGATCTCCACATCGTGAACTTTATACCGGTCGAGCTGCATCTTCGGCACAATGTCCTGCACCTCGCCATCGACGCGGACTTTAGCGTAGCCCAACTTGGCAATCTGAACAAAAAGTTCGCGGTAATGCCCTTTGCGCCCCCGTACGATGGGGGCCAGCAGGGTCAGTTTTTTCCCGGCGTAATGCGTCAGAATGGTGTCGATGATCTGATCCTGCGATTGTCGCTCCATTTTCCGACCCGTTACGTACGAAAACGCTTCCCCGGCGCGGGCATACAGCAGCCGCAGAAAGTCGTAGATTTCGGTGGTCGTACCCACCGTGGAACGGGGATTTTTGGAAGTCGTTTTTTGCTCGATGGAAATGACCGGGCTCAAGCCGTTGATTTTATCGACATCGGGCCGTTCCATGTTGCCAATAAACGAGCGGGCGTAGGCCGAAAAACTTTCCATATACCGGCGCTGTCCCTCGGCATAAATCGTATCGAACGCCAGCGACGATTTGCCACTGCCGCTAATGCCGGTTACCACCACCAGTTTGTTGCGGGGAATGGTAACGTCAATATTTTTCAGGTTGTGTTCGCGGGCACCCAATACCTCAATCTGTTCGTAGCCCGTCAGGTCAATGTCTGTAAGCCCGGTGTTCCGGGTAGTAGCGTTGTTTTCTGTCACGTTGTGATGGCCTTATTCTTAAATCTAACAGAAAATTGGGAGATGAAGTTTCGGACCGGTAAAAGTAAACGGAGTGGTCACACCTCTACGATCAAACCTTCCGACGCCGGATAGCCGGTGCAGGTCAGCACCCAGCCGTTTTGCAGGTCGCGTTCTGTTAACACATCGTTGATGGTCATGTGAACTTTGCCCGTTTTCAGCCGGGCCGCGCAGCTCGAACACCGCCCGCCTTTGCAGCTGTACGGCAACTGAATACCGTGATCCAGAGCCGCTTGCAGAATCGATTTATAAGCCGGTACGTCGATGTCGTATTCCGTTCCGCGGTAGCGCACCAGCATCCGGTGATCGCGGGCCAGCTCCGGCGGTGGTGTTCTGGTAACGGTTTCGATTACAAAATTTTCTTTCTTGATGTGATCCCGTCGAATGCCCGTATACACCAGCGTAAACTGCACCATCCGCATAAAATCAAACGGCCCGCAAATGTACCAGAGAGCCTGGTTTCGTTCGAGTTTTACCAGTTCCGGCAGCATTTTTTCCAGCAGCCAGTTATTCAATCGACCCCGCCGGATGTGGCCCGCTTTCGGCCCGTTGTCCGATGGTTGACTGAGCAGATGAATCAGGTGAAACCGGTCCGGAAACTGGTTTCGCAACGCTTCCAGTTGCTGGTAGAAAATGATAGTCCGTTCGCTGGTGTTGCAGTCCAGCAGCGTAACCTGGCTCTTCGGTTCTTCGTGCAGGGCTTGTTTCAAAATACCGAATAAGGGCGAAATACCGCTTCCGGCACCAATCAGAACAATATCGCGTTGGGCGTCAGGATCGGTTTCCAGCGTAAACCGACCGGTCGGCGGCAAACTCGTGAGCGTATCACCCACCCGCAGATGATCGAGCAGGAAGCGGGAAATTTCTCCGTTCTCGACCCGTTTTATGGTCAGACTTAGGGGGTCTTCACCCGGCGTTGAACTCAGTGAATACGACCGCCGGATTTCGTGGCCGGGCGACGCTTCGCCGGGGTGATGGAACAAAAGCGTCAGAAACTGGCCCGCACGATAGTGAACCGGTCGCCCGTCGGCAGGCTGCAAAATAAGCGTTTTTGTATCGTACGTTTCCGGAATTATTTCGGATACCAGAAGATGGATCAATTCACCGTTCATGCGAGCTTGTTATCTTTGTACTAGGGTCTGCAAACTTTCCGTTATAGTTAGCGAACTTTGCATTTCGGAAACCGTTAACGTTTTTATTTCTGTCTAACTAATGGACCATGACTTCCAGCGGTTTTTACCCCGGAGGGGTTCTCTGTTAACAGAATATAGTATAGCCAAATGCTTTAAGCCCCAGCGGGGCGTTCTGGCGCATATAGTACGCCCCGCTGGGGCTTAAAGCATTTGGTAATTGGTTTTTGCTATTAACAGAGAACCCCTGCGGGGTAAAAACCGCTATAATTTGCGTTAATTTAGGGTTACGGTGCAAAGTTCGTCAACCAGATCGGAAAGAGCACCAAGTTTTGAAGTTGAACCACACATGCATGAATAAATTTACGTTGTTGAGTATCGTTTTGGGTGTCGTTGGAATGGTAACACTTGGAGCGTCGGGAATTGATCAACGAACCCGCCAGCAAAAGGCTGTTGCCGACACCCTGATTGAAATCCGGAAGGATACGTTGATTGAAAAGTATCTGAAAGACAGCCTTTACAAAGCTATTTTTCAGCGCGACACCACGATGCGCATCGACTCGGCAGCCCTTCGCGCTCAGGCCGACAGCCACAAGGTGGCACTGCCGGAAGTGGTAACGGGCGAGCTGAATGGCCTCGCGGTTTGTGCCGGATCACCGGTTTCGGTGCCCTATACATCGTCGGGAGGGCGGTTTTCGCCTGATAATAAGTTTGTTCTGCAACTGGTCGATGCCAGCGGAAAAGCAATCAACCTGGGCGAACCCACCAAAGCCGGGCCATTCGGCAACGGGACGCTGGCCGGTGTTATTCCAGTTACAACCGCTGCCGGAAGTCGCTACAGTTTGCGGGTGGCATCCACTAATCCGGTGGTCAACGGCACCCCGCAACTCCTCCGGGTGCTGCCCGTACCGGGTGCCCGCATCGAACTGGCCGACGGCAGCAACGCCGTAACGGTTTTGCCGGGCCAGCCCGCCACGTTTCGCGTCGCCCTGAGTGGACACGGCCCGTGGTCGTTTATGCTGTCGGACGGAACCCGTGTGCAAAATACCATGACCACGCCCTACGAGGTCACGGTAACGCCCGATAAACCAACGGTTTATAAAGTGGTGAACGTTAGTGGCCCCTGCGGAAGCGGAACGGTTTCGGGAGAAATCATCGTCAATGTGAATGAGAACCCGAATCCGGAGATTGCCCTGAAAGCACCCAATGGCGGCTTCCGGATTTGTACCGGAACACCGTTTCAGGTCGCTTTTACGGCCACCGGTAAATACCAGACCGGTAACGGTTTTCTGGTCCAGTTGGCCGACTCGACAGACAACTGGACGACCATTTCCGGTTCGGGGGCTGCCAGTCCGCTGGTGGCGCGATTGCCTTACGGAATTTCGCCCAAAGGGGCCTATAAAATCCGCGTCGTGGCTACGCTTCCCGCCATCAGCAGTAACGCCGAAAACCTGATTGTGGCGGCTCAGGCGGTGGCGGTTTTGCGAAAAGATACGGTGAAAATTGAAGAAGGTAAACCGGCGGATCTGACCGTCGATTTCGGTGGCGGTGGACCGTGGTTCATTCTGTTAACCGATGGAACGTACGAAAACAACATCGCCAAAAGTCCGCATACGATCCGTGTCACGCCGAACAATCCGACGGCTTACGCCATTACGTCGGCGGGTGGTGCCTGTGGTGTGGGGGAGTTTAGCGGGCGGGCGTTTGTGAAGGTTAACATTCCGCCATCGACCATTACAACCGGAAATCTGTCAGCCCGGACGATCTGCCACGGCGCGGAAGTGACGGTTCCGTTCACAACGGCGGGGCGGTTTTATGCCAACAATAAATACATTGTGCAGGTGGCCGATACCAGCGGGCGGTTTGTCAATCTGGCCACAACCTACAAGGACGGCGTTCTGAAAGCCGTGATCAGTCCGACCTATTTGAAAGATACGTTAAATACCGTCCGGCTGCGGGTGGCTTCAACCAGCCCGGCGGTAACCGGTTCCGAAACGACGATTAAAATCCTGGCACCGAACGTCAGCCAGGCTATTGTGGCGGGCGAGGGAACGATCCGGCCCGGTCAGACTTCCAAAGTTCGTGTGGCCTTCAAGAACGGACTGCCACCCTGGTCGTTTGTACTCTCCGACGGCACCCAGGTCAACGGCACCTTCCTCAATCCGTACGTGCTGACGGTGGCCCCCACCAGTTCGACGGAGTACACCATTACGTCGCTAAGCAGTTCGTGTGGTGCCGGAATACCGACGGGCAAAGCGCTGGTAACGGTGGAGCGGAATTAAATTAGCCCCCGGTTAAAACCGGGGGTTCGCCATGCAATTTAATCGTTGCCATTCCGGAAGTTTTTTTCAGCCATTCCGATTGAAGCCGGAGTATAACCCAATCATTTTCAGGGTTATCATTTTATTTCGACATTTTGCTTGCATGTGTCTACGGAACTTTCGTAGATTTACGAAAAAATCGTAGATAGTGGCTAAACTAACGGCGCAGGAAGAAGAAGCCATGCTTGTCATCTGGAAAAGCAAAGGCGGTTTTGTCAAAGATTTTCTGGATCAGCTGCCGGAGCCGCGTCCGCCCTACACCACGCTGGCTTCCACGATCCGGAATCTGGAACGGAAGGGATTTCTGAAAAGCGAAAAACTGGGCAATACGTATCGTTATGAACCGCTCATCGACGAGGAAGAGTATAAGAAGCGCTTCATGAGCGGATTTGTCAGCGATTATTTCAGGAATTCCTTCAAAGAGCTGGTGGCGTTTTTTGCAACCGAAAAACAGATTAGCGCCGATGAATTGAAGGAGATTATTGACATGATTGAAAAACGGAAACCGGATTGACATGCCCCCTCTATCGATTTATCTGCTACAGGCCAACACCGCATTGTTGCTGTTCTTTTTGGGGTATCGAATCGGGCTTCGTCGGTTGACGTTTTTCGTCTTAAACCGCCTGTTTCTGCTTTTTGGTCTGGTTTTCTCGGTCGTCTATCCGCTAATTGACTTCCCGATCGTAGCCAAAAGCAACGCAACCGTGATCGGGCCGATTCAGCGGGCGATGGATTGGGAGGTGCTGGCAGCTATTCCGGAGCAAACCGCTTTGCAGGGTAGCTGGCATCTCGTGCTGATCGTGTTCTGGGCGGGAGTTGGCATCATGGCTTTGCGGCTGGCGGTGCAGTTGGGGTCGTTGTATCACCTCCACCGGAAAGCGCAGCCGACTTCGTATAAGGGCTTCCGGTTTCGGGCGGTCCGCGACGATTTCAATCCGTTTTCGTTCTGGCAAACCATTTATCTGAACCCGGCCCGGCATGCGAACGAAGAACTCGTTCCGATTCTTCAACATGAGCAAATCCATGTGGCCGAATGGCACACGCTGGATGTTTTGCTGGCCGAATGGAGCACGGTATTTTTCTGGTTCAATCCGGCGAGTTGGTTGATTCGGCAAGCCATTAAAGAAAATCTGGAGTTTCGGGTCGATCAGCGCATGCTGGAAACGGGTCTGGATTCCAAAAACTATCAGTACATGCTGGTGCGGGTTGGTGGATTAAAGGCGGCTTTGGGCATAAATTTCACGACGCTAACGATCAAAAAACGAATTGGAATGATGAACCGGGAGCCGTCGTCGCGAAAACGTATCGCCAGTTATAGCCTGTTACCCGTGATTCTGCTGGTGCTTATTCTGCCCAAAACGACCCGTGAAACCGGAGTCCGGTTGGGTACTGCCAAAACCGCCTTTGGCAACTTTTTAATTGACCGGCAAAGCCCGCTGGCCGTAGTTGATACGCCCAATGGAACGGCCAATCTGGTCAGGGAAATACGGCTCAAAAGCAGAAAAGCCGGGAAAGTCCCGCCGACCGAACTGATTCTTTTTTCGAAAAACAGCGCCGGCAGAGGCATGGATGTATACGTAAAACTGGATGGCGACCAGATTGAACAGGCGAAAATTTTGGCGCTGGCTCCCCCTGATTTTATCCCAAACGAACGCGCTGAAAAACCGCTTGGGAATATAAAATAAACGCGTTTCGTCCTCTCTAACTTCTTCAAATTTTACGGCTCACTCGCATGAAATCATGGATTTCCAGTACCCTTTTTGTGCCTTTTTTTCTGGCAATGGCATCCGCGATGCCCGTTTTTGCACAACCCGGAACCGTCTCGGCGGAGCAGGTATTGAGCAAGGTTTCAGACCAATTGAGCCACCGGAAAGTGCTGCATTACCAGTATTGGCGGGAGCTAAATTACGCTTCGGAGGGCATTCATCAGAAGATGGATGGGATTTGTTACCTGGATTTTAGCTGGGCCGATCCGGCCGTGGGCTTTCGGTATCAGTTTAGCAATTCGGATGTGCTGGCGGTTTTCAATGGCTCCGAGAAGTTCGAATGTGACCGGAAAAATAAGACGCTGAGAGTGAACAGTAAACCGGAACGCCGGAATTTTGCGTCGCTTTCTTTCTTCTATGATTCTCCGGTAACGTTCCGCAATGCGTTGCCGGTGATTCTGGCGGACCCGTCAATTCCTAAAACCGTGCTGGATACGCTGGTGGATAAGAAATCGTTTTATGCCGTTTCCTTCGCCCTGAAGCAGAAAGTGATCGATTATTTGGGGACCTACCGCCCGATTACGGCGGACCGGTCGATTCGCTATCGTCTGTTAATCGACAAGGCGACTCATCTGCCCGTTGAAGTCATTCAGTCGAACAGCAGCAACCAGGATTTTACGAAAACCAGCTTTCAGTACCTCGATGAAACGGCGTCACCGGCCGATTCTTCCTGGTTTTACTCCAGTTACCAGACCGATTTCAACCTGGTAAATCCGGAAGACGAAAAGCTTCAACTGATTCAGGCGGATCAAACCGCGCCGGATTGGAAACTGCCGGTTTTTAATACCAACACAGAAATTGCCCTGAATCAGTTGAAGGGGAAGGTGGTTTTGCTGGAATTCTGGATTCGGAATTGTGGCTATTGTGTGACAGCCGTGCCAAAATTGAACGCCCTGTTTGACCACTATAAAAACACGAACTTCCAGTTGCTGGGCATCAATCCGCACGATTCGCCGGAAATTGTTGCGGTATTTAAACAGAAAATCCAGCCCCGTTATCCGCTTTTGTACCATGCTCAGGACATGGCAAAACGCTATGGAGTTGGCATTTTTCCCGTGGTGGTGTTGCTTGATAAAACCGGCAAAGTGATCTATTCGGGTGAATTTGTACCAGATAAAATCACTTTGCTGATTGACAAAAACCTGTAATATGCTGAAAATAGCGTTCTTTCGTAGTTTGCTATATATTGCTTTTTACTTAGTAAAGCAGAATCAAGCAGTCATTATGAAATGTCAGGTCGTAACTTACCGCTTTCATGCTGTGCAACAACTGTTTTCACGGGATATAAGTCAGGTTGAAGTTGATTATCAACATTACCCGAGCCGCAGCCTGAGGTAGACTATTCCCCAGCCGCGTCCTGATCCACCCAGACATAACCATTCGGGTGCGTTTGCATAATGCTCGCCGGAAAATCTTCCGTTACGGGGCCTTCGAGGGCGGTTTTAATCACCGGCGCTTTCTTGCTGCCGCTGGCAATCAGAATGGCTTCCCGCGCGTCCATCAATTGTTGTAAACCGGTTGTAACGCCCAGCGTCAGCGGAGTCGGTGTAGAAAAATACTTCTGCCCGACCGTAATGGTCGTTTCGGCCAGTTCGGAAACGTGGGCTTTCAGGGTAAACGGCGTGCCCGGCTCGTTCAAGGCGATGTGGCCGTTCAGACCGACGCCCACCAGAATGAGATCAAAACCGCCCCGCTCGTCCACAAACCGCGTCATGTCTTCACATTCCGCTTCCAGATCGTCAGCTTTGGCGTCGAAAAGGCGGTATTGGCCGGGCTGGATGTTGAGCGGCCCGAAGAGTTCGCGCTGGAGGTAATTTGCGCAGCTGCCTTCACTTTCCGGTCCCAAACCGACCCACTCGTCCAGCCCCACGAATGTGCAGCGGTCGACGCTGGTTTCGCCATTTTTTACCAGTTGAACGAGCGCACGGTAGGTGCCAACGGGTGTGTCGCCGGACGCGGCACAGATTAAAGCATCGGGTTTGCGGTTTAGCAGGTCGGCAATGTGCCGGGCTGTATGGCGGGAAAGCGTTTCGTAGTCGGCGAAAATCTGAAAATTCATAATCGGGTTTAGCAGTTAAGCCGCTAAAATACGGCGAAGCTGCTTATTTCTCTGCAAAGGGCTAAAAATCTATTTCCGGAATTCAATAAGCCGGATGACTGACCTGTTCAGGCATCAAACTCGCCGGACTACGGAAACGCATACACATTCTCAAATCGAAAACCGGGTTGGGCTAAACCGCCAGCAGCGTCCGCAAATCGGCCACCTGATTCCGGTGTCGGTCGATATGAAACCGCAGAAACGCAAACCGCTGCCCGATATCCAGCGGTCCCGAAATCGGGTGCGGATGAATGATGGCTTCAAAATCTTCGTCGGCCAACTCGTGGCTGAGTTTCGTCAACGGCTGCTGCAAACTCTCCAGCGCGGCCAGCCAGAAGGCCACCGAGCCGCCCATGCGGGGCGCGGCAATGGGCGGTACGACTTCTTTCGGTTGCCAGGTTCGTTCAATGATTTCTTCGATCGAGCGTCCCCGGTGAATAAGCTCGCCCTGGTAAACGGGCGGTTTTCCGTCCCGTTTGGCCTGCAAAATTTTCCACATGCCCCAAATTCCACCGTGTTCGGCCCAATACAAATGCTCGGTATTTTCCACGGCGCTCCAGGTGTCCGCATCGGGTTTCCAATGCGCCTGTTCTTCTGTAAGCTGTTGAACGTAAGCGATGTAGCGGTTTCGGGCGTCCGCTACCGACTGGAGAAGTTGATCAAGAAACATCCGGTTTTAGGGTTTACAAGTGCAGGTCGGCGAAATTAAGAAAACCGCAGCGGTTTTAGTCGTTACTTCAATTCGTGCAGGTACAAATAAATCGCTTTCAATTCGTCCTCGGTATACACGGTGGCGAAATACTTCCAGGGCATAAAATCGTTGATCACGCGCCCATCCGGGGTGTTGCCCGTCCGGATGGCGGTAACAAACTGGTCCGACGTCCATTTTCCAACGTTGCCCGTTTGAGTCAGGTCCGCAATAGGCGGTTCGCCGGGACTGTGGCCGGGGCCACCTTTGAAACTGGCCCCGTGGCAACCGGTACAGGTAACGGCCAGGTATTTTCCGTACTCGGCATCCACCGCGGCCGGTACGTTTTCGGCGGGCTGGGCCTCGTGGTCGATGACTTCTGCCGGAAAAAGCGGTAAGTCTCCGGTAAAGGCTAAAAACCGCCCCAGCGGTTTCACTTCTTTGGCCGGATGCCTTTTATCGACGGGTGGCTGACGCTTCAGGTAATAAATCAACGCGCCCAAATCCCGGTTCGACAGCGGGGCGCTGACTTCCGGTGACGGCATGAACCACAACGTTTTGTGGTCTTTTCCCAAACCGTGCCGCAAAGCGCGAACCCAGTCCTGATCAGTATACGAAATCCCGCCTTTTCCGGTGGTCAGGTTGGACGAGTACAAAATACCAATCGGTGTGCTTGCGTCGAAGAACGCTTTGCCACCGAAATCGGCATCGTGGCATTCCGCGCAACCCCGGATGCCCGCAATGTGCTTGCCCAAAGCGTAGGAAGCGGAATCGGTGGGAATAGTTAGCGGCTGCAAGTTGACGTCATACACTTTGTTGGCCCGCGATTCGGTTTGGAAATAAACAAAGGCATAAAAAGCAAGCAGTAAAACGATGACACTGCCTGCTACAATGCCGACCCATTTCAGGACTTTTCGGAGCATACTATTTTCGTTTAGAGGAAATTAAATGAACGGTGAACCGTGCCGCTTCCTGAACTTTCGGGTCCGTCGGCTTTACTTCCCAAAAGTTAAAGGGTTATCAGTCCGTTACTTCTAAGAATTGAGTGAAAGGTGATAAGCGCTTGGCGAATTGAGTATTCGGTAAGAAAACGGGATGGGATAGGAACACGGATCAGGCGGATTGAACGGATTTGCACAGATTAAAATTAAGATCAGTTATTTGTCCGTTCCATCCGCCTGATCCGTGTTCCTATCTAATTTTCCGGCATCAAGCGTGCTGAAGGTCAATCAATTCCAGGAATAGACGGGCGGCTGGTTCGATCAGGTCGTCGTTGAAATCGTAGTCGTCGTTGTGCAAAGCCGGGGAGGTTTCGCCCGCACCGATGCCAAACATCGCGCCTTTGTAGTGTTGCGTAAAAAGGCCAAAATCTTCGCCCCATTTGAACGGCTCCTGTTTTTCGGTAAACACATACCCAAGTTTCAGAGCACTGGTTCTGACTTGCTCAAACGCATCGGCGTGGTTCTGGCTGGCAAAAAAAACTTCGGTAATGGCGGTTGTGATGTAGATACCGGTTCCCGCGCTCAGATCGGCTAGCAGGCTGAGGAGTTGATTGGTCAACCGTTCCATAGTCTGGCTCGTGCGGGTTCGGAGCGTCAGGTGAACCTCGCCGTATCCCGCCGATACCCCATACGATTTTTCGCCCATTGTGGTATAAACCGGGGTGATCAAAGCAAAATCCTCCGATCGACTGTCCGGGTTAACTAGTTGCCCACTTTTCAGGGTAAAATCCGCCATCAGATAAGCCGGATTAATGCCTTTTTCGGGTTCCGCCGAATGCGAAACTTTGCCCGTAAACGTCACAATCAGAGTTTGAACGGATGACGTAAACGGGCCAGGTTTGCAGACAATGGTTCCCGGACTAAAACCGGGCAGGTTGTGCAACGCAAAAACCCGGTCGGGGCGGATGTTGGCAAAGGCAGGATCGTCCAGAACGGCCCGGGCACCTTCTCCGGTTTCTTCGGCGGGTTGAAAAAGCAGATAAACCCGGCCTTTCAGCGACGGTTTTTCGGCTAGATGAGCCGCCAGCCGGACCAGAATGGCCGCGTGTCCGTCGTGTCCGCACTTGTGCGAAACGCCTTCCGTGCGGGATTTGTGCGCAAAATCATTGACTTCCTGAATCGGTAGCGCATCGATATCCGCCCGGATCAGGGTAACCGGCCCGGTCTGCTCGTGGCCGTATTGCAGCAGCAACCCGGTTTTTCCCACGTCGAGCAACCTGACCGGAGCAAACGGGCTGACAACGGTTTTTATCCGTTTGCGGGTTTCAAATTCCTGGCCGGATAGTTCCGGAAAACGGTGCAGTTCGCGTCTGAAGTCAATAAAAGGCGTTGACATGGAAATCGGTTAAATGGGTTTAGCGCAAAAACCAGCGCATTAAAAGTAGGGAAAGCGGCTGAAAATTTCCAACAATTCTGGCCGTATTGGAACGAACTCCCCATCCTATTTGTACTTCTGTTTAGATTTATTCTAAATAATTGTCAATGGAAACCAAATCAAGCCACCAGCCCCCCGGAAGACCCGTGCGGCAGATTCTGCTCGAAATGCTGCAAGTCGTCGCTTTTACCGACGTAACCCCACACATGCGACGGGTTCTGTTTGTGGCAAAAGACCTGATTGGAACGCCCGGTCTGACGCCCGGTATACACCTGAAAGTTTTGATTCCTCAGCCGGGGCAGCTCAAACCGGTGTTCCCCACCATCGGCGAAGGCGGTCGGCCCATTCCGCCACCCGAACACGAACGCCCGACGGTGCGAACCTACACCTTACGTCATTTTGATGCGGAAACGGGTGAACTGTCCATTGATTTCATTCTTCACGGCGATGAAGGCCCTGCGTCGGCCTGGGCCACGAATGTGCGAGTGGGCGATTACCTGGGCGTTGCGCTGCGGCCCGGAATGCCGTATCGGGAAGCGCAGTGGTATCTGCTGGCGGGCGACCAGACGGCCTTACCGGCCATTAGCGCCATTCTGGAACGCTTGCCCGCTTCGGCCCGGGGGCTGGCCTTGATCGAAATCCCGGACGCAGGCGAGGAGCAAGTTCTTGATTTTGAAGCCGGTATTGAACTCCGCTGGCTGCATCGAAACGGCGTTGAAGCCGGAAAAGGTACAGTTTTACAGGACGCCATTCGTTCGGCGGACTTGCCGGATGGCCGTTCGGAAAGCCGCTTTGTGTGGGTAGCTACGGAATCGTCGGCGGCCAAAGAAATCCGCACCTATTTGCGCACAACGTACCAACTGGCCAACCATGAGTTACACGCGGTGGCCTACTGGAAACTCGGTATGGACGAAGAAACGTACCACGAATTACGTCATCAGGAAGCGGATGAATAGATTTGCGGTAACTTACCGTCCTAATTTTAAAATAGCCATGATTCAGTTCAAGCGGTTAGATCATATCCTTATTTCGATTCCGGAAGGAAAAAAAGAAGAAGCCCGGGCGTTTTACGGCACAGTGCTGGACCTGGACGAAGTTCCGGGCGAGCACCCCGGTGGCGCCCTGTGGTTTTCGATCGCCGATATTCAGTTGCACCTCCGCGAAGAAGCCGCCGGTCCGTATTCCAAACGGCACCCGGCTTTTGAAATTACGAATCTGGATGAAGCCAAACAGCAACTGGAAAGCCACGGCATCGAACTTACGTATTCCTCCGAGATTGACGGACGGCAACGATTCTTCTTCCACGACCCGTTCGATAACCGAATCGAATTGCTGCAATTTGTTGATTGATAGCCTGCTGGGCAGTTTTGCAGGAAGCGGAAAGAAAGCCGAATGCGGTTTTCTTTCTTTCCGTTAAACCCCTATTTTTACTATCGAAAAGATAGCAGGCTCCTAACGGATACCGGTATTTTAAACAGCGAACAAACGACCATGGTCAGGCAGAAGGAAACCATCGTGCATACCAAAAGTGCCTGCGCCCGCAGTTTGGCCGGTGTTCGGGATGCGCTTTATGTGCTCAATGGCAAGTGGAAGTTGCCCATCATTATTGCTTTGTCAGAAGGTCCTTTGCGCTTCAAGGACCTGCAACGGCGGGTGGAAGGCATTACGCCCAAATTGCTCTCGAAAGAGTTGAAGGAGCTCGAACAAAATGAGTTCGTCGTGCGTCATGTTTATCCCCAAATACCAGTTTTGATCGAATACGAACTGACCGAATACAGCAATTCACTGGACGACATCATCGAGGCCATGGCAGACTGGGGTTTGCAACACCGGGCGCGGATTCAGTCCCGGTGAGGAAATACGGTTTCAGAATTCAGTCGTCAGAACTGAAAGTAAATGAACGAGTTACTGCTTTTCTGCGTCAGAATTAGCAAAATCACCATACCGGTCCAGATCAGACTGAGCAGCCACCACGGCATTCGGGAGCCTAATTTCACCAGCGACGAATGGCGCATGAACCAGTGACAGGAAATCAGGATCACCGTCACCGTGCCGACTTTCAGAATGTCGAGCGACGTGAGCAGGGCCGCGCCGTTGGGAATCACACCAAACATCGACAACAGAATCCGCATGGCGCTACCGAAATCGGGGGCGCGGAAAAACACCCAGGTGATGTCGACCAGAAAAAGCGTTAACAGCGCCAGACCGAACTTGCCCACTCGTCCATTCCACGAAACCGGAATGATCGAAGCCTGCGCGATGGACCCGGTTAAGACGTTGTCGGACTGATTGGTGCCGGCAAAACTCCGCTGCCGTTTACCGGACCAGTCCCGGATCAGCCGTTCGGCGCACAGAAAAATCCCGTGCAAACCGCCCCAGACCACGAAATTCCAGGAAGCGCCGTGCCACAAGCCACCCAGCAACATGGTGATCATCAGGTTAATATACGTCCGAACATTGCCTTTGCGGTTTCCACCCAGCGGAATATAGAGGTAATCGCGCAGCCAGGTTGAGAGCGTAATGTGCCAGCGACGCCAGAAGTCAGAAAAACCGATGGCAGCATAAGGATACCGGAAATTGTCGGGCAGGACGAAGCCCAGGCAGAGGGAAATGCCGATGGCGCAGGTCGAATAGCCCGCAAAATCGCAGAAGATCTGCCCCGAAAAGGCCATTACGCCCACCCAGGCATCCAGCGGCTGCACCGGGAAAGGAACGCCAAAAACCGTATCGGCCGAGTCGGCCAGCAGCGTATCGGCAACGACCACTTTCATGAACAGGCCGAGCGAAAGCAGAAAAAGCCCCCACGTCATCTGTTGGCTCGTCGCGCGGTGCGGCACTTTAAACTGCGGAATCAAATCTTCGGGCCGGACAATCGGCCCGGCAACCAGGTGCGGAAAGAACGTCACAAACAGCGCGAAATTCAGGAAGGACGGCTCCGGTTCGGCTTTCCGGCGATACACATCCAGCGTATAGGAAAGGGTTACGAAGGTGTAAAATGAAATGCCGACGGGTAGGATTATATCGGGTTTGGCCGCCTGAAACGCAATGCCGACCGACGACAGTAAAGCCGTAAAGTTTTCCAGCAGAAAACCGCCGTATTTGAAATAACTCAACATACCCAGATTCAGCAACAGGCTGACGGTGAGCAGCAATTTTCGGGGGGCGGATCGCTGTTCGCGGGAAATTAGCCGGGCCATGTAAAAATCCACGACCGTCGAAAGCCAGAGCAGCAGAATAAATGGCGGATTCCAGAGGGCATAGAACAAGTAGCTGGCCAGCAGCAGGTTAATCTTCTTTGCTTTCCACGGCAGTGGCAGGTTGTGCAGCACCAGGAGCAGAACGAAGAAGAGGGCGAAACTGTAGGAGTTGAAAACCATGATCGTTTTTAGCTAGTTGTGGACAGAACGTGAAGCCGTTGCCAGCGGTGTTTTGGCCGCGCGTATCCGGATGGGCCAGCCGGTTTTCTGTTGCAGAATCGGGATAAAATCCTGCGTGAACGTAACCGCATCTTTCGGGGCCAGGTGCGACCATTCCGGGCAGCGGTATTTGGATAATGCCGGGTAATCTTCAAAATAAATGCCCGGCGTGTTCGTATGCGCCAGCAGCCGATCCCAATACTGTTCCCGCGGATGGCTCTTTTTTTCGATTTCGCGGAACACACCGTCCGAAGGCATCCGAACAAAAACCACCTTGCCGCCCCGCGCCCGAATCTGATCCACCGACTTTTTAACGGAGTTCAGGATGGCCGTCAGCAGAAAGGGAGGCAGGCTCTGTTTGGGGCTGTGGGCACCAATGTCCATCCAAACCGCCTTTACTTTATTCTGAATGGCGGTATCGGCCACCATGGCGTCCGTCATGATTTCCTGCCGGTCGAATTTGGTCACCGAAAATTCGCGGGGAAACTTCGGCCCACCCCAGGTGCCCGGCCGGGGCGGAATGGGCAAGTCCGTGAGCAACGGCCGAAGCGCCAACCGTTCTTCATCCAGAAAATAAAGCCAGGGTTCCAGCACCCGGTTGATGTGGAAGCTAAGTTGCTGGGAAAGCGACCATTTGGGGTAAAAATTAACCCGCTTGGTGGCTTCCCGCTCCGGAAAAGAGCCGTCGGGCGTAAAGAAAAGGCCTTCGGTAACGCCAATAATCAACGTTCCCTTGAAATTTTCGTCGTTCGCTAGGTCCGTCAGCAACGGCCGGGGCGCGGTTCCCGCCAGGGCCAGCTGCACCGGTTTTTCACCGGTTACACTTTCCCAGGTATCCAGATCCAGATCGAACTTGACGCGCGATGAACCAATAATTACCGGTCGCGACGGGCTGCTCTGGTAAATCTCTTTCCGGGTGTGCGCCCACAAACTCTCGTCGTCGTTGAAGGAAAGCCCGAGGTGCTGACTGCGGCAATACAGTTCCCAGCCAACGACGAATGTCAGAACACAAACCAGTGTCAGAACGCTTGCTTTTTGAAGAGGTGTCATTTGTTTATAGGTTATTGTATTGTATATCAGCGAGTTTGGGATAATTTACAAAAAGGCGAATTTGAAATAGGCGTATTATTTATTAATTGGTCGAACATTGGGTATTTCTACCTGATTTTGCTTCCCGGCAGTGCTCTAACGATGCGGTTTTGACCTTTTTGCGGTTTTTTAGCCCGCCCAATAGCCCATCTGATTTTCTTTCCGTAGTTATCTGGAACAATCGACTGATGATGGGAAATTCTACGGGTTATTTTCGGGAAATACGAACGGGCGCTCTGCTAACCACCGCCCTTTTTGCGCTTTTCCTGTATTACAACTGGCACTTGCCGACCGCCGAACTTTTGCTGGACAGCCCGTATTTCATCGGTTTGTATTTCCTGACCTTCACCATTGGCCAGCCGGAAGTGGCCGGGCAGCTCAAACGGAACGCCAGCGTCAGCCTGGAACGCGCCGTTTTGGTGCCGGTTTTGCTGCTAGTGATTCTCTATTCGTATGTAGGATTTCACGGCCATTCGCCCTTCAAAGGCTCAGCCGCCTTGTTTTTCTTTTACCTGTTATTTCCGGCACTCGGTTTTTGGGCGTATCAAAAAGCCGCTCGGCCCATTCAGTGGACGGACTTCGGCTTTTATTTTCTCTTCTTGATTCCGGCCACCTCCATTTCCGTCGGGACAAAGACCAATTTGCCGTTCAACGGCGCGGGGTTCAGCAATGTGCTGCGGTTTGTGCTGATTCTGACGGCCGTCTACAGTTTCGGCACCATCCGGAATCTGCCCGAGATTGGCTTTTTCCCGATGTTCAAAGGGAAGTATCTTAAAACCGCGATCGGGGTTTGGCTGGCTTTCATTGCGCTAACCGGGGTGATCGCGTATGCCAGCGGTTTTCTCAAAACCAGCGGCTACGAACCCCTCTCAGTCGTCCTCATTCCCCTCGCCATTGGCGAAATGATCCGGATTTTTTTCGGCACGGCTTTATTTGAAGAACTTTTCCTGCGGGGAATTTTGCAAAACATGCTGGCCCGGAAAATAACGGAATCCGGCGTCTGGAAAACCTACTGGACGTGGGGATTTGCCGTATTCCTGCTGCTTTCGCTGCTCACCGGTTATCTGATGCATCCGGCTTTGCTGTGGGTGCCGGTTCTGATTACGGTGGTGCTGTTTCTGGCTGCCTATGTTATCGAAAAAAAGCAACTCGACCGGCATGGCCCATACACCGCGCTGGCGATCACGAGTGTGTTTTTTGGTCTGGTCCATTTCCACGCGGGCTCGCTGGTTTTTGTGGGTTTGGCCAGTATCGCGGGCTGGGGCTACGGTTACACGTATATCAAAACGAAAAATGTCTTTTATGCCGCGCTGGTTCACACGCTCGTCAATTCGTCGGAGTTCTTATTTCATCTGGAAACCTTGAAATGAAAGAGACAGCTCGAAGCTATTTTGTAATATATTTTCCAAAATTAGTAACATCGTAACGGACAAGGACAACAACTTTCAACTATTCATTTTATTTTTGGGTATCCGCCCCGCTGGGCGGTCAATAGCTCTAACCCCGTGAAACAAAACCGTTTAGGTCCAAAACCCAGGTTGTGGTTAAAAATCCTGTTGCTTGGTTTGGTGCTGGCTGCGTCCGTGTTTAATGTATACCGGACCAACCGCCCGCGGCAGCCGGTTAGTTTGCTGGAATTGTCAACGCTGAGCCTGCTCTCGGAATACGACGACTATTAGCGGTCGCCGTAAAAGCTGGATTTACCGGAAATGGTATTTTAAAAATAGTTCTTTCTTTAGATAGACTGCTAGATAACCACCGTATTTTTGATGTAGAAATACCATGGAAGAAGTAGGCCGGCCAGCTACCAGGGTGACTGTTGTTCAACAGTACGTCTTTTTTATACTCTTAGCGATCACGTTTTTATCCGCACTTTTCTTTAAGCCTTTTCTGAAATTTACAGACCTTTCTTTTATTAATGTAAAAGCTCATTTTTTTTACATCGTTCCACCCGTATTTATCATCCTCGTTTCTGTTTATTTATTTCTTGGTAGGTATACACTTAGTTTTAATTGGATTGATTTTTTACTGATCGCCTACGCTTGCTACAGTTTGTTGAACTATAATTTGCTTGGGTTTGGGTATAATGAAAATCTGGCATCTTTTACGTTATCCATTCTGTCCATTCTACTCCTGAAGCAGTTTTATACTCCTAAATCGTTCGGGGTACACCCACTATACGGCTGCTTCTTTTTGTTACTTCTCTTCGGCTTCTATGAAGTAGTATACGGTGAGTTGCAGATTTTTGGCTACCGATCCAGCCATCATAAATTATTCAGCATTACCGGTACTTTCCATAATCCGGGACCTTATGCGATTTTTCTAAGCCCTATTTTCGTCGTTTCACTGGCCATCCTTCTGTTTCCTCCATCGTATTCACTTTTAAGTAAACTATTGACTATTGCAAGCTGGTTTTCGGTGGTTGGTATCAGTATTATTCTTCCGGCAACCCAATCCCGAACGGCCTGGGTTGGAACCTTAATCGGCGCAGTATTTGTCTTAGTCGTAAAATTTAAAAAAGAAATTTCGTTTCACTATTTCCGAATAAAATCCGTTTATCGGGTTGGCGTATTGCTGACGATTATTTTTGGGTTACTGGCGGGGGCCTACCTGCTTTATCAATACAAACCGGCGTCGGCCGAGGGCCGGGCGCTGGTCTGGCGCGAAGGGGCTGGATTGTTCCGGAAACATGCTTTGTGGGGATTGGGGTTTGAACAATTCAAAGCCAATTTCGGGAATATACAAAGTGCGTTTATGGAAAAGCATTTAAATGATCTATCACTGATTGAACGGGCCGATTATGTGCCTTACGCCTTTAATGATTTTCTGCAGATCATACTTGAAAATGGCCTTATAGGGCTTGGTATTTTTAGTGCGTTTCTCGTTTTAACACTCAGGAAAGGGGTTAAGCAACTGCACACTGCGTCAGCCTTTCTGATTGGATCAATGGGTGCTTTGCTGACACTTATTGTCGCCGGGTTTTTCTCTTATCCATTCGAAGTTCCGGTTATTTGGGTTTTATTCCTGTTTTTTATCAGCGTGGTATCGTATCCGCCCATGGGAGAGACGCTAAGCATACCGGGCCGGATAGGGATTGTAAAAATTCTCTGTCTACTCACGATTGCGTTGATGGTCATGGTTCTTAAAAGCGAAATTCATTTAATTAAAGCCAAAACAGACTGGAAAAAAGCGAGGGATTTATTATCGGGCCACTCGTTCAATAAATCGGCAGAACTCTATCGGACTGTTCTCCAGGAATTGCCCGACACGCCGGAAGTTATGCTCGGTTACGGGAAGGCTTTGTACATGACCGGTGATTTTGCCCAAAGTGCAACGATACTTGAAAAGGCATCAACCCGAACCGCTGACCCCGTATTGTATACCAATCTGGGCAATGTCTATTTAAAGTTGGATAAGTATGATTTATCAGAAAAATCGTATAAAAAAGCGATTTCCATCATTCCTAATAAACTCTATCCCCGGTATTTACTGGCAATGATGTATCTGAAAACCGGGGATTCGGTTAAAGCCAGACAAACGGCTTTTTATATTGTAAACATGCCGGTTTCGATTCCCTCTCCGGCTTCCAGGCAAATTACTTTTGAAATGAAGAACCTTCTGGTTAAAACTGAAAAATCACGCTAAATCATACCGGTTTTTATGAAACGACTTCTTGCCATTCCAGTTCTGCTGAGCGGTTTTTTTCTGTTTTCCTGTACGACCGACAACGAAAAGAAAGAGAAACTGCTGAACGCTATCCTGACACATTATCAGGCGCCGGCCGACAGCCTACAGCGCCGGGCCGCGGCCTTTCTGGTCGGGCATATGGACGGCCTTTCGACCGGCGAATCCGAAACGGAAGATCTTGGAAAGGTAGATGCTGATTACCTCATTAACAACATCGATCTGGCTTTTAAAGCCGCTGCGGACCAATTGAAAGAAGGCTCGCTAACGTTCACCGATTTTTGCGAATACGTCTTGCCGTATCGTTTGGCGAATGAGCCGCTAACCCCCTGGCGTGAGCAGTGTATCAAAGAGTTTAGCACCCTGCGTGATACGTTTCGCCAGGCGGAAGACCCGAATATGGCAATTTGCAAGAAAATAAATATCGATTTCTTCAATCAGTTTAAATACAGCATGAAGGCGCAACCGGCGAAGTATTTATCGTGGGGGCAACTGGCGAAGAATAAAGAGGGTGATTGCTGGACCATGACCAGTACCATCAGTTATCCCCTGCGCGCCCTGGGTGTGGCGGTTACGACGGATTTTGCGCCCATGTGGGGCAACAGCAACGGCGGCCCCCATGCCTGGAATGCCATGGTAACATCGAAGCACGACTGGGCCAAATTCATGGGTTGCGAACGGTATCCGGCATTTCCTGCCGACTTTGACCCGCTGGGAATCTATCACGAACAGCGACGACCGGCTAAAGTTTTTCGAAAAACGTATTCAATTAATAAAGCAACGCTACCCCATTTGCTGAACGACGAGGACGATATCCCGTATAATCTGTTGTTTGACCGGGTGATCGATGTGACGGATTTATACGTGCCAACGAGCACGATTGACATAAACCTGACTGGTGCTTCCGAGGTGGAAATGGCCTATCTGGCTACGTTTTCCAACGGAGAATGGATTCCGGTTTATTGGTCCAAACCCGTAAACAACCACTGCCGGTTTCAGAAGATGGCAACAGGACTGGTGTATTTGCCCTGCACCTATGAGGGCGGAAAGGGAGTGACTGCGCTCGACAGTCCTTTTTATATCGACGAAGCAACGGGCGAAAAAGTCGTGTGTCAACCCGATTCGAAGCAGAAAACCGCGGTTCCGGTTCAGCTAACCCGGTCAAAAATAACCGAAGAAGGGGCCGTTTATTCGCTGGGTTTGTCAGGAATTGCCCTTTTCCAGACCATGGATAGTGTTTGTCTGGGTTTAAAACGCAGCGAGCCGATAGCCGACAAAACATACCGGCTTTTCTACTGGCAGAACGGCTGGCAGATGACAGGTGAACAAAAGAAGCTGGCCAACCGGCCGTTGCAGTTCGAAAACATTCCGGCCGGTGCCCTTTACCGGCTATTACCGGACGACCCGAAAAATACGGAGCGAATTTTTACCGTTGCCAATAACCGCCAGCTTTGGTGGTAATTGACATTAACGTTCCGTCGGCCCGGGCTGATCCGGTTATTAATAATCGGCCCGGGCCGACGGAGTTAAAAAGCCATTCCTGCGTTTTTATAGGTGTAAACGCGGACGATCAGGCTCCCAACTGGTGCTGGAAACTGGCGTGATCCCAGTCGATGGCCACCGCTGTAATTCTGTCGTCTTCGTTGAAGCGGAAGATGAAAATGTGATCGCTGTTAAAACGCAGGCCTTTGCTGGTAATACCGGCAAAATCAGCGGTTTGAGTGCCGAACAGAGCCACGTTGCAAATGATTTTATCGCCGTCGGCGGTTACTTTATCGACGGTATTGTCGATGTCCGGGAAAGCGCCGATGACCCCCGTCCAGAAGTTTCGGCCCAGTTCGCCGATGGTGCCTTGCGGATCGGGGCCGAGCGGCATGAGCCAGAATTCGCCGTTTGGGTCGAACAGGGCCATCATCCGCTCAATATCGCGTTCCTGATACGCTGAGAAAAATTCAATGCTTGTGCCTTTCCGGGTCAGGTCGGTCAATGATTCGATTTGTGTAGTTTTCATGACATTTGGTTGGATAAATGATGCATCAAAATTACCTGACACGGCCCGGGCCTTATTGTACAAATGCGACATTTTGCGAAGACCAAAAACCGCCTTTTAGGATCTTAAAAAATTAGCCAGCTCCACATTGTTCCGAATATAAGCCGAAGGATTACGACCCGTAAAACCGGTAAACTCGCGGATAAAATGCGACTGATCGTAATAACCGGACCGGTAAATGAGATCGTGCCAATCGTTCACATTCCAGTGCTCGCCGGCCAATTGGGCACACAGATAACTGATGCGCCGGATGCGGGCGTAATATTTCGGACTGACCCCCACTTTTTGCAGAAATTTTCGTTCAAACTGCCGCCGACAGACGTACAGTTCATCCATTAACGCATTGATGTTGACGATGCCGCGCTGATCGACAATCCGGTTAGCAATATAATCCGTGCGGTCGGTTACGGCATTGGTGCGCGCCATCTGGCTGCTCAGAAATGCTTCCAGGATCCGGACTTTTCCGATGGCATCGCCGGACCCGGCCAGGCGTTCCTGCATGGTCTGGATGCGGTCGCCCAGGACGGCCGTTAGGTCGACGCGTTCATCCGTGAATTCATACATCGGTAATCCAAACAGGCTGTTCAGTCCCGCCGGGCGAAATACCGCTCCAATCATGCCAATCTGTCCCTGCAACTGGAGTTGATAGCTGCTCGTCGACTGCCCGCTCAGGAAGGAAACCGGCACTAGTTTGGTGCCGGTTTTCGGCGTTTGGAGCCGATACGGATCGCCATAATTGAAAACCAGCGAGCCATATCCGTTCGGGGGCGACTCGACGGTTATGGGCTGGAGCAACGACTGCGCGTTCTCCCAAACGAAGTAGCACTCGACAAACGGGCGCAGATGGGGAGCGGGTTGGTACTTCTGGTACAGCATGATACGAACAGGGGATCGTAGCAAGTTAGTGCTTTTTACCAGAAGATACTCAACCATTTAGCGAACGGCAGGGCGCGAATTACTTCCGTTCCGGCACCAGCAACAGCTTGATAAAGTTCTTGCCAAAATACTGATTGGCGGCCTGTTTCGTGCTTTCCGGCGTCACCTGTTTCAGAAACTCTGCTTCGTGCAGGATTTCGTTCGGGTCGTCCTGGTTGAAATACTGGTTGGAAAGATACCCCAGCCAGAAGTTGTTCTGCTTCAACTGAACTTCCGTTTCGCGCCGGGTTTCGGCCTTGAATTTGTCGATATCTTTGGCATCGGCACCGTTCTGCTTCAGCTTTTCAATTTCAGCCAGCGTCCGGGCAATCAGTTTATCGACGTTCTCGGGAGCGCAACTGAACCCAATGCGGAAGGTGTACCGCTGCGCCGGAATTTTGGAGTAGGCCCCGTTGACGCCCACGCCGTACACCCCGCTTTCTTCCTCCCGGAGCGTTTCGGTCAGTTTAATTTCCAGCACTTCGGCCAGCGCGTCGACTTGCGTGGTGTTTTCGGAATTCCAGACAAAATCACCGCTGAAGACCAGCTGAACCGTGCTTCGCGGTTCCAGCCCTTTGGTAACAGACTTCTCGATTTTTCCGGCCGGAATCCGGATGCCCAGGTCGCGGTATTTTTCCTTGCGATTGATAGCCGGTAAGCTTCCCAAATACTTTTCAATCAACGGTTTAATGTCTTTTTCCTTGAAATTTCCGACAAAGAAGAAGGTGAAATCGCTGGCGTCGGCAAAGCGGTCTTTGTAAATGGCCGTGGCCCGATCCACATCAACCCTGTCGAGATTGGCGGGTGTCATCGGCAAACGGCGGTAATTATAATTGCCCAATACCGCCTGAACCGTGTCCTGGAAAACCTTCTGGGGCGTCGGGGTCGCCATCTGATTTTGCAGAAAACTTTTCTGATTGGATAGAAATCCCTTGATCACTTCCGTGTCCTTCCGAGGGGCTGTAAAGTAGGCATACACCAGTTGCAGCGCCGTTTCCAGGTCGTCGGGTGTGGTGCTGCCGCTGATGCCTTCGGTAGTTTCGCCAATGTAAGGCGTTACGTTCACGGTTTTTCCGGTCAGGTACTTACCGAGCTGAATCTGACTATATTCGCCGATTCCGCTCATTTGCGTCAGCGTCGAAGCAAACCGTGCCGATTCAAAATCCTTATTTTCGTAGAGCGAAGTACCGCCCGGACTCGTGGCCGAAAAAATGATCTGATCGTTCTTGAAATCCGTCGGTTTCAACACCACTTTCACGCCGTTGCGGAGCGTCCATTCGGTGACGTTGATGTCGCGAATTTCCTTCTCAGCCGTTACGGGCGCTCCAACGGGTAGCGTCGGCAAAAGCGGTTTGTCCAGCGTTTTGTCGACATAGGCCGTTACGTTTTTACCGGCGTTATCGATCAGCGCCAGAATCTGTTTTTCGGTTGGCAGTTTAGCTTTATCCTTCTCCGGAGCCATGATGACGACGGCCCGGTTTTCGGTCGTAATGAACTGTTTCGCCAGGTTATTGACGTCGCCGACGGTAATCCCGCTGAGGTATTTTTTCAGAAAATCATTGTAAAACGAAATGCTGACCGGGATGTCGCCTTTCAGGAAGTTCTCGACGTATTCACTGACGTAACTCGACGAGCGGGTTTTGTCCCGTTCCCGGTAGATGCGATCGACGGCTTTCTGGTACTGTTTTTTGGCCCGATCCAGTTCCGTTTCCGTAAATCCAAAGCGGTCGACGCGGGCATTTTCGTCCAGAATGGCCGTGACGGCCCGCGGAACATTGCCGTCTTTGGCAATGACGTAGGAGCTGAACGCATCCTGATCGCCCAGAAAACCGCCGTAATTGCTGTATCCGGCCAGAAACGGCGGGTCGGCCTGCTGCGTGAGTTCATTGATCCGGTTTCCGATCATGGAATTGAACAGAACCCGCTTGATGGCTTCCCGGACATCGTACAGGGTTTTCTCCTTGATTTCGGGCCGTTTGTACATAATCTGCACCATCGTATTCGGCTGTTCGGGATCGGTCACGATGGCAATCTTGGTGTCTTTGTGGGGCGGAACCGGGTATTCCAGACGCGGTTTCGGGTTGGTTGCCGCCGGAATGCGCCCGAATTTTTCCTTGATAATACCTTCTACCTGAGCCACATCGAAATCGCCAACGGCCACCACCGCCATCAGATCCGGGCGGTACCAGTCTTTATAAAACCGCTGCAAGGCTTCGGGTTTGAAGGTCTTGATGATGTCGTCTTTGCCAATCGGTAACCGGCTGGCGTAGCGGGAGTTGTTGAGAATCAGCGGAAAATACTTTTCGCGCATCCGCTGACCGGCCCCGCGTCCCGACCGGGCTTCTTCCAGAATGACTCCGCGTTCCTTGTCGATTTCGGCCGGGTCCATCGTCACGTTGTGCGCCCAGTCTTCCAGAATCTGGAACGACCGCTCAAAAATCCGCGCCGAGTCGGTTGGCACGGGCAGTTGGTAAATCGTCTCGTCGAAACCGGTCGACGCGTTCAGGTCGGCTCCGAATCGCACGCCCGACGATTGCAGGAAACTCACCAGTTCATTCTTGGGAAAATTCCTGGTGCCGTTGAACGCCATGTGTTCCATGAAGTGCGCCAGGCCCTGCTGGTCGTCCGTTTCCAGAATCGACCCGGCGTTGATCGCCAGCCGCAGTTCCGCCCGGTTTTTGGGTTCGGCATTTTTGCGGATGTAGTAGGTAATCCCGTTCGGAAGTTTTCCCACTTTGACGTCCGGATCGAACGGAATGGGCTGCTTCAGTTCGGCAGGAATTCCCGCGGCAACGGCGGCTTTTGAGGGAACTGCGGCTTTTTTGGTGCCGGTTTTGACGGGTTGCTGGGCATTCGCACCGCCTACCAACAGAGAAATGGCAAGGCCGGTTGCAAGAATCTTGTTCATCGTATCGATCGTGAAAACACGGCGTGTAGCGTGTCTGCTGTGTTAACTCAAAAGTAGCGGCATTATTTATACTTTAATAATGATTTTTTTCTGGTACATCCAACCTAAAATCCCGAACCAGATCAGCACAAACGTCAGCGCCCCGGCCAGCGACGCGTTGTACGGGCTTTCGAAATACGGCACGAAAAACGTCTGGTACAGCCATTCCTTCGCACCCGTTTCCGACCCGTCAGGTTGTTGAATTTTAATTAGGTTCAGAATGCGCGGAATCAGTCCGGAGAGGAAGAAAACCGTAATGGCATTGACGCCAAAGGCAACGAGCGGTTTGGTCCATCGTTTATACCCCTGCACGTCGATCAGCCAGTAGCACAACGCCAGCCCCTGCAACGCCAGACCGGAGGTCAGCAACACGAACGAACTGGTCCAGAGGGATTTATTGATCGGGAAAAAGCCGTTCCAGACATAGGCACCCAGCAGCGACAGACAACCCGCCACGAACAACCAAACTGCTTTTTCGGCTTCCGGTCGGCCGGACTTGAGGAGTGTTCCGGCCAGAATGCCGGACAAACCGGTTGCAATGGCGGGCAGGGTGCTCAAAATTCCTTCCGGGTCCCAGATTTTCGAGGTTTTCCATAAATGGCCGCCCAGCAAGGTCCGGTCGAGCCAAGCGCCGAGGTTGGTTTCGGGTTCCAGGTTGGCCGGGCCAAAATCCGGTACGGGAACAAACGCCATCAGGAGCCAGTAGCCAACGAGTAAAATCCCGATCAGCCAGCCCTGCGTCCGGGTGTCGGTTTTGACGTAAATGAGCGAACAGGCCAGGTACACCAGCGCAATCCGCTGCAAAACGCCCGGAATCCGGACGGTGGTAAAATCAAATTTCGGGAACAGGTTCAGAAACAAACCCAGACTGAACAGAATCAAACTCCGCTTCACAATTTTCCCGACCAGACCCGGTTTTTCCTTATTCTGCAAGGCGTACGAAATCGAGACGCCGACGATGAACAGGAAAAACGGAAAAATCAGGTCTGTGGGTGTCCAGCCGTGCCAGTGTGCATGACCCAGCGGGGCATAGATGTGGCTCCAGTCGCCGGGGTTATTGACCAGAATCATGGCCGCAACGGTGATGCCCCGGAAAGTGTCGAGGGACAGAAGCCGGGAAGTACCCAAGGACTGGCTGGAGGTTCGGTTTAGTTCGTGAGAACTCTTCGTTTGTTGCATGAGTAGTAGAATTGTAAAGCCCCCGGTTTAAACCGGGGGAAAGCATGAAACGCATCTGAAATATACGAACCGTTTTAACGGTTTCAGCATCCCGCAACCGTTAAAACGGTTTGCTATCAACGGATACCGCCGACCTTCAACCCCGGTTTAAACCGGGGGCTGGCAACAACCGTATGAGCCGTCAACCGACGATTTATAAAAAAATAGGCCCCAACATTTTCTGATGGGGCCTATTTGGAAGGCAAAAATCAAGTCAATAAATCCGGTTAAAAATGCCAGCGCACAAACGCTTCCATGGCTTCGTATTCGGCCAGGCCCAACTGGTTGTAGAGCCCCGCCGTGGCGCGGTTGCGCTCCTCGGCCCGTTGCCAGAACTCCCGCGAGTCGGTGCCCTGATACACCACGCCGTCTTTCTGCGACTGGTGTTTGAAAATACCGAGCCGCTTGCGCATCACCTGGTCGGGCGACATCGGAACCGCCATTTCAATTTCGTGAATGTCCCACTCGGCCCAGGCCCCGCGGTAGAGCCACACCCAGCAATCCTGCATAAACTCCTCGTTCTTCAACCGGCGAACGGCTTCCATGATGGCGTCGAGGCAAACCTTGTGCGTTCCGTGCGGATCGGCCAGATCACCGGCGGCATAAATCTGGTGCGGTTTTACCTGCCTGATGACGTCCATCACCACCTGAATGTCGGCTTCGCCCAAGGCGCTCTTTTCGACTTTGCCGGTTTCGTAGAACGGCATGTTCAGAAAATGAGCATTCTCAACGGGGATTCCAACAAACCGGCAGGTCGATTTGGCCTCGCCTTTCCGGATCAACCCTTTGATATACCGCACTTCCACCGAGTCCATTTCGCTGTCTTTCTTCTCGCGTAACGACTCGGCAGCATCGCGGAAAATCTGCGTGGCTTCGGGGCTGTCGATGCCGAATTTTTCGTTGAAATCCACCACGTAATCCGCAAACCGCAGGGCTTCGTCATCGGCCACAGCAATGTTTCCGGAAGTCTGGTAGCCCACGTGAACTTCGTGGCCCTGATCGACCAGCCGCTGGAACGTGCCGCCCATCGAAATGATGTCGTCGTCGGGATGGGGACTAAAAATCAGGCAGCGTTTGCTGGCGGGAAGGGCGCGTTCGGGGCGCTTGGTATCGTCGGCATTCGGTTTGCCACCCGGCCAGCCCGTAATCGTATGTTGAAGTTGATTGAAAACGTCGATGTTCAGATCGTATGCCTGTCCTACCTGCGCCAGCAAGTCGCTCATCCCGTTGTCGTTATAATCTTTGTTGGTCAGTTTTAAAACCGGTTTTCCCAGTGTCCGCGACAGGTACGTGACGGCTTTCTTGATCATCTGGTTGGTCCATTCCACCGTATCGACCAGCCAGGGCGTTTGCATCCGGGTCAGGTCCGACGCAGCGGCCTGGTCGATCACAAACAGCGCGTTGGGATGCGTTTGCAGGTACGAAGCCGGGATCGATTCCGTCACGGTTCCTTCCAGAGCGGCCCGGATGACCGGCGCTTTGCGTTCACCCCAGGCCAGTAGAACCACCCGTCGGGCGCTCAAAATAGGGGCAACCCCCATCGTAATGGCCTTTTTCGGTGTTTTAGCCAAACTGCCAAAGTCCATGGCCGCAGCCGCCCGCGTCGAATGATCGAGCATCATCAGGCGGGTGTGCGAATTGATCAGCGAACCCGGTTCGTTAAACCCGATGTGACCGTTGCCACCAATCCCCAGCAGTTGAAAATCCAGCCCACCGTACGATTGCATTTTTTCTTCGTAGGCCCGGCTGAACTCGGCGACTTTGTTGACCGGAACCGTTCCGTCGGGAATAAAATAATTACCTTCCGGAATATCGACGTGGTCGAACAGTTGCTCCTTCATGAACCGCACGTAGCTTTGCAGCGAATTTGGCTCCATCGGATAATATTCATCCAGGTTGAACGTCACCACGTTGCGGAAGCTCAGGCCTTCTTCGCGGTGTTGCCGGATCAGCTCGGCATACACCGTTTTGGGCGACGAGCCAGTGGCTAACCCCAAGACACACAGCTTCCCCTGTTGCTGCTTTTCGCGAATGAGATCGGCAATTTCGTGGGCGACGGCGCGGGACGCATCTTTCGCATCGGCGTAGATGTGCGTGGGTATTTTTTCGTACGTGATGGCCGATTGGACCGGCTCACCCGGTTTACGACCCGACGCATTTTCGACAATGGAAGGTTCAGAAATCATAACGGAATGGTAAATTGTGGTTCGTGCGGTGCGGCAAAATTCGTCATATTGATCCGTAACACCAATGAAAATATTTTAAATTTTTTTAAGAATGCCCGAATACCTTCTAAAGTAAGGGATCGGTCCGTATTCTGATTTATATTGGTACTGTTTTTCCGTCAATTCTTACTACTCGTTTCCCGTCCATGTCGTTCTCCCGCCGAAACTTTTTGCAAATCCTCACCGCTGCCGCGGCCACCACGGCTTTTCGTCCACCGGTTACCGCCGTCAAACCGCCCCGGCTCAAACCCGGTGATACCGTTGCGCTGGTGGGTCCGGCGGCCCCGGCTTTTACGCACGAAACCGTTCAGGTCGCCGTGGAATCGTTGCAGGCGCTGGGGTTCAAAACCATTATTGCCAAACACGTTTTCGACCGCTACGGCTACCTCGCCGGAACCGACGCCGACCGGGCGGCCGACCTCAACGCGCTGTTTGCCGACCCCAGCGTAAACGCCATCATGGCCATGCACGGCGGCTGGGGGTGCGCCCGGTTGTTGCCGCTGCTCGACTACAGCGTGATTCGCCGGAATCCGAAAATCCTGGTCGGCTACAGCGACATTACCGCCTTGTTACTGGGGATTTACGCGCAAACCGGACTGGTGACGATGCACGGCCCGGTGGGGTCGGCCACGTTCAATCCGTTCACGGTGAACTATTTCCGTCAGACGCTGATGGACGGCCAGGCGGTTTTGATGGAAAATCCGCACGATAAAGGCGATTTGCTGGCGCAGGTGAAAGACCGGGTGGCTACGCTCCACCCCGGCAAAGCCCGCGGGCGGCTTTTGGGCGGAAATCTGACGGTTTTGAGCCACCTGATGGGGTCCCGATACCTGCCCGACTGGAAAGACAGCATTTTGTTTCTGGAAGACATTGGCGAAGACGTTTACCGGATGGACCGCATGATTACACAACTCAAACTGGCGGGCGTTCTGGATCAGATTGGCGGTTTCGTTTTCGGGAAATGCACCGACTGCGAGCCCGGCAAAGGGTACGGTTCGCTGACGCTGGAAGACGTTTTCCGCGATCATATTATTCCATTGAAAAAACCGGCCTACTCGGGGGCCATGATCGGCCACATTACGCACAAATTCACCGTTCCACTGGGCATCGAAGCCGAACTGGATGCCGACGCCGGAACGATCCAGTTGCTGGAACCGGCGGTGCGCTGACCGATTGTCCACTAACGGTCAAAATTAACGTCCATTTGCGGACACAATTTAAAATTAACTTTTTATAAGTATCTGATAATCTTTGTCTTACTGGTTTGGTACGGCATTTGGGAATTGATCAGGCAGCGTACAGAAATACGGCTTATAACGTCAACGGTTTACTGAAATGTTACAGAACTACCTAAAAATTACGATCCGGACTTTCTGGAAAAACAAGCTCTTCAGTGGTCTCAACGTCGTTGGACTCGGCATTGGGATGGCAGCCGTCTGGTTGATGGGACTGTACGTCGTTGATGAACTAAGCTACGATCGTTTTCATACCAAAGCGGATCGCATTGTCCGGGTGGTGCATTATGCCCAGTGGCCGGGCGGAAACCTCAAACTGGCCCCGACCTCGGCGCCGTATGGACCCGCCCTGAAAAACGAATACCCGGAAGTTGAAAAAACCGTTCGGTTCAACACGGAAGGCGGGGGACTCATCACGTTCAATGATAAAAAAATAGAAGTCGGGAACATTTTTTTCACGGACCCGGCGGTATTTGAGGTTTTTACCTTTCCGCTTCTGTATGGCGATCCGGCTTCGGCGCTGAGTAAACCGCAAAGCATCGTTCTGACGAAGAGTGTGGCCGAAAGTCTGTTCGGGGATGCTCAAAAAGCCGTTGGAAAAGTCGTTAATTTCAGTAACAATTTTCCCAATACCGTTACGGGGGTTATGGACGATGTGCCGGCCAATTCCCATCTGCAATTCAAAGCTTTGCGCTCGCTGCCAACTAATTATACCAGTGGCTGGCAGAATTCTGAACTGTATACCTATCTGCTGCTGACCGAAGGAAGCAATTCCAAAACGCTGGAAGCCAAGCTGCCCGGTTTTTACCAGAAATACCTGAAAAAAGAACTGGGAGATGGTGTGACGTACCGCATGGAACTCCAGCCCCTGACGTCGATTCACCTCCACTCGCAGCTTGACTATGAAATCAGCCCGAATGGCAGCGCGCGCACGGTGTCCATTTTTGCGGTCGTGGCGGCCCTGATTCTGCTGATTGCCTGCATCAATTACGTGAATTTATATACGGCCCGCGCCCTGAAACGGACCCGCGAAGTTGGCGTTCGGAAAGCCATCGGGTCGTTTCGGCAGCAACTCATCGGGCAATTTCTGACCGAGTCGATGCTCATGACGTTCCTGGCGGGTCTGGTCAGTACCGTCGTGGTGGTGGTGGCCTTGCCTTTTTTCAACCAACTGGCCGATAAAGCGCTGTCAATCCCTGATCTATCGACTACGGTCGTGGTGGTTACCCTGCTGTCGCTCGTGCTTGGTGCGGTGAGCGGTCTCTATCCCGCGTTGATGCTGTCGGGTTTCCGGCCGATAGCGGCTTTGCGGGGGCAGTCTGGCGGCCAATCGGGCAGCAGCTTTCTGAAGCAGTCGCTGGTGGTGTTCCAGTTTGTGGCCACGATTGCGCTGATTGCCTGTTCGGGCCTGGTGTACCGGCAAATGGAGTTTGTGATGCACAAGGATTTAGGATTTAACAAAGAACAGGTGCTCACATTTCACATTGACAGCCAGGAAACCCGCCAGCGCATCGAGGCCCTCAAAGAAGCTCTGCTGCGAAGCCCGTTGATTGAGAGCGCGTCGGCCGCCAGCAATCCGATTGGCAACAACAACATCGGCGGTAACGGCATGTTCTTTGAGCAAAACGGCGCGATTTCAGCCAGTACGCAGGTGGTGCAGAAGTTTTCGGTCGATCCCGACTATCTCAAGACCCTGGAGATCAAACTACTGAGCGGACGAAACTTCTCCGAATCGTTCAAAAGCGATTTGGCAGGTGCGGTATTGGTCAATGAGACCCTGGTGAAGCAACTTGGCTGGAAAGAGCCCATCGGCAAGCGAGTGAAATACTACATCGATCAGGAAAAGCACACGGCCGAAGCCCGCGTGGTGGGTGTTGTCCGGGATTTTCATACCTATTCTCTTCAGCATAAAATCGAGCCACTGGTGTTGCAGATGCCTGCCCCGCTGGACAAAGACAATGTATACGTTCGGATTCAGCCCACAAAAGTAACCGAAGCACTGGCCCACATCCGGTCGGTTTATCAAACGTTCGATCCGGCCAATACGCTTGATTTTCATTTTCTGGATGAAAACTTTTCACAGCAATACAAAGCAGAACAGAAGCAGGGTCAGATCCTGCTGACCTTTACGGTTCTGGCGGTATTGATTGCCTGTCTGGGCCTGTTTGGTTTGACGGCCTTTGCCGCCGAGCAACGCACCAAAGAAATCGGCGTTCGGAAAGTACTCGGCGCGTCGGTGGCCAGCATTGTGATGTTGCTATCGAAAGATTTTATGAAACTGGTGTTCATCGCCATCGTCATTGCTTCTCCCATTGCCTGGTATGCGATGAGTCAATGGCTGCAAAACTTTGAATACAAGCTTGATCCGGCCTGGTGGGTATTCGCCCTGGCGGGAATGTTGGCCATTGCCATTGCTTTCCTGACCGTGTGTTTCCAGAGTGTAAAAGCGGCCCTGACCAACCCGGTGGAAAGTCTGCGGAGTGAGTAATAACTTGATAACCTGATTAACGCGGATTTCGGATTTGCCCCGGAGGGGCTCCCTGTTGATAGAAAACCGGTGCCGAACAAGCGATAAGCTCCGGAGGAGCGTCCTGAATAGTCAATCGCTAAAATTCTGGTAACAGAAAGCTCCTCTGGAGCCTCATTAACCATAATTCACGGTAGTTACGACCCGGAAAAGCCCGGGAGCAGTCAAAGCCCGACCGGAAACACGGATCGGGCTTTTTGTGATTGCACACCGATCATTCTCCCATGAGAACGCGGAAAAGTGCGGATTTTTTCTAATTTTTGTAGTAGAATTCAGTACATTACCTTTTTTCAACTCTTTATAAGGAGTCGAAAACCCTGAAACCTGAACCTTTTCGTATGAAACCTCAACTCCTGGTGGTTGGTGGGTTGGCCGTGGTGGTAGCTCTTACCCTTTCTTCGTTCCTCGGAATCTTCGAGGATAAAGTGGATTTTAATACCCAAATCAAGCCCCTTCTCAACAAAAATTGCATTGCCTGCCACGGGGGCGTCAAAAAAGCGTCGAATTATAGCTTGCTGTTTAAGAACGAAGCATTGGCACCGGGGAAATCCGGAAAATTAGCCATTATACCGGGCGACGCCGACAACAGTGAACTGATCCGCCGGTTGACGCTCACCGACCACGACGAACGCATGCCGCTGGAAGCGCCCCCTTTGAAACCGGAAGAAATCGAGACGCTGCGGAAATGGATCGATCAGGGTGCCGAATGGGGTGATCACTGGGCGTATCAATCGGTTGAAAAACCGGAAGTGCCGAAAATCGGAACGTTCTGGTCGCGGTTGGGCGTCGTTGAAAATGACGAATTGAACTGGGCGAAAAACGAAATCGACCATTTTATTCTCGATAAACTCAAAACAGAAAACCTGAAACCATCGCCCGAAGCGGACAAAGCGACGCTGATTCGCCGGGTTTCGCTCGATCTGACGGGTTTGCCGCCGACGGAAAAAGAAGTGGCGGATTTTGTGGCCGACACCTCGCCCAATGCCTACGAAAAGGTGGTGGACCGGCTGCTGGCGTCTCCGGCCTACGGTGAACGCTGGACGGGCATGTGGCTCGATCTGGCCCGGTATGCCGATACGAAAGGCTACGAACGCGACCCGGGCCGGACCATCTGGCGGTATCGCGACTGGCTCATCGAAGCCTTTAACCAGGACAAATCGTTCGACCAGTTCACGGTGGAACAACTGGCGGGCGATTTGCTGCCGAACCCGACGGATGACCAACTGGTTGCGACCGGTTTTCACCGCAACACGATGACCAACGACGAAGGCGGTACGCAGGATGAAGAGTTTCGCGTGGCGGCCGTCATGGACCGGGTCAATACGACCTGGGACGTCTGGCAGGGAACCACCTTCGGCTGCGTGCAATGCCATACGCATCCGTATGACCCGTTTGTCAACGAAGAATATTACAAATACATGGCGTTCTTCAACAACTCCCGCGACGAGGACGTAACGA
Source organism: Larkinella knui (assembly GCF_003858645.1). Lineage (GTDB taxonomy): Bacteria > Bacteroidota > Bacteroidia > Cytophagales > Spirosomataceae > Larkinella > Larkinella knui. Next base: position 58,492 of record NZ_RQJP01000008.1, on the reverse strand, counting down.
CCGAAACGCCGACCTTGCGGTTTTATCAGAAAGAAGATTCGCTGAAGGTTCAGGAATTACATACCTGGTTGAAAGGCCACCTCAAACAACCCCGGCAGGTTCAGGACGTGATGAAATTTGTCCGGATTACCGAACCCAAGATCAACTCCCACGACTTCGACAAATACGTGAAGGCGTCGCTGCTGGATGCCAAGTATTTCGTGATGCAGGACGGCGGCTCCGGCCGGATCAAAAACGTTGACCTGACGGGTAAAAACCGGTTGATCATGGCCTGGGGAACGAAGGGTAAAAATGCCATTCTGACGCTGCGCCGGGATAGTCTGACCGGCCCGGTTCTGCTGACAGCTCCCACACCGGCCAGCCGGGATAGCACCATGATTTTCCCGTTGCCCAACATAGCGGGCCACCATGATCTGTATGTGACGGCGACCAGTCCGGAGACACCCAAAGAGTGGATTCAAATCAAGTGGGTATCTTTCCAGGCGGCCCTGCCGGGGCAACCCGCAACGGCCTTGGGTGAAATGGATTTGAAGCTGGCCCAAATTCTGAATACCCGGCCCGAATCGACGCCCATTATGTTTGAAGGAACCGGCGATCTGGCCCGCAAAACGTACGTTTTTCAGCGCGGGAACTGGCTGGTGAAAGGTAAGGAAGTGAAGCCCGATGTGCCGAAATCCTTGCCGCCGATGGCGAAGGAATTGCCCAAAAACCGCCTGGGCCTGGCGAAATGGATGGTGAGTCGCGAACATCCGCTCACGGCGCGGGTGGCCGTCAACCGGTTTTGGGAGCAGTTGTTCGGAACCGGTATTGTGGAAACCGTCGAGGATGTCGGCACGCAGGGCATTCAGCCCACGCACCGTGAACTGTTGGATTGGCTGGCCGTCGATTTTATGGAAACCGACCGCTGGAGTGTCAAAAAATTACTGAAGAAAATCGTGGTTTCGGCCACCTACCGCCAACGTTCCGACGTGTCACCGGCGCTGCTGGCCAAAGATCCCTACAACAAACTGCTGGCCCGCGGGCCACGGGTCCGGCTGGGAGCCGAGCAGGTGCGGGATCAGGCGCTGGCGGTTACGGGCCTGTTGAGCAACAAGTTATACGGCCCCAGCGTGATGCCGCCCCAGCCCGATGGCATCTGGCAATCGCCCTACAGTGGCGAGTCCTGGAAGTTGAGTCAGGGTGAAGACCGGTATCGACGGGCGTTGTACACCTACTGGAAACGGACGGCCCCGTATCCGTCGATGATTACCTTCGACAGCCCGAGCCGGGAGTTCTGCCAGCTCCGCCGACTCCGCACCAACACGCCTTTGCAGGCCCTGGTGACGCTCAACGATCCGGTCTATGTGGAAGCCGCTCAACGGTTGGCCGAGACGATGATCTTGCAGGGAAAAACACCGGAACAGCAAATCCAGGCCGGTTTCCGGCTGATTATGCTCCGGAATCTGACGCCGAAAAAGCTGGCGATTCTGACTAAACTTTACCGAAATACCGAAACGTATTATCGCCAGCATCCGGAAGATGCCCATCAATTAGTGTCCTGTCAGGAAGCGACGCCCCAACTGGCGGCCCTGACCGTGACGGCCAATACGATGCTGAACCTGGATGAAGTGATTACGAAAGAATAAAATCCGATGAACAAACTCCTTAAAGAACTCCAGGAAGCAGCTTTGCAGCGCGAAACCCGGCGGCATTTTTTGCACACCTGCACGACCGGACTGGGCGCTATGGCGCTGGGTTCAACCCTGACCAGTTGCGGTTTTTTCGGTAAAAACGACGATAAAACGGCGCTCAACAACGCACCAGCCTCCCCGGGCGAGCCCATGACCCCGCGCCCGTCGCAATTTTCGCCGAAAGCGAAGCGGGTGATCTACATCCACATGGCGGGTTCGCCGTCGCAGCTGGAGCTGTTCGATTACAAGCCGGAACTGGTCAAATACAACGGCAAAGATTGTCCGCAGGAGTTGCTGGAGGGGAAGAAATTTGCCTTCATCCGCGGTGTGCCGAAGATGCTCGGGCCGCAGGGCAAGTTTGCGCAATACGGTCAGTCGGGGGCCTGGCTGTCGGATTACCTGCCGCACCTGCAAACCGTGGCCGACGAGATCACGTTCATCAAATCGATGCACACCGACCAGTTCAACCACGCCCCCGCGCAGTTGCTGATGCACACCGGCGCGGCCCGGCTGGGACGGCCCAGCATTGGTTCGTGGGTAACCTACGGTCTGGGGTCGGAAAATGATAATCTGCCCGGTTTTATCGTGCTGGCGTCGGGCGGAAAGCAGCCAGATGCGGGCAAGTCGGTTTGGGGGAGCGGTTTTTTGCCTTCGGTGTATCAGGGCGTTCAGTGCCGCACCGACGGCGACCCGGTTCTGTACGTTTCCAATCCGCAGGGCATGAACCGCGATATCCGGAAACAAACCATCGATGCGATCAACGAAGTCAATCAGCAGCAGTATGACGACGTGAAAGATCCGGAAATTCTGACCCGCATTTCGCAGTATGAGATGGCGTTCAAAATGCAGATGTCGGTGCCCGATGCGATGGATATTAAAAGCGAACCCGACTACATTCTGAATGCCTACGGCGTTGATCCGAACGTTGGTTCATTTGCCCGCAATTGCCTCTTGTCAAGGCGGTTGATTGAACGGGGTGTGCGGTTTGTCCAGCTGTTCGACTGGGGGTGGGACACGCACGGAACCAGCAAGGACGGGTCGATTGAAACCGGATTGCGGGATAAATGCAAACAGTCGGATCAGGCCGTTACGGCTTTGCTGAACGATCTGAAACAGCGCGGACTGCTCGACGAAACGCTCGTGGTGTGGGGTGGCGAATTTGGTCGGACGCCGATGCAGGAAAACCGCGACGGCCAGGAGATGCCGTTCATGGGTCGCGACCACCATCTGGATGCGTTCACGGTCTGGATGGCGGGTGGTGGCGTCAAACGCGGTTTTAGCTACGGCGAAACCGACCCGATTGGTTATTACGCGGTGAAGGATAAAGTCCACGTTCACGACCTGCAGGCCACAATTCTACACCTGCTCGGCTTCGACCATTCCAAGCTGACCTACCAGTTTCAGGGGCGCCCCTTCCGGTTGACAGACGTAGCCGGAAAAGTGATAAAACCGGTTTTAGCGTAACGAATAAGAATATAATATAGGAACGCGGATTTAACGGATGGAACGGATTTACACGGATTAATAGCCGTTTTGATCAGTCCAATCCGTTGAATCCGCGTTCCTATTTCTATGCTTCTGGATTCCCTGTTGAAAAAATTAAATTATTTATAGAGTTTAGATAGACACAAAGCCAAAACACGGTATCATTGTGTCGAAAATACATATTAAAAGGAGGTCCGATTGTTCGACCAGCCGGCCAATCCGTTTCACTCAATTGTATATTTTACCAGAATCACCATGAATCGCAGAAATTTTCTTGGAACCTCATTAGGACTTAGCGCCTTGTCGGTGCTGGGCTTAAACGCTTGCGCGGCCAAAGCGAAAAACGTTGGCTTGCAATTGTATACGCTCCGGGACGACATTCAGAAACAGGGCATTGAAACCATCCTGGAGCAGGTGGCCAAGTTGGGATATAAAGAAGTGGAAAATTTTGGGTACGGTGGTGGAAAATTCTTTGGAAAAACGCCAGCCGAATACCTTAAAATACTGAAAGATAATGGGTTGTCGGCCCCCAGTGGACACACGCTGACCGCCCGTTCAACCCAAATGGGCCCGATGGACGGCCTGACTAAAAACTGGCAGCAGGTGGTGGATGATGCCAAGGCTGTTGGTCAGGAATACCTCATCATTGCGTATCTGGCCCCCGACGAGCGCAAATCGGATGATTACAAACAACTGATCGATCTGCTGGGAAAAGGCCAGGAAACGGCGAAAAAAGCCGGACTCACGCTGGGCTATCACAACCACGATTTCGAATTTAACGAACGCGTAGACGGTCAGATGCCGTATGAGCTGATTCTGAAAAATACGACGGTGCAGATGGAAATGGATTTGTACTGGATTTCCAAAACCGGGCAGAAGCCGACGGATTATTTCGCCAAGTATCCCGGTCGTTTTCCGCTCTGGCACGTGAAGGACATGGCCAAAACGCCGGAGCAGGAATTTGCCGAAGTGGGCACGGGTTCCATTGACTTTGCGGCCATTTTTGCAAAAGCCGGCGAAGCCGGGATGAAGCATTATTTTGTCGAACAGGACGTTTGCAAGCGCCCACCGCTGGAAAGCATCAAGATCAGCATCGACAATATCCAGAAAGCAAACTGGGGTTAAGAAGCAGTCTGCGGTTTTTCGGTTGCCTGGCGACCGAAAAACCGCGACCCAATGAAAGGTACCAACCAAAACCGTTCCATGATTCGTCATACCGTTGCCTTCAAACTCAATCATCCCGCCGGTTCGGAGGCAGAACAAAACTTTCTGGACGAAGCCCGGAAACTGGCCGCCATTCCCGGCGTACAGAATTTCGAATGTTTGAAACAAATCAGCCCGAAAAATCCGTATGACTTTGGCTTGTCGATGGAGTTTGCCAGTCAGGAACGGTACGATCAGTATACGAACCATCCCGACCACGTTCAGTTCGTCCGGCAAGTCTGGAAGACTAACGTAGCCGAATTTCTGGAGATCGATTATACGCCCTATGCGGAATAATCATCAAAAACAAGTCTGCTAAGGCCACAGTGTCTGTTGCGATCAGGGCCCTGTGCAGTAGGCCATTTGCGATGGAATACCCACGCTTCAGGAAGGGTTTACTAAAAAAAAGCCCGAATTGAGGTCCGGGCTGTTCGAATAGAGATGGTAAGTAGAACCGAATGGCTTGGGTATCCGGCGCGTCCCCATCCTTCGACGGGCTGGGTTCGCAACGCTAAAAGCTGCGGTGAATTAATTCCTACTGACCCGGGTTAAAATTCGGCCAAAGCGACCGGATTGAGCGGCAAATAGACGTGGAAACTGGCCCCCTGATCGGGCTCGCTCGTGGCGATGATGGCTCCGCCGTGATTCTCGGCTACTTTTTGGCAAATTGCCAGGCCAATGCCCGTGCCTTCAAACTTACTGCGGGGGTGCAATCGCTGAAACATTTCGAAGATGCGATCGGCGTTTTTAGGCTCGAAACCAATCCCGTTATCGGACACACTGATTTGACAATACCGGGTCTTCCGGAGTTTCGTTTTTACCGATTCGGGTAATTCATGGGCTTCGATTACCAGACAGGTAATTGCAATAACGGGCGGAATGGTCGGGCGACGGAATTTAAGCGCATTGCTGAGCAGATTTTGAAACAATTGCCCTAATTCCAGTTCGTCGCCGGTAATCACGGGCAGGGTTTCGACATCAATAGTCGCGCTGGTTTCCTGAATGATCAGATCCAGATCTCCGATCACCCCGCTGATTACGTTGGAAAGCGAAACCGATTTTTCCTGCCGCGGTTGCGTCGTGATACGCGAAAAAGCCAGCAGGTCGTGGACGAGGGTTGCCATGCGCCGGGTAGCGATCTTCATGCGCTGAAGGATATCGAGCGCTTCCGGTTTTAAATCCGTTTGGTAGTCATTGGTCAAGATATCACTGAAAGCCTGTAGTTTCCGCAAGGGTTCCTGTAAATCGTGGCTGGCAATGTAGGCAAACGATTGCAGGCTTTGATTGGAACGCTCCAGTGCTTCATTCTTCTGCTGCAGTTCACTTTCAATTTTCTTCTGTTCGGTAATGTTCATAAACGTAACCACGACCCCATCGCCCTGCTTGACTGCCGACACTTCAAACCAGCCTTCGAGACCCACATCATCCCGGTAATACCGGGTGCTGCGCTCCGGTTGACCGGTTTCCGTAACGCGGACGTAGAGGGCAAAAAAGCCGTTTTCAACATTTCCCGGAAAGACTTTCAACAGCGGCTGGCCTTCCACCTGATCGGGTGTTCGTTTCGTACTCTGCATCACTGCCTGATTGGACATTACCATCAGAAAATCAACGATTTGGCCTTGCTCGTTTCGGATGGCCGTCATGTAAAAAATACTGCTGATGGAAGCATCCAGGGTGGTTCGCAACTGCAGGGCCTGGGCCTCGAAGGTGAGCTGGCTCCGTTTGAATGCGGTAATGTCGTTGTAGGTTAAAACGAGCGCATTGCCATATTTGCTGACCCGCAGATCGAACCAGGCGTTGATGCCATCGGTATAACACGCTATTTCGGGTAAGTGAAGATCCTGACCGGTTTCCAGCACCTGACGGTATACGTTCCAGTAACTGATGCTTTCAGCCTCAACAAAATGAGCCAGGTAAGGATGACCGGTGAGTTGCTCCGGAGTTTTCCCCAGAATGGCGGCCCCCACCCGATTGATAAAGACAAACCGGAAGTCGAGAAATTCGCCGGCATCATCCCGAATGGCTTCAAATACGATAACACCCGTCTGGCTATTCGCAACGATCTGATAAAAAAGAGGGGAAGTTTCACCGTAACTCGTATAAGAAACGATCATATTATCAAGAGGCTGATTTTCGGTGCTACAACTCCCGTACTAACCTTTTTGTTAGCAATGGAGGGCGGATAATATTTTCCACCCATTCCCGGCGTTGGCAGTGCACGTTTTTAAGCCTTCGTTCACCGAAAAAACGGCTGACTTTGGGCCGTTCAGTTCGGTGAAGAGTTGTGATTCCGTGGCCCGGATAAAAGCACAAACGCCGGGCCTGTCCAACGCCCGAGATCGCGAAGAATCTGAAACACGGTTCGGTCGATTTCCGGAAACAGTCAGGCCGGGCACGAACGGTCTTCTACGTTCGTGCCCGGCCTGTTCAGTTACCAAAAGCGGTTTTTCGGAAAATAGAGTTCGGACTGTTTAGTAACCGGGATTTTGCGGAAAAGCCGTCAGATCGTTGTGGACGTCGATTTCGCGCTGGGGAATTGGGTAGAGCAGCCGATTGGCGGTCAGAACCGGCGTCGTTAACCCGTATTCAGTCGCCAGATGCGTTTGCAGGATCGACAACGCCTTTGGATTCCGGACCAGATCGAACCAGCGGTCGTTTTCAAACGCCAGTTCCACGCGCCGTTCCTTGAAAATCGCATCCCGCACCGCACCCTGATCCGGTAAATCCGCAGCGGTTTTGGCCGTCAATCCGGCCCGAATCCGGACTTTATTTAAATAGCCAAGCGCACTGCCCTCCGCCGTTGCGGCCGAATAACTCTGCTCGTTGAGTGCTTCGGCCAGTAGCAGCAGCACATCGGCATACCGCAAAACCGGGAAGCTGTTGCCTTCATCGCCGGTGGTTGCGGGCAGATCGAAGTATTTTTTGACGTAATTCCCCTTGACAACGGTCGTGGCCGTCCGGTTATACAGCGTGTCCATCGAGGCCGCAAACCGCTTGTCACCCGGTTCGTAGGCCTTCGCGATGCTGGCGGTCGGGCGGTTATTGCCCGCTCCGGAATAGGATGTGCCATTCACAAAAATGAGCGGCATCATGTCGTTGAAATACAGGTTTCCTTCCGACGGGCTTTGGCCTTTCCGGAAGCGAACGGCAAAAATCGTTTCCGCCGTAATTGGATTTTCGGCTTTGAACAAATCGGCATAATTAGGAAGCAGCGAATACGTGGGCAGCACGGTTTTCAATACCGTTACGGCATCGGCCCATTTTTTCTCCGTCACATACACCTTCCCCAGCAACGCATTGGCACTCCCGCTGGTGGCCCGGCCCAGATCCGTGGCTGCCGTGTAAGAAGCCGGCAATAAACCAGCCGCCGTTTTGAGGTCGGTTTCAATTTGGGTGTAAATCTCGGTTACCTCATTCCGTTTGTCATTCAGCGTTTCGTTGGGCGTTTCCGTTTTGATCACCAGCGGCACTTTTCCGTATAACCGCACGAGGTTGAAATAGGCCAGCGATCTCAGAAACAGGGCTTCGCCTTTAAATTGTTTCTTCGCCGTTTCGTCGATGGTGGCCCCGTCAATCCGATCCAGCACCGCATTGGCGCGGGCAATGATGACGTAGGAACCGGCGTAGGCATCGAGCACAAACGGATTGCTCGTAATTTCCGTAAACAGATCCACCTGCGAAGCCACCCCGGCATTCGCGCCCCGGTCGCCAATATCGGTGTTGTCGCTGCGAACTTCCATCAGGTAATAATAGGCTTTTCCGTACGTCTGCTGGCTTTGCAAACCGTCGTAAATGGCATTGACACCTTGCTGAAAATCAGAGGCCGACTTGAAAAAAGTGGCGCTGGTCTGGTTGGAAATGGACGCCAGGTTAATGAAATCGTCTTTGCAGGAACCCAGCATTCCGGCGGTTCCGATCAGCAATAGCAGGCGAATGAGTTGGGTATAGTTCATGATCGGTTTCGTTAGAATGATAGATTCAGGCCCAGCGTATAGGTTCGCGACAGCGGGTAGGTTCCGTAATCTTCGCCCTGCGACAGCGGACTTTCCGGGCGGGCGTTCACTTCCGGATTGTAACCGGTGTATTTGGTCCAGGTGTGCAGATTCTGGGCGGTGAAATAAAGCCGCGCCGTGCTGATCTTGTTGGCGAACCATTTCCGGTTGAGGTTGTAGCCCAGCGTTACATTCCGCAGCCGGACGTACGAGCCGTCTTCAACGTGGAACGAACTGATCTGGCCGCTGTTGGCGTTGGTCACCCGGTTGGCCCGCGTCGTGTTGCCGTCGCCCGGATCGGTCGGCGATTTCCAGTAGTTCTGCGCTTCGACCATCTGGTTGGCGTTGCCTTCCAGGTTGTAGATATACCGCCGTTGCAGGTTCAGGATTTTGCTGCCCTGAACGGCTTGCAGCGATACCGACAGATCGAAGCCTTTGTAGCGGAAGTCGTTGGTCAGGCCCCAGATAAATTTGGGAAAATAACTGCCGATGATGGTCCGGTCGTTGGCGTCGATTTTGCCGTCGCCGTTCACGTCGATGAACTTCCGGTCACCCGGTTTGGCCGTCGCGTAGTGCGGATAGGCGTCGATTTCGGCCTGACTTTTAAATACCCCGCCGTTGACGTAGCCGTAATAATTGCCGATCGGTGAGCCGATTTGCGTAATGAAAATACTCGCCACCCCGCCGTCGGAGATGATCGGTGCCCCGTTCGGGCCGAGTTGCAGAACTTTGTTGCGGTTGGCCGAAATGTTGAAATTCGTGTTCCACTTCAACGCACCTTCCAGGTTGTGGGTGGTCAGACCCAGTTCAATACCGGTATTCTGAACGCTGCCCACATTGCGCAAAGCCGTTGCAAAACCGGAACTCAGTGGTACGTTGACCGACAGCAGCAGGTCTTTGGTGACGCTTTTGTAGAAATCCGCCGACAGGTAAATTCGGCCCCGGAACAGCCCTAAATCGAGTCCGGCGTTGAATTGGGAGGTTTTTTCCCAGGTCAGATCCGGATTGGCGGGCTGCGACAAGCCAACGCCGTTGTTGGTGGTTCCCGTACCGGCACCCAGCACGTAATTATTGGCGCTCAGCAGGTCGAGCGAGCCGTAGTTGGCAATCTGGAAATTGCCCGTCAACCCGTAGCTGGCCCGCAGTTTCAGCTCGGTAATGACCGGAACGTTGAAGAATTTCTCCCCGCTGATCAGCCAGGCCCCCGAAACCGACGGAAAATAGCCCCATTTGTTGTTAGCCCCAAACCGCGACGACCCATCCCGGCGCAGGCTGGCCGACAGAAAATACCGGTCCGAAAAATTGTAGTTGATACGCCCGACATACGACAGCAGCGACCATTCGGACGCCGAAGAGGTTCCGCTGGTGATGGTCGCGGCATTGATCGTCTGAACCGCATCGTTGGGAAAACCCGTGCCGTCGACCTGGCTGGCGTCCGTCCGGTTTTTCTGGGAGGTATACCCCAGCAGAAGGTTGAATTTGTGAGCGTCGTTGAGGGTGAAATTATACGTCAGCGTATTCTCCCACAGCCAGTTCCGGGCGCTGGCGTTCTGCGCCGAGCCTTTGGGAATGGTGGGGGCGTTTTGCTGAATCGGGCGGTAGGCGCCGAGCGTGGACGGGCGGTAGTAATTTCGGCCGAAATAATTGAGATCCGTTCCGAAATAGGTCTTGAGCGTCAGCCCGTTGCTAATTTCGTATTCTCCGAAAATATTCCCCAGCAGCCGCACGTGGTTGAGTTTGTCCTTGATCTGCGTAGCCAGCGCAACCGGGTTTTCACCACCGGAAAAACCGTAGGCAATGGCATTTTGCTTGTTGATGGCAACCGATCCGTCGGGATTATACACCGGGAAAATGGGCGCGGCTTTCAGCGCATTGTCGATAATGCCGTCGTAGATAAACGGCCCTTCGGTGTTCACCAGGTCGTAATGATCGACCGTCGGGTTGAAACCCAGGCCCACTTTTAGTTTGGGCGTCAAATTGGCCGTCAGGTTGGTGCGGACGCCGTAGCGTTGATAACCGGACGCGATGACAATGCCCTTCTGATCAAAATAATTACCCGAAATGTAATACTGAACTTTGTCACTGCCGCCCGTCGCCGACAGCGTGTGGTTCTGGATGGCCGCGTTCCGAAAAATGGCGTCCTGCCAGTTGGTGTTGGTCAAACCGGGTGTTTTAGACAAATAGGGGAGGATTTCTGGCGGAATCTGGTACGTACTGTTGTTCCGGACGGCATTGTCATCGTTGATGCTGGCTTTGGGAAACGCATCCAGATAGGCGTTGTTTTTGCCATCCAGAACGAGTTGCGACCACTGGTAGGCATCCATCAGTTTGATCTGGTGACTCGCCTGCTGCACCCCGCCGTACGAACTGTAACTGAACGACGGTTTTCCGTCCTTTTTGCCCCGTTTGGTAGTCACCAGAATAACACCGTTGGAGGCTCGGGAGCCGTAAATCGACGCCGAAGACGCATCTTTCAAAACCTCGATCGACTCGATGTCGTCGGGGTTGAGCGTGCTCATCGGGTTCGGCGATTTCTGGAAAGACGAGATCCCGGAAATATTGATCAGATCCGTGCTGCCCTGGAGGTTTTTCAGGTCGTTGGAGATCGGAAAACCGTCGATCACGTACAACGGATCGGTGCCCGCGGAAATGGAATTGAGTCCCCGAATCCGGATGCTCATGCTGCCGCCGGGCGCACCGGAATTTTGCAACACCTGCACGCCCGCCAGTTTCCCGGCAATGGCCTGTTCGAGGTTGGCAACGGGCTGGTCTTTCAGTTCGGCGGCTCGCACGGAGGCAATGGCGCCGGTAATTTCGCGTCTCCGCTGGCTGCCGTAGCCGATAACGACGACCTGTTCCAGAACAGAGGCCGATTCTTTGAGCCGGATGAGGAGTGGCGTGGTCGTGCCGGGCCTGACATCCGCCAATCGCTGGGTTTCGTAGCCGATAAAGGAAATGACCAGGTTATACGACTCGCCAAAAATTAAGTTGTTGATTTTGAACACGCCATCGGCATCACTCAGCGCGCCCGCGGTCAAACTGGTCTGATTGCTTTTGGCAACAACCGAAGCGCCCGGAATAACATCGCCTTTTTCGTCCCGGATGACGCCCGAGAGGGTGCGGGTTTGGGCCTGAACCAGTAGCGGCAGTAGCCAGGCTACCAAAAACCAGAACTGCCTGGGGAATACACGTCGTTTCATAAGTAACAGGGTTATAAATGGATATAGAGTGCCAGTAAGTCAAATTCCGGGTTTACTATTTAATTTCTATTGACTTAATGGATTAGCAAATAAAAGTGAACTTCCTGTAAATGACTAAATCAAATGCATACAAACTACTCACCCGCTCCACATTGTTGCTTTTCTCTTACTTATTCTTGCCAATGTATAACGTCTCGACCCGTTTTTCCACTCGTCGTTTTTTCCGTTCCATCGGGGTGCATGGCCGGCTTCCATCGGGCTGCGATTGCTGCTTTCTGCTTCCATTAAATTATCCATCTTTTCCCAAATAAACTCTATGGTTTATCTTATATGAATTTGTGTTTTTTGCATGATGATTAAGCGTCCCGAGTACTGGAAAACCGCTTGGTCAGGTACGCAATGCAGAAAAACAGGTTGCTTCTTCTGGTATTTTCGATTGGAAGCTGGTTGGCCAATCCCACGCAGGCCGTTAGTCAAAATAAACTTTCGCTGGCCGGAGAGTGGCAACTTCGTCTGGATCCGGACAATCTGGGCCTGCGGGAACATTGGTGGCAGGCGGCCTATCCTGACCGGGTCAAGCTACCGGGTTCACTGACTGAAAACGGCAAAGGCAACGACGTAACGCTGCAAACACCCTGGGTGGGCGACGTCATCGACAGCACGTATTTTTTCGCCGACAGCTACAAAAAATACCGGGAGAATCCAATCAAAATACCGTTCTGGCTCAAGCCCGTCAAGTATTACGCCGGTCCGGCCTGGTACCGTCGCCAGGTCGATGTGCCCGCGAACTGGGCGAAAAAACGGGTCACGCTGAATCTGGAACGTTGTCACTGGGAAACCATGGTCTACGTCAACGGCCAGTATTGCGGCACCCGCAACAGCCTGGTGGCTCCTCATCAGTTCGATCTGACTAAATACCTGCGCCCCGGCAGCAATACCATCGCCATCCGGGTCGATAACCGCTACAAAATTCACGTCGGCCCCAACTCCCACAGTGTTGCCGATCATACGCAAACCAACTGGAACGGTCTGGTGGGCGACCTGTCGCTGACCGCCGAAGCATTGACGTATATCGACGACGTGCAGGTGTTTCCGAACCTCGCTGCCCGGGCCATTAAAGTCGCGCTTTCGCTCCACCAGCCCCGGCGACAGACTTTTCGGGGAAAGATTATTTTACAGGCCCGCAGTCGGCAAAAAGGCGGGGCGGTTCTGCCAGAACTCGAACAGCCGGTTCGTCTCACCGCCGAAGAAACCACGATTACGCCGACCTACGCCGTGGCAAATCCGCAGCTTTGGGATGAATTCAATCCGAATCTGTATAGCCTGACCGCCCGGTTGGTCGATGAGCAGGGGCAGTTGCTGTCGGAAAAGGAAGTAGCCTTCGGGATGCGCGAAATGAGCACGATTGGAACCCGCCTGGCCATCAACGGGCGGCCCATTTTTTTGCGGGGCGATGTCGAATGCGCCACATTTCCGCTGACGGGTTATCCGCCAACGACGGAACCGTACTGGGAAAAAATCATGAAAACCGCCCGGCAATACGGCCTGAATCACCTCCGGTTTCACTCGTGGTGCCCGCCCGAAGCGGCTTTCGACGTGGCCGACCGGCTTGGGGTGTATCTGTACGTGGAGAGTCCGCTCTGGGCCAACCAGAGCAGCGCCGTCGGAACCGGTGGCGTGGTGGATGATTTCATTTATCAGGAATCGGAGCGTATCCTGAAAGCCTACGGCAACCACCCGTCGTTCTGCATGATGTCGTACGGCAACGAACCGGCCGGACCCGATCAGAACGAGTTTCTGGGCCGCTGGGTCGACCACTTCAAACAAAAAGACAGCCGACGGCTCTACACCAGCGGAGCGGGCTGGCCGATGATTCCCGAAAACCAGTTTCATATTCACTCCGACGCCCGCATTCAGCGGTGGGGCGAAGGGGTAAAAAGCATTATTAATCAGGGCACTCCGCGAACGAGCTACGACTGGCGGGAGATCACCAAAACGTCGACGGCGCCCTACGTCAGTCACGAAATTGGACAGTGGTGCGTTTATCCGAATTTCAAGGAAATTGCCAAATACACGGGCGTGGTTCGGGCGACCAACTTTGAGATTTTCCGGGAAACACTGGAAGCCGCGGGCATGGGCGATCAGGCGGAAGCGTTTCTGCATTCATCCGGTCGTTTGCAAACGCTCTGTTACAAAGCCGATATGGAAGCCGCGCTGCGTACGCCCGGTTTTGCCGGGTTTCAGTTGCTGGGCCTGCACGATTTTCCGGGACAGGGTACGGCGCTGGTTGGTGCGCTGGATGTTTTCTGGGATTCGAAAGGGTATACGACCCCGGAAGAATACCGCACGTTTTGTGGTCCGACGGTGTTGCTGGCGCGGATGGACAAGCTCCTTTACGAAAACAACGAAACGCTCCGGGCGGCTCTGGAAATGGCCCATTTTGGCGCGGGCGAGTTGACCAACCAAACCGTCGTCTGGCAGGTACTGGATGCCGCCGGAAAGGTCAAACGCAGCGGGTCGCTGGCGAAAGATAAAGTAGTCCTTGATAATCTCCAGTCGATTGGGAATATTCAAATACCGTTAGCGGGTTTCAAAAAGCCGGAAATGCTCACGCTGAAAGTAATGTTGAAAGGAACCGATATTACGAATTCCTGGAATTTCTGGGTGTATCCGGCGGGCGTCGATGCCGATGCGGCAGCGGGCAAAGTCATTGTGGCCCACACGCTGACGCCCGATGTTGTGAATCAACTGCAAAATGGAGCCAACGTGCTGCTGTTGCCGTATGGACACGTCAAAAAAGGCAAAGGCGCGGAAGTGGAGATCGGGTTTTCCAGTGTTTTCTGGAATACATCGTGGACCAAAGGCCAGGCTCCCCACACGCTGGGTCTGGTTTGCAATCCCGCGCATCCGCTGTTTGCCGCCTTCCCGACTGAAGCGAGCAGCAATTACCAGTGGCAGGATCTCGTCAGTCATTCCCAAACCATCATCCTGAACGAGTTTCCGAAAAACCTCCGTCCGCTGATTCAACCGATCGACACCTGGTTCGAAAACCGCCGGTTGTCGCTGGCTTTCGAGGGCCGGGTCGGCAAAGGGAAACTGATGATTTGCAGCGTTGATCTGGAAACCGATCTGGCCCGGCGACCCTCGGCGCGGCAGTTGAAATACAGCCTGCTGACGTACATGAACAGCAACCGGTTTCAGCCCGCCAGCGAACTGAACATCGATCAGGTGAAAAACCTGTTTCAGGAAGAAACGTCGATGATTGTCCCGGCCGGCAACCACTAAAAGCCTTGAGTAACTACCACCATCTATGATAAAACAGGTATGAATTTGCAGGAAGTAAGCGTTTGGGAGGAAAAAGTTTTCATTCCGACCTACGGCGTGGGGGCCCCCGAAAAGAATCCGATGTTTCTGGAAAAACGGGTTTATCAGGGCAGCAGCGGAGTGGTATATCCGCACGCCGTGATTGAAAAAATTGAAGACCACAAGGAAGATCGCCCGTATCAGGCGCTGTTTCTGGAAAATCGTTACCTGAAAATCATGATCCTGCCCGAGTTGGGCGGACGGATTCAGATGGCGTATGATAAAATCAAAAACCGCCATTTTATCTATTACAACCAGGTGATCAAACCGGCGCTTGTGGGGCTGACGGGGCCGTGGATTTCGGGCGGTATTGAGTTTAACTGGCCCCAGCACCACCGACCGAGCACGTTTGAGCCGGTGGATTTTACGACCGAAACGCATCCTGATGGCTCCAAAACGGTTTGGGTCAGCGAAGTCGAGCGGATGTTTCACACCAAAGGCATGGCCGGTTTTCGGCTCTATCCCGACAAAGCCTACCTCGAAATTCAGGGCGTTTTGTACAACCGGACTCCGCTTCCCCAGACGTTTTTGTGGTGGTCTAATCCGGCGGTAAAGGTCAACGACCAGTACCAATCCGTCTTTCCACCGGATGTCTACGCGGTTTTTGACCACGGAAAACGGGATGTATCTTCGTTCCCGATTGCCACCGGAACGTACTACAAAGTGGATTACTCGCCCGGAACGGACATTTCGCGGTATAAGAACATTCCGGTGCCGACGTCGTATATGGCCATTGCGTCGAAGTACGATTTCATGGGCGGCTATGAACACGACAGCCGGGGTGGTTTGCTGCACGTGGCCAGTCACCATGTGTCGCCCGGCAAAAAACAGTGGACCTGGGGAAATGGCGAATTTGGCTACGCCTGGGATCGCAACCTGACCGACGAAGACGGACCGTATATCGAGTTGATGACCGGTGTTTTTACGGATAACCAGCCCGATTTTTCGTGGATCATGCCCAACGAGGAACGGACGTTTGTGCAGTACTTCATGCCGTACAGCGAAATTGGGATTGTTAAAAATGCTACCAAAGAAGCCGCTGTTAATCTGGAAGTTACCGAAAATGCCATCAAACTCAGTGTGTATTCAACCGCCCAGTATGCCCGAGCGGCCATCCGGTTAACGAACGATAATACGGTTATTTTTGAGCAACGGGTCAACCTTGCGCCGGAGCAGCCGTTTCTGCACGAGGTGTCGTCTCAAATTGACAATCAAACCCAGCTCCGCCTGAGCGTAGAAACCGCCGACGGCCTTGAACTGGTGGCGTATCGACCCGACCAACCCGCCGAAACCACCGTTCCGGAACCGGCGCAACCTGCCCGAGATCCGGCCGATGTTGAAAATAACGAGCAATTGTATCTGACGGGTTTGCACATCGAGCAATACCGCCACGCGACCTACGCGGCCACCGATTATTACCGGGAAGCCTTGCGTCGCGATCCCGACGATGTTCGGTGTAACAATGCGCTGGGGCTGTGGTACCTCAAACACGGGCAACTGGCGCACGCAGAGCCGCATTTCAGACGGGCCATTCAGACGCTGACCAAGCGCAACCCCAATCCGTACGATGGCGAACCGCATTACAACCTCGGACTGTGTTTACAACTGCTGGGGCGGTATGACGAAGCGTTCGACGCGTTTTTCAAAGCCACCTGGAATGCCGCCTGGCAGGACACCGGTTTTCTCGAACTGGCCCGGATTGCGACCCGGCGGAAGGCCTACGCGCAGGCCGTGGAGCTGGTCGGGCGGTCGCTGGTGCGCAACTGGCACGGCCACTCGGCCCGCCATCTGAAGGTGGCGCTGCTCCGTAAAACCGGTAAAACCGACGAGGCCTGGCGGCTCATCGACGATACGCTGGCGATTGACCGGTTTCATTTTGGCTGCCTCTTCGAAAAATCGCTCATCGAGCAAACCGCCGACCCGGCAACTGCGGCCCAGACGCGGCAGGAGCTCAACCGGTTGATGCGGCATTACGTCCATAATTACCTGGAATATGCGCTGGATTACAGCCGGGCCGGTTTGTACGACGAAGCCATCGACCTGTTGACGGAACTGCTGCAACCCGGCAAAGCCGTTTATCCGATGGTGTATTATTTTCTGGCCTTCTTCCACGCGCAGTCCGGCCGGGCTGATTCCGCGACTGATTTTCTCAGAAAAGCAACGGAGGCCAGTCCGGATTTCGTGTTCCCCAACCGTCTGGAAGAGGTAGCGGTTTTGCAATGGGCGGTTTCGTATCATCCCGAAAATCAGACTGTTAATCATTCGCACACCTGGTATTTTCTGGGTAATTTCTGGTATGCCAACCGGCAATATCCGGAAGCCATCGACGCCTGGGAGCAGTCGGTTCGGCTGGACGATACGTTCCCTACGGTGCACCGGAACCTGTCGCTGGCGTATTACAACAAGCTGCAACAACCCGACAAAGCGCGGACGGCCCTGGAAAAAGCGTTCGCGCTCGATCCCGGTGATGCGCGGGTGCTGATGGAGCTGGACCAGTTGTACAAAAAGCTGAATTATCCCCACGCCGGGCGGCTGGCATTGCTGGAAAAACACCTCCGCATCACCGAAGACCGCGACGACCTTTATTTAGAGCGGGTTACGCTGTATAATCAGTTGGGGGATTACGAAAAAGCCCGGCAGCTGCTGGCCGCCCGGCAGTTTCATCCGTGGGAGGGTGGAGAAGGCAAAGTGGTGAGTCAGTACCTGATTTGCCACCTCGAACTGGCGAAACAGGCGCTGCTCGAAACCAGGTATCCGGCAGCACTGGCGCTGCTGACGGCCGCCGAAACGTATCCGGTGAATCTGGGCGAGGGCAAACTTTTCGGGGTGCAGGAGCCCGATATTTTTTACCTGAAAGGACTCGCCTACGAAGGCCTGGGGGAAACGCAAACCGCCCGGGCGTGTTTTGAACGGGCATCGGTGGGACTGGATGCGCCGGTGCAGGCGGTTTTTTACAACGATCAGCAGCCCGACAAACTGTTCTATCAGGGCCTGGCCCGCAAGAAACTGGGGCAGACACAGCGGGCCGAACGCATTTTCAACCAGTTAATTGAGTACGGAGAAACGCACCTGAACGACGTAGTCAAGATCGATTATTTCGCGGTATCGCTGCCCGATCTGCTGGTTTTCGATGCCGACCTGAACGAGCGGAACCGCATCAGTTGCCAGTACTTAATGGGACTGGGGCATCTGGGTTTGGGGAATGGGCATATCGGGCGGGCAATTGCCTGTTTCGATGCCGTGCTGGCGAGCGACCACAACCACCAGGGGGCGGCTTTGCATCGAAAAATGGTCGAGTTTCTAACGACGCAGGAAGTGTCGGGTTAAGATTTCCGGAGCTTGCGGAAGTCGCGCGGAGAAACGCCCATGACGTTGGAAAAAACCCGGCTAAAATGGTACGGGTCGCCATAGCCGATCTGATAAGCGACTTCCTTGATGCGTAAGCGGGTGTTTTCGAGCAACCGACACGCTTCCTGAATCTTTAAAAACGTAAAAAAATTGATGGGCGCACTCTGGACTTTGGTCCGAAAAACCGTCGAATAATGCGAAGCCGACATCCCCGCGACCTGCGCCAGTTCCTCCAGGCTGAGGGTTTTGCTCAGGTTCTCTTTCATGAACGCAATGGTGCGGCTAATGGGGTCGTTTTCGGGTTCGGTGAGTGGGTTGGGATTGTAAACCGCGTTGTTGAACGTGGCCAGAAACCGGGATAAACTGCTGTTGGCGTAGACGATGTTATCCAGGTTGAACGACATCTCCACGTGCGACAGAATGTCGTCGAAGAGTTGAAAACGTTCGGGCTGGGGCGACACCGTCACCGGCGAAGAATCGGCCTCCTGCCGGATAAAGTCCAGAAAATGGTGCGCCCGGGAGCCGGTAAAATGCAGCCAGTAAATGGTCCACGGATTCTGGGCGTCGGTACCGTAGCGGTGGGCAACATCGGCCGGCAGAATAAACGCCTGGTTGGGCTTGACGACGTATTTCCGGTCGTTGAGAAAATACCAGCCTTCGCCCTGGATGCAGTAAATAAGAATGTGTTGCGGGCTGCCTTTCCGGCGTTCCCGGTCATGAAAGGCGGCTTTCGGATAATACCCAATATCGGTAATGTATAACGACTCACAAAGCGGATGAACGGCAATCACTTTTTTCAATTCACCGGGGAGCACATAACTGCGCTGTCCCGCAAAGCCTTCTTTCTTTTTGAGCATATCGTATTTTTATCTAGGTAATGCGAAAAAACCGATGCGTAAACATACGCATCACTCCCGTTTTTATTCAATAAAACACTCGAATACTTTACGAAAACCGTCATGGCAACAACTGGGCTTAACGCCAACTACATTTTCGGTATTGCCTTTATTTCGGCATTGGGCGGTTATCTTTTTGGCTTCGATTTTGCCGTCATCTCGGGTGCCCTCCCTTTTCTGCGGGGGTATTTTGGACTGAATGCCTGGTGGGAAGGATTCCTGACCGGCTCGCTGGCCCTGGGTTGTATGGTGGGCTGTGTCCTGGCCGGAAACCTCGCCGACCGCTACGGCCGAAAGCCGGGGTTGATGGTGGCCGCGCTTATTTTTGCGCTCTCCTCGCTGGGCATGGCTTTCTCCAACAGCTTACCGGTTTTCATCGCGATGCGGTTTGTCGCCGGGATCGGCGTTGGCATGGCGTCGACGCTGAGTCCGCTCTACATTGCCGAAATTTCGCCCGCTGAAGTCCGGGGGCGCAATGTTTCCATTAACCAGTTGACCATCGTGATCGGGATTCTGATTACCAATCTGGTCAACTACACCCTGGCCGACAACGGCCCCGATGCCTGGCGCTGGATGTTCGGTCTGGGCGCGGTTCCGGCGGTCTGTTTCCTGCTCGGCGTGTTCTGGTTGCCCGAAAGCCCGCGGTGGCTGGTGCAAACCGGAAGGGTTGCGGAAGGGGAGACGATTTTGCGCCGGATTGGGGGCGAATCGTTTGTGAAACAGACCGTTACTGCCATAAACCGGTCGATGGAAGGGGCCGAAAAACCGTCGTTATCCATGCTGCTGGAGAAGGGCGTTCGCCCGGCCATTGTGGTCGGAATCGGGCTGGCGGTGCTCCAGCAACTGTGCGGGATCAACGTGGTTTTCAACTATACGTCGACCATTTTCGAGACCGTTGGCGCCAACCTGGACCGGCAATTATTCGAAACCGTAGCCATCGGTGTGGTCAATCTGGCGTTCACGCTCGTGGCGATGTGGCAGGTCGACAAACTCGGTCGAAAACCGTTGATGCTCATTGGCACACTCGGGCTTTCGGTACTATACGTGGTGATTGCGCTGCTCCTGAAAACCGGGGCATCGTCGGGTTTGCTTTCGGTATTTGTCCTGCTGGCGATCAGTGTCTACGCAACCTCACTGGCTCCCATCACCTGGGTTTTAATTTCGGAAATATTTCCCAACCGCGTCCGGGGTCTGGCTTCATCGGTCGCCATTCTGGCGCTTTGGGGTTCTTATTTTATTCTGGTTTTCACCTTTCCCATTCTCGCCGAGCAGTTGGGAACATACGGACCTTTCTGGCTGTATGCGGTGATCTGCTTCGCCGGATTTTGGTTTGTTCGCCGGAATGTGCGTGAAACGAAAGGAAAAACGCTGGAAGAACTGGAAGATAATTTCGTGGCCCACTGATTCCGTAAGATTATCCATCTTAATCGAAATTCCCTCTATTGATTTAGCAAGCGAAGCCTTTAATCTTTGTAGTTATGGAATTTAGCAAATAATCATTTGCATTTTATTGGGCCTTCTATCCCACCTGGCTTCTAAACCCTTAACTGTCAACTAAACCCTTAACTCCTTCTTCCGTATGAATTATTATTTACGGTGTTTGCAAACCGCCCTGGTGCTGGTTTGCCTGACGCTAACCAGCTTTGCCCAGAGCCTGATTACGGGCAAAGTGGTGGATGAGCAAAACAGTGGCATACCCGGCGCTACGATTACGATCAAGGGCACGACCCGGGGAACAACAACCGACGCTTCCGGCGGTTTTCAGATCAATACCACACCGACCGAAACGCTGGTTTTCAGCTACGTAGGCTACGTGACGCAGGAAACTGTTGTCGGCAGCCGCACCAGTCTGACTATTAAAATGCTGACGGATACGCGCAGCCTGGAAGAAGTGGTCGTGGTGGGGTACGGAACGGTAAAAAAGAGTGATTTGACCGGTTCGGTATCGACGATCAAGGCCGACGCCATTAAGGAAATGCCGGTTATTTCGGTCGATCAGGCCATTCAGTCGCGGGCACCGGGGGTGCAGGTCACCCAGAGTTCGGCCGCGCCGGGCGGTGGCATTTCCATTCGCGTTCGGGGTGCCAACTCCATCAACAGCGGGAGTGAGCCGCTGTATGTCATCGACGGTTTTCCCATGTATCCCGACAATGGGGCCATGGGAACGTCGGGAAACCGGCAGGCCAGCAACGCCATGGCGACCATCAATCCCAACGAAATCGAGTCGATCGAAATCCTGAAAGATGCCTCCGCAACGTCCATTTACGGGTCGCGGGGTTCCAACGGGGTCGTTCTGATTACCACCCGACGCGGGAAAGAAGGCCAAAGCCGGGTCGATTATGAAGGATCGTATTCGTTCCAGAAAATTGCCCGCCCGATCGAGGTGCTGAATGGCAGTGATTATGCCCGCTACCTGAATCTGCTCGAGAAAAGTCAGGGTGGCAGTCCGCGTTTTACCGATGCGCAAATTGGTCAGATCGGGGCCGGCACGAACTGGCTCGATGCCATCTCGCAAACCGGTGCGCTGTCGAGCCATCAGCTTTCCTTTACGGGCGGTAATAAAGCGATGCGGTACGCCTTTGTCGCCAATTACCTGGACAATAAAGGGGTGGTTCAAAACACCTTTTTCAAACGCTACGGTTTTCGCCTGAACCTCGACAACGACTTCCTCAATGGCCGGGCTACGCTGAGCAACAGCTGGTCGTATAACCGGACGGGAAGCAGCAACGTCGCCACCGACCGGGGCGGTCCGGGTGGTATCATCATCACGGCCCTGGGCCTTGACCCAACCGTGGCGGTTTATGACCAGAACGGCAATTACAACTACCCCAGCTACGATCAGCGCTTCAACATCAACCCGCTGGCCGAAGCGAAAGAAGGCTACGACCGCGATAACATCAACCGCTTATTCGGAACAACGGCGCTGACGATCAACATTCTGGAAGGGCTGAAATTCCGGACCAGCATCGGGGCCGACGTGGTGGGTGCCAACCGCACGACGTTCTACAACAATTACACCTACACCGGTCGTCAATATGGCCGGCAACTGGAACGCGCCAACCGCAACGTCAGCAGCTTGCTGAACGAAAATATTCTGAGCTATAACAAGCAAATCCGGCCGGGTCACACGCTGGATTTGACCCTGGGGTATACGTATCAAAAGGAAAATAACCAGATCAACGCCGTCGCAACGCGCGGCTTGCCTTCGGACGATCCGATGTCGGTGAACATGCAGAACGGTAGCAAACCGCAGATCCCGACTTCCGGGCGGCTGGACTGGACGTTGCGGTCGTTTTTGGGCCGCGTCAATTACAACCTGAAAGACCGCTACCTGTTAACCGTAACCGTCCGTCGCGATGGGTCGTCCAAATTCGGGCCGAGCAACAAATGGGCAAACTTCCCATCGGCGGCCCTGGGCTGGCGTGTGGTCAACGAAGGATTTTTCCAGAATTCGGGGTTGAGCAAGGTGTTCGACGACTTCAAATTCCGGGCCAGCTACGGCTTGACGGGAAATTCACAAATTCCGGTATACCGGTCGCTGGGCGGTTTGGTTCCCTACAATTACGTGTTTGGAAACGGGTTGGTGGCCGGCTACGGTCCCGACCGGATTGCGAATCCCGACCTCAAATGGGAAAGCACGGCGATGTTGAATCTGGGTCTGGACATGTCGTTGCTGAATAACCGCCTGTCGATGACGTTTGATGTTTTCAACAACAAAACCACCGATTTGCTGCTGGATGTTTCCATTCCGCAGAGCACCGGTTTTAGCACCATCATGCTGAACTCGGGGTCGCTGTCGAACAAGGGAATCGAGTTCTCCACGAACTACAAAATCATCAACCGCTCGGCGTTGAAATGGGACGTAAGCGGTAATATTTCCGTATTGCGGAACAAAATCCTGGATCTGGGCAAGAGCACGCCTTTCTTCGCCAACAGCACGAGCGGTCACCTCGGCGTGTTTGGTAGCTGGGTAGAAGCTGGCAATCCGATCGGCGTCTGGAAAGGCTACAAATACACCGGACTGTTTCAAAGCGACGACGAAGGAAAAAGCTTTGCGGCCTTGGCCGGTTATCCCAAATACGAAGACGTAAACGGCGATGGCAAATATACGGATGCTGATTACCAGATCATTGGCAACCCTAATCCGAAATTTACCTGGGGGTTGAATTCGAGTGTCAAGTTCAAGAACTTCGACTTCTCGATTTTCTTCCGGGGTGTTCATGGCAACGACGTTCGCAACCTGCAACAATCGGAAATGGGCGATGGCGTTCAGAAAATCAACCAGATTGGCAACATCCTGACGGATTCGTGGACGCCGACCAATACCGGTGCAAGCCGCCCGGTGATCGACGGTCGCCGGGATTTTATCTCCTTCCGCCGGTCGTCGTTCTTTATTCAGGACGGCTCGTTTGTTCGGCTGCAAAACCTGGCCCTCGGCTACACGCTGCCGCTCAAGAGCAAGTATGTTCGTACGGCGCGGATTTACGCCAGCGGTCAGAACCTGTTCCTGATTACGAAATACAAAGGGTTCGATCCGGAAGTGAACAACCAGGGACAGAACAACCTGAACCGGGGTGACGACTACGATGCCTACCCCCGGGCGCGGATGTTTACGATGGGTGTCAATCTTGGAATCTAATTCGGTCAACTTTTCAATCTTCGCAAAACACATGAATCGTACTATAAACTCCAGAATTAAAGCCCTGCTGCTGGTGTCAGTCCTGGCCACGGGCGTCGGTTGTTCGGATTTAAAGGAGACGCCTGACTTCATTAATCCCGATACGTTTTATAAGTCCGCCACCGAACTGCAACTGGGCGTCAACGGGATTTACGACGACCTGAACTCCGGGTATTCCGGTTATTTCTACGACCGCTACGTTTTTGAATGCCTGACGGGTGATCAGATCGGTTGGGAAAAAGGGCCGTTGCAGTATAACCAGGGCAATGTCGGTTCGGGCGACGAATACATCGAAGCCTACTGGTCGATCAGTTACCGCTCCATCAACCGGGCCAATGCCGCCATCGAAATCGCCGATGCGATGAAAGATCCGACCAACGACGCGCTGGTGAAACGGCTGAAAGGGGAAGCGCTCTTTCTGCGGGCTTTCTATTACTACGGCCTGCTGAGCTACTTCGACAATCCTCCGCTGACCATCAAATCGACGAAAGGAATCAGCGAATTGCCGACCAATGCGGGTGGAAAACGCGCCGTAATCGACCAGATTTACGCCGATGCCAAAGCCGCTGCCGAAGCGTTGCCCGCAGCGTATACCGGGGCGGATGCCGGAAGAGCCACGAAATGGGCCGCAAAATCGATCCTGATGAAAGCCCAGCTCTGGGATGAAAAATGGGCCGAGGCCAAAGCCACGGCCGAAGACATCATCAACAACAGCGGGTTGCAACTGTATGAAAACTTTGGCTACAACTTCGACCTGGCACACGAAAACCAGGGCGAACGGATTTTTGAAGCCCAGGTTTCGGCAGCCGCCAACGCCAGCGAATGGGATGTGCATTCGGCCCACTTCAACCCCGAAGATTACCCGAGTGAACTGGGTGGGGCGGGCTGGAGCTGGCTGAGTGCCACACAGGAATTCCGGGCTTCGTACGACAACAAGGACAAGCGCATCGACGCGACCTTTATCGAATCGTATCCGACTGGTCGGTTGGGCAAAATAAACGGTCAGTATCCCATTGTGAAGTGGAGTCCAACGGCCGACTTTAACCTGTCGCGCTTCGGCGGTATTGTCAAAACCGATGCCAATCCGAACGATCCTTCGCAAATGGTTTTTGGCAAAGCGTGGGCGGGCAAACTGGTGGAGTTGGGCATTAATTACAACAATACCGAGAAGAATACGATCTACATCCGGCTGGCCGACATCCTGCTCGGTCACTCCGAAGCCTGCAACGAAAGCAATACGGGCGACAAATTTATGGGCATCAACAAGGTGCGAGCCCGGGCCGGTTTAGCAGCCCTGAGCGGGTTGAGCCAGTCGGCGCTGCGCGACGCCATCATCGACGAACGCGAGAAAGAGTTTGTTTTTGAGCAGGTTATGTATCCGGAACTGCGCCGGAAAAGCAAACCGGGCGGACAACCGGATTACCTGGGGGCTCACATCAATCATTACATCACGAAGTATAAGGTGGGCCGAACCCTCAAACCGCGTGATTACGTGTTGCCGCTGCCGCTGAAAGAAATTCAGGGCAACCCGAATGTGAAACAGAATCCGGTGTGGCAGTAAACTAATACCCAAAATAAATCAATCAGAAAGGGGCTTTAACGAGCCCTTTTTTGATTTTTGTTTTTTCGCGACCTTGCTCTTATGAAGTACCTGTTCGTCCTGCTGATTTTTCTGGGCCTGATGGCCTGCGAGCAAAAGCCCAAAACGCTGTTTACGACGTTGTCAGCCGCCGAATCGGGCGTTCGTTTTCAGAATACCGTTACCGAAAACGACTCGTTTAATCTGGTCGATTATTATTACGTCTACAATGGCGGGGGCGTAGCGGTTGGCGATCTGAACAACGACAACCTGCCCGATTTGTATTTCACCGGCAATCAGGTGGGCGACCGGGTGTATCGGAATACGACGAAAGCCGGGTCGGGTTCGCCCACCTTTCAGGACGTGACCGCCAGCGCCGGTATTCAGAAAAGCGGCTGGTCGACGGGCGTGACGATGGCGGATGTGAACGCCGACGGCTTGCTGGATATTTACGTCTGCAAATCGGGGAATTACGAAGGCAACCGCCGGAAAAACCAGCTTTACATCAACAAAGGCAACTTTCGCTTTGAAGAAAGCGCCGAACGATACGGGCTGGCCGATACCAGCTACACCAATCAGGCTACTTTTTTCGACTACGACAAGGACGGCGATCTGGACGTGTATCTGCTGACCAGCACGAACCGAATTCGCAACCCGAACCAGGTCACGCCGGTTATCACCGATGGGTCCGGGCTGGCCAACGACAGACTGTTTCGCAACGATTCGGACGCGTCCGGCCCCCGGTTTACGGACGTCACCCAATTGGCGGGAATTCTCCACGATGGTTTCGGTCTGGGACTGACGGTTTCGGATTTCAACCAGGACGGCTGGGAGGATATTTACGTCGCCAACGATTTTCTGGCGAATGATTTTCTGTACGTCAACAACCGGAACGGCACGTTTAGCGAAGTCGGCAAAACGTATTTCAAGCACCACAGCCAGTTTTCGATGGGGTGTGATGCTGCCGACATCAACAACGACGGCTTGCCGGATCTGGTGGTGGCGGATATGCTCCCGGCCGACAACGAGCAGCGCAAAAAAATGGCGGGTCCGGCCAATTACCAGCAGTTTGAAAGCACCATCCGGCAAGGCTACCACCCGCAGTTTATGCGGAACATGCTCCAGGTGAACGAGGGAAAAGCCCCCGACGGCCGAATGGTTTTTTCGGAAATCGGGCAGTTTGCCGGTATTTCGGCCACCGACTGGAGCTGGTCACCGCTGCTGGCGGATCTGGACAACGATGGCTGGCGGGATTTGATGATCACCAACGGCTATCTGCGCGATATTACCGATCTGGATTTTGTGTCATTCAATGATTCGTTTGCGCAGGGAAACCGCACCCCCGAAGAAATTAACGCCTATTTGCGGCAGGGCGCGCCCAAAATGCCGAGCATCAAAAAGCCGAACCGGTTTTTTCGGAACCACCGGGATCTGACGTTCGACGATGTGACGGCTTCCTGGTTTGGAGCTGAACCGTCGCTGTCGAACGGCTCGGCCTACGCCGATCTGGACCGCGACGGTGATTTGGATTTAATCGTCAACAACATCAATCAGGACGCCTACATCCTGCAAAACAATACCGCCAACACCCATTATCTGCAACTGAAATTGCAGGGACCAAAGCAGAATCCGTTTGGGCTGGGAGTCGATGTGACGCTTTATAGCAAAGGACTGACGCAAACGCACCACCAGGCGGTTACGCGCGGGTTTCAATCCTCCGTCGATTACATCATTCATTTTGGATTGGGTTCAGGCAAAACCGTTGATTCGCTGACGGTGGTCTGGCCGGACGGCAACGCCCAGACGCTGAAAAAACCGGCCATCGACCGGCTGTTGACCGTCGATTACCGTCAGGCTTTCCCCACCGTTAAGCAACCGGAAAACCGCCCGGCCACGCTGCTGACCGACGTAACCCGGGCCTCCGGGATTCAGTTTGTGCACCAGGAAGAATCGTATCTGGACTACAATCAGGAGCCGCTTTTGCCCCATAAGCTCTCCCAGCAAGGCCCCAAACTGGCGGCTGGTGATGTAAACGGCGACGGTCTGGACGATGTATTCATCGGCGGTTCGTTTCGGCATTACGGAAAACTGTTGATCCAGACACCGGCGGGGCGGTTTGTCGAAAAACCGTATACCGACGAATCGCTGCCGAAAGACGAAGAAGACGTCGGGGCGTTGTTGTTCGATGCCGACGGCGACAACGACCAGGATCTGTACATCGTCAGCGGTTCCAATGAATATTACGACGGTTCCGAGTATTACCAGGACCGGCTGTATCTCAACGACGGAAAAGGAAACTTCACGAAGGTAACTGACCGGTTGCCCGCCATCCGCCACAGCGGTTCGTGCGTTATGGCCCTTGATTTTGACAAAGACGGCGACCTCGATCTGTTTCGGGGGGGACGGTTGAAGGCGTTGCAGTATCCGCTTCCCGGCGAAAGCTATCTGCTGGTCAATGAAAAAGGCCGCTTTCGGGATGCAACCGATCAACTGGCTCCCAACCTGCGGAACATCGGCATGGTGACCGATGCGGTTTGGGCCGACATCGACCAGGATTCGTGGCCGGATCTGGTGGTGGTGGGCGAAATGATGCCGATTACGGTTTTTAAAAACAACCGCGGGCGGCTCGCGCCAGCCTCATTCGATGCGCTGAAAGGGTCGGAAGGGTTCTGGAATTGCATTCGTTCGGGTGATTTTGATCAGGACGGCGACGTAGATTTTGTGATCGGCAATCTGGGGTTGAACAGCCGCTACCGGGTGTCGTCCGGCGAGCCGATGCGCATTTACGCGGCCGATTACGACGGCAACGGGCGGCTCGATGCCCTGGGTTCGTATTACCTGGGCGGCATCGAATACCCGATTGCGTCCCGCGACGAACTGGGCCGGCAATTGCCCGTCATCAAAAAGCAGTTTACCAATTACGCCCTGTACGCAAAAGCCAAATTGACCGACCTGTTGCCTGACGACAAACGGCAGGCCAGTACGGTTCTTCAGGCGTGCTGGCAGCAAAGTGTGCTTCTGGAAAATACCGGGGGCAATTTTCGGCTGCAACCCCTGCCCGCTCCGGCGCAGTGGGCTCCCATTCAAAGCCTGCTGGTGGAAGACATCGATCAGGATGGTCAGCTGGATGTGCTGGCGGTGGGCAATGCCTACGAAGCCGAGTCGGTGGCCGGGCAGTACGATGCCCTGACGGGTCTGGTGCTGAAAGGAAACGGGAAAGGCGGTTTTCAGCCGTTGCTTTTTCCACAAACCGGTTTTCTGGCCGACGGCGATTGCAAATTCATCATCGGATTGAACAACCCGGCCAAACGCCTGATTGTGGTTTCGGCCAACAAGGGCGCGTTGCAGGTTTTTCGACCCCGGAGAAAATGAGCTAAAACCGTAAAATTATCCATGAAATGCAAAATTTGCTCCATTCCGCTTAGGACTATTACTGACTAAATTTGTGTTGGATCAATACCGTCCGGTTGGGCAGCGTATGAACACAAAAGTAATCATAGTCAGTGGCGCGGTGGTGGGAATGGGCTTGTTGCTGTCGTCGTTCCTGGGTTTGTTCGAAGACCGCATCGATTTCAACACGCAGGTTAAACCACTGCTGAATAAAAACTGCATTGCCTGCCACGGGGGCGTCAAAAAAGCGGGCGGATTTTCCGTGCTGTTCCGGCACGAAGCGGTTGCGCCCACAAAATCCGGCAAACCCGCCCTCATTCCCGGCGATGCCGAAGCCAGTGAAATGATTCGCCGGTTGACGCTCACCGACCACGACGAACGCATGCCGCTCGACGCGCCACCCCTGAAACCGGAAGAAATTGAAATGCTCCGAAAGTGGATCGATCAGGGGGCCGAATGGGGTGATCACTGGGCGTATACCCGCATCGAAAAACCGGAAATCCCGCCGGTTGGTACGTTCTGGAGCCGGTTAGGAGTTTCCAAAAATGACGAAACTGACTGGGTAAAAAATGAAATCGACCCGTTTGTTCTCGAAAAACTCCGGGGCCAATCCCTGAAACCCTCCCCGGAAACGGACCGGGTGACGCTCATCCGCCGGGTTTCCCTCGATCTGACCGGTTTGCCGCCTACGCAGCAGGACGTGGCGAATTTTGTAAACGACCCATCGCCGAATGCCTACGAGAAAGTAGTGGACCGACTGCTGGCCTCACCGGATTACGGCGAACGCTGGACCGCGCTCTGGCTCGACCTGGCCCGCTATGCCGACTCGAAAGGCTACGAAAAGGATACCGAACGAAAAATCTGGCGCTACCGCGATTGGGTCATCAACGCGTTCAACTCCGATAAGCCCTACGACCAGTTCACGATTGAGCAACTGGCGGGTGATTTGCTGCCGAAACCGACTGACGATCAGCTCATTGCGACCGGTTTCCACCGCAACACGATGACCAATGACGAGGGCGGAACGCAGGATGAGGAGTTTCGGACGGCCGCCGTTATCGACCGCGTCAACACGACCTGGGATGTTTTTCAGGGAACGACCTTCGCGTGTGTGCAGTGCCACAGTCATCCGTACGATCCGTTTGTGCACGACGAATACTACAAATACCTGGCGTTTTTCAACAACACCCGCGACGAAGACGTCCAGACCGATACGCCTACGCTCCGGTTTTTCAAGGATCAGGACTCGGTGAAAGTGGCCGAACTGAAAACCTGGGTGGCGTCGCACACGGCTCATCCTCAGCAGGTTCAGGAGTTGGTCAACTTCGTTCGGTTGACCGAACCCAAGATCAATTCCCACGATTTCGATCAGTACGTCAACGCGTCGCTGCTGGATGCCAAGTTTTTCGGCGTGCAACACGGCGGCTCGGCCCGCATCAAAAACGTGGCGCTGACGGGTGCAAATCGCCTGATTATTTCCGTCGGAACCAATGCCGAAAAGGCGGTTTTAACGCTCCACCAGAACAGCCCGACCGGTCCGAAACTGCTGACGATTCCCGTACCGAAAACCGGTAGTCAATGGCGCGATACCGTGATGATCTACGCGCTTCCGGCCGTTTCGGGTCGCCATCATCTGTACCTGACGATGGACAGCCCGAAGCAACCGAAGGACTGGACGATGATCAAGTGGGTGTCGTTTCGGCCCGCCATACCGGGCACATCCGCTACGGTTTTGGGCGAAATGGATGTGAAACTTCAGGCTTTGTTGAACGCCAAACCGGAATCGACGCCGGTCTTGCTGGAAGGGACCGGCGATTTTGCCCGGAAAACCCACGTCTTTGAGCGGGGAAACTGGCTGGTAAAAGGAAAACCGGTGCAACCCGACGTGCCCAAATCACTGCCTCCCTTGCCGACCGATACCAACGGAAAACCCGTACCCCGCAACCGCCTGGGACTGGCGAAGTGGATGGTCGATCGGGAGCATCCGTTAACGGCGCGGGTGGCCGTCAACCGTTTTTGGGAACAACTTTTCGGAACCGGTCTGGTCGAAACCGTAGAAGATCTGGGAACGCAGGGAATCCCGCCCACCCACCGCGAACTGCTGGATTACCTGGCTGCCGAATTCATGGAAACCGATCAGTGGTCGGTGAAACGCCTGCTCAAACGCCTGGTTCTGTCGGCTACCTACCGCCAGCGTTCGGAAGCTTCGGAGGAACTGGTGGCCAAAGATCCTTTCAATCGCTGGCTGGCCCGCGGCCCCCGCGTTCGGTTAACCGCCGAACAGGTTCGGGATCAGGCCCTGGCAACCAGCGGCTTGTTGAGTCACAAACGGTTTGGACCCAGCGTGAAACCCGTTCAGCCCGACGGCATCTGGCAGTCGCCCTACAACGGAGAAAGCTGGAAACTGAGCGAAGGAGAAGACCGCTACCGCCGGGCGTTGTACACCTACTGGAAACGAACCTCGCCGTATCCGTCGATGATTACGTTCGATAGTCCAAGCCGCGAGTTTTGTCAGGTGCGACGAATCCGGACAAACACGCCTTTACAAGCCCTCGTCACCCTGAACGACCCGGTTTTTGTGGAATCGGCCCGGATGCTGGCGGAGTTGATGCAGAAGCGGGGAAAAACCGCCGACCAACAAATTCAGGCGGGTTTCCGGCAGGTTATGCAGCGTAATCCGGCGCCCCAAAAGCTGGCGGTGCTGGTGGGATTGTACCGCAAATCGGAGCGTTATTACCAACAGCATCCGACCGATGCACAGAAGTTACTGGCCGCCGAAAACGCCACGCCCCAACTGGCCGCGCTGACGATTACCGCCAATACGATGTTGAATCTGGACGAGATTATTACGAAAGAGTAGTATGAAAAAGCTCATTGACGAATTACAACAGGCTGCAGCCCAGCGCGAAACCCGGCGGCATTTTCTGCACACCTGCTCAACGGGACTCGGCGCAATGGCCCTCAGTTCGGTGCTGTCCAGTTGTGGTCTTTTTGGAAAATCCGATGAAAGCTCGTCCGTTACGAGTACGCAACCGCAGGGGAACGACGGCCGGTCGCCGACGGCGGTGCGCCCGGCGCAGTTTCCGGGGAAAGCCAAGCGCGTGATTTACATCCATATGGCGGGTTCGCCGTCGCAGTTGGAGCTGTTCGATTACAAACCCGAACTGGCAAAATACAACGGCAAAGACTGTCCGCAGGAGTTGCTGACGGGCAAGAAATTTGCCTTCATCCGGGGCGTTCCCAAAATGCTGGGGCCGCAGGGCAAGTTTGCGCAACACGGGCAGTCGGGCGCGTGGGTTTCCGACTATTTACCGCATTTGCAGGGCGTGGTGGATGAAATTACGTTTCTGAAAGCCATGCACACCGACCAGTTCAACCACGCGCCGGCCCAGTTGCTGATGCACACGGGAGCCGCCCGGCTGGGACGGCCCAGTATGGGTTCGTGGGTGACCTACGGACTGGGAACGGAAAATGACAACCTGCCCGGTTACATCGTGCTGGCGTCGGGCGGAAAACAGCCCGATGCCGGGAAGTCGGTTTGGGGGAGCGGTTTTTTGCCCTCGGTCTATCAGGGCGTTCAGTGCCGCACCGAAGGCGACCCGGTTTTGTACGTGTCCAATCCGGATGGCATGTCGCGCGATATGCGAAAAAATACCATCGATGCCATTTCAGAAATCAACAGGCAGCAATACAACGATGTGAAAGACCCCGAAATTCTGACCCGAATCGCTCAGTACGAACTGGCTTTCCGGATGCAGATGTCGGTGCCCGACGCGATGGATATCAAGGGCGAACCGCAGTACATGCTCGATTTGTACGGCGTCGATCCCAATAAAGGATCTTTTGCCCGAAATTGTCTGCTGGCCCGGCGGCTGGTGGAGCGCGGTGTTCGCTTCGTACAGTTGTTCGATTGGGGCTGGGATTCGCACGGGACGGATACCAGTACGGCCATCGACGTGGGTTTGCACGAAAAATGCCGGCAGTCCGATCAGGCCGTAGCGGCTTTGTTGCAGGATCTGAAGCAACGCGGCCTGCTGGACGATACGCTCGTGGTGTGGGGTGGCGAATTTGGCCGGACGCCCATGCAGGAAAACCGGGATGGCCAGACGTTACCCTTCAAGGGTCGCGATCACCACCTGGATGCGTTCACGGTCTGGATGGCGGGTGGTGGCGTCAAGCGCGGTTTTTCGTTTGGCGAAACCGACGACATTGGCTATTACGGCGTTAAGGACCAGGTTCACATTCACGATTTGCAGGCCACGATTCTGCATTTACTGGGTTTCAATCACGAAAAACTAACCTATCAGTTTCAGGGCCGACCGTTCCGGCTAACGGATGTGGCCGGAAAAGTAGTCAAACCGATTCTGGCCTAGCAGAAGGGTCCGGTTTGGCGGGGCTTCTAAAAACTCTTCGTAGCAAGGGCTATTCACATCCGTGAATGGTCCTTGCTGCGAAGAGTTTTTATCTTTCAAGTTTATTTTTTTCTAGATGCAGTGACTTTGTGGGATGACCTTCGTCTTACTGAAGGCGGGCAGAGGATGAAAATACATCCGTTTGCCCCTGAAAATTATTCCCTATCGTCGTTTTAACGACATTACGTAAACAACCCGTTGAAAAAGACACTTCGCTCCCTATTGATTCTGACGTTCATCATTACCTCCGTAATCATCGCCAGTCCGGCCAGCATCCGCGGAATCCTGATCGCTATCGGTAGCTTCGAGATTGTGGGCATTAGTATCCTGGCCTGGATGGCCGCTTCGGCCCGGTGGGTAGTTGAGAATCACCAGGCCGTGCTACAATCCACAAGGGAAGTGCCATGCCCGTAAGCGACCGGTCTGGTGAAACCCTTCTAGTTGACCGCGACGAGTCGGGGAGCCGCTTTGGTTTGCCGGGTGGCCAGCGTTAGTTCCTGCGTGGTGGTCTGGACCCCATTGCTGATGGATACCTGATAGACGCCGTCGGGCAGGGCACTGACATCCAGCCGCAACCGGGCGGCTTGCCGACGTTTTCCAATCTGTTCGGCGAAGAACTCCGTGCCGGCCCGATTGGTGAGTCGCACCAGAACTTTACCACTGGTTTCCTTGTGCAACGCAATCTGTATTTTGCCTTCGGTAGTGGTATACAGGCTACTCTGGAAGGCGGCTATTTTTTTGGGTTGACCGTTGGGTTGGTTGGTTTCAGCCTGAGAAACAGCGCAGGTAACAGCAGTCAGGGCAAAGGCAACGAGCAGGGATTTGATAAGCGTTTTCATGGCGTATGATGGTTGAATTTTTGTCCGTTTGAATGAATCAAAGGTCGGTTTCAACGCCCGAAAAGGCTGTCACAAATGAGTCAATCCCTGCTACTTTTGGGAAAAGTGCAGAACTGGCTTCGACAGCGAAGCAACCGGGTTATTTTTTCTGATACACCCGTACATAATCATAGGCTACGTCGTCAGGCAATACCGCCAGGGCCGGGTCACCTCCCCAGCCGGTGAGTTCGAGGCTCAGCAGCAGGTACTCTTCGGCCGTGGAAACGGCGGTGGTGGTGCGCCAGGTTTCCTGGTTATCCACGAAAAAAACGTATTCTTTTTCTGTCCAGAGGAGGCCAAAGGTGTGAAAGCCGGTTTCGATGGCAGGCACGGTTGTTTTTTTACCCGCAGTTTTATGATCACTACCGTACCCGTCCCAGTGCAGGTTGTGGTGAATCGTCGCGGGTTCTTTCCGGTGGTATTCAAAAATGTCAATTTCAACGCCGGAACGAACCGGATCACCCACAATCTTCCCCATCGTCGGGGTTTGCAGCCAGAACGCCACGTGCGGACCCGGTTGGTGGTTCATCCGGGCTCGGCATTCAAAATAACCGTACGTCGTTTTGTAGAATTTCTCCGTACCCAACTGGCCGATTTTGTATTCATTGCCGACCTTCTGCAACGCAATGAGGAGGTTGCCCTGGCCGTCGAGCCGAATGGTTTCTTTTGCCACCCGCCCCAGGTTCCGGACCACCCCCAACTGACGGTATTCCCATTTGGTCAGGTCCAACGCCGTGCCATCGAACTCATCCCGCCAAACCACCTGATAGCCTTCGTTTAGCAAACGTTTGGCCAGTGGACTGTCGTCGGCGGAGGTTCCGGAAACAAGTGGTCTTGTGCCATGATTCGCACAAGACCACCCGAGAAACGCAAAAAGAAGGATTTTCTTCACGGTATTGCCTACCAGCCGGGGTTCTGGGTCAGTTTGGGATTCATTTCAATTTCCGTCTGCGGAATGGGCCAGACGGTGATGTTATCTTTCCAGGTATACGGAATGGTGATGCTGCCCCAGATCTGATTGACGCCACTTCCCGGCGTAAACACCTTGTCCTTCAGCGACCCCCAGCGGAGTTCGTCGAAATAATTGATGCCTTCATTGACAAACTCAACCCGGCGTTCGTTGCGGATTCGCTCGCGCAAATCGGCCTGACCGCTCACCGTCGTGGCCGCGGAGGAATTCAGCAAACCAATTCCGGCCCGGCCGCGCACTTCATTGACCAGCGCAATGGCTTCGGCGGTTTTATTCTGCTCGTTGAGCGCTTCGGCCCACATCAGCAGCACGTCGGCGTAGCGGATGAGCGGAAAGTCGATCGGGCCGAACTGGCGGTTCAGCAATTCGGTGGAACCTTCGTAGACAAACTTGCGGTGCAGGTAAAAGAACTGGCTCCGCGAATCGGTGAATAAGTCGAGAACCGGCGGGGTTTCGCTACGCGATGGCCAGCGGTTGGTATACACCTGATCGGCGCCGTTCTGCGGGCGGCCCAGGTAGGTGGCGTAGGGCACAATGACGTTGCTGAGCAGCCGGGGATCGCGGTTCTGATACGCTTTCGCGATTCGTTCTTCGTTGCCCGTCGGCAGATAAAGCGCCATGTTGAGGCCCTTGTTGGTGCCGGTGGTGATTTCGGCCGCCGTCAGTCCGTTCCGGTAAAAGAAAACCTCGCGTTTGTCAGCGGGCATGCTGCTGAAGCCGGGAATGACGGCGTCCCAGTTGAACTTGCTACCGTCCTTGTTTTCGTACAAATCCACGACGGAGGTCGAAACGTAGTAGTTGTTCCAGCACGAACCGAACGACGACCGGGTGCCGCAATACCACTGGGTGGTGGAACCGTAGGTGTCGACGCCGGTATTCTGGATGGAGAAAATCATTTCGTCAGACTGCTCGTTGGCTTCTTTGAAGAGCTTGCTGTAATCGGCAAAAAGCTTATAACCCGCGTCTTTCACTTTGGCAAAATCCGCAGCGGCTTCAGCGTATTTTTTCTGATACAGATACGCTTTACCGCGCAGGGCATAAGCGGCCCCTTTCGTGACGTGGCCGTAATTGGCGGCTTTGGCCACGTATTTGTCCGGCAGGTTCGGTTCGCTGATGGCTTCCGTCAGATCCTTGATAACCTGTTCCCAAACCTTCTCCTCGGTTTCGCGGGGGCGGTTCATCTCGGCAACGGTGACGGGTTCGAGGTAGATCGGAACACCTTTAAAAACCTGATTCAGCCGCAGATAGAAATACGCCCGCAGAAATTTACACTCGGCAATCAGCCGCGCCTTTTTCTCCGCTGCCGAGGGCGACTTGGCCGCAATATTGGTAATGGCATCGTTGGCCCGGTGGACGCCTTCGTAGAGTTCTTTCCAGGTGTTGAGAAACCGGGTGCTGGAGGTGGTGGAGGTACCATTGATCATGTCGTTGCCACCGCGGCTCGAGGAGGTAAAGCCCATGCCGTCCATCTGGTACAGTTCCCGGTCGGATGCTCCCCCGGTTTGAATCCCCAGCCGCAGGGCGTTATATACCCCGGTCACGCCGAGGTCGGTCAGGTTGTCGCTCACCCACATGTTGGCCGAGCTGATCGAGCCGTAGGGCGTGGTGTCCAGCAAATCGTTTTCGCAACTGCCGAGACTAAGCACCACCATCAGGCCAAGGCCCGCTTTGTTGATGCCCGTGTTTCCAATAGTCTTTATCAATCGAAGGAAGTTCATAGTCTTGGAGGGTATCAATTAAAAGGTTACGTTCAGGCCCACGGCATACTGCTTCATCGTCGGATACGAGACGTTGGCTCCCACTTCCGGATCGAGGCCCGGGTATTTGGTGATCATAAAGACGTTCTCGCCCGACAAAAACACCCGCGCGCGGCTCATCCCGATTTTAGAACCCCAGGCGGTCGGAATCGTATAGCCGATCTGGAGGTTCTTCAGTTTGATGTACGAAGCATCATACAACCAGTAAC
Source organism: Larkinella knui (assembly GCF_003858645.1). GTDB lineage: Bacteria > Bacteroidota > Bacteroidia > Cytophagales > Spirosomataceae > Larkinella > Larkinella knui. The sequence continues at coordinate 21,462 of NZ_RQJP01000008.1, read as the reverse complement.
TGCTTGGAATATTGGTCTGGTTGTCAGCGTTGTATTTCAGGCGCGGGAAGGTGCCACCAAGGTTGTTGGCCGGGTCGTTCGGGTTGGCGTCGTTGTAATAATAATGATCGTCGGCAATCCGCGTGCCGATGGAGTTGGTCAGCGTGGTGCGCGTTCCGTTGACGCCCGTCTGGTTATACAGGTATTTCATGCCCGCGCTTCCGGCCCACAGCATCGAGAAGTCGAACCCGTGCCAGGACGCACTCAGCGAAAGGCCCATGATGAATTTTGGCGTGCTGCTCGCGCCCGAAAACCGCTTGTCGAAGTTATTGCCGTAGGTGCCGTCGCCGTTGCTGTCGGCATAAATCAGGTCACCGTAGTACAGCTGCCCTTTCCCGATGGTGCCAACCGGCTGAAACTTATACCCTTTGGCTATCATCGCCTGCACCCACGCCAAATCTTCGGGCGTACGGATCATGCCGTCGGTTGGTCCGCCGTTGATATTGACCGTTCCGTCTGCATTGGAATGGCTGCCACTGCCCTTATAAACGTCCAGAAGATAATACTCGTCAATCGGGTGGCCTTCCAGAACGCGGGTATCGGCCCCACTCGACACCTGTCCGATGTTGGAATTATAGACCTTATTCCCAGCCGCATCCGTCGTGTAGCCTTCAGCCAGCGTCCCCCGGTAATTCGTCACCCGGTTGATGTTGTAGGCCACGTTGCCACTCACGGAGAAATCGACCTGACCGATTTTGTCACGCCAGCCCAGCGTTAACTCCAGCCCTTTGTTCAGCACCCCCGCCGTATTCTGCGTGGGAGCCGCTTTGGTTCCGGCGGTGAGGAAAATGGGCGGGGTGGTCAGAATACCGTCGGTCAATTTGTGGTACCAGTCCAGTTCAAAATTCATCCGGCCCTTGAACAAGGCCCCTTCCAGACCAATGTCGGTCAGTGCCGTCGATTCCCACAGCAAGAGCGTATTGGCGTATTTGGCCTGCACCAGCCCGGTGGTGGCTACATTGTTGAACGAGTAAGGTACTTTGCCGTAGACGGCCTGGTAGTCGTAATCGCCCGATGTGCCAGGGGCATAAATCCGATTGTTATTCGCACCATTGTTGCCCAATTTACCCCACGACGCCCGCAGTTTCAGGCCCTGAATTTTTTCATTCAGACCCCGCAGGAACGGTTCTTCCGAAAGCCGCCAGCCCGCTGAAAATGAAGGGAATACGCCCCAGCGGCTTTCGGGCGCAAACCGTGACGAACCGTCGTACCGCAAATTGGCTTCAAACAGGTATTTCGACTGATAGGCGTAGTTGACCCGTCCGAAGTAGGACCGCATGGCGCGGTTATACTCCTGTCCGCCAGCGGTATTCGAGGTTTCTCCGGCCGAACCGAGCGTCGTCGTCGTGTAATCGATCAGGCCGCGTTTCGAGGCATTGAAGTCATAATACCGGAAATTGAACTGGTTGTAGCCAGCCAGGGCACCAAACTCGTGATCGTTCCCGAAGGTGGTGCTGTAGCGCAAAACGTTGTCCAGCGTCAGCAGGTAATCCCGGTTGAAGGCGTACCCGGTCGTCAGCTGGTCGGCGGGCGTCAGCTGCACTTTCAGCGTATTGGTCGAAAAATCCCAGCGTTCGGCCGGCCCGGGCAGGGCGTAGGAATTGCTTTCGTTGAAGCGGGTCTGGTAGTTCACTTTCGGCTCCAGCGTCAGTCCTTTCGCCAGGGTCACCACACCATACAGGGTGGTATTGAACCGCGTCGTGCGGTCGAGTCCGCCGGTTCCGTCCAGGTACGAAAAGATGTTGTTGACCGTCGTCGGCTCTTCCACCGCCACCGGAAAACCGTATTTCCCGTTGTAATAAGGATAAATACCGGGATTGGTCTGCCACAAATACTGAAACGCCAGATCGGTATTGGCTTTCCCGGCATTTTGCGTCGAAGCAAACGTCTGCGCCCCCAGCGTGAGGAACTTCGTTACTTTCGACTCGATGTTGGCCCGAAGCTGGAAGCGTTTGATCCCGGTATTCTGCATCACACCCCGGTTATCGAGGTAGCCGAGCGACATGTTATACAGCGATTTGTCGCCACCGCCACTGACGGCAATGTTGTGGTTCTGAACAATCTCGTTCCGGAAAACCCAACTGGCCCAGTCCGTATTGGGATAGGCCACGGAGTTGGGAACGCCCCCGGCGCTGATGCCATTGGGATCCTGGTTGGCCTTTTCCCAGGTCTGGATCGTGTTGGCCGAATAGACTTCCGCCACGCCCACATTCCGGTTGCTTTCGTTGAATAACCGCATGTACCGAACGTAGTCCGAGATAAATTCGGGTATATTGCTCGGGCGGGCCGACGATAGGATACCGGTATACGTAACGGTCGTTTTCCTGGCCGACCCTTTTTTGGTCGTGATCAAAATTACGCCGTTGGCCGCCAGAGAGCCGTAGATGGAAGCCGAAGCCGCATCTTTCAGGATCGACATGGACTCGATGTCGTTCGGGTTGACGGCGTCCATCGACCCCTGAACACCGTCGATGATCACCAGCGCGTCGCTGTTGTTGAGCGTGCCCGTTCCCCGAATCCGGATCGTGGCTCCGTCGGAACCCGGTTTGCCCGACGACTGCCGCACAAAAACGCCGGGGGCCAGACCGGCCAGCGAAGAGGAAACGTTGGTAACCGGCCGGCTTTCGATGTTTTTCGACGTGATGGTTGCCACCGAACCCGTCAGGTTGACTTTCTTCTGGGTCCCGTACCCCACGACCACCACTTCGCTAAGGGCCTGCGTATCGGGGGCCATCGTTACGTTGACCGTCGTTTGAGTGCCTACTGCGATTTCCTGCAAAGCATAACCGATAAACGAAAACACGAGTGTTGCGCCTTTATCGACGGCAATGCGGTAGTTGCCGTCGGCGTCGGTCGTGGTGCCGCGCGTGGTACCTTTCACCTGGATGCTGACGCCGGGCAGCCCTTTCCCGGTTTCGTCGGTGACGGCGCCGGTGATGGTTTCCTCGGCAGCCGACGACCGGGTGATCAGCGGGCTATTTGTCGTTGGGACACCCGCAACTGATCCTGCCGTCAGGCAAAGACTCAGAAAGGTGCCCAGTATACCGATTGGTCGGCCATACTGCAAAATCAGAGAGCGTACAAATTGCTTCATATGGGATGGGTTTATTGGTTTCAGGGTACAGGGTCATTCGTTCACTGCGGCTTGATCCGGAAGCGATGGGGTGCGGTTTTTTGCCGAATGCGGAGGCAGATACCGGTGCTGGAATGCCGGTAGAGGACGTGCGCAGGATGGTTGCGGCAATGCGGCTCGGATGGGGAAGCTGGCGGCAGTTCATGGGGATAGGATTCAAGGTTTCGGAATCGATACAGAATCCTGAATTACTTTAGGATTATACCGTATACCAGCAAAATACGGTGATTGTAAGGCATTTTTATGATAAAGAATTTGCAGAATATGTTGTTTAATTTGCGGATTTCGATTTCAACCTTCATTGATCAGCAAATAGTTAGCTATAAAAACAATTCGCTGCCTTCCGATCGCTCAACCGTTTCGAACCCGCTTGAAGACCCGTTCGATGACCATCGCGGGTCGCGGGTCTGCGTCATGACACCGTGGTATTTTTGCCCGGAGCGAAGCGGAATACCACGCCATTTTTACGAAAGCGCAGGCTCGATCCGTACGCTACGCCCGTGTACCGGCAAAGTCCCGCCTGACATAATCCATAAATTTTGTTTTATATGTACTATTATTGTATTCTATATGCGTAGCATTAATCAATGCCAAAGCTGTCGACTCTCTGTATCATGCGCTCCTACTGGCTCCTACTGCTGATAATAACGCTATTGCAGGCACACGCGCAGTCGAATCAGACCCCGAACAATCCCGAAAAATATCCCATTGCCAATCAATTTGAGCACCTTTCGGTGGAAGATGGGTTGTCCAATGATTACATCACGGCTATTCTTCAGGATCGGGACGGTTTTATGTGGTTTGGAACGGGGGATGGGGTGAATAAATACGATGGCGCTTCCTTCGTCGTGTTTAAACACAATGCCAGCCAGCCAACCCGTAGTTTTCAAAATGGCTTCATCATGGGTCTGTGCGAGGGCGACTCGACCCGGATATGGGCGATAACGAAAGGGGGTGGGTTGCACGAAATTAACCGAAAGACGGGGCTGGTTACTCCGCATCCCATTCAGGCCGTTCAGGCCAACCGGTGGAATAACCAGCATTCCATTTTTGAAGACCAGCAGCACATCGTATGGATCAGTACGTATGCGGGTCTGGCGCGCTATGACCCGGCCAGGCATCACTTCACCCTCTATCCGTCACCCGTTGCCGACGTGCCGGTTATAACCGCTTTTGAAGACCGGCAGCGCCGGTTCTGGGTCGCTACCCACCAGGGACTGTACCTCTTCAACCGTTCAACCGGCCACTTTACGCTGGTAGCCGTTCAGGGGATGAAAGGCCCCCAGCCATCTTTTCAATCTTTTTACCTCGATCAGAACGATGTGCTCTGGCTGGGGACCGCAACGGCCGGCTACAGCCTGTTCAAGCTTGATCTGCGCCACCAGCCGTGGAAGCTAATCCCCTATAACCCACGCGGACAGCTTAATCCCTATGTGTGGCGAAATACCATCCACCGGGATTCTACGGGAATAGTGTGGCTGGGCACCACCAACGGATTACAGGGCATTGATCCGGTGAGTGATCAGGTTTATACCTACCAGTCCGATCCAAACCGCTACAAAGGACTGAGTAGCAGCGGAGTACAGGTGGTTTATCACGACCGGTCGGGGATGCTCTGGGTAGGAACCGATAACGGGATCGACCGGCAGGCCGTGAATACCAAACCCTTTACCACCTACCAGGTGAAGCCCAATGAGCGCGGGGCCAGTATGCCCGAAAACCGGGTATTTGCCGTCATTAAGGATGATCATGGTCAGCTTTGGTTCAACAATTCACCGTATCTGTACCGACTATCCGCCGATCAAAAACGGCTCGACCGGATACCGCCCGAAAGCCTGGGAGCTACGGGAGAGCACTTCAACGAGGTGATGTCTTTTTTACCCGACGGCCGGGATGGCATCTGGCTCGGGTCGTATGATGGCTTATACCACTACGATCAGGCATCCGGCCAGTTTACCGGATATCCATCGAACGTACCGGCGCAGTATATTGCGGCCCGCCAGAAAGATCGGAAACCGCAGGGCGACATCTGGGTTGGGGGAGATGGCGGTTTTGCTTCCTTCAACATCCGGACTCACCGATACACCTATTACCGGTATCAACCAGGGAAGCCGGATGGAATTCCCGACAAGTACGTGTATGGGCTACTGGTGAGCCGCACCGGCGAGGTTTGGATCCTGATCCACCGGTTGGGGCTCTGCCGGCTGAATCCTGAAACGGGACGAATAACCCGCTATTCGGCCGGACCCAAAGGCCACCTGAGCAGTAACGACGTTCGAACCATCTACGAAGACAAGGACGGGGTGATCTGGATTGGTACGTACCTGGGCGGCTTAAACCGGTTTGACCCCGGAACGGGCCTGTTCACGGCGATAACCCACCAGGACGGAATCCCGGGCAACGCAATCGTCGGGATTACCGGTGATGCGTCGGGGCATCTCTGGCTGAGCACCAACGAGGGCCTTTGCAGGGTCAATCCGCGCACCAAAGCCGTGCGCGTCTACCAGGTTTCGGATGGGTTACCCAGTAATAATTTTAAGCAGAATACCGTCTTTCGGCACACGAATCAGCTCATTTTCGGCAGTGAAAATGGCATTGTTCAGTTCAATCCCGACCAGATTCTCGACGATACGCGCCCTTTTCCGGTATATATCACCACTCTGACGGTCATGGATAAGCCCCGGGCGATCACCGGGAGCGTTATTCGACTGAAGCACGATGAGAACCTGGTGTCGATTGGCTTTGCGGCTTTAGCCTACGAGCAACCCGCAAAAAACCAGTATGCCTACCAGCTCGTTGGGGTGAATAAAGACTGGGTTCCGAACGGCAATCGAACGGTGGTCAACTTCACCAGCCTGCCACCCGGCAGCTATACGTTCCGGGTAAAAGCCGCCAACAGCAATGGATTCTGGACCCAAAACATAGCTTCCATCCAGCTTATTGTCCAGCCGCCGTGGTGGGCCACCTGGTGGGCCTACGCCTTGTACGGACTGATCGCGGTTGGGGCCATCTGGGGCTACATCCGGTTTTCGACCAACCGAATCCGGCAACGCCAGGAACTTGAACTGAACCGCCGGCAGGCCGAACAACTGAAAGCCGTCGATGAACTGAAGACGCGGTTTTTTTCCAACATTACCCACGAGTTTCGTACACCCCTGTCGCTGATTATTGCGCCGGTGGAGAAAATGCTCCAGCAAGGGCGTTTCGACGGTCCGATGCTAACGCTGGTTCACCGGAACGCCGAACAACTCCTCCGATTGATCAATCAATTGCTCGATCTTTCCAAACTGGAAGGGCATTACATGGCGGTTTCTCCCATGCAGGGCGAGGTGGCCGACTTTATTCACCAGATCGTAGCGGTATTCCAGCGGGCGGCTGAACAGAAAGGCATTGTTCTGACGTGTAACCTGGACCGTTTCCCGGCCAGCGAGCACGTGTTCGACGCCGATAAATGGGAAAAAATTCTCACGAACCTCCTCGCGAATGCCCTCAAATTTACCGAAGCGGGCGGACGCGTAACGCTGACCCTGGTACCTGTTGGAACCGCGGAGGAAATGACGGCGGTTGAATTTCAACTGGTCGATTCCGGCATCGGTATCGCACCGGAACAGCTCCCGTATATTTTCGACCGGTTCTACCAGGCCGACACTTCCACCACCCGCGCCCACGAAGGAACGGGCCTTGGGCTGGCGTTGGTCCACGAATTGATTCAGTTACTGGGCGGCCGCATCTCGGTAGAGAGCCAGGTGGGAGTGGGCACTACCTTCCGCTGGACGCTGCCCGTCGGGCCCGTGTCGAAGGCCGTTGACCTGCCCCGCATTAGCCCGGCCAGGTTTCAACAACCGGCCGCTGGCCCAGTGGTTTCACCAGAACCGGCTTCCTTATTAAATGCGGCTCAGGAGGCACTTCCCCGGCTTCTGATCGTGGAAGATAATGACGAGTTGCGGGAGTTTCTGGTGGGAGAACTGGCCTCTTCGTACCACATTCTGCAGGCCGTCGACGGCCTGCAGGGCTGGGAAATTACGCAGGCTGAACTGCCCGATATTGTCCTGACGGATGTGATGATGCCCCGCCTGGATGGCCACGAACTAACCCGGCTCATCAAAAACCATGCGCATACCGATCATATCGCCGTGGTGATGCTGACGGCCAAAGCCGCCCAGCCCAGCCGGATAGAAGGATTACAACACGGAGCCGATGAGTACCTGTCCAAGCCCTTTAGCCGGGCCGAACTGCACCTGCGGCTTCAAAACCTGATGATCCGGCAGCAGAAACTAGCCGACTATTACCGCCAGCAGTTTAGCCTGCCCGGACGATCTGAGGGTGCGGTGGATTCAACCGCCGGTCTACCGGCTCCCGGCCCGGCAGAAAATACCGATCCGTTTCTGGTCCGGATTTATGCCCTGCTGGATCAGCACCTGGATGATTCCACGATCAGTGTCGACTGGCTGGCCGACCAACTTACCATGAACCGCAAGACGCTGTATCGCAAAGTCCAGAGTCTGATTCAACTGGCACCGGCTGAGCTGATCCGGCAGTATCGAATTCGAAAAGCTGCCGATTTGCTGCGGGCGGGTCATAATGTGGCCGAGACGGCCGACCTGGTCGGTTTCAATACACCCTCTCACTTCACGCTGGTTTTTAAAGAGATTTACCAGCAAACGCCTACCGAGTTCATCGCCGGCCGCCAGAAAAATTCCTGATTCGGGCTTTTTCCGGCTTCCGGGGGTGAAATGCCCCCAATTTGACGATATCTGCCCCCAATCTGACAGCGTTTTAGGGTGCAAAACGGCACCTTTGTACTGTTACCACTGTGTGCTAAATACTATCCACACCATTTTTTTAATACCCGCCGTACGATTCGGGGCTGTGCCGCCATCGCGAAACCGCAGACCGTAATCAACAGATTGCCCGGCTACGGCCTGAAAAGTGATCTGCCAATCCGTAAAACTCAACCGAAAAAAAAACCGATTTCATTCACCTTTTTCAGTCGATTCCGATATACATCCGGAATCGACTGAAAAACTGTCTGGAATTCGGTAACAGTCGTTACGGATCGTTGGGCGTCATTCCAGATTCGGAAGTGTAAACAACAAATAAACTCATTATTCCATGGAGGAATCATCGGCCTATTTCCCGTTGATCAGGGCGCCCGCCCGGATAGGATCAACCCAAGCGCTCTTTTACACGACACACCTAACTTTAACGGAACAAAATGTATGAAAACATCTCCTTTACTTCGAGGATTACTTGGCCTACTGGTTACAGTTGCTTCCATCAGCTGCGACGACCATCGTATCCCGGCGGTTACACCGGGTTCAACGCAAGAACATTTACGGGTTAAATCCATCACCCAGGAGTTGACAGAGGTGACTAGCCGGGCCATTCCGGTCAAAAATACCAGTGAATTCAGTTACGACGCGCAGGGACGGTTGCATTCGATTCTGACGTATGCGTTGCCCGACAGCACGGTTGCCCCGGCTGAAACCAGCGTCTATACGTATGATGGCCAAAACCGGCTTACCCAGATGCGCCGGGATATCCGACGGGCAACCACGCCGGGGCTTTACGAAATCTATACGTATACGTATAACGGTGCCGGGCAGCTGTCCAAACTGGACTACGCCAACAATTTAGGCGATGGGGATAATGTCTGGGCCGTGACGCTTCAATACAGCCCGCTTAATCAGCTAGCCAGTAGTCATAAATCCTTTGCCACGGGTGGCGTTTCGTACACGGATTATAGTGTTTACACCTTCACCGGGAAAAACCTGACGGAACTTGTTTCAACCCGGACGTTAACCCGCAATGTCCCATCAACGAATACGATCACGACCGACTTTACTTTTGATACAAAAACAAACCCGTTCTATGGGGTCTACATTATCCCGTCGCCGTTTGTAAACGGTTTTTCCAATCCCCATTCGGGCAATCTGGATTATTACACCTATTACGGCGGAATTGACAATGTGTTCAATTTGAGCCGGAACAACGTGCTGACGTCCGTGGCCTCCAACCGGACCATCACCTATGCGTATACCTACGTCGGGGATTTGCCAGCGACCCGCATCAAAACGGAGCCCAACAGCCCTCAGGAAACGTTGACCTACGCCTACGAGACCTATTGAACCTCCTGCCTGTAGCTGATTTTCAGTAAGTTAAATCCTGTTAAATGCGCAACGGCCCGTTCCGGATTGGATGGGGAGCGGACGGTTGCGTCAATTCCAACCGTCGGCAACGTACGAATCAAATCAATCAACTCGTGTATGGATGTGTCTTCTAAATATTTCGCACTGCTCAGAGCCCCCGGTCCCGATGTGATCAGGCATATGTGGCGGTTTCTGCTCGACATTCACCGGGTCGGCAAACTCAGGGAACTGGCTTCTTTTATTTTGTGGGAAATCAGCCATCGGCTTTATGTCTACCAGGTTAGCAATCGGTATATCAAATTTACCGACCACGCTTGTCTGTCGATCACAAACGAGTGTACGAGTTCGACCGGCGATCTGATTTCCAGTCCCTTTTTAACGGAAAACGGCCTGTGTTTCCGGGCGGTAGCCATCGACTGGAAATATTGTCTTCAGACCACGGACGGTTTCTGGTTGGGATGCCGGTATTCGCACCTGAACGCGCTGTATGGCAGTGATGACGAGAGCCAGTCGGCGGTTCTTGTGTATGAGTTTCCGCATCCCATTACCTCGCTTTTTATCAGTCGGCAAAACGTCCTGTTCGTCTGTTCCAGCGGAATGGTTTACAAGAGCGATGACCGGGGTGCCAGCTTCAAACCGGTTTTACAGCTTTCCTCCACCATCAGTTATTTCCTGTTCAATAACGGCATGACCGAACTGCCCGACGGTTCACTGATGATTGGCGAATACGGTTCCATATGGCAGGGGCGGACCTGGCAGAACCTGGCTTTTTTATATTCCTCGACCGATGGCGGTAATGCGTGGGAAAGCTCCGATTTTCTGATCCGGCAGGGGGTCAATAAACACGTCCATCTGGTGAAATATTGCGCGCTTCTCAATTCCGTTCTGCTAACCGATGGGGACAATAAAAAGCAGTTGTGGATGAATGCGGCTTTGGCCCAGCCGGAGCCTGATCAGCCGGAAAATGGCTGGCGCTTACTGACCAAATACCATCACCAGACGGGCGGTTACACCTCCATGGCCGAAACGGCAACGGGCGTTTTATTCGGGAGTGATTATTTAGGCGGAACTAATTTTATTGTCAAAACAACCGATGCCAGGCGATTTGAGAAGCAGGTGTTGCCCGACCCCTACCGGCGTAGCCCCGTCATGAACATGGTAACCCGGCATTCCCCTGCCGGAACCGAGATCTGGGCCGCTTCGTACAGTTGCCTTTCCGACAACGCCAGGAGCTTGATCATGTGTACCAAAGATGCCGAAAAGACCTGGACCCGCGTGCTGGATTTCGACGGTACCAAAAATGAAGTTCGATTGGTTAACTCCTCCCGCGATCGGTCCGATGCGCTCTTCATTTCCGTAACGGAGTTCGGGGGCAACGAAGCCCAGCACCGGCACCGGGTTTACAAATTAGAACGCACCGGCCGGAACGCGCCGTGTTAAAGACCATCGATGCTTGATCGCCCGCTGCCATATTCTCTATCCATAATTCCACCATCACCTCCCTTCAACATGTTATCGTCTCCTGTTTACCACCGTCCGTTGTCCAACCCGCTCGGCAGGCTCATTAACGCCCGGATCGAGAGCCCGGCTCCCAAGTATAGCTTTGTGGCGCTGCTTTTATTATTGACCTTTCCTTACCTTGATTTTGTTCATATTCCGACCGCCGGCATCGATAATTCCTGGCGGATTGCCCTGGAACTGATCCATCAGAAAAACCTCACCTGGGGGCAGGACATCATCTTTACGTATGGTCCCCTGGGGCGGTGGCTGCAGCGCTATGTGATTGTCACGAATCCGGTTGAGCTTTTGCTGGTCGACACGTTCTTTGCTCTCAATGTGGCCTGTCTGCTATACAGTTTCCTCCCCAACCCGCTCAAGGGATGGCATTTGGTCGTGTTCTTTCTGATCTGGGCCATTGTCAACAGCATGTGGGGCGAATGGATCCATTTTACCTGGTTTTACATCGTGATCTATTGGGGCATCCGGTCGATCTATCAGCCTTCGCCCAACCTCGGTTTGCTCTGTTATCTGGCAGTTGTGTGTGCGATCAATTTTTTCATGAAAGTAAATTTTGGTCTCATCGCCATTGGTTTCATGATTTCTCTGGTGAGTTACCTGTATCTGAGCAAAGGGCTGAACCCGCGCCAATCCGCAGCGATTCTGGGTCTGTTGGGTCTGTTGCTGGTTTTGGGGGCCACCTGGTTGCATACCGATTTGATCCGGTATACTATTTCCAGTTTCTATGTGATCGATGGGTACAATGAATCGCAGGCTATTTATCCCGAAAACAGGATGCGCCTGGTGCTGCTTTCCTACGGCTCCTATCTTTTGCAGTTCCTGACTGCGGTAATATATCTGATAAAACAGCTTGCGTTGCCGCCTAAACCTGGAAAAGAGAAATTCAGGACCATTTTTGTCCTTTTCTGGCTGTTACTCCTTTCGTTTGTTTTGCTTAAATATGCCTTTACCAGAGCCGATGAGGGGCATTTGACCGCCTTTGTCAAACAATCCAGTCTGTTGCTGTTGCTCGTCGTGATCTGTGTTCAGGAAGAATGGCTTCGAAAAACGTTCTTTGTTTATCTCCTTCTAAACTGCTGTTTCTACCTCCTTTTTTATGCACCCATCTTTGGGAAAATACCCGTCAATTATGCCGCGCTCTTCTCCCGGCAATTACAATTGGTGGCGCATTATTTTCAAATGGCGGCTACGGAAACCTACCCTGATCCGCAGCCAACCATTCGGGCTTCGATCCGGCAAAAGATCGGTCAGCAGACCGTGGATGTGATTCCCAATGGGATTTCGGACATCTATTTAAATCGATTGAATTATAATCCCCGTCCAACTCTGCAGTCGTATCAATCGTATAACGGCTACCTGGACCGCAAAAACCGGGAAAAATACATGTCAAAAACCGCCCCCGACTGGATTCTTTACAAGTACGAATCGATTGATGGAAAGTACCCGCTGGCGGATGAAACCCAGACCTTGCTGGCGGTTTTGCAACGGTATCGCGTTGCTGACCAAACGTCCCGTCAGCTTTTTCTGAAAAAGAACCGCGACACAAAATCCTTACAACTCGTTAAGCAGGCAACCGTTCAGGTTCGGCTGGGAGAGAAGCTAGCCCTGCCGGGCCCCGATTCCCTGTTGCACGTCCTGTATGTGAAAACCACCTATACGGTTTATGGAAAACTGCTGCATGTGTTTTTTCAGCCACCCCAGCTTTCGATGACGCTAGAGGCCGAAAATAACACGTCGGTGAGCTATCGGGTGGTGCCGGCCTTGCTGGAGAAAGGAATGCTTGTCAATGCCAGAGTTGATAACCTGGCGGATGCCCGGGAGTTTCTGTCCACGCAGCAGGTCAGCCATAAGCGGCTGAAACACATTACCTTTCACCAAAAAGTCCGCTGGCAAGCCGGTTTCGATCCCTCCATCGAGGTCATGATTCAGTCGTATCAACTAAAATGAGAATACCGCAGGAACGATCAAAACCGCCTTGGGCTTTACACCGTGAAAAGGTGATTTTTAGGCCGTTGGTCAAGTAATTCCGGCTTGTTGTCATTCTATTTTCCGTACCAGCTCCAGCACTGCGTTCTTTGAACTGATCCTCTATGTCGGAGTCGACCAAAAGAACGAAATGAAAAAAAATAGCCCGATCAATCGCCGGGATTTCCTCAGGACCGGTTCACTGCTCAGTGGTGGCTTGTTAATCGGTTTTGCTGTTCCGGCGAAGGTTGTCCAACGTGCCTTGGCACCAGTCGCTACGGAACTCAACGCGTTTCTGCGGATCAGTACGGATAACCGCATTCATATCATTCTGTTGAAAGTGGAGATGGGGCAGGGCATCTGGACAACCTTATCCATGCTGATTGCGGAAGAACTGGACTGCGACTGGCAGACCATACAGGTTGAACCCCGGTCCTCGGGAAAAGGGACGGATTTTGCCCAATCGCTCGCCATCCAGTCGACCGGCGGGTCCGATTCCACCCGTTCCGAATTCGACCGCTGTCGCCAGGCGGGGGCAACGGCCCGGGCGATGCTGGTGCGTGCTGCCGCCAACCGGTTTGGGGTGCAACCCAGTGACTGCCGAACGGAAAATGGCTATGTCATCGCCGGCCGGAAGCGGATCAGTTATGGTGAAGTCGCCCGTGAGGCTTCGGCGCTGCCGGTACCTTCGGTGACCTTGCGCGAACCGAAGGACTGGAAATACATCGGCACATCGCCGAAGCGGCTGGACAGTCCTGACAAGATCAACGGAAAGGCCAAATATGGTCTGGATGTTCAGTTTCCCGGTTTGCTAACGGCCGTTGTGGCTCGTCCACCGGTTTTCGGCGGGCAGGTTAAATCCGTGGATGCAACGCGGGCGCGAGCCCTGCCGGGCGTTCGTGCGGTGGTCCGGATTCCGACGGGCGTTGCGGTGCTGGGAGATCATTTCTGGGCCGCCAGTCGCGGACGCGATGCCCTGAAAATCGAGTGGGAGCCGGGCGCGCTGGTTGCGGTCGACAGCACCACACAACTGGCGGAATACCGGGCTTTAGCAGACACCACCGGCATCGCCAGCCAGCAAAAAGGGGATGTTGTCACCGCCTTGGCGAAAGCCACCGGAAGGATCGAAGCCGAATTCCGTTTCCCCTACCTGGCCCACGCTCCGATGGAGCCGTTGAACTGCACCGTCCGGATTCTGAACGACCGCTGTCAGCTCTGGACCGGCACGCAATCGCCCTTGCTGCACCAGGCCGAAGTGGCCGCATTTTTAGGCTTTAAACCGGAGCAGGTCGAGTTGAATACGCTTTTTCTGGGCGGGAGTTTTGGGAGACGCGGCTCCTTCCAGGACGACTGGGTGATGGAAGCGGTTCATATCGCTAAAGCCAGTGGCAAACCTATCAAACTAGTCTGGACGAGAGAAGACGATATCCGGGGAGGCTACTACCGGCCGGTGTACGTACACCGGGCCCGGATCGGTATTGGTCCGGACGGTTTTCCCGTTGCCTGGCAACACCGGATCGTTGGGCAGTCGCTGTTTGAAAATACACCCCTGGCGTCGGAAATTGTGCAAAACGGCATCGACTATAGTTCGGTGGGGGGCATACACGGTTCACCGTATCTGGCGCGCATTCCCGATCAGGCTGTTGAACTCCACACCACGGTCTGCGGGGTTCCGGTTTTGCCCTGGCGCTCGGTCGGCCATACACACACTGCTTTTGTCATGGAAACGCTCATCGACGAGCTAGCCAGCCTGGCCAGCCAGGACCCGGTTGATTACCGGCGGGCGTTGCTGAACGATCAGCCCCGGTATCTGGCCGCCCTGACGCTGGCGGCTGAAAAAGCCAATTGGGGAATGCCCTTGCCCCCCGGTCATTTCGGCGGTGTTGCCGTCCATGCGGCCATGGGAAGTTACGTTGCCCAGATTGTCGAGGTGTCAGTCGACCGGCAGCAGATCCGTATCCACCGGGTGGTCTGCGCCATTGACTGTGGACTGGCCGTAAATCCCGATGGCGTGCGGGCACAGATGGAGAGTGGTATCGTGTATGGCCTGACTGCGGCCTTATACGGCGAAATCACCCTCAAGGAGGGGCAGGTGCAGCAGAGCAATTTTCATGATTACCGCATGCTGCGCATCAACGAAACCCCGGTCATCGACGTCTACCTTGTACCCGGCACGGGCCCTATGGGGGGAGCGGGTGAGCCGGGTGTACCGCCCGTTGCGCCGGCCCTTGCCAATGCTCTTTTCGCAGCCACGGGAAAACGGCTTCGTCGGTTACCCCTGCGCCTGGTAGACCTGACAAAACCGGACTAGCTTTAACAAGTGACCTGTCGGTCCATGATACTGATCTAAAATCAATGCCTATGCCTACGTACACGTTAACAGTCAACCAAAAAACCTACACGGTTAAGGCCGACGCGCAGATGCCTTTACTCTGGGTCATTCGCGACCTGATTGGCCTGACAGGCACCAAATACGGATGCGGTATTGCGCAGTGTGGCGCTTGCACAATCCATCTCGACGGGGCACCGATCCGGTCTTGTTCGTTTCCGGTTTCGGCGATAACCCATCAACAGATCACGACCATCGAAGGGCTATCGCCGACCCATACGCATCCGGTCCAAAAAGCGTGGATTGACGAACAGGTGCCCCAATGCGGTTATTGCCAAAGCGGGCAAATTATGGCGGCAGCGGCCTTGTTAAAAACCAATCCGCACCCCACCGACGAGGCTATCGATGCGGCCATGCAGGGAAATATCTGCCGCTGCGGCACCTATCCGCGAATCCGGAAGGCCATCAAAAAAGCCGCAGGCCTTACGCCATAAAATGGGCTGCTGATGAAAACGAACAAAGGGAGTTTATCCCGCAGACACTTTATCCGCCAGACTGGTCTTTCAGGAATTGCCCTGACGGTGGGGGCTTCGCTGTCGGCTTCGGGCAAAACGGTCGTGACACTGATCGGCGGGCCAGCGCCGGCTCAGGAACTCGTCGCCTGGATTTCCATTGCCAACACCGGGCGGGTGACAATCATGAATCACCGCTCGGAAATGGGGCAGGGAACCTCCCAGGCGATTCCGCAGATGATCGCGGAAGAACTGGAAGTACATCTGGATCAGGTTTCGGTTTTATTTGCCCCGGCAAATCCTGAGAAATTTGGCCCTCAGCCTCAGGAGGGCAGTTTCTCGGTTCGGGGGTGGTACGAACAACTCCTGCGTATCGGCGCATCGGCCCGGGAAATGCTCATCCGGGCAGCCGCAAACCAATGGAACGTTCCGGTTTCAGACTGCCATGCTGCTGGTGGAGAGGTGATCCACCGCCCCACCGGCAGGAAGCTCGGCTATGGCGCCCTGGTTGAAGCGGCCTCCGCATTAAGCCCGCCCGAAAACGTAGTTTTAAAGAACCGCAAGGCGTATACATGCATTGGAAAACCGTTGCCCCGGCAGGATATTCCGGCCAAAACGAATGGCACGGCTTTATTTGGCCTCGATAAAAAATTGCCCGGTATGCTGTATGCCGTGGTGGAGCGCAACCCCCGGTTTCGGGGGAAAGTAAAGCATTTCGACGACTCGAAAGCAAAGGCCGTACCGGGCGTAAGGCAGGTCCTGACGGTGCAGAGAGCCGTTTTTGCTCATCTTTACGAAGGCGTGGCCGTTGTGGCCGATTCGCTCTGGGCTGCGATGCAGGGCCGCAAGGTGCTAACGGTCGAATGGGACGATTCGGGATTCGACCACCTTGACAGCGACCGGCTAGCCGCCCAGATGCGGGAAAATCTGACGAAACCCGCTTCGTCAGAAACCGTTGAAACGGCACTTCGGGGGGCGGCCAAAAAAATCGAGGCCGTTTACGAAACGCCTTATCAGGCTCATAGCTGTATGGAACCGCTCAATTGCATCGCCCATGTTCAGGAAAACGGCATCGAAATCTGGGGGCCAATTCAGGAAGCAAACTGGATACAGGCCGATCTGAGCGAACGGATGGGCGTTCCCAAAGCGCAGGTCACCGTCCACATGACTTTTCTCGGCGGAGGCTTTGGCCGCAAGGCATTCACCGACTATCCGCACGAAGCCGCTCTGATTTCCAGAGCCGTCAAAGCGCCCGTTCAGGTCGTATGGACCCGGGAAGATGACATGCGGATGGGGCCGTTCCGGACCGGTGCTTTTTATGCCTGCAAAGGCGGTATTGACGAGAACGGCCGTATAATCGCTTTTCAGGCCCTGACGGCCGCGCAGTGGATTGGACAGGACTGGACCCCGGAACCCTACCCCGACCCTAAACCGCTGGGCGATAATACCGGTACGATGGAAGGGCTGTCGAGTCCTTATTACAAGTCGATTCCGCACTACAGTTTTGGTGGCGTAGGAACCCGTGCGCCCATACCGGTGATGTGGTGGCGTTCGGTTTATGCCTCCACGAATGCCTTTGCCTGCGAGAGTTTTATCGACGAGCTGGCCCATGAAGCCGGGAAAGACCCGTTGGAATTTCGGAGAAACCACCTCGATGACAAACGGTACCGGGCTTTCATCGATCAGCTGGAAGCGGTGAGCGGCTGGCCGACGAGGGACAAAAAAACAGGATGGGGTGTGGCCCTGACCGAATGTTTCGGCAGCATTGCCGGCCACATCGTTGTGGTAGCGCGGAAACCGGATGGCAACGTAAAGATCGACCGCGTAATCGCCCTGATCGATTGTGGCTGGTACGTAAATCCGGACATCATCCGGGCGCAGGTGGAAGGCAGCATCGTCATGGGGCTGGGTGCCGCCACCAAGCACGCGATCACCTTTAAAGACGGCAAGGCCGTTGAGCAGAATTTCAACACGTACCCAATGCCGCGGATAACGGACATTCCCCGTATCGAGGTGCACATCATGGAAAACGACGAAAAAGCCGGTGGGGTAGGAGAGCCAGGTTTGCCGCCTTTTGCCCCGGCCCTCTGCAACGCCATTTTTGACCTAACGGGTAAACGGATCCGGACCTTGCCGTTCAATCTGGATGCGGTGTAAGGGTTTAGCATGGCGACCGGTTTACACGCGTGCCGGGCGGTTTTGAAAAGGTGAACAGGCGTTCCTTTACTACTGGTCAACGAGCTTTAGGCAGATGGAGCAAGTACAGGAGCACGTGATTGTTGTGCCTAAAACTAATTAAACTGACTAGATCGGCCAATTTGCTTACCTTCTTCATGGGGTGTAACCGAAACTACTTACTTTTGAACCCCATAGATCGAATTAGCCTGAAAATCAATGGTCACTACTAAAGATATGATCAAAAAAAATCGTCTTCTCTTTATTCTAGTCAGCTTTCTGTTCCTTTTTACCAGTTGCAAAAAGAAACCAGTGATTGAAATTGCGCCATCTATCACGGCCTACTTCACTAACTGGGGGAATATCATAGCCCTGAATACAACGACAAATACCAGGCAGTGGACGTTTAAAATGGGGGAGGTTAGCTTTGGTACCGCAATGATTGCTGAAGGGATTCTTTACCTGGGCAGTTATGACCATAATTTGTATGCGATCGATATAAGTACAGGCCAGGAAAAATGGACGTATAATACGGGGCGAAATGTTACTTCGAGCCCCACGGTTGCCAATGGGGTGGTTTATGCTGGAGGAGCTGCGTTGTTAGCTCTCGAATCAAAGACCGGAAAACTGTTATGGACGTTTGAGCCAAAAGAAGCCATCTATTCAAGCCCTGCTGTCGCCAACGGGGTGGTTTATGTTGGCAGTTACGATTATAATCTTTATGCGATAAAAGCGGCCACTGGAGAAAAGCTTTGGGAGTTTTCGGCAAATGACATGATTTATTCAAGCCCCACGGTTAATAATGGGACGGTTTATTTCGGCAGTAACGACAAGAAACTTTATGCGGTAGATGCCTTGACAGGAATGAAGAAATGGGAATTTGAAGCCGGTTATATTATCTTCAGCAGTCCTACAGTTGCCAATGGCATCGTTTATTTTGGTAGCCATGATGACCATTTATATGCCTTAAATGCAGTAACGGGTCGCAAGCTCTGGAGCTTCGCTACAAAGGGAACGGTCGTCAAAAGTCCAGTAGTAAGCAACGGAGTAGTGTACTTCAGTGATAATTTCGAAAAGTTGTATGCTCTGGATGCCGCGACCGGACAAGAGCGTTGGTCCTACAAAAGTTCGATTCGAACAGACCCCATTATCGCTAATGGACTGGTTTATGTAGGAATTGATGACAAACTCTGCACCTTCGACTGTCTGGATGGTACCAAAAAGCAGGAGTATGAGATTGTCAATGGAGTCACGACAACGCCTGTTCTTACTGCCAATGGACGCGTCATCGGTGATTATCCCTCCGTTTCCGGTGTCAGGCAATAAAGAGTAAGGTCGTACAACCACCCTCCTAAAAACAAAACCCGGCAAAAAATACCGGGTCCTGTCAAACTACTATCTCTAAGCGACGCAAAATACACCTCGTTAGGATAGACGGAATTGGTGTCAAATACCCTACCTATACTTTCATTTTCGTGAAAATAAATCGCCCAAATCAGAGCCCCAGATAGGATCCTATCCGGGGCTCTGACATTCAGCAGCCTGTCTGGCCAGTGGAAGTAAGATGATGGGACAACGGGAAGTTACCTATTCTATTCTCCATAATTGCTCTATCCATTCGAATAGGCTATTTCACTGACAGAGTCAATTCCGTGATGGCAGGGATGTTGGAACTGTTTTTTCCACTTACATAGAGCTTTTGGCCATTCGAGAACAGATTGCCGTAGCCAGGAACATTTTCCAATTTAATGGGATCAGTTGCCCACGTGTCCTTGATAAGATCATAGATGTAAATCGACTGATTTTGAAGGAGAAACAAATAATCCCCCAGGACGGCCGAATAAACATTCTGGTAACTGCTGGCCACTTCAAAGGGAAGGTCTTTCAGGGGCGTCCAGGTGTTGTTGGTCGTCGAAAAGTAAGCCATTTTTTGTTTAGCTCCCTGCCCGCCGAGGGCATAGATTCTTTCTTTATAAGCGACCAGTTCACTGCTGGTGGTTGCGTAGAGGTAATTCGGAACGGTGAACCATTTGTCCTGACTGACGCTGTAATATTTAAAGAGCGTGCTGGGCGTACGGCCACCCAGAAAATAAATATTGCCATTATAATACGTGACGCCTGCTTCTCCGGCATTATCCTTCGCCGTTGCAGGATAAGTAACTGGTTGCCAGGTGTTTGAGGAGGCTATGTATTTAGTGGCATCGTTGGCAATAAAAAAGATATTGGTGCCATCCGACACCAGCTTACTGGAGTAGCCACACCCGCAGACATTACTCGATTTAGCCAGAGCCGAAGAAAATGTATTGTTGGCCAGATCATAGCGAACAAAGAACTGGGGCTTGGCGGTATTCGAATAATTCCCAAAATAGATCGAATTGCCAACCAATACGGATTGAACGGGATAGCCACCGATATCATAGCTGCTAAGCGGCATACTGAGTTGTTTAGCCGTCAAGACAACATCGTTGACGGTTTTTTCGGGTGTTGCAGATTCTTCGTCGTTACTTTTACAACTTCCCACCAGAATGAGTAAAAGGCAGCAAAATAGGGGTTTCATAGCTTTATAAGGTTAATGTGTGTTTACGAATTGAAATTAACCAGGTGAAAAGGGCGGTCTTAGCGTAGAAGTACGGTTTTTAGCATACGGGAGCAATACCTGAGGGAACGGCAAGGCTGAACGCCGTAGAAATCCTAGCCTGGATAAAACCAGGTTCTTCGGGAACGTCTGATTAAGCCGAAGCAGCTATAATTGCTGACTAGAAGCTCATTATGTACGGAAATGGGAGTGTTCCGTAAACTGTGGGAGAATTTTTCTGGTATAATCTCTTTTGGTCAAACCCATCAGGTGGGATTCGATCTCCGAAATTAATCACCAGTTGGGATCAGATCGCCTTCCAATTAAAAACGGTTTTCTGCCGCCCGAGCGGTGGCTTAGGAAGTGCTTTGTTAGCGGCAGACTTCCTTCGTGGGAATGCCATTATCCTGCTGCTTGCGGATCTTGACAATTCGGGATTCGGCGAATCGGACGATCGACCGCAGCGGTCTTTTTCATAGGAATCAGTTTAGAATTAGCATTTTTCTCTAAGCTTAAACCGTCCGAATTTTGGGGATACTTACAATGTTAGAAGTTGTTGGGGATTTTATAACTGGGTGAAAAAAGTGGGTGTCTGCTTACCTTTATGTTGCAACACAATAGAGGTATGATTACTCAATTTAATGAGCTTACAGACACCCAATGGCAAGTTATTGAAAACTACTTGCCCACACAACGGAAACGTCGGCTTTGCCTGCGTCAAGTGACGAACGCTATTTTTTATATCCTTCGCACGGGTTGTCAGTGGCGTAATTTACCGGTCTGCTATCCACACTGGCAAGCCGTTTATTATTACTTCACGAAATGGAAGCGGGAAGGTTGTTTGAATCGACTCAACCAAGCTCTAAATCGGAGAGATCGTATTACTCAGGGAAGAGAACCAACACCTTCCTTGATTTGCGTTGATAGCCAGAGTGTTAAGCTAGCCCCTTTACTCTCTGAACAGCGAGGAATAGATGCAGCTAAAAAGGTAAATGGACGGAAACGACAGATCATCGTTGACACCGGGGGTAGGCTTTGGAATGTGTATGTTCATGCCGCTAATCAGG
>NZ_RQJP01000007.1 GCF_003858645.1 Larkinella knui | reverse complement strand
GCCGCCCGTGCGGTAGTTGAACGAACTTTTGCCTGGTTAAACCACTTTCGACGGGTTACCAAAGATTATGAGCAGACCACCAGTAGTGCAGAATCATGGCTTTTGTGGGCTAACTGTGCATTGATGCGGAACCGATTGGCAAAATAACCAAATAATATTTCCCAACATGTTCTAAGTCATTTGTAATTCTTTTCTTGTATTCATCACACTGGCATTTTTTAAATGGCTATTTAATGATACTCTCAATTTATAGGGACGGTTAAAAGCTTCTTGAGAAACTTTAAAGTAGCAAGAAAGTGTCCTAATGATTTCTTTTGATAAGCCTTTTTTATAATTTAAAATATCTGAAACGAGGCCTTTGCTTACACTTAAAATCTCTGCTAAGTCTTTTGCCTTTAATGATTTTTCGCGCATTAATGATGTGAGCAATTCAATAGGATCTACCTCATTGAATGAGTTATGTTCCTCATCCCACTTCATAATCAGGTACGTAAGCAGTTCAATTTCATCTTGCGTGCTTTCGCCATCTCTAATGACTAAATCTTCTAAAGTACCACAATATTCTTTATACTGCTTCTCCGATTTGATTACTTTATATTTCAGCACTTCCATTTTAGTAGTCATTTACAGTATACTGTTGATTTTTTTGACAAAGCTTTGTGTACTGTGCATGGGTTCCTATCCAGCAGACAAAGAGATGAATCTGTTTCTCGCCGAAAGCATACTTACAGATCATGCGATATGTATTACCACCAATATCAAACACGACTCTATTAGTGCCATTGCCTAATAAATCGGCTGCTCCAAATGTGTCAAGAATATTTGCCGGTACCTGCCAATCGGCAAATTTGATTGCTGTTAACCAATTTGCAAAGGAGCTTTTACCTCGGGCATTCTTTTCAACATAAGCCTCGATCGTCTCTTTTTTTATTAGATGAACCTTCATAATACAACGTAAAGATAGTATAAAAGTTCACGTTATGTGAACTGCCACTAAAATTTATCCAGCCTGCTCCACTTAAAAACAGTTAACTTATTTGGAAAATTTATAGGTACCTTCAGCTGTAGATAATTGAATACAATCATATCAAGCCTTTTCTATCACAAATCTTCGATTAGGTTACATCAGCTCTTGAACCCACCGATTTCATTACAATTGCCGGTCTATTCCGGCCAAATTTCAAATCAACGACGGGCAGTACAGCCGAACCTGGATTTCAGTCAAATTTGCCGCATGCCGTATTAAGCAATCGATCTGCTTAGGGGTTAATTTTGTTAAATTCGTTGAAACTCTTCTGGCCACCAGTTTATCTTGATCGGCAACTTTTTCATTGATGATATGACAATAGTCTATACTGGCTTGAAGTCGCTCCAACACAGCTGCTTTATAGGTATCCAAATCCGACAGCCACTCTTCCGGAATCTGATGGGCTTCAATCAACCGAGTCGAAATTCGACCAGTTTTTAAGCCGTCCAAGAATCCCAATAAACATTTTTCAACATCCCAGCCCAGCGAGAGGTACGCAATCTCTTTTCGGTGGCTTTTAGCGGCATCGAAAAGGTGCTGAGCCATCTGAAAATTTTTGATTCGGGTCATGAATGTCTCTACAGTTCTAAGCAGTAAGGCAAACGTGTTCGTATATGTGCCTTCAAAAGGTAGTTTATTACCTGCATCGCTGGTAATAATCACATCACACTCGTACGAGCTGCCGGGTTGGGAAAGCTTCTGAATACCCTGATTATCGAAAACACCACCATCTACCAAGTAGGGACAAACGCTGTCAAACTGTTCAGGATTTTGGAAAAATTCCCGGTCAATTCGTACCGGCGAGAATGCAAATGGAACGCAGCTCGAAGCAGTAACGGCCCGGGACAGCGGAAATACATGGTGAAGAAAGCGGATTCTATGTTGGTGAGCATAGAGTGAATCCTCCATTTTCCTTTTTGAAAAGGTAAATGGACGACAGGTCTGCAGATTGGTGGACGCAATGGCTAATTCGGGCCGATCGGGTAAATCCGAAAGGGTAGCCCCTTTGTAGAAGAAGGAATCATAAGCCCGCTCGATTCGGCGGCTTATCGGAAATATTGAAAATTGAAATCGTATGAGACAGTAAACCCATAAAAGCCCCACAAACGCAGCAATCCACAACCAGCCAGTTACTAATAAATAAACGGTTAGAGTCAGCCCCCCAACAATATAAACCAACGTTCGCAGAAATATCCAGGAGAAGACGACCGAACGAATAACGCTATTGGTGGAGAGTTTTTGTGTCAACTCCTGTTCAAAAGCCGCGAAATTTCCTTGGTTTAGACAGTAGTATGCACCCGTAATTGATCCGCCGGAAACGGTGGATATTACATCAATTTGGGACAGAATGCCCAGCTCATGTAACTTTTTTAAAGTGCCTAAGTGGAAAGCGGCTGCTCGGTAGCCTCCTCCAGATAAAGCCAATCCTACTTTTTTATTTGTACGCATAGCCAGTCCTAAATTTACTCGTAAACATAAACCAGCAGTTCATCTAGTGTCACGATCAGGGCGCAGGTTGGGATAGGAACAGCGCGATTCAATTCCTTAAGTTCAGCAATGGTTGCTTCATCCCTTGTGCTTAATCTTTTCAGATTCATAGGATGCGTGTGCCATTCCCCTATGTAACCAATTACATCACCGGTCTTTTGCTTGACTTCATCAATTTCAGCCGGCAGCCCAATTGCTCCCCGAACAAACCCACCACAAGCTCCATGGCTACCTTGCGGCTCAGCGATAATGTCAAAAACATGGATCGTTTTCGTTTTATAATTAGCAATACCGATCAATACTCCCCCTGTTTCTTTAGGTGCCTGTTGCCCACTGTTCTCGAAAAGCAATTCTTTTATGCCACCCATCAGTCGCACCTGCCATTCGCTACCGGCTTTACAGGTCAATACGTCAAATGCCTGCACTTCTATGTATTCTGTACCGATGTTCGGAAACCCTGTCGTTTCGTCCAGGCTCGACATTGCCAATATTCCTGACATATCTTGTCTCGGCTGAGATGCCGCTGTTGCTAATATTCTTGAAAACACGCTGGCATGAAAACTTAGCATATCATCCGCCAACACAGATGTTGTCGAATTACAACCTAGCCCCACATTTAAATGGGTAACTTCCCGATGTGCATCGTTCATTCTCCAGGTCCGGAGTTGCTGGTTCTTGGTAGCATAAAAACAGGCGAGATTCACCAAATCGTCCATCCTTGGATTGCGGTTTTGCCCTTCCGCATAAAATAAGCCAAGGGCTCCTGCATCCGCTATTTCCGCCTTATAATACCTGGTGTTTGCCGGCAGTTGCTTTGCTAACAGGAAGTTCATCACCTGCACACTCGCTGTGGTATCGATTATTTGTTTGTACTCTTGAAATATGCGGTCCAGAAAAATCGCACTGAATTCAAAAGCATTAATTTTATCGGTGCTATCTGCCGGATAAAATTGTTTAATTACAGTGGCGAGTGCTTCTGCTTTATTTTGGCCTAACTGATCAGCAAATAATTCATGGCGGATCAAATTATGTGGCAACATTTTGTCATCGTCACAAATGCCTATCTGGAGGTTACCGCTCCGTGCATCATGCAATATCAACTTAGATCCAAGCGACCCCGCACCAATGTAAAGCGTAGTAGGCGTCTGGTCCCTGGCAGAAAGGTAATTGGCCATGTCCTTATTAAATGGCTCAATATGACCCTGAATCGTTACTTCAGTGTCATTATCAGCAGCAGCAACGCCCTCGGATGGCAAGGAGATCAGAAAATTTACAAACTCATAATTACCATTGTATCCGATTACTTTGCGAGGTCGTTTGATAGCAAGAATAACGCACAGGCCAAGCCTGATAATAGCGCCGAGTTCTTCAAGTTTCAGTAGCGCCTGATGCAAGTCGATTCCCCGCAAACTGAAGAACGTTTTAAGCTGTCCATAATTTTCAGGCCGTGATGTCAGATATCGATTATCTATTGAACCATCGGGATCCCAAAAGACGAAAGTAAGCATGGGATTTGCACTAAGATCCTTACCTTCACTTTTCGGAAGCTCTCTTATAGCATCACGAACACTTTCAAACACAAAAAGTGGAACAGGAACATTAGTCTGAAAAGCGAATAGCGTTCCCGCTTTTAAAAGCTGGGCCCCACCAAACAAGGCTACAGGCAGGTTAGGGACTAATCTCTGGTCATTAATGACAACTTCGTTGATCATATCATACCGATAGATATGATTTTTGAAAACATTTCCCTCCAGTCTGGTAGGGTCAAATTCATCTCCATCATCATCGAGCTGACCCGTAGCTGCCTTATAAAGCCATTGCCCACCCACGTCTAGAAAGTCGCTCATTTTAATCGTCGCGAACCATTCGTGGGGATTATTGCGAGCCAGACATAGCCTTGCCGGCTCTCCATCCGTTGTAAAATACAAATGCGAAAGCCGTGCTCGGGGAAAATTTTTCCTGTCACTTAAAATATAAGGCGCGATGTGCGGGTAACTATTCAATGACAGTTGTATCAGCATGGGTTCTTCATTACTGATGCTAATATCATCCACAGCACCCCGGCTCGGTAATGATACTGAGTAGGTGACCGGTATAACTACATTCCACTGATCAAGAGTCAATACTTTGGGATCATTGATCCCAAAGTATTGACTGATTTCCTGTATGGCAAACAGAACCTCAGCAGACAACTCACCTGCATGCGGTTGTAAAGAATCACTATGCAGCATATTATCCCTGGGTTACAACCGTTCCTGCAGCACCGGCACCGCCTGCCGAACCCGAAGCTGACCCGGTGGACTTTTTAGGTGCTCTGGCTGGGCCCTTAGCCGTAATATCAAAAATTATTGGTTCAGGTGCGGATTCCTTCGGTTCAACGGAGGTATTCAGGAACTTGTCCGTCCCTGAGAGCTTTTTAATGTATTCCTTTTTGGCATCAGCGTAAGGTGGATTATCATCATTGTTGACGATTTTCTTACTGGAGGCAATCACCCATGCCCCCCTACGGGCATAATCTAACGCTTCTAGCGAAGTAGATTGTACATCATCTTCTGAAGTATCATTGAAGAAGCTCCAGGAGCAATGGTGGGGAGCAAGAAACAGGTCCCAGTTCAGTGCCTGCTGGTTGACATCATTTTTAAAACGTTTCGTACGTTCCAGAATCTGTGCCCAAGTTGTGTAGTCCGAATCTCCGCCGAACATCGCCAAACAGCAAAAGTCCGAATCCCAACTGTAGGCCTTAAATCTCGCCTGAAAAACAATGCTGGCCGAGTTTTTATCCTTATCCGGGGAATCCAGGTGGATTTTGAAAGGAGCGTGAATAAAGATCGAAAACTTCTTCTGATCGACATCATTAAATCTGGTTACTAAATCACCAGGCACGGCACGCAGATGATTTAAGTCTTTATAATCTTTATTGCTGTCGTATCCGATTATTTTGATGCGGTTACCGGGCTTGTCTTTATCAGCATGATTTTTCCTGTGTAGATCAAGGCGCCTTTCCGCTTCGCACTGATGAGCGTCTTCATCATCGTTGGTGTACTGTTCAGCAATCATTGGCGAAAACCACATCGTATCCATCGTGATTAGGTTCTGGTCACGGTGTTTCTGTTCGTACTTTGCCGGATCACCCTGGTAAAAGTTGTCTTTAAATCCGTGGCAGTGATCCCGATCACCGTGGGTCAGAATGAACACATCCACGTAGTAGTTTCCATTCCGTTTCTGAAGAGAGTTCAGCAAATCCTTCTTGACATCATAAATTTTTGGATCCGTGCTTTCATCGGATTTCGCGGTTAGCTTGCAGTCAACCAGGATTCTGGTGCCGTCTTCGAGGGTAATAAGCGACATGTCGCCGTTTCCCACCGGGAAGTATTTGATAGTAGGATTAGCCATGATTCACCTCCTTTGTTTGAGCGGTGAACACCATGCTTATTTGTAAATCGGGTACTTTCGGCGTGGGCACTTCATCCATCGTGCCAGGCCAGCTCGTATAGCCATTTGCAAACAATTTCTTCATTTTCTGAATTGTTTATGAGTTAAAAATCACCGACCTAACTTTCTCAGGTCGGCATTAATTTTCGACTCAGCAGTTCGGCTATACGAAACTTATTTTGATATAGCGTATTAAAAGTTGTATTGTGTTGAACTTTTAATACTTTTGCATCAAAGCCTATTTCCGTCATAGTAGTATGCTGCAGGAAACTGCACGCTGAATCTTGACATACTAAAAAGCCTAGAAGGGGTCGGAGCCTTCGGGCTTTTTCCATTTTGATAAAAACCTTTCGGTTTTATAGCATTAATTCTGCTTCCTAGCTTGCCTGCCGTAAGGAATCGAAAAATATCAGCAGGCTCTGCACTGTAAAAATTGGCACCGTTTCAGTTCCAGGAATAGTCGGTTGCCGATTTGCGGTGGTTGCTCGGTCGATGGCCAATGGTAGCAATGGCTTTAATTCCGTATATGCATCGATTTGATTTTTCTTATACAGCGGCCAAATCCGTGTTAAATGCTCTACCGCTTCATCTCTGGATGCAAACGTAGCAGCAAAATCTTCAAAATGAAGAATAAACCATTGCTCTAAACAGATTGGACAGTATGCGCCACTTAGGCCATTTGAACCAATATATCGAAGCAAATCCGGAACCTCTATGCTTGGATTCCCGTAAAACAGCCATACATTATTAAAAGGATTCCGGTCACGGTTAGCCTGTTTTTTCTTTTGCACCGCTTCCTGAGCAAGCGCCCAAGGATCACAGGCCCTTTGGTTTGTCACCTCAACAGATATGGCTCCTCTCCGATTACGGGGTAGTTCCATTTGCAACGATTTTGCGTAGAGATATTCAGTGGTACCTGAACAAAAAATTAGCGCTCGGTTAGTTTTCACTCTCACTTCCATTTTGCATTTCAATAATAAAATTACGGTCATCGATTTGCGGAGTTGAGCCAATACGACCACTAGCGTACCACTTATCAATTGGAGTACCTAAGCGTAACCCAGGAATATCCGAACAGCGCCTGATCTCAGTACTTCCGAATTCGTCTTTGCTGGTAAACCAAACCTGATCCCTTCTGAAATGATCATTGGAAAGCTGGCTTACATCATGCGTCGCAAAAATCAGCTGAGCATTCTTTTGATTAATGTCCGGGTTGTGGAACATCCGGATAAAATACTTGGTAATTTCTGGGTGTAAATTCTTCTCGAACTCATCAACTACCAGAACACGGCCTTTGTCCAAGGCATCAAGTAAAATTCCACCGATTGCAAAAAGGCTCTGGGTTCCCGTTGATTCACTCCTAATTTCAAAAGCCCGCTCGTCGACTTTGACGCCGTTTTCAAATACGGGGTGAAGCGTTCTGATTTCGTATTTATATTGTTCTTTGATTTTCGTTTTGACCTCTTCAGGCAAGTCGCTCAATGCGCCGTCCTGCCAATCACGCTCCTTTGCAGTCACGGAAGATATACCCGTATCCAATGAACAGATGAGGGCGTTAAAACGTCTGGCAAATTTCGATGAGCTACCCTCGGCCAATCTTTTTGCGTAGAGCATAGCCATACTGCTTTCCATATGGTCTTCCATCAGCGGAAATACGGAAAGGCCCCTTCGAAAAAACAAATACGCCGATTTTAATACATCAATGTTGTTGTCAGAAGCCTTCGACAAAAACAGTTGATTGGGTAGAAGGAGTTTTTCAATCGCCTTCTTTACCCCTTTATAATAGTCACCAAATTTCATGTCTTTTTCAGCAGTACGCGAATACAACAGTGACTTACTTTTTGCAGGGTAACAAAAAAGCTCTTCTCGCTCAATCCTCTTCGATGAAAAAGAAATGGAATAATCGTACTGAATACTTTCGTAAAAAAAGCTGATATCCATTTCTACTGGACTCACTGCGCAAGTATTATCCAAAAGAAAGGGTTCATACGGTTCGATACTCTCATCCAGCTTATAGTTGGATGAGTGAATCACCAAATATTCCATAGCCCGGAACGCTTTTAAATAATTGCTTTTCCCGGAAGCATTGGGTCCATATATAACAGCTGACTTTAATACCGACTCTGTTTTTGTCAACTTCACATAGTTTCCCGCAAATCCTGAAAGGCCGGTTTTTAGAAATGATATTTCCTTCCTATCCTTAATTGACCCAAAGTTTTTAACAGCAAATGAGAGTAACATGACATTTTCACTTTAATTCTACACAAAGATAGAATGCTTACCCGAAATTTCAAAGATTTTTGCAGATTTTCTACTTTTTTTATCGAAAATTCGGATTTACAGGGTTAAAATATGCCTAAATATGCAAAAAATCATCAATTATTTGTAAGGATAGTTACTGACTACCGCTGGGCCCTCAGTAAAGCCAGAGATCGATATTAATATCCCCACCAGATCAGTTTCTGTACTGATACTCAAATTAATGACTAAGGAGCACCCTCTAAGTCGATGAAAGCCCAGTTTAAAGAGGGAGAGTCTCGGAGCCTTTTGGCTGATTATCTGGTAATACCAGAATGGTACTTAGATTTAGTTCATTCAGTTCACCTCATCATTCCTGTCGCTGTTTTGGTTGCTGACAACCCCTGGGCGACGGCAGCGTGTGCATTGCTTATTTCCACTGAGGAAACTATCCGAACCTTTATTTTGACCAATGGGAGTGGCCAAATGTTCATGCAGAACCTGCCGAGAGCTGGTCTTCCAAGCTACTAATAAGCTCTATGTAGAAACGCTTGAAACGGTCAAACTGTCCAAGTTAACTGTCTGACCGTTGATTGAAGTAAACAAGAAAACAGACCGGATTTATGAAACGAATAATGGGCCGTTTTTTCCCCTCTCCCTCCTACCCGACCGCCGTTCAGAAAAACGTTCTCTTTCGGAAAAGAGGTAATGAATACCTGCGAATAAACAGATAGTATTCTTTAGCTGGGTCAAAAAGCTAGTCTCAGAAACCTTTTTGCGTAAACTTTTCAGGCCCTACTTTTTGGTTCAGTGTTTTGAGAAGAATTTTATAGAAAAGCTTGATTGAAGTATAGGTTCAAAAAGGTATGAAATGTTGATTTGACGGATGGGATAGTCACTCTGCTACGAAATCAGCGGGGCCGCCAGGCGGTGGGCAGTGGCACCGTATTTTCCAGTACTTGACGCTCTGGATCCAGGATGTTCGCCAAGAAAGGTGCCGTGCGACTTGCCTTATTCGCGGCGATCTCAGCAGGTGTGCCTGCCGCAACGATCGTACCGCCGTCATTCCCGGCTCCGGGCCCGACATCAATGACCCAATCGCACTGGGCGACCGTGCGCATATCATGCTCGACAACGATAACGGTATTACCGGCATCAACCAGGCGGTTGAGCTGAACCAGCAGACGGTCGACATCACGCGGATGCAGGCCGGTGGTTGGCTCGTCCAACACGTACAGGGTGGTGCCGCGTTGCGTACGTTGCAGTTCGGTGGAGAGCTTGATGCGCTGGGCCTCACCGCCGGAAAGCTCCGTCGCGCTTTGTCCAAGTTTGAGATAACCCAGGCCAATATCCCTCAGCGTTTCCAGGGACCGCAACACTAACGCTTCCATAGCAAAAAACAGGCAGGCTTCGTCAACCGTCATGCCCAGCACATCCGCAATGGATTGGCCGTTCCATTTAATCTCAAGCGTCTTTTCGTTATAGCGAGCGCCATGACAGGTCGGACAGGGGGCATACACGCTCGGCATGAACAGCAGTTCGATGCTGACCTGGCCTTCTCCCGCACAGGTTGGGCACCGCCCTTTGGCGACGTTGAAGGAAAAGCGGCCGGCATCGAAGTGTCTCCTACGGGCCTCCGGCGTGGCGGCAAAGAGTTTTCTGACCTGATCAAAAAGGCCGGTATAGGTGGCCAGGTTGGAGCGTGGTGTTCGTCCGATTGGTTTTTGATCCACCTCATTCAGTCGCTGTATGGCATCGACATCGCCCCGCAATCGACCGACGGTTTTTTCGGCGGGGGTCTCCTCCAGCGCATCTTCCTCGGCCTCTTCCCGGCTCATGCCCAGGTGCGCTGTCACCAGATCCAGCAGAGACTGACTCACCAGGCTGGATTTGCCCGACCCCGAGACACCGGTCACGGCGGTAAAGCAACCCAGCGGGAAAGCCACGTCAACGCCCTTGAGATTATTTCGTCGGACTCCTTCCAGGCGCAGCCAGCCTTTCGGGGAACGGTTGCGGGCATCGAGCCGGGTTGTTTCCTCAAAAAGGTAAGGCCTGGTACGGGACTCGCTGACCTGCCTAAGGCCTTGGGGTTCTCCACTGTAGAGAATGCGTCCGCCCGCACTGCCGGCCTCCGGGCCAACATCAACGAGCCAATCGGCACGACGCATCAGCTCAACGTCGTGTTCGACCACGAACAGCGAGTTGCCCGACGCTTTGAGTCTATCCAGGGCGTCGAAGAGCGCGTGGCCATCGGCCGGGTGCAGTCCTGCCGTCGGCTCGTCCAGCACATAGATGACCCCAAAGAGCTGGGAGGAAAGTTGAGTAGCCAGACGCAGCCGCTGCAACTCACCGGATGAGCAGGTGGGCGTGCTGCGGTCCAGCGACAGATAACCTAAGCCCAGCTCGAGGAGCGTTGTCAGGCGATCCAGCAGATCACCGCACAGGCGCTCGGCAGCGATGCGCTTTTCAGGCGAGAGGTCATCGGTACGGCGCACATCAGGGGCGCCCTTGTGCGCCGAGCCACCGGCCTGCACGCGATTATCCAGCGCGGCTTTTGCCGCCTGGCGACTCACAAGCGACTTGGACGAATTCATGTGGGAGGCAAACTCGCCATTCGCTGCCGGCCTGATGACTTCTGCCAGTTGCTCCAGGGAGAGGTGCGAGAGATCGGCGATGTCGTAACCGGCGAAGGTCACCGAAAGTGCCTCGGGCTTTAAGCGCTTGCCCTGGCATACCGGGCAGGGGCTACTGATCATAAACTGCAACACGCGTTTGCGCATGGCGGCACTGTCCGTATGGGCCAGCGTGTGCTCCAGGTTTCGCTTGGCGCTGCTGAAGGTTCCCTGGTAGCTCGGTTCCATCTTTAGCCGCTGAGCCTGACGCGTTTCGGCCGGGGTAAGGCCGGCATAGACGGGAACCGTCGGCTGCTCGTCCGTAAAGAGAATCCACTGTCGATCCTTTTGGGGCAGGTCTTTCCAGGGTCTATCGATGTCATAGCCCAGCGAGACTAAAATGTCGCGCAGGTTCTGACCGCCCCAGGCCGTGGGCCAGGCGGCAATGGCTCGCTGGCGGATGGTCAGCGAAGGATCCGGAACCATCGACTCTTCCGTTATGGTATGCACGCGGCCCATGCCCTGGCAGCGGGGACAAGCCCCTTGGGGGGTGTTGAAGGAAAAATCCTCGGCATAGAGCATCGTCTGGCGGGGGGGGTAGGTACCCACGCGCGAGTAGAGCATGCGCACCAGGCTTGACAGGGTCGTCAAACTACCTACCGTCGAGCGGGCATTGGGCGTGCCGCGTTGCTGCTGAAGGGCGACGGCCGGCGGCAGGCCGTCAATGGCATCGACATCCGGCACGCCCACCTGATCGATCAGCCGCCTAGCATAAGGGGAAACCGATTCAAGGTACCGTCGCTGGGCTTCGGCATAGAGGGTGCCGAAGGCCAAGGAAGACTTGCCCGATCCGGAGACCCCACTAAAAACGACCAGCTGATTTCGGGGTATGGAGACGTCGATATTTTGGAGGTTGTGCTCACGTGCCCCCCGCACGCGGACATATCCCGATGCTGCTTTATCGTCCTGGTCGTTGGCGTTTGTTTGTCGAGCCATGCTAAAAGAAGATACGTGGAGAGGTTGCTGTACAATGGCAACGTGTGTGCTTTTTCGTTAACCGGGTTAATGCAAACAAAGTTGGGATGTTTGGCAAATACTACCACTTATTGAGCGAGGATACCAAACAGAATTGGTACGCAGGTCTTCGCTACCAAACGGGCCCACCGCATCGGCGGACCGTCGTGGCGCAGCCAAAAATGAAAATAGGCGTTTTAATCTCGCTTTTTTTGTTGCCCCTGCCGCTCATGGCGCCCGAAAATTCTTGACTCACGTCTCGTTTATCTGCCGGAGAAATTGGTTTTCCGTTCGATAACGCAGCGGAGAGCACGCAAAGGCCGTTTTGAACGAGGAGGAAAAGTAAGACTGACTTCCAAAACCGCACTGCCCGGCGATTCGTTCCAGGGACAAATCCGTGTTGATGAGATAATCCGCTGACTTTCGAAGGCGGAATTCTTTGAGCAACTCCAGAAAATTTTTGGAAAAATAACGCTTCAGATTCCGCTGGACTGCCGAGCGACTCATTCCTAATCCGTCGGTCAATGTACATAGCTGGTAATCTTTTTGGGAATAATGCGCTTCCAGTAGTTCCGTTACCCGTTTAACAAATTGAACAGTCAGGATGGCTTTTTCACCTTCTTTCTGGCAAATAATGGCCGTAACATCCGTTTTTAACTGAACATGATTTTTGACCTTCAGCAACAACTCTTCTTTCAAAAAAGGCTTCGTTAAATAGTCGATTGCGCCCTGTTTCAGACCCGCAATCCGGTCTTCTCTGGCTACTTTAGCCGTCAGTAAAATCACGGGAATGTGCCGAAAGGAAAGATTTTGTTTGATGGTATGAAGAAACGTAAAACCATCCATCTGGGGCATCATGACATCGCAGATAATTAGATCCGGCTGTAGTTGTTTCAACCGATATAAGGCTTCTTTCCCATTGGTTGCCTGTTCAACAACATGACCATATAATTGCAATAATTCTGCAATATTCTCCCGCAATTTCTCCTCATCCTCGACCAATAAAACAGTGGTCATATTGTACTATGTGATAATTAAAGCAAGTCCGCAATTTAAAATTACAACTAACTGGCAGACAATAAATTACAATTGAATAACAACCATGGATTACTTACATACGTAACCAGATGGTTATTTTTAATATAAAGATAGACAAAGATAGTCATTTTGATTGTTAGAATAAATGATTATATAATCATTTATCAGGCAGAAACTAATCCCGGATACCTACTTTCTGAAATCGGTGCTATTTTATAAATGAGGCTTCGTTTTTTTTAAATAACGCAACCCATGTAACTGATAATAGCGGCAACAAATTAGATTGCTGCGTTGATTAGCTAATAAGTTTTTTTTAATACCGTAGTAATTAGTAGTTTGTATGAATGATTCTTCCTTTCCACAATCTAATCCCGCATCTTCTTCGGGCCATGATTTGTTGCAGGCGGTGTTTGATAACTCTCCCTTCGGGATTACGCTGCTCGAACCGGTCTGGGATGAACACCATCGGATAACCGATTTTCGGTATTTGCTGGTAAATGGAATCTATGCCGATTGTTTAAACCTGACCGAAAAGGAACTAACCGGGCGTACGATGGGCGAGGTGGTTCCGAGCTTGCTTCAGGACGACATCTTTGACCTTCTGGTAGCCGTTACGCAGACCGGCCAGGCCCAGCAGTATCCGTTTTCGTATCCTGGTCAGACGGGCACGGTTTGGCGGAAAGCTCTACTAACCCCGCTGGCGAGTGGGGTTTTGGTGACCATTCAGGACATTACCGACTATAAAAAAGCCGAGGCAAATCTGCAACGACGGCTGGATCTGGAATCGATGATCGCTGCCCTGTCCAGCCGACTGATTAACCTGGCAGACGCTGATTTGGACGCCGGTATTGTGGATTCTTTGCGGCAGATCTGTATCTATAACGGAGCCGATCGGGCATCGGTCTTCCTGTTTTCGGCCGATCAGCAACGGGGAAGCTGCGTGCACGAATGGTGCGCTCCCGGTATTGCTTCCCTGAAAAATGACCTGCAAAACATACCCTTTCAAACCTTCACATGGTGGCTTCGGATGATGCTGACCGGACAGGTGATCCGGCTGGGAACGCTGGAGGATTTACCCGCAGAAGCTCATACCGAAAAGAGCATTTTAGGTGAAAAGAGCATTCGCTCCCTGTTAAGTATTCCGTTGATTATCGAGGGAGCCGCCGTGGGCTTTGTCGGCTTTTATGGCGTTCAGCATGAGCAGACGTGGGATGAAGCTGATATTTCCCTGC
This sequence comes from Larkinella knui, assembly GCF_003858645.1. Classification (GTDB taxonomy): domain Bacteria; phylum Bacteroidota; class Bacteroidia; order Cytophagales; family Spirosomataceae; genus Larkinella; species Larkinella knui. The sequence goes on along the minus strand of NZ_RQJP01000007.1, from coordinate 447,975 downwards.
TTAAGACCTTCAGCACCCTGATCGTCAACGCCCGAAAGCGCATGCTGGATGAAGAAAAGGTACGACGCACCAACCAGCGGTTGCAGGGATTACGCACCATCGACCGGGCTTTATTGGGCAGCAACCGGCCGGACGAATCACCGATTCTCCTTGCATTACAGCATACCAACGACCTGATGCCGTGTGAGCGGCTGCTGGTGTTCCGCATCAGTGAAACCACGGGGCTTGCCTACGCCGAGTACTGCCTGGCGGATGGCGTGCTGGAGGCCCAACCCGATGTTATCATTCCGGCTGAGTACTTTTATACCGATCCCTTCCTGAAAGGAGAGCCGGTCGTTATTCCTCAACTACTCCCGGATAGGCAGGGAATCCCGCCCGAACTGGCGCTGTATGAGCAGGGATTCCGCTCGCTGGTGGCGGTGCCGTTGGTCAGGCAACAGCAGTGCATCGGTGCGTTTTTTCTGGTAGCGCGGACACCCGATTTTTTCACGGAGGAATATCTTCAGATTGCCCGGGAAGTGGCCAGTCAGCTTACGGTTGTTCTGCATCAGCAACAACTCCATGAACAGGTAAAACAATATACCGGGCAATTGGAGCAGCGCGTAGCCGAGCGCACGCACGAGATCTGGCAGTTATCGACCTGGCAAAAGGCGATTCTGGAACACGCCAGGCAGGCCATCATTTCGACAGATACCAATGGAATCGTCCAGACGGCCAATCTGGCCATCGAACAGTTGTCAGGCTATACATCCGACGAACTGATCGGACGGGTGGTTCAGATGGAGCCGGGCACCCCGGAAGCTCCGATTCCTATTGTTTCTTACCAAACTGCTTCCGACTCGTCACCATCGGAACGGTTTAAACTGGCTTTGGAAACGGATGGCTTTTTTTACACGGAATGCCTGATTTTGGGCAAAAAGGGCCAGCGTATTCCGGTTTTAATGACCGCCAGCGCCCTTCAGGATGAGGAAGGGAGGATAACGGGCTATGTGGGGATAGCAACCGATATTTCGGCGTTGAAAGCCGCTGAAGCAAAGGCCGAGCAAACGAGCCGCGAGTTGAAAATCTTTTTTGAAAGAGCGCTTGATCTGCATTGCATTACCAGTCTGGATGGGCATTTTTTAAAAGTAAATCAGGCCTGGACCGACACATTAGGTTATCGGGCGGAAGAACTTGAGGGGCAGCATTTCCTGGAATTTGTTCATCCCGACGACCGGGCCGGATCATTAGAAATGTACCAACAGCCCGTCATCGACGGGTATGTAAACCGGTATCGGCACAAAGACGGCAGTTATCGCCTGATCCACTGGCGCGCCAAACGCTACGAGAAACTGGTTTATTCATCGGCGCGCGATATCACCGAGCGAAAGATGGCCGAAGATGCCCTGCGGGAGAGTGAACAACGGTTTCGCGAAATTGCTGAAAATGTGGATGAGGTGTTTTGGATTCAATCGGCTGATCCTTTTAAATTGTTATACATTAACCCGGCCTACGAACGCGTATTTGGCATCACCTCCCAACGGCTGTATGACGATCCCTTTTCGTTTCTGAGCTCCGTTTTGCCAGAAGACCTGCCGATGGTAGCAGCGGCATTCGAGCGGTATCGCCAGGGCGAAGAAATTCCCATTCAATACCGCGTCCGGGGAGCTGATGGCCTGATTCGGTGGCTCAATGTCCGTAGTTTTGTGATGAAAGATAGTCGGGGCATTCCGTTGCGTTGCATCGGCATCGCCACCGATATTTCCAGCCAGAAAGAAAAAGAACTGGTGTTGCAGCAATCGCTGGAACGGGAACAGGAACTCAATAAGCTGAAATCACAGTTTGTCGCCACCGCTTCGCACGAATTCCGTACTCCCTTAGCCACCATCCAGTCGAGTGTCGATCTGATCGAATATTATCTGGACCGGCCCGAAATCACCGCTAACACCGCAATTCAACGGCATTTAGGGGTTATTAAAAATGAAATCCGGGCATTTGACGAATTGCTTTCCGATATGCTGACCATCGGCCGGATCGAAGCCGGAAAAGTCGTCTTTCATCCGGAGCCCGTTGATATTGTAGCTCATTGCCAGGAGATTGTCGCCACTCATTTTAATCAGCGTCAGGATCATCGTACCGTTCGGTTTGTGGTCGAAGGGAAGCCTGTTCCGGTCTATTTGGACGAGAAACTCATGAGTCACGTCATCGTCAATCTGCTCTCAAACGCCTTCAAATTTTCGAAGGCCAATCCGGAGTTACGCATCGTGTTTCAGCAAGCCCAATTGCTTATTTCGGTGACCGATCAGGGCATCGGCATACCCACCGCAGACCTGCCAAACCTCTTCCAAACTTTTTTTCGGGCCCGAAACGCCACCTCAATCCAGGGCACCGGCCTGGGTCTGGTTATTGCCCACCAGTTTGTAAAAGTCCACGAAGGCCAACTGGAAGTTCGAAGCGAAGAGGCCAAAGGCACTACATTTACCATTACTTTACCCAATTAGCATGTCAACGCAGATTTTAATTATTGAAGATGAAGTACAAATTCGTGAAAACATAGCCGAATGGCTGGGCCTGAACGGGTTTGACGTTGAAACCGCTCCGGACGGAATCCAGGGTGTCACCCAGGCAATCCTGAAGCAACCCGATCTGATTCTGTGCGATATCATGATGCCGGGTATGGACGGGCATCAAGTTCTGGAAGCCGTACGGGGTAATCGCTCCCTGGCCAGTGTTCCTTTTGTGTTCTTAACCGCCAAAGCGGATATGACGGATTTGCGACGGGGGATGGCCCTCGGGGCCGATGATTATCTGACCAAACCATTTACCAGCCAAAATCTCCTGCTGGCCATTCAAGCCCGATTACAACGCGAAGCCCTGAGAAAAGCCAGCCTTCTGGCCCAATTGAACGAGCAGCACCTTAGAGTTGCCCAAACGGCCGGTCACGAACACAACACGCCACTCGGCGGAATTATAGGATTTACGAACCTGCTGATCGATCATTTCGACGAATTCGATCGCGAAGATACGGTATCCATGCTGGAGATGATCCGGGTTTGCGGTTTGCGACTAAAACGATCGTTGGACAACGTGCGACTGATGGATATCCTGAAATGCGCGAATCCCTCCCATGAGGTCTACCTGGTTTTTACGACCGGTCAGACCACCATTGATTCGGAAACGATTGAAAAACAGATCCAGCACGTTGAAAAGCGGCAGGATCAGGAAATCAATCGGCGGGTTGATGTGGCAACCGCCCAACTCCGTATTTCGGACGATAATCTTCGCATTATTTTAGATGAACTGCTGGATAATGCGGTCAAGTTTTCGGACAAAGCCGGTCTCGTAGCGGTAACCGGACGCCAGGAAACTGATAGTTATCTGCTGGCCATATCAAATGAAGGCCGGTTTTTCAAGCCGGAAGATTGGACCCGAATCGAACCGTACAGCCAGTTTGACCGCCAGCAATACGAACAACAGGGATTTGGTCTGGGATTGGCTATTGTAAAAAAGCTGGTAGAATTAAACAACGGTTCGCTGGAAATTGAAAGCCAGCCCGATAGCTGGACGACCGTAGCGGTCCGGCTGCCGCTCCAGCCTGGATGAATGAACTGACAGGACTTTCCAGTCAGAAGGCCGTTCCCTTAAGGACCCAAACTAGGCTAAAGTTCAGCGTCAGGCCAACAGGACGATCAAAAATTAGTTGAGGCACCTACCAATTGCAAAACAAAAACCGGTCGGGTAGGAATAGTGATATTCGGACTTTAGATACCATAAAGCCGGAGACCATGAGCTTGGTAAGCAACGAAAAACCAGCCGAGATCCTTTTTGTCGAGGGAAAACGATCCGATTGAAAGCAGAGGACAAGGAAGCGATTATACTAAAAATCACAGTTAGTAACGGGACGATCACTCCGGGTTTACATCAAATCAGACTTATAACGAAGTAACCAATGATTCCTTTCAAGAAGAACAAAACGAGGGTGTCTTTCTATAGATGGGCCAAAATAACACTAATAATACTTGGGTGTGCACTTAGCGCGCTGGGGCAATCCAATTTCGCCAGCAAAACAATTGGCGTAGGGGTGGTAGTGTCCGACCTCGAACGCTCGCTGGACTTTTACGTGAATGGAATCGGTATGGTCAAAACCGGCAGCTTTACCATCAATGAAGAGTTCGGCAAACGTTCCGGCCTGACCAATGGTGTAGCCACGAACGTAACCATCCTGAAGCTCGAAAACAGCCCTGAAGCCACCGACTGGAAGCTGATGAGTTTGGGCAGCAAACCGGCGCATCCGAAGCCCAAACATATTCAGGACGACACAGGCATGCAATATATCACCATTCAGGTGAAAGCGCTGCAACCCATTATCGACCGGCTAACGCACCTGAAGGTGCCGTTTCTGGGTAGCACCCCTACACCCCTGAATGCCAAAGCGCACTTTGTTTTTGTGCAGGATCCCGACGGTACGTTCATCGAGTTAATTGGTCCGCTTCAATAAGCTTGAAAACTTGATTCTAACGGCGACGCTCTTTGCCAAAGGCGGTTGCCGTTTATTCATGTTCTCGCTCCTTATAGTCAGATGAAAACAAGCGCTTTTGATTTGATCTGCTAGCGATTGTGCTGCTGTTCAGGTGCGTTGCCTTGATGGGGTAGCTAACACAGTTGGAGTAACCAATGGGATACGAATCTGTTTCTACCATTAGCTGCGTTCCCGCTCCGGCGTACCGGTCGCTGCATTACATGATCAGAAAAAGAGCCGTATAGTACAGCGAAGACGCGACCGCTCCTGTGACCAGGCGTAATCGATACGGTCCGCCCTGGCGGTGCCGACCCAGGACGGACTGTGATTTTTCAGAGGTGGGGCGCCACGGCGAGGCCTGCACCGTGCCTTTTTGTCGATGTACCCCCTATCGGTAACGATTGACTTTCCATTCGGCATTGTTTTCTAGGCTGTTAGTTCACTCGATAAACGCCTTTAATAGCTTGATAATAAAACGAAATTACCTAAATACAGCACCGGCAATTGGTGCCATTCCCTGCTGTGAGGGTAGACACCAGAGAACCAGGATAGACATATGCCGTATAGGGGTTCATGCTGGTTCTTACTCAGGACGATATAGCTTCCCGCCATGATCGGCTCTCCGCACTGAATGGATCCGTGAGTGGAAGCGTAAACCATTTGGTTTAGTCCAGCTAGAGTCGATAAAGGGCCCTCCAGGAACGAGGCCATACCGGATGTGGGGAAAAGGGAGTCGTCGGGCCACCTTGCGGGCCGCTGATAGCAGGAAGATCTGCAAAGCACAAAGATTTTACGAAAAGAAATTCTAATTTTCTAAACAACTCGATTAAACAAGTGTTACCTCAGGCGAACGGATAACGGTTTGTGTATACGTTCCTGTCGCCTGGTTGCCCAGTTGGGATCACTTCCTCCGGACGAACCGCTCCTGCCGGATGTAGGGATCTTTCCAGCTCAACCACATGATATCCCCTGCCCATTCAGAGTCGGCTCCGTTAGGCCAACTCGCCTCTTTTTTGGCCGTCCGGCGCCCAGCGCTGCTGACCAACTGGCGAACCGCTTGTGAGAACGATCCGGGCCTGAGAAGCGTCAACCGCTTAAGCTGGGACGAGTTTACCAACAAAGTCCCGTTCATGCTCAATGTGCTCCAGCAGCAGTTGCAGCATCAGGACCAGGAAGCCCAGGTGGACCGCTTAGCCGCTGACCATGGCCTTCTTCGCTGGCGGAAGGGCTATATCTTGGCCGAATTGTTGGCCGAGATGCACTATTTAAGTCAGAGTATGCTGGCCGAATTGCGGACCTTCTGGCAACTCTACCCCTCAACCGATTCCCCATTGATCACCCTGGCCTATGAGCACCTCTTTGCGTTTGTTAATCAGATCAACACCGGTAGTGTGAGCCAGTTTACCGACTTACAACGTACGGCGGCCGCCAGCCGGGTTAATGTCCTGGAAAAAGCCCTGGCGGAACTTCAGGAGCTCAGCCAGCAACGCAGTGAGATCCTACGTCATTCCTCCCATGACCTGCGGGGTGGCTTCGGGGCCATTCAGGGAGCCGCTTCTTTATTGGAACTGGTGATGGATTCACAAGAGGAGCGTAAACAGATGCTGGACATGTTACTGCGGAACCTGACAACTTGCCGCTCGCTGGTTACCCAGTTGATGGACCTGGCCCGGTTAGAAGCAGGACAGGAAACCGTGCACATGCAGCCTCTGGATGCGGGTCCGTTGTTGACCAGTCTAGTAGCGAGCTACCAGCCGCTGGCCGCAGAGCGGGGGCTTTTACTCAAAGCAGACGGGCCGGCCAGCTTGCCGGTCGAGTGTGACCCCCTTCAGCTTCAACGCATTATTCAGAACCTGGTGCTCAACGCGCTCCAGCATACCCCTACGGGCTGGGTATCGGTCTGCTGGAGCCGGGAGAATGAGTCTCGCTGGATGGTCAGCGTGCAGGATTCGGGACAGGGCTTGTCTACCGCGGCTCTGGCGGGTTCACTACCCCACCTGGGAGTCCCCTCCCCCGAAAGCACAGCGGCCAATGGTAGGTCCGACGCTCAGCAAGCGGCTACCGCCCTTTCCTCCCGCTCCGGGTTTGCTCACCAAGGGGAAGGAGTGGGCTTATCCATCGTCAAGGGTTTGTGTGAACTGTTACTGGCTAGTCTGGAGATCGAAAGCAGACCAGGTGTAGGCACCCTGTTTCGGATACGGCTGTCCATTCAGGGGCAGACTTAAGGGCCACGTCCGCCTTTTCCGCCTATGGTGGTAGTGCCGAATGCCCGTTGACCAGCAAAAAAACGGCACGGTCCATTTTTTAGATACGCCCGTACCCTCACTTTTTTAGTTTCATATTAACTTTCTTGTTAAACAAAAGTTGTGTCCAGACAAGTAGGCGACTTTGACCAAGTTGGCTGGATCTCACGCAAAGTAAACACTAAAAGAAGTCGCCTTTGCGGCCAGACGATGCTGATAGCTGCGGCTATTAGAGCCCTCATGGGCAGCTTACGGAAGGGCAACCCTTCGGCTGCGGGTCAACCGGGCGAAGGCACTTGTCTTGCGAGACAATACGGATCTGTGGAATCAGATAGACGATGGGCAGTTGTTTCTCAGTCTGAAGGGAAGAAGTATTCGGAACGGTTGACTGGCATGCCGGATACAGGCAGCATTCCTTCGGATAACCCAATCGCTTGCCTCCTAAGCTTGGGTGCATGTAGTGGATAGACAATTTAATTGATGTTACTCCTCCTTGACCTATCTCTGTGGTAGGTAGCCGCTTGCGGCATAACAGCTTGACGTCTTCAGTAGATAGTTCAATCACGTTTAACGACAGGAAGCTATGTTAGCAATGAATTTTCGCGGGGCCCGTCAAATCAGGCTAGACCGTCATAAGCCCGAGCCAGAGATTAAGCATCCCTATGATGCGATTGTGCGCGTAACGCGTTCGTTGATTTGCGGATCCGACTTACACCTGTATCACGGTCGTGTGCCCGATACCCGGGTGGGCATGACCTTTGGCCATGAGTTTACCGGCGTAGTCGAAGCGGTAGGCTCGGGCGTGCAAAAACTGAAAGTGGGTGACCACGTGCTAGTGCCGTTTAATGTTGCCTGTGGCACCTGTCCGCATTGTAAGCAAGAACTCTACGGCAATTGCAATGAGTCAAATCCGCAAGCCACAGCCGTCGGCGGCTTTTTTGGCTATGCGCACACCGGCGGTGGCTATGATGGCGGACAGGCCGAATACGTTCGGGTACCGTACGCCGATGTGAGCCCAACGGTGATCCCCAAAGGAATGGACCTGGAAAACGCCGTTCTTCTGACGGATGTCGTACCCACGGGCTATCAGGCGGCCGAGCAGGGCGGCATCCAGAAAGGCGATACTGTGGTGGTATTTGGAGCCGGCCCGGTTGGTCTGATGGCGGCCCGCTTTGCCTGGTTTTTCGGGGCTACCCGGGTCATTGTGATTGACCACGTCGACTATCGCCTGGAGTTTGCCCGCAAGTTTGCTTTTGCCGAGGCTTACAACTTTCGGGAAATGAGAGACCCGGTGTTGTTCTTAAAAAAAGCCACCGATTACTTTGGCGCTGACGTATGTATCGATGCGGTAGGCTGCGATGGCACCGGCAGTGCCTTACAAACTATCACCGGTAAAGGACTGCTTTTGCAAGCCGGCGATGCCACAGCCCTGCACTGGGCGATTAACTCGGTAAAAAAAGGCGGCATTGTTTCCATCATCGGGGTATACGGTCCGCCCTGGAACCTGGCACCCATCGGAAGTCTCATGAATAAAGGGATTACCTTACGGGCCAACCAGGCCTCGGTGAAACGGCTGCTGCCCAAGCTGATTGATCACATCATGAGCGGGCGAATCAATCCCAAGGAAATGATTACCCACCGGCTTCCGCTGGAAGAAGTACCGGATGCGTACCGCATGTTTTCCAGTAAGCTGGACCACATCATCAAACCCTTATTAATTCCTCCACGCGCCAATGCGGCTTAAAACCTTATCGTATGCAAACCGTATTAGAAGATAAAATAGACGAATTTCAGGACCGCAAGATTGCGGATCGAAACCGGGATAAGCGCACCAAAGACATCCCCGGCTGGGGCATGGATGCAGATCCGGAAAATGATCCCACCTACCCCATGAAGCATTGGAACGGTGCGGACCACGAGCGGCTCAATTATGAAAAAGCCCCCCAGCAGCGCATCGACATTGAGGTCTTGCATTCGGTGGAGCGACCCGGTGTTACCCGAGTATTTGGTAATTCCTCACCACCTTCCGGTCTAAGTGGGGCTATTCGTCGCTATGCCTATCAGTATAGTGAAGCGACTGCTACGCACTGGATGACGCTGATATTGGCCGACCGGATCAACGCCATTGAGGGAAAGATAACTGACTTGGCACACGGCATACTTCCCAATCCCTGGATTGAGCGGGGCTGGCGAGCGGAATGGAAGTACAACCGGCCTGCTTTTATCCAAAAGGCCGCGACGACGGCCTTGCTGATCACGGCCGGTTTCATGGTGATGAAACGGAAGAACAAGCATAAGTCGGTTTAGTAAGCGGGTGGGATTTATTGTATCAACCCAGAAGAGGCCACAAGCTGAACCCTTTTGGGTTGATACGTTATTACCCGGCGAGTTACAAGTTACCTATTTACTGGTGCTCTAACAATTAAACCGATCCAATTATGAGTATGAGCAGTCATCAACTGGAACAAGTCTTTTTAGACGACACGTACCAATTAACCGGTGTGGCGATCACGAAAGACGGTCGTTTGTTTACCTGTTATCCGTTATGGCCCGGACCCCACCAGTACGGTGTAGTAGAAATCTTCCCTAATAACCGGGTGAAACCGTATCCGGACGAGCAGTGGAACAACTGGCAGGAAGGGGACACCGGAACGAATAAATGGGTTTGTGTGCAGGCGGTGTATGTTGACGCGGAGAACAACCTGTGGGTGGTGGACCCGGCCTGCCCGAACATGGAACAGGTGTATGACGCTTGTTTTAAGCTGGTCAAAATCAACCTGGCTACCGATAGCATCGAAAACGTATACCGGTTTGAGGGTGTACTCAGCAACAAAAGCTATATCAACGATGTGCGGGTCGATACCCAAAGAAAAGTAGCGTATTTAACGAACTCCAATGAAGGGGGGATTGTGGTGGTTAATCTGGAAACGGGAACAATCCGGCAGGTATTGCGCCATCACTATTCGGTAAAACACGACCCTTCCTTTACACTGATCATAGACGGGAAGGAATTTAAAAAACAGGGTCAGCCAGTACACCTTCAATCCGATGGCATTGCCTTAACACCGGATGGCGAATGGCTGTATTACAAACCGCTCACCGATAACAAACTCTACCGCATTCGCACGGAATTTTTGCGGAACGAAGCATTGCCGGAAGACCAACGGGAAGCTGCGGTGGAAGATTTGGGACGGTTTGCGGTGACGGACGGGATGATCTTTGACAAAAACGGCAACCTGTACCTGGGCGATTACCAGCACTACAAGATGGTGCAACTAACGCCTGCGCATCAGATGGAAGAGGTCGTGTCCGATGAAAGGCTGATATGGCCCGATAGTTTTTCGATTTCGACGGATGATTATTTATACATCAGTTGCTCTCAGATCAATAAGCAACCCGATTACAATGACGGCGAAAACAAAAGAACAACACCGTATGCCATTTACCGGATGAAATTGCCGAATGCCTAAATGCGGCATTTTTCCAATCCCTGGATTGAAAGGGGCTGGCGGGCAGAATGGAAGTACAACTCAAAAGGGTTTGTGCAACGGGCTGCTATAAGCACCGCCATACCGTTTGGCATTATCCTATAGCTGAGCAGGAAAAACCCACGCAAGTTGAACACTTGAATTATTACTGTTTATCAAAACGATGCATAATGGTGTTGTTTCGATACACAGGTAGCCCCACCTTATGAGTCGTATCTTTGATTATTGAATGATAGTTAGTAGAAAGGTTAAACTGATTAGGGTCACAATATTCAGCTTATATTTAACCGACTTGAAAGGAAAAAGTTAACCATCTCGATGTGCAACACCGGAAAACCAGTTATAGGAAATGGATGCACTACAGATACGCTACTATGGTAAACTCATTGAAACGCGCCGCGAACTGAGGCCCAATGAAAAAGCCGAAATCATTGAATATCTATGCCCTTGTGTTCCACCGGGTGATGTAGCCTTCATGGAACAATATGCCACTACCTACTACCTGATTCGTCTTCTTCAAGAAACTTGGCAATACAATAATCGAAAAACCTGATTGCCCCGCGTACCGTTTTGCGATTCCTCGCCATGCCGTCGACAAATGCCAGGCACACCAGTTGGAAAAACCAGTGATGAGGCTGTTGTAATACACTGAAATAGCCTTACACAAATGGGGTCAAATTAATTCAGTATAATACACTTTTTTGAACGGACATATTGACCCCAAGTTGGCTCCATTTTTCGATTGAGAAATGATGAGTTCAGGAAGCTAGCTATCAAATGCTGAACTCCACTACTTTTCTCCCCATTCCAATGTCAAGAAATTGGAATAAATGGTATGAGCACCGGAGTGGGTGTTTTAGCGACAGTCGGCTTTAAGTGTTTTTTATTTCTGTATGATGTTAATCATACGTATTAAAAATGTCGAACGAAATCATCGACGACACTGAAATTGGAACCGCACCGGCGGCCGCGTTGATTTGTGACGGAGCCGCCCGCGCGGACAGGTTTTGAGACCGGTAGCTCAAACTAAGAATGGCTGCGAGATGCGTAGGTCAGCGTCCCGAGAAAACGGGCGTTTTAAGAAACACACCTAATGGTGGTTGTTCGTAATCCACAATAAAGCCCCCGCAACTATTGATTTACAGAGCAGGGGCTATTAATGCAGAGCAGTGCTAACAATTAAACATGTTGTGCATCAAAGTACATTTTCTTGATTTCCTTTCTAGAAGCTTCTGCTCCGACTTCCTGCCGACGGTTGTAAATGGCTTGGGCCGCTTTACCTGCAAAATATCGTAGTTGGTCTTTACCATCTGTTGCGGCCTCAAAGATTACTTGAGCAATCTCTTCCGGTTCAGAAGTTGGTTTAATCATACTGAGCATTTTTTTCTCGGCAGCTTCATAATAGGGCAATGGTAGCACCACTCGATCACTATTAAACAGCTCGGTCTTCGTACTACTCGGCGAGACCGTTTTAATACCGATATTAAAAATAGATAATTCAATCGATAAGCATTCGCTCCACCCCTCAACAGCCCATTTTGTCCCGTTGTAAACACTTGTAAAGGGGAAGCTAGTATGTCCACCAATTGAGGTTACATTAATAAATAACCCACTCTGCTTCTCCCGAAAGTAGGGAATGAAGGATTGAGTAACGCGAATTGTTCCCAAGAAATTAGTGTCAATTTGCTGGGTAATTTGTTCATCGGTCAATGCTTCCAGAGAGCCCAGCAGACCATAGCCTGCATTATTCAACACAACATCAATATCAACCAGCGAAATGGCTTCTTCGACAGTTGATTTTATCTGCGTAACATCCGTAACGTCAAGTGGCAGAACGACTACATTCTGCAGTTGTGTTAATTCTTTCTCTTTTTCTGGCGTTCGCATTGTGGCGATAACTTTCCAGCCCCGTGCCTGAAATAGTTTAACGGCAGCTTTTCCAATTCCGGTTGATGCACCGGTGATAAAAATAGTTTTCATTTGGTTTCCATTTTTATGTTGTTTGAGCCGTAAACTTACCGTATTGAAGTATACCTTTGATACTTGTATACAAAAGGATACTTAAATACATGGAAGACAAAAATCGTTTTCAGGAGAAAATTGCAGCCATTCAAGATACGATGTATGTGATCGGGGGTAAATGGAAAATTCCGATTGTTCTGTCCATTTATAGCGGCAATAAGCGTTTTAACGACATCAGTAATTCCATCCCCAAGATCACTAATCGCGTACTTTCCAAAGAATTAAAGCACTTGGAAGATAACTTGATGATTACCCGAAAGGTGGTTGATGACTATCCTGTTCGGATTGAGTACGCGGTTACCGAGTATTGTTTAAGTATTCAAAGTGTGGCGAACACAATGGAGGAATGGGGAAGAAACCACAAGAAACGCTTGCAGAAATAATGAAACAATCTCTTGTCTCAAAAGACACTCATACCTGAGACGAAGAAAGATTGACGTAACCGTATTTCGGGCATTGGGCGAGTTAATGTCTTTCAAATCTATTTTTATAAATACCAAGTCTCGATCCGTCAAACTGTTAAGCATTGCGTAGATCGTGTTAAGCCTAACACGTATGGCTTCCCGTTCTTTGCACTGACAAAACAATATCAGGCAATGATGAAGACAGTATTTATCACCGGGGCTTCCTCTGGTTTCGGACACCAAACGGCTACCTTATTTCAAAAACAGGGCTGGAATGTCGTCGCTACCATGCGTTCCCCTCAAGAAGTACAAGGACTCGATCAGTTACCAAACGTGTTGGTTACTCAACTTGACGTTCAGGATGAGGCATCCATAACCCGAGCCGTAGAGGCAGGTATACGGCATTTTGGCCGCATCGATGTCCTAGTTAATAACGCTGGTTATGGTCAAATGGGCGTTTTTGAATCAACCACCCGTGAACAGATTCTGAAACAATTTAACGTTAATGTGTTTGGCCTGATGGATGTGACCCGGGCTGTCCTGCCCCATATGCGTAAACAAGGAAGTGGTACCATCATCAATATTTCCTCATTCGCCGGGCAGGTAGGTATGCCATTCGGGAGCCCTTATATCAGCAGCAAGTTCGCTGTAGAAGGCTTTTCCGAGTCGCTTTCTCATGAACTCCAACCCCTTAACATTAGCGTAAAGCTTATCGAGCCAGGCAGTGTAGCCACTAATTTCGGTAGTTCAAGGCAGATTAGCAAAAACGACATTGCGGCTTATGAGCCCATCATGACGGCCTTTTTTAAACACTTGGAAACGATCTTCACTACATTGCCTAAAGCTAGCCCAGAAGATGTTGCCCGAACTATTTACGAAGCGGCTACGGACCAACAGAGTCGGTTGCGCTATGTCGTGGGCGGAGATGGGCAGTTCTTTATAGACAGTAAATACCAGGACAGTAATAAAGACTTTAGCTCGCTGATGCGTGACTATTAACTCAGTGAAGGTGTCGGCTTTATTAGCTGAATTTGTTGTATGCCAGAATCATTCATTGATATTCATTCGATTAGTGAACTACACCAACTGTATGGTGTAGGTAAACCGAAGCACCCCTTAATTACAGTGGTTGATTTGGCCAAAACTCAGGTTAATTATCGTAAGAAAGCGGCTTCTTACCGGTTAAGCTTTTATACCATCTTCTGCAAACAGGTAAATGGAACGGTCAAATACGGTCGATCTTATTACGATTTCAGCGAAGGATCGATGATGTTCACTGCGCCAGGCCAGGTGATTACTTCCCGTGCTGATTCATACGCTGAAACAGGCTGGGGATTGTTCTTTCATCCCGATCTGATTTATAATTGTTCGTTAGGGCGACGAATCAAGGAATACACGTTTTTTTACTACGAAATATCGGAGGCTCTGCACATCTCCCAAGAAGAAAAAGACACCTTGGAAGCCTGTCTACAAAACATTCGAAAAGAATATACGCAGAACATCGACAAGCACACTCATACCTTGATTCAGAGCAATATAGAACTGCTGCTCAACTATTGTAGCCGTTTTTACGAGCGGCAGTTTTATACCCGCCAGAAAGTAAGCAACGATGCCGTTCAGCAGTTTGAAAAACTGCTGAACGATTATTTTGCCCAGCCCACGCTGATTAACACCGGTTTGCCGAGTGTGGCTTATTTCGCTGAGCAGATGCATCTCTCACCAAATTATCTATCTGATCTTTTACACCGGTTCACAGGCAAGACTACGCAGGAATACATCCATTTACAGGTGGTGGATAAAGCGAAATCGCTCCTATGGAGCACCGATCAATCTGTCAGCGAGATCGCTTACGCTTTAGGTTTTGGGTATCCATCCCAGTTTAGCCGGTTGTTCAAAAATAAGACGGGCTATGCCCCAAGCGAATATCGACACTTAAATTGAACTGTGCCAGTGATGGCTTCACCTAACAGTTGTTTAATTTCAACTGCTGTTGCACCTAGAGATTATATATTCTCAAAATACGCTCGTATTTTAGGAAGAAGACCAAAGCCTTGTTTCTAGAATGAATACAACTTGCCAAAATTGGATTATGAACCTACTGTTGACCCATAATAGATGAGATTTCTTTTCTACATAGAATTAGTTCAAGAAGGTATGAGTAGAAGGGTTAGGCAGGTATCACATTTTGTCCGCGTGGGCCCAGAGAGGGTGGTGTGTCAGAGATTGATAAGTGAATGGGATGGTCACCACTGAAAAAGGGACAGCTGCCCCAGATGATGCCGTCGTGAGCCAAGCGGACGAGCATTTGAGATACAATAGACCACTTTCTGAAAAGGCTAGGATTTTGGCTGCTTTTCTGCCGAAGAAACGTTTTGCGCGACTGACTAATTAGACGAACGTAGGACAAAACTAGTGCGGGAACGCGTTCGTAAGGTCAATCCCTTACCTACTACTTCTCTTGTTTCTACCTTTGGTTGCTATTTCCAAAGTATAGAATATTGGGTGCCTCTGAGCGCGCAGCAGCGATGTCTAGGTTACCGTCTTCATTGAAATCACCGACTGCAAACCCATACACCGTCCCCTTAGAATCGCCGAAAGAAATTGTTTTAAAAGCGTGGCCTGTCCCGTCATTAAAAAATATTGACGACGGAGCTTCGATATGCCCCACCAGGATATCAACTTTCTTGTCGTTGTTTAGATCGGCCAAGGTAAGTGCATAAGGAACTACCTTTGAATCCGCTAAGAGAATACCGGCTGAAAAGGTTTGATCTTTTTGGCCAAAATAGATGCTCACTCCTTTTTTTTCGTCTACAGTTACAATGTCAAGGAAATGGTCCGTGTTCACATCGGCTACGGCTGCCACCCGAATCGTAGCGTCAGGTAGCCCGAATGCAATACGACGGGCATCTGAAAAGCTAACCGTTGAGTTACCCAGATATACATAACTCTGGCCACCGTCCCGGTGCGGTACAACAAGGTCAATAAAACCATCCTGGTTCATGTCCGCAGGCGCAATCGTGGTGGCGGGGTAAGGAGCAAAGGGAAGGCAATTGCTAGTAAACTGTCCTTTTCCTCTGTTTAGGCAGATATAATTCACCGTTTCCTTATTACCTCTGTTTGCTAAAATAAGATCGGGCAATCCATCAGCGTTAAGATCAGCGATGGAAACATTCCTTGTTGGCCAATCAGGAAGGCCGAATTCAGAGTGAACCGTAAAATTTCCTTTCCCATCATTAACATAAATTAGCTTCTTATCCGGCGAATCATTGCTAATGGCAATATCAGGAAAACCGTCGCCGTTAAAATCCGCCACCCCCCCGGTGTATGATCGGTCGGATACTTTCCCCAGGCTGTAAGCCTTTCTTATACCGCCCTTCCCATTACCGAGGAGAACCCGGTCTACGATGGGCCAATGTCTTCCCTTCACCAGCAGTAGATCAAGATGGCCATCTCCATCAAAATCACCGAAACTTACATTCGCTGTTGTATCCGATTGCTTTTCAAGTTGTAAAGTTTGATTAAAGTTTGGCAAATCGTTCCTCTGAGCAAGCATTGCATGGGGTAAACTACTTACAAGGCCGATAATTATGAATGAAAATTTCATAGCAGTTCAATCAAATTTCTAGTCTTTCGTGGAAATAAAGCGTTTTTTCGCGAAAGCTCACAAGCTTCTCGTCGATTAGTCTGAAAAATTTAGTGTCATTTTTATAAACCATTAACTATGGGACAATAAATGGTTTAGAAGGAAATGACTTACCATCAAAACCGGACATAGCTTGTTGACAACTGGACATCAATGAAGCTAATTGTTGTCTCCTGAAACGCTCGTTTGTGAGACAATGTCTTCATTGATAAGACTCTGCCCTGTTTGGAACCCTGATAACCTTAGAGCGGTAGTTTGTGAAGGAGCTTATTGACCCAAGAGATGCCCCATTTCTGTGTTGAGAATGAATAGGTTCAAAAAGGTATCAATTCCTGATTAAGCTACGCGAGCGTTATTTGAGACGGTCGAGATTTATAATAATAGACCACCACATTTGGACACTACCCAAGTTGATAACAGTTCCGATTTAAGTCAACGGCTTAACTTGTTTGTGAATAGCTAAAAGAATTTTAGTTAATTCCTCGGGTTGGGAGAGGAAAGGTGAGTGACTTGTCCTCATTGAATAGATTTTTTGGCATGGCAATCGTTGGTACATCTGCCGCTGAATGTCTATACTAAGAGCCCGGTCTAATTGCGTCTCAATGTAGAAACGGGGTGGAGTTGACTTAACTTCAAGTTGATTAGAATTCTCGTTGCTGCTACTACTAGTACTTTGAGGCACTTGTGGTTCAGAGGTTAAATGAGCAACTGCCCAAGCACCTACTTCATCAGTACAGTCTGCATAAAATACCTCTTTAGCCATTTGGGGATTAACACTCACGCGATGGGTATCTGGATCCACTTGCAAAGCCTGGGGGAGTAATGACGTTTTATCCTGTCTCATAATTTCAGGAGGAGATATGTTTTCTGGCAATAAGAAAGCCGCCAGGTATACCATGGCCTGTATTTTTTCGGGGTAGCGTTGGGCCAGTTCCGTTATGATCATACCACCCGAGCTATGGCCCACCAGGATAACCGGTTGTGCTTGTTTCTCAACCAAGCGGCTTAGGGATTGGATCAGTTCCCCATGTTCCTTCCCTGAACCTGCAAAGTCAGGCGTCAATACCTGACGGGCATGTGGTTGTAAATGAGGGAGCAGTTTATTCCAGCACCAGGCACCATGAAAGCCACCATGAATGAAGAGAAAAACAGGGAGCATAGCTTATTGAGTTAAGTTAGGTTTTTTATCTAATAAACGAACGTTTGTTTATTTATGTTTTCATTTCCTCCCCTTTGTTGAAAGGATGTTTAGGGTTTCGCACGGTCTTAGTCCCTATCAGTTGGGCATTTCTTCTAGAATAGTTGTGTCACTTACCACTACCATTTGATGGGCCGCGTCCCACTTTTGCTGTGGAGTTACAAAGCCGATTGACCGGTGAAGGCGACTAGTGTTGTAATGAGTAACGAACCGATGTAATGTCTCTTTAGCTTCGTAGTAGCTGGCGAATTCATTTCGCTCGATAACCGCTCTTTCCAGAATACTGTGAACCGCCGGCCGCCCGGTCAATGTAGGCATTCTCTTCGGGAGTTGCCACATGGGTGAAGCGAACGGGCGCCCCCGTCCTGCTTCATCTGCGATGCTTTCAGAAAATTACGCACTTTGTGGGCGATAAATTGGCTACCATGATCATTGCGCAGAACCACCTCAGAATATGGGGGGCAGCTTATGTGTGTAAAACGCTAAATGGTCGGCTATTGATAGGCGTTTAACCGATGAAAGTTGAGTCATCAAATGGCTTTTGAATGTTTATCACAAACTAGGCTAATAAGGAATGTCGTCTTAGTCGTCTCAAGAAATGCTTGTGGCTGGGGCACAATTCATTTTAGTTCGAAATGCCTGCCCGTTTTATCTGCCATATAGTCAGCACGGGTACTTGGTGAGGCAGAAACCGAGCTACACCAGCATTCCAAACCGGAGGTGTTTTATCGATTTAAGTTGTATAACAGCCACAAGATTTTTTTGAGATGATGCCTTTGTTTATTGAGCAAGAATCGGGTTGGTAGCCAGGCTAAAATGACCGTGCTTTGAGCGCAAAAAGCACAAGACAATGCATCATATCAGCAACCCTTCCATTTTGTACTTTGGCACCCCTGTTGTGCTAGTTGGCACCACCAATAGCGATCAAACCTACAACCTAGCTCCTATATCATCCGCCTTTTGGCTCGGTTATCGCTGCATGATTGGTATAGCCGCCCATTCCAAAACAACTGAAAACATTCTGCGTAGTGGAGAATGTGTGCTTAACTTACCCTCCGTGGATCAAGTTGAAGCAGTTGACCGATTGGCACTCCTAACCGGAACGAGTCCAGTACCTGCGGGGAAACTAGCCAAAGGATATAGCTATGAAGCTGACAAATTCAAAAAAGCGGGAGTGACTCCCCTGGAATCAAATCTGGTCAAGGCACCCCGCGTGTTGGAGTGTCCTGTTCACCTGGAAGCGCGATTTGTCTCCATTCATCCGTTAGGGGCCGAAACGGGTATTGACCAGATTCGAAGTGTAGCCTTGGAATTAAAAGTTGTTCGGGTTCATTTAGCGGGGTCGATTCTTTCGGATGCCAACCCGGACCATGTTGACCCCAACAAATGGAAGCCGCTTATCATGAGTTTTCAGCATTTTTATGGGCTTGGTTCTCAGCTACAGCCGGCTAAATTAGCCTCAGTACCAGAACGATTGTACAGAACTTTTGACACTGAATCGGCCAAAGCCACTCATTGATTACGGCTATATTTAAGAATGGTCCCCAATTATGGGCCGGTTAAAGCGGGCCGCACGCTCGGTTGAGGATTGGGCACTGGATACAATGAATTCCAATTGGGTTTTCCGAGTATCATGCGTTGGCTGCGGTGACAATTTCCATTGCCTAAGCGGAGCCTTATCAAAAAAAAGGTCATATAAGGAATGAGTTTCCCCCATTCTTATACAACCTTATCATTCATCGAATGCTTATTACGCAAGTTAGGTGACAAGCTATCGTCGCCATCGACTACATGCATTGCATAAGCCCCGGAAATGAGGGAAGACACCACGGGTGAAAGGCTCCCCATACGTACATTTCAGTGACCGGGCCACACGGGCTCGATTTATAATCCTTCTCTTCCTTCCTGACCGGTGTTAAGGTTGACCCTTACCACCGGCAGCACCGTATACCTGCCCGGTGGCGTAGCTACCCTCGTTAGCGGCCAATTGAACATAAATCGAGGCCAGCTCAACGGGTTGGCCAGGCCGACCCAGCGGGGTATCACCGCCAAACGTCTTTAATTTTTCCGCCGTAGCACCACCACTGGGTTGCAACGGAGTCCAAATGGGGCCGGGGGCTACACCATTCACCCGGATGCCTTTTGGCCCCAGTTGTTTCGCCAGCGACTTGACAAAATTCATTGTGGCCGCTTTTGTTTGGGCATAATCGTACAAATTGGGCGACGGATCATAAGCTTGTTCGGACGTGGTTCCAATGATAGAAGAGCCAGGTGACAGGTGTGGTAAAGCGGCCTTGATGATCCAGAACGGTGCGTAGATGTTGGTCTTCATCGTCGCGTCGAAGTCCTCTGAAGAGACATCCAGTATGGATTCACGGCTTTGTTGCCGGGCGGCATTACTGACCAGAATATCCAACCCACCGAGCCCTTTCACCGCTTGTTCAACCAGCCGCTGGCAAAAGGCTTCTTCCCGAATATCGCCCGGGATGGCAATGGCCTTTCGGCCTTCTTTTTTGATCAGATCAATCACCTCTCTGGCGTCAGATTCTTCCGCCGGCAGGTAATTGATGGCCACGTCGGCTCCTTCCCGCGCATAGGCAATGGCGGCAGCTCGACCCATGCCTGAATCTCCTCCGGTAATTAATGCCTTGCGGCCCAGTAAACGACCTGACCCTTTATAGCTCGTTTCGCCATGATCAGGACGAGGAATCATTTTGCTGGCTAAACCCGGCCATGGTTGCATGGGCGTCGTAAAGGGAGGCTTGGGATATTTAGTGGTTGGATCGCTGAGTGGTACCGGAACGGCGGCCTGGGCATTTTGCCCTTCCGAAAAAGCGTTTAGAGGACCGACCGATACGGTTGCCGCCAGGGTGCTTCCAATCCCGCCTATGGCCTGGCGTCGGGTTAGTTGATTGTCCTTTTTCATGGGAATCTTCTGTGGTTGTATACTTTTTGTTGGGACCGATTGGCTTTTTTTTATGTCATACCCTTAACTGCCGGGATGCAGTAAAGTTGCAGATTACTCGAAACGTCTATAATCCGGCTTCAAATCAAGCCCTGAATCAGCAGGAACGTGGACGGGCAAGCGTTTGAAACGGCTTCGTGAACGTACACGGTGAAACCGGTCTGAACCAGTTTAGAGTGGCGCACCAATGAACACAGATTGAAGCAGGCGCTCACCTGGAGATAGGAATAACTTCTGTTTCGAACCACCGCTGCGGCATTTCCTTTGAGTAAGGTTTTTTCCTGATTCCATCATCATCGATGTGAACTCTTGGCTGGGTAATTAAAGCGGCAGTCTACCCAATGATTTACACTTGTTCTATGTGGGTCATACGTTTGAAAAACGGTCCGCAGGGCATCACTGCGACGCCTGCGGATACCATTTTTGACAGCTAGACAAAACAAAGAGTGTCCATAGTGCAACAGTCACGCTTCTTTTTTGAGAACAAGATTTCTGTGTTGAGTATGAAAGGTTCAGAAAGCTATAATTTATAGGTGTTTATAACCTCATCCATCCGAAATTGCCATTTCAGCGGCTTGACGGTTACCAAAAACACTATAAGAAGTGAAGTGCGATGTCATTCTAAACAATTTCGAGTTTGTATTGAGACAAATGAACTAGTATTTACCCCAAATCTGCCATCCTTTCTGTGCTATTCGGGAGACCTTTGACGAGTCCAAGCTGGATTATTAATCGTCAACTTCGTGTCACTCATGAAAATACACTATTTCCTGCCAACCCTTACCCGACATTTGCTTTATTGGCTAATGCCCTGCTTCCTGACCAGTCTTGCGGCCTGCCATTCTGCTGAACTACCCCCTGAACCGAGCAGTTATCAACGCCGGAATTCTGGGCTGGACTCGGTTTGCCCACCTACCCCCGGGGTTGTAAAATTCCCTAAAAATGAACTCTTTATGAAAGGGCGTATAACCGGTGGTCAGGACACTTCTTTTCACGGATTCTGACAGCCAACTAAACCACTTCACTGATGAAAACGCTTCATCCCCACTTTCTCTTTTTACTGCTGGTCATCATTATAGCGAGCCGCCCTGTTTTTGCCCAACCCGCCCGGATCGACTCACTGCTAACCGTGCTGAAGACGCAAAAGAAAGACACCAACCGGGCCAATACGCTCTCCAAACTGATTGGGAATTATCAGCGCAATAACGAGCCAGAAAAGGCTATCCAAACGGCAAACGAGATGCTGGCACTGGCCAATCTAATAGGATCTGAAAAATTCCGGATTGAGGCTTATTATCAAATTGGTATGACCTATTTCTATAATAGGATAAACTATGAAACCACCCTGAAATCCTGGCAAAACTTTCTACTCGTTCTTCCTGCCCGGGAAAAATCGGGTAATAAATGGGAGCTAGCTTGGATCTACTATTATCTGGGCGCGACTGATTCCCAACTCAATAATCTTCCTGATGCACTGAATTATCTATATAAAGCGTTAAGACTCGCCCGGGAAACGGGTAATCAGGCACTGGCAGCTGAGATTTATTATTTTATCGGCGGTATTTTTCTGGAACAGAAGCAATACCCGGAAGCCTTAACGAATTTACTGGAATCGCTGCGACTTCGAAAAATCATCGGTCATCAATCCGACATTGCTCATACCCTTACCCCAATCGCCCAAGTTTACATGTTCCAACGGGATTTTGCTAAAGCCTTTCAGTACACGCAGGACGCTTTACAGATCGTTCAGCAACCCGGGTTCGATGGCCCGAATTGGATGGTGCCTTTAAACTACAGGACCTTAGGGGAAATATACGAAAGCATGGGCGAAGCCGCCCACCAATTCGGTGATGAGCAGGAAGCCGCTAAACTGTACACCAAAGCCCTTGAAAATTTTCAGACGTCATTAGCCGACTGGAAAAAACTCAGGCAGACATCCGGAGTCGCCGAGGTAACGCTATTGATCGGAAACATCCACCGCAAATTGAACCGACAGGCCAGCGCAAGAGACTATCTAGAACGGGGGCTGAAAGCAGCCATTGACGATAAGTACCTGCAGAGTGTGGTTGAAGGCTACCGGTTTTTATCGAAACTCGACAGTGCCCAGGGCAATTACCGGCAGGCTTACCAAAATTACAAAGCGCACATCGTTTTCCGCGATAGCCTGTTTAATCAGGAAAAAACCCAGAAATTAACGGAGGTAAAAATGCAATATGAATTCGACAAGAAAATGGCCCTGGCCAAAGCTGAGCAAGAAAAGAAAGACTTGTTGGGTCAACGTGCTATAACCCGACAATACGCCGTCATGACACTCCTAGCGATTCTGGTCGTAGTAGTCACTCTGATTGCTTTTATACAATGGCGCAATAACCGACAGAAGCAACGCACCAATGCGGTGTTGCTGCAGCAAAAGGCGAAAATCGAAGAAACGCTCAACCACCTGAAAACGACCCAGACCCAATTGGTTCAGAAGGAAAAAATGGCCTCGCTGGGCGAACTGACGGCGGGCATTGCCCACGAGATTCAAAACCCGCTGAACTTTGTCACCAACTTTTCGGAACTCAGCTCGGAGCTGGTGGACGAATTGGAAGAAGAACGCCAGAAAAGCGCACACGATCCGGTACTAGAAGTGGAACTGCTGACCGACCTGAAAGACAACCTGGGTAAGATTCTGCACCACGGCCAGCGCGCTTCCAGCATTGTCAAGGGTATGCTCGAACACGCCCGCAGTTCCACTGGGGAGCAGCGCCCAACCGACCTCAACGGTCTGGTAGATGAATACCTTCGACTGGCCTATCAGGGGCAGCGGGCCAACGACAAATCATTTAACTGCAAACTTCAAACCGCCTTCGATCCGGCCATTGGCGAGGTGAATCTGATCCCCCAGGAAATTGGCCGGGTGCTGTTGAATTTGTTCAGCAATGCGTTTTATGCCGTCCATCAACAGCAACAACTGGCTCGGAACGTCAACTACCAGCCGGAAGTGGTAGTGCAGACGTCGCGTCAGGAAAAGCTGGTTATCATCACGGTTCACGATAATGGAACCGGTATTCCGGATAGCGTAAAGTCGAAAATTTTTCAGCCTTTTTTCACGACCAAACCCACTGGTCAGGGCACGGGGCTAGGACTCTCACTAAGTCATGATATTGTTACCAAAGGTCATGGCGGACATCTGTCGGTGAGCAGTCAGGAGGGGCAGGGTACCGAATTCACCCTAAGTTTACCCATTCCGTCAGCGGACGCGTAATTTCTCTCGTTTTTTGCGTAAAATCATCCGAATCTTAGTCTGCTTAATCGATGAAGACCAAAATCCTGCTGGTGGATGATGAAGTGGATCTGGAAGCCCTGTTCCGCAAAAGGTTCCGGCCCCAGATTCGGACCGGTGTTTATGACTTTGTCTTTGTTCGCGATGGGCTGGAGGCCCTGCGGGTACTGGAGCAGCAGCCCGATATTGATCTGGTGCTAAGCGACATTAACATGCCCGGCATGGACGGGCTCACTCTGCTGGCCCGACTGTCGGAAATCAACCCCCTGGTGCGTACGGTGATGGTGACGGCCTATGGTGACATGGACAACATCCGGCTGGCGATGAACCGGGGCGCTTTTGACTTCATCACCAAACCCATCAATTTTCAGGACCTGGAAGCGACGATTGAAAAAACCCGGCAGCACGTCCACCAGTTACGGGAAGCCGCGCAGTTGAAGGCGATAGATGCGATGAAAACGCGCTTTTTCACCAATATCACCCATGAACTGCGTACGCCCCTGTCGTTGATTCTTTCGCCGGTGGATAAGCTGTTGGAGATTGATGACATTCCCACGCCGTATCAGCACCAGCTCACGATGGTCCGGCGGAATGCCCGGCAATTATTGCAGCTGATCAACCAGTTGCTGGATATCCATAAACTGGAAGCGAGGCAAATGGATCTGGTCAACGAGGTGGGCGATTTGCCCGGCTTCGTCGGGCAGATTGTGGATTTGTTTCGTCCCTCGGCGGCCATTAAAAACCTGACGCTGACTTACCAGCCTGAATTGCCTACCGGAACGTATCTGTTCGATGCAGGGAAATGGGAGAAAATTCTTAACAATCTGCTCTCGAATGCGATCAAGTTTACAGCCACCGGCGGTATCAGCGTCGAATTGTATCCGACGCCCGTCGGCGCGGGGTTGTCGGTTCAGGACACCGGGATTGGAATTCCGGCAGACCAGCTTCCGTACATTTTCGACCGGTTTTATCAGGTGAACCTAACACGTACGGAAGCGTATGAGGGCACCGGCATCGGGCTGGCGTTGGTTCGTGAGCTAGCGCTCCGGCTGGGAGGCACCATTCAGGTCGAAAGCCGGGTGGGTGGCCACGCTCCAGGCACTGATTTTGTGCTGGAGGTTCCGATTCAGCGCGTGAGAGATTCTGTTGAACCAACCACTATCCCGGCACCCGGTCTGCTGATTGACCCGGAACACCCGACAAATGATTTGGCCACCCCAACCAGCCGTTCCGATCAACTACCGCTGATATTGGTGGTGGAAGATCACCGCGAATTGCGGGAGTTCATGGTTGCCGAACTGGCCACGACGTACCGAATTCGGGTAGCGGGCAATGGACAGGAAGGCTGGCTGGTGGCCCGGGAAGAATTGCCTGATGTGGTGATTACCGACCTTTTAATGCCCAAACTCGACGGTTTTGCGCTCATTGAGCGTCTGAAAGCCGACCCGGCCACCGACCACATTGCCGTCATCCTGTTGACGGCCCGCGACGAGCAGAGCAGTCGGATGCAAGGTCTGGCGTGCGGTGCCGATGAGTACCTCACCAAACCATTTCACCTCGACGAACTGCAGTTGCGGCTGCGCAACTTGCTGGCCCGGCAGCAAAACTTACGGGACCAGTTTTGCCAGCCATGGGCCAGGCCGGGAGAAGACCTGACGTCAGGGGCGGTTTTGCCGACCAAAGCCGGTCAGTTTCTAAGCCGATTTTACCAGCTGGTGGAAAGCCGGCTGGATGATTCGGCGCTAAGCGTAGAAGACATGGCCGACCAGCTGGCTATGAACCGCAAAACGCTCTATCGGAAAGTGCACACATTGACGCAACTGTCGCCTTTGGACCTAATTCGGCAATACCGGCTTCGCAAAGCCGTTGATTTGCTCAAGCTGGGCAACAACGTTTCCGAAACCGCCTACTTGGTTGGCTTCGAATCACCTTCCTATTTTATCCGGGTTTTCCGGGACTTTTATCAACAAACTCCATTGGAATACCTCAGACAGTAATCGATTATAGGACACATCTACTAACCGGCAAGCCAATTTAAGTCAACAAACTAGTGTATGACACTGAAATAGGCCTATAAAATTGAAGCCAGTAATTCTCTGTTTAACGCCCATTTTTGAACTGACTTGTTCAACCAAATAAACCCGCTATTTGCAAAAGGGACTGATCGGCTCAGAAAGCTATGAAATCCTGATCTAATCCACTTCCCTACTCTCCTTTTAAATTCAATGACAGATAAATACCCTACTTTAAATCCCTGTATGGGTGTTTAAAGCAACAAACGGAATTAAAACCGTCTGCGCCGGCAGCCCGGTCACAAACTCAACTGCATCAGCGAAAAAGGAACACCGTCCGCGGCTGCGGTTGCTTTCTAACGGGGCCGCCCGGCGGATTACAATTTGAGACGACAGGATTACACAAAGAATATCCATTGCGCAAGGCCAACTGACGTCGCAGGAAAACGGGCGTTTAATGCTACACATCATTCCTTTCAGGTTACGATCCAGTCGGTTGTCATAGCTATTGTCATTTAATCTTAGGTCCCCGGTGTACATTCAAGATGCGCGATGAACGTTCGGCTTTGGGCCACTCGTATAACATATCGTTAAACTTTAGTGGGTCAACTGGTTTGACAAAGGCTCGAATTTGATAAGGGCAGCAAATATCTGTATCACCCGGATCGCCTACGTAAACTACGCCTTTCCATTGTCCATTCTTTTCGACCTTTATGGGCGGCTGAACCCAATGCCTATGGTCACCTACGGGGCGAATCACTACCCATACCGTGTCGGCGTTCATTGCTTTGCCTTCCATGACTAACTGATGGGGTACTATATGCACGTCGGACGGATAATAAATAGTAATATCATCCGTAAAGATGTAGCGTTCGTCTCGCCGGATTATTTCTTTTATGTCAGAAGCTAATTCAGCTTTGGGCCACTTATGCAAAACGTCCCACGGAAAAAGAGTTTGTTCTGGATTGACAAAGGCCCGTACCTGAAATTTTCTATCAGTAGTATACAAAGACGAATCGCCAATAACAATCGGAACTCGCCAGTGACCGTGGGAGTTGACTTTAGCTGGGTATGCGACGTAGTAGTTAGACTCGTTATCTGGTTTGACGACAAGCCAGACAGTATCAGCATTACTTACTTCGCCCTCAATAGGAATTAGGCGTGGGTATCTAACGGCAGAAAATGGCACATGCATATGCAGTCCACTTGCCTGTTTGAATTTAGTTCGTTTTAGGGTGAGGAAATAACTGCCTAAACCAAATAGCACAATCAGCCCTGTTAATACAGGTAAGGATAACCGCTTGGTCAGACCCGTAGTGACATTGGGTGCGCTGACGGATTTCCCGGCAAGATCTGTGGCTGAACCTTCGGCATACAGGAAGCAGGTCTCCAGAATCTTTCTATCCGGCATGTAGCCATCGGCGGTGAAGAGCAGTACCAACGTATAGGTACTAGGAATGTGAATACTTTTTTGCTGTCGGTCGATGCCCCCGCGCACGAAAAGCTCCTCTTCAAACGACTCACGCAGAGGTTCGTAATTAGCCCGGTTGGTGTTGAAATTAAAAGCGGGGTATTTAACCCGGTCCTGGGCATGGTACGTCTGGTAGCGGGCTTTGATACTTTCTCGCAACGTAAATATTTCATTATCAGGGGTGTATCTGGTAAATTTTTCCATGCCTAAGGAAATACATAACGAACGTAAGTGAACAGAAATAGAAACGTAACGAAACCGAAATTTAAACGAAACGCCGAAACAAGGCCAGCATTTGCAGAAATTTAATCTTTGTTGCGGCCTGTACGAAGCCTGTATCCAGTATACTCACTGCACGGCTGTACGTTTCTAACGACAGATCTACCTCAATCATTTTCTAATAATTTTCACCATGCAATTGCTCGTATTACCCCTCTGGTTGTTACTCTCTTTTTTTACAAATATGCCGTTCGTCCAAGTCAACCCGATGGCCTACAACACGGATAATAAACAGGAGGATCTTTTGATACTACCTGATACCCATCGGCCTGATAAATCGTCGAGAAGTAGTTCAGCGTCTAAAGCAATCACGGTTAAAGGAAGCTGGGACGAGTATGGTGCTGGAGGAGGTATGAATTTTGGAATTCCCCACGACCGTCGGTTTTCACCCAGAAACATCGCGTTTGATTTTGACGTATTGCAGGAAAACGCAAAAGTTAGGTTTTACTATCAGGCCACTACCCCTATTGATGCTATTGTTATCTCCGAATTTGGTCAGGAGCAACGTGCCTATATGTCTGGTGGACATGAATATATTGATCTTACTTTCCAGCGGCCCGGCAAACAAACGCTTATCGTCTGGAGTACCCGAGGTAGTGTAGGCCGCTTTCAGTATATCATTGATGGGCCGGTAGGAAACGCAGTTCAGCGAAAGCCAAATCGATGGACGCAACCGGCAACCAGTTTTGGTGATGAAGGCGGAGCAGGTATAGGCGGCAACGCCTTCTCCTCCCGAAACCATTTATATATGTTTGAGCCAACTCAGGGAACATTTTTTGATGTCAATATAGAGGCCACAGGGTGTGCGGTAAAGGTTATAGTAGTTGATCCGAGCGGGGCTGTTCTGGAGGGATACAATGATTTCGGGTACGATCAGGTACCTGGCATTAGCTACAATGTCGTAAAAGCGAATCGTAAGGGTAAGTATCAGATTTATGTCTGTACACAGAAGCCCAACGAGATGGGTACTTACAAGCTGGATGTGATGGGTAGTCTGGTTAGTGATCCCGTTCGTACACAGGGAAAATTTCAGGCGATCACCGGACGTTTCAAGCCAACCTCAAGCCAGAACGAACATCCAATCTCGGTGTTTGGCGGATTTCTGGAGGTCATTTACCGATCAAAACAGATAGATGGCAATACCGTTCTTATGGACTCATACCAACAACCCCTAAATCCAGTCTTTGATGAGACCCCAACCCAACGGCTGATTGACCGTACATTTCGGATTGAAAAGGGAGGAGATCATAAACTCATCGTTTCAAACCCTGGTAAAAAAGCAGGTGAGTATGAGCTGTTAATTTGGGGCTACTTCAAAGAGATAGCTGATAACGTCCAAAGCCAGAATACAGCTATACCCAATACTGTAAGCGGGAGCAGTTCCGTAAGTAACGGGAACATGGTGATTATAAACGGGAAAGTTGTTTCCAAAAACATTACTGATTTCTCTACCCTCAGGCTGGTGTACGAAAATCTGGAGACAGGCAAACGTGTAGGCGAAGTGACTCCAAACCGCGACGGTAGTTATACCTTTACGGTACCCGTAGGGCAACAATATAGCATCACCGCCCTAACCAAAACCAGTCAGATTGCCAGTTCTGAAAATCTTGACCTAACCACCGTAGCTGACCCGAAAAAAGTTGTTACGTTAAAACCAATCCGTGTAATTGATAACACAGAAATCGGTTCAAAACTGGTACTTAACAACATTTTTTTCGATACGGGCAGTCCCATTCTACTCCGAAAGTCGTTTGCGGAGTTAAAACGAGTTGGGGCTTTCCTGAAAGCAAATCCGTCAATGAAAGTTGAAATAGCAGGTCACACCGATAGTATGGGAGATGACAATTCAAATCTGATACTTTCGCAAAATCGGGCAAATGCCGTTTTATACTACTTGCAAGATCAAATAGACGACACAACGGGTGGCAGATTAGTAGCTAAAGGCTATGGAGAAAAAGAACCAACTGCTCCGAATACTTCGGATGGAGGCCGTCAGCAAAATCGACGGGTTGAGTTCAGAATTATTCAGTAGCTGCCCTCTTGCCATGTTCGGAACGTGCGTTATTGGCCACTGGTTACCGGGCGGCAGGGTGCGGACCTCAACGTCAGGCTAGTAGCCCATAGGGTCAATTAATCAATAGCCATTTATTGGACAATTACTGTACGCATATACTCGTGTACACACCAGATCAAGTAATCTTTACATTGAAAATGACTCCTATTAAGTGTAAAATATTGACAATACTGGCTTACTAGCTAATATAAGCACATGGTATAGCTGTCTACTGTTCCTATCAATCACTCACGTTCAAATTCGTTTACATGAAATCAGTTATTGTACCAATACTGTGTCTGTTATTTTTTATCTACGCCTGTTCAGATCGTAAGAGCACTAAAGAAACGGCAGATAGCCGACCCACATCCAATAGCTTGTTGATCAGTCGAGCCGTTAAGGGTAGTCTCGCCAATGAGAATCATGGTTTTTTATCCATTGATGGGGAATGGCTTTTGAAAGAAGCGTATAGTAAAGTGGGAGATTTTTCGGAAGGCTTAGTGTTTGTCGAATCTGATCAGTGGTCTGGCTACGTCAATTTAAAGGGTGATCGCGTTATTGAAACCAACTATTCAGGGGAACGCTTTGCTGAAGGCTTAGCTAGAGTCACTGAGACAAAGGAGCAACAGTTATTTGGGTATATAGATAAAAAAGGGAAAGTAGCTATTCCCGTAAAGTACCAGGCGGCTCATACCATGTTTTCGGAAGGTTTAACCGGTGTCATGTTAGACGGCAAGTTTGGGTATATCGATAAATCAGGCAAGAAGGTAATCCCCCATAAATGCCTTTCGGACGATAGAAGAACAGAGTGGTTACAAGTTTTTTTATGACAATAAGATCATAAAAAAAGCAAAAAAGGTATCGGTCGACATCAAAAGCGCCACCATTGGCGAGATTATGAGCCAGTTCATGAAAGGTCAAGCTCTAAGCTATACCATTGTCGACGAAATTGTTGTCATCAAAGCCGAGAGAGCCCTACCCGCCTTTGACAAACCCGTAGAGAAAAACGTTTCAACTACCGTTCTTGCTCCAAAAATTCTTGAACGTATAACTGGTAGCGTTAGAGATTCGAAGGGGGAAACACTCCCCGGTGTTACGGTTCTTGTGAAAGGAACGACCAAAGGGACGACCACGAATGAACAGGGTCAATTCGAATTGAATGTAGCGGAGAATGACGCTGTTCTGGTTTTCTCCTTTGTCGGATACCTCTCCCAGGAAGTTGAGATTAAGCAACAATCGCAGCTTCACATCACGCTACAGACCGATATAAAGTCCTTACAGGAAGTCGTTGTCGTGGGTTACGGAACGCAGGCCAGGACAACGCTAACGGGTTCAATTGTCACAACGAAAGGAGAAGAGCTAAAACAGAACCCGTCTGTTAATTTATCCAATTCCTTGGCTGGTCGGTTGCCGGGTATTGTGGCCAATACGCGTTCGGGGTTTCCGGGGAGTGGCGCATCGATCTTGATCCGGGGGCAAAGCACGTTGGGAAATAACAATCCACTTATTGTAATCGATGGTGTTTGGGGACGCGGTGGATTTGAGCAGATTAACCCGAATGACGTGGAAAGTATTTCCGTTTTAAAGGATGCATCGGCTGCCATTTACGGTGCCCAGGCCGCCAATGGCGTTATTCTGATCACAACAAAACGAGGAACTTCCGGCAAACCGGTCATCAGTTATACGATCAATCAGGGTTTTTCCCAGCCCACCCGGTTGGCCAGGATGGCAAACTCGGCGACGTATGCCGAATACATGAACGAACTGCTCCGGTACCAGGGGCAGGCTGATCGGTTCACCGTCGAGGATATTGAAAAATTCAGGAATGGCAGTGATCCTGTCAACCATCCAAACACCAACTGGCAAAAAGAAGCGCTGAAAAAATTCAGTTTGCAGAATCAGCAGAATATCTCGGTTCGGGGTGGCAGTGATGAGGTTAAATACTACGTATCCGGCAGCTTCGCCAATCAGAACGGTATTCTGAAAAACAGCAATATTGACTACAAGAATTTCATCATCCGGTCGAACATCGATGCGAATTTATCCAAAAACATTCGCGTTAGCCTCGACTTTTCGGCCAATCACCGTTCTACCATCTATCCATCCATGGGCGTTTCGTCCATTTTTCAAACCATATGGCGCAATTATCCCTTTCTACCGGTTTATCACCCGAATGGTTTACCGGCACCGGGCATTGAGCGGGGAGAAAATCCGTTGTTGATGGCGTCGAATGAAGCAGGTTATGATAGCCAAAAAGACAATATCTACCAGACCCTTGCTTCATTTGAAGTCAAAATGCCTTGGGTAGAAGGTTTGGCGGTCGACGGTTTTGTGGCGCATGATCGCACCTATTCACCCGACAAATTATTTAGAAAACCGTGGAAGGTTTATGACTATAACGCCCAGACCAATGTTTACACCGAACGATTGGGCGGCTCGGTGAGCCAGCCCACGTTGCAGGAAACGTTTGAATCATCAACCCGCACGACGCTGAATCTGCGCCTGAAGTTTGATAAATCCTGGGCAAAACACACCCTGAGTAGTTTTGCTGCCTACGAACAGACCGAAACGGTCGGCAGTAGTTTCTGGGCTTCGCGCCGAAATTATTTAAGTAGCGCCATCGACCAGCTCTACGCGGGTGGGGTAGCCGGTAAGGATAATTCAGGTACGGCTTACGAAACCGCCCGCCGGAATTTCTTTGGTCGGGTGAATTACAATTTTGATGAAAGGTACCTGCTTGACTTTAATTTTCGTTACGATGGTTCACAGAACTTTCCAACCAGCAGACGATATGGCTTCTTTCCCGGCGTGTCGGTGGGCTGGCGATTGTCCGAAGAGCGGTTTATTAAGGAACGTGTAAGCGTTATTGATAACTTAAAACTCCGGGCTTCCATTGGCAAAATGGGAAACGATCAGGTTGATGCTTTTCAATACCTGTCGACCTATACATTTGCTGACGGTTACTATTTCGCCGATCCGGTTACGCAGCTTAACCGGGGACTCACGCCCAACCCAAACATTACCTGGGAAGTGGCCCGCACCACCAACATCGGTCTGGAAGCCAGCTTCTGGAAAGGATTGCTGGGTGTTGAACTGGACGTATTCAACACGCGCCGGAACAACATCCTGACGGCCAGAAACGCTTCCGTTCCGACCTATACCGGTTTGAATCTACCGACCGAAAATATTGGTATCGTTGAAAACAAGGGCTTTGAATTGCAGGTTTCGCACGCTAACCGGAGCAAAAAGATTGGCTACCGGCTGATGGGCAACGTCGCTTTTGCCAAAAACCGCATCATCGATATCGACGAACCGGCCAACCAGCAGCCCTGGCAGATGCGCACGGGCTATCCGATGGGAACCAGCCTGTATTACGACGCCATTGGTATTTACCGCTCGGAGGAAGAAATTACCGGCTCTGCTCATCCGGTAGGAACCCGTGTTGGAGATCTTCGCTACCGGGATGTGAATGACGACGGTAAGGTTGATGCCAAAGATCGCATCCGTACTGAGTACACCAACGTCCCCCAGCTCACCTTCGGCTTTACCGCCAGCGCCAGCTATAAGAAATTTACCATCAGCGCATTATTGCAGGGCCAGGGCCGGGTAAGCCAGTACGTATTCCTGCAATCGGGTTTGCAAGGAAATACCTTACAAGTAATGGCTGATAACCGGTATCGGCCTGAAAACCCCAACTCGACCTACCCCATTCTGCCCACCTACGACGCCGAAATTAGTGGCTACCGGTCAACTTTCTGGTTAAGGAATGCCAGTTTTTTGCGTTTGAAAACGCTTGAATTGGGGTATGACGTGTCGCCGGATTTCCTATCCAGAATTAAAGTACGCAACCTCCGGGTTTTCCTAAACGGTTCTAACCTGTTCACCTGGGATAAATTAAAGTATTTTGATCCGGAAGGAACGAACGAACTGGGCGGTTTTTATCCGCAGGAAAAGATTTACAACCTCGGCCTTAACCTTACTTTCTAAACCTGACCATGAAAATTTCACTGACTACTACACGACTATTCCGGTCGGTTATTTTTCTGCTTCTGTTGACCCAAAGTGCTTGTGATGACGGTTTTCTGGAACGCCAGCCTTTGGATAAAATATCGGAAGCCGATGTCTGGAAAGATGAAAAGCTCATCGAAGCTTTTGTCAATACGTGCTATAACGTGCGGCATGGTTTTCTGGTTGATTACTACATGATGCCCCTGAGCGACGAAGCGTACCGCCGGGCCCGGGAAACGTTCCACCTCGTCAATCGGGGCGAAATTACGCCGGTTAATAACGTGGCATTAGACCATTGGAGTAGCTTTTACAACATAATTACGAACTGTAATATCTTCTTTCAAAATATTGAGCAGGCGCCGATTGGGCAGGAAGTAAAAAACCGGATGATTGGTGAAGTTTCTTTTCTGCGGGCCTACGCCTATTTCCGGCTAATCGGTCTTTATGGCGGTGTTCCATTGATTAAGGATGTTTTCAAACTGGGCGATAATTTCGCCGTTGTCCGAAATTCGTACGAAGAGTGTTCGAACTTTATCGTCAGTGAACTGAGCAAGGCGCAATCGCTTCTTCCTCTTTCTTATACAGGTTCCAATCAGGGACGAGTCACAAAAGGAGCTGCTATGGCTTTAAAGGCACGTGTGCTTTTGTACGCAGCCAGTCCCCTGAACAACCCCGAAAATAAGGCGGAGAAATGGCAAAAAGCCGCTCAGGCTGCCAAGGAAGTCATGGATCTGGGCATCTACCAATTACAGCCAAACTATAAAGCGCTGTTTATAACTCCGTTTAATAGTGAGGTAATTTGGTCCCGCCAGTTTAAAAATAACCTGAAGGTAGAACACCAGATTGATCTACACTTTTATCCCAACGGGTCGGGAGGGTATGGCCAGGTTAATCCTTTGCACAACCTGGTGGATGCTTTTGAAACGAAAAGTGGAAAGTTACCCGCCGAAGACCCCGCTTACAACCCGCAAAATCCGTATGCGAATCGTGATCCCCGGTTTTATGACTGCATTTTGTACGACGGCGCTAAATGGCTTGATCGGGAACTGGGTTCCTATCTTCCGGGTGGACTGGATTCGAGCGAAGGAATTGAAGGCTGGAATGCTTCCTTTACCAGCTATAGCGTCCGGAAGTTCGTAGATGAATCCATTCGTCGTCCCAGTGTTACCAATTTGGGAAATACCCCCTGGATTTTTATCCGGTATGCTGAAGTTCTGTTGAACTACGCCGAAGCACTTTATCAACTGGGTGACGAAACGAAAGCCCGGGAACTGGTCAATCTGATCAGAAGCCGTGAAAGCGTAAAAATGCCGGCCCTAACGGAAAGCGGTTCGGCGCTGCTCAAACGCATCCAGCATGAGCGGCAGATTGAACTGGTTTTTGAGGAACACCGCTTTTTTGATGTACGCCGGTGGAAGATTGCTATGGAAACGGATAACGAAGACGCGAAAAAAATGGTAATTACCCGCAATGCTGCAACCGGCCAAAAAACGTATAAAGTAGAAGTGTTTCAGCCTAGGGCTTTTCAGGAACGGAACTATCTGATTCCAATCCCACAAACCGAAATTGAACGCAATTCCCAGCTTCAACAAAATCCTGGCTACTAAGGCCATTGGCTATGAATATATCCCGAAATTATAAACAAGCCTTCTTGTTGGCTTGTGCGCTGGTCTGCTCAATTTACTTTCCCAATGATGCAGCGGCACAGGAAGACTTGTCGGTTTTTCCCTATTGGAGTTATGAGGAAGGCTCCCCTTCGACATCCCTCTACCGACACCTTTGCCAGCGGGCTTTCAGACAATTGCAGACACGAAAGCAGGCAATTACGAAGCTGAAAACGAAAGCCGACTGGGAAAAAAGACAGGCAGCGGTCCGTGCAAAACTTCAAAAAATGGTTGGCCCCTTTCCGGCGAAAACGCCCCTGAATCCGGTCATCACCGGGACGATTCAGCGGGAAGACTTCACGGTTGAAAAACTGTATTTTGAGTCGCGGCCCCACTATTATGTGACGGCGGCTCTCTTCGTTCCGAAAAACCGGTCAGGGAAGCTGCCGGCCATTGTTTATTGCAGCGGGCACAGCTACAACGGTTTTCGTCAGGAGAGTTACCAGCGTATCATGCTGAACTATGTAAAGAAAGGGTTTATTGTACTGGCCTTTGACCCGATCGGACAAGGCGAGCGGCTGCAGTATGACGACGAAGTTGTGAAGAAATCGGCGGTTAACGAGCATTCGTATCCCGGTGCCCAATCGTTCATAGCGGGTTTGTCGCCGGCCAATTATTTTATCTGGGACGGCATCCGGTCTGTGGATTACCTGCTGACCCGCTCCGAAGTAGACCCGGCCCGGATTGGCATTGCGGGACGTTCGGGCGGGGGTACGCAAAGTGCCTACATTGCCGCGCTGGACGATCGTATTGTTGCCGCTGCTCCGGAATGTTACATCACCACGTTTGATAAGTTATTGCGTTCCAAAGGCCCGCAGGATGCGGAGCAAAACCTGCTCTATGGCCTGGAAAACGGGATTGATATACCGGATTACCTGGAAGTGCGAGCACCAAAACCCACTTTAATTGTGGCTACCACAATGGATATTTTCAGTATTCAGGGGGCCCGGAATGCCTACCAGGAGACCCGCAAAGCTTATCAGGCTCACGGTAGGGTCGATGCGTTGACGATGGTAGAAGATGACGCCGGCCATTTGTCAACGGTTAAAAACCGGGAAGCTTCCTATGCCTTCTTTCAGAAGTATTTAAAGAATCCTGGTAGCCCGGCCGATCTGGAAGTTGAATTTTTTAAGGAAAAAGAACTATTCGTTACATCAGGTGGGTTGGTGCGAAATTCCCTGCAAGGCGAAACCTTGTTTTCATTAAACCAGAAATACACCCAAACGCGGCTGAATGAAAGAGAAAAACGGCCTGCCGTATCCGGGAAGAACCTGCGGGAAAAAATTATTGCGCTGACCGGCTACGAAAAACCGCCTTTGGGCACCGATCTTATTTTTTGTGGCCGCCTGCACCGGCCGCAGTATGCCATCGAAAAGTACCTGATCAAAGGTTCAGGCAATTATTATCTTCCCGTTCTGTGGTTAAAGCCCCAAATCAAGAGCACAAAAACCTTGCTGCTCCTGGACGAAAGAGGGAAGGCGACGGCAGCGAAGGTGGGTGAATGGGCCGATCAATTGGCTCAAGCGGGTTACCAGATAATTTTGCCTGATCTGAGTGGCGTTGGAGAACTGGGCACCGGATTTATGAAAGGGGGCGATTCTGTTATCGAAGACATACCGCTAAACTTATGGTTTACGGGGGTATTGACGCATAAAAGCCTAGTAGCGGTTCGGGCCGAAGAAATTGAAATTCTGGCCGATGTCATCAAAAAAAGCATTGGCTTAAATCGGCCCCTGGCGGCATCGGCGTTCGGAACGTTAAATGCCGATTTGCTCCATGCTAGCGTACTTAATAACATGTTCGACCAAATCGTTCTTCTTAACCCTTTGGTTTCGTATCAATCTTTAATTGAAGAAAAACATTATAAAACCAAGTTTGTGCTTTCTGCGGTAGCCGGAGCCTTGTCGGCTTACGATTTGCCGGATCTGGTGGCCACCTTGCCGACAGACAAATTATTGATTATAAACCCACTAGATGCCAGTGAAAAGGGAGTAAGTTCTGAAGAAACAAAAAGAATTTTTCGAAATTGTAAATCATCTCTGAATATCCGTTATGATGTGAAGCCGGATCGGTATGTGGCTGAAATCATA
The DNA here is from genome assembly GCF_003858645.1 of Larkinella knui. GTDB lineage: Bacteria > Bacteroidota > Bacteroidia > Cytophagales > Spirosomataceae > Larkinella > Larkinella knui. The sequence continues at coordinate 410,672 of NZ_RQJP01000007.1, read as the reverse complement.
GGATGGTTACGTTAACTTTAAAGCCGGAGCCCAGGCATAAACTTACGAATGCTCCTGACGGCTCCGGCTTACATTTATTACCGTTGGCTCTCCAAAGACAGAAAGTGGGCAACTGCGGATTAAATCGGATTGTTTCGGGTGTATTACCTTGAAACAGTTTTATAAGGGGTATTTATTCCTGCGCAATTACTGCATTTCTGAACCAATATTCTGACCTCAAGATGAGCCTCTGAGTCGCGTAGAGAGATGATCGGTTCAAAAAGGTATCAATTTCTGATCAAAGGTTATTTTCTTTATCCCCTTTCCAATTACCCTCTTTGTGAGAGTTGAATGAGTATTTAGGTTTTTGAAGGGCCAGAATGGTCGAAAAAGTTGTGATTGACACCGTCAGTGGCCAGTTAGAAGGTTCAGTAAAGAGCAACAAAAGGCACGGAGAAAAATAGAACGCTACAACACCTTATCCGGAGTGATGGGCAATTCACGAACCCGTTTGCCGGTAGCGTTGAAAACCGCATTGGCCACGGCAGCGGCAACCGCTACAATGCCCACTTCACCGATGCCTTTAACCCCCAGCGTGTTGACATGTTCATCCTTCTCATTAATAAAAATGGCGTCCAGCTGGCCGATATCTAAATTAGTCGGAACGTGGTAGTCGGCCAGGGAGCGGGTGACGAAATTACCCCAGCGCGGGTCAACCACCGATTCCTCCGTCAGCGCCATGCCTATGCCCCAGACGTTACCGCCGATAATCTGCGAGCGGGCGGTTTTGGGATTTAGAATCGTTCCCGCGCCCGTCACAGCCAGAAACCGGTTTACCCGAATCATCCCCGTTGATTTGTTGACGGCTACTTCCGCAAAATTGGCATTGAAACTATGGGAAGAATAGTCTTCGGCACGTTCCGGTGGTTTGCTGTCAACGCGTGTCTGGAAGTCGGTTATTTTTTCAGAGCGCATCAACTGGGCGGCCGTGGGGCGGACAAAGAACTGCTTGCCGGATTTAGTCACCAGTTCCTGCGTCAATTTTACACACGCATCGTTCACGGCATTAGCGTAACTGGCCGCACCCACCGAACCCACCGCTCCGGCAGCCGGTGGCAGGTCGGAGTCGCCGATGATTACGTTCACGTTTTGAATCGGCAAGCCCAGCGCATCGGCGGCCGTTTGCGTCAGGATGGTGTACGTGCCGGTACCCAGGTCGGCAGCGGCCAGTTCAACGGTGGCCGCTACATGGTCTCCCGTGCGCTTCAGTTTTACCAAAGCCGAGGTAGGACGCTGGTGGGCGGGGTACGTTCCGGCTGCGACGCCGTACCCAACCCAGTAATTGCCCTGCTGGTTTTGGCGGGGTTCGAACTTGCGGTTTTCCCAACCAAACGCTTTGGCGCCTTCCTGCAGGCACTGCACCATGGCGCGTGACGACCAGGGTTTGCCATTGGACGGATCCCGATCGGGTTCGTTTTTGATCCGAAACGCAATCGGGTCCATTTTGAGTTTATACGCCAGCTCGTCCATCGCTGATTCAAGAGCAAAACTACCCGTCGATTTGCCAGGCCCCCGCGTGTAGGTTGGGAGAATCAGGTTCATGGGCACCACCCGGTAGGTAATGAGCGAATTAGGCGTGTCGTACATGACTTTCGAGCAGTCGCCACAGGGCTCGATAAACTCGTCATTGATGGCGCAGTGGGTTGTCGTTTCGTGCACCAGCGCGGTTAACTTGCCATCGGCTGTCGCGGCCAGACTGATCTTCTGACGATTGTGCTGCCGCAGCCCGACGGAGTTGACCATCTGCTGACGCGTCAGGGCCAGTTTCACCGGCCGGTTGACGTATTTGGCTGCTACTGCTGCCAGCGCCAGATTGGCCCATTGTCCACCTTTGGACCCAAAGCCACCCCCAATGTAAGGGGAGACGATCCGCACCTGCTCCGGCTTCAGGTTCAGGGTAGCCGCCGTGGCCGTTTGCGCCCCGTTCACAATCTGCGCACTGTTGTACAGGGTAACATGGTCGCCATTCCATTCGGCGATCGTGGCATGAGGTTCCATGGGATGATGGTGTTCGATGGGCGTTTCGTACACTTCCTCCACTTTGTAAGTTGCCTGGCTGAGCGCCTTTTGTACGTCGCCCCGTCGGGCGTCGGCTTTCTCTTTATCCTTGGGTAGACGGGCTTGGTCGGCCAAATTATCGAAATCAACTTTCGGTTCCTTTTTATCGTAGGTAACCGTGATGAGCCGCGATGCATACCGAGCCTGTTCAAAGGTTTCGGCCACGACAATGCCAATGTGCTGTCCGAAGAACTCAATTTCCGGACTTTGCAGCAAAGCTCCCCCGCGCAGGCCCCCTTTGACGTTTAGTTTCGGAGCATTTTGATGAGTGATGATAGCGATCACGCCCGGTGCTTTCTCGGCGGCAGTCGCGTCGATTTCCTGAATTTTACCGGAAGCAATCGTACTTTTGATCAAAATTGCATACGCCGGATTCTTCACCGGATGATCCATCGAATAAGGCGCTTTACCGGTCACTTTGGCGATGCCGTCAATGCGGTTGATGGGGGTACCAGTAACTTTAGGTATATCCTTCATGAATTTAGCGCGTTACGCCTAGGCCTTACCGCCATTAACGGCCATCTGCAAGGCCAGAACGATGCTTCGATTTCCCAATTCTACTTTGAATGCATTGTGTGTCAACGGTTTGGCGTCCGCCATTTCGGCGTTGGCTGCCCGTTTAAAAGTAGCCTCTGTGGCCTCTTTACCCACCAGTATTTGTTCGGCTTTCAATGCCCGCCAGGGCTTGTGAGCCACTCCGCCCATGGCAATACGCGCCTGTTTAATCGTATTCCCTTCGATTTCCAAAGCCGCAGCGACCGAAACCAGCGCAAAGGCATACGAAGCCCGGTCGCGGACTTTCAGGTAATACGACTGTTCCGCAAACCGGTTCTTCGGCAGTTCGATGGCGGTAATCAGCTCACCGTGCATCAGGTTTGTGTCTTTTTCGGGTTCATTGCCCGGCAGTCGGTAAAAATCAGCAATCGGGATGCTGCGTTGCTGCCCGTTGGCGCTTCGGACGATGACCGTGGCATCGAGTGCCGTTAGCGCAACGGCCATGTCGGATGGATATACTGCTACGCAGTGTTCCGACCAGCCAAAGATTGCGTGCATCCGGTTGATGCCTTCACGGGCTCCACAACCCGTTCCCGGTTCGCGTTTGTTGCAAGGCATGGCCACTTCGTAAAAATACGGGCAACGAGTCCGTTGCAACAGATTACCGCCGTTGGTCGCCATATTCCGAATCTGGCCCGATGCACCTGCCAGAATCGCCTGCGATAGCAACGGATAGTGCTGACGCACCAAGAGATGATTGGCCGAGTCGGTGTTTTTACCAAGTCCACCTAGCGAAATACCGCCCTGATTCGCTCCGTTGATGATGGGTTTGATCTCGCTCAGATCCAATTCCGAAATGTCGATTAGCGCGTTGGGGCGTTCAACATCCTCCTTCATCAAGTCCAGCAGGTTGGTACCTCCCGCCAGGAATTTGGCATTAGGGTTCTCGGCCAGCAGCTTGATCGCGGACGTAGCATCTTTGGCTCGGGTATAGGTAAAAGCTCTCATTGGATGCGGTTGATAAGGGTTAGGCCGAGCGGAAAACCTGCTCAACGGGCTTTCCGCTGTGCACTTCCTGAATGGCGGCCACAATATTGGGATAGGCTCCGCATCGGCAAATATTGCCCGACATGCGCTCCCGAATTTCCTCATTGGAAAGTTTGACCGGTCCTCCTGGCTGACGCACGTTGCCGGTAACGTAGCTGGTGTGGCCTTTCTTTGCTTCATCGAGCAGGGCCACCGCCGAGCAAATCTGGCCGGGCGTACAAAAACCGCACTGGAAACCGTCGTGTTTCAGAAAAGCCTCCTGCATTGGATGAAGCCGGTTTCCTTGCGCCAATCCCTCAATCGTTTGCACGGTTTTTCCCTCGCAACTGGCCGCCAGCGTCAGACAGGATAACACCCGACTTCCGTTGACAATCACCGTACATGCTCCGCACTGACCGTGATCACAGCCTTTTTTGGAGCCGGTGAGGTTCAGCCGTTCCCGCAACGTATCCAGCAGCGTCATGCGTGAATCGATGGTCAGCTTATGGGCTTTACCGTTGACTTTCAATCCTATATCAACGCCATTCTCAAGGCTGGATGGAGCGAGTTCGACCGGGAGCGTTTCTCTAGATGGCCGGGTCAGTACCCGTTCCGCCACTGCTGATTGAGCCGCCAGGATGCCTCCGCCCGCCAGGGTCAACAATTTAAGGAAGTGGCGACGATTGACACCCGTATTCATAATTTCAGCCAGATCGTCTGGCATCAGGTCGGCAAACAACTGCTTTTCCTCCTCCGTTAGTTCAGGTGATTCGTGTTCGTCCATTGGATTTTGGTCATTGAAGAAAAGTTCATAAAATAGCATTGGCTGATCATTTCTAGCCATGACCAATGGCTTTTCCCTATCAACATATTTGACGAATGGCTAACCAAGAAGTGAACCTTGTTGTTAGAAAAGAATGCATTATATGTCTTGGCCCCTTACTAATTGACCAGAATGACCAGCGCAGTTGAGTCAATTTTCAATCTCAACCCATTTTACAAAAGATAAAGCTAAACGGGTAGCTCTTCAATGTATCCGAAACGGGCTCTCGTAGATATTAAAAGTAGCTTTTTTAAACGGACTTGCTGATCCTAGTTAAGTCCTTTTTTTACAGAATATGTAACTAGATAAGCTGCTTATTGACAAGCCTGTTCTCATTGAGTTCAGTTGGTTACTCTTCGCTCGTTCAATCTACGCTATCGCTATGCAATCCGCCCCCAAAAATCAACCGACTCGACTTTATGAGCGGTATCGCCAGTTGATCAAAGCTCATTTAACAGACTTGGTGAAGGGAGATGCTGAAACCATGTTGGACATTGAAGACTTCGCCGATCAATTGTGCGTTCATCCGACTCATTTGACGAATACTGTCAAAGCCGTAACGGGCACTTCGGCGTGTGGCGTGTTTCAGTTGGAAATTGGGCATGTCGCCAAAAAACTATTGACTGACCGGACCAGAACCGTGCAGGAGGTAGCTATGCAATTGGATTTTGAACCCTCCCAATTCACTAAATGGTTCAAGCGGATTTATGGCATAACCCCCAAGGCGTTTCGACAGGGCCAAATACTGAAATCATGACCATTTTCTACGGCGTAGCCCCTCTACCTTTGGTGCTGGAACAAACGGGTTTGAATCATGATTATAGACGGGGCAAATGTACTCATTACGGGGGGGAGTGAAGGAATCGGTTATGGGTTGGCCGCCCGATTTCTGAAAGCAGGGAGTCGGGTGCTGGTCACTGGGCGGGATGCGGCCAAATTAGCAAAAGCCGCCAGCGAGTTACCCAGCTTGAAGACGTATGTCAGTGACATGGGGAAGATACAAGACCGGGAAGCACTGGCTCAGTATGTCGCCAGCGTGATGACTCCCCTGCACTGGGTGATCAATAATGCAGGCATCCAACGTAGAATCTCCCTGGCTCAAGATAAAGCTCCCTGGTCTGAACGGCAACAGGAAATGGATATTTTACTGTCGGGACCGATTCATCTTAATCATCTGCTAATCCCGCTGCTTCTGCAACATAAATGGCCAAGCCGGATCGTGAATGTTACGTCCGGGGGAGCCTTCATCCCCCAACCGTTTGCGCCAGTTTATAGTGCCTGCAAAGCGGCTCTGCATAGTTATACCATGACGCTAAGGTACGCTTTAGCGAACACCTCATGTGGTGTAGTAGAGCTTATACCTCCCGCCGTGATGACAAACCTGGCTGGCAATGGCCAACAGCATGGCGCTGATCTGGATGCTTTTTGTGACCATGTATTCCAGTCACTCCTTATTGACGGTCTTGAGACCGTAGGGTATGGCCCAACCGAACAGCTTGAACCGCAATTATCCGAGCAATCCGTCACAAAACTCTTTGAAACAAGTGCTTCCCGTTTTCCAGTAGACGGGTATTCCCAAGGCTAAATTTTTTAGGAAGATGAATAATCATTTGCGAATACATAAATTAGCATCTCATTAATCGCTCATGGCGGTTGCCCAACTCTCCTATTCAGCCAATGAAAAATCGATCTAAAAAGCGGAGTTGTGCAACAGCCAGGGGCGTATCCTGCGACGAAAAATACACAAACAGGTTTATATGTAAATGGAAACCAACCAGTGTCGGCATCCAGTACCTTTTTGTCGATTCAGCCTAATTACTATGCCTAAATTCGAGAGGGGTCACGCCTGTCTTCGATTTAAATAACCGGGAAAAGTATTGCGGATAGTCAAAGCCCAACGAAAAAGCCAGCTCGCCAACCGATTTATCCGTTCCGAGTAGCAACGTCTTGGCTTCTTCGATCAGGTAATAATGAATCCGGTCCTGGGCGTTCATCCCCGTTTCCTTTTTCAGTAAGTCACTTAGATAATTGGGTGATAAGAATACCTGGTCTGCCAAGTACTTCACGCTAGGCAAACCTTGCTTCCGCAGGTCTGCAGACTGAAAATAACTCACCAAAACCGCTTCCACTTTGCTCAACAGGTCTTGATTGACCGTTTGCCGGGTGATGAACTGCCGGTCATAGTACCGGGTGCAATAGTTCAACAATAGCTCAATCGTAGAAACGATTAACCGCTGACTGTGCCGGTCAATGTTTTCCGAGAGTTCCGAATCAATCTTCTCCACGAGCTCAGACAGATTTTGTTTTTCCTTGTCGGATAAATGCAGGGCCTCGTGTGTCTCATAGGAAAAGAACGAATACTCTTTGATGGTTCTGCCTAACGAAGTGCCCCGGATCAGATCAGGGTGAAAAAACACGCCCCAGCCCCACATGGCCACATCGAGTTGGGCAGGCTCGTCCAGGGAAATGACCTGGCGGGGCGCGATGCAGATCAAACTGCCGTCCTGAAAATCATAGGCTTGCTGGCCATACTTCATTTTATTGGGGCAATAGTTCTTAAACATCAACGCGTAAAAGCCCAAAGTAACTTTCAGACCTGAATTGAACTGCTCGCTGAACTGAGAGAAGTCAACCACCGCTCCCTGGGGATGCTTCACCCGAGCTTGGGGAAGCAGTCGGTACATGTCGGTGATCGTTTCGAGATGAAGGATGCTGCTCATCGCTTATACCTGGCTCATGATGATTTTATCAAAGGCGCGATCGCCTAAGTAAGTACGCAGCCAAACAAGGGGTTTGGCCCAGCGTCCTACTCTATATCGGGTTTTGGGCTTATTGTCCGTTACGATTTTCGACACTGTATCAGCAATAACTACGGCTTTCGAACCGCTCCCTCGCTCATAGGTTTTTTTCGTTGACGCGACCAATTTGCGAGTCAGCTCAGCGTACGCTCCGGCTGCGGAAAACTGACCTAGACTTTTCAGGACTTCCTCACTGAACTCGGTTAGGATGATGCCTGGCTCCAAGACCACCACGTTAATGTTAAAGGGCGCTAATTCCAGTCGTAAGCTGTCACTGAACCCTTCAATGGCATGCTTACTGGCATGATACCAGGCCCCCATCGGCGTGTAGATTTTACCGCCCATGGAGGAGGTATTGATAATGGTGCCTGCCTTGGCTTTGCGCATGTAAGGTACCACTTTTTGGGTCATCGAAGCCAAGCCGAACAAGTTTACTTCGAACTGTCTTCGGGCCTGCTCCAGGGGAATGTCTTCAACCGATCCATACAGGCCATAGCCCGCATTATTCCAAAGCACATCAATCTTGCCTTCATGATTAATGATGGTGTCTATCACCTGTTGAATATCAGCTTGGTTAGTCACATCCATTTGGATGGGATGTCCACCCATGGCTTTTATATCCTGCATTTGCTCGATACGCCGAGCTGCGGTGTAGACGGTATGGCCTTTTTGAATAAGCTTCTTAGCCGTTTCTTTGCCCATGCCCGAACTGGCTCCCGTAATTAAGATGACCTTTTTCATGATTGCGTCGTTTTAAAAGTACGCTACAAAGGTCTACCGGATAGGGAAGGGAGACTTAACACGAAACCGGGTTGGTTGTATACAAATTCTCTTTTGGGGAAGTATTCCCTGCCAGAGGATATCCTATTCATCTACTTTTGTTCCCAGCGATAAGCTTGCTCGTTCGTAACTGGGTTTTGCCTTGCCAAACATAGTTCCCAGATGATTCCCATGTTTCATAAATTTTCTTGAAACGCTCGTGGCTGTTGCATAACTCTAACTCGAAATTAAAGTTCGATAATTAAACTTCCTTACGAGGCAAACCTGAACGTCAAACCGTTTTTTAGAGCAGTCGATTAAGTACCAATTCAACACACACACGAGTAATGCAACAGCCACGCTCGTTTTATGGTACTCTCCTAAGATACCCTTCGGGGCATTTTGCTTTCATATTTTGTACAACTATACACGTCCGTTTATGAATGAACAGGTTACTAGGTTGGCGCTGGTCAACCTGGTTTTCCACAACCTCAAAAACCTTTGGAGTCAAAAAATGCGAAATTTGATGTCAACAGTAATGCTAATTGATGCCCATTTTCTGGACTGTAAATATGACCCAAAATGCCCCCTAATATGTATTGAAAATTAATTGGGTCAGAAAGCTATCATATGCTGATTGAAGTCCCTATTTTTCCTTTGGAACCTAAGGGGAAAACATAAACGGTGTGAACGACGGAATGGGCGTATGACACGGCAGTCTTCTTTGGGCGTTTTTTACTTCTTTAAGCGGCTGTCCAAATTTCAGCAATACTTATCTGAAAAAGGGGAGATTTGTTGCCGGATTAAACCAAAACGCAGATGCGCACACTAAGATACAAAAAATGGGGCCTGCTCATCATTCTGTTTGTCTTTTCAGTTTCATTGAGGGTGCGGGCACAATCGAAAGATACCCTGTATCTGCCTGACCCGCTCATCGCCGAAGCCTATTATAAGGCCGCTCATCAGAATATTCTGGCAGCGGTTAATCCCGCTGTTTTCAAGGGCTATTTTTCGGTTTGTGCCGACGGAATCGGCTTTGGTTACGGCAATAGCTATCCTTCTCTGGACGGACATCAGATGAGTGACGCTTTGCTGTGGCTGGGACAGATCAATACAGTAAAAGCAAATTGGGACTATGTGACGTCTTTTCAAAAGCCGGATGGGAGGCTACCCCTGGCCATACTTCCAGCGAACGCCGGGAAAAAGATCGGGCCCAAAAATTACCAGGCGGAAGTTGATCCCAATGGAGGTTTGTATAAACACTGGGTACCGAAGGATCCGTTGAGAGCATTGGCGGGAACTACCTACATTCAGAATGCGGATGTGATCTTTCGATTCACGTCTGATAAGCAATGGCTTAAAGAACAATTGCCTTCCATAAATCGAACGGCCGATTACCTGGCTTCCCTGATTTCTGATGAAGGCGCGGTGGGTGGTGCCGGGTATTACGTCGAGCGTCCTACGCGGGTGGAATTCGACGGGGTTTCTCAAGGGCATGTGGTAGACGCCTTCCGGCGATTAGCAGCTCTAAACAACGTTGTTGGCAACCAGGTGGCTACCCAAAAATACCGTGGGCTTGCTGATCGTGTGGCGTCGTTCTTTCAAAAAAAATTCTGGCAGGGAACCCAGTATGCCGAATACCTTCATCCCGAAAAAGGAGTAGTCAAAGGCCATGGCCTCACCGATGTCGACTGGACAGCCCTGGCCACCGGGGTTGCATCAGAAAAGCAAAAAAAGGTAGTATGGCCACAACTGAAAAGTGCGAAGGGCTTCTACTACAACGGCATGCCAACCGGAATTGCCACCAAACCCGAAACGTACGAAAGCTGGGAAACTACCTATGCTGATAACCAGGACCTGGCAGCAATGGGCCGGGTGTGGTATCTGGAAGCCTGGGCGAGGGCGAACATGGGTGACGCAGAAGGGCTGATCAGCAGTATTCGGGCGGTGAGCCAGGCGGGTCGCGACAGTAGCTACTACTGGCGTGAGCGCTACAATGCCAAAGGTGGTTACGGAGCTAAAAAGTACAATGAGTATCCGGCGAATCTGATCAGAATTGTTCAGCGGTTTTTATTTGGCGCCGAACATGGTCTTGACGGATCGCTCCAACTTTCACCGGTAGCCCCTGAGGCCTTTTGGCGTTCGGGTTTTGGACAACGTCTATCATTACGCAATGGTGCGATCTATTATATGATGAAGGATGGGAGAACGGATGGCCAGTATACAGGCGGCACATCACAAACCCTGTCTATCAAATTCCCGTACCCGGTTAAAAATATCCATCTGGTCATCAATGGAGCGCCGGTCGCTCAGCGCAGTAAAGACCAGTGGATAACGTTTGTATTACCCCCTTCAACAGAAGGCCCGCCATCGACGTTCAGTTTGCGCTTTGAACACTAGAGCACTCGGAGCAGCTTCCTCAACTGTTGCAGATGGGATAGGTGGAGCTAGAGGATACCACCTTTCAAATCGGGTTTTCAACGTGATCGCTTAACCCGGTTAGAACCTAAGGTTTAAGGACCTTGAGTACTTTTCGCTCTTTCTGGGTTGCCACTTCCAGCAGATACTGGCCTGGGCCGGAACCAATCGGTACCCGCTGCTGCTCAACGGCCTCCGCCTGCTGAATGCGCTTGTGGTGAAGTACCTGCCCCTGGAGATTCGTCACCTGTAGCTGCACCCATTCACCTTCTGCCCCCCGAATCTCAACCTCAGCCGAAGTGCCGACCAATGGATTGCCCATTAGCCGCACCTGCAGGCCGGAAGAGCCCGGTTCGCCGGAGCCAAACCGGGCTCTTCCGCAGGCGGTTTTCAGGTTCCACTGGGTGGTCACCGTCACCCCATGCTGACGCGCTCTGAGTGTAAAAGGTTGTACATCACTGGCCGTGCGGAGCGCGAAATCGACAAATTGATCCGGGTTGGTTGTCCAGGGTGTGATACCCGCTGCCATGTACTCGATCAGTGAGCCGTCTCCTCCGCTGGAATTAAAGTGGAAGGCTCCGCTCCCGCAGTCATACCAGGGCGGTTGTAACGTCAGAAGGCCTGCCGGGAAGACCGTTATGGAAAAGGTCGTCAGGATTGGCCGGTTGCGAAACTGGCCGGTACTGGCTCTGAAGGTGACGGTGAACTGGCCCACACTCGTGGGCGTTCCCTGGATGGTTGCCAATGGGCTATACTCCAGCGTAGTAGAAGTCAACCGCAAACCCGGAGGAAGTCCTTCCACCTGAAAGGCCCACTCAGACGCATAGGTCGCATAGTTAGACATATAGGGCGTAGGATCGACAATGAAACTGCTTAGGACAAGGCCTCTTCCGGCCAGCGTTTGTCCCTGGGTCATGACCTGCGGTGGAATCGGTTGGAGTAGCTGGGGAATAAAGGGGGGGCGGAGGGTCGTACAGGCGGCTCTCAAATCGAAATTGTAGGTGACCGGCTGACCATTTTGAATCGCGGTTATGGGAATCACTTTAGGATCACTCCGCAAGCCGGGTTCAACGGTGCCGACTTTGTCGGCGGTAGTAGCACGGGTAATGCCTGGAGCCGTGAAGGTGATCGGCGTGTTATTCCCTCCACTGGTACGGAATGTGATCTGGCCGGTGTTGCAGTTGAAGTAAGGGGGCAAGACCTGGAGCGGCTCGCGGAGCTTGACCACCCAGAAGTCTCTTTCTCCATGATTGCCGGTGACATTCCCGTTGGTAGATCCCGTATAGCCAGCCATCGCATAGCCTCCATCTGAAGCCAGCGCAATGCTAAAAACAGATTCTTCGTCCGTACCTCCCAAGCATTTCTGCCAGCTCAACTGGCCTAACCGGGTGAGTTTGATCACCCAAAAGTCAAGAATTCCGCCCTGAAAGCCACTGACATCGCCATCGTTGGAGTTAGTGGATCCCGCCACTAAAAAGCCCCCGTCGGCGGTGGTGGTAATCGCATTGGCAATGTCATCGCCCGTGCCCCCCAACGTTTTTTGCCAGATCAGTTTTCCCTGATCGTTGAGTTGTACGACCCAGGCATCCTGTTTTCCATGATTGCCAAGTACATCGCCGTCATCAGAAGTCGTAGTTCCGGCTACCATTAATCCGTTATCGGCAGTGAGGGTAATGGCAAGAGCGATGTCGGCCTGGGTACTTGATCCGCCCAGCGCCTTTTGCCAGACCACATTCCCTGAACCGGAAAGCTTCACGACCCAAGCATCCGATTGACCACCGTGATTGCCACTCACGTCGCCATCGTTGGAGGAAGTTTGTCCCGTCACGACAAAACCCCCATCCACAGTTGCCGTGATGGCCGTTGCTCCTTCACTCCCCGAACCGCCAATCGTTTTTTGCCAGACAATTCCTCCTGTACTGTTCAGTCTCACCACCCAAATATCTCCTCCACCATGATTGCCACTGACATCGCCGTCGTTGGAAAGCGTTTCCCCAATGACGACAAAACCCCCATCCGTTGTCGTCGTGATGGCTCTGGCATACTCAATACCGGTCCCACCCAAGGCTTTTTGCCAAACAATCCCTCCGGTACTGTTGAGCTTCACCACCCAAAAATCACTTTCCCCGTGGTTGCCGCTTACATCACCATTGTTGGAAAACGTGCTTGCGGCCACCACAAACCCCTTATCGGGAGTCGGTATGATGGCATTTGTAAAATCATATCCGGTCCCTCCTATGGCTTTTTGCCAGACGATATTTCCAAAGGCATTAAGTCTAACGACCCAAGCGTCATTATCTCCATGATTACCGCTGACATTTCCATTGTTGGATTTCGTTTCCCCGGCTACCACGTAACCCCCATCAGAGGTTGGCTTTATGGCCCGGCCATAATCCAAATTAGTCCCTCCAAATGTTTTCTGCCAATCCAGAAGTTGGGCTGGTGAAACCGTTAGACTTCCCAGCCAGAAGACCATCGTCACAACCACTGAATTGAGCCCCAAAATTCCGCGGTAGTTACAATTCTTCCAGAATGTAATACGTGTTTTCATAGCGATTTTGGTGATTTATGGAACGTACTTTCAAAAATCAAAACCGGTAAGTGAACCGTGCAATAACCGTCGATTAGCTACTGCCTGTAAGCGAGTCATTTTATAAATTCAGACTTTCATGTGATTGAGCATATCATGTGTTCAATCACATGCGACTTTCGTTAATTTTAACAGCATCCTGTTTTGCTGTAAGTAGCAATCAGCTAGATATTTATATAGGAATACGAAGCTTCTCATATAAATCACAGTAAAGACGATTGCCCATCTAAGTAGACTAATCGCCAATTTTACTTCACCCGTATTAAATCGATTTTCGTTACTTCGGCAAAATTGCGTGAGGTTTTCGGAGTAAACCGTGACCGTTATCAGTTCAATGGCTAATTGATGTCACTATTTTTAAGGCTTAAACCCGCTCCTTATCCACCAAAACAATGCTTTGGTTGACCAAACGCATACCACTCGCCAGGATTACGCCCTACTTTTGGAAGCGGTTCGCCATATCCGTCCGCTCTAAATCCCAAGTTAACCGAACTAACGACCGAAGTGATCGACTCCATGCCGGTCGACCAGTATTTTGGGCGCATCGGCAGTGCCGCTTATGATCGAATCTTGATTTAGCCTGTACTTTTTAGGTTTAACCCGGGAGGGCACCAAAACCCAATTGCGTCGGAAGAACTCCCACGTTGTTTTTGAAATCGACCAAATGCTGAGTCCGCAGGTTTGGCGCAGTGTCCTCTTCGAAGGAACGTTTCAGGAACTTCAGGGTGAGGAGCGTGAACACGCAATGTATCTTATATCGACGTAGCGTAGCTGAGGAGAAATCCAGCGTAGCTATCTGGCAGAAAAACCCGAAAGATCCTGTGCAGGACTTTCTAACGGAACGACTCGGAGCCTAAAGCCCCAGGAGAAGGAGTATTATAAAGAAGTGGCGCAGGACGTCTTAAACCTAATGGAAGGTAGAAACCACCCGCCCAAGTTGAAGCGTTCAGAAAGGATTTTAGCGACATTTTAAGCCAAAATCAGCAGCAACAGAAAGATTATTCCAAATGACTACCGTTTTCAGCCTGAATATATAACGAAAACCAATAGCTTAAGCTCCGCCATTTTCTCCAAAAGGTACCGGGACGCCGGAGCGTTGCGAATTCAAGCAAAAGTGGCCGGGTCGCCGACGCGATGCAAATCCTTTGGGTTTCTACAGAAGGTGCCGGGTCGTCGCACGATAAAAATGATTTGTCAGTTCAGGTCGTGATGGCGACATTTTCGATAATGCCCGAGCTAAAGCGGGCTCGCGAAGTCTTACGAGTGCGGAAAGAGCAAGGTAGTGTTCCGGGCAAGCCAAAGGGAGTCATTAGAAGTCTATCTATAATGCTGCCCGGCAATAATCGAACATTTATGTAGCTTGGGCGTACCTATTAACACCATTATTCAGGTACAGCTGGACTATGGGCGTTACTCTTCGTTAAAACAGTACTTGAAAAAGCGGAAAATTTCCACACAAGACCCTGTATAACAATTGCTTACCACTTTCTCGCGACGGATTCCCCGAAATGTGTTAACTACCCCTAAATTGCAATCGCTTTGATGGGAAAGATTGAAGCGTGAGAAATCCAAAATTACCATCCTGTCATCATGAAGCATGAAACAGACAACTGGAGTTCGCAATATAATGGATAAGCAGACGATCGGGAAATTGAAAGCTTGGAAGCAATTCAGTCCGTATTTTGTTAAAAAGGAAGTTCCTGCAAAAACAACGCTTTTGCAGGAAGGGAAAATATCCACAACGATGTACTTCATTGAAAAAGGCTGTTTGCGAACCTGGATAAATAATGACGGTAAAGAAATAACCACCCAGTTTTTCTTTGAAGGCGATAGTGTTTCTTCCATTGAAAGCTTCAGGACGAAACAACCAAGCCTATACAGTATCGAAAGCCTGGAACCTTGCATTTTACAAACCATTTCCCAAAAGGATTTTCAAAATATCATTGAAGATTCGCCGGGATTAAAAAAGGATTTTGAAGAGCATTTATTTAAGCGACTTTTTCAAACCCAGAAACTTGCTTATTCTTTCCTCAAAAATAATCCTCAAAAACGTTACGAAGAGTTGATAGAACAGTACCCACATATTATTCAACGTATTCCGCAACATTACATTGCTTCTTATTTAGGGATCACATCCGTTTCGTTGAGCCGAATCCGAAACAGGCGATAAGCTTCTTTATTAACAATTGTTATCGTCTGAGGCTAATTACCTTCTCAATTTTGCACTGTAACGAAACGGTGAAAAATGAGAACAGTAATAGTATTTAACCATCCTTATAATGGAAGTTACTGTAATGCAATTTTAAACGCAGTAACTAAAGGACTTCAAAAAGCTGGTCACGAAGTGGATCTGATGCATCTTGACAATGACGGCTTTAATCCAGTAATGTCGCAAGCCGACTTAAAAGCATTTGTAGCACGTCAACCCATAGACCCACAGGTAATCGATTATAACGAGCGTTTGAAAAAAGCCGACCATTTGATTTTTATTTTCCCCATCTGGTGGGATATAATGCCCGCTACAACCAAAGGATTTATTGATAGAGTTTTATCTCCGGGCGTTGTGTATGATCATCACCCAAGAGGTTTTGGATTGGTGCCGCTTTTAAAAAACCTTAAGCGTATAACCATTATTACCACGATGAATAAACCAGGAATACTGTACTTACTACTGATTGGAAATTTAATCAGGAAAGTAATGGTCCGAAGCGTGTTTAAAACGATGGGGTATAAAAATATCAACTGGATAAGTTTTACTTCAGTAAAAACAGTGAGCCAGGCAAAGCGGGTAAAATGGCTTTCAAACCTTGAAAAGAGGTTTTCAACACTCATTAATTAATGTCAAATACAATACAAAATGAAAATAAACAGCTTAACTCCGTCATTTTCTCCAAAAGGTACCGGGACGCCGGAGCGTTGCGAATTCAAACAAAAGTGGCCGGGTCGCCGACGCGATGCAACTACTTTGGGTTTCTACAGAAGGGGCCGGGTCGTCGCACGATAAAAATGATTTGTCAGTTCAGGTCGTGATGGACACATTACAAATTAATGATTAATTGGTACAAATTAGCACGAAAACAATGCAGTTAGGTTATGCACGGGTCGTTACATTCTCAAACAGACGCACTACGCCAGACAGATTTCTGTCCAATAGATTGGTAAGAGAATAAATTGATACAGTTTACGCGATGTTTAGACGACTTGAATGCACTAGTGTCAACTCTCATGAATTAGATTAATCATCAGTTCACTTGCATTGGTATTGAATATCTAGCATTCTATTATTGAAAGAGCCATTTTGAGGATAGCCTTCTGCATTATATTGATAAGGAGAATCAAATAATGAACTAAACTGTTCTTTTACAAAAAAATATTTAACCCTGGTCATATTATTAATCGATAGTAAATACATGGCATCGTAGGGAATGAAACTGGTTCGAAGCTGAGACAAGTCCTTAAAAGGATTTGGATGCGAATCATATTCATATTCCATTTCCGTAACAAGCATATCAGGGAAACTGGTTCTCTTAACATAAACCACGTTACCTTTTTCATTGTATTCTAGATCTAACACGTAATTCAGCCTTTCTGTGTAGTTTTCTATTACATTTGGCGAACCCTTAATTTCATAACCGCTCTTTGTTACTTTAGCAATCCTGTCGCCTTTCCACTGGAAATCTATCTTTTCAGACGGAAATGGTACTGAGCTATATGTAATCCTGCTGCTCAAAATCCCATCGTTGCTATAAAAAAATTTCGTTTTATAGGAGTTACTTGATGGCCAGCCAATAGTGATTGGTTTACCGCTTGAATTATAGTTAATTGTATTTATATTTTCGACCTGGGTATTACTAAAAGAATCGAAATTCGTTACGCGTATTTCTACTATTTTGTTTCCTTCATACTGAAGTTTATAATTATAACCCGCTGCTGTTGTATCTGTAGTATAGCTTGAAATCAGGCAATCTTGCTGCTCCGGTTGCTTGTCAATATTATTTTTTCGGCAGCAGATTAGGAAAATAAGTGGTCCTAGCACAAAAACATATTTCATCAATAAGTTAAATCAATCAGAAATGGAAGGAAACATTCGTCTTTAGCAAAATTACAAATATTTAAGCAGCTACATTGAAGGTTTCTTTTAGTAAATGGACAACGCGGCAGCCGCAAAGAATTACTCTAAGAAAATATAATGCTTATTCTA
Source organism: Larkinella knui (assembly GCF_003858645.1). Classification (GTDB taxonomy): domain Bacteria; phylum Bacteroidota; class Bacteroidia; order Cytophagales; family Spirosomataceae; genus Larkinella; species Larkinella knui. The sequence continues at coordinate 393,465 of NZ_RQJP01000007.1, read as the reverse complement.
ATTGACTATCAGTACTTTACAGAATTGAAGATTTTCTGGTACAATATGAAAAAATGTTAAACTGATAAAATATGGTTTCACAACTTGTTCCAAAGCCTAAATTCAAGACAGAAGCCGAGTGGTTCGCTCATTACCGAAGGCAGGAACAATTCAGGAAGAGCCAGTAACCTACTAAGGCGCTTTTGGAATTTACCGTAATGAACAAATTAATTGCTATAGAAAATACTGTATTTACATTAAAATAGCCCATTGTTTGCCAATCATATTACGGAATATTTATACCTAGCATTCGAGTTTTTCTAATCATCCTCGAATCATTTGACTATCCCTTGTCGAAATAATCGTATCTTGTATTATATTAACCACAAACCTACACTATTTTGATAAGGGCAACTGTAACGGATAGTAGGATCAGACGATCCTACTGTTTCATGCAGGCTATTTGCGGCAAGGCTCTTGAACCCATCCCGGCGGCCCGGTTCCAAGGCACGCAATTGCGGATCTACCCGTAGATAGGAGTCTTTTAGGCCTTCTTTACCATCGGTTAGCTCGGTGAACGGAGTTCGCCTGAGGAGTAAGATTGAGATTCGACACCTAAATCTATTGCCGATGCCCATTTTTTACTCGCTGATTAGTAAACTGACAAAAAGAATCAAGACAATTCAAAACATACTTTAACTCTTAACTTTTAACTCTTAATTCTTTAGTAAGATCTGCATGCGGTCGGCTTTTGCGATCTTTCGGCGGAAATCGACGTATTCGGCGTAGGTTTCCGGCGCATACAAACCGGCTTCGATTACCAGCCTGCGGATGTATTTTACGGTATTCCCTTCCATCTGTACCGATGCCTGATAACGCCCGAAACGGGAGGTCAGCAGAACCGGCTCAAACCCGTGCTCGACACCAAGTCCGGGCGCTAATTGACAAAATACCGTATCGCTATCCAGATAGCTGGAAGGCAGCCGAAACGCCGACGTTCGCTGGTCGTATTGAATCGGCAGGATTTGATCCGACGATACCTGATTAGGCACAAAAAACAGGCGGTTTCCCGTGCGGGTAGCGCAGGTTGGCAGTTGAATGGCGATTTGCTCGATCACCGTCGGCAACGTATGCTTTTGCTCCTGAAAGGAAAAAGATGAAATCGTAAAATTGGGAATCCGGAACTGCTCGTATAACCATTGTCGCTGATCGTCCGGACTGGCCGTGTACATGACCGATTCGATGGCTTCTGCCTGAATACCGGTATACGTTGTGCGGACATCGGCGGTCGCGTTTCCTGACGCATCGAGCCGCAGCCGGACAGAGCGGTTCTGCTGGTTGTCTTCCGGTCGGTAGCTGGGCGTCCGAACCAGCTTTCCGCCTTCGGGCGTCAGTAGCAGCGCATGGCGATTGCCGGTAAAGCTGCCAACATACCCGGCCGGTACGTACGGATTCGTGCATTCCAGCCAAACGGTATCCTTCGCCAGAGGAACACACAAAATCATGTGATTGAATTGCGACGACGGAAAATCCGGCAGCACATCGGCCGTATTCCGACCCGCTACCACCAGCGCCAGGCTGGACGGTATTCCGACCGTTTTTAACAGTGCCCCCGTATAATTCGACAACGCTTTACAGTCGCCGTAGCCTTTCTCCGCCACCACGGAAGCCGGAAACGTCTGCCAGCCGCCGATGCCGAGCTGAATGCTGACGTAGCGCGTATGCTGCTGCACAAAACCGTATATCTTCTGAATTTTCGTCCGGACATCGGTTTCCCCGGCAACGAGTTCCAGCGCCTGACGCCGAAGCGGTTCGGGCAGTTGGTCACGCCCGTCGTTGAGCTGATACAGAAACCGGCCCAGGTCCTGCCAGGTGTTCATCTGGCCTTTGCGGGCTTCGAGTTCAAACTCCTTCGGGGCCGTCACAACGCCCGGACCCAGATTCGTATAATACGGTGCATAGGCTTCATAATCGGCTACTTTCTGCCGTTTCAACTGCCAGCGATACGCCCGCTCAGTTGGGCCATCCACCACTTCGGGAGCCGGGAGCCGGTTCAGGATTTTGTAGCGTAACGACTGTCCTGCCGGTAAAAGCACCTGAAACGTTGCCGATTCCAGCGCCAGTTTCTCATCGGTCTGCGGAAACCAGGCCGGGTACGTCATCGTGCTGTAGGTGGTGACTTCGTAGCGAAATTCAACGGTAAACGGATAGTCCGCATACGTAAAGCCGGCCGATTTAACGCGGTTATCTTCAAATAACGAAACGTCACTAATGGCACTCAGATCCTGAATATCACCGCGTTTGAGTCGCCTTACGGTTTTTCCTTCGGCATTGAACAACGTTCCTTCGATGCTGCTTACTTTCGAAAGTTTGCTGTAAGGCACTTCCAGTTTCGCATACGACTTCCCTTCCTGGTTCAGAATCGTAACGGCATAATGGACCGTTTCGGTTGCTTCGGACGGTGTTTTGACCTTAAACGTATGCTCATGAATCCGCATAACCGCGGAAGCCCCTGCCGACAACTCCGCTGGAATGGTTACGACCGAAAAGGGCTCTCCTGCCCGGCTGGCCAGACTGATTAGCCAACAAGCCGCCAATCCGATTACCTGCTTATTTTTCATCCGTCTTTTTTAATACGACCTGCTCGGCGTGTTTGGCAATAATCTGGTTATAAAATTCCCGCAGGGCGCCGTATTCCTCCGGACCAAAAATAGCCTTACTAAACACTAACCGGCTCGATATCTGCAAGTTCCGGCCTTCTACGCCCGTCACAAAGCTGAACCGACCAACATTACCGGGTAAGGCTAAAGCGATATTCCTGGGCACTTCCTCCACCTTGTATCCTTCGGGTAGGGTGTAACTGGCGACGTATACTTTTTCGATGGGCACGCCCATGTCGACCGGAAACCGTCGTTCAGGCGATTTAAATGGATTCTTTGCGTAATCGGAAATGGGCAAGGGACGCAGATACAACCGGTTTTCGATCCGGCTTACGGCTTCGGAGACCGTAACGTGGCCTTTGATAGTCAGCGGCAGGTAGCTCGAGTCCGCATTCAGCACAACCAATTCGTTCCATTGCCAGTCGGGACTCTGGCTTTTGAACGCCTGCCGAAATTTTTCCAGACTGATTTCTTTCAGGACCTGGCGACTGTCGGCGGCCGCGTAGCCACTTTGTGTGACCGTAATGGAACCATCCAGTTGGCCGTCTTTCGTTATTTTCAACAGGAACTGCCCGGATTCCCGGCGTTTCTCGATGGGCGAAAGCGACACCCAGCGGGGGTGTCGGATGTGGACGAGCCGCCCTTCGCCATTGAGGCAATGCACCGGCAAAACTCCCGCCCTGAGACCGGGCCCACACGCATCGAGCAGCCAGTCTTTACCGCCCCAGTTCACCAGCGCGATCACGTAGTCGAATCGGCTCAGGAGCGGATATTCCTTGCTCAGCGTGCCATTCTGCTTCGTACTCAGAATAACCGGAAAGGCTTCCAGGCCCATCTCCCGCAGCAGGCCCACCAGCATCAGATTTAAATCAGCGGTGTTGCCGGTTTTAGCCTCGAAGGCTTTTTTGAGTCCGTCTTCGGTATAAATTGCGCGTCGCTTGTTCCAGCTCATGGCCTTCTGAATGAATTGGTAAGCTGCCGTTACCTGTTGCAGCGTGTCCGCCGACTGTTTCCGCAGCGTCGCAGCCGTTTCTTTCAGAAAACCGGTTCGGTTGATGGCGAGTCCAAACTGACTGTCAACCAGTAAAAGCTTGTCCAGATCATCCCATTTTTTGGCATAGTTCCGGGGCCCAATCTCATGGGGCAGCGTTGTCCGCACCAGTTCAAACCAGACTTTAGCCCGGTAATTATCGGGCGTTGCCATAAAATCTTCTTCCCGCAAAGCCACCAGATTTTTCATGGCCCAGCGGTAATGAATCATAGTGCCCGATGACTGATTCTCATCAACTGCCAGGGGCTCGAAGCCCTGAAAGAGAATCCGGTATTCAAATCCGGCGATCAGATTCAGCTCGTACTGACTCCAGCGAACGGGAATATCGCGCTGAAAATCCCATTCCCGCAATTCAAACACAAAGTCGGACGTGAGTGTATACGTAAATTCAATAACGGAGCCTTCCCGAACGTTCGGCAGCGTAAACCGCTTGATGTACAATTTTTCCGTTCGGCGTTCTTCAAAGATGGCATCTTTGTTCAACTGGTCCACTTTTACCGATCCATCCGCCAGAAGCGTGTGCGTACTGCCTTGAATGTCCCGTACTTCTTCGCGCAGATCCGACCGCAGGCGGTAGAAGGGAACGGTTATGGTGGAGCGTTCAAACGCACTTTTCTTCAGAATTTTAATCCGGACGTGGCGCTGGTATTCCGCGTAATAGCCCCGGCTGTCATTCTGGAGAATGGCGGTTTTGCCAATGTCGGACAGAACAACCGCTTCCGCCGACGAATCGGCGGGATACATACGCATCGTTAAATCGTTGTAATCAATCTGGCCGAACGTAAGTTGCTGGGAGAAACCACAAGCAGAGAGAAGCAGGCACGACAGGGTCAGCCAGTAATTAGCAAGGCGCAGTGAAAACATACAAGTACGGTGTGAATTTTCAAATCAAGGCACCAAGCTACAAAGTAACGTAGTATCAAACAATCACTCTTTGTTCGCAAACTGTTTTTCGCCCGCTTCGACGGCCAGCGTTAAATGGTTTTCTTTGGGCGGTATCGGACACGCATAACCATCGCTGTAAGCACAGTAGGGATTGTAGGCTTTGTTGAAATCCAGCGCTATTTTTCCATCTTTAATATCGCCCACCCGCAGGTCCATATACCGGCCACCACCGTAGGTTTCCCTGCCATTGCTGGCGTCTTTAAAAGGCAGAAATAAATAGTCGCGGTATTGGGGTAATCGGGCGAGTTGCAGACTGCGGTAGAGCGTAAGGCGGCATGTTTTCCCTTTTAAACGAAACGTCAGCAGGGCATAACTGACGTAGGTTTTTTTCTGACCGTCATACGTAGGCAACTCAAAGGGTTCGGCAGTGGGCGTGCGTTGAACCGTCGCTTCTACGCGGTAAAGGGAGTCAGGTTCGTAGAAACTCAGCTTTTTAAAATCTTCTTTTTTTAACGGGCTTTTCGGCGATTTCAGGAAATCGGCCTTATATTCTTCCCGATGGGCGGCAATTTGTTGGAGATACGGAGTTTGAGAAAAGCCGGAAAGGCTCGCTACGAGAGCGAACAACATTCCGGCTAGTCGACGTTTATTCTTCTGAGTCATCAGCGGCACCGGTACGGGGCGTTTGCTGGTCTGAAACCAGTTCAAATCCTGAAATACCATCGCCATAATCGTACGGTTTGATCGTGAATGTGTATTCATGATCCTGGAAATTAAGGCCAATCTTTTGCAGTACGCCTTTCAACGGAATCGAATAGCCACGGCCCGTTTTTGACAATTCAAAAGCTTCAGTGTCACCCGCTTCCGTTGGAATCAAATACAATGCTTTAACGCCTTTCCGACGATTAACCGTACCCACTTTATAATAAGGCTTCGATGGATCGATGCTCAATCCTTCCATCAATTTTTGTGGGAAAGCTAAACGACCGGTTTTGGTCACAGATGTCGAGAACGTAGTCTCTTTCGGAGTTATTTTGGGTGCGTCTTCCGCATTATCCTCCGGCGAAAAGAAGCGGATTTTGTTTGGTTTTACTTTCATCGGGTGTGCTAAAAAAATGTTTGTGCGCAAAGCTATTCAATTCTATTTAATTTCTTTCACTTTTATTCAATTCTACCGCTATAAATACCGCCATTTTAATTATTAATTAATTCAAGTCCAAAACCTGATTCCTTATCAATTGATGAATCAAGCAACCGGATTTTCTACCTTCATCACCCAAAAACGCCTAAACCCGCTCCCTATTATACCAGCTAATATTTCTTATAAACCAGCGCAACACAACTATAACGTTCAAGATAATACGGTTAAAAATGGAATGATCTTCACAACAATGACACCTTTATCATCCCATCATGAACTAATTATTTTCAAAGCCTTCTGCTTTCTATCCAGACTAATTTTAGATAATTTTTTATAGAAAAAACTAAACAAACGCAGGACATTCCCGTTTGAAATCGAATTTTACAGGTAAACAGTCCATTTCATAACGACCCAACCCGGGCAGCCGGTCCCTTTAAATCAGATTCGGGTCTACTGAACAAACTTTCATACAGACCGGTCGTTTACTAGTAATCATTATCAAATTAAACTCAACGATCATGAAAAAAGTAAGTTTATTCCTGATGCTTGTCCTGGGTGCCTGGACTTTCCAATCGTGTAATACTACCAGCAATAAGGACAGCGCTGAACAGGCCGAAGATGCCAATGAAAAGAAAGACATGCCCGAAGATGATTCCGAATTTGCGGTAAAAGCGGCCAGTGGAGGCATGATGGAGGTAGAACTGGGGAAACTGGCGCAACAAAAAGCGCAAAACCAGAAAGTAAAGGATTTCGGAGCCATGATGGTAACAGACCATTCCAAAGCGAATGAAGAATTCAAAACGATTGCGGCTTCCAAAAACATGACCATCCCGGCAACGCTGAGCGACGAACACCAGAAACACGTCGATGATTTAAGCAAACTTTCGGGGGCCGAGTTTGATAAAGAATACGTGAAACTGATGGTCGATGACCATAAGGAAGATATCGACTTGTTTAAAGATGCTTCCTTCAATGCTAAAGACCCCGACATAAAAGCGTTTGCCGGAAAAACACTGCCGACGCTGCAAAAACACCATGATGCCATAAAAGCTATTCAGGATGGCATGAAATAACTCCTTGTGAATTGATTAAAAAAGGAACGCCGGATAAACCGGCGTTCCTTTTTTATTTCTTTATCGTATCTTGGACACGAGTCGACGCCGGTGCAATTTGCCATTTTAGTTACGCAAACCGGCGGTTTAATAGGATTCCTAAACCAATGAATAACATGAAAAGAACGGTTTTCCGGGCACTGACCTTCCTGGTTCTTTTTCCCACGCTACTGGTTGCCCAAACGGGAAAAGTACTTGATAATCAATCCTTAAAAAGCAAAATCCTGAAGAGTGAACGGAAATTTGCCATTTATTTACCACCCGATTATGAATCCTCGCAGCGCACCTACCCCGTTCTTTATTTGCTGCACGGTGCCGGAGACGATCATACGGGCTGGGTGCAATTTGGCGAAGTGTTGCACATTGCCGACAAAACCATTGCGGAAGGCAAGGCAACACCGATGATTATCGTGATGCCTGACGCCAATACCGGTCGGCGTGGCTACGAAAATGACGTGAAAGGCGAATGGCGGTATGAAGATTTCTTTTTCGAAGAACTCATGCCTTTTGTTGAAAAAAACTATCGAATTAAAGCCGAGAAGCGGTTTCGGGCAATTTCCGGCCTGTCGATGGGTGGCGGAGGAACCTTTACTTACGCCCTGCACCACCCGGAATTGTTTTCATCAGCTTGCCCACTCAGTGCCGCCACCGGACCACTTTCCCTGGAGGACGCCAAAACTCGGTTGGCCCGCAACAACCAGACTGCTACGGACGAAGAATTGCAGGCTTATTTCAACCGCCAAAGTGTGCTGAACCTGATTAATAACGTGCCTGACAACCAGAAAAAAGCCGTTCGCTGGTACATTGATTGCGGTGACGATGATTTTTTATACGAAGGTAATTCGCTGGTTCACATTGCGATGCGTAAAAAAGAAATTCCCCACGAGTTTCGAATTCGGGACGGTGGTCACACCTGGACGTACTGGCGAACGGCTTTGCCGACAGTACTGGAATTTGTTTCGGCAGCTTTTCACCAGTTTTGAACCTGATCCGAAACCGTATTGCCAAATTTTAATTGAAACCGGATCCCTTCAAAGTAAAGCAACTGACGTTCTCATCCTATGACGATGAGAACGTTTTTTTTAGTACTAATTTCCCCACGAACATTTTTTATTTAGTACCTTATTCTATTAGTAATAACTACTTAGGTGAAAATTAAATACGTACCTATTTGAAACCGTTAATTCTTATAGCGACCCAATAGCCGATGACGCCCTATAATTCCACCTTTACTCAAATCATACCTACTTAACAAGTGGTTTTTGTTTCCCGATTCAATCGAAAAAATTGCGGGATATACCCTCTACTTTAATTCAAATACCAGATAGACGCCTGTTTTATCGGACAGTTTAAATCACATGTAATCGAATGCCAAACAATGGTAACTTGTTTAATCCTGATAAAAAACATAACGATATGCCGTTCGCAAAAGAAGTCGCTTACGACCCCCCATTAAAGTATAGCTTATGTCGGTTAATTGATCGGGTTTAGAATCAAAAGTATCTTATCGTATGTAGTAAGCCGATTTGTTGAAGATGACGCCAGTAGCACTGATTTTGGAAGAAGGCCTAAATGTGCCGGGTGATTCATTCTGCCAAGCCGCCCTAAATCGGATTCAGGTTCGACCACTGAAAAACGGACCCCCTTTTCGGGTGGCGCAACTTTTGATCCGTTGATTTCCAAATCAGAAGGTAATGACGTTTGGACGCAAACCGCCTGGATTCAGAAGGGCGTCTGCTGATCGGGCAGGCGGTGTTAATTTTGAAATACAGCCCATTCGCCCCGGATTTCTCCTTGTATTTCTGTGAGAAAAAGTGTTATTTTGCGGGTCAAATTTTTGCGTAAAACTAACAATGGCTTTAATTAACAAGATCAGAGAAAAGTCAGGCCTGGCAGTAGGTATTATTGCCGTCAGTTTGATTTTATTTATTGTAGGAGGAGATCTGCTCGGTTCACGGAGTCTGTTTGGTGGACAGGACCAGAGCGTTGGCGAGATTGCCGGACAAAAGATTTCGTATCCGGAATTTAATGCGAAAGTCGATGAAGCCCGCGCTGCCTATGAACAGCAAACCGGTCGGCCCGCTTCTGAACAGGATCAGATTCAACTCCGCGATCAAGCCTGGAATCAGTTTATTTTAGACATTGCGTACCAGAAAGAATACGACGCACTCGGGCTGGCCGTCACTCAGGACGAGCTGGTCGATATGGTACAGGGCAATTACATCAGCCCGGCCATCCGGCAGACCTTTACGGACCCTAAAACCGGTGCTTTCGATAAAAATACGGTTATCAATTACCTGAAAAACCTGAAAACGTTGCCAGCCGAACAGCAGCTGGCCTGGGCTAATTTCGAAAAAAATCTGAGCACCGACCGGACCCGGACAAAATACGAAAACCTGCTCCGGTTGTCGTCATTTGTAACGACGGCCGAAGCCCAGAAAGAATACCAGGCTCAGAATACCCGTGCAGATGCTAAATTTTTGCTGGTTCCTTATTATTCAGTTCCTGATACAACGGTGAAAGTAACCGATGGTCAGCTTCAGGAATACCTGGACAAGCACAAAGACGAATACAAAAGCATCAACAGCCGGACCATTCAGTATGTAACCTTTCCGGTTGCACCGTCGAAAGAAGACAGTACGGCTTTATACGATCAGATTAAAACCCTGGCCCGCGGCCTGGCAACGGCAACGAATGATTCGTCGTATGCCCGGATGAATTCCGACATTCAGGCACCGTTGTATATGACGCTGGGTGAAATGCCCGAACAATTGAAAGCCACGGTTGGCACCTTTGCGCCGGGCGGTGTATACGGGCCTTATAAAGAAGGAAATACCTACTTTATTTATAAATACAGCGGTGTCAAGAAAGACACCAACTTTACCGTTCGGGCCAGCCACATCCTGATCCGGGCCACGGGCAGTGATTCGGCCAAAGCCGCTGCCCGCATCAAGGCGGAAGGTATTCTGCGCCAGATTCAGGGAGGAGCCAACTTTGAGGCTCTGGCAGCATCGACCAGTGACGACGGTTCGCGCCAGCAAGGCGGTGATCTGGGTTATTTCAAAAACGATAACCGGATGGTGAAACCATTTCAGGACGCCATTTTCGGCTTCAACGGAACCGGTTTGATTCCGCGTCTGGTCGAAACCGAATACGGCTACCATATTATCAAAATAACCGAGCCGAAAACCAATACGTTATACCGCATTTCGACCATCGGTAAAACCATCACGGCCAGCCAGGCGACCCGCGACGAAGTGTATCGCCGAGCCGAACAATTTGCAACGGAAAGCCAATCGAAGGAAGCCTTTGAAGAAAATGCGAAGAAAGACAAAACTCTGGTGGTCGCTACGGCCGAACGGATTCCGGAAAATTCAACCAATGTAAATGCACTTGGTAACGCCCGCGAACTGGTTCGCTGGGCCTTTAATGACGATACCGACATCAACGATGTTTCATCGGCCATCGAAGTGGATGATCAGTATGTAGTCGCTGTTGTGACCGGTAAAACGTCGGAAGATGAAGTGACGGTCGATAACTTCCGTCCGGAGCTAACCGCAAAAGTTCGCAACCAGTTGAAAGCCGAACAGATTATGGCGAAACTGAACAGTGCATCCGGCCCCCTCGAGTCGATTGCTCAGAAATACGGAGCCGGTGCGCTGGTTGAAACCGTACCCGACCTCAATCTGGCAAACGGTTTTCTGAAAAGCGCGGGCGTCGATCCGGTTGCTGTTGGTAAAATATTCGGTTTGAAACCGGGCAAACGGTCGAAGCCTTTTGCGGGCGATGCCGGTGTGCTGATCGTGGAAACGTCGAAAGTAACGCCCGCTCCAACGGTAGCGGATTACGCGGTTTATAAAAATCAGTTGATCCAAAACGCCAGCAGCCGCACCGGTTTTCTGATCAATGAAGCCATTCGTGACAATGCCAAGGTGAAAGACCGCCGGGCGAAGTTTTATTAATAACCGGAGATTTACCCACGACAAAAAAAGCTTCCCGATTCGGGAAGCTTTTTTTGTGCCTGATTCTTAAAGTCTTCCGCTAGGATTGGGGTAAATTATTCAAAAAGGAAACCAGTTTTGCAAACGCCTTTCCCCGGTGACTGATGGCACTTTTTTCTTCCATGCTCATTTCGGCAAAGGTCCGGTCGTAGCCGTCGGGCTGAAAAATGGGGTCGTAGCCAAAACCGCCGGTGCCACGGGGTTCCGTCAGAATCTGCCCTTCGGCTGTACCTTCAAACGAATGGTAGTTTCCGTCAATAACCAGTGTGATTACCGTCCGAAACCGGGCCCGGCGATTGGGTTTGCCGTTTAAGTTAGTCAACAACAGATTCAAATTTCGCTCGTAGCTGCGCGGATGACCACCGTAATAGGCCGAATGCACACCGGGTGCTCCGTCCAGCGCATCGACCTCCAGCCCCGAATCATCGGCAAAGCAATTGATCCGGTAATGATCCCAAACGTGTTCGGCTTTCTGCCGGGAATTTCCGGGAATGGTGTCCTGGGTTTCGGGAATTTCTTCAAAACAGCCGATGTCCTGCAAGGTTTTCAGTACGAACTGGTCACCCAGCATCGCCGAGATTTCTTCCAGTTTATTGGCGTTATTCGTCGCAAAACAAAGCGTCATAAAACGTTGGTAAAAAAATAGGCCACCTCGTTAAAAGGCAGCCTACTTAATTGAAAAGTTAAATTATTTGGCACTAACGACTTCAATATCAAACACAAGTGGAGCATACGGTGGAATCGGCGTTTTACCCTGCGGTCCGTATCCAATTGAAGACGGCAGCACAATAGTCGCTTTTTCTCCTTCCCGCATTTTGACCAAAGCTTCGTCCCAGGCGGCAATAACCGCACCCGTTCCAACGCTAAAATCAGTGCCGTCGGCGTTGGCATCAAACTGATTACCATTGAGCAACGTGCCCTTGTATTTAATCTTCGCCGTCTGACCCACTTTTACCAGGGCCGAATCCGGATACGCTTTCGTTAGCAGAAACCGCAACCCCGAAGCGGTTTTTTCAGCCGCCGTCAGTCCCTTGGCAGCTAAATAATCCTGAATCTGTTCCTCTTCCGTTCGAACACTAACCACCGTAATGTCGTATCGGACGGGCGTATAAGCCGGAAGGAGTAAATTCCCGCTTTTGTTATCGGTCGGGTCGTAGGGTGCCAATACGATGGCCTGCTCGCCTTCTTTCAGCAACTGCAAGCCATTGTAAAGCCGGGCTGTAATCGCGCCCTGCGACGGTGCTCCGATTATGACAACACCCGGTTTTTTTGCCGCCGTTTCGGTGCTGTCGACAATGAGGCCGTCCAACCGTTTCTGCACAAAATAAAAGCGCACTTCGTCGCCAACCACCGGAGCCTGGCCTGTAGGTACGTCCTTCGTTTTTGCAATGTACAAACCGGTCACATCATCCTTAACCGCAGTCAGGTTGTTGGTAGTAATATAGGCTTTAATTTCGTCCTCATTTTCGCGTCGCTTGCGGTCGTTCAGAGCCTCACCCGGATCCGGCGCACAGCTGATCTGTACGATCAAAAGTCCAATCAGCGAAACGGCAAAACTCCATCTCTGCCAATTTTGTATCACTTTCATTTCATTTAACTATCTAAATGCGTTTTTTCTTCTCACCATTCACGTCCTTTCCGTGCCTCTGTTTGTAAACAACGAACCCGATCCAAATCTGGTATCGGGTTCGCTGACAGATTTTATTCGTCAATTACCGTCCACCCTGCGGCATTTGCGGCATTTGGGGAGCGGGTGCTGCCCCTTTCTTGATGTCAACCAGCTCGACATCAAACATGATGACCGAGTTTGGCGGAATGGCGCCCGGAGCACCTTCGACACCGTAAGCCAGGCTCGACGGAATGATCAGGGTTCCTTTACCGCCTTTTTTCAGTTGGCGAACGCCTTCTTCCCAACCCGGAATAACGGCACCCTGGCCCAGCGGAAAGTCGATTCCACCCTGCGTTTGCGGATTTTTGTCGGAACTATCGAACACTTTTCCGTTCATCAGTTTACCCGTGTATTTAACCTTGACTACGTCGCCCGAGCTGGGACTGGCGCCCGTGCCGGGTTGAGTGATCACATAATACAGACCCGATGCGGTTTTCTGACCGGCCAGTTTATTCTTGGCAACAAAATCAGCAATGGTTTTTTCATCCACGCCCTTCTGTTTTTCCCGAACCGCCACCTGGGCTTTCTGGAATTCTTCCATCGACTGGACATCGATCACTTTGATGGTATAGGCAATGTCTGAACCTTTCGGAATAAACGGCGGCAGCGGCTGCTGCGACCGGCCCGCAATCGAATCGGCGTTGACATAAATGGTAGCACTATCGCCTTTGCTCAACAAAGCCAGCCCTTCTTCGAGGCTGCCTTTGAACGTCGATGCCTGCAAAGGTTGTTTCACGGGGGAACCGTTCAGGTAGCTGCTGCCCAGGGTCGAATCCTTGCTGTTTTTGACCGTTATGTTAAACGTCATCACGTCGCCGACTTTCGCCTTGCGCGTATCTTCAACATCTTCGTGAAATTTGTACTTCAAGCCGGTTTCGGTTACTTGCACCCGGTTGTTGTCGCAGGAGGCCAGTACCACTACCAGCAGAGAGAGTTTACTAATGGTCTTGAGATTCATGAAATTGGAGTTTGTAGTTCGTAGTTTGTTTTTAGAATTTGTGGTTAACTACACACCACAAACGGTAAATTATTTAGTTAAGACAAATTGGTTCACGGTCTTTAAACCGACTCCAGTAACTGCTCCTGGTAGGCCGGTAATACACTCAATAGTTTTTCTTCGGTTTGCTTCAGCGTCAGCGTTGTCCGGCCACCGGCTGCGTTTTTGTGCCCACCTCCGCTGAAATGCTGGCTGGCCAGATCGCGGACCGAAAAATCGCCAACCGACCGAAACGACATTTTCACTTCGTCTCCCCGATCGATCAGGATGGCGGCCATGATTACGCCTTCAACCGCCAGTGCCTGGTTGACCAGTCCTTCCGTATCGCCCATTTTCGACCGAAACCGCTTGAGTTCAGCATCGGTAATGGTGATATAGGCAAACCGGTATTCCGGCAAAACCACCAGTTTTTCAGCCAGGGCATACCCCGTAAACCGAAGTTTGTCCAGTGAAACGTTATCGTAAATCCGACGATGGATCGGGCTCACTTCGATACCGATATCAATTAATTCGGCCGCAACCCGGTGAACGTCTCCTGTTGTGCTCGCGTGCCGGAATGAACCGGTGTCGGTCATAATACCGGCATACAGGCACTCGGCAATGGGCACATCGACCAGTTTCTTATCGCCAATCTGATCGATCAATTGAAAAATAAGTTGGGCCGTTGCTGCGGCTTTCGTGTCCCAGTACGTAAAATCGGCGAATGATTCCGGTTCCAGGTGATGGTCGATCATGACTTTTTTGGCGCGCGACTGCCGAACCATCGGTTCCAGATCACGAATACGGTTCAGCACCGAAAAATCCAGACAAAAAATAACGTCGGCCTGTTCAAACAACTGACCAACTTCCACCCGCTTCTTTTCCTCAAACGCGATCACTTCATCATTGCCGCTCAGCCAGTACAGGTTTTCGGGGTAATCCGTCGGTGTTACAACCGTCACGTGGTGGTTCCGTTTTTTCAGATAGCCCGCCAAACCCAGCGATGAGCCCATGGCGTCAGCATCGGGGTTTAGATGGGTAGTAATCAGCACCGTCTGGGGCTTCTCAATCAGATCACGGATGGCTTCGAAGTCTTGCATTTATGAATTACCCCGTTCAAACGGGCAGGTATCAATTCGCAAAATTACGAAGAATTGTTATCTAATCTTTATACCTTTGGAGCCAAATAATATTTTGTTTACTACCTGATGACGACCAACCGTACGTTCACGATGATTAAGCCCGACGCCGTTGCCGAGGGTAATTCCGGTGCAATCATTAAAATGATCGAAGAAGCCGGGTTTCGGATTGTAGCCGTAAAGAAATTTCAACTGACTAAAGACCGGGCTGGAGAGTTCTACGCGGTTCACAGCGCACGCCCTTTTTACAACGACTTATGCGCGTATATGTCGTCCGGGCCCATCATTCCGATGATTTTGGAAAAAGAAAATGCCGTGGCTGATTTCCGCAAGCTCATCGGTGCTACCAACCCGGCCCAGGCCGAAGAAGGTACCATCCGGAAATTGTTTGCCAAGTCGATCGAAGCCAATGCGATTCATGGCTCCGATTCGGACGAAAACGCAAAAATTGAAGGCGATTTCTTTTTTGCCGGAGTCGAGCAGTTCTAGGTGGCGATAGAAACGCGGATGGAACGGATTGACTACTTAAAAAATCAGTTTTAATCCGATCTATCCGTTACATCCGCGTTCCGGACAATTTCTCGTAGTACTGACAGAAATGCGTTAAAGCACATTCCGAGCATTTTGGCGAACGGGCAATACACACATACCGTCCGTGCAAAATCAGCCAGTGGTGCGCTTTCGGCACATATTGATTGGGAATGTATTGAACAAGCGCTTTCTCAACCGCTAGTGGCGTCGTGGCGGTTTTCGGTACCAGACCAAGCCGGTGCGACACCCGAAACACGTGCGTATCGACGGCCATCGTCGGCTGGTTAAAAATGAGCGAGGTAATGACGTGGGCGGTTTTTCGACCCACACCCGGCATTTTCTGCAAATCGTCGACGTTCGCCGGTACTTCCGAACCAAATTCTTCCGTCAAAACTTTTGCCATTCCGACCAGGTGTTTGGCTTTATTGTTCGGGTATGAAACGCTCCGGATGTAGCTAAACACTTCTTCCACCGACGCGGCTGCGAGTGATTCGGGCTCCGGAAACCGGTCGAACAGCCTGGGTGTCACCTGATTGATACGCTTATCCGTACACTGTGCCGATAAAATAACCGCAACCAGCAATTCATACGGATTGCGGAAGTTTAATTCGGTTTTCGGCTCCGGGAAGTTGGTGGTGAAATAATCGAGAAAATGACGAAACCGTTCTTTCTTTAGCATAAAGCAATAATAATCCTCTCCACTTTGCTCTTTTGTTCTCCGCTCAACTTCGCGATATAAAAAAATATTTCGCAGAGTTAAACGGAGAACAAAAGAGTTGAGCGGAGAAAACAGAAACCCGTTAGCCTGTGGGATCAGACTGACGGGTTTGCCGCGTAATTTCTCGAATAATTCAGGATATTTTGAACGGTACGATCCGCCGGTTTGCGTTCAATTTTATTCATCAAACACTTGACTTCGAGCGTATCTAAATAGAAGCTCATCAGTTCCGGCTCAGCCATCAAGGCGTCTTCGATCAGCAGATTCTCTTCAGCGGAAGTCTCTTCGTAGACATACCGGATTACGTCATCGTTGGTAAAAGTTTGTATCATAGTATGGGGAACGTTTGCTTAATTGCTTACGCAAATTAATTAAAGCATAACGCATTCTCCCCAATGCTGTATTGATACTGACTCCGGTTGCATCGGCAATTTCCTGGAAACTCATTTCCTCATAATGCCGCATAATCAGAACCTGACGTTGCTGCTCGGGCAGCCGCTGAATCAGCTCACGTAGATGTTCATGCGTCTCCTGCCGAATCTGCACGGACTCAATCGAGTCTTCAGCAAATTCCAGCGTATTGAACACATTACTACCATCTTCAAACACTACATTGGGGTAGCGTTTTTCTTTCCTAAAAAAGTCGATAGCCAGGTTGTGAGCGATCCGAATAATCCAGGGCAAAAATTTACCCTCTTCGTTGTACTTACCGGATTTTAATGTTTCGACGGCCTTGATGAAGGTATCCTGCATTAAATCTTCGGCAACGTACTGGTCCTTTACAATCAGATAAATCGTGGTATAAACTTTCGATTTGTGGCGCTGAACCAGTTTCTCGAAGGCTTTTTCACTACCGCGGATGTACAGGGATATAAGCTCACTGTCGCTAACCTGCAATTTGTCCATTTTCAGTAATCAGTTAGGTAACGTAGAGCTTTGTATCGATAGTGTGTGAGCGTTGGGATTTTTAGTGAATGATCTGATTATATTTCTCAAAGTAAAATATTTTCGTTGTATTTTGCAATAGGCGGAAAAATTATTTTCATACTAATTAGTCAAAATTCAACACTTTATTGTGCAAATTGTAAAAAAAACCTCCGTTCTTAATCATTTCAATATTTCAGGCTTATTCAATGAATAGTTTGTATTTTTTCTACTGACCGATTGGATAGACCCAAAATAATGCCAAAGGGTTTAAAAGGTGGTTCATTCTTTCAAAAAAAATTAAGATAGTACTCCTGAGAATTTTATCAGACCTTTGCAAAACTTACTAGTATACGAATTTCGCCGAATAAACGATTGAAGGAAGTATCATGAAATTTAAAAAACACGTTTTTATTTGTACCAATCAGAAACCGGCACCCAAAAAAAGCTGCGGGGAAGCCCACGGCATGGCGCTGGTCGACGCCTTTAAGGAATCTCTGAAACAACACGGTTTGCAAATTGATATCCGCGCCCAGCGCGCCGGTTGCCTCGATACCTGCGCCCTGGGTCCGTCGATGGTGGTTTATCCGGAAGGAGTCTACTACGGAAATGTTCAATTGTCGGATGTTGACGAAATCGTGGAAAGCCATTTAATCAATGATCAACCCGTAGCGCGATTGGTCCTGCCATTTTAAAGCTCAGGAGCCCGGCGTTTTAACGGTCAGGAGCAGTCCGTATCCCTACTCAGGCTGTAAACTTCCGGGCTTCTGACCTATCCAGCCATGTATAAACACCTCTTTTTCGATCTCGATCATACACTCTGGGATTTTGATCGAAACTCGACAGAGTCCATTTATGACTTGTACGAACGGTTTCAATTGTCGCAAGTCGGTGTTCCCTCGGTCGAAGAGTTTAACCGCCATTTTATCGCTATCAACAACCAGCTCTGGTCTGATTTTTACAACAACCGGCTGACGCATACCGATATCCGGAAATACCGGTTCCGGATGGTAATGGATGCCATTGGCGTAACGGATCATTCGGTTTGTGATGAAATGAACGAGGTTTATTTGCAGCTGCTCCCCCGCAAACCGCACCTGATGGAGTCGGCTACCGATGTACTGGACTATCTGAAAGACCGTTACGAATTGCACATCATCACCAACGGTTTTGACGAAATTCAGGCCTTAAAAATGGCCAGCTCGGGCCTGACCTCCTATTTTCAGCACATTGTTACCATTCAGAAAGCGGAAGCTAAAAAGCCGGAACCGCGCATTTTCGAGTTTGCCCTGGAGGTGTCCGGTGCTTTGCTGAGTGAAAGTTTGATGATTGGCGATAATTACGAGGCCGATGTCTGCGGAGCCCAAAACGTTGGCATGGACGTGGTGTATTACAATGCCGCCAGTCTACCGCTCGAAGGAGCCGCACCAACCTACGAAATACGCCATTTGAAAGAGTTAATGGCTATTCTGTAGCTACGTTTTCAATTAACAGCGGTTTGCCATTAAACTGACCTTCACTCCCGACAACCGCAAACCGGGCAAACAACTCCTCCGAATACCACCGCCGTTCGCGCGTTCGCCGAACCACTTCCTTGTGGCCGCTTTGGCGGTACGCAAACTGGTCGATGCTTTTTTCACTCTTCCAGACGCTAACCGTACACTGTTGCGTGAACGGTTTTTCGCCTACGCCGAGCGCCAGCAGCAGGTCGTCGGCATGGGCTTTCAGGCGCTGGCGGGCTTGCGGAATGTGACGCCAGAAATCGGGCAAAGCCGCCAGGCGCAGGGTAGCCCGGGTTAGCACCGCAACCGGAAAACCGGCAGCACGGGCAACCGCAGGCGTTGCAAACGGATTCTGGCCGTCCCACTCGCCGTGCGACCGCAATGGATTCAGGTAGAGCGTACCGGTTTCCAGGGTGTTTTTGCAGATTTCCTGCCAACGATCGGACTGAAAAAAATGCCGGGCATCTTTTTCCTCCGCCCACACCCCTAAAAAAACGTAGGCCGACAAATCCGGAATAAGTCCGAAATTCCGCCCACAACCCATCATCTTTTGAAACCGCAATCCTTCCGCCCGAAAAGGTCGCATGATCCAGCGGCCCATGTTGGCAAAAGCCGGATACCAGCCACGGGCCGGATAGCGCAATAAAGTAAACGTAACGATCACGGCCAGTTAATTAGTCAGGTTAGGTCCTCCATAGAGATACCAGGATTCCGCCAGCTTGTTTAGAATAGAGCGGTTTTTATTTGAACAACCGGGCCGTTCGTTTTTTTAAAAATTAATAAACTCCAGTTTTCCGCAGGGGCTTCTGTTGGGCGCAATGTCAATTTAGGCCAACACTTTGGGTATTTTTTTCCACAAAAATAAAACCGCTCCAACCGAATGATCGGAGCGGCCCGGGCCTGTACCGTACTATATTCTTAATTGTCCTTATCCAGTTTGTCACCCGCTTTTTCAAATGCATCACCGATGTTTTTCCCGGCTTGCTTGAAGCCTTTCTTGACATCGCCCCAGGCAGCGGCAGTTGCATTCTGAGCTTTTTCCAAATCCTGACCCAGCTCTTTGCGATCTTCTTCTAAATCGGCCAGTTTTTCCTTGGATTTTGCTTTGGCTTCAGCCCCTTCCCGCTTCATATCGGCCTTTAATTCATCGATACGGGCATCCAGTTTGCGCTGTTGCTCTTTCATGTTAGCCACGGCCTTGTCGCGTTCTTCCCGAAAATCGGCGGCTGCTTCGTCGCCTTTGGCCTCCATTTTATCACCGGCTTCTTTGGCATCCGCTTCGACAGCGTCACCCGTTTTCTCCATTGCGTCTTCCGTGCGGGATTCGTTTTTCCCATCACTTTGGCAAGCGGTCAGCGATAACGAAGCTACAACTAAAGCGGCTCCGGCCAGCATCCGAACCTGTTTGAACGTCATGATCACCTTTTTCATAGCAAGTACTGATTGATTGGTTTGTACGAAGCCTTCGACAAAAGCAATGCCAACTCTTCCGGCTGCATTTTCAAATGCTTTTCCATTTGATGGCGCACCCGATGGCTTTGGTGGTGGTCAGGACAACCGGACGACCAACCAGCAGGTTGCCGACGGCCTCTTCGACATACGGCCTCTTCACGCCCGAAGCGATCTGCGGACTATCGTCGATGGCTCCGGTATATTCCACGGTGAAGTGATCACCGGAGCGTTTCAGCACAAACACTTCCGGTGTCCGGGTTGCCCCAAACGCGTGAGCCACACTCTGGGTATCGTCTGACAAATACGGGAACGAGTAATTTTTCTCCTGCGCCCGTATTTTCATATTCTCAAACGAGTCCTCCGTATAAGCACTCGGGTCATTGGGCTGAATGGCAATAACCGGGAAGTTCTGGGGAGCATATTTGCGGTCGAGCGCAATCATGCGCTCTTCGTAGGCTTTCGAAAACGGACAGTGGTTGGTCGTAAAGACAATAATGACCCCTTTCCCGTTTTTATAATCGCTCAGCGAAACCATGCGACCATCAACATTTTTCAATTTAAAATCCAGAACAACGTCACCAATGGCATACACTTTCTGGTCGGCAAAGGGGGGCGCCGGAGCAAACGTGGCCGCTGCCGCAATCATCAGCACAGCAAGCAGGCTTATCCATGCTTTCATAGGGTATTGAGTTAGAGTCGGAAAAAATCGTTCCGTAGGACGGTACACAGCCGAAAACCGTACTTGCTTCCGGCAAGGTAACCTACGGCTTGCCCTTCCTACGTTCTGCGAGCCGTTTTACCCAAAAATCCTGTACAAAATCCGTGCTAACCAACAAATAACCAGCGCGTTTCCTGCTAATTTAACATTTCTATCGAATAGAAGGTTCTGGTTTCTTTTTTCAAACAAAAACTCCTATATTTGCACCTCATTTCTGAGAAACAACATTTTCTGTATCAATCATGTATGCAATCGTAGAGATCGCAGGGCAGCAATTTAAAGTTGAAAAGGGCCGATACGTCTTCACCCACCGGTTGGAAGGCGACACGGACGCTGCACTTGTGTTCGACAAGGTTTTACTTGTCGATAATGACGGGACCATTTCGGTAGGCGCCCCGACCGTCGAAGGCGCTCAGGTTTCCGGTAAAATTCTGGAACACCTGAAAGGCGAAAAAGTGATCGTCTTTAAAAAGAAACGTCGGAAAGGCTACAAGAAGAAAAACGGCCACCGTCAGTATTTGACCAAAGTATTAATTGAAGACATAACCGTATAAAATCGTTTACAGCTACGGTTTACTGGGAGCCGACGCCAGCAGGTGTCCACCAACCGTAAACCATATCCGTAAACCGTAAACTTTCTAAAAAATGGCACACAAGAAAGGTGTAGGTAGTTCAAGGAACGGCCGCGATTCGATGAGCAAACGCTTGGGTGTGAAACTGTTCGGTGGTCAGTCGGCCATTGCCGGTAACATCATCGTTCGTCAACGCGGCACCAAACATCACCCCGACAAAAACGTCGGCATCGGCCGGGATCACACGCTTTTTGCGCTGGTCGATGGTTCCGTCCAATTCCGGAAAGGCAAAGGCGGTCGTTCATTCGTGAGCATTATCACACCGGAAGCAGCGGTTGTTGAAGCGGCTCCGGCCGTGGTTGAAGCACCGGTGGCTGACTAACTTTTTGATTCCATTCCGGATCACAACGACCTAAAGACCTGTCTGGGAATACCCGGACAGGTTTTTTATTGTCGGCAAACTAATCAATCCCGACTGCTGTTTCTCCGGTAACGGTTTTGATTCACAATTGAAATGATACAACAATGACCAGTACGCTATATCCTGCTACCTCGCTCTATACGGAAAGCAGCCCGAATCCCAACTCCATGAAGTTCGTGGTGAACTTCCCGCTAGCGCCCGAAGGCCTTTCGTTCGATTACGCCGATGCGTCGGAAGCCCTCATCAATGGCAAAAACTCCCCGTTGGTCGTCGCTTTGTTTGGCTTTGATTTCGTGAAACGCGTATTTATTGCCAGCAATTTCATTACGGTTACAAAAGACGATGAAACCGAATGGGAAGATGTACTGGTTGAGCTAAAACAATACATCAAGGCTTATTTTAACGAACAGAAGCCGGTTTTTGCCCAACAGACGATTGACGACAACACCACAAAACTGGAAGCGGATTCGCCAACTGTTCAAAAAATCAAGTCGGTGCTGGATCAATACATTCGCCCGGCCGTTGAGTCCGACGGCGGAGCCATTAGCTTCCACTCCTTCGATGATGAAAACGGAACCGTCAAAGTCTTGCTGCAAGGTTCGTGCAGCGGTTGCCCTTCCTCGACACTGACGCTGAAAGCCGGAATTGAAAATCTATTGACGCGTTTAGTGCCGGAAGTAAAACAAGTCGAAGCCGAAGGCGTTTAAAGAATGATGGATCAGGACGGGCCGTCCCGTCCTGATCCATCATTACTTTCTAACCTGATTGCTTATGGGGTTTCGCCTACTGCGTTTTGCGTTTTTATTCTTTTTTACCTCTTCGGTTTTTGCCCAAAATTTTCTGGGCGTAGCACCCAGTTCCTACGGTGGTACGCAAAGTATTTATCTGAATCCCGCTTTTGCTACGGACTCCAAATACGGTTTTTATTTCAACATCGGGGCCGGTAATGCTCACCTTGACAACAATTACGTTCGCTACAAAGCGCCTTTCTCGCTGACTTCGCTGGTGCTCAAACGCGTCCCCGGCCAATATAAGCTGTCCGATGGTGCGGTGTTGTTTCGTCCCGAATACCTGGAAGAAATAAACAACGGGAAACGCAAAAATGCGACGGCCTGGACGGATTTGCGCGGACCGTCACTGATGGTTCAACTCGGAGATCGGGCCGCCATCGGTTTAACGACCCGGCTTCGGGCCACCGCACAGATCAAAAACGCGTCCGAATCGCTCATGTCGGTGGTGCGGGCGGGTCTGGAAGACGAAAAACTGTACAATATTCCGAGTCGGGACAACCTGTTCAATATCAACACCAATACATACGCCGAACTGGGTTTGACACTGGCTGCGGCCCTCATTCAGAATGAGTACCAGCAACTTTCGGTCGGCGTCACGGTGAAACGCCTGCAGGGTATAACGGCCGGTTATCTGCGGAACAACGGACTTTCCTACCGCGTCCTGTCCGACACGGCCCAGTCGAACTCCTATTACATGCAGGTCGATCAGCTCAACGCCGATCTGGGATATACGACCTATTTGCAAGACCGGGGCCGCTCCGTGACCCTGCGTCAGCTTTTCGACGGCAATAATCCCGGCAGAGGCTGGGGAGCCGATCTGGGTTTTTCGTATCAGCTCAAATCGGCCGATAATCCGGCCGATTACGCCTTCCGCCTGGGCGTTGCCATTACCGATCTTGGTTCGGTCCGGTACCGCGACGACCAGTATGTACAACAGTATTCGGTCAATACGACCAATCAGCGGTTTACGTCCAGCGATTTCAATAACGCCAGCGGCAGCGAAGGCATCGCCGACGTACTCCGCACGAAATTGAACCTGACCGAAGCCAATAACCGGGGGCGGTTTACCTCAGGTCTACCGACGGCGCTTTCGGTAAATGCCGATATAAACCTGGGAAGCGGGCTGTACGTCACCGGTACAATCCTTCAGGACTTGCGGTCTAAAGACGCCATTTCGATTCGCCAGCCTTCGTTGATTGCGGTGACGCCCCGTCTGGAAACCTCCGCTTTCGGGGTGGCCATTCCGCTGGTGGTACTCAATAATGCATTTATGGCTGGTGCTTCCATCCGGGTCGGACCGGTTTTTCTGGGAACCGATAATTTGTTTGGGATGATTGGTAGTAATTCCAACAAATTGAGTCCGCGCGGGGCGGATGTCTATGCCGGACTGGCCGTTGCAAGCCTGCGCAGAAAACCGTAGCAACCGTGCGACATGAAAGGTTTTAACGCTTCAATAGTTTCACTAGTCCTGATTCTGCAGGCTCTTGTTTGTGCCGGGCAGACAAATCCGGTTGAAGAATATACCGTTCGGATTGAAACCAAAGAACGGAGTGGCCGGCTCATTCCGGCTACGCTGACGATCACCAACGAAACCACCCGCAAAGTTCAGCGCGGCACTTTGCAGTTGGGTTCCTATACGGTTTCGCTCCCGGCCGGGGCGGTTTACCGGCTCGATGCCAACTATACCGGATACCGGCCTGTCCAGAAAATTCTTCGTCTCGACCGCGTAGCCGACCAGGAACAAACCAGGCAAACGATCGTACTGGAAATGGAACGGGAGCTTTCTGCCGAATCGCCCGTGAATGTAACCGTGGTTGATTACGAGACGAAACAGCTGATCCGGCAGAAGATGAATGTGCAGATTCAGGAATTTAACGGGAAACGGGTGATCATGACGGGCCCACCGCGTGAGGGACGATTTACTTTCCTGGCCGAATTTGGCCAGAAAATCCGGTTTACGGTGGAGGTCGCCGGCTATCAGCCCTACGACTATACGGTTGACGTTAAAGATCAGCACGATATTACCATCCGGTTGCAGCGGGCCAAAAATCCGGTCGTAGCCGAAACTCCGCCAATCACAGAACCGGTGCCGTCATCGACCACACCACCGGTCGTGACGCCCCCCACGACGACCTCGCCACCGGTGGTGTCGGCCCCAACGCCAACGACTCCGCCGGTAGTTTCAGAGCCAAAACCGGCAGCTCCGGCGGTAAAACCAGCCACTCCGGTGCCTTCTGCGCCGGTTAACACGGACTTATCGACACTGACCGCGGGAAAACCGGTTACGCTCAACAACGTCTATTTCGACCAGAGCAGTTATTTACTGCGTCCTGAATCATATCCCCAATTGAATCAACTGGTTGCCTTGTTGAAAAGCCGTCCGGGTTTAAAGATCGAAATTGCGGGACATACCGACAACGTGGGCGATCCAAGGCTGAATCTGGCCCTTTCCGAAAACCGTGCCCGGGTGATCATGTCGTATCTGATTACCAACGGAATTCCCGAAAACCGCCTTCAGTATAAAGGATACGGCCAGACGCAGCCGATTGCAACGAACGATACGGAGGAGAACAAACGGAAAAACCGGCGGGTCGAAGTTCGGCTACTGGATGGGTAAATTTTGGGCTGATGTAGCAGACGTCTGCGCAAGCCAGTGCTGATAAACCTGGCGCATTAATTCTTTAATCTCTTCAAAATAAAGCGGTTTACTAATACAAACCGTTGCGCCAAGGTCGACGCATAACTCCATTTCGCCCTGATTCTGCGTATTGACAAAGAGAACAATGGGAATGCGTTGCCACAAAGGGTTTTCTTTAATCTGCTGGAGCGTGTCGAATCCGCTCATGCCCGGCATGTATTTATCCAGAATCACGATCCATGAATTCAGCGCAGCCGTCGATGATCCGTTGGTTTCCTGGTGGAGAAAGCTCAGTAACTTTTCCCCGCTTTCAAATTCCTGAACCGGAACCGACATTTCCATCGATTCAAGCGCCATACGCATCAGCATACGGTCTTCTTCATCATCATCGACTAACAGAACGGTGGGTCTACTTTCCGAATTAGTAAACTGTGTTTCCATGCGATCCAATGTTTGTTCACAAGAAGGGTCAAAAATCGCTAATCGTAGTTAATGGTCAAGCCCATTCAATCAAAAAATAAAAATGTTGAAGTAAAATTAAACAGTTTGTTTCAGGAACGGTAGGCAACAGCTTATTTATTGTAAAAACGGGATTCGACAAAGGTGGTTTTTCGCCCGACGACAACGTGTAATCAAACCCATTCTGAACGCTGAATGAACTCTATTTGTCTTCCCAATTGACCACCGAATACCGAACTGATGCGCCCCATTTAATCAGACGCCGGTATTGTTTTCTCACAGGATTCCAGCGCGGAGACTTGCCCTGATGCATCAATTCAACCGCCAGAAACGAACTACATCTTGGGATTGGCCTCGGGCGTCCGCCCGTTTTGCCCGGAGTAGCCCCGTTGGCTTCCGGTTATTCCAGGTTGAAATCAGCAGAGGAATGGTAGAAGCGACGGGTGAGCATGGAGCGGTGTAAATGGATTTTAAATGATGTTACAACGACCCATTTTTTACCGGGTAATCAGCAAACTGCCGCTTCGATGCGGCTGCGAACCGCCAGGTTTGATCACATACTGATAAACGGCCGGGGGCAAATCCTGCCCTTCACTCCGGCCGTCCCACGGCTGCTGATAGCCTTGGGAAACAAACACCGGATTGCCCCAGCGGTTATACACCTCAACCCGGCAGTCGGGGTAATCGCTAATACCCCGGATAACCCAGTTGTCGTTTATCCCGTCGTTGTTGGGCGTAAAAGCGTCCGGGATAAAAAGGGGCGTCATCACCGTTACCGTCAGTCTGGCGGTATTTTGACAACCCTGTGGCGTCGTAGCCCGCACGCGATACGTCGTCGTTGTATCCGGACTGGCAAAGGGTCTGGCGGCAACCGGGCTGCTCAACCCGACAGAAGGTGTCCAGTAATAACTCAACGTATCGATACTATTTTTGTTCAACTGCACCTCACTCCCCCGCCGAACCGTTGCATCGGCAACCGTAATGGCGGGCGCCTGCAGCACAACAACCAGCTGCTGCGTTCGGCCCGGACAGGTATTACCCGGCATCGTCAGCGTATACGTAATAACATACTGGCCCGGACCGGTTTTTGAGGGATCAAATTCCAAAGCCGTTACGGCACGGGCCGCCCGGCCCAAACCGGCAAACGTTCCACCACCAGGTTCGGCGCTCAACGCCAGCCGCGCGGTGGCGTTTTCACAAATGGCTGATAAAGGAGCCATGGTGACCGTGGGGGCGGTTTTGAATTGCAGAAGCACTTCTTCGGAGGTCGCCTGACACTGGTTGGTATCGGTAACGGTCAACACATAATGACCGGTTTGGGTCACGGCCAGCACGGCATCGCGTTGCTGATCGAGTACGGTTCCTGTATTGAGCCACTGGTACGTATACGTCGGTCGCGTGATGGCGTTCAGGCGGATGGTGTCGCCGGAACAGGCCGTCGTCAGTGCGGGAGGAACAATGGAAGCCTGCGGTTTGGGCTTGACGCGCACCAGCACGCTGTCAGTAACCACACAGCCGGTGGTGATACTGGTGATCTGAACTTTGTACTCACCGGTTTCATGGGGCTGGTAGTCAGGCTCTTTAGCCCCCGGAAACGGACGATCGTCCTTGAACCAGGCATACGCGTAATTGCCTTCGGGTGCTTTCAGAATAATGGATTTTCCTTCGCAAAACGTGGTGGGCCCACTGGCCGACAATTTCAATTTCTCGGCCTCGGACATATCGACTTTAACGCTGGTCTGGGCCGGGCTGGGTTTGCCGCAGGTATTCCTGAACTGCTTGATGACGGTATAATTTCCCGATTCTTTAATGACCAGCGTGGCCGTTGTATCACCAGGCAGATTCTGCCCGTCGCGTTGCCATTGAAACGACCACGCTGGCGAAGCTTCCGTTTTGAGCGTTACACCCTGACCCTGACAAACCGATACACTCGTGATGGTGCCGTTGGCGGCTTTGCCAATCCGGGCATTTTCGGGTGCTTTTTCAATCGCAATCGTTGGTGCGGGTGGCGTATTGGTCGGGCAATCGACAACGGCCAGTTGAAAATCGCGCCGGACGGAACCAATCCATTTCCCATTCCGAAACTCTTCGCATATAACCGCAAACACGAACAAACCCACCTGACTGGCCGTGACGGTCAACTGCCCGGTTTCGCCATCCACTTTCAGAGCGGGACTGCCCGGAACCGAATTGGTTGCGCTGAAACCCGGCTTCCAGGATACCATTGGATAAGCGGAACTGGGCTGGTTGTCAAAGGCAATACCCTGACTGGTAAAACCTTTATACGGTGTTACAATGGCATAAGTTAGTTGATCACCGTCGGCGTCCGTGGCCTTGAAGCTGAACGTAAATGGCTGCCCCTTACAGGCATACTCACCCGTCGGAACCGAAAAAGCCGGTGACGAATTGATCAGCGATTTGGGCGATGGAAACTCCAGGTGAAAAACCATGCCCGACTCGTCGGCCTGGCTGATGTTATCGATGGCACCACTGCGGCAACAAACGCCGTGGACGACGTAGTAGCCTCCCGGATCGTCGAAACGCTCCGGATCCAGTTCAATGTCCTGGCTGTAAACGACCATGCGGAGTTTCAGCGGCCGGAGTTGAGCACACGCCTGATTGGAAACGGCCAGCGGGTCCTGACGGAGCAGGGGCAATTCAAATTCACCCATTTTCAGGTTATCTTTCCGGCGGAAAACGGCTAGTTTGACGGTTGGTTTGATATCGCCCGCACGGCTGTTTTGCTCGTCGATGAACAAATCCAGTGACAACGTATAAAGGTCAGGAGTGCCCTTTACTGTAAGCCGTATGTTTCCGCCGACAATGTGTGAAGCTGATGCCCAGTGAATTACACCGATTAACATCAAAACAAAGAGAAAGGTATTCCGTTGAGCCATAGACTACATGCTATCCCGGTATATTCTTACAAAAAGTAAGCCATTATCAACCAAGTTAAAAGAATCGTTCTATAAATTTTTGTTTTTAGAACAATGACCTTGATTTAAAGCCCCGATCTGTATCAACTCATCCGAAAAACAGTATCTTTTACAAAAATTTGTAGTTTTGGTTAACCACAAGGCTGACTCCGGAACTATTCCGCTCGGGCGGGGTGGTTTCACAAACTGAGGGTATGACTGAGCGCGTAACGTTTTTCGATACAAAAATTGACTTTTTAAAGGGTGTAGGCCCTCAGCGGGCGTCGTTACTCAATACCGAATTAAACATTTTTACGTACCGGGATCTGATTCAGTATTACCCGTTCCGGCACGAAGACCGCACCCGATTTGTTACCATTGCCGAACTCTCCGAAGCGCTTCCGTCGGCTCAGGTCATCGGTCGGATCCGCGATTGGGCCGTGGTGGGCGAAGGCCCCAAGAAACGGCTGGTAGCCGAGTTTACCGATCATACCGGCTCGATGGACCTGGTCTGGTTTCAGGGCATTACGCATTTCGAGAAATTTCTCCGCCCCGGTGCCGAGTACATTGCTTACGGCAAACCCATCGCTTTTGGTAGCAAATACAGCATCACCCATCCGGAACTGGACCCCTTAACCGCCGAAAACGAGCAGGGCAGCACGTTTCATCCGATTTATAATCTGACCGAAAAACTCCGTCGGATGCGGGTCGACAGCAAACTGATCGCCCGCATGATGCAGCAGCTGCTCGAAGTGGCGTATCCGCACATTCACGAAACGCTGCCGAATTCGCTGCTGGAACAATACCGGATGATCTCGAAAGCCGACGCCATTGAGAACATCCATTTGCCCAAAAGCCAGGCCTGGCTGAAACAGGCCGAACGCCGACTGAAGTTTGAAGAGCTGTTTTACAATCAGTTACGACTGATCAAGAACAAACTCATTCACAAGACGGAATACCCCGGACAGGTTTTTCGAAACATGAAACTGCTGAACCGGTTTTACAAGGAATTCATGCCGTTTCAGCTTACCGAAGCCCAGAAGCGGGTTTTGCGCGAAATTCACGGCGATCTGGTCAGTGGCAAACAAATGAACCGGCTGTTGCAGGGCGATGTGGGCAGCGGAAAAACTATCGTGGCTTTCATCACGATGCTGATGGCCATCGACAACGGTGCCCAGGCCTGCATCATGGCCCCAACCGAAATTCTGGCCGATCAGCATTACTACGGACTGAAAGTTTTTGCCGATCAACTCGGCCTGACCATCGGACGGCTGACGGGTTCGACCCGCACCAAAGGCCGCCGGATTATTCATGAGCAATTGCAGAGTGGCCTGATGCACATCATTGTGGGGACCCACGCCCTGCTGGAAGATGTGGTGCAGTTCAAAAACCTCGGTCTGTGTATCATCGATGAGCAGCACCGGTTTGGCGTGGCCCAGCGCGCCCGGCTCTGGAACAAGAATCAGGATATCTACCCGCACATGATGGTGATGACGGCGACGCCCATTCCGCGGACGCTGGCGATGACGCTCTACGGCAACCTGGATCTGTCGGTCATCGACGAACTCCCGGCGGGTCGCAAACCGATCAAAACCGTCCACCGTTACGACACCCACCGGCTGGAAGTATTCGGGTTCATGCGGCAGCAGATCGAACAGGGACGACAGGTGTATGTGGTCTATCCGCTAATCGAAGAATCGGAAAAGCTGGATTTCAAGGATTTGATGGACGGTCACGAAAGCATCACGCGAGCCTTTCCCAATCACCCCATCGGCGTTCTGCACGGTCGGATGACCGGCTATGACAAGGACTTTGAAATGGAGCGGTTTGTGAAGGGCGAGACTAAAATTATGGTAGCCACAACCGTGATCGAGGTCGGTGTCAATGTGCCGAATGCCAGCGTGATGGTGGTCGAAAGTGCCGAGCGGTTTGGCCTGGCGCAGTTGCACCAGTTGCGGGGGCGCGTCGGGCGGGGCGCCGAGCAGTCATACTGCATTCTGATGACGGATTATAAGCTCTCGAAGGAAACCCGCACCCGCATCGAGACGCTGGTGAAAACCAACAACGGGTTTGAAATTGCGGACGTAGACCTCCAGCTCCGCGGCCCCGGCGACCTCTCCGGCACGCAGCAAAGCGGTATTGCCGACCTCATTCTGGCCGATCTCGCCAAAGACGGTGCCATTCTGATGGCGGCCCGGGAATCGGCGCAGCAGATTCTGGCGGAAGATCCCGATTTGGTTTTACCCCAACACGCGCCGATCCGGAATCAGGTGGAAGTGCAGCGGGAAGACGAGACGAACTGGAGCCGGATAAGCTAGCGTTTCGCTGGTCGAGATTTGCAATCTGCAGTATAATTACAATGGTTTTACAATCTTGCCTTTCTGACTGCGGATTACAAATCGGCGACAGAGAGGATCAAGCGGGGTTGCCCGGCGATTGCGAATCTGGATCAGCACAGACTAACCCGAAATTTCTATGAACCCCCTCTCCCGTCGCCAATTTCTTCAATCCTCCACCCTGCTGGCCGGCAGCCTGATGGTCCCAAAAATTCCGGTTTTCAAAACCGCCCCAAAACCGCTGCGGCTGGGTGGCCCCATTTTCCTGAAAAGTGACGATCCGGGGGAACTGGCGCGGGAACACCGGCGGTTGAACTACAGCTCGGCCTACGTTCCGGCGGTCAAATTGACGGAAACGACCAGAATTGCCGCCATTCGAAAGGCTTTTGCGGAACAAAACGTCCTCATTGCCGAAGTAGGTGCCTGGGTCAATATGCTGGATCAGGATGCTGAAAAACGAAGCAAAAACCTGGCGTACGTGACCGAACGGCTGGCACTGGCCGACGAAATCGGGGCGCTGACCTGCGTCAACATTGCCGGTTCCTACAATCCTACCCAGTGGGATGGCCCGGATGCGCGAAATTTGACCAGGGAATATTTCGACGCGACGGTGGAAAACTGCCGCCAGGTCATCGACGCCGTGAAGCCCAAAACCGCCAAATTTGCCCTGGAAATGATGGGCTGGAGCTTGCCCGACGGGCCGGATTCGTACCTGAAATTCATCAAAGCCATCGATCGCCCGGCTTTTGGGGCACACATCGATATGGCCAACATCATCAACACACCCGAGCGGTTTTACAACAATGCGGCATTGATCAGGGAGACTTTCCGCAAACTGGGCCGCTGGATCATCGCCGTTCACGCCAAAGATGTGTACGGCAAAGATGTCCATTTTGCCGAAACCCGGCCCGGGCGCGGGGCCCTTGATTACGGAACGTATCTCCAGAATGTCACGGCCTTACCGCGTGACGTGCCGTTTATGCTCGAACACCTGCGCACACCGGAAGAATACGACGAAGCCCGGCAATTTGTTATCCGCAAAGCGACCGAAGCCGGAATTCCGTTGGCGTGAAAACGAAGCCCATTTTTGGTGTATAAATTTTGGGAGTTTAAAAGGGTACTTGCGAACCGATGCAGAAATCGGACAAGTCTATTTTTGCTATGTAACAGCGGCAGAAACCTTCGGTTTACGGGAGTGGAATAAAATACAGCCGGAACCACAATCAACTAGTAAATTATCCAATAGCCTTCGGTTTGACTTTCAAATATTCTAGTAGCGCCCCCAATCCTACGACAATTACCGCCATTATAAAACCATCTTTGATAAACAATCTAAAAACTAAAATCCATTCACTTGAATTAAACCGAACAGCCGTAAAATGCGGAATTCGTATCAATAAAATCGCGCCGATCATTAGTATACAAACCACCCTACGAAGCGCAATCGACTTGTGATCTATCCCAAACTCGATACTTTTTACTTGGGTAATACATAAGATCAGAGACGTACTATAGGCCATTGAAAACCACCTTCCGTAGTCCATTGCTATGAAACATAATACAAATGCCATTAGCGCGATCAGACCAAGTGACACGAGTAAGGCATTTAAATTTTTAAATAAAACCGCTATATTAAAACACCTAAACAGGACATACAGAAAATAGAAGTGAGCCACATAGAATGCGAGATGAACGGCAGGGCCAACGGTTGTAAAATGGTGAAATGCAGACGCTATATTTTCAGAAGAAGGTAACTTCTGAAAGTAGTCAAACGCTGTAAATTGCTCTCTTCCAAACCCAAGGTTAACATACTGTTGCATAAAATTTTCTGCAATACGCTCAGAGTTGCCTTGTGTCAACGACAACAGAAAAGTTGCGACTATCCCTACTCCTGCATGGATTAACAGCCATTTTTTATTTATCCATTCATTTAAAAACAGGTAAGCTAGCAGGAAGGGAAGAAACAGAAAGAAGAAGCTTTCATGAATAAAGGAAGAAAGTACTATAAAAATAACTATTAAAACATTAGTAACCGTAGCCTTTTTAGAGCCATATAAAGACAGCCAATAAAAAGGAAAGAAAAAAAACAGTTCTTTACGAATAGCAGGTGGATCTTTTACGTAAAAAGCCAGGCCAAAAGGCGAATAAAAAACGACTGCCATACCGAATAAAACCCACCATGGATCCTTTAGGCGCAGTGCATTTTTTACTATCAGTAAAGGCATTAGTAAGCATATACTATATACTAATGTTATGGCGATCAACAGCACCTCCTTATTTGAGATGGCTATAAAAAAATTGCCGACTAGCGCTCTTCTGTAAAAACCGTACCGGTAATTCATCAGAGTTTCACCAATGGTATAGCCCATTTGACCATGCCCTATCGGATACCATATCGTATAAACTAGTATGGCAAATGCGTTAACAATGAAGAGATTGTTGTAGAGGTCCGCGTACGTTTTATAATGAAGCCGTAATTTTTTAGCGCTATCCACGTGTTTGCAATCAATTCTATTGACGAATGTAACACCAGCAATTGGTTACTTTAATAGAAGGATTCTGTGGTTTTCTTTCTTGAAGAATCAACTGCTCTACAGAAGTTACACAATGCCGTAACTTCCTATTCTTGCAGGCAGGTTTCAAGAATAGGAAGTCAACGAAAAACGATTTATTTCAGCTGATTCTGCAACCGTTTTGCCAGTGTATGGCTTTTAAACGAACTACTGAGTTTGTCGTACATGGCCCGGGCCTCGGTTTTCGGAAACTGATTCCAGTACCAGTTTAGCAGATACAGGCTCAGTTGCGAATCAGGATTGGCCTTGATGTGCGCGGCCACTTTCTGGTTCTGCTCTGCCTTCAACCGCTTTTCTTCCCGCGCAACGCGGTTGGCAATCGCCGTATCGCCGGTCGAACGCTGGCGGTCGTTGTACAAATCCATCAGCACATTGCGGTACGGGCGGTCTACTTCATTTTGAAATTTCAGCCAGCTATCCGTCAACGGCGATCCTTTTATTTCCGACTCGCGGAAGGCGTCGCGGGTCCCTTCGAGCGTCAAATCGCCGTCCCAGATGAATTGCACCTGCCCCGGCAAACCGGCGGCCACCACGTTGTAGAAATCAATTTCGGGAATGCTGCGACTGAATGTAAACTTGCCATCGACTGCCCGGGTCGAATCGACGATCACGGGGCGGCTGTTGGCATTGTCGGTTTTCTTGAGATAAACCATAACCGTACCGAGTCCGCTGACATTGCCCTGTAGCCTGACGTTTTTCTGAGCCTGAACCGACGTCAAAAACCCAAAGCTGATCAGCAGAACGAGAATAAAAAACTTGTTTTTCATGGTAAAATGGTGAGGCTTTTGAAGTCTGCCGTTTAATAAAACGTTTTGATACCCAGAATGTAACCCGGTATATTACGGATAATAAACAACAAAAATACCCTTTCGGTCGGTGTTTGTTTGCCCAATCCGGTGGTAAACTTATCCTCTGGCCTTTTCAAATCAAAACCTTTTCCTTAACCGCTACGACGCTACTGCATGGATGCCATCTCTGCTACCGTCCCTTCGGATTCCGAAGCAACCCGCTACGCAGCGGCTCAGCCCGTTGCCAAAGCCGACCGTATTCAAACCGTAGACGTCATTCGCGGGTTTGCGCTGCTCGGTATTCTGATGATGAATATCCCGTATTTCGGCCTGTCACACACGGCCACACCCCGGTTTTTCACGGCGCCGGTCGACTCGCCGGATTTTCGCACGTTCATGACGGTTTCGGTCGTTTTTGAAGGCACCATGCGGGCGCTGTTTTCCATGTTGTTCGGAGCGGGAATGCTGCTGTTTATGGCCAAAAAAGACACGCTGGCCGACGGCTACGGCATGCCGGATTATTATTACCGGCGGTTATTCTGGCTCATTGTGTTCGGCATGTTCAATGCCTACTTATTGCTTTGGCCCGGCGATATTCTGTATACCTATGGCGTTTGCGGCCTGTTTTTGTTTCCATTCCGGAAAATGAAGCCCCGAACGTACCTCCTGATCGCGTTTTTCTGCGTGGCGGTATTGGGCGTCAAAGGGATTTTCAGGGCGATGGAAAGTAAAGAGAACCGCGAAGGATACCTCAAAGCCATTCAACTGGAAAAACAGAAGAAACCGCTCACCGATGAACTAAAAAAAGCCAAAGAAGGCTGGCTGGCGGTAGAAAAAAGCACAAAATACGACAAAAAGAAAGAAGAGGAAAACAACAAAAGCATGCGGGGCAGCTACGCGACGGTATTCAGTACGTACCTGCCGCTAAACACCAAATTTGAATCCGTTAAATTCTACCAGAACTTCGTTTGGGATGCGTGGGCGCTGATGTTTCTGGGAATGGCCCTGTTTAAATGGGGCTTCTTCTCCAATAAATTACCCACTCAAACGTACGTCATTACCCTCCTGGCGGGTTACGGCATTGGCCTGACCCTGGGGTGGTTTGCATTTTGGAATGGCGTCGCCTGGTTCACGAATCCCGGCAAAACACTGGATGCGGATACATTTCCATTTCAGGCTTTTTACCACATCCGCCGGGCAACCTCTGCGCTGGGTCACGCGAGTTTGCTGCTGCTGATCTACCGCTCGAACCTCGTTCCGTGGCTGATGAAAGCCCTGGCCAATGTCGGGCAAATGGCATTTACCAACTACCTGATGCAGAGCATCATCTGTACGCTGTTTTTTTACGGATACGGTTTTGGCTATTTTGGCAAACTGTCGTATTACGAACTGTATTTTGTCGTTGCCGCCGTGTGGCTGTTTCAGCTCATTTTCTCCGCCATCTGGCTCCGGTTTTTCCGTTTCGGCCCCTTCGAATGGGTTTGGCGCTCGCTGACCTACTGGAAACGGCAACCGATGGCTTTGTAGCGCCGGAATGTAGACTCTCAAAAAGCTTTGACGATGCTACAACGAATCCTTTTTCTGGTTTTTTGGAACACGGCAATCGCCTTCGCCCAGCAGCCTTCTCCAGCGGAATTGGTGCAGCAGCAAATCGACGCCTGGAATGCCCACAATGTCGCCGGCTTCGTGGCGCCCTACAGCGACAGTACGGCCCTGTTTCTGTTCGCTGAAAAGCTCATCCGGCAATTCCACAGCAAAGCGGAATTACGGACCTATTACGCCCGGTTTTTCGAGAACAATCCCGCCCTGCATTGTGAGGTCCTGAACCGGATTGTTCTGGGCAATACGGTTATTATGCAGGAAAAAGTGACCGGTCGCGCCGATGGGCGAACCGTCGACTCTATTGTTACCTACAAAATCGAAAACGGCAAAATCCGGCGGGTCTACTTCGACTACAAACCCTGACAAAAATCAACTCAAGGGTCCGAGGAAATGGATTCCGGAGCCAGGGACTTTTACATTTATCATCACAAAAATCCTATTTCATCTCCTCATCAAGGCCATTCAAGTGTTTTAATTGTATTTTAATCCGAATGCGGCAACTTCTGTTTAAACGATATTTGTTTAAACGAATATAGGATCTACTTTTGGGTTTTCTTAACCACTATGAACAAGCAATTTCGCAATGAATACCATCGGCTGATCGCCAATCTGCACCATACCGATGGGTACATCATGAATTATTTTGCGCAGAAACTAGCTCCGTTCGATCTGTCGGTGCAGCAGTACATCGTTTTACGGCACCTTTCCGAGGTTTATCCAAACAGCTTGACGGCTGGTGAGTTGAAGGAAAAAATGATCGAAATAAACTCGGATATCACCCGGCTTACGGATCGCCTGGTGGCCAAAAACTTAATTGTGCGTGAGATCGATTCCCAAAACCGGCGCCGGGTAAATCTGCGGCTGACGGAAGAATCGAAACGGTTTGTGGAAAAAGCCGCGGCTGAATTCAACGATTTTGAATCCATCGTGAGTCACCTGACTGATGAAGAAGTACGACTACTGAATACACTCCTGGATAAAATTAGAAATCGCTAACATGAAAAAGTACGTAATAGGAACGGCTTTTTGGCTGCTGAGTTTGGGATGGGTGGCTGCCCAACCCACGCCGACAGTCATGCCGCTCGGCCAGGCCATCCAACTGGCTTTGCAAAACAACAAGGGAATTAAACTGGCGGATGCGCGAACCCTGGCCGCCGAAGCCCGTTCGCAGGAAACCAAAGATCGGAGTCTGCCCCAGGCCAACGCATCGCTGGCTTATTCGCGCTATACGCTGACCGGTCCTTTTTCGCTGGGCGCGGGGGAAGACGGAAAATCGGCCCTCAGCATTCCCGCCGGAGCGTTCAATGCCATGATTGGGGGCGTAACGATCACGAAAGAAGTGTTCGGCGGTTTTGCCGAGAAGTCGGCGGAAAAATCGGCGGATCTGTTGGCGAAAGCCAGCCGGTTAGACGCCCAGCGCAACCGCTCGGAACTGGTCTATACGGTAACCGACGCGTATTACAACATCGTTAAACTGATTCGGTCGACCGCCGTTATCGATCAGAGTATCAGGCAATTTGAAGAGAAAGAGCGGGAAGCCCGCAATATGGAAAAAGAAGGCATTGTAACTGCCAACGAAGTACTGAAGATCCAGTTGCAGAAAAACAATCTGAATCTGAGCCGCTTACAGGTCGATAAGGCTCGCCAGACGGCCCTCTACAATTTCAATTTGCTCGTTGGTTTGCCCACCGATCAGTTCATTGCGGTCGATACGACCTTGACCAATCCCGTTGCAACGCTGGAACCGTTGAGCGGTTTTCTGGCGCAGGCCGTTCAGGCGCGTCCGGAAGTGCAGGCGAACGCCCTGCGGCTTCAATCGGCGGAAGCGCTGCTGCGCAACACCCGGAGCAGCCGGTATCCGCACCTGGGTGTGTCGGCGGGTTTCAACTACATCAACCCCACGGCCCGGCTGATTCCGGAAGCCAAATCGTTCGTGAGCACCTGGAACGTCGGCGCGGGCTTGACCTACAACATCGGCTCATTGTATAACCTGAAAGGAAAAACGAACGAAGCCAAAACCGCCATCGATCAGGCAACGCTGCAAAGCCAGCAGCAAACCGATCAGATTCAATCGGAAGTGGTGACGGCCTATAACAATTACCAGCTGGCGCTGGAGCAGCAGAATGTGATCCGGACGGCCCTGACGCAAGCCCGGGAAAATTACCGTTTGACAGAATCCCGGTTTCGCAACGGGCTGGTTGGCGCAACCGATTTACTGGAAGCCGACAGCTTTCTGCTCCAGGCCCAACTCAATGTGATCAATGCCACGGTGGACTCGCAACTCGCCTACCAGCGATTGCTGAAAGCCACGGGCAACAACCTTAATTAATCTCGTTTGTCAGACGATACAGCCATGAACAAGAAAACCTTATTCCGCGTCGGGGGCCTTTTGATTGTTGCCCTTGCTCTCTTTTTCGGGTATAGCGAATTCCGCTACCTGCAACGCCACGAAACCACGGACGACGCCCAGATTGACGGGGACGTGAACCCGGTTATTCCCAAAGCCAGTGGGTATGTAAAAGCCATTCGATTCAAAGACAATCAGTTTGTGAAAGAAGGCGATACGCTGGTTATTCTTGACGATGCCGATTACCGCATCCGGTTGGCTCAGGCCGAAGCCGCTTTGCAAAGCGCAATGGCGAGTGCGGGCGTCACCCGCTCCAATGTGGGTGTGGCATCGGCCACGGTCGAAAGCTCACAGGCCAGCGTTCAAACCGCTCGTAATCAGGTAGCTGCCGCGCAGGCTAACGTCACCGCAGCTCAAGCCCGGGCCCGCAAAGCCAACCAGGATTTTGAGCGCTACGGGCGTCTGCTGGCCGAAAAATCGGTGCCGCAACAACAGTACGACAACGTTCTGGCCGAGCGCGATGCGGCTCAGGCGCAGTTGCAGGCGGCTCAGGCGCAGTTGCAAACCGCTCAGTCGCAGGTGAACGCGGCCGGTACGCAAACGGGTGTAACCAGCTCGCAGCACCGGGCTACGGAAGGCCAGATTTCGGTGGCACAGGCTGCCGTAAAGCAGCGGCAGGCTGACCTGGACATGGCGAAGCTGCAACTGTCGTACACCATTGTGCGGGCTCCGGTTGCCGGCGTGGTTTCCAAGCGGGCCGTTCAGGTGGGTCAACTGGTGCAGGCGGGCCAGGCAATCTGCTCAGTGGTGGGAAACTCGAACCTGTGGGTAACGGCCAATTTCAAAGAAACGCAGCTGAAGCAAATGCAGCCCGGTCAGGTCGTTGAAGTGGACGTAGACGCATTTGAAGGCGAAAAACTGACGGGCCACGTGGGTTCGTTTGCCGGTGCAACAGGCGCAAAATTCTCGTTGCTGCCTCCCGACAATGCTACCGGTAACTACGTAAAAGTGGTACAACGGATTCCGGTCCGGATTGATCTGGACCCCAAAAGCCCGCTTTACACCAGACTCCGCCCCGGTATGAGTGCGACGGTTGCCGTGGATTTACAGAAATAACGGATCAGGATCGACGGGCTCAAAACCGTCGATCCTTTATTTCCACTCTCATTCGAGTTTGATACTATGAAGTTAGGATTTGATAAATGGATCGTCGTCATCACGGTGACGACGGCCGCGCTGTTGCAGACCATCGATTCGTCGATCGTCAACGTAACGCTGAACCAGATGATGGGCAACCTCGGCGCATCGCTGGGGGACATTAGCTGGGTGGTTACGGGATACGCAGCCGCCAGCGCCGTGATGATCACGATGTCGGGCTGGCTGACGGCCAAACTGGGTCGCCGGAATTATTTCGCAGCCTCGATCATTCTCTTTACCATCGCGTCAGTTTTCTGCGGAACGTCCACCAACGTCTGGGAACTGGTTTTCTTCCGGGTTGTGCAGGGAATCGGCGGTGGGGGCTTGTTGACAACCGCTCAATCCATTCTGATTCAGACGTTTCCGAAAGAACAACTGGGAATTGCCAACGCCATTTTCGGGATGGGTGTTATTATCGGCCCCTCGATCGGCCCCACACTGGGCGGTTATATTACGGATAATCTGTCGTGGAACTGGGTGTTTTACATCAACATTCCCTTCGGGATTCTGGCAACGTTCCTGACCTATACCTACATCAAGGAACCGGCGGAGAAAGTGCTGGCGGGCAGGATGGACTGGCTCGCCTTGATCCTGCTTATCATGGGAATCGGCGGTTTGCAGATCATTCTGGAAAAAGGGCAGGAAAAAGACTGGTTCGACTCGGGATTCATCGTGGGTATGTCGATTGTAGCCGGTGTGGGACTGATTGGTTTCATCTGGCGCGAGTTGGCCGTCAAACTTCCGATTCTCGACTTGAGTCTCCTGCGTCAGCGCCGGTTTGCGGTCGGAACCCTGTTTAATTTCATCCTCGGTTTCGGGTTGTTTGCGTCGGTTTTCATCATCCCGGTTTTCTGTCAGACCATCCTGGGATTCACCGCCAGTCAGACGGGTTTACTCTTAATGCCGGGTTCGCTGGCAACGGGTTTGATGATGCCGGTGGTGGGTGGGCTATTGAGTAAGAATTACATTTCGCCCATCTGGTATGCCGCCATCGGTTTCATCCTGTTTTTCGGTTTCTGTTTCGATCTGTCGGCCATCAGCCTGGCCGCCGGACCGGATTATTTCTTCTGGCCGCTCATTGTCCGGGGGATTGGCATGGGATTGATTTTCATTCCCTTGACTACCATCACCTTAGCAGACCTGAAGAACATCGAAATTCCGCAGGGTTCGGCCCTGACGGGCATGATTCGTCAGTTGGGAGGAACCTTCGGAACCGCCATCATGACGACGTACATTTCGACGCGGACCGTCCTTCATTCGTCGCGTTTGGGCGACAATATCTCGATTTACAACCCCTTGTCCGCCGAGCGGATCCGCCAGTATACCAACCTGTTTCTGTCAAAAGGTGATGCGCTGGTGACGGCCACCAGCAAAGCCTACGGGGTGATGCAGGGCGCGGTCATCAAACAGGCGCTGGTGATGACATACGCCGATGCATTTCTGGTCATCGGTGCGTTTTTCCTGGTCTGCGTACCCTTGCTGCTGTTGTTTACCGGTAAGAAAATCGAAGCTTCGGCACACACGGAAATGGTGATGGAATAAGGAATTTCCCATTTAGCTCCTAGAAACGGTTCAGGAAGAATTGCCTTCCTGAACCGTTTCTTTTACTTTGCCACTACCGTTACCTTGCCACCACAAGCCATTTCAGCCCATTCCTAAACCCGTTTCCCCGTGAAAAAACCGTTCCTGCTCTTTCCTTTCCTGCTCAGCCTGCTTCTGATACCATCGGTTGGGCCGGTTTTCGCCCAGCATCTGCCCTGGAATGTGGAAAAGCTGAAGCAGATTCCGGGCTTTCAATGGCAAACGAGTGATACCGCGCGGGTCCGGCAGATCCTGTACGAAGGAGAAAAATACGGCCCGCACCCCCACACGCAAGTGTTTGCGTATTATGCCACGCCCGGCAGTTTATCCGGAAAACCGGCCGACGACCGCAACCTCCCTGCCATCGTTCTGGTGCACGGCGGGGGCGGCAAAGCCTTCCGGGAATGGGCCGAATTGTGGGCCAAACGCGGGTATGCCGCTCTGGCCATGGATCTGGGCGGCAACGGTGCCGACGGGAAACGACTGCCGCTCGGCGGACCCGACCAGAATCCGAACGCAAAATTCAGGAGCATCGACAGTACGGCCGACAAACAGTGGGTATACCACGCCGTCGCCAACGTTATCCGCGCCCACTCCTTGCTGCGCAGCCTGCCGGGCGTCGATTCGAGCCGGACAGCACTCACGGGCATCAGCTGGGGCGGTTTTCTGACCTGCATCGTTGCGGGGCTGGACAACCGGTTTAAAGTGGCCGTGCCGGTTTACGGCTGCGGTTTTATCGACGAGCCGGGCGGTTTTTTCCACGATAAAGAGTTGGGCGATACACCCCCAGATCAGCGGAAACGCTGGATGGACCGCTTCGATCCTTCCCACTTTGTCGGACAAGCCCGCATGCCGATGCTCTGGGTGAACGGCACGAATGATCGGTTTTATCCGCCCACGAGCTTTTCCCAAACCTATGATCGGGTGAAAAGTCCCAAAAACTACCGCATCACCACCACGATGAAACACGGCCACCGCGAAGGGTGGGAACCG
Organism: Larkinella knui; assembly: GCF_003858645.1. Lineage (GTDB taxonomy): Bacteria > Bacteroidota > Bacteroidia > Cytophagales > Spirosomataceae > Larkinella > Larkinella knui. The sequence continues at coordinate 351,794 of NZ_RQJP01000007.1, read as the reverse complement.
CAGGAAATCGGCTGGTTTGTCGATTCGTATTTGACCGGCGGAAAACCGCTGCCCGTTCTGGGAGCCGTCTCCACGCAAAACGGGAATGTGGTCGCCCGGGTAACGGCACCGGTTCCCTTAACATCGGCCACGCTGGCCTACACGACGGATACGAGCCTGCCCTTTGAAAACCGGCGCTGGACAACGGTTCCCGCAGCCTTGAAAGGCAATCAGGTTATGGCTCCCGCACCACCGCCTGACGCGACGATCTGGTTGCTAAACGTCGTTGACGAACGGGGAGCGATCGTGTCCAGCCCTTTTCAGTTCAGGCGTTGATCGCCTTTATTCTTCCTGTTTGTTCCAGATATCCGCATAATCGTTCGGATGACGCTTGAATTGGGCGTGTACATACGGACATAGCGGAACCACTTTCAGGTTATTTTCCCGGGCGTAAGTCACCATCGCATCCAGCAGTTGTTTGGCGTAGCCGTGACCTTCTGCCTCCGGAACAACTTCGGTGTGGTAAACCGTCAGCTTTCCATCGGCAATATTGACGACCATTTCACCAATTTTAACGCCTTCTTCATACAGATAAAGGGCGCCAAGACTTTTTGTATCGAGATCAAATTTAATTTCTGCCATGTTTTTGGGATTAAAATCCGGGGCTGCCGACCGCATGGTCGAAAAGCATTGCGCCCCGTTTGCGGAAATATAGGAATAAATCAAATTACAGGCGCTTTCCGGGTAGGAAATCCATTTCAGTTCTCCTTATTTGATAACTTACATTCCAAGCCTGATGTATTGAACGATGAGCACGAAATCTGAGCAGGGTGCGTTTTTTTTCCGAACCGGTTTTTACCTGGTTATTCTTTTGTCCGCAACACGACTCCTGGCGCAAACGGGAAAAGGCGACCGCATCAGCGGCCCTAATTTTGCGACGCGAAGTCCGGTGGTGGCTAGTCATGGAATGGTAGCGACGGCCCATCCGCTGGCGTCGCAGGTCGGGCTCGACATCCTGAAACAGGGCGGTTCAGCCGTCGATGCCGCCATTGCGGCCAACGCGGCTTTGGGCGTTCTGGAGCCCAATAACTGCGGTATTGGCGGGGATTTATTCGCCCTGGTCTGGTCGGCAAAAGACCAGAAGCTCTACGGTCTGAACGCCAGCGGACGCTCGCCCAAAGGGTTGACGACTGAAAAACTAAAAGCGGTTCTAGGCGATTCAAAGGCAATTCCGCTGTACGGACCTTTGTCGGTTTCGGTGCCGGGAACCGTCGACGGCTGGTTCGAATTGCACCAGCGGTTTGGCAAATTAGCCATGAAAAAACTGCTGGCTCCGGGAATCCACTACGCCCGCGAAGGCGCGCCGGTTCCGCAGGTAATTGCGTATTCCTGGCGGGAAGCCGTGCGTCGGCTGGAAGCGAGCCAGTCGACGATTCAGGAATTTGACAACTTTCGCCGTACATTTCTGATCAACCAGCAGCCGCCCAAAGAAGGCCAGCTTTTTAAAAACCCGGATCTGGCCGCTACCTACGAGAAAATTGCCAGCGGTGGCCGCGATGCTTTTTACCGGGGTGACCTGGCCGGGGTGATCGATCGGTATGCCCTCAGAGTCGGGATGTATCTGCGAAAGGAAGATCTGGCCGAACACCGAAGTACCTGGGTCGATCCGGTGTCGGTCAATTACCGGGGCTTCGATGTGTATGAACTGCCGCCCAACGGCCAGGGCATCGCGGTGCTCCAGATGCTGAACATCCTCGAAGCGTATGACCTGAAACGGATGGGTCATAACAGCGCCGATTACCTGCATGTATTGACGGAAGCCAAAAAACTGGCTTTTGAAGACCGCGCCCGGTTTTATGCCGATCCGGCATTTTCCAAAATCCCGCTGTCGTGGCTGCTTTCGGAAGACTATGCTACCCAACGGCGGAAATTGATCGATCCCAGACAGGCGGCCAAACGCATCGATTCCAGCGCCCCGCCGTTGCGGGAAGGTGACACGACTTACCTGACCGTAGCCGACGACGAAGGCAATATCGTATCCCTGATCCAAAGTAACATGCTCGAATTTGGCAGCGGCCTGGTGCCCGACGGACTGGGCTTTGCCTTTCACAACCGGGGCACAAGTTTTAACCTGCAACCGGGTCATGCCAATGAATACAAACCGGGCAAACGGCCTTTCAACACGATTATTCCGGCTTTTGTGCTGAAAGAAGGCAAACCATTCCTGAGTTTCGGCGTAATGGGCGGGGCCATGCAGCCGCAGGGGCACGTTCAGATTCTGTGCAACATCATCGATTTCGGCATGAATGTGCAGGAAGCCGGTGATGCCGCCCGGTTTAGCCATTCCGGCAGCAGCGAACCCATCGGCACGATGATGCTCGACGGCGGTCACCTGGCCCTGGAAAGTGGTATTCCGAACGCAGTCCGCTACGAACTGGAACGCCGGGGCCACCACCTGATTTCGAAGGATTTCTTTGGTGGTTATCAGGCCATTCTCTCCGATACCACAAACAAAGTGTACCACGGCGCGTCAGAAATGCGGAAAGATGGCCAGGCAGTGGGCTATTAAGGGAATTAAAAGTTAATAGCTAACTCCCAGCGACTTCAAAATCGCTTCGGTAATTTGCCGGCGGGCGGGAATAAATGTATCGGGTACGGGCCTGGGACTTTCCACATTTGTGGCAAAATAATAGACCTTGTCCCCTTTTTCGACATAGCCCACAAACCAGCCGATGTTGGGGTTGGCACTGCCGGCGGCCCAGCCAGTTTTGCCGTACAGTTTCCAGCCGGGCTTCTCGTCCAGGAGCATAATTTTTTTCAATACCGCCAGATTCTTTTTGGCAAACGGCACATTGCCGTCGTGGACCCGGCGCAAAAAGTCGACCTGCTGCTCCTGCGTAATCGTGGATTTGCCCTCCAGCCAAAATTTATCGAGGTTGTCGGCGTGAATATCAAGGTTGCCATACCCGGCTTTTCCGACCCATTCCTGCATCCGTTTCAACCCCACTTTTCGGGCTACTTCCTGATAACACGGCACGCACGATACTTTAAAAGCGGTTTCGAGTGTGTTATCGCGGTTCCAGGTTTCGATGTCCCGCCTGACGCTATCCCATTTCATGACGGAAGTTTCGTCTTTCAAAACACCGGTTTCCAGCCCGATCAGCGTATTGATGATTTTGAACGTGGAAGCGGGCAGAAACCCCTGGCGAGTGCGTTCAAAATTATAGGCTGTATAATGATCGCGTTGCGGATCATAGAGCAAAAAGGACCCCTTGAGCTTTTGTTCGGTAAAATACCGCTCAAAATCCGGGCGCTCCGTAACCGAAGCGGGTCGGTAGCTCAACAGGAAAATGGATGCGAGCGCAACCAGTATTTTCATAAAAGGCCCGTTACGGTTTTGACGAGATGAATTGAATTTTGGCAAACTTGCCCGCCCCGCCTTTTTCGCCCAGCGCCGGTTCAAACCCCAGTTGTTGAATGGTTCCTTTCCAGGCGGGCACTTTGGTCATATCAATTTCATACGTCCGGTATTCGCCATCGCCAATAATCGGAAAATCGACCAGGTGCGCCGGGACAAATTCCGGATCACCCGGCGCCATCCAGCGGAGCCGGGCCTGCGTTGCATCGGTTTTGAGAGCCGCCCGGACGTAGACCTTCGGCATGTCGGCAGCCTGCCACGTTTCAGCCGGGCCGGAGAGCAGAAAACTTCCTTTATCGAGTGGAATATCTAGTTCATTCTTAATGGGCCAGCCCCGATCCGTTCCCAGATAATACCACCACGACTGCCGGTCGGCCACGAAGCGGTAATCCGGCGTTGTTCGGGGGCGGGGCTGGGCATAAACGAATTTTCGAATGTCATCGAGCGAACCCACCACCAGCGTATAATCGTACTGATACTGAATATTGTAATCGATCACTTCATACGCCGAGGGCGTAATGTACGCCGTTGTGAAATCGTATTCGCCCCCAACGGGTGACGTTCCAAAAATACCGCCGATAAAATACTGATGGTTCGCTTTGTGAACGGCCAGCCCCCAATTCGCGTCATTGACCATCGCCATCCAGTTTTCCGGGGAAACAAGTGCTTTTCCACCAGCAATTTCGTTGACCGTCTGGCTTTGGGTTCGGGTCAGAACATCATTGGTAAACGGGCGGGTGCCGGTATAGGTCACAATATTGCGAAAAGGAGCATTCAGAAAAATAGCGGGCAATTCCTGCGGTTTAGCCGCATATTGTTTGGTATCCGTCCGGTTGTTATTCAGCCGGTGGCGAACTTTAACGGTATTCTTGTCGAGCGCAATCCAGGTTTCAACCGTACATTCACACGGGATGTTATCGTTGGGATAAATCATGGGCTGGGTTTTGACGTAAATCTGTTGTCCGTCGTTGCGCGTTTCGAGCACCTTGGAGCGATTGCCAAAAACGTCGCCCGACATGACCGGATTCCAGCCCAGGTTTTGCCAGAGCGGATGGGCCGGTTTTCCATCGGGCGTAAAGGTATCCGGACCGGCATAAAATGACGCCTGAATTTGCCGTCCCGCGTCCCAGTTATTAACCATGTTTTGCCCATTGGCCGAAGCCGCCAGGTAGGTGATGGCGCCCCCCATATTCAGATCGACACTCAGCCGGAGCGACCCGTTATCGATGTAGGAAGGCCGGGCCGGCGGATTGGGCAAACCGGTTATGGGCGAGGTGCCCGGCCCGCTCCCCCCCGGATTGGATGATCCCGGCGTGCCGGGCGTCGTTGTCGTCGAGCCGCCCTGGTTGGAAGGAGTCCGCCAAACACGCTCTTCGTACTTATAACAGCCTGCAAACGTCAGACCTACCACCCCGATCAACAGCCATGCACGTCGACGTATCATCATATTCGTAAAACTATACAGTTAAATTCGCCCGATCGCTTTCTTTCAAAGCGTCAAATTGGGCATAAGTTTACAAAAATATGGCTTTAATGTTTAACTTGCCTCCCATTTAAAACCAAAAACCAATCCATAATGGGTCTGAAAAGTTTGATTCCCAACTCGATAAAAACGGCGCTGAAACAGGTAATTCCCTTGTCGGTAATTGACCAGCTGGAGATCATTACCGGTGAGCGGGATGAGCTGACTCCTCCATCAAGAATGATTTTTATCGGTGACGGTGATTTCAAAAAGGTGGGCCAGCTCGGTATCGATCGCATGGCCGCGATTGGTAATCTGAAACCGACCGACCGCGTTCTCGACGTGGGCAGCGGTATTGGCAGACTGGCGGTTCCACTGACCAAATACCTGACGACTGGTGCGTACGACGGCATTGAAATTGTGAAAGAAGGCGTCGATTGGTGTAACAAGGAAATTCATAAACGCTTCCCGAATTTCAATTTTCACCATTTGAACGTCTACAATAAGATGTATAACCCGAAGGGAACGATGCAGGGCCACGAACTGCGGTTTCCGTTCGAGGACGCGACCTTCGATTATGTGATCCTCAATTCGGTGTTTACCCACATGCTCGAAGCGGATTTCGAGCGGTATCTGGCCGAAATTTCGCGGGTGTTGAAGAAAGGGGCCCGAGGCTATATTACCATGTTCTGGCTGAATGACGAATCGCGCCGGTTAAATGCGGAAAAGAAAAATAAATACGATCGCGTTCTGACGCCCTACACCGACCGCACGATGGTTCACATCCAGGATTTACCCGAAAGTATGATTGCTTTCGACGAGACGTATGCCCGCGAATCGTTTCAAAAAGCCGGTTTGACCATCCGTGATGTCAAATTCGGAAGCTGGCCCGGTCGCGAGAATACCATCGATTACCAGGATTTGATTTTTGTTACTAAAAAATAGGGTTTTTGTCGTTGCTCCGCAGTTTTCGGAGCAACGACAAAAACATTTAAAAGTTTTTCTTCCTAATTCGTCACCATCCACTAATTTTGTGGGATTTTTGACCATACCGAAACAGATTGGCTTCGGAAGCAACTAAACGGTTCGCCATGTGGCTGCGTTCCGGTCGCTGTGCCAACCTGTTTTCGCTTCGGGCCAGTACGTTTCAGGGGGTCAGGAATAGTGATTGTGTGTTGATGATTCAGCACGCATTTTTCATCGGTTTGCCGTACCAACGGTCGCCAGATTCATTATTCATTCGTCTCACTGTAATGCCCAAAGACTCCTCCATCCGTTCGATTCTCATTATCGGCTCCGGCCCTATCGTTATTGGTCAGGCCTGCGAATTTGATTACGCCGGTTCACAGGCCGCCCGTTCGCTGCGCGAAGAAGGTATCGTGGTTTCGCTGATTAACTCGAATCCGGCCACCATCATGACCGACCCCATCAATGCCGATTATGTCTATCTGAAACCGCTTGAGAAAAAATCCATTATTGAAATTCTCAAGGCTCATCAGGAGGCTGGTCACCCCATCGATGCGGTTTTACCGACAATGGGCGGTCAGACGGCTTTGAACTTAGCCATCGACTGCGAGAAAGCCGGTATCTGGAAAAAATACGGTGTCAGCATCATCGGCGTGGACATCAAGGCCATCGAAACCACCGAAGACCGCGAGAAATTCCGGTTGAAAATGATCGAACTGGGGGTCGGCGTTTGCAAAGGCCGTACGGCCCGCTCCTTTCTGGAAGGCAAAGAAATTGCGCAGGAAATCGGATTTCCGCTGGTAATTCGACCTTCCTACACCCTGGGTGGAACCGGGGGCGGTTTTGTCGATAAACCGGAAGATTTTGATAAAGCGCTGAACAACGGGTTGCACGCGTCGCCGGTTCACGAAGTGTTGATCGAGCAGAGCGTGATGGGCTGGAAAGAGTACGAACTCGAACTGCTGCGCGACGGAGCCGGTAATTTCATCATCATCTGCTCCATCGAGAATTTCGACCCGATGGGCATCCACACGGGCGACAGCATCACCGTGGCTCCGGCCATGACGCTGCCGGATACGCTGTACCAGCAAATGCGTGATCTGGCCATTAGAATGATGGACGGAATCGGGAAGTTTGCCGGGGGGTGTAACGTGCAGTTTTCCGTCAATCCGGCCGATGACTCCATCATTGCCATTGAAATCAACCCGCGCGTGAGCCGTTCGTCGGCCCTGGCTTCGAAAGCAACCGGCTATCCGATTGCTAAAATTGCCGCCAAAATGGCGATTGGCTACAACCTCGATGAGCTGACCAACCCGATTACCGGCTCGACCTCCGCCTTTTTTGAGCCCGCCATCGACTACGTCATCGTGAAAGTACCCCGCTGGAATTTTGATAAATTTCCGGGTGCCGACCGTTCGCTGGGTCTGCAAATGAAATCGGTGGGTGAAGCCATGGGCATTGGCCGCAACTTTCAGGAAGCGTTGCAGAAAGCCTGCCAGTCGCTCGAAATCCGGCGCAACGGCCTGGGTGCCGACGGCCGTGAACTGACCGACCAGGCGGCCCTCAAGCAAAGTCTGGCCCATCCGAGCTGGAACCGGCTCTTTCATATTTACGACGCCTTCAAAATCGGCATGTCGTTCAAAACCATCCAGAATCTGACCAAAATCGACAAATGGTTTCTGTATCAGATTGAAGAACTGGTGGAGTTGGAAAAAGAGATCGGGCAGTACGAACTGGAAGATGTGCCCCCGGCTTTACTCCTGAAAGCCAAGCAGAAAGGCTATGCCGACCGCCAGCTGGCACACATTCTGGGGGTAAAAGAAAGTAAGATTTATAATTTCCGACAGGAGCATAACATCCGGCGCGTGTTCAAGTGCGTCGACACCTGTGCGGCCGAATTTGAGGCCCGTACACCTTATTACTACTCGACCTTCAACAGTCCGCAGTTGCCCAGTGCCGGGGGTGAGTTTCCCGAAAAAGGCGCTTTGCCGGTCGGTATGCTGGCGGGCAATGAGTCGATCATCAGTGACCGGAAAAAAGTGGTCATCCTCGGGTCAGGACCGAACCGGATCGGGCAGGGAATCGAGTTCGACTACTCGTGCGTACACGGCGTTCTGGCGGCCAAAGAGTGTGGTTATGAGACGATTATGATCAACTGTAATCCCGAAACCGTCTCGACCGACCCGGACATTGCCGACAAGTTGTATTTCGAGCCGGTTTTCTGGGAACACGTTCACGCCATCATCATGCACGAAAATCCGGTGGGAGTCATTGTGCAGCTGGGCGGCCAGACCGCCCTGAAAATGGCCGAGAAACTGACGCGCTACGGTATTAAAATCATCGGTACCGACTACGAATCACTCGATCTGGCCGAAGACCGGGGCCGTTTTTCAGCCCTGCTGCGGGATTATAACATTCCGTATCCCAAATTCGGGACGGTGCGCGGTTCCGACGAAGCCGTCGAACTGTCGCGCGAGCTCGGTTTTCCGCTCCTGGTGCGGCCCAGCTACGTTCTGGGTGGCCAGAGCATGAAAATTGTCCTGAACGAACAGGAACTGGAGCAGCACGTGGTCAAGATTCTGCACGACATTCCCGACAACAACATTCTACTCGACCACTTCCTCGAGAACGCCATTGAAGCCGAAGCCGACGCCATCTGCGACGGCGAAGATGTGTATATCATCGGGGTGATGGAGCACATCGAACCGGCCGGTATTCACTCCGGTGATTCCTACGCGGTGTTGCCAACGTTCGATATGAGCGACGCCGTGGTGCAGCAGATTGAAGCGCACACCCGGACGATTGCCAAAGCGCTGAAAACCGTCGGGCTGATCAACATTCAGTTTGCCATTAAAGACGAGGTCGTCTACATCATCGAAGCCAATCCCCGGGCGTCGCGGACGGTGCCGTTTATCTGCAAAGCCTACCAGGAACCGTATGTCAATTATGCGACGAAGGTGATGCTGGGTGAGAAAAAAGTGAAGGATTTTGATTTCAAACCGGTGAAAAAGGGCTACGCCATCAAAATACCGGTCTTCTCGTTCAACAAGTTTCCGAACGTGAACAAGGAACTCGGCCCGGAAATGAAATCGACCGGTGAAGGAATTTACTTCATCGACGATCTGGAAGACGACTTTTTCCTGAACGTCTACTCCGAGCGGAATTTGTATTTGAGCCGGTAGAAGGATACCAAGTACAAAACAGTTGAGTTGGCCCGTTCGGGGTTAACTCAACTGTTTTTTTGTTTTTTACGTTATGAAGTCGGATATTTAGTAAAAAGAGAATTATGATAGTTCTGACTTTATCTCTTGAAGAAACGGCTTTCAATGACTTGCAGAAGAAGTCAAAGCAACTTAACGTATCCTCCGAAAAGTTAATTCAGAAGATTGTAGCCGACTATTTGTATCTGGAAAAAGTGAATCAGATTCGCCAGGAAATGAAAGGTGTCGCCGAAGAAGCAGGCTTTCAATCGGAAGAAGATATATTCACAGACATCTCTTAGTTCGCCATTGACAAAATTATTTTTGCCTATTTTTAGGTCAATCGACTACCGGACTGTCGGTTTCCATTTCTTAATTCATTCTTATTATGGAAATGAGTCCAGCCCTGTCGGCTTCGACAGTCATTGTCTTCGATACAAACGTCTTTATTTCTACCTTCGTATTTCCCGGTTTCTCTGCCAAAGTCCACGATTTTTGCGCGGTAAATTTTCAACTATTTACTTCAGAATGGATTCTCAACGAGTTAGACAGAAAATTAGGTCTTCCCAAATTCCGCTGTTCTACCGAACGCCGTTCTGCCATTAACGAACTACTACGGATACGCCATCAAGTGGTTTTTCCTGATAACGAGTTGCTTGCCGCTTGCCGCGACCCCGACGATAACCACATCCTGCAATTAGCCCAATTTGTAAATGCGGATTTTATCATCACCGGCGATCGCGATCTGTTGGATTTGGTCCAATTCGGTGCTATTGAAATTTTATCTCCGCGCGAGTTCTGTGACCGGTATATTCAGCCTTGAAATCTGAATAGGAAACGCCTGCATCAAAAAGGCACACCATTTCTCGGCCTGGACGACGGGATGCCCCATAACATTTTAAGTATTTTATAATATCAGTAGAGCAACTGTTTAATTGGCTTTTGCGTTATAAAGGTATCTCATAACCCGAACACCCAGTCGTTCAGCATGATTTTTAAATTCTTATTCGTTCTTCTGCTCCTGATCGCTTTTGTACCGCCGGTACGACGGTTTTTCTTTTGGCTGCTGGTTGGCCGGCAAATCGCCAAAGAGCAGCGGAAAGCCAACGAACAGTTTAACCGGGGCGGCCGCGAAGGCGAAACCCGGGTCTACACCACCACGCCCGGTGCCAATGACTCCAAACTGAAAGGCGGAGAATACGTGGATTACGACGAAGTGAAGTAAGTTTTACTGGCCCACTTCGCGTTCTTTCTGATATTTTACGGCCATGCCCCGCATCGAATACCCATTGACGGTGGCCGAACTGTAATATTGATACCGGACCGCAATCAGCGCATCCGCTCCCATTTTTTTAGCTTGCATCGTTAACCGCGCCAGCAGTAGTTCTTTCTGCTCGATGGTATTGCCCCGCTTGACCATCCGACCCTTGAGCGGTTTCTGCTGGTCGACCAGCGGAAACTCTTCCTTGTATTCCAGCCATTCCATTTCCGTAAACGGCCGGTCGGGTTGCTGGCTTTCATAAAACACGTCGACCGGATAATTGGGCGACATCGAAATCGGAATCGCCGGTCGAAAACACCCCGCCAGACTTATCATCAGGCCCATTATTCCCGCAAAACCGTACGGGACGACCTTCGTTATTCGATGTGCGCTAGTCATGATTCAAACTTATTTATTCAGTACAATTTTCTCCACCACTTCCGGATAATACCGGTGTTCCAAAACCTGCACTTTTCGGGCCACCTCCTCCGGCGTATCAAACGGTTCGAGGGCGCAGGAAGCCTGGAAAATAATGTTTCCCTCGTCGTAGTGTTCATTCACGTAATGAATGGTGATCCCCGATTTCAGTTCGCCGGCTTCGACCACGGCTTCGTGCACAAAATGGCCGTACATGCCCTTCCCACCAAATTTGGGCAACAAAGCCGGATGAATGTTGATGATTTGTTGAGGAAACGCTTTCACCAGCGTTTCCGGTATAAGCCACATGAAACCCGCCAGTACAATCAGATCAATTTCCTGTCTCTGAAGCATTTGCACAATGCGGTCGGTCTCGTAAAACGTTCGCCGGTCGAACACCAAAACCGGAACATGCAATTGCTGTTCGGGACCGAACCCCCGGCGCGCCCGCTCGATAACCCCGGCTTTCGGGTTGTTGGTCAGGATCAGCGAAACGTCAATTTCGGGATGATCCGTTAAATAACCGGCAATTTTCTCCGCATTGGTTCCGGAGCCGGAGGCAAAAATGGCAATTCGCTTCATGGATTGATCAAAAGGAGACGCAATAACGCTACAAACCTACGTATCTTTCGAAAAAATTTGATGATATTAGCCGTATGCTTCAATCGCATCAACTGACCTTTGCGTACTCCCCGACCAAGCGATTCGCATTTCCGGACATCCGCTGCAACGATAGCGAAGCGGTTTTGATTCTGGGAAAATCGGGTACGGGCAAAACGACGCTGCTCCATTTGCTGGCGTTACTTCTTCGGCCTGAAAAGGGCTCCGTTACCATCGACCAAACTGATCTGACCCAATTACCGCCCGCCAAAACCGCGACGTTCCGGGCCGCTCATGTGGGCATTATTTACCAGAAACCGCATTTTGTCAGCGCCCTTTCGGTGATGGATAACCTCCTGCTGGCTAATTATCTGGCCAAAAATCCGCAGGATAAAACCCGCGCCCGTGAACTGGCGACACATCTGGGTTTTGCCGATCATCTGAACAAGAAAACCCACCAGATGAGCCAGGGCGAACAACAGCGCGTTAGCATCGCCCGGGCCGTCATGAACAAACCGGGTGTTATTCTGGCCGACGAACCGACGTCCAGTCTCGACGACGTCAACTGCGCCCGCGTGGTGGCCTTGCTGCGGGAACAATCCGAGCAAATCGGGGCCAGCCTCATTGTGGTGACGCACGACCAGCGGTTGAAAGACGAATTTTCGAAGCAGGTGATTTTGTAAGTTTATAGTTTAAGGTGTATGGTTTATAGTTGAAAGTCAGCTCAATACTCTTGATTTTTAACCCTAAACTCCAGACTTGAAACCGAGCAACTGGATATGAATCTTTTTAAAATAAGCTGGGCCAATCTGAAAGACAAACCGCTCAGCAGTTTCCTGAGTGGCTTGCTGATGACGTTGGGCATCACCATCATTTCGCTGTTGCTGCTCCTCAACAAGCAGTTGGACGAGCAATTCTCCCGAAACGTCAAAGGCATCGACATGGTACTGGGTGCAAAAGGAAGCCCGCTGCAACTGATTCTGTCGAGTATTTACCAGATCGATTCGCCAACCGGTAACATTCCGCTGGAGGAAGCCGAGCGGCTGACCCGCAACCCGATGATCAAAACCGCCATTCCGTTGTCGATGGGCGATAGTTACAAAACCTTCCGGATTGTCGGTACCAACAAAAAATACGTCGATCATTTTGAAGCCACCGTTGGGCAAGGCGCTCTGTTTCAGAAAGATCTGGAAGTAACCATTGGTGCACGCGTGGCCGAAATTGCCGGTCTGAAACTGGGTGATACCTTTTCGGGTTCGCACGGACTGGATGGCAATGGGGAAGCACATGCCGAAACGAAATACAAGGTGGTCGGTATTTTCAACCCCAGCAACAGCGTCATCGATCAGCTGATTCTCACCCCCTTATCGAGCGTCTGGGCGATTCATGAACACCATGAAGAGCATGAACACGATGGGGAGGAACACGCCGAAGAAGACCATGATCACGAAGCTGAGGCTCCCCGCGAAATCACCAGCATGCTGGTAAAATTCCGGAATCCGATGGGGATGATGGTGGCCCGGGGCATCAACGACAACTCCAAATTGCTGGCGGCCCTACCCGCCATCGAAATCAACCGCCTGTTCGATTTGCTGGGCATCGGCGTCGATACGCTGCGCGGACTGGCGGTGGCGATCATGCTCATTGCTGGCATCAGTGTGTTTGTGTCGCTTTATAATTCGCTGAAAGAACGCAAATATGAGATGGCACTGATGCTGTCGATGGGCGCCGGACGGACGCAATTGTTCGGGATGCTGCTGCTCGAAGGGCTGACGCTTTCCCTGATCGGTTTTGTGGTCGGACTGGTTCTGAGCCGCGTCGGGTTGCTGTTGTTTTCGATGCGCGCCGAACGCAATTTTCACTACAGCCTGAACAACATGAGCATTTTGCCCGAAGAATGGCTGGTGCTGGGCGTGGCCGTCCTGATCGGTATTGTCGCAGCAGCATTGCCAGCACTCGGCATCTACCGCATGAATATTTCCCAAACACTGGCGGAAGAGTAATCAGTTTTCGGTTTACGGTTTACGGTGGCTGACGCCTTCATTAGCTCGCGTCAGCCACCGTAAACCGAATACGGAAACCCGTAAACCGTATACCGAAAACTGTAAACCGTATACCGGCAAACTAACTCCCAAAAACCGCTTTCACCTCCTTCAAATCCTGGCGGTGGGCCGTTAGGGCGTCCATGGTGTTGGGCGATTGCTTCTCGATGCATTGTTCCAGCACCAGATGCGGGCGGATTCCGATGGTTTTCAGTTCCTGGGCCAAACGCGGATAATCGATGTCGCCCGCGCCGAAGGTTTCGGCCCAGACGCCGTTTTTCGACTGGCGCAGGTGCAATTCCGTGATGCGTTTTCCGTACAGTTTCACAATGTCGAACAGCGCCACCTGCGAGTTGCCGGAACCACGGTAAATCCAGTGCACATCCAGACAGAGCGACACATGTTTGGGATCCGTCGCCAGCAGCATGTGGTGAAATTCCCGCGCGGAATTCCGCATTTCAACGTCGTGGGTATGATACGACAGCGTCATGCCCCGCTTTTTCAGCTCGGCCCCGAGCCGATCCAGGTTGGCCGCCTGAATGGCCAGTTCAGCATCGGTTTTATCCTCCGAACTTCCCCATTTTATCGGACTGGGATTTGTTACCACAAACCGCACCCCCAGCGGACGGGCCGCATCCGCAATGGCCGTCACGGTCGCCAGCGTTTTGTCCGCTTCATCGGCTTTGTGCAACGTGCTGTTGACGTAGAGCGAATGCATTTCCAGCTTGTGCTTTTTCAGCAAGGGAGCCAGTTTGTCGATTTCCTCCGCCGACGTAATCGACGGCTCATAGCCTACAAGGCCCGATTTTGCAAAATCGGCCAGCGAAGCATCCAGATCCGCCGACCAGCTGCGGCCCTGACGCTGGTAAAAGGTGTGCCAGGTATATTGGTTGCAGGCAATCGGCAGTTGCTCCGCCGTTCCGGCTTTGGTGCGGGCCAAAGCGGTTTTGGTTACCGGAACCAGCGCGGCCAAACCGGCGATGGATTGTAGAAAAGTACGGCGATCAGCAGTCATGTTTTTCAGGAATCAGGGGGAAGGAATGGTTTTGTTGGAACGGGCTTTATTAACCGTTTCGAATACAAAGTAACTTTCGCACAATTTATCTAAATTTAAAGCTTCACTCCATCTTTCAAACGTTGCTGATCCGTTTTTCATGAAATACCGTTTTCTCCCGGCATGGCTGGCGGGCGCGCTGAGTTGCTTTGCGGTTTTTGCCCAGGCCGTTGCCCAAACGCCCGCTGCCGGACCGTATCAATCATCTGCCCAGCTTTCAACCCGTTTAAAATCCCTCACCAGTCGCTACGGAACGCTTTCCAACCTTCAATCGATCGGAAAATCACGTACAGGAAAAGATATTTGGCTGCTGACGATCGGTCGCGGAACGGCGGCTCAAAAACCGGCGATTGCCATCGTGGCTGGTGTTTACGGTGCGCATCCGGCAGGAACGGAACTGGCCGTCCAGCTGGCCGAAAAACTGCTGGCGGCTTCCGGTCAGGATAGCGTGGCCCGGTTGCTCGACACCAAGACCTTTTACTTATTTCCCAGCGTCAATCCTGACGCGCAGGAACAGGTGGTTGCCAAACCGCGCTACGAACGAACCGGCAACGGCGCCGATACCGACGACGACCGCGACGGCCGGCTCAACGAAGATCCGTTTGAAGACTTGAACAGGGACGGTTTGATTACGCAGGTTCGCATCGAAGACCCAACCGGCACGTTCGTTCCCAGCAAAGAAGACCCGCGCGTTTTGGTCAAAGCCGACCCGGCCAAGTCTGAAACCGGTCGTTACCTGGTCATTTCGGAAGGAACCGACAACGATAAAGACGGCGCATTCAATGAAGATGGCGCCGGTGGCGTGGCGTTGGACAAGAATTTTACCTTCGATTATCCGTTCTTCACACCGGGTTCGGGCGAAATGCCGGTGTCGGAACCGGAAAACCGGGCGCTCCTCGACTTTCTCTACAAAGCCCCGAATGTTTACGCGGTTTTTACCTTCGGACCGTACAACAACCTCTCGGAAGCGCCAAAATTTGACCGGACCAAAACCACTAAACGGATCATTACCGGTATTCTGGAAAAAGACGCGCCCGTTGGTGATCAGGTTTCGAAACTGTATACCAGCCAGACGGCCCTGAAAGACGCTCCGCCGATGCCGCCGACGAAAGGCAACTTTGCCCAGACGGCGTATTACCATTACGGGCGCTTCAGCTTTTCGACGCCGGGCTGGTGGGTGCCCAAAGCCACGGCTTCAGCGGATACGACAAAGGGAAAAGGAGGTACAAAACCGTCGGACAATGACGATGTCAAATTCCTGAGATGGGCCGACGCCAACAACCTTCGCGACGTTTTTGTTACCTGGCAAGCTATCGACCACCCCGATTTTCCGGGCCGGAAAGCGGAAGTAGGCGGTATTGCGCCGTTTGCCAGACTGAACCCGCCGGTTTCGTTCCTGAACGACATCGCCGATAAACACCTCAAATTTATGACTGCTTTTGTCCGCCAAATGCCAGTGATCGACGTGGTAAACCTGCGAACGGAAGCGCTTTCGGGCGGACTGACCCGGGTGACGGCCCAGGTGATCAACCGGGGGTTGTTGCCAACGGGTGCGGAAATCGGCGACCGGGTGCGGTTTGTTCCCAAAATGAAAATCGAGCTAAGAACCGGGACCGGTCAAACCGTTGTGTCGGGCCGAAAGCGGATTCTGCGCAGTGCCATGGCCGCGGGCGAGTCGATGGAAGTGACGTTCCTCGTCTCCGGCACGGGCCGCGCCACGCTCGAAGCCGGCAACGCCATGACGGGCCTTAAATCAATCGACATCACCCTCAAATAAACCCTGATTACCTCTGATGTTCTCTGATCAACTCTGATTAATAGTTGTTTCACAGAGTTGATCAGAGAACATCAGAGAAAATTTTCATGAAAAAGCTATTCTTTCTGTTACTAACAGTGATTCCTCTCGTTCTTTCCGCGCAGCAGAAACCGGCGCAGAATGATGATTTGACGGGGCTGCGGGCCGTGGGTTCGCCCGCCAATCCGAAAGTGCCGATGCGGTGGAATCATTACAACGACTACGCCGGGATTACGAAGTTTTGCCAGGACATGGTGAAAGCCCATCCGAATCTGGTTAAACTGGAGTCGATGGGAAAAACGTTTCAGGGCCGCGATTTGTGGGTGTTGGTCGTCAGCGATTTTAAAACCGGTAATGCAGAGCGCAAACCCGGTTTTTACATCGATGGCAACATTCACTCGAACGAATTGCAGGGGGCGGAAATCGCGATGTATACCGCCTGGTATCTGGCCGAGAATTTTGGCACCATCGAGTTTACAACGCAACTACTGAAAGACAAGGTTTTTTACATCGCCCCCAGCATCAACCTCGATGCGCGGGAGGATTTCATCAAAAATCCCAACAATCCCAATTCGCCCCGCTCGGGTCTGATGCCGTTCGACGATGATGGGGATGGCGAGATCGATGAAGACAAATACGATGACCTCGACGGCGACGGCAACATTGTGCTGATGCGCCGGAAAACGCCATTGGGCCGCATGAAACAGGATCCCAACGACCCGACGCACATGATTCCGGCCAAACCCGAAGAACCGGGCGAATACGAAATTCTGGGCTACGAAGGCATCGACAACGACGGCGATGGGCAGGTGAACGAAGACCTGGCCGGCCGCTACGACCCCAACCGCGACTGGGCCTGGAACTGGCAACCCGACTATGTTCAGAACGGAGCGCTGTTTTACCCCGGCACTTTACCCGAAACCCAGGCCATTAAGAAATTCATTATCAATCACCCGAACATTGCCGGGGCGCAGAGTTATCACAACTACGGCGGTATGTTTCTGCGCGGGCCGGGTGCGGAAGAAGATCAGCCGTTTTACAATCCGAGTGATATTGCGGTTTATGACGTCATCGGCCGCACGGGCGAGAAAATCATTCCCGGTTATAATTATTACGTGATTTACAAAGACCTGTATACGGTTTATGGGGGCGAAATCGACTGGCTGGCGCTGGGGCGGGGCGTTTTCACATTCTCAACCGAGTTGATGTCGTCGTACCTGCTGTTCCGGCAAAAACCGGGGCAAAGCAACCGGTTTCAGGACGACGAATTCAATCAGTTTGGCAAATACCTGCTGTTCGATGATGCTTACGTGGCCTGGAAACCGTTCAAACATCCGCAGTATGGCGACATCGAAATTGGCGGCCCAAAGAAGAACTACATCCGTAATCACCCCGGTTTTATGCTCGAAGAAGATGCGCACCGGAACATGTCGTTTACGCTTTTCCACGCCCACCAGACGCCCAGGCTGGACGTTCAGGAAATCACCACAAAACCGCTCGGCAACGGCCTGACGGAAGTAACGGCCACGGTCGTCAACCAGCGCGTGATTCCAACCCATTCGTCGCACGATGTCAAGTATAAAATAGAACGGCCCGATTACATTACGCTGAAAGGCGCGACGCCCCTGGCGGCCATGATCGTCGAAAATGCCGATCTGAACATCACGAAAGAACAGAAAACCAATCCGGCCACGATTGAAGTGCCAACCATTCCGGGCATGGGGTATGTGAAAGTCCGCTGGATCGTGAAGGGCAGTGGTGGCAAATACACGGTTTCGGTCGATAGCCGGAAGGGCGGAGTGGTCGAGAAGACACTGTAACGCGCCGGTGACCGGGCATACCGCTATTTTCCTGAGGTTGGTCAGCGCTTGCCGATTCCTGAAAATTAGAACCAGGTAAACCGCCGGCGCACCAACCAGAAAACCCGTGCTTCTGACGTCAATCCTACGTCACTGCCGGAAAATATAAACAAATCCGCCCTACGGCTGGGATTGCCGCACGGGTAGCAGAATGACGAAACGAGCGCCTGGCGGACGGGGCGCGTCCACAGAAATCACCCCTTCATGATTGGCAACGATTTTTTTGCAGATGGCGAGTCCAAAACCGAGCCCGTCTTTACCGGGGTTTTTCCTGTTGTGAATCTGGAAAACGCGCTCACTTATACCGGTTTCTAAGCCGGGTCCATTGTCTTCGTACTGAATCCGGACAAATTCGGTATAATTATACTTACCCGGCAAAGACCGGAAACGGTTGTGTTCAACGAGTTGGGCGGTAATCCTGATTTCAACCGGTGATTGAACGGGCTGCTTCCGAAACTGAACCGAATTATCTATAAGTTGCCGAAAAAGCTCGACGAGCTGCCCGAGATCGGCATCAATGACGGGCAGTTCATTGGTCACCAACCGGATGTCGGACACTTGCCGGTGCTGGCCAACCAACGCCTGGGCTTTCAGTATAGCGTCTTTTAACGCCACGCGGGAAAACCGATGCGGAGACACATCGAGCAGCAAGTAATCCCGCAATCGCCTGATCAGTTCCCGAATTGCATGACTGGCCTGAATGATCTTCCCCAAATACCGGTCGGCTGTCGGCGTGAGTCCCTGAGGCTCCTGCTGTTGCAATAAATCGGCCAGTAACGCTATTTTTCGCAGGGGCTCCTGCAAATCATGCGTAACGAGTTTACCAAACTGAAATAATTCCTGGTTCTTTTGCTGTAATTCAACCAGCTGCTCATCCAGCTGTTGCTGGTGGCGTTCCAGGGCTTGTTTGGCTTCGATCAACTCGCTGTTTTCCCGTAGCGCCTGCTCGGCCAGGTGTTTGGCGTGTAAGATTTCGGCTTCATACTTTTGCCGTTGCCGAATTGGCAGACAGAGGCACTGATGAACAACCGACTCACCCCGGCGCGTTGAGGCTGCGTTCAGCAAAACCGGCAGACTATCGCCATTTTTCATTCGCAGCGTCAAAAAGATTTCCTCGGCTTTGGCCTGCAGCTTGAGCAGGGGAAACAGATGGGTCTGAAAAAAAATCCGGCTGGCAATGGTCAATAGGGCTTCCAGGGGCCGACCGACTACTTCCCCGGGCTCATAGCCGATTTGTTCCAGCAAGGGGCGGTTTATAGCCTGTACAATTCCCTCATCGCTAAAACAGAAATACCCCCCGGGAATTTCATCGAATGACTCCGTGGAACCGGTCATCACAACCCGGCTCCATTTAGAGACTCCTGGAGGTATTCGTTCATGGCCAGAATCGTCTGAAAGGGTGCGCTCAGGTGAGGGCAATGGCCACTGGCTTTGAGCAGCTTAAGCTGGCTATCGGGCAGATGCTGGTGCACGTAAGTTCCCACTTCGATGGGGGCAATCAAATCATCGGAACACTGGAGGATGAGAGCAGGAACGGTAGACTTTGCTAAATCCGGGCGGTTGTCGGATAAAAAAGTAACCTGGGCAAACTGGCGGGCAATCACCGGATCCGTGGAGCAAAAGCTCTGGTTTAGCTCCTCGGTCATGGCCGGTTGGGAAGGATCATTCATCACCATGGGTGCCATAAAATTGGCCCAGCCGATGTAATTCTTCTCCATGGTCACGAGCAGTTCCTGAATGTCCTGGCGATTAAATCCGCCGATGTACCCTGTGGCATCATTGAGATAGCAGGGAGAAGGCCCGATTAGAATCAACCGGCTGAAGCGTTCAGGCGCTTTCAAGGAGGCTAGCAGACCAATCATACAACTGACGGAATGACCAACAAAAATAACATCGGTCAGGTCCAGGGCCGAACAAATGTCCAGCACATCCTGGGCGTAGCCGTTGAGATTGGCATACCGCTCGGCGTTATAGGCGCTGGTTTGGGAAGCTCCCGATCCGACGTAATCAAATAAAATGAGCCGGTAATTCGGCTCGAAGGCCGGGGTAATGAAGCGCCACATCTGCTGACTGCACCCAAAGCCGTGGGCGAACAGCATGGGCTGGGTCCCTTTTCCAAGGACGGTCACATGATTACGGGCAAGTACGGACGTCTTCACGGAGGCATTGGATTGAACCATGAGTCGGCTTTCAACCAGGTGGTGTGTGTAAAGATAAGCAATAACCCAATAGATGGATGATCGCCATCCGAAATGATCGTGGTCCCTTTTTGCCAAATCACAAAAGCGTTCGAGAATCAATTCCCGGCAAATTCTGTCCTAATTCCGGCGAAAAAGGTGTTCTATGGTCAGACGGGTTACAAAGTCGGTTTTATTCCCAGCCTTAAACGGGCGTTGTGAAAACGTTGTAACTTATTGTGTGGCACCATTCCGTACCTTTTAAAAGTGAAGTGAGTAGATCTTATTTAAAAACCAGCTTGCTTTCCGAACGGTCTGCAGTGGCGTCTCCGTTACTTTGACAAATTCCCTCATGAACTCCTCATCCGAAAAGGCAAAACAATCCAGGGCTGAAATCTTTCGATCACTCCATCAGCAATCCGGCCTATTTGTAATTCCCAAT
Organism: Larkinella knui; assembly: GCF_003858645.1. GTDB lineage: Bacteria > Bacteroidota > Bacteroidia > Cytophagales > Spirosomataceae > Larkinella > Larkinella knui. The sequence continues at coordinate 331,122 of NZ_RQJP01000007.1, read as the reverse complement.
CCCTGGGACGCGGGGTCAGCAATGATTTTGGAACGCATGGGATTTCAGGCGCTGGCCACCACGAGTGCCGGCCTGGCCTACTCGCTCGGCAAACCCGACGGTCATGCGTCCGTCACCCGCCAGGAAACCCTGCAAAATGCTCAAAGCATTGTGCAGGCTACTCAGGTACCCGTTTCTGCGGATCTGGAAAATGGCTATGGAGATGAGCCCGCCACCTGTGCCCAAACCATCGCGTTGGCGGCCGGGGCCGGGTTGGCCGGTGGTTCCATCGAAGATGCGACCGGAAAACCGGACCATCCCATCTACCCCTTTGATCTGGCCGTGGAACGGGTGAAAGCAGCCGTAGAAGCCGCCCGAAACCAGTCGCAGCCTTTTATGGTGACGGCACGAGCCGAAAACCTGCTTTACGGCCGGCCGGATCTGAACGATACCATCAGGCGGCTGGTCGCCTTTGCCGATGCCGGCGCTGACGTCCTATTTGCGCCGGGTCTGAAAACCCGTCAGGAAATACAGGCAGTTGTCAAGGCGGTGGCTCCGCGCCCGGTTAATGTGGTAATGGGCCTTTCCGGTGGAGACTTTTCACTGACTATGCTGGAGGATCTGGGCGTAAAGCGGGTTAGTCTGGGGTCATCCTTGGTTCGGGCGGCTTATGGGGCCTTTTTTAAAGCTATTGGGGAGATCAGGCAACAGGGCACGTTTGGCTTTGCTGCCGAAGCGATCCCGTATGCCGACCTAAACCGCCTGTTCAATGACCACCAACGCTAAACCGCTAAACCAGTTGCTGGGCTCCCTCCTGCCCTTTCCCAAAAGTAACAGGAGTTGACTCATTTGTGACAGCCTTTCCGGGCGTTGAAGCCGACCTTTGATTCATTCAAACGGACACAAAAACTAAACTTCATACGCCATGAAAACGCTCATCAAATCCCTGCTCGTTGCCTTTACCTTAACGGCTGTTACCTTCTCGACTTCTTGGGCTGAAAGCAATAAACCCATCGGAAAGCCCAAGAACGCAGTCGCTTTTCAAAGCAGCATGTACACCACCAATGCAGGCAAGGTTCAGATTGCCGTCAATAAACAAACCGGCGGGAAAGTGGAGGTTCGACTGACCAACAGTGCCGGGAAAGAGGTCTTCGTGCAATCGATTGGTAAACGCCAGGAAGCCGCCCGGTTGCGGCTGGATGTCAGCGCCCTGCCCGACGGAGTTTATCAGGTAGCCATCAGCAATGGCGTTGAGACCACCACCCAGGAATTGACGCTGGCCACCACCCCGGTGACCCACGCGGCTCCCCGACTGGTGGCCTTCAACTAAATCTGACTCGTACTTGCTTATACCGAAAAGGCCGATTCCATCTGGAATCGGCCTTTTCGGTATGTCGATTACAAAAGACACCACCCGAGATGAACCCCAATCCGGACGCTGTCCGGCATTTCTGTTTCAATGGCGTTCGAACCTGTTTCTGGCTAAGATAAACCTCCAAAACACGGTCATCCCAACGGGTTCTTGTGCTCCTCTACTGCGTTTACCGGGCGGTTTTGCTCTCCCCATTCCGATAATTGCTGAAGAATCGGCGCTAGGCTTACCCCCAGCGGTGTTAAGCTGTATTCAACTTTCGGGGGCACTTCGGGATAAACCAGCCGACTGATTAAACCGTCTTTTTCCAGTTCCCGCAGTTGCAGGATCAGGATCCGTTCCGAAACCGTCGGTAGGTCTTTTTTGATCTGACTGTACCGCATAGTTCCGTTCACCAGCCGGGCCAGGACCGGGAGTTTCCACCGGCCACCAATTAATGCAATCGTATACGCCATGCCACAGCTCGCATTGAGCAGGGTTTCGTTTTCAAGGTTGGTCGAGCTCTCTTTCCGCATACTTACATTTCTGTTAGTTCTTTACAAATTTAGCAGTATTTACAAATAAAGGGGTTTGATTTTAGTTTTGCAGGCCTAACATGAAAAGCAAAACAAATGGAAACACGGAGTGACAGAGTCGCCCTGGTTACCGGCGGCAGCCGGGGAATTGGGGCCGCCATCGTCCAACGACTGGCCCGGGAAGGGGTACGAGTGGCGTTTACGTATGTCAATGGGAAAGACAAAGCCGAGGCTTTAGTGCGGAAATTAGCCGAAAGCGGGGCAAACGCCTTCGGCTTCCAGGCCGATAATTCCAGACCAGGTGAAATCACAGCTGTGCTGGAAGAAGTAAACCACACCTGGGGGAAACTGGATATTCTGGTCAATAACGCCGGCATCTACATCGGCAAACCCTTTGCAGAACATACGCTGGAAGAGTACGAACAAACGATGGCGGTCAATGTTCGGGCCGTAGTGGAAGCCTGTTTACATGCCGCACGAAGAATGGAAAATTATGGCCGGATCATAACCATTGGCAGCAATATGGCGGATCGGGTGGCCGCTCCGCAAGGGACTCTCTATTCCATGAGTAAATCCGCCCTGATCGGTTTAACAAAAGGCCTGGCCAGAGACCTGGGCCCCAGAGGAATAACCGTTAACTTGGTTCAACCCGGGTCAACCAACACGGATATGAATCCGGAAAACACCGACCATGCCGATTTTCAACGAAGTTTAATGGCGATTCCCACCTACGGAAAGCCCGAACAAATTGCCGACCTGTTGGCTTACCTGATCAATCCGGCTAGCGGTTTTACGACCGGTGGCGTCTTTACGATTGATGGCGGTATGAATTGCTAAGCGCCATTGGTTGCCCGACAAAGCGCTTAGCAGTATTCACGACGAAATGCGAAAAGAATAGAAAGTGGTGTGATTGAAACCGGCCAGTGGCCGGTTTTTTCTATTTCCGAGACTTGCGATCTGGTAATGGTAAACCCTTGAGCCAGGCGGTTGGAAGCAGGCAGGAGTGTTCCGGCGTTTGTCGATTTTACCGCATATACACGCCGATGCGTTCTTCGTCACTCAGCACCACCAGCACGTGTTCGGTCAGCGTGGTCGAGAGTTTGTAGCCAATGTAATCGGCGGCAATGGGATAGCGCTTGTGGTCCCGGTCGACAATAACCGCCACTTTCAGCTTGGTTACCGGTACGTTCAGAAACGGTTGCAGGGCAAAAGCCAGCGTCCGGCCCGAATTCAGCACATCATCGATTACAATGATCGATTTTTGGGTAAAAACCGTCTCTTCCGCATCCAGTTGAACCGGCGGCTGCTGAAGGGTGGTTTTATCCAGCGTAATTTTCATCACCTTGACATTCAGTGGAGAAATCTGCCGCAACACATCAGCCAGCCGTTGCGCCAGCACATGGCCTTCGCCCGAAACGCCAGCCAGAATGACCTCCGATTCTTCAAAATTGTTCTCGTAAATTTCAAACGCAATCCGGCGTATTTTTTGCTCTACCTGTACGCGCGTCAGAATCTGGGTAGTCTCGGAAGTCATAACCGATTAGGGAAGTCAATTGTAAAAATGAAAATTACCCGAAAACGCCGAATGCTCAAAATAAACGAAGCCTTTTCGTAGTTTTGTACCTTTGTTAGCCAAAAGAAGAAAGACAAGAGAGAAAAGACCTCGAATCTCTTTTTCTTTCTTCTTTTGTCTACTCTCTATTGTCTAAAAGTTTATTTATTTCATGATTATCAAAACCAAAAAATACGCCCTCGACCAGAAAACCTACATCAGTCTGGCGATGCGTAGCTGGGTAAAACACAACTGGTACTGGGGCTTCGTACCGCTGGGCCTCATTTTCGTCAATGCCATTCTGAATGTAACGGGTGTTTATCCGAACTGGTGGATTTACCTCGTCATCGTACTGCTGACCATTCTGTACGTTTTGTTCTGGGCCGTACAGTTTACGGGCATTACGCAAATGGAACAGACCAAATCCCTGTTTCAAAAATACGTCTACGAGATTGATAGTCGCCAGATTATGCTGAAACTGAACGCCCGCGAAGGCGGTATCCTGAAATGGGATCAAATCCGGAGCGTCACCAAAGACAAAAATGCCTACGTCATGGTGGTTTCCAACGAGCAGTCTATGAACGGCATGAAAGTGAACTGGTTAGCCAAAATCGTTGCCAAAGGCATGAAAGACGCTCAGTTTCTGTACCTTCCGTATTCGATTTTCACCACTGAAAACGAACTGAAATTCATGGATACGCTCCTGAAACGGAAAGGTTTTTTAGCAGAAGTAGAAAAGCAATAATCAAAAAAACCGGCAGAGTCGAACCGGGATTTTTCAAATCCTGCGCCCAGCTCTGCCGGTTTTCTTATTTTGCCTGGTTGGTAAAATCGACCACCGTTACTTCGTCCAGCCACGGGCCAACGATCTTGCCAAATTCTTTATGAGCCGGATGCGGCAGGTAGGCATCCCGGTCTTTTTCGTTGTCAAATGTCAGAACAAAGGCGTGCGTCAGCCCCTTGTTGAGTTTCTCCGGGCTGTTGTTGGTTCCCCATTTAAAGCCTTTGATCTGTTTGATTTTCGACGGCAGGGCTTCAAAAGCCGCAACAATTTCTTTCACCTTTGCGGGCGTAGCTTCTGGTTTGAACTTAAACAGGACAACGTGCGTCAGATCGGATTTAGTCATTTTGTTCTGGGCGGTAGCGCCGGTCAGCGCGAGGCCAAAAAAGAGAAAGGTGGCAAAAATGGTTTTCATGAAATCGGATTGTCAGTGATTCTGCGGTTGCAGAGTGCTAAAAAAAGGCAATGGCATGCCGAAACTACTGCTACTGTTTTTCGGCATACGGTATGACCAGTTTCTCACCGCGAGCCGCGTAGTTCTTGGTTTTTCCGTTGGCTTTCATCAGCGCATCAACCGTAACGCCGTACTTATCAGCCACTACCCGCAGAATATCACCCGGACCAACGGTATGATAGGCCCGCGCTTTCACCTTCAGCTTCGTCACATCAGCCTTCACCGCATTGTCTTTCAGATCCGGGTTGAGTGCTTTTAACGTATTGATACTCAGATTGTATTTCGTCGCAACGCTATAAATGGTTTCGCCCGGTTTTACAGTATGCGTGATCGACACGCCACCCGCCGGAACCGCAGCTTTGGGTGTTTCTTTTTTCTCTTCTTTGGGCTTTTCTTCCCTGGGTTTCTCTTCTTTCGGTTTTTCCTCAACCGGTTTCTCCTCCCGAACCGGCTTTTCGGCCCGGGCTTCGGCTACCGGTTTGTCGGCAGCGGGTTTGCCCTGAGCCGGGCGTTCTTCCGAATCCAGCGCGGGTTTCTTTTCCACTTCCTTGCCTTCCTCTTCGATGGGCGGTGGGGTGGTCTGCGACAAATCCACCGGTGCATTACGGCTGGATGTATCGATTTCGATGGGTGCGGCCAGTTCGGGTTCCAGCGGCAGCTCAACCGGTTTTTGAACGGTCGTATCCAACGCAACGCTGGTCAGTTCCTCCGACCCTTTGGTATCATCGGCCACATACTCATAGCCGACATACAACAGCGCCAGGATCGTCAGAATCAAAACGGCCAGCGTTATGGTGGGCAAACTTGAACCCTCCGTTGGCCGGGGGTTACGCTTCGCATTTTCAGTTTCCATATTCAAGGTTTACAGTTTACGGTTTATAGTTTATGGCTGGCTGACGCATTCTTATTGGTGCATCAGCCGACCATAAACCGTAAACCATAAACCCGTTAACTGTTTTTTACCTCCTGACTCATTTTTTCCACTTTTACTTTCATATCTTCTTTGTAGGCCTGCAAACGCTGTGCGACGTTTTGGTCGAACGTACCCACAATCTGGGCCGCCAGAATACCGGCATTGCGGGCACCATTGAGCGCCACCGTCGCCACTGGAACGCCCGAAGGCATTTGCAAAATCGACAGCACGGAGTCCCACCCATCGATCGAGTTGCTCGATTTAACCGGCACCCCGATCACCGGCAGCGTCGTCAGCGAAGCGACCATGCCCGGCAAATGGGCCGCACCACCCGCTCCGGCGATGACCACGTTCAGCCCCCGATCCCGGGCGGTTTTGCCGTATTCAACCATTTTTTCCGGCGTGCGGTGGGCCGATACAACATCGATTTCGTACGGCACACCCAATTCTGCCAAAATATCGGCAGCTTCCTGCATGACCTTAAGGTCCGAACTGCTACCCATTATGATTCCAACCATATTTTTAGTTAGGAGTTAGGAGTGAAGCGTGAAGAGTTGGCTGACGCATATAACTCTTCACGCTTCGCTCCTAACTCTTCATTCTTAACTCTTCACTTTTATGATCTCTTTGACCGTTTCGGCTTTTTGCCGAAGCTGGTTTAAATCCTGACTAATAACGGTAATATGACCCATTTTGCGAAACGGGCGGGTAATTTTTTTACCGTAGAGAAATGGAAATACGCCCGGCATCGCCAACAGGGTTTCCATGCCTTCATACCGGGCCGGACCACTGTGGCCGGGTTCGCCCAGCAAGTTGACCATCGCGGCTGGCGATAGAATCGCCGTATCGCCCAACGGCAGGTTCAGAATGGCCCGCCAGTGTTGTTCAAACTGCGACGTAACATTGGCCCGGATCGTATGGTGACCGCTGTTGTGGGGACGCGGAGCTACTTCGTTGACAATGACCTGTTGGTCTTTGGTTAAAAACAATTCGACCGCCAGCAAACCGACGATTCCAAAAGCTTCGGCGGTTTTTCGGGCAATTTCCTGCGCCTGCCGGTCAATGCTTTCGGAAACAGCCGCGGGGGCAAACAGGTATTCAACCAGATTTTGTTCGGGATGAAAAACCATTTCAACCGTCGGGAAGGTAGCGGTTTGCCCCTGCTCGTTACGGGCAACAATTACCGCTAATTCTTTCTCAAAATCAACGGCTTTTTCCAGAACGCCCGGCGCATCGAAGGCTTTTTCCAGATCACTTTCGGAGGCAATCCGTTGAACACCACGCCCATCGTAGCCGTCGCGGCCCAGTTTGTGGAAAGCCGGCAGAAAGTCGGGATTGTCCGCTAAAACCCGCGGTACGTCCTGGCGGTTTTCGGTCAGAATAAAATCCGCCGTAGGCAGGTTGTGCTCGCGGTAAAATTGTTTCTGTGCCCGTTTATCCTGAATAATCCGGATCACCGACGGCTGCGGAAAAACCCGCTTCCCTTCGCGTTCCAGTGCTTCGAGCGCATCAACGTTCACCCGCTCGATTTCAATTGTGAGCACATCGACCTGCTGGCCAAACTGATAGACGGTTTCGTAATCGGTCAATGAGCCTTGCGTAAATGACGTGGCCAGATGCCGGCAGGGCGCTTCGGCATCGGGGTCGAGAATATGGACGATCAGGTTCCAGTCGATTGCGGCCTGAATCAGCATCAGGCCCAATTGACCTCCACCAAGGATACCTATGCGGGCGTTGGGATTGAATGTAAGCATATTTGTAACAATACGTCCGCAAAAGTAGCCCCATTTATGGCTTTGTTCTACTTTTTAATGCACTTGTTTTCCACTTCTTAGCCTGCCTTCGGTCAGTTGCCGGGGCAATTCCTTTTTCTGAAAACCGCCCGAATCGAAACAATTCCAACTCTTCCTGTTAATTTGCACGTTCATACCAGAATCGGGAAGTACCAGAAATACCGTACCGGACAGGGGAATAAAGACAGTCAGCATCCATAAGCCTTTGATTAGTAATGACTTGCTTTATCTCTCACGTCTTACTTTTTCATCTCTAGCGAACTTATGACCGACAAATTATTTAATCAAAAAGACTTAATTGCGTATTTCATTGTAGCGGCTATTGGTGCATCCCTGCAAATTCTGGTGAGTTCGCTGCTGCAGGAGTGGTTTCAGGTTTCGTACGAAAATGGCGTGTTGATTGGGTACGTCTCTTCGTTTTTCATTGGTTTTTTCCTGACCAAACTGCTGGCTTTCAACGCCAAAAACTCGGCCAAAACCCGTCGTGAAATGGTGAAGTTCGCCATGGTTTCGGTAATTTCCTGCCTCATTACCGTCTACGGAGCGTCGGCCCTCTACAACTTCTCGATCAGTCAGCGGGGCATTTATACCTTCACATTACCGGGGTCGGTTAAAACCGTGAATATCAACAAGTTATTCTCCCACACGTTCGGAATGGGGCTGAGTTTCATTTCCAATTACATCCTGCACAAAACCTTTACCTTCAAAAATACCGGTTTTTACGAACGGCTCAAGCTCCTGCTGAATCTAAACTGATCAATCCAGCAACGCCAGAATATCCTCCTTCGTCAGCGATTTCATGAAGTTTTCTTCGGTCGTGATCAGGTCGCTGGCCAGTTTTTGCTTGGAGCGTTGCAGGGCCAGAATCTTCTCCTCAACGGTATTGCGGGAAATGAATTTATACGTAAAAACCGTTCGTTTCTGACCAATGCGGTGAGCACGGTCGATGGCCTGGGCCTCGATAGCCGGGTTCCACCACGGATCGAGAATAAACACATAATCGGCAGCGGTCAGGTTGTGACCCAGTCCGCCCGCTTTCAGTGAAATCAAAAATAACTTGATCGAATCATTTTTTTGAAACAAATCCACCTGCCCCCGGCGGTCCTGGGTCGATCCATCCAGGTAGGCATACTGAATACCGCGCTCCTGTAAATACTGCTGAACAACATCCAGGTGTTTAATGAACTGACTGAAGACCAGAATCTTGTGATTATCGGCCATCGCCCCTTCCAGCCGCATTACCATATCATCCAGTTTGCCGGAATTCCCCTCGTACGTTTCATCGATCATGCGCGGGTGGTTGGCAATCTGGCGGAGCTTGGTCAGCCCCTGTAAAACCACCATCTGCGATTTAGCCATTCCTTCTTCCTCGATGCGCTCCAGAATCAGGTTTCGGTAATACGATTTGGCTTCTTCGTACTGTTTCTCCTGTTCCGGCGACATATCGCTGTAGTGAATGTTTTCCACTTTTTCGGGCAGATCCCGCGCCACCTGCGACTTGTGACGCCGGAGCATGAACGGTTTGATGATGCCGTAGAGCCGCTGTGTTTTCTGCTCGTCGTTCTTTTTTTCGATCGGAATCTGAAATTCGTTGCGAAAAAACGTCTGACTGCCCAGCAAACCGGGATTGATAAACGTCATTTGCGTCCACAAATCCATCGTGCTGTTTTCCAACGGCGTTCCTGTCAGAATGAGCCGGTGGGCGGAGTCCAGTTGCATAACGGCCCGCGTGATGTGCGACGACGGATTTTTAATGGCCTGCGATTCATCCAGAATGATGTAATGAAACCGGTAATTTTTCAGCAGGTCGATGTCGATCCGGACAATACCGTACGAAGTCAGAATCACGTCATAATCGTCAAATTGGGCGGTATTCTTATCGCGGTAGGTACCGGTATAGGCCATCACGCGCAGTCCGGGTGTAAACCGCCGGGCTTCCAGTTCCCAGTTATACAACAGCGACGTCGGCATCACGAGCAGCGTCGGTTCCTTGTATCCGGCTTCTTTCTGAGACTGCAACAGGGCCAGCGTCATAACGGTTTTTCCCAATCCCATATCGTCGGCCAGGCAACCGCCAAACCGGTATTGATTCAGAAATTGCAGCCAGTCGTAGCCCGCTTTCTGATACGGACGCAATTCGCCCTTGAAACCGTCGGGCAGCGGGTGGGCGTTGATTTCTTCAAAACTCCGCAGTTTTTCCAGCTTCCGGCTAATCACCGCCGACGCCAGGCTTTCCTGCTGAAGCTCCTGAACCAGCGCAATGTGGTGCTTGTGAAGCACCAGCCGGTCGCTGTCGACCTCGTGTTCCATAAACGCAAAGAGTTCCGAGTATTTCGTAAACCACGTTTCGGGAATCACCGCAATTTCGCCGTTGGGCAGCGTAAACTCCCGTTTCTTGTTGAGAATCAACGTACGGAGTTTGATAAACGGAATTTCGAATTCGCCGAACTGCACTTTGGCGAAAATGTCGAACCAGTCGCGGGTTTCGTTGATCGAAACCACAATGGACGAATAGCCTAAAAAGTAGCGTTTGGCGTCGTTGGCGTGTTGCGAAATCTGAAACCCGGCTTCCACCAGCAAATTATGATTTTGCTGCAGCCATTCAAAAGCAGCCGCTTTTCCGAGTTTGGAATGGCCATTGTCTTTCAGTTCGAGCCCGTTTTCTTTTAACCAGAAAAGGGTCGATTTCTCTTTCCGGACATCCCGCCGAATCTTGTGAAAAACATAGTCGTCGCCCTTCTTTTCGATGCTGACGTTGGACGAATCCGTGAAACCGTCGTACCGAAATGTGAACTGTCCATACTGAAACAACAGGTCAAAAACCACCTGCGAGTCATCGACGGGCGCGGCATGGGCCATTTCGGTCAGCACGTTGTTCATGCGTTCGCCGGCACCATGGCTGGCCCGGTGCGAGTCGCCGGTCGAACTCGCCTGGTCGAACAGAGCGGGCGTGGCCCGGTGCGCAACGGCGTGTTCCGAAACCGTCAGAACCGGTGCAGGCGGAAGCACTTCGTTCCGGATTTCAAACCCTCTGGCGTATACGTCGTAGGAGGCAATCAGCGGAGCGACGAAACGGTGATAGTACTGATCTTCAATGTTTTTCGGAATAACGATATTCCTTTTTTGCAGAAACGGGCGGAGTTTTTTGCCATCGACATTCTTGTCGAAATGAAATAAGCGCTTCCCAACCATCATCCAGGCCGGATCGTCGCAGATCAGCAGGGCATCCTTAAACTGAAATTCAACGCGTTCGCCCGCGTATTTGATAATCGGAAAATATTCCGTGGCAGTTTCGGTCCGAACAAAATTAAAATAGACGCGGGCCTTCTCCGGCATCCGCTCGACGGACATCCAGGCTGGATTGCCATCGTTACCCATAACGTATAACTGCTTGTCGGCCAGCCGTTCCAGAATCAACGCCCGCCGGAGTTCCAGGTATTCACAAATCCGATCGCGGAGGTCTTTATCCCCTTTTTGCGGGTCGTAGATCTTCAGGAAGAAATCGACAGCCGGTAATTTTTTGGGGTTGAATTTTTTAAGAATAACATCCTGCTGGATTTCGTCGATGATGCGAATCAGTTCAAAATCAGCCTCATCCAGCTCACTGGCGAACTCTCCGGCGTTTTTGGCCGACAAGGTCTGGTTCTGCAACGTCAGTTCACCCCGGGCATTGAGTTGCACGACGAATGCTTCAAACAGATACCCCAGAAACTCGTGTTCCAGAAGTGAATAGACCAGTTGAAACGGTTCCGCAGGAGAGACTTTCATAACACCGTATTAATTACTGCCTGACTACACCAAGCCCGGACATACCGGGTTGATCGTAAAAAATCCCGATTTCAAACCGAACGGCTAAACGTTAAAAAAGAAAGCAAAAAGGATGAATTGCCGTCCGGTTAGAATGAGCAACAAACTCAAATATACGAATAGGCGCAACAAAGGCAAATCTAAAAATCAGGAAGCGAACCGGAACTGATTTTACGGCCTGATAAGACCACATGGACGCGCTGGCGGCCCCGGCCAACCGCCAGCCGCAGGACATCAACCGGGCGGATCAAAACGGCATGTGGCCCAACGAAAAAGGCCCTCACTTCGGTAAGGGCCTCTTTTTGACGTAACAAAAACCCGTTGCTTACGCGTAGGTATTCAGCATCACCGGCATCACCAGCATCAGAATATCTTCGTGTTCTTCTTTATCAGCCGGAATGATTAAACCGGCACGGTTGGGAGCCGACATTTCGAACGAGAGCATTTTGGCGCTCAGGTTGTTGAGCATTTCGGTCAAAAACTTGGCGTTGAAACCAATTTCCAGCGGATCGCCGTCGTAATCGCAAAGCAGTTTTTCGTTGGCTTCGTTGCTGTAATCCAGATCTTCGGCGGAGATCGTCAGCGCGTTGGTTTTGAGCGAAAGCCGGATCTGGTGCGTCGTCCGGTTGGCGTAAATCATGATCCGTTTCAGCGAATTCAGGATGTCCGTCCGCCCAATGGTCATGATGTTCGGGTTGTTGGTTGGAATGGCGTTTTCGAAGTCCGGAAACCGCTCGTCGATCAACCGGCAAATCATCTGCGTCGATCCGGCGGGTGATCCGGCAAACGTAAACGATGCGTTCGACTGGCTAAACTCGGCTTTTACCGGAGCTGCTTCGGGCAGTGATGCCTTCAGCAACGTCAGGGCTTTGCGGGGAATAATCATCGACGAATCGCTGGGCGAATTGATATCCGTCCGGCGGTACCGTATCAGCCGGTGACCGTCGGTGGCCACAAACGTGGCGCTTTCGGCGGTCAGTTGCAGGTAAACCCCCGTCATGGCCGGACGCAGGTCGTCGGTGCTGGTGGCAAAAACCGTATTGTTGATGGCGCTCAGTAAGGCATCCGACGACAGTTCGACCGTCAGGCTGCGGTTGACCGTCGGAATTTTCGGGAAGTCGATCGGATTTTCGCCCGACAGTTTATAGCGGCCATTGTCCGTCAGAATTTCGGTTCCAAACGTTTCCGTATTGACGTTGAACGTGATGGGTTGTTCGGGCAAACCGCGCAGGGTATCCAGCAGCAGCTTGGCCGGAATGGCAATGGCCCCCTTCTCCGACGACTCGACGGCAATGTTGGTGATCATGGTCGTTTGCAGATCGGAAGCGGTAACCGTCAGGATATCTTCTTCCAATTTGAACAAAAAGTTTTCCAGAATCGGCACAATCGGGTTCGTTGCCACCACACCGTTGATGGCCGAAAGTTGCTTGAGTAATACGGAGGAGGAAACGATGAATTTCATAGTCAATTTTGTTTGGGGCCAAAAGTCCAATGAGAACAAAAGTAGGAAAAATAGTCGAAAGTTAAGAGGTTGTTTCGCAGAGTTTAGCGGAGAAAAGCAGAGTTCCGCGGAGTTTTTTTTTATTAACGCTGCTTACCTCTAAATTTCTCCGCTAAACTCTGCGAAACAACCATTCCCGCGTTCACGCGTACTTTCTCCGGCGGGCGATTTGCCAGATAACGCCCACCAAACCCACTAAAACGACCGGTCCGAGAAGGTTCAAAAGCTGCCACGACAGACGGTCTTCCCGCAGCCGGATTTTATCCAACGGTCTCAACATCACCTGTTTGGTGCGGGCGGTGATGATGCCGTTGTCGTCCAGCAGATAATTGACGGCGTTGACCACAAAATCCTTGTTGGCAAAGGTGTTTTTCGAGAATCGCTCGTAGCCCAGCGGATACGGCGCGTTAGTCCGGTAATTGATGTCGTTGATGAGCAGATCGCCGTCGGAACAAACCACAATTTTGGTGGGTTGGCCCTGGGCTTTGAAAGCCGCAGCCCGCGGATCGCCGGGCAGAATGCGGTTGGTATAGAGCGACTGAAACCGGCCCTCCAGCAGACAGGCAATCATCTTTACGCCGTTATTGTAGGTGCGCGGATCGGGTTGCTGACGCGCTTCGTTGTAGCTCACCAGGGCCGGTGCTTTCAGGATTTTGGTGTATTGCGAGGTCATCAGCAGGGGCGTTTTTGCGATGCCCGCAGCCTGCACCGTGTCGAGCGTGCTGGTAAACCGGGTGTAAATCGCATCCAGATTCCGGACAATCGGGCTCTTTCCGAAGGTGTTGATCAACGGGAAAAACCGCCACGGCAGCATCTGAACGTTCGGTTTGTCGCCCATGTCGCCCACATTCAGCGGAATCATGGCGCAGCTTAAATCCTTGATAATGTCGTTGTTGACCCGGATGCCCCAGCGAAAAAACAGGTCGTTCAGGTTCAGATCGAGCGGCTGGGCGAAGGTCCCCTCCCGCCCGACGCTGTCGATTTTCAGCCCATCGACAAAAAACAGCGCCTTGCCGCCATTCACCACAAACTGGTCGATTTTGTATTTGTCGGCTTCCGAAAACGCACGGTCGGGTTTGGGCACAATCAGCCCATCGAGCCCCACCAGATCGCGGGAATCCTGCAAATTGATCAGCTTGATGTCGTAAAACTCATTGAGGGTCGCCAGCAGATCCGAAAGCCGCAGCGGTTCGACGTTGGTGTAGGAAACTGCCACGCCCAACACTTTTTTCTCCTTGATGGTCAGCCGCCGGATAGCCGACGCCAGTTCGTATTCCACGTTTTCAATCGACTGATTCAACTGCTCTTCCGACGAATTGGAGCGGTTGCCCCGCAGCAGCAAAACCGGCTGTTCGCGGCCTTTGTAAGACACCAGGGCCCACGGAAAAATCAGTTGTTCGGTGCGCTGGTTGCCTTCCCGGTTAAAATTGAGATTGGTCGGCGCCAGTCCTTTCTGAATCAGTTGCGTTTGCTGTTCCGCCCTTTTTTTGGCGTCCGGATTAGCGGTTGGGTCGATAAACCGGTACGTCAGATTTTTCCCGGAACGGGCCTGAAACTCCGATAACGTTTCCCGAATGCTGGTTTCCAGCCGCTCGAAAGCCGGTGGCAGGTTGCCTGTCAGGTACACGTTGACGTGCACATCGTCGTCGAGGTTTGTTAGCAGATTTTCGGTGGCTTCCGACAGCGTATAGCGGCCTTCTTCCGTCAGATCGATCCGAAAAAACAAAAACGATGACAACAGATTGACAACAACTAGAACGGCGAGAACAAGGCCGAAACGAAACACGAATGACTTCATACCTGCGTAAAACGCTGAAAGCGGTTAAGTTGTGCGAAAGTAGGACAAAAAATGACCGCAGGTATAATCCGATCTCCGCTAAATTTTCAACGCTGGCGTAGGGGTAACACCGGGTATAGCGGTCTTAGGTTCGTAAACGACAGACTACTGAATCATGACCACGAAGAAAATCCACACCCTCCTGTTTCTATTTTTGCTGGAACTGCCCGGCGCATTCGGCCCGGTTCTGGCCAGCGCCAACGAGTTTCCGGTGCCTCCATCGGCCCCCAACCGGCTGTTTTACATTCAGCGGAGTAACGACATCAATACCGTGATTTACGAAGCGAATGTAACCGCCGGTCGGCGGCTCGATGCAAACGAGCCCGTGAACGTCTACTGGATTCGCTACGCCGAACGTGGCCAGCGTGAGTCACTGTCGCTGATTCAGTGGAAACTGGCGTACGGTTATAAACACAAGGCTTCAACGTGCAACGACAATTGCTTTGAAATTCAGCTGAATGCGTTCAAAAAACGCACGATCTGGGTCGACGTCCAACAGGGAAAACCGCTGGCATTGACGCTAATTAACGGACGAAAAGCGTGTTTACAAAAAGTCTTTGTCCAGCTGGAACCGGGTTCCGGCCTGATTCCGAAAGTACTATACGTCGAACTGTTTGGCATCGATCCGGTGGCCGGAATACCGGTGTATGAACGGATGCTGGTGTAGATCCGAACGGCGGGTATAACCGCTTTTGCCAGAATGTAAAACCCGCCTTTAGGCTCGGGCTTTACATTCTTACTTCTTTAGCGCATGCCGCTGATTTATTTCTCCACTATAAACCGGAAGGTTTGACGGCCGTAGTGATCCATTACCCGTACCAGATAAAGTCCATTGGCCCAGGATGACGGGATAGGTACTTTCAACTGACCGGTTTCAGCCGTTGTCTGATACAAAGCATGCCCCTTAAGATCTACAATCTGGATCGTGGCGGCTTTCTCTAAGCCCAAAATTGTCAGCACATCACGAACTGGATTTTGCCGGATAACTAATTCACCATTTGCACGAACGATGATGCTTTTTATCTTGGAGGTTGTAAAGCGTCCATTCGTATCGGTTTGACGAAGCCGGTAATAATTGATGCCAATCGCCGGGGTGGTATGCACAAATGAATAGGTATGAATTTGCTCCGTTGTTCCGTTACCATTGACACGGCCGAGTGCTTCAAACGAGTTGCCATCAAGGCTGTACTCAATCAGAAAATAGTCGTTGTCCACTTCCTGAGCGGTTTCCCAGCTTAACAGAGCCGTATTGTTTTTCTCTTTGGCATCAAACCGACTCAGGGTAACGGGCAATACGCTACAGGGCGCAGGAGTTAGTGTGTACGTCTGCTGGTCGGTATTAACCGGGTTGCTGCTATCCGTTACCCGCATTTTTACGCTAACGGCCGTACCACTGGCGTAGGTAAATGAAGGCGTTAACTGGTTTAAGATCTCGAACGTGCCATTCCCATCCAGATCCCAATCAAAGGTGTAAGGACCGGTGCCTCCGGTTGCTGTTCCACTAAATGCCACTGTCTGAAATGGGTTGCTGCCCTGACAGGAAGCCGCGTTCGTAAAATTGCCGATCAAAGGAGCCTCTACCAGCGGTAACTCGGTATTATCACTGAAACATTTGGGGTTGAGGGATGAACAGTTTAAGTTGCCTGGCTGGCAAAATGTATTCAAATCCCTTTGCTGATTTCCCCACGCGATCAACACAGAATTCAGCGTGACAGTGCTACCGCAGGTATAGGTGATGGGTAGGCATTTTGTAACCAGACCCTGGTCCAATGTTTCCGAATAGCACTGGGTGAAGCTATAGGGCGTGGAATTAATCGTGTACTGTATCGCCATGTAAAATCCGTAGCGGGTACTTGACGCTACGTTAAACTCAATACACAAGTTGGCCGATACCGATGAGCCTGGTGTGCACGAATTTGATAAAGGGCCACCAGACGGAGCCGCGATATAGGTTTTTTGAAACTTAATGTCACCGGATGTACATTGATTACAACTTAATGGTTGTGCATACATCGATATAGAAACAATTAAAAATAAGAAGGTGAGTAAACAGCGACTAGACAACGACCGACAAAAAGCCTTACTCAAGCGAACAGAGAGTCCAATAAAAGAAAAATTCATAGAAATTATTGTTAGACAGAGAGTTAAGCGTCAAAATTAGGCATTTTTTACGAATGTTGAAAATATCATTTCACTCAGGCAGGCTATAAATCGGAAATGAATCAGGAGAAATGAAGACTGGTTGCGGTCAAAACCAGTTTAGATATTAGCCGCTTATCTTTGCGGTCACGATCAAAAAAATCATTTTAAGTAATGCAACAAACGTCTCAACCCGACCCCGCTCTCATTACCCGACACTTGCGCGCCATGTTTGGCTCCCGGTTGCTGATTGCCGCCGTTCAGCATCTGGCGGTTTTTGAAGAACTCAGTAACGGCCCGCTTTCGCTTACCGAACTCCGCAACCGGATTGGGCTGAAAGAACGCCCGGCCAACGTCCTTTTCCCGGCGCTTTGTGCAATGGAACTGCTGGACTACACGGAAACCGGTGCGCTTCAGGTCACGGAACTGGGCCGGTTTTTAACGCAGGCGCAGACGCCCAATGTGATCGGGTACGTAGGGCTGGAAAAGAACGATCCGGGCGCGATCGAAATGGCGGTTCGGCTACGAAACGACGGCCCGCTGGATGTCTCGGGCGGTATTTCCTACGTGAAAGAGGGCGAGGGTCCGTCGCCGATGGATGATGCCGAACTGAGCCGCCTATTTACACTGGGCCTGGCGGGGCGCGCTCAGAAGCTCGCGCCGATTGTCGCCGGAAAGGTGTCGAAAAGCGACGGTCATCTGCTGGATGTGGCGGGTGGCACCGGTTTTTATACGTACGAATGGCTGCTGGTCAATCCGGCGGCAACGGCAACGATTCTGGACCGCCCGGCCGTGTTGGCGGTGGCCGCTGAGTTGCTCGAAACCTTCGCAAAAAGTGGTCGTCCGGGGACCGAAACCATCAAAGAACGGGTGAACTTTCAGCCCGGCGACATGCTGACGGATGATTTACCGCAAACCGATATTCTGCTCGCTGCCAGCCTTTTCCACGACTGGCCGACCGAAACCTGTCAGGTACTGGCCAACCGGTTTGCGGCTGCCATTCGCCCCGGCGGGGAATTGTGGGTTCATGATGCGTTTCTGAACGATGCAATGGATGGCCCGCTGGCCGTTACCGACTACTCCGCCCAATTGTTCTGGGGCACCAAAGGCCGCTGCTACAGCCGCAAAGAATACCGCACGTGGTTTTCAGAAGCCGGATTAAAGCCAACCCATGACAACATTCCAACCCAGATGGATTACGGTTTGATCTGGGCCCGAAAAGAATCTACCTCCTACTTATAGCCTGTTTCCAGGTCCAATCAGGCGTAAAAAGCCCGTAATTCCGCGCTGGCGGGGTTGCGGGCTTTTTGTTTATAAATAATTAAGGTCATCATTAGCAAGTATTGTGAAATAATGCTATTTATGGGAATAATTATATTTATTAACGAAATCATATGATAAAATGTATGAAAAACCTCTCCAACATTCAATTGGTGGCTACTGATTATTCCAATGAATTCAGTGTTCTGGTCGTAGAAGACAATCTCAATCATCAACTTATCCTGCATTATTTACTGCGGCAGCAAATCAAAGGGGTGCTGCCAGTTGGGGCCACTTCGGCTTCACAGGCACTGGCGTATCTCAGGAACTGTCACGCTCAAAATACCAGAATGCCCGCCATGATTCTGATTGATTTGTATTTACCCAACCGGGGTGATGGCTGGAAATTGTTACGAAAAATCCGTTCGCACGCCAGGTATCGATCCATTCCCGTCGTTATAGTCAGTGCATCAGCGGAACTGTCAGACATTGAACAATCTTATCACTTTGGAGCTAACTCCTACATTGTCAAACCATTAACTATGGAAGGATGGCAGGATATTCTTCCGGCTATTGCTCAACTCGTTTGAACATAGACAGGCCATTATTTTATCTGTCCTGCTTTTCTCAGTAGCTCCACTACTTTTTCGACCGGTAATTGACCGACTTCATAGCCATTGGCCGTCGTCATCGACCGGGCGGCAAACAAGGAATTGATGATTGCTTCTTCGGTGGCTTCAATAGCGGCCAGAAAACAGGGTGAGGCATCGTCGTTGCGCAGAAGTTTCATTTCATCAACCGTACTTTTTGAGGAATTCGGAATGCGGTTAGCGGTTGAGACGGCAATGACGTAATCACCGCTGCCATTGGAGGCCATACCGCCCGTTCGGGCCAGGCCCATGAACGCCCGTTTTGCCAGCCGTTTCAAATTCCGGGCATCCAGTGGCGCGTCGGTCAGCACCACCATCATACACGAACCGTCGAGTTTTTCCTTAAACGAGAATTTGCCCAGTTCAACGCCAACCGGCACACCCGCAATTTGCAAAACGCCCCCGAAGTTGGTTTGCACCAGAACCCCAACCGTATAGCCGCCCAGTGAAACCGGAAGTTTTCGGGAAGCTGTACCGATACCGCCTTTAAAACCAAAGCAAACCGTGCCGGTTCCGGCGCCCACGTTGCCTTCTTCCACCGCCCCGGTTCGGGCCTGCCGGATGGCCTCCAGAACGTGCTGTTTGGTGACGGGGCGGCTACGGATATCGTTCAGACCCCCGTCGTTGGTTTCGCCCACCACCGGATTCAGCGAGCGCACCTGCTCATTCCCCGGTTGCGCCAGCGTGTAGTCGATTACGGCGTCGGCCGCCGTCGGCACACCCAGCGTATTGGTCAGCACAATCGGCGTTTCGAGCGTGCCGAGTTCCTCGACCTGCGTATAGCCCGCCAGTTTGCCAAAACCGTTGCCGACGTAAATGGCCGCCTGACATTTTTGCTGGAACAGATTGCCCTCGTGCGGCAGAATAGCCGTCACCCCCGTTCGCACCCGCTGGCCCTCCAGCAACGTCACCTGGCCAACCCGCACCCCCGGCACATCGGTGATGGCATTGAGTGCGCCGGTTGGTAAGACGCCAAAGCGAATGCCGTAGTCGCGGGGACGTTTGGTCGATTGAGCCGATACCATAAAGGGCATGAAAAACAGGACGATGAGGAAGACACAGAAGGCGGTTTTCATACCGTAAAATAGGCAGAGGAGCGGTATTTTCCAAGAATTCGGAATTACCGGTTTCCCGCTCCTGCGTTCAGCTGGCCGGAACTTTCTTTTTCCGCCGGCGTAACCGCAGCATTTTATTGATGTCTTCTTCGGAAGTCTGATCACCGAGCAAAATTCCCCAGGGTTCCAGTCCTTCAACACGATCAAAAATCACTTTCAGAATGGCAATGATCGGAATCGACAAAAACATCCCGGAAACACCCGCCAGGGCCCCGCCGAGTAATACGCCGACGATCGATACCAGCGCATTGATCCGGACTTTGGAACCGATAATAACCGGCACCAGAAAGTTGTTATCGATAAACTGAACCACCAGAAATACGGCCACAACGCCCAGCAGGGTCGAAGGTTCGGGGTGGTTCACAAACGTCACGGCCACCGCCAGGCCGGTTGCAACCAAACCACCGATGTATGGAATCAAGTTCAGAATGGCCGCAATGACGCCCATCAAAACCGCGTATTGGACGCCCAGAACCAGTAAACCCACCGAATTGAGAATCGCTACGCAGGCCGTTTCCGTAACCAGCCCCACGACGTAACTTTGAATTACACTCCGGATCTCACCCAGCACTTCCCGCACACGCTCCGTATGTTCAGTGGTGAATGAGCGGATGATGAACTGAATGAGCATGGCCCGGTAATACAGGAGCAGAAAGATGTAAATCGGCAGGAGCAGTAACGTACCAATCGGCCCCGTAATAATGCCGAGCGTATCGGACCCCTGCAAGGTGTCCATCGTTTGCGCCTGAGCCTGTTTGAGGTATTTATCCTGCTGGCTGTAGCTGACGTTGTATTCCTGCCGCACCCAGCGCCGGGCATCTTTGTAAAAATCGTTGAGATTCTTTTGCAATTTGGGCCAGTCATCGGCAAAGTGGGCAATCTGCATGGAAATCACCATCGTCAAACCCACCAAAACAGCCACTGCCAGAAACAGCGCCAGACTGATGGCAACTACTTTTGGAATCCCCCGGCGAATCATCCAGGCTTCGAGGGGGCGCAGCAGCACGGCCAGCAAGCCGGCCATGGCGAAGGGCACAATGATGTCCTGACCGAGGTAGAACCCGGTCATAATCAGACCTAAAGCCAGTAGCGTATGCGAAAGCCGGTGGTAGAACGGCGGGGTAGGAACCGAAGACATGGTAAGCAAAGTTTACGTAAGTACTGTTTTATTTCCCCGGTCACTTCACTCGTTCCACTGCTCTTCCGGACTGATCGATTCCCTCTATTAACGGGATGTACGCGGATTTGTTTGGGACCGACCGGGTTGACGAAAACCGATAACCGGGCGGTTTAAAAGGACGTGGATGAACGGCCTCCCTGATACGTCACCGGTGTCCGCCCCGTCCAGCGTTTGAACGCCCGGCTGAAGGCACTCAACTCGTTGTAACCGAGGATGTACGAAATCTCTTTGACAGGATAACTGCCCGACGCTAAATAGTGAATCGCCAGCGACTTGCGCACCGAATCCGCCACCTGCTGATACGAAACGCCCTCCTCCTGGAGTTTGCGCTGCAGGCTGCGGGCGCTCGTGTTGAAATTTGCGGCCAGTTGATCCAGCGACGGAATGCCCAGGTATGCGTTGGCCAGCAGAAAACTCCGGATTCGGTCTTTCAGCGCTCTGGCATGCTCAAATTCCTTGTGTTGTTCAGCCACTTTTTTTAGCAGCAGACTTTGCAGTTCGTAGTTGGCCGTCAAAATGGGTTCGTCCCAATACCGGTTTTCGAATTCCATCGCATACTCGCCCGGTTTTTTAACGGGTTTGCAACGTAGGACCCGCTCATATTCGTCCGGATTCAATAAATCGTATGGAAGACGGACGGTTTTGGGGCTGATTTTTTTCAACACCAGGCCGTCGGCTTCGTGCAGAACAAAAACCATGAATAGATCCATGATCTGTCGAAAAACCGACGCCCGTTCGTTTTCGCAGCCGGGTTCAGGAACAAACCGGATGGTGAACGTTCGGGCGGTTTGGTACACCTCCATCTGGAATAAATCGGTGACCAAACGCGTGGCCGCAGCCGCGTTGGTCAACGCTTCCCCAACCGTCGCACAGCTCTGGACCAGCTGGCCCACGATACCTAAAGCCGCCAGTTGCAGCGACTCGCCGAAATGCAGGCCAAACAGCGGATCGTTGGTCAGATGAACCGCATTCAGCCAGAGATCGCCAACCTGTTTCCGGGTCAACGGCACGACCGATTTGCTGGTAAGCTCCTGTAAATCAATGCCTGCTAATACACACAAACGCTCCGGGTCAATGTCTTTCTGGGCGGCATAAGCCAGCAAACTGAGCGCTAAACGTTTCTGAGGATCTTCCATGATTTAAAGGTACTGGTTATCCTGAAAGTCCGGATGCAGGTGTCGTTAAATGGTAATCGATTGGCGGATTCGGGTAAGCACCACCCGCGGTTTCGGCTCTACTTTTGTCTCAGAACCAAACCAAACACAAGCATGGAAAAGTCAAAATTAGTTCAGAAAGCCCTTTGGGCGAATGTGGTTTTTGCGGAGATCGGCGCGGCTGCCTTTCTTTTTTTACGCGGAAAACTGGCTTTCATCAACGAGTTGGCCAGCGGTCAGCCTGTTCTGTTTGGACTCGAGTTGCTGATGCTGGCCGGACTGGCAACCTATGCCGCCCTGCGACCGGCCATGTCCAGACACCTGATTCGGGTGATCGTTGGCCTGAACATCCTGCTTTTCGGTTACTTTCTGGAAACGCTGCTTCTTGGAAACGTGTCGGCCGTGGCCATGGAAGTCCTGCTGATCGACATGGCGGTGGTCGCAGCCTTAACCATTGCGCAGGTAGTGGGCATGCGGGATGGGGCTCAAAAGAAAAATGAAGTTCTGGTTTCGTGATTTAAAAAGGTCGCTATGTCAGAGATGGGATAGCGACCTACCTAATGCCGTCCCTTCCCCTGTCTGACAAACAAGGCTGAAAATAGTAAATTTTTGTTTGCGAAGTTTCCCGAATAGCTCCTGTCCACTCGGCTTCACCTATCTATTTTTATAAGTAAAAGTAAGCGACCGGTATTATTTATAAGTAAAATCATATTATTGGAAAAATATTTTTATCTCTTCTTAGTTGCATTTATTTGACAACTGACGTAGTTTTGTAAACGTGATCAATTAACTGGTTTTACTACTTGATTACGCCGTTTTGGCCGGTTTTTCAACCGCTCTGTACCCCACCGTAACACTTTTTGAAGAGTCTTTTCATCCATGTATACTAAACGACCCTTTTAAGTTCTGCGCGTGTATGTCATTACCGTTAACTCAACACCAAGCTGAATCGTCAGATTTTCTGAAAACGTTTCCCCAGTTCGATTGCCTTTCCGATGCGCTTTACCGTCGGCAGTGTATTGATAAACGCACCGGCGAACTTCACAGCATTCTCCGTCTGGACAAAAGACGGTTCTGCGTTGTGCCTCCCCAATGGGCCAGGCAGTTAGAAAAAGCCGGCTATCCCATCGCAGTTCGGTAAGATCAAGCCGGATTATCCCCTTTTGGAGTTGGTTACACGGGCAATACGCCCTACCTTGCCACCATGAAAAGGCAGATCCGGGAAGTCCGGTATTTTCTATTTGGTCAACATTTTTCGGATGGACTGCGAATCACGCTGGCCATTCTGATTCCCTCCGTCGTATTTTATCACTTTGGACAGTTTGAAACCGGTTTGCCGATTTCGCTGGGAGCCTTGTGGGTCAGCATTACCGATGCGCCGGGTCCGGCCGTACACCGGCGCAACGGCATGTTGGCCGGCAACCTGGTTGTAGTACTGGTATCGCTCATTACCGGTTTTATCCGCATGAACGTCTGGCTGCTGGGCGTCGAAATTGCGTTGTTCAGTTTTTTCTTTTCCATGTTCGCCATCTACGGCAACCGGACCACGTCCGTAGGAACCGCGGGGTTATTGTCGATGATTCTGATGATGGACCGGGAACTGGAATCGGCGGCTGTCTGGCGGTATGGCGCCCTGGTTTGCGCGGGCGGATTGTGGTATATGGCCATCAGCCTGACGTTTTCGCAGCTCCGACCCTATCGGGCGGCCCAGCAGGCCCTGGGTGAATGCATCCACGAAATCGCAAAGTTCCTGATGATCAAGGCCGAGTTTTACAGCATTCGGACCGATTTACAGGACGATTACCGGAAACTGGTGGCCCAGCAGGCCGTGGTTAGCGAAAAACAGGATGCCGTTCGGGAATTGCTGTTCAAAACCCGGGTGATCGTGAAAGAAACCACCTGGACGGGGCGCCTGCTGGTCCTGACGTTCGGCGACGTGGTGGATCTGTACGAACAGATTGTGGCGATGTATTACGACTATGCGCTGATTCGGGACCGGTTTGCTACCACGGGCATTCTGGACGAAATTTCCCGGCTGATTCGCCAATTGGCCATCGAAATGGATTACATCGGTCTGGCTATCCAGTCGAACCGGCCTTATAAAAGCCGAACGGACCTGATTCGGCACCTCGAACGACTGAAAACGAAGATCGATGAAATTGGTAAACAGGACAAAGAAGGCAGCAACCTGGTGCTGAAAAAAATACTGATCAGCCTCCGCAACCTGAACCAGCGGCTGAATGATATTCATACCTATTCGCCCACGGTTTTGAGCGAAAAACCCAAAAATAAGGAAGCTACGGAATATTCCCGCTTCGTGTCTCACCAGGAAATCGACCCGAAACTAGTAATCAACAGCCTGACCCTCAGTTCCTCCATCTTCCGGCACTCGATCCGGGTGACGGTGGCCTGCCTGGTCGGATTTGTGGTGGCTAAACTGATCGCTTATGGACACCACGGCTACTGGATTCTGTTAACCGCTTCGCTGATTCTGAAACCGGCTTTCAGTCTGACCAAACAACGCAACTACGAGCGGATTATCGGCACCGTGGTAGGCGGATTGATTGGCGTGAGCATTCTGGTGCTGATTCCGAATACTACCGGTTTATTCTGGGTTATGCTCTTTCTGATGATTGGTGCCTACAGCTTTCAGCGGACCAACTACATCGTGATGGTCATTCTGATGACGCCTTATATTCTCATTCTGTTCCGGTTTCTGGGCTTGGGCGGTATTAACGTGGCCGAAGAACGTGTGCTCGATACGCTCATCGGGTGCGTCATTGCATTTGCCGCCAGCTATCTTTTTCCGCGCTGGGAATCCCAGCAACTCAAAGGGCTTCTCCGCGACGTGCTGGATGCCAATCGCAACTACCTGCGTAAACTGGCCGATAGTCTTTCAGGAAAACCGCTTACGCTGACGGACTACAAACTGGCGCGCAAGGAAGTCTATGTCAGCTCGGCCAACCTCTCGGCAGCTTTCCAGCGTATGACTTCCGAGCCGCAAAGCAAGCAGTGGCATAAGAGCGAAATCCATGAATTTGTGGTACTGAACCACATTTTATCTTCCAACATCGCCACCATTGCCTCGGCCCGGTTAACGGCCGAACGCCCGGCGGCTGTGTGTCCGCCCGACCTGCTGCGCCCCGTGAAGCGGTCGCTGACGGTTCTGAACGAGAGCTTGAAAAAACTTGACACGGAGTCGGCCAAACCCGTTTTAGAGGCTTCTGCTCCCGAATCAAGCCCGTCCGAAAAACCGGAACCCGTCGTAACGGAAGACCGCTCCCTGAAAGAACAACTGGATTTTATTCAAAAAGTAAGCCACGACATTGGTAAACTCACCGATGCGATTTTAACCTGAACATCCCGGTTTTTCACCTGCCATATAGTCCCGAATCCGTTGGTAAGAAAGTTCTTTTGCTACTTGGCATTGCATAGTACCTTTGGATCAACAGTAACAACAAAAGAACCAGAAAAAGTAAACAACCAAACTAATAAGACCATGACAACGAAACAGTTGCACCGCATTCCTTCCGAATCCATGTTAGGTGGTGTTGCCGCCGGACTCGCCGATTATTTCGGAATTGATAAAGTTTTAGTACGCATTCTCTTCGTGTTGATTTTCTTCATACCGAAACCCGTACCCATCGTTTTGATCTACATCGTGTTGTGGATCGTAATGCCAAAAGGCGAACGTTATTTCGAGGCACGCCCAAATCCGGAGCACCAATCCCGCTAACCCGTACTTCTGAACATAAAAAAAGCGGACATCGACGGTCCGCTTTTTTGTTTTCCTCCCAATCATTTCAAAACGTCGCTCAGGTCTAAAGACGACCTTTTGATCCAGATTAACCACGTCGGAAAATTACCCCGGAGGGGTTTGCTGTCAATAGGAAAACCCCGTATGCCCCGCATCCCAAGCCCCGGCAGGGGCGTCCTAATAAGGCCAAGAGTCAGAACGCCCCTACCGGGGCTTGAGGTTAGCAATTTAGCCCAGCCTGGCTATTAACAGAACACCCCGCCGGGGTAAGTGAGATACTGCCAAAACCCTTGTAAAATTGGGTGAAAAGGATTGAAGGCTAAATACACAACTTCCGTTTTCCTTTACTCCGCACTCAAATTCAAAATCTCGTTGATCAGCCAGACGCCGTTTTTGCGTATTAGCCTGCATTCATACGAAGCCAGCAGGTCGAACTCCACGCTGGCGCGGTCTTTCTGCACCGTCACTTTAGTGATTTTCAGTTTTTTCAAGGAGTCCAATTGCACATCCACATCCTGACTGAGCAGTACCAGATCGTATTCAAACCCCGTGGGCGGGCCTTCGTTTTGGTGCGTTAACTGAAATCCCTGCTGCCGTTCCCGAAAATAAATTCGCCATTCATTCAGGTAGGTGTCCGTCAGCAGGTGACTGCTCCGGAGGTAAGCCAGGTATTTCTCGCCGTTTTTAAAGTTCACCGAATAGGGCTTACCCGGTTTTTGATTCACCAGAATAATGCGGCTGGCCGAGTCGATGTGGTTTTTATACCAGGTGAGCAGATTTACTACCGCCCGCGCAGCCGGGACGGAATCTTTGCCAAGGCCGGAAACGGCAATAAGTTTAGTATCAGCTTCTTGATTGATGGTTTCTACCCGGTAACCGGCAAATGCCAGTGCTACAAGGATGCCCAGAACGACTCCTTTCATCATGACTTTTTGGTGAGTTTAGTGTTCAGAAATTTTTTAAAAGCCTGATAATCTGCCGGCAGACTTTCTTTATCCGCATACGGTTCCTCAAAGTTGTTTAGAACGGTTTTCAGATTATCGCCTTGTGGGGTACGGTAATTCGGGTCGGCACCGCGTTCCAGCAGAAGCTGGCAAATGTCCCACGACTGGCGTTGTGCGGCATACATTAGGGGCGACGTAAGCGGTTTGATCGTGTATTCATGGCTACCGGCGGGCGCGTTCGGGTCGGCACCGTGATCGAGCAAAACCGTTACTTTTTCCAGCCGCTCAACATCCAGATCCATCACCTTAAAAATAAGTGGGCTGCCATCGTGGGGCCTCGCATTGGGGTCGGCGCCTTTGGTTAAAAACCACTCCAACAGGGCCGCAGAGCCTATTTCACAAATTTGAAACGGCGTGGGTGCGTGCATGGAGTCCGGGCCTTGCATGGTAGCGCCATGTTCCATCAGGAGTTCCATACAGAGCATAATTCGTTGGGGGTTTTCACTCTTCGCCGTGGTAATGGCCGCAAAATCGAGCAGGGTCATGGATTCATAGCCGCACTGATCAATCTGCCGCAGCGGTTTTTGCAAGCGTGTTTTGAGTTGTTCCACATCACCGGCGGCAATGGCGGCCGCAATTTGCTGCCGTTCAACGTCCGGAAAATAAAAAGAGCCATTTTCCCGCTCGGCCTCAGCCCGATTCTGTTTTTGTAATTCAGCGTAATTACTAATTGCATTGAACAGGCCAAAAATGGCGGGTAACGCCAGCACGATCAGAGCGGTAATTTTCGAGAACCGGTAGGGTAAAATGGTGAGCACAATGAGTCCGGCCAGCACGAGCGTGGCAAAAACCGCCAGGCCCGATTCCATGCCCCGACCGGCCGCATCGTTGCCGGGACGGTTTACACCAAGCAGGGTGTAGAGGACCAACAGGCCGTACAGGCCGATAAAAATCCAGTTGGTGATGGTAATGATTTTCATAGGCCAAAGGTGCGCAGAACCACCGCCGAAAGCCATCGAAAATCAACACTGAGTTGGGTTGGCTTAATAAGTACCATTCAGGGCCAACAACGTCCGGCCCATCATGGCTTTTTACCGGACTTTGCGCGCAATCGTTTTTTAAAAACCGCATAGTCGGCCGGTGTTTTCCTCATGTCCGCATACGATTGCTCGAGTTGATCCATACCGGTTTTCAGGTCTTCTCCGGCTGGTGTACGATAACCGGGGTCGGCACCGTGTTCCAGCAGGAGCTGGCAATTGTCCCATCGGTAATGAATACCAGGCAGGGTTTGGCCACTATGTGCCATTCCGGGCCCAAGGCGTGCCGGATGCGGAGGGTTTCATTCAATAGATTTCCTCCATAAAATTTCAGGGATGCCACCGTTTTTGAATAAACTTAAAGTAACTTAGGTAACTGAAATACAGGAGGTTTTTTGTGTTTACTATTTTCATAGAATAGCATTCCGTTATGAAACGATATCTCACGCTCCTGCTGGTTATTTTTTCGATCGCCAGCCGCGCCAATTCCATCCTGATTCCGATGGACGACCGCCAGAAAAATCACCTGAAATCATACGGTATTGCCTATTTCGTTTTGAAAGCCGGACTGGAAGTGGACTGGTTGCTGAACTACCGGGGCGGCAGTTTCATGATTAAACACAGCCCGACCGTTGAGACGGAATGCCGGGTTCGGGGCATTTCCTTCGAGATCATATCGGATGCCGACGCCAACGGAATTCAACAGCAGATTGCTAATCCCGATCTGAACATGGCTTCGGTTAAGCTCGTGACAGCGGCCAAAATTGTGGTGTATTCGCCGATCAAGGTCAGCCCGTCGGAATTCGAAAATACGGATGCGGTTTTGCTCGTTCTCAAATACGCCGAAATACCGTTTGAAGTGGTGTATGACGAAGAAATTTTGAAGGGTGATCTCGTAAAATACGACTGGATTCACCTGCACCACGAAGACTTTACCGGCCAATATGGTCGCAATACGCGCCGGATGTCGACGGAAGATATAAAGGCGCAGGAAGATATTGCCAAAAAATTCAATTACCCGAAAGTTTCCCAGATGAAGCTGGCCGTTGCCAAGAAAATCCGTGATTTCTGCGCCGGCGGAGGGTATCTGTTCGCCATGTGTTCCGGGGCCGAAACCTTTGATATTGCACTGGCAGCCGAGGGCGTCGATATTGTGGGCAGCACCTACGACGGCGACGGCGTCGATCCCAATGCGCAGTCAAAGTTGGATTTCAGCAAAACCGTGGCATTTCAGAACTTCACCCTGGAACTCGACAACGGCTACGGCGGCATGGCTTTTTCCGACATCAACAGCTCAGCGGGCCGTTTCGGTGGCGGCTGGGATCAGCCCTCGGGGTATTTCAGCCTGTTTAATTTCTCGGCCAAATGGGACATGATTCCCGCCATGCTCGTTCAAAACCACGAATCGAACATCAAGGAATTCCACGGCCAGACCACGGCGTTCCGCAAAAGCACCGTGAAACCAAATGTGCTGGTGATGGGAACCAGCCCTTCGTCCGACCGGTATATCTACGGCGAGTGCGGCATCGGGCAATGGACGTTTTACGGGGGCCACGACCCCGAATCGACGCGGGGCGGGGGCTGGAAAATGGCAACCGACCTGAACTTGCATCCCAACTCGCCCGGCTATCGCCTGATTCTCAACAACGTACTGTTCCCTTCGGCTAAAAAGAAGAAACGGAAAACGTAGTGTCGGTCAGGGTAATTGCGTCTGCCGTAAAATTGAAGCCTGCTGCAGCGCATTCTTCAACTCTTCGATCACGATCGGTTTGGCAATGTAATCATCCATTCCGGCGCGCAGGCATTCTTCCCGGTCGTCGGCCATCGCGTTGGCGGTCATGGCAATGATGGTCGGCTGGGGGCCGGGCTGCTGGCGAATCCAGATCGTGGCTTCCAGCCCGTTCATTTCGGGCATTTGCACATCCATCAGTATGACTTCGTAAAACCGGCGCTGCACCAGATCCACCACTTCGCTGCCGTTTTGGGCCAAATGGGCCTGATACCCCAGTTTGCCCAGAATATTGAGTGCCAGTTTCTGATTGGCCGGGTAATCTTCCGCCACTAAAATCTGCAACGGATATTCTACGGAAAAATGGTCTGACAACACCCGGTGTGCGGCTTTGGCCGAAACCACCGGCGGCTCCGGCGACTGCTTCAGCTGTTTTTGCACGACATCGAAAAGCTGCTGCTGCTTGACGGGTTTGGTCAACACCGACGAGAAAAGCTCCGGATACGACTTGCGGCTTTCTTCACCGATGGAGCTCAGCAAAATAATCGGCAGGTGCAGATTCCGCCCGCGGATGGCCCGCGCCAGTTGGACGCCGTTCATTTCCGGCATCTGCATATCGGTGATAACCAGTTGAAAGGCAGGCTCCTGCGTCATGATCGCCAGCGCCTGCTTGCCCGAAGAAGCCGCCACCACCACGAGCTTCCACTGTTCGAGGTGCGCTTTCAGAATAGTCAGATTGGTAGGGTTGTCATCGACAAGCAACACCCGCTTGCCGTCGTTCTCGCCGGTATTGAAGAAAATATATTGCCGCTGAACCTGCTGACTGATCTGGCATTGTATGGTAAACGCAAACGTCGTTCCCAATCCGACCCGGCTATCGACCCAAATGGCTCCCCCCATCAGTTTGACCAACCGCTCGCTGATGGCCAGCCCCAGGCCCGTACCGCCATACCGCCGGGTCATGGACGAATCGACCTGCGAGAAGGCTTTGAAAAGCCGCTGAAGTTTGTCTTCGGGAATTCCAATACCGGTATCCCGAACCCGAAAAATCAGTTCCAGTTCCTGATCATCGATGCGCCGTTGCATTCCAATGCTGACAAAAACTTCGCCCCGTTCGGTAAATTTGATGGCATTACCAACAAGGTTGATCAGAATCTGGCGCAGGCGGAGGCTGTCGCCAATGACCTGAGTTGGCACCTGATGCTCGATTTCATACACCAGATCAAGCTCCAGTTCGGCGGCTTTTCCGGCAAACAGATCGAGGACATCTTCCACACAATGCCGCAAATCGACATCCTGTAATTCCAGTTCGAGACTGCCGGATTCGATCTTGGAAAAATCGAGAATATCGTTGATAACGCCCAGCAGGTTGGTGCCGCACTGGTGAATGGTATCGACGTATTCGTGTTGTTCTTCCGAAAGTTCGGTTTCCTGCAGCAGATACGTCATGCCCAGCACACCGTTCATGGGCGTCCGGATTTCGTGGCTCATCGTGGCCAGAAAGACGCTTTTGGCCTGATTGGCTTTTTCGGCTTCCTCCCGGGCCAGTTTTTCCTGAACCCGTTGTTCGTGGATTTCCTCGACAAGCGCCTGTAAATGTTCGGATTGGCTCTGGAGTTCCTCGGATTGATACAGCACCTCGGCGGTTCGTTCGCCCACCACTTTTTCCAGATCATTTTTCTGGGCTTCAATGGCCTTCACCCGATACCGGTAGAACGCATACGCAGCCAGGAGCACCAGGAGCACCAGCCCAATCCGAAACCACCAGGTTTGCCAGTAAGGTGGCGTGATGATAATCCGCAGTGAGGTCCCCTGCTCGTTCCAGACGCCATCGTTGTTAGACGCTTTTACCCGGAAAATGTATTCGCCAGGGTCCAGATTGGTATACGTGGCCACCCGGTTGTTACCCACATAATTCCAGTTTTTGTCAAACCCTTCCAGCTTATAGGCATACTGGTTTTTTTCGGGCAGGCTATAATTTAAAGCGGCAAACGTCAATGAAAACATCGACTGCCAGTACGCCAGCGTGATTTCGGTTGTTTCAACGATGCTTTTCAGCAGCGGAGAATCGGGTTTACCGATGGCCACGGGTTGATTGAAAAGCTGAAAATCGGTGATAAAAACCGGCGGAATCGAAAGATTATTCCGCAAACTATCGGGGTAAAAGGCGTTCAGACCGTTGGTTCCACCAAAGAAAATTTCACCCCGCTTCCCCTTGAATACCGCCCTTCGGTTGAACGAATTGCCCTGCAAACCATCATTGACTCCGTAATTACGGAATGTTCTGCTGCGGAGATTAAACCGGCAAAGTCCTTTGTTGGTACTGATCCACAAGTTTTTGTGGCTGTCTTCGATAATTCCCTGAATCACATCGTTGGGCAATCCTTCCTGCTGACGGAAGGTCGTGAACACCTGCGTTTTGGCGTTGAACTTGTTAAGCCCGCTGTCGGTTCCGACCCACAACGTTCCGTTGGAATCTCCATAGATGCTGTTCACCAAATTGTTGCTCAGACTCCCCGGTGTCATCCGGTTGTAGCGGTATACCGTAAAAGTGCCATCTTCCTTATTAAACCGATTCAGGCCACCTTCTTCGGTGCCTACCCAAAGGGTGCCGCTACGATCACAGTATAACGAACGAATAACCGCATGGCTGATCGTGCCGGCCATCAACGGATTTGGGCGGAAGTGCGTAAAAACCCCGGTTTTTTTATTATATCGGCTCACACCGGCTCCGAGCGTGCCTAACCACAGATTGCCTTCCTGGTCCTCCGTGATCGCGCAAATACTTTCGTGACTGATGCCATCAGGACCGTCGCTTCTGGGAAAATTGATAAAATTGCCCGTCTGTTTGCGCCACAAATTAAGCCCGCCCTTGTAATTACCGGCCCAAATAGCGTGATCACGATCCTCGTAAACGCACATGACAAAATCGCTGCCAATACTGCCCGGATTGGCGTCGTTGTGCTTAAACCGGGAAAACCGATTGGTCGACCGCTGAAGTCGGTTCAATCCTCCGCCGTCCGTACCCATCCACAGATCGCCCTCGGCATCTTCCAGAACGGACAATACGTTGTTGTTACTCAAACTGTTGGGATCATACCGTTCATTCTGGTAGAGTTCGAATTTGCGGGGTTCACGGTCGTAAAAGTTGATTCCACCGCTGTAGGTTCCGACCCACATATCCCCTTTTCGATCGCGGCAAATGGCATAAATCGAGCCGTTGTTCAGTCCTTCGGCATCGGTTTCACTGTAAAGAAACCGGGAAATTTTGGTAAGGTCTTTGCTTATGACGCTGATTCCTCCGTTGCGGGTGCCCACCCACAAATTGCCAACGTTATCTTCTTCCAGTGAAATTACGTCATCGTGGCTGATGGAATTGGCGTCGGATGCCCGGTTCTGAAAACGGGTAAACGTCTTCTGATCCGCATTCAACAGGTTTAGTCCGCCCCCTTCGGTGCCAATCCAGATCCGCTTCTGTGAGTCTTCGCGGAGGGCCGTCAGATTGTTGTTGCTCAACGAGGTTTTGTCGGCAGGGTTGTTGGCAAAATGCCGGAACGTCTGGGAAGCCACATCGAACTGATCGAGGCCACCCCCACCGGTTGCTGCCCAGATCCGGCCTTTTGTATCGGCTAAAACAGCATAAATAAAATCGTTACTCAGGCTCTGCGGCAGGGCCGGATTATGGGTAAAATGCGTGAAGGCATTGATGGTAGGATCGAAGCGGTTGAGCCCGCCCCCGTAGGTACCCACCCACAACATGCCCTGGCGGTCTTCCGTAATGGCCATCACCTGATTATGACTGAGGCTGTTCAGATTGTCGGGCGTGCGCTGGAAATTGACGAAATTATCGGCTTCCGGGTTAAATAAACTCAAACCGCCGTCCTGAGTGCCCACCCACAAGCGCCCTTTCCGGTCTTCATACAGGGCGCGGACTACATTATGGCTCAGGCTGGCCGGATTTTTCGGATCATTTCGATAGACGGTAAACGTATACCCATCGAACCGGTTTAAACCATCCTGCGTGCCAAACCACATAAAACCCCGTTTGTCCTGCAAAATACAGGTTACGTTGTTCTGCGAAAGACCTTCGTTTGTGGTAATGTGTTTAAACCGTATAGGAGTTGATTGGGCGTTAAATGGCTGAACCAGTGATAGGAATAGCAATAGAACAGCGCATATTGATTTCATACTAAGCCCGTTGAGTTATTATTTTTCAACTAACTACTTCTAAATAAATTATAAAATTGTCTGGCAATTATAATATTCCATCAAAAATCGTGCATAAAATTTAGCATTAAAAAACCATGCTGTAAGATATTGATTTTTCCGGCTGCCTTATTTATTCAACCCGGCTTAGTGTTGATTCCTGCTTTATAAATCAGTTCATACATCGTTCTTTTGCCCATCATGGAACGATTTATGACTTTACTCGTCGCCAGTCTCTGCGCGGCCCCTCTGTTTTATTTTTTGTTTGCCGAAATCACCATTGCCCTCAATAGCAACCCCTCCGGGCCTGATGCCCGGTTGGGAGTTGCCTACCTGGCCACCTGGGGCGGTTTTCTGGCAGCTTTTACCGGCTTTTTCCTGATCTGGTTTCTGGCCCGGTATTTTCTGGTGGAACAGTACCTGCGGTATCTTCAGATTTTCGACGGGATTGCCCTCGTCGGTTGGATCGCGCTGTATCTGGGCTGGTCTGACAAGCAGGAATATAGCCTGAATTACCCCGATCACCGGGCGGTGGTGGAAGTGGAAGTCCGGTCGACCCGATCATTTCTGAACGGCGCGGCCATCGACTCGATCCTGATTCCACAATTTTACGGGCAGGATCTGTCAAATCCACATCCCGATCGGATTCGGGAGGAGGGCGACTTTGTCATTTTACCGTGGGAAACCACGCCCATCAGTCTGAAACGGTGGGAGATGTTTGTATTTGTGCGAAACGAGCGGGTTCGTTTTCCCCTCGACCTGCCCAAACGCCCGCAGGCATCGACGGACTGGTCGGGCTGGATGGCTCCGTCCGGGGATCAGGACGGCCCTTTACCTGAAGGCGTTCGGCAAAACATCACGCTCCGGTATCGTTTCCGGCTGGTGCCTTACGGGTCGCAATAAGGCAACCACCTGAATCAATCTTGCCAATTAAAGAGAAGGTCCAGCCGGTACCAGACCGGAAAAATGGCGTTTTGCCATGTCAAATCCCATCGTCATCATCATCCGCATCTTAACGGGGTCGAACAGCAGACCGCCTTCACCCCCAAACTCGTCGGACGAAAGATTGATATCGGGCCGGATTTCGTGCAGTTTCAGCAACGGTTTGCTGCTGATCGGATTCGTGGCGGTGACAAAACTCTCGGCAATTACGGAAGGGCTTACGCCGTTGGCGGCCAACTGACTTTTTACGGTTGCCAGGTATTGATTGACTTCGGCAACAAAGGTGGGTAGCCGGTAATCATTCTGACCAACGTCGGTGCTGAACGTATCGATAGTAAAGCCCAGAATGGCAGTTGCTTTGGTCAGAAAACTGCTTGAAAAAACACTCTGGCCCACTTTCGGACCCATTGAAATCGCAATAATTTCGGTCGCGCCGTTTTCAACCGCGACCTGCAGTGGCGTATTCTCCCGAACGCCCCCGTCGCAAAACTGCTCTTTTCCCCGCTGGAATACGTCGATCGGCTGCATATAAATGGGTTGGCAGGACGAAGCCAGCATGGCACGCTGCAACTCGGTGGGCGTCGTTATTTTCTCGATCCGGTACGACGCGGTCGATGCGGTATCCCGGGTGGCAAAATGCACCAGTTCCTGGGTTTGCAACGATACTGCCGACAGATACAGCTGTTTCAGCGAGGCCATGATTCTGGCGCTGCGTGCCGCCGTCAGGTTGCGTTCGATAAGCCTCAGCAACGGCGTTGCATCATGAATGGAAATGTCCGTCAGAATCCGGCCAACGCTGTGTTTATTCAAAACATCCTCATTGCGCGTGGTCGTATAAATCTCTTCCAGCAGGTCCATTTCTCCCAGTAAAGCCAGGGGACTGATGAGCGAGCCGGTGCTGGTGCCGCTGTAAATATCGAAGGTATCGATGG
Organism: Larkinella knui; assembly: GCF_003858645.1. GTDB lineage: Bacteria > Bacteroidota > Bacteroidia > Cytophagales > Spirosomataceae > Larkinella > Larkinella knui. The sequence continues at coordinate 295,573 of NZ_RQJP01000007.1, read as the reverse complement.
GCTGGATATTCTGGTGGATGAATTTGAGGACACCAACCGCAAAAGCGCCTTTGGACCCTCCGCCACCAATTACCAATGCTTTCATAGAGAAGTCGGTTTAACGTACGTCCGTAGGATTCGATTGAATCGTGGCAGGTATTTTTTCGCGATACAGGTGGTAGGCAATCCCGACTTGAAACCAGTTGGCCCGGTAATGCAGGTCGCGCCGGTAATTGAGCGAGAGGATTAAAAGTTCGGCCAGATCAGCGTGAAAACCGCCACCCAGCAGTTGCTGTTTATGGGTGCCAGACAGGTAATCGGCCGAAAGATGAAGATTTCCGGCGTCGGCCGTAAATATTTTTCCGAGTTTAGCGATTTTCAGCGCCAGGCGCGGGCCGCCCACCCCATAGACCTGGCCCGAGGTAATAAAACCGCCGACCGTAATCCCAGCCCGCAGGCGTTTATCCACCAGTTTAAATTGGGGTGAAACACTCAGCTGACCTATGTATAATTCCGGCGAAGAAGGTGCTTTACTAAAGCCCTGCGAAAACTCCAGCGGCACCACCCACTTCTCGTTGAAATCCTGTCCGCTGGCTCGTAGAACGGCTGCGAACAGCAGCAGCAACAGCGCATTTTTTTTCATGGTTCCTCATTTATAAAGTGGAATTTTCAGTAGTGGAACGGGCTGAAAAGCAACTTTTTAAATGTAAATGAACCGCTGTCAGATTCCAAGAAGTATTGATTAACCGTAGGAAGTCCGCTTAATACAGATTATAAATTTCCATGATGCTTTCGAGTTTCTTCTCGAAATCGATTTTAAGATCAATCAGTTTACCCGAACGAATATCAAATACCCAACCGTGTACGACCACGCCCCGGTCACGATACGCTTCCTGAACAGCCGCCGTTTTAATCAGGTTCAGGCACTGTTCTTCCACGTTCAGTTCAACCAGGCGGTTGTAGCGCGCTTCCGTGTCACCAATGGCGTTTAATTCTTCCTTGTGCAGCCGGTATACATCGCGGATATTGCGTAACCACGGGTTTAGAATTCCCATATCGACCGGCTCCATGGCGGCTTTTACGCCCCCGCAATTGTAATGTCCGCACACCACCACATGGTTCACTTTTAAATGCCGGAGTGCATAGTTTACCACCGCCATCACATTTAAATCGACGTTGTTGACCAGGTTAGCGATGTTGCGGTGCACAAACACTTCGCCCGGCTGAACGCCCATCAGATCTTCGGCGGTAACACGGCTGTCGGAACAGCCAATATACAGAAATTCAGGACTTTGCCCTTTTGATAAATCGTTGAAATAGTCTTTATTAACCGCTAGCTTTTCGGCAATCCACTTTTCGTTGTTTTGAAATATGGTGTCAATAGTCATGGGATGGAATGGGAAAGTAAAAGTCGAATTTCGTCAAATTATTCCTTTCTTTCAAAAAACAGAAAAGCCCCGGCTGTGTTTAGCATACAACCGGGGCTTTTCAACGTCTCGTTGGTCTCTTCTAGTTGAGCCAGAAATCATCTTCCTGCGCCAAATCTGCCGAGTAAACTTTTGCCTTTACAATCTGGCCATTCTCAACGGTATACACGTCAATGTTGTCCACATCCAGCACCACGCCGGTGGGCTTTACGGCTTTCCAATGCACCACACAGGCGACGGTATTGCCGTTTGCGGCTGTCACCTTCACGTCTGTCAAAGCCAGCGTACCGGCCGACACCTCCAGCATGCCACCCACCATCTGAAAAACTTCCGTGCTCGACTTTTTTGGTCCCGAAAACCGGTTGCTCCCCGGCTGGCTCCACTCAATGTTCGGGTGTAACGACGCGGCTACTGTGGCATTGTCGCCCTTCTGTACGGCGGCCAGAAACGTACTGACGACCTTGATTGCTCCTTTTTCCATCGGTTCTGATTGTTGCTGCCTGCCAGTGGTTACGCGGTTTGGTGCTGCCTTCTTGTCGAAAACGACCTGGGCATTTCCCAAACTACTGACTGCCACTACCAAAGCAAGTGTGATTGTTTTCATGTTTTTTTGACAAAGGTACCGGGCGTTAGCCGGGCCATCTGTACCAAAAAACGACAACCACTTACCAGTTTACGACACGAAACAGCAAGCAACAGAGCGATTAGCTGATGGGGGCGGCCTGGTCAATGAGCCGCTGCAAAACCGAATCGAGCGTTGTCACGTCGGGCAGTGTCAGCAGGAAAACCTCCTCGAGTACGGAGCGAATTTCGGCCACGCTCGCCAGGTCACGCTGCTCGGATTCACCACCCAGATGATGCGTCGTAAAAACCGTATTGCGCAGGCCATACCGCCGGTCGGCCGTCGATCGGGCAACGGCCAGATTGTTGATAAAATACGAGTTGGGATTGGTACACAAATACCAGCTAAAGACTTCATAGTCGGGCAGCAGATGCTCCCGCAACGTGAAGCGATACAGCGACTTCCATTCGTCTTTCACCTGCGCCTGCACCACCAGTTCTTCGCTGGACTCGATCAGCCGAAACGGTTCGTGGGGTGTCGTCTGTACAGTATCCAACTCCAGCAGCAGCGGCCCGGTGGGCGACAGACCGCCAAAACCCACATCGACGAGAAAGGAATCATCACCCACTTCCACGTTCAGCAGTTTATGGCTAATGGCTTTCACCTCGCCTTCCGGAACGTTCCACAGAACCCGGGCCGCCAGCCCCCTCACCCGAAAACCCAGCGCCTTCAAAACGTGGCTCAACAGATGATTCTGCTCGAAACAATAGCCACCCCGACCAGTGTGCACCATTTTTTGTTGAAGCGAATCGATATCGAGCAAAACCGGCAGACCGAGCAACGGATTCAGGTTTTCAAACGCGATGGTTTCCGTGTGCAAACGTTGCAGCGCCCGCAGCGTTTCGAGCGTTGGCGTGCGCTCACCGGCATAGCCGATGCGCCGGAAATAGGCGTCGAGATCAATTCCCGAAACCGCCGGTTCCGGTTTGTTTTCCTGAGAAAAAGGGGACTGCATCTGAAAAAGTTATCAACACATGTGAAAAAAAAGTCCGGGAAATTTTTCAAAATACCGCCCTGCCGGCTTTTGCTGCTGACACAGGGCTGTCATACCTCCGGTGTTTCTTTGTACCATACAAACCAACACGATCATGGCACAAGCACTTGCAGAACAAACCGAACTGACGGTCGCGTCTTTCCTGACCGACCTCGCCATTTATAACCAGTGGGCAAACCAAACGCTGGTCGATTGGCTGAAAACGAAACCCGCCGGGCTGATGGTCCAACCCGTACCGTCGAGTTTTCCCAGTCTGAAAGAGACGCTCCTGCACATCTGGGATACGCAACGGTTCTGGCTTTCTGTTTTGCAACAAACCACTCCTCCGCAATCGTTCCGGTGGTTTGGATTTGAGGGCACTGTGGATGACGTTTTTGAAGGAATTTTGCAACAATCGGCAGAAATGACGACCTATGCGCTGTCGCTCACGGCATCGGAATGGCAGGAACAGGTCATCTTTACGTCGCCCTGGGCGGAAGGTGTCCGTTCGCGCATCGAATTTTTTCAGCATTGCCTGAATCACAGCACCTATCACCGGGGACAGCTCGTTACGATTGGCCGGAATGTGGGCCTGACGGATGCCCCGATGACGGATTATAGTTTTTATTTTTTGAGAACATAGGAGCACGGATTAAACGGATGGGGCGGATAAAAACGGATTCTATCCGTGGAAATCGGTTCCATCCGTTTGATCCGTATTCCTATCTCCTATTTATTCTTAATCCAATGACTCATTCGGACCTTATCCAATACCGCCTTCACAATCAACAACTTACTCAAACTACGCTGGCGACTCCCGGCGAGACGGTGGCGTGGTTCGGGGCGGTTCAGGGGCAGGAGTATGCCGCCGGAAAATGGGCCCTTGGCAATCGGCTACCGGGCAGCACCGACGCCGACATCGAGCAGGCGATCGCCGACCGCACCCTGATTCGTACCTGGCCGATGCGCGGCACCCTGCATTTTGTGGCAGCTGCCGATATTCACTGGATTCTGGAGCTAAACCAGCCGCGCTCGCAGAACCTGTACGCGAGTCATTTCCGCCAGCTCGAATTAAGCGAAACGGTGATTGCCAAAAGCAAAGCGGTTTTCGAAAAGGCTTTGCTGGGTGGTAAACACCTGACTCGTAGCGAACTAAAGACCATCCTGGAGCAGGCGGGTATCCCCGCGCACGAAAACCGGCTGGGTTTCCTGCTGGTGCGAGCTTCCTGCGACCGGCTGATTTGCCACGGCGTCCGGCGCGGCAAGGAGTTCACCTTTACGCTCCTCGACGAATGGATTCCCGCCCCCAAACCCCTGCTGCGCGACGAAGCACTGGCCGAATGGACCCGGCGGTATTTCACCAGCCACGGCCCCGCTACCCTGGCGGATTTTAGCTGGTGGTCGGGCCTGACGCTGACCGATGCCAAAGCCGGAATGGAGATGGTCAAAGGCGGTTTTGTTTCCGAAGTCATTGAAGGGCAAACGTACTGGATGCCCGCATCTTTACCAACCACCAGCGCCACAACCGCCTATCTGTTACCGGTTTATGACGAATACCTGGTGGCTTATAAAGACCGCAGTGCCCCGCTTGGCGGCCTGAATCCGGAACAAATCGCAGCCTCCGGCAACGGTATTTTCAGTCCGGTTATCGTAATCGACGGGCGGGTGGCCGGCACCTGGCGACGGACGTTGAAGAAGAATGCGGTTTTGCTGGAAACCACTCTTTTTCACTCCCTCAGTGCCGCTCAGAATCAGGCGTTGTTGGATGCCCAGGACCGATACCGGCGGTTTTTAGGACTGGCGTAAGTCGTTTCTTGTGGCAGGCTGGCAGGAGCCGTATTTTCAGACTATCCACCTGCGACGAGTTCGCCCAGGCCAACTCCCCTCGCCTTACGACTCCAGAAGGCCGGAAGCGGTTTTGCCTTCCAGCGTGTTAATCATTTTTAACAGTGTTTTTTTAAAATCAGTTAGTTCAGCAACGGTGGTTTCACTACTGCGAAACGATTCAATAATTCGTTCAGGAATGCAGATGGCTTTGGCCTGAAGATTTTTCCCTTCTTCTGTCAGTGAAATCTCTACCACCCTTTCGTCGGAATCCAGCCTCTTCCGGCGGATCAGCTGCTTCTGTTCCAGCCGTTTCAGCAGGGGCGTCAGCGTATTCGATTCCAGATACAAAAGCGTACTTATTTCACTTACTGACTGGTGATCTTTTTGCCACAACACCAGCAAAACCAGGTATTGCGGATAGGTAATATCTATTTCTTTTAATAAAGGGCCATACAGTTGAGTTGTCAATCTTGAAGCAACATACAATGGAAAACAGAGTTGATGCTCCAGATATAGAATCCCGGTATCTTTCATTTCACAAGAGCTTTTTTAGAGTCGATTCGGTAGCCTTTGGCCCCGTAGTCGGCGCGAACCGTTTGACGGGTCTGCCCTTTTTATCCAAAATAAATTTAGTGAAGTTCCATTTGATTTTACTACCGAAAAGGCCTCCCAATTCAGATTTCAAGTAGGTAAAGATCGGATGCTCATTCTCACCATTGACGTCCACTTTGGCAAACATCGGGAAGCTCACCCCGTAATTTAACTGACAGAATTCCTGAATGTCGGCCGAACTTCCCGGTTCCTGGCCCCCGAATTGATTGCAGGGAAAGCCTAAAATAACCAATCCCTGGTCTTTATACTGGGTATATAAATCTTCCAGGCCTTCATACTGCGGGGTTAGACCACACTGACTCGCCGTATTGACGACCATGATCACTTTCCCTTTGTATTGTTCCATCGAAATGACTTCTCCGGCAAGGTTGGCCGCTTCGAAGTCATAAAATTTTTGGTCAGGCATGATCTGAATTGCTTTTAGAGGTAGAAAAAAGAGATTGATAAGCGCCCGTTGACCACAAAGCCCAGGCTACCAATACCGGTTGAAAAAATAACCGGATCAGCCGTTTCTGATCCGTATCCAGACCAAAAGCATCGATTCGGTTCAGGTATTGAGCGATGTTGCCGGGAAAAACCAGAACGTAGAAAACCGCTAAGGCAAGCCCGATTTTTACTTTATGGCGGCCCCCAAACACCATTCCTAATCCCAGAAGGATTTCCACAACCCCCGACAGAACGACCACCAGATCTTTACTCAAAGGCAACCAATTGGGGACTTGCGCCTGAAAATCCTGCCGCTGGAAGGTGAAGTGCCCAAGAGCGGCCAGAATCATGAAGGCGCCCAGGAGAATCCTGAAGATATTTTGGAGGGTGCTGGTTTGGGGAGTTTTCATTTTTTAAGTCGTATACGTTTAAATCGCCTGCGATGTAAATGTAGCTATTTTATGTTCCCGGGCATCAACAAAATTAAATTTTCAGGAAAATCAGCCGGAACACGGCGCGGATCTACGCGGCTTCCAATCGCCGGGAAATGCAAAACCGGTGCCAGCCCTTCTGCTCTTCATACCGCACCTGCAACCCGTAGGTGTCGCAGATCTCCCGGATAATGGCCAGTCCAAGCCCCACGGAATCGGGGCTGGAGCCTTCCTTTTTGAAGCGTTCAAAAAGCCGTTCCGGGTTCGAAACCAGCGCATTACCCGTATTGCCCAGCCACAAACTTTGCCCGTCAGACGCCAGTTCCACGCGCCCCTCGGCATGATTGTGTTTGATGGCATTGTTGACCAGATTCATCACCAGACTATCGGCCAGTGACGGCGGCAACTGAACCTCAAACGGCACCCGGCTCGGGATCTGAACTGTAATTTGTTTGTGGAGCAAGACCTCGTCCATGTCGGTCAGTTTTTCGGCCAGTAAAGCCGTCAGATCAACGGTTTGGTTTTCGGTAAACTGGTGATTCTCAATCTTTGCCAACAGCAACAACCCCTGATTCAGCCGGGCCATGCGCCGGGACGCCTGGTAGATATCTTCAATCCAGCGGCCCTGGCTTTCGGTCAGTTTTTCCGACTGAATAAGCTGTTCGACTTTGGCATTGATGAGCGCCAGGGGCGTCTGGATTTCGTGGGACGCATTTTCGGTAAATTCCTTCAGGCTGCGGTAATCCTGCTGCATTTTGTCGCCCATCTTCCGAAGTACCTCATTCAGTTCGCGAAACTCGTTGATCTCCGGTTTATCGAGTTGCAGGGGCGTTGCGCTCGCCAGATTGAAGCGTTTGATGCGCGACAGACTTTCGTAAAACGGATGCCAGAGCCGCCCCGACAGTTTTCCCTGAAACCAGAACGTGCCGAGCAGCAGCAGCCCCAGACAGGTCGCCATCGTAGCGGTAATGACCTCGATCAGCTGGTAGGATTGAATCAGCGATTTTCGAATCGACACCCGGTTCGTTACGCCCTGAATGGTGGTATAAAACGTAAGCTGCCGGAACGGCATCAGTTCATCGTCGTACCGGTTCCGGATCAGGGTGTCGATAAACGTTTCGGGCAACAGCGGACGATGCCCAACCGGCACGACGTCGACTTTATTTTCAATAAAATACGTACTATCCGACCAGGACTTATGAGCGCGTATATAAGCCTCAAAATCAAGTCGTTCCACCCGCAACCGGCTTTCGACTTCCCGATAAATCAAAATCCGGACGACCTGATAAAAGGCCAGCCCGGCGAACAGATAAATGGCCAGCGAAAAGGCCAGGTAAATGCGGTTGGTTTTAGCGAGCAGTTTCAAGGTTCTCCGAATTTATACCCAATGCCGTACACCGAGCGCACATAATCCGAACCGCCTTTTTCCAGTAGCTTTCGGCGCAGGTTTTTAATGTGTGAATAAACCATATCCAGTGAATCGGCGGAATCGATGTTGTCGCCCCACAAATGTTCGGCGATGGAAACTTTGGTCAGCACAACGTCGATGTTCGACAGAAAATACAGCAATAAATCGTATTCTTTTCGGGAGATGACGGTCAGCTGATCGTTGATGTACACCTTCCGCGACGCGGGCAGCACCCGGATTTCGTGGTACCGGATTTCGGTCTGTCCGCCAAAATTCCGCCGGCGAATCAGCGACTTCACCCGGGCGTTCAGTTCCGACAGATGGAACGGCTTGGTCAGGTAGTCGTCCGAACCAATTTCCAGCCCCCGAATCTTATCTTCCAGCGCATTACGGGCCGAGATGATGATCACCCCCGTAGTGGCCAGCAGCTTCTTCAGCGTCTGAATCAGTTGAAAACCGTCGCCGTCGGGCAGCGTCAGATCCACGATAACACAGTCATAATCATAGAGATAAATCCGCTCGTCGGCTTCCCGGAACGTCCCCGCCGTCTCGCAAATATACCCCTCTTTGTTCATATAGTCGGTGATGCTTTCGGCCAGGCCTTTTTCATCTTCTACTACCAGTACCTTCATTTTTCTACGGGGTTCGTCTAAACTAAACACCAAAAGTAGAGGCCAATGTTGGAAAGATTCTGGAGGTTTCTCATGGAGGGGGTGATGAAAAAAAGATTGTTTCGCAGAGTTTAGCAGAGAAAAAGGGGAGTTACACAGAGAAAAATAACTCTGATAAACTCTGATTTTCTCCGCTAAACTCTGCGAAACAATCTTTTTACTTTCCAAATGTTTCCAGAATTGCCCCTTTGTTTTGCAGGCTGTTGATCACCGATTTGTCACCATCGTGATCCGCAATCGCCAATGAAACACGCTATTTTCTGGTTTATCCGATCATTCAAACTTTTCCTGGTTGCTACGGTACTTCTGCCCGGCCCCGGTATCAGTTTCGCCCAAACCCTGACGCTGTCGCAGGCCATCGAGCAGGGGACGCGGGCTTATCCGTTTCTGAAATCCAAACAGGCCGAAATCCAGAGTGCTGAAAAGCGGATTCAGTCCAGCCGGACGGACTATCTGCCCACCGTCATCCTCCAGGATCAGTACACCTACGCAACCAGCAACAGCCTGAACGGGTCGTTTTTCCCCAACGAAGGAACGTCGGTTTCAACCTCCGGCGGTATTCGGTCCGACAACATCTACCAGGGCACCACCGGCAGTTTCGCCAGCGCCGTCATCGACTGGCGGGTGATCAATTTTGGCCGGGTGAAAGCCAACGTGAAGGTGGCCGAAGCGGATCTTCACCGTTCGCAGTCCGATTACGAAAACGAACTCTTTCAGCATCAGATTCGGATCATCGACGCTTATTTAACGCTGCTGATCAACCAGAAACTGGCAGAAGTCCAGCGCAGCAACGTCGAACGCGCCCAGACGTTCAAGAATGTGGTCGATGCGGGCGTTCAATCCGGTATGCGGGCGGGCGTCGATAGTTCGCTGGCGACCGCCGAAGCGGTTCGGGCGCGGCTTCAACTCCTGGAAAGTCAGCAGCGTGAACAGGTGCAGCGGCTCAGGCTTTCGGAACTCATCGGCCAGGTGCAGGCCGGTTTGCGGGTCGACAGCATGAAATTCTATACGACTTTACCGCAAACCACTTTCCAATCGGATTCAATTTCTCCGAAAAACCCGGTTTTGCGGTTTTTTCAATCCCAGATCAACTTCTCATCCGCGCGGACGGTGGCGCTCCAGCGTTCCATGCTGCCGTCGATTTCGCTCGTCGGAGCCGGGTGGGCCCGGGGTTCGGGATTTGCCAATACCGGCGATGCCTTCAGCATGGATTTTAGCCGGGGCCTTGGTTATCAGGCGTATAATTATCTGTTCGGCGTCGTGGCCCGCTGGAATCTGACCAATACGTTGCGCGTCAAACACGATTACCGCAGCGAACAGTTTCAGGTCGAACGTTTCCGGCAACTCTACAACGACCAGCAATTGCGCATTACCCGCCAGAACCGGGAAGCCGATACGCAATTGCAGGTTGGGCTGGAACAGGCCCGGCAGGCACCCGTCCAACTCCGGGCCGCGCAGCAAGCCTACAACCAGGCCAAAGCCCGCTACCAGAACGGACTGGCCGATTTGCCCACCCTCCTGCAAAGCTTCGTGACCCTGAACCGGGCCGAAACCGACGGCTACATCGCCACCAGCAACGTCTGGCGGTATCTGCTCCTGAAAGCCGCTGCCGAGGGAGATATCTCGCTGTTTATGAACCAGATTAAATAAAGTATACGGTTTTCGGTTTACCGTTTTCGGTGGCTGACGCATGCCAGCTAACACGCTGCATAAATCCGTCAGGAAGCATGCGTCAGCCACCGAAAACGGTAAACCGAAACCGAAAACCCAGAATTTTTATGTATCAACTCATTCGTTCCGCACTGCGGAAGCCCATTTCGGTGCTGGTATTGGTGCTCGGCCTCCTGTTTTTTTCAGTGATGTCGCTGTTTACCATTCCGGTGGATATTTTTCCGAATCTCGATTTGCCAACGATCTACGTGGTGCAGCCCTACGGTGGGATGGCCCCCGACCAGATGGACGGTTTTATCGCGACCCGCTACCAGGACCACTTCCTCTACGTCTCCGGGATTCGCGACATCGACGTAAAAACCATTCAGGGCCTGTCGCTCATCAAGCTTTCGTTTTATCCGGGCACCGATATGGCGCAGGCGGCCGCCGAGGTGGCCAACAACGTTTCGCGCGCCAAAGCCTACATGCCGGAGGGAACCGTGCCGCCCCAGGTGGTGCGGTTCGATGCCAGTTCGGTGCCGGTGGGGCAACTGGTTTTTGAAAGCCCCAGCCGCTCGCTCAACGAAATTCAGGATTACGCGTCGTCGCGGGTGCGGCCCATGTTCTCGCGGATTCCGGGCGTTTCCAGCCCTCCGCCCTTCGGGGGAAACCAGCGGACGGTGATCGTGAAAGTGAATCCGGCCCTGGTGCGGAGCTATCAGCTCACGCCCGAGGAAGTGATCAAATCGATTGTGACCAACAACCAGCCATCACCGGCCGGAAACATTCGGATTGGCGAAAAAACGCTGATGACGCCCGTTAACTCGCTGGTCAAGAAGCCGGAAGACTTTCTCAATATCCCGATTCGGGTCGGATCGGGAACCACGGTTTTTGTGCGTGACATCGCCACGGTGGAAGACGGCGCCGACGTCACGGTGAGTTACGCGCTGGTCAACGGGCGACGGGCGGTATACATTCCGGTGGTCAAAAAATCGGATGCCTCCACACTCGACGTCGTCAACAACATCCGCAAGGCGCTTCCCGAATTGCGGGCCGCCGTGCCGGAAGATGTCAAGATTTCCTACGAATTCGATCAGTCGGTTTACGTCACCAACGCCCTCAAAAGTCTGGTAACGGAAGGAATTCTGGGGGCGGTTTTGACCGGTTTGATGGTGTTGCTTTTCCTGCGCGACTGGCGAAGTGTGATTATCGTGGTGGTTACCATCCCGATCTCGATTCTGTCGGCGGTCATCATGCTCAACCTTTGCGGGCAAACCATCAACATCATGACGCTGTCGGGGCTGGCACTGGCCATCGGGATTCTGGTCGATCAGGCCACGGTGACGATTGAAAACATTCACCAGCACCTGGAAATGGGTCGGCCCAAAGCCGTGGCAATCTGGGATGCCTGTAAAGAAATCGTTTTCCCGGAATTCCTGATTCTGCTGGCCATTCTGGCGGTTTTTGCGCCCGCGTTCGTCATGAGTGGCGTACCCCGTTCGATGTTCCTGCCACTGTCGTTGTCCGTCGGTTTTGCCATGATCGCGTCATTTTTACTGTCGCAAACGTTCGTTCCGGTACTGGCCAACTGGCTCCTGAAAAGTCATCCGGCCCACGAACCGGCTACGCTGGCACTCGATGCGCAGGAACGGCATACGATGCTGGAAGAAGGCGCTCATCCGGTCAAAAATGCCACCGGTTTTGACAAGTTCAAACAACGGTATTCGGCCTCACTCGAAAAAATCCTGAATCGCCGGGGGCTGGTGGTTGGCGGTTATCTAATTGGTAGTCTGGCGATTATCGTCGTGTGCTTTCTGGTGATCGGAACCGATATTCTGCCCCACGGCAACAGCCACCAATTTCAGATGCGCCTGCGGATTCCGGACGGAACGCGGGTGGAACGCACCGAAACCGCCACGCTGAAAGTGCTGGATATTATCAAAGAATCGGTCGGGGCCGACAACGTGGAAATCTCGTCGGCCTACGTCGGCACGGTTCCTTCCAGCTACGGAACGTCCAACATCTTCGTGTTCAACAGCGGTCCGCACGAAGCGGTTTTGCAGGTGTCGCTGAAGGAAGATCATCCGGTGAAAATGGACAACCTGAAGGAAGAACTGCGGGAGCGGATTGCCAAAGCTTTGCCGACGGCCAACATCTCCTTCGAACCGATTGAGCTGACCGAAAAAATCATGAGTCAGGGCGCGTCGACGCCGATTGAGGTGACGGTAGCCGCCAAAGACCTGAACGAAGCCGGGCGGTTTGCCAACAAAATCCGGCAGGAAATGGCGAAAATCGACTTCCTGCGCGACGTCCAGATTGCCCAGCCCCTCGCCTACCCGGTTTTGAACGTAACACTGAACCGCGAACGGGCCGGTCAACTGGGAGTTACGTCCACGCAGGTGGCCCGCTCGATGGTCGCGGCCACCTCATCCAGCCGGTTTACGGACAAAAACCTCTGGCTCGATGAGTCGAAAGGGCTGGCCTATCAGGTGCAGGTGCAGATTCCGGAATACAAAATGAGCAGCGCCAGCGACATCGGAAACATCCCGCTGAAGAGTGGCGAAATGCACCCGCTGCTGTCAGACGTCGCGACGTTTTCGGAAGGTACCGCCCCCGGCGAATACGACCGCGCCGGACCCAACCGGCTGGTGACGATCACGGCCAATTTGCAGAACAAGGATTTGGGTTCGGCCCAAAAAGCCGTTCAACTGGCGATCAAAAACGCGGGTGAACCGCCCCGGGGTGTGCTCGTTGAACTGGGTGGTCAAACCAGCCTGCTGACCGACACGCTGAGCAGTTTGCAAACCGGTCTTCTCGTCGCGATTGTGATTATTTTCCTGTTGCTGGCGGCCAATTACCAGTCGTTTAAGTTGTCGCTGGTTATTCTGGCGGCCATTCCGGCCGTCATCGCCGGGTCGCTGCTGATGCTGCTGGCCTGTGGGGCCACGCTCAATCTCCAATCGTACATGGGTTTGATCATGTCCGTGGGCGTATCGGTCGCCAACGCCATTCTGATGGTGACCAATGCGGAAAATTTACGGCTGGAAATGGGCGATACGCGCAAAGCCGTCGTGCTGGCGGCCAACAGCCGGATTCGACCGATTCTAATGACCAGCATCGCCATGATTGCCGGGATGGTGCCGATGGCCTCCGGTATGGGCGAGGGTGGCGACCAGATTGCCCCGCTCGGCCAGGCCGTCATCGGCGGTTTGATTGCTTCCACGCTGGCGGCTTTGCTGATTCTGCCCTGCGTTTTCACGCAGTTTCAGACCAAAGCTTCCGTTCAGTCTGTATCTCTCGATCCGGAAGATCCGGAAAGCAAATTTTATAATCAACCCCTCAGTACTGTCGTATGAAACCGCTTTTGAAACTCGTTTGGCCCGTTGTCGCTGCTGCCGGAATGGCCGCCTGTACTTCGGCCGCCAGTGAAGAGAAAAAAACCGCTAAAGAGCCTGCAATTCAACAGGTTGCCGTAGCCGAGGTGCAGACGATGCGGCCCCGCCAGGAAGTGATGTTACCGGGCGAACTGAAGCCGTGGAACCGGGTAAGTCTGTACGCCAAAGTAAAGGGTTTTATCCGGGATGTGCGGGTCGATCGGGGTTCGTCGGTTCGGAAAGGGCAGGTGCTGGCGTTGCTCGACGCGCCGGAAGTGCTGTCGGAACTGAGCACGGCCCAGGCCCAACTCCAGGCGCAGGAAGCCGCGTTGCAGGAGCAAACCGCCCGGTTTCGCGCCAGTCGGCTGACTTACAACCGTTTGCTGCAAACCAGCAAAGTCGAAGGGGCGGTTTCGCTGCACGAACTCGATCAGGCGCAGGCCAAAATGCTGGCCGACAGCGCGACCGTAGCCGTGGCAACCGGCACTATTCAGGCGGGCCGTTCCAATTACCAGACCAAAAAAGAACTGCGGCAATACCTGACCATTACCGCCCCGTTCGACGGCGTCATCACCGAAAGGAACGTGAGTGCCGGGGCGCTGGTTGGCGCGGGCGACAGCAATTCCAAACCGCTTTTTGTGCTGGAAGACAGCCGGACGCTGCGGTTGACGGTGGCGATTCCGGAAGCTTTCGCGAATCAACTGGCCAGTAAAAGTGCGGTTACCTTTACCGTCAACGCCATTCCCGAGCAGCGGTTCAACGCGCGACTGGCCCGGAGTGCCCAGAGTCTGGTGGAAGCCAACCGCTCGATGCTGGCCGAATTTGACGTAGACAACAAGGCGAATCAACTGAAATCCGGGATGTATGCCGAAGTGAAGATGCCCATGGAACGAACGGCTTCCACGCTTTTTGTTCCGAAAACCGCCGTGGTCAGTTCCAGCGAAAAAACGTTTGTGATTCGTGTCAATAACAACAAGGCGGAGTGGGTGTCGGTCGAAAAAGGCAATACGCTCGATAGCCTGGTCGAAGTGTTCGGTGGTCTGCGAACGGGTGAGCCCATCGTCAAAATCGCGTCGGAAGAAATTCGCGATGGCCAGACCTTAACCACTACTAAGCAATGATGCGGTATTGGTTTTTCCTGGGAGCGGTGTTGCTGCTGGTTCAGGGCTGCAAAACCCACCGAACCCGCTATCAACTGGTGTATCGTACCAACCGGGGCGACTACCAGGTGCAGGCTCCCGATCTGCGGGCGGTAAAGGTGCAGTGGCACCCGTACACCGTGCAGGTGACGACGGCTGCGGGCCAGAAAAAAACCGCGGCTACCGAACAGCTCTGGGGGTATCAGCAGACCGACGGAACGTTGTACCGGCTGTATCTCGGTACGGCGTACGAGGTGGTGCAGGAAAAGACGCTGACGCTCTACCGGCAGTCGGAGTTTGGGGAAGGGGCCACGGAACACTATTTTTTCAGTGTTACACCCGATGAACCGGTTTTGGCTTTAAACCGTCATAATCTGGAAGTTGCCTTCGCCAAATACCCGTGTATGCAGGACCTGATCCAGCAAACGCCCGCCCGAAACTGGCTCAAAGCCGATCACAAAAGCTACCGGCTGATCGAGAGCTACGATCACTGCCGGCAAAAAGCCGCGGGTTCGCAACTCTCGACGGTTCACTGACGATCATTCCTCGTACAGTTCCAACGGTAACCCGTCCGGATCGCTGAAAAACGTAAACCGTCGCCCGGTATGCGCATCGATCCGGATGGGTTCGGCTTCAATACCGGCGGTTTCCAGTTCCTTTTTGGCTTTTTCTACATCTGGAACCGCAAACGCCAGATGCCGTAACCCCAGGGCTTCGGGCCGCGATGGGCGCGCGGGCGGATTCGGAAACGAGAACAGTTCGATGATGTACTGCCCGTTCAGTTCCAGATCCAGTTTGTACGATTCGCGTTCGGCGCGGTATACTTCCCGGATTATTTTCAACCCTAAAATTTCCGTGTAAAACCGCTTCGACCGTTCGTAATCCGAACCGATAATGGCGATGTGGTGCACGCGCGTGAGGTGTAGCATAAGGCTTCCTGATGATCCGTTATTGGTTAATCCGAACCAGATCGATGGTAAAGATCAGGATCGAATTGGCCGGAATTCCACTTTGCGCCTGTTGACCGTAGGCCAGACTGGGAGGCAGATACAAGGTGATGCTGCCCCCGGGTGCCACCAGCGGAATGCCTTCCTGCCAGCCCAGAATGAGCTGGTTTAATCCAAAAGTAACCCCGTTTCCACTATCGAAAGTGCTGCCCGTGGTTAATTTGCCGGTATAATTGACCGTCACATTGGAACAGGCCGTGGGTTTGGCCCCGGAACCGGGCGACTGGATGCTGTAATAAAAACCGCGATCATCGGCGGTGGCGGCAATGCGGCTGGTGTCGATAAACTTTTTTAGGGCCACTACTTCAGCCTGCGGAGCTTTGATGGAAACCGGGGTTGGGTCGCAGGGCGTTTGCTCGGTATTCGACAGGCAACCGCCCATCAGAAGCGTGCCGATCAAGGCAATAAATCCGTATTTTTTCATTGGTGTTAAAAACTTGACCGGGCAAGCTACTCATTTTTATCGAATGGCGTGGTCGCTTTTTTCTTCTTCCAGATCCAGTTGCGCTTCCACTTTCCGGATCACATCCTCGTCGAATTCCTCCTGATGCCGAAGCTTTTCCAATTCCCGGCGCTTGATGCGGTGGAGTTGCGCCACGGTTTCGTTGTAGCGGGTCAATTGCGCCCCATCGCCGTCTGACGTAATGAGTTGACTGAGCAATAACCCGCCTTCCAGCCGGTTTTTCAAATTGACCAGCAAATCGTTGTCGCCCAGTTGAGTCGCCAGATTCTGGTTCAGTTCAAGCAAGGCGGCTTCCTGCATCTGCCGGTTGATAGCGGCTTCCTGGTGCTTTTCGGGCAAGCGCGGAAACACTTCGTTGGGGTGTACCCAGCGAATGATCAGCGGCAGCGTGAGTCCCTGAAACACCAGCGTAACCAGAATGACCACAAACGTAATGAATATAATCAGGGGGCGCTGGGGAAAGGGCGCTCCGGTGGGCAGCGTCAGCGGGATCGACAGGGCGGCCGCCAGCGAAACCACGCCCCGCATTCCCGCCCAGCCGATCACGACCGGCCCCCGCCAGCCCACATTTCGCACGGCAACCGTGATGAAACGACCCGCAAAATCCGTAAATGCCGACGAAAACAAGGCAAAAGCCACCCGAACCGCAATTACCAGCGCGGAAATGGCCAAACCGTAGCCAATGGAACTTAGCAGCGAATGGCCGTCCAACCCTTCCACGACAATAGGAAGTTCGAGGCCAATCAGAACAAACACCAATCCATTGATGATGAAAATAACCGTAGCCCACATCGACAATCCCTGCACCCGCTCGGTGTGGTTGAGGAGTTGGGAGCTGTGTTTGGACAGAAACAAGCCCCCGCTGACTACGGCAATGACGCCCGAATAATGAAATTCCTCCGCGGTCAGGTACATGATGTAGGGCGCGATGAACGTCAGCATGATACTGATGCGCGGCTGAATGGGCAACCAGCGGTGAATGGCGTAGAACAAACCCGCCACCGCCAGCCCGATGCCCGCCCCCATGATCGTGACCATCACAAAACTGAGCGCCACTTGCTGCCAGACGAAGTTGCCCGAGATAATGGTAGACATGGCAAATTGAAAGACAATCAGGCTGGCGGCATCGTTGATCAGACTTTCGCCTTCCAGAATGCTGATGGTACTTTTGGGAATATTGACGCCTTTGAGCACCGACGTTGCCGCGACGGCATCCGGAGGAGAAATGATTCCGCCCAGCAGGAAGCCAATCGCCAGGGTAAAACCGGGGATAAAAGCCGCCGACGCATAGCCCACCGCCGTTGCGGTCAGAATAACCAGACCGAAAGCCAGCACCAGAACGATCCGTCGCCAGCGCCAGAGTTCGCGCCAGGACATAAACCAGGCGGCTTCGTAGAGCAGCGGAGGCAGAAATACCACAAAAATGAGGTCCGGCTCGACGCTCACGTGGGGAACGCCCGGAATCAGGCTGGTCAGCAAACCGCCGATGACCAGAAAAATGGGGGTCGGAATCCGCAGCCGATGCGCTAATGTAGCGAGCAACGCCATTCCCAGTAAGAGAGTGAGGCCGATAAAAACCAGTTCACGCATGTGTATTCGAATTAAGTAGTGAAAAATTGAGGGAACCGCTTCCGGGTTTGAAAAGACAGCTTACGTGGAGCGGTTTTCGCTTCCGCCGTGATTTTGACCGGTCTTTTAAACATTTTTTAGAACTATAAAGCAGATTTCTGGAACGATTTGCTTTAGGTATTCAAATGCCTGTTTTCAGGAACAACCCGTTCGTGAATTCCGGAAACCGGCCCACTATGATGAACTTTATTTTTCTATGAAACGAAGAATCGCACTCGAAAACGGAGCGATGGTGACCGGCGCTTTGCCGGTTTGGCCGACTGAACCCGGCGGTTTGGCTACCACCGGCGTCAAACCCAGTCCGGCGGTTTTCGCCCGGACACCTCTTTTCCGACCCGATTCGCCGGGCACCCGGGCCCTCAATGTACAAACGTTCAGCCAGAAAATGGCGGTCGATGGCTCCAAAAAAACAAGCCGAATCCTTTTTCTGCCGATTTGAAGAACGAAGAAACCGCCAGCCGAACCTCCGCAAACCGTTTGGAATGCGAATGTATAAAACCACAACCTAAATCCTGCGTTATGCCCTTCCTACTGCGAATCAGTTCCCTTATAATCATCGGCATTGCTTTTCTGCTGCATTCCAGCATGACCGTGCGGCTGGCCGATCCGGCCCGGGTGCTGGTGTTTTCGAAAACCAAAGGCTGGAAACACACCTCGATTCCGTTCGGGATTGCGGCCATTCAGAAACTGGGTCAGGCGAATAACTTTCTGGTGGATACGACCAAAAATGCCGCCGTTTTTACGGATGAAAACCTGAAAAAATACGCTGCGGTGATCTTCAACAACACCACCGGCAACGTCCTCAACGGCGAGCAGCAGGCGGCTTTTGAACGCTACATCCAGGCGGGCGGTGGCTACGTCGGTATTCACGCGGCCGCCGATACGGAATACGACTGGCCGTGGTATGGCAAACTGATGGGCGCGCATTTTGCCAGCCATCCGCACAACTCCAACGTCCGCAAAGCCACCGTCGATGTTACTGACAAGAAGCATGTTTCCACAACAACGTTACCGGATCATTGGGACCGCACCGACGAATGGTACAATTACCGCTCGTTTTATTCGGGCATCAAAGTGCTGGCCAACCTCGACGAAAACAGCTACGAAGGCGGTACCAACGGGGCCAGTCACCCGATTAGCTGGTACCACGAATTCGACGGCGGGCGGGCTTTTTATACCGGCAACGGCCACACCGACGAAAGCTACAGCGAACCGCTGTTTCTGAACCACATCCTGGGCGGCATCAAATACGCCATCGGCGACGCCAAACCGCTGGATTACAAAAAATCGTACGCCAAAGTGACGCCGGAGCAAAACCGCTTCGTCAAAACGATTCTCGTCAATGACCTGGCTTCGCCGATGGAAGTGGCCGTGACACCCGACGGACGCGTGTTTTTTTCCGAAATTCAGGGCAACTTATCGGTGTATGACACCCGGACGCGGAAAAATGCGCTGGTCCACAAATTCCCGATTACGTACGTGGGCGGAACCGGCCTGATCGGTCTGACCATTGACCCGAATTTTGCCAAAAACGGGTACCTCTACGTCTATTATACCCCCGCCGGACAAACCGAGGAACCGATTAATTTTCAGCTTTCGCGGTTTACGGTCAACGCCAATAACACGCTTGATCTGAAATCGGAGAAAGTTCTGCTGACGGTTCCGGTGGAGAAAAACAGCGGTTCGCACCACGGCGGTTCGCTGGCCTGGGACAAGGAAGGCAACCTGTATTTGTCGACGGGCGACAGTTCCAGTCCGTTTCCGTCGGATGGGTATTCGCCCATGGACGAGCGGCCCGGCAAGGAATTTTACAGCCTGGACGCCCAGCGGTCGGCGGGAAACACGAACGATCTGAAGGGAAAAATACTGCGGATTCATCCCCAGCCCGACGGTTCCTACACGATTCCGGACGGTAATTTATTCCCGAAAGGAACCGACCCGTCGGGGGTGCGGCCTTCCGACCGCGCGAAAACGCGCCCCGAGATTTATACGATGGGTTGCCGCAATCCGTACCGCATCGCCGTCAACCCGAGGACCTCGGTTTTGTACTGGGGTGAAATTGGCCCCGATGCGGGCAAGGAAGGCGCGCAGGGACCGCGCGGTTACGACGAATTCAATCAGGCCAAAAAAGCCGGTTATTTCGGCTGGCCGTATTTTGTCGGCAACAATTACTCGTACGTAAAGTGGGATTTTGCGACCAAAACCGCCGGTCCGAAATTCGATCCGGCGGCACCGGTCAACAACTCACCGAACAATACCGGGTTGAATCAACTGCCGCCCGCGATGCCCGCCATGATCTGGTATCCGTACGCGGCTTCGGAGGAATTTCCGGAGTTGGGGCAGGGTGGCCGCAGCGCCATGGCGGGCAAGTTTTACACCTTCGACAAGAATTCAAAATCGGCTACCAAATTCCCGGAATACTACGACGGTAAGCTGTTCGTCTTCGACTGGATGCGCAACTGGGTGCTGGCGCTCAGTTTCGATGAAAACGAAAACTACGTTCGCAGTGAGCCTTTTATGGCCGGGAACGGCGATTTCCGGCGTCCGATCGACCTGGATTTCGGGCCCGACGGGGCGATGTATATGCTGGAATACGGCTCGGTGTATGGTGCCGACAACGAAGATGCACGTCTGGTAAAAATCGAGTACAATACCGGAAACCGCCCCCCGCTGGCCCAGGCCAGCGTACAGGATACGGCGGTGGAAAACCACCTCGACCGCACGGTTTTTCTAACCTCCGAACGCCGGAACTTCCCGGTTTTGCGCGAAGCCGCCGGCCAGGCTCCGTTGGCGGTGGCCTTCGTGAGCCGGGGTTCGCGCGACCTCGATGACGACGATGAGGTAAGCTACGAATGGCTGTTCGACGGCAAAAAAGTGGGTGCCACCACCCCGAATGCGAAGTATACCTACACCAAACCCGGTATCTACAAAGCCATCCTGAAAGTAACGGACCGGGCCGGATTGGTGGGCCGGGATACCGTTGTCGTTAAAGTTGGCAATACCAAGCCAGCGGTAACCATCGCCAGCACCGATAATAAATCGTTTTTCTGGGAAGGCAAGCCGTTTACGTATACGGTAAAGGTTCAGGATCAGGAAGATGGCAGCGTGGACCCGAAGCGAGTCAAGGTGTTTTATGCCTACAACCCGCAACCCAGTACTGCCGATCCGAATGCGCCCAAATCGCCGACGTCCGTGCTGGTGAGCAATCCGCCGGGCAAAATGCTGATGGACGCCAGTGACTGCAAAGCCTGCCACACGATTGATAAAGTGTCGGTGGGGCCGTCGCTGTTGAGCGTGGCGCAGCGGTATAAAACCCAAACCGGCGCGCTGGAACAACTGGCGACTAAAATCATCAACGGCGGTGGCGGCAACTGGGGAACCACGCACGTGATGAGTGCCCACCCGCAGGTTTCGGGAACCGATGCGCAGGAAATGGTGCGGTATATTTTCTCCCTGACTGACAAACCGCACGCCCGGAAAACCATGCCGCTGCAAGGGTCGCTCACCCTGAATGACCACCAAAAGGATGAATTGAGAGGGCAGTATACTCTGCTGGCTTCTTATACAGATAAAGGCGGAGCGGTTGGGCCGCTGACCGGTTCGGATGCGGTAACGCTGCGGAATGCGAAAGTGCGGGCCGTGTATACCGATGCGCAATCCGGCTTTCCGCGGTTTGGTGCCAACCTGTCGCAGGGGGGTCACAAGGCGTATATCCTGCTGAAAAACATCGACTTGACCAACATCAAACAGTTTACGTACGAGTACGCGTCGCTGGACCAGCCGGGTGAAATTCAGGTGCGGATCGACTCGCAGGCGGGTCCGGTCATCAGCACGACGGCCTATCAGCCGACGGGTGCCTGGAACACGAATAAGGAAGTTACCGGCACGATCAGCAAACCCGTTACGGGCAAACATGATGTCTACTTTTTTGCCATCAAACGCACCAAACCCAACGACGCCATTCTAAAATTTGTCACGATTCAGTTTCAGGAATGAGTTTATGCCGGGCCGTCGTGGCGGCCCGGCATAAACCGTAAACGATTCTGCACAATTTTATTTTGAAAAACTGGTATTTAAACGGTCTTTACTTGCATAAATCGCAAAATCTCGATTTTTTATTTATGTTTTAACGATTAATGCTGTTATTTTACCAAAGAATAGCATCAGGTATGTTGGACCACCGACAGCGTATAATCGAAGAAAACGACTATTTACTGGAACTCTGGCAGCGATCGAAAGCCGGAGATAAGGTTGCTTTTTGCCAGTTGGCCGAATCGCAATACCGTTCTCTGTTCAGCTATGCGGCTAATTTTACGGAGGATCGCGAATTCATCAAAGATTCGATTCAGGAAATTTTTATCAATATCTGGGAAAAACGCCAGTCACTTACGATTCAGTTTGTGGCCATTTACCTATTCAAATCGCTTCGGAATCAGCTCATGCAGGAATTCCGGCGGAGCAAGAATGCGGTTTCGGTCCCGTATCTTCAGGAGATCAGTCAACTGTCTGATTGGGAGACGGTTGAAACCGCCATTGAGAAAAACGAGGTCGATTCAGAAAATCAGCGCAAGGTTCGGCTGGCCATCGAGTCGCTCCCCAAACGGCAGCAGGAAGTGGTTTTCCTGAAATTTTACAAGGGGCTGGAAAATGAACAGATCGCGGAGTTAATGGAAATTAACCGCCAATCGGTCGCCAATTTGCTTTACAAAGCCTTGTCTACGCTCAAAAGTCAAATAGCCTTTTTTAAATACTGGCTGGTGGTTTTGTCTTTACTTTGGTAAAACCGCACAAAAAATAGCCACTGAACTCATTTTCAGTGGCTATTGACATTTGACAAACTTAAAACGCATCAACGATAAAAAAGATAAAGAGCACTATCAGTCGGTTGAGTGGCCGATCAAACGGGTTGATCATTCAACCATGCGTCAAAGGAAGGGCGCTGTTCTTAGAAGTTCTTTAAAATAAGATTAGAATTTGCTTACAAACGGGTTGAATTAGCCGGCACGCCCGGAAAGGACGGTCGGCGGCTGAAAAAACCATCAACGACCGATTAACCTGGTCAGAAACAGAAACGTATACAAACCGCAGTGAATCATAACAATCCAATTGGCTGCTGGTTAGTAAGGCTGTAACCGGCTTTTTCTGAACATGAAAATTTTAGTGGTTGAAGATGAGCCCAAAACCCTGAATGCCATTCGACAGGGACTGGAAGAAACTCAGTTTGAAGTGGACATTGCCTATGACGGCCTGATTGCCAAGCGGTTGGCGCTAAAAAATTCGTATGCCGCCATCATCACCGATGTAATCATTCCGGGGCTGAATGGTTTTGAGCTGATTCGTCAACTCCGGGCGCAGGGCGTAACGACGCCTATTCTGCTGCTGACGGCACTGGGCGAAACCAGCGACAAAGTGATGGGCTTCGATGCCGGAACGGATCAGTATCTGACCAAACCGTTTCAGTTTGCCGAACTGCTGGCGCGGGTTCGGTCGCTAACCAAACGCAGTACGCAGGTCGCCATGACGGCCCAGACGCTCCGGTTTGCGGGTATTGAAATGAACCTGGATGCCAAAACCGTTCGTCGCGACGGCCAGGTGGTCGACCTGACGGCCCGGGAATTTGCCCTCCTCGAATACCTGATGCGAAACCAGGGGCGGGTGCTGTCGAAAGTGGATATTGCCGAGCGGGTTTGGGATTTAAATTTTGATGCCGGAACGAATGTAGTCGAAGTCTATATAAATTATCTGCGTAAAAAGATCGATAAAGAGTTTTCGAAGAAACTCATCCACACGCAGTTTGGCATGGGCTATGTGCTTAAAGAAGAGTAATGTATGGATTGGCCGAAGCGGTTTTTCTAAGTAAATTCTAAGCAGTTCCTTACTCCGGGTTAAGAACTTCGTTCCAATTTTGCAGTCAACGCGTATCTTTTTCTGATCCCTATGACGCCTAAAGTGCAATACCGCTATGCCTCCGGAACGGATTCGAGCCAGTTGATGGGACCCGGGAGCAATCCGAACCCGGCCGCTTCCCCTGCCCGCGAACCCCGTCGGCCCGACTGGCTGATGATTTTGATGGTTGGCCTGTTTGTACTGACGTTACTGATTGCCTGGCTGGTCGATATTCCGGCTTTATTGCGGTAAACTTCCCTATGACGATCCGAACCCGACTGACACTCCGTTTTACTGGGTTGGTTTCGGCCATTCTTGCCCTCGCATTTGCCTGTCTCTACGCCTTCTGCTGGTATTTTATTTCGTCGGATTTTTACCGCCGGCTCGACCGGAAAGCCGATACCGTCGGCGAGTTGCTGATTCACCAGCGCCTGGGTCCGCCGTTGCTCAGTCAGTTTACCCGCCTGCGAAAAGATCAGCTTCCGGCCCAGAAAATTGCCGTATACGACGGTCGGAACAGTCCGGTTTTTATCACCAATGAACAAACCCCGCTGGCCGTGTCCACAAAGGTGCTGGATGAAATCCGGAAGAAAAAGAGTAAGAAGTTCCGGCAGGGAGCGGCCTTTGTAACGGGGGTGCGCTACGCAACGGCATCACAGCAGTATGTTGTTCTGGCCAGTGCCGAAAACCGGTATGGCGACCAGTTTCTGCGCCGGATGCTGGGCGTTTTGATCGGCTTATTCGGTGCCATTGTTGGCGTGGTGGCTTTCTCGGGCTGGCTCTACGCGGGCGAGGCACTCCGGCCCATGCAGCGCATGGAACAGCAACTGAATCATATTTTCCCCAACACGCTGCAGGAACGGTTGCCGGTTAGTACGGACAACGACGAAATCAGCCGGCTGTCCATCACCATCAACCGTTTGCTCGACCGGATCGATGAATCGTTTCGACTGCAACGGATGTTTGTGGCGAATGTCTCGCACGAATTAAAAAATCCGCTGACCCAGATGAGTTCTCAGTTGGAGGTGGCGCTGCTCAACCGCCGGGAACCGGCGGTTTATGAAGAAATTATCCGATCTGTGCTGGACGATGTCGGCGAATTATCGACCCTTACGCGGGACTTGTTGCAGCTTTCGCAGGTCAACCAGACGTCGGCGGTTGGTTTGCTGACCGATTCGGTGCGCCTGGACGAAGTGGTCTGGGACATTCGGGAGGAAGTCAGTGGCATTCATCCGCGCTACGAAGTGACCGTTCAGTTTGATGAATTACCGGACGATTTCAACCAGTTGACCGTGCCGGGCAATACGGCGCTGCTGCGAACGGCGCTGAAAAACCTGACCGAAAATGCCTGCAAATTTTCCAGTGATGGCAAAGCGTCGATTCAGGTTCGGGTTAAGGAAACTGCCGTACAGATCAGCGTTCAGAACCAGGGTGTCCCGATTCCCGCCGACGATCTGCCCTACATTTTCGAACCCTTTTACCGGAGTCGGCAAACCGCCGAAGTCCGCGGAAACGGGGTTGGTCTGTCGCTGGTCGAACGGATTATCCGGCTTCACCAGGGAAAGGTAACGGTTAGCTCCGGTGAAGGCCAGCCGACGGTTTTTCACCTGGAACTGATTCGGGAATTAACCCATTGACTGTAAGAAATTTACCTAAATACACATCGCTACCTTTTTGCCAGTTCAATAATATCCTTTCCTTCCACCGGATTCTTTTCGTAGCCTTTACGGACGGTATTGATCATGGCCAGGCCCAGCTCTTTGAGCGTGCAAAAACCGCCGGGATACAAGGCCCGGCCAAGGGGAAACAACCAACCGACATACCGGTACATTTTCAGCGTATTTTTTAATCCTTCGGTCGGTTTAATGAAGCCCGGACGAAAGTTAAAGACCTGTTTGAAAGGCAGTTTCAGCAAATCATTTTCGGTTTTCCCCTTTACCCGCGCCCACATCGAACGGCCTTTTTCGCTGCTGTCCGTACCGGCTCCGGAAATGTAACAAAACGTCATAGCCGGGTTCAGGTTGCTGAGCGTGGTCGCCACGTTCAGCGTCAGCGTATAAGTTACCTTAAAATAATCCGGCTCGCTCATGCCCACCGAGGAAACACCCAGGCAGAAAAAACAGGCGTCATAGCCAACCAACTGATTTTCAATCGACGACAGATCATAAAAATCAGTATGAATGATTTCCTTCAGTTTAGGATGCGACAAACCAGACGGTTTTCGGTTTAGGATCAAAACCGCTTCCACATCCGGGTGCTGCAGACATTCGTGCAGCACTCCCTCGCCGACCATGCCGGTCGTACCGGTAATAATGGCCCGTATTCCGTTCGTTTTCATCGTGTTTCGGGGTTTGCGATCATCGTCCAGGTCAATTCGAAGACCTCGTCGATCAATTTCCGTTGGTCGTCAGCGGGTACTGCATGGACGGTCAGGTACTGGTACATTCCGTTGATCTGGTTTCCGGTAAGTGCGGCAATCAGGTCCACGGGCAACGGTTTCAGAATCTTCGCATGCCACGCATCCTGCAGCAACGACGTGTGCAGTTCCGTTTGCTTCCGGATTTCTTCTTCGGGAACCAGTCCGAGATGCGGTGAAAAATGAAACTGCTGGATGAAGTAAAAAGCTTCTTTATTTTCCAGCGCCCATTCTACCGAGCAACGGAACAGATTCCTGAATTTTTCCTTGACCGCTTCCGCTTCGTTGATCTTTGCCGCTACATACTGGTTCAGTTCCGCCTTAATGGACGAATACAAAGCCACCACCAACTCATCTTTCGTCTTGAAGTAGTGGAAAAGCGTCCCGTTGGAAACTCCGGCTTCACTGGCAATTTTACTGGTCGGCGTCCCGTGAAAACCGGACGCAACAAAGAGCCTCAATGCCGTTGCCAGTATTTTTTCGGGTTTATCTATTGTACGCATTTCACAAACTGACTGATCACTCTACAAACATAGAGATCGAATTACGAATTTCAAAACCACAACGGTTATTTAATGAGCCGTTAGCCGAAAAATCAATTCCATCGGGTAATTCCGGCGGAGCGGTCTAAGAATATTTATCAGGCTGCTCCGCCGGGGGCATTTTTCTAAGCCGGTTACCGGTTTTCGCCTGGGGTGAAAAATTCCGGGATCAGGCGTTTGGCGGCCTCCCGCACCGGCCCGGCCTCGCTTTCCGGAATCGATAGGTAAGGCCAGCGGAGTCGGCTGCCAACCGTCCCCCAACCGCCGACAACCGCCAGAAATTTGTCGCAGGCCTGATTGGAATACCGGTTTCCGGTGATGAAGGGAGCAATGCATTCGGTGATGAACTGCCGGATGCGGGTTTCCCATTCCAGTGCGGTTTCCAGATTGGTTTGCATCAGATTATACCAGTCCTGCGCCACTTTTGGATGCAGACAGGCCACATTGGAATAGGCTCCGTGCGCCCCTTCCCGAACGCCCGTTGCCAGGAAATGGCCCGGCACGAATACCGACAAATCGGCCATGTGTTGCCGCATCTGGGCGTACCAATTCAAATCGCCCCCCAGCACTTTCACGCCAACGAGTTGGGGAATGGCCTCCTTCAAGCGGCCGAATTCTTCGGGCGTCAGCCGGACTTTGGCGTGGGGCGGGTTGTAGAGCACCAGCCGAACGGTTTCTGAAACAGCCGCCATTTTGCGTAAAAACGCGATTTGCTCGGCTTCAGTGGTCGGAAACCAGTCGGGCAAGATGACCTGTACCGCACCCGGTTCCCACTTCAGACTGCGCTTCAGGCGTTCCAGCGACAGGATCGGACTGATGTGACTGACGCCAATCTGAAACGGCATACCCGCTGTCCGGCATTTCTGCGCCAGCAACGCCTGAATCTGGTCGAATTCGGTTTCGGTCTGGTTGTAAAACTCGCCCGCCGTTCCATTGGAATAAATACCGTCTACATCAAACCCGATCAGGGTGTCGATTTCGTCGGCTAAACGGGTAAAATCAATGCGCTCATCGTCATTGATGGGGAGCATGAGCGTCGCCCAGTTGCCCCGGATGTCGGCGGCTTCGAGGGGTCGATCGACTGTTTTTTTTAGTGTCATACGCTGGCATTCGCTTGGGCGCGAATTTCCGGGTTTATTTAGTGTTGATAAGCCATGCGGGGCACATCTTGTTCGGCGTACTGGCTAATCATCGGCTTTCGTCGGGAAATATACTCCATTTTGCCGATCATCGGATGGGCCGGAAAAATCTGAAGTATTGACGGTTCGTACCTGAACGAATGAACTATTAGGGGTTTTTCGAAGTACTACTATCATCAGAATCCGGCCGATCGGGGCGGAAAAATCCTTTTGAAGACTTGTCGTTTAAATCACATAATCATGGAGCTAGGAATCAGTAGTTTTGGCGAAGTTCTGCCCGACGGCGTGGCCGGAAAAGCCGTCAATGCCCACCAGCGGATGCAGCAGTTGCTGGAAGAAATTAAGCTGGCCGACGAAGTTGGCCTGGATGTTTTTGCGCTGGGTGAACACCACCGGCCGGATTTTATGGTTTCGGCCCCGGAGGTCATTCTGGCGGCCGCGGCCACCATCACCAAAAACATCCGGCTGTCGAGTTCCGTCACGGTATTGAGTTCCGCCGATCCGGTTCGGGTGTTTCAAAACTTTGCCTCGCTGGACCTCATTTCCAACGGCCGGGCCGAGATCATGGCCGGGCGGGGTTCGTTCATCGAATCGTTTCCCTTGTTTGGCTACGACCTGAAGGATTACGACGAATTATTTACCGAAAAACTGGATCTGCTCGTCGCCATCAATAAAAGTGAAATTGTCAACTGGCAGGGCAAACACCGGGCCGCCATCCGCAACCTGGGCGTTTATCCCCGGCCTTACCAGGAATCGCTCCCGATCTGGCTGGCTGTCGGTGGCACGCCCGCGTCGGCGGTTCGGGCGGGCACCATGAACCTGCCGATGACGCTGGCCATGCTGGGCGGTTCGCCCGACCGGTTTGTTCCCTTCGTGAATCTGTTCCGGCAATCGGCGCAGAAAGCCGGACATGACGTGGCCCGTTTGCCGCTGGCAATCAATTCGCACTTTTACCTGGCCGATAATTCGCAGCAGGCGGCTGATGAATTATTCCCTTCCTACGAGCAGATGATGAACCGCATTGGCCGCGAACGGGGCTGGTCGCCCATCGGTCGCGATCATTTTGAGTACATGCGCCAATCCGGCCCGTTGTTGGTGGGCAGTCCGCAACAGGCTATCGACAAGATTTTGCACTTTCACGAATTGTTCAAGAACACCCGGTACCTGGCCCAATTGATTGGTAGCCACCAGCTTC
The DNA here is from genome assembly GCF_003858645.1 of Larkinella knui. Lineage (GTDB taxonomy): Bacteria > Bacteroidota > Bacteroidia > Cytophagales > Spirosomataceae > Larkinella > Larkinella knui. Next base: position 266,757 of record NZ_RQJP01000007.1, on the reverse strand, counting down.
CGCACAGCAAAGTGCTGCACGCAATTGAGTTGTTTGGAACCCGGGTGGCGCCCGTGATCCGGAAGGAATTAAGCACCCACGGACCGGCGGGTGTCACGGTTTAGTCCGCGAGCGTACTGATTAAGAACTCCACTTATTGCCAAAATCTCACGGACTGAACGGGGACGCCCGCCGGTCCGCGGGCACTTTTTATGAATCAAAAAACCTTCGCCTTCGGGCTGCTGCTGTCCTTTTTAGGCGTTAAAGCGCAGACGGCCCATCCCGTACTGGCCATTTTTCCGCCGGAAACCCGGATGTTTCAAAACGTGGCCTACGCCGGTGACACGCTGAAAAAGCATCAGCTGGATATTTATCTACCCGCCAAAACCGGGCCGTCGACGCCACTGGTGGTCTGGGTTCACGGCGGGGCCTGGATGCTGAACGACAAGTATGCCGACATGGGGTATATGAAAAATACCATCCGTGCCATTCTCGAAAAAGGCTATGCGTTTGCGTCGATCGATTACCGCTACAGCACCACCGCCCCTTTTCCGGCCCAGATTCAGGATTGCAACCAGGCCCTCACGTTTCTTTACCGGAACGCCGAAAAATACAATTACGACAAAAACCGCATCGCCCTGATTGGTTTCTCGGCGGGTGGACACCTGGCTTCGCTGCTGGCGCTGTCGAACAACAACCCGGTGCCGGATTTTTACGCCGACCGAAAACCGGCTCCCTTCCGCATCAAAACCGTGATCGATTTCTACGGCCCGGCCGATCTGCTGGCGATGATTCCCCGAACCGGTTCGCTCTCAGACAGCATTCGTGATCCCGAAAGCCACCTGTTGGGAGCCACACCCTTACACCGGCCCGATCTGGCCAAAATTGCCAGCCCGGTTACGTACATCGACAAAAATGATCCGCAGTTCCTGATCATCCACGGCCAGAAAGACGAGTCGGTGCCACCGGCACAATCGATTTTGCTCAGCTCGTGGCTGACGCTCGCGAAGGTCAAAAACCGGGTCATCATTGTCCCGAACGCTCCGCATTACGGTTCGATGTTCGACAGTGACTATAACCGGAAAGCGATTTTCGAGTGGCTGGAGACGTACTTGCAACGGTAATTGCCCCGAATTAAACGTACCTTACCGAAATACCGGCAATTGGCCGAAGGCTGTGCTCACTACGCTCCTGCTTGCAAACGATCTTTGATACCCTGATTACGAGTTTTATTGACCATAAAGTAGGCATCGCTGATCATTTTTTAAGTGCGTCACTAGCGACGCACCTCAAAGAAAATCTGACCACGCTGCACGCCCAAAAGCAGCTCCGATCGGCTGGAACGGGAAATGATGCGCTGGTTGTGCATGATAAACAGGTCAGAAGTGACAGGATCTACTGGCTGGATCGCAGCCACAATAACGGGTACGAAAATGAGTTTTTCGACCTCATGGACCGGTTTGTAAGCTACCTGAACGAAACTTGTTATACGGGCATCACCGGCTACGAATTTCATTATACGCTGTATGAAACGGGCAGTTTTTACAAAAAACACCTCGATCAGTTCCGTACAAACGACAGCCGCCAGTATTCGATGATACTGTATTTAAATACCGACTGGCAGGCGGATGACGGTGGCGAATTGTGCATTCATCAGGGCGATACACGGCAATACATCGCACCGGAAAATGGCAAAAGTGTGTTCTTTAAAAGCAGTGAATTAGTACACGAAGTGCTCCGAACGAATAAGCCGAGAATGAGCATAACCGGCTGGTTGAAAGTAAATTAGTTTTCGGTATACAGTTTTCGGTGGCTAACGCATGTTTGCTGGCGCGTTTTTGCATTGCGTTAGCTGGGATGCGTTAGCCACCGAAAACCGTAAACTACCTCTATTTCTTCTGCTGTGACAAAAACGTAATCAGCGACGCAAATTCTTCGTACGACAGGGCGTTTGCCAGACCGGACGGCATCATCGACGTTTCTTGCTCTTTGCGCGTCAGAATATCGCTGGCTTTGATCGTGAATACTTCGCCGGTGATGTTGCGCATCACCACTTTGCTGGCCGATTCTTCGGAAACAAAACCCATGTAACTTTTACCGCCTTTGGCCGTGATCAACACCGTGGCAAATCCCTGGGAGATGGAGGCATTCGGTTTGAGAATCGACTCGGCGATCTGTTCGCGGTTCATGATCGAGCCAATTTGGCCCATAAAGGGCCCTTTCATCGGCTCGCTTTTGCTGAGGCTGTGGCAGGCAATGCAGCCCTGCTGGGTGAACAGCGTTTTGCCCAGAATCGGGTCGCCCTTGATTTTCGCCATTGCCAGCATTACGTCTTCAATCGACGCTTTTCCAACCTGGCCTTTCTGGTTTCTGATTTTCTCCAGATCGACCTTTGTTTCTTCGTTGGCCGCCACGACTTCTTCCCCACCAAATTCGGTGATTTCCATCCGGTGCCGACCGTTTAGATCGGCAAAAAACGACTTGCCGGATTCGTTGGCTTTCGTCCATTCCTGCATCAGCAACTCTTTGATAACCGGTGACGATTCCCACGTAATCCCTTTGTAATAAGGGCCGTGCGTATCGGGACGGGTACTCCACCACCATGAACCGTCGTAATCGGCTTCTTTTTTATAAAGCCGCGATAGAGTCGTCAGTATCTGTTTTTTCAGCGCTTCATCTTTCGCGTTTTTATAGGCTGCGATCAAACCGGTTGCGGCTTTCGGATCGTGCATATACCGCAACGCCCAGAGCGCAATCGTTGAATTTTCGGTACCGATCGCGTTCACACACGCATCGACTGCGTTCAGGCTCACCAGTGCCCGCACCGCCATGTGTGGAGGAACAATGGCCGCATTCGGCGTCGCGTGGGGGCCTTCCGTGCCTTTCGCCGGAGCAACAAACGAAGCCGGCACTTTCACCTGCAACAAAGCCGGAGCCGCTTCAATCCGTCCCAAACGGCCCAACCCAATGGTTGCCGCCAGCCGTACCCGCTCCGAAGGGTCTTTCAATCCCTGGAGAAACGGTTCGATCGGGACATTTTTGAGGTTCGGTTTCCGGTCGGCCAGGGCTTTCAGGGCAAATTCCCGGACATCGGCTTCCGACGTCAGCTTCACCAGGTTTTCAATACCGCTGGTTCCGGCGGCCTGCGCATACGTAAAAATTCCGGCCACCCGGACGTACAGCGGCAGGCTTTTGTCGGCGGCCAGTTTCCAGGAAGCGTCAGCCGCGTCTTTCGGGCGGGAGAGCAATTCCTGCTGGGCCGCCAGACGCGCCACGGCGCTGCCGGATTTCAGCAGCGCAACCAGTTGTTTCACTGATGCTTTTTTGACATCCGCAAACGGTTTGTATTCCCAGCTTTTGGGCACCACCCGCACCACGTAGCCTTTGGACGGATTGCCGGAATAACCCGCACCGTCCCAGGCCGACAGGTACATCCGGCCCGACGCGTCGACGTCCACATCCGTAATTTGCGGCAACTTGATAAATTCTTCCTCCTTTTGCGTGAAACTCGGGCCGTCCGGCGTGACGCGGTGAATGTAAAGCTGGCTTCGTCCCCAGTCGGCCATCATCGGAACGTGGTTGTATTTTTCCGGCCAGGTCGAATCGTCCATGAACAGCGAACCCGTCCCGGAACCACCGCCCACATCGACCAGCGCCGGAATAATCTCATCCGTAAAGCCCTTAAAAAGAACCGGATAGCCGTATTCGCCGGACTGAATCTGATGGCTAAACCGGATGTTCCAGCCCCCGCCGTCGTTGGTGTTGTCACGCGTAAAAATATTCATGTAGGGATCGATGGCAACGTCATAAATGTTTCGCATCCCGTGCGAATACACTTCCATTTCAGTACCGTCGGGCCGCACCCGCACAATACCGCCCCCGAGTTGGGTCAATTTTTTTCCGCTCCGGTCCACGGCGTCGTGGAAACCAAAGTCGCCGACGGCAATGTAAATCCAGCCGTCGATGCCCATCCGGATTCCGTTGGTGGCGTGGTCGGTGCCCCGGCTTTGCAGAAATTTCGGGGAGCTGATGTTTTGAATGAGCGGTTTTGACGGGCCGTCGGCCAGGCCGTCGTGGTTTTTATCTTCGAAAACCACCAGATCCATGCCGCTGGCTTTTCCGGTTTCGGCCGAAAACGTCGTGTGCAGAACGAACACCTGATCTCCGCTGGCGATGATACCGCGCGGGTCATCGGCCATCGCAAATTTGGTGTGCTGATCGACTTTGCCGTCGTTATTGCTATCGACCAGCTTGACAATGAAGCCTTTCCCCGGCGTTTTGCCCAACGATCCGATCATGTCCACCCCTACATACACTTCACCCGTTGGCGCGACAGCGAGACAGGCCGGGCTGGGCGTTAGATCCGGCCCGGCAAAGTTCGTAATCAGAAGTTCTTCAGGATCAGCCCAGCCACCCACAGCGGGTTCGGCGGGTTTTGGGACTAGTGTTGGTTCAGAACCGCCCAATTTCCCAATCAGGGCAATCAGGATCAGGAAAGCATAAACCAGACTCAGGGAAATTTTTAACATGGTTTTTCTCTTTAAAACGTAACTCCGGTGTCGGGAAATTGAATACGAAGTACGTCTACTTTACGGAAAAATAAAAATGATTAAACCGGCGGGTATCACCCCGAATTTTCATATTTTTTCATGGAAAGCAATCGGTTGCATCGAATCAGCCCCCTGCGAATTTTGGTTCTCTTTATTTTTGTATTATTACAAAAAAAGGAGATTAGTCAGGACTTTAAAAAGGCGAAATGGGCAGAAATGAACCTTCTTGCGGTTTTGGCAAATCAGCATTACCAATACCATTCTGCTAAACGCGAACGGATCGTTCGGCAGTCGTCCCAGCGAACGTAATCTGGATCAAAACCCCAACGCATTCCGTTTATTCAGTTCCTAAATACCGCTTACTACCTATGAAAAATGCTGCTTATCTCCTCTCTTTCGTCGTTCTGACCGGTTTTCAGGCCGCGGCTCAGGATCAGGATTCTACCCGAAAAGCGTTCATGGTCGCTCAGGCGCTTATTCAAAAGCAATCGGAGCAGGATCATAAAAAGATGCTGGACCAACTGAACATCACGTCGCTTCGGCCCGGTCCGTCGGGCAATCCCAGCGCACCCAATGCCGCCAACGTCGATGAGTCGCAGGCGACGCCCTACACCCGTTTACCCGATCCACTGGTGTTGAAAGATGGCAAAAAAGTAACGACGGCGCAGCAATGGTGGCAGCAACGGCGACCCGAAATTGTGGAGGATTTTGACCGGGAGATATACGGCCGGGTGCCGAAAAACCTTCCGAAAGTAACCTGGGAGGTCACCAGCGAAACGAAAGAGATGAACGGGAATTTTCCGGTAATTACGAAAAAGCTGATGGGGCATGTCGACAATTCGTCCTATCCCGCCATCAAAGTCGACATCGAGCTAACCCTTTCAACCCCCGCCAACGCCCCCGGCCCGGTACCGGTCATGATGAGCTATGGGTTCCGGTTTCCACCCGGTTTCCGTCTGCCGGCACCGACCGCGGCCACCCCACCGGCGAAGCCCGAACCCACCTGGCAGCAGCAGCTTCTGGCCAAAGGCTGGGGCTATGCGGTTTTGTATCCGACGAGCTACCAGGCCGACAACGGTGCGGGGTTGACGCAGGGTATCATCGGTCTGCTGAACAAAGGCCAGACGCGCAAACCCGACGACTGGGGAGCGTTGCGAGCCTGGGCCTGGGGAGCCAGCCGCGCGCTGGATTATTTCGAAACCGATAAGGCGGTGAATCCGAAAAAAGTGGGCATCGAAGGACTTTCGCGGTATGGCAAAGCTACCATTGTAACCATGGCGTACGAACCCCGGCTGGCCATCGCGTTTGTCGGTTCTTCCGGCGAGGGCGGGGTTAAGATTCACCGCCGTAAATTTGGCGAACAGGTCGAAAATGTGGCTTCCGCGGCCGAATACCACTGGATGGCGGGCAATTTTATCAAGTATGCCGGACCGCTGACGCCCAATGACTTACCCGTCGATGCGCACGAACTGGTGGCGCTGTGTGCTCCGCGACCGGTTTTCATCAGTTCCGGTTCGCCCCAGGTGGAGGGCAACTGGGTCGATGCCAAAGGCATGTTTCTGGGGGGTGCTTTGGCTGGGCCGGTTTATAAATTACTGGGCAAAAAAGACCTGGGAACTACGGAATTTCCGCCCATCGAAACCGCACTGGTCGACGGCGACATCGCTTTCCGCCAGCACAGCGGAGGGCATACGACCGGCCCGAACTGGCCGACTTTTCTGATTTTTGCGGATCGATATTTCAAATAATCAATCCACTGGTTGCGGGTGATCACTCAGCCGATTCTGGACAAAACCGGAAAGCCGCTGCGGGTCGCTGAACATTCGGCAGCCGGAGGTACGTCCGCCAAACGCCCCGCGGTTTTACCCTACTTCAGAACGGAACTGGCTTCGGCGGCCTGGCTGTATTTCTGAACATCTTCATCCAGCAGCAGGCGTCGTCTGGCCAGATTTCGGGCGGCTTTCCGAACCGCTTCGACGTAATTGGCGTGTGTTTGGTAGCGTTCCTGTAACGACAATCGCGGGTCGCGGGCCAACTCGCGTTCGGCTTTGGTGGTCTTGAACGGAATAAACTGACCGGCTCCTTCGCACCCTTCATTTTCGCCAAAACCGGCCCGTCGCAAGGCCCAGCCCGTGGTCGTGGCCACCGGAACCGCCACGGGCGGCAGCCGGATTCCGGCCACTTCATTGCCGTCCTGATCGACCCTGGACACAAAGTTTACATACGCCGGTCGGCCCGATACGTCGGGCGGGAAATGGGTCAGAATACCCTGTGCGAAAGCGGGGCCAAAATCAAGCGGGTAGCGGGTGGTAATAAGTCCGGTATAGGTTATGCCCGGAATCGTCGGCCAGCCCAGATCAGCTTGTGGAACCAGGCCGGTTTGCAAACCGGGTTGGGGAATGGCGACCACCGCCGTACCGTTGGACCGGCGCGGAACCTCGCTGTCCGGCGGTTTTGTTCCCTTGGTCACCCACTCATCCAAAGCAATGAAGAGCGCCCGCAGCAACGGTTCGGCGTTGGTTGGATTCTGCCCTTGCTGACAGATTCCGGCCGTCGTCGCGTTTCCGGTGCCGTGTTGTGCGCCCGATACCAGAAAAAAACGCACATTTTCGGGGTCAGGCAGGTCATTTCCTTTCGGATCGGTATGCAGCAGCGAAGCAGCTTTTACCCAGTATTCATTGGCCGAATTGATTTCGAAAACCTTGGGACAGGTACCCGTCGTGGAGCAGGCCGCCCCCCGACCGGCGGTTTTTCCGGTCAATGGATCGGTCAAAACCGGGTAGGCAAACGGAAAAATACCTTCCGGATAGAGGTGGTTCTGCCGGTTGCGCTCGGTGCGGGAAGGCTGGGCAAACCGAACGTTCAGGCCAATACCGTTGCCGCCACCCAGCCAGTTTTCCATGCCGTCGATCACGCGCCGGTTTTGCTCATCGGCATTGAAACCCAGGGTCTGAAAGTCGTTCAGATACCGGGCGGGTTGCGAAAGTGTAAACGAGAACGTATACCGCACGTCGTCTGCCAGCGGATTCGGATGGCCGAAATCATCTTCTTTGGCGTAGCGCAAAAACGAGACAAAATCCCGCGTGGCGGCAAAACCGATTCCGGCCACAATGGGGTCGCGGGCGATGTAGGCAAATTCATACACCGCACTTTGTCGAAAAGCCGTTCCGGCGGGTGATAGCCGAATGGTCCGCTCGTTGACATACTCCCAACCGCCGGCCGGAATCACCGTTGGCGTATCCTGCAAATGATCCCGCACGGTAAGCGTGGCCCGGGATTGGTCCAGGGTTGCCGCCGGATACGCCAGTGCGTATGTCGTCGACGTCGCCTGATCGAATGAAATGTATTCGTACGAAGGACCGGTTATCGTTGACCCATCGGCATGTTTGGCAACAGGGACGCTGATGGTCAGGTTAGTAGAAACGGGAGCAGCTGAAGGATCCCAGCCGTTCCAGGCAATCGTGTAGCCCCGGTTCATCAGAAATCCTTCCCCCGCATCGTCGGCGGTGGTCGGGTCGTTGCCGCCCCGGCTGTTGTTCAGCCCACCAAAAAGTTTGCCGCCCCGGTTATTGACTTCCAGAAAAAGTTTGTGGTTTCCCGCCTTCAGGTCGATTGGTTTCAGAATATAAATATCCATCGCGTATTCCACCAGCCCTCGGGCGTTGCGGGGTGCCAGCCGGAGGTCGGTGATGACGGCATTCGGGGGGCTGTTCGGATCCAGTTCGCCGTAGGCTTTTCCCCGAAGTTTTTCATAAGCGCCAACTTTTCCAAACAGCCGGCCTTCGAACGTCGGCGATTGACGGCTGGTAATTTCAATTCGGACAATCCGCGCCTGAAGAGCGGGACTATCGAAAACCAATCCAGCCAGCAACAGAAGCAACAGATGGGGGCAACGTATCACAGTTCAGGAAAATTAGATGCGTTTTGAGCGCAGTGGCGTCTTCGGCATGAAAGCCGTTATACCCACACTACTACCGGGTTAAGTCCGAAAAAACCAGCATTCGACTACTTGACGGTTTGTTTCAAAACCTGGTATCGTTTTCGAAGTTCGTCCATTTTGGATTTATAATCGGGATGGGTAGCCAGATTGGTCGTTTCGTGCGGATCGGCCGCAATCGAATACAGTTCCTCGTAACCGTGCTCGATAAAGTTCATGTATTTGAAATCCTTCGTAACGACGCCCTCCACTTTCGGAAGTCGCGGGCTGCCCATAAACGTATGCTCGTAAAAGAAATCCGTCCGCGCCGGACTGGTAGCTTTCATCAAATCCAGGCCCTGCATGGTTTTCGGTATTTCGACGCCCGCAAGCGCTAAAATGGTGGGCGCAATATCAATATTCAGCGCGATTCGGGTTGGTTTTATCCCTTTCAGATGGGTGGATAACGCTGGATTATAAACAATGAGTGGCACCCGGATGGATTCTTCATGCCCAAACCACTTGCCTTCCAGGCCGTGTTCGCCCAGGTAAAACCCATTGTCGCCCATGAACAGAATAACGGTATTCTGATCCAGCTTCAGCTGTTTCAACTGAGCCACCAGCTTGCCAACCACCTCATCGACCCCGGTGATGAGACGGTAATAGTCTTTCACGGTTTTCTGATGCCGTTCGGCCGTAGAAAACAGCGGTTTCCAGCGTTCCCGGGCGATGTTTTTATCGGTACGAAAAAAGTCGGGGAAGCGATTCCAATAGGCGGGATCGGCGGTTTCCGGCACCGGAATTCTGGCGTTTTGATACAAATCCCGATACCGCTCCTGAATCGGATACGTGGGCGGATTCCCGTCCAGCTCGTGCGGAGCCTTGAAGCTAACCGATAAACAAAACGGTCGTTTTCCGGCAAAATCGTTCAGAAACCGGCTGACGGCGTGGCCGACGCTGTCGGTATGATGAATCGATTTGCCGCCCGAATCGGTCAGTTCATACGGCGGCTGGCCTTTGCGATTACAGGCCCAGAAATTATACTGGTTTTCGGGCGGATTCTCGCCAACACCGTATTTGCCGACGAATCCGATTGTATATCCGGCTTTTTTGAGCAACAACGGATACGTATGGGCAAGGGCTTCCGGCGAAAAATCCGTCACAAAATCATTGATTTTATGCCGCGATTCATACTGCCCGCTCAGGATACTCGCCCGGCTGACACAACAGATCGACGTGGTAACGTAAGCATTCTGAAACAGCATCCCGCCCTTCGCCAGCGCATCCAGATTCGGCGTTTGAATAATCGGGTTGCCCATCGCTCCCAGGGCATCCCAGCGGTGGTCGTCGGTCAACAGGAAAATAATGTTGGGCTTTGGGCGCGCCTGTCCAACCGGGTTTTCCATCGGAATACCGACAAAGGCAACACTAAAAAAAGCCAGTAGCCCGATCCCGATCATACCGACGCCCATAAAACCCGGTTTATTCATAGATTCCTTCCGAAACTTAAATGATGTCATCCAACGGTTTTCGGCTTCGAAGAAACACGAAAATGCGTAATAAATCAGCAGCACCCCGAAAGAATTTCAAGGGAGGTCGTGCCGCTATACACGGGCGGGCGTACAGGGTCAGCGAAGGTTGTCGTGTCCACAAAACACCAGCAACTCGACGTTGTCCCTGGCTCATGCGTGCCCCGGCGCCACCCCGATTTTATAGTTAAACGAATTCCGAACGTCTATGAATGAAAATACCGTAAGTAAAAATGATACGACATAGCCTTTGGCGTTTATCAGGAAAACAACAAATCAAGCGTATGAACAAGAATCTAGTGCTTATTTACTGTCTGGGGTGGTTGCTAACTGCCTGCGTTTCTAATCATATTACCTGGAATGCAAATTCCGCCATGAAAAAAGTAACCATCGGAATGAGCAAGGAGCAAGTCATCCAGCTTGTGGGCGACGATTACATGATTGCTTCTTCATCAAAAGATGATAAGGGGAACCACCTGGAAGTACTGGCCTACAAAAGTGATGTTGACGAAGAATACAAGCTCAAATTTATCAACTCCCGACTGATGGGGTGGAGCCGGGAACATATCAATAAATATCCAGTACCCGTCCCTTCTTCTTAGAGCGAAGTGGCCTGAAAAGGCAGAAACAGAAAACCCGGCCGGAGTGGTTTAGAACTCCGACCGGGTTTTTCCGCAACACGCTTTCTTTTTTACGTTTCCGAACAGCAAAGTCAGGATTCACTCGACAACGGGTACTACCGGTACTCTATTGAACTAGCCCTATTTTACGCATCCGCTTCCTGCCGTAACTGGGCGGACAGAAGTCGGATCAATTCGCGGGAATCCAGCGGACCATTCTGCCGCCAGATTTCGATCCCTTGTTTCAGCAGAATAAACGACGGCACCTGGTGAACGCCAAAACTCCTAACTACTTCAGGATGAACCGCCTGGTCGACGCGGGTGATTCGAATTAGATCGCCCAACTCTGCCCCGACCCGTTCCAGCAACTGATTGACTCCGGCCCGCTGCGTCAATACATTAGGGACAAATACCAGCAGAACCGCCGTTTTGGCGGGAACAATAAGGGGTCGAAAAAGAGTCGCTTCCATAAAACAAACAGATTATTGACGCATGGAAATGGTCACTGGGTTTCCGGATTTCGCCGGGCGGTCGCGACAGACCGGCGAAATCCGGAAACAAAAATGCGTCTTTTGCCACCCAGCAAACATGAGATACGTTGGTTGCCGAACTGATATTTGTCAGCTAGTTCTTCCTTTTTCCCCATTATCTTGCAGAAAATCCCGCAATCCGCCATTACTTGCAAAGCACCAGACGTATTTTATGATTACCGACTTATTTTCTGCCGTTTTTGCTAACGCCACCATCGGCATTATTCTCTCTGACAGCCGGGGACGGATGATTTCGGTTAGCCATTACGCGTTGAAATTGTTTGGCTATACGGAAGCTGAAATGGTGGGTCAAACCATCGAATTGCTGGTATCTGACTCCATTACGCACCTCCACAAGAACCTGCGAATGTCGTTTAACGCCAACCCGCAGGTGCGACCGATGGGCCACGGCCGCGGGGATCTGTACGCCAAACGCAAAGACGGTTCTTCGTTCCCGGCCGAAATCAGCCTGAGCTATTTTTATCAGGAAGAAGAACTTTACGTGGTTGCTTACATCATTGATACGACGTATAAAAAAGAAGCCGAACGGGTTCTTGTTGAACAGAAGAACCGCATTGAACAACTCAACGCCGAACTGGAACACAAGGTAGCTGACCGAACCAACGCGCTCATGGTCACGTTACACCAGCTTGAAATGTCGAAAGATGAACTCTCCAAAGCGCTGGCCACCGAACGCGAACTGGGTGAACTGAAATCGCGCTTTGTGTCGATGGCGTCGCACGAATTCCGAACTCCCCTGAGCGCGATCCTGACCTCGGCGGACCTACTGAATAAATACACGACGACCGACCAGCAAGACAAACGAAACCGCCACATTCAGCGCATCAAGGGGTCGGTCAACCACCTCAACGACATTCTGGAAGAATTTTTATCGGTGGGCAAGCTGGAAGAAGGCAAAATTGAAGCGTCCTATTCATTATTTGATCTCAATGACCTGGTAGACAGCGTGATCGGCGACATGCAGGGCATGTTAAAAGCAGGACAAACGATTCAAACCGAACAGGACTGTCCGGAAAAAGTCTGGCTCGATCAGTCGCTGATTCGCAAAATGCTGGTCAACCTGCTGTCAAATGCCATTAAATATTCCGGCGAAGACCAGCCGATTCGAATCAGCCTCTGGTGCCGCGACGGCCAGGTTCGTATATCGATTCAGGACCAGGGCATTGGTATGTCGGACGAAGATCAGAAACACCTGTTCGAACGATTTTACCGGGCAAAAAATGTTACGACCATTCAGGGGACGGGTTTAGGCTTACACATTGTCGCTCAGTATCTTACACTCCTGAACGGTTCCATCGACTTCCACAGCCAACTCAACCGCGGCACAACCGTAACCCTTTCATTTCATCATGAAAACCATTCTGCTCATTGAAGATAACGATCACATTCGGGAAAATACCGCCGAGATTCTGGAACTTGCCAATTACCACGTTCTGACCGCCGAAAACGGCAAAATTGGCGTTGGAAAGGCGTTGGAAACCAAGCCGGACCTGGTCATTTGCGACATTATGATGCCGGTATTGGATGGGTATGGTGTACTGCATATTTTCAACAAAAACCCGGAGCTGGCGGGAATTCCGTTTATTTTTCTGACCGCCAAAACGGAGCGCGCCGACTTCCGCCGGGGCATGGAAATGGGGGCCGACGATTACCTGACCAAACCGTTCGATGAAATTGAATTGCTGAATGCGGTGGAAGGACGCCTGAAACGGTTTTATCAAATGCGCCCCACCTATGAGCCCACCAAAGAAGGCCTGGTTCAATTTTTGGATGATGCCCACTCACTGACCGGTATCGACTCGCTGACGGTGGACCGGAAGGGGCATTTAATCAAGAAAAAGCAGTTTATTTATTCGGAAGGCGACGAACCCATGCGGCTGTATTTTATCCAGGCTGGCCGTGTCAAAACGTATAAAACCAATCCGGATGGCAAAGAATTTATTACGGGATTACACCAGCCGGGCGATTTTTTCGGGTATGTGAGCCTGCTGGAGCAAACCGACCAGACGGATTCGGCCGTCGCGCTGGAGGATTCCGAGTTGGTCTATATTCCGAAAGACGTTTTTATCGACCTGATTTCGCGCGACGGCGAAGTGGCCCGCCGGTTTGTTCAGCTGCTGGCCAATCGGGTCACCGAGCGCGAACAGCAATTGCTTGAGATGGCTTATGACTCCCTGCGCCGACGGGTTGCCGACACGCTCCTGCGTCTGCATCAAAATCTGCAAACCAATGGCCATGAATCAGTCATCCAATTCTCACGCGATGACCTGGCGGCCATGGTCGGAACCGCAACGGAATCGCTGATTCGAACGCTGAGTGAGTTTAAAGCCGACGGGCTGGTCGACATCAGCGGCACCAATATCCGCGTGCTTCAACCCGAAAAACTGAAGCGCTCACGCTGGTAATGCGGAGGAGGAGGCCCATTTTTCTACCGGATTTTCAAGGCAAGGATGGTTGTCAATCCGGTAGAAAATCAGATTTCGTTGTCGCTTTCGTTCTCGCTTGCGTGTCGCGAGTGACTTCTATCCAAAGGGCGTCCGGCCCGTGCATCGCCCACCGACAAGCAGCTACCTGTCCGAAAACCACGCGTCGGGCCGGAGGCCCTATTTATATTCCTCACTCGCGACACGCGAGCGAGAACGGAACAACGGAAAGAACGGAAAATCAGATTTTACTTCTTCCGTATCGCCCATTCCCGGCCCGGCTTATCGACCCGGAAGCTTTCCAGATTGCCCTGATCCTGAAGCGTTACGTAGGCCGTGCGACCATCCTTTCCGCCGAAACAGATGTTGGTAGGGCGCTTGCCGACCAACTGAATTTCCTGAACCACTTTGCCGTTCGGCGCCACTTTGGCAACGGTTCCTTTCCCAAACCGGGCGATGTAGAGATTACCGTCCACGTCGCAGCGCATACCGTCCATGCCGAAATCCGGAAACTCGATCAGCAGGCGTTTGTTGCTGAGTTTGCCATCGGCCGATAAATCATAGGCCCAGACTTTCCGCTGATTCGACTCGTTGACGTACAGGTGTTTATCATCCGGACTCACTTCGACGCCGTTGGTGGTTCCCATGTTTTCTTCCAGCAACGTCACCTTGCCATCGGTATCGATGCGCCAGAGATTACCGGTATTGTTTTTCCAACTCGGGTCGCTTGCATACAGCCGGTCTTTGCTGTCGATGGCGATGTCGTTGGGCTGGTTCATGCGCGGTTCGTTGGCAAAAACACTCAGGTTTTTGGTACCTGCGGCCACCTTCAGAATGTTGTGTTTGGGGTAGTCGGCAATAAACATATCGCCCTTCTTATTGAACCGAATGCCGTTGCCAATGCTGCCTTCGGGCAGTTCGATGAACACGCTGGCTTCGCCGGTCGGCGTTACCTGCCCAATGGTGCCCTGTTTCCCAAAGTTGACCGCGTAAACCGTGCCGGACTTGTCTACCGCCGGACCTTCCACACCAGACGTAAATCCGTTGACCGGCGTAAACACACTCGATTTAAATAATTCCTCAGCGGTATTGGGCATGGCAGAAATCAGCAATAAGCCCGCGCCGGTCAGCGAGGCAACAAAAGCACGTGATCGGTTTTTCAAACGCATTCGATTCATTGTATCTGGTTGGTTGATTCAAGGTCTATAATAGAGCAGAAATGATTTGGCTCCGGAGGAGCCCCCTGTTACTAGAATTCCGATGCTCGATTTGATTTCAAGCCCCGGCGGGGCGTCCTCGTAATGAAGAACAGGACGCTACTGTTGACGCTCGCGTGCCGCGAGTGACGTTTATCCAAAGGGCCTCCGGCCCGCGCATCGCCCACCGACAAGCAGCCAACTCTCCGAAAGCCACACTTCGGGCCGGAGGCCCTATTTATATTCCTCACTCGCGGCACGCGAGCGAGACGTCGAACGTTAGTTACAGACTCCGGTGCCCATGCACTACTTCCTGCGGGGCTTCCCGCTCTTCTTTTGGCATCCGGCGGTGCCACCATGACGCCAGAATAGAGCCGGTGATGTTCATCAGCGGACCAAAAATAGCCGGAGCCAGACCGACGGTGGCCATTTTACCCATCTGGTTGGCAATCCCCGACGCCAGACCGCCGTTTTGCATCCCCACTTCAATTGCAATGGTTCGGCAGTCGCGCTCGCTCATCCGGAACAAACGACCCGACCAGTAGCCCAGCAAGTAACCGGATAAGTTGTGAATCAGGACCAGAACAAGCAGGATGGGGCCAATCGACAGCAGGCTGTTGCGACCCGCCGAGGTAATGATGACAATGATAAACGTGATGCCAAACATGGAAACATACGGCATGGCATCGTCCAGCCATTTGGCCTTTCCACTCAGAAACTTGTTGAACAGCAAGCCCGCGCCAATCGGCAGAATCACCATTTTAGTGATGTCCCACATCATCGCCAGCGTATCGATTTCGACGAAAGCACCCGCCAGCAACCGCATCAGAACCGGCGTCACAAACGGGGCCAGCATGGTGGAGATGGCCGTGATGGTGATCGACAAGGCCAGATTGGCTTTGGCCAGGTACGAAATCACGTTGGAAGCCATGCCGTTGGGCGAACAACCGATCAGGATAATTCCGGCGGCAATTTCGGGCGGCAAACCGCTGATGCTCGCCAGCGTATACCCAATGGTCGGCATGATGATGAAGTGGCTAACAACGCCGATCAGCACCCCGCGCGGCATTTTAACCACCCCGACAAAATCACCGAGACTCATCGAGGTTCCCATCCCGAACATGATGAGCTGGATCAGGGGCGTAATTAACGTACTGAATTTGAACCCGTTGTAGGAAACAAAATATGTGGGATAAAACAGGGCCGTGGTGACGGCGGCAAAAATCATCACCGTGTAGGAAAACCCTTTCAAATTTTCGAACCCCCGAAAACCGATGGCGACTGCCAGAAAAAAGGCAATCAGAAAAGGTCCCGCCAGCGGAAGATTTCCGGAGACCATCAACCCAAGCGCAACCAGCAGACAGACACCCGCCAGACCCAGAATCAGCTTATGCATAATACTATTTTCAGAAGGTTTAGGAATTACCCCCAAATATAACAGTTTGAGGTATTCGGTTTACGGTTTTCTGTTTACGGTGGGCTGACGCGTTTCTGCTAGCGGAGTTAAACTAAATGCGCTGGTCGGCATTTGAAATGCCGACCTAAACTGTTACGGATTTTAAATCCGCAACAGCCACAATCAAGATTGCAAATCTTGATTAGCCCGGTTAATGCTTCAGCCCACCGTAAACCGTAAACCGAATACCGTCACTGCGGCCGCTGCCGAACCACAATCGGCTCGGCAATGCCGTTGAGGTCATACACGATCCGGCCTTTGCGGATGGTCATTTCGCAGATCAGTTTTTGTTTTCCCTCAATTTTGTGGCCGGTGTAATCGAAAAAGCCGAAGTAGCCCGTATCCCGAACCGCAAATTTACCGTCCTGCAAATCCAGAATAGCCACATCGGCTTCGGAGCCTTCCGTCAGACTGCCCAGTTCGGGCCGTTTGATGGCCTGCGCCGGACTCCAGGTGCTGGCCTTAATCACCGCCGGAAGATCCATACCCATTGCCAGAAATTTCGACATCACGTTCAGCATGTCTTTCATGGCGTTGTTCATGCTGCCGGTATGAATATCGGTACTGATCGTGTTCGGAAAAAAACCGCTTTTCAGCGCCGGAATGGCCTGGGAGAACGCAAAGCTGATGCCGCCGTAGCCCACGTCGAACAAGACACCTTTCTTCTGCGCTTCCCACACAAACGGTTTTACCTTGTTGGTCGCCACATCCAGAATCGGCTCGCGGGTGGCCAGTTGTCCGAAACAATGGGTGAAAATATCGCCCGGACGAAGGTGTCTCAGGAATAACTCTTCAATGGAAAGTGTCGGTTTGCTGCCGCCGAAGTCGATCATCACCGGCTTGTTCGCCAGCTTTCCGGCTTCCACGGCGCGGTCGGTTGGGGTCCAGTCGTGGCCGTTGAAGTGCGCCAGTTTGACGCCCACAACCAGATCCGGGTATTTCCGGGCCATTTCCGCCGTCGCTTTAGGGTCCATGTCTTCGATGTTCTGCTCGAATTTGCCACCCCGCATACCGCTACCGACAATGTTGAGCAACGCCAGCACCCGTGTCTGCGACGCATCGATCGTTTGTTTCTTGAACGTTTCGAAATCCCGCCAGCCCGAACAGCCCGCATCGACGATGGTTGTCACGCCATTCCGAAATGTAAACCCGTCGGGCGGCAACGCATTCGGTCCGTTACTGTAGGTCTGGTCCATATTGGTCCCAAAAAAAACGTGGGTATGGATGTCGATGATACCGGGCGTCACGTACATTCCTTTGGCCTTGACCACCTGCCGGGCACCCGTCGCATCGATGTTTTTCGCCACCTTCGCGATTTTCCCGTCCAGAATGGCCACATCCATAATCCCGTTGATGTTATTTTTGGGGTCGATGACGTGCCCGCCCTTGATCACAACGTGGTAGGGTTGCGCCCAGGCCAGATGAGCGACAGTGACCAGGGCGGTAAAAATGAAAAGAAACCGATTTTTCATACGATTAGGGTTAGTTAATTCAGGAGAATACCCCCAACCGAATCGTCGGACCGGGCCCTGAAGGGAACTTTTATATCCGGATTGGAAGCCTTTCAGGGGCCGGGCCGACGATTCGGTTAAGGGCAATTTTAAACCGCCTTCGAAAGCTCTTCCTTAATTCGTTTCGCTACGATTTTTTCCTGGCCCGGTTTCAGCATCCAGACCGTAACGCCGATGCTGCTGGGACCACCGCCACCGACTTCGATGGACGGATCACCGTTCCGCAGTGCTTCCTGCAATTGCTTGCCCGAAATCTTGAGTTGCGCCGGGTCCCAGGAGATGCGGAGCGAGGGCGTATGATTGCCCAGCGGATTCACACGGACTTCCGTTTTGATGCCATTGATGGTTTTAACGGTATTTTCGACGTGCGCAACGCCGTCTTCCCACGACTTCCAGAGCTTGGTATAATCCTGCGTGATGAATTTTTCGAGGGCGACGTACATGCCCAAAATTTCTTCCTTGTTCACTTTCATGCCGCGGCCGATGTTGAAACCGCGCGGGGGCATGTGCATCCGGGCGGCTGCAATGATGTCTTTCTTGCCCATCAGCAACCCCGCACTTTGCGGTCCGCGCATGGCTTTTCCGCCCGAAACGACCACAAAACTGAACCCCATGTCGTTGAATTTCCAGAGGTTTTCGGTCGGCGGCACATCGGCGGCAATGTCGATGGAGGTTGGAATGTTGTGCTTCTTACCCAAAGCCACCCACTCCTCGTGCATAATTTTGCCTTTATCCGACTGAATATGCAGGAAGTGCATAAGAGCGGTTTTCTCGTTGATGGCTTTTTCCACGTCCTCAACGGTTTCGACCATCACCATTTTGCAACCGGTATTGGTCAGCGCGTGGTTATACACAATTTCGTGTCCTTTCTGGCAAATCACCTCCGATTTCATCCCCGTCCCTTCCAGGTGCGGCAACGCTTCTACTTTTTTCTGGTCCAGGCCGGTCAGGATGCCCGCCAGCCCCAGCGTCATTCCCGAAAACGCACCCGAGGTTACCACAGCCGCTTCCGAATGCACCATTTTGGCAATTTTCTCGCCAACTTTATCCTGCAATTCGTCCAGCAAACAAAACTCTTTCGAGGCATTGTTAATGGCTTCGAGCACTTCGTCGTGCATCAGCGAACCGGTCATATACGTCAGTGTTCCGGCCGCATTGATAAACGTCCGAACGCCAAACTCCTTGAACAAATCCCGTTTGGGAGCCGCCAGCGAAGCTGCTGATGAAGTGAGGGGAATACCGCCTACCAATCCGCCCAGAAGGGGCACGGTCGATAAACGTTTAATGAGCTTTCTTCTGCTTAACATAATCGTGTCGTTAATCGGTTAATTTGGATTTTTTACGCTGTTTCTTCATCGCTTTCTGATCGGCCGGCAAGGTTATTTTCCAGATGTTGCCGCCTTTCCCGCCGTATTCGATCACATAGACGGCATTATCCACCAGCAAAGCGTCCGTTGGTTCCGTAAAACCGTCAACAATCCGGGTGGTTTTAACCGAATAATTATCCGTGGTTTTGTTGTACGTTAAATCAAGATGCAATAAGTCGCGGCCCTGTTTTTTAAGTGGATTGATCGCCGTTGCATTACGTCGCGGGCCCGAATACCGGATTACAAAACCGTCGCCTTTTAAGTCATCGGCCAGCACTTTTTTGGTATCGAAAAACAACGCCAAAGGCGAACTGTGCGCGTTAAAGGTTCCGACCGGAACGTGCGTCGAATCGCCGTCCATCACGATCCCGGTCGCCCGGTCGCGGTATTCATTCGCATCCGGCCCCACGTTCAATACCGGCCCTGTAAAGTTGACGCCCGCCGGTTTTTTCGGAAACTCCGGATCGTTCCGGAAATACCGCATCAGCCACGCGTGGGCAAATTTGCTCATGAACGGATCTTTCTCCGGGTCGGGCTGCCAGTCAGGATTTTGCTGCGGATTTTCGATGCCGCCCATGACCCACGGAAAACCGTAATGATGGCCCTGCCGCACCCAGAACATATCTTCGGGATGGTCGTAATCGCCGGAATTGGAAACCGCAAACAGCTTGCCGTCACCATCGAATGCCATGTCGTAGGCGTTCCGGATGCCTTCGGCGTAGATGTAGCCATCGGCTCGCAACTTCGCTTCATCATTCGCCAGTTCCAGATTTTTAGCCTCGACCGGAAAACGGAAAATCCGGGCGGTCAGCGCATTATCGCGCGCATTCGGGTATATACCACCGTTATCTTGCACCTCCCCGTGATCGGTCCGGGCGCCGGTATTGACGTAAATGTATTTCTCATCCGGGCTGATTTCCAACGCATTCCAACCGTGGTCAAAGGTGGTTTTGTTGGTCCCGTACTCGACGGTATTGAACACGACGGTCATCTCCGGTTTTTCGCCCGAGGCCAGGTCGTAGCGCACCATCCGGCCTTTTGTGCCCTTGTTGTTATTGACGCTGATGTTGCCCGCCAAAAACAGCGTATTTTTCAGAAAAGCCGCTCCCTGCAAGCGCGTAATGCCGTGGTCTTCGGCCGAAAAAACCTTTTCGGCAACCGGCGGCTGGCCGTTCATTTTAACCCGAAACACGTCGCCGGTAAACGTCGTATAGTAAATGTCGCCGGTCGTCGGATGCTGAATGAGCCGCACGGCTTCGGGCCCGACGGCCATGAAATGTTCCACTTTAATGTCCGGGCGCAGGGCTGTCGGCGGCACAGGCGGCTTGGCATCGGGGCCTTGCGCACAGAGCAATACCGGGCAACATACGACGGCGGTCAGTACGCTTATTTTTCTCAGAAATAAGTTGAATGAAGTCATTTCGTGTCCGGGTTCTTTTTGGTTAATTTACGGAGATAGCCCACTAATTGCCACCGCTGTTCTTCGGAAAAAACATCTTTAAAAGGTGGCATATTTCCCCGACCATTCGACAGTTTCCAGAACAAAGCCCCGTCGCTTTGTTTGCTCACTTCCGGGTCGTGAAAGTTGGCCGGTTTGGCTCCTAAAGCCCGGCCCGCAGCGCCATCGCCATACCCCGCTTCGCCGTGGCAGGATGAGCAATATTCCATGAATAATTCTTCGCCCTGCGCCAGTGTTAACGGCTCCGTCGGAAAGTGACTTTTCAGCGTATCGGCCCAGGTTGGTGCCTTCCATTTGTCCTGCTTCGGATCGTCGGTTTTTGGCTTATCCGTGAAGCTCATCATCCCGATTAAACCCAGCGTTAAAAACGCGGTAATACGTAATTTATATGAATGCATTTAAGAATAAAATGAGCGTAACAAACCATTTAAATAACCAGGCAGCTGCTTCAGCATGTCATGTTAATCATCAGCCCACGGGCGGTTCGCCGTTGCGATTTAACTATGGGTTTAAACGAATACCGGTCACTCCTGAAACCGTTTCAACGGTTTGTCTGAAACGGCGTTTTTTCATCGCGGTCCCACGGTTAAAACCGTAGGCTAGTTCAATTACCGCTGCTTACTTCTTCTTTTTAATCGACTTCCGAACGGCATCTACTTCATCGACGGAAACCGCACTGGCCGAATTACCGAAGCTTTGCCGAACAAACGTCAGCACTTCGGCGATGGCTTCGTTCTTCAGGAAATCGTGCTGCGGCATTACGTTGTTGTACGACTGGCCTTTCACCTCGATGGGGCCTTCCAGCCCTTTCAGAAGCACTTCGATCAGCCGGTTTTTGTCGCCCAGGACCCATTCGGAATCGGCCAGGGGCGGAAAACGCTGCGAGTCGCCCCGCCCGTTGCGCTGGTGGCAGGCGGCACAATAGACGCCGTACACTTTGCTCCCCAAAACCGGCTTATCCTTGTCCAGGTTGTCGGCAATTTTATCCGGCGTCCGGATGTTCGACATCGATTTCCGCTTTTCCATCTGCGCCAGTTGCGCCGGCCCAAATTTGCTTTTATCGCCTTTGTAGGTCACCTTCCAGATTTTCCCTTTTTCGGTTTCGGCAATGTAGAGTGAACCATCGGGGCCCATCGCAATGCCCATTGGCCGATAAACGGCATCGCTCACGTTCACAACCGGATCGACACCGGCAAACCCATCGGCGAATACTTCCCAATTGGTGGATGGTGAGCCGTTTTTGTCCGGAACAAAGCAAATGAAATACCCCGCCTGCGGATACGGGGCGCGGTTGGTCGAACCGTGAAACGCAATGAAAGCGCCGTTTTTGTAGTGCTCCGGAAAACCGTTCGTAGCCCCGGTTTTCTGGTAAAACACCAGATCGTTCGGTGCCCAGTGGGCGGGAAAACCGATGACGGGCTGCTCATAATCAGCGCCTTTGCCCGCTTTTTTGCCGTCTCCGCCGTACTCCGGATTGAGGAGCTTTTTCTTCTGGATCTGGTCGTAATAATAATACGGCCAGCCCGCATCCATTCCCTCCTTCACCCGCAAAAACTCCTCGGAGGGCAACACCGCGCTTTCCCAGGGTGAATACAAATGGGACCACAGCATCAGAAAATCATCCCGACCGTGCCCCACCGTGTACAGCGTCTGATCTGCCGGATTCCAGTCCAGGGCAACGATACTCCGCAGGCCGGTGGCAAAAAGTTTTCCGTCTTTCTGGGTCTGGCCCACTTTGTTGGCATCGAACCGCCAGATGCCGCCGTGGTCGGCCAGCAGGCCGCAGGGGTTGAGGCCCGGCGAACTCGGAATGCGGTTTTTCTCCTGACACGCGTTGGAACCGGCGCCGAATGGCACATACATATACCCTTTGTTGTCGAAGGCCACCGGTTTGGTAATGTGCTCGTGCATGCCGTGGGCGTGGTCGTCGGTCAGCATAATTTCCGCCGGGCCTTCAGGCACCAGCTGGCCGGGGGTCAGTTTGTAGCGGTAGACGATCAGTTCGGAACTAAAATACAGGTAGCCGTTGTGAATCCGCATCGCCGTGCCATAGGCCCGTTCGCGCGTCAAACCGCCGAACCGTTTGATGATGTCGGCCCGACCGTCGCCGTTGGTGTCCCGGAGGGCAATCACCGATTCGTCTTTGTCCCGTGCAAACCGGGCTTTGACGTAAATATCGCCGTTGTCGTTCACGGCAAGATGCCGCGCGCGACCGGCCAGACTGTCGACGACGACGGTGGCTTCAAACCCTTCGGGCAGAAAAAGTCCGCCGTTTTCCGCCGTCCGAACCGGCAGCGTAGTAGTCGTTTCAGGCCGGACAAAACCGACCACAGCTAGTAAAGCCAGAAAAAGGCCTCGGGTGTATAGTTTTGACATTCAGAATATTAAGAGAATAGGATTAGTCAGATTTAGTTCTATTTCGCCACAATCGGATTGGCAATGCCATTGAGGTCGTAGACGATCTTGCCGCCTTTGATGGTCATTTCACATTCAAATTTTTTCTTGCCTTCCATCCGGTAACCGGTTTTGTCGTAGAAGCCAAAATTGCCTTCGCGCATGGTCAGGATGGCCACATCGGCGATGGCTCCCACCGACAGATGACCCAGAATTTCGCGTTTGATGACCTGCGCTGGCGTCCAGGTACTGGCTTTGATGACATCCGCCACGGGAACACCCATGACGACGAATTTGGACATGATGCTCAGGATGTCTTTCATCGAACCGTTCATGCTGCCGGTATGCAAATCGGTGCTGATGGTGGTCGGATAAAAACCGGCTTTAATGGCCGGAATAGCCTGCGAGTAATTGAAGCTGGCTCCGCCGTAGCCCACATCGAAAACGATGCCTCTTTTGCGGGCTTCCAGCACAAACGGTTTCACTTTTCCGGTGGCTTCATCCACGATCGTTTGCCGGACGTTTCCTTCCAGCAGCGTGTAGGTGTGGGTAAAAATATCGCCGGGGCGCAGGTGTTTCATAAACAACTCTTCCAGCGACAACGGCGGGTCGTGCATCCCGAAATCGATCATCACCGGCATGTTGGCCAGTTTTCCGGCTTCCACGGCCTTGTCGACGGGCGTCCAGGTGCCGCCCATAAAGTGGGCCACTTTGAAACCGACGACATCATTCTGGTTACCGAGAGCCATCGCTGCGGCCATTTTGGGGTCCATGTCGGTGGTATCCTGCTCCCAGTTTCCGCCCCGCATGCCTTCGCCGACAATGTTCAGCAGCGAAAGCACCCGCGTTTTTGACGAAAAAATGATGTTCTTTTTGAAAGCCGGGAACGACTGCCACCCCGCCCCGCCCGCATCGACGATGGTGGTGACGCCCACGCGGAAGGTAAAACCGTCGGGCGAAACCGCCGTCAGGCCATTGCTCAGGTAATGGTTCGGTTCGGTTCCGTAAAAAACGTGGCCGTGGATGTCGATCAGGCCGGGCGTGACGTACATGCCTTTGGCATTGACCACCTGCTTGGCCTGCCGCGCATCGATGGTTTTGGCAACCTGGACGATTTTTCCGTCGGTAATGGCCACATCCATCACCTCGTTGATGTTGTTTTTCGGATCGATTACCTGACCGCCTTTGATAACCAGGCTATAGGTCTGGGCCTGAACCGAACCGCTAATCAAGCCAAGTACGGAAAGTAAAAAGTAGAGTTTTCGCATGGGTTTAGGCACAACGGGCCGACAAAATCAGACGGACGCTTTGCTGAGTTCTTCCTTCAGCCGGGTAGCAACGATCTTCTCCTGGCCGGGTTTCAACATCCAGGTTGTGAGGCTAATACCGCCCTGTTCGCCAACCACTTCGATGGATGGATCGCCGTTGCGCAGCGCTTCCTGCAAGGCTTTGGTCGTCAGATTGATTTTGGCGGGTTCCCACTTAATCCGCAGGGTCGGCGTGTGGTTGCCCAGTTCGGGCCGGAAGGTTTCGGTCGTTACCCCATTGACTTTTTTGACCGCATCGGCAATGTGCGCCACGCGGTCTTCCCACATTTTCCATTCTTTCTGCTGATCCTGGCCAACGAATTTTTCGAGGGCAACATACATGCCTAGAATTTCTTCCTTGTTCACTTTCATGCCCCGTCCGATGGTCGACCCCCGGGGCGGCATGCTCAGTCGGGCGGCCGCAATCAGGTTTTTCTTGCCCATCAAAATACCGGCACTTTGCGGTCCGCGCATGGCTTTTCCGCCCGAAACGCACACCAGATCGAAGCCCATTTCGTGGAATTTCCACAAGTTCTCGACCGGCGGCACGTCAGCCGCAATGTCGATCATGGTTGGAATGTTGTGTTTTTTGGCCAGATTCACCCAGTCCTGGTGCATGATTTTTCCCTGATCCGACTGGATGTTCAGGAACCACATCAGGGCGGTTTTTTCGTTGATCGCCTTCTCGACGTCCTCGACGGTTTCCACAAAAATCATCTTGCAGCCGGTGTTGGTCAACGCGTGCGAATAACCCACATTATGGCCTTTCTGAAGAATCACTTCGGATTTCATTCCCGTGCCTTCCAACTGGGGTAACGCTTCCACTTTCTTCTGATCCATGCCGGTCAGAACCCCCGCCAGTCCGAGCGTCATGGCCGAGAAACAGCCGGCGGTCACCACCGCCGATTCAGCGTGGACGAGGGCGGCAATTTTCTCTCCGACTTTGGTTTGCACATCGTCGAGCATCATAAACTCTTTCGATGCCGCCTGAATCGTTTCCATTACCTCGTCCTGCATCAGCGAGCCCGTCATGGCCGTATACGTACCGGCCGCATTGATGAACGTCCTGATTCCTAACTCTTTCACCAGATTTCGGGGTGCCAGCGCGGTAGCGGCTACGGCCGATTGCAAGGGAGCAACACTGCCAATAAATCCGCCTAACAGCGGCATGGCTGACAATCGTTTGAGGATGGTTCTTCTACTGATCATGGGATGGGTTGACGTAAGATCGGGGAACAATTTTCTTCCCGCCAGGTCTGGCGGGAAGGGTGTTTTTAGTTTAAAAGTCGGATGGCAAATCCTCAACAGCTGGGATCGGGATTGCAATGGCACCGGCCGTCCAGTCCCAATCAGCCAGATCCGCTAGATATAGGCGATGCAGTCCATTTCGACCAGCGAAGCGCCGGGAACACCGCCGTACGTCGCCACCGTTGTCCGTACCGGCGGCTTGCTGCCAAACCGGCCTTTGTAGACGTCGCTCATGGCCTTCCAGTCGTTCAGATCGTGCAGATACACATTCACTTTCAGCACTTTCTCCATCGACGAACCGGCCTTGATCAGTTCTCTTTCCAGTTCTTTCAGTACCTCGTCGGTATGCACTTTGATGTCTCCTTCTTTGTGGTAGCCTTTCCCTGCCACAAAAACCAGATTGCCAAACTTGGTAGAACCCGAAAACAGCGGTATATCCTGTTCAGTAACCACATTGAAGACTTCCTTTTCGGGAGCGGCTTCGGCTTTAGCCGCGGTAGTAGCGACGCCCAGACCGGTTACACCGGCAATGGAGGCAAAAAGGCGTTTTAAGATGGATCGGCGTTGTGATTTCATTATAAAATTGAAGAATGGATAAATGATTAGTAAAAAATTTAAGTAAATCAACCATTTTTTTGCATATACCACCACATTTTGGTCAAAAATGTAAGCAGCTATTTTTACAGGGATTCGCAGCCCTTGCTGTTGATGATGATGTGGGCGTCCAGTTGCTCGTAGCGGGCGTTGATGGTATTACAAATCAAATCCAGCTTTTCGAAAAGCGGCTCATCTTCCAGCGACGCCGTCAGATAACACGCTTTCATGACTTCTTCATCAAAAACGATCCGAATTCCGTACGCTTTTTCGAGGGTGGCAAACACCTCGGCAATCGGCGTCCGCTTGAAGCTAAACGGCTGCTTCTGAGCGGGTTTCTCCAATAGAGCCGGTTGCGCCACCAGGCTTTTGATGATCCGCGTATCGGTCGGCGAGAAGACGATCTGCTGGTTGGGCGTCAACACGATGCCCCCCAGTTTATAATCTTCTTTCTGCTGCGTTACCGTCGCCTGGTTGCCGGCAAAAACAGACACTTTCCCGGTTCTTACCATCACTTTGACCTGCCGGTTCGTCTCGAAGGTCTGCACGCTAAAGCTGGTACCCAATACTTTGGTTACCAGGCCGTTCGCGTAGACGTAAAACGGTTTAGCCGGGTCTTTATGAACTTCAAAAAATGCCTCCCCGACCAGGTATACTTCCCGGATTGTTCCCGGAAAACCGTCCGGGTAACTGATCCGGCCTTTGGGTTTGAGGGCAATTGTACTGCCATCCGGCAGGTTAATCAGCCGGGAGGTACTGGTGGTATTGGTAACTTCCAGAAGCGGTTTTGAAACCTGAGCCACCAGGTCGTCGTACGTTACATTGCCTTTTTTTACGGAAAACGGATGGGTCGCATACTGCCAGAATACGCCCAGCATGACGACGATACTGGCCGCCATTCCATACCGCAACGGCGCAAACTGGTACCATTTGGCCACCGGTTTTGCCTGGCTGTCAATCGATTGGCTTAGTCGTTGAATTTCGGTCTGTACTTCCCGGTCAGAAACCAGGGCCTGATCGGCTGGCAACCCTGCATACACCTCATTGAGGGTGTTCAGCAACTGGTAGGCTTTATCGATCAGTTCCTCTTTATCAGGATTCTGGACCATCCAGGTTTTCCAAAATTCACTTTCTGTAGGATCGTTAAAGAGTTTCCAACGTTGAAAAGACGGATCAATAGCTAATTCCTCAGGCTCGAAATTTCGATAATCTTGCATACAAAACAGTAATACTTTGCTATTTGTATCTAAAGATGCACGTGTGTACAGTCAATACTCCTTTTTTCGAAATAATATTTTGAATGAAACTTTACCCATTTTTCTTTTTTTACACCACCCGAATGCGCTTACATTTGGTGCCGGTATGGCATCCTGTTTTCCCGAAACCCACTGAAAAGTACGCATGAAAAACAAAGCACTGGTTTCATTCTGTCTTTCCTGCCTGCTGGCCTGCGTCTCTTTGAGCAATCCGGCTTTTGGCCAAAACAAAAAACCGGCCTTCCGGGTCGTCGCCATCGCCGAGAAAGACGGTGGGGTGCATGCCCCTTTTGTGGCTGCGGCCAAAGAGTGGCTCCGGCAACAGGCAACAGCGCACAATTTCACCATCGACTACATCGAAACGACCGACCCCATCAACGACACTTTTCTGGCTAACTACCAGGTATTCATTCAGTTGAACTACCCACCCTATCGGTGGACCGACGGGGCAAAAGCGGCTTTTATCAGGTATATTCAGGAAGGCAAAGGGGGCGGATGGATTGGTTTTCACCACGCGACCCTGCTGGGTGAATTCGACGGATTCCCGATGTGGCCGTGGTTTTCGGAGTTCATGGGCGGCATTCGCTACGTGAATTACATCCCCGGATTTGCCAAAGCAACGGTCAACGTGGAAGCAAAAGCCCATCCGGCCATGAAGGGATTACCGCCCTCGTTCGAGATTGAAAAAGAAGAATGGTACAGCTACAACAAAAGTCCCCGGCCCAACGTAAACGTATTGGCAACGGTCGATGAAGCAACGTATTCGCCCGATTCAAAAATTAAAATGGGGGGCGACCATCCCGTAATCTGGTCCAATGAACGGATGAAAGCGCGGAATATTTACATTTTCATGGGCCATCACCCTGACCTGTTCAAAAACGAAGCCTTCAAAACGCTCTTTCGAAATTCCATTTTCTGGGCCGCAGGGCATTCAAACAGGAACACGGATTAAGCAGATTAAACGGATTTACACAGATAAAAATCCGTTTTTTGATCCGTTCCATCCGCCCGATCCGCGTTCCCATCCGGCATAGACATGAACAAAACCGCTATCCTCCCGTCTCAATCCATCCAAACCGCCCTGAATCCGGCGCGGGTTGGTGCCATCGACCTCCTGCGCGCCCTGACCATGGTGCTCATGATTTTTGTGAATGACCTCTGGTCGTTGCAAGACATTCCGGCTTGGCTCGAACACGTGCCGAGGGGAGCCGACGGTATTGGTCTGGCCGACGTTGTTTTTCCGGCTTTTCTGTTCATCGTTGGCATGTCGCTGCCCTTCGCGGTTGACAACCGGCGGAAAAAAGGCGACAGTGATCGTCAACTCGTCGGCCATGTTCTTCTCCGCTCGGCCGCGCTGCTGATGATGGGCGTTTTTCTGGTCAACGGCGAATCCATCAACGAAACCGCAACGGGAATGCCCCGGCTTTTGTGGAATGTCCTTTCCTGTACTTCCTTCATCCTGGTCTGGAACACCTACCCGAAATCAGTCCCGAACTGGCTGGGTACGGTTCTGAAAATCATTGGCTTACTGGCTTTGCTGGTATTGGCATTTCTTTATCGCGGTGGCGACGCCGAAAAAATCACCCGCTTCGAACCGCACTGGTGGGGCATTCTCGGACTCATCGGCTGGTCGTATCTGGCGGCCGCTCTGGTTACGGTATTTGCCCGGAACCGGCTTTCCATACTCATCGCGGCCTGGTGCGGGTTTGCCATTCTGAGCATGGCTTCCCAAGCGGGTTTATTACCCAAAGCCATCGACTTCATTCCGGCGGCCATCCGGGGCGGCACGCTGGCGGGCTTGAGCATGGGGGGCGTCGTGATCGCAACCTTATTCCAGCACTACCGGAAACAGGGCAACAACCGGCAGATGACCGCTGTTTTTCTCGGAATAGCGGTTTTCCTGACGGGTTTGTCGGTAGTGACCCGCCCCTATTGGGGACTCTCGAAGCTGGATGCCACCCCGGCCTGGCTGTTTCTGTGCAGCGCTTTCACGATTCTGGCTTTCACGGCTATCTACTGGCTTGCTGACGTAAAACAAAAAGGGCCTTGGTTTAGCTTCATCAAACCCGCCGGAACGGATACGCTGCTTTGTTACCTGATTCCGTATTTTGCCTATGCCACCACCGCTTTTCTGGGCATCAGGTTGCCCGATGTTCTGTTAACGGGTGGAATCGGACTGCTGAAATCTTTTCTGTTTGCGCTGCTGTGTGTCTGGATTACCAGAATCCTGAGCAAAGCGGGCGTTCGGCTGAAGTTGTAGCGCACGAACTGCAAATTCACAAAAAGACCGTATATTACATCTCCCCGCTACCTTTAGAGATGTACTGAAACATGCAAAGCCGTGTTGTCCGGATGGTGTGCTGGCTGGCCGTATGCCTGCCCGGAATGGCTATGGCCCAAAATCTCCTTGAAAATGGCGGTTTTGAAAACTACCGGAGCTGCCCCCGCCAGGATAATCTGCTGAACGAAGCGGTTCCGTGGTACAATCCCAACGGCGCTACGCCCGATTTTTACCACCAATGTTTTCCGACGGTTCAGATGGAGCTGGCCCCTCATTCGGGGCAGGGGCTGGGGCGGCTTTTTCTGGACGTCAGCTGGGCCGAATACCTGGCGACGCCCCTGAAAAAACCGCTGGTGGCCGATGAATGTTATTTCTTCGAAATGTACGTCGCCACGCCGACGCCCGGGAAGTATCTGAATGGAACGATGGGCGCTTTTTTGTCCGAAAAACCGATCACGTCTTCGGAAAAAGGGCTCTTTACGGCGGATGCGCAAATCATCGACAATGCCCTGACAACCAGCATTCCGCAACTACGCTGGGAACGGATTTCGGGCTACGTCAAAGCCAAAGGCGGGGAGCAGTATCTGACCATTGGGAGCTTTAAACGCCTGCCGGTTTTTCTGGGGTATTTCTACATTTTTGTCGATGATGTCTCGCTGCTTCCCATCGAAATGAACCTGGGAAAAGACACCACCCTCTGCGGTCGGAAAAGCACGCTTTCGCTCGATGCCACCACGCCCGGCGCTACGGAATACCGCTGGCAGGATGGCAGCACCTCCCCCACGTTTCGGGTCACCAAACCGGGTACGTATTCCGTCACGGTCACCACGCCCTGCAAAGTCCTGCGCGACACCATCAAGGTCGACTATGCGCTCGATTTCGATCTGGGCCGCGACACGACGCTCTGTGAAGGCCAGACCATGACGCTGAAAGTTACCCCCGGTCTGCCGCCGACGTTCCGCTGGCAGGACGGTTCCACTGCCACGACGTATCCGGTCAGGCAGGCGGGTTTGTATACGTTGCGGGTTGAGCAGGCGCGTTGCGTGGCCACCGACAGCATTCAGATCCGGTATGTTTTGCCCCCGCGCCTGAATCTGGGTCTCGACCAAAACCTGTGTGGTGCGGAAGTATACACGATCCGGCCCGATTTTGCCGAAGGGAAATTTAGCTGGCAGGACCAGTCCGAAGCCATTGTCAGAACCGTGGGCCAATCCGGATTTTTCCAGGCATCGGTGAGCAATGAGTGCGCAACGATCCGCGACACAATTCGCATTTCGTACGGCGATTGCGGTTGTGTATTGTATACACCGGATATTTTCACGCCCAATGCCGACGGACAAAACGATGTTTTTCAGCCTTTTGGTTGCGGAGATATTACCATTACGTCCCTGTCAATTTTCAATCGCTGGGGCGAACTGATTTTCCAAACCACCACAGCTCCGTTCGAGTGGAACGGCAAGTATCTGGGAAAAACCGCTCCCGTTGGCGTCTACGGCTGGCTGATTCACTACCAGCTCAATCAGGGCACCGGTGTGCTGGCCGAAAAAAAACGGGGCGCACTCAGTCTGACCCGATAGTGCGCCCCGCGTTGGCGTATCAAAAATTGTTAGCCTTTCTTCGCAGCGGAGGCCGCTTCTTCAGCTTCCGCCAGTTTAACGGCTTCGTACAGGTTCACGATGGCTCCGGTTTTTGACAAATCCTTGAAGTCGACCAGATCGTTGGATTCAGGCCGTAGCACCTGCCGGTTTTGCACAATGGCCGATTTTTCGATAATCCGCTTCAGATCGCTGTACGTCAGTTTTGGAAAATACGATTTCAGAACGGCCGCAATACCGGTTACCACCGGAGCCGCCATGCTCGTACCACTCAGATTATCATAGCCGTTGCTGGGGGTTGTGGAGTAGATAGCCGCGCCCGGCGCAAAGACATCGACGGTTTTCCGGCCGTAATTGGAGAACGAAGCCACCAACCCCTCGTTGTTTTTGGAGGTGATTGCCCCCACCGTAATCAGATTCGGAATGGCCGACCCATCGATAAAGCGGTCGGACGGAAAACTGGCGGTCGTATCCAGTAATTTGTTGTCGTTACCGGCCGCATGAATCAGCAGTACGCCTTTGGAAAGCGCATACCGCATGGCATCGTCGACGGCTTTTCGCTGGGGCGAAACGTCTTTCCCGAAGCTCATATTAATAATCTGAGCGCCGTTATTGACCGCATACCGGATGGCATTGGCCACATCCTTATCCCGTTCGTCGCCATCGGGAACCGCCCGAACGGCCATGATCCGCACCTGATCGGCCACGCCCTGCACCCCGAGATTGTTGGTTCGGTCGGCACCAATGATCCCGGCAACGTGGGTGCCGTGCAACGGATCGGGTCCTGTAATATCCGGATTCCCATACGCGGTTTCGTTCACATCGTCGGGCTTATCACCCACAATCGAGCGGCTTTCGTAGTCGGGATTATACGCGTATTCGGCCTTGGCTTTGAGGTCGTCCAGACCCCGTTTCAGTTCACTTTGAATATCTTCGGCCTGGCCAAATCCCTGCGCGCTGGTCATCTCATACAGAGCTGCGGCCGCTTTCTTCACAAAATCGTTGTCGGTAGCCGGATTTCGCAGGGTGGCCGTATCCAGTTTGGAGACGTTCAATGCTTTTTTCAGACCGTCGATAATCGTCACGAGTTGGCTGCTGAAGGTGCTGTAGGACTGGTATTGCTCCTGGTATTCAGCCCGTTTCTTTTCGACTTCCGTTTTATATTTCACAAACTGGTCGAATTCTTTCTGCTGCGCCGGTTTCAGCGACGCCCGTTTTTTGCCTTCATACAAAGGACGCAGCCGGGCATACTGGCGGGTCACTTCGGCGGTTTCGTACTGAACGTTGCGACCGTCTTTTGCACCGATAAAATTCCAGCCGTGAACGTCATCGACGTAGCCGTTTTTATCATCGTCAATCCCGTTGCCGGGGATTTCCTTCGGATTGGTCCAGAGAATTCGCTTTAAATCTTCGTGCGTAGAATCGATACCGCCATCGATCACGGCAACAACGACCGGCGTCGGTTTGCGGTTGCTGAGCAGTTCGCGGTAGGTGCGGTCGGTGCTGATGCCCAACACGCTGTCGGTCTTCGCATCGAGGTGAAACCATTGGGAGGATTGAGCCTGACTTTGGAAGGCCCCGAACAGGCCAAATGTATAGAGACAAAGGAGTCGAAATACACACTTTTTAAAGAACATAGAAGAATAGGTTAGCAGTTATCTATTTCCGGTAACAACTGAAACAGAAACACTGTTCCGAGCTGGTGGCAAGGTTATATAACGAATCGAAGGCAAATTACCGTATAGTTTACTGATTATAGAATTTAGATCCTGCAATTTCACCCGGTTTAGGGGATTTGAACGGGTGAAATCCAGACATCACTGGTTTTGGAATAGAGCCTTTCGCTTTTTACTCCTGAACCCCGGGCGGTTATTTTAACAGACTGATTCCCGGCCACATCAGAAGCAGCAAACCGGCGTACCAGTAGTCTTTTAGCTCTTTCAGCGCCCGCCAGAGCAGGTTGGCAACCGCCCCGCGGCTCAGCGACATGACTTCGGCAATGGCCTCGTTGTCCAGGTTTTCGTAAAACCGCAGGTAAATAATTTCCTGCTGACGCCGGGTGAGTTGGGGAATGAGCTGTTGCAGTTTCCGGACGTAATAGCGGCTGGTTTCGTCTTCAATGATGGCCGTTTCGATGGGCAAATCGCCAATCAATGTAGAATCAAAATCCAGTTCTTCGCTTTGTTCCAGCCACTTATCTTCGGTTTTCCTACGAAAAATTCTTCGGCGAATCGAAACCAGCAGATAGAGTTTGACGGAGTCGGGTTCGCTGATGGTAGTTCGCTTGTCCCAGATTTCCAGAAACAGGTCCTGAATGCAGTCTTTGACCACTTCGCGGTCGCGGGAAAATTTGCTGCCGTAGCCATACAGGCGTTTATAATACCGCTGTGCCAGTTCGCCCAACGCCAGTTCGTCCCCTTCCTTGAAGTTATGCCACAGGGCTGCGTCGGTTAGCGATTCGGAGGAGTGATTTTGGGATGACGAGCGAAACATACGGCATACGGGAACGACTTTTTGTTGGTGTCAATGGCAAAATAAAACCGTATTCGACAAGCGGTTGCCGGTAAAAGGGAGCACCCGGCGGTTTTTACCCGCTCCAATCGGATACAAAAGTCGGGGTACGTCCGGCATTTATAAAAAAATAAAATGATTTTTTTGATTATTTCCGGCAGAACACGGATTCTCCCTACCTGAACCGCTTTTTTAACGCCCTGCTCTTTTCCATGAAGCCATACCAACAGGTTGAAGACTTTCTGCACGATTCCTCTTTTCGGGCCTGGATCGACGGCGACCCCGAAGCGACCGCCTTCTGGATGACCTGGCGCAACCAGCACCCGGAACAACGGACGGTTTTGGATCAGGCCAAAGCAATGGTGTACGCCCTGAAACAACAGCCGGTGGATCTGTCCGACGACGAAGTACGGCAAGAAGTCCGGAATCTGGTGGAGCAGTTCCGGCAACGGAAACGGGCAGAACCGGTCCTGGACGAAGCGGATTCCTCCGGGCCCGTCGTCTGGTGGGGTCTTCACCGTCGCACCTGGCTAAGCCTGGCCGCTTCGGTTCTGGTGATCCTGGGAGTGAGTTTCTTTCTGATTCAGCAGAACCGGACGCCACCGGTTTCCCAGACGGGTTCCCGCAAGCTTTTGAGCGACGTTCCCGCCGTTCTTGCCGAGAAAGTGAATACAACCAACAAGCCACTGACGCTGGTGTTGAGCGACGGTTCGGCCATTACGCTGGAGAAAAACAGCCGCATCAGCTACCCAAAAACGTTTACCGGTTCATTCCGGGAAGTGTATTTGTCGGGAGAGGCTTTTTTTGAGGTCGCCCGCAATCCCGCAAAGCCGTTTTTGATTTATGCCAACGAAACCGTCACCAAAGTGCTGGGGACCAGTTTCCGCATTCGGGCGTTCGATCATGAACCGGAAGTGGCCGTGGCGGTTCGAACCGGGAAAGTTTCGGTGTATTCCAAAAAAGCTTTCCGGAAAACGCAACCAGAAACCCGTAACGGCGTGTTGCTGACGCCGAATCAGGAAGTGGTTTTTAACCGGAAAACCGAACAGTTGCAACGGGGCGTGGTCGAAAAACCGGAGCTGGTTGCCACCGCCACCCACGTTCAGGAGCTGGATTTCGAAGACGTTCCGGTGACGCAGGTGCTGGCCAAACTGGAGAAAGCCTACGGCGTCGATATGGACTACAATGCCGATCTGCTGGAAAAATGCCCCATTACCGCTCAGTTTTCGGATGAAACGCTGTCCGTTAAACTCGGCTTTATCTGCCAGGCGATTGGAGCCACCTTTGAAGTGCTGGACGGCCGGGTAATTATTCACAGCCGGGGTTGTGCGCCCTGAGGAGTACCGGATGCCTGTCGTAATTCTAAACCTTTCAAAACCACCCGTATTGCCTA
Source organism: Larkinella knui (assembly GCF_003858645.1). Taxonomy (GTDB): domain Bacteria; phylum Bacteroidota; class Bacteroidia; order Cytophagales; family Spirosomataceae; genus Larkinella; species Larkinella knui. The sequence continues at coordinate 231,621 of NZ_RQJP01000007.1, read as the reverse complement.
TGCCGGACTAAAAACTTTACACCTTTCATCGCCTTCGCGAAAACGTCGCTGGGTTAGCGTGCCCGACTGCCTGACCGGTAATGGTTCCAACAGCATCGTTCCGGCATCCGACCGCGCCACCCAGCCCGTCCCACCAACTTCCTCATCGTAGTTGCAAGACGCCAAAAGGGCGTCGATGAGGTATTTTTTGTCCATTTCTTCCCGAAACGACTCAAAAAACGACCCAATTTATGAAAAATCCAGACTGGATTTCACCCTCCTTTATCAAGCTTATGAAACTTTCCCTCCTCCAGGTGCTGCTAGCGGCCTGCGTGGTCAGCCTCTCCTTCGCCCGCGATAGTCGGGCTCAGGAAATGCTGAACAAGAAAGTAACCGTGCAGGTGGTCGATAAGGACATTAAAACCACCCTGAAATACATCGCTAAAGTGGCTCAGGTCCGGTTTCTGTACAGTTCAATCCTCATTCAGGCCGACCGGAAAGTTACGTTTACGGCCGTCGATGAACGGCTTGAGAACATTCTCGACCAACTGCTGACGCCGTTGAAGATTACCTATAAAGTGCAGGGCAAACAGATTCTGCTAACCGCTGCACCGTCGGGGGCGATAAAACCGCAGCCAGCCGACGATCTGGCGCTGACGGCTCCCCTCGACCAGTCGGTTTCCGGCACCGTGACGGACGAAAAAGGCGAAGGCCTGCCGGGCGTCAACCTGATTCAGAAAGGCACCAGCCGGGGCACAACGACCGATAAAGATGGCAAGTTTAAGTTTCAAATAGCAGACGGTCAAGCGGTTCTGGTGATCAGTTCCATTGGCTACGTAACGCAGGAAATTGCGGTTTCGAACCGGCAAACGCTTACGATCCGGCTGGAGTCGGACACCAAGGCGCTGAACGAGATCGTGGTGGTCGGCTACGGAACGCAGTCGAAACGGAACGTAACCGGTTCGGTAGCCAAAGTAGACATGAAGGTCACCGAAAACCTGCCCAACACCAACGTCGGTCAGGCGTTGCGCGGGCGGGTGGCCGGGGTGCAGTTTATCGACAACGGGCGACCGGGACAGAGCGGCAGCATCCTCATTCGGGGTCGTCGGTCGATCACGGCCAGCAACGATCCGCTGATTATTCTGGACGGTATTTTTTTCAATGGCAGTCTGGCGGAAATCAATCCGAACGACATCGAGTCGATGGAAATCCTGAAAGACGCCAGCGCAGCCGCCATTTACGGTTCCAAAGCGGCCAACGGCGTTATTCTGATTACGTCCAAACGCGGCAAAACGGACAAGCCGACCATTCGGGTGAACAGCTACTATGGCGTTTCTGACTGGAGTAACCGCATCAAAATGCTGTCGCCGGAACGCTACCTGCAGAAAACGCTGGACTACCGCGCCCAGAGCGGGCAGGAAGCCAATCCGGCCAACGTGGCCAGTTATCTCCAGAACACCGAAGCCGAAAATTACCGCAATGGCACCATCACCGATCCCTGGGATGCGATTTCGCAGAAAGCCGGGGTGCAATCCTACGACCTGAGCATTGCCGGCCAGTCGGGCCGGACGAATTACCTGGTATCCGGGGCATTTGTGAATGAACAGGGGCTGATTTACAAGGACATGGCGAAACGTGTCACGCTGCGAACCAATCTGGAAACGAAGGTGGCCGACTGGCTGACGGTGGGCCTCAATGCCACGTATGCCCGCCGGGATTTATCGGGCGTCGATGTGGCCCTCAACTGGGCGGCCCAGATCAGCCCTTTCGCCAAAATGTATTACGATGACGCCAAAACAGACCCGGTTCACTTTCCCCAGGATGTGCAACTGGTTCCGAACCCGCTTTTCAACTCCATCCGGCGTCAGAATGAAGAAATTTACCACAATCTATTTTCAAACTTCTACGCCAAAGTCGAGGTACCTTTCATCAAGGGGCTCAGCTACCGGATCAATTATTCACCCAACTACCGCTGGGAACACAACTACCTGTTCGAACCGGCTTACCAGCGTTTCGGCGAGAATATTCTGGCCAATGCCAGTAAATACAACCGGGAAACGTTCGACTGGGTGCTGGAAAATATTGCCACCTACAGCCGCCAGTTGGGCCGCGATCATGCGTTTGATGTGACGCTCCTGTACGGACGAAACCACCGCCAGTGGGAATCGACTACTGCTACGGCTTCCAATTTTTTCAACGGCGCCAACGGCTGGAACAACCTGGGCATTGCCCAAACCCAGCAAACTACAACGGATGCTTCTGTTCAGGAGGGTATTTCGTCGATGTTACGGCTGAACTACCATTTCAAAGACCGCTACCTGCTGACATTCACCGCCCGCCGGGACGGCAGTTCGGTATTTGGTGCCCAGAACAAGTACGCGACCTTTCCATCGGCCGCCCTCGCCTGGATTGCGTCCGACGAGCCTTTTCTGAAGTCGATGCCTTTCATCAATCTGCTGAAATTTCGCCTGTCGTACGGTTCGGTAGGGAATCAGGCTATTTCGCCCTACCAATCCCTGAGCCGCTCCACAACCACGCAGTATGTTTTCGGCGACGGCAGCCCAACCTTTACCGGCACGTATCCGTCGGGGATGGCCAATACGGATCTGAAGTGGGAAACCACCACTTCGGCCAACGTCGCCATGGATTTTGAACTCCTGAAAGGGCGCATTGGCGGTACGCTCGAATACTACAACATGGACACCAAAAACCTGCTCCTGAACCGTTCGCTGCCCTCCGCAACCGGTTTTCAGTCGGTCATCACCAACCTGGGTGCAACCAACAACCGGGGATTTGAGCTGACGATCAATACCGCCAACATTCAGCGCGGGCCTTTCGAATGGAGCAGCAACATCGTGTTTTCGACCAACCGCAACCGCATCGTCCATATTTACAGCCGCGACCTGAACAAAGACGGCGCGGAAGACAATGATCTGGGCAACAAGTGGTTCATCGGCCAGCCCGTGCAGGTCGCTTTCGATTACCTCATCGACGGGGTTTACCAGGAAGGCGATCAGCTCCCAACCGGGTATAAAGCCGGTTTTTACCGGCTCAAGGACCTGAACGGCGATGGCAAAATTACCACCGACGACCGCACCGTGGTGGGGAACCTGGAACCCAAATACCGCTGGGGTTTCACCAACACCTTCCGTTATCAGAACTTCACGCTGTCGGTTTTCATGAACGCCATGCAGGGCTGGATCAGGAGCTTCAACCAGATGATTCCGAGCAACAACTTTCCGGGTAGCGCGTCCAATTTTCCGGACAACGGCTGGTGGACGGCCGAAAACAAGTCGAACACGATGGCATCGCTGGTGTATACCAATCCGTACGGACACGGCTATTACGTCAGCCGCAATTTCGTCCGGGTACAGGACGTATCGCTGGCGTATGAGTTGCCCAAAACACTGGTAAATCGCTGGAAAGTGGGTTCGGTGCGGGTCTATGTCAGTGGCAAAAACCTGCTGACCTTCACCAAGTACCCCGGTTTCGACCCTGAAATTGGCTCGGAAGCCAGCGGTTATCCCATGTCCCGCACCTTGACGGGCGGTATCAACCTCAGTTTTTAATCCCATTCCTGTCATCCTGAACGGACTTCAAACGATGAAACGCATTCTTATTTTAGCTTCAAAACGGCATCTGACCCTGTTGGGAACGCTGATGCTGGTTTTCTGGGCCAGCGCCTGCAAAGACAGTGTCCTCGACGAGGTGCCCAAAGCTTTTCTGAATCCCGACGTGGTGCTGGTGGATAAGGCCGGTTTTGAAACGGCGATTATTGCCATTCATTCGGCCGCCCGGAACGAACTGTTCGGCACCGACACCGAAAACCTGCACGCCATGAACATCGGTACGGATGCCTACATGCCGGGGGCGGTTTCGACGCTGCTGCGCGACTACAATGTTTCGCTGACCCCGACGCTGGCTTCCGTCGATCTGTGGTGGGAATGGGCCTACCTGAATATGCTGCCGCGTTCCAACATTGTGGTCGATTATGCCGATAAACCAGCCGTAAAATGGGCCAGCGAAGCCGAAAAGAACGCGATTGTGGCCGAAGCCCGGTTTTTTCGGGGCTATACCTACTCCATTCTGGCGAATCTGTACGGCGGAGTACCGCTGGTGGCGCATGTCGAAACGGCCCCCAAAACGGACTATACGCGAGCCAGCCGGCAGGAAGTCCTGGAGTTTGCCCGGCAGGATCTCGAATTTGCCTCGCAGTGGTTGCCCAAAAAACCGGCGGCTCCGGGCCGCATTGTGAAAGCCGCGGCCGACCATTTTCTGAGTGAAGTGTATCTGGCCCTGGGCAACAACGACAAAGCGATTGAAGCCGCTTCTGCCGTGATCAACGATGGCTCGTATAAGCTCATGACGCAACGGTTTGGGAGCAAACTGGCGCAACCCGGCGACGTTTTTTCGGATTTGTTTCGGGATAAAAACCAGAATCTGGCCGCCAACACCGAAACCATCTGGGCGCTCCAGTTCGAATACCAGACGCCCGGTGGCGTCACCTACACCAACGCGACCAATGCCACCGCTTTTGGCGGAAACAGCAGCATGCGCGCCTGGGGAGCCGGTTATCACAACATCAAAGACCCGGAAGGCAAGTCGGGCATGGTGGTCTGCGACAGCCTGGGCCGCCCGGTCGGCTGGGTGATGGGAACGCCCTACGCCAGTTACGACGTCTGGAAGGAGGACTGGAACGATATGCGGAATTCGCCGTACAACATCCGGCGGACGTTCTATTACAACAACGCCACCTCGCGGTTTTTTGGGCAGAAAGTCGATCCGATTGCGGCCAAAATCGACACGCTGAACTCGGGTTGGTATTATCCGTATACCCGCAAGCTGGAAGGCGATCCGCTGGCCGGGAATACAACCGGGCGGACGTTCGTTGAGTTTTATAAAATCCGGCTGGCAGAAACCTATCTGCTGCGGGCGGAAGCGTACATCCGAAAAGGCGACAAACAAAAAGCCGCCGACGACCTCAACGTGCTGCGCAGCCGCGCCAAAGCCAAACCGGTCACCGCCGACCGCGCCACGCTCGACTACATCCTGGATGAACGCGTGCGGGAGCTGATCATGGAAGAACCCCGCCGTCGAACGCTCATCCGCTTCGGTTTTCTGGCCAATTCGCCCGTTCTGGTCGACCGCGTGAAAAAATACAATACCAAAACGGGCAGCAACATCGCCGAAAAGCACGAATTATTTCCCATTCCGCAGAAATTCATCGATGCCAACCTGGATGCCAAAATTGAACAGAATCCGGGGTATTGATCAATAACCGGTAGTAAATAGCGTGCCGGAGATTCTTCATGGTATGAATCTCCGGCATCGACTACGCATCTTTCTTAAACCGTCAACCTGAATGACCCGACTACTTGGTATTCTTTTCACCCTGTTTTTTCTTGAAAAAGGGCTCGCGCAAACCCCGGACTCTCTGCGGATCAGTTCGCCCAACGGCCTGCTAACCTGGTCGATCGTCCTGCGTGACGGGCCGGAATCACCCCAAAGTCCGGTTTACGAAATTACGTACCGGAACAAACCGCTCATTCAGCCTTCGCGGCTCGGCTTGGGCGGTAATCCCGCCGGTTCCCGGCCGTTCAATTGGGACAAGAACCTGCGGATCGTGTCGGCGACGAAACGCAGCCAGCAATCGAGCTGGAAACCGGTCTGGGGTGAACGCTCCGAGATTCCCGATCGTTACAACGAGCTGATTGTCAGCCTGCGCAACGGTCCGGGGTCGGGAGGAACGATGCAGATCATCGCCCGGGCCTACGACGAGGGTGTGGCTTTCCGGTATTTCTTTCCGGAAGATCTGCGGATGCAAATTCTGGAAGTCGGACAGGAAATGACCTTTTTCAACCTGCCACCGAAAACCAAAGCACTCTACACCGATCATGCCCAGGGAAGTTACGTAGAACGACCGGTGGAGAACTGGACGAAAGCCGCCCAGATGCCGCTGACCCTGAAACTCGACAACGGAACCTGGGCCTGTATTACACAAGCCGAGCAAAGCAGTTATCCGCTGGTGCGGCTGAAAACCGCCGGTCCCGATCAACTGGTCAGTCAATTGGCGGGTGAAATTACCGAAGCCTCGCCGTTTGCGAGCTCGTGGCGGGTGGTCCTGGCCGCCGACCGGCCCGGCGACCTGCTCGAACATAACTACCTGATTCAGAACCTTAACCCGCCGAACGCGATCAAGGACGTGAGCTGGATCAAACCGGGAAGGGTGATGCGGGAAGTGACGCTGTCGACCACCGGGGCCAAAAATCTGGTCGATTTTGCGGTTGAACAACACATCGATTACATCCATTTCGACGCGGGCTGGTACGGTCACGAATACGAAATTGCGTCGGATGCTACCACCGTCAACGTCGATCCGCGCCGGAACCCGAAAGGCGATCTGGATTTGCCCGAAGCCATTCGGTACGCCAAATCGAAGGGTAAAAAAGTGATTCTGTATGTCAACCACCGGGCGCTCGAACGGCAACTGGATACGTTGTTACCGCTCTACGAAAGCTGGGGCGTAGCCGGAATTAAATACGGTTTTGTGCATACCGGATCGCACCACTGGACAGTCTGGCTCCACGACGCCATCCGCAAAGCCGCCAAACACCACCTGATTCTGGACATTCACGATGAATATAGCCCGACGGGTTTTAGCCGGACGTACCCCAATTTGCTGACGCAGGAAGGCGTTCGCGGCAACGAAGAGTGGCCCGATGCGACCCACAACACGGTTTTACCCTTCACGCGGTACATTGCCGGGGCCGCCGATTACACGTTTTGCTTCAATCAGCCGCGCCTAACTAATACCAAAGGCCACCAGTTGGCTCTGCCGGTAATCTATTTCAGTCCGCTCCAGTATTTGTACTGGTACGGAAAACCGGCCGATTTTCCGGATCGGCAGGAAATTGAATTCTGGAAAGATTTGCCAACGGTTTGGGAGGAGACGAAGGTGCTGGATGGAACGCCCGGCCAGTTTGTGTCGGTAGCCCGGCGGAAAGGGAATGACTGGTTTGTGGGTACTATCACCAATACCGAAGCCCGGAAAATCGACCTCCCGCTCACGTTTTTAGAGCCGGGGAAACGGTATACGCTGGAATTATATGAAGATGACGGAACCGGCAAAGTCCGGAAGCAAACCCGGACGGTGACCGCCAAAGACCGTCTGACGGCCAATCTGTTACCTTCGGGTGGACAGGCCGTGATCCTGAAAAGAAATTGAGGTGTTTTCAGAATCCGGAAGGTTTTTAAAATAAATTAGGCGAATGGTGCGGTTTTGACATATTTTACCTACCTTTGATCAAATTTTAAAATACAATACAATATAATGCAAACAGGAACTGTTAAATTTTTTAATGAACTCAAAGGTTTTGGGTTTATTACCCCTTCGGATTCAGACAAAGACATCTTTGTTCACGTTTCAGGTTTAATTGACGAAGTTCGTGAAAACGACAAAGTTCAATTTGAAGTTGAACAAGGTAAAAAAGGTTTGAATGCCGTTAACGTAGAGGTTATTTAATCGAAAGATATAATAATTTGAAACGCTTGAAAAAACATGCTTCCGGGCATGTTTTTTCGTTTTAGGGGTTTCGTGTTCATTATTCTATCGTCATTTAGCACCGGTGTACCAGAATTATCATAGAGTAAGTCCTGGCATATCAAACACGACCCGCTAAAAAGCATATTTTTCGGTTAGAAACCGCTCTTCCCTCCCTTTTCCGGTTGCATCCTCTTTCTGCCATCATGCGACCGCTCTTACTCTTCTTTTTTCTTCTGTTCACTTTCCCAATCGCCCAGGCCCAAAACTGGTACAAAGGCAACCTGCACACGCATTCGCTCTGGAGCGACGGCGACGACTATCCGGAGATGATCATGGACTGGTACAAGGCCAACGGTTACCAGTTCATCGGTTTATCGGACCACAACACGTTTCAGGAAGGTGAAAAATGGATCAAAGTGCCGCGCGCTCCCGACCGCCGTCGCACCTTTGAGCGGTATCTGCGCACGTTCGGCCCCGATTGGGTGAAGTACCAGACCGGCCCGAATGATTCGTTGAAAGTGCGGCTCAAAAACCTGAGTGAATACCGGACTTATTTTGAAGAACCGGAGAAGTTCCTGATTCTCAAGAGCGAAGAGGTGTCGACCGGTTATCAGGGCAAGCCAATTCACATCAACATGACCAACGTGAAGAACCTGCTGAAACCGCTGCCGGGCAACAGCGTTTCGGAGGTGATGCAGAATAACATCGACGCCGTGGTGGCGCAACGGCGGCAAACGGGCCAGCCCATGTTCCCCCACATCAATCACCCCAATTTTTATTATGCCATTACGGCCAATGACCTCATGAAACTCCGGCACGAGCGGTTTTTCGAGGTTTTCAACGGCCACCCGCTGGTGCACAATTACGGCGACAGCACCCGCGAAGGCACCGAGTCGATGTGGGACAAAATCAACCTGCATTTTCTCCGGGAGGGTCGGCCGCTGATGCTCGGTCTGGCCACCGACGACAGCCACCACTACAATTTTTTTGGGCCGACGTTCAGTAATTCGGGGCGCGGCTGGGTCATGGTCAACGCGCCCGCGCTACAACCCAACACGATTGTGGAAGCCCTGGAAGCCGGGCGGTTTTATGCAACCACCGGCGTCACCTTTGAAAGCCTGACACAAACCGCCACGACGGTGGCCTTCAAAATCAAAACGGAGCCGGACGTCAAATACCGTATTCAGTTTATCGGCATTCGGAAAGGCCAGGAAAAAGCGGAAATCCTCCGCGAGTTGACCGGGAATGAGGCTAGTTATACGCTGACCGATGAGTTGCTGGTGCGGGCGAAAGTGATTTCGACCAAGCCCAAATTCAATCCTTTCGAGCCGGGTGACGTCGAAACCGCCTGGACGCAGCCGCTGGCCCGCTTGCAAGCTCCACCGCCCCTCGCCAATGTGGTGCCGCTGCCCAACGCCCACGCGCACAACGATTACGAGCAATCGCGGCCGCTTTGGGATGCCCTGGATCACGGTTTTACGAGTGTCGAAGCCGATGTGTATGCGAAAAACGACACCCTGTACGTCGCCCACAACCGCCCGGCTTTCTGGAATCCTGATAAGTCCCTGGAAAACCTGTACCTGCGGCCATTGGCCGAACGAATTCGGCAGAACGGTGGCAAAGTCTACCCGAATTACAACGGGCCGGTTTACCTGATGATTGACTTCAAAACCGGGGCCGACAGCACGTACAAGGCGCTGGAAAAGATGTTGCAAAAATACCGCTCCATCCTGACGTCCTGCCGCGGAAATCGCTGCCAGCCGGGCGCTGTTACGGTTTTTATTTCCGGAAACCGCCCCATCGAAACCCTGAAAAAAGCAAAAGACCGACTGGCGGGCATCGATGGTCGGCCTGCCGATCTGGGCAAGGGTTTCAGCCGCGAGCTGATGCCGGTGGTAAGCGATTCGTACAGCAATCAGCTCAGCTGGCGCGGGCAGGGCCCAATGCCGGATGATCAGGCGCAGAAACTCCGGCAACTGGTTCAGCGCGTTCATGCCGAGGGCAAGAAATTGCGGCTGTGGGCGTGCCCCGAAGATCCGGCCGTGTGGACCAAACTCCGCGAAGCCGGAGCCGATTTCCTGAGCACCGACCAGCTGGAATTGGTGCGGGATTTTTTGTTGACCACTAAGTAATGTCTTTCTTAAAGCCTGACGAACCGATCACTCTGACGCTGACAACACCGGCTTTCGGGGCGGATCTGGCGGCAATTTTACGTACCCACGGACTGAAGTCCGTGGGTACATTAATTGAGCAGGATTTTTTTGGAATACTTAAACTGGTTGGTTCGCATCTGAACGATTTTCAGCGCGGGCGTGGCCAAACCAGCCTGATTCACGTGCAGAAGATACCGGGTTGCGTTCACCTTTTCGACCCGGCCCAGGTTTGGCATTCCCTGCAAATTTACCAGCGCAAATGCCGGATCCGGCGCATTGGTTTGCACTTCAATCTGACCCCGATCCAGCGCCCGCACCTCAAAATAGAAACCGGCGGCATCGAACGTCAGGCCCAGAATCTTTGAGTATTCAAACCGCCCGTCGCGGTCGACCTGCCGCAACCGGTAATAGTTCGTTCCTTTCAGCGGAGCCTCGTCCGTAAACCCATAGGTCTGCATCGACTCGGAGAAGCCCCGGGACGTCACCCGGCCAATGGCTTCAAAGGCCTGGGCATCGGTGCTGCGTTCAACGACGAAATAGGCGCTGTTGGATTCAAAGGTGGTTTGCCAGCCCAGCAGCAGCTGGTTTTCAACCCGTTTGCCACTGAACGACGCCAGCCGCACGGGCAACACGGGCGCATCGTCCCAACCAAAATTTGAAATATAGATAAACTGCTTTTTGGGATCGACCCATTCCGGTCCGGCGCAGTACTGAATGGTCACTTCGGTAACCGGACTGCTGAAATTGATCGAGTTAACCGCATTATTGACGGTACTATTGATGCCCGTAATCGTGTTGCCACTAACGGTATTGGTAACCGCCGACCCGATGGCCGGATTGACCGGTGTTCCGGCGTTGCTACCCGTTACCGTTACCTGATCCTGATACTGGCTGTCACCATCGATCCGGTCAATATCGAGCAGGTTGAAGTTCAGGTTGCTGACGGGCTGCGAAAAGGTAATTTTGACGGAAATACAATCGCCGTTCGTCGGAAAGTTGGCATTCAGTTCCAACCCGCTGGTGACAGGCCGGGGATAATCGAGGCTGAACGAGCTTGTGGAGCCGGTAATGTCCACCGTAGCATTGACCGGAATGTTCCCTATGTTGGTATAGGTGTTCGTCAACTCTCCTTCCGGATAGGTATTCCAATTCAAATCCTGCGCCCAACCCACAGATTGAGTGAGCCACGTAATGGCCAGTAGTAAAAATCGTTTCATGATACTTAATGTTTATTTGTGTGTACATGCGAATTAACATATATTCGCTATAAATCCAAGATAAATTAAAACTGGTCGTAGAAATAGACCGAAAAAGGGTTCAGGAAGGGTCTTATCAGCCTCCTGATTAAAACAAGAAAGAGCCGTTTTGGCCGAAAAGGTAGCATGAACGAATTTCAGAAATAGCAACTACATGTTTCTGTTTTTTAGAAATAGCGGACTAACTCGTGCGGTTTCCCTGCTTAAACCGCCTATTTTAGCAACCATCTGCCCGTACCGCGAGAAGAACGACCTTATGAAACCTATTTCCAACGACATTATTGCCAAGCTATGGACCCTCTGCAATGTTCTGAAAGACGATGGCGTAACGTATCATCAATACGTTACCGAACTGACGTATCTGCTCTTTTTCAAGATGGCGAAGGAAACCGGCACCGAACACCAGATTCCGAAGGGCCATCGGTGGGATAACCTGATTGCCAATCCAAAACTCGGACGACTCGAAGCCTACAAAATTACGCTCATCCATCTGGGTACGCACGGGGATCAGATTGTCAGGGAAATCTTCAGCAATGCCAGTTCGTTCATCAGGAAGCCCGCAACCCTGTCTACGCTGGTGGAAGGAATCGATAAACTGGCGTGGTACAATGCCGGACGGGAAGATCTGGGGGATATTTACGAAGGATTGCTGGAAAAGAATGCGAATGAAAAGAAGTCGGGGGCGGGTCAGTATTTCACCGCCCGTTCGCTGATCGACAGCCTGGTGAGGGTCATGAAACCGTCGCTGGATGACACGATTCAGGACCCGGCCGCCGGAACGGGCGGTTTTCTGATTGCGGCCAATCACTACATCCGCGAACACTATCCGCCGGAAAACTGGACGAAAAACCAACTGGAAAAATACCGCAACAGCACCTTTTTTGGCATGGAACATGTGCATGATACGCATCGGCTTGCACTCATGAATTTATTTCTCCACGGTATTGATTTCAACCCCGGTGCGGGCGGTGTCCACTACGGCGATACGCTTTCGGCAGACGGCCAGAAACTGCCCGGAGCCACGCTGATTCTCTCCAATCCTCCTTTTGGCAGCAAAAAAGGCGGAGGGTTGCCCGAACGTACCGACCTCCCCTACCCCACCAGCAACAAGCAGTTTTGCTTCCTGCAGCATAGTTATCTGGGACTCAAACCGGGTGGCCGGGCAGCCGTCGTATTGCCCGACAACGCGCTTTTTGAAGGCAATATCGGCAAACAAATCCGGGCGGATTTGATGAACAAGTGCAATCTGCACACCATTTTGCGCCTGCCTACCGGTATTTTTTATGCGCAGGACGTAAAAACCTGCGTGATTTTCTTCACAAGAGGCCAAACCGATCACGGGAATACGAAAGAAGTGTGGGTCTACGATTTGCGGGCGAACATGCCCCAATACGGGAAACGCACCCTGCTGACCCGGGATCATTTTTCCGGGTTTGAAACCGCTTTTGGTACCGATCCGCTGGGGCAGGCGGAAGCGTTGTTGCTCCGCAGAAAGGATTCGGATGGGTCGAACCGGTTCCGCTGTTTTACCCGCGAGTGGATTGCCCAACACAACGACAACCTGGATATTTCCTGGCTCAAGGACGAAAGTGAAGAACTGCCGGAACCGGGCGTGCTGGCGCGGGAAGTCCTGGAAGAACTTGAGGGAGCGCTGGAAGAATTACGGGAAATCATGGAGGAATTGGGAGAGGAGGTTGACGTATGAGTGAATTACCGCCGGGCTGGATAAAAGTAAATCTGGGCGCAATCAACGAATTCCTGTCGCAGATCATTACCCCCGCCAGGCAACCTGACGATTGGTTCGAGGTATACAGCGTCCCCGCGTTTCCAACCCATCAGCCCGAACTGCTGGCCGGTTCGTCCATTGGCTCCGTCAAGCAACTGGTGGAACCCGGCGACGTTCTGATCTGCAAGATTAACCCCCGCATCAATCGCGTCTGGAAGGTGATGCCCAAAGCGAAGTTCGCGCAAATTGCCTCCTCGGAATGGATCGTGCTGCGGGCACCCGCGTTATCGCCGGATTTTTTGCGGTATTATTTCAGCACCCCGGCTTTCCGGGACCTGATTTGCCGGGGAGTATCGGGCGTCGGGGGATCGCTCACCCGGGCGCAACCCAAACGAGTAGCCACCTTTCCGGTTTTGATTGCGCCGATCAATGAACAGGATCGAATCGTGAACAAGATCGGGGCTACACTCGCCCGAATTGAAGCGTGCCACGAACGGCTGGACCGGGTGCTGGATCTGTTGAAAAACCTGCGCCAGTCGATTCTTTCGGCGGCTACCTCGGGCAAACTTACGGAACTATGGCGCATGAAAGACCTCTCCGACTGGACGACGGAGCGGGCGGAAGAGGTTTGCGAAAAAGTTCAGAACGGCGGAACACCAACGGAAGGCTTCTTCGATCAGCCGAATATTCCCTTCCTGAAAGTGAATAACCTGGTGAATCAACGGGTTGACTTTGCCGGTAAACCGCAGTTCATTTTGCCGGTATCCCACAACGGTGCGCTTAAAAAGTCGAAGACGGTACCGGGTGATGTCCTGATGAACATCGTTGGGCCGCCCCTGGGCAAGGTTGCCGTGGTTCCGGACACCTACCCGGAATGGAACATCAACCAGGCCATCACGCTTTTCCGGCCCAGCCCGCGCATCACGAGCGGGTGGCTCTATTACCTGCTTTGCAAAGGCGACAACCTGGCCGCCATTTTGCACGAAACGCGCGGGTCGGCCGGACAGATCAACATCTCGCTTTCCCAATGCCGTAATTTTTTATTTCCGGTGCCCCCGGTTGCCGAACAGCGGGAAATCGTCCGCCGGGTCGACAGTCTGTTCGCCTATGCCGATGCCCTTGAAGCGCGTTGCGTGGCGGCTCACGCCAAAATTGAGCGGTTACCGGCGGCCACGCTGGACCGGGCCTTTCGCGGCCAGCTGGTTCCGCAGCACCCCGAAGACGAACCCGCCGGGGTGCTGCTCAGGCGCATGCAAGCCGCCCGAACGGCGCGATCCGCCACGGCAAAGTTGCCCAAACGCACCCGAAAACTCAAGATGACCAAACTTTCGCCCGAAACGGTCCTGGAATCCATCCGATTCCTGCCGACCGATCAGTTCACGTTCGACGAACTGCGCAGCCAACTCGCTGTAGACTACGATGTTCTGAAAGAAGCGGTTTTTACCCTGCTCTCCGAAAAACACCCTGCGCTAAAACAGGTCTTTGATCCCGAAAAACAGGCCATGACATTGATCCGGATAAAACCATGAGGCTATTACGTATTCACATCATTTCGGCCGATACGTGCGGTGGCCTGCTCGACGGGCTCGATATTATGCTGCGCTCTCAAATGGATGAGCAAACAACATTCGAGCCATTGTGCCTGATTGGTGCCAATGGTACGGGCAAATCGCAGCTGCTGCAGGTGCTGGCCGAAATGTTCCAATCGGCCTTCCACGCCGTTGTGAGTCAGGAAGAGCGCATTGAAGGCAATCCCGGCTTGCAATTTGAAGTCGAATACCGCATCCGGCCCCACGGCAGCCCTTCATCGGTGCATGTACGGATCACGCGCCGGGCCCAGACGAAACGCCGGCCGGTTGTTGTCATTGAAAAGCTGGCCGACGGCAGTTGGGTGAACTGTGACTTGACCGCCCCCGAAACGAAAGAACTGCTGCCCAGCAAAGTGGTCGGTTATTCATCCGGAGACAACGAGACGCTGAGTCTGCCGTTCCTGCTGAGCCGCAGCGGGTATGCGGAAGAAGTACGCGAGAGTGCCATCGACCGGGCGGTAAAATCGACGGTTTTTCAGACCATTCAGGATACCCGCCTGATGCTGATCGACTACGGAACCCACCTGGAAGTGCTGGTTGCCAATCTGTTGCTGGGCAGCGACGAGCAGCGTTCGGCGCTCCTGAAGTACGCGCATCTGGACGATCTGCATTCCTTCCGGTGCAGCATTCAGCTGGCGCATGGGGCGGCTCCCAGAGCCCCCGCCCGAGCGGGAAAAACGTCGAAACGGAAGGGCATTCAACTGACGGACGAACTCGAAGAATACCTGACTAACCTGCAAAAATGCGCTACCTGCCATCAATACGACGATAAAACGGAAACCTACACCTTCGACTTTCGGGTGGATCAGGAAACCAAAACCGCTTTTCGTTTTTTCTGGAAAACCGCCTTCGACCTGTATTCGGCCTTTCACAAGCTGGCCATGCTCAATGATCTGGTGATTCCTAAACACGCCCGCGAACGGTTTAGCAAAGAAACCAAAGCGCGCCGGTTTGCATCGCGCCTGCCGGAGCCCCAGGATGAAGACAAAGTGTTTCGTTTTGAACGCGTCAACTTTCACTCCCGCGGCAATACCGCCATTGTCGATTATGTATCCCTTTCGGACGGCGAGCATCAGTTGGCGCAGCTTCTGGGGACATTCAGCATGATTTCGTTTTCCAACGTGGTCTTTTTGCTCGATGAACCCGAATCCCATTTTAACCCGGTCTGGCGCATGAAGTTTCTCGACCGCCTGCGCGCCCTTCCAACGTCGGAAGGAAATCGCTGTGACAACCGGGAAGCCCTCCAGCAGGATTGCCTCATTACGACCCATTCGCCGTATCTGCCGGCCGATTTACCCCGGGAAAAAGTTTTCATCTTCAGCCGGGCACCACTCACCAGAAAGGTAGAAGTAAGAAGCCCGGATCTGGAAACGTACGGAGCAACATTCGATACCATCCTCCGGTCCTGCTTCGGCATACAGCCGCAACCCGCCGATTGATCGGAATAAAAACACCCGGTCAGCAAGGCCGACCGGGTGTCCGTTATACACAAATAAACATTAATTTTCTGCCTCAAGTCTGTCATTCATTCAGCAGCACCCGCCTGGCATACCCAAACTGATTCGCTCGCATCTGAACGATTTTCAGCGCGGGAGCAGCCAGCCCCGACGGCGTTACCTGCAGAAGATACCGCGTTGCGCTCACCTTTTCGACCTGACCCAACTGAGGAATACCCCGTAGGTCCACCAGCGCAAATGCCGGGTCCGGCGCATTGGTTTGGACTTCAATCTGACCCCGATCCAGCGCCCGCACCTCAAAATAGAAACCGGCGGCATCGAACGTCAGGCCCAGAATCTTTGAATATTCAAACCGCCCGTCGCGGTCGACCTGCCGCAACCGGTAATAATTCGTTCCTTTCAGCGGAGCCTCGTCTGTAAACCCGTAGGCCTGCATCGACTCGGAGAAGCCCCGGGACGTCACCCGGCCAATGGCTTCAAAGGCCTGAGCATCGGTGCTGCGTTCAACGACGAAATAGGCGCTGTTGGATTCAAAGGTGGTTTGCCAGCCCAGCAGCAGCTGGTTTTCGACCCGTTTGCCACTGAACGACGCCAGCCGCACGGGCAACGCGGGCGCATCGTCCCAGGTGAAATCGCCAATGTAAATCTCCTGGGTTTCCGGAAGGGCAAAAGAAGGACCAGCGCAATACTGAATGGTCACTTCCGTAACCGGGCTGCTAAACGTAACCAGGTTGGTCGCTAAATCAACGGTTCCGTTGGTGCCCGTAATGGTATTGCCACTGACGGTATTCGTAGCGGCCGAGCCAATGGCAGGGCTAACACCCGTCCCGCCGTTACTACCCGTAATGGTTACCACATCCTCATAATCGCTATCGCCATCCGAGTAATCAATGTCAAACATGTTGAAAATCAGATTACTGATGGGTTGCGAAAAGGTAATTTTTACCGAAACGCAATTGCCGCTGGCGGGAAAGTCAGCGGCCAGACGCAAGCCCGTCGGACGACCGTTCGGTTCGTTCAGATTGAGCGACGATGTACTGCCTGAGGTCTGTACGTTAACACTGACGGGCAGATTACCGACACTTGGATAGGTATAATTGAGGGAGCCATCCACGTAGGTGTTCCAATCCAAATCCTGCGCTGATCCAGCCAATGCCGACAGGATCAAAGAAAACAGAAGTAAAAGTCTTGTCTTCATAAAGATACTTGTTTGTAGTTACAAGCAAGTAATCGTTTTTTATTTATATACGCAAACAAAACTTAAAGTTTCGCTGCGAATTGTTCAGCACAACCATTGCAAAAAACCATAAATTTTTGATAATCAGGATGCTATAACTATTGTTTCAGAACCGGAAAGCGTTTGGCGCGGGTTGTCTGGAAGTAACTTGTACGATAGAGCATGAGGTAAAAAGAAACCGTCTCAAACCGGGCGGCAGCGCCTTGGCCACTGCCCGGTTTGAAACGGTTCAGAATCATTCCGCAGAGGTCGGAACTCCCCGAAAGCTATTTATACAAGGGCGCGTGGATTTCCCGCAGCGTTTCAATCGGAATCTTGATGATTTCCCGATCATACGTCAGCAACCCGTTTACTTCGCCTTCTACGTCCGTAGTCTGGGTATAAACGGCCGCCGAAACGCCATTTTTCTGCGCCATCTCCACCATTTTTCCGTATTTGGTTCGGTACGCTTTAATTACCGCGTCTTTATCATGGTAGGTCTGATAGCCCCAGTTGCGTTTGGATGGATCCCACAAGTGACCGGTGATGGGCCAGCCAATACCGCCGAATTCGCCGACGACAATCACTCGGTCTTTTTTGGGCTCCGGCACATTCGGCACTTCTTCGTACGTATGAATGTCGAAAAAATCCCCCGCGCCCAGATCGGACCAACCGCTGGCAGCATTCACCAACCGGCTCGGGTCGAGCGCTTTCACCCAATTGGCCAGCCGAATGTTGTCATACTGGCCCCACCCTTCGTTGTGTACGACCCACGTCACAATGCTGGGATGATTGTGCAGCCGGTTCACCATCCGGCGCAATTCCAGTTCAAACTGCTCCTTACCCTTCGACCGGCGCAACGGTTCCACCACCTCACTCCGGCCCATATCCTGCCCGCTCAAAAAACCGGAGGGCATGTCCTGCCAAACCAGCAAACCCAGCCGGTCGCAGTGGTAGTAATACCGCTCAGGCTCCACTTTGATGTGCTTGCGCAGCATGTTGAAACCGGATTTTTTCAGAAAATCCAGTTCAAAAATCATGGCTTCGTCCGACGGGGGCGTCAGCAAACCTCCCGGCCACCAGCCCTGATCGAGCGGACCATTCTGGAATACCGGTTTGTTGTTGAGCAGCATCACCGGCTGACCGGCAATCTTGCCCGGCCCCATCGAGATTTTTCGCATGGCGAAGTAGCTCGTCACGGCGTCGGTGGCAGTGCCGGTTACCTCGGCTTTGGCATAGGCCGAGCGCTCGGCTTCGTTGTGGCGCGGCCGGTTGCGGTTTTCCATTCCGGGAAAAGGATCTTTTACCGTCACCAGTTCGGCTTTCAGATTGTACAGAAACGGACGGTCGGGCGACCAGAGTTTCGGATTTTGGATGGGCAGATACGCCACCCGGCCCGACCGGATCAGGAGGGTCGAAACGGCTTGCGTGCCGTCCAAAGCCGTCAGCCTGACCGCACTCGTCGGGCTGGTATTCGGCCGGTTCAGCAGCACCTCCACCCGAACCCGTCCCGAATCCAGTTCGGGCGTAAGCTGAACTTCTTCGATGTAGGACGGATTGGGAACGGGTTCGAGCCAGACGGTTTGCCAGATGCCCGAAACCGGTGTATACCAGATGCCTCTGGGGTCGAACACCTGCTTGCCGCGCGGTTGTTCTCCCTCGGTTGTTGGGTCGGTTACGCCCAGAACGAGCTGATTCTGACCGGATTTCAGGAAGTCGGTGATATCAAATTCAAACGCATCGGAACCGCCCGTGTGCGACCCCACCAACCCACCGTTGACCCACAGATTGCATTCATAATCCACGGCACCGAAGTGCAGCAAAACCCGCTGGCCGTTCCAGTCGGCCGGAATCGTCACATTCCGGCGGTACCAGAGCCGCTGATCCGGTTTGAGCGATTTGGTTACTTTGGAAAGCGTCGATTCCACGCAGAAGGGCACCAGAATGGGGCCGTCGAAATTCGCGGGCTGGCCTTCGGTTTTGGGCCGGATGGCATATTCCCACATTCCGTTCAGGTTCTGCCAGTTGGCCCGTACCAGTTGGGGCCGGGGATAATCGCGCCAGGCATTTTCGGGTGTCACCTGCTTTTCCCAGCGGCTCAGAATAGCGGCCGGTGCCGGACCCGGCGCAGAGGTTTGCGCCAATGCGGCATTCAGGCCGAGCAGGCCCAAAAACGAGCCGTGTAAAATAAAGTTGAATGACTGTCGGAGTAGATAGTTCATGAATTTGGGATCGTTTCTTCACTCTCTTTCAAAAGCCAACTCAAGGAACCACCTACTACATCAGGGCCGCAAAACCGGCTTACTTTGTCACTAAAAATTTGGTATTGGGCGGTTTTCCACGTTTCTTATCTGACTTTTATCGAAATACATCCTTCTACGAACGCTTGCCGGAAATGGTCGCCACTTTCCTTATGAAATCTCGCTTTACGACGCTGTTCCTTTTCGCCAGTCTCCCGGCGGTTTTTGCCCAGCCGACACCACCGAACGGGTTGGCCCGGCAAACGAGCGATGTTCACCACCTG
The DNA here is from genome assembly GCF_003858645.1 of Larkinella knui. Taxonomy (GTDB): domain Bacteria; phylum Bacteroidota; class Bacteroidia; order Cytophagales; family Spirosomataceae; genus Larkinella; species Larkinella knui. The sequence continues at coordinate 212,178 of NZ_RQJP01000007.1, read as the reverse complement.
CTGACGAACTACGAAGCCGACCGGGGCAGCCTCAGCCGGTTTTACACCATTGAAAATTCACCCGAGCGACGCGAACGCTTCAGGACCTTTCATACCGACTACCTTCGGCAGTTGCAGCAGTTGGATTTCGACCGGATGAGCACCGACAGCCGGGTGGATTATGTGCTGTTTCAACGAAACCTGAAAAAAGAAATTCAGGCGTTAGCCGACGAAGAACGGGAGGTTAATCAGACAAAAGCCTGGTTTCCGTTTGCCGACAAAATCTATGCCCTGGAAAAACTCCGCCGGCGCGGCACCCCGCTGGTGGCCGAGCAGGTGGCTGCGGATCTGAACGCCATCGGGAAGGAAATCGGAGTGGTTCGGAAGGCGGTCGAAAAAACGGAAAAGATCGATCCGGCGCAGGCCCGGCGGGCGGAAGGAACCGCCAAAGGATTGCAGTCGGCGTTGAAAAGTGTCTTCACCTTTTACAACGCCTACGACCCGCAATTTAGCTGGTGGGTGCCCGATCCGTACCGAAAAACCGACAGTCTGTTAACGGCTTACACGGCTTTATTCACCAAAAAAGTCCGGGAAGCGGCCCCGACCAAAGACGACGGCAGCGGTATTGCCGGTATTGCCGTGGGTCGGGAGGAGCTGCTCCGCCAGCTCCAGTTTGAGATGATCCCGTATTCGCCGGAAGAACTGATCGACATCGCCAACCGCGAGTTTGCGTGGTGCGACCGGGAACTGCTGAAAGCCTCGCAGGAAATGGGTTTCGGTACGGATTGGAAAGCCGCTCAGGAAAAAGTCAAAACTACCGCCGTTCCCGCCGGGCGACAACCCGAGCTGATCTTACGGCTTTATAATGAATCGATTGCGTTCCTGAAGCAAAAAGACCTGGTGACCATTCCGCCCATCGCCGAAGAAACCTGGCGGATGAACATGATGACGCCCGCGCGGCAGAAAGTGGCGCCGTTCTTTCTGGGCGGGGAATCCATCCTGATTTCGTACCCGACCAGCACAATGGAACACGAGGACAAGCTGATGAGTATGCGGGGCAATAACCCGCATTTCTCGCGGGCGACGGTTCACCATGAACTGATTGCCGGACACCATCTTCAGGGATTTATGAACAACCGGTATAAAACCTATCGCCATTTCGACACCCCATTCTGGACCGAAGGCTGGGCGTTGTACTGGGAAATGATTCTGTGGGATATGAAGTTTCCGCAATCGCCGGAAGACCGGATCGGGATGCTGTTCTGGCGGATGCACCGCTGCGCCCGGATCATTTTCTCGCTCAATTATCACCTCGGGAAATGGTCCCCGCAGCAGTGCATCGATTTTCTGGTTGACCGGGTGGGGCACGAGCGCGCCAATGCCGAGGGCGAAGTGCGCCGGTCGTTCGTGGGCGGTTATCCCCCACTCTACCAACTGGCGTATATGACCGGCGGTTTTCAGTTTTACGGCCTGAAAAAAGAATTGGTCGACAGCAAAAAAATGACCTATAAGCAATTTCACGACGCCATTTTGCAGCTCAACGCGATGCCGGTGGAGCTGATCCGGGCCATTCTGACCAACCAGAAATTGAGCCGGGATTTTAAAACGTCGTGGCGGTTTTATGAGACGGGAGTAAAGTGAACGGTTTCGGGGTTCAGGCGGACAGCTTTACGGTTTTTTCGGAACAATCAGGAAAGGGTAGCTAAACGAACCGATGGTCGTTTCAGGAAAACCGGTTTCGGCAACGGACGACCGGGCCATTACCTGAGCCCGACCAAATAGGATTTCCAGCACACTGTTGACGCCCCGCAGGCTCAAATTTCCCCGTTCACGCATTTTAATGACGTTACGCAGGTCAAACTTCTCGAGTGACGCCAGCACTTTGAACGTTTCGCTGCCGTAGGGCGCAGAAATGGCCACACGGCTCGGAATGATCAGGCTTTGCTTCGGCTCGAGTCGGTATTGGTCGGGCGTATCGGGCGTGTTCGGTCGGGGAAAAATAACCGACACCAGGCCGTCGGGTTGAATGTCGATCACGGAATAATAAACCGGTAAATCGCCGGCATTCATCATGCGCACCGAGATCCACCCCGGCGGCAACGCCAGCAAACCATTCTGAAGAAACGGCGCCCGGCTGGTGGTATCGTTGGCGTCCCGGCTTTGGGGTTTGTTGGGAAGTAGTTCCATCCGAACGTCGATGCCGGGATACGACGGATTGAAATTTTGCAGAAATTTGGCCTGTACATAATCCTGAATCCGGAGACTCACTTTTTCTGCCCCGCCCGGTTCATGCAGCCTTATCAAGTCGCCAAATTGCGTTCCGTCAGACATTCGCTTCACGGCTACCCGCGAAAATCCCGCGGAATCGCGCGGGCAAAGTTGCAAGTCGGGTGTCGTCCGGTCAAATTTAACCAGCGGCAGTTTAGCCAATGAAGCCTGCATCTGTTGTCGCAAGGCGGGTCGCTGCAGGCTGTCGAGACTAACCCGAACCGTCAGATCGCCAAAAGTCCGTTCCTGCAGAAATACCCAGTATTCACTCTCCAGACCCGGAGGAAGCGGTTTGGCCAGGTTGATGGTCGCCGAAAACAGCGTACCGGTCGTTACCGTTCCCGAAACCGCCCTCGTAGCCGTCGCGGGATTTTGGATTCCGGCCGGGCAAACGCGGACGGTTGTTCCGGGATAAATCATTTCCAACCGCCCCGCCGGAATGGTCAACTGACGCCGGTTTTCAGCCACTTCGCTCAGGGTGTAATAGGGCTGCTGCTCCACCACCTGCCCCCCAAACAGTTGCCGGTCCACATCCCCTTCCACTTCGGGGTGCTGACTCTTGCCCATGCGCAGCAACTCCGTCACAATCCGGTTGAATAATAACCGGTAGGTTTCCCCCGGCCGAAGGTTCGTCATCGATCGGGTGAAAGCGTAGGAGAGTGATCCGGCGGGCATTTTGGTCGCCGTAAGGCATTCCTGATTGACTTCATTGGCCCGGGCCGCCGAGATCACGACGTAGGGTGCCATACCGGTCTGGCTGGCGGGGCGGTTGTAGGTCGCAGCCAAAAAAGGGCGCGGTTTTGGCACAACCGGCGGGGCGGTTTTGGTTTTATGATTGGCCAGATACATCGGTTTTTTATTGCCGCGCAGGAGAAACGGGCCCTCGTTTCCGCGCGTAATGGTGCCGGAATGACAGGCATCGGCAATCAGCAGGACGTCGCCATCGGCCCCCAGTTTGGTACGGAGCCGGTTGATGGATGCGCCCAGATCTTCATCGCGCAGGTGCTGGCTTCCGTCGTACGCTGCAAATTCACCGGTCGTATCGCTCGGTGCGCCGTAACACACAATGGCTTCGTCGAGGGCATCCAGTTCGTCGCTGTCATTATCATTAATCTGCTGGCCGTGGCTGGAGAAATGAATGACCACAATATCTCCTTTCTGACACCGGGCAATCAGGCTGTCTACGGCCGCCAGAATGCCTTCCCGGGTCGCTTTGGCGTCGCGCAGCACGACGATGTCCGTAAAATTTTGCCGTTTCAGCGCTCCCTGAATCAGCAACACATCGTTGGCCGAATTGATATCCGGCCAGTCGGTGTTGCCCCGGTTTTTGTTGGTTTCGTTCGGGTAGTCGCCAATGGCTACAATGAGGGCGCGTTTGGTCTGGGCCAGTGCGGGCGTCGTTGCCAGCAGCAACGCAGCTAAAACCGCCAGAACCGAATAGGGGATCAATTGACGCAGGGCATCCATAAAAAAAAGTTTCAGGTTGAAAGAACGTACTCAGTGGGTTATTCCGAAGACCGGAAAAAAAGTAACAGGCATGAATGACAATTTACGCAGGATCAGACCCCTTACTCCACCAGCACAAAAGCCGCCCACTTGAAAGGCTCCTTTGGATACCGGCTCTGCATCTGGCTTTGGGCATAGTCGTAGGCTGCGGGCACAGACCCTTTTTCGAGTAAATGGCGGTAAAACAGGGTCATGTATTCCGCGGTTTCCTGGTCCGACACCCGCCACAGGCTCATCAGCAGATACCGCGCTCCGGCCATTTTCACCGCCCGTTGCAGTCCATACACGCCCTCACTACCCCGCACCTGCCCCAGCCCCGTTTCGCAGGCACTCAACACGACCAGTTCGGTGCCCCGCAGGTCCAGGTTCGACAGTTCATAAGCCGTCAGAATACCGTCGTCCACGCCCTCGATGGGCGTTCCCCCTCTCCAGACGTAGTTGGCCCCGGCCATGACCAGCCCCGACCGCAGCAAGGGATTTTCCGAAAACCGAAACCGACTGCGTTCGTCGGTGGCATCGGCCAGCCGTTTAGCAGCCTCTCGTTCTTTTCTGGCTTTTTCGGATAATTCTCTCACGTCGATCGTAATGTTGTCGCCCGGAGGAATCTCGATGACATTTTGCGGTTTTGGAGGGGGAGTGAAGAAAAAACCGTGGGTAGCAATATGCAACACGGAGGGAGGCCGGCCCGACAACGCTTTTACACTGCCTTCGGTGGCGGCTTCGCGATTCAGGAAGGTCGTCTGGGCAGGCGGTAGCAGCCGACGCAGGGCATCGATTTCAGTTTGCGTGCCTGGCAAATACTCCCAAGCCTTGACTGCTTTATTGTCAATTGCTTGGCTTGTCTTCTGGCCCGACGGCGTACCCTTGTTAGCCTCATAAGTAATACCGCCATACAGACGGGTTTTAAATGAATTTTTAGCGAAGGGCCGCTCGGTCTGGGCATTGCGCAGGGCCACCACGCGGGTACTCCCCACCTGCCGAATCCGGAAACGGTCGGCCATGCGCTGATTCGTGTCGGCCGGATAAGGCAAGGCTGCCAGCGCAATCTGGTGCAATCGCCCGGCCGGCGACACATACACGGTTTTAACGCCCTGCAACAACGAATCGAGCGGTTGCCAGATCAATTGGGAAAGGGCTCTGCCCCGGGCCAACTGCGTTTTGTCATTTCCACTTTCCTTTTCGGCCACACCGCCCCGGTACAGGTCGTTGATCTGCATGGGGGATTCGGCATTGGCCGCGAGGAGTTCATCCAGGTCTCCTGCTTTCCCCAAATAGACGAACTTAGGATGGCGATAGCCCGGCCGGAGCACCAGGGCTGCGTAAACGATGGCGCTAACATTCGCAGAGTACTTGTTGTGATAATAATCGTAAGCCACGAATTCAATCGCAGCTTCATCGGTACGAAGGGCGCTCTGCACCTCCGGCCATTCCATTCTCAGCACGTTGAACGAGTCGCGGTATTCGGGCAATCGCATCACAAGCTGTTGCTCCAGTACATCCGATAAGCGTTGTAACGAGTCGACGCCCCGCTGTTGGCGAAGGGGAATAGTAAGCTGTCGGTTGAGGAGTTCCCTCGTGTCGCGGAGCCGTGTCAGTAAGCGGACGGTTGCCGTATCCTTGATTTGACCCAACAAGCGATTAAGTTGCTGACCAGCCATGAGCCCTAGCCCTTTACTCAGCAGTAAATCATTGTAACTCTGATCGATAAGAGAAACATCGCGGGTTTGCCTGGCGAGCGAATACGTAAAATCGTTTCGATCAAACTGCTGTTGAAATTGGATCAACGCTTTTTCACTGAGGATCGTACTGTTTTTTAGAAGTTGGTTTTTATAGTGTTGCCGCGTCTCAATAAGCAGGGATGCGGCTTTCCCGAATTCGCGGGTTTCTTCATACAAATCGGCCAGTTCATACTGGATCCCGGCATAGTCCGGGTGCGATTTCCCCAACACTTTCTCCGTGTTTTTCAGGGCCTCCAAATACAAGTCAAGCGCGGGTTGATATTGCCTCCTATTCTTGTACAAAGTAGCCAGTTCCACTTGCGTATTGATATAATTAGGGTGCATTTTCCCCTGAACCTTTTCCCGAATGGCCAGGGCCTCCTGTAGCAACGGGAGGGCCTGGGCGTAATTTCCGTCTTCTTTATAAAAATGGGCTCGCTGAACTAATGAGTTGGCATACGCATTGTGTTCTTTCCCAAGCACAGCCTCCCGAATCCGTTGACTTTCTTTTAACAATGAATCGGCCTCCGTGTGTAGCCCCCTTGCCTTGTACTGGCTGGCTATACTAGCCAATGTCGTGGCATAATGATCCTGCCCCAGATTGCCGCTTTTCATAACCGCTAAAACTTCCTTATACAATTTTAAAGCTTCATCGCTTTTGCCCATTTCATTGTACAGATTAGCCAGGTTATGTTGTGTTGTTATGTACAGAGAATGTTGTTTTCCTAAAATTTCTTCCTGAATCTTCAGGCAATCTAAAAAGAGTGGGAGCGCTTTTTCGAACTGGCCCATTCTGTCATATAAAACAGCCAGATTATTCAGCGTATTGGTATAATTTGGGTCTCGTTTAAGTCCTACCCGCTCCTGAATCGTCTTACACTCAATATACAACGGCAGTGCTTTTTCGTACTCCCCCTGTTGTTCATAGCTATGAGCCATGTTGTTACACAAGAGGGCATAGGTAGGATGAATATTGCCAAAAACCCGCTCCCCAATCGATAAAGCCTCTTTGCAAGTCTCCATCGATTTGTCGTACCTATCGAGATTATCGTAAACAGTAGACAGACCGGCTAAAATGCTGACATAAGTCTGGGTTTCTTTCCCTACTGCTTTTTCACAAATACCCAGTGCTTCCAAACCCCGTGATAATGCTTTGTCATAATGCCCCATAGCCCTTTCCAACACGGCTATATCGTTCACCATAACGGCATATAATTCATCAGTCTGGCTAACAGTTTGGGCGTAAATAGCACGTCTCAGCTCCGCGAAAAAAGTCGCCCGATCATACCGCCCCCTTTTGTTATATTCCCACGACAGGGCCTTGATTAAGCCTAGATAACGGTCTTTGTATTGGCGGTAGTCCGGATGTGTCGGCTGCAATCGCAATCCCTTATCCAGTAAAAATCCGGCTACAGGGTCCTTTTTTCGATCTAATGCCAGGACAAGTGCATTGTCGCTACTTACAGTCAAATCAGCCCCCCTACTGGTCAAGTAAATCAATACCGCCAGATTCCCGTTAAAAGCTGCCCACTCCGCCGGAGTCCAGCCATCGTTCTTCTTCGTCTCCGGATTATATTCCGGTTCGTTGACGGGCAACTTCAGCGTTTCGATCAAATAGCGCAACAGGGGCAGTTTGTTCAGTCCGGCCGCCAGGCCCGTCAGACTACCGTAGTACGAACTGGTGTCGGCAGAAAGGATACCCCGGCACTCGGTTTTGGCTCCGCGTTGCACCAGCAGTTTCACCACGGCGGTATCGGCTTTAAAACAGGCCCACATCAGGGGCGTGGCACCCAGTGAATCGGTGGCGTTGGGGTTGGCTCCGGCCTTGAGAGCGGTTTGAACCCCGGCGGGGTTGTTCTGGCGGATGGCCGTCAGCAAGCGCGGGTCAATCTGAGCCTGCGCCAGCAGCGGCAGCAACAAAAAAAGCAGTCCGAATCGACCTGACAGAGAACGGGTTGGCATACAGATAGGAATTTCATCTATATTCGCCAATTCGGCCGAATAGTAACATCAAAACCTTATTTTTTTTGATTCACCGACATTTTCTGCCTCTCAGGGCCTGGCTGCTGCTTTTCCTGCCTTTGGCGGGCTCGTTCGGCGCGTTGGCGCAGTCGGCGGAAGCCCTGCAACGGGAGGCCAATGCCCTCTACCGCACCGAGCCCGCCAAGGCCCTCCGGCTCTTCGGGCAAGCGCGGCAACTGGCCCTCCGGGCCGGACAAGCCGACCGGGTCGCCAACATCCGTGTGGACGAGGCCACGGTTCATTATGCCATGTACAACGACTACCGCCGGGCCACCACGATCTGCCGGGACGGGCTGCAACTAAGCCCGCTGGCCGACAGCACCCGGTTTAAGCTCTGGGCCAGCCTCGGCGAAATGTACCACCAGCGGAATCGCCCGGACTCCCTGAATTGGTTCTGGCAACGTGCCGATTCGGTGCTCAACGCACAACCGGCCCTTGAAAACGACATTTTTCCCTATGCGGCCGCTTTCTGGGGCAACCGGGGTACGGTTTATTTTGAGCAGGGAGATTACCGGCTGGCGGAGCGTTGTTTTCAGAAACGGCTGTTGCTGCTAACCCATCACAGCACCCCGACCCGCCAGGCTATCGCCGAAAACCAGTTTGGTTATTTCTACCTCAAAACCGGGCAACCCGTTCGTGCCGATTCCTTCTTTGTGTCCTCATTGCAAAAACACCGCGCCCCTGACCTTACGCGGGGCTGGTTACTTCTGGGTTTGGTTGACTGCCGACTGCAATTCTCTCAGGCAAAATCGGTGCCTGCATTGGTGCAGGAAGGAATGCAAATAGCCAAACAACTCGGGAAAGATGGCACCGAACTGGCGGGTTACCTCGATGAAGCGTTTGGAAAATACTGCGTACAGAAACGGCAATTTCAAACCGCCCATACTTATTTCCAACGGTCATTGGCAGCGGGCGAAAAGTTAGGTAATACCAGTCGCTTGGCATGGCGTAGTTACACGGCCCTAAGTCGGTTGGCCCAGCAAAGGCTCGATGCACCCGGCGCACTGGCCTTTACCCAGCGGGCTATCCAGCAGGCCAGCATCCGGTTTCGAAGCGCCGATCTGAGCCAGAACCCCGCCCCCAATGATTTTTTAAATGGACCTGACCTCTTCGAATCGCTCTGTCAGAAAGCCCGCTTGCTCCGAACGGCGCGGGAAATACCCAACCACCTGCACCTGGCCGACCAGACGTTTGAGCGGGCCTTCGCCCTCAGCGACCTGTTGCAAGGGTCCTACAGTTCGGAACTGACCAAATTATTTGTGCAGGAAAAGCTCCGGCCAGCCTACCGCGTCGCTGTCGCTGTCGCCTACGCCCGTTACCGACAACAGCCCGGACCCGCTACCCTCGCGACCCTGTTGCACCGGCAGGAACAGGGCAACGCGTCGGTCCTGCACGAACTGCTGCAAACGTTGCAAAAACCGTATGCCAACGCCCCTCCGCACCTGATCGAACAACTGCAACGGGCCAAAAGCCGGTTAGCAACGGCCAAAACCGCCTGGAACGAACGCGAGCAGGCGAGCACACCTCAACCCATTGATACGGAACTGGTCAACGCCGAACTGGCCTGGAGTCGCGCCTACCAGAAACTACAGCCCTACAACCAGCATACGCCCGCCCAACCCAATGAACTAAAGCGCATGCAAAGCCGCCTGGATCGCCAAACCGCCTTTTTACAATACAGCCTTACGCCCGACTCGTTGCTGCTAACGGTGGTGAAGGCCAACACGGTTCGGGTTCGGATGTTGCCCATTACCGGCACCGAGCTGAACCGGCTGAGTGCCCTCCTCCGGCGCGAAGCCTACCGCAACCCCGACCCATTTCAGTATGCCGGTCAGGCAACCGCGCGGGCCCTGTTCGATCGACTGCTCGCTCCCGTCTGGACGGATTTACAAGGCATGAGCCGACTGGTGATCGTGCGCGACGGTCCGCTGCATTACCTGCCCTTCGAGGTGCTGGAAACGGGTCTTCGGCCTGATGATTACCTCCTGCGCTATGCCGCCATCACCTACGCCTACTCGATGCGTAGCACTACCGAAAGCAACCTGTCGCCCCCGGTAGGAAATCCGTCGGTGTTGAGTATGGCCCCGTTTGCCGTCACGAAAAACGGACTGGCGGCTGTCCGCCAACGCGGCTATGAACCGTTGGCCGGATCGGAACTGGAAGCCGACGTCTTGCCCGGAACCCACTCAACGGCCGATAACGCCAGCAAAAGCACTTTTCTGGCTCTGCTGCCCCAGCACCAGTTGCTGCACCTGGCAACACACGCCGAAGCCAGCGACACCGATCCCGGCAATTCCTACATCGCGTTTTTCCCCGCCGAATCGTCACACCGGCTTTATGCGCATGAACTGGATCTGCTGGATTTGCGGCACATCCGGCTGGCGGTACTGAGTGCCTGCCGCACCGGAAGCGGCCATTTCCACGAAGGCGAAGGACTCCTGAGCCTGAGTCGCGCCTTTGCCTCTGCCGGTTGTCCGCAGGTGATCACCTCGCTCTGGAATGCCCACGATGGCACCACGGCGACCCTGACGCGGCTTTTCTACGACGAACTCCGGCGCGGCCAACCGACGGATGTGGCCCTGCAACAGGCCAAACTCAGGTTTCTGGCCGTACAGACGAATAATGGCGCGTTCACCCCGCCCCATTTCTGGGCTCATTTGATTCTGATGGGCAACCACCAGCCCGTTTACGCCGGCTCGTCAGCGTGGCCGTGGGGCTGGATGGGCATTGGCGCGGTGGTTTTACTGCTCACACTAACGTATGTGTATTACCGTTACGATCACTTGCGTTAATGCGCCAGTTTCTGCCAGCGAATTTGCCACCACACTTTCCAGCGATCCGTTCGGTTGACAGGGTAAACAGGCTCCCCCGACTGGGCGAGCAATTGAAACGTCGCGTCGGCATTATCGGGCTGGTTGTTAAGAAGATAAGCATTCAGCAGGTGCCACTGCACGGCCTGCCGGAAGTACGGTCGCAGGCTGTCAGCCCGCGACAGCGTCTCCAGGTTCGTAATGGCCATTTCGGGTTGTCCATTGGCCAGAAACGCCTGAGCGTCGAAAAAGTCGCGGTAAAACGCCCGTTGCCGGGGGGTCAGGTCGGTTTCCTGCAAATCGTCGCCCGACGCCCGGTAGCGCTGGGTCAGCGTCACATCGTCGCGGTAGATTTGCAGGTCAACCCGGTCGAACGTCAGGTAGGCCAGCCCCAGCCCGATCAAAACCACCCCAGCCGCCACCACCCGGCCCAGTCGCCACCGGCGGAAGGGCCGACTATGCGCCAGTTCGTGTTGAACGGTTTTCCGAACGGTATTTTCCAGGCTCAGGATCCGCAGGGCCTGGTCGGCGGTTTGGAGCCGCAGGGCGGTTTCCCGGAATTCGGCATCGCGGGCCAGTTCCTGTTCAAAAACCAGCCGCTCGGCAGCCGGTAATTTGTTCTGATAGTAGGCTTCGATCCATTCCCATTGTTGCACTTGATCGGTTGGTCGCATAACAGATGTGGTTTGTGAGTGACGGGCCGAAACCCCGCTCATCGTGTGTTTTCAGTAAATGATCCATCCGGTTTCAGGCCGTGTTTCTACAGGCTGATTATTCAGTCGGGCCGGTTTTTTTCCTCAATATCTCCCCCAGTCGCAGCATACAGCGGTATTTCCGCACTTTGGTAGCCTCCATCGTGATTCCCAACAGGTGGGCAATCTCTTCCATGGAATAGCCTTCCCAGTAAAACAGCTTCAGCAGTCGCTGACAGGCCTGACCCAGCCGGGCCATCGCTTCCTCCAGATCGGAAAGCCCGTGGTGTTCGGTCAACACGGCATCGGTTCGTGAATCATGGAGATCGTCGGGTACGGTAACCGACCGTTTTTGCAGCGTTCTCAACCATTTATTCCGCACAATGCTGGCGGAATAAGCATCCAACGGTACACCGTGCCGAACCTCATAACTCCCCGACCGCATCTGCTGCCAAACGGCCACCACCGTGTCCTGCACCACATCATCGATATCCGAACGGGTTCCACTGTTGCCCAGCACCATTCGCCGGGCAATAATTCTGACGCGCTGGGTCAGCAGACGGATTGCCGCAGCCAGTCGGCGCGGGTCATCGGAACAAAGGTCTTCGTAGAGCTGTAGGTCCTGGCTGGTCATGCGGAAGCGGATCAGGTTTCATACCCATATTCCGCAATAGCCGAGGAATGTAACATTTTTTTCAGGGGGGTTGTGATTTTTTTTTCGAAGCCGGGCATACACCCTCGAAACCCTGCTTCGAAAGCTTTTAGCGGACGTCCCGGAGCCGGTTTTCACCAACCAATAAACGACCCGTAACAGGGTTATCGACCATGCAAAAGAAAGCCAACGCTTCGGCGATGGGCTGGCTGGGCCTGTGCGGATTGGTGGTGATGCTGGCGATGAGTGCCTGCGAATCGGTGGCGGTTGAACCCGCTCCGGCCGAAACGCAGCCCACTGTCCGCGTGACTTCCGCCGACGACGACGCACCCGAGCACCCCATCAAGCCGCCCGGACGGTAAAACCAGCCGCTACATTACGGGAGTGTAATGTGGCGGCTTTTTCTTTACTTTGTGGCTCAACCGTTCCCGTTCCTGATGGCTGCCCCCCCGAGCACTCCCGACGACCAAACCTTGTACCTCTCACAGATAGAACCGGTTATCACCCAAACGCTGGCGACAGACTTTTCCTTCCTCCCGGAAACAGCGATTGACCTGATTACGAGCAAGACGCTGACGACGGCTCTCCACATCCGGCGGGTAGCCACCAAACAACGACTGAACCGGGATGCCTTTGCGAAACGCCTGACCCGGGAACAGGCCCAGGTCTGGCTGGCCGTACACGGCGACGCCCGAAAGCAGGCTGCGGCCATGAACCAGATCATGGCCGAAAACCGGGCGACGGTCCAGCGGTTTTTGAGTACGTACACCTTTCGGACCACCGACCAGGAAGAAGATGTGCTGAACGAAAGTTTCAGGACCTTTTTTGAGATGATCAACCACCAGAAACCGGTAATGGCGCTCATCGCAACCGTGGTCAAGGGCGTGGCCCGCTTCAAGGCATTAAAACAGGTGGGCATCAATCGGAAGGATTCGTGGCAATGGCTCGAAACGCCTTATGAATCGGACGGCGACGACGACATCGGAACCTTCGACTACCCCATGCCCCCCGACGAAAACCCGGAACCGGAAAGCATCGACCTTCACCTGCGACTGGAAGAAATTTTTCTGGAAAATACCGCACCGGGTGGACCCGATGACTTCAGACCGGTTCTCAAACGAATCGATTTTGGCGAACTCCAGCGCTCCATCGCGGATTGTTTCAAGCAGCTACGGGACCGCCGGCAACTGTTGCTGCGATTCAAATACGCCTTCTGGAAGGGCTATGACCAAGGGCCCCTCAGCGACGAAGCCATAAACAGCGATCAGGCCCCGCTCAGCGACGAAGCAATAGACAGCAGTTTCGACAAACTAAGCATGGAACAAATTGCAGAACTGGCAGGCTATAAGGATGCGCACACCGCCAGCGTACGGCTCAAAGAAACCCGGCAAAAGATTTATGATTGCCTGAAACGCAAACTGAACATTACTCCCGCAGCCCGATGATTACCGACGATAACAAATGGACCTTTATCGAGGCATTTCTGGCCGGAAAACTCGATGCGTCAGCGCAGGAACTGGTGCGCCGGAAAATGGATGAAGACCCGGTTTTCCGAACCGACGTGCTGATTCAACAGGCCCTTAACCGCGAAATCGAAGCGCAGCAACAGGCCGAAGAACGCGATCTCGTGGCGAAATTCATGGCCAACCGGCCGAAGCCCGGCATCGTCAGGCCGCTTCCGGTACCCATACCGATCTGGCGACAAACCTGGGTGCGGGCCGCTGCCGTCATCGCGCTGGTGATGGGCTTAGGCTGGGTGTTCTTTTACAACCGGCAGCCGGAGACGCTGGCCGTGCAGATCGTGTATGACCAGCGGGGTTTGGGCATGGCCGGCGACAGTGCCAGCCAGCAAACGACCTTCCCGGTCGAATTCAACAGCCGGGGACCCGCCGGGGGTGAATACAGCAGCGGTGCCAACGGCATCCGGCTGTACTTCCCGGACCTGCCCGCCAATGCGAAGCAATGGACCCTGCGCGACGACCCGCAACAGGGCGGCTATCTGCTCAAAACGCCCGAAGGCCCGACCTACCAGTTGGATAAAGATACGTTTGGAGCGCGCAAACCGCTACAGCCTGTCAACTAGGCTTAGGCTCGGCAGCGACCCAACTCGTCAACCGGTTGTCGCGGTATTCCAGAAAGAGCCACCGACTGGCTTTTCGAAACCCGTAAAAAACCGTGCCCCGCGCCCCGGTTATGGTCGTGGTCGGCGGGCCATACCGGGCAAGCTGACCGGAAGAACTGCCCATCGGAAGCCCTTTCAGCGCCCGGCGACTGCTTTTTAACACCCGATAGATCCGCACCGCTGGTTTGTCATGGGTCGCCGATTCGAGCGCCAGGGGTATTTCGTAGCTCGTCAGCGAATCCGTGCGGGCCACCTGCCCACCGCCGGGCAATACCATCACGGGCAACTGGCGGGCCGGGGCCAGCTGTGCGGGCCAGGCCGGGAGTGAAGCCGGTTTTTCCTGCTTCCGGTTCTGGCGGGCGGCCACCTGATCAAACCACGACAGCCAACCGGATTCCAGCCCTTTCAGGAAATACGCTTCGTTTTCTCTGGCCCGAAACGCCCCTTTTGCCACCGCCATTTTGAACGATTTTCGGGCTTCGTCATTCTGGCCAAGATCGGCCAGAACGATGCCCAGCATCAGCTGCTCATTGGCCGACTTCGGCAACGGCGCATTGCCCAACGTTTGTCGGGCCTGCTCAGCGTTTCCAAGCAGATACTCCGCAATGGCCAGATTGAGCCGGGCCGACTGGTGGGTGGGCTGTTCGTCCAACGCCGTTTTAAACAGGTAGTGGGCTTCGGTCAGCAGTTGTTCATACCGCAGCGGTTTGTCCCGGCGGGGCAGGGTCAGGAGCCGGTTGTCGCTGTCGAACTCGATCGGAAAGGCAAACCGCAACCGGGGAGCCTCCCGGGCCGAGGGCATCCGCGCCAGTGCCTGATTCAATTTACTGGCTCCCAGATTATTCCGCGTGGTGACGTCTGGATACCGGGTGATCAAGGCGTCGAAGGCCCGGCTGGACGCTGCGTAGTCGCGCATCAGGTAGCTGATTTCGCCGATTTCGAAGAGTTGCGCCAATTCCTGCACCCGGGCAGCGGTGTCGGCAACCATCCTGAGTCGTTGATTTTTGGTGGGATAACCCGGGATCTGATCGGGCTTTTTAAAGGTTCTGTAATACGCTTCGTAAACCGCCGGGGCTATCGAAAAAGCGTCGTATCCCGCCAAATAAGCCATAAATATTCCCGAACGGTCGGCGAGGGCTTCCAGATTTCTGGACGAATAAGCCGCATCCGTTGGCATGACGACCGGTGAAAAGAAGCCCTGTTTGCTGCCGTGCCGGTATTGAAAATGGGCCAGCTCATGCCCCAGCAAACAGGCCAGCGCCACTTCGGCATTGGGCCCGAAGGTGGCACAGAGCGTCAGAACATCGTCCCCCAGTTCGATCCGGGCCGGGTTTCCGGGCTGGTAAAGCGCATGTCCATCGATACCGGTTTCCCGGCGCGGCAGGAGCTTCAGCACGGGCGCATCGGGCGGGTTGCCCATCGTTTGCAATAACCGGGCATAGACCCGGAGCAGCCTACCCGTCTGGTCGACCGGTTTTTTCGGAGGTGAACCGGAAAACAGCAGGCTGGCTAGCAGCACAATGGACATCAAAGAAGACTGACCCATGATAAAATATTTTCCGGCGAACCTGTTACATTTCTTTATTCCGCAAGAATAACCAAATGTAACACAGACTACCAGCTGTTTTCCGATTTTTATCCATACCTGTTCATACGGCACCCGGCCTCAATCCGTACGAAGCCGGGTGCTTTTAACCGACTGGTTGCTGGTTAACTCCTATGTATTGTATAAAATTAACGCTGATTATGCTCCGCTCTTTCTACCTCCTGATCGTCGTTGCCATCCTTTTAGGATTCACCAGTTGCCAGCAACTAAGCCCAACCGATTCGCTCAAAAGCCACATCGACGGAACCATCAACCAGTTCGACAACGACATCGCGTTTGTGGCTTCATTGATCCCCTTTGCCAATTTGGAAAATCAGCTTACCTTACCGGATAAAGAACACCCCGAACAGATTACAACACTGAACGACCAGTTGAAACAGTTGGATGAGCACATCCTGGCCGTCGAAGCCTACGACCAAACGACCCAGGGAATCAAAGAGGAAATGCTGGTGCTCTGCCGCCAGGCCCAGCAACTGACGGCCGACCTGACGCAAGCCATCCGGGAGGGCGAAGCGATTGAGGAAGATGCCGCCGATTTTGGTCTGCTGGACCTCTTCGACATTCCCCTGAAAAAAGAAGCGCTGGAACAGAAGTTTGGTCAAATCACGCTGCGTACGAAGTCCCTTTCCGATGCCCTGCGGGACTGCAAGCTGCACATCAGCACCTACGAACAGTCGCTGGCCCGGCGGTTTCGGCAGCAGATCCGGCAGGTCGACAGCCCGCTTCTGTTTTTGGTCACCAAGGCCGACGAGCAGGAACTGGCGCAATACGCCATGACGCGCCTGGAGCAATCCATCGCCGACCGCTACCAGCAGCGTCACCGCAACGACCGCAATGCGGCCCGCTACACCCAAACGTTTTCCACGAAGATTCTGGCCAATTACGCCGATGCAAACCTGATGGCCAACCTGCAACCCATGAACGGATCGCGATGAAAGCATCGACTACGCTGTTTTTTTTTCTGCTGACTTTTTGCGTTCAGGCCCAGAAGCCGACGCTGGTGGTGCCGGTTGGGCATACGGATTGGGTTAATTCAGTGGTTTTTTCGCCTGATGGCCGCTATGTTCTTTCCGGGTCTTCGGATCATACGTTCAAATTGTGGGAGGTCACTAGCGGAAAGCTACTACGGAGTTTTGATGAGAGGGGCAGCGTTTATTCCATCGCTTTTTCACCTGATGGGCGCTTTATTTTGTCGGGATCTGTTGAGCTTAAACTTTGGGAAGTTACCACTGGGCGGTTGCTGCGACGGTTCGAGGGGCATACCGGTAGTATTTTTGGTGTTGCTTTCACCCCGGATGGCCGCTATGCCTTGTCAGGGTCAAGTGACAGCACCCTTAAATACTGGGAGGTGAGCAGTGGAAAATTGATCCGGAATTTTCGAGGCCAACTAGGTAAGGTTACGTCTATCGCTTTATCCCCCGACGGTCGCTATGTGTTGTCGGGGTCACGTGATAATTCAATCAAATTGTGGGAGACTACTAGCGGTAACTTATTGAAAAATTTGGGAACCCATTCAAAAGCGGTTCATTCCGTTGCCTTTTCTCCCGATGGTCGTTATGCTTTATCAGGCTCACAGGACGGCACTGTTCGAATTTGGAAAATAGATAGCGGGAAAATGTTTCAAGATTTTAAGGGACTTAAGGGCTCCTCTCGTTCGGTGGCATTTTCACCTGATAGCCGCTATGTGTTGTCGGGGGGGTTCAACGGATTAAATATACTGGAAATTAGCAGTGGGAAGGTACTCCACAATTTTGAGAAAGGTACACAAATTAACTCCGTAAGCTTTTCCCCCGATGGTCGCTATATCTTGTCGGGCGATGTGAATAATAATCTGAGTCTATGGGAAATCAGTAACGGAAAGCGAATTCGACAGTTCAAGGGCCATGCCGATGAAATTTATTCTGTTGCTTTCTCCGCTGATGGCCACCGTATCATGTCAGGTTCATCCAGTGTCTGGGAAGTTGACAAGGATAAAACAGTACGACTATTTGGAAGGAAAAAGAAGGACCCTTTTCCTATTTCTTTTTCCCCTGATGGCCGTTATTTTGTAGAGGGGCTCCTTCTCGAAAATCTCAAACTTTGGGAGGTCAATACAGAAAAGCTACTCGGAAGATTTGAACAATCCAGATCTCCTGAATCAGTTGCTTTTTCCCAAAATGGTCAATATGTCTTGGCCGGTTTAGGAGATAGTACGCTCAAACTCTGGGAGGCTACTACGAAGCGGTTTATACGAAATTTCAAGGGACATGCGGGTAAGGTTACTTCTGTTGCTTTCTCCGCTGATAGTCGTTACGCCTTAGCAGGAGCTAGCGATAACAACATGTATCTATGGGAGGTTACTAGTGGCAGGCTAATCCGACGATATGAAGGGCATACGGGGGAAATTTACTCCATCGCATTTTCACACGATGGTCACTATGCACTGACGGGGTCTGAGGACAAGACGGTTAAACTCTGGGAAATCAGTACGGGCCGGTTGCTTCGTACGTTGGGAAAGCACATGGACGCGGTTATGTCGGTCGCCTTCTCGCCTGATGGCCATTATGCCTTGTCGGGGTCATGGGACAGGACGGCTAAACTCTGGGAAGTCGGAACAGGCAACTTGTCTCAAATCCTTAAAGGCCACAAAAATGCCATTAGGTCTGTTGCTTTTTCTCCTGATAGTCGCTTTGCCTTGTCGGGGTCTTTTGACAATACGACCAAACTCTGGAACGTAGCCACGGGCAAGGAACTCGCCACGCTGATCGCCGTTGACTCCACGGATTGGGTCATTACTACTCCAGCCGGGCTATTTGATGCCACGCCCGGGGCAATGCAACTGATGCATTATGTAGTTAATGACTCGACCGACCATGATGAGCCCTGGAAAGTCATCGAGTTGGACCAACTCAAACAGCGCTACTACCAGCCGGGTTTGCTGCCTATTCTGATGGGTTTTAGCCAAGAACCGCTCCGCCAGGTGCCAGCCTTCGAGGACGTTGCCTTGCCGCCCAGCATTCAACTTTCCTTGAAAGGCGACGAACTCACCGTCAAACTCAAAAACCGCAAGGGCGGCATCGGGCCGGTTTCTGTTTTTATCAACGACACCGAAGTGGTTGAGGATTTGCGGACGAATCCCCGGAAAGATGCGACCCAGACGACGCTGGCCCTCAAGGTGTCACTGGCCCGGTTTGCCAATCGCTTCGATACGCTGAACACCATCCGGGTGGTGGCCGCCAACGGGGCAAGCTGGCTCAAAAGCCGCCCCGCCGAAATCCCTTACCGAGTTGTCAGAACGACGCGGGGTGGCAAAGCCGAGCATTCTGCCTCGGCGGGCGAGCGCAAAACCGTGCGGTTGCGGGCCGTCGTGGTCGGCACCTCCAACGTCGGACTGCGGTTTGCCCATACCGATGCCGAGCAGCTTGCGAATGGCCTGCAACTGGCCGCCACCGAACTCCTCGGCCCGGCCAATGTAACGGTGCAGTTGCTCGTCACAAAGCCGGGTAGCTCCTCCCAAACCACCAAAGCGGATATTGTGAAGGCGTTGGAAGCGGCCCGGCAAACCCGCCCGGAAGATCTGTTTGTGCTGCATCTGTCGGGCCACGCCATCAACTACGGGGGCCAGGACGGCGATCTGTATTACCTCACCGCCGGGGCCACCTCGGCCGACGCCAGCTACCTCAACGATCCGGCTATTCGCCAGACCTACGCCCTGTCGAGTCAGGAACTTACCCGGTATCTCAACCTGATCCCGGCGCGTAAAAAGTTGCTGATTCTGGATGTATGCGCGGCCGGAAAGGGAGCCGAAAAGCTGCTCGTGGCGGCCCGCGACATTCCCGCCAGCCAGATCCGGGCACTGGATCGACTCCAGGAGCGAACCGGTTTTTATGTGCTGGCCGGTTCGGCGGCCGATGCCGTCAGTTATGAAGCCAACGTGTATGGGCAAGGGTTACTCACCTACGCCCTGTTGAAAGGCCTGCGGGGGGCGGCCCTGCGCCGGGAGGGCACCGAGGAGTTTGTGGACGTGGAAAAGTGGCTGGGCTACGCCGTCGAGCAGGTTCCTCTGCTGGCCAGAGACATCGGTGGCATTCAGCAGCCGTTCTACCGGGGCATTCAGAACCAGCGCACGTTCGATATAGGTCGGGTGACGGAGGAGGTAAAAGCTAAAATCCGGATATCCGAACCCAAACCGGTGCTGCTGGTCAAAAGTTTTCAGGAAGAAACGCAGATCGACGACGTGCTGGATTTCAAAAGCAAGGTCGAAAGCGCGCTGAACGACCTCATTGCCACGCGGGGTGCCGACGCGCCGGTGCTGACAATGGATGCCAAAGAGTATCCGGGGGCCTACACGCTGAGCGGTCGGTACACACAGCGGGGTGAAGCGGTGGCGGTATCGTGCAAAGTATTCCGGGCTGCCGTTTCGGTGGGCGAATTTGTGGTAACAGGAGCAAAAAGTAACCTGACCGACCTGGCGCAGCTGGTGCTGACCCGGGCGCAGGGCGTGGTGAAACCGTGAGGGTTCAGGCGCGTTTTTGAGGGCAAATGGCGGGCGTAACGCCCGGGCAAAAAAGGTTGTAAAAATTTTCGGGGTGGGTTGTTACATTTTTGCCTCCCCCCTGAATAACCTACTATAACAACCAAACATTTGTCAAGTACCATGAAAAAATCCGCTGTTTTCGCCCTGATGTTGACCCTGCTGAGTGCTTCTCTGTTTGCCCAGCAAGCCCCGGCCACCAAACCCGAAGAAACTGACAAACCCGCCGTACCAACCACGCCCCAAACCCAGAAAGTGGAGGACTACAGCGCGGCCCTGAACCTGGCCCGCTACGGCTACACCACCAACAATGCATTGTGCCTGATTACGGCGGCCGAGATGATTTATCAGCTCGGCGTAACGCCCCTGCCCGCCGATGCCCGCCAAAACCCATCCAAACCAGCCCCGGCGGATTCCAAACCCGCGAAACCCGATCTGGCCAACCCCGAACAACTGCTGACCGATGCCCGTCGGCTGGCCAAGGGCGACGCAACGGTGCTGGCCCTGGCCAACCGGGTGAAACCGGCACCGGCCACGCGGGGTGCCGTTGGGGGTCCCAAACGCAGCACCACCAGCGTTTCCGCCAACTCGGTCGATGTGTTTTACATCCGGTTTCGGGGGTATGAGTCGGCGATTGTGGCACTGCAGGGTGATGGCGACACGGACCTCGATCTGTACATCTACGACGACAATGGCAACCTGGTTGCCCGCGACGATGACTACACCGACGGCTGCGTGGCCTCCTGGACACCCCGCTACACCGGTCTGTTCACCATCCGCGTCAAAAACCGGGGGACCGTTTACAACCGCTACACGCTGGCCACCAACTAGTCTTCCGAACCCCATCCAAAACGAACACGACCATGAAAGACCTATTGGTTCTCGTCCTGCTGACGGCCGCGCTGCTCGTCGGATGCAAAAAGGAGGAGAAAGTAGACCCCGCCCCTGATCCCGTTCTTACTCCGCAAAAAGTTACCGGCTCGTGGGTCGCGGCCCAGGGGGGGGGCGGGGGATTCAATAATTTTGACTCCTTTAAAAATTACCAGTTCAATTTTGAGGTCAAAGACGCGAATCAGGATGTGTTGGTAGAACTCATTTCGCCGACCATCAATGTGCAGTATGCCTTGTTCGATCCGCTCGGACAACGGATGGATGCCAGTGGACAAGAGCGAAGTCTTTCGAGGTTATATAAGCAACTGGGTGCGGGCAAATACCGCGTGGTCGTAACGGCAGATCGCCGGGCCGTGGGCAATTTTGAGCTAACGATGCTGGGTGTGAATGGAAAACCGGTCCCTATCCCGTTTGCAACCCTGCAAACGGGCACCCAAAACTGGGGAAAACTGGGTGGCGGTGGAACCGAGTTCACTTTTAAAAACCACTTTTACACCGTCGACGTCACCGAGGATAATACCACCGTAGATATCGAACTGCTTTCGGCCGATACCGATATTTCACTGTATGTGTACGATGGCCTGGGGCAGCGGGTGGCCTACACCAGCGGGGGCCGCTACAAATACATCCTGCAAGCCACCCGAAAAGGGAGCTATACCGTCACCGCGGGCACCCAGAACCGGGGCGATGTTGGCGATTATCAACTCAATCTGTTTGGAAAAGTAGCCAATCTGAAACGCATTGAGTCGCAGGTGACGACGGTTACCGGGAAATGGGATACCAGCTCGCCTACCAGCACGCTCTTTCCCTATGAGCCCTACAACACGTATTCGCTGCAACTGACGGCGACGAATTCGCCCCTGGATGTTGAATTATCATCGCCGGATATCAACGTTGATATTCGATTACAGACCAGTGTCGGCAATCAGATTGCCTACGCCACGAGCGGCACGCGCAAATCTATCTACCTGGTTGCGGAAAAAGTCGCCCAGGGATCCTACCGAATAAAAGTATCGGCCTACAGAAAAGAGTATGGGAACTATACGCTGACCGTGCACGGTCAGTTTGCCGATTTGAAGAAAATTTAACCCCTTAAACAAGTCACTTATGAAAAAGTCTCTAACCGTATGGCTTATGTTGCTGGTCCTCAGCCTATCGGTGACCGTTCGCGCCCAGACCAAAGCCGTAAAGCAGGCTCCGGCCAAGACCCCGGCTAAAAAACCGGCTGCGCGTCCCGCCATCACCCCCGCTGCTGACCGGTCCAATTCGGAGAAGCTTCCCCAAAAAACCACCCCAGCACCCCCGCCACCTCCGCCAGCCCCCGCCCCTCCGACGGCAACGGCCAGACCGACCCGAAGTTATGCCAAAAAATCGGGCGGTTCGGGCGGCTATGGCTACCAGAAAGGCGACAACCTGCTGAACATCGGCGTCGGTTTGTCTTCGTATTATTACGGAAATCCCATCGGGATCTCGTATGAAGCGGGTATTGACAAAGACTTCAGCGTTGGCGCGCAGCTGGACTACAACGCCGGCAATTACGGAAACTATTACTACAACAGCTCCCGCTGGCGGTATACGGCTACATATCTGGGCGTCAGAGGGTCGTTCCACGTCAACCGCCTGCTGAAGCTGAACACCCAAAAGGTGGATCTGTATGCCGGGATTGGGGTTGGCTACCGCAGCTTCCGGTGGAACGATTCCAGTTATGGCTACGGCTATGACTACCGCAGCGGCCTCTTTCTGAACTACTTCATCGGTGGAAAATACTACTTCACCAACAAGGTCGGCGCGTTTCTGGAATTGGGCTACACGGGCCTGTCCTCGGCGCGGGTGGGGATTTCGGTCAAGTTTTAGAACGATCAAACCGTTTTTAGGATGAATATGTACAAAAAAATTACCCTTGGAATCGTTGCGCTCGCGGTGTGCTGGCATATCGTCGTGGCCATGAACGACCAGATTACCGTCTGCGGCCTCTTTTTGTCGAAACCGGCGGACCCGGGGTATGTGTGGGTCGACACCGAAAATCCGGATGCCCGGTTTTTCTGGCAAACGACCGGGGTAAAGTGGCGGGCGGGCGTCAGGCACCCGACGTTTAATGCCGAAACCACCGCCACCGTGGGCGACTGGCGGCCCCTCCCCGGCTACGCGTTTACGGACAAAGAAAAAGGGCTGGAAACCGTCTGGGAAGCCGGGCTGCTGCATTCGGATTACATGGCCTGGTCCGACGAGGTGGAAGGCAAGTGGATTCCCGTCACCGGATACCGGTTTGTATACCAGGGCGATACCTTTATCGAATCGGTTTGGGACCCGGGCAAGCGGTACGATGATCTGAAAGTCATTTCATTGCCGGAAAAAGACCAGTACAAACCGTTTGCGGGTTACACGTTTGTGGAACCGGGGAAGTCGCTCAAAGTGATCTGGATGCCGGGACTGGTCAATTCGGATAATCCAAAACTGGTGGCAGGTACTAAAGAAGGTACCTGGAAGGTCAATAGCCGATCGTACCGGCAGACGGACAGCGAGGTACCGTGGGTAGTCCGAAAAATTGCCGGGCGGGCGATAGACCACGTTTTCTGACCACGATACGACACCTTCACCCGTCTATTCATTGACCGTCCTGATGCCCGTTTTGTAAGGAGTGAGGTCGCTGCCTGATGCCGAATCCGAAAGTGCGTCAGATTTTCACAAGGCCCTGGTTTCGCCGGAATCAGGGCTGAAAATTTGGGGCATTTCGGCTTTCGCTTTATCTTTAGAGTTGACTTCAAATTTTTACAAACTCTTCATCAATGACACTGAAAATTCCCGCGCTGGTGGCGGTATTCATGAGCCTGGCCGTGCGAAGCTGGGCGCAGGCCCCCTCAACGACCACTTACAAGGCCAACGATCGATTTGAACAGTTGGGCCCCCAACTGCCCACGCCCAACACGTTTCGTACCGCATCCGGTGCGCCGGGCCGGGACTTCTTCCAGAACCGGGCCGATTACGACATCAAGGTTGAACTGGATGATGCCAACCAGAAAATTATTGGGTCGGAGACCGTTACGTACTTTAATAATTCGCCCGACGCCCTGAAATACATCTGGCTGCAATTGGATCAGAATCTGTTCGAGAAGAATTCAACGGCAAACTTAACCACCCGATCGGCGGTTTCGGCCAGCGGAACCAGTCTGAGCCGGCTGCACAACCTGAACAATGCCGAAGCCGGTGCCCAGGTTGATCCCGAAAAAGAATATGGTCATAAAATAACCGCCGTTCGGGACGTTGCCGGTAAACCGCTGAAATACACCATCAATGGAACCATGATGCGCATCGACCTGCCCGCGCCGTTGAAACCGGGTCAGAATTTCGTGTTTGGCGTCGACTGGAATTATAACATTACCGCTTACTACGGACGGAGCGGTTACGAATATTTCGAGAAAGACGGCAACCGGAATTACTTCATTGCCCACTGGTTTCCGCGTTTGTGCGCCTACGACGACGTGAATGGCTGGCAAAACAAGCAGTTTCTGGGACAAGGCGAATTCACGCTGATTTTCGGAAATTACAAAGTGGCCATCACCGTTCCCAACGACCACATCGTGGGGTCGACCGGCGAGTGTCTGAACTACAAACAGGTGTTGACCCCGACGCAATTCCAGCGTCTGCAAAAAGCCGCCACCTCGAAAACACCGGTCAAAATTGTGACCCAGGACGAAGCCGTAGCGGCCGAGAAGGGCAAACCAACCGGTAAAAAAACCTGGATTTACAAAGCCGATAACGTCCGGGATTTCGCCTTTGCGTCATCGCGGAAATTCATCTGGGATGCCATGCAAACCGACGTCTACGGCAACGGAAAGAAAATCTGGAGCATGTCGTTTTACCCCAAAGAAGGCAATCCGCTCTGGGAGCAATACTCGACCCGCACGGTGGAACATACGCTGCGCTCGTACGGAAACCGCACGATTCAGTATCCGTATCCGGTTGCCATTTCGTGCCACGCCACGCGGTATGGCGGCATGGAATACCCCATGATCAGCTTCAACGGCGGGCGGCCCGAACCGGATGGGACGTATTCCGAAGCCACCAAAGCCGGGATGATCGGCGTGATCATTCACGAAGTGGGCCACAACTTTTTTCCGATGATCGTCAATTCCGACGAACGGCAATGGACGTGGATGGACGAAGGGCTCAACAGCTTTTGCGAGTACCTGGCCGAGAAAGAATGGGATTATAATTTCCCGAGCGACTATGGCGAACCACAACGCATTGTGCCCTATATGAAGTCGGACCCGGCCACGCTGTCGCCCATCATGACGTCGTCGGACAACATCATTCAATTTGGCTCCAATGCCTACGACAAACCGGCGGCCGCCCTGAATATCCTGCGCGAAACCGTCATGGGTCGCGAGTTGTTCGACTATGCCTTCAAGGAATATGCGCGCCGGTGGGCCTTCAAAAACCCCACTCCGGCCGACTTCTTCCGCACCATGGAAGATGCCTCGGGCGTCGATCTGGACTGGTTCTGGAAAGGCTGGTTCTACGGCGTCGAGCCCGTCGATCAGGATCTGGTCGAAGTCGCCTGGTTTACGCTCAATACCCAGAATCCCGAGATCGAAAAAGCCCTGGCCCGCTCTGAAGCCGAAGCCAGAGCCAACACCATGAGCAAAATTCGGGATGCGGCCACCAAAGACCAGACCGTAGTGGCCAAGGACTCGACCATGAAGGATTTCTACAACCGCTACGATCCATACGCCGTAACGGATGCCGACCGGAAGAAATACCAGGATTATCTGGCGACGCTGTCGAACGACGAACGCAAGACGCTCGAATCAAAGAGCAACTTCTATACGCTGACGCTGAAAAACAAGGGCGGTTTGCCCATGCCGGTGATTGTGCGGATGCAGTTTGAAGACGGTACGGATTCGGTGGCACGTTTTCCGGCGGAGATCTGGCGTTTCAACGATGTGCAGATCAACAAGGTGATTGCCACCAGCAAGAAGGTGACGCAATGGACGCTCGACCCCTTCCAGGAAATTGCCGACATCGATACCGACAATAATTCATTCCCGCGTCAGGCGCAAAAGCCGACGCGTTTCCAGTTGTTCAAGCAGCAGGAGCAACGCCGGGGCGCAACGGGACCGAATCCGATGCAGCAACAGCAGCAAAGTACGCAGCCACCGGCCCGGCAGGGAGGAGCGAATAAGAATTAAGAGTTAAGGGAATGATGAATGTAAAGCGGTTTCCTGATCCGGCCCTTTTACATTCATCATTCCTTTTTAATGAACTACGGCCCCGAAACGAAAAGTCCAGACTTCGTAGCGGTTTCATCCTGTTATTTCTTCTTTGTATCTTTCGAAGAAACCGAAAAATTACTCAGCCGCATGTCCCGTGCCGAAAAGGCCGAGATCCTGCAATGGATTATTCAGGATTTAAGCGATACCTTTCCCGGCATTGAAAGCAGCCCGAGTCAGAACCCATCGCGACGAAATCGAACGGAAGATTGCTGAAAATGAGCAAGCCTGATGGCTGCGCTCTATGCAGATGAGAACTTCCCACTTCCTGCGGTGGAGCGATTAAACCGCCGACACGGCCCCGACGTCCGGTTCCCGTTCCTGCCGCCGTTCGCCAATCTGCTGCCGCCACATGGCGTAATACAATCCCTTTTGTTCGAGCAACTCCGCGTGCGTACCGGTTTCGGCGATTTTGCCTCTTTCCAGCACAATGATCGTGTCGGCGTGCATGATGGTCGAAAGCCGGTGGGCAATCAGAATAGTAATTTGCTCGCGCCGGGCCGAAATGCTGCGGACGGTATCCGAAATAGCTTCCTCCGTCAATGAATCCAGTGCCGACGTAGCCTCGTCGAATATCAATAGCCGGGGGTGCCGGATGAGGGCACGGGCGATGGAAATCCGCTGTTTTTCGCCCCCCGATAGTTTCATGCCGCCTTCGCCCAATACCGTATTGATGCCCTTGTCGGAACGCGCAATCAACTGGTCGCAGGAGGCTTTGTGGAGGGCGTCGCGGATGTCTTCATCGGTCGCGTCGGGTTTCACGAACAGCAGGTTTTCCTTGATCGTACCGGCAAATAACTGCGTATCCTGCGTCACAAAGCCGATTTGCCGACGCATTGGGTTGTAGCGAATCTGGCTCGCCGGAACGTCATTGAAGTAAATTTCACCCGAAACCGGTTTATACAAACCCAGCAAAAGCTTGACGAGCGTCGATTTTCCGGAACCCGACGGTCCCACGAAAGCGACGGTTTCGCCCATGCCCACGCCGAACGAAATACCGTCCATCGCATTCTGGCTGGCCGTCTGGTGACGAAAAACGACTTTATCGAAGCGCAGGTGTTCCAGGACGCCAAAATCGATGGAATCGTCGGGCCGACGCTCGATGGATTTGTGCATCAGATTGTCGAAAAGCCCGAGTGAGGCTTCGGCTTCGCGGTACGACAGGATGATGTTGCCCAAATCCTGCAAGGGTGCGAAAATTGCCGTCGAGATAAACTGCATCGAAATGAGTTCGCCGGTGGTCAGCACATCCCGGAAAATGAGCCACAACAAGGCAAACAGAATCGACTGTCTCAGCACGTTCAGCGTGGTGCCCTGCAAAAACGACAACGTCCGGACCTGCTTCGTTTTGTCCATTTCAAGGTCATAAATTCGCTGCGTGTAGTGCTTCAAGCGCCGGATCTCGGGAAACGTAAGTCCCAGACTCCGAACCAGTTCGATGTTACGCAGGGATTCGGTGATGGCCCCGGCCAGCTTGACGGTTTGCCGGTTGACGGCCTTCTGAACGGTTTTGATTTTCTTGCTGAGCAGTCCGGTTAGACCGCCCAGAACGATGATGCCGACGAAAAAAATAGGAATCAGCGCCCAGTGTTTGGTGATGGCGTACCAGATCAGAAAGCCCATGCCGACGATGGACGAAAACAGAATATTGATAAAGGCGTTGATGAATTTTTCGGTGTCGGTCCGTACTTTTTGCAGCAGCGCCACGGTTTCGCCACTCCGCTGTTCTTCAAATTCCTGAAACGACAAACGGAGCGTTTGTTTCAGCCCGTCGTTAAAGACCTGCGTACCAAACCGTTGCACGACCAGCCGCATGAAATACTCCTGAAACGATTTGGCCAGCCGCGCCAGCGTGGCAATCAGTACGGCAATCAACAGCCAGAATAGCACGCCTTTGACCAGCTCGTTTTCGGGCCGAACCGCCGGTTTGGTGGCGTATTCATCGATGATTTTCCCAAAAATCAACGGATCGATCATCATCAGAATCTGACTGACGCCCGCCAGCAGCAACGACACCACCACCAGCCAGCGGTGGGGTTTCAAATAGGTCCACAGTATGCCCATAAAGCTGAATTTATAACTCGCACCAGCCTGAAAGGCTGTCATCATTAGCCCCGGGTATCGCCCGGGGAACGCCGGATGTTGGGATCGGGGAATGCCGGATGTTGGGTCCCATTACCAATACACCGAATGTAATAATTCATATCCAAAACCCCGGGTGATTTCCATACCCCGGGCGATCCCCGATCCCACCATCCGGCATTCCCCGGGTGATCCCCGGACCCTCCATCCGGAATTCCCCGGATGATACCCGATCCCACCATCCGGCGTTCCCCGGGCGATACCCGGACCCTCCATCCGGCATACCCCGGGTGGTACCCGGGGCTAATGATGACAGCCTTTCAGGCTGGTTGGTAAGTAGACTCGGAAACCGCCGGTTTTGTTAGATTGGATTTCAGAACCGGCCACGGAATAAATAATAGATAAAACAGGAATAATCAGTTATTTTTTCATGAATAGCCCGCCAGCGTTGAAATTTTAGTACTGATTAAGCAGAATACGCTTTATTTGCCGAACTGTACGCTTAAAAAATAGAATGAAAGAACGTGCTCTTCTTTTAACCAACGGCTTGCTGGCAACGCCGAATGCAAAAACCGCTCACGGACTTATTCGGGATAGTGAACGGTATGCCATTGCCGGCGTGATTGACCCCCCCACGGCCGGACGCGATGCGGGCGAGGTGCTGGATGCAAAAGCCCGGCAAATACCGGTATTTGCTTCTCTGGAAGAAGCTCTGGCTGCGGTCGGGCCGGTGCAATACGGCATTGTGGGTGTCGCAACGACCGGTGGTATCCTGCCGCCGGAAGTGCTGACGTTGATCGAAAACTGCCTGCAAAACGGGTTGTCAATCGTCAATGGCCTCCATGATTTGCTAAACGACCGCCCCCGGATGGTGCAACTCGCGGCTGAACACAACGCCCGGCTGATCGACATCCGGAAGCCCAAACCCCGCGCCGAGCTGCATTTCTGGTCGGGCGACGTTTTCAGGATTACCGCCCCGATCGTGGCCGTGCTGGGCATGGACTGCGCCATGGGCAAGCGAACCACGACCCGCCTGCTGACCCAGGCCTGCCAGGCTGCGGGCCTGAATGCGCAAATGATTTATACCGGCCAAACCGGCTGGCTACAGGGCGGGAAATACGGTTTTATTTTCGACTCGACGCTGAACGATTTTATTTCCGGCGAAATTGAACACGCCCTCGTTTCGTGCTGGCAGGAAACCGGTGCCGACGTGCTGCTGATCGAAGGACAATCGTCGCTGCGGAATCCGAGTGGGCCCTGCGGACTGGAATTTATGGTTTCGGGAAACGCCAAATACATCGTGCTGATGCACGCGCCCAAGCGTACATATTTCGATTACGACGCGCATTGGGGCGCTATTCCGTCGGTAGAATCGGAAATTGAGATCATTCAGAAGTTTGGATCAGAGGTGCTGGCGCTGGCTTTAAACACGGAAGATTGCACGTTGGAAGAAGCCCGACAGTTTCAGCGGGAATACGCCGAGCGGCTGGGCATTCCGGTGCTTCTGCCGCTGGAAGAAGGCCTGGCTCCCCTGGTTCCGCTCATCCGTCAACTCGTCGAAAAAACCGTCCCTCATGCTGATTAAATCCATCCGGGCCTACCGCCGGGATCTGGCCCTGACCTGGCCGTATACCATCGCCTACCAGACCATTTCCACCGTCGAAAATATTTTTCTGGCTGTCGAACTGGTCAATGGAATCATCGGGTTGGGAGCCGCCAATCCGTCGCCGGAAGTGGTCGGTGAGTCGCCGGATCAAGCGTTCGCCAATCTGCAAAGCGATGCCATCGCCCGGTTTGTGGGTCGCGACATTCGCCATACCTTTCAGTTGATCGACGAAGCCCGCCAGCAGTTTCCGGATCTTCCCGGCACGCTGGCAGCTTTTGATATTGCCCTCCACGACGCCCTGGGGCAGTTTCTGGGCATTCCGGTGGTTGCGTTTTACGGCCAGAAAGTAACGGCTCTGCCTACTTCGATCACGATTGGCATTATGCCGATTGCCGAAACACTGGAAGCCGCCCGGGAGTACGTTCAACAGGGGTTTCAGGTTTTAAAAGTAAAAACCGGGCTGGATGTAGCCGAAGACATTGGCCGGATTCGGAAGCTCCGCGAGCAGTTTGGCCCCGACCTGGTGCTGCGCGTCGACGCCAACCAGGGCTATACCCTGGATCAGTTGACCCAGTTCATCGGCCAGACCGACGACGCCAACGTTGAACTGATTGAACAGCCGATGGCGGTGGGTACCGAAGAAGAACTGCGGTCGTTGCCGTTGGCGCTTCGTCAACGGCTGGCCGCCGACGAGTCGCTGAAAGGGGGCGAAGCGGCTTTAAAACTGGCGCAGGATCCGTACCCATTCGGCATTTTTAACATCAAGCTCATGAAATGTGGCGGTATTCGGGGTGCGTTTGACATTGCAACCGTGGCCCGACTGAGTCAGATCGAGCTGTTCTGGGGCTGCAACGACGAAAGCATCATCAGCATCACGGCGGCTTTGCATGCGGCTTTTGCCTGCCCGAACACCCGGTATATCGACCTGGACGGCAGCCTCGACCTCGCCGAAGATGTTGTAAAAGGCGGTTTTGTGATTGAAAACGGGTTGATGCGACCGACCGGAATGCCCGGCCTGGGATTAACGGATTCGTCCCTGTAGCCGATGAAACCAGTGACCAAACTCGCCCGCGTTCTGAGCCTGCCTTCGGCCATCATTCTGGTTGTCAGCATCATGGTCGGATCCGGCGTCTTCAAGAAAATTGCCCCTATGGCCGACGCCCTGCAGTCGCCGGGTCTGATTCTGCTTTGCTGGCTGCTGGCCGGGCTGGTGAGTCTGGCCGGGGCGCTGACCAATGCCGAAATGGCGGGGATGTTTCCGCAATCGGGGGGCGAGTACGTCTATTACCAGAAAGTCTACAACCGATTTTTTGCTTTTCTCTACGGCTGGAGCAATTTTATGGTGGTGCGAACGGCATCCATTTCGGCCTTAGCCTACATTTTTGCCCAGTCGCTGGTGGGTCTGCTTTCACTGGCCGATGAAACGGGTTTTCAGACAAAAGGAATCGCTTCGGTGCTCATTATCATCCTCAGTCTGGTCAATTACCGGGGCATCCGGTTTGCGGGCGGCATCAGCTGGGTGCTGACGTGCGCGATCTTAGTAACCATTATCGGTTTAGCGGTCACGGGCTTCAGCTCTCCGCTGGGTAGTTTCACCAACCTGAGTCACAACAGCGCAGCCTTCGACGCCGGGGCCATCGACGGCATGGTGCTGGTGAAAGCGATGTTCATCGCTTCGCTGGGCGCTTTCTGGGGCTACGATGGCTGGAACAATATCGCGTTCATTGGGGAAGAAATCAAGAATCCGCAACGGAATCTGCCGCTGGCGCTCGGGATTGGAACCCTGTTCGTGATGGGGTTGTACCTGCTGCTTAATGTGATGTATACCTACGTCATGCCGATTGAAGACCTGATCGCACTCGGCAAAACGCCCAACCGGATTGCCGCCGTCGAGGTCATTCGCCGGGTAAGCGGAGCGACCGGGGCCACGCTGGTATCGGTGCTGATTTTATGCACGACGTTCAACGCGACGAACAGCACCATTCTGACTTCGGCCCGGATTTATTACGCCATGGCCCGCGACGGGCTGTTTTTTCGCTCGGTGGCCCGGATTCATCCCGCCTATCAGTCGCCCTCGGTATCGATTGTCTGGCAGGCGGTTTGGTCGGTGGCGCTGGTTTGGTCGGGCACATTTGACCAATTGACAGACATGCTGGTGTTTGCTTCGTTCATTTTCTACGGCGCAACGGCGTTCGGGGTCATGCTCTACCGGCGTTCGCACCCGGATTTGCCGCGCCCGTATCGGGTGATTGGCTACCCGGTTTTGCCGGTCGTTTTCTGTTTGTTCTGTCTCACGCTGGTGGTGATTACACTCATTGAGCAGCCCCGCGAAGCGTTCATGGGGCTGGGACTGATTGCCACCGGCGTTCCGTTTTATGCGTTCTGGCACCGGCAGAAGCCGGGGTGAAATTAGATGGGAACGCGGATTAGGCGGATTGAAGTACGACAGAATCTCGAAACCGCTCGTAAAACCGACAACCGTTCCATTTTTTAAAGCCGATTTCAGGCCGTTCGGATAAACAATGAAACGGCCTGCATAAAACCAGCTGACCCTGGTAAAATCCTGTTGTTATTTCACGGTTGAAGAAAAAACCGGACAACCCGCCCCGGCTTTCTTCCCACGAAAAACAACGTACTAATGTCAACTTTACCTTCTCATCCACCGGTGCGGCCCGTTCAACGGGTTATCGCCGGTTTGAGCAGTTACGTCGCCGACCCGACACCCATCGCCGAGTGGGCCGAATCGTTTCAGGTCCCCGACCGCAAAGATTCTTCGAAATACCTGGACGGTCCGATGGTGGAAAAAGTCCTGGGCGTGCGGTCGAAAAGCTGGGCACCCGAGGTGTTTCAAAATCAGGAAGTGGTTACGCAGGTGGCCCGGGAAGCCCTGGCCAACGCCCAGCTTTCGGCCCGCCAGATCGACGCCGTCCTGATCGTTACGTGCTCGCCTTATCAGGTTCTGCTGGATCAGGATGCGTTTTATTTTCTAAAGTGCCTGCGGATTCCGGATTCGGTGGTGCCGGTTCAACTGGGCGCGGGGTGCGCGGGAATGGCGCGGGCCATGCAACTCGCCACCCAGCTGTCGGCCGAAAATATCCTGATTATTGCCTACAGCCTGAGCAGCCTCTACACCCGGACGTCGCTCTACAAACAGAACCCGGTGCATCCACTGGGACGATCGCTGTGGATGTCGGCCGCGCTTTTTTCGGACGGTGCGTCGGCCGTCGTGCTACGCAAAAATGGCTACCGGGGTGGGCTGGCCTTCTATTCCCGCGATTCGTTGGCGTTCGGGACCGAGGGCGGTTTTGATGATCCGCTGATTCATTACATGGGCGGAGGGGCGCTGAATCCGCCGGGCCAGGACCATTCCGAAGAATTATCCTGTTTCGGCATGGCGGGCGACCGCGTGAAGGAATACTACATGAAAGGCATGCGGTTGAATCACCAAACGCTGCTCCAAAACCGCCCCAACTACCTGACGGATGTCCGAAAAATTTATACGCACCAGGCCAGCCCGGTGCTGACCAACGGTTTTCTAAACCACCTGATCGAAACCAATGCCATCCCGCGCTCCAAGTTTGGCGTCAATGTGGAGACGTACGGTAATCTGGTTGCCACCAGCACCTTAAAGCTCCTGCACGACGACATGACGAGCGGAGTGGCCAGAACCGGGGATGAAATCTGCATTTCCGTCGTGGGTGCCGGTCCCGAACGGGGTGCATTTATTACCCGAATTGCCTGAGCTTTCTAAACCTGAACAAGTGAGTTCCAGGCCCCTTTCATCAAGGGGCTTTTTTTGTATAAACCTCCAAAAAACCGCAATACGGATCATATTTCCGCCATTTGGGCTGACAAAAAAGGGGCCGTTGCCGGGTCCGCTGGGTTGAAAGCATCCCGGAATGACAACAATTTAGGAATCCTGAT
Organism: Larkinella knui; assembly: GCF_003858645.1. Classification (GTDB taxonomy): domain Bacteria; phylum Bacteroidota; class Bacteroidia; order Cytophagales; family Spirosomataceae; genus Larkinella; species Larkinella knui. Next base: position 178,517 of record NZ_RQJP01000007.1, on the reverse strand, counting down.
CGTATTATTTTAAAGGTATGACACTCCTGGAAAGAAAGAGTCTAACCAAAACCAGATACGATGATTCTAAAAAACTGCTTTTCAACGTTTCGATTATTTACAAAGTCACTCTTCTTTTTCATTCTATTTCTCTGTTTTGTAAACGGCTCCCTGCACGCCCAGAAAATCGCCAAAACTAGCCCGGTCGATAGCCTGCCCATCATCCCGCAACCCGGTATTCCGGCCGACAGCATTATTGCCCGCCTTGAAAAAGGGCATACGGTTTTGAATGACATCACCAACCGCACCCGGCGGGGATACAACACCTGGCAAATCGAAGAAAATCTGCCGGAAGCCCAGTCTTACCTGAAAGCCATCCGGACCAATCTGCTGCTGTATCGCAAGGTGCATGACATGAAAAACATGCTCATGTTCCAGGTATTGCTCAATGACGTACAGACCCAACTGAAGGCCTGGCGACAGACGCTTTCGGCGTATGAAAAAGATTTATCCGGGATGAACGGAGCACTTATTTCGCTGGCCCGCGACTCGGTACTTGTTTTACCCGCCGACAGCAGCTACCGGGTTCTGTATTTTAATTCGTTGAAAGAATTGCGACAACAGTGGGTTCAGGCCAGCGAATCGACCAATCAAAACCTGATCCGTATCAACAAATTACAGGCTTCGGTTTCCAACAGTTATTTTGAAACGGCCGACTTAACCAACGTAGTTAATGAGCGAATCCGGGAGTTTAACGTCAAGATAACCGGTAAAGAAACGGAGTTTATCTGGGCGATTCCGAAAAGTGCGGGTTCCGACGAGCATCTGGATAATTTAGTCAGACAATCGTATGAAGGGCAGCGCGATATGCTGGCGTATTATTTCAACCGAAGTGCGGGTAACTGGATTTATATGGTGGTAATCGGGGCGGCTTTTTTTGCCTGGGTATACCGAAGTTTTGCGGTTATCAATCGCCACGGAAACCGGCAGGAAGCGCTGAATGACTTAAAAATACGGTACCTCCGCCCCTTCCCCATCTTTGCGATGCTGGTTGTCGTGTTCAACTTCGCTCCGTTCTTCGATCTGCGCCCGCCGGCAGTTTACGTCGAGCTGATGCAATTTATTTTATTGCTGGCCCTGACCGGCCTTTTTTACCGGAGCTGGTCCCGGAAGCTTTTCCTGTATTGGCTCGCCATCGTTACGCTTTATATCCTGGTCATTATCACCCGGTCGTCAATTATCGATCCCGGTCTTTTCTTCCGGCTCTGGCTGCTCATTCTCAACGCGGTATCCATCGTTTTCGGCTTTTTATTTCTGTTTCATATCCGAAAGATTCTGGCACTGACGGGGTTTATAAAACAGGTTTCCATTCTCTATATTATCCTCAATTTTCTGGCGGTATTCTGTAATATCGTTGGCCGGATTAGTCTGGCGAAGATTTTTACCACCGCATCGATTTATGGATTAACCCAGGCTGTTGGCCTTTTTACGTTGATTCAGATCATTAACGAAGCGTTTGCCCTGCAGGTAGTGAGCAGCAAACTGTCCGCAGGAATTACGTCGCGGTTTAATTATGCGAAGCTGGAAGTCGGCCTGCACCGGCTGCTGAGCGTCATTGCGGTCATCGCCTGGCTGATCATTTTCACCAATAATTTATACGTTTATAATGCGGCTTATACCGCCATCGAACACTTTTTAACGCTGGAACGGAGCGTGGGCAGCACCCAGTTTACCTGGGGAAATATTGTTCTGTTTTTCCTGGTTTTGTATGTATCGGGAGCCTTGCGAAAATACATCGGTTATTTCTTCGGCGAAACCGACGACGAAATCGGTGGAAGCATCAGCAATGCCGATTCACGGCTGGTAATCATCCGGCTTATTATGCTGATCGGCGGTATTTTATTTGCGGTTGTGGCGTCCGGAATCGGGCTGGATAAGGTGACGGTTATTGTTGGGGCACTGGGCGTTGGCATTGGATTAGGACTTCAGAATATCGTCAATAATTTCGTCTCCGGCATTATCCTCATCTTCGACAAACCCTTCCAGATCGGTGATTTTATCGAGATTACGAATAAAAAAGGACGCGTTAAAAACATCGGTATTCGTTCGAGCCGGTTGCTGACGACCGAAGGATCGGAAGTCATTATTCCCAACGGTGATCTGCTCTCGGGTCAGGTCATTAACTGGACCATCAACCACAAAGCCAAACGAATTGAACTCACAATAAAGGCCGATACCGAACACGAACTGAGCGATTTAAAAAAGCTCGTGAAAGAAGAAATAACGAAACACCCGACTACCGTCAAGCGTATGCAACCCGAGATTTTCTTATCGACCATCTCTGCGGATTCCATCGAATTAAAAGTGCGGGTCTGGATCAATTCGGTGAACAAGGAAGATCAGTTCCGAAGCGAAGTTCTGCTGAATCTATACCGACGGTTTAAGGAAGCCGGAATTAAAATGATGTAATGGATGGGAACGCGGATGGAACGGATTGGACGGATGCACACCGATTAAAATCCGTTTTGATCCGTCCGATCTGTTCCATCCGCGTTCCCATCATTGTCACTCGCTCCGCAGACTCTTCACCGGGTTCATTAAAGCCGCTTTGATGCTCTGAAAGCTGACCGTCAGCAACGTAATCACTAACGCCCCCGCGCCGGAAACGGCAAAAATCCACCAGGAAATTTCCGTGCGGTATTCGTATTTCTGAAGCCAGGTATGCAGGAAATAGTAGGCCACCGGCGTAGCGATTCCGAAGGCGATAATGACCAGAATGACGAAGTCTTTGGATAACAAACGCCAGAGGTTGAAGACCGAAGCGCCCAGCACTTTCCGCACGCCAATCTCTTTGGTCCGCTGTTCGGCCACAAACGACGCCAGACCGAACAAACCCAGGCAGGAAATGAAGATGGCCAGAGCGGCAAAAAGACCCGCCAGGGTTTTGGTCCGTTGTTCATGGTCGAACTTTCGGGCGTATTCCTGGTCGACGAACTGGAAATCAAAGGGATACGCCGGGTTATATTTTTTAAAAATCGGCTCGGCTTTCGCCAGATTGTCCGCCGTCGAATTCGCAGGATTGAACTTGATATGCATCGTGTTGAACCACGCCCCCGGACCTTCGATGACGATAGGCGGTATTTTTTCGTAGGGCGAACCCACAATGTAATCTTTGACAACGCCCACTACGCGCCACGTAATCGATCGATCCCGGTTGGAAATGGTTTGCCCGATCGGATTCCTGAAGCCCATCAATTTGACGGCGGTTTCGTTCAGTACCACGGAGAAACTGTCTGCCGGATACTGGTAACTGTCGATGTCACGCCCTTCGATCAACGTCATGCCCGCCGTTTTGACCAGATCGGCATCCGAACTGAAGAGGGTGATGGCCGTGTTGGTATCTTTCGGATTTTCGCCCGGCCACCGCAGCCCCCAGGTCCGCCAGCTTTCATTGGTCAGGTCGGTCATGGTTTTTGTGACGGACACCGCAGCCCCCGAACGGATCAATTCCCGCTTGATCGGCGAATAATTTTTCTCAATATCACCGACAAAATTGACGTGAATCAAATTACTATTGGCGTAGCCCTTGTCCCGCTCCTGCGCATACAGGATCTGATCGCGAACAATGATCGTCGCAATAACGAGAACAATGGCAAACGTAAACTGGAGCACCACCAGTATTTTTCGGGGCGATAACCCCAACTGGCTTTTTTTGAACTGCTTAGTGAAAATGCCGATCGGTTGAAAGGACGAGAGGTAAAAAGCGGGATAACTCCCCGCCAGCAAACTGGTCAGGACGACGAATCCAACAGCCCAAAGCCAGAACGAAAAGTTCTGGTAAGGAATAGCAAGCTGCGTGCTAATGAGCGTATCGAACGACGGCAGGGCGAGTTGAACCAGCAACAAGGCAATGGCTCCGGCCAGGCAGGCAGTGAGAAACGCTTCGGTAATAAACTGCCCGATCAACGACCCGCGACCTGCGCCGGCCACTTTCCGAACGCCAATTTCTTTGGCCCGTTTTTCGCTTCGGGCCGTGCTCAGGTTCATGAAATTGATACAGGCAATCAACAAGATAAAGGCGGCAATGAGGCCAAACACGCGGACGGTTTCGATGCGCCCGCCCACCGGTTTTCCGTTTTCAAAATCAGCATATAAATGCCATTGCCTCAGCGGAAAAAGAAAATGAGTCCACACATCCCTGCGCCCCGAATACCGCTGGGTCAGGTCTTTGATTTTCGCATCGAAAGCGGCCTGGTTGGTATTCGGTTTCAGCAAGACAAAGGTTGGCGTATTGTTGCTGAGCCAATCTTCATTGCTCCATCCGGTTCCTAACTTCTTCAAATACTCCCAGGGTAGGAGATACTCAAACGTAAAGCGGGTATTCGGCGGCAAATCCTTTAAAATACCGGTTACCACGAAGTGATCGACGGAGTCGAGCCGGATGGTTTTATTCAGAGCGTCGGTCGTACCGAACAGTTTCCGGGCCAATTTTTCGGTAATAACAATGGAGGAAATCGTCGTGAGCTGCCCGTTTTTTGGGCCTGCCACCAGCGGAAAACTGAACATGTGCAGGAAAGAAGGGTCCGCAAAAGCCCCCTGAATGCCGGTAAAACTTTGACCATCAACCCGTACCAGAAATTTATCGATGTCTTTAATCCGGGTTACGGCTTCAACTTCCGGGTAGTTCTGTTTCAACGCCGGGGCCAGCGGTTGTGACGTTTCCGGTATGGCATAAGGCGTTCCACCAACGGGATTCGTCAAACCATAGACCTGGTAAAGCCGGTCCTGGTGTTCGTGAAATTTGTCAAAGCTACTCTCGTTCTGGAGCCACAAGGCGATCAGCGCGGCCCCGGCCATTCCAACCGCCAGCCCACCAATATTGATGATAGAGAAGCTTTTTCCGCCCATCAGGTTGCGGAAAGCAATAAGGAAATGATTGCGTATCATGGCGGAATGGGTTGGATTGGGATATTCGGATGGTTTTCGTTTGATAAAAGCCGGTCGCACATACGCCAGCGAATCCCGCCAATACCGCTGCCGGGCTTTGGCCACGCCCAGCCGCTGCACCCGCAACTGATAGCGTTCGTGCAGATCGCCCAGCACCTCCTCGCGCAAGTGCGGAGCCACCAGCCAGGAAAGCAGCCGGTCGGCCCAGCGGGGCGGTTTGGGATGATTCGGGTTTCGCATATTTTTTTTAATAACGAATATTGAATAACGAAATAGCTCCGCCAGCGTTCGTCACGGCTTTCACTTCGGTATTTCCTTCTTTTTCATTCACTTCGCAGACTCTTCACCGGATTCATCAACGCGGCCTTAATCGACTGGAAACTTACCGTTACCAGGGCAATCCCGATCGACAGCAGTCCGGCCAGCGCAAAAATCCACCATTCGATGCTGATCTTGTACGCAAAATCCTGAAGCCACCGGTTCATGACATACCAGGCCACCGGCGAAGCAATCAGAATGGCGATCAGGACCAGTTTCAGGAAATCCCGGGAAAGGAGCGTCACAATACCGGTGGTGCCGGCACCCAGCACTTTGCGGATGCCGATTTCTTTGGTGCGCTGCTCGGCCATGTAAGTTGCGAGTCCAAACAGTCCCAAACTGGCGATCAGGATGGCGAGTCCGGCAAACGTCAGGCTAATTTGTCCAACCCGCTGCTCGGCACGATACATCGTATCGAAGGCTTCGTCCATAAACCGGTATCTGAATTGAACCCCGGCGGGCATTTTTTGCCAGACGGATTCCACCTGTTTCAGCAGATTCGGAAGGTTTTGGGTATTGACCCGAAACGAAGCAAGCGCCGTACTTTGACCCAACGAAAACACCAGCGGGCCGATGTTTTTCCGCAATGACTCATAGTTGAAATCTTTCACAACGCCAATGATGGTCAAAGGAGTAGACGCGCCATTTGCCCCCGCATAAATTTTCTGCCCGATCGGATTGGCAAAACCGAGGAGGTGTGCCATCGACTCGTTGATCACGACCGCGCTGGCATCCGAACCGAAATCTTTCGAAAAATTCCGCCCTTTCACCATTTTCATTCCCATCGTTCCGATGTAATCGTAGTCTACCGTCCAGTTTTGGGTATCGATCATATTGTCGGCTGCCGTAACCGGTTCCTTCGAAAATGTCCGGCCATTCCGTTGTGAAGAAGATACCGGCAGAAAACCGCTTAGTGTACCGGCCGTAACGCCCGGCAGGGTAAGCAACTCATTCTTAAAGGCTTCGACATTGGAGCCCAGGGCGTGGGTGCCGTCAATGATCAGGATCTGTTCTTTGTTAAAACCGAGGTTTTTCGTCTGGATATAATTAAGCTGGCGGTAAACAATGAGCGTTCCGATCATCAGGATAACGGAGGTGGCAAATTGAAAAACAACCAGCGCATTCCGGAAATTACTCTTTCTCAGGCCACTGCCGATCGTGCCTTTCAAAACGGCAATTGGGTTGAAACCGGACAGGAAAAACGCCGGATAACTGCCCGCTACGAAACCCACCACAATCGGCAACACCAGGAGAAAGGGTAAAATGGGTAACGCAAACAGGCGGTTTACGGAAAGCGTTTTGGCGGCTAGTTCGTTAAAAAATGGCATAATCAAAGCCGTTAATCCCAACGCCAGGAGCAATGAAAGTGTTACGGTCAGGGTCGATTCGGCCAGAAACTGCCCAATCAGGGCCTTTCGATTCGTTCCCATTGCCTTCCGGATTCCGACCTCTTTGGCGCGTTTGGCCGAACGCGCTGTCGATAAATTCATGAAATTGACGCAGGCTATCAGCAAGACAAACAGCGCAATGGCCGAAAAAATAGACACAAACTGGATGTTGCCATTTACGTCCAGTTCGTCCCGACGATCCGACCGCAAGTGAATGTCGGTCAGCGGAAACAAGCTAAATACCAGTCTATTCCCGCCCCGGTTAAAGTCCTTCGCGCTGGTTATCTGCATTTTCTGTTTGGCCTGTGGGAAGAGGTATTTTTCAATTATTTGCGAGAAATTCCGATTAAAGGCTTTGTAATCAACCCCTTCCTTCAAGACAACATAGGTCTGAAAATTACTTGTCAGGTAATTTCCCCAGTCGTACTTGACGTTCTTCATCGAGAAGATAAAGTCGAAATGAAAGTGGGAATTTTGTGGAATATCGTGGATGACGGCCGTTACGGTATAAAGCGCTTTGTTTACCTCGAGCGTTTTACCAACCACATCGGGCGTTCCGAAATAGTTTCTGGCGGTCGACTCGGTGATGACCACCGAATTGGGGGCATTCAGAGCGGTTTTGGTGTTACCGAAAAGGGCAGGCAAGGTAAATACATCGAACAACGTCGGATCGGCGTAAACCGATCGGCGCTCGTCGATCGATTCGTTGCCTTTCCGAACGATTTTCGACTCGTTAACCCCATAAAAACGGACGAATTCTTCCACCTGCGGGTAATCTTTTTTCAACGTCGCGCCCATCGCATCGCCAACCTGGGTCAGGCTTTGTTCCGTACCGCCGAACGTAGCATCGACGTTGATCCGGTAAATCCGATCGGCTTTTTCATGGAAGCGGTCATACGTCAGTTCATCCACGACATACAACGTAATCAGCAGACAACTCGCCAGACCGAGCGCTAATCCGAAGATGTTCAGAAACGAAAGAAAAGGCTGATTGCGCAAATTCCGCCAGGCAATTGTTAAATAGTTTTGGAGCATGTCAAGGCTAAAAATAGAGGTTGATGGATACTCACCGAATCGTCGGTGGTGCGGCATTCCGACTGTCGGTTGTCGTTTGATAAAGGCCGGTCGCACATACGCCAGCACATCCCGCCAATACCGCTGCCGGGCTTTGGCCGCTCCCAGCCGCTTTGCCCGCAGCTGATACCGCTCGTGCAGATCGCCCAGCACCTCCTCGCGCAGGTGCGGAGCCACCAGCCAGGAAAGCAGCCGGTCGGCCCAGCGGGGCGCAGTCTGACGGTGCGGTTTTGGAGTTTCAGTCGGCATAGGCTTTTTTTAGTGAAGAGTGAAGACGGACGGAGCCGCATCGGCCGTCCGACGCCCCTGCGCTTGGCTGACGCATTCACTCTTAACTCTTCATTCTTAACTCATTATTCCGAACGCAGGGAGGTAACCGGGTTCACCAAAGCCGCTTTGATACTCTGGAAGCTGACCGTCAGCAAGGTAATGGCTAACGCCCCCGCGCCGGATGCGGCAAAAAACCACCACGCCAGGTCAATTTTATAGGCGAAACTTTGTAACCACTGGTTCATGGCATACCAGGCAATGGGCGATGCAATCAGAATGGACACCAGGACCAGTCGGATAAAATCTTTGGAGAACAGCGCAACGATCTCGCCGACCGAAGCCCCCAGCACTTTCCGAATGCCAATTTCTTTGGTGCGTTGCTCCGTAGAAAACATCACCAGCCCCAGCAGTCCCAGACAGGAAATCAGAATGGCCAGCACCGCAAACACATTGGAAAGCTTCGCCATCACCTGTTCACTCCGGTACAGCTTTTCATATTCCTGGTCAATAAACTGATAATCAAAGGGGTAGTTCGGATTAAGAGTTCTATAAACCTGTCCCAGACTCGCCAGGGCTTCTTTCGTTTGGCCGGGTTTGGTGCGCACCAGGATCACGCCGAAATATTCGTATTCTTTCACATCCACAATCAGCGGCTTGATGGGCTCATGCAGCGAGTGGGTGTGGTAGTCTTTGAGGATGCCGATGATGTGGCCCTTTTTTTGCCAGGCCGATACCCATTTGCCAATGGGTTTTTTCAGGCCCATCAGCCGGACGGCTTCTTCGTTCACCATAAAAGCGTCCGTCGAATCCGTCGCGTTGGTTCTTGAAAAATCACGGCCTTCTATAATTTTCAGATTCATGAGTTTTACAAAATCGAACCCGACCGACGTGGGTTTAAAACCAACAGAGGTGTTTTTTTGCTTGCCTTCCCAATTGATGGCGTCATTCCCGGTATTGGTCTCCGCACTTCCGTCGTTATCGTCCACCACAAATCCCATGGCGTGCGGGGCTTCGCTGCTGCGATCCACCATCGCAATACCCGGCATTTTAGAAGCCTGTTCTTTGAATAATAAATAGTTCTTTTGCGTCGACAGAGCCCCTTCTACACGGATATACAGCAGATTTTCACGATCATAGCCCAGGTGCGTTTTTTGGACATAATTGGTCTGCCGGGATACGACGATGGTCGCAACGAGCAGGATGATGGCCAGTCCGAACTGAAATACCGTCAGCCCTTGCCGGAACCAGATGGCACTTTGCGTAAAGCGCAACACACCTTTCAAAATGCGAACCGGCTGGAGCGACGATAGAAAAAGGGCGGGATAACTACCTGCCAGCAGACCCGTGAAAACCGTCAGCCCCACCAGCGAGGCCCAGAAAGACCCGTGCATCAGGGGCGACTCAATCTGCTTTCCGGTGAAATTATTAAAAGCGGGCATCAGCAGTACCACCAGGATCAGCGTAACGCCCATGGCCAAAAACGCGAGCAGCAACGCTTCACCAAAAAACTGCCCGATCAGATGACTGCGGTTGGAGCCTAACACTTTTCGGACACCCACCTCTTTGGCCCGTTTGACGGATCGGGCCGTGGCCAGATTCATGAAATTGATGCAGGCAATGAGTAAGATAAAAATGGCAACCCCACTGAATATACGCACGTATTCGATTCGCCCGCCTTCCGGTTTTCCGTTTACAAAATTGCTGTGCAAATACTGCTCGCTCAGGGGTTGAAGCCCAATCTGGGTAGTAACCCCTTTGCTGTTCGCCAGCCGGGGCTGGAGAAACCGATTGATTTTCGTCTCTACGGTTTTTACGTCCGCCGTTTCCGAAAGTTGTAAATAGGTCCGAAAGTCGTTGGACGACCATTCCAGCTTCGTTTTTTGGGCATCCCAGTTGAACAGAAAATCAAATTTCAGGGAGCTTTGTACCGGCAGGTTTTCAAAAACCGCCGATACTTTAAAATCCAGCCGGTTCTCATACCGGAGACTTTTGCCAACCGCCTTTTCCGGACTTCCAAAAAACAGTGCTGCCATTTTCCGGGAAATGGCAATTCCGCCGATTTCTTTCAGGGCCGTTTCCGCATTGCCCGCCAGCAGTGGATAGCTGAAAATTTTAAAGAAATCCTGGCCCGCCCGGGAGCCTTCCAGTTTGAATTTCTTTTCCCCCGCCTGAAACGTTTCGGGATGGCCCCAGGGAAGTTCGTAGCCCGTGGCATAAAAGGCCTGGTATTTCACTTCCGGAACGGCCGTCTGCAAATCTGCCAGGAGAAAAGTGGGGGGCTGGCCCTGTGCATAACGAACGGGACTCGAGTAGTTACCATCCACTTTTCCACCCGATGTGATGGTTTGATAGGCGATGTACAGGTGTTTTTCGTGGGCGTGAAAATTATCGATGCCCTTTTCATCCTGCACCCAAAGAAAAATAAACAGGCAGCAAACCATACCCAGGGCCAGGCCAACGATATTGATGGCGGAGAAACCCTTGCTCTTGACCAGGTTCCGAAGGGCGATTTTTACATAATTGCGTAGCATATCCGTATTCAGGAAAAAAGGGGTTAGGGACTCCGATGGGTTACGTTTGATAAAAGCGGGTCGCACATACGCCAGCGAATCCCGCCAATACCGCTGCCGGGCTTTGGCCGCGCCCAGCCGCTGCACCCGCAGCTGATAGCGCTCGTGCAGATCGCCCAGCACCTCCTCGCGCAGGTGCGGAGCCACCAGCCAGGAAAGCAGCCGGTCGGCCCAGCGGGGCGCGGTCTGACGGTGCGGTTTTGGAGTTTCGGTTGGCATAGGCTTTTTTTAGTGAAGAGTTAAGAATGAAGACGGAGCCGCATCGGCCGTCCGACGCCCCTGCGTTGGCTGACGCATTCACTCTTAACTCTTCATTCTTAACTCATTTTATTCCGAACGCAGGGAGGTAATCGGGTTCACCAAAGCCGCTTTGATGCTCTGGAAGCTCACCATTAGCAGCGTCACCGCCAGCACACCGGCACCGGCGAGCGCAAAAATCCACCACGACAATTCCGTGCGGTATTCGTAATTCTGGAGCCAATCCGACAGCACATAATGGGCAATGGGAGCCGCCAGACAGAAGGCGATTCCAACCAGCATCACAAACTCCTTCGAGAGCAATTGCCAGACCGTGAAAACGGATGCGCCCAACACTTTCCGAATACCAATTTCTTTGGTGCGCTGTTCGGCCATGAACGAAGCCAAACCAAACAGGCCGAGACAACTGATCAGGATCGCTAAACCGGCAAAAACACCCGCCAGCTTGCCAATCCGTTCTTCGTGCCCGAATTTTCGCCCATACGTTTCATCCACAAATTTGTAGTCAAAGGGAGCCGCCGGATTATAGGATCTGAACACCTGCTCAACTTTGGCAAGGGCCTCACTGGCAGAAAGCTGGGGGGCCAGTTTGATATGGATCACATTGGCCGCTTTGTAATTCAAGACAAAAAACGAAGGACTGACGGGTTTAAAAGGAGACTCTTTGACCATGTCTCTGATCACGCCGATTACGTTGTATTTTTCATTTCCCCAGCTTATAATTTCACCAACCGGGTTTTTAAAACCCATCAGTTTGACCGCCGTTTCATTGAGAATAACCGCCGTAGAATCGGTGGAAAACTGCCTGGAAAAATCCCGGCCGGTGGCCAACCGCCAGCCGACGGTTTTGCCATAGTCGTGGGTAATCCGGTTCGACATCAGCAAAGGTTTCAGATCGGCCGCCTGCCCTCGCCAGGTGATGTTGGCCACTCCGCCAGCCTGGGCCGTTACTGAAGCATTCGATTCCGCCATTTCCGCAACGGCCCCAGTGCCCAGCAAATCGTTGCGGAGTGATTCATAGCGCCCATAAAGCTCGGGGGTGCTTATGCTGATTTCAATCAGACCACTGCGGTTGTAGCCAACCGGGCGGTCTTTCGCGTACTCGATTTGCCGGAAAACGATGATGGTACCGATAATCAGTGTGACGGAAACCGTAAACTGAAATCCGACCAGAACCTTCCGGGGAACGGATGCAAAACGACCGGCCCGGAAAGCGCCCTTCAGCACTTTTACCGGCTGAAACGAGGACAGATACAAAGCCGGGTAGCTGCCCGCAATCAGGCCCGTGAGCAAACTAAAACCCAGCCCGACCAGCCAGAACCCGGGGTTCGACCACAAAATGGTCATCTTTTTGTCGGCCATTTGATTGAAAAACGGCAAGGCAAATCCGACGAAGACGAGCGACAACGTAAACGCCACCAGGGCCAACAGGAGCGATTCGCTAAAGAACTGGAAAATCAACTGACTCCGAACCGAACCGACCGCCTTCCGAATCCCGACTTCTTTGGCCCGCTTTTCGCTTCGGGCGGTGCTCAGATTCATGAAGTTGATACAGGCCATCAGCAAGACAAAACCGCCAATGATGCCAAAAAGCCACACAAACACAATCAGACCACCGGTATTGACGCCATCTTTAAAATCCGAATACAAATGCCACTTATGCATCGGATGGAGGAAAAACTCCGGTTTATAGGCCGGTGGATTGTCCCGTTTCATCCGGATATCCCTGATTTTGGCCGAAACCTGGTCGAAATCTGCGCCCGGTTTCAACTGGGCAAATAGTTGGTAATCATTGTTATCCCACTTGTCCTGCGAGTCTTTTCCACCCGCATCGATGGCCACGAACAACTTCCAGGGAGCCAGAAACGCAATGTCGCTGAAGGTACTGTTTGGGGGAAAATCCTGGTAAACGCCCGCCACTCTCAAATTCCGCTTGTTGTTGAGCTTAATCAGCTGATTGATCGGATTTGCCGAACCAAAAAAGGTGGTGGCGGCCGACCTGGAAAGCAGGATCGAATTGATATCGTTCAAACCGGCATCCGTTCCGGCCAGCATGTTCACGGACATCATCCGGCTAAAAACCGGCTCGACGTACTTACCGGTTTTGGTAAATTTCCGGTCACCGGACGTAAGGACAACTTCGCGGGAAACCGCCAGGCTAACCGATTCAAAATCAGGATACTTGCTGCGCAGCTCGCCCGCCAGCGGAATCGGCAGAACGTTATAAGACGATTTTTCGGGGCCGAAGGTGACAAATTGCCAAAGCTGGGCAATGCGGTCGTAGTTTTTATGGTGCTTATCGAACGACACTTCGTCGTAAATCCATAAACCGATGAGCATCGCCACGGCCATGCCCGTTGCCAGTCCAAAAATGTTGATGAAGGAATACACCCGGTTTTTGACCAGGTTGCGAAAGGCAATTTTCAAATAGTTACTGATCATATCCGTATGGGTAGGTTGGGGGTATTCGGATGGGTGTCGTTTCATAAAAGCGGGTCGCACATACGCCAGCACTTCCCGCCAATACCGCTGTCGGGCTTTGGCCGCGCCCAGCCGTTGGACGCGGAGGTGAAAGCGTTCGTGCAAATCGCCCAGCACCTCCTCGCGCAGATGCGGAGCCACCAGCCAGGAGAGGAACGTGTCGGCCCAGCGGGGCGGTTTCATACGAGTGATCAGTTAGGAGTGATGAATCAGGAGTTGAATCGTGCAAGTAAGAATCCAGTGGAGCAGGAGGTCATAGCGATGGTTTTTAGCTTTAACGCCCCCATTCTAGCTCCATTCCAGCAGCGTCGGCGGTACGATGCGTTCCCACAGCCGGTTTCGGACCGAGCGAACTTCCGTAAGCACCCGCCCGCCCAACGCGGAAACCGTAAACAGCCGCTTTCGGCGACCACCCCGTTCCGCCGTTGCTTCGCCCATAACGGACGTCACATACCCTTTCTGCTCCAGTCGTTGCAGGGCCGCGTGAACCGCCCCGGTGCTGACGGTTTGACCGGTTTCCCGTTCGAGTTCTTCCGCAATCATCACGGAATACGCTTTCGGCACCAGCACGGCCACCGCCAGTAAAACAACTTCCTCAAATTCGCCTAAATCACTGCGTCGCATGAGTCGAAAATCAGTAGGATTAAGAGTCTGATCTATTTCTTCTATTTCCGTATATCAAATCCTTTGCCAAACGAAAAAGTATGCATTTCCGTCGAATGGGAATATGTTTTCGAAAACTGAAACTAATCGTTCTGTCCGATTTTGGACAATGCCTGTACGCATCTGGACAGTTTGGCGACGGGCGGAAAAAGGACCATCAGAAGCTATTAATTTCCTACTTTTGGGGATAGGAACGCAGATTTAGCGGATTGAACGGATTTGAACGGATTAAATAAAATCCGTTCAAATCCGCTCGATCCGCGTTCCCATCACAAGCCAACTGATTATGAATCGTCGTTATTTTATCCACCAATCCGCCGGTGCCAGCGCCGGAATCCTGTTGGGGGCTCATCAGGCTTTTGCAACCAGCGAACCCACGTTTCCGGTGGTGCGGGTGGCGGCCGACAAACGGAATTTTACAAGCGCGGCCGTTGAACGGGCGATCGAACGCGTCAAGAAAACCGTCAAAGATCCCGAGCTGGCGTGGCTTTTTGAAAATTGCTTTCCCAATACGCTCGATACCACCGTCCGGTTTAGCGAGGTCGGTGGCAAACCCGACACGTTCGTCATCACGGGCGACATCGACGCCATGTGGCTCCGCGACAGCACCGCTCAGGTGTGGCCCTATTTGCCGTTGACGAAAGACGATGAACCGCTGCGCAAATTGGTCGCGGGCGTGATTCGGCGGCAAACGCAGTGCATCAAGCTCGACCCGTACGCCAATGCGTTCTATTCCGATCCGAAAAAAGAAGGGGAATGGAAGAAGGACCTAACCGCCATGAAACCGGGTTTACACGAACGGAAATGGGAGCTGGATTCGCTTTGCTACCCCATCCGGCTGGCGTATCACTACTGGCAAACCACCGGCGACACCAGCCCGTTCGATGCCGACTGGGCCGACGCCATGCGGCTGATTCTGAAAACCTGTCGTGAACAGCAGCGCAAAACCGGGCGGGGGTCCTACACGTTCGGGCGCGAAACGTCCTGGTCGACCGACACCGTTCCGGGCAATGGCTACGGCAATCCGACCCGTCCCGTTGGCTTGATCCACAGCACGTTCCGCCCGTCCGACGATGCGACGGTTTTTCCGTTTCTGGTCCCATCCAACTGGTTTGCCGTCGCATCGCTTCGGCAGGTGGCTATGATGACGGACAAAATCCGGCCCGATGCGGCTTTTGCCAGCGAATGCCGGGCGCTGGCCGACGAGGTTGAAAAAGCCCTGAAACAATACGCCGTGTATACCCATCCGAAATACGGCAAACTGTATGCGCTGGAAGTGGACGGGTTTGGCAATCACCTGTTGCAGGACGACGCCAATGTGCCCAACCTCATTTCGTTGCCGTATCTGGGAGCGGTTTCGGCCAACGATCCGATTTATAGAAACACCCGGCGGTTTTCGCTTAGCACCGACAATCCGTATTATTTCCGGGGAAAAGCCGCCGAAGGCATCGGCAGTCCGCACACGCTGGTGAACAACATCTGGCCCATGAGCCTGACCATGCGGGCGCTGACGTCCACCGACGATCAGGAGATTCTGATGCAGCTCCGGCAGTTGAAGAAAACCCATGCCAATACCGGTTTTATGCACGAATCGTTCGATAAAGACGACCCGGCAAAATTTACGCGAAAATGGTTCGCCTGGTCCAATACGCTGTTCGGGGAGCTGATTCTGAAAGTGGTCAACGAACGGCCGCAGTTGGTGAGTAAACCGTTGTAATGCGAATAACAGCGTGATTTAGGCGTATTTACCCGTTTAACCCCGGAGGGGTTTGCTGTCAATAGCCAAATGGCATGAGTATAATTTTTAAGCCCCGGAGGGGCGTCCTGAATTTTATAGGACGCCCCTCCGGGGCTTGGGAGGATATGGAGACTCTTTGGCTATTAACAGCAAACCCCTCCGGGGTTAAAAGGAAAAACTAAACGCTCAATTTCTCCGCCATCCGTTTTCGCATTGCCAACTGACTCATGCCATAAACCGCCAGCAAGCCGGAATCATGAAGGCAAGTGGGTTGATTATCAGCAAGAAAGTTGCCAATAAACACCGCTTGTCACCACACTTCCAACATCTATTGAGTAAGCGGTTTTATTTACCATTTCACGCCAACCGTCAGAAAAAACCCCCGCCCGTCAGACGGCAGAATTCCGGGGCCGGGATAGCCCGTTGCCCGGCGGGTGTAATAATATTCATTGGTCAGGTTGTTGACGCTGCCCTCCAGCTTGAGCCACCGGTAATTCCACGAAAGCGAAAAATCCATAATCCGATAGGCCGGTATTTGTCCGACAACGCCCGAAAAACCGCCGTCGATGGCGTTCGTCGCGTCGGAAAACTGGTCGGTCAGGTACGTTAGCTGAAACGATGCTTTCAGATTCCGATAACTCCACCGCATCCCCGATTTGAGGTTAACCGCCGGAACAAATTCAACCTCATTGCCCTGTACACCCGGAATCTGGCTTTTCACGTAACGGGAATGAATCAGGGCGAGATTCCCAAAAACCGACCAGCCCCACTGTTCCGGTTTGGTTCCCAACAGGCTTAACAGCTCTACTTCGCCGTAGGATTCCAGTCCGACAATCACCGCCCGGCCAATGTTGGTCCGTTTGCGCAGAACGCGGTCGCTTTCGTCGTAAAACTGCACTTCGCCAATGCGGTTTCCGTAGTTGAGGGCAAACAAACTCAGGTCGTAATTCAGCACTTCGTTTTTTTCGCCCCGCACGCCCACGTCCGCCGAAAAACCGCGCTCATCCTGCAAATTGGGGTCGATCACCGCCGACGGGTTGGAAATCCGCATGTCACTGAACGTAATCGAGCGGTAATTCTGGGAGATATTTCCGTAAAATTCAACCGGGGCGGACGGCTTGTAACTCAGCCCGATACCGGCAATCAGGAAGCCGCGCGGGTTGACGCGTTTCTCCGGCGTCTGGGTAATGGTGATGATGTTGCCGGCCAGATCGCGGATGATGTTGCCGTAAAAACCGTCGGCGGTGGTGCGGATGTATTCGTAGCGAAGACCGGGCGTAACCGATACTTTTGAGCTCAGAAAAAGTACATTTTCGGCAAACAACGACACATTCCGGTTCGGAAACCGGTAGTCGGACGACGTCAGCTGGTCGGGTTCCACGAACGTAAAATCCGCGCCTTTGCCCGCTGGTCCAACGCCCTGCCGACTGTGGTTGAAACCGTGGTAATACCGGGTTCCGATCAGGAAAACGCCGTCTTTCCGGCCCAGTTTGTAGCGGTTCAGAAACCGCCCTTCGAATCCCCAGTTCCGAAAATCACCGGCAATCAGATCGCGTTCGAAGTTTTCGTTATCGACCGTTGCTACCCGGTTGGGCCGAAAACCCAGCGAATACCGGGAAGCCACCACGCCAAACGCCAGCAGATTAATATCCGACCGGCGGTTCACTTTCCAGTCGTAGTGCACATTGAACAGGTTCCAGTCGACTTTAAACCAGTTCCGTTCGCGGTTCGACTGGCGCGGATCGGCCCGAAACATATCGTCGCTCAACCCGCCGGGCTGCTGGGCCAGATAATCCATGTGCGTCACTTCCAGACCGATTTTTGCTTCGTCGGTCAGTTGGTAATGCACATCGGCGTAGATGGTTTTGCTGTCGAAATGCGAATGGGGCCGCCAGCCGTCCGCTTTTTTATACTGAAAAAAGGCGTAATAACTCAGCTTCTTGGCCGTCCCGCTGACGCTGTTGAATGAATTGAAAAAGCCAAAAGAGCCCACGGTCTGCCGCGAAGTGACTTCAAAGGTTCGGTCGGCGACGGGCTGACGCATCTCGAAATTGAGCAAACCGCCAAACTGCGTTCCGTATTGCAACGAAGCCGCGCCACGCACAATCTTGATGCGTTTGAGTGCTTCGATCGGCGGGGTGTAATAGCTTTCGGGGTAGCCCAGGGCATCGGCACTGATGTCGTAGCCATTTTGCCGGACGTTGAAATTGGCCGTTCGGTTGGGGTCGAGGCCGCGCCCGCCGATGCTGAGTTGCAAACCGCCCCCGTCGTTTTCCCAGATGTTCAAACCGGCGACGCGCGCGTAGACCTGCCGGGCGTTGTTAGTGGCTAAATTGGCAACCAGATTTTCGGGCAAAATCACTTCCGATTTTTTCGCGGCAAAAATAGCCGTGCCTTCCACCTCACGCAGCCGGGTCATTCCAAAACTGCCTTGCTGGGCCGTTACGGTCACTTCGCTGAGCGTTTTTTCGGTACTTTCCAGACTAAACGCCACCGTTGCCGTGTCTGAATCGACGGTAATTTCCTTTTTTAACGAGCGGTGATTTAGCGAGAAAAACTGGAGCTGGTAGACGCCGGTTTTCAGGTTTGGAATGGAAAACCGGCCCAGGCTGTCGGTGATAAAAATGGTCCGGGAGCCTTTCAGATACACGCTGCATCCATCGACCGGAACCTGGGTCGCTGTCTCCCGAACAAGCCCCCGCAGCGTGTGCTGGGCCATTCCGGCATGAGCAATAAGGAAAAACAGAATAGAAAACCTATAAACCTTTAATTTCATCTCCAAACGGTAAAATCCACTTTTTAGGCGTAAACGAGTCGGTTTCCTGCGCCAGATTGACCGTCGGATCAATGTACGGTTTTCCCAGACGACCGTTCAAACTGACGTAGGTATCGACATACACTTCCGGTTTCTGAAAACCCTGCCGGGCGTAATAATCCCGCAGATAATGGGCAAACTGAACGAGCATATCCGGCTGGGTTGCCATCATTTTCTCCTGCAATCTGGTCAGGTGGTCTTCATTATTGACCATGATTTGCTGCCCCTTTTCGTCCACCACTTTAAATTGCACGTGGCCCATTTTTTCCATCAGCATCACCCGCCACGAAAACCGGTAGCCCTCTTCCGACCAGAATAACTCGTTGGGATAGAGGGCATACCGAAACGGAAAAAGGAGCTGAACAACAAAAAATACCGCCAACCCTGATAAAAGCAGCCGGGCTTGCCTGCCGCTGTAAACCTTTTTTTTGCCAGACCCGACAAGCGCAGCAGGCAGCCGCAGCAGACGGCTTAAAACCGCAATTATTCGCTGGTGAAAACCGGCCGAAAAGAAAATCAGGGCCGCCACGATCATGATGTAGGGAAACATGCCGATCGGAAACAGAATGACGGTCAGGACGTGAAAAACCACAACGGCGACGTAGGCAAACGGCCGGGTGAATCGGTTGAGCAGGAAAAACGGAATGCTTAGGTCGTACAAAGCGCCCAGCCAACTGAACGTAAAAGCCGTCTCGCGGTAGTTGAACAGAAAACCGATGATCGGTAAATCGTTGCGACCGGGCAACCAGATCCGGAGCGGAAGGGCCTCCAGCAGCCAGTCGGAATTCAGTTTGGCCAGCCCGGCATACACGTAAACAATGCCCATCAGCAACCGCAAACTGTCGATGGTCCAGCGGGGAATCTGGTCGTAGGAATCGGTGCGGTTCTGGTGCGCATCCACCGAAAAATAGACGTTGGCGGGCAGGAATAGCAGCAGGAACGCCACCAGACTCACAAAATAATAGTGGTTCAGGTAGGTGCTTTTGTCCATCAGTTCGATGTACGTAAAACTGAGAAAAAGCAGAACGGAAGCTGTCCGATAAAACCAGCCAACAGCCACCAGCAGGGCACTGAGTCCGCAGGCCACAAACAGCAGATACGTATACTCACCGAGCGGTTTAATGAACTCAAAACCGTAATACGGAAAGAAAAACGAGGGTTTGATGTAAAAATCGTCAATCCAGCCTTTCGACCAGAATCGAACGACGCTGCCAAAAATCATCAGCCCAAAGGCGATTCGGAATACCGACAAAGGTGCCGCTGAGGTGTATGTCCGAAGATACCGGCCCATCAGTCGCCGTCATTATCCGCGTAGGTAATCGTGATGCTCATGGCCGACGTCATGTCCACTTTCAGCATCCGGACGGCTTTTTGCATTTCGGTATACACCGCCACCATCGCAGCGTTATTGGTTTTCACTTCGTCGTAGAGGCTGGGTTTCAGCGTGTTCAGCTTGGCTTTGCTCGCTTCAAACTGCGCATTGATCACGTCGACCAGCGATTTGCCGCTCTGGCTGTCTTTGGCACCGAGGGCATTGAGGTAGCTTTTAAAACCGGGTCCCTCCTGCCCCGTTTTCACATCTTTGCCGTTGAAAAAATCGATCGCTGCCTGATGGGCGGTTTTGGCCAGCGTCAGCGACAGATCTTTTTTGTAAAAAGCTTCCACTTTGTCGGCAGCCGGAGTACCATTGGCCATTGCTCCCGACGGAATTCCGAATTTTCCGGAACGGATATAGCGCTCATAATGAAGCACATACCCATTGACCAATTTTGACGTGGAACTGTTTACGTCGATTCCCGTAGCGTTCACAAACTTGTCGCGGTAGGTGGTGGTCCACTCGGTCTGAACGGCAGTAAATACCGTTTTCATCTGGGTCGTAACTCGCTTCAGATAGGCGATCCGTTTGGCCGCGTCAGCCGCCGTGGTGTAGCGTACGAGTATGGCCTCATCGCTCTCTCCCAGGCCGTTAATGAGGTAATCCAGCGCTGGAAAGCCCTGTTTCGGGTAAGAAGCCGGCACGTCCAGCTGTGCGGTACCGGAAACGATATTTTCCTCGATACCAGTGGCATTGGCCGGGTAAATGTTGAAAAAATACCGCAGGGTCTGCGCTTCCGCCGGGCCGACATCGAACAGTTCCACTTTCTGCCATTCGGTATAGGCATCGACCCAGGCCTGCCGAAAATCCGTCAGCGTTGTTTTGTCGGGTTTGGCGGCAAAAGCCTC
The DNA here is from genome assembly GCF_003858645.1 of Larkinella knui. Lineage (GTDB taxonomy): Bacteria > Bacteroidota > Bacteroidia > Cytophagales > Spirosomataceae > Larkinella > Larkinella knui. Next base: position 157,793 of record NZ_RQJP01000007.1, on the reverse strand, counting down.
CGACTTCGTCATCATGGCATCCAGTTTACCCTTGAAATTGGCGTAGCTGGGCAGAATGATGTTATCCGCCAAATGCGTCAGCATGGCTTTTCGGTCGGTTCCTTCCGGCTTGGCAGGATTCGGATCAGGCCCGGGATCGGGAGTATCCTTGCTGGTTGAACAGGCCCAGATAAAACTCACAAAGACGACCAAAAAACCAACGGTTTTCCAACTTAAATGTGCCATAGGTTAAAAAAGAGGACCGAGCGACGCATTCGCATCGCTCGGTATTTTACTGATAATGAATCCTGTTCTGCTTTTACGAGCGGCAGGTTTATTAATTAGGAATGTTGAATTTCGTCCGGATGGCTGCGGAAGCCGCATCAATTTTAGCATTGGTCAGGCCCCAGAAACCGTTCGGAGCGCCAATCAGTCCGGCCAGGAGAGCATCCGAGAAAGCCGCATCGGCCCCGGCCAGTTTGGCGTAACGCAGCGAATACACAAATCCCAGACCTTCACCCATGGCGTGGGCGCGGGCGGCATCGTTCGTCGCGTTCGTTTTCCACTTGGCCAGATAACCCAGTGCAGCGTTGGCAACGGCTTTTTCCAAAGCGGGGCGGATGATGGCCACCTGTGCTTTCATCGTGGTCGGGTCGTTGTTGACAATGGCCGCCCGTCCTTTCAGCAGAGCCAGGTAAATTTTGGGGAAATCATCCTTATTATATTCCCAGATATAAGACCCCAGAAAACTCTCACCGGACGACGTAGCCGTAGCCTTGCTGCCGTAGGCGGCATTGGCCGTCAAAAGGCCAAAAATCTGATCCCAGTTGTGTTCGAGTTCGGTGTAGCTTTTTCCGGAAACAACTTTCGAATTATCCAGCGCCAGGTTTTTATCGCTCAGCAGAACGTTGTTGATGTAATCCATCTGCAAGCCCCCGATCATCGATTTCTGGATAATCTGGCCCCATTCGATGCCTTTGGCATCCACCAAATAGGAACTGGTTCCGGTTACGAGTTTGCCCGCTTTGCCTTCCGAAGCCGTGGCCGTTACGGATTTGCTGGCGGTGGCAATGGCTGGAAAAGCCGCTTCCAGCGTTTTGCGTTCTTTTTCGGCATCGGCAGCCGGCAGCGAAGACGCAAAGATCGACCGCAAACTGACCCCCGATGTGTTCAAAGCTGCGTCGGTAAAGGCGTTACCGGTATTGGCAAACATATTTTTCAGCACCGTTGAATCCAGCGTCGCGCCGGTTCCAACCGCCGTGCCGTTGTAGGTATTGATGGCTCTGAACATCAAAAGCCGGGTGCTGCTGGGTGTCAGATCAACCGTTTTGACTTTGCTGTTATCGACAAAAAAGTTGGCATACGTCGTGGTATCAGTCAATTTGGAATAATCGACCGCCGTACGGGAATTGGGTGGAAGCGTGAGCGTGTTGTCGTCATCATCCTTATTACAGGCCGTCAGACTGACTGCCAATGCGACAACGGGAATTACTTTGAAAAACAAATTGGTTTTGAACATGGTCAGGTTGCTGGAAACGTTATTAGCCGTAAAGGTAAATACTATTTAGACTGGTTATAAAATTATTAGTAAGAATGTTTTTAAATAATAACTTAACTGTTTGTTTAATAGAAAGTTATAAAAAAACAAAATCCATCTCCAATCCCGATTACGAGACTGAAGATGGATTACCGGTAACTTAAATCATTTACCGGACTGAAATCCGAGCCGCAAATTCACCCCGCCCGACCCGACCATCAGGTTCTCCCGGGTGAAGGGGCCGATCGGGTATTTGAGATACGGTTCGGCAGACAACCGGAGCCGGGTACCGATCCGGCGCTCGACACCGATCGACAGGTTGACGATCCTGCCCCAATAAATCTTCTGAAAAGCCGGTTCGGAGCGGTTGATCATTTCCTGCTCCCTTACGTATTGCGTGACCTGCTGTTCCTGGCCGTTGGTTCCCATCACCAAAATCGTCACCGGTTTCGCCTGTTCGTACGTGTAGGCGTAGTGTTCGTTCAAAAAAGCGACCGACGACAGCCCGGCTTCGGCATAAAAACCCGTACCGGACGACTTTTTAGGTCGAAACCGGATGTTGAGCGGCAGATCGACCGCCGTCAGCCGGATGTTGGTCGAAATCAGTTGGGGAACGGTCGAAAAGAGCACGGCGGCCGGCTCCGCAGTTCCGAGGTTCTGCTGCGCCACCGACAGTCCGGTCGATACGCTAAACCGGCTTACGAGCGGAATTTCTGAAAAAAGTCCTCCGCCAAGTGCCCTGGCGGGCGAACTCCCGGCCGCGTGGACCGACTGCGGTGTCAGGCTGAGGCCCCAAATGGGCTTCTGCCCGGTTTTAGACGGTTCGATTTTCGCCCCGGCCGGTTGTTGTGTCCAAAACGTCAAAGGGAGTGCCAACGCCTGGCGGGGTCGTTGGGCAAACCGGATGGATCGCGGAACTATCGGGTCATACGTAGCAGATGGTCTATCGGAATAAATAGCAGGAAGGTTAGTGTGGCGAGTGTTGAAAAATGAGTCTAAAGATTCAGAAGAGCCGCTTTTTACCCCTAAATCCCCTAAAGGGGACTTTCTGAATCCGGATTTTGCTGCGGCCAAGTCCCCTTTAGGGGATTTAGGGGTAAAAAGCGAAAGCGATGTTTCCTGAGCAGCATCAAGGCTTTTGCTTTGTTTTATTGACTCAGCCGCGTCACTTCCCTGACGTTTCCTGCCCACGAGCCGACCTTCTTTTTTCTCCGAAAACCCGGTTTTGGGTGGACGAACCGCTACTTGATCCGAATCCGGGCGACCCTCATACAGCCAAACCGGCACGCCCAGAACGCCCAGCAACAGACAGGCCGCCAGCGCATACCGGAACCAGATCAGCGGTCGTTGTTTGCGTTTGCGCTGCTGCCGCTGAAATTCCTCCCACGAGCCGGGTTCGTAGGGCAGTTCATACGACCCGATTGTTTTCCGGATGTGCCCGATCAGCTTTTTATGGATAGAATCTTTCATCGTGATTCGGGAAATAACGTTTCACCAGACGGGCCAGTTTTTCCTTCGCCCGAACCAGATACACCCGCGACGAGCTGACCGACAGATTGAGTTGCCGGGCAATTTCTTCGTGCGAGTAGCCTTCGATTTCGTAGAGATTAAACACCATGCGGTAGTGGTCGGGCAGGTGTTCCAGGAGCTTCAGAATGTCCTCCGCCGTGAGTTGGCTAATCACCGCATCCTCAATCAGTACCGCTTGGCTATCAAGATGATCCGGGTCGGTTGAATAACTCTGCTTTACCCGTTTCCGGTAATGATCGAGGGCGGTATTGACCACAATCCGGCGCAGCCAGCCTTTAAAGGTTTCGTCGAACGAATACCGCCCGATCCGGTCGAAAACCTTCATGAAACTATCATTGACAACACTGCCCGCGTCTTGCCGGGCGGGGTGATATCGCAACGCAATGGCCATTGCAAACCCGTAAAAATGCTTGTAAAACATTTCCTGGTGCTGCGGGCTGCCTTTCCGGCATCCTTCAATGAGCTGTCGTTCAAACGGAGTACAATCGGGTGCCATACCACCGGCCACGGGCGATAACAAAGAACGGTGAGCCGGTCAGCCCACCGTTCCACGTATGAATGGTGATTTACTGGTTGGAGGATACGCTGCCGTCGGGATTGAGCGTGGTGTCCTGCACCTTCGACCCGTTGTAGACCCTAAAGGTTGTATTCGAATGGTCGCCGTCGCCAACGACTTTGGTGATGTCAATTTTGAGCGTGTGTTCCAGGTCGGTCGGGCACCCGGACACCTCGCCCGCATCGTGAATCAGGGCAATGCTGATGGTTGGCGGATAAATCATAATTTCCACTCCGTTCCAGACGGCTTTGAATGATTCGGGCGAACACCCGCCTTTCACTTTGACCGTCAGAATGTTGCCTTCCCGCGTTACGTTTTCGATGGTAAACTGCGGCCCCTCGGCTTTGGCCCGGGCATTCATCGCCCGGTTGTACTCTTCCGGGCTTTTCAGCAAGGTCGTCAGGTCTTTATCCGACGGCGCCGGATCGTTGCCGGAATCCTGATTACAGGCTCCGAGGGCCATCAGGAGTGCAAAACTCAAAACGGCAGACAGTTTTCGAATGGTCAGGAAGCAGGATAAGATGGAATGGGTTTTCATGGCAGTAATACAGTTGTTTTGTGTTTACTACCCCATGACGTAACGCGCCGGACGAACGCTACAGGCCGCCCAACTTATTTTCTAAAACCCGTTAATTTAATGCCGTTCCGACGACGCATGTTTGGTTATAAGCCGCCACGATTTCACCAAACCGGTTCCAATCCCGGCGTGTCGCAGCCGGAAACTGCTTCACGAAAGCCGGGCAGTCGCCGAAAAGGGCCTCGTGCTCGTCGTCGATGGTTCCTTTTTTCACGATGCGGGCGTTGGTCTGATCCTTTACGGCCACAAAGCTGAGGTCTCTGGGATTGGTGCCAATTGTAAAATTGCCGAACGTATATTCCGAATGCTTCTTCCAGCCATTGGCGTCGAAGTACAGCGTAATTTTGCCGGGATGGCTCAGTCGTTCGAGCAGGGCGGTTTTTCCGCCTTTGCGGGGATTCGGAACCCGCTCAAAAACCACCTGCCCGCGTTCGCGGGGAATGGCCCCGGTGGCGTAGGCAAAGCCGGGAATGTTCTGGGCAACCAGCCGGAGTTTGTCGCCTTTGAAAGTCGTTTTTTTATCGTCACCGGTCCGGACGACAACGCTGGCCGGCGCGTCGTTGACCATCGTACTGACGCGGACTTTCCCACGAATGGTATCGTTTTCGGTCGTCACCACATAGCCGTCGGCCCACGACGTAATGGCACCCAGCGGTGCATATTGGGCCATACAAATCGTCCTGCTCAGCAGAGCAAGGCAAACGCTGATTTTCAAGGTGTTCATGATTGTTGTTTAACTGGTTTTAAAACTGGTATTTGGTATACGATTTTCCTTTTACAGAGTTATAAGGAAGCTACGTTGTCTCCGTTGTCGCGCCCCGTTTTCGCTCGCGTGTCGCGAGTGAAGTTTATCCAAAGGGCCTCCGGCCCGTTCCTTCCTATCCGCCAATATCAAATCCGCCGTTTTCGCTCGCGTGTCGCGAGCGAAAACGGACGGAACAGCGACAGCGGAAGTCCGTGGGTACTCCTTTCCGAAAATCACTACCGCCGAAGCAACGGCACCAGCACCCGAAATTCTTTTCCATCGTCATTGATTTCCAGCGCAGGCAGGCCCAGCCGCCGGAAGCGGTCGGTGAGCGTCCCTAAACCGATCGGTATGGCCGTTACGCGCAGCGGTTTAAGCTGAATCGGATTGGTTACCAGCAACTGACCGCTGTCTACGGTGCGGATGGTCAGCAGCAGCGGTTTTTCGGGTAATATCATGTTGTACCGAATCGCATTTTCGACCAATGTCTGAAGCGTCAGCGGGGGCAGCATGTCATCAAGAAACCGTTCATTCACGTCAATCGTGAATGAAATAGCCGAGCCAAACCGGGTCTGAATCAGGAACAGATACGACCGGATAAATTCCACTTCGCTGCGGAGCGGAGTCAGTTCCCGGTCTCCCTCCTGCAGCAGGTAGCGGTAGACGCTGGCCAGTTCATCCAGAAAAGCGCCCGCCTGTTTCTTGTCTTCGGTAATGAGCGAGGACAGGGAGTTGAGCGAGTTGAACAAAAAATGCGGATTAACCTGGTTTTTCAAATTATCATACTGGCTTTGCAGCGTCGCTTTTTTGAGCGCTTCGGCTTCCGTGATGGCTTCCCGGTTTTTCTGCAAATAATACATACTTTCGTAAATCGCCCCCACCAGAAAGGCGAACAGGAGGGCCATGCCGATATGAATCAGGTAGACGCGCGGAAATTCGGCCGGGGTAATCAGCCCCGTCAGATCGAGGTGGCTCACGACCCAGGTTTCGACGGGCTGAAAGGGAATCGTAAACAGGGCATAGCCCAGAAAGGTCGTTAAAACCCGCTGCCGGAACTGCTCGCGTCCGGCATACCACGCCCTTACTTTCATGACCCACCACCGCAGCAATTGCCAGATGATCGCCGTTGAAACCAGGCCCCAGCTAAAAGTCTGCGCAAACAGACGCCAGTCGTACCCATATTCCTCCAGGTAAAAGACCACAAACGGTATTACCGCCAGCGGAATGCCGATGATTTGCAGCCAGCGGTCGTTGATCGGTTCCGCACCGTTTGCCACTAAAGCTGGCGTCTGTTTAGTCACCAAATCGTCTTGTTCTTTTCGTAGTCCCTTTTTAATGAAGCATTTAGCACGTCTAAAAGTACTGTGCTACCAAACCGATGCAAAAGATAGTCGGTTGAATCCGCATTTTTAGTCGATAAAGCGTAAGAAATCGATGCGAATTTTCCCATTCCCACTTTATTTAATTATTTTCAGGTTAAATTATAGTATTTCTACATGAACCGATCTATTCCTATGATTAGTAGATCCTTAACCAGAAGCATTCAACGGATTACCGGACTGGTCATCCTGATCGGCGTGGTGGCTTTTATGCCAAAATCGGATCATAAAACGCTGGAAATTGGCGCTTCAGCACCGGATTTTTCGCTGCCCGGCGTCGATGGGAAGTCGTATAGCCTGAAGAGTTTTGCCGGTTCGCCCGCGCTCGTCATTGTGTTCAGCTGCAACCACTGCCCCACCGCCCAGGCCTACGAAGACCGCATGATTCAGCTGGTGAACGATTACAAACCGAAGAAAGTGAACTTCGTCGTCATCTCACCCAACAGCCCGGCCACGGTGAGTCTGGCCGAACTGGGGTACACCGATCTAAGCGACAGTTTTGCCGAAATGAAGATGCGCGCCAGGGAAAAAGGCTATAATTTCCCGTATCTGTACGACGGCGATACCCAAACTACAGCCTTGAAATACGGACCGGTTGCAACGCCCCACGTTTTTATCTTCGACAAAGACCGCAAATTGCAGTATACGGGCCGGTTTGATGCCAAAGAGAAACCCGGAACGGCCAACGCCGAAGACGCCCGGGCGGCCCTGGATGCGGTATTGGCGGGCCAAAAAGTACCCATGGCAACCACCAAAACCTTCGGCTGCTCGGTGAAATGGATCGAAAAGGAGGATTACATCAAAAAACAGCAGGCCGAGTGGGCGAAACGACCGGTTTCCATTGAAGATGTGGATGTGGCGGGTCTCAAGAGACTCATCAATAACGATTCCGATAAACTGCGGCTGATCAACGTCTGGGCCACCTGGTGCGGGCCATGCGTACAGGAATTTCCGGAATTCATCACCATCGACCGGATGTACCGTGAACGTGATTTCGAGTTCGTTACGGTTTCGGCCGACAAGCCCGACAAAAAAGCCAAAGCCCTCGAATTCCTGAAAAAGAAGGAAGCTTCCAACCAGAATTACCTGTTCAGTTCGGAGGACAAATACGCGCTGATCGAAGCCATCGACCCCAACTGGCAGGGCGCACTGCCCTACACGATTCTGGTGGAACCGGGTGGCAAGATCGTCTACAGCAAACAGGGGCCGATCGATCCGCTGGAAATGAAACGAAAAATTGTGGAAAACCGGCTGATGGGGCGGTATTATTAACACCGCTGACAGAATTTTACGTCAGAACCACCTCTTCCGTCGGGTCGATGCGGAGCCAGAGCAGGCAACTGCACAACAGCAGAAACGCAATCAGAAACAGCGGCAGGTTGAAATCGCCGGTCAGGTTGACGATATAGCCGAACAGGACGCCCAAGAATACCGCCCCCAGTTGCCCGACGGTATTCATCGCGCCCGACACCATGCCCGACTGGCTCCGGCCCACATCGTTGCAAACCGCAAACGAAACCGGAAGCGTCAGGTCCTTGAAACCCATGCCCATCGACAGGAAGATGGCCGCCATTTGATTATCTTCTGTCAAGGCCGACAGCAGAATCATGGCCGACGAAAGCCCCAGGCCCACAATGCCGACCACCCGGCGGCCCACTTTCAGTCCGTACCGTTTGGACAGCCAGTCGCTCAGATAACCGCCGGTGAAGCAGCCGATGGCACCCAGAAAAAACGGTAAGGTGGAAAAAAGCTGCATTTCTTCCTTCCCGAAGTGGCGGCCTTCCTTGAGGTAAGTGGGTAGCCAGCCCGTGAAGAAATACGCGCCGTACATGTAAAAATGGAACATCATCATGATGGCCCACATGTTCTGGCTGCGCAATACTGCCCGCCAGGGAATATGGTGGCTGGCGATGCGAAACCGCCGGTTTGCTTCGATGTGTTCCCGTTCTTCGGCGGTGATGTTCTGCTTTTCGTGCGGAAAATCACGAAACCAGACATACCAGCAAAGTGCCCAAATGAGGCCCAGTAATCCCATCGCATAAAAAGAGGCCCGCCAGCCGAAATGCGTCGCCACCGGCACCACGATCCAAGGTGCGAGCATGCCGCCCACGCGCCCGGCGGCCCAGATAAAGGCCTGAGCACGACCGGTTTCCTGCCGTGGAAACCAGCGGGAAACCACAATCGAGGCATTGGGATAGGCCCCGGCCTCGCCCGCACCAAACAGAAACCGCACGATGACCAGATAAAGCCAGCTGGTCGCGGTGCCGGTCAGGGCCGTAAAAACCGACCACCAGCCCACCACCCGCGTCAGCACCCGCCGGGGACCGAGCCGGTCGCCGAGCGCACCCGTTGGCAATTCGAACAGCGCGTAGGAAAGCGCGAAGGCACTCAGAATCCAGCCCCACTGGTCGTTCCCAATCTTTAAGTCACTCTTGATATCCGACGCCACCAGTGAAATACAGGTGCGGTCGATGTAGGTAATGGTGGAAAGGGCAAACAGAAACGATAAAACCCGGGAGCGGTACTTCATGGGAAGGGTCGGTGGTAAAATCCGGTCTCAAAATAGTGAATTACTAGACAGGATTTTAGCGATTGCAAAGGTTGTTCGAAAACTCGTGAAATCTGAAACGATTAATAACCCGTTGATTAGGACTTTTCGGATCGTAAACTCATAACTTTGAGAGTCCTTTTGGTCCGCCAATGGGTCTTTCCACCCCTTTGAACTCTCTAAATTTTAACAATGAATCCAGTTACCCACTTTGCTGAAATACTTACGCTGATTCAACAGGCCCGGCAGCGAGCGATAGCCAGTGTAAACCGGGAATTAATCGACCTGTATTGGAATGTAGGAGCCTACATCAGTCAAAAAGTAGAGACCAGCGAATGGGGCGATGGCACTGTCGTGCAATTAGCCGATTACCTACAACAACAACACCCTGACTGGAAGGGATTTAGCTATAGAGGCCTCTACCGAATGAGAAGATTTTATGAAACTTATTGCAATGCCCCCGAAGTTTTGACAGCAGTGCTGTCAAAAATAAGCTGGACAAATCATCTCACTATTCTGGCTCAATGCAAAACGCCGGAAGAACGGCAATTCTACTTGTTGCTTACGACAAAAGAGCGATACAGCTCTCGCGAACTCGAACGCCAGATTGCAGCGGGCATTTATGAACGGGTCATGCTTTCGCCAAATGTGTCGGCCGTACGGACTCACTTACAGGAGCAGGGCCGTGACTCATTTGACGAAGGCATTTTTCGGGATTAGTATGTATTTGAGTTTCTCGATTTGCCCGAACGCCACTCCGAACGCGATCTTCAACGGGCCCTGATTCAGAACATGAAACGCTTTCTGCTCGAACTGGGCCGCGATTTTACGTTTATGGGCGAAGAATATCCCGTACAAGTGGGGATGCGCGATTTCCGGCTGGATCCTGCTGTTCTATCACCGTGATCTGCAGTGTCTGGTGGCTTTTGAATTGAAAGCCGGACCGTTTGAACCGGAGTATATAGGTAAACTTAATTTCTATCTGGAAGCGCTGGACCGCGATGTACGCAAGCCCCACGAGAATCCCAGCATTGGCGTGTTGCTTTGCGCCAGCAGCGACCAGGCCGTGGTGGAATATGCCCTCAGCCGAATGCTGTCGCCCACGTTGGTGGCTGACTATACCCGCCAATTACCCGCCAAGCACCTGCTCGAAGCTAAATTGGCTGAATTTTATCAATTCAATCAATCCAGCACATAAATAGAAATACCCGTCTGCATGGCATTTAACCATAAAATCACACAAAATCTTCCCGCATCGGCGTAAACACATCCACCAGCACCCCGGCTTCCAGTGCCACCGCGCCGTGGGGAATATCCGGCGGCAGGTGATACACGTCGCCGGCTTGCAGTTCGCGGGTTTCCCCGGCAATGGTGATGGCAAACCGCCCGCTTTCGACGTAACTCATCTGGGTGTGGTAGTGGTGATGAATGGCGCCCACACCGCCCGCATCGAAGGCTACTTTCACCAGCATCAGATTCGCATCATACGCCATGATTTTCCGCCGGACACCGGGGCCAACGTCTTCCCAGGGCAAACTTGCATCATTGATAAAAAGAGGATCGAGCGTCGACATCCGGTATGGGGTTTACGTGAGACTTCGCTGCAAAAATACCAGAATACGCCGGATGAAAACCACCTTTGCGGAAAAGACCAAACAATAGTTTTTTAGGATTTCGGGCAAAAAATCAACAATTAACTATTTATCTTAGTTGATTAGAACCGGGGACACTGTCCGTCCGATTTGTTCAGTCATAAATGAATAGTCCACTCTTGGATTCAATCACAGATCCGTCCTTGACCGAAATTTCCCGATTACGAGCGTTAATGGACAGCTCACAATCGGCGTTATACCTCTTAAAACCGGTTCGGGATGAGCAGGGCGAAATAACGGATTTCATCTTCACGATTGCCAACAAAACGCTGGCGGCTTTTATCGGTCAGGAACCGCAGCGGCTGATCGGGGAGCTTCACAGCCGGTGGTTTCCCAGGTATAAAACCAATGGCATTTTCGAGCATTATTGCCGGGCGTTGGCCCACCATGAGCCCCTTCAGCTCGAACATCATTACAAGAGTGAGGACATGGATCGCTGGCTGACGGTGGTTGCCAACCGGTATGAGGACGAGTTAAGCGTGACGTTTCTGGATATTACCGAAAACAAACGGATTCAGCACCAATTGGAAGCTACGATTCACCAGATTCGGAATTCCAACGAAAATCTGGAGCAGTTTGCCTACATAGCGTCCCACGACTTGCAGGAACCGCTGCGGAAATTGCAGGCCTTCGGCGATGTGTTGCAAAGCCAGTTTGCGGATAGTCTGGTCGATGGTGAAGTCGACCTCGTTCGCCGGATTCAGAATTCGGCCAAACGCATGCAGGTGCTGGTGCGCGACCTGCTGACGTATTCCCGGCTATCGACCCAATCCGAACCGTTTGAAAACATCTCGCTGGCTCGTTTGATCAAAGAGGTTCTTGGCGATCTGGAGATGTCGATTATGGAGAAAAAAGCCGCCGTCGAGGTGGGTCCCCTACCCAATTTGCTGGGAAATCCGCTTCGTCTACGGCAATTATTTCAGAATCTGGTGGCAAACGCTATTAAATTTCAGAAAGCCGATCAAAAACCACGGATTCAGATCCGGGCCCGCTATCCTAAACCGGACGAAATGCCGGAAGAACTGCGGAATCAAACCCAGCGACTGTTTTTGCTGATTGAAGTGGCCGACAACGGAATCGGTTTCGACGAGAAATATAAGGCCCGAATTTTCCAGCCTTTCCAGCGTCTGGAAAGCCGGTCGGCCTACAGTGGCACCGGTATTGGCCTGGCCATTTGCAAGAAAGTGGCCGAAATTCACGGCGGAACCATCGACGTTACCAGCCAGATTGGACAGGGTTCGACATTTAAAGTTTTCCTGCCCGTTTATGAACAACCCGGTTAGACGAGGGCCTGGTTTTGAGATTGTGCCTGTCTGAAAATAGTGTGATAAGCCCGAAATGTTCGGTGGGCCGCTTCCACTATGTTATCTTGATCCGACTCGACCTGCCCGGCCAGAATGGCGTTGAACGCCTTCCATTTCTCGACCGTTTCTGACCCATAACCCCGGTAAAACCGGGCATTCGGAAGCAACGGCTGCAATTCCAGGCTTTGTTGCAAATAATGCATCACCACTTTTCCGCCCAGCATCGAGCCTTCTCCTACATAAGCCGCTCCCAGCAATTCGACGGGTGACCAATGGGCAAAAAGGTCCGGAATCGAGTCTGGCAAAGGCACACCCAACGCAGCCAGATCGGATTCCAGCCACGGTGTTTTCCGGCGGTCGTCCGGCCGGTACGACTGAAAAAAATCCGGATTCCGGTCAATGGCGGCTTCCAGTGCGTGATGAAATACCCAGTGAACCTGCAACAAATGACGGTATTGCTCAGGCGTCAATGTGCCGGTTCGCAGGGGTTCGGTATACAACAACGCTTCGGTTTGTTCGTGTAAATCCCGGGTTTCGTGCCGCAATCGTTCCGCTAAAGTCATGAATCAGTTAACTACGTTATTATCGATCAGCCAGAAATCACAAAGCCGACGCAGCAACTGCCCAATCGACTGGTAGCTCCCGGGTTTTACAACATAGGCATTCGCCCCCAAATGAAGCGACTGGCTAATGTCCTGCGGATTATCGGAAGTGCTGAAAACCACGATGGGCAAAAGCCGGGTGCGGGCCAGTGAGCGCGCTTTTTGGATAATTTCAAACCCGCTGTATTCCGACAAATCCAGATCGAGCAGCAGCAACTTAGGCAACGGGGCCGTTTCAGCCTGGTATTTGCCATCTGCCGTCAGGTAGTCCAGCGCTTCAGAGCCGACATTGATTACTTTGTAGGAGATTGCGTTCTCCATTTTTCGGACAACCCGACTAAAGACGTCGGCATCGTCCGGGTTATCTTCAACATACAATACATCTAACATCGTCGTACAAGTTTAGGGAGTCCGAGGCTCCTTTGGAAAAGAAATGGAAAACTGGGTTTCGCGGTTGGGTTCGCTGTGAAACCAGATTTTCCCTCTATGTCGATTAATAATCCGTTTAACGATAGCCAGTCCGACACCGGTTCCTTCAAAATTGGCCGCGTTTTCTAAACGCTTGAAGAGGTCGAACATTTTAGCGGCATGCTTCATATCGAAGCCGATTCCGTTGTCTTTTACGGTATAGATGACTTCCTCATCCGTTTCCCGGCCATCGATCCGAACCACGGCTTCCTTGGCTCGCTGGGTATATTTAGCCGAATTGGACATCAAATTGGTAAAGACCTGATTAACCATCGTCGGGTCGCCGTAGATCGAGGGCATGTGGCCAAATTCAATTCGTAAACTCCGGTTTTTCTTGTTTTCCGTAACCAGAATTTCATCCCGAATCACCTCCAGCAATTTGGGCATATCGAGTTTCTTAAAATTAAGCTCCGTGCGGCCCATCCGGGAATAATACAAAATATGTCGAATCAAGGACCGCATCCGCTCCGTCGAATCCAGAATTTTCTGGAACATAACGCGCGTATCCTCGTCCATCGCCGGGCCCTGTTCCTCCATAATGATTTCGGCGTAACAGCGGATCGACGACAGGGGCGTTCGCAAATCGTGCGAAACGGTGTAGCTGAACGCATCCAGTTCTTCGTAAGCCGTTCGCAGCCGTTCATTCAATTGCCGGACATCATTGGCCTTACGCGCCACCACCTGCAGAATATCCTCCCGCAGTTTGATGGCCACCGAAATCTCGGCGTCTTTCCAAGGTTCCGACGTATTGCGAACGGTTTGCAGCCAGGCTTCGAAACTCTTGCGGGGATGCAGCTGATGCTGACCATTTTCGGCAACGGTTACGGGCTTATCCGGATTCCCCGCCCAGGTTACTTTCCGAACCTGCTCCGGTTTGAACCAGAGCACGTATTCGTTCAAATCTTTTGATAAAGCAATCGCCAGCAGGCCGGAAGCAACATCCCGGAAGGCTTCCGCCGATGGATAGAGTTCCGGCAATCGATCGGTTTGAAATACCGTATCGAAGGGCTCCGTTCCCAGCCAGTTTGTAATCCCGGCCACCGCCGATTCGTCGGGTACCGAACCCATTGAATAATAGGTATTATCGAACACCAGAACCGCACCCGTAGCACTGGTGATGTCCAGCGCCGTAACCGGATGCTGCGTCAAACCCACCACCACATCCCAGTCTTTCAGAATCTGGCTATTGATCTTTTGTTCGTTCTGCTGGATCTGAAACAGGAATGCCTGGTCTTCTTCGTCTTTCCGGAATTCAAGGGCCGACGAAAGCAACTGGCTGACGAACTTGGCCGCCTGCCGTGCCGGAAAATCGACAAAGCGGGGCGTCGCGTGGTGGCAGGAAATCAGTCCCCAAAGCTCCCCGCGATACAGCAGCGAAATGCTCATGGACGCCTGAACGCCCATATTTTTCAAGTATTCGATGTGAATGGGCGAAACCGCCCGCAGTACCGAATGGGTAAGATCGAGCGGCTGGGCTTCCCGTTGTTCGGCCACCGAAAAAATAGGCGAAGGGGTGCTGCCCACATCGGCGATGATCCGAACCAGATTGGTTTTGTACAATTCCCGGGCCTGACGCGGAATGTCCGAAGCTGGATAATGCAAGCCCAGATACGGCTCCAGATGCGGTTCTTTTTCTTCGGCGATCACCTCCCCGTGCCAGTCGGCGCTAAACCGGTACACCATGACGCGGTCATACCCAATGATTTGCTTGACCCGCCGGGCGGTGTTCTGAATCAATTCGGTCAGCGTACGGTTCGACTGCACTTCGGTCAGAGCCTCCGCCACCAGTTGTTGCTCAAGATTACCGGGGGTCGTATCCGCCGATTCCCATTCCAGAATAATCAGATTGTCATGCTGGTGGGCAATCAGATTCCAGTCTCTGCCGTTCAGCCGGAAACGATGTGGATTCATCCGCGACCAGGCATTCTCCCGCTTTCCAACGTTCAGAATGGCGGCCACATCGGCGACGGGCAGTTCGGTTCCGCTCAATAAAGCATCAAGCGGTTTTCCCAGCAAATCGGTAGCCGACCGGTTTACGAAGGCATTCGTATTCTCGCTGACATACCGAATGATAAAATCGTCTGCTGTAAGGGCCACTAAAAAACCGTGGGCCTGAATGTAACCGGGAATGTGAATAGGCTCAGACTCACAGTTGGTCAGATTTATTCCTGAATGCGCTATGTTGGCTGTTGGTACAATCATTTTATAGGGTTAACCGACCGATTGGGCCTTTATTCGATTTGGCAAAGGGGGCGTATAAAAAAGTTGAAAAGTTAAAAACCGCCTGGTAGTTGAACAAATAAAACGTGAAAAACTTATTTTGGGTTTTAAAAACCGCCTTAAAAATGACCCGCTTTGTCGTTTTTTTTAGCGTTCAGAAACCGGGCAGGCGGTGTAGCAGCCCTTTGGGTTTGAAGGGAAAATGCATGCCAATTACGAAGCGGATATCGGTCTTGTAGCTGCGCAGAACGCTGGCGCCTTCCAGATTGCCGGAAAGAAAGACGACGGAATACGTGGCTCCCGCAAAATACCGATCGGTGTTGTAGCCAACCGTTACGCGCGAATCGCCCTGCATACCGACCCGGACGGGCAACGATCGGGTGTTTTCGCCCGTCGAAACGCTGCTGGCATTATGGAGCGAAATCCCCGGCCGGATCAGCAGCGTCGTAAAAAAGTTGGTTCGAAACACAATCGTCCGGATGTATCCGGCATTGATGCTGTAGCTGAAGGAACGGTATTGGGTGAGATTGGCATTCGACGGAAACAGCGGTCTGACGGCGTGGGGAAACAGCGATGAGTCGCCCTTGATCTGCGTAAAAAGCAGGGTGGCCCCCACCAGAAAGGAACCGGCGCTTTTTTTCTGCCGCTCGCGCTGCATCTGAGACGCCGGATTGGAAAACTGCCGGTGATTGAAACAGTAATACAGCGAACTATACCAGATACGACTCTCTAAATCAGGCCGTTGTGGATACTGCGAATGAACCGTAAACCAGTCTTTTTCGAGAACATCCGGATTGTTGAGGTACAAACCCTGGTATGACTGGTACTTGGTGTTGACCCAAACCCGGCGGCCGTTATAACTCAGGCTGGTACCAAACTGCTTCGTTTCGCCCTTGGCCGTTCGCAGGTTTCGATTCACATACGGCACCTTGGAGGTTAGTTCCAGACTCAGCCAGGAATAACTCACGCCAACCCCCAGCGACGAAGCGCCGTTGGGTTTGTAGGTCAGATGGTCGGTTGGTCCAATCAGTTGCAGAAAATAATCATTTCCCTGCGCAATCAGACGCAGGTGTAAATGCGCGTAATAACTGGTGATGTAATTGGTGTCTACTTTCGGCGGCCGGGCCTTCAGCAGCGTATCGAGTGAAATGCCGAGAACGATAATTTCCTTCCGGGTTGTATCGGCGTCAGTCTGGGCCCGCACAAACGGACAGAGTCCGGCCTGTATGACCAAGCCAAGCAGAATTTTTACTCCACCAAAACGTCTCCAGAAACGAATTTTACTTTTCATTCGCAGCGCAATAAACCAGCCTATTACGTATAACCGCTGGCAACCCGGTTCGGTTAGATTAGCGGCTGATTATCGATCGATTGTCGTGTTAAAACGCATTTTTCAAATCTGCCGCGAACGGTTACATTTACCGGACTATTCCAAACCCGATCGTTTATGAAACCGCTTTTCTGCCTGTTTCTCTGGCTGTTGTCCAGTCAAACCGCTCCGCCCGCTGCCGACTGGAAACTGGTCTGGGCCGATGAATTCAACACGCCCGGTTCGCCCGACCCGAAAAAGTGGGTGTTCGAAACCGGTTTTGTCCGCAACAACGAACTTCAGTGGTACCAGCCCGACAACGCCCGCTGCGAAAACGGTCTGCTCATCATCGAAAGCCGGCGGGAGAGCCGCCCCAATCCCACCTACCAACCCGGCAACACCAACTGGAAAACCAGCCGCGACTCGATCCGGTATACGGCATCGAGCCTGATGACGAAAGGGCTGCACCAGTGGCAATTCGGGCGATTCGAGATGCGGGGGCGCATCGACACCCGACCGGGCATGTGGCCCGCTTTCTGGTCGCTGGGCGTGTCGGGCTCCTGGCCGTCCAACGGCGAAATCGACATCATGGAGTATTACCGGGGCATGTTACTGGCCAATGCCGCCTGGGGGACCCAAAAGCAATGGGAGGCCGAGTGGAACAGTGTCAAAACGCCGATCACTTCGTTCCGGGACCCGAACTGGTCGGCGAAATTCCACCTCTGGCGTATGGACTGGGACAGGGATTTTATCAAACTCTACGTGGACGATCAGTTGCTTAACTCGGTCGATCTGAGCAAAACCATCAACGGCGACGGCAGCGGCAAAAATCCGTTTCACCAACCGCATTACCTGCTCCTGAACCTCGCCATTGGCGGTCAGAACGGCGGAGATCCGTCGGCAACGCAATTCCCGGCCCGGTTTGAAGTGGATTATGTGCGGGTTTATCAACAATGAGGGGTTGTATCGCGGAGTTGAGCGGAGTAAAAGAGGAGTTTAGCAGAGTTTTTAATAATTGCTCCGCTTACCTCCCTTTTACTCCGCTCAACTCCGCGACACAACCCCTCATTTTCGCAGGAGCCGTTGTTCCAGCGCCTGCCGGTAACTGGCCGCCAGCGGAATCGTAACCTGGCCCACCGTCACCTGATGGCGTTCCAGTTTGCGGATGGCTTTCAGCGCCACCACGTACGATTTATGCACCCGGATGAACTGTTCGGCGGGCAGCATTTCCACCATTTCGGCCAGCGTCATGCGGGTGTTTACCTGCCGGTTTTCTTCGTAAATAAAGAGCAGATTGGTGTCCGAATGAATGTAAAGAACTTCGTTCAGCGTCACCCGAACCCAGTCGTATCCATCTTTCACAAAAATGCTCGATGGTTCGCCCTGTTGCTGCAAATACCGGGTATAAGCGCGGTTGCAACTGTGCAGAAACCGGCTGAATTCGATGGGTTTGAGCAAATAATCAAGTGCGTTGAGCGCGAAGCCTTCCAGGGCATAATCGGCATAGGCGGTCGTGAAAATAACCGGTTTGTTGAGCGGAGCGATCAATTGGGCAAAATCCGTCCCGGTCAGATCCGGCATCCGGATATCCAGAAAAATCACATCGACCCGCTGCGTGTGCAAAAAATTCAGCGCGTCGGTCGTGTTCATAAAGGTCTGAACCAGCGTCAGAAAAGGCACTTTTTCGGCATACCGGCTCAAAACCTCCAGGGCCGCGGGTTCGTCATCGATGGCAATGGCTCGAAGCATACGACTTTATAAATCAATTCGTAAAGTAACAGCAAACGTTTGACCGGTTTGCTCAATGTGCAGATCGTGCCGGTCCGGATACAACAGCGCCAGTCGCTTCCGGGCATTGGCGATTCCGGTTCCGGAGCCCCTTTTCAGGCCGGTTACGGCCCCCACGGTATTGACAACCCGCAGGTGTAGCGCCCGGTTTTCGACCGTTACCTCTAGTTCCAGACACGCCGGATGAACCAGACTAACACCGTATTGAAACATGTTTTCCACGAACGGAATCAGCAGTAGGGGCGCGAGTTGCGCGGGATGACCGTCCCAATCCAGCCGGGTCGTCAGTTGCAGCGTGTCCAGTTGCGGGAGCCGGGCGCGTTGCAGGGCCAGGTATTTTTCCAGAAACTGGAATTCCTGCTCAATGGAAATCAGTGGCCGCGTCGATTCCTGGAGGGTAAATCGCAGAATACCGGATAGCTGTTCAATTCGATCCGCCACCGATTGGTTGTCCAACTGCTGGGCTTCGTTGTAGATGGTATTGAGCGCATTGAACAAAAAGTGGGGATTGATCTGGGCCTTGAGCGCCGTCAGTTCGGCCTCGGTTTTCTGCTGAATCAGTTGCTGCTGTTGCCGCCGGGTTTGCAGCGAATCGGCGATGAAACCGTACAGGATCAAAACGCCCACCAGCAAAAGAGTTACCAGAATATTTTCGTCCACAAAGTCAGGCTCCTGATCGGTGCGGATTTGCAGGATTTCGAACAGCAGCCACGCGAGAAGGCACAGCCAGCTCCAATACAGCGGTCTGGTTTGTTTGCGGTTCATCCACCGCCGAAAGGCCAGCCGGTAATTCAGATAAGCCAGCAACCCGATACAAGCCAGCAGAAAAAGCAGGCCCAGCAGATACCGCATCAGGCTGCCCAGATCCGGCAGCTCCTGATCCAGTTGCGGCCAGACAACCTGATACAGACGCCATCCCCAGTAAGTCAGCAGCGCGATCAGGGCACTCACCAACAGCAGCGATGACCGGAAAAACCGGGGAAGAAACACAGATCGTCGGTTCATACGGGCGGTATGCTTAATCAGGTTTTCGGGTTGCATTCGTGGCTTCGGGTTTCATCCGGCGAAGCTCTTTCTGAGCCTGTGGCGCGTCCACCGGTGCCATCAGCATCATCGAACTCAGAAAATCCACTTCCACGACCGCCTTGACGTAATAGGTCTGACCGGCCTGCACCCGTAACCAAAGCGGGCGACTATCGGTAAAATAATCATTGGTAAACTCAATTTTAATCCGGCCGGGCGTTACCGGCAGCTGAACATACCGGTTGGGCGACAGTTCACCGACTTTTTGATCGTTTATTTTGAAGACATACGCCCTGCCCAGCCCCGAAATAAACTCTTTTTCGCGGTAAATGATCAATTGCGCGGGTTCGGGCTGAACGGGCTGCCGATCCGGATTTCCCTTAAAAAACAGCACCAGCAGGCTGACCAGAAGCGTTTTCATGGCTTTTGGCGACCGGGTTTGTTGCGAGCGATGTACAGCCCAAACTGGAGATAGAACTGGCCGAGCCGTTCCTGCGGGGCATCCACGAGTTGATAAACCTCAGAATGCCAGGGCGTACGTTGAAAACTGCGCCGGTAACCGAACCGGCTAACCCATTGAAACGTATTAGGCCGCTTTTCACGTTGCGCAACCTCCACGTTCACATCCCAGAAACCGGTGGTCTGTTTTAAAGAGGGTACCGTTGCGGGGGGCGTATACTGGAGTATATTCTGAAACGAAACCACCTGACTGCTGGGTCGAAACAAGCTGTATTCGTAGTTGATACTGCCCAAACCGGCGTTGATAAAGACCCGTTTGTTGCGGGTATTGGCCACATCGTATCCCAGTAGGAATGTCAAACCGCTGACGCTCTGGCTCCGGGCAAACAGGGATGTGCCTTTTTTATCGGGCGGCAGTAAGCTTTTGTCAATCCCAAAAAATGCTTGCAGAGTCACTTTAAAACGTTGTCGCCGATAGGCAAAGGCCGCCAGCGCCATCCGGTCCAGCGACTTGTCTACTTTAACCTGATTGTCACGAAAATACCTTTGCATAGCGGGCAGATGAGTTACCGCATACGCAAAACCGGGTTCCATGATGAAGCTGGATCGGAAATTGCTTTTCGGAGGAATCGCTGGTGTAGCGGTTGAGTCATCGGATTGCCCCCAAACCGGATAAGTAGCCAGCATTGCCAGTAAAAAAATGAGTTTCATACAACGGATCGATTGATTTTGGTGGTTCAAAAAAACCGCTGTTCCAATCCGGTTCCAAATGCTCGTGGGTAAGGCCGTCAAGTTTGTGGTCAAACCGCCCAACTTTGTGGTGATAGTCCTTTGGCTCCGTCAGGAAGCCATCCCCTACCGTCGTGCCTTCTGGTTCCCCTGGCTCCAGCGGAGCCTCCTGTTACTAGCTACGAAACGATCGGATTAGACCAAAGCTCCGGAGGAGCGTCCTATTCTGTCCAAGACGCTCCTCCGGAGCTTCAAACGTCTGCTTTCCTTTGTTTCTACCGACAGGATGCCCCGCCGGGGCAAATTCAGGCATAGTTCCTCTTAACTTAACAGTAATTTTATTCCGGAATTCGTACCGGATACTTTCGATTGCTTAAGTTTATCCGGTCTTTCGCTGATCCCTCTTTTCCCGCCTATGAAACGGTTTTCCCTACTCGCCTGCTTCCTCATTTTCGGAAACGCCCTGATCATGCAGGCCCAGACGGTCGGCCAGCCGCTGCCCGTCTGGCAGGAAGGCTACCTGGACATTCACCAGATCAATACCGGTCGCGGCAATTCGGCGTTGTTGATTCTTCCCGACGGCACCACCGCCCTGATCGACGCGGGCGAACTGGACCTGACCGACCCGCGAACGACGAGCCCGCGCAACACGGCCGCCAAACCCAGCGCCGAGCGCCATGCCGGGGAATGGATTGCGCGCTATGCCCGCAAAGCCCTGAGTTTCCGCCCCGATCCGGCCATCGACTACGCCATCATGACGCACTTCCACGACGACCACATGGGTGCGCCTTCGTCGGCTTCCAAAAAGTCGCCGGCGGGCGGTTATCTGCTGACCGGGATTACGGAAGTGGGCGAACACATTCCGATCCGTACCCTCATCGACCGGGGCTGGCCGGATTATACTTATCCACGATCTTTCGAGCAAGACCCGCTGGTGACGAATTACCGCCAGTTTCTGGCCTGGCAAACCCGGAATAAAGCGTTGAAAGTCGAGCGGTTCCAGGCCGGGCGGAACGATCAGATTAGGTTGCTGAAACAACCCGCGAAATACAAGGACCGGTTTGAAATCCGGAATCTGGCCGTCAACGGCGAGATCTGGACGGGTGTCGGCTCCGTCACGCGCCAGCATTTTCCGGAACTCAAATCACTCCCGCCCAATCAATATCCCAACGAAAACATGTGCAGCATGGCCCTGCGGCTGAGTTATGGCAAGTTCGATTATTTTTCGGGGGGCGACATTCCCGGCGTCCTGCAATTCGGCGCTCCGCTGTGGCACGATGTCGAAACGCCGGTGGCGCGGTCGGTTGGGCCGGTGGAGGTCCAACAGCTCGACCACCACGGCAACCGGGATTCGCAGAACGGCTTTTTGCTGGGCAGCCTGCGCCCGCGTGTACTGGTCATTCCAGTCTGGTCGTCCGACCATCCGGGTCACGACGTCCTGGCGCGCATTTACTCGCAGCAGGTCTACGCCGGCGACCGCGACGTCTTTGCCACCGACATGCTGGAAGCAAACAAACTGGTGATTGGCGAGTTACTAAACCGTCTGAAAAGCGACTCCGGGCACGTGCTGGTGCGGGTCGATCCGGGCGGAGATACCTATCGCGTTATCATTCTGGACGATAACGACGAGTCGTTTCGGGTAAAAGCCGTTCATGGGCCGTACGAGTCGCGCTGAAACCGGACGCTTTGCTGCATTCGCGCATTTTATGAGCATTCACATTGGCACATCGGGCTGGAGTTACGACCATTGGCAAGACGTTTTGTACCCGTTTCACACGGCGGTTCACGATCGGCTGGATTACTACGTGCAGCACTTTCAGACCGTCGAACTGAACAGCAGTTTTTACCGCTGGCCGAAAGTCAGCACGTTTACCGGCTGGCGAAACCGCCTGCCGGAAGGATTCCGGCTGACCGTCAAAGCCCCGCGCGGGCTGACTCACGGCAAGAAATTGTATGGTCCGGAGCAATGGATTGAACGCATCCAGACCTGCTGGCACGCTTTACGGGAAAAACGGGGAATTTTGCTGGCCCAGCTTTCGCCCAACCACACCTTCGACTACGACCGGCTGGCTTATTTTCTGGATCAGATTCCCGACTGGATGCAAACGGCCGTCGAATTCCGGCACGACAGCTGGCACAACGAAGCTATTTTTTCGCTGCTCGAAAGCCACCAGACGGCGTACTGCATCACGAGCGGGGCCAATCTGCCGTGTATCTTGCGGGCCACGGCCCCGTTTGTGTATGTTCGGCTGCACGGCCCCGATCCGCAGCATTTGTACGGCGGCTCCTATTCCGATACCGACCTGCGGTGGTGGGCCGACCGCATCCGGGAATGGGCCGAGATGGGCAAGGATGTGTACGTCTATTTCAACAATGACGGCGGAGGAAATGCCGTACGGAATGCGCTGACGCTGAAAGGATTTGTCAGCTAAAGTACCTACCCCTGAATTTTACACCCGTGCGCGCTGCTTCTCAATTGATTTTCCAGCGAATTGCCATCCAGCAACGCCCAATGCTGACTGATTTTTCCGTCGAGCAATTTAAAACAGCGATACCCGACCACGGACGCTTCCGCACCAGCGGGTTCGATGTCGCGCCAGACCCCGATTTGCCGAACGTGCATTCGCAGTTTTAAAATGCAGGTAGTGCCTTCCGTTACCAGTTCTTCAATCACCGTTTTATGATCGAATGCCTGGCTGGTTGTCTTAATCCAGCGCTTCAAACCTTCCTGATTAGCGGGAAAAGAAACGGGCAACGAATGATCGATAAAATCCGGATGGAGATACGCATCCAGCGTATCGAAGCGGTTTTTATTCCAGATCTGATCGATAAAATCAGCAACGATGGTACGGTTTTCTACGAAAGTTTCCATGTGACTTTGAAGGTTGATTACCCGACAAAAGTCGCCGGTTTTCGGGAGATCAGCCTGTGACAAAAATCACAAAATGAAACGCCTTACGGATTTTTACGGATTCGGCTCAGGGTTTCGCGCGCGATGCCTAAATACGAGGAAAGGTGCGAGAGTGAGACCCGTTGCAGCAAATGGGGAAACTGCCGGATCACGTACTGATACCGCTCGGTGGGCGAATAGATTTTAAATAGATTGGCGTGCTCTTCCTGATCGATCAGCATCTGTTCCAGCAAGTTACGACCAAAGGATTCGATTTCGACCGACTGGCCGTATAAATCCAGCAGCTTTTCTTTCGTAAATTCCCACACCACCGTTTCTTCACCGGTTTGAATAGAATAGTCAGATGGAATCGCCGAACGGAGACTTTTCAGTTCGGTCACAAAGTCATTTTCAAACGAAAAGCGGGTGTTGATTTCTTTGCCGTCTTTAGTATAAAACGTTCGTAAATAGCCTTTTTCAACGTAATAAATCGCTTTACAAACCTGACCTTCTTTCAGTAGATACTGTCCTTTACCGATCGGTTTTGGCTGCATGGAATTCATCAATAAACCAAACGCTTCGGCGGAAAGATTCGCCATCGATTTGATTCTATTTTCCAGAATACCGGTCATTATCTCGAGCGTTTCGAGTCTTTATTTACTCAAATTCCCACTTACTCACCCACAAATCCTTCGTCTGTTGCTGAAACCGCCGAAGTTTTTCCTGCATGCGTTTCAATACCGCCTGATGCTTCGGATCGGCCGCCAAATTATGCACTTCATCGGGATCCGTTTGCAGATCGTACAACTCGAAACGCGGGCGGTTCAGATACGCAGCCACCGTCCGTTTGCCATATAGTTTACGACCGGTTTTGCGAACATCCTGCCACGTAAAGGAATGGTACAGATCGAGCGCCATCGGAAAAGGTAGCGCGTGGGCCAGGTTAAAAATCAGCTTGTACCGCCGTTCGCGCAACACCCGCATCGGATAATACATTGTCACTTCGTGCAACGAATGCGACGCGTAGACTTCATCCCAACCCGTTACGTTTTCCTGCTCGACGATCGCTTTGAAACTCCGGCCCTGACTATAAACCTTGTCCGACAAGGCACCGGCAAAATCCAGCAGCGTCGGCGTTATATCGACCCACGAAACCATCGCATCCTGCACAAACCCCGGTTTTTGCGGTTTCGGCAGTTTGACAATGAGCGGCAATTTCATACCCGGTTCATACAAGGTCGTTTTCGATCCGGGAAAGGGCGCACCATTGTCCGACAAATAAATAATCAGGGTATTGTCGTACTGACCGGTTTCTTTCAGCAAAGCCACCAGCCGCTCCACGCCCTGATCCAGCCGGCTGATCGATTCATAATACTGCGCCAGTTCCATCCGGGCCGCCCGCGTGTCCGGCAGATACGGCGGAACCGGCACCTGAAAAGGCTGGTAGAAAACATCGTGCACCTGCGGATAACCGCCCGGCCGGTTGCCGAACAAATTGGCCTGATCACTTTTAAAAACCGGCGAACCGTTGGGCGCAACTCCATTGCTGCGGTGCGGATCGTCGGTGGCGAAATACAGAAAAAACGGTTTTTCAGACTTCTCGGTAAACAGCGAATAGCACAAATCCGCCATCGAAACCGGGCTGCGGCCAATCGATGCCGGATCGTTGACACCACCGCCCTGAAGCACCTGCTGAAAGTGATAGGCGCGCTCGGGCGCGACGTGAAATTTTCCAATCCGCGCCGTTCGATAGCCGGCTTTTTCGAGTTGTACCGGCAGCGTCCGAACGGTATCGAACGAACTGAAATGGTGTTCGCGGTGCTCCAGGCCGTACATGCCGTTGGCGTGGTTGTGCAAGCCCGTCAGCAACACCGACCGGCTGGGGCTGCAACTGGCCGTGGTGCAAAAGGCGTTGGTAAAGCGGGTTCCTTCGGCGGCTAAGCGGTCGATGTGGGGCGTTTTGATGACCGGATTTCCGTAGCAACCAACGGCTTCGCGGCCGTGGTCGTCGGCCACAATCAGGACAATATTAGGCCGGGAATCCTTCGGACGGCGGGTTTGCCGGAAGGCGGTAATGGCCGTTAGAATCAGTATTGTACAGGCGAATAAAATCCGTACCATCTTTCCCTTTTTCCGGTAAAAATAGGGTAATCATTCGCAAAGCGGCAGCAGACGCAGGAATAATTCGGGATTTCAGGCCAAATTTCAGGAAAGAGTCAACCGCTTTTCGTAACAGTAAAACCGCAAACCGGGCCGGAAGCCCAGCCCGATTTCACCGGCAAACTCATAACCGGCTTTCGGGAAAAGCCGTTGCGTCGCTTCGTTTTGGGTATTGGTATCGATCCGCAACACGTTGATACCGCGTTGCCGGGCCACGTTTTCGGCCTGAGCCAGCAACTGAGCCGCAATGCCCCGCCCCCGAACGTCGGGGTCGACCGCCAGGCGATGCACCACAATGGCGGTTTCGCTCAAATCCCAGCCTACCTGGGCATATTCCGGCTCCTGATCGGTAGTAATAGCCGCAACACCAACCGGTTTTCCGTCCAGATCTGCCACCCAAAGCTGATTCTGTTCAATATCTTTTTCAAATACCGCAGCATTCGGGTAGTGCTCATCCCATTGAAAATTGCCACTGGCCTGCATGATGGGAACGACGTGACGAAGCAACTGAAGTAAATCCGGGATGTCTTTTAAGGTGGCTAAGCGTACGGTCATTCTCTGGTTTGAATTTTCATTGAAATCCGCGGTACACAACGGAGCGTACCGGCGGCAACCGCCATCTGGTGTATCTACCCAATCTCATGCACTAGCTTTTCCTCGCGGCTCTTGCTTTTTACGATTTCTACCCCATTCGGCTGCGGTTTCATGCCGGTCAGGAAAAACAAGGAAGTAAAAAAGGAATAAAACACCACGCCGTGCTGCTGCGACCACACGTTTTCGGTAAAAAAGGTGACCGTGAAAATCATCAGCAGAATGGCATACAGATGATCGCGTCTTCGGGCCGCATTGGCAAACTGGATACCCAGAATAAAAAGCATCAGGCCAATGCCGATCAAGCCGAACGAAAGCCATTGGTTGATGTATTCGTTGTGGGTGTCGTAGGCCACCAGCGGCACCTGAAGCTTTCGGGCGTAAACTTCATATTGGGCGGTCAGGGCCGGATCGACCCCTCCGGGACCAAGCCCGGCCACCCAGTGTTGCTTCAGCACATCCAGATCGACCGACCAGATTACCTGGCGCATCTGAACCGAATTATCCATCGGATTGTCGTTCGGTTTGGCGTTTAACAGGGCCGAAAATTCGCCGATCCGCTGGCTGCTGAACGGAATGGAAATGCAGGCAACCGACACCGAAAGCAGCAGGACGGCCAGAATAGGAACGAGCCGGTATTTGTGGGTCCGGTTGATCCAGCCGTAGTAAACCAGAATAACAAAAAGGGCAATAACGGGCGCTTTGGGCATCAGGGCCATCAGAAACAGGAACAACGGAAAGAGAACCGCACCCAGTTTCCAGCCTTTCAACTGCTGCCGGTGTCTGGGCGAAATCAGTAAAATCGCGGAGGCAAAACACAGGTTGATACCCATGTAGGTCGGGTGAAAACTCGTAATTTCCTCGAAGTAGAGCCGGTATTGAATGTGAGCTTCCGGGCCGCTGATCTGCCAGCCGTATTTTAAGAGGTAAAACAGATTACCCGCCAGGCAGGAAATAAAGCAGGCATAGACGAAGTAAATCAGCTCGCCGGAAATGATTTTGCGCGTCTGGGGTTGTAAGAAAAGAAGGGCAAACGGCACCACGAATAAGCTGGCTTTCTGCTCGAGATCAAAAAGAACCCCGGAGCGGTATTCGGGAGCGGTAAACGGGACGTAAATCGCGTAGAGTAAATACACACTACCCAACAGCAAGGCCCCGCCATACGGCCGAAAGTGTTTGTTTTTGTTAAAAAAAACGTCCCGGATCACCCAGAACAGAAAAATTCCCATTAGAACTAAAATCTGCATCCGGTTTGGCAGAAAAAAGGCAATCATCACCATCCGGGCCAGATACTTATCGTACGCAGTCAAGCTATCCATTCGTTTTATTTTTATTGGGATAGCGTCACAGAGGCTCGCCAGGCAGGCATTTTTATCACCCTACGACTCTGTTTTTCATACAGTTAAGACGGAAATGGGTTATCAAAAGAACCAGTCACCAACCGCTGCATGCGCTTTCACCGTTTTCTATAAGACCCATTCGAGCGGAAAGTAGTTGCAATTGTTTCGGTAAACTTATCGTATAGCCTAAAAACTACAACGGAAAACCAGCCCCCAACGGTCTGATAGTTCATCGGTTAAGGCTTTTTTGGAGAGCGATAAAAGCCGCCGGTGTCGTGCCCGCTTCGGCATACATCACTTCCCGTTGGGCCATCAATTTCCGAAAATCGAGATTCTGAGGACCAGCAATTGCAGGATCAGCACCGTGTTCGAGCAAAGCCTGACAAACCTCCCACAAATCCTGACGAGCCGCGGCCAACAACGCTGAATGGCCCGCCAGCCAACCGTAATCAGCAAGGGGATAGCTGGCATTCGGATCAGCGCCGTAATCAAGCAATAGTTTGACTTTTTCCAGCCGCTCTTTGGGATCATCCAGAACCACAAACAAAATCGGCAGGTCCTGATTCTGGCGGTGTTTTGCGTTGGGATTGGCCCCCTGTTTCAGAAACCAGCCGAGCAAAGCCGCCGGACTCTGCCGGGCCACCCGCACGTGCGTCGCCGTGTGGAGCGAGTCGGCGGTTTCAAACGTGGCTCCTTTGGCTAGCAATAACGCCAACGCTTCCACGCTAAAAGGTTCGTTATACATACCGGCGGCCCGCATAGCCGCAAAATCGAGTAAGGTGGTGTGTTCTTCACCGCTTTCGTTCAGCCGGGGCTGGGGTTCGGTCAAGAGCGTTTTCAATTGCGGAATAGCATTGGCGGCAATGGCCTCCGCAATCCGCCGTTGGTCGGGATCTTTGAAGTAGTACGAGCCATCCCAGCGCCCCTGATCTTCCGCTCCGGCCCGTTGCGTAACGTAAAAATTACCGGCCAATTCCCGCAAGCCCAGGACCAGGGGAACGAGCAGTGCTACCAAAACCGTAATTTTAGTAACCGGGAAAGGCAGCAGATTCAGGCCCAGAACCGCCACCAGCAGAATGGCCCCGACGAAAAGATAGCCGACAGCCAGTCCCCGACCCGCAGCGTCGGTGCCGGATTGGTTCAGCGTCAGCGCCAGATAAACAATCAAAACCGCATAACAGCCGATGAGCGACCCGTTGACCAGTGCAATGATTTTCATGACTTGAAATTGCCACCGGAAAACCGGGAACGCTACCCAAACTTAACAACGGGTAGCATTCGGTAAATAGCTGGTAACGACAGCGTTCGCGTGTCCCGGATGCGCCTTTGCCGAACCGTCGATACGGGCTTCAGGATGGTCATTCATCCCACAAAAAACAGCCCGGCACAAGCAGTGCCGGGCTGTCTGAATTATCCCTAAACCCTTAATCTCTATTCTTTAATTCCTTATTTTTCAAGCAGAACATTATCCTGTGCGTTGGCCTTGAATGTGTTTACGGTTGAGGCATCGGCGTTCAGTTTTGAACCGTAATTGACGAAGATTCCGTAGCCGCCACCGTTGGCAATCGTGGTGTTTTTGATCGACAGATTACCGCCGTACAGGGCCAGGTTGGCCTTTTTCCCCGAAACCAACGCCAGGCTACCGCCGTTGCTGATCTCCGCGTTTTCGATCACGTTCCGGGAGTTGTTCGAATAAATCATCAGGCCTTTCCACGAAGGCGAGGTGCGGTCGGCACCCGTGAAGGTGACTTTTTCAGTTGCCGTTCCTTTCGCAATCAGGAACCCCTTGCTGTTGATCATCATGACCACATCGCGGCCGCCTTCGATGGTCACACCGGGGCTCAGCGTCAAGCCGGCTTCGACCGCAAAATCACCCGTCAGGCGGTAGGGCGTTTTGTCTTTAAAACCGGCCCAGGTAATGTCACCGCCTTCCCGCAGATAGTATCCTTTAATCTCAACCACATTCCGGCCGTTTTCGCCCGTGAAGGCAGAAGCCGCATCCAGCTTATCGACGTTGCTGGGGTCAATTTGAATCCCGGCTTCGGTGTTTTTAGTAAATGAATTCGTCGCAAATTCGCGCAGAATACCGCCTTCCTGCACCAGCAACCCGTACCCGTCGTTCTGGGTAAACAAGCTGTTTTTCAGCGCAATCTGTGCTTTTCCACCACCGAACAACGCCATACCGGCTTTCGTAGAACTGACCAGAGCCCGGCTTCCGGCGTGGGCAACTTCGATATTTTCCAACACGTTGGCGTTGCTGCCCGAATAGACCATGATACCAACCCAGTAGCCTTTGGTCTTTTCGGCACCGATGAAGCGGATTTTCTTCTCGGGCGTTCCTTTCGCGATAATCAAGCCGCCACCGTCGTTGATATCCATCCGGGTATCGCGTTCAAACGCAATGACCACACCGGGGTTGATGGTCAGCTCATTGGATACGACGATGCTTTTGGGAACGATGTAATCCGGATAATCCGGGTTTGAAATGCGGTCGGTCAGTACGGTTTTAACCGTGATGTTTTTATCGATGGCGAGGGGTTGCGCTACGGCAGCGGCTATTTTCACTTTATCCTTGCTGGTTCCGTTGGCATTTGAAACCGTCAGTTCCAATTCGTAGTCACCAACTTCATCCGGCACAAACGTCGGCTTGGCGGTGGTTGCCGATGAAATGGCTGCGGTACTCTTGGCGGGTTTCGTGGCAATGGTCCACTGGAACGTCAATGGGGCTCCTTTGGTATCGACGGATGCGCTTCCATCGAGCTTGACCGTTTCGCCTACCTGAACGTCCTGATCAGCGCCGGCATTGGCGGTCAGCGTGTTGGCGGGCGGATTGGGCGTTGGATCCACTTCGTCTTTTTTACAACCGGTTACCAAAAAGGTAGCCGCGAGGAGAATGGCAAACGATTGTTTTGCGAACTGAATCGCGGCAGAATTGACAATTTTTTTCATGGTCTGATGTTGTTTACTGTTTGTACGTAGCGTTCAACTACGGGTACAAAGGTGCGGGATTCATCGAATTGCGGAGGTTTCATTTTCCGACAAAAAACAGGCTTTATGCGTCAACGGATGACCACTTACTCAATCGACCAAAAATCTACCCTGGTTATTCCCTGTACTTATAGCTCATTCTGATTTATCATACCTTTTGTTATGACCTTGGGCGAGTTTGGTCACTACCTTTGCAGGGCAGAAGCGGTTCAAGATTTGCACCGCAACAGAATGCGTCAGGAACGGTCCGCCGTCACACTCCAAATCCTGACGAGCAAACAGAAAAGACCATGATCACAACAGATATTTGCATCATCGGTGCCGGACCCGTAGGTCTGTTCGCCGTTTTTGAAGCCGGTTTACTGAAGATGCGTTGCCACCTGATCGATGCCTTGCCGCAGGTGGGCGGGCAGTTGTCCGAAATCTATCCGCAGAAACCGATCTATGACATTCCCGGCTTTCCCGATATAAAAGCACAGGACCTGGTAGACAATCTGATGGAACAGATTGCTCCCTTTCATCCTTCTTTTACGCTGGGTGAGCGCGTAGAGAGTCTGGAACGCCAGGCCGACGGCTCGTTTCACATCACGACCAATGAACAAACCACCGTCCATTGCCAGGTGGTGGTCATTGCCGGCGGACTGGGCTGTTTTGAACCCCGGAAACCCGACATTGCTGGCCTGGAAGAATTTGAGGGGAAAGGGGTGGCCTACATGGTGAAGAATCCGGAACTCTTCCGCGACCGGCGCGTGGTGCTGGCGGGCGGGGGCGATTCGGCCCTCGACTGGACGGTTTTTCTGGCCAACATTGCCCAGGAAGTGACGTTGATTCACCGCAGCGACAGTTTTCGCGGGGCACCCGATTCGGCCGAAAAGGTGTTCGAACTGGCGAAAGAAGGCCGAATCAACCTGATTTTGCAATCGAACATCACGAGCATTTCCGGAAACGGCCATTTGCAGGAAATCACCATCGCGGCCAAAGACAAAACCGTTACCAAACTGGCCACCGACCACCTGATTCCGCTTTTTGGCCTGACCCCGAAACTCGGTCCCATTGCTGATTGGGGCCTCCAGATCGACAAGGCGGCCATTCAGGTCGATACCACCGATTATTCCACCAATGTGGAGCGGATTTACGCCATCGGCGACATCAATACCTATCCCGGCAAGTTGAAACTGATTCTATGCGGTTTTCACGAAGCCGCCCTGATGTGTCAGAGCGCGTTCAAATACGTGTATCCCAGCCAGAAATTGAGTTTCAAATACACCACCGTCAACGGAATACCTACTTTTTAAAAGAGAAGAGACAAGAGAATAAAGACGTGCAGCAAATACGGTTTTCAGTCTTTACTCTCTTGTCTTACGTCTTTACTCTCCCCATGATTCACATCACAATTGAAGACCTTAACGGCGACCGGGAGCCGATTGAAATTCCGGAAGGCATCAGCCTGAGCCTGATGGAAGTGCTGAAAGCGTCGGATTATCCCATTCTGGCCACCTGTGGGGGCATGGCTTTGTGCGCGACCTGCCACGTCGGCGTACTGGAAGGTGCCGACGCTCTGCCGCCCGTCAACGATGCAGAAGGTGCCATGTTGGATACCCTGCCCGATGCTGATGCCGACAGTCGGCTGGCTTGTCAGTTGCGCGTCGACGATACGATAAATGGAGCCGTTTTTCGACTCCGGGCAACGTAGTTTAGGAGGGAAACTCTCTCAAATGGTGCATTTTAATATTATTTTTGCGTCATTTGAAAGCCGGGATAACGAACAAGTGTTTCGGCCCCCTACTCCCTTTCATTGGTTCAATGGTTACCCAGCGACGCCCGGCGTTATTTCTGCTCATCTGGTTGTTGTTTAGCCGCGCCTGGGCTCAGTCGCCAACGCTGTCTTTTCAACGGCTGACGCTGCGCCACGGATTGTCCACGAACTTTACGTCTTCGATTACGCAGGATGATCTGGGCTTTATCTGGATCGGTACCGTTAATGGAGCAACCCGCTTCGACGGCCTGCGCTGCATCAATTATGGCCCACAGGCCGGAAATGCTCAGTCGCTTTCACACCGCATCATCCGCTGCGTGTTCAAGGCCCGGGATGGCGTTTTGTGGATGGGAGCTCAAAAAGGAGTAAACCGCATCGATCCCAAAACGCAGGTGTTCCGGCGCTTTTATTTTACGGCCCTGGGAGAAGGCTGTAACTTCATTCGTACCATTGCCCAAAGTCCAGACGGCCTGCTCTGGTTCGGTACCAACGGTGGAGTGGTCATTTTTGATCCGGTTACCGAAAAATCCCGGTTGTTAGTCGTTCCGTACGATTCAACCAACCGGCCAACCACCAACTCCATTCGGCATTTACTGACCGATGGACCAACACTCTGGATTGCAACCCAGGCTGGCCTGTATGCCTACAACCGGCAAACGCACCAGTTTCGAACGTTTCGGCATTCTGAGTCTCTATCTACCACATTACCTGATGATTACGTATTGTCACTAGCCCGACATCCCCGTTCGGGAGAAATCTACGTTGGCACGCGAAAAGGACGGGTTGCCGTCCTGAATCCGGTCAACGGCCATTTTCGGCATCTGCCCCTCGAAGAAGGGCGGGGCATTACGTCGATCTTGATTACCAAAAACGAAAACGTCTGGGTCAGCACGGCGGGAGAAGGGCTGTTTCGGTACGACGCGTCGAAAAACCGGTTTCTGGGGTATAAAAATGACGAGAACAACCCCCGAAGTCTCGTTTCAAACTCGTTAAAAACCTTGTTTGAAGACCGCTCCGGCATTATCTGGATAGGCTCCGACGATGCGGGAGTAAGCTGGTTCAATCCGAAAGTCGATAAGTTTCGCTCGCTCTACGATGACGTTTCGTACCATCCGGTTTCAACGCTGGGTCTGGATGCGGCTTCCATTTCTTTTGACCGACAAGATCGTCTCTGGATCGCAACCCGCGACGGACTCGCGATGATCGATCCGCAATTGCAGTCTTATCGCCTGTATCGCCATGATCCGAAAAATCCGAAAAGTCTTGGCAACAACCTGACATACAATGTACTAGCTGACCGTACTGGGAAAATTTGGGTGGGTCATTTCACGGGACTAAGCCGTCTGGACACCACCAGGCATCTTTTTGAGCAAATCCGCTGTCTGCCCTCGTCGGATGATCTGGCCGGTTATCCGGTTTTTAACCCCAACCGACGCGATTTTGTCGCCGGAAACCAGGTATTCAGTGTGATCCAGCATCGGGATGGGCGCGTTTTCATCGGTTCCAACGAAAAATTGACGATTTACGACCCGCGAACCAACACGTTTCTAAATCAGTTCAACGACGAACGAATTCGGAAACTACCCGGAAAAAACTACAACACCATGTACCTCGACCGCTTCAACAACCTCTGGGTGGGCGGTTTAGGGCCGGTTTTCAAGATTAGCCCCGATCTGAACGTACTGGATGAATACCGCCATAAAGAAGATGATCTGCACAGCCTGCCCGACGATGGCGTAACGGATTTCGCCGAAGATGAAACCGGTAAATTATGGATCAGTACCGACAACGGACTGGCCCGGCTCGATGAACAAACCAAGCGTTTTGACGTCTTTACCACCCGGCACGGTCTGCCCAATAGCGACATTGCCGGTCTGCGACTGACCGGCGACACGCTCTGGGTCAGCACCTCCAATGGAGTTGCCGTTACCGACATTCATCAGATTCGTTTCATTCCCTTCGACGAAGCCGACGGACTGCCGATGACCGAATTTGAGTCGGGATCGAGCGAACGTGATTCGAAAAAGCGGCTTTATTTCGGAGCCATGCGGGGGCTGGTTTATATTCAGCCCGGTAAAATCCGGATCAATCGCTTCGTTCCGCCGGTGTATCTGACGTCTTTTAAAGTCAACGGCCGTGAATTTCTGCCCAATCCCTCGGCTACTCCGCCCGATATCGTGCTTGACTACGACCAGAATCAGTTCAGTTTTGAAATGGCCGCACTCAATTTTGACAATCCCGGTGCCAACCGGTATGCGTATCGGCTCGAAGGTTCTGAGGAGCGCTGGAACCAAACCGGCACGCGCCCGTTTGCCAGCTACACGAACGTTCCTTCCGGCGATTACGTGCTGCACATCATTGCAGCCAACAACGATGGCATCTGGAACCGCGAAGGCTACCGGCTTCGCATCACGATCCGAACGCCGTTTTGGGAAACCTGGTGGTTTCGGCTGGCCTGTCTGGCTGCCCTGGTCACGCTCGTGGTTTTCATTGCTCAATGGCGAAACCGGCGGGTAGCGAAGGAACAACAGGAGAAAAGCGAACTGCGCGAACGGATTGCGACCTCGGAAATGAAGGCACTTCGCTCGCAGATGAATCCGCATTTTCTGTACAATTCGCTGAATGCCGTCCGGCTTTTTGTGCTGCAAAACGACAGCGACAATGCCGACAAGTATCTGGTCAAATTCGCCCGGCTCATGCGGCTCATTCTCGGCAACTCGCGGCAGGAATGGGTAACGCTGGCCAGCGAAACCGAACAGCTTCAGTTGTATCTGGAACTGGAGCAATTGCGGTTTGGCCACAAATTCGACTTTTCGATTGAAACCGATCCGTCACTCGATCAGGAACGGGTGTCGATTCCGCCGATGATCATTCAGCCGTACATCGAAAACGCGATTTTGCACGGGATGGCCCACAAAAAAAGCCGGGGATCGATCCGGGTGTGCATCAAACCCGTCGGCGAACACCTGGAATGCATGGTCGATGACGATGGCGTAGGCCGGCAAAAAGCGGCTTCGCTCAAAAGCCACGCGGCTTCGTCGCACCAGAGCGTTGGCCTGCAGGTGACGGAAGAACGGTTGCAACTGATTCAGCAGCGCAGCGGAAAAGAAGCCGGGGCGAAAATAGTCGATAAAGTAAATGACGACGGTGAACCGGCCGGAACTCAGGTCGTTATCCGGCTTCCGCTGACGCTTCAGGAACCGGCCTGAGCCGGTTACTCGTAATCCGAAAGCGGTAAACCCATTTTTGTCTACCTTTGAATTTTGCCAACCACCGTCAACTTTCTGCATGAAACGACTTGCCGTCATTCTGCTTTGCCTTACCGTTTCTTCAACGCTTTTTGCGCAATCTGACAACGCCTATCATCTGCTCCCCTTCCCGGCCCAGTTTGTGGGGAAAGACGGCCATTTCACCGTTTCGGCAGCAACGCGCGTGGTGATTGCCGCCAAAGACGCGGGACAGCGGGCAGCCGCTCAAACGCTGGTCAGTCAACTCAAGCTCGCCAGCGGTTTTCCGGTTGCGGTGGCTCCGGCGACGCCCGCGCTGACCAAAGGCAAACACATTGTTTTTCAGGCGCATAAAGCCGGGCGGTGCGGCCCGGAAGGTTATATTTTGAATGCTACGCCCGACCGGGTTGTGGTGGAAGCCGAAACCCCGAAAGGCTATTTTTACGCCGTTCAGACCTTGCTGCAACTGTTGCCGACGGCGGTTTTCAGCCCGACGAAGGTTGAGAACGTGGCCTGGACCATCCCGGCCTGCCAGATTCTCGACCGGCCGCGCTACCCGTATCGCGGTTTGATGCTCGATGTGAGCCGCCATTTCATGCCTGTTTCGTTTGTCAAGCGGTTTATCGATCTGATGGCGATGCACAAATTCAACACCTTTCACTGGCATTTGACCGACGATCAGGGCTGGCGAATCGAAATCAAAAAATACCCCAGACTGACGCAGATTGGTTCGAAACGCAGGGAAACCGTGGTGGGTCACAATGCGGCCAATTATCCGTTTCAGTATGACGGAAAAGAATACGGCGGTTTTTATACGCAGGAGCAAATCAGGGACGTCATCCGGTATGCCGCAGCCCGGCACGTGACAATCATTCCCGAAATTGAAATGCCGGGGCACGCCCTGGCGGCTTTGGCGTCGTATCCCGAATTCTCGTGCGATGCGTCAAAAAAGTACGACGTGGCGACGCGCTGGGGCATTTTCAAAGACGTTTATTGCCCCAACGAGCAAACGTTTACGTTTTTGCAGAATGTGCTGACGGAAGTGATGGCACTATTTCCGGGAAAATACATCCACATCGGCGGGGACGAATGCCCGAAAGATGCCTGGAAAGCGAGTGCTTTTTGCCAGGATCTGATCAAGAAACTGAAGCTAAAAGACGAACACGAATTGCAGAGTTACTTCATTCAGCGCATCGAAAAGTTTGTCAATTCGAAAGGCCGCGCCATCATCGGCTGGGATGAGATTCTGGAAGGCGGTTTGGCTCCCAACGCGACGGTCATGAGCTGGCGCGGCACCGAAGGCGGTCTGGAAGCCGCCAGACAGAAGCACAACGTGGTGATGACGCCCGGCGAATTCTGCTACCTGGATCAGTATCAGGGCAATCCCGCTCAGGAGCCGCTGGCGGGTGGCGGCTATATGCCCATCGAAAAAGTGTACAGCTACGAACCTACACCCGCCGAACTGACGCCCGAGCAGCAAAAATACATTCTGGGCGTGCAGGGCAACATCTGGACCGAATACATTCCGACGACGCAGCACGTCGAATACATGGCTTTTCCGCGGGCGTCGGCGCTGGCCGAAATTGGCTGGATGCCGCAGGGGCCGCGCAATTTTGAGGATTTTGCGATGCGCCTGAAAGAACACCTGAAACGGCTGGGCTACCTGAACGTCAATTATTCCAAACGGCTCCTCGATGTCCGGGCCGTCACCCAGTTTACCGACGCCGACCAGTTGCAGGTTCGGCTGGAAAAACTCGACTCCGACAGCAAAATCTACTATACCACCAACGGCAAACAACCCACGACGGCGTCGACCGAATACACGACGCCCATTACGCTCAAAAAAACCACGACCATCAAAGCCGTCACCACCGCCGGTGCCTCATTTGAAGAAACATTTTACATCCACCGGGCGAAAGGCAAACCGTATACTTACGCGAATACGGCCGCCGAAAAATCCGATCCGACCAGGAAAAAACTGACCGATGGACAGGTCGCCCAGAGTCCCCGCAACAAGTCGGAATGGGTCAGCGTGTCGGGCGACGATCTGGAAGTAACGATCGATCTGGGCGAAGTTCGGCCCGTTACCAAAGTATCGGCCAACTTCCTGAAACGCATTTCGTACAATGATTTTCCGCCGTCGTCGGTCGAAATCGGGTTGTCGCAGGACGGCACGACCTACAAGGATGCGATCAGCCAGCCGGTGAAGTATCCGCTCGAAGGGTCGTGGGGCATGTTGCCGGTGGTGGCCGATTTCAAAACCGCCCGGGCGCGGTATGTCCGCATCAAGGCCAAAAACGCGGGGGTGGCTCCGGCGGGATTACCCCGGGAGGGCCTGCCGACGGCGGTTAGCGTAGATGAAGTGGTGGTGGAATGACCCCTCACGCCTGGTAAAAAATATCAAAGAATTTATCCGGAGTGATGGGACTCACCTTTGGAAATTTTATCTTTTTCAGGATATCAAAATGACGATCAAAAGTGATGATGTAATCGGCCTGACAAGCCACTGCACAATCTACAAACTTATCGTCGTCGTGATCGGATTCGATTAAATGCCAGAAATAAGTAGGTGATACAAGACGTGCATTTTGGCTGTTCACTAATCCTTCGATTACGTTTTGAGCCAGATTAAAACTGTAATAAGTTTGAAGGTGCTCTTCGTATTCCGCCAGGATATCGGTTGTAATCCCAAACTCAAATTTCTGATTACGCAAGGCATCGAAGAGCCAGCGATAGGGTGATGATTTTCCGATGGATGCCGACAAACAGTTGGAGTCAATAACGACAATCATTTCTCGGTTGGCCGATAGGGTCTCCGGCGGTGCCCATGTGCCATTTTTTCAAAATCGTCGGTAGTATATCTTTTTTGAGTTACTATTTCGTCGATTTCGTTATCAGCCAACCGAAAAAAATAATCCGCAATAAGCTGTTTGACTTCTTTTTCTTGTTCTTCAGTTAACTTCCGATCAAATGTTTTCAGCATGTGAAGCTGTAATGGGGTAAGTTTCCCTGAAGCAAAACTATTTTGTTCCATAACCATTTCCAGAAGGTACGAAAACACGTGCAATAGATTAAAGATAGTATAATTACGTTTTCATTGCAAACGATACGAGTAGGCTTCCTGATGGAAATCCAGCTCGTAAGACGGTCTAATTCTTTCTAACTTGTCTGGTAACTCTATCCAACATGACCACTCCATCCCAAAAACTGAAAACCCTCGACGCCGTCCTGGACGGCCTCATGAGCCGGTATCGTGAACGCGTTCCGGACGTATCGGGCCTTATCGACGCGCTGGTTGATGAAAACGTTATCCGGACCGCCGATGACATTGAAAACGACCACATTGCCTTTCGGACGATGGGCCTGCCGAGCCTCGGCATTCAGTCGTTTGAGAAAATATTCCTGCATTACGGCTACGAAAAGCGCGAACCGTATGATTTTAAAGAAAAGAAACTGAACGCCTGGTGGTACAGCCCGCCCAAACCGCATTATCCGCGCATTTTTGTCAGCGAACTGCGGGTGCGGGATTTGTCGGACGAGGCCCAGCATATCATTTACCAATACACGGATAGCGTGGTTTTTGATCCGGTCGATACGCTGGATCTGGACGATGCCCGGGCCGTCGATCAATTTCTGCACCAGCCGCTCTGGCAAATCCCCGCACTTGACGATTACCTGAGGCTGCTAAACGAAAGCGAATATGCCGCCTGGGTGATTTATAACCGGTATTACCTCAATCACTTTACGATTAGTGTTCACAACCTGAAACCGGGTTACAACACCATTCAGGATTTTGTGGCTTTTCTCGAACGGCGCGGGTTCAAGCTCAACACCTCGGGCGGCACGATCAAAATCAGCCCGGACGAAGGCTTGTTGCAGGCGTCGACCGTTGCCCAGCTCATCGACGCGGAATTTGCCGACGGCCAGACGCACCGCATTGCCGGGTCCTACGTCGAGTTTGCCGAACGGCGGGTTTTGCCCGAATTCCGGCACCTGCCCGCCGACCAGATCGGGCGCGAACACCGGCGCGACGGTTTTGAAGCGGGCAACGCCGACAAGATTTTTGAGAGCACATTTACATCGCAGACCGGGAAATAACCGGGCGATTTTTCTGTGATTAACAAATGGTGAAGTTGGCTCAGAAACGGGCCAACTTTTTTACATTTGCGGGAGTAACGATCCTAAATCACGTCCATGAAAAACTTCATTACCCTCAGTTTGCTTGCCTGCGCGGTATGGGTGGGGTGCCGCAGCCCGAAAACCGCAAAAACCGCTTCAGGCCGTCAGCAAGCCATCACCACCATTGCGTTCGGTTCGTGCAGCGACCAGAAACGCCCGCAACCGCTCTGGGACGATATTGTGGCCCAGAAACCGGAGGTCTGGATCTGGCTCGGCGACAATATCTACGGCGATTCGGAAGTCATGGACACGCTGAAAGCCAAATACGATAAGCAAAAATCCAACCCGGTTTATGGCCAGTTGCGCCAGTCGGCCAAAATCATCGGCGTCTGGGACGACCACGATTTTGGCGTCAACGACGGCGGCAAAGAGTACCCGCGCCGGAAAGAAAGCCAACAGCTGATGCTGGATTTTCTGGACGTGCCCGCCAGCAGCCCGTTGCGGAAGCAGGAAGGCGCGTATTCCTCGCATGTCTACGGCCCGAAAGGCCAGCGGGTGAAGGTGATTCTGCTGGATGGCCGCTACTTCCGGGATCCGCTGAAGAAAGTCAACAAAGTCAACACGCCCGATCCGTCCGGCGACATTCTGGGTGCAGCGCAGTGGCAGTGGCTGGAAAAGGAACTGACCAACTCCGACGCCGATGTTCACATCATTGGAAGCGGTATTCAGGTGCTGGCCAACGATCATACGTCCGAGAAATGGGGCAATTTCCCCACCGCCCGCCAGCGGTTTTTCGATTTATTGACCAAAACCAAACCCAAAGGGGCCATCCTGATCAGTGGCGACCGGCACATCGCCGAAATCTCGAAAATAAGCCTGCCGGGCCTGGGATACGATCTGTATGACATCACCAGCAGCGGTCTGACGCACACTTCCAAGCCGTACGAACAACCGAATGCCCTCCGCGTGGGCAACATGGCTTTTGATCTGAACTACGGTTTGTTTACCATCGACTGGAACCGGAAAACCGCTACCGTTCGGGTCAATGGCGACAATCAGGCGACGTATTTGACGCAGGAGATTAAGTTTTGAGGGTAGCAAACGGGGAGTTGCGCATGGACAGACATGTTGATTATTCAGCCACGGTTATTTGATTTAAACTAATTTTTATCAGCCCATTGCTTATCCACACAGCTAAAGCAGTGGGCTGATAAGCTAAAATATGAATTCGGCGGATGGGGAATCCACCTTTCCTGGAGCAGAACAGCTCATACGGTTTCCGGCAATGGGGATATAAAAATCCGATTGGTAATTAATGGCTTGAACCATTTGCGGCCTCTTCTTGCTTCTCAATTCTGGCTGTAAAAAAAATAGCGTCTCCTTCTGAAAGTACGCTCACTTTCCAGTAAGTTTAAACTCAAATTTCAACTTTATACGTCTGATTCAGAAGCCACGCCCGTGCTCTTTTCGTCCGGCTTTCTGTGACGATTCCGGGCACCGGCGGCTATGACACCACTCTATTAATCCGTTTTGCATGATGCAACCTTTATTCGACTTTTTCCGACGACTGGCGGATACGAGCGACTGGCCGCCCCGGTGGCATTGTGGTACCTGGACCGATTTTCACGGGTGGCTGTATATCCTTTCTGATCTGACCATCTGGCTGGCCTACATGGCGATTCCGCTCATTCTGATTCGGTTTGTCTTCATCAAAAAAGGGGTTCCGCTGGCGGGTGTTTTCTGGATTTTTGGCGCGTTTATTCTGTTTTGTGGCCTGACGCACCTGATCGATGCCGCCATGTTCTGGATTCCGGCCTACCGCATCAATGCGCTGATCCGGTTTCTGACGGCCGTCGTCTCGGTCGCCACGGTTCTGGCCCTGATCCGGTATTTCAACGAAGCGGTTGGGCTGCGGACCTCCAAAGAATACGATCGTGAGTTGTCTTACCGCCAACTGGCGA
Organism: Larkinella knui; assembly: GCF_003858645.1. Lineage (GTDB taxonomy): Bacteria > Bacteroidota > Bacteroidia > Cytophagales > Spirosomataceae > Larkinella > Larkinella knui. The sequence continues at coordinate 116,356 of NZ_RQJP01000007.1, read as the reverse complement.
TGCAGGAATTGACGCGCTCGAATCAGGAGTTGCAGCAGTTTGCCTATATCGCATCACACGATCTGCAATCGCCCCTCAAAACGATTGCCAATTACCTGTCGCTGCTTGAAAACAAACACGGCAACGAACTGGATGCGGACGCCCGGCGGCTGATCGGGGTCTCGACGGCTGCGGCCGAACGAATGCGCAACCTGATCAACGATCTGCTCGATTTCTCGCGCATTGGCGCCGATGTCGCCTACACACAGGTCAATCTGAAGGAGCTGGTCGACGAAATTCTGGAAGAACAACAAGCCGAAATTCTGGCCACCGGCGCCGGGGTGGACGTCGGCTTTCTGCCAACGGTGATGGGCCACCGGACCGACCTGAAACAACTCTTTCAGAACCTGATTTCCAATGCGCTCAAATACCGCCGGGCGGATGTAGCGCCTATGGTCACCATTCGGGCGACGGAAGATCTTCACCAGTTTCGCTTCTCGATCAGCGACAATGGCATCGGCATCGATCGCCAGCATTTCGAACGGGTATTTCAAATCTTCCAGCGGCTCCACGGACGGAATCAGTACTCCGGCACCGGTATTGGTCTGGCTACCTGCAAGAAAGTGGTCGACATTTATGGCGGTCAGATCTGGCTAGACAGCACCGTTGGGAGCGGAACGACGTTCTCTTTCACCATTCCTAAAGTGATCAAAACCCTCCATCAGTATGCCCAGGCCGATTCACTGCATTCTCTTAATTGACGATGATCCGGACGATAATTACCTCCATCAACTGGTTATTGAAGAATCGGGACTTTGTGATGCGGTTCGGTCCGCCGAAACCGGTTTGCAGGCACTGACTTACCTAACCGAGACGCATGATTCCAACTACGTTCGGCCGGATGTCATTCTGCTGGATATCAACATGCCGGGCATGAACGGTTTCGAATTTCTGGAACGCTATTGCCAGCTCGACGAAGTGCTCCGGAGTCGGTTGGTGTTGCTGATGCTGACGACCTCCCTCAACCCCGTCGATAAAAACCGGGCCGGGCAGTTTGAAGACGTGAAAGGGTACCTCACCAAGCCGGTGACGAAAGAGATGTTACAGGAAATCATCGACCAGTACTTTCCGGCTTCGGTTTAGAACCGGTCTCACTCATACTGATAATCAACCGTAGTGGCGGGAAACGGCTTTGTCGTCGTTAGCTGCTGGGTTTCACGCGTTGGATACCCCTGTTCGTTGTACTGATACGTCAGCGTCTGCACCGAAATGATCGATTGGTCATCTGCATTTTTAACGGTGATCCTGCCCGGATTATTTACCTGAGTTCGTTCCTGGGATAAAAAAGGATAACTAACGACGGGAAGGTTCGGATTCTTTTTATCGTCGTAGCCTTCGTAATAAACCGTTTGCCAGGGTTTAAATGATGACGCTCCCGGCTTTCGGATAAATCCCTGCGCCTGCGTCACATTGCCCCGGTTGTCATACTCATACCGGTATTTTATAAACGTAGCGGTTTCAAAGGTATCGTTGTCGGTATCATGAATCTGATCGAGCAGTTCAACGAGTCGACCTTCGACACTAAACAGGTAAAAATGCGATAGTGCCAGCCGGTTACGGTGATCATATTCTTCCGTTTTATCGAGCATTTTTCCTTCGTAATAAAATTTCACGTACATACTGCCATTGCTGGTGATCCGGCTCAGCCGCTGTTGCGAATCGTACGCCAATTCGGCGTTCAGGACAGCGGCCGTACTGTCGTTATAAGCCCAGTTGGACTGAAAGCCGGACAACAGCCCTTCCGCATTGTAGATATACCGCTGAAAATTCTTTTCGCCGGAAGTGATTTTCTGAAGCCGCAGGGGTTTGGGGTCCGGCGCTGGTTCCGGAGAACCGGCAGTCTTTGGCGAGCAGGCATTCAGGCTCATTAAACTACCCAACAGAAAAATTAGCACTATTGACCTGGTCATCATGGTGGTGGAGGTTGTATAACGGCAATAGAAATCCAGCCGGGACTAGCGGGAGGCTAGCCGACGGGACGAAGCAAAACTAACGGGGATGCTCTGGTTACCCAGATTACTTTGTCATCAACGGAGGATTAGTCGGGCTGAAGCCGCCAAAAAAGGAACTGAATGGGAGCACGTAAAACCGGTTGAGTAATCTAAATTAAACTACGGCGACCACCCGCAGCCGTTTGTAGTCGGCATACCACCGCCCATCGCGAAAAAGAGTGGGTTTCAATGCCGCCTGGGTAGCTTCCAGAACGGCCGCTTTGTCTTCCGGATCGACACCCTTGAAAAAGTTACTGCCAAACTGTTCGACCCAGTCGATTATCCCCTTATCAGGATCGTTTAACAGCGTATCGCGGTCATAATGCTGGGCGAATGTTACCCGAAAACCGTGCTTCTCCAACGCCGATGCGTACGCTCCGATGGACGGAAAATACCACCACCAAACCGCCAGATCGTAGCCCCGTTTCTGGAGCTGATGAGCAACTTCATCGGTGATCTGCCTGACATTGTCCTTTCCGCCAAACTCGGCCACCAGCCGCCCGCCCGGCTTCAGGTGCTTCCTGATCTGGCAAATGGCGGCTTCATAATCGGTCACCCAATGCAAAACCGCATTCGAAAAAATAGCATCGAAGCGTTGCGGTAATTCAAATGTAGTGGCATCGCCCAACCGGAAATCGAGCGTGGGAAATTGCTGACGAGCCTTGACAAGCATCGATTCCGACGAATCAAGGCCCATAACCGCAGCGCCCCGGTCGGCAATCTGCCGGGTCAGTTCGCCGGAACCGCAGCCCAGATCCAGAATAACCTCGCCGGGCTGCGGAGCCAGTACGTCAAGTAAACCAGCTCCGTAGTGAAAGACGAAAGCATGTTTTTCGGTATAGGAATCGGCGTTCCAGTTCATCTACTAAGAGCGTATTATTTTCTGATTTACTTTCCTTCTTCCACGACTTCCTTCAGTCCTTTCAGAATTTTATCCCAGCCTTTCTCCGATTTTTCAAACCGTTCCCGGGCACCTTCGCCCTGACCGACATCGTCCGTAATGGACAGCACGGTTTCGCCATTTTCATACGTCAGTTCATCCGTTACCGTTGAAAAACCGAAATCATCCTCCGCCATATCGCCATTGGTCAAGGTGTATTTCAAGAGCTTATTCGGTTTGAATTCCACGATCAAACCTTTCATTTCGATCTTTTTAACCAGCAGGATGGTTCCCGTAAACGTGATCGTACTTCCTACTTCCCAGTCAGAATAGACTTCGCAGTTAAAAAAATACTTCTTGGTTTTTTCCGGATTAGTCAGCGCGTCCCAAACCTCATAGGGCTCCGCTTTGAGGCTCACTTTCCGCCTTACTACGAATTCTTCCATTTTGTTGTTTGCCGGTTTCGATTCCTGAAGTAGTTGTAAACCGCATATGCTTCGCCCACAATCCCGGCAACCATCAGGACTTTACCAGAAAATGGGTACCCTGAGACGAATAAAAAACAACCCGCTACAACGACAAAACAGCCAATCAGAAAGATGCGAAAGGCTTTTCGGAGCATTGAATTACTGATCATGGCATGAAACAACTTGCGTTTATCAGTATACTAATCGATTGATAGAACAGATTGTTCTGACAGCTTTTACTCAGGTCTGGATCACGCCCACGTTAAACGCCTTCGTGATTGGTGCGTGGTTGGCAGCTTCGATGCCCATCGAGATCCAGGTGCGGGTGTCGAGCGGATCAATCACGGCGTCGACCCAAAGCCGGGAAGCGGCAAAATAGGGCGAAAGCTGCTCGTTATACTGGTTCGTAATTTTTTGCAGCAACTCCTGTTCTTTTTCCGGGGTAATGGTTTCGCCCCTGGCTTTTAACGATGCCACCTGAATTTGCAGCAGCGTTTTGGCCGCCGACGCCCCGCTCATCACCGCCATCTGCGCCGTGGGCCAGGCCACCATCAGCCGCGGATCATACGCTTTGCCGCACATGGCGTAGTTGCCCGCGCCGTAGGAATTACCCACAACCACGGTAAACTTCGGCACCACCGAGTTGGCCATCGCGTTGACCATCTTGGCGCCGTCTTTTATAATACCACCCTGCTCCGACCGGCTCCCGACCATAAAACCGGTGACGTCCTGCAAAAACACCAGCGGTATTTTTTTCTGGTTGCAATTCATGATAAACCGGGCAGCTTTGTCGGCCGAATCGGAGTAAATCACCCCGCCCATCTGCATTTCGCCCGGTCCGGAGGTGCCGCCTGCGCCCGTCCGGCCTTTCGCTTTCACCACTTTCCGCTGGTTGGCCACAATGCCGACCGCCCAGCCGTCGATTCGCGCGTAGCCGCACAGGATCGTCTGGCCGTATAATTCCTTGTATTCATCAAATTCGGAGTTATCCACCAGCCGGGCAATGATCTCGCGCATGTCGTACGGTTTGACGCGATCGACCGGAATGATATCGTAAATCTCCTGCGGATTTTTAGCGGGCAAAACCGGCTCCACATGGCTAAAACCCGCTTTTTCCGGCTCGCCCAATTTGTCGAAACTTCGCCGGATGGCATCCAGACAGCTTTTTTCGTCGGGGTATTTGTTGTCGGTTACGCCCGAAATTTCGCTGTGGGTGCTGGCACCGCCGAGGGTTTCGGCGTCCACATCCTCGCCCACCGACGCTTTGACCAGATACGGCCCGGCCAGAAAAATCGACCCGGTTCCTTCCACAATCAGGGCTTCGTCCGACATAATCGGCAAGTAGGCCCCACCCGCCACGCAACTGCCCATGATGGCCGCAATCTGCACAATCCCCAGGGCCGACATCTGGGCGTTGTTGCGAAAAATCCGCCCGAAATGCTCTTTATCGGCAAATACTTCGTCCTGAAGCGGCAAATAGACGCCCGCGCTATCGACCAGGTAGATGATGGGCAGGCGGTTTTCCATCGCAATTTCCTGCGCCCGGAGGTTCTTTTTGGCCGTAATCGGAAACCACGCCCCGGCTTTCACCGTCGCATCGTTGGCCACAATCACGCACTGCCTTCCCGACACGTAGCCGATGCCGACCACCACGCCCCCCGACGGACAACCGCCGTGTTCGGCATACAGGCCTTCTCCGACAAAGAGCCCAATTTCGATAAAGGCCGAATTTTCATCGATCAGGTAGTCGATGCGTTCGCGTGCCGTAAGCTTGCCTTTGCGGTGCTGGTCTTCGATTTTTTTCGGACCACCGCCCAGTTTCGTACGGTCAGTTTTAGCGCGGAGTTCGTCCAGAAGCGGAGTCATCGTCAGGCAGGTTAAGTGGTTTTCAGTTTACGGTATTCGGTTTACGGTGGCTGACGCATTCAGAGAAGCACGCGTCAGCCACCGTAAACCGAATACCGTAAACCGTAAACTAGTTATTTGTCGTATCCGAAAGCGGCACCACAACCGTTGCACTCTGCGCCGACGTGGTCGTGGCCGGTTTCTTGTCCTTCTTCCCAAACAGCGAAAAATGAACATACCGCTTGGGATTCTCGCGGAAGTCGGTCAGCAGTTTTTCCAGGCTGGCGGTGGCACCGTTGACATTTTTATACAGAGCCTCGTCGCCTTTCAGCTTGCCCAGCGTTCCTTTGCCGCTGTTGATGTCGGCCAGCATCTGTTGCAGCGTACCGATGGATTTGTTGGCATTTGCCAGCGTCTGGCTCAGTTTCAGCGCATTGAGCGAATCGGCAAACGTTCCGGCTTTCGACAGCAGCGGTTTGATTTCTTTCTCGGTTTCGGCCAGCGACGCCGACAGATTACCGAGGTTCGTCATCAGCCGCTTGATGCCTTCGCGGTTTTCGCCAATGGTCAGTTGCAGGGTTCCGGTGGTGGCTTCCACGCCTTCCAGCGTCCGGGTCAGGACCAGTCCGGTGCGGTCGAACTGTTTGACAATCCGGTTCAGATTCAGCGTCAATGAATCGACGGTATTTAAAACCGGCAGCGTTTTCTCCCGAATCAAGGCCGTTAGCCCTTGTTCTTTCCCGCTAATGAGCGTATCACCCACCTCGAGCATCTGGCCCGATTGCGCGATTTGGAGAATCACCAGCTTGCCGCCCAACACCCCGGCATCGGCCAGAATGGCTTTGGAGCCACGACCGACCTGAATCCGTTTCTCAATATCCAGCGTAACCAGTAATTTATTTCCCTGTTGCTGCATAATGTCGATCCGGTCCACCCGTCCGATATTCAAGCCGTTGAGCTGCACCGGATTCGAGGGCGTCAGCCCATCGACATTATCGTAAACGACTACGTATTTGTTCGAACTGGAAAAAATATCGGAACCTTTGAGGTAATTAAACCCGAAATAGAGCATCGCCAATGTTACCACGGCCAGGATGCCCACCTTTGCTTCTTTTGAAATTTTCATGCGTGGGGTGTGAATGGTTGAAATGGCTACAACTGGCTGAATAGCTACGTTACAGTCCGGCCATCAAAACCAGTTGTAGCCATTCAGCCATTAAATCCAGCTAACCCTTGGTAGCCCTATAACCATTGATCAATTAAAAACCGTTGCCAAGTTACTAACAACTTGCTTACTCTACTGCATCTACTTCGTCTTTATAGGCCTTGAAAGCGCGAAAAATGGCGTTTGCCATTTCATTCTGCCCCTCTTCGGAGGCCAGATACCGTTCTTCGTCCGGATTGGTGATGTAACCGGTTTCTACCAGTACACTGGGCATCGTGGTCCGCCAGAGCACCAGGAATCCCGCCTGTTTGACCCCACGGCTCGGTCGTTCGGCGTTTTTCTTAAAACTCCATTCCACTTTCTGGGCAAAATCAACGCTGCTGTTCATAAAGGCGTGCTGATAATTGGCCAGCATAATGTGGGCTAGCGGAGAATCCGGATCAAAGCCCTGATAATTTTCCTTGTAATTGCTTTCTTTCAAAATAACCGCATTTTCCCGTTTGGCAACGTCCAGGTTTCCGTTGGTTTTGTGCAACCCCATCGTGTAGGTTTCCGTTCCGTTGACGCGGCTCGACGAGGGGCTGGCGTTGACGTGGATCGAAATGAACAGGTCGGCTTTGTTGCGGTTGGCAATGGCCGAGCGTTCATTCAACTCGATAAAAACATCCGTCGACCGGGTAAAAATCACCTTTACCCCCGGCAATTCTTCTTTAATCCGGCGTCCCAGTTCCAGCGCGATTTTCAACACAATTCGCGATTCGCGGTTGCGCCTGGTCATCGTGCCGGGATCTTTGCCGCCGTGGCCGGGGTCAAGAACGACGGTTCGCAAACGGCCTGGGCGCACCTCCGCCTGCTGTTGATCCTGTTTTGGATTATCCTGCGGTAAAACCGGCGTCATGGCGGGCAGCGCCAGAAGACACAGGACGGGCAGGAGAACGGGAGAACCCATCAGCGTGACTCGGGCGGTCGTTTTTGCAACCGTCCGGAATACTTTAATAATTTTTAACAGGTTTAACCGTTTCAAGGCAGTATTGGAATGAAGTTAGCGACTAACTTTGTGATCCGGAGTAGGCCGGGCCCTATTGGCAATTCGACCGAACGGGTTAACAGCGTAAGCCAGCGCTGTAGGACGAGCAAATATAATTTTTTTGATAAAACTGAAAAATACATACTTTATTTTACGGAACCTGATCACTTGCCTGATCATCATTTTCCCGCTGGTGTTACACGCGCAGCAGAAACCGGTGCGTCGTACGGTTCCCGCATTCACACCGCGTTCGGCAACTCCTTCTTCGGCTACCGTTACCGGCAATTCCGTGGTGGTGGATACCGTGCGCCGGGATTCGCTCACCGTGACAAACCGGGATTCGGTCGATACGGGCAGTAATTTACAAACAACCGTTAACTATTCAGCCAAAGATTCAACACTCTTCGATGCTACGGGCCAGATTGTCGAACTTTTCGGTGATGCGAAGGTCGATTACGGCGACATCCACCTGACGGCTGCCTATATTAAACTCAACTGGACCACCAACGAAGTGTATGCCCGCGGGCGTTACGATTCCACCGCCCGGAAAACCGTTGGGCTGCCCGTTTTTCAGGATGCCAGCGGCCGGTATGATACGCAGGAAATCCGCTTTAATTTCAAAACTAAAAAAGGGTTCATCAAAGGCGTTATTACGGCTCAGGGTGAGGGAAATGTTCGGGGAAAAACCGTTAAAAAAGACGCTCAGGACAATCTTTACATCCGAAATGCCATTTACACCACCTGCAACCTGGCCACTCCGCACTTCCACATCAATGCCAGCAAGATTAAGGTGGTACATAATAAACAGCTCATTTCGGGACCGTTCAATCTGGTTATCAACGACATACCAACACCCTTGGCGCTTCCGTTCGGTTTTTTTCCGATTCCCAAGAAAAGCGAAATCGGAACGTCAGGACTTATTTTCCCCCAATACGGTGAGGAACCCAACGGACGCGGTTTTTACCTCCGCGACGGGGGGTATTATTTCGCCATCAACCAATACATCAGCATGAGTTTGCGGGGTCAGATTTACTCCAACGGAAGCTGGGGGCTCGGCCTGTCGTCGGAATACCTGAAGCGGTATCGCTATGGCGGCAATTTCGCGCTGACGTATGCGCGGAACCGAACCACTTCCCTGGTGGATACCGCGTCGAAACCCCGCAACGATTTCAGCATTATCTGGTCCCATTCGCCCCGGCCCCGGGGCAATTCGCAGTTCTCGGCCAACGTCAACGTCAGCAGCAACAGCTACAACCAGTTGAACACGTCGTTGAGTTCGGGCCGCTACGTTTCCAATGCAGCCAACTCGGGCGTCAACTATAGCCATAAGTTTGGGCAGTACGTGACGAGCTCGGCCAATCTCAACGTGAGCCAGAATTTTGGTCGATACAATCCAGCCACTAACGTGCGTGAGGGCGGTCAAACGAATATTTCGTCGGGTTTTAACCTGGGTGTTGCGCAGATTGCGCCTTTTGCGCTGAAAGGCGGAACGGGAAGGTGGTTCGAAAGCTTCCGGCTGGGGCTGGATTTCAACGCGCAGGCCACGTTGAATAACACCCGCCGGACGGTTGATGCTACCAATCTTGGCTTTCCGGTTGCCACCACACTGGCGCTTCGGGGTGATACGTTACAGCGTCTGCGGGATAGTCTGGCGGCAATCGCCAATCAGGAAGTTTATATCAATTCCAACCTGATTCCGATGACACTTGAGAATCTGCCCACCATCCTGAAGAACGCGCAGGTGCAAAGCCGGTATTCGATCCCCATTTCACTGCCTAACTTCAAGCTGGCGCGGTACCTCAACTTTACGCCGGGCGTTTCACTGAGCGGGGATGTTTATACCAAAAGCCTGGAGTACACCTATTTGCCGGACCGCAAAGCCGTGCGTGTCGACACATCAAATCGCATTTCTGCGACGTACTTCCTTTCCTTCAATGCCTCGATGAACACCCGGGCCTACGGGACGTTTTTTATGCGACTGGGTCGGTTGGAAGCCATCCGGCACACCATTGCGCCCTCCATTTCGTTCAGCTACACACCGGACTTATCCAGTGCTTTTACGACCACCCTGTCGCAATACCGTGACCCATTCGACACCACCAAAGTCCTTCGGGTGTCGCGCTACCGGGGTTTGGGCGGCACCGCCGGTGCATCCAGCTTCACAGGGCGGTCGGCGTCGATCAGCTACAGCATTGTCAACCAGCTGGAAATGAAGGTTCGCTCGCGGAGCGATTCGGCCAAGAGCGAATTTGAGAAAGTTTCGCTGTTCGACAACATCAGCCTGTCGGGGTCGTATAACCCGTATGCACCCCAGTTTAAATTTTCCACGCTGAACTTCAGTGCCAATACGCAGATTTTCAAAAAAGTCAGCTTTAACTTTTCGTCGGTCTTCGATCCGTATGCCTATGCCAATACCCCCACAGTTTCTAGTGTATATTGGGTGCCGGATCAGTCACAATATTTCCAGACTGGACCTTACATAAATGCCTATCACCTCAACAAGATCGATAAACTGGCGATAACGCAGGGTCAGGGCCTGGCCCACTTGCAAAATCTTAATTTTTACCTGAGTACCCAGTTTGCCCCCAAAGAAGCGCGGAAACCGAAAGTAGCCCCCAATTCCTCAACGCCCACCGATGCGGCCGAGCTGCGAAATGTCAACAAGAATCCGGAAGACTACGTTGATTTTAACATTCCCTGGAGCATCAATCTCAGCTACACCTTTAGCCTGACCAAATTTACGCCTATCGAAAGCCAGATTATTCAGGCGTTGCAGGTAACGGGCGATTTGAGTCTGACGCCCAAGTGGAAAGTGTCGCTCCAGACCGGTTTCGATTTTTCGGCGAAAGCACCGTCACTGACCACCGTTACGCTCCACCGCGACCTGCATTGCTGGGATATGAACTTCAGTTATACGCCGTTTTCGGGCAACCGTTACCGTTCCAATTTCTATTCGTTCGACCTGCGCGTGAAATCCGCCATTCTTCAGGATCTGAAACTAAGCCGTCGCCGGGGTACCTCGATCAACTACTAGAAGCAAACCTGCTCTGCTTCAGAAGTCGAAATTTCCTTCAAGCTTTTGAACCAAAAAAGGCATCCCACGTTGGCGGGATGCCTTTTTTGTTCAGGATTTGTAACGCTTATTCTTGCTTACTTGGTCCCTTTTTTCTTGCTTTTTTCAGTTGCCGGTGCGGCTGCTGGCGTAGCGGCTGCCGTAGATTGCCCCTCTTTCGCGATCACTTCACCCGTCAGATTCAGGGGAATCGACGTGCGTTCTGCGTTGCTCACTACCGTCACATTCTTATTGAATGACCCCATGGAAGCCGCGTTGTAAGTTGCTTTCACAAAACCCTTCTGGCCTGGCAAAACGGCGCTCTTGGTCCAGTCTGGCGTTGTACAACCGCAAGAAGGCTGAGCGTTCGAGATAACGACGGGATCAGTACCGGTGTTGGTAAACTCAAACGTGTAGGTGACCGGTGTTCCTTGCGGAACTTTACCAAAGTCGTGTGCTTCTTTGGTGAATTTAATAACGCCTTTCTGAGCGAAAGCAATTGTCGTAATTGCCAGAAATACCACGATTAGTGAAAAAGCCTTTTTCATTTTCTTTTTAAAATTTAGTTACAAAACAAACGGGTAGACTACTTACTTTACAATCCTGTTATACAATTTATACTACAAAAGGGTTGCCAAATGACGGTTTGCCGGATAAATCCCGGCACATGTTCGCTTAACAAAGAAAGTCAAAAAATCGTTTTTTTGAAAGCTGTGAAACTTTATATTATTTTTACTCCGATCGCCGGAGTTACTTTGTTTGTTCAATGATAGTTATTTGGGGTATCCACTTGAAAACCACCGACAAATCATTGAACAGGCAATTAATCGAGCAAACAAGTACCTCTAAAACTGTGGCCGTTCTGTGATTGCAAACGAACAATTAAATATAACCGATACGCTGACGCAGGAAAAAATCCTGCAAGATTATCGACTGGCTTGTGAAAGCCGCCACGCCAGCTTGCTGGGTCGGCGCGAGGTAATGGGTGGACGAGCCAAGTTCGGCATCTTCGGCGACGGCAAGGAAATTGCCCAGCTTGCAGCCGCTCACGCCTTTCAGGCTGGTGATTTCCGTTCGGGCTACTACCGCGATCAAACGTTCGTAGCGGCTCTCGGCGAACTCCGGTGGACCGAGTTCTTTGCCCAGCTTTACGCCCACACCGACATTGAAGCCGATCCCAATTCGGCAGGCCGTCAGATGAACGGCCATTATGCCACTCGCTGGCTCGACGAACAGGGGCAGTGGCGGAATCAAACCGAACTTTATAACTCCGTTGGTGATATTGCCCCGACGGCAGGCCAGATTCCAAGATCACTTGGGCTGGCCTACGCATCGCGGCTGTATCGTCAGAATACCCATCTACATCTTTTGACGACGTTCTCCCGAAATGGTAACGAAATTATTTTCGGAACGATTGGAGATTCTTCGACTTCACAGGGAATGTTCCTCGAAACCATGAATGCCGCCGGGGTTTTGCAGGTACCGCTGCTGATGTCGGTCTGGGACGATGGCTACGGCATTTCGGTTCCAGTTGAGTATCAGACCACCAAAGCCAGCATCTCGAAAGCACTGGCGGGTTTTCAGCGGACGGAGACGGAAAAAGGAATTGAAATTCTGACGGTGAAAGGCTGGGATTATCCGGCCTTGATCGAAACCTACCAGAAAGCCGCCCGCATTTGCCGCGAGGAACACGTTCCCGTACTGGTTCACGTACAGGAAGTTACCCAGCCACAGGGCCACTCGACCTCCGGTTCGCACGAACGGTATAAAACCGCCGAACGCCTGGAATGGGAACGGCAGTATGACTGCAACCGGCATTTTCGCCAGTGGATTCTGGAAAATGGCTACGCCACCCACGACGACCTGGATGCGATTGAACGGGAAGCCGTACGCGTTACCAAAATGGCCCGCCAGGAAGCCTGGAATGCGTATCTGGCGTCGCTAAAAAGTGATTTTGAGGAGGCTATGGCGCTGTTACAACAGGCCGCCGAAACGGCCAGACAGGGCGAACCCATTGCCGCACTCCGCGAACAGCTGCGGACTACGCACGTACCGATTCGCCGGGATGCCACGGCGGCCGTGAAACGGGCCTTGCGGTATTTACGAACCGACGACACGGAAGCCAAACAGGGCCTGCTGGCGTGGTTGCATCGGACGAACGCCGAAAATGAAGACCGGTATAGTTCCCATTTATACAGCCAATCGCCGGATTCACCGCTGAAGGTGACGCCCGTTGCGGCCCGTTATACCGACGAAAGCCCGCTGATCGATGGCTACCAGTTGATGCAGCGGTATTTCGATAGCCTCTTCGGTCGCGATCCCCGGGTGGTGGCGCTGGGTGAGGATGTCGGGTATATTGGTGACGTCAATCAGGGGTTTGCCGGTTTGCAGGAAAAATACGGCGATTTACGCATCACCGACACCGGTATTCGGGAAACCAGCATCATTGGCCAGGGCATCGGCATGGCCATGCGCGGCCTGAAACCCATCGTCGAGATTCAGTATTTCGATTATGTTTTTTACGCCCTGGCCACACTGACCGACGACCTGGCCACGCTGCATTACCGTACCAAAGGGGGGCAGAAAGCGCCACTCATCATCCGGACGCGCGGCCACCGGCTGGAAGGCATCTGGCACTCGGGTTCGCCCATGAGCGCCATGGTCAACAGCCTGCGCGGCCTGCATATTCTGGTGCCGCGCAACATGACGCAGGCGGCCGGTTTTTACAACACCCTCATCAAAGGCGATGATCCGGCGCTGCTGGTCGAATGCCTGAACGGATACCGCCTGAAAGAACGCTTACCGGACAATCTGGACGAGTTTTGCCTGCCGCTGGGCGTTCCGGAAATTCTGCGCGAAGGCACCGATATTACCATTGTGACGTACGGATCGATGTGCCGGATCGTGCTCGAAGCCGCCGACCAACTCCGGCAGTTCGACATTCACGCCGAAGTGATCGATGTACAGACGTTGTTGCCGTTCGACCGGTCGCATGCCATCGTCGAATCCATTAAAAAGACGAACCGGGTGCTGTTTGCCGACGAAGATTTTCCGGGGGGCGGTTCGGCGTACATGATGCAGGAAGTGCTTGAAAAACAAAATGCGTATCGCTACCTCGATTCACCTCCGCGAACGCTCTCGGCAAAAGCCCACCGCCCGGCCTACGGTTCCGATGGTGATTATTTCTCCAAACCCAATACCGAAGACGTCTTTGACGTGGTTTATGAATTGATGAACGAAGCAGAACCCGCTCGTTTTCCGAAATTATATGGAGAGAAAAGAGGTTAGACTAAAGAGGAAAGACGCCGGCATGAACCAATCCAGTCTTTGCTCTCTAGTCTAACTTCTCTATTCTATTACGAAATGAGTCCGTACTTTAAAGATATACAGGAAGGCATCCAAACGACGCTGACGGGGCTAAAACTAACGTTCCGGCACTTGTTGGGTGCCCGACAGAGCCGAAAACCCATCAACGTCCAGCAAGCGGATTATTTCGGGCCGGACGGCGGTATTGTGACCCTTCAATATCCATTCGAAACCATTCAGGTGCCGGACAATGGGCGCTACCGGTTACACAATGAAATGGACGATTGCATTGTCTGCGATAAATGCGTGAAAGTGTGTCCGGTCGATTGCATCACCATCGATGCCGTCAAAGCCACGGAGGAAGTCGGAAAGGCGTCGGACGGTTCGCCGATCCGGTTGTATGCGGCCAAGTTTGACATCGACATGGCCAAGTGCTGCTACTGTGGCCTTTGCACCACGGTTTGCCCGACGGAGTGCCTGACCATGACGAAGACCTACGACTTCAGCGAGTATGAGCTGGGCAACATGACGTACCATTTTGCCAATCTGTCGCCCGAACAGGCGGATGAAAAGCGGAGTTTGTACGAACAGTTTGTGCGGGAAAAAGAAGAACTCAAGGCCCGGCAAGCCGCTGCCAAAGCCGCCACAACCGCAGCGCCCATGCCGGAAGCACCGAAAAAACCGGTATTCCGGCCGGGTATGAAACCGGCACCGAAACCCGTTGAAACGGAATCTGAACCCACGGCCGCGCCCGTGGCGCAGGAACCCGCGGTGGAAGCGACTGCGGCACCAGAAGCCCCGGTTTCCAAGCCGCGTCCGGTTTTCCGACCGACGCTAAAAACGCCGGCTCAGCCACCGAAAGAAGAGGAAAAACCGTTGACGGAGCAAAATTCGGCGGGTTCCGTGGCCGAACATCCGCTGACGGACGTGACGCCGGACGAAGCCGAACGGATTGCGATGGAAGGGTTGGAAAAACCGGCCGAAGAACCAAAACCGGTCGCAGCCAAACCCGCCTTCCGGCCCACCCTGCGCCCGAAAGTGGCTCCGGCAGCCGGGGAATCAAAGCCGGTGGAAGCGGCTGGCGATGCGTCGGCACGTCGGGAAACAGCGGAAGAAGAAGCAAAACCCGTTGCGGCCAAACCGGTTTTTCGGCCCACATTAAAGCCCAAAACGGCTCCGCCGATCGCCGAATCGAAGCCTGCTGAAGAACCAAAACCGGCGGAGCAACCAGCCGCAGAAGACGAAAAACCGGTTGCGGCCAAACCGGCTTTCCGGCCAAGCATGCGGCCCAAAACGGCACCAGTTTCGCCCGTAGAAGAGCCCAAACCGGCGGAACCGGTTGCAGAACAGCCACCCCTTCCAGAAGAAACCACCGAGCCACCGGTCGATGAGCAAAAACCGGCCGAACCGGTCAAACCGCGTCCGGTTTTTCGGCCCACACTCAAACCGAAACTGCCGCCTAAAGGCGAATCCTAATCATCCGGTAAAACCCCAAACTTGTGGTTCAACTCGTTTTTTATCTGTTCATTGTTTTCACGCTCGGGTCGGCGCTGGCGGTTTTACTGACCAAAAACGTACTCTATGCGGCTTTCTTTCTGTTGCTGACCTTGCTGGGCGTTGCGGGTTTGTTTGTGCTGGCGGGGGCCGATTTCCTGGCCGTTTCGCAAATCATGATTTACGTCGGGGGCGTTTTGGTGCTGATTATTTTCGGGGTCATGCTGACGCACAAACCCGATACGGGAAAAACTGATTTTACCCAACCCAACTTCATTCTGACCAAACACCGCAGCTGGCTGTGGGCCTTGCTGGTGGCAGGTGGGATTTTCAGCGTTTTGTACCGGGCGCTGGTGCGGGGAAATTTCGTGCTGCTGAATCAGCAAGCGGCTTCGTACCGGTCGACGGTCGATACGATAGGGCGGCAACTGATGACCGAATTTTTGATACCGTTCGAAATGGCGGGGGTTCTGTTGCTGGTGGCCCTGATCGGTGCCACGACGATTGCGGCTTCGTCAAGAAATAAATAATTCAACTATGGAAATCAATTCCGGCTTATTCCTGCTCGTCGGAGCCGCGTTGTTCAGCATCGGGCTGGCGATCGTGATTCTGAAACGCCACGCCATTATGGTTCTGATGGGCATTGAACTGATGCTGAATGCGGTCAATCTGAATCTGATTGCCTTTAGTCAGAACGACCCGGTTCGCTTGCAGGGGCAACTGTTCAGTCTTTTCGTGATGATCGTCGCGGCCGCCGAAGCGGCCATTGCCCTGGCCATTATTTTGCAGGTCTACCGGCATTTCAACACCGTTCAACTGGATGAGCTGAATGAGTTGAAGAAGTAACGTACCCACGGCTCCCGTTTAGTCCGTGTGCTTATAATCACACTTTATAGCCTAGAAGTAGTGAGAATCTCACGGACTAAACGGGAGCGCCCGCCGGTCCGTGGGTACGTTCGACAGGCACCTGATTGGTCTGTTTGATAGCCCCCATTCCGCCTTCTACATTGATCAGGTTATCAAACCCGCGGGCTTTCAGGATCGAAGCCGCCACCATCGACCGGTAGCCGCCCGCGCAGTGAATATACACCGGCTTTTTTTTGTCGATCTCCGCCATGTGATCATTCAAATTGTCTAACGGCAGATTCTCGGCATGCTGAACGTGCTCGAGGGCGAACTCGTCGGGCCGGCGCACATCGATCACGGTGCCTTTTCTGTAGAGCCTGGCAAACTCCTCCGCCGAAACGGAGGCAATGTCATCCACTTCCTTACCGGCTTTCTGCCACGACGAAAAACCGCCTTCCAGATAGCCAATGCTGTGATCATAACCCACGCGGGCCAGTCGCAATACGGTTTCTTCTTCCTGCCCAACCGGCGTTACGAGCGCGATGGGTTGCTTCAAATCCGGAATCAGCGCCCCCACCCAGGGCGCAAACTGGCCGTGTAAACCAATGTTGATGGAATTGGGAATAAAGCCTTTCGCAAATTCCGGCGCGTCACGCACATCGAGCACCAGGGCTCCGGTTTCGTTGACGGCGGCTTCAAAGGCCTCCGGCGACAGCGCCTGATGGCCCCGTTCCATAACCTTGTCGATGGCTTCGTAGCCTTCTTTATTCAGCCGCGCATTTTCCGCAAAATAGGCCGGAGCTTTCGTCAAGCCGTCCAGAACCGCTTTGATAAATTCGTCTTTCGATTTGGCCTGAAGCGCATAATTGAACCGCTTCTGATTGCCGAGCGTATCCGTCGTTTCCTTGCTCATGTTCTTCCCACAGGCCGACCCGGCCCCGTGGGCCGGATACACGATAACATCGTCTTCCAGCGGCATAATCTGGTTATGAAGGCTATCGTAAAGCATTCCGGCCAGATCGTGTTCGGTCAGATTGCCTTTGATGGCCAGATCCGGACGGCCCACATCGCCGATAAACAAGGTGTCGCCGGTAAAAATAGCGTGGTTTTTACCAGCTTCATCAATCAGCAGGTAGGTCGTCGATTCCAGCGTATGACCGGGCGTGTGGAGCGCTTTGATGGTTATTTTCCCCACGGAAAACACTTCGCCATTCCGGGCATGATGAGACGCAAAGGTGGTTTGAGCATTGGGGCCGTAAACGATGGTTGCGCCCGTCTTTTGGGCCAGATCGATATGGCCGGAGACAAAATCGGCGTGAAAATGCGTTTCAAATACGTATTTGATCCGGGCGCGGTGTTGTTCCGCTTTTTTTAAATACGGAGCGGTTTCACGAAGTGGATCGATAACGGCGGCTTCCCCGTCGCTTTCAATGTAATAAGCTCCCTGCGCCAGACAGCCAGTATACAATTGTTCAATGATCATTTACTACTTTCTTTAAAGAGGATATACAAAGCAACGCCCAGCACGAAAACGCCGAAACCGCGTCTGAGCTGAGTCGGTGGAATGAACCGGGACAGATAGACGCCCAGAATGATTCCGCCGATGGAAAAAGCCGTAAATTCGAGCAAAAAACGCCAATCGAGATCGTTCCGGTGTAAATCGCCCAAAAAACCGACGAACGAATTGACCGAAATGATCAGTACCGACGTGGCAACGGCCCGGTGCATCGGCAAACCCGCCAGCAACGCCAGCATGGGCACAATCAAAAACCCGCCCCCTGCGCCGATAGTTCCCGTCAGCAACCCGACGCCGAGCCCGTCGAGTGCCAGCAAACCCAGCCGGGGCCGTTCCGGACTTTGCGCTTCCTGGTTCGGGTTCGGTTGCCGAATCATGGCCTGTGCGGCCAGTATCATGACAAAGGCAAAAAAATAAAGAATCGCATCATTTTTGGGCAAGACAAAGGAACGGTACTGAAACAGCGGATCCGGAATAACGGGCACCAAAAACCGCCGGGCGAGAAACACCGAAAGAAAGGACGGGATGGCAAAAGCCGCCGTCACCGTAAAGTCAATCTGCTTTTTGATTGCATACTCGATTGAGCCCACCAGGGAGGTGGCACCCACCACAAATAATGAATAAGTGGTGGCCAATACCGGTTGAATATGAAAAAGGTACACAAAAATTGGAACGGTCAGAATGGAACCGCCACCACCCGCCAGGCCGATCACGAATCCGGCGACGATAGCCGATAGAAAACCCGCGACTTCATCGATACGCATGCCCAAAATTCGGGAAACTTTTCCAAACCGGAGGGGTCATAAACTAAAAACTCCTAAAACTCTACCGAGTTTTAGGAGTTTTTAGTTTTATTAAAAATCAGTCTGCCTGAAAAGGGGAATTTATAGCCTTATTTAGCCCGCAGTTTGCTATGATACCGCCCGTAGGCGAAATAAATGAACAAGCCGATAGCCATCCAGACGATGAGACGAGTCCAGTTTTCCCAACCCAGGCTCAGGATCATTGAAAGGCAAACGAGCGCGCCCAGCGGACACACAATCATATACATAGGCGTTCTGAACGGACGAACCAGATTCGGGTCGGTCTTGCGTAAAATCATGATGCCCAGGCAAACCAGAACGAAGGCAAACAAGGTTCCAATGCTGGTCATATCGCCCACAACACTATCCGGAATGAAGGCCGCAAAGATCGATACAAACACAAAAAACACCCACTGCGACCGGTATGGCGTTTTGTATTTCGGGTGTAGTTTTGAGAAGATCGCCGGTACCAGACCATCTTTACTCATGGTGTAGAATACGCGCGTCTGACCCAGGAGCATCACCAGAATGACCGAAGAAAAACCGGCCAGAATGGCTACCGTTACCAGCGATGCCAGCCACTCATAACCCGGCATATAATGCGTGATGGCGTAAACGACGGATGCTTCTCCCCCGTGGCCCATGAATTCCTTGTAAGGTGCCAGACCCGTCAGTACGTGGGAAAACAGAATGTATAAAAACGTACAGATCGCCAGCGATACCAGAATACCGATGGGCATATCTTTCTGCGGATTCTTGGCTTCCTGGGCAGCCGTCGATACCGCATCAAAACCGATGAAGGCAAAGAACACAATACCGGCTCCCCGCAGCACACCCAGCCAGCCGTGGTTCAACGGATCAGCGTAATTATGGATTTGCCCCGTACTAAGGGTAGCCGTTCCTGCATCAGCCGGAATCAGATAGGGCACGTGGTTGGCCGGATTGATGAATTTCCAGGCCAGGGCAATGATCAATAGGACGATGCTTACTTTAACAATGACAATGATGTTATTGAACGTCGCCGATTCCTGCGTTCCTCTGATCAATAACAGACTCAGCATCAAAAGAATAAAGACGGCGGGCAGGTTGATGATTCCGTGTACACCGGCTTCACCGGCATACATTCCCAGACCGTCGCTGATCTGAAAGGGGGAGTGACACCATTGATAGGGTATGTGAAACTTGAAGAAATCGTAGAAAAGGGCGTTCAGGTATTGCGACCAGCCGATGGAAACCGTAGCGGCACCCAGGGCATATTCCAGGACCAGATCCCAGCCAATAATCCAGGCGATAAACTCGCCCATCGTGGTGTAGCTGTAGGTATAAGCACTTCCGGCAATCGGAATCATCGACGCAAATTCGGCATAGCACAAACCGGCCAGCGCACAGGCAAAGGCGGCAATGGCGAACGAAATGGTTACCCCCGGACCGGCGTGACCACCAGCCGCAGCGGCCGTTCGGACAAATAACCCGGCTCCGATGATAGCCCCAATTCCTAACGCGATCAAATTCGTTGAAGTCAACGTGCGTTTTAACGTACCCTCCTGGCTGATTGGATCAAGGCTCGTCGGATCGGCCGACGTCTCTTCCATGAGTTTGGTGATAGATTTCTTCGCCCAAAGTTGGTTTTTGGTTTGCGTTGATGCTTTGGTAGACTCCATATAGGACCGAATAAAATTTTACGAAATAAATGTTTTGCAAAATAACGCTTTTGCGGTCTTAGTCAATACGAAGGAATCGAAATATAAAAAAGGGATAAAGATCATTGTTGTCTTTATCCCTTTTTTATTCTCAAACCTTACGCTTTAGCGCGTGCAGCTTTTCCGGTTGCCGGCACCTCCGGGGTGGCCGTTGCTTCATTGAGCTGGTCACGGCTCAAGGCATCGACCACAATGGGCGTGGCGACAAACAGGGACGAATACGTACCGACAATGACCCCGATCAGCATCGCGAACGAGAAACCGCGGATGGTTTCACCACCGAAGAAAAACAACACGATCAGCACCAGCATCGTGGAAAGCCCCGTGACGGCGGTGCGGCTCAGCGTGCTATTCAAGGCGTTGTTGATAATAACCGGGATACTTTCTTTACGGCCTTTTGAGTCGTTCAAATATTCCCGGACGCGGTCGAAGACGACGACGGTGTCGTTCATCGAGTACCCCATAATGGTCAGCAAGGCACCGATAAAGGCCTGATCGACGTCGAGGGAGAAGGGTAAGAATCCGTTGCCAATCGAGAAAATAGCCAGGATGATCAACACGTCGTGAAACAACGCAACCACCGCTCCGTAGCCGAACGCCAGCTTTTTAAACCGGATCAGGATGTAGCAGAACACGACGGCGACGGCCAGCAAAATGGACCAGAGCGCGGAGTAAATCAAATCGTTGGCAATGGCCGGACCTACTTTCTGTGAGCTTTCGATCGACCCTTTATTTCCCTGAATTTTAGTCAGACCACCCAGCAGTTTGGACTCCGTCTGCTTGTCGGCTTCGGGTGTCGTTGCGTCGGCCAGATAGCTGGTGGTGATCCGAACCTGGTTGGCAGCTCCAATACCGGTACCACCGTAGGTTTTTACTTCCAGCGAACCGGGTAGCGCACTTTCCAGCGCATTCCGTACATCGTCGGTGCTCACGCTATTCTCGAAACGAACCACATACGAGCGTCCGCCTTTGAAATCGACCCCCAGACCGAAGCCTTTAAAAATAACGGAAATAATCCCCAGACCGATAATGACCGATGAAATGGTGTAGTATAATTTCCGGCGCGATACGAAGTCGAAGGCAGAATCTTTGAACAGATTCCGCGACCAGCTGGTACCAAACGGCAGCGTTTTGCCATTTTTCACGTATTGTTCCAGAATAATCCGGGTGATGAAAATAGCGGCAAACAACGACGTCAGAATACCGATCACGAGCGTGGTGGCAAAACCCAGAATCAGGCCTGTTCCGAAAATAAACAGGATTACACCGGTCAGCAACGTAGTAACGTTCGAGTCGATAATGGACGAATAGGCGTTCGTAAACCCGTCGGCAATGGCCTGTTTAAACGGTTTTCCTAAAGCAAGTTCTTCTTTGATCCGTTCGAAAATCAGTACGTTGGCATCCACGGCCATACCAATCGTCAACACGATACCGGCAATACCGGGCATCGTCAATACCGCTCCCAGCGAGGCCATGATGCCCAGCAGGAAGAACAGGTTGACAAACAGGGCCAGGTCGGCAATGAATCCGGCGCTGCCGTAGTAGGCAACCACAAAAATCAGGACGATGATCAAACCAACCACCGACGAAAGAACCCCGGCCGAAACCGCTTCTGAACCCAGTGTGGCTCCCACAACGGCTTCCTCCACAATGTTGGTTGGCGCGGGTAACTTACCGGCTTTCAGGATGTTGGCCATATCCTTGGTTTCTTCCACCGTGAAGTTTCCGGAAATGCTGGAGCTACCGTTCGGAATCTCATTCTGCACCGTTGGGGCCGTATACACCAGGTTGTCCAGGATAATCGCTACGGGGCGGTTGATGTTAGCCGCCGTCAGCGCACGCCATTTGCGGGCACCTTCCGCGTTCATGCGCATGGTTACTTCCGGACGGCCCCGGTCGTCGTAGTCATTCGTGGCATCCACGATCACATCACCTTCCAGGGGCGATTTACCCGCTGGTTTGCGGATGAAATACAACGGCAGAATTTCCTTGCTATCGTTGGTCGTGATCGGTTTGCGATCCCACAGCAGAACCGCATCCGCCGGGAACAGGGCTTTTACGTTCGCCCGGCCCAGAATATCGTTGGCACGAGCGGTATCTTTCAGGTACACACCCAGTTGGTTCTGCGAAATCGGCACGAACAGGCTCGTCAAGGCCGCATTCTGGGCGGCCGTTGCCGAAGTGTCTTTTTTAGCGGTATCGCCTTTAGCGGCTTGGTTTTTCTGCGCTAACTGAGCCGCCAGGGAGTTGTCTTTTTTCGTTGTGTCGGTGGTGGCTGCCGCCGTCGGCGTACCCGCTTTTTGGGTAGCCGCAAGTTTCCGCTCGGCTTCCATCTGCACGAGGTAGGCACCCAGTTGATCCAGTCCACCGGCGACGTCGTTCAGCGTGTAGACTTCGGCAAATTCCAGTTTGGCCGCACCGGACAACAGACGACGAACGCGTTCCGGATTGTCGACACCCGGTAATTCGATCAAAATCCGGCCCGAACCCGGCAACCGCTGAATGTTCGGGTTGGCTACCCCAAATTTATCGACCCGCGCCTGAATGATCTGGAACGCCCGGCTGATGGAACCGTCGACTTCGTCGTTGATCAGTTTCCGAACTTCGGCATCCGACGACTGGAAGTTGATCTTCCCGCGGTTGGTGCTGTTGGCAAAAATGGTCGCCAGCTTGGTATTGGGAGACACCTCTTTGAAGGCGCTGATAAAATTATCCACAAATTTCGACTGGCCCGACTTCTGAGCTTCGGTCGCCTTTTTCAGCGCCTGTTCGAATTTCGGATCGCGGGAACCACCGGCCAGACCGCGCAGGATTTCGGAAGGAGATACTTCCAGCACGACGTGCATACCACCCTGTAAGTCAAGACCCAGGCCCAATTCGCGGGTGGTTACTTCTTCCAGCGTGTTGCCCAGATAAACCGGTTCTTTCCAGAGTGAATCGATGTAATGCTGTTTTTTGGAAATATCGACATCACCCTTGGAATTGGTAGCGTAGGTAGTCGCGTCATTTTTGATGCTGTTCGACACGAACGTAAACGACAGATAGTAAATGCACAACAGTGCAATTACACCCGTCAGAATGAGTATTCCGACTCGGTTTTGCATTAGTAATTAAGAATAAAGAGAAAAGATGTGAGACAGTAGAAATTGAAGAAATGGTTGTGAGAAGAAAAAAGAGATGATTTCAAACCGTATCAGTTACTGTTTTTTGTCTTTACTCTCTTGTCTAACTTCTCACGTCTAAGAAATCAATCAGGGTGCATTAATGGCAATGTGATGCCCGAAAACGTAGCGAAAAAACGAAAAATAGAAATAAGGAATCTCAGAATACCGGGGAATAACCGTTTGTTTCAGTACAAAGAAAAGTACTGGCGGAGGCAGCAGATAAACCGTTTGCGCGAACCCAAACGTAAGAGCTGGCGTAACGACGGCATCAAACGAGGTTGCCTGAACAACGACCTGTTGGGCATTGTTGGCCGCTTTTTCCTTTTTCGGCGTTTGAACAGTTTGCTTTACCAAACGTTGTTCAACAGTCAGCCACGACGGCCCGCCCGATGCTACCAGCAGCAGCAACCCGGTCAGGAAGAGGCTCATCAAACGAATATAGTCGTTACGCTGTTGCTTCATGGATGCTTCAAATCGGTTCGCCGGAACGAGGGGAACAAATTTCGCGATAGTTCGGCAAGAAAGCAAATTCGTTTTTTCAGGCATTTTTTAAAGAAGTCCACTAACTTTCGCCCAAATACGTAAAAATGACGTTACAGGAGTTTATAAAATTGGCCCTAGCCGAAGATGTTGGCGACGGCGACCACACGTCTCTCTCGACCATTCCGGCCGATGCGCAGAAACGCGCCCGCCTTCTGGTGAAGCAGGACGGCGTTTTGGCGGGTGTTGAAGTGGCCGAAGCGGTTTTTCGGGAAGTTGACCCGGAGTTGGAAGTACACGTCCACATTGAAGACGGCCGGGCGATTCATTACGGCGATATTGTGCTGACCGTCAACGGCCGGGCGCAGTCGATTCTGAAAGCCGAGCGGCTGGTGCTGAACTGCATGCAGCGCATGAGCGGTATTGCCACCCACACGCGGGCGATGGTAAGCCTGCTGGAAGGGACGAAAGCCAAATTGCTGGACACCCGCAAGACGACACCAAACTTTCGGATTTGCGAAAAAATGGCGGTCAAAATTGGGGGCGCCATCAACCACCGCTTTGGTTTGTTCGACATGATTCTGATCAAAGACAACCACCTCGACTACGCGGGCGGTATTGAAGCGGCCGTTACCAAAGCCGTCGATTATCTTAAAACCACCGGCCGTTCGTTACCCATTGAAGTGGAGGTCCGGAACCGGAAGGAAGTGGAAGAGGTTTTACGCATCGGCCAGATCAATCGCATGTTGTTGGACAATTTTGAACCGGCCGAGTTGAAAAAGATGGTGGAACTGATCGACGGACGGATCGTTACCGAAGCGTCGGGCGGTATTAACGAAACCAACCTGCGTGCGTATGCCGAAACCGGCGTCGATTACATCTCGTCCGGTGCGCTGACGCATCAGGTCAAAAGCCTGGACATGAGCCTGAAAGCCTATTAGCACCTCCGCTCAACTTCCTTTTCTCCGCCCAACTCCGCGACACAAAAACTATTTCGCGGAGTTGAGCGGAGAAAAGGGAGTTGAGCGGAGATTTTATAAGTTACTTTTTGTTTAGACACTATGGCAACGATTCCACTCACTTTAGATGAAGAAATCCGGCAGATCGGCTACATCAGCCGCTCCACGCCGAAAGATAAACAGGTTTTGATGGACGAAATCCGGCGGATGAAGAAGGAGAAAAACGCCGTGATTCTGGCCCATTATTACGTCGATGGTGACATTCAGGACCTGGCCGACTACATTGGCGACAGCCTCGGTTTGTCGCAGCAGGCAGCCGCCACCGATGCCGACATGATTGTGTTCTGCGGGGTGCATTTCATGGGCGAAACCGCCAAGATTCTGTCGCCCGACAAGAAAGTCGTCATTCCCGACATGAACGCCGGCTGTTCGCTGGCCGATTCGGCTCCGGCGGATGAATTTGCGGCTTTCAAGGCGAAATATCCCGATCACATCGTCATTAGTTACATCAACTGCTCGGCGGAAATCAAGGCATTGTCGGACATCATCTGTACGTCGTCGAACGCCGTGAAGATTGTCGAGTCGTTACCCAAAGACCAGAAGATCATCTTTGCGCCGGACGCCAACCTGGGGCGGTTTGTGGCCAAGAAAACCGGTCGCGATCTGGTGTTGTGGGATGGTGCCTGCATTGTTCACATTGACATTTCGCTGGAAAAACTGACGGCTTTGCGCCAGAAATATCCCGAAGCCAAGTTCATTGCCCACCCCGAATGCCAGGAGCACATTCTGAGTCAGGCCGATTTTGTGGGTTCGACCACGGCTTTGCTGAAATACGTGATGGAGCAGCCCGACGAGGTGTTTATTGTCGGCACCGAAGCCGGTATTCTGCACAAAATGAAGCAGTCGGTGCCCAACAAGAAAATTATTCCGGCCCCGGCAAGCGAGAACAACACCTGCGCCTGTTCGGAGTGTCCGTACATGAAAATGAACACGCTCGAAAAGTTGTACAATACGTTGTATTACGAAAAACCGGAGATTTTTGTCCCGGAAGATGTGCGCGTGAAAGCCGAAGCATCGGTTTTGCGGATGCTGGAAATGAGTAAGGGATTGTAACCAATTCGATCAATGGAACTGACTGTTCAAGTTGGATTTGAGGAGTTATTAAGCTTGATAAAGAAACTCCCTGCCGAACAAAAAACGATTGTGAAATCTGTACTGGAAGCTATCGAAACAGACGGTGACACGGCACCTGTTAACTCAGAACGACCGCTAGGAACTATGAAAGGGTTGGTTGTTTATATGTCGGATGACTTTGACGAGCCCTTAGATGACTTTAAGGATTACATGTAGTGTATGAATTATTTGCTTGATACTCACGTCCTGCTTTGGATGCTTGATGACAAAGATAAATTATCTAAAGAGGCTGAATCTGCTATCACGGATCGTTCAAATACGTTGTATGTTAGTACAGCTACATTTTGGGAGCTGGCCGTTAAAAAGAGTTCGAATAAACTAACTCTTGACCGCTCACTTCTATCGATTATGGATACGTTAGCCGAACTGGACATCCGTATTTTGCCGATCAAAGCGATACATGTATTTCCTATTGAAACCCTTAAAACCTATCATCGCGACCCATTTGACAGAATTATTATTGCTCAGGCAATGGTGGAAGAATTGACGGTTATTAGCAAAGATGCGGCCTTTCCTTTTTATCCAATTTCTGTACTTTGGGATTAATTCGTCTGCATTATACCATGCCCCAACACTTCGATTTCCTCGTCATCGGCTCCGGCATTGCCGGACTGAGCTATGCCACTAAACTGGCCATTCATTTTGAAGAAACCGGCCAGCCCGTCCGGATTGCTGTCATTACCAAAGTCCGGGCCGACGAGACCAATACCAAATACGCCCAGGGCGGTATTGCCGCTGTCTGGGCCGTGGAGGATTCTTTTGAGAAACACATCGAGGACACGATGATTGCGGGCGACTTCCTGAGCAAACGCGAGGTGGTCGAAATCGTGGTGCGCGAAGCCCCCGAGCGGATTCGCGAACTGATCGACTATGGCACCCGGTTTGACAAGGAAGACGACGGTGACTACGACCTGGCCCGCGAAGGCGGCCACTCCGACCACCGGATTCTGCACTTTAAGGACATTACCGGGGCCGAAATTGAGCGCGCGTTGCTGGAAAAGACCCAGTCGTTGCCCGCTATTCAGGTTTTCACGCATTATTACGCCGTTGATCTGATCACCCGCCACCACCTCGGCGAAACCGTTCACCGCTACGATACCGACAACCGCTGTTTTGGGGCTTATGTGCTCAACACGCATACCGGTCAGGTCGAAATGTTTCTGGCGAAAACGACGCTGCTGGCCACGGGCGGGATTGGCAACGTTTATCAGAGCACCACCAACCCGACCATTGCAACCGGCGACGGCATTGCAATGGCCTACCGCGCCAAATCGATCTGTAAGGACATGGAATTCATTCAGTTCCATCCGACGGCGCTCTATGAACCGGGCAAAAAACCGAGTTTCCTGATCTCCGAAGCCGTCCGTGGTTTTGGCGGTATTTTGAAAACCATCAAAGGCGAAACGTTCATGGAAAACTATGACGACCGCCTGTCGCTGGCTCCGCGCGACATTGTGGCCCGCGCCATCGACTCCGAAATGAAAAAATCCGGTGATCCGCACGTCTATCTGGACGTGACGCACTGCGATTTCGAGAAATTTGTCGAGCATTTTCCCAACATTACCGCCTATTGCCGCGACAATCTGGGCATCGACATCCGGAAAGATTACATTCCGGTGGTTCCGGCGCAGCACTATTTGTGCGGGGGAATCAAGGTCAACGAGTTTGGGCAAACCAATATCAACTTCCTGTATGCCGCCGGAGAATGTTCGTGTACCGGTTTGCACGGCGCTAACCGGCTGGCGTCCAATTCCTTACTCGAAGCCGTGGTTTTTGGTCATCGGGCGTATCTGAAAACCGTTGAAAATTTCAACGAAGCTTCCATTCCCGATAATCTGCCGGAATGGAACGATGCCGGAACAACGCACCCGGAAGAACTCGTTCTGGTGACCGAAATGCAGCGGGAACTGGAATCGATCATGTCGAACTACGTTGGGATTGTTCGCACCAACCGGCGGATGAAACGGGCGATGGACCGGCTGGAACTGATCTATCTGGAACACGAAGAACTCTACCGCCAATCGAAAGTGTCGAACCGGATTTGCGAGTTGCGGAACATGATTGAAGTCGCGTATCTGATCATCAAAGCCGCCATGGCCCGGCACGATAACCGGGGACTGCATTTTAATCAGGACATCGAAAAAGAAACCGCTTAAACGTCCACTTCGCCGGTTTCGGCTTCCGGTTCGGCGTTGGACGGGTGGCCGTGCAATACTTCGAGCAGTTCCTTAACCTGATACACCGATTTGTTGTAGCGGTTTCCCAGAAGAATAATCACAAAATCATCCTTCGGGCTGAACCAGAACAGGCTGTTGTATCCTTTCCACCAGCCCGTGTGGTAGATGTATTCGGGCTGGTTCTGGTTGTTGACGTACATCCGAAAACCGTAGCCGTAATTCTTGGTGCCTTTGCGTTCGAAACTGCGGGGCAGGAAGGCTTCGGCCAGCAGCGTTTTCCGGAGCAGACAGTCGCCATTCAGGGCGCGATACCACTTGAAAAGATCGCCGACGGTCGAATAGATGCCCTTGTCGCCCACCACGTTGTCGTAGTAATCCTTCGGGATCCGGCGGTTCCACTGGTAGCCCGCCGTGCGATCCCGGTTGATGGAGTCATTGGGCGTGGTGGCCACCCACGTATTTTTCATACCCAACGGCTCGAAGATATTTTTTCGGGCAAACTGGTCGAACGACATCTTCGTGATTTTCTCGATAATGGCCGCCAGAACGCAGTAATTGGTGTTGCTGTAGCTGAAGGTGCGCCCCGGAATGTTGTAGCGCTGGGGCGTGGGATGCACGTTCGCAAACCAGTACATGATCTCGGAATTGGTCGGATACGGTTTTTCGAATTTGTAAAAATTGGTCCGCATGCTGTCTTCGAACGCGTACGCATAATTGGGCAGACCGCTGCGATGCGACAGCAGATTTTCGACCGAGATCCCGTGATAAGGGAAATCCGGAAAGAACTTTTGAATCGTATCGTTCAGCTTCAGTTTGCCGGCTTCGATCAGTTTGAGCGTGGCCACCGCCGTGAAGGTTTTGGAAAGCGACGCCAGCTGGAACTTGGAATTGATGGTGAGCGAGTCGCGGGAAGATTTCTCGAAATGCGCCAGTCCGAACGAGTTTCGGTACAGAATAACGCCCTTCTGCGCAATCAGAACGTTGCCGTTGAAACCGGCGCGGACCTTTCCCCGAATGATTTCTTCAATTTTCTGAATTTTTGCCTCCGCACCGATTTGCTGCCGGATAGCCCGCTCCTCGGCCGCACTCAAGGTCTGTTCTTCGGCGCAATTATGCATGGCATTCGCCGAACGCTTCAACTTCCTGTCTTCACTCGAATCACACCCGACGATGATACAGATGGCAATAATTCCCGCCCAAATTCCCGAAACTCTCATTCCATTACGTTGATATGCACTGACGCGCCCCTGAACTAATCCTGTACTGATTGCAAACAAAAATACATTTTTTATACGGACACCGCAGGGCTTTTTTATCGAATGCCTGGATAGGAACACAGATTGGACGGATAAGACGGATCAAAATCGGATTTTATCCGTGTGAATCCGTTTGATCAGCGTTCCTATCAAAAATCAGTATTTATAATTCGTCAGTTCTTCTTTTTCCAGCAGACCAAACGCTTGCTGCATTTTCGCCCGGTCAAATTCGTTCTCGTTGTTGGCGATAAAAATCGTGGCGACCGTATTGCCGATGATGTTGGTGATCGAGCGGGCTTCCGACATAAACCGGTCGACGCCCAGCAGCAACGCCAGCCCTTCGACCGGAATCACCCGAACCGCCGTCAGCGTCGATGCCAGCACGATAAAACCGCTTCCGGTTACGCCCGCGGCCCCTTTCGATGTAATCATCAGAATGCCGATGATGGTCAGTTCCTGCCCCAGGGTGAGATCCACGCTGAAAACCTGCGCCAGAAAAATCGTCGCCATCGACAGGTAAATCGTGGTGCCGTCCAGATTGAACGAATACCCCGCCGGAATCACCAGCCCCACCACCGACCGCGAACAGCCCATATTTTCCAGTTTATCCATCACCTGCGGCAAGGCCGACTCCGACGACGATGTTCCAAAAACGATCAGCAGTTCTTCTTTGATGTATACCAGCACCCGCCACAAACTAACGCGGTAATAGCGCAGAATCAGGTTGAGCACCACAAAAATGAACAGAAACATGGTGAGGTAAACCGTTCCCATCAGTTTAGCCAGCGGTAATAAGGTCGCCAGTCCGAATTTGCCGATGGTATATGCCATACCGCCCAGCGCACCCAGCGGAGCCAACGTCATGACCACATTCAGGATGTTGAAAAACACCCGCGACAGCTTTTCGAAGGTTAAAATCAAGGAATGGCCGCGCTCACCCATTCGCGTGAGTCCGATGCCAAACAGAACGGAAAAAACCAGCACTTGCAGGATTTCGCCCTCGGCGAAGGCTTTGATGGCATTATCGGGAACGATGTGCATGAAAAACTTGACCCAATCCAGGTCTTTTCCCTGCGCAGCATACGCCGAAATATCACCGCCTTTCACGGCGGCTGCTTCTACCCCGGCACCCGGTTTCACCCAGTTGGCAATGACAATCCCGATCACGAGCGCCACCGTGGTGACGATTTCAAAATACAAAAGCGCTTTCCCTCCTACCCGGCCAACCTTCTTGAGATCGCCCATATTACTGATTCCCAACACGATGGTCAGGAAAATAATGGGTGCAATCACCATTTTGATCAAATTGATGAATACGTCGCCGAGCGGCTTGAGTTTGGCCGCCGTGGTCGGAAAAAAGTGACCGATCAGAATACCGATCGTAATGGCGACCAGGACGCGGAAGGTCAGGTTGTTCAGGAGTTTGCGCACGACAAAGGGTTGAGTGAGTAAACCTGTCAGGTTTTTGAAACCTGACGGGTGTATAGATTCGATAAATTATAATTGCTGTTTCTGAAGCACCGGCTCCAGCACTTTCCAGACATTTTCGGCCACGATTTTATGCCCTTCCGCCGTGGGGTGAATACCGTCTGCCTGGTTCAGTTTTGGAATACCGCCAACATCTTCGAGCAGGAAAGGAATCAATTCGGCCTTATTTTTCCGGGATAACGTCACGAAAAGCTTGTAAAATTGACTCGAATAATCGGTTCCGAGGTTGGGCGGAATGTGCATCCCGGCAATGACGATCTGCACCTGCGGATTTTTTAGCTTCACCGTATCGATGATGGCCTGTAAGTTTTTTCCGGAATCATCGAGCGGAATACCACGCAGACCGTCGTTGGCCCCCAATTCGAGCACAAACACATCGACAGGTTGCCGCAGCACCCAGCTAATGCGGCTTTTGCCGCCCGCCGTGGTTTCGCCACTAACACCGGCGTTAATTACCTGATAATCATACCCGGCGGCTTTGGCTTTTTCGCCAACCAAAGCCGGGAATGCCTGGGCCGGGTCCAGGCCGTAGCCCGCCGTGAGGCTGTTTCCGAAGAACAGAATCGTCTTTTTTTCACCACCGACCGGTTTTTTGGCGCTGTCGGCCGCGGCCGGTTTTTCGGCCTGCGTCTGGCTGGTTTCAGTTTTGGAATTACAACCGGCTACCAGCGTTACGAGCAACCATCCGGCCACCCAGAGATTGTAACTGGCCTTTATTTTCAGTAAATTCATTGTTTACGCAATTTTCAGAATGAAGTTCCAGCCTAATACCAACAAAAATAAGGGGAATTTATCCATTTAGCCCCATTTCCGGCCCTTTATCAAATATTCCGTTTGACAGGGTGAATAAAGAGGCAACTAATTGGTTATCTAACCTTCTGTTAAGCTATTTACTTATGAGCATTCTGCGTGCTGAGAATCTGACAAAAACCTACCAGAGCGGAGGTCGGACCCTGACCGTTCTGAACTCCGTGAGTTTCGAAATTCAGCCCGGTGATACCTTTTCCATCGTCGGACCATCGGGGAGCGGCAAAACGACGCTACTGGGCCTGTGCGCCGGGCTCGACCGGGCGTCATCAGGCAGTATCTACCTGAATAACATCAAATTAGATACCCTGAGTGAAGACGAACGGGCCGCCGTCCGGAACCAATATGTGGGTTTTATCTTCCAGAATTTCCAACTTTTGCCCACCTTGACGGCCCTGGAAAACGTCATGGTTCCCCTCGAACTGCGGGGTGAAAAACGGGCGGGCAAAACCGCTCAGGAATTGCTGGAACGGGTTGGTCTGGGGCAACGGGGCCACCACTACCCGACGCAATTGTCGGGCGGGGAACAGCAGCGGGTGTCGCTGGCCCGCGCGTTTGCCAACCGGCCCAAAATCCTGTTCGCCGATGAGCCGACGGGCAATCTGGACACCGACACGAGCGCCAACGTGGTCGACCTGATTTTTGAACTAAACCGGGAAGCCGGAACGACTTTAGTACTGGTTACCCACGACCTCGAACTGGCTTCACGCACCCAGCGCATCATCCGGATCAAGGGCGGCAATCTGGTGTCGGATACGCTGACCGAAAACCGCATCACCACCAACTGATGGACCGTGAACTTCCTAAAATAAAACCGCAAGCCGCGTCGATTTTCGATCCCTGGCTGTGGAAAATGGCCTGGCGCGACAGTCGCCGGAGCCGCCAGCGGCTATTTCTGTTCATGTCGGCCATTGTGCTCGGCATTGCGGCCCTGGTCGCCATCAATTCGTTCGGCGACAATTTGTCGCGCAGCGTCGATGAGCAGGCCCGCGAATTGATCGGCGCTGATCTGGTCCTGTCTTCCAACAAGGAACTCAGCAAAAAAACCGAGCAGTTTCTGACGACCATCAGCCCCGAGCGAAGCCGGGAGGTGGCGTTTCCGTCGATGGTTTTGTTCCCGCGTTCGCAGGGCGTCCGGCTGGCGCAGGTAAAAGCCATTCAGGGCAAATTCCCGTATTACGGCGCGTGGGAAACCCAGCCCCTCGATGCGGTTTCGCGGTTTCGGCAAGCCAGCCAAACTCACCAGCGGATCGCCCTGGTCGATGATGCATTGCTCATTCAACTGAATGCCAAACCGGGTGATTCGGTGAAAGTTGGCAAGCTGATGTTTTACGTGGCGGGCCGGGTGATGAAAATTCCCGGCCAGTCGGCGGTCACGACCACGGTGGCTCCCACGGTTTTTATTCCGTACGGTTTTTTGCCCGAAACGGGTTTGCTGCAACGCGGCAGCCGGGCCACCTACCGGTCGTATTACCAGTTTGAACCCGGAACCGATGTTGACAAATACGTCAAAACGATTTCGCCCCGACTGGACAAACTGGGCATCAATTCGGATACCGTAACGGAGCGCAAAGTACAAACCGGCCGGGCCTTCGCGGACCTGACCAAGTTCCTCAATCTGGTCGCTTTTGTTGCTCTGTTGCTCGGCTGCGTCGGCGTTGCCAGTGCCGTGCATCTGTATGTGAAGGAAAAAGTGGCTTCGGTGGCCGTATTGCGCTGCCTGGGTGCTACGGGTCGGCAGGCATTTCTGATTTACCTGATTCAAACGTCGCTGATGGGCCTTTTGGGTGCGCTGATCGGTGCGTTGCTCGGTTCGGTGATCCAGTTGCTGTTACCGACGGTTTTTGGCAGTTTTCTGCCGGTTGAAGTCGTGACGACGGTTTCCTGGAAAGCCGTTGGGCAGGGTGTCGGGGCGGGTTTGATCATTGCCATTTTGTTCGCCCTGCTGCCGTTGCTGGTTATTCGGAAAGTATCTCCGCTGCGCACCTTGCGCAGTTCGTACGACGACGATGTGACCGGGCGCGACCCGCTCCAGTGGGCGGTTTATCTGCTGATTGTGCTATCGATTACCGGATTTGCGTATTGGCAAATCCGCGACTGGAAGCTAGCCGTCGGTTTTACGCTCGGGCTGGCGTTCGCGTTTGGTGTGCTGACGGGCATTGCCCAATTGCTGATGGTTGCGGTGCGCCGGTTTTTCCCGGTTTCATGGAGTTACATCTGGCGGCAAAGTCTGGCCAATTTGTACCGGCCCCAGAATCAGACGCTTATCCTGGTGATTTCGATTGGATTGGGGGCGTTTTTGATCGCTACATTGTACCTGACGCAGACGTTGCTGTTGAGCCGGGTGCAATTGTCGGCCAGCGGCAACCAGGCCAATATGGTGTTGTTCGACATTCAGAATGAACAGAAAGCCGGGGTGCAGCAGCTGGTGAAAAGTCATCACCTGCCGGTTTTGCAAAACGTTCCGCTGGTAACCATGCGGCTGGCCGAAGTCAACGGGCGCACGGTGGAAGCCATCCAGAAAGATACCAGCTCGAAAATGCCCGACTGGGCGCTGACCCGCGAATACCGGGTGACGTACCGCGATTCGCTGATCAGTTCGGAAAAACTGACCGCCGGAAAACCGCCGTATCAGGCCAACGGCAACGTCTATATTTCGGTCGAAAAAGGCTATCTGGACCGGATGAAACTGAAACTGGGCGATAAACTGACGTTCAACGTGCAGGGATTGGTCATTCCAACCATCGTCGGCGGAACGCGTGATGTGGACTGGAACCGCATTCAGACCAATTTCCTGATCGTTTTCCCCAAAGGCGTTCTGGAACAGGCTCCGCAGTTTCACGTGTTGATGACGCGCGTCGGCGATACGCAGCAATCGGCCTCGTTTCAGCGCGATCTGGTGACCCGTTTCCCGAACGTGTCGGCCATCGACCTGGGCCTGATCCTGCAAACCATTGATGAGGTTCTGGAAAAAGTCTCGTTTGTGATCCGGTTCATGGCGTTGTTTAGCATCATTACCGGTTTGCTGGTGTTGAGCAGTTCGGTCATCATCAGCAAATACCAGCGGATTCAGGAAAGCGTGCTGCTGCGAACGCTGGGCGCCAACCGCCGTCAGATTCTGCTCATTACGCTGATCGAATACCTGTTTCTGGGCCTGCTGGCGGCTTTTTCGGGCATCGTCCTGGCGTTGTTCGGAACGTGGGCGCTGGCTTATTTTGTCTTTGAAGTACCGTTCAGCCCGAATTTCGCGCCGTTGCTGGCGGTTGTGGGCATCGTGACGAGTTTGACCATCATCATCGGGTTGCTCAACAGCCGTGGGGTGCTGGTGCGTCCGCCCTTGGAAGTGTTGCGGGCGGAAGGGTAATAATCCGAGCAATCGCAAGAGAAGCAATTGTACCCCGGAGGGGTTTGCTGTTAATAGAAAATAGCTCTATTCTGGATGCTTTAAGCTCCAGCGGAGCGTCCTGCTTTAATGAGGGCGCCCCGCTGGGGCTTAAAAATAGGGAGAAGGGCGTCTTTTCTATTAACAGCAAACCCCTCCGGGGTATAAGTGGCTACAATTTGCGGGGAACTGGCCTTTTC
Organism: Larkinella knui; assembly: GCF_003858645.1. Taxonomy (GTDB): domain Bacteria; phylum Bacteroidota; class Bacteroidia; order Cytophagales; family Spirosomataceae; genus Larkinella; species Larkinella knui. Next base: position 81,118 of record NZ_RQJP01000007.1, on the reverse strand, counting down.
ATTCACTTCGCAGTGTTTTCACCGGATTCATCAACGCGGCTTTGATGCTCTGGAAACTGACGGTGATCAAGGCAATTCCGACAGCTAACACGCCCGCCAGCGCGAAAATCCACCACGAAAGATCAATTTTATAGGCAAAATCCTCCAGCCACTGACTCACGGCGTACCAGGCAATGGGCGCAGCAAGGACGATGGCGATCAGCACCAGTTTCAGGAAATCTTTCGACAACAGGGCAACAATGCTGGTGACCGAGGCCCCCAATACTTTCCGGACGCCGATTTCTTTGGAACGTTGCGAAATGGTGTAGGACGACAGGCCGAACAAGCCTAGGGATGCAATCAATACCGCCAGGAACGAGAAGAAGGTGGTGATTTGACCAAACACCTGATCATCCCGGTATTGCCGGTTAAACTGCTCATCCATAAAGTAATAGGAGAAGTCATTTCCCGGAAAAAATGCCTGGTATTTCGCCTTTATCTGCTCGATTGTTTTTTCCAGATCGGTCGACGCAATTTTGAAGGAATAATACCCGCCATTGGTGTAGAAGGGCTGGAAAACAATGGGCTCGATGGGGTGCCGCAACGACTGCTGATGGAAATCGCTCACCACACCGACGATTTCCCATTCGCGGCCGAAGATAGTAAACTTCTGACCAACCGCTGAAACCGCATCGGAGAAGCCCAACAACCGGGCTGCGGAGAGATTGATCACGGCGTTTTTTACTTTCCGGCCATCCGGATTGGAGTCGGTCGTAATGAAATTCCGGCCCGCCAGCAGCTTGATCCGGTAGGTATCGAAAAAGTCCAGATCGACGCCCATCTGGCTGACCGTCACGCCCTTCTCTGCATTTGACCCGACCCGCTTCACGTTGAACGAGCGCGAGAGCCGGTTTCCAAACAGACTCAGGGATGACGCAGCCGCCTGAATGGCCGGATACCGTTTCACTTCCGCTTTAAAGCTGGTAATCCGATCGATGGCGGTCGAATCCCAGCGCGTAAGCGCGGGGCCGGAAACCACCAGAACCTGATCCATGTTAAACCCAAGGTTCTTTTTCCGCATGTATTCGAGCTGCCGGAACACGATAAACGTTCCAATAATGAGCACCACTGAAGCCGTATACTGAAAAACCACCAGCGATTTTCGCACCCAGATTCCTTTTGCAGACCGCTTGAAACTGCCTTTCAACACCTGAATGGCCTGAAAAGCAGACAGCGCAAAGGCCGGGTAAAAACCGGACAAAAATAATCCCAGCGCAAATACACCGGCCAGCGCCAGCGCCATCAGATTTCCGCCGTAGCCCTGGCCCGTGAGCAACGATAGTGACAGCGGTTTCCCAACCATCTCATTCAGAATGGGTTGCAGCATAACCGTCAGGATTAACGCCAGAACCAGCGCAAACAGATTCAGCAAAACCGATTCCGACAAAAACTGCCCGATCAACTGCCCCGTCGTTGCTCCGGCCACTTTTCGTACGCCCACTTCTTTGGCTCGTTCCAGCGACCGGGCGGTGGCCAGATTGATGTAGTTGACCCAGGCAATGAGCAGGATAAAAGCCGCAATGATCAGCATCGTCCAAACCGCCTTTCCGTTGTTCACAATACCGATTTCGTATTCGTAATCCGAGTAAAGGTGCGCTTTCCGCAGGGGTTGCAGCGCAAATTTCTCAACGCTCCCCGACACTTTGTCGCCGTTGAAATACCGCTCGCTGAAAGCCGGGAATTTTTGCTCCAAAGCCGCTGCGTCAGCCGTGGGTTTCAGTTTCAGGTAATGCCACATATCCGACCCGTCCCAGCTGGTTTTCACCCAGGGACCCCAGGTTCTGACCAGCGTTTCGTACGAAACCAGCGCCCCGAATCGCAGGTGCGACGTGGCCGGAACGTCTTTCATGACGCCGGTGATCCGAAACGGTTCGGTATCCAGATCGACATACAGCGACTGACCGATCAGCCGGGCATACTCTCCCGGTTCGGCCCCGAAAATCCGTTTTGCGTTGCTTTCCGATAACACCAGGCTATTCGGGGCTTTCATAGCGGTTTGGGGATCGCCGACGAGCAGTGGAAAGGTGAAGAACGTCAGAAAATGATCATCCACATAAAAAATCTGCTCTTCCTGAAAAATCGACTTCTCCCGGCGAAATTTAACGGTTCCGCCATTGACCAGTGTCGTATAAGCGTCTATTTCCTGATAATCCTTCGCCATCGTTTTCCCGATGGTCGGGTAGGTTATGGTGCCGTGCTGAACGAGTTTTCCCTGCTGGAACCGGTCGTTGGTGACGCGGTAAATCCGGTCGATGTCCGTTTGAAACTGGTCGAAACTCAGCTCAAAACTGACGTATTGCAGAATCATCAGGCAGGCCGTAATGCCGAAAACCAATCCACTCAGATTGACCAGCGAAAAGACCTTGTTTTTCAGCAAGTTGCGAAAAGCGATTTTGAAATAGTTGCGGATCATATCCGGACGCAGGGATGAGGGTTGTGGGTAATAATTCGTTTGCGGACGTCGGCGCACAAAAGGCGGCAATACCGACACGACATTGAGCAAATACCGTAGCGTGGCCTCGGTTTTTCCGGCCCGCCGATGCCAGTAGGCGTATAATTCCTCCAGATCGCCCTCCACTTCCTCCAGCGTTTCCGACGGATGAAGCCAGGCCAAAAGCCGCTTGGCCCAGCGGGGCGCGGTCCGACGGTTCGGTTGTGGCATTTCGGTTGGCATAAATTTCTTTAGTGAAGAGTTATGACGAGTTCGCCCGTGCGGTTGCCGACGCATTAACTCTTAACTCTCAACTTTTAATTCTTAATTCATTATTCCGAGCGCAGTGAGCTAACCGGATTCATCAGCGCGGCTTTAATGCTTTGGTAACTCACTGTCAGCAGGGCGATTCCGATGGCCAGCACAGCCGCCAGGGCGAAAACCCACCATTGAATGTCGATCTTATAGACGAAGCTTTCCAGCCAGCGGTTCATGGCGTACCAGGCAATCGGGCTGGCAATGAGCAGGGCGATCACCACGAGTTTCAGGAAATCTTTGGAAAGCAGGGCCACAATGCTGGCCACGGAGGCTCCCAGCACTTTCCGAACGCCGATTTCTTTGGTACGTTGCTCGGCCGTGAAAGCCGTCAAGCCAAATAAACCGAGGCACGAAACCAGAATCGTCAGGATGGAAAAACAGAGAATAATGCGACCGATGCGCTGTTCCGAGCGGTATTGGGCGTCCAGGTCCTGATCCACAAAACCGTAGCTGATGGGATGATCAGGATCCAGTTTTTTATATACTTTCGCTATGTCAGTCAGGGTTTGGGTAACCAGGCGGGGTTTGGTTTTGACCAGCAGGGTAAAATAGAAGTCCTTCGGTCGGAACCGGAAAATGAACGGCGCAATGCTTACGTGCAGGGGCCGGAAATGGAAATCTTTCACCACGCCGATGATGGTGCCGTCGGTGCCCCAGAATTTGACTCGTTTTCCCAGGGCGCTGGCGGGAGTCCAGCCCATGCGTTTGGCGGCCGTTTCGTTGATGAGGTACGTCCCGAGCTTAGACGCGGTATCGCTGGTGATCCGCGCCGAGAAATTCCGCCCGGCCACCAGCGACATCCCGACGGTTTTGACAAAATCGGCGTCAACATTCATCTGGGTTATCAGAAATTCATCTTTCGGTTTCTGCCCTTCCCATTCGATGGTCGTGCTGTTGTTCATGTCTACCATATTGCTCGTCGCAACCGATGCGTGCGCCACGCCCGGCAGGGGTTCCACTTCGCTTTTAAGCCGCAGTGCTTTGCCCCGCAAATCACCTTTGAGCCGCACGTACAACAACTGCGCTTTGTCAAATCCTAGTTTGGTGGTCTGCATGTAAGCCAACTGCCGGTAAATAACGATCGTGCTGATGGCCAGCGTAATTGACAGCACAAACTGCCCGACTACCAGCGATTTCCGAAAGCTCCGACCCGCCTGTACGTTTGAAAAATGGCCCGCAACCCCGGTTTTCAGTACGTTGATGGGCCGGAACGACGAGAGGAAGAAAGCCGGATACAGACCGGTCAGCAGACTCACGACGGCAATGAGCGTCGCAATCGTTAGCCAGAAAACCGGAAGCTGATACGGGATTTGCAGACTTTTGCTGGCCAGATCGTTGAACAGCGGCAACAGCACTTCGGCCAGCACCAGCGACACCAGCACGGCCAGCCCCGTCATCAGCAAAGCTTCACCCAAAAACTGCATGACCAGACTCACCCGCTGCGCCCCCACGCTTTTTCGAACGCCCACTTCTTTGGCCCGCTGCGAAGCCCGCGCGGTGGCTAAATTGATGAAGTTAATGACGGCAATGAGCAGCACGATGAGCCCAACCGTGACGAAAATGCGGATGTAGGCAATGTCGCTGCGCCGACCGTGATCGGTTTCGAATGCAAATTTCGAGTACAAATAAATGTCCGACAGTGGTTGCAGCAACAGGGGCGTTTCGTTGCCCGAATCATACCGTTTGAGTTGGGATCTGATTTTTCCGGCAAACGCCGTTGGGTCAGCAGGACCGCCGGCGGGGTCGGGTCGGAGTTGAACGTAAGTGTGGTAGCTGTTGCTGTTCCATTTCATGCTCCACTCGTCATTCCGCTCGAGCCACTTGAATGGCAACAGGACGTCGAACTCGATATGCGACTGAACGGGCGGGTTTTGCGCCACGCCCACCACCATGAGCGATTGTTCGTTGTTGAGTTTGACCGACTGGCCCAGGATATTTTTTTGCCGCCAGTTGGTTCCGAAAAACCGCTCGGCCATGGCTTCACTGAAAATGATCTCGTTGGGGCCGCGAAAAACCGTTTTGGGGTTTCCCGAAAGCAGCGGATAACTGAACATACTGAAAAAACCGGGATCGACCACCAGCATCTGATTCGATTCGACCGACTGGCGTTCCTGACTCAGCAAACCCGACCACCGCCCGACGCGGGTGACCCGCTCCACCTCCGGAAAATCCTTGATGATCGTACCCGCCAGTGGTCCGGGTGTGGCGGCCACATCAAAAATACCTTCCGGTTGTTTCTGCTTTTCGACCAACCGGTAAATGTGGTCGTAGTTGGTGTTGAAACGGTCGTAACTCAGCTCGTCGTAGACGTACATGGCAATCAGCAGGCAGCAGGCGATTCCGAGGGCCAGTCCGCCAATGTTGATGAACGAATAGACCCGGTTTTTGATCAGGTGTCTGACCGCAATTTTGAAGTAACTCCGAATCATGGCAGGATGCAGGGTTGAAGGGTGACGGTATTCTTCTTGGCGTTGCCGACGGCGCACAAACGGCGGCACGACCGACACGACATTGAGCACATAGCGCAGTGTGGCCTCGGTTTTTCCGGCCCGCCGATGCCAATAGGTGTATAATTCGTCCAGATCACCCTCCACTTCCTCCAGCGTCTCCGCCGGATGAAGCCAGGTCAAAAGCCGCTGCGCCCAGCGGGGTGGATTGGGGCGGTTGGCAGGTTGGGAAGTCTTCATGAGCCGCCTAGTTTCAAGGTGTTGGGCGGAAGCAGTTGCCAGAGTTCATTCCGGAGTTGCTGAATGTCCTGGAGCGCCCGGCTACCGAGAGCGGTTACTTTGAAAAGCCGCTTGCGTCGCCCACCCCGTTCGGCGGTGGCCCCGCCGAGCAACGAGTTCACAAACCCCTTTTCTTCCAGGCGAATCAGCGTGTTATGGACGGTGCCGAACGTCACCTGCCGCCCCGTGTGCTGCTCAATTTCCTGGCTAACGGTTACGCCATAGGCTTCCCCATCCAGAATGGCAACCATCAGCAGAACAATCTCTTCAAATTCACCTAAATAAGTACGACGCATAAGGACTCGGGTATTAGTCTCTATTTTATCGTACAAATCCTTTGCCAAATCGGCAAACAGGCCATTACGGCTCAGATTGAAGGGATTGGCGAGACGGCGGTGTCCAAATACGGACAGATTCCGTCCCGAAACGGACACAAAAAAGCCGAAAACGATGCGGTTTCCGGCTTTTCATTTTTAGAGGCATTCTTTCCTACTTCGCAATGATCACTTTAACGGCTTTCTGGACATTTTCGCCTTTCAGGGAACAGAAATACATCCCGGCGGCCACATCCTGCAAAGTCACTTTTAGCTGGTATTTGCCAATAGCGTGGTGTTTGCGGGGTACCAGTGTCTGTATGGTCCGGCCCTGGGCATCAACGAGATCGATGCCCGCATTGCCGGCCGACAACAGTTGATACCGTACCGTTACTTCGACCGTGGCCGGATTTGGCGTCACCATCAGCTGCTCAGCACCCAGCAAATCATCTGCCGATGCAACACCAACGGTCTGCACACCCAGCGCATCCTTTGGTTTAGTCGTTGCTACGGCGGTGGGGTCGATCAATACCGGCTTGGTAAATTCGATTTTACGCTGAACATCATTTTTGCAATACCGCTGTTCGGCCCGAACGAACGCTTTGACGGGTGACTGGATCGACAGTTCATTGCTGATGTTGCTGCCAAATTTGCTGAGAATATCTTTCTGAATCTTTTCTCCGGTATCGGCAATTCGCACCACGCCCTCCTTTTCAGTGGAAGGGAACGAAAACAGGGCCACTGGCACACCCGCCGTCACCGCCCCGACATCGGTAGCCTGTGGAGCCATGCCAACCTGATGAACCGCGACGCCTTCCATCGATGCAATCGGCGAAAGCGCTTTCGACATAAACAGTTCATTGTCAAACACAAAATCCTGCCATGACCCGTTGATGTTGGTAATTTCCAGTTTCGAATCGCATCCCGAACCGGCCTCCGGGGCGGTAAATCCATTGGGGGTCACAATGCTGAACTGCCCCGTTACCAGACGGTGCGTACTCGATATGGAAGGCACATACCAGGCCGTGATGCGCTGGGTAGCTTTATCGTACGTAAGGCGAAAGTCAACGGTCTGCTCCTTACTGTTTTTTTCTGTGCATTGCGCCAGAGTGACACTAGCTCCCAATAATCCTGTGCTCAGGATTAGCGAAATGTTCCGCAGGGCTGCAGTCAGGCATGTTGCAGTTTTCATAGGCTGTCTTTCGGTGTAATATTTTTATTGTACAAACATATTACTTTAGAAGTTTTTTGCTTCCGAAAGTCACTATTTCCGGAAGCAAAAATGATTCTGTGGATTGCTTATACTTTAGGAAGAGTCCAGTTGCCGTGGTAATGCGCTTTGGCCAGTTCACCCGCTTGACCGGAATCGAGAATTTGATTTTTCTCCGCATCCCAGACAATTTTTTGCCCGCTGCGGTACGCAATGTTGCCCAAATGAGCGTGGAGCGCGACATCCCGGCCGATTTCAACCGGGCAATTGGGTTTCTGCCGACTCCGCACGCAACTCAAAAAATTCAGGGTGTGACTGTCCAGATCCTTCCCGTTTCCGTATTTGGGCGGCATGGCGGGAATCAAATAATTGCCCGCATCGGCTTCCGGAAAAAGCTCCCACTTGGACCGGTCGATGACGACGGTTCCTAAATTGCCGATGAAAGCCACGCCATGTTCGCGATCAAACGGGCCACGGCCGGTACCGAGCGATTGCTCCCAGAGCAGCGTAAAATTACCGTAGTCATATACCACCTGCATCGTGTCGGGTGTTTCGCCGGCATGATCCGGAAAACCGTATTTGCCACCCAGCGCCACGACGGTTTTGGGGGCGGTAACGTTCATTCCCGCCAGTGCCATGTCGATCATGTGGGCACCCCAGTCGGTCATCAGGCCACCGGCATAGTCCCAGAAATAGCGAAAACTACCGTGAAACCGGTTCGGATTGAAGGGCCGTTTCGGGGCCGGACCCAGCCACATAGCGTAGTCGACACCCGCCGGAACGGGTTCGTCGGGCTTTACCGGAAAGGTCTTCCCGTAGGGCATAAAGGCCCAGGTTTTCACCGATCGAATGCGGCCAATTTTACCCGAACGCACAAAATCGAGGGCGGCATTCCAGTGCGCACCGCTGCGTTGCCACTGCCCCACCTGCACGATGCGGTTGTGTTTCCGGGCCGCTTCCACCATCAGGTTGCATTCTTCGATGGAATTGGCCAGCGGTTTTTCAACGTACACATCCTTCCCGGCCTGACAGGCATAAACCGTCATCAGACAATGCCAGTGGTCGGGCGTACCGATGATCACGGCGTCGATGTCCTTGTTTTCCAGCAGTTTCCGGAAGTCGCTGTAGAGAACCGGTTTTTTGCCCGACATTTTTTCCAGTTCGGCCGCGCGTTTGTTCAGTACGTTGCTATCGACATCACACAGCGCCAGACACCGGACGCCCGGGTGTTTGAGCATGGAGTTGAGATCGGACCAGCCCATGCTGTTGCAGCCAATCAGACCGACCACCACTTCGTCGGTCGGGGCGGTTTTAGAAGAATCGGCAACGAGGTCAGGCAGGGCGGTTGTCAGGCCCAGACCGGTAGCCAGTTGAGTCGATTGCCGGAGGAATTTCCGTCGGGAAGAAGTCATCAGGATATAGGAATAGTGGAGTAGCAAATTAGCACAATTCCAACGAATCCTGTACGGCTTCCAACCGGTTTTCAAGCTCTACCGCATCATTTTGTCGTCAACTCCACCACTACCGGCAGGTGGTCGGAGGCATATTGCTCGTCGATGACGCGGGTCGATGGGCTGGTAAACGTGCCATCCGGTTTGTACAGGATGAAATCGATGGCCCGGTTTGGATTTTTGACCGGGATGGTGGGCGAACACTCCTGACAGCTCCGGGTGAAGTTCCGGTCTAAATACTGCATTACCTTGCTATCAGCCTGCGCGTTAAAATCACCGCCCAGGATCATGGGCAAGCCGGATTTTTCGAAATGCTTCACGATGCGTTCCGACTGGCTTACCCGGTTCGGTTCTTTCAAATCCAGGTGCGTACTGGCAAAAATGATCTTTTTGCCTTTCGCAATTTCCACCGTAATGGCCGCAATCGTCCGGGGTTCTCCGCCAATGGCCGGATCGACCGGCAGGTCAAACCGGGTCGAATCCAGAATGGGAAACCGGGAAAGAACCGCGACGCCGTAATCGCCCCCCTGATGGTCGATGGCCTTGGAAAAATAGCAATTCATCCCGGTCAGACGCGCCAGTTCTTTGGCCTGATTCACGCCTTTTCCCGAACGTTCCGTATTCACATCGACTTCCTGCAAGGCCACCAGATCCGGTTTTTCACTTCGGATCACCCTGGCGATGGCTTCCACATCGATCTTCGTTCCGGCCGACGGCGGGTTGCAGTGATGAATGTTATACGTCATCACTTTGATACGCTTGCTTTTCTTTGCAGGTCGGTCAATGGACGCCAGTCGGTCGGCATTTGCCGAAATGGTTAGGGAGAAAATACCTAAAAACAAAATAAAAGCCTTTGACATTCTATTGATTATGAGAGTGATCGGTTGGTTATAAGCGTTACAATCGGTTTGAATTAAGCGTGTGACGCACCGGGAAGCCCTGGAAGGGCGGTCTGTTACTAGGCAAATAGCGCATCAGTAGTGATAGCTCCGGAGGAGCGTGCTAAAAACACGTTCAGGACGCTCCTCCGGAGCTATCCGCTGGTTGATGCGCCAGGGTTTCTAGTAACAGGAAAGGCCTCCGGCCTTTATTTGACACGTTACCCAGTCTTGATTCACCTGTCAGGTGCGCGCCTTTTTCGGAAGGGTATATTTGCCGACAACTTCGCCGTCGTCCCGAATCATTTTCAGATCCAGCGATTTACTGGTCGCGTGCAACTTGATCAACGTCCTGTTTCCTTCCAGCGGCCCTCCGCCGATCACGATGGGATAATTATGCAACGAATCGGGGTCATGCGTGCCGTAGCGGTGGGTATGGCCCGAAAGCTGAAGATCGATTTTTGCTTTGTTCAACAACGCCCCGAACATTTCACGGCAATGCGTCGGGCCGTGCCAGTCGCCGGAATGATATGGTGAAATATGAATCAGCACAATCCGGAAGGGCGCTTTTTTGAAATCGGCGCTTTCAATTTCTTTCTCCAGCCACTTTTTCTGGGTTTCCCGATACCGGTCGAAGGCCGACAAGCCGCCGTACTCCACGCTGTCATCGGTTTTGTCTTCACCCGAATCCAGCACCACAAACCGCACCGGTCCGCGGGTGAACGCATAATAGTATTTCCCTTCGGGATAGGCGAAGTAGCTGGAAATATGGCGTGAAAAACTACCCCGGCATTCGTGATTGCCCTGCGTTAGAATGAAAGGCATTTCGGCGGCAAAAATGTCAACGGACGGTTTAATCAGGTGATCGACCAGCTGGCTTTCTTCCGTCACCCAATCGAAGCAGTCGCCGTTAAAAACGACAAAATCATAATCCCGTTTATTGCCGGTATAGCCGTGACGATACAGCAGTTGCGGGATGATCTGCGGCCGGTCGTGGATGTCGTTGAACACCACCATTTTGAATTCTTCCTCGTTCTCCGCCGGGGTTTTAAAGCCGTACAGCGGACTGCTGATGGTTTCGCCAAACTCTACTTTCGAGCCTTTGTAGCCCAGAATTTCGGTGGAAACGATCTTGTATTTATGCTCCGTACCCGGTTTCAGATCGGTCAGCGTAATTTTATTGATGCGGTTATTGGCTTCGATCAGACCGTTGCTGTAGCCAAATTCCCGCTTGCTGGTGTAGGTTCCGGCGCCGTATTCCACCCAGCTGAACGAGTTTTTGTGCGAAATCCACATGATGGTCACTTCGCTGGTGCCGATGTTTTGCAGATAAGGCCCGGCAATGAAGCGGTTTTTCTCCTCCGCCGTTGCAGAAGCAGCCAGGGTTGCCGAAACGGGAAGCAGGCTAAGCGCCCCGATTTGCGACATTTTTTCAAGAAACGATCGTCGGTCTGTGAGCATGTTTGTAGAAAGATGGCTTGATGGGAACGCGGATTGAACGGGTTGGACAGATAAAAATGGATAAAAATCTGTATTAATCTGTTCAATCGCAACGGCGACCCGGCCGCGTTCCCATCAAATTTTTTACTCCCAGTTCGGGTTCTGGGTCAAATTCGTATTCAAAAGCCGTTCCTGCTTCGGAATCGGATACAGATAATCACGGGCTTCGTTGAACTTCTTGGTAATGTGGCCGTTGACGACAATATTACCGCCTTTGCTGCCATTTTCGAGCAGGATTTCGCTGCCCAGTTTCAGCAATTGCGCCCCCGGAACCGTCGGTTTCGTGCCTTCGTAAATTACCAGATCGACTTTCCCGTTTTTATCCAGATCGTAATTGCCCGGACCCGGCAAATACATGCCTTTGAAGGTTTTGGTCAGCAACTGGCCTTCTTTCCAGCGAATGAGATCATCCCAGCGGAAGTAGTTCTCCATCACCAGTTCGACGCGCCGTTCCCGACGGATTTCCAGAATAACGCCGGTATTGGGTCCGCTCAACTGCGTGTATTGCTGCGCCTGATACGGATCGGGCTGGGCGTTGGCCGTCGCCAGGTTGATGGTGGGCATACCAACCCGGTCGCGGATCGGTTTGATGGAAGCGTCAAGGTCGGCCTGCGTCAAGGTGCCGCGCTCGGCTTTGGCTTCGGCAAAATTCAGCAGCACTTCGGCATACCGGAAAATGGGCATGTCGGTAATATCCTTGCTGAACGTATCCCATTTTGGGGCCGACACGAACTTGATCAGTTGGTAGCCGGTGACGGTGGCGCCGAATTCCGGCACCAGCGGAGTGGTTTCGCCAATACGGGTATAGCCCGGCGTGCGGATGGTCTGCGACAAACGGGGATCGCGGTTTTGAACCTCCTCATAAAACTGCATCGTTTCGTAGCCTTTGATATCCGTAAACCGCGTTCCGTCGGCCATTAAGTAGCTGTTAACCAGCTTCTTTTCCAGACCCGGTTTGCCGTACGAAGCCGTCATCGTGTAATAGTTCAGGTTGTGATACACCTGCAATTCGTCGCTGAAATCGCGGGCCAGAATCACCTCGTCGGGAATCGCGTTGTCCGACGAAAACAGTTTCATATACGCCGTCGAAGGCGTGGCTTTATAAATCGTATAACCGCTGTTTTTCATCAAATCCTCCGAAGCCGAAATGCACTCATCCAGAAACTTATCGGCGTTGGGCAGGCTGAATTCTTTGTGGTATTTCCGGAAAGTTCCTTCATACAAAGCGGTGCGGGATTTCAGGGCCAGCGCCGTCCATTTGGTAACGGTATTGACCTGACGGGAAGCGTCGAGGTTGGCAATGGCGTAGTTGAGATCGGCCATTACGGAGTCCATCACCATCGCCCGGGGGTCGCGCGCCTTCGTCAGCATGTCCTGATCCGTCACTTCGATGGTGTGCGAATACCAGGGCACATCGCCAAACCGTTTGACCATTCCGACGTAAAAATACGCCCGGAAAAAACGAGCCAGGCCGTTGTATTTCGCTACGGCTTTTTTATCCGGACATTTGCCCGAATTGGCCAGGAAATAATTGATGTTCCGCAAACTCCCCCAGCTCCAGCCCCCTCCGCTGGTCGGTACGACGCGGGTTCCCTGCAACTCGTCGCGCAGGCTGTTTTTCACCACATTGTCCACATCCTCGTTGTAGACGTCTTCGGCCGAAGGGAGCGCGTTGTAAAATGAATTTGTATACAGCAACAGGTCATTTTCGGTATTGAAAAAGGTTTCCGGAGAAATGGCATCCTCGGGCAACAGGTCCAGATCGCAGGCCGTCAAGCCGAAAGCGATGGCCAGGAAACTTATGATTTTTTTCATCTCAATTTCGGATTAGAATCGATTTTAGAACGTGACGTTTAGGCCGGCAGAAATCGTTTTGGACATGGGATACGTGCGTCCGTTGGTGCCATCGCCGTCCAGTTGCTCCGGATCGATATACTTGGTTCTCAGGGGCGTATAGGTCAGTAGGTTTTCGCCACTCACGTAAATGCGGGCTCTCGGAATGCGGATTTTTTTGGTGAATTTTTCCGGGAACGTGTACCCGATCACCACGTTTTTCAACCGCAGATACCCCGCATTCTGAATGTAACGGTCGTTGGGCGACCGCAGGTCTCCGCCATCGTTCAGGGCGGTATAGCCGCGCAAAACCGGGAAATACGCATCGGTATTGGTTGGCGTCCAGACATCATCCTCAAAATTTTCCGGAATGAACGAGTAATACGGCCGGGAATACGGTCCCCAGAATTTATCCGCGTTGTTGCCCGGATACCAGTTTCTGCGAAGAATACCCTGCGTCAGCATCGAGAAATCAAGACCGTTCCAGGAAGCGCCGAGGTTGATCCCGTAGCGGTAACGCGCCCGGTCGTTTCCAACCACTTTCAAATCGCCGTGATCCGACAGCGTGTTGGCACCCTGATCGATTTTTCCGTTGCCGTCCAGATCAACAAATTTCAGATCACCCGCCTGCAATTTACTCCAGTCGCCGGGCGCGCTCAGCCGTTGCTTGTTGACCAGCGTCTGATCGACTTTGTAGGCCTGAGCTTCTTCGTTAGTCTGGAAGTAGCCGTCAATCGAATACCCCCAGATGTCGCCAATAACCTGGCCCACGAAGCGGCTCGACAGAATTTTGTTCGGATTGTCGTATTTGGTAATGACTGATTTTGAATCGGAAAGAATGAACGAAGCATTGTACGAGAAAGGCTTACCGGCCACTTTTACCTGATCGCGCCAGGCGATGGCCAACTCAAACCCTTTGGTTTGCAGATCCCCGGCATTCTGCGTCGGAACACCCGCGCCGTAAACCGCCGGAAGCACCTGGCCCGGCACCAGCATGTCCGTGGTGTTGCGGATGTAGGCGTCAAAAGAAAAATTCAGGCGGTTTTTCAACAAATCCGCATCCACGCCCAGGTTCGACGTGGTGGCTTTTTCCCAGGTCAGGTTCGGCGAAATCGGGTTCGGACTATTCACATACGAAAGCTTCTGGCCATTGGCGATCCAGGCCGACTGGGCCGTCGGCATAATGGGCACATAGGGGTAATAACTGGCCGAGTTGGTGTTGTACGGCACCTGGTTGTTGTTGGGTGACTGGTTCCCCAACGTTCCGTACGACGCCCTGATTTTCAGGCTGTTTACTACATTGCGAATCGGCTCAAAGAACTTTTCTTCACTGATCCGCCAGCCCGCCGATACCGATGGAAAGAAACCATAGCGGCTGCCTTCCCCAAACCGCGACGTTCCGTCATACCGCCCGTTGACTTCCAGCAGGTATTTACCGGCATAGTCGTAATTCATGCGGAAGAACGCGCCGAACAAGGCATACTGGAAGGAATCACCGCCCGACAACTGCTCGCCGGTTCCGAGGTTTAGGTCGTTGAGGTTTTCTGAAAGCAGGTTTTTCCGGGCACCAAACAACCGCCGGTGCTTTCTGGATTCGTAGTTCAGCCCCGCCGTCGCGGCAAAATAATGCTTTCCGAAGGTGTGATTGTAAGACGAATAGACGTTCGTGGCATTCAACGGGTCGAACCACATGGTTTGCCGGTATTGATCCGTGTTGTAATTCGGAACGGTGGTCAGAATACCGGGCTGAATCGAGTACTGCGCCACGGCGGACCGGTACCAGTCGTCGGCGATGTAAAACGAATAGGTGTGATTCGCAACCAGATTCCAGGTTTTGGTAAAATCGATGGTGATCGAGTTGATCGTGGTCAGTTCATGAACCTTTTTTTCACCGCCCGCAACGCCTTTCAGCAGGTTCGCAAAGAGCCCGTCGCCAATGGAATAGTTGTTTTTCAACGTGTTATACGTCGCCGTACCGTCCGGATTGCGGGGTGCATACGCCGGTAAAGCGTGTACCGTAACGGCCACAAAGTTCGCGTTGGCACCGCCTTCCAGACCCGGATATTTGTATTTGGAATCGAAATACTGCGTGTTATTGCTCACTTTGAGCCAGGGCGTCAGCTGGGCGTTGATTTTGCTGCGAAGGGTGTAGGAGGTGAATTTATCGGTATTGATTTTCATGATTCCCTCCTTCTCATACATCGACCCCGACAGGTAATAATTGATCTTGTCGGTTCCGCCGGACAGATTCAGGTTGTGCTGCCGGGAAGGCTGCGTCATGTTGAAGAGCGTATTCCACCAGTCATAATTCCCGTAATAATTGTAAATATCCTTGCCGTTGACGTTTTTGACGACCGTCCAGGGCCGGGCCGGGTTTTCGGTTTTATCGTAGCGACGCGCTTCCAGCTCCTTGTAATCTTCTTCCGAATACCGGGTGTAGCTGTTTCCCGTAGCCCGCGTAAACGCTTCGTCATTCATCCTGACGTACTCGTAGCCGTTGGTCAGGAAGTCGGTGCTGACGGTGGGTTTCGACCAGCCGAAGTTGTTGCTGTAGGCGATACTGGTTTTTCCGTTCTTGGCGGTTTTGGTTGTCACCAGAATGACCCCAAAAGCACCCCGGGCGCCATAAATGGCCGAAGCCGCGGCATCTTTCAAAACCGATACCGACTCGACATCATTCGGATTGATGCGGTTGATATCGCCGGGAACGCCATCGACCAGCACCAGCGGACCGCCCCCGTTGATGGAAGTTTCTCCGCGAACGTTCAGGTTTCCGCCCTGCCCCGGCTGCCCGGTGTTGAAGGTAATGTTCAGGTTCGGAACCATGCCCTGAAGAATCTGCGACATGTTGTTTAACGGCCGGTTTTCCAGGTCCTTCGCCTGTACCTGCGATACCGCCCCGGTCAGGTTCACTTTTTTCTGGGTTCCGTAGCCCACCACCACAAACTCTTCCAGGGTTTTATTATCGACCTCCAGCGTAACGTTGACAACCGACCGGTTTCCAACCGTAACTTCCTGAGAGACATACCCAACGAAGCTAAAAACCAGAACCGACGCAGCACCGGGCACCGACAGCTCGAAGTTTCCCTTTCCGTCCGTGGTGGCTCCGCGGGTCGTCCCTTTCAGAACCACACTCACCCCGGCGAGCGCGCCCTGGCCATCGGACGACGTTACCGTTCCTTTCAGCCGCAGTTCCTGACGGGCGATGTATTCCTGAACTTTTTCTTCCAGGGCGGGCAGGGCGGTTTCCAGTTTACCGGTTTTTTCCCGGGCCAGCACAATCTGTTCGTTGATGACCTTGTAGGTAATGCCTCTCGGCACGAGCAACTGGTCCAGAACGCGGGAGAGTTTTTGATTTTTTACATCGATCGATACCGGTTCTTTCAGAGAAACCCGGCTGCTGTAAACAAACTTCGTATTGGCTTTTTCCTGAATCCGGTCCAGTGCTTCCTTGAGCGTAACGTTGTTCAGCTGAAGCGTCATATCCTTACTCAGGATCGACTGTGCCGAAATTTCCTTTGCGTAGCCGATGCCCGCCAGTAAAACGGCAAGTATCCATTGAAGTAAACCGATACGCATAATTTTTCGCCAGTCAACCGACTGGTTTAGGATTGAATTTTGCATAATTTTGATTGTCTGATGGTTAGCCCTGTTGGATAAATCATCCCCTGTTTCGGTGGTACGAAACAGAAAAGGGATGGCAAGTTTGAGCCGGGGGTGGTGGTACACTCCCGGTTTTTTGGTTTATGGAGGATTCGGGTAGTGGTGTTTCATAAAAAAGGGTTAAGGTTCAATTGGTTGTGATTTTCGGGTTTAGGCGCAATCGGGCAACGGTCCCGTCAGCAGCGTGGCCACTATTCGCAGGGCAGGCCATCCATGACAATGACTTTCCCGGACATCGTATACGTCGCATCCAGCGCCGTGCAAAGCATTTCCATGATTAACGGCAACGGTTGTTTTTCAAAGTCGGCATTGAAAAGGCAGGAGCCAATTTTAGGATTAGCCAGCTTAATCTGAACATTAAACCGTTTTTCCAGCCGCTTAACTACCTGATTGATCGGCGTATTTGAAAACACGATTGTCACGGGCTCGTAAATCTCTTTTTTGATCTGACTTGGAATAGTCGAAGAAACAAGCCGTTTGGACTCGGTTTCGAATACCGCCTGCTGCTGGGGTTTCAGAACCACGAGCTGTTCCTTTTGCTGCCGGTCTGGCGCCCGTACTTCAACCCGTCCGGTTACGACCGAAATCCGGAAAACCGTCCGGGCAACCGGGGCGTTTACGTTGAAACTGGTTCCGAGCACCTTAATCCGCATTTCCCCGCTTTGAATCGAGAAGGGGCGGGTTTGATCTTTTTTAATGTCAAAAAAACCTTCTCCTGAAAAACTCACCAGCCGTTTGTCCCGGTCGAATTCTTTCGGGTATTTAATCGATGCTTCCGAGTGCATCCAGACCGAACTGCCGTCGGGAAGCTGATGCCTGACCGGATGCGGTTTATGGTTTACAAAATGAACACGACTATCCAGGACTTTTTTCTCAACGTTGGCCGTAACGGATGCCGGCCGGGTTGCGGAATACCGGTAAACGCTGTACAGCCCGACCACCAGAAGCAGGGATGCGGCCAACCCGGCCAGCCAGGCCAAAGGAAAGGTCTTAACCAGCGGTTTTTCGTCGGGTTCGAGCTGGCTTTGAATCATCAGGAAGGTTTCATCCTGTAAATGCTGCTGCTCCGGTTCCGGCAAAGAATCCAGGTAATCCGGTTTTCCGTCAAGCGATGCATACCAGGCCTCAACCCGTTCCTTTTCCTGCTCGGTACACTGATTCCGGAGGTATTTTTCCAGTAATTGAGGAGGTATATTCGATGGCGGCATAGCTTGGGAACGGGTTACCATTCCTAAGTCGCACGCCGGGATGACAACCCTTAGTCGGTTTGAAAAAAAATTGTTAGAAAAGCGAAATCAGCAGAAAAACGTACGCAAAATGCTCTTTGAGGTAATCCTTCAGAATCCGTAAAGCCTTGGTAATGTGCTGCTCCACTGTCTTTTCCGAAATGTCCAGTTGCCGGGCAATTTCCCGGTTGGAGTGCCCTTTCCGGCTCAGCAGAAAGACGTCTTTGCATTTGGGGGATAGGCGGTGAAGGCCTTTTTCGTAGCGGTTCTGAAGATCGGACGTCAGGAGTTGCTGGTCCGTCAGGTCAATGGAATCCTCGGTTTGGATTTCCCACTGGTTGTAGTGAAACCGGCGGGTATATTCTTTGCGGTAATGCGAAATGATGAGGTTTTTGGTGCTGGAGAATAAATAGGAACGGCCACACTGAACCGCATTCCGGTGACGCTGCTGCCAGATGGTAACGAATAATTCCTGTACAATTTCCTGGGCGGCAAACCGGTCATTTACCTTGCTGAACGTATAATTAAATAAAAGCCGGAAATACCGGTTATAAAGTTCGGCAAACGCCAGTTCGTCGTTGTTTTCGCCGATCGACTTCAGGATGTCTTCGTCAGAACAGGTGCTATACGTTGCGTTCATACCCTGAATTTCCTCAATCCGTTTACGTAATTTGAAATGCGCTTTACAAAATTCGGTCTATTTTTAGTTTAATCGCACGTTTATTTATTAAGGAATCGCACACTTTTTTTTTGCATGATAACAATAAATTAACTCAAATTCCAGAATTGCTCCCGATCCCGGTGAAAGCCGTCTATGCGTCTATTAAGCTACTTTATACGCGAATCAGGTCGCTTTTCCAAAATCTCCCGGCCCATCGCAATGAAACTGATTCAGAAATTGTTACTATTCTATGGCGCAAACCCCTAATTTTGCAGAACTTTATTGAAACATTCGATTTAATAGACATTTAGATGATTAACCTCATAACCAAGAGCATTACGAAACTCTTCGGTACCAAGTCGGATCGGGACATGCGCGACCTGCTCCCGTATGTCGACAAGGTAAATGCCGAGTTTCAGAAATTACAGTCTTTATCCAACGATGAACTCCGGAACGTAACCACTGAGCTGAAGCAAATCATCGCTCAGCGGTTGCAGCCTATCGATACCCAGCTCGCCGATCTTCACCAGCAGGTTACGGACCAGCCCGACATGGACGTCGATGTGAAACAACGCATCTTCAACCAGGTCGATAAGCTCGAAGCCGACCGGAACAAGGAACTGGAAGTGGTTTTGCTCGATATTCTGCCGCAGGCGTTTGCCGTTGTGAAAGAAACGGCCAAGCGTTTCAAGGAAAACGAACAACTGGAAGTAACGGCCTCCGAGTTCGACCGCGAGTTTGCAACCCGTAAAAAGCACATCACCATTCAGGGCGACAAAGCCTATTGGGCCAACAGCTGGGATGCGGCCGGTACGCTCGTGAAGTGGGACATGGTTCACTACGACGTCCAGATCATCGGGGGTACGGTTTTGCACCAGGGAAAGATTTCGGAAATGGCCACGGGCGAAGGAAAAACGCTCGTCGCAACGTTCCCGGCTTACCTGAATGCCCTGGCCGGACGCGGGGTTCACATCGTTACGGTCAATGATTACCTGGCCAAACGTGACTCCGAGTGGATGGCGCCCCTGTTCGAGTTCCACGGTATGCGCGTCGATTGCATCGATAAGCACCAGCCCAACTCGTTTTCGCGGAAACAGGCGTATCTGGCTGATATTACGTACGGTACAAACAACGAATTTGGTTTCGATTACCTGCGCGACAACATGGCGCGGGGCATCGACGAACTGGTGCAGCGCAAGCACCATTATGCGATGGTCGATGAGGTCGATTCGGTGTTGATCGATGACGCCCGGACGCCCTTGATCATCTCCGGCCCCGTACCGCGTGGCGATGAACAGGAATTCGCCGAACTGAAACCGCGCGTCGCCCGCGTCGCCGAAGTGCAGCGCAAACTGGTTCAGGATTTTCTGAACGATGCCAAAAAGAAAATTGCCGCCGGTGACGAAAAAGAAGGCGGTTTATCGCTCTTCCGCGCTCATCGCGGTCTTCCCAAATACAAACCGCTGATCAAGTACCTCAGCGAAACCGGTATTAAGGCGGTTTTGCAAAAAACCGAGTCGATTTATCTGGCCGAAAACCAGAAATTGATGCCCGAAGCCGATAAGCCGCTGTATTTCACGATCGACGAGCGACACAACAGCATCGATCTGACGGAAAAAGGCATCGACTACATTACCGGTTCCGGCGAAGACCCGAACTTCTTCATTCTGCCGGATTTGTCGATCGATCTAAACCGGATTGATAAAAGTACGGAACTGGACGAAAAGGAGAAGATTCTCCAGAAAGAGTCGCTGATTCGTGATTATTCCGTAAAAACCCAGCGGATCAATACCGTCAACCAATTGCTGAAAGCCTACAGCCTCTTTGAAATCAACGTCGATTACGTCATCATGGATGGCAAAATTAAGATTGTCGATGAGCAGACGGGCCGGATCATGGAAGGCCGGCGGTGGTCGGACGGACTGCACCAGGCCGTTGAAGCCAAGGAAGGGGTGAAAGTGGAAGACGCCACGCAGACCTACGCAACGGTAACGCTGCAAAACTACTTCCGGATGTATCACAAGCTGGCCGGGATGACCGGTACGGCCGAAACCGAAGCATCGGAATTCTGGACGATCTATAAACTCGACGTGGTGGTCATTCCGACCAACCGGAACATTGTCCGGAAAGATGAGGAAGACAAAGTATACCGCTCCGTTCGGGAAAAATACAACGCCGTGGTCGATGAGATCGTCAGTCTCGTTGAGAAAGGCCGTCCGGTGCTGGTCGGTACAACCTCCGTTGAAAACTCGGAATTACTGAGCCGGATGCTGTCGCTGCGCAAAATTGCGCACCAGGTTCTGAACGCCAAGCAACACCAGCGGGAGGCCGAAATCGTGGCCGAAGCCGGGAAACCGGGAACGGTAACGATTGCGACCAACATGGCCGGTCGGGGTACGGACATCAAGCTGACGCCGGAATCACGCGCTGCGGGCGGTCTGGCCATTGTCGGGACCGAACGGCACGAATCCCGGCGCGTCGACCGCCAGTTGCGCGGCCGGTCGGGTCGGCAGGGGGATCCCGGTACGACGCAGTTCTTCGTGTCGCTGGAAGACAGCCTGATGCGGCTTTTCGGTTCCGACCGGATTGCCAAAGTGATGGACCGCATGGGTCTGGAAGAAGGCGAAGTGATTCAGCACTCGATGATTACGAAGTCCATCGAACGGGCCCAGAAGAAAGTCGAAGAAAACAACTTTGGCATTCGGAAGCGGTTGCTGGAATACGACGATGTGATGAACTACCAACGGGAAGCCATCTACAAACGTCGCCGGAACGCGCTGTTTGGCGACCGTCTGGCGCTCGACATCGCCAACACGATGTACGACGTTTGCGAAGAACTGGCCAACAATACCGAAGGCAATTACGACGAACTGGCGCTGCAGACCCTCACTTCCCTGGGATTCGAGATCAGCCTGAGCCAGGAGGAGTTCAGCCGGCTGAAACCGAAGGCGCTGGCGCAGAAGCTCTACGAAGAAGCCGACAAGCATTACCACGACAAAAACAACGCCATTCGTCAGAAATCACTGCCGGTTCTGCAATCCATTCTGGCCGAGCGGGGCGCCACCATTCAGGATATTGTGGTTCCGTTCTCCGATGGCATGCGTGAACTGACGGTGGTCAACAACCTCCGCCGGACCGTTGAAACGGAAGGTCGCGAGTTGATTACGGAAATGGAAAAAGCGGTTTCGCTGTCGATCATCGACCAGGAGTGGAAAGAACACCTGCGCGAAATGGATGACTTGAAGCAGTCGGTGCAAAATGCGGTTTTCGAGCAGAAAGACCCGTTGCTGGTCTACAAATTTGAGTCGGTCGAGTTGTTCAAGCGGTTTTTGAGCAAAGTCAATTTCGATACGATCAGTTTCCTGACCAAAACCGATATTCCGGGCCAGGAAGCCGAAGAGGTGCAGCAGGAAGTTCGGCAGGCCCCGGCCCAGCGCCGTCCGGAGCCGCAACCCGAATTGCACACCAACAAAGAAGATCACGAGGAACCCGTCGCTGGTGGACCGCAGGAATATGCCCGTAAGATGGCCGGGGCACGAGAGCCGACAGCGGAAAAACAGGCCCCGGTTCGGGCGGTGAAAATTGCCAACCGGAATGAGAAAGTCAGTGTTCAATACATGGATGGCACCATCAAGCGGGATGTCAAATACAAAGTGGTCGAAAACGACGTGCAAAGTGGCCGGGCGGTTTTGATTGAGTAAAAGCTTACGGTTTACGGTTTTGAGTTTACGCCGGGCCGTCGCTACGGTGGCTGACGCACGCTTATGAATGCGTCAGCCACCGTAAACCATAAACCGAAAACCGTAAAAACATGCTAGCCCAGCCAAAACCACACTATACGCCGGAAACGTACCTGGAACTTGAGCGCAAAGCCGCGTATAAGAGCGAGTATTTCAAAGGTGAAATATTCGCGATGGCTGGCGCGTCCCGCAATCACAACCGGATCAAGGAAAACTTATCGATTGAAATTGGCTCCTATTTAAAAGGAAAACGTTGTCAGAGTTTTTCGTCCGACATGCGGCTTCACATTCCTTCGAACAGCCTGTATACCTATCCCGATCTGGTGGTTGTCTGCGGAGAACCGGAGTTGCTCGATTCCACATTTGATACCCTGCTGAATCCGACGGTTATCATTGAAGTTCTGTCCGAGAGTACCAAAGATTATGATCGGGGTGGAAAATTCATGCTGTACCGCAACATCCCTGCTTTTCAGGAATACATCCTGATCGACTCCGAACAGATTCGGCTGGAAGCCTGGTATAAGCCGGAAAACGGCTTCTGGACATTGCGGAAAGAAACCGACCGCATTGAGGATACTTTAATGATTCAGACGCTTGATTTTACCCTTCCACTGCGTACGATTTACGACCAGACCGTTGGCCTGCTGAATTAAAACAACCTCCAGCGCCCTATTTTTGGTTGTAAATTCGTGTAGTTACAAGTATTTTTTTAAATTTTTTACATAACCAATAAAGAAAGAAAGATTTTGTAGTATTGTTCCAATTTTCAATACTACGCTTTCCCGGAAATACTTAATTTTCGGTGTGGAATCGCTAAAGTTGGTTCCCTTCTTTTATTTCGTATGATGTATATTCATGCAGTTAGCCATTACCTTCCCAGCGAAGTAATTGGAAATGAACACTTTACCAGGCTCAACGGATTATCGAGCGAGTGGATTACCGAACGGACCGGCATTCGGGAGCGTCGCAAAGCGGCACCCGACGAAAATACAAACACCATGGCGCTGGAAGCCGTCCGGCGTCTGTTTGATCAAACGACGATTGACCCCTCTCAGATAGATCTCATTGTTGGTGCCACCTACACGCCCTACGACACCATCGTGACCCTGGCGCACGTTGTTCAGCACAATCTGGGCGTTCCCGATATTCCGGTTATTTCGATCTCCACGGCCTGTTCCTCCCTCATCAATGCTATTGAAGTTGTGGAAGGCTATTTTGCAATGAATAAAGCCACGCTGGCGGTTGTGGTCGTTTCCGAGCACAATACAGCGTATAACAACGAGACCGATACCGTATCGGGGCATTTGTGGGGCGACGGCGCATCAGCTTTGCTGATCTCCAGGGAGCGGATCAGTGAGGATGACATGACGATCCACACGATCATAACGGGCGGGGCTGCCACCAGCGGAAAAGCCACGACGGGTGTGATGCTCAAACCGCTGGAGCAGGGCGTTAGCATGCCCCACGGTCGCGATGTGTTCATCAATGCCTGCCTGTATATGCCTAAAGTGAGTTTGCAGGTTCTGGAGAAGCACAACCTGACGATCGACGATGTGGATTACCTGATTCCGCACCAGGCCAATCTGCGCATCAGTCTGAATGTAATCAACACCCTGAAACTGCCTGAATCGAAGCTCCTTTCGAACATTCAGAAGCTGGGAAATACCGGTTGTGCGGGCTGCGCCATCGCCTTATCCGAAAACCGGGGTATTTTTCAGAAGGGCCAGAATATTGTTCTGACCGTATTCGGCGGAGGATATTCCTTTGGCGCTATGCTGGTCGAAGTATAAAAAAGAAGAACGGTTACCGGTAAAAGCGCCCGGATTGTGCCACGCTTTTCCGGTAACCGTTCCGTTTTTAATTGGCCGACGACGTCGACGGGGCCGATCCGTTTTTCCAGGTGTTGTTTTTCGGATTGATATCCGGCAATTGCTCATCCGGATCGATGGTGACCGACCGGATCGGCGCGGTGGTCGGCTGTTTGAAGCTCCAGGTTCCGCCCCGCTGCCACACCTCCACCGGCAGGTTGACGCGCGTTTTTTTGCCGCCCACTTCCTCCACTTCAATGATCACGGGCATCGCCCACTTTTCCAGATTCTCGATCGTAATCACCGACCCTTTCTGCGGGTCCTGCTCAACGTACCGGACGTCTTTCACCGCCTGGTCCAGTTTCCAGGTTTCGTAGAAATAGCCCCGCCAGAACCAGCCTAAATCTTCCCCGGCCGCGTCTTCGATGGTCCGAAAAAAGTCGTAGGGCGTTGGGTGTTTAAAAGCCCAGCGCTGGACGTAGGTTTTAAAGGCATAATCGAAACGCTTCGGTCCCAGCACCACATCGCGCAGCAGTTGCAGCCCTTTTCCCGGTTTATAATACCCCATAATGCCCAGATGCAGCGGTTGCAGGACGTCGGGCGTGGTCATAATGGGCTCATCGATGTTGAACAGCGCGGGCGCGATGTCGTGCATCGTTCCTTTCGGCCGGTTGTATTCCCCCTTGTTAAAATTTGCCGTTGAAAGCTGGTTGATAAAGGTGTTGAATCCTTCGTCCATCCAGGCAAATTTCCGTTCGTTCGTTCCCACAATCATTGGAAACCAGTTGTGCCCAAATTCATGATCGGTAACGCCCCAGAGTGACTCTTTGCGGTCGCGCCGGTCGCAGAAAACAATACCGGGATACTCCATTCCACCCACAATACCGGCGACGTTGGTAGCCACCGGATACGAATATTCAAACAGGTAATTCGAATAAAATTCAATGCAGCCTTTGACGTATTCCGTCGAACGGTTCCAGGAATCATCCGTGGCGCTTTCGGCCGGGTACGCCGACATGGCCAACGCCTTTTTGCCGCTTGGCAGGTTGATCCGGGCCGCATCCCACACGAACGCTTTTGACGTGGCCCAAGCCACATCCCGGGCGTTCTGGCAGCGGAACCGCCAGGTCAACCGGCCCGACTGTTTGGGGCGGCTTTGCGGCTCATTGACCTCGTCTTTAGACCGGAGCACTACGGTTTTATCACTATTCCGGGCCTGCGCCAGCCGCCGTTGCTGCTCGGCGGTCAGCACTTCCGTCGAGTTCAGTAATTCTCCGGAACCAACCACAATGTGGTTCCACGGCACATCGATGGCGTATTCGTAATCGCCGTATTCGAGGTAGAACTCACCGGCACCGAGGTAAGGCAAGACGTTCCAGCCTTCGATATCGTCGTAAACGCACATCCGCGGATACCACTGTGCCATTTCGTAAATCAGGCCGTTGCGGGTTGGCTGGGTGCCCATGCGGTCGGAGCCGTAGGCCGGAATTTTAAAGGAATACTCAATTTTAATTTTTACCACATCGCCACCGGCTTTCAGCGGTTCGGCCAGCCGCACCTGCATCCGCGTGTCGGTAATCAGGTAATCGACGGCTTTGTTTTTCCCCTGATCAATCGTGACGGATTGAATGACATACCCGCCGGAAAAACCGGAATTGCCGTAGCGACCACCGCGCACGGGCGTGGTTTTGGCGGCTCTCGATGTGTCAGAAAAGGCGTTCTGATCCAGTTGCAACCACAGAAACGGCAGGGCTTCGGGGCTGTTATTTTTGTACGTAATCTCGACCTCTCCGCTCACGACATTTTTCTCGTCGTCCAGCCGAACGTTGATTTTATAATCGGCCCGGTTTTGCCAGTAACGGGGTCCGGGAGCCCCGCTACCCGCCCGGTAATCGTTGCCGGGCTGCATATTGAAAAGCGGATGAAAGAGCTCGTGGGGATCGTATTTTGTGGACGTCCCGGTCTGCGCCCGGACCTCGGTGATTGCGCACAGGATGGCAATAAAAAAGACCAGTTTATTCATGAAGTTGCAATGAAATTGGCTACAGTTCAAGTCTGTAACCCGGTTTTGAGGTAAACTTCTATTCTGATAACGGGCAGGTCGCGGTGGTCTTATCCACTGACGTCGTTTAATTACCAGTCAGCGACGAAACAGCGGGTTGCTTCAACAGCAGTTCGGGCCGAATCAGCAGGTAACTACCCGGTTCCGGTGCTTTTAAGCGAACAAACCGGCCCGATTCGGCTCCGGACAGAAAAGACGCAAAACCGCTATCGCGCGCGAAATAGTTTTGCATATCTTTTGTCATCAGAATAAAATTGACGTTCTGTTGTTCCAGGAAACGTCCAAAGTCGGTATTTGGTTGGTAAATATCCACCCGAATCCAGCGAGGGGTCTGTTGCCGACCGTACAGAAAAATCCGGTACCATTCCCGTTCCAGCGACGATACCGTGCCCTTGAGTGAAAGCGACCGAATGAACCGAATGTTATCCGCCACGGGCGTAGGGCGTTTTTCCGCCTGTTGTTGCGTAGTCTGGTAAACCACCCAGACCATCATCAAACTGGCCATACCGGCCAGCCAAACCGGTGACTGAGCCACCCGTAATTTGATGTTCCCCAGCAGAAAAGCCAGCATCGTAATCAGGCCAACGGCGTGGAAATACAGATAATGAGTTCGCGGAAAAACCAGTACGACGGACGCTAGTGACGGTAGAAGCAAGATAAACAGCGCCAATTCTTTCCGGGTCAGTTTGAGCGGTTTTTTTCTCAACTGCCGGAAGGTTTCCCGCAGGTCGATCAATCCGAACACAATGACCACAAACAAAACCGCCAGGATCCATTTGCGGTAGGGAGACGTCAAATGATTCAACGGCGTTTCAAAAAACAACCCGCCTAAAACCCGGAATTCTGCTTTTGTGGTATTACTGATATTGGTCCAGAAGTGCCTGATTACCAAGTCAGGATGCACCCGAAAAGCATCGCTCATCGACTTGACATCTTTGCCAAAAATAGACGTAATGAGCTTAAACTGATCAACAATGGGAATATCCGTGGGTTGATTGCGCCAGGTGTTGTAATTGATGCTGAAGTGCTGAACAAACGCGTCGAAACTGCGATTGCTCCCCTGTTCGCCCGGCGCCAGGGGATTTCCCAACAGCAACCGCATCAAAACCGCCAGCGCCACTAGACCCAAAACGCCCGAAAACGCCCTGAACGAGCGTTGGCCGGTTTGGAACCGGGGCATCAAAAATGTGCCGACCGCCAAGCCAAACGCAATCAGCATGGATACGTAAAATTCGGGTCGGACGTAGGCGCACACCAGCGCCGTCAAAGCCGTGAGCAGCATGACACTCCGGGCCGACCAATCCCGCGCCTGAATGACACAAAGACCCGTCAAAATCAGACACAGCGTGAACGCCGAAATCCGGGGGTCTAGCTGCACATTCAAGGTTGAAAACTGAAAACAGAGCGCACAAAAGAGGCTAACCGCAAACCCCGACTTGCGCAGATACAGGTATAAAAACAGCAACGTTCCGGTCAGGATGATCAACAACCGCCAGTTCAGATAGAACAGATCGAGTGTATCGGGCGTAAAAACCTGCAAAAACCGCAGCCAGGCCGCGTATAACGACCCCCATTGTGCCAGATACGGATCGGGCGGGAACGTGTAAGTCAACCCCGAAGCGAGGTAGGTCATTTCATCGCCAAAAGCCACGTCATACCGCAACGGCAGGTTGTGCGTCAGGGCCAGACCCGACCCGATCATCAGTAAAATCCCCGTCAGCGGCCACGCCAATCGATTTTTCATGCGTGTATCGCTAAAGCTTCGTAGAGAATTTCGGCCGGATGTTTAGCCTTGCGTCCGGTTCCGTCTTTGATCTGATGCCGGCAGCTGGTTCCGGCGGCTGCAATAATGACGTCGTCGGCCTGCTGGCGAACCGTCGGAAACAACACCAGCTCACCGATTTTCATCGACACCTCGTAATGTTCCGCTTCATACCCGAACGAACCCGCCATGCCGCAGCAGCCCGACGGAATGAGGTGGACGGTATAATTTTCGGGCAACGACAGCATTTTTTTCGACGGCACCAGCGACGACACGGCTTTCTGCTGGCAATGTCCGTGCAGTTTGATGAGCCGTTTTTCGGTGGTGAAGGCGGTTTTTGAAATGGCCCCTTTATCAATCTCGCGGGCGATGAACTCCTCGAACGTCAGGGCGCTTTCGGCAATCCGCCGGGCGTCGGGCAGCAGCGACTCATCCACCAGATCCGGGTATTCGTCCCGAAACGTCAGCAGGGCCGACGGCTCGATGCCCACCAAAGGCGTTTCCGTGGTAATGAGGTCTTTCAACAACCGGACGTTCTTTTCGGCGAGCCGTTTGGCCTGTCGCAGCAGTCCCTTCGACAAAGCCGCCCGACCGCTTTCGCCGTGTTCCGGAATGATGACCTCGTAGCCCAGTTTTTTCAGCAGCAAAACCGCCTTTTTCCCCACTTCCACGTCGTTGTAATTCGTAAACTCATCACAGAAGAGGTAAACTTTTTGCTGTTGCCGATCGCCGGGCGCCCCTTGCCCCAAGCCCTTGACCCACTTCCGCAAGGTTGTATTGTGCAGCAGCGGCATGGTGCGGTCGGGGTGAAAACCGATCACGCGGTTGGCCACCCGCCGGAGCGACTCGGTTCCCAATACCGCATTATACGCCCACGGCACCAGCGACGCCAGCCCGGACAAGCTCGCAAAATTGGCAACCAGCCGGCTGCGAACCGGAACACCGTTGGCATCCTGATACTGCTGCAGAAACTCCATTTTCAGTTTGGCCACATCCACATTCGACGGACATTCGGCCTTGCAGCCTTTACAAGCCAGGCATAGGTCGTAAACCTCCTTGATTTCCTTGTTGTCGAACCGGTTTTCTTTGGGCGACAGCGTCAGCATTTCCCGCAGAATATTGGCCCGCCCGCGCGTCGTTTCTTTTTCGTTGCGGGTAGCCATGTAGCTCGGGCACATCGTGCCGCCCGACAGTTCGGTTTTGCGGCAATCTCCGGAGCCATTACATTGCTCGGCGTGTTGCAGAATGGTCTGATCCGTGAACCGGAAAACCGTCTTGAATTCCGGCGTTTGCTGCCCGGCTTCGTAACGCAGAAACGTGTCCATCGGGGGCGTTTCAACGATCTTGCCGGGATTGAAAATACCGTACGGATCCCAGGTTTGCTTGATTTCCCGCATCAGTTCGTAGTTTTTCGGCCCCACCATCAGCGGAATAAACTCGCCCCGCAACCGTCCGTCGCCGTGTTCACCCGACAGCGAGCCGTCGTATTTTTTCACGAGCCGGGCAATTTCTTCGGCAATCATCCGGTATTGCTGGTGGCCTTCCGCCGTCTTGAGGTTGATAATCGGGCGCAGGTGAATCTCGCCCGAACCGGCGTGGGCGTAATGCACCGCCGACATACTGTGCCGGGTCAGCACCTCGTTGAAATCGCGGATGTAGTCGGGCAAATCATGCACGTCGATGGCCGTGTCTTCAATCACCGCAACGGCTTTGGCATCGCCCGGCAGGTTGGCCAGCAGGCCCAGACCGGCTTTGCGCAACGTCCAGATTTTTTTGGTATCTTCCCCATACAAAACCGGAAAATGGTAGCCCAGGCCCGCAGCCCGCATTTCCGCTTCCATTTCGACGGCGCGTTGCGCAATTTCGTCGCGGTTACCGGCGCCAAACTCCACGACCAGGATCGCCCCCGGATCGCCCTGCACGAAGAAGCGGTTTTTGCGTTGTTCGATGTTGTCTTTCGTACACTCCAGAATATAATGGTCGATGAGTTCGACGGCGCGGGGCTGGTACTTGAGCGCAATCAAATTAGCCCTTAATGACTCATCGACGTTATTGAAATGCACGCAAACCAGGCCCAGTTCGCTGGGCGGCAGCGGCACCACATTCAGCTTGATTTCGGTCAGGAAACAGAGCGTACCCTCCGAGCCGGCAATCAGTTTACAGAAATTAAACGGGTCGGCTCCCGGTGTAAAAGGCTCACTTTCCAGCAGTTCGTCCAGCGCATAGCCCGTGTTACGCCGTTCGATGCTCCGTTTTGGGAACTGTTTCCGGATCTCGGCCTGATTGTCGGGATTCGCCAGGATCTCGTTTGTTTTCAGGTAAATTTTATCCAGCAACGACGCGCTGCCGTTCTTCTGCGTACCGGTTTTAATCAGTCGATCATACGCCCCGGTTTCGAGTCGCCCGAATTCGGCTTCACTGCCGTCGGCCAGCAAGGCTTTAACCGACAGAACATGTTCGCGGGTCGAGCGGTAAACAACCGAGTTGGAGCCACAGGAATTATTCCCAACCATTCCGCCGATCATCGCCCGGTTGGCCGTCGAGGTTTCGGGTCCGAAAAACAGACCGTACGGTTTCAGAAAGAAGTTCAGCTCATCGCGAACGACGCCCGGCTGCACACGCACCCAACGCTCCTGCTCGTTGAGTTCCAGGATTTTCGTGAAGTTTTTGGAAACATCGACGATAATCCCGTTCCCAACCACCTGCCCCGCCAGCGACGTTCCGGCGGTACGCGGAATGAGCGACGTGCGGTGTTCCCGGGCAAAAGCAATCAACTTTTTCAGGTCGTCAACCGACTTCGGCATGGCGACTGCCAATGGCATTTCGCGGTAGGCCGAGGCATCGGTAGCGTATAAAATGCGTTGGGTGGAATCGGTGTAGAATTCACCGTCTAACTGGCTAGAAAGCTGTTGTAACGTCTCCTGATTGACCATAATAGTCTTCGTCCAAGACCAAATCCAAGTTGGTTTGCGAAAAAATTCAGTTTGCGACCTTAAAGGTACAAATTTTTCCAGTATCGTATCTGAATCCGCGAAATACCAGACACCAAACCGAATCCAAACAAGGCAATTTACACGCCTGAAAAAATAGTTTTCAACCAACTAATAATCAAAGTATTACGACAGCGGGCAGGCACCGGGCCATCGCCTTCGCAGTCTTTTTTCTTGAGCTTCTCCATCCATACCGGTCATTATTCATGGCTAAAGAACTACAATGAATAATTTTAGAATTTACCTTATTGTATTATACAGATTAATTATTGTAATTTGCTCAATCGGTTCATAATTATGTGCTATAAAATAGCAATACGATACCATATACGTAAGTAATTGTACGTAGTGACATTAATTAGTACTTACAGCAAACAGGTTGATTTCGTGGCCTTTAGTGCTCATTATCTACTTGAAATTTTTAGCACCTATTTTATGAATTCCGTATACCATTTCACTTCACCTACATTAATCGTTAACCTATGATGAATCATTTTATCAGATTCAATCATGAACGTAACCAAGTGAGTTGCTCCGGAAACTTCCGGGCGTTTCAGATCAAGCAGAACGGTTTGTTACCGGCCTTCCTGCTATCGTTTGCGTTCATTCTCTGCCTGGGTCTCGGCCAGGCATTTGCTCAGGACCGGACCGTAACGGGCACCGTTACGTCATCGGAAGACAAGGTGCCCCTACCGGGTGTGACCGTTCAGTTGAAAGGAACTACGCGCGGTACCAATACCGACGCGGAGGGCAAGTATTCCCTCAGTAATGTTCCTGACAATGCGACCCTGGTTTTCAGTTTTATTGGTCTGCAAAATCAGGAAGTAGCCGTCGGAAACCGCTCCGTTGTCGATGCGGTTTTGACTTCCGATACCAAATCGCTGGAGGAAGTTGTGGTGGTTGGTTACGGTACGGCCAAGCGCAAGGACCTCACCGGTTCTGTTCAGCAGGTAACGGCCAAGGAATTCAACCCTGGTATTGTTCCCAATCCGCTCCAGGCCATTCAGGGCAAAGTAGCGGGTCTGGTCATTACGATGCCTTCCGGTGATCCGAACCAGGCACCCACCGTTCGCTTGCGGGGCTACACCTCCCTGGCGGGTGGCAGCGATCCGCTGTATGTGGTCGATGGTGTCATCGGCGTGCCCATTCAGACGGTTTCGCCTTCGGATATCGAGTCGATGGATGTCTTGAAAGATGCTTCGGCAGCCGCGATCTACGGTTCACGGGCTGCCAACGGCGTTATTCTCGTGACCACAAAACGGGGTAAATCGGGCAAAACGTCAATCACCTTCAACAATTATATTGGCGTTGAAACCATCTCGAAACGACTGGATTTGCTGGATGGACCGGGCTACCGTGATGCCGTCAGCCAGATTAAGGGCGCCAGTGCCCTGACGGCCGACAAGCTCCGGTTTCCGAATGGCAACTATGACACCGATTGGATAAAAGAAATTACCCGCATGGGGGTTACTACCAATCACGATCTGGCGATTTCGGGCGGATCGCCCGCCTTCAGCTACCGCGGATCCGTCAACTACATCGGCCGGGAAGGGATTATCAAAAACACCGGTTTTGATCGGGTAACGGGCCGGATCAACCTGGATCAGAAGGCATTGGATAACCGCCTGAACATTCAGTATAACCTGTCGGTGACCAATACGAACTCCAAATTGAACGATGGCGGTATTGTTGCTCAGGCGGTTACCTTCCTGCCGACGCTGCCCGTTTCCGACCCGACCGGTGCCAATAATGTGGGTGGGTATTATGAAGTAGGCGGCAGTTTCGACCTGTTGAATCCGGTAGCCATGATCAATGGGCAAAAATTTGATCAGCAAAAGCGGTTACTGATTGGGGGTATCAACCTGCGCTACGAAGTCATCGACGGGCTGACGCTGGGTGTAAACGGTGCATTCCAGAACGAAAATACCGATGAAAGCCGCTCACGCGACCGCAGTATCAAGGCGTTCCAGTCGTCGGCCGGTGAATCGTACCGGAAGATGGATCAGAACAACAATAAGCTTCTGGAACTGACGGCTACCTACACCAAGGCGTTCGGCCAGAACAACAGCAACTTCTCGGTTTTGGGCGGTTATTCTTACCAGAACATCGTGTATGACGGTTTTCAGGCCCGCAACACGCAGTTTCTGACCAACACGGTTTCCTACAACAACCTGGGCCTGGGTGCGGGCACATTGCTGAGTCCGGGAACCAACTACTCTACGTCGTATCGCAACAGCACCACCCTGGCGTCGTTCTTTGGCCGGGCCACGGTGAACCTGAACGATAAGTATAACCTGACGGCAACGCTGCGTCGCGATGGTAGCTCGAAGTTTGGGGCCAACAACAAATGGGGGCTTTTCCCGTCGGTGGGTGCGGGCTGGACACTGACGAATGAGGACTTCTTCCCGAAATCGACCACGTTGAATTATTTGAAACTACGCGTTGGCTGGGGACAAACCGGAAACTCCGAAGGCTTGAAACCGTATCAATCGCTCCAGTTGTATGGTCAGAAAGGCACGTATTACGACGGCAGTGTGGGCGACTTCCTGCCGGGTTACGGGATTACCCAAAATGCCAATCCGAACCTGAAATGGGAAGTGTTGACAACGGCCAACATCGGTCTGGACTTCCAGTTGCTGAACGGCCGGTTCTCGGGTACGCTGGAAGTATATAATAAATCGACCAAAGACATGCTGTACCGGTATTCGGTACCGGCCGATGGGGTTAAATACTTCACCAACTTTATCTGGGCCAACGTCGGAACCATGCGCAACCGCGGTATCGAGCTTTCATTCGGGGGCGACATCATCCAGAAAGGCAGTTTCAACTGGAACGCCCGCATCGTTGGAGCCTACAACCGGAACACGATTGTCAACCTGAAAAGCGACGAATTTGACTCGGGTCTGATTCGCTTCAACGCCTTCGGTGGTCGGGGTCTGTCGGATGTGTTCGCTTCGTATCTGTGGCCGGGTCGTCCGCTGGGCGAGTTCAACAACGTCCCGACGTTCGTCAGCTACACCGATGTGAAAAATGACGATGGCTCGACCTCTTCGAAAGTGCTGCTGAAACCGGGTAGTGGTGACCAACCCACTACCGATGTGAGCAAAGCCGATGCCGCAACGGGAATCAATACGCAGAACCCAATCGCTCAGGGCAATCCGCAACCGTTCCTGACCGGCTCGTTCATCAACAGCTTCACGTACAAGGGTTTTGACCTGAATTTCCAGCTGCGGGGTTCGTTTGGCAACAAAATTCTGAACAACCTGCGCTCGAACCTGTTGATTCCGGGGTCTATTCTGGAAACGAACATGCTGAACGGCGTGGCAGATCTGCCGAAAAACTACGGCACCAACGTCTTGTCGACCTACTGGCTGGAAAACGGATCGTATGCCCGTCTGGATAACTGGCAAATCGGTTACAACATAAAAACAACCAGCAAGTATCTGTCGGCGGCCCGGGTGTATATCGGTGGCAACAACCTGTTCACCATTACCAGCTACAAGGGGGTCGATCCTGAGCTGCAGGTGAAAGCCGATTTGCAAAACGAAAGCCAGTCACCCAACAACATTGGTCTGGACGTCAGCAACATTTACCCGAAAACCCGTTCGTTCCAACTGGGGGTTAACCTGACGTTTTAAGGGGTGTTAATCAACCACTATCAACTACGAAGATGTTCAATTCAACGATAAAAGTTTGGGGCGTGTGCCTGGTTCTGCTCATGGCGAGCCAGGCCTGTACGGACCTTGACGAAAAAACCTACGACGTTATTCCGACCGACCAGTTTGGTCAAACGGCGGCTCAGCAGGCGGCTTTGATCGGTCCGCTGTACAGCGGTCTGGCCGATTACTACGGCAACAGCCAGGCCCTCAACGCAACAACGGACGAACAGATTGTTCCGACCCGCGGTGGTGACTGGAAAGATGGCGATAACTGGAAACGCCTTTATCAGCACACCTGGGACCCCACAACCGACAACGGCCAGTTCAACGGACCCTGGACCTGGTGTTACAACAACATCACCTCCATCAACCAGCAGTTGGGATCCATTACGGACGAAACCGTGAAAGCCGAGTTGCGGGCTCTGCGGGCTTTCTTCCACTACAAGGCGATGGACATGTTTGGCAACGTGATCATTGCCGATCAGGTGGGCACTTCGACGCCCGCTCAGAAAAGCCGCGCGGAGGTTTTTGCCTGGATCGAGAAAGAACTGCTGGAGGTCTATCCCAAGCTAAGTTCAACGGTGGGGGGAGCCTATTATGGCCGTTTCAACCGACCGGTTGTGAACATGATCCTGGCCAAGATGTATCTCAATGCGCAGGTTTATACCGGCACGGCCCGCTGGGCGGATGCGGTTACGCGGTGCGACAGCATCATCAAGTCGGGCAAATTTTCGCTAACGGCGGATCTGTTGGATAACTTCAAGGTGCAGAACCAGAATTCGCCCGAAATTATTCTGGCGACGCCCTTCGACAACTCGAAACGGGGTGGTTTTAACATCCACATGGCAACCCTGCACTACAAGCACCAGTTGACCTACAACCTGCCTGCCTCTCCCTGGAACGGCTATGCCACAGTGGTCGAGTTCTATAATTCATTCTCGGCTCAGGATTTGCGGAAGAAAATGTGGATCGTTGGGCAGCAATACGATGCTACCGGGAAGCCACTGGATGACGATGGCGTACCGATGATCATCACGCCGGAAATCCCTGCTTTCGAAATGCCCGCCGGTCCGGCTGGCCGTCTGACCGGGGCCCGGAGCCAGAAATATGAAATTCAGAAGAACAACACCACCAACGACATGAGTAACGACTTCGTTATTTACCGCTTGGGGGATGTCTATCTGATGCGCGGAGAAGCCAATTTCCGCCTTGGAAAAGTAGCCGATGCACTGGCGGATTTCAACGTCATCCGCAAACGCGCGGGCGTTCCGGACTACACCGCAGCCCAATTGACACTGGACGAAATTCTGGCCGAACGGGGTCGCGAACTGGCCTGGGAATACCACCGGCGTCAGGATCTGATCCGGTTTGGGCAGTTCACCAAAGCGTGGCGTTTCAAACCCGCTTCGGAAAAATACCGGGAGTTGTTCCCCATTCCGAAAGATCAGATTTCTTTAAATCCCAATTTAAAGCAAAATCCGGGTTACAATTAGTAAAAAAGCCTTTTCCTGCAAAAAGCCCGGGGTTCCCGGGCTTTTTCTGTTTCTGGAATTGATGCCGATCCAGCTCAAAAAGTTACTCCTTCACTGGGAATACACCAAATGATGAGAATTGCATTTGGTAGTAACCCCGGAGGGACGGTCGGCCGCAGCCGTTTACTGTTAATAGCCACCTGAGCCAAGTCATTAGTTTAACCCTGGCTGGGGCGTTATAGATACTTATGCGTCTTTTAGAACGCCCCAGCCGGGGCTTAGACTATCTATTTTATCCATTTTACTATTAATAGTAGATCCCTCCAGGATTACTACCGAATGCAATTACAACTATTTGCCAGACGTAAGTAGATTTTTTTATAGAATCCTCACTTAATTTATGCGCGCAGAATGCACGCCCAATAGGATAAAACCGCCTATAAAAAGCAATTTATTGAGTATCTTTAAGACTTGATTTGCTAGTTTACTACCGTACATGCGTTATCTGGTTCTCTTTTTATTTTTTTCATTTCTGGTGGGTTGCCAGTCGTCGGATACGCCATCGGAAGACCCCCTTTTTGAAAAAGTACAGCCCGAAAAAACCCATATCAATTTCACCAATTCGGTTGTCGACGACGCCGATTTCAACATCTTCAATTACCGGAATTTCTACAACGGCGGGGGCGTCGCCATTGGCGATGTCAACAACGACGGTTTTTCGGACGTATTTCTGATCGCCAACATGGGCGAAAACCGGCTGTATCTCAACAAAGGGAAAAAAGGGTCGAATCCGCTCGAATTTGAGGACATTACGGCCAAAGCCGGTGTGGCCGGAAAACGCTCCTGGAGCACGGGCGCAACGTTTGCCGATGTCAACGGCGACGGTTTGCTGGATTTATACGTCTGTAATGCCGGCATCCGCCCCGGCGACGACCGCGGTAATGAACTGTTTATCAACAACGGAATTGGGAAAGACGGTACGGTAAGCTTTACCGAAAAAGCCGCCGAATATGGGTTGGATGATCACGGCTACTCGACCCACGCGGCTTTTTTCGACTACGACCGCGACGGCGACCTCGACATGTATTTGCTCAACAACAGCTTCATGCCCGTCGGCAAACTGGGATACGCCAACATCCGCTCCGAACGGGATTCGCTGGGGGGGCATAAACTGTTCCGGAACGATGTAGCCCGGTTTACGGACGTCAGCGAGAAAGCCGGGATTTATGGCAGCCTGATCGGTTTTGGCCTGGGCATCACGATTGGCGACGTGAACGACGACAACTGGCTCGATATTTACATTTCCAACGACTTTTACGAGCGGGATTACCTGTATCTGAACAACCACGACGGCACCTTCCGCGAATCGGTGAAAGACGCCATGCCGCACCTCAGCCTGTCGTCGATGGGGGCCGACGTGGCCGACATCAACAACGACGGTCGGCTGGATATTTTCGTGACGGATATGCTGCCCGGTAACGATGTTCGCCTGAAAAAAACCGGTGCCTACGAGAATTACGACTTGCAGGAAATCAAGGTATCGCGTGATTTTCATTACCAGTACATGCAGAACATGCTGCACCTGAATCAGGGAAATGAACCCGCGACCGGCGGTAAAACCGCCATTCCGATGTTCAGCGACATTGCCCGTTTTGCCGGTGTCCACGCCACGGACTGGAGTTGGGGCGCGTTGATTTTTGATATGGACAACGACGGTCGGAAAGACATTTTTGTCGCCAACGGCATTGCCAAAGACGTCACCGATCAGGATTTTATCCACTTCCTGGCCGACCGCGAAAATATGGCCCAGATTGCCCGCCAGCGTGCGTTTAACTTCAAGGAATTTCTGGATAAAGCGCCCTCCGAACCCATTCCGAATTACGCTTTCCGCAACGACGGCAATTTGACCTTTTCCAACCAGGCGGCCCATTGGGGGCTGGGCGAGCCGAACTTCTCGAACGGCGCGGCTTACGGCGACCTCGACAACGACGGCGATCTGGATCTGGTCGTCAACAACGTCAACTCACCGGTTTCCGTTTTCAGGAATTTGTCGGTCGAAAAAAAGAAGACTCCTTATTTGAGGGTGAAACTGGTCGGCGAAGCAAAAAACCGGAATGCCATTGGCGCGCGGGTTTTTGTGTATCAGAAAGGCACCACGCAGGTCCTGCAACAAATGCCGAACCGCGGTTTTCAATCGTCCGTCGATCTGAATTTGCTGTTTGGTCTGGGGGATAATCCCGCCATTGACTCGCTAACCGTTGTCTGGCCAAACGACCGGATGCAAACCCTGCGCCAGCCCAAAGCCAACCAGTTATTGACGCTAACTCAGCAGCAGGCTACCGGTATCTGGAAACCTAAAAAACCATCAAAAGCTCTTTTTCAGGACATTACCACGGCTTCCGGGCTAGCTTACACCCACGAAGAAAGCCCGTTTGTCGATTACAACCGCGATCCGTTGCTGAAGCAAATGTTCTCGACCAGCGGACCGGCGATGGCAACGGGCGACGTCAACGGCGACGGTCTGGATGACGTATTTTTCGGTGGCGCTTTCGGCAAACCGCACCGGCTTTTTGTGCAGCAAACCGGCGGACGGTTTGTGGATAAAACGCCGGCGGTTTTGCGGCAGGATCTCACCTACGAAGCCGTCGATGCGGTATTTTTTGATGCCGACGGCGATAAAGACCTCGATTTGTACGTGGTGTCGGGCAGTAATGAATTTGAACCCGAAGCCGACGAACTGCTCGACCGGCTGTATCTCAACGACGGCAAAGGCGGTTTTGTCCGCGACGACCGGTTGCCGAACTTGAAAGCCAGCGGGTCCTGCGTGGCGGCTGCCGATTACGACCGCGACGGAGACATCGATCTGTTTGTCGGAACCCGGTTGATTCCGGGCAAATACGGTTTTAATCCGGCGAGTTACCTGCTGACGAACGACGGCACCGGAAATTTCAAGAATTACACCAAACGCTACATCGCCACCGCCGACCAGTTGGGCATGGTGACCGACGCCAGTTGGGCGGATCTGAACGGTGACGGTTTTCCCGAACTGATCGTCGTTGGCGACTGGATGCCGGTTACCATTTTTCAGAACCAGCGCGGAAGGTTTTCAACCTCCGAAACCCCGAAACTGGCGGACGCGACCACCCCGGCTTCCGGCTGGTGGAATTGCGTCAAAGCCGGCGATGTCGACGGCGACGGCGACCTTGATCTGGTGGTTGGCAACCTGGGTCTTAATTCCCGGATTAAAGCGACACCAAAATTACCGGCCGAACTCTACACGGCGGATTTTGATCAGAACGGCAGTCTCGAACAGATCATCAACTGCGCCGACGAAACCGGTACGTTGTATCCGATGGTTTTGAAGCAGGAGTTGCAGAAAGAAATGCCGGTTATTAAGAAAAAGTACCTCAAGTTTACGGAGTTTGCGGGCAAGAAACTGAACGAAATTCTGGACGAAAAACAGTTGGCAGCCGCCGTTGTGCAACGGGCGTATACGGGCGAATCAATTATTCTGCTGAACAACGGCAAAGGAACTTTCAGGATTCAGGCCTTACCAAAAGAGGCCCAGTGGTCGCCCGTTTGCGGTATTGAAATAGCGGACGTCGATGGCGACAAGCAGATGGATTTGGTGCTGACCGGAAATTTCTACGACGTTTTGCCCGAAATTGGCCGCTATGATGCCAGTTACGGGCTGGTTTTGCTCGGAAAAGGCAAGGGCGTTTGGCAACCGCTTGACCCGGCAGCTTCGGGCTTCATCGTCCACGGGCAGGTCCGGCAGTTGGCGCGACTGCAACAGGGGCAGTTTGTAGTGGGCAAGAATAATGATAAAGTGCAAGTCTTTGAACTGGGATTACGCGGATTAAAAGATTAAGAAGATCTAATTAGCCGCCGATCGCTCTTCGCTAATCCCACTTTGAGGAATTGTTAAAATCCGCGTAATTCCAGTTCCGAATTTAACCTATGATGAAACGAATTAGTATCTTTTTTACCGCCGTAACGCTGTTGGTTACTGGTTGCAAACAGTTGACCAGCTCTTCCGAAAAACCGCTTTTTCAGGCGCTGGACTCGACGCAGACCGGTATTGGTTTTATCAACCACGTCCGGAACACGGAAACGTTTAACATCATCGATTACCTGTATTTCTACAACGGCGCGGGCGTGGCGGCTGGCGACGTCAACAACGATGGCCTGACCGATTTGTATTTTGTCTCGAATCAGGGCAAAAACAAACTGTACATCAATAAAGGGGCAGCGCGGGAATCCTCGATGAAATTTGAAGACGTTACCGAAAAAGCCGGGGTCGAAGGCTTTTCGGACTGGCAAACCGGCGTCACAATGGCCGATGTCAACGGCGACGGCTGGCTGGATATCTACGTCTGCGCCGTGGGCAATTTCAAAGGGCTGGAAGGCTCCAACGAACTGTATATCAACAACCACGACGGTACCTTCACCGAGAAAGCCGCCGAATACGGACTGGATTTTACCGGTTTTTCGACCCAGGCGGCTTTTTTCGACTACGACCACGACGGCGATCTGGATATGTATCTGCTCAACCATGCCGTGCATACGTCCCGCAGCTACGACCGCGTGACGGCCCGGAATCTGCGCCAGAATGAATCGGGGGATTATCTGTACCGGAATGAGTTGATCAGCAACGGAAAGCCAAATCCGAAGGCCCGTTTCACGAATATCAGCGAGCAGGCCGGAATTTTCGGCGCGGCCATGGGCTACGGTCTGGGCATTTCGGTGGCGGATCTGAACAACGATGGCTGGGAAGATATTTACGTTTCCAACGATTTTCACGAAGACGATTATTACTACCTCAACAACGGCAAAGGCGGTTTTACGGAAAGCATCCGGAAAGCGTTTGCCCACGTGAGCCGGTTTTCGATGGGTAACGACGTGGCCGATGTCAACAACGACGGCTACCCGGATGTGGTCACGCTCGACATGTATCCCGAAGATGAAACCGTCGAAAAAATGTCGCTGGGTGAAGATCCGCTGGATATTTACCTCTATAAATTGAGTTTCGGCTACATGAATCAGTATAGCCGAAACTGTCTGCAAATCAGCCAGTCTGGCAAGAAATTCATGGAAATTGGGGCAATGGCTGGTATAGCCGCCACCGACTGGAGTTGGTCGCCCCTGCTGGCCGATTACGACAACGACGGCATCAAGGATCTGTTCATTTCCAACGGCATCGTTCGGCGCCCCAACGATCTGGATTACGTCAAATACGCGTCCGACGACTCGTTGCGGTATGCGATGGAAACGTCCAAATCGCTGGACGAAAAAGCGATTGCGCTCATGCCCGAAGGCAAGGTGCATAATTATGTATACCAGGGTTCGAAAGCGCTGAAATTCGCGGATAAATCGCTGGCGTGGGGTTTTGAAAAGCCGACGTTTTCGAGCGGAGCCGTTTACGCCGATCTGGACAACGACGGCGATCTGGATCTGGTTACCAACGACATCAATGACCCGGCCGGCATCTATCAGAACCAGGCGAATGAAGTATTCCCCACTAACAAGTACTTAAAAATCAGGCTTCAGGGCGAATCACCAAATACATTTGGCGTGGGGGCCAAAGTGGTTTTGAAGACCAAAACCGGCCTGCAACTCCAGCAACTGATGCCAACGCGCGGTTTTCAGTCGTCCGTTGAACCGGTATTGACGTTCGGTCTGGGCGAAACGGCCACGATCGATTCACTGATCGTGATCTGGCCGAATCAACGGATGGAAATCCAAACCGGGGTAAAAACCAACCAGACGCTGACCCTGAAGCAAACGGCAGCTCAACAAAACGTCGGCCACTTCCGGTTTACGGCTCCGGATCCGCAACCGATTTTTGAGGACATCACCATCCAGACACCCATTGCGTACCAGCACCAGGAAAATACGTATTTTGATTTTGTCCGGGAATCGTTGATGCCGTTCAAGGTGTCGACGGAAGGCCCGAAGCTGGCGGTTGGCGATGTCAACGGCGATGGGCTGGACGATTTTTATGCGGCCGGTGCCAAATGGCAGGCTGGTAGTTTACAGATTCAACAGCCCAACGGCCGGTTTGTGCCGAGCAACCAGCCGGTTTTTCGGGCGGACTCCACCTATGAAGATGTCGATGCGGTTTTCTTCGACGCCGACGGCGATAAAGACGCGGATTTGTACGTGGTTTCGGGCGGAAATGAGTTTTTTGAGAAAATGCCCGGGCAGTTTGACCGGCTTTACCTGAACGACGGCAAGGGAAACTTCACCCGCTCGACCGGCTTGCCGCCGATGTATGACAACAAAAGCTGCGTT
This sequence comes from Larkinella knui, assembly GCF_003858645.1. Lineage (GTDB taxonomy): Bacteria > Bacteroidota > Bacteroidia > Cytophagales > Spirosomataceae > Larkinella > Larkinella knui. The sequence goes on along the minus strand of NZ_RQJP01000007.1, from coordinate 39,081 downwards.
CGGCCAATTGACATGGACAACGACGGTGATCTGGATTTGTTCGTAGGGGGCCGCGTGGTGGGTTTTGCGTACGGAAAAATTCCGAATTCGTATCTGCTGATCAACGACGGCAAGGGGCGTTTTGCGGACAAAACCGACCAGCTGGCCCCCGAACTCCGCAAGGCAGGCATGGTGACCGACGCCCTCTGGCTGGATTACGATCAGGACAAGGACCTCGATCTGGTAGTGGCTGGTGACTGGATGCCGATTCGAATTTTCGCCAATCAGAACGGCAAGTTGCAGGCGGTAAAGAACCTTACCGACGAAAAAACGCCCCTGAATGGATTTTGGCAGTGCTTGACTGCCGCCGACTTCGACCGCGACGGCGATCTGGATCTGGTGGCGGGCAACCTCGGTCTGAACACCAAGTTCATCAAGCAGGCTGAACCCCGGCTGAAAATGTGGGTGAAGGATTTAGACAACAACAGCAGTGTGGACCAGATTCTGGCGTGCCAACGCGGGGGAAAAAGCTGGTATCCGGTTAATTTCAAAGATGAGTTGGGGAAACAGATGCCAGCCATTATCAATAAGCGGTTTACGAATTATAAGGCTTTTGCCGGAAAGCCAATCGACGAACTGTTTGAGGCAAGTGAACTCAAAGGAGCCGAAGAATACGAAGTCGATCAGTTTGCTTCGGTTTATCTGGAAAATCAGGGCAATGGCCATTTTGTGGTTCACCAACTGCCGATGCTGGCGCAGGTTTCCAAGTTGTTCGCTCTCCGAACGGAAGATGTCGACAACGACGGCTTTCCCGACGTTTTGGCGGGCGGCAATTTCTATGGCGTCAGTACGTATCAGGGTCGTTACGATGCCAATTACGGCCTAGTACTGAAAAACAGAGGCAAACAGGCTGACAATACCGCCCGGTTTTCGGCACTTTCGCCGTTTGCCAGCGGTTTTCTGCTCGACGGTGAAGTGCGGGACATCAAGCCGATTCGCGTATCAGGCGTACCGTTCTGGTTAGTCGCCCGCAACGACACGACGATTCAGGTGTTTCGGAAAGCGAACCCGGTTTTGGCCGCTATGACCAGAAAACCGTAAAGCAACGGTTTGGCCCTTGCGTAGATATACTTTTTTTAAGGTAAATTTGCAGTCCTCTTGTACCATTCTTGATTGAGTTTATTCATGAAGAATCGAATACTATGGGTTTTATGTATTGGTAGCCTTTGGAGTTTCGCCGGTTGCCAGCCCAAAGCCACCCCCGAAGAATATAACGCCAAAGCGGCCGAACCGGAGCGTTACCATCAGTGTGTCAAGCAGTTGACCGACGTTATTATTCATGACATTTTCTCTCCGCCGGTGGCCAGCCGGATTTACGGATACGCCAACCTGGCGGGTTATGAAGCGATGGTGGCGGGTCAGCCGGGTTATGAATCACTGGCGGGCAAACTCCGGAAATTCACCGCAGCTCCCAAACCGGAACCCGGTCAGCAATACTGTTTTCCACTGGCCAGTACGCGGGCTTTTCTGACGGTTGGTCGCAACCTGACGTTTTCCGGGGACATGTTCGATGGGTTTGAGAAAGACTTTTATGAGCAATACCAGGCCATTGGCGTTCCCGACGACGTCATTGAGCGTTCGATGGCTTATGGCGAGGCCGTTGCCAAACACATTATGGAGTTTGCGGGCAAGGATTCCTACAAGCAAACGCGCGGATTCAAGCATACCGTTACCAACGCGGAAGGGACGTGGGTGCCAACGCCCCCGGCCTACATGGAAGCTGCCGAGCCGAAATGGATGCAAATCCGCTGCTGGGTGATGGATACCTGCTCGCAGTTTATGCCGCCGAAAGCCATTCCGTATAACATGACGAAAGGCAGTCCCTTCTATAAACTGGCCGACGAAGTGTATCAGATAGGGATTCACCAGACCGAGGAGCAGCGGAAAATTGCTTTTTTCTGGGATGATAATGCGTTCGTGATGAACGTGGCCGGTCACGTTTCGTACGCTTCCAAAAAAATGACGCCGGGCGGGCACTGGCTGGCGATTGCCGCAACGGTATCGCGCCAGAAAAAAGCGGATTTCGCCAAAACCGTACAAGCCTATACTTTAACCTCCTTTGCATTAGCCGACGGGTTCATCAGTTGCTGGGACGAAAAATACCGCAGCAACCGCATCCGGCCCGAAACCGTCATCAATAAATTTATCGATCCCAAGTGGACGCCGTACCTGCAAACCCCGCCGTTTCCGGAGTATACCAGCGGCCACAGCGTAATTTCGGCGGCAGCCGCCGAAGTACTGACGATTCTGTACGGCGACAATGTGGCTTTTACCGACTCGACCGAAAACCCGTACGGCCACGGCGTTCGCTCGTTTAAATCGTTCCGGGAAGCCGCCCTGGAAGCCTCTTACAGCCGCCTGTATGGTGGCATTCACTTTCGGGATGCGCTGGATTTCGGCAATGTGCAGGGCCGGAAAGTGGGCGAATACGTCGTGGAAAAACTAACGGGAAAACAGGCCGTCGCAAAACGGTAATGACAGTCCATGCTCGCCGTCCGAAACTTCCGTAAAGACTATCATAACCGCCTGGTGCTGGCCATTCCCCAGATGGATTTTCCAGCGGGCATTCACTGGCTGAAAGGCCGCAATGGTTCGGGTAAAACGACGTTTTTCCGCTCGGTCGCCGGATTGCTCCCCTTTGAAGGCAGTATGGTTCTGGACGGACGGTATGACATCAGGCGGCAACCCGTCGAATACCGCCTTCGGGTCAATTATGGGGAAGCCGAACCGCTTTATCCGCAATTTCTGACGGGCTGGGAGTTGATCCGCTGGGTAGCCGCCACCAAAAGGGCTCCTGCTTCACAAGTCGATGAGTTAATTGATTTGTTCGGGATTCGGGAATTTATCAAAACGCCCATCGGTACCTATTCGAGTGGAATGCTCAAAAAAACCTCCCTGGTGCTGGCTTTTCTGGGAAACCCGCAACTGATTCTGCTCGATGAACCGCTGATTACGCTCGATCAGGCGACCACCCAGGCCGTTATCGATCGCATTCGGCAAAACCGGGAACAGGGCATCAGCTTTTTGCTATCATCGCATCAGGACGTCGATCCGTCCGAATTACCGGTCGATTCCGTCTGGCTGGTTCAGCATCAAACCCTGGAAGCCATGCCGCAACCGGCCGACTCATGAGCGCTTTGTGGACCGTACCGGAGAAGCTGATTGTCCGGCAATTTTATCTCCAGAATACCGGCCTTTTTCTGGTCGTACTGATGCTGGGTTTTGGCTTTCTGAGTTCGACCGAGCATATTGCCCTGGCTACTTACGCCCTCACCGACTGGAGTTTTTTGGGTGCTTACGTCGTTCTTTGGGTACTTTACACCATTCATTCGCTTCGTTTCAGCTTGCAGGTTGTTCAGAAAACCGATCTGTTGCAGCTTTTCCGGCTGATCCCACCGGGCAAACGCGTTGTACTTCTCTATTTTCTTCACCTGCAGTTGCTGGCACCCGTTATTGGATATGCCGGTTTTATGATTTGGGTAGGCAATCAGCAAAATGCAACGGCAGCGAATACCGGGCTGGTCGTAATCGTTAGTTTGCTCTCACTTTTGCCGTTACCTTTTGTAGAGCGGGCGTTGCGGAACCCTAATCCGGAACAGTTTTCGGGCAACATTAGCGCCTGGCTTCGGCAGCGATTCGCCACACCGTATGGCCTTTTTTTCATCCGGTACCTTTTTCGCGAACAACCCGCGACCTTGCTGCTGACAAAAATCGGCTCGTGCCTAGGAATTCTGGGTGTATTGGCGTTGTATCCCACCGACGACTACGACATCCGGCTGCTTTCGTTGGGAATGCTGTTGTCGGCGGCTTTGCAGGCCGGTATCGTGTTCGAATTGTACCAGTTTGAAGCCAATCAATTACTCCTGCTACGTAATCTGCCGGTATCGATTGGCAATCGATTGCTGGGTTATCTGAAGATTATTGCCCTGTTAATCAGCCCTGAAGCAGTTTTACTGATCAAAAATCACCCTGCGGATGTTTCCATTCCGGCCACCCTCTTTGTGTGGCTCTTCGGACTTGGTTTAGTGGCCTTGCAATACGCAACACTGCTGGCTCGCCATCGGTCCCGCGACCGGTTTATGTCGCTCCTCTTCTGGCCTATTATTGGGTGTTTCCTGCTCATTATGTATCGGCTACCCGTCTGGGCTTTGGCACTTGCTGGTTTGGCAGCCGCTACTCTTTTATTCATTCGTACGTATTACCGTTCTTCCTGGGAAGAGTAATGTAGCCACCGATTTTAGTCCGTATGAAGCCTGGTGAGTAGCCCCTTATGCAGGATCATACGGACTAAAGTCCTGGGTACATGATCACCAGAAATTGGAGGGAACGCCGGTCTGGTGGAGGTCAACTGACACCTCTTCTGACTGAACGGCCATGCGGTTCAAGGCGATATAGATGACCCGTACGGCTTCTTCAATCCGATGCCAGCCTTCTTCAGTTGTTAAATTGATCCCAATTACCGAACGGTTATTTTTCGACATAAGCGTCAGATGGGCCATTGCCCCAGTCATTATTGCCGAAACCGCCTGAAAGTCAGCTCCTTTTACGTAAGCCAACTGGTCAACCATGCGCGTCAGCTCTTCATCGTAGGCTTTACTGGCTTCATCGGCCATGGGGCTACCCTCAATTACCGTTGCCTTCAGAACTTCATAGGCCGCAGGAAATTGCCGAAAAAACCGATAGGTGTTAACCAGTTGTTTATACCACAATTTAGATAAATCGTTCTCATGTACCGGACGCAGTTGCTCCAGTGTAACCAGACTGAGTAACGGAAATAATCTCCCCATCTTAATGTAATGGGTCAGCAAACCATCCAGACCACCAAAATACCGGTAAATAAGCACTTTACTCACACCGGCTTTTTCAGAAATCCGGTTAATACCGATTCCATCAATACCTTTCTCGGCAATAACCTCTTCCAGTGCATCGATGATTTTCTGCGAAGTTTGCGCCCGATTGCGTTTTAATTTTTCCATGGGAGGGAGATGATTAACTTTCAGTCTCTAATCAGACGCAGGTCGTTGAAAAAAGTCACATAGAAGTTACAAAAATCTTCCACTATGCCTCAAAATAAACGAGTCAACCGTTCTGACGACTTCTAACAAGAGCGACAATACCCAAAATCACGAGAGCTCCCAGGAAAGCCGTCAGGATGCGGGCTAGTAATTCGGGTAAGCCAAGCATGACCTGCAAGTCATTTCCCAGCAGCCAGCTCCCCACAAAACCGCCGGCAATACCAATTAAAATCTGAAGCCAGATTGAAAACGAAAAACGTTTGAAAACCAGATCGGCCAGCCAACCGGCTATGGCACCCACTAGAATAGAAAGAAGAATTCCCATAGTTACAGAGGTTTACATGACCGACGAAAGATTCGGAATTTTCACGTCAGAGAGGAGGGTTTTATCATGACGCCAAATTGCCCGTAAAGTCACATTTTGACCCCGTAATAGGCATAAAAAACGCCCGGCGGGGTGGCCGGGCGTTCAAAAGAGACTCTGAAGCAAATCTTACGCGTTGTTCGAGGTTAGTTTCGCCCCCAAATATTCGCGGTTCAGGCGGGCAATGTGATCCAGGGAAATGGATTTGGGACATTCCACCGAACAGGCCCCTGTAAACGAGCAGGCACCGAAGCCTTCTGCGTCCATCTGCGCCACCATCCGTTCAGCCCGCATCTGGTGTTCAGCCTGACCCTGTGGCAATACCGCTAAATGCGATACTTTAGCCGCTACGAACAGCATGGCCGATGCATTTTTGCAAGCCGCCACGCAGGCACCACACCCGATACACTGAGCCGCATCCATCGCTTCATCAGCGGTTTCGCGCGGGATCAGGATTTCGTTCGCATCCGGGGCCGAACCGGTATTAACCGAGACATACCCGCCGGCCTGCACAATCCGGTCGAAGGCATCCCGATCAACCACCAGATCCTTAATGACCGGGAAAGCGCGCGCCCGCCAGGGTTCAACAACGATGGTATCGCCGTCGTTGAAGCTCCGCATGTGCAACTGACAGGTTGTCGTACCGGTTTGCGGACCGTGGGGCCGCCCGTTGATATACATCGAGCAGGAGCCACAAATACCTTCCCGGCAGTCGTGGTCGAACGCAACCGGTTCTTCGCCCTTATGGGACAGGTCTTCATTCAACACGTCGAACATTTCCAGAAATGACATATCCGGCGAAACATCCGACAGTTTATAATCCACCATTTTGCCTGGTGTTTGGCTATTTTTTTGTCTCCAGACTTTTAAGGCAATATTCATTTCGTATGACGTCTGAGGTGTAAGGCAGTACCTATACCTTTATTTATAACTCCGTTGTGTCAACTTGACGGTTTCAAAAACCAGCTTCTCCTTGTGCAGTTCTTCCGGCTGATTAGGGCCTTTATACTGCCAGGCCGCTACGTACGTATAGTTCTCGTCGTCGCGTTTGGCTTCACCGTCTTCGGTCGAATATTCTTCCCGGAAGTGACCCCCGCAGGATTCGTTCCGGTTCAGCGCATCATCGACCATCAGCTCGCCCAGCTCAATAAAGTCGGCCACGCGCGAGGCCTGTTCCAAAGCCGGGTTCAACTCCAGATCACTGCCGCTCAACCGCAGGTTGCTCCAGAACTCCCGGCGCAGATCCTGAATCATTTTTTTAGCTTTCGTCAGCCCTTCGGCATTCCGTGCCATTCCGCAGTATTCCCACATGATATGGCCCAGCTGCCGGTGGAATTCCTCCGCCGTTTTCTCGCCTTTGATCGACAGCATGCGGGTAATCGTGTTCTGCACATTCTGCTCCGCTTCCTTGAAAGCCGCATGCGTAGTCGCGATCTTATCAGCCGAACCGATCGACGCCAGGTAGTCACCGAGCGTGTACGGAATCACGAAATAACCGTCGGCCAGCCCCTGCATCAGCGCCGAAGCACCCAGGCGGTTGGCACCGTGGTCGGAGAAGTTGGCTTCACCCAGCGCATACAGGCCCGGAATGTTCGTCATCAGGTTGTAATCGACCCACAAACCGCCCATCGTGTAGTGAACAGCGGGGTAGATTTTCATCGGCGTTTCGTACGGATCATCGTCCACAATTTTCTCGTACATCTCGAAAAGGTTACCGTATTTGGCTTCGATCACCTTTTTACCGTCGCGTTTGATGGCATCAGCAAAGTCGAGATACACCGCCAGACCCGTCGGAGCCACACCGCGGCCTTCGTCGCAGACGGTTTTGGCATTACGGGAAGCGACGTCGCGCGGCACGAGGTTTCCAAACGACGGATACCGGCGTTCCAGAAAATAATCGCGGTCTTCTTCCTTAATATCCTTCGCCTTGATTTCACCCTTGCGGACTTTCTCGGCTATTTCTTTCGTTTTGGGTACCCAAACCCGGCCGTCGTTCCGCAGCGATTCAGACATCAGCGTCAGTTTCGACTGGTAGTTTCCTTTCACCGGAATACAGGTCGGGTGAATCTGGGTAAAGCACGGATTGGCAAACAGCGCACCCTTTTTGTGGGCCCGCCAGGCTGCCGTCACGTTGGAACCCATGGCGTTGGTCGACAGGTAAAACACGTTGCCATAACCGCCCGTACAAAGCAAAACCGCGTGCGCCGAGTGCGATTCGATTTTACCGGTAATCAGATTCCGGGTAATGATCCCGCGCGCTTTCCCGCCTTCGATCACGAGGTCGAGCATTTCCGTCCGTGGGAAGAGTTTTACTTTTCCGTTGGCCACCTGACGGCTCAGCGCACTGTAGGCACCCAGCAGCAACTGCTGCCCGGTTTGGCCCCGCGCATAAAACGTCCGGGATACCTGCGAACCCCCAAACGACCGGTTGGCCAGCGCCCCGCCGTATTCACGGGCAAAAGGAACACCCTGTGCTACGCACTGGTCGATGATGTTGACACTCACTTCGGCCAGCCGGTGCACATTGCCTTCGCGGGCGCGGTAATCACCGCCTTTGATGGTGTCGTAGAACAGCCGGAAAATGCTATCGCCGTCGTTCTGGTAGTTTTTAGCCGCATTGATACCGCCCTGGGCCGCAATACTGTGTGCCCGGCGGGGGCTGTCCTGGAAGCAGAACGCCTTGACGTTATAGCCCAGTTCAGCCAATGCTGCCGCTGCCGACGCCCCGGCTAAACCGGTTCCGACAACGATGACTTCAAATTTCCGCTTGTTGGCCGGATTGACCAACTTGAGGTTAAATTTATGACGCGCCCACTTTTCAGCGAGGGGTCCTTCCGGAATTTTTGACTCCAGCTTAATTCCGGTTTCTTTCTCTTCTAATACGTCCAACATAGACAGATACGGTTCAATTCTTGTTCGAAAACCCTGTTCTGATTAAAAAAGAATATGATGAGCTTTCAGGTAGATGTAAACCGGCATGGCGGCAAACAAGGCCGGAATGATGATTCCAAATACGTACGTGCCCAAAAATTCAATAAGCGGAGAATATTTCTTGTGGCGCAACCCCAAGGTTTGGAAGCCACTTTGAAAACCGTGTACCAGGTGAAACGATAAGGCCGCCATCGATAAAACGTACAGAGCGACATACCACAGGTAAGAGAAGGCAAAAACCGTAACGGCGTACAGATCTTTGATGGGTTCACCGTCGTACGTCACTTCCGGGATGGCTCCCGCCGTAATCGTTTCGCCATTCAGAACCACGGGCCCGAAGTGCATCGTATACCAGAAAGTCCGCATGTGGATGATGATAAAAACCAGCAGGACGGTGCCTAAAATTCCCATATTGCGCGACGTCCAGTGGCTGTTGGCCTCCGGTTTGGCATACGCATACTTAATGGGACGCGACGCCTGGTTCTGACGCGTCAGAATCAGCGCCATCAGTGCATGAACAATAATCGAAGTGTACAGCAGGTAGGAAATGGTCTTTATGATCGGATTGTGGGTCATAAAGTAGCTGTACTCATTGAACGACTGGCCTTCATCACCTTTGAACAATTGCAGGTTCCCAACCAGATGGACAATCAGAAACGTGCACAAAAACAGCCCCGTCAGCGACATGACAACTTTGCGACCGAGGGTGCTGGAAAGTGTTGTTGTTACCCAAGACATATAGCGTGTAAAGAAATTTTTGTTTAGTAAACCGGCTTGAAAATTAACCGATTCGTAGAGGTCAAAACTACTGCACAAAGCGATTCGAACCAAAAAAACCCTGCTTTTTTACGCTTATTTGGAATTAATAAAAGGTGAGTATTCCCATTTACAAGGTAACAGATTGATATCTGATTTTGTTCTCCTGTTGACCGAACGAAATAGGACTATTTCAAGCAGAATTCAATGGAAATTATTGTTTTCGATGGCGTCTGTACTTTGTGTAATTCAGCCGTTAATTTCATTATCGACCATGATCCACAAAACCGCTTTCGGTTTGTCGCTTTACAGTCCAAAACCGGTCGGGAATTACTCAGTCGGTATCCGCCCGCGGGCGGTCCGGTCGACAGTATCGTCCTGATCAAAGAGGGTCGGTCATACGTCAAGTCCGACGCGGCTCTGGCCATTGCCCGGCAGTTGAGCGGAGCCTGGCCGGGTCTGGCGGTTTTCAGAATTCTCCCCCGTTTTTTGCGCGATTTTGGGTATGATCTGATTGCCCGCAACCGCTACCGGTTTTTTGGTCGGGAAGACGCCTGCCGCATTCCTACACCGGCGTTGAAAGCGCGTTTTTTGGAATAAAACCGGTGAACCTGTTACTTTGCCGGAAATCTGAACCCGGATTCCGCAGCGTAAAGGAGTGACAGGATGAAAAACGATAATCCGGGTTAATCCCTCACTCTGCGTAATCCGGGTTCCGAATCTAACCACAGACGCATGAAAAAAGCCTATGTTTTCCCCGGCCAGGGGGCGCAGTTTACCGGTATGGGACTGGGTTTATACCAGCAATCGGAAAAAGCAAAATACCTTTTCGAGCAGGCTAACCACATTCTGGGATTCGAGATCACGAAGGTCATGTTTGAGGGCACCGACGAGGAGCTGAAGCAAACCAACGTCACACAGCCCGCCATCTTTTTGCACTCGGTGATTCTGGCCCAGACCATTGAAGACTTTGCTCCTTCGATGGTTGCCGGGCATTCGCTGGGTGAGTTTTCGGCCCTGGTGGCGGCTGGTGGCTTGTCGTTCGAAGACGGTTTGCGGCTGGTGGCTCAACGGGCCAGTGCCATGCAGAAAGCCTGCGAATTAACCCCGTCGACGATGGCCGCGGTGCTGGGGCTGGATGATGCGACGATCGAGCGGATCTGTCTGCAAGTAGCTGCTGAATCCAACTTCAAGGAGGTGGTCATCCCGGCCAATTACAACTGCCCGGGTCAGGTCGTAATTTCCGGCTCACTTGAGGGCGTCCGCATCGCGGGCGAAAAACTGAAAGAAGCCGGGGCCAAACGCGTGCTGCCGCTGCAGGTGGGCGGGGCCTTTCACTCGCCACTGATGGAGCCCGCCCGCGAAGAACTTGCTCAGGCCATTCAAACGACGCCGTTCAGCCAGCCGCGCTGCCCGATTTACCAGAACGTGAACGCCAAACCGGCAACGGATGTGGAAACCATCAAAGCCAACCTCATTGCCCAATTGACGGCCCCCGTTCGCTGGACGCAATCCGTTGAAGCGATGGGTGCCGACGGCGCTACGGTATTTGTGGAATGTGGACCGGGAAAAGTCCTTCAGGGCCTGGTGAAGAAAATCATTCCAACCGCCGAGACGCAGGGCGTAACGGTTTGAGTTGAGTCGCCGAACAACCCATTTTCTGTGAGCGCCCGGTTTCAGGCTCCGACAGCACTCGTCGGGCCCGAAACCGGGCGCTTTTTTGTGGCCGGTCAGGTCCGCCCGTTTTTAAAAAGAATTAGGCCGGTTTATAAAAACCGGCCGGAAATCGCTGTTTACAAGACCGTTTAGCAAGTAGTTAGCAGACAAGATTGTATTTTAATAAATACCTATCAATTCGTCTCAATTAGCTCAACGTTATGAATGTGCGACAAATCTACGCACTTTTACTCATCGGTCTGACTTTCGTGGTTATCCATCCGGCCAATAGTCAGACAACGTGGTTGCCCGCATCGTTGGGAAACGCTCCGGATTCAACCAAGTTGTGGACGCTTCGGCACGTGGGCGATTCGTTGGTCAATCGGAGCCTGTTTAGTCAGGCAAAACAGGCTTACGAACAATCGCTGGCGATTGCCCGGACCTCGGGGAATGTCGATGCGATTGGGATCAGCAACCGGTCGATCGGCTTCTGGCATTATTCGATTGGCGACTACGGGCAGGCCATTACGTGGTATCAGCGGGCGCTGGCTTCGTTTCAGAAAACCGGTAATCAGTACCACCGGGCCCGCACCCTGTTGTTTATCAGTAGTTGCTACGACCGCCTTCATGACGACCGCAAGGTTCGGCAGTACCTGAATCAGGGAATGACGCTGGCCCAGCAAATCGGCAACACGGCGCTGTTGGTCAGTTTTTACAACAACATGGCCACCCTGGAATCGCACCAGCGCCGGTATCAGCAGGCGGCTTTTTATCAGCAGAAAGTACTGGACTATTACCGGAGCGTTAAGGACTGGCCCAGCTATTACGGCGTTTTGGTGAATGCGGGCCTGCTGCAAAAGAACAGGGGTGACTTTGCCCGCTCGGAACGGACGTTCCGGCAAGTGCTGGCTTATGCCGACAAAAATAAGGATACGTTTTTACAAGGTTATACCAATGCCAGTTTACCGTATGCCTTGATTCCCCTCAACAAACTCGATGAAGCGGAGGAAGCCTGCCGGAAAGCCCTGGTTTGGGCCGAACAGACCGGAGCCGAATCGCACGCGGTTCTGGAGGAAGTAAACGGGCATTTGAGCCGGATTTGGGAGAAACGGGGCGATTACCGCCAGGCTTTGCTGTTCTACCAACGCCAGATGGCCAGTCATGACAGTGTGTTTAATGCCACCAAAAACCAGCAGATTGCCGAACTGGAAACCCGGTATCAAACCCAGCAAAAAGAAGATAATATCAAGCTGCTGGCCGCCACGAATGCCTTACAAACCCGCCAGATCTGGGCCTCGACGGCCGGCCTGGTGGTGGTAACGGTATTGCTCGGGCTGCTCTACGGATTGTATAACCGGGTTCGGGAAAGCCGCCGGAAAATCCGGCTTCAGTCGGACCAGATGGCCCTGATGATGAAGGAGTTGCACCACCGCGTCAAAAATAACCTGGCGATTGTTTCCACCCTGCTCAAATTACAATCGAAACGGCTCGACGATGAAAAAGCCGTGCAGGCCGTGCGGGTTGGGCAGCAGCGCGTCGAAGCCATGGCGCTGATTCACCAGCGGTTATACCAGACCGATAACGTGACTTCCGTAAACATGCGGGACTACCTGACCGACCTGGTCGAAAGCCTGCTGCGGGCGTATGGTCACCAGCGCGACGAATTTGATCTGGAACTGGTGATCGATCAGCCCGAACTTGATGTCGATGTGGCCATGCCGCTGGGATTGATTGTGAATGAACTGGCGACGAATGCGTTCAAATACGCATATTCAGGGGCCAAACGCCCCCGCCTGCGAATTGCCTTGTTAAAAAACGGCGGCCAAGCCGGTCTTACGCTGGAAGTTCAGGACAATGGCCCCGGCATCGATTCAACCGACTGGCAGCAGTCGGGCAACCGCGCGTCGTTTGGCAAGCGGCTGATTGCCTCGCTCAGCGAACAACTCGAAGGGCGGTTTGAGTTTTCTAAACAGAATGGTACCTTGTTCCGGTTATACATTCCACAGATTCGTTTGCAAGCGTAGGAAAGATGGAAAACCGCATTCGCATTCTAATCATTGAAGACGAAGGGATTCTGGCGCTGGATTTGAGCGATCAACTGGAAGACGACGGGTATCAGGTGGCCGGTATTGCCAGCAATGGGCGCAAAGCGATTGAGATTTTTCGGGAACACCCGGTCGATCTGGTGTTGTGCGACATCAACATCCGTGGGGAAATGGACGGGATTCAAACCTGTGAAGAACTCTGTAAAATTCGGCCGGTTCCGCTGATTTATATCACGTCGCAGACGGATCGGAACACGGTTTTGCGGGCCAAGCAAACCTATCCGGCGGCCTACATCGCCAAACCTTTCGATACCGATGCCCTGCGGTTAGCCATCGAAATGGCGCTCAACAATTTTTCAAGAATACCGGTTTTAGAACAAAGCCAGACCGAACCACCGGCCCACACGCCCGAAAGTGCCGACCCCAAACCGCATCGGAATGAGCCTTTTCTGAAGCTGGGCGACATGCTCTTTATCAAACAGAATTACCAGTTTATCAAGGTTCCACTGCGCGAGGTGCTTTATCTGGAGGCCGATGACATTCATACGGCCGTGGTGACGGCGGGCAAAAAATACGTGATCCGCCAGGCTTTCAGCACCATTCTGGAACGCTTGAACCATCCCCGACTGGCGCGCATTCACCGGTCGTTTGCAGTCAATATGGACCACATCGATTCATTTTCGGATACCGAAATTCGGATTGGCGGGCAATCGCTTCCGCTCGGCCGAAACTACAAATCGGGTTTCATGCAGCATTTTCCGTCTTTCTGATTCAGTAGGCAACATCAAACTACAAAGCCAAAAAGAACGTGCTTCGGAAGCACGTTCTTTTTGGCTTGACATGTCGGCAAAACACCGGGGATCTCAGACTCTGGTGATTGTTTTTTGCGGTGTCATCATTTCCTGCATTTTTCTCATCATCTCCATGATGAGCCGCGAAATCTCATCGATCACATCGTGCGTAGTGGAAGCGGTCTGCGCACCCGATTCTATTGTCTTTTCTTTCGGTTGCCCCTGCGTTATCGTTCCTAACGATCCTGAAAAACCGGGCGTGACGGCCAGGGCCATCGTTACTATTAAGGCAAGTTTGCGTAAACGTTTCATGGTAATTTGAAGATTTGAATGGTAATAAGTTTAGAAAACCGTTGATCAAAAGCCGGTTAGCCCGGTCGATGATTCAAAAGTAAGCCCTGAAATAAGGCGAAAAGTAAGGATGTAGGCCAACGGCCCGGTTTTGTAGGCAAACGACGGAAAGGATGGAGTAAAGGGTCGAAAATCGGCACCTCTTCAGGTTTCACTCATAATTCTTAACTTTTTTCAAAGGCTTCTTGCTTTTTTTCGAGCAGAACCGCTATCTTTGCACTCGCAATTGCCGGGTCGTCTAAGGGTAGGACGACAGATTTTGGTTCTGTTTGTGAGGGTTCGAATCCTTCCCCGGCAACTGACAATAAAAAGCCGCTAACTCGTTACGAATTAGCGGCTTTTGCTTTTGGGCGTTGTCAGTCAAATCGACACCGAATTTATTTAGGGCTAATTCCCAGCATCAAATTGGCCGACCCGGTCGAGGTAGTGGGAAGCTTTCCGTCCCATTTCTCGATCCATTGCTGCTGAATCAGCATCGGCGTTAACGTACGTTGTTTCAGCGTGTTGGCTTCCGATTCAGCCTGTGCATTGATCAAGCGCGCTCTGGCGGCTCCGGTTGCGCGGGTAATGGCGATTTCGGCCTGTGCTTTCTCCGACTCAATTTTATTCCGAAGTGCCATAGCCGTTTGAACGGCGGTATTTTTAGCATCGATTGCCGCCTGTAACGAAGGCGGTGGTGTTACGGCGGAAGTCAGGCGCTCGTAAATAAATCCGTCTTCCTTGAGGGATTTACGCAACTCGGCTTCCACTTTGGCCTCAAACCGCGCCCGCTGCCCCACCAGACTATCGGATTTAAACTCATTGGTCGTCAGGCGATACGCATCAAATACCATGTTCCGGATGATGGTTTGCTCCAAAAGCGGCAAAGGCCGGCGGTATTGCCGGTAAATCTGGGGAACCTCCGCCGGGTTGGGGTGATACGTCAGCGTGGGGTCCACCGTAAAGGACGCCCCGTCGTTGGTATTGACCGTGAACGGCTGGTAATCGACCGTTTGGGTAAACGTCGGAAATTCTTCAATTTTAGTCAGCCAGGGAATATACCAGACAAAACCGGTCACCTCCGTAATGTCGCTCACGCCCCGATCAGAACCGGACATATTGATCTTCAGTCCAACGTGTCCGGCATCGATCCGGGTATAAAACCGGCCAATGAACGTGAAGAGAATCAGGAAAATGACAATACTAATACCGATGGTAACCAAACGTTTACGCGGAAGTGTTTCCATTGTTGTGGTTTTGATTTTTAAGAGGGATTCTTTTAAAGCCTTTCGTGCCAATCACTACCAGAATCCAGGCGGTAATGAGCAGAAAACCAGCGAAGTTCAGGAATGAATTAGCCCGGTTTAATAAATCGAACGTCCAGTTGAGAATAAAAAAACTGGCAACCAGAACCATCAAATAGCGGACAACTGATTTAATATCCATCATACATGTCAGGTTATGAATTGAACTTGGTTTATGGTTTCTGTTGTCAATTCGGCGGTAATTTACCGATCGTTGGGATTGCTCAGAGGGTTGTTTTACTGGTTGTGACTTTTGCATTACAGGCGGCTCTAATTCGGGTTGAAATAGGGAACGCCAACCAAATGGCCACAAAAAAGCCGGTGATGCGTGATCATCACCGGCTGATTTTTATCGCCAGTTTTTCTCTTTACCCGCTATTTCTCAACGCCCTTGCCAACGGCTTTTACCGTCGACCAGGCGGTTTTTCTCACTTGTGCGGCAAAATCGGCGGGAACGCCCTCGGGCACAAACGTTAGCTTGACCGGCGATTCATTGAACAGAAAACCGTACCAGACCAACGACCCCAGGTAGCAGCCGGCGGCACTGGCGTGGTGAGAATCAAAGGCCAGCTTCGCGTTATTCCAACTGTAGCCCACATGCAGGGAATGAGTCTGATTTGGCAGATGGGGCGGTTGCGGTTTTTCGAAATCAAAACCGGCATCTTTCTGGTAGCGCCATTTTTTATCGGAACTGAGCCGCCAGAACGCATCGCCAACGGGAATGACAGCCGCCCCCAGCTCACGGGCAATGGTGTGGTAGGCCGCCCGCGAATTTTCCCACATTTCCTTTTCGCTTTGAGCCAGTTTTCCGGCCGCGATCTGTCCAAAGCCATCAGCGTCCGAGCGGTAGGCCCAGGTTTGGTGAAATACGATTCGCGCCGAAGGCTGCAACGTTTTGATGTAGTCATACAGTTTCTTCGCGTAGGGCCGGTACGTTTCCACATCGCCCGAAAGCATGGAATATTGTTGCAGCGTAACGACATCCCAAGTGCCTTCGGAAAGCAGCATTTTCAGCGATTTTCCGTTGTAGGCCTTCCCTTTCGGATCCTCCGGATTGGCCTCGGCGGCTTCAACCAGTTCCCAGTGTCGTTGCAGCGAACAACCGCCTAACTCGGCGCGGCCAATGATCAAACCGTGACCGCCTTCTTCGCTCAATTCCCGGAGGTATTTGGCCGCGTTGCCGGAAAAGCTGTTGCCAATCAGAAAAAGATGCAGCGGTTTTTCATTCTTTTTTGCGCCGGAAGCCGGCGGGCTCGCAGTTTGGGAAACCGCTATCCGGCTGACGAATAGCAGCAGGAAAAATACGATCGTTAAGGATAATTTACGAAGCTGAAAATCAGTGGTATTGAAAACCATTTTGGGCGAATTAAAAAGCAGTAGATTCCGGAGAAAGGCCGGAAACGCGCTTTTATACTACCGTGAATTACGGCAAATGGGTTCCTGAGGAGCCTCCAGTTAGTAGAATCTTAGGAATAAATAGCGGATGAGGGCGCTCCTCCGGAGCTTCAGGACTGCATTTGGCCGCAATTTTCTATTGACAGGCAGCCCCATCCGGCGCAAATGCGTTCGGAATTCATAACAAACTTCTTAAATCCCGAAACATCGAACCGGCCTAAAGAGAAACGGGACAGATAAAAACCGAAGGCAAAAAGTCCCCTTGAGGCCGGGCCGACGTTTCGGGATTTAGGCGTAAGTATTAGATAATCCCGAAACCGTCACTTGCCCGGAAATAAATACTTCGTTACAATGACGAAAAAGGCCGTTACGTTAACCGTCGTGGAGCCAATCAGAGCGATGGTCACGGCCTGCGGAATATCCAGATAATGCAGTCCTTCGGCAATGATAATGCCCAGAATCACGACCAGCCAGAAAACCACCATCCAGAAAATCCATTGGGCGAATTTCTTCCGCTCCTGAATATCCTGCGCCAGCCCGGCCAGCCGCGTCCGGCGTTCTTCCTTGTCGTACTGCTCAAATTCGTTTTGGGAAAGCCCGCTGTTGAGCGGATTAGTCGACGACGATTCGATCAGCTTCCGAAAATTTTCTTTCGCTTTTTCACTGCCTTCATTCTCCGACATCGCGTCTGATAATTTCGGTGAAATAGTCCTTAATCAACTCATTATCGATGGGCTCCTGCTCAATTGTGCCGTCTCCGTTGCGACTAACCGACTGATACCAGGGCGAGCCCTCGACGTGCGTCCAGTTGGAAAGCTGAATGGCATTGTAATCTTTGGCAATATCCCAGGCAAAATTGATGGAATCCTGCGCCTGCCGGTCGAGTTCTTCGTCCCAGTCGTTGGTCGGAATCGGCGTCGTAATCGGGTTATTCCCAAACCGTTTGAAGCGGGTATACACGTCGGGAATAACGGGCCCATACGACCACGCCTGTACTTGTTCGGCAATCAGCGGTTTTTCATGCCGGGCCAAATGCAACCCGTGCGCCATGTAAATGAGCTTTTGGAGCTTCATCGGCGTCAAGGGCCGGCCTTCAGCGATGCCCTTGTTTATAAACTGTCTGGCAATTAGCAATGCCGGGTACATACGGTTACTATCTATTGTTTACTTATCAGGTTGCCGCCGGTGATTCCGTCTGCGAAACAATCCTCATCTCCTGAAAATCAATAAGTAAAGATACAACGAACCGCGTTAATTTCCACCCTTTGGCGGGTCGAATCAGTGCGGTTCGGGGTGTTCCAGAATCAATCGTCCGGCCATCTGCCGACCGCCCTTCATCTGCCGGGTCAGCGTATACGCCCGGCTCAGATAGGCCACAATATCGGTGCCATCGTCGCTCGGAAAATTGCCCCGCGAGCTGTGGAGCGCATTCACAAACAAAACCGCCATCACGTCATCGGGAAACTTCATCCAGATGGTACGAATCCCCTGGTACTGAGCCAATTTCAGAAACCACCAGCCGTCGTGGTAGGTGATGGGTCCCGTTGAGGTGGTACCGGCAAAATTGCCCAGCCGGTTCGTAAACAGCGTATCTTTCCAGGCCGTTGTCAACACGCTTTGATCGGTAGTAGACAAGACCGTTGCGAACAATTTCCCGGCTTCCGAAGGAGTCAAATGCCAGCCATAAGCGCCGACGGTGTTGGTGAAATTACCCGGATTCCAGCCGGTTATTCCGCTGGCGGGATACGAATAGGCGTAGGTTGGATTACTCGTGGGCTGGTTGGCGACAACATTGGTAAGTCCCGCTTTTTCAAATACGTTCTTCTGAACGTATTCGATAAACCGCTGTTGCGTTTGCTGGTCGTCGGTAGTATCGTTTCCGGTAAATTGATAGCCTAAAATAGCCGGGATTAGAACCCGGAACAAACCAAAATTAGCGTTCTGGTAACAGTAATTTCCCCGGTTCGTCGTTCTGACACCTTTCTCGATGAGCTGCTTGAAACCCGGATAGATATTTTCCGAAAAAGCCCCGTTGACACACGTATTGCCTAAACCGATGATACCGCTCCGGTGTGTCATCAAATCCCGGAACGTAATCTGGCCGATATTTTCGCCCTTTATCCAGGAAGGCGGCAGATAGGGCGCGATTCGGTCGGTGGTTTTTAGGCCTTTTTCGGCGGCCAGATGCAGAAATGCCATCGTGGCAATGGTTTTGCTCATACTGGCGATGTGCATTTTGGTATCCAGCGTAAAGGCCTTCTCCCCTTCCGGCTCGGTCGCCCGGGATTTCAGACCGCCACTTCCCGACGCCCGCACGACCCCTTTTTCCAAAATCACAAAACCGTAGCCGATCGATTTGGCTTTCAGCGAATCATTGAGTGCTTTCCCGAACGAATCAAACCAGGTTAGTTGCTGACCGGGCGTCACGTCGTCATCGCCTTTTCGACAGCTATTGAGATTCAATCCCAGCAGCAGGAGCAACCCAATACCCGTAACCCGATGAGTCGTTTTGAGTATCATAGCAGAGGATTGGTCGTAAAAACGGGGTTAAATGGTGCGGTCGACCCAAATCAATCAACGAAAAATACTGATTTATCGGGTAACGTCCACCAAATGCTCCCTGTGATTTTGCACCGCGACTTAATTTTCAAAACCGGGTTTCGTACTATCTTTGCAAATTCTTCAGATATACCCTATCTCTTATGTTCCTCGCCGTCGATGCAGGCAATTCAGATACCGTCTTTGGTTTATACGATCAGCAGCAGTGGCGACACGTCTGGCGGACGCGTTCGCTGGTTGAAGAACCTATGGCTTTTCACCTGACCGACCGGCTGGTTGGCGATACGGATGCCATTCCGACCGAACGCGATCGCTACGAAAGGCTGCTGCGGTTGTGGTTTCTGGAAGCCAATATTCCGCTGAGTGCCATCGATTCGGTTGTCATCAGCAGTGTGGTACCGGAACTTACACCAACGCTGAAGACCACGCTCACCCGGCTTTTTGGTCAGGAGCCGGTTGTGGTTGGCCCGGCTATCTACCACGCGCTGCCGCTCCAGATTCTGCGGCCCTACGCCATCGGAACCGATCTGGTTGCCAACGCCATGGCCGCGCATTTACGGTATAAACAAAACTGTGTGGTGGTCGATTTTGGAACGGCGCTGACCTTCACCACCGTCTCTGCCGAAGGAAAGATGCTCGGTATTGCCATCGCGCCGGGGCTGAAAACCGCCGTGCGCTCGTTGTTTTCTACCACGGCCCAATTGCCCGAAGTTCCGCTGGTGATGCCCGATTCGGCACTGGGAACCAGCACCGCCCACGCGATTCAGGCGGGTGTTGTCCTGGGCTATGAAGGGCTGGTTCGGTCGCTCATCAACCGCATTCGGGCGGAACTGAACGGGGATTGCCTGGCCATCGCAACGGGCGGTATGGCAACTGCGATCCCGACATTAAGCACTGACTTTCTGGAGATTATTCCTAACTTAACTCTCGACGGTATTCGGGAAATCGGCCTCCGCACCCAGGGACCGGCGGGCGCCCCCGTTTAGTCCGTGGGTACATTCTTATCCGGATTCGGGCTTTTTTTTCGTTTTTTCAATGCTTCATTGAGGACATACTCAATCTGCCCGTTCACGCTCCGAAACTCTTCCTGCGCCCAGCGTTCGAGTTCCTTCAGCGTATCGGGATTGATCCGTAAAACAAATGCTTTTTTCTCCGCAGCCATTTTTTTAGTTAAGAGTTAAGAGTTAAAAGTGAAGAGTTTACTGCCGCGCGCTGCTGGACGCCGCCTAAAAACCCTTACCTCTTACCTCTTAACTCTTCATTCTTAACTTTTAATTATAAAGGGTTCCGGCGTTGACGACGGGGCTGACGGATTTCTCCCCGCAGAGAACGACCAGTAAGTTGCTGACCATCGCGGCTTTGCGTTCTTCGTCCAGATGCACCACGCCTTTTTCGGCCAGCCGGGCCAGCGCCATTTCAACCATCCCGACGGCCCCTTCCACAATCTGCTTCCGGGCCGATACCACCGCCGTGGCCTGCTGGCGTTGCAGCATTGCTCCGGCAATTTCGGGGGCATAGGCCAGGTGGCTGATCCGGGCTTCGAGCACATCGACCCCGGCGCGTTCGAGCCGCTCGTTCAGTTCCTGCTCCAGCAAGACGTTGATCTGGCCGGTGCTGTCGCGGAGCGTAACCGTAGCCTCACCGTCTTCCATGCTGTCGTACGCACAGGTACTGGCCAGATGCCGCACGGCGGCTTCCGACTGAATCTGGACAAACATATGGTAATCATCGACTTCAAACAAGGCCTTGGCACTATCGGCCACTTGCCAGACCACAACGGCCGCAATTTCGATGGGATTTCCCATTTTGTCGTTCACCTTCAGCGTTTGGCCGTTCAGGTTGCGGGCGCGCAGGCTGATTTTTTTCCGGCCGTAAAATGGAATTACCCACCAGAGACCGGTTTGGCGCATCGTGCCCATGTAGTCGCCGAAGAATGTGGTGACAACGCCCTCCTTCGGATTGATCACGACCAGACCGCTCAGGATAAAAATGGCAGCGAAGAAGCAGATTCCGCTAAGAAAAATTACACCAGAAATAAGGCTATAGGCTGAGATTCCCAGCAGAACAAGGGCTATGGGCAACAGAATGTAGCCGGAAGTGGAGGTAAGGTTCTTTTCATTCATGGCTTTTATGATATTATTTTGATAGCACAATAGTAGCAAATATTTTGAATAAATGCTTCTATTTTTTGGATGAACGGCCGGAGATTGATGGGAACGCGGATTGGACAGATTAAACGGATTCAAACGGATTTTTTATGAATCTGTGTAATCCGTTTAATCCGCTGAATCCGCGTTCCTATCAAGCGATTTGAACTGATTTTGGAAGACTTTCCGTCGAAATTCCGGTTTTTTACCAAAATTGAGAAGCAGACCTACTTCCATCCGGGTAGCTTTCAGATAATTCAGCAATTGACACTCATGCTCTACGGCTAATCCTTCAGCGGCTTTCAGCTCAAGGATAACGGTGTTATTCACCACGATATCAGCAAAGTAGGAACCCACTTCGATCTTCTGGTAGTAAACTTTGATCAATTGCTGGCTGACACAATCCAGTTTTTGCCGCCTTAATTCAATCAATAGGGCATTCTCGTAAACTTTTTCTAAAAAGCCGTAGCCGAGTGTATTGTACACGTTAAAATAGGCTTTCAGAATGGCGTCGGTTAGATTTTGGTGAAGCAGCATGGTGGATGGGAACACGGATTTAACCGATTAGACGGATTTTCACAGATAAAGTAATCCGTTTCAATCGGCTCCATCCGTTGAATCCGCGTTCCCATCCACCATTTCACGGATAAAGTAATCCGTTCGAATCCGTTCAATCCGCTGAATCCGTGTTCCAATCCCCTATATTTGCAAATCTTTTTTTACTTCAAGATGATACTGAGCGAACAGGAGATAACCCGGCGCAACAAGCGCGAGGAACTGATGCGGATGGGCATTGACCCGTATCCCGCCGAATTATTCGAAGTCAACGTTACGGCGGCCGACATTCATAAAAATTACGAACGGAACAAAACCGACTATAAAAGCATCGCCATCGCCGGCCGGTTGATGGGATTCCGCATCATGGGTTCCGCTTCGTTTGCGGAATTGCAGGACGCCACGGGCCGGATTCAGTTGTATTTCCGGCGCGACGACCTGTGCCCCGACGAAGACAAGACGCTCTACAACACGGTTTTCAAGAAATTGCTGGATATTGGCGACATCATCGGCGTCAAGGGTTACGTGTTTACGACCCAAACCGGCGAAATCTCCATTCACGTTACCGAGTTCAAACTGCTGACCAAATCGCTGCGGCCGTTGCCGGTGGTGAAGGAAGTCGTTGACGAACAGGGCAATAAACAAACCTACGATGCTTTTTCGGACCCCGAACAACGCTATCGCCAGCGGTATGTCGATTTGATCGTCAATCCGGACGTTCGAAATACCTTCGTTCAGCGGACCAAACTGGTCAACTCGATCCGGACGTTTCTGAGCAACCACGGGTATCTGGAAGTCGAAACGCCGATTCTGCAACCCATTCACGGGGGCGCGGCCGCCCGGCCTTTCCGCACGCACCACAATACGCTCGACATGACGCTCTACCTGCGGATTGCCAACGAGCTATATCTGAAGCGGTTAATCGTCGGTGGTTACGATGGCGTGTTCGAATTTGCCAAAGATTTTCGCAACGAAGGCATGAGCCGGTTTCACAATCCGGAGTTCACGCAGGTCGAATTGTATGTCGCCTATAAGGATTACAACTGGATGATGGATCTGATCGAGGAAATGGTCGAGAAGATTGCGATGGACCTGCACGGAACGACGGAACTGCCGGTGGGCGATAAAATCATCAATTTTCAGCGCCCCTGGAAACGCCTGACCATGTTCGAAGCCATTCAGGAATATACGGGCGTCGATGTATCGGCGATGGGCGAAGACGAACTGCGGGCGGTGGCCGAAAGCCGGGGCATCAAAACCGACAGTTCAATGGGAAAATCCAAACTCATCGACGAACTGTTTGGCGAAGCGGTGGAAGCCAATCTGATTCAGCCGACGTTCATTACGGATTATCCGGTCGAGATGTCGCCGTTGACCAAGAAACACCGGAGCAAACCGGGGCTGGTCGAGCGGTTTGAGGCCATTTGCAACGGGAAAGAAATTGCGAACGCGTATTCGGAGCTGAACGATCCGCTCGACCAGCGCGCCCGGTTTGAGGAACAACTCGAACTGGCCAAACGCGGTGATGAGGAAGCGATGGCGATGGACGAAGATTTTCTGCGGGCCCTCGAATACGGGATGCCACCCACGGCGGGCGTCGGCCTGGGCATCGACCGGCTGGCGATGATCATGACCAACCAGCCGTCGATTCAGGATGTGCTGTTTTTCCCGCAAATGCGTCCCGAGAAGAAAATAGAACTGTCGACCGATGCCGACTACGAGCAATTGGGCATTCCGGCGGGCTGGATTCCGGCCTTGCAGAAGATGGGTTTTCAGCACGTCAGCCAGTTGAACGGTGCAAATGCCAACAAGATTTTCAACGATCTGGGCGGGATGCGGAAGAAACTGAAACTGGACGTGACGATGCCGACGCTGGACCAGGTAAAAAGCTGGACGGGTCAATGATCAAAACCGCCCATGATTGATTACGCCACCGTTAAACAAACGCTTTTTGACCGTTGCCGCCAATACGTCGCCCAGCGCATCGAAACGGCCAAAACCGCCATGGAAGCCGCCCAGTCGGCGGCCAACGAGGAATCGAAAAGCAGCGCGGGCGACAAGTACGAAACCGGTCGGGCGATGGCGCAGATCGAGCGCGACCGCCACGCCCAGCAACTGGCTGAAGCCCGCAGGCTGGAGCAGGAACTGGGGGGAATTGATGCGGGAAAACCGTATTCGATTGTTCAGCCGGGGAGTCTGGTACTCACCAGCCAGGGAAATTATTTCATCGCCATCAGCGCCGGAAAAATTACGGTGGATCAAACCGATTACTTTGCGATTTCGGCGGCTTCGCCGATTGCCGCCCGGTTAAACCATGTCAAGGCCGATGACGAAGTCGTTTTTAACGGAAAACCGATTCGGATTGTTGAGGTCAGATGAAAGAGAAAAGACGAGAGAGAAAAGACAAGAATTCGACAAGGAGTCTTTACTCTCTTGTCTATACTCTTATTTCTAGCTTCTCACTTCTCTTAAAACAACAAAAACCCCGGTCATACGACCGGGGTTTTTATGTTTGCGAAGGAGTGGTTTTTCAATAGGCTCCTTCCAGTTTTTTAACCTTTACGGCATTAAGGCCTTTTTTCCCTTCGATTACTTCGAAAGAGACCCGGTCTGTTTCCCGAATAGTTGTACCATTCAGGCCAGTAATGTGCACGAAAATGTCACGGTTCGTATCATCTTCGACGATGAACCCGTAGCCTTTGCTCTCGTTGAAAAATTTGACAACACCTGTTTGCATAAAACTTAAAAAATTAAAAATAAAACATTACTGACTGGAGTATTCTTAACAAAAGTCTTCAAACAGGTTCCAGGTTAACACACGAAAGTGGCGATACGGATGGAACAGACCGTCTATGCATTGACTTTGTTGAATAGCAAAAATATCGTAACTTTTTTAAGACAACGCCTTAGTAAACACAAAGTAACAAAAATTGTTACGAATTTTTAAACAATTCTCTTCGATTTTAATTGTCCTATTTGAAGATTTAATAAAATATAAAGACTTTGCCACTAAATAAATAGCTGAAACAAATCGTTGCCGAAATTGTTGATTCAGTTCGTCCAATGTATATTTGGTAAACGATCAGAGCCGTTGTCCGGGGAAAAGAAGGTAAGCTGTTCTTCCGGCGGCTTTATACTGATTATCAGGAGTGTTACTGCTATGAATAAACTCAGGTATTTCGTCGAAAGCCAGGCATTTGGCGTTTGCACAAAATTAGGCGAGATGATGAATATCTCGGCCAGTAGCATTCGTCTGTATTTTATTTATACATCGTGCCTCACCCTGGGCTCGCCAGTGGTGCTGTATCTGATCATGGCTTTTTGGATGGAGATGAACAAACACCTCCGCCGTCATAATAATCCTACTATTTGGGAATTATAGGAATTGCACCTCCTACTGGCTGTTTTTTTCGGTCAGAAGCTCCCTAAACGTCTTTTTTCCTTTCACAAAGTACTGCCAGACGATGCTGTGCGGATGAATTTCCCGGTGGGTGATGCGGTTATTTCGCAGGTCAGCCAGCGCATTCCGCTGCTTACGCAGGTAGGGCAGCCAACTGTAAAAAGCAAAGTGAGCTTTTAAAATCGCCAGCGTATCCTGCCAGTGGCCGGTTAGTAGCAGCCGGACACCTGACAGCCCATCCAAAACCAGCCGGATCAGAATGTTGAGGACTACGTGACCCGTCGGCAAATTCTTGTAAAGCATTGCCAAACTATTGCGATAATTCAGAAACGTTTTGTGCGGATTGGATTTGTGAAGGGTGCCGCCCCCGACGTGGTAAATCGTTGATTCGGGACAATACCAGATTTGATAACCGGCATTTTTGGCCCGCCAACACCAGTCGACTTCTTCCATGTGGGCAAAAAACCGGGGGTCAAAGCCGTCTAACCGGCGAAAAACGTCGGAGCGCACCAACATGCACGCACCCGTTGCCCAGAAGATCTGGCGCGCATCATCGTACTGGTGCTGGTCTTCTTCAATCGTATCGAACAGACGACCCCGGCAAAAAGGATAGCCCAGATAATCGATATAACCGCCGGCTGCTCCCGCATATTCAAACAGGGCGGGATTCTGAAAGGCCCGGATTTTGGGTTGGCAGGCGGCCACAAGCGGGTTGGCTTCCATCCTGCGCAGCAGGGGCGACAACCAGCCGTCGCTTACTTCGACGTCGGAATTCAGCAGAAGAAAATAGGTGGCCTCAATTTGTTTTAAAGCCGCATTGTAACCGCCCGCATACCCGAAATTGACCGGCAGACGGATCAGCCGCACCGACGCAAATTTCGACTGTAAGAAGGCCAGCGAGCCGTCCGTCGAATTGTTGTCGGCAACATAAACCGGACACCCTTCCGAATGCGCCAGTACGGAAGGTAAAAACTGTTCCAGAAATGATTTCCCGTTGTAATTCAGAATCACGATAGCAACCTGATCCATGCCTTACGACATCAGGTTGCCCAGGTCAAAACCGGGAATATTAGGCAACAGTCCTTCGGTGGCTTTCTGAAGGTGGTCCTTAATTTTAGGTTCTACATTTTCGAGTGCCTTGTTGGTGGCCGCAACCACCAGATCCTGAAGCATCTCGCGATCATCCGGCCGAATAAGATCCGGATCGATCGTCAGCCGAACCACTTGTTTAAGGCCATTGACGGTTACACGAACCATACCGGCACCCGATTCTCCCGATTCGGTAATGGTATTCAGGCTGGCCTGAGCGTCTTTCAGACGGGCCTGAAACTCCTTCACCTTGCCGAACATATCCATCATGTTGAACATACCATTCGAAAAATAAATAAGACAAAAGACAAGAAAATTACCAGCAACACCCTGAAATTGGTTGAGCAAAGGTAGCAATGAAAAGCAGACCTCGCCGATTTTGGCCGTTGTCTTTTCCCGATGTTCATCTACCGAAGCAGTAACACCTTACCCAGCTTTTCTGTTTTGACGCCGTTCGGGTCCACAGCGGTGATGCGATAAGCGTACGTTCCGGCCGGAGCGGGTTGACCACCGATTCGCCCATCCCACCCTTCGCGACTTTCTGTGTGAAACACGACTTCGCCCCAGCGGTTATAAATCGTCATTTGAATGGACTGAAAATAGGTACTGCCTTTTACTTCCAGTACATTATTGTCCTGGTCGCCGTTGGGCGTAAACGCGTCCGGCATAAAGATGCGGGGTGCCTGGACGAACGTATAGAAATTGGAGTAACTGATGGCCCCGGATTTCGAAACCGCCTTGACCCGAAACCGGAACTGCTGGTTGTCGGCTTCCGTTGCGGGGCGGTAGGAGGTCTGCATTCCTACGGCTACTTCTTCCCAAACCACGCCACTGGCATCGATTTTTTCGATCACGTAATGATCAATCGCTTCATCCGCAAAAGGAGAATCGGATGTCCAGTCGATGGTAGAAGCGGAATTGGACGCCAGGAAAACCGTACAAACCATTTTAGAAGGCTCGGACGATACCCCGCAGGCGTTTTGATACACCACCTGATAGCAATACGACTGCTTCTGGGGCTGCACACCGCCATCCTGGTGAATATTCCGATCCACCTCTTCGCCGGTTTGTTCGAAGGCCCCTGCCGGTTCATCCCGGCGAAAAACAATCATTTTATAGGTCGGGTTTTGCGAAGTCGGAACGGGCGGCAAGCCCCGCAAATCGACCCGGTTGTCACCATTGACCGAAACCTGCACCGTGGAAAAAGCCGGTGGCACCGATGACGAAAGAACCCGTACGCACTTTTTATCCGACACGATTTCCGTTGCGCCGGCCAAAGCCGTTACCTGATAGCAATAGTCCTGATTGCAATTGAGTCCTTCCGTATCGTTCACTGATTTATCACCGATGCGGGTGAACGTACGGAAGGCGGCATCATTTTTTGTAACGGTATATTTCTGAAAATTGGCCGGACTACCGGGTGCCGTCCAGACCACTTCGTTCTGCTGGTCTTTCGCTGCCACGTCCAGCCCAATGCTGCAAACCACATCCGACTCCAGTTTTTGTCCGCAAGCATCTATAGAAACCGCTTTAAAACAGGTCGGATGCGAGGTGATATCATTGATTACCAGCGACCCATCGCCAACGCGCGAAACCGGCGTGGGGCTGAAGGTGCCGGATGCTCCCTGCTGATAGAGAGTTACCTGCTGCTTGGCGCCAGCCTTTACCTGCAGGGTAATGGTGGAGCCTGTCGTTGCCAAACGACTGATAATCGGTTTTACAAATTCAGTGTTCAACAAGGGCTTGACCTGCTGAAAAGAACCGCCCCCGCAATTCAGGCCACGGTAATTACCGCTGACCCTGATGGTGTAATCGGCATTGTTTCTATACGTATGCGTTATTCCGGCCAGCGCGGTTTTAGGCACGGTTTGGATGGCACTTCCATCTTTCCAGTCGACCAAAAACTCATCATACTGACTGGCAACGGCATCATTGACAATATCCACAATAACCTTCAGATCGACGCAACTGTAGGCCCGAAAATTAGGCGGTGTGGCATCGAGCACTTCAACCTCCTGACAGGCAACTGAACCCGTACTTCCTTTGCTCCCTACCTGCAAAATTTTATACTTTCCCGGTTTTGAAAAGGTGTGTGCAGTTTCTAAAACGCTGGAATTAGTGGCTACTGGATTACCACCTTTGTAATCGTAAACGTATCGAAATATATTATCGGGGCTATTTGTGGTATTTTTTACCGTAATGGTCAATGGAGCACACCCTTTTGTTGATGATACAGTAAAGCCTCCTTCTTCGGAAAGTTCAGGCCGCTTTACACACCAATCTTCCGTAACAGTTGTTTGAGCAAACGCGTTTAAATTCAGCGCAAAACACATCCCGATCAGGAAAACCCGGACCTGCTGCCGGACAAAATGTACTAAACCGGCTAACCACTTCCTGACTACGCTCACGAGGGTAAAGTTTTTTCGTAACTACAAGTGTTATTTTTGATAAAAACGTGCAAAACACAAATTTAGCGTATCGAACGTATCTTTACGGAACAATGTTCATACAGACGTGAGAGAAAAGACAAGAGCGGAAAGACGGAAAGCTGCGGTAAACCGCTGGCTGGCGGTCTTGTATGCCTATCGTTTTGTCTTTTCTTTCCTGTCTTTACTATAAATTATGATGAGCAATAATAATACCAATCCCGGTATTCCCCTGGATCGGATCGAAGACGCACTTCAGGATATTCGCGACGGAAAAATCATTCTCGTTGTCGATGACGAAGACCGGGAAAACGAGGGCGATATGATCTGCGCTGCGGAAAAAATCACGCCCGAAATGGTCAATTTCATGATTCGGGAAGGCCGGGGCCTGATGTGCGCTCCGCTGACCGAAGCCCGCTGTCAGGAACTGGGCCTGGAAATGATGGTCGGCAACAACACGTCGGTTCACACCACGCCTTTTACCGTTTCCGTCGATTTGCTGGGCAATGGCTGCACAACGGGCATATCGGCCAGCGACCGCGCCAAAACCATCCGCGCCCTGGTCGATCCGGCCACCACACCCGAAGACCTGGGCCGTCCGGGGCATATTTTCCCTTTGCGGGCCGTCGATGGCGGGGTCATCCGCCGGGCCGGGCATACCGAAGCGGCCGTTGATTTTGCACAATTGGCGGGTTTACAACCGGCGGGCGTACTGATTGAAGTTCTGAACGAAGATGGGACCATGGCCCGGTTGCCCCAGTTGCGGGAAATTGCCGACAAATTCGGAATGAAACTGGTCAGTATTCAGGATTTGATTGAATACCGGTTGCGGCAGGAAAGTCTGATCAAACGCGAAATTGGCGTTAACATGCCCACCAGCTACGGAGATTTTGAATTAATTGCCTATAAACAAATCAATACCGACGACACTCACCTGGCACTGATCAAAGGAACCTGGGAGAAAAATGAGCCGGTTTTGGTCCGGGTTCACTCCTCGTGTGTAACGGGCGATATTTTCGGTTCGTGCCGTTGCGACTGCGGAGAGCAACTGCATGCGGCCATGAAAATGGTTGAACAGGAAGGCAAAGGCATCGTGCTTTACATGTTTCAGGAAGGCCGGGGCATTGGGTTGATGAACAAACTAAAGGCGTATAAATTACAGGAAATGGGCCGCGATACCGTTGAAGCGAACCTCGAACTCGGTTTGCCGATGGATGCGCGCGATTACGGCGTTGGTGCCCAAATTCTGCGCGACCTGGGCGTTACTAAACTCCGGCTGATTTCCAACAATCCTAAAAAACGGGCGGGGCTGATGGGCTACGGCCTGGAAATTGTCGAAACCGTTCCCATCGATATTCAGCCCAACCCGCATAATGAAGTCTATTTGCGGACCAAGCGGGACAAAATGGGGCACGAACTGAAGCATTTTACCGATCAGGTCGGTTAACCAAGCAAAGCCGTTTACGCTGGCCCGTCAGATTTGACGGGCTTTTTTTTTGGCCTTTTTTTTCAGCCACGCAACCCTTTTTTCGCAACCTCCGTACTGGCAACGAATCGATTCGACAGGTACCTCTTTAATTCTAATCTTTTTATCTCGTTTGCCATGAAACCAAGATGGATTGCGACCCCTGTGGTTGCCCTGTTGTTTATTGTCGGTTGTTTAACCTCCTGTGACAAAGATACGGATGACGCAACACCTGCGGCACCCGATCCGGCCATCAATTTGACCAGCACTTCACTGGGAAATGTGATGACGGACGAAACGGGCCGGACGCTTTACTTTTTTTCGAACGATTACGATAGCACCGGCGCATCGACCTGCACCGGCGGCTGTTTGACGACCTGGCCCGTATTTTACCGCGCAACCCCCAAACTGGGAACCGGCCTGACCGCAACCGATTTCGGAACAATTACGCGGGCCGATGGGTCGAAGCAAACGACCTACAAAAGCTGGCCGTTGTATTATTATAAGGATGACGCCAAATCCGGCGATGTGAAAGGTGAAAACGTGGGCAATGTCTGGTTTGTGGCCAAACCGAACTATTCCATCATGATGGCGAACGCGCAGCTGATTGGGCATAACGGCAAAAGCTATACGTCTGATTATAAGGAAGGAACCGGAAAAACCATCTATTTCACCGATGCCATGGGCCGCACGTTGTACGGTTTCAAAAACGATAAAAACAATAAGAACAATTACACAAAGTCCGACTTTAGCAACAATGCGGTATGGCCTTTGTACGAAGAAACGCTGAAGGAAGTGCCCTCCACGATCGATAAAACACTTTTTGGCTCGATTACGGTATTCGGCCGCCAGCAATTGACCTTTAAAGGCTGGCCCTTATACTATTTTCAGCAGGACAACGGAAAACGCGGTTTGAATAAAGGCATTAGTTTTCCGCAACCCGCCGTATGGCCGATTGTGAACAAAGATACGCCGGTGGCACCAGCTCCCTGATCTGTTTTCGGTATTCAGTGAGCCAGTTCCCAAGTTTTTGTATCTTGTCCTACCAATCTATAGTTTATAAAACAGGAACTGCTCACTGAATACCGAAAAATAGGCTTTTGTCTGATTGACGCAACCCTGTGGTGCCAACCACCGTATTGACGATTGAAACCCGACGTATGACCGTTCCCTTCCCAGATATCGCCGGATTATTAAAGGAATGCCAAAATGGCAATCGCAGAAGCCAGGAGCAGCTTTATAAGCAGTTCTATGGGTATGCGATGGGAATTTGCTTGCGTTATTCGTATAATCGGGACGAAGCGGTGGAAATTTTGAACGATGGCTTTATGAAAGTATTTACCCGATCGGATCAATACCGGGCCGAGGTACCTTTCAAGATGTGGCTCCGTCGAATCATGATCAATACCGCACTCGATTACTACCGGCAGAATCTGAAACACCGGTATCACGAGGACATTGACCAGGCCGGCCAACTACCGGACGTTGAAGCCAATGCCCTCGACCAGCTGAGCCATGAGGAACTGATGGAAGTCGTTCAACTATTGACGCCCGCCTACCGAATGGTATTTAATTTATACGCAATCGATGGGTATACCCACGAAGAGATTGCCGGCCAATTGAGTATATCGGTCGGTACATCCAAGTCAAATCTGGCTCGTGCCCGTGAACAATTGAAACAATTATTAAACCGTAGATGCCATGGCGAGTTTGCAAGAACTTCCCGATGACGAACTGGACAAGCTCTTCCGGTCGTCTGCCGAGGAGTTTGAGCCGCCTTATCATTCTGATGACTGGAATAGCCTGCGTCACCGTCTTGACGAAAACGACCGGTCGCAGTTTCTTTATCGGTTTATCTATTGGGGCTTGCCGCTTTTATTGCTCCTGCTGACTACGATTTCCATCGTGGTGCAGCCGGATGATGCCCATCCAACGGCAAAAAAAGTACCCTCGAATCTGGAAGCGGTTTCGGCCATGAAAACACCGGAAAAAGCCGCTCCACGAGGTACTGGCGGGTCAACGACGGTTTCGGTGGCACCGCAGTCCGACCGTTCCGACGCGTCGCCCGCCGAAACCGGCCAGCCCGCGGAGCCAACGACCAACGGAGTGGCTTCGGAAGCGACTGGTACAAACCGCACACCTGGAAAAACGGCGGAAAAACCGGCTATAGTTCGATCGGAGCCAACGTCTGAAGGAAGGGCCGAGGCAACAACGCTTTCAGCAAAACCGGCAGAGGTCCGTACAACCCGGACCAACTCATCAACAAACTCAACCAGTAAAGTCGGTTTAATTTCCAAAAACCGGCTGGCGAAAACGGCGGAACATGCCGAAAATAAACGGTCGGCCCGAACGGGTTCGGTGCTTTCTAAAAAAAGCCGCACGGTTTCAGCGACTCCCAACGATCGAAGCGGGAAGCCGGGCCGTCGCAGTCTGGTCGTAACGCCCCGGTATGCCGGGGTTGATAGCCAGACGAAAAACCGCCTGACAAGACGCCGGTCCGGCCTGGAGGACCCGACCGCTACGGAAAGTGGGGAACCGCCAATCCATTCGGTGGGCGAAAAAACCGTTTTGGAAACACCAGCCCCGGAAGCCGCTCCATTCGATCTGACGGGTAATCTGGACTACATTACGGCCCGTGTTCCTAAAAAACCGGTTTTGCCAACCCTGCCGGAACTGGATCTGGAGCCGATGCGCCCGCCGGTTGGGCCGAAAATCGTGGCGCCGTCGATTCCGGTTATTGGCTTTCCGGCTTTATCGGTGCGCTTCGTTGCCGCTCCTGATCTGAACTTTGTGGGAAGCAGCCCTAAAGCAGCCAAGGATTTTGCAGCAGGTATATTGGTCGAATACCGGTTTTTACGGCGCCTTACACTGCAAAGTGGGGTTATACGATCCGTCAAAAAATACACGGCTCCGGCATCTGAGTATACCATTCCTGATTCTGTGGCAAAACATTGGTATGGCCCCCATTACGAAAGCGTCGGAGCAGTTTGTACGGTCCTCGACATTCCGCTTAATCTGCGCTACGATGTATTTCTGAACGACCGCCGACGGTGGTTTATCAATGCCGGAGTATCATCGTACATTATGCAGAAAGAAACGTATGTGTACAATTACGCACCCGGCAGCAAGCCGTATCCTCAGCCAAAGTACCAAGGATGGGATGGCAATACTGGTTTGCATCCGTGGAGTCATTTTAATTTTTCGTTGGGCTACGAACGCAATTTCCGTTCCGACGGCCCGTTGCGCCGGTTTTCCTGGCAAGTGGAACCGTTCCTGAAAAACGCCAGAAGGTCCACGCTGGGGTATGGTAAAATCCGGCTGACGAGTGCCGGCGTATTTTTCTCGTTGCGCTACCGGCTTTGATCAACACTTTCTGGTGTACAAAAACCGTTAGCGAAATAGTGTAGATACATTAATTAACAACTTACTCATTTAGTATATGGAGACCAACCAACAAGAACCGATCAAACGAAGTGAGTTCCTTCGGAGCCTGGGATTGAGCAGTGCGGCATTGATGGCATTTTACTGTATGGGAACACTGACTTCCTGTTCAAAAGGTTCTGATGATCCGGACCCCGCCCCAACGCCTACCGGCAAAGTTGATTTTACGATTGACATCAACAGCAGTGCGTATGCCGATTTGAAAGATGCAGCGAAAAAGTTTGTCTATAAGGATGATGTTCTGATTGCCCAAGTCAAAAATGGCGAGTACGTTGCCCTGGCGAAAATCTGTACGCACGAAGGAAACCTGGTTACGTATCGTCCTGCCGTCGACAATTTCTACTGCCCGAACCACGGCTCTGTTTATGACCTCACCGGCAAGGTTACGGTTCCGGTTGCAGCGAATCAAGCCAACTTAAAAAAGTATAGTACGACTCTAAACGGTACCAGTCTGCGTGTATTTGAAGCCTAAGCTATGAAGCATCTGTTAATGGTTTGCCTGCTTACCTCCTGTTTACCCCTCTGGGCCCAGGATTCGACCCGTGTAAAAGCCGTTACGCCGGCCGATACCAGCATCAAAGCGCCATCCGACGCCAATGATCTGCTGGCGGAGTTGAGCGACAGTACAGCGGATGCTCAGGAATTGTTACCCAGGAAGATGGTTTTCACGCAACGGGCATTTTGGGGGCCGAAGGGTTTACTTCGGCTCACCCACATCGCTCCGCTGACGCCCCAGGGCCGTGAAAAAGAGTTGAAAATCCGCCGGACGTTTCTGGTGAGTCATCAGGTAATGGGCTTCGTAACACTGGCCGGATTCATTGCCCAGGGCATTCTGGGAGGGAAGTTGTATAAAGCAAAAGGCGCCGATTATTTACGCATCCATGATCAGCACGAGAACATGGCCACGCTGATCAACTTCTCGTATGGCACAACGGCGTTGCTGTCACTGACCTCACCACCCGGCCTGCCCACGACTAGCCGAAAACGAGGCTTCAGTTCCATTAAACTGCACCGCGCGCTGGCCGTTGTTCACCTGACCGGAATGGTGGCCACCAACATTCTGGCTCACCAGATAGACAAGCATCCCAATTTGAAGCCTTACCACCGGGCATCCGCCTACACCACCTTTGGAGCGTATGCGGCCGCTATCATCGCGATAAAACTCAAGTAAGTTCACTCATTTCACACCTGCTTTCTGTATGACTGCTTTTTCATATCAAAAGCTGACGGCTTGTCTATTGCTCGTCGGCACGGGATTGGTATCGTTTCACCAACCGGCTTATCGACCGGAACCCGTCAAACGGAAGTTGATGGCCGACCGGACCAAATCGACGATTACGTACGCCATGACGCATCCCATGCACAGTTTTGAAGGCGTCAGCCGCGATGTGGCGTGTGTCATTGTGATCGACGATGCCAACAGGATCGAGAGCGTAGCTGCGGCCACCAAAGTGTCGAGCTTCGACAGCGATAACACCAATCGCGATTCGCACGCCCTGGAAAAAATGGAAGCGTTAAAATACCCTAAAGTAACCTTCACCAGCAACGATATTCAGCAGCAGGGAACGAATCTGACGGTCAAGGGCAATCTTACCTTCCACGGCGTGACCAAACCCGTCGTTATTCAGGGTACCCGCCAGGATGATAATTCGCAGGTGACTGTTAAAGGTGATTTTGATATCAATTTATCGGATTACAAAGTAGAAAAACCTTCCCTGATGATGGTTCCGGTCGATGAAAAGGTAAAATTGAAAGTTCTGCTGGTATTTAAGAATACCGATTCGTGAAAAACCGGTGCGTAATGACGCGGAGTCAGGAGTTATCTGCGTCATTACGCATCGAAATCAGGGTTACAGCGTTCGGCATACCTGATCTTCCCATACACTTTCCGTTTCTCCCCGCTTCCTTTCAACCCGCTACGGCCCTTCCAAAAGGGAAATGGAACAGCAGGGCCCTACCGGGCCAGTTCCGGTTAGCTCACAGACCGTGGTGAAAGAGTAAAAACAGAAAGACGTACAGCCACAGAATGTCAACAAAGTGCCAGTAAAGGGTAAACAGCTTGATCTTCAAAAGATTGGGCGGATTTACGCTGTATACAAATGCTTCAACGTACGGGATCCGGCGCATCGCTTCCGCAAAGGCAATGGACAGAAAAATCAACCCAACCAGAATGTGTAGCAGATGCAGTCCGGAGAGCAAAAACAGAAAACTGCTGGATGGATTGGTTTGCAGATAAACACCCTTCAACATCAATTCCCGCCAGCCCAGCACTTGCAGGATGACAAAAAGCGTTCCCAAAAACAGGGTTGTACCCAGATAAAGCCGGTATTGGGTAAATCGTTCGTGGCGAAATGCGCCGTTGGCAATGTGTAAAGTCAGGCTGCTGGCAACAATAACGCCCGTGCTGGCCAGAAATACCGTTGGCAACGGAATGTTGCGCCAATCGGAGCCCACTTTCCGGGCGATGTAGGTCACCAGCAAACCCGTAAATGTAAACACACTTCCTGCCATGCACAACCAGAGCATGAAGCGCTTTGGCTCCCGGCGACGCGTCATAAAGTTATTCTTGCGACGGGTTTCCATCGGGCGACACAACCAGCGGTTTTAAGGTTTGTTTGCCAAACGCGAGCCAGCCAGAAATGGTTTGGCGCGTTCAGCAGTTACTGGAAAAATAACACAATTCAGGTCGGATAAAGTCCTTAAATTGGAATTAAAAATGGGTTTCTCAACGGCCATTGGCTCATTCACCTGTTCATAAGATATAGAGCCGCTTATTTCTATAAGCTCCAGATAATCAGCCTTTTTCTAGATAAAACATAAATTTTACAAGTTACTTATATGTAACCGAACACTAATATAAAGTTACTTTAAGTTTTGCGACCCAATTATTGTTCGCTATCTTCCTACAAATTAAGACTCTTCTATTTATTTCTTGCTCTGATCGAGGTGCTCACTGGTATTTACAAAAACATCTTTCTATGCTAAACTCCTTTACTTCACGTACGTGTGCTGTTTTGATACTGTTCCTTTTTCTGTCATGGACAGGCTATGGACAAGTGGGGATCAATATGGAAGACAAGGATTATATCAACTCTATTAGTCCAACCCCAAGTCCCGCTGTATCATTCAAAGCCGCAACCAGTCTTGTTTTCGATAAAGCTGGCAATTTATACGTAGCCTGCCGGTATGGTCTGGTGTACCGAATCAAAAGAGGGGAAACCAAGGCAACCGTTATCCTGGACATTCAGGAAGAAGTGGCGGGCTATGGCGATCATGGTTTGCTGGGATTCACCCTGGATCGCGATTTCTTAGCCAACGGTCGTTTTTATGTGTATTACATCGTAGACATGTACTACTATGAAAACTTCGGAAAACCCGGCTACCAGGCGAATCAGTCGATCGACAACATCGCAACCATCGGGCGGCTTACGCGGTATACCGCCAATCCGAATAATGACTACAAGGCCGATCCGGCTAGCCGGAAAATCCTGATTGGTGAAACCCTCGATAATGCGATCCCAATCGTTACGGCTTCCCACGCCGGGGGCGGGCTCGTAACCGGGGTAGACGGCAGTATTATATTGGGCACGGGTGATGCCTCCAGCTTTGTCGAAGTAGACGTTGGTTGCAATAATACAACGTGGTTTCAACAGGGAATTGATAAAAAAATAATAAAATCGATTCCTGCTGATGGCTACGGTGGCTGTAATACTTACAGTCTGGATCGGATAACCGAAAACATTGGCGCTTATAAGTCCCAGGTTTTATATTCGCTCAATGGCAAAATATTGCGGATTAATCCCGAAAATGGAGAAGGGTATCCTTCAAATCCGTTCTATAAGGGTGCCGGTTCGGACCTGAAATTGCCGCAGAATCGCATTTACGCGCTGGGATTTCGGCAGGCATTCAAGATTTCGGTGCGCCCCAATACCGGCGATGCCAATCCGGCGAATGGAAATCCGGGGGTTCTTTACGTCGGTGATGTTGGTTTTTCTGCCTGGGAAGAGCTCAATGTCGTAACGGCACCCGGGCAAAACTTTGGCTGGCCTTATTACGAAGGCCAGGACAAAGGCCGCGATGGGTATTGGAAAACCCAGATTTATAAACCGGCAAATCCGATCAAACCCAGAATTCAATACCGGGAAAACAAAAATACGCAAATCATTAAGGACGACGCGGTGGTGAGCTCCGACACGCGCCCGCTCGAAGGAAACTGTATTGTTGGCGGAGTGTGGCACGAAGGCGGTGGCAACTATCCAAAAGAATTTCAGGATACCTATTATTTTGCCGATTACGGAACTGGCTGGATTGCCGGAGCCAAATTTGGCCATGACAACAATATGGAAGCCGGGAGCCTTTTCAAAATGACTCCCAAAATAACCGTTACAGAGCTTTCCAATCTGGTTGTGGGCATGGCTTTTAACCCGTACGACCGTAATATCTATTATGTCACACTGGGCGAAAAATCGCTTGTGCGTCAGTTTGCCTTCACCAGCAACCAACCGCCAACCGCCGTTATTACGACGGATAAAGAGTACGGAAATAGTCCGCTGGGCATTAATTTTTCGGCTAAAGATTCATATGACCCTGAAGGGGGACCCTTGACGTATGAATGGACTTTTGGCGATGGAAGTTCGGTTAATCGTACGATGACTCCACCCTTGAAAACCTACACGGCAGTCGGTCAGAAATCCTACAATGTCACCCTGAAGGTTACTGATAATCAGGGAAAAAGCAATACCGCTCAGACCACAATCTCACTTAACAATACTCCGCCAACGGTCCAGACTACATCGGTTGATGGCTATAGTCAGATTTCCCTGCCGCAGACCATCAATCTGGATGCTACGGCATCGGATGTTCAAACGCCATCCGATCAGTTGAAATACAAATGGACGGTTTATCTGTACCACAATGACCACCGGCATACGGTATCCATTTTTAACGGGCGCACCGGTACTGTTACTCTGACGGAGGGCAACTGCGACGGTGAAGCGAGTTACTGGTACGGAATGGTACTGGAGGTTACGGATGGTGGAGGTCTAACCACTACGTACACAAAATACATTTATTTATCCTGTCCGGGCCAACAGCAAACCATAACCTTTGATCCGATTGCGGATAAATCACCAACCGCACCGGCTTTCAGGCCCCCGGTTTCGGCCTCATCAGGTTTGTTTGTTAGTCTATTTTCGGTCGATGGCCCCGCTGTTATTGAAAACGGGCAGATCAGGTTAACCGGCGGGGTGGGGCGGGTGACGATCCGGGCCACCCAGCACGGTAACGGGCAATACCGCTACGCCCAACCCGTCGAACGCTCCTTCAGCGTCACCAACGCCACCCCCCCGCCACCCGATACCCAACCCCCCACCC
>NZ_RQJP01000006.1 GCF_003858645.1 Larkinella knui | reverse complement strand
TGGCAAGGGTGCGGGGGAACACCTCTTCCCATACCGAACAGAGCCGTTAAGCCCCGTTACGCCGATGGTACTGCCGTCACTGGTGGGAGAGTAGGTTGCCGCCACCACAGATTTAATAAGGGTCCTGCCTTCACAAGAGGCAGGACCTTTTTTTTATGGGACGAGTAGCACAGACAAGCCTTACAAGGTGGCGACCGTCTTAGGATTTACCGGGATGTGTGGTTTTCCTCAACCTGACGAGTGGCCGACTGCTGATTGAGTTTTGGTCTGCGGGTTGATAGTGAATTGGCTTCTATTGATCCGTTGGACTAGAATAGTATAGTAGCTACCATTTTTGTTTTACTACCTTACTGGCTTCCCTGATTAATTTCAACTACCATTTTTAGACGGCTCTTAAGAAGCTAATTTACTGTAGCCGAAGGCCATCTTTAGTTAGTTTCTTATATCTTCTACAGAGAAGCTGAAATTTACCTTTCATCTTCAAAAAATAGATGGTTCATCCCTGAAATCAGCCGCTTCACGCCTTAATAGTTGATAAAAATCTCATTTGAATCAACCTTTGTAGCACATATCCCCACCATATACTTATTGAAAACTCAGGAAACTATGAACTTAAAAATAGTTTCCTGAGTTTATGACTTAAAATAGTCATAAATCATTGGAGCTCAAAG
This sequence comes from Larkinella knui, assembly GCF_003858645.1. Lineage (GTDB taxonomy): Bacteria > Bacteroidota > Bacteroidia > Cytophagales > Spirosomataceae > Larkinella > Larkinella knui. The sequence continues at coordinate 601,707 of NZ_RQJP01000006.1, read as the reverse complement.
AACGAATTCTTTTAAAAGCTGAAGCTTTATTTTGGAAATTTGGTACACGAAGTATTACAATGGATGATATCTCCCGTGATATCGGTATTTCCAAGAAGACACTCTATCAGCATTTTACCGATAAAGATGACATTGTTTATCAGGTCATGTTGTATCGCCTGGATAAGAATCGGGAAAATGTGAGTTGCAAAATGGCAACTGCTCATAATCCTATCGAAGAAATATTGCTTGCATCAGAGATTATGCGGGAACATTTGGCCGAGATGAATCCGACATTATGGTTCGATGTTCAACGGCATTATCCCAGAGCTTGGGAGGTTTGTACGGAATTTAAGGAGAAATTTGTACTCGAATCAATCCGGGCAAATCTGAAAAAAGGTATTGAGCAGGCGTTGTATAGACCCGAGATTGACGTGGAGATCATGGCGCGATTGCGAGTTGAATTGATACGAATGGCTTTTGATACAGAGGTGTTTCCACGAGGATTAACGGCTATGGTAGAGGTTCAAATCCAGCTACTTCATCATTTTGTTCGCGGTATACTCACTGAAAAAGGATTACTTATCTACAACCAATATGTTAAAGAACACCAGAATGACCCCGCTTCTACGACATTGTAAGCCAATCTATAGTTTAGTATTGACAATTGGTCTGGTTGGCTCGGGGATGGCTCAGGCTCCGCGCGAGTTTTCGTTGAATGACGCTATCAGTTTTGCTACCCAACAGAATATTAACATCAAGAATACGCAATTAGACGCATTGAGTGCCGAAGCGCGTATCAAGGAGCTTAAAGGATTAGCTTTACCACAAGTTAACGTTGGCGGTACGGTTACTTACAATGCTATTATTCAGAAATTTATCTTTCCCGCTGGTGGTTTTGGCGCTCCGGCGGACTCAACCGGTGGTGGCAGTGGTGATAAAGATGCGGTTACTGCCATTCCATTTGGGGTAAAACTTCAGGGGAATGTTTCGGCCAATGTGAATCAGTTGCTGTTCGATGCGTCTTATAAAATTGGTTTGAAGGCCGCTTCGACGTACCGAGAACTGGCGCAGAAAAACATCACCGCATCGAAAATTAACGTAGCGGAACAGGTTGCCAAAGCGTATTACGGCGTCCTGGTCAGCGAGGAGCGTATTAAACTGCTGGATTTGAATGTGTCCCGGGTCGATACACTTTTGCGCGAGACGAGGGCCATGAATGCTCAGGGATTTGTCGAAAAAATCGACGTTGATCGGTTGGAAGTACAATTGAATAATTTGAAAACAGAACGGCAAAATGTTAAAAACCTGGTCGATCTGAGCTATTATTTATTGAAGTTCCAGATGGGATTGCCGATCAATACACCGATTCGCTTGACGGATCGAATTGAGTCCTATGGCCAGAAAGATTTGGATCGGGCAGCGGTTTTGGATTCCGTATTCGATTATAACCAGCGGATTGAGTTTTCGACGTTACAAACGCAGGTGACACTGGCCGACCTGGATCTGCAAAACATTGGGAAACAGTATTATCCGCGATTAACGGCGGCTGCAACCTACGGCCATAACAACGGTCGGAATAATTTTATGGACTTTTGGACGACGCAGTGGTTCAACTCGGCAGCTATTTCGCTCAATCTAAATATTCCGGTTTTTGACGGTTTTCAGAAACGCTACGCGGCACAACAACGAAAAATAACGGTCGACAAAGCCCGGCAAAGCGGAGAGTTACTGAAAAATTCCATTGATCTGCAAATTAGACAGTCTACAGTGATGTTGTCCAACAACTTGCAAACCCTTCAAAATCAGAAACGAAATATGGATCTGGCCCAGGAGATTGTGCGGGTTACGCGAATCAAATACAAAGAAGGAGTTGGTTCTAATATCGAAGTATTAAACGCTGAAACGTCGTTTCGGGAGTCGCAAACCAATTACTTCGCATCCTTGCTCGATTACATGATCACGAAAGTCGATCTGGATAAGGCATTGGGGAAATTATACACCGGTCAATAATCATTCGTCACATTCACGCTGTTCAAAGCATTTATTGATAATCAAAATGAAAACATATTACATAATCGGATTGGCAACCTCCCTACTTTTTGCCTGCTCGTCAGAAAAGAAGTCTGATTTGGCTTCTAAAAAGCAGGAACTCGCCGATTTAAAAACCCAGCAAACCGAATTAACCACTAAAATCAAGACGCTGGAATCGGAAGTGGCCAAACTGGATCCCACTCAGGCCGAGCAGGTTAAGGTGAAAGAAGTGGTGGTTGCACCATTGACAGCATCAACTTTCAAGCATTTTGTGGAGTTGCAGGGCACCATCGATGCCAAGAATAATGTGCAGGTGACTCCTAAATCCGGTGGTGCGATTACGGCGGTTTACGTGAAGGAAGGCGATGCAGTAAAAGCCGGTTCCGTTTTAGCCAAAATCGACGATCAGATTCTGCGCGAATCGGTTGAAGAAGTGCGCAATCAATTGAACTTAGCCAACACGGTTTATGAGAAACAGGCTAGCCTCTGGAAACAGCAGATTGGTACCGAGATTCAGTACCTGCAAGCGAAAAACAACAAGGAAGGATTGGAAAAACGGCTGGCTACACTAAACGTCCAACTTTCACAATCCAATGTGACGTCGCCAATTTCGGGTGTTGTTGATAAAGTCAACGTCAAAACCGGCGAAACGGCCATGCCGGGAATGGGCATTGTTCGGGTGGTGAACCTGTCGCAACTCAAAGTTGCCGCGAAAGTGGCCGATACGTATGCGGGTAGCGTTCGAAAAGGAGATGCCGTGGTCGTACGGTTTCCGGATATCGACAAAGAGCTGACGACACGCATCAGCTTCGTTTCAACAACGGTCGATCCATTGAGCCGGACGTTTACCATCGAAGCTCCCCTGCCGTCGGACAATAACCTGAAACCGAATATGCTGGCACAGATAAAAATTAACGATATCTCGAGAAATAAAGCCATTGTGATCGATCAGAACCTGGTTCAGAATACGGAAAACGGGCAACTGGTTTATGTGGCCGTCTCAGAAGGCAATAAAAAACTGGCCAAAGCCCGTCAGGTAAAAACCGGATTGAGCTACGGTGGAAAAGTCGAAATTATTACCGGACTAAACTCCGGCGACCAGCTTATTACCCAAGGCTATCAGGAGTTAGTTGATGGACAACCGATAAATTTCTAAAAACAGATCGAAATGCGGCCTACAGAAATCCACGTTTCGATCCCATCTAACCAAGGCCATGAAATTTGAACAATACAAAACCCTCGGTTTTACCAACTGGTGCGTAGAAAACCGGACGGCTATTTACATCTTCACGTTCATCATTACGATTGGCGGGTTATTTGTGTATAATAACCTGCCGAAAGAGCAGTTTCCAGACATTAAAGTGCCGCAGATTTATATCAATACCATTTACCTGGGAACGGCACCGGCCGACGTTGAAAACACTATTAACAAGCCGATCGAGAAGCAGTTAAAATCCATTTCGGGCGTTAAAAAAATCAAATCGAATGCGTTGCAGGACGTATCGGTTATTCTGGTAGAGTTCAACCCGGATGTTCAGGTTCCGGAAGCGTTACAACGGGTGCGTGATGCCATCGATAAAGCCAAGCAGGATTTGCCCCAGAAAATGGACGCGGGACCAACGGCGCAGGATGTGAACTTCTCGGAATTTCCGATCATGAACATCAACCTTGCCGGAAACTTTTCGCTCAAACGGCTGAAAGAATACGCGGAGGATTTACAGGATGCCATCGAAGCCATGCCGCAGATCAGCCGGGTGGATATTGTCGGTGCGTTAGAGCGTGAAATCCAGATTAATGTGGATTTGCCACGCATGCAATCGGCCGGTTTGGCATTTTTTGACATTCAGCAGGCCGTTCAGGGCGAAAACATCAACGTATCGGGTGGTGAATTAAATGTTGCGGGCGTACGCCGGACCTTGCGGGTAAAAGGCGAGTTCAGCGAGATGAAGCAACTGGAAAACCTTCAGATCCGGACGGCCACCGGGGCTACTGTTCGTTTGGGCGATGTTGCTCAGGTTCAGGATAGCTTTGAAGAACAACAGGATTTTGCCCGTCTGGATAACAAATCCGTCGTTACGCTGAACGTCATCAAGCGGTCGGGGGCCAACCTGATTGCCGCAGCTGACCAGATTGAGGAAACCATTAAAGAATACAAAGCAAACCGGTATCCGGCTGGCCTCGATATTCGGGTTACAGCCGACCAATCCGAACGCACCCGGGCCGATATTCACGATTTGATCAATACCGTCGTGCTGGGCTTCATCTTCGTGGTATTGGTATTGATGTTTTTCATGGGCGTTCGTGACGCTATTTTCGTTGGGTTGTCCGTACCGCTGTCGGCCCTCGTGGCTTTCGTCTGTATGCCCATCGTCGGACCTGTGGTTGGTACGTTGTTTACGTTGAATACCATCGTTTTATTCGGGTTTTTGCTGGGCCTGGGTCTGGTGGTCGATGATGCCATTGTGGTCATTGAAAACACGCACCGGCTCTTTAATGAGCACAAAGACTGGGATATTAAAAAGGCGGTGAAAGCGGCTGCCGGAGAAGTGTTTATTCCGGTATTTTCCGGAACATTAACCACCATTGCGCCTTTCTTCCCGCTGTTGTTCTGGCCCGGTATCGTCGGGGAATTTATGAAATTCCTGCCGTTGACGCTTATTCTGACCTTGTTTGCATCCTTGTTCGTAGCCTATGTGATGAACCCGGTTTTTGCCGTGACCTTCATGAAACGGCACGATGAGGATAACCATGAAGACAACCAGGGATTTGAAACGATTCGGCGACCTCTGTTAATTCTGGCGGTCCTGGCCGGCCTGGGTTACGTAATTGACCGGGGAATTGGCAACCTGTTTTTGTTTATACTGATTCTCTATGCATTCAACCATTATATCCTGACGCCCCGGATTATCGTGCCGTTTCAGGAAGGGTTACTGCCCCGGTTGAAAAACGGATACCGGAAGTTGATTTCGTGGATTTTAACGGGATGGCGTCCCATTTGGACCATCTTAGCGGTATTCATGCTGCTGGTCGGTACGTTTTTCCTGATGGGTATTTTCCCGCCGAAAGTAATCTTTTTCCCCAGTGGCGAACCCGACTACGTCTATGTCTACAATGTGATGCCCATCGGGACGGATTCGCGCGTAACGGATTCGGTGACGAAAATCATTGAAAAACGGGTGTTCAAGGTTCTGGAAGACAACAAAGCCACGGATATTGTAAACTCCGTAATTGCCAACGTTGGTAAAAATGCCGGTGACCCGTTCAATCCCGATCGCTCGGCAACTCCGCATAAATCGAAAGTAACCGTTGCTTTTGTAAAAGGCGAAGACCGGCATGGGTTGTCGACCCAGGAAATATTGAATAAAGTTCGGACCGCGATGCAGGGAATTCCGGGAACTGAAATTTCAGTTGAACGCGAAAATGCCGGGCCACCAACCGGCAAACCTATTGCCATTGAAATCGCCGGAGAGGAATTTGCTACGTTGCAAAAACTGGAAAAGCAGCTTCGCCAGCGAATTGTGGAGTCGGGTATTAAGGGAATTGACCAGCTGAAGTCCGATTTGATTACCAATAAACCGGAAATTGTGATCAATATTGATCGCGATAAAGCCGAGCGCGAAGGCATTTCGTCGTCGCAAATTGCGTTGGCAGTTCGGACGGCCCTGTTTGGTACCGAAGTGTCGAAATTTCGGGATGCCAAAGACGAATATCCCATTATGGTTCGTCTGAAGCAGGATGATCGCAGTCAGATTGAGCGGCTTTTAAGTCTGAACATTGTCTACCGCGACATGAATTCGGGCGGCCAGCTGCGCCAGGTTCCAATTCAGTCGGTGGCCAATATCAGTTATTCGACCACCTTCAGTCAGATCAACCGGATCAACCAGGAACGGGTTATTACGCTCAGTTCGGATGTAGTAGCGGGGTACAATGCCAACGAAATTGTTCAGCAAATCCAGCAACTCGTAAAAGATACCGAAGTGCCGAATGGCTACACGGTTCGGATGGGTGGTGAACAGGAGCAGCAACAGGAGTCGATGACCTTCCTGGTGTCGGCTTTCGGATTGGCGATGTTGCTGATTTATCTGATTCTGGCCACCCAGTTTAACTCCGCCGTGAAACCGCTGATTATTTTCTTCACCATTATTCTCTCACTCATTGGCGTACTGCTGGGCTTCATGGTAACGGGCAAAACGTTCTCGGTGGTCATGTCCGGCGTCGGGATTATCGCCCTGGCCGGGATTGTGGTGAAGAACGGTATTCTGCTGATCGAGTTTATCGAAGAGTTGCGGGGACGCGGTATTCCACTGCGTCAGGCCATTATCGATGCGGGTGGTATTCGGTTAACGCCGGTATTGCTGACGGCTTCAGCTGCCGTACTTGGTTTGATTCCGCTGGCAGTGGGGCTGACTGTCGACTTCGTCGGTTTGTTTCAGAACCTGGATCCCCACATTGTAATTGGTGGTGATAGTGCGGTTTTCTGGAACATCCTGGCCTGGACAATCATCTACGGACTAACGTTCTCGACGGTATTGACGCTGGTTATCGTGCCCTGTATGTACTGGGTCAACGAGCGGATCAGGGATAAATTTAAAGAAAGAATTGCGAAGAAGGAACGTGAGCCGGAATTGGTCAACGAATAAGAGCATGCTAACTGTAAACCAAAAACCCACAGTGTCTGTTAACGCTGTGGGTTTTCTTTTGATACCATTATGAACCGCATCGTCCTTTTTTTCCTTGTTTCTGCCGTCCTGCTGCTGATTGACTGGTACGTTTTTCAAGCCATTAAAACCGTCACCCGTTCGGCCAGTGAAAACACCCAGCGTATTGTCACGATTATCTATTGGAGTTTTACGGGTGTCACGATTGTCACGTATCTGACGATGCAGTTATTACCACCCGATGCGGTTGGCCGGGTGGCCCGCGGGTTTATCTGGACGGCCATTCTGATTCCGTATTTTTCAAAAATCTTTGCCGTTCTCTTCATTTTCGTGGATGATATCGGCCGTTTTGTGCGTTGGGTCGCTTCCCTGTTTTATAGCCCTGATATTCGGGCCAAAGTGGCCGACACCACGCAATCGACCATTCCTGCCACCGATCTGATTCCTCGTTCCGAGTTTTTGATGAAAACCGCCCTGATTGCAGGTGCTGTTCCTCTGGTTGCCTTCACCTACGGGATTGTTTCCGGAGCCCACGATTACCGCATCCGGCGCATCCGGTTGTCGCTTAAAAACCTGCCATCAAGTTTCGACGGGATGAAAATTGCCCAGCTTTCGGATATTCATTCCGGCAGTTTTTTCAACAAAACGGCGGTGAAAGGGGGCGTTGAAATGCTGCTGCGCGAAAAACCGGACGTGGTCTTTTTTACCGGTGACCTGGTTAATAATACCGCCGATGAGGTTGTGGATTACATGGACATTTTCAACAAGGTCAAAGCACCGATGGGCGTTTATTCAACGCTGGGCAACCACGATTACGGTGATTATGTGAACTGGTCGAGTCCGCAGGCAAAAATTAAAAATCTGGAAACGTTAAAAGCGGCCCATAAACAATTGGGCTGGAATCTGTTGATGGACGAAAACCGGATTTTAGAACAAAATGGCGACAAAATCGCTTTAATAGGTATCCAGAACTGGGGGTCAGGCCGATGGCCCAAATACGGTAATCTGGAGAAAGCCCGTCGGGGGACGGAAGACTACCCCGTTAAGCTGTTACTTTCCCACGATCCCAGCCATTGGGATGCGCAGGTACGACCCCAATTTCCGGATATTGACGTCATGTTTGCGGGACATACCCACGGAATGCAGTTCGGCGTCGAAATTGGAAATGTCCGCTGGAGTCCGGCGCAATATGTTTATAAACAGTGGGCGGGATTGTATCAGGAAGGTCAGCAATATCTCTATGTAAACCGCGGATACGGTTATTTAGGGTATCCGGGGCGGGTTGGAATCTTACCGGAAGTCACCATTTTTGAATTGAAAAAAGCGTAAATCACCTTACTTATGAAAAAAATCGTACTGTTTGTCTGCGGGCTGGTTGCCCCGCTGATTTCGTTTGCTCAGGCGCCATCGTGTTGCGACCAACCTGTAGCGCAGGTATCGAATGACATGGCCTTGCTGGCCAGTAACAAATCGTTTGTAATGTTACACGAAGAACCGCTGCCGTTTACGTACCAAAGCGTGGCTGGCGACATGGTTAAATTCAAAACGCCGGACGGTACAGAAGCCAACGGGTTTCTATTGAAAGCCAAAAACCCGTCCAACAAATGGTTGCTGGTGTATCAGGAATGGTGGGGTTTGAATGATTACATCAAACAGGAAGCCGAGAAGCTCTACAACGATTTGACCGATGTAAACGTCCTGGCGGTTGATATGTATGACGGCAAAGTGGCCACCACCCGCGAAGAAGCCTCAAAACTGGTTCAGGCACCCCGCGAACGGTTGGGAGCCATCATGCAGGGCGCCATTGCATATGCTGGTCCGCAGGCACAGATTGCCAGCGTGGGCTGGTGCTTCGGCGGAGGTATGTCGTTGCAATCGGCCATTTTGGGCGGTAAGCAAACGGTGGGTTGTGTGATGTATTACGGTCAGCCCGAAAAAAACATCGAGCGCCTGAAAACCCTGAATACCGACGTACTGGGCATTTTCGGCGCGAAAGATTCCGGTATTCCACCGGCAACGGTTGCCGAATTTGAGAAAAATATGAAAGAAGCGGGCAAACAAACGACCATCAAAATGTACGATGCGCCACACGCTTTTGCCAATCCGAGCAATCCCGGTTTTAACAAAGAAGCGACGGCCGATGCCTATCAGATCACGCTGGATTACCTGAAGAAACGGCTAAAGGCGTAAGCGCGCGTCTGGACACCGGATCGATAAATGAACAACTTTTTTAGTTTATGCGTTAAACCTATGGATACCAAACAAGTCTAATAGGCAATTTAGTAAGCAACTATAGACGGTTACGATCATGAAAACGCATAATCTGATTTCAATGCTGGTGATTGCGCTGCTGGGTCTTGTCTTGACCAGTTGTGCTCCCACAGTGGGTGTAAGAGCCGATTATGGATACGGTCCCAGTTACGGGTATGGATACAATCCCTACCGGTATGGCTACCGTCGCCCGGTTATCGTAACGCCCCCGCCACGGGTGTATTACAGGTCATATTCCCGGCGCCCTCACTACCGGAATAATTATCGGGCACCACAACACTATAGCTATCGTTCACAACGCAGTCGTGGACCGCGGTAAAAAGAAAAACCGGTACGAAAGTGCCGGTTTTTCTTTTTAGCTTCGCTACCAAGGTGATGGCAACAGCGGGTATAAAAGAGAAAAAAATCCGTTTTTTACGTACTTTTAGTAACTCTGTGCGTTTAACAGGTATACGGAGCCGATAAAGATATGAAAAAGCTAGTAGTGCTGAGTATAACGCTGTGTATGATGCTTCCGCTGGAAGCACCGGTTGAAGCCGCCGTCGTAAAATCAGCGTCGAGTGAACTAAAAAGTGAGTTAGCCTTTAAACGAAAGAAAGCACGCGGGTACCGGAAGAAAAAAGGGTTTATGTGGGGGCTTTTCCGGGGTAAAAATGCCTGTGGTTGTCCAAAACATTAATTCCCACGTATCGTAAATTGTACTTATAGCCGGGGCAACCCGGCTTTTTGTTTTTCAGTAGGTTAATAAATTGTAAAATACTACTATTCAGCTAAAAAATCCGTATCTTTGCACTTTAATTGAAAAGACAAAAGAGAAGAGGCCAAAGATAGTGATTCCCGGATTCTTTCTATAAGTATAATTTATCTTTTGTCTGTTCTGTTTTGTTCTAAAAAAGTATGCAATCGATTCGCAACATAGCTATTATAGCGCACGTTGACCACGGTAAGACTACGTTGGTTGACAAAATTATTCATGCTTCCAAGCTCTTCCGGGACAACCAGGAGTTTGGCGACCTGATATTAGACAACAACGATCTGGAACGGGAGCGGGGCATTACCATTGTCTCTAAAAACGTTTCAGTACGGTATAATGATGTTAAAATCAACATCATCGATACACCGGGTCACTCCGATTTTGGCGGTGAAGTAGAGCGTGTACTGAAAATGGCCGATGGCGTTTGCCTTCTGGTCGATGCGTTTGAAGGCGCCATGCCGCAGACGCGCTTTGTATTGGGAAAAGCCCTGCAATTGGGTTTGAAGCCGATCCTGGTTGTCAATAAAGTTGATAAAGAAAATTGCCGTCCGGAAGAGGTTCACGAAGAAGTGTTCGACCTCATGTTTAACCTCGGTGCTACGGAGGAACAATTGGATTTTCCGACGGTGTACGGTTCATCGAAACAAGGTTGGATGGGTCCGGACTGGAAAACACCAACTGACAACATTACCTACCTGCTGGATACCATCGTTGAGCACATTCAACCCGCTCCGGTTACGGAAGGAACTCCGCAGATGCAGATCACGTCCCTCGATTATTCGGCCTTTGTGGGTCGGATTGCCATCGGTCGGGTGGTGCGCGGAACGCTGAAAGAAGGCGCCAACATGGCCCTGGTGAAAGTCGGCGATGTGATCAAAAAAGTGAAAATTAAAGAACTGCAAACGTTCGAAGGCCTTGGCAAACAAAAGGTAACGGAAGTGCAGTGTGGTGATATTTGTGCCGTAACCGGACTGGAAGATTTCGAGATTGGCGATACACTGACCGATCTGGAAAATCCGGAAGCCATTGAGCGGATTGCCGTGGATGAGCCGACGATGAACATGTTGTTCACGATCAACAACTCACCGTTTTTTGGTAAAGAAGGCAAGTTTGTAACCTCGCGCCACTTGCGGGAGCGTTTATACAAGGAAATTGAAAAGAACCTCGCGTTACGGGTTGAAAATACCGATAGCGAAGACCGTTTCCTGGTCTACGGACGCGGGATTCTCCACTTGTCGGTATTGATCGAAACCATGCGTCGTGAAGGCTACGAATTGCAGGTTGGTCAACCCCGGGTGTTGTTCAAATACGACGATCACGGAAACCGCCTGGAACCGGTAGAAACACTGGTTGTCGACGTGCCGGCCGAAACCGCCGGAAAAGTGATTGAACTGGCCACGCAGCGGAAAGGTGAATTGCTGATCATGGAACCGAAAGGCGACTTGCAGCATTTGGAGTTCGAAATTCCGTCGCGCGGACTCATCGGTTTGCGGTCCAATGTCCTGACGGCTACGTTTGGTGAGGCCGTGATGACCCACCGTTTCAAGAGCTTTGAGCCGTATAAAGGAGCCATTCCCGAGCGGATCAACGGTTCGCTGATCTCGATGACGAGCGGAGCGGCTACGGCGTATTCAATTGATAAATTGCAGGATCGGGGTGTTTTCTTTATCGAACCGGGCGACGAAATCTACGCCGGCCAGGTAATTGGTGAACACAACCGGCAGAACGATATTGTGGTGAACGTACAAACCGCGAAGCAGTTGACGAACATGCGGGCTTCGGGCTCGGATACCAACGTTCGGATTGCTCCGAAAATTACGTTCTCACTGGAAGAGTCGATGGAATACATCCAGAAAGATGAATACCTGGAAGTAACGCCGAAATCGATGCGGATTCGCAAAATTTTCCTGGATGAAAACGAGCGGAAACGGAACCAGAGCAAATTTGAAATGGCCTAAAAAAAGCCCCGGCATAAACCGGGGCTTTTTTATTTAAAGAAGGTTGAAATCAGAAATTTCAGTTTTTGGCACATTGCGCGAATGAAAGGTTCCGGTTCGCCAGGGCGGTTTTCAGGATTTGCAATGCATTTTTTCCAATACCGTGCAGTGCCATACATTCACTTTCACTCAGTTGGGTCAATTGTTCAAGCGTCTTGATTCCGGCATTCGCTAAAGCACGCCGGGCCGGTTTTGCCAGTTGGTCAAAAGGGTGGATTGCGGTTTTCTCTTTCATCTTCGGGTCTGATAACACCCCCAAATTTACACTCCCAAACAGAATGAATGCGGTGTCAATGCGACAGGTTGCGGGCGATTTGCGTCAAACAGCCCGTTTTTGGCGCTTATCTACAGCCGCTTAGTCACTTGCAAACCAATAGCCGAGCCGGTTTCAACGGGAGGGCTATACACATTGACGGACACGGTTTTTGCTCGCTTCGATTTGTTGTAGGCACTCACATTCAAAATACTCAGCAACGTCGTGGCGGCACCGGCACCGATGTTTACCATCGAAAGGGATCGCTTTGCCTTGTTGCTGTAATCACCCCGATTACCGTAATAGTTTGTTGTTTGATCGTACGAAAACCGCTCGAGGTTAACAAGGCCGAGCGTTAGGGTGGCCAGCCCCGTCAGAGCTCCCCAGGTGCCGGTTCGTTTCGGGTTTATTCCGGGCCTATTCATCAATTGCGCCCCGATTAAAGCCACGTTGGTTCCGTTGAGTAAGGCCGACGAAATGGCGTAGGAGTTGGTGATCTTGTATTTATCCGGAATTTGTTGGGGCGTGGGCGGGGAATAAGTCGGCTGGATGAGCTGACATTCTTCCCGGCTAAGTCCGGATTGAGCAATCCAGTCCAGCAGCTTGGGGTCGTTCATCTCAAAAACGGTGGCGTACTGATACCGGGTATTGATTTTTTCGGCCGCTTTACGTCCGGCGGTTTGTTCTACCAGGTAACCGACCGCGCAAATGGTACCGTCTTTATCAATAAAACACGGTTTTCGTTCGTCCACATAGTCATAGTTTTTGGGAAAAGCGCCCCGCTGCCGGTATTCCCGCAACTTATCCAGCAAAAAGCGTCGCTTCTTTTGCTGATCGCTGCTCATCGCCCGGGTAGTGCGGTTTCGCAAGAGCGCTTCTACGTATTCGAGATGCGTACGGATCCGCAACTGATCGTCGGTTGTTGCATCCGGTTTGTACCCAAATTTTTTCACAAAACTTTCGTCCCCGATCAGCGGGTTCACGGTCATCGAAACGTACAGCTGATTGAATCGCAAGCCGGCAATGGCCAGCAAAGTCCCTACCGCAATTGAAATGAGAGGCTTCATACAAGAATAGAATAAATTTAGAAACTCAGTCCCAGACGCAGAGCAACCCGGTTATACACGCGGTTTTCAATTTTGTAGATTTCATTCCAGTTTAATGGCTTATCGGCCTCAGCTTCCTGTCGTTTGTAGCTGAGCGACAGGATAAAGTTGGCATTCTGGGGCCGCCCGATCCGGAAACCAATACCGGGCGCGATTACCCAGCCGCCCCGGGTTTCGTAGCCCGTGGGATCTTCGTTCAGCCAGGCAAAACCGTAGCCCGTATCGAGGCTGGTAAACACCCGTAGATTCTTTTTTCCCGGTTGGGCAAGGTCGTAACGCACACCGGCGCATACGGGCATGAGCAGCGCCGAATTGTACCAATCGACGCCGACCGTTGCTCCTACCGCCAGTTTAGGGCGAAGCTGAACACCGTTGAACGTCTGTGCGGTTACGTTCTGCCGCTTACTGACGTTTTCGGCCATAGCAGTGACGTTGTAACGGACTTGACCGAACAGGACGCCGAATTCGGTCATGTTCGTAAAGACGGGCTTAAAAGGGCTTTTTTGGGCGAAAACCGGAATGGTAAACAGCCAACACAGCCAGACGACTTTGCTAGGGATCGTTTTCATGGAAGAGGTCGTTAGCTGGCTGGATAGGGACGTTGAACGGGAATCTTGCTCAACAATTTCAGTTTCTTTGGATTGCTGTAATCGTATTGATAAAAACCGTCCTGACCGATGAGCAGCAACGATTTGTTGAGCGGAATGACGTCGTAGGCCTGGAAGCCTTCCAGATGCTCCAGCTGATCAATTTTCATGGCATCACTGGCGTCGAAAGTCTTCAAACCGTAAGCGCCCTCGCAAATGAACAGGTTTGGAAAGTCGATTCCCAGGCCGTGCGGATTTTTCATCGGGTAGCTTTTCAGCAAACGGGGACTGTAGAGATTCGAAACGTCGACCACATCCAATTGATTGGTGAAGCCCTGACAGGTGGTGCCGGAACGCAGCGTAACGTAGGCTTTATCTTCATGAACCACCACCGGATCGCAAACGCGGGCGTGGTCGAAGGTCGACATCCGCACCGGGTTTTCAGGATGGCTGTTGTCATAAATGTGCATGCCGGTCTGAGAACCGATAAACAATTTGTCTTTATACGGGAAAATTGTTTCGATTCCCCAACCCAGGCTGACCTTATTTCCTTTCTTCGGATCAGACGGCGTTTTGATGTCAAACAATTGCAAATCGGATTGGCTGACGGTATACAAATACTTGTCGTAAAGCGTAAAGCGGGCCATTGAGCCGCCGGTTCCATTCGTGCTGGGCGCGGGTGAACCGCTCAGGGCGGAGTTAAAATTTTGAACAATCCCACCCCGGCTATCAAAAACCATACAATTGATACAGCCGCCGTTGGTCATGCCGTTTTCACAATCGGTATTGACGGTTTGGGTGACATATTCCACCTTCTGATCATTGATTAGCTCCTGCTGAACGTTCAGGCTCCAGTAGCCGCCGTCGAACTGCCCATTCGGGAAAACATCTTTGACCCGGTTGACCTCGCGGATATTTTGCGGGTCGCTGATGTCGAACGCCACCAGATCCATAAAGCTATCGGCATACAGAATGTTATTGCGAATGGCCATATCACCGTTGCCCGGTATGCGCAGAAACGATACCATTTTGGGCGATGCCGGATTGCGATTATCGATTATGTGAATCCCTTCCTTGATTTCGTTGATCAATAAAAAACCGTCTTTCGTGTAGATTTTGCCGGGGTTGACGAGCGTCCGTGCCTGTTCGGTCTGAACGCCCTGGCGAACCTGGGCCAGCGTAAAGGTTCGGGGCGTGAATTGCCGGAACGTGCGGGTTTCTTTGCATTTGTCGGTGCAGCCGTTCAGGCCCACCAGCAGGATACCGAGGAGAACGTAAAAAAATCGTTTCATAGCAACAGGTTGTTTAGGGTATATACCGACAGACCCTGCTGACTCTGAAACAGTTGGAACTGATTAACAAAAAAATTGCCCGGCAGGCAGAGCCGCCGGGCAATCCGGTTTGCACAATGAATCAGAGGTCAAAATTTTAACTGGAGGAGACCGGCTGGTGTGGATTCTTACCGGCCTCACTCCGTATTTTTCAGGTTGTATTATTTCTCTTTTTCGAAAACCAACACGCCGGCATCAGTTCCTTCGGCCATCAATCGCAACCGGTTTTCAACTACTTCATAGCGTTTTACCGCCTGCAATTTTTTGAAATAAGCCGTCTCAAATTGCATGGCATCCGGCGGACCAGCCATTTTGGTGGCACCGATGGCACTCATCTGGACTTCGTTGGACGCCGATGAGCCCGTCAGCGTACCGAAATACTGATTGACTGACGAACGTCCGGCAATCTTGTAAGCCACCCGGTTGGTTACTTCACTACTCACCGAATCGGGCGTCAGCACCAGCGTCACCTCGAATTGAGAAGTTGGTTCGACGAGTTTATAGGGTCCGGTAATAACCAGCGGTTGAATCGTTGCTTTGCGTTTATCGTTACAGGACGCTGCGATCAGTAAAACCGCTCCAATGAAAGCGAGTACGGTTTTCATGGCAGCGTCGTTTCTGGATTCACAATTTTACCCATGAACAACACGGAACCCGTTCCTTTCTCCGTAATCAGAACTACGAACGGACGGTCACAGAAGAGCGAAGGTCCTGCTGACGTAAGCTCAACACCAATGCTGGTTACGGCCGCGGCTTCAGTGCCTTTCTCATCGACAGCCACGAACGTATTTTGCTTGACAAAACTCACTTTGAGCCCTCCATTCCGGCTAATTCCGGCGAAATCTGCTGCGTCTGAAAAAGCCGTCGGCATCCCCATTTTGCCCAGCACATCATTGAGATTGGCTTCGTATTCCATCGTGAACTTCGGTAAACCTACCGCCACTTTGCTTTCCTGCATGGCTTGCTGCAAATCGGCCCATTCGCTCGCATTCAATGTATTGATCACGGCATCAGCCGAAGAATTGGCGGTTGGTACTAAAACCGTCATCGAATACGTGCCATCGCCATACGGCAGTTCAAAGGCTCCGTAGGCAGGGCGAAAAGCGTGGCGAAGATTCGCCGTCATGGTCATCATCTTCACCGGCTTCTGCGAACCCGAAACCAGCGTAAACGGCAAATCCGTGGTGTTTTTCGTTTCAAATTGATACTTCCAGTCACCTTTGAAATACAAGGCATTGAGCAGAAACAGGACTTGTTCGGGCTTAATTTCTTCAATCACCTTCTTAATCTTCGCATTGGTATTATCGCTGGCCCACTGGTTGATTTTGTTGATAACCGGCGTTGGCTTACTAAAATCTTCGCCCGAAACTTGAGCATTGAACGTTTTTTTGGTCACATCGAGGTACGATGGTTCAACGGAAAATCCGTTGCGATACCACAGGGAATTAGCAAGCTTTGTTGTTACTTTCGGATCAGCGGTGGGTAACCCCTGCATTAAAAACTCATAGGTTTGGTTGGCATCGGCCAGCGAAACACCGTCCAGATGCATCGCCTTTTTCATTTCATCCGCCGTCTGACCACCCGCCCCGTTCAGCAACATACCCAGGGCCACATGCAGACTCAGGGGAGAAATAAAAATATTTTCATCCTTCTTTTGCTGCTCGTTAACTCGCTTCAGGAAGTCGAAAGAAAAATCATTGGTTTTTTGAGCAAATAGGCGCGCTTCCGGAGTCGATTTTAAACCGCCAGTCCCCGGATTTGGTGTACTATCAGTTTGGCAACCGGTTATCGTCAACAGAGAAACCGTTGCCATCAACAGGCTGGAAACAAAAGTCACTCGTTTCATCACAATCAGGTTTGGTTATACCATTCATCGTGAGCGCTCACATTACTATAGACCCGACTGGGAACGAATTGGTTGGAAAGGGATGAAAAAAAAGCGAAGAAATACCGGGATAGTCTGGTAATTACTACTTAAAAGTGATAATTCAACCCAAAACCAACGCCGACGGCCTGCGGATGAACCTGAAGTTGCGCATTCGATTGTGTACCATTTTGCAACGACTGCTGGTAGGAGCCCGTCAGCGAGCCGGACCAGTGGTGAGTCGGATGATAATTGATCCGTAAACCGGCGGTACCAGCCATCGACAGCGGACGGTATACCTGATCGCCCGGATTTACCTCAAGCGCGTCATTGATCGTATTCTTAAGAAACACATTGGCCATTAAACCGCCCAGCACGGAATAACTGATTTTATGATCGGGCAAAATATGGTACCCAATCTGAACCGGAACCTGCAAATACTGAAAGTCGTTGGAAACCAACTGATCGGAGGGCACCACCGCCAGATACGACGAATTTAACAGATTTGATTTGTCGACATACGCCGGAACAAAAGACTGTAAAGGATCCGCGGCCTGTTGAGGCAGTGAAGGGTTACTGCTCCGAATGGCGTTTACGAGCAAATTTTCGGTTTGGTTCGTGAAAACATTGGTCACCGAGGCATTGCCCCGGGCCTGCGATCGGCCATTGAGGTACTGAATCCCGGCTTCTACCGACCAGTGGCGGCTCATCTGAACGCCGGAACTAGCCTGCCAGGCCATCGAAATCTGCGCCTGGTTCTGAAGCGGAGAGACTTCCTGCCGACTGCCCTGCTGCACGGCGTTGTTCGAAATGTAGGCCTGTTTGAGGCTGGAATGGAGGGTTGTCATCGGATTGAACGACATCGGCGTGGCCGTTAAAGCCGCCCAGTATTCTTTCTTGGAACGTCCTTTTTCCTGCGGTTCAATGGCGGCTTCCGGAGCCCGATACCAGATGATCCGGCTGATCGGAGCCGGGTTCTTCGAAGCCGTCAATTTCGTTTTTATGTAAGAAGCTTCGTACGCCAGTCGCGTGTCGGCAACCTGACTCTCCGCTTCGTCGACCAGAGTGCCGGTCACGGGGGTGGCGGTTTTGGCAACGCGTTCGGCGGGTTGGATGGGCGTGATCGGTAGGCCCGTCGAATTGCTGTTTCCAGCCTGATCGGATTTCGGCGAACGATTGATCCGGCGGTTTTGAGCTATTCGAATAGCGTCGGGCTGACGGTCGGCCACCGCCCCTCCCGATGCTTTCCGGGTGGCGAATCGTTCCGATGAAGTGGTTTTACGTTTTCCCGTTAAAACCGACTTGTCTTTAATAAGTTGATCGATGGTACTGGCGGTTTCCGACCGTTCCAGTTCCGGCGCAGCTGGCGCGTCGGATGGATCTTTTCCGGCTGCTGCCCGGTGGCTGGCCGCCAAAGCTTCGTCGGTTTTGCCGACGGTTTCCGACTTTTGATTCCTGTTCAGCGGTGTTGGTAGCGAATTGGCCGGGCCACTGGATGATGACGATGCGCTTTCCTGTTTCGCCAGCTTGTCGGACGTCACCCTGGACGACCGAACGGCTTTTCCCGCTACCGGCCGATTGGTGTCCGTACGCTCGATGTATTGAGTTGCCCACCAACCAATTAAAAGGGTAATAATAGCCGCAGCCACACTGTATACCCAGGGTTTTGCCCGGGGCCAGAGCGGTATTATTGGCTCCGTCTCTTCCTCGTCCAGTCGACGTTCGATTCTGTCCCAAAGCCCATCCGATGGACTTTCGGCAGCATCTTCGAAGATACTTCGCCATTCTTCGTTTATTTTTTCTTCGTTTGAGAGACTCATTTCGGAATTGGACGCTCGTTCTGAATCTTTTGTTGCAGCAGCATGCGGGCACGCGAAAACTGCGATTTGGATGTACCTTCTGAAATATCGAGTAATTCCGCAATTTCCGGGTGCGTATACCCTTCAATGGCGTACAGGTTAAATACGGCCTGGCACCCCGGGGGGAGTTCCTGCACCATCTTCAGTAGTTGCTGGTAGTGCAGACCCGATAGGCTGTCTTCCGTCTGCGGTAGTGCGTTAGGAGCTACATCCTCCAACTCGGCCTGGTTTTGCCACGGCTTTTGTTTGCGAATGTGCTTTAGTGCGGTGTTGATCACAATGCGCTTGAGCCATGCTTCCAACGGGCACTCAAACCGAAAGGTATCAATATGCTGGAAGGCTTTCACGAAGGAATCCTGGAGTACATCTTCGGCATCGTCACGGTTTTTGGTATACCGCTGGCTGACCACAAAGAGCTTCCGGGCGAATAACTCATAAAGTTTTCGCTGAGCAGTTCGGTCCTTATGTCGACAGCCGTCAACTAACGCTCGTTCATCCAACATACTAATTCAACACTATTGACCCTATCGCCAGTCCGACGGTTGGAAAGGATCTAAAATAAATTTCGGGCTAACCCATTGGCAGCGAGTGAATATTACTTTTAGCCTGTACTTTTGAACAAAATCTATTCCCGGACTTCTGACCACTATGAACCGACGCACTGCCCTCTGGCAAACTTTAGGCTTCATCGGGCTAAGCAGCAGTGCTTCCCGAGCCGTATTGAATTCTAAAATTACTTTACAGAATCCAAACGACCAACGGTTCCAAATTGGAGCCTGCGATTGGTCGATCGGTCAATCCAGCAAAATCGAAGCTTTCGACGTCGCCAAAACCATCGGCCTCGACGGCATTCAGGTGAACATGGGTTCCGAAAAAAACGACATGCACCTGCGTCAGAAAGACCTGCAAAAATCCTGGCGCGAAGCCGCCAAACGAACCGGCGTAAAGGTCGGCGGTTTGGCCTTGGGCGAGCTCAACAGCATTCCCTATAAATCCGACCCGCGAGCCGAGCAGTGGGTGCAAGACAGTGTCGATGTCGCCAAAGCGCTTGGTGCCAAAAATGTTCTGCTGGCTTTCTTCAACAAGGGTGATTTGAAAAACGATCCCAAAGGTACCCAAGTAGTGATTGAGCGGTTAAAAGCCGTAGCGCCCAAAGCCGAAAAAGCAGGCATAGTTCTTGCCATCGAATCGTGGTTAAGTGCCGAAGAACACCTGGCTATCATCGATGCCGTCGCGTCGCCCGCCGTGAAAGTTTATTACGATGTTTGTAATTCCACGGTTATGGGATATGACATTTTAAAGGAAATCCGGTGGCTTGGGAAACAAAAACAGATCTGTGAATTCCATTTTAAAGAGAACAGCTTCCTGTTGGGACAGGGAAAAGTGAATTATCCGGAAGTTCGGAAGGCCATGGACGACATTCAATACCGTGGTTGGGTTCACATCGAAGGCGCTGTGCCAGAGGGAAAAAACATGTTGGAAAGTTACACTTATAATAATAAGTTTGTAAGAGGAATTCTGTCGTAGCACAAAGTTGTTACTGTTCCACGGATTTCTCTAATTGGCACTTATTATAATAAGTTATATTGTCGTTAAATGTTGTTTTTCAGGTAATTATTCCACGTGGAACACTTTAAAATGAAAGTAGCTATTCCTGTTAACCCCTGGCTGATAAGTGTGCCAGCCCTGTTAGGAAGCCTATTCTGGGGACTTACTCAACTGCCTCAACCGACCCAATCAATCAACCCCTTTCCGGATGCCACCGAACCCGCCCGGCGGGGAATGATGATCTCCGCTGACTCCAACGTCCTGTATCTGCCCGACGATCTGGAGGCTACGGTGTGGGCCGAAGCTCCCATGTTCTTTAATCCGACGAACATCGATGTCGACGCCCGTGGTCGGATCTGGGTGACGGAAGCCGTCAACTATCGCAACTTCAACAACAAGCCCGACACCCGGCTCGATCACCCCGAAGGGGAGCGGGTTATGATTCTGGAGGATACCAACGGCGACGGCAAGGCTGACCAATCGAAGGTATATGTTCAGGACAAAGATATGGTTTCGCCCTTGGGTATTGCGGTGATCGGCAACAAAACCATCGTCTCGGCCGCTCCCAATCTGATCATTTATACCGACGAAAACGGGGATGATAAGCCCGATAAAAAGGAAGTTTTTCTGACCGGTTTCGGCGGCCTCGACCACGACCATTCCCTGCATGCGCTGGTGGCCGGGCCGGATGGTCGCTGGTATTTCAATACCGGAAATGCCGGGCCGCACATCGTCACGGACAAGGCCGGCTGGACCCTCCGGGCTGGCAGCATCTATACCGGCGGAACACCCTACAACAAGATGAACAAAGGCAACATGGTCAGCGACGATGGACGTGTCTGGGTGGGCGGTTTAACCTTGCGGGTCAACCCGGACGGAACCGGTCTGAAAGTGATGGGTCATAATTTCCGGAACAACTACGAAACCGCCATCGACTCCTACGGCAATATGTGGCAGAATGATAACGACGATCAGGTCGTGGCCTGCCGAACCAGCTGGCTGATGGAAGGCGGCAACATGGGGTACTTTAGCCAGGACGGAACCCGGTATTGGCAGGGCGACCAACGGCCCGGTCAGGACATCCCGACGGCCCACTGGCACCAGGAAGATCCGGGCGTCATTCCGGTGGGTGACATCAGCGGAGCCGGTTCGCCAACGGGTATGGTTTTTTATGAAGGAGATCAACTCGGTGCCAACTACCGGGGAATGCTGCTCAGCGCCGAAGCAGGCCGGAACGTTATTTTTAGCTACAAACCCGAACCGCAGGGCGCGGGTTACCGGATGCCCCGAACCGATCTCATCAGTACGTTCCCGAAAGTTGACGAAAACTACAAATGGAATGATATCACCGACGACATCCGTAAATGGTTTCGCCCGAGCGACGTGGCCGTTGGGACGGATGGCGCCTTGTACATTGCCGACTGGTTCGACCCGGTGGTGGGTGGGCACCAGATGAAAGATAAGAAAGGCTACGGACGCATTTACCGCATTACGCCCAAAGGTAGAAAACTGACCGTGCCGGTGATCAATACCGACAAGACGAAAGGTCAGCTGCTGGCCCTGACCAACCCGGCGATCAACATTCGTCTGCTGGGTTTTGAGAAATTGAAAGCGCAGGGCGATAAAGTCGTAAAACCCGTCTCCAAATTGCTGACCGATGCGAATCCGTATCACCGGGCGCGGGCGGTTTGGCTGCTGGCTCAACTGGGTCCCAAAGGCCAGCAAAAAGTGGAGGAGTTGCTGAAATCGGATCAGGTTGATTTGCGGATTACGGCTTTTCGGGCGTTAAAACAAACCCGGCCCGATGTGGTTGCTCTGGCCCGGAAAGTGATCGATGATCCATCGCCGGCCGTTCGTCGCGAAGTTGCCATTGCCTTGCGCGATGTGCCGTTCGAGCAGTGTAAGGATCTGCTGGTGAAACTGGCGAATGGCTATGATGGAAACGACCGGTTTTACCTCGAAGCCGTCGGCATCGCAGCCGACAAAAAAGAAGAAGCGTTATATGCCGCCTTGAAACCCTCGATTCCGGCCAACCCCGTTCAGTGGGATCAGAAAACCGCCAACCTGATTTGGCGGCTCCATCCGGCCAGTACGGCGGAGTTGATGAAGCAGCGGGCTCTGGATCCAACGCTGACCGCTGATGCCCGCAAACAGGCTATTGTGGCCCTCGGATTCATGAAAGATCCCGCAGCGGCCAAAGCTATGGTGGAGTTAGCCAAACAGAATGACAAAACCATCGCCGATCAGGCCGACTATTGGGCCAACTTCCGCCGGTCGAACGATTGGGCCACCTTGCTGAACTGGGATGAAGTGATGCCGCCGAAACTATCGGAGCCGGAGCAAAAGGCATTGGCCATGCGGCAAAAACTCATGGAAGAATACACTAGCGCCGAAGACAAACTAAAACTGGCGAAGGAGATGGCGGTTAGTCCGGAAGGCGGGAAACTGCTGGTGGGGTTGGCAGCCGAGAAAAAATTGCCTGAAAGTCTGAAACCAGCCATTAGTGAAATTATTTTCACCAACCCCGATCAAAGTGTGCGAACGATGGCGGGTGACTATTTTACGCGGCCCGGCGGGTCGGCCACGTTTTCAATGAAAAAGATCACGGCTTTGTCCGGCAATGAAACCGCCGGGCTGGCGGTCTTTAAAGCGAACTGCACCACCTGTCACCGGCACGGAAAGGAGGGCAAAGACATTGGTCCGGAACTGACGCAGATTCACCAGAAGTTTGACCGCAACGGGTTACTGGATGCCATCCTGAATCCGAGTGCCGGGTTGGCCTTCGGGTATGAACCGTGGCTGGTTACCACCAAAAAAGGACAGACCTACTATGGATTTTTGATCAGCGACGGGCAGGAAGCCATCGTGGTGAAAGATGCCGCCGGGCAGAAACATACGATCCCGACGGCTCAGGTCGCATCCCGCAAACAGTATAGTACGAGCCTGATGCCCGACCCGGCTTCGTTGGGCCTATCGGAACAGCAACTTGCGGATTTAGTGGCGTATTTGCTGAAAGGAAAGTAGCACGTACCCACGGACTTTAGTCCGTGTGATTCTGGCGAAATAGAGAAGTTCTAGTTTATATCAGGATCACACGGACTAAAGTCCGTGGGTACGTACTACAATGTCTCCAAATTCAGTCCGCCGAACGTTCCCGAGCTCATGAGCAGGTAAACCGTGGGTTGACCATTCGCCAGACTTTTTAAATAACGCTCCAATTCCGACGAGTCCGTAAACACCTGCAAATCGGGCCGATCGAAAGCCGCCGAAATAGCTGCCGGGGCAATCGGGTCGAGGTGCTTAAGTTCCAGCGTGTGCGGGCTGTAGAAGATAACGGCCACGTCGGCCTGATCCAGCTTATCCCGGTATTGATTCAAAAACGCCTTGTTCAAACTGCTGAAGGTGTGCAGTTCGACACAGGCCACCAACCGCCGGTCGGGGAACTGCGCTTTTACGGCAGCCGTGGTGGCTTCCACTTTGGAGGGGGCGTGGGCGAAATCCCGGAAAATAACCGTCGAACCAGTGTCCGCTATTTTTTCCAGGCGCTTGCTGGCGCCTTTAAAACTCTGGATGGCTTCATAAAATCTTTCCTCGGTAATGGCCAGGTGATCGCAAACCGCCAGCGCTCCGCTGATGTTTTTCATATTGTGTTCACCAAAAACCAAAACCGGTACGTTGCCGTGTTGCTTCGTCACCAACACGGTTTTGCCGTTTTCGATCCGGTACGGATGCACATCGTAGGGCTGGCGGGTCACATCCTCGCGTTCTTTCAGGGCAATGACATCCAGCATATCGTCCGTATCATCGAAAACGATGGTTCCGGATTTTGACATGGCATCGGCCAGCAGTTCAAACTGGTGAACATATTCCTCATAGGTCGGATACAGATTGACGTGATCCCAGGCAATACCGCTGATGAGGACGATGTGGGGATGGTAATGCAAAAACTTCGGGCGGGGGTCAATCGGCGAGGTTCCATATTCGTCCCCTTCAATGACGATGATGGGCGCATCGTTGGTTAACTTCACCATCGTTTCGAATCCTTCGATCTGGGCACCAACGAGGTAATCAAAGTTGCGGCCATGATACTGCAGGACGTGCAGTATCATGGCCGTGATCGTAGTCTTGCCGTGACTGCCCGCGATGACGATGCGCTGTTTTTGCTGGCTTTGCTGATAAACGAATTCCGGATAGGAGTAAACCGGCACCTTCAATTCCTGCGCTTTTTTCAGTTCCGGATTGTCGGCCCGGGCGTGCATGCCCAGAATAACCGCATCCAGCCCGCTATGAATAGCATCGGGATTCCAGCCGGTTTGGGCGGGTAGCAAACCGTATTTTTCAAGCCGTGATCGGGAAGGTTCGTGAATTTCGTCGTCGGAGCCGGTGATGTGGTGTCCCTGTTGATGCAGCGCAATGGCCAGATTATGCATGACGCTGCCGCCGATGGAAATAAAATGAATAGTCAATGGCTTCATTCGGTCAAATTTGTGGCGCTAAAAATACAAGTTCTTTTGAATTGAAACGAAAAGTTGCCAAACACGCGGACAAAACCGCACGGTACTGACGGAAGCGTTACGACGGCGACGTAAAATTTAACCCGGTTTCCCGAATCAAAAAGTATGTTTTTTCGTTTCCATTACTGCGAGTAGACATCCACTCAGCAGCTTGACAATCAGGCGGCCGGTCTGCGTTACATTTTGTTTCTGTAAACAGATTCCCGCCCCGTTGCAAAGCTGCTCTTTTTATGTCATTTTCGCAGACTTTTTTCAAAACCAACAAAACTCTTTTATGCTTCTGCCGAAAGGATGAAAAGCTACAACGACCTGATCGAACAGACCTTTGAGTTTCCGACCCTGGAGTTCAAAGTTGAGAACAATCATTTGCTGTTCAACAACGTTCCTTTGATGGATATTATCAAGCAGTATGGAACACCACTTAAACTGACCTATTTACCCAAAATTACCGAGCACATTGAACACGCCCGCATGCTGTTCAAGAATGCCATTAAGCGGTATAATTACAAGGGGACGTATACCTACTGCTACTGCACGAAGTCATCGCATTTTCGGTTTGTGCTGGAAGAAGCCTTAAAGAATAAGATCCACTTAGAAACTTCATCGGCTTTTGATATTCCGATCATACGGGAATTGTATAAAGACGGGAAGGTCGACAAGAATACGTTTATTATCTGCAATGGCTACAAACGGCCGTTGTATACCCAATACATCAGTGAACTGCTCAACGACGGTTTCAACGTCGTTCCGGTTCTCGACAACCTCAAGGAAATTGAAGCCTACGAAGATGCGGTTACGGCTGAAACGGTTAATCTGGGCATCCGGATTGCCACCGATGAAGAACCGAACTTCGCCTTTTATACCTCCCGGCTTGGCATTCGCTACAGTGACATCAATGAACTCTACCGCTCGAAAATTCAGAACAGCGGAAAGTTCAAGCTGAAGATGCTGCACTTTTTTATCAATACCGGGATCAAAGACAGCGCCTATTACTGGAGTGAACTCAGCCGGTTTATGTACAAATACTGCGAACTGAGCAAAATCTGTCCGGATCTGGATTCCATCGACATTGGTGGTGGCATGCCGATTCAGACGTCGTTTCAGTTTACGTATGACTACCAGGCGATGGTCGATCAGATCGTGGAAAGCATCCAGTGGATCTGTAACAAGAGCAATGTTCCGGTGCCGCACATCTTCACGGAGTTCGGCAGTTATACGGTAGGAGAGAGTGGCGCCGTTATATACAAAGTAATCGATCAGAAATTGCAGAACGACAAGGAGCTGTGGTATATGATCGACGGTTCGTTCATTACGCAACTGCCGGATTCGTGGGGTTTGGGTCAGAAATACATCATGCTGTCGGTCAATAACTGGGACAATCCGTACCAGAAGGTCAATCTGGGCGGCCTGACCTGCGACTCGCACGATTTTTACAATACCGAGGCCCACAGTGCCGATTTGTACCTGCCCATTTTTGAACGGGATACGGAAGACCAGTACATCGGCTTTTTCCATACGGGTGCGTACCAGGAATCGCTGGGCGGCTACGGCGGTATTCAGCATTGCCTGATTCCGGCTCCGCAACACGTGATCGTCGACCGCGATGGGGAAGGCAATCTGACCACCCGGCTTTTTGCGCCGGAGCAGGAAAGTGACGTAATGCTCACGATTCTGGGCTATAAGCAGACCGCTACGCCCGTGACGCGTGAAATCGAAGCGGCTAAAGCTGCTGAAGAAGCCGAAGAACAGCCGGTTGAAGAATTAGAAAAACAGGAAAGTTAATATAGCACAGTTTTTGCCCTGTCCACAGCAGCCGCGCGGCTGCTGTGGACAGAATAATATAACGAACAATGAAAAAGATCAGCATCATTCTGGGTATGATTGCCCTGGTATCACTCGGTTCATGCGCACGCAGAGCGTGCCCGGCTTATGACAGCCAGTTGCAACCGAAACAACCGGTTTCCACCGTACAGCGGGCGTAATTAGAAGGTTGCGTTTACCACCATTTTTGACGCTTCCAGCAAATTGGGAGCTTGTTGATCGCCAACCGGTCGGTCTGGTAGTTCGGGCGTAATGTGCAAGGTATGAACGCCCACGCGCTTCCCGGCCTGAATGTCCCGTAGTGCGTCGCCAATCATCCACGATTGACTGACGTCGATATTGTATTTGGCAATGGCTTTTTCCAGCATCAGCGAGTCGGGTTTCCGCAGCAGCGACTGTGAATCGAAATCGGGATGGTGAGGGCAATAATAAATGTCGTCGATCAGGTGTCCGCACTGGTCCTGGAGGTATTGATGACATTGCATCACATCGTTCCGCGAATACAAGCCGCGGGCAATGCCGGCCTGATTGGTAACAACAATCAACAGGTAACCGGCGTCTTTCAAGAGTTTTAAGCCTTCGACTACGCCCTGCGGAATTATAAAGTCTTCAATCCGGTAGACATAGTCCGTCCGATCTTCATTCAAAACGCCGTCTCGATCTAGAAAAATGCACTTGCTCATTGTGTGGAAACGTATTATTTGGCGGAAATTATCCCAAATCCTCCAATTATTCTGTATAAATAGTATTTTAATTGAAATAACTAGAAATAAAAAGGTATTTTTTTAGTTTTTGTTAACAAAAACTAAAAAAAAGTGTGTTAAAAGAACCGGTTTTATAGGTTACAACGGGAGACAGGTGATGAACGACATGATGAAACGTTGGTTTTTAATTTTTTGGCTTGCCGGTCTGGGCTGGCAGGGGTCAGCTCTGGCGCAGAAAATGGTCCAGCGCGTTTATGACCCGCCCCAGCGTAACGTCAAAGGCGGTGGGCATGTTTCTAAGGTTGAGTATACGAACCACAAAATGGTTGTGTTTTTTGTGGCCGAAGACCGCGATTATGCGCAGAGAGCTACTATTTATGGACCAGGGCATCCGAATTGCTGGCGGTTGTATGATACCAAAAGCAACCAGGAGTTTGCCTTGTTGTATATAAAAAATATTAAAGCGGATGGAGAACTGGTAGAAAATATTCTGGATGAACCGCGTGGCGTTCGGCTACGGGATGTCAGAACCATTACCTGCGAAGCACATTTTGAGCGTCCCGGCAAAAATGTTCGTTCTGTCGATATGATCGAAGAAGACGTTGAACGATACGAAGGGCGACGGGACCCGACCAACCCGTTTGGTGGCGTGAGCTCGCAGTGGCCCTACAACGTGTATGATCTGCAGGTGGCCCTTTATCGCGACGACCTGCGGAATGCGGCACCGCCAGCTAAAAAAGCACCTGTCAAACCCAAACCAACGACTCCGCCCGTTCAAAAACCGGCACCGAAAACGGCTCCGCCCGTTGCGCAGGATTCGGTCGTTGCCCAGGCTCCCCCGAAAAAGGAAACGCCCAAACCGGCACCCGCCGAAAAAGTAGAAAACTTTGGTTCAAAAGTGGAAGCAGGAAGGACCTATCGCCTGAATAATCTTCTCTTCAAGCAGTCGGCGTATGAAATTGAACCCGAGTCGTATCCGGAACTGGATTCGCTGGTTGCCATCATGACGCGGAATCCGACGATGGAAATTGAACTGGCGGGCCATACCGACAATGTGGGCGATGCGAAACTGAACGTGGCGCTGTCGCAAAAGCGGGTCGATGCGGTCAAAAGTTACTTAATTAACAAAGGTATTGCGTCGTCGCGGATTCAAACTCAGGCGTATGGTGGCAGCAAACCGATTGCCGACAATTCGCGGGAGGAAACCAAACGGCTGAATCGGCGGGTCGAGGTGAAGATTTTGAAGCAATAGGAACACTGATTGAACGGATTTAGCGGATTTTCACGGATAAAAGATCAGTTCTAATCCGCCAAATCCGTTCAATCAGTGTTCCTATTCTTTAATCAAAGCCAGATTTTCCTCCAGCGTCTTAATTTTCGTTTCGGCATCGGCCAGTTTCTGCCGCTCGCGGTCGATGACTTCCGGTTTGGCATTGGCGACGAATTTCTCGTTCGAAAGCTTTTTCAAGACCGACTCCAGAAACCCTTTCGTATAGGCCAGCTCTTTTTCAATAGTCGCCCGTTCCTGCTCCACGTCGATTTCGCCCGCGATGTTGACAAAAAACTCGACGCTTCGGATCATGAACGACAACCCGTCGGCTTTTTCCGAAACGTAGCTGATGTCGGAGACCACCGCCAGTTTGCGGATCAGGCTTTCCAGCGGTTTAAACCGGTTTGTATCGTCCGTTTTGATGGCCAGCGGCAATTCCGTTTTGGGATTGATCTGCTTGCTGTTGCGAACATTCCGAACGGTGGAAATGATGTCGAAGAGCATTTCAAAATCAGCAATCAATGACTTGTCGACGTTTCCGGCTTTGGGATAATCCGAGACGCAAATGCTTGCGCCTTCGTTTCGTTCGCTGATTTCCTGCCAGATTTCCTCCGTAATGAACGGCATGAACGGATGCGCCAGTTTCATCAAACGCTCGAAGAAGTCAATCGTTGCGTCGTAGGTGACTTTGTCAATAGGCCGAACCTGGTCCTGCTGCTCATAACCCGGTTTGATCATTTCGAGGTATTGCGAACAGAAATCGTCCCAGATTAACTTATAAACCGTGTGCAAGGCATCCGACATGCGGTATTTGCTGAAATGATCTTCCAGCTCGGCCAGCGTCTGGTTCAATTTCGATTCAAACCACAAAACCGCTAACGGCGGCTCAA
Organism: Larkinella knui; assembly: GCF_003858645.1. Taxonomy (GTDB): domain Bacteria; phylum Bacteroidota; class Bacteroidia; order Cytophagales; family Spirosomataceae; genus Larkinella; species Larkinella knui. Next base: position 572,267 of record NZ_RQJP01000006.1, on the reverse strand, counting down.
CAACGCTCGTATCGTCGCTCACTTTCCAGCCTTTAACCAGCCGAAACGCATTCCAGATTTTGTTGCAGAAATTCCGGCCCTGCTCCACCAGCTTCTCGTCATACAGCAAATCGTTCCCCGCCGGCGAACTGAACAACATACCCGTCCGGACGCCGTCGGCACCAAATTGCTCGATCAGATCCAGCGGGTCGGGTGAGTTGCCGAGTGATTTCGACATTTTGCGGCCCTGCTTATCGCGGACAATTCCCGTTAGGTACACGTTCTTGAACGGCTCGCGACCCTGGTATTCGTACCCGGCAATGATCATGCGGGCGACCCAGAAAAACAGAATTTCGGGTGCCGTTACCAGATCGTTGGTTGGGTAATAATAGTCGACATCGCCCGGAGCCGCTTTCGGATCGTTGGCATCATACGAAGGCATAAAAACCGACATCGGCCAGAGCCACGACGAAAACCAGGTGTCCAGAACGTCCTCATCCTGCGTCAGATCCGTCTCACTCAAGGCGAACAACTGAAATTTATCGCGCGCAACCCGCAACGCATCCCGCTTGGTTTTGGCAACGATGATGGTGCCGTCTTTCATATAAAACGCCGGAATCCGGTGGCCCCACCACAATTGGCGGCTGATGCACCAGTCGTGGACGTTTTCCATCCAGGAACGGTACATGTTCTTGAACTTGGCCGGATGCAGCTGAATGGTGTCGTTCATCACGTTTTCCAAAGCGGGTTTCGACAGATCGCCCATTTTCAAAAACCACTGCAACGACAACTTCGGCTCGATCACGGCATTGGTTCGTTCCGAAAATCCGACATTCGATTTATAATCTTCCGCAACAACCAGATGACCGGTTTCTTCCAGTTGCCTGATGATCGCTTTCCGGGCGGCAAACCGGTCGACGCCGACAAATAGCTGCGCCTTTTCGTTCAGCGTGCCGTCTTCGTTCAGAATATCGATAACCGGCAGGTTGTGTTTCAGGCCCAGCGCGTAGTCATTCGGGTCGTGGGCGGGCGTCACTTTGAGGCAACCCGTACCAAAATCCATCGTCACGTACTCATCCGCAATGATGGGAATTTCCCGGTTGATCAACGGAATCAGGACTTTTTTCCCATGCAAATGGGTATAGCGCTCATCGGCCGGGTTGACGGCAATGGCCACATCGGCCATGATCGTTTCCGGCCGAACGGTCGCAATCGTCACGTACTCTTTTTCGCCCTCCGAACGGCCGTTCTGGATTTCATACCGGATGTAGCACAGTTTCTGCTGCACTTCTTTGGTAATGACTTCCTCGTCCGAAACCGCCGTCCGGCCCTGCGGGTCCCAGTTCACCATCCGGATGCCGCGGTAAATCTGGCCTTTGTTGTATAAATCGACGAACGTATCGATCACGGCATCATAAAGGGCCGGTTCCATCGTAAACCGTGTCCGGTCCCAATCGCAGGAAGCACCGAGCTTGCGGAGCTGTGAGAGAATAATCCCGCCGTATTTGTGGGTCCATTCCCAGGCATAGTCCAAAAACTTCTCCCGTCCAATCTCGCGTTTGTCGATTCCCCGTTCTTTCAGCATGGCCACGACTTTGGCTTCCGTAGCAATCGACGCGTGGTCGGTACCGGGTACCCAGCAAGCGTTTTTGCCTTCCATCCGCGCCTTGCGTACCAATATATCCTGAATCGTATTGTTCAGCATATGGCCCATATGCAACACACCGGTTACGTTTGGGGGCGGAATGACGATCGTATACGGTTCGCGTTCGTCGGGGGTGGAATGAAAAAAGCGGTTATCCAGCCAGTACTGATACCACTTTTCCTCGATGTCTTTCGGGTTATATGTTTTTGAAATCATAATCTGTGTTGCTCTGATAATCTCTGATTTACTCTGCTTAACTCTGCGAAATAACTTTTAAACTGTTACACAGGGCTTATCAGAGAACATCTGAGATAATCAGAGTTTAAATTCGGTACAAAATTAGTCAATTCGGAACGGGCGTAAAAACGAAATACCGGGTTTGGTAGTTTTACGTTCGCACGACCATCTTTTTATACGCATGGACTTTGGAAAACTGCCTTCTGTTGATCAGGTTGACTTCACGCTGCCGCCCGATTCGCCGTTCAACCAGACGGTTTGGGACAAAGCCGAGCCGACGGCTTCTCCGGAAGTGTACATTGGCGGACCGATCTGGTCGAATAAAAACTATGTAGGCCGGATTTATCCGTCGCAAACCAAAGAGCGGGATTTCCTGTATCACTACACGCGGCAGTTTAACACCATCGAACTCAACAGCACGCACTACCACAGTCCGACGCCGGGCATGATTGCGAAATGGAAAACCGAAGCCGCCGACTCGCCCATCCGCCCCCGGTTTGTGTATTGTCCCAAATTCCCGCAAGCCATCAGCCACGACCGGGCGCTGGTGGCCGCCGAATCGCTGACGGATGAGTTTGTCAATGCGGTTTTGAGTCTGGAAGAATTTCTGGGAACCACGTTTTTGCAATTGCCGCCGACGTTTGGGCCGGAAAAATGGCCGGTTCTGGAAACGTACCTGAAACACCTGCCCGACGATCTGGAAGTGGCCGTCGAATTTCGGCATCCCGACTGGTTTGCCAGACCCGCAGTCTGGCAGCGAACGCTCGAACGGCTGCATGCCCTCCACCGCGATGTGGTCATCACGGATGTGGCCGGTCGGCGCGATGTTGTCCACATGAGCCTGACCAGCCCGACGCTGGTGTTGCGGTTTGTGGCCAACGAAGGGCATCCAACCGATTATGAACGGGCCGATGCCTGGGTGGAACGACTCAACAGCTGGTTTGAAAAAGGACTGCGAAAAGCCTATCTGTTCATTCACGGCGGGGGCGAAAACGACACGGCGCCCGAACTCATTCGCTACTGGGTTCGCCAACTCAACGCCGTTTGCGGATTGAATTTGCAGGAACCAAACATCCGGCCGGAGATTGTGCAGGGAAGTTTGTTTTGAATTTATACGCAGTCGGTTTACCTTTGTGCCATGATTTCCGCAAAAACCAGTTGTAGCCATCATTATTCTGTCTGTTAACACGGCAGAACGGATGCGTTTTTGGGGTTGAACAAGAAACAACGAATTCCCGATACCAAACCCGGTTCTGTCCTGAGCCGGGTTTTTTGTTATGAAAACCGTCATCATCAAATACAACGCCGGAAACGTGCAGTCGGTCATGTACGCCCTCGAGCGCATCGGAGCCCCTTACCTGCTGACCGACGATGAGGCCGAAATCCGCTCGGCCGACAAGGTCATCTTCCCCGGCGTGGGCGAGGCCAGTACGGCCATGGCCTATCTGCGGCAGCGCGGTCTGGACAAAGTGATTCCGTCGCTGAAGCAGCCGGTTTTGGGAACCTGCGTGGGCATGCAACTGCTCTGCCGGTATTCCGAAGAGGGCGATACAACGTGCATGGGCGTGTTCGATGTCGATGTCCGGCGGTTTCCGGCAACACCCGGTTTGAAAGTGCCGCATACGGGCTGGAACAACCTGACCACGATGCAGGGACCGCTAACCGAAGGATTGACTGAAAATCCGTACGTCTATTTTGTCCACAGCTATTGCGCCGACGTTTGCCCGGAAACCAGTGCGGTTTGTGACTATGTCCGTCCGTTCAGTGCGATGTTACAAAAAGATAATTTTTTTGCCGCCCAGTTCCACGCCGAGATCAGCGGAAACGTTGGTCAGCGAATTCTGGAGAATTTTTTGAAAATAGATAAGAGAGTATAGACAAGAGAGGAGAGACCGTTGTCTCGCGCTTTTTTGTCTATACTCTCTTATCTCAGCTCTCTTGTCTGTTATGCACATTATACCCGCCATCGACCTCATTGAAGGCAAGGCCGTCCGGCTCACGCAGGGCGATTACAACCAGAAGAAGGAATACAACGCCCGACCGCTCGAAGTGGCGCAGCAATTTGAAGACGCCGGACTGACCCGCCTGCATCTGGTCGATCTGGATGGCGCGAAAGAAAAGCGAGTGGTCAACTGGAAAGTGCTGGAGCTAATTGCTTCCAAAACACGGCTTCACATCGACTTTGGCGGTGGTGTGCAGTCTGACGAGGATTTGCGGATGGTGTTCGAATGTGGCGCCAAACAGGTGACGGGCGGAAGTATTGCCGTTAAAAAACCGGACGTTTTCGAAAAATGGCTGTCGCAGTTTGGCCCGGAAACCATCATTCTGGGGGCCGATGCGAAAAATGAAAAAATTGCCGTCAGCGGTTGGGAAGAAGATACGCAGGTCTGGGTGTATGATTTTGTAGAAAAGTATGTGGAAAAAGGCGTTAACTACATCATCAGCACCGACGTGGCCAAAGACGGTTTGCTCGAAGGCCCCTCGTTCGACTTATACCGCAATTTGCAGGATCGCTTTCCGGAGTTGAACATCATCGCCAGCGGGGGCGTCAGCGGCATGCAGGACCTGGAAGTGCTGGCCGACATGAAGCTATTCGGCGTGATCGTCGGCAAAGCGATTTATGAAGGCCGGGTTACGTTGAAAGAGTTATCGATGTTTTTAAAATAAGTTGTTTCGCGGACGGGGCCGCCCGCGATATAACCCTCAGTTATGCTCACCAAACGCATCATTCCCTGCCTCGACATCAAAGACGGGCGGACGGTCAAAGGAACGAATTTTGTCAACCTGCGCGACGCGGGCGATCCGGTGGAACTGGGCGCCATCTACGCCCGCGAAGGAGCCGACGAACTGGTTTTTCTGGACATTACGGCTACGGTCGATGAACGCAAAACGCTGATCGAACTGGTTCGGAACGTGGCCCATACCGTCAATATCCCGTTTACGGTCGGGGGCGGTATTTCGTCGATCGCCGATGTTTCGGCTTTGCTGAATGCCGGGGCTGACAAGATTTCGATCAATTCGTCGGCGGTTCGCAATCCGGATCTGGTCGATGAACTGGCGCAGGAGTTTGGTAGTCAATGTATTGTAGTAGCGATTGACACCCGGTTTGTCGATGGTGAACACATTGTGCACACCCACGGCGGCCGGCGGCCCACGGAACTGCGAACGATTGTGTGGGCCAAAGAAATCGAAAACCGGGGCGCGGGCGAAATCCTGCTGACGTCGATGGACACCGACGGAACCAAAGCCGGTTTTGCCCTTGAACTAACGGCGCAGATTTCGGGTGCGGCCACTATTCCGGTGATTGCCTCGGGCGGAGCCGGATCGATGGACCATTTTGTGGATGTGTTTACGACCGGGAAAGCCGATGCCGGTTTGGCAGCCAGTATTTTTCACTTTAAAGAAATCGAAATACCGGCTTTGAAACGGTATCTGAGCCACCAGGGAATTCCGATGCGAACGACTCGTTAAGCAATGAAAACGAACCTTAAACCAAATCTCCGCCGAACGCTGTTCTGGGATGTCGATTACGACAAAATTAAATGGAACAAGAATTATCAATTTATTATTGAGCGCGTACTGGAGCGAGGTACATTTGACGAATGGAAGGAAATTAAACGCTATTATGGCATAGAAAAAATCAAGGAAGCGGCTTTGCAGGCGCGATGGTTAGACCAAACTACCTTATCATTTTGTAGTGCCTATTTTAAGACTCCTGTCAACCAGTTCCGATGCTATACACTGCGGTTATCGAACCCGGCACCCTGGGTATTTTAAAATACATCTCGTCTCACGATATATTTGAGTCATTCTGTTTGGTCGGAGGTACGGCATTGGCCTTGCAAATGGGTCATCGACTGTCAATTGATCTTGATTTTTTCTCACCGCAGCCTTTTGACAAGGAATTAGTTAAAACCGAATTGAGTGAGTATGGCGATTGGCTCACTTTCAGCGAAAATAAGATTGGACTTCGTGGCCAACTGAATAACGTAAAGGTTGACTTTGTAACCTACCGTTACCCTTTACTGGAACCGGCAACGTCTGAAGGTGGTATTCGGATGTTTTCAACAAAAGACATTGCCGCCATGAAGTTGTCGGCCATTACAAACCGTGGTGCTAAGAAAGACTTTTACGACATTTACTTTCTGATGCGTCAATATGGTCTTTCTCAGTTACTGGAATGGTATCAGCAAAAATATCAAACTAACAATCTATTTATGGTATTGAAAAGTCTGACGTATTTTGATGATGCTGAACTGACGGAAACACCGGTTCTTTTACAGAAAAAAACAGGCTGGATAACGGTTAAGAAAACGATTCTTGCGGCTGTAACAAATTATGTCTGATTCAAACATGAAAATTGACTTTTTGAAAAATACCGACGGCCTGGTTCCCGCCGTCATTCAGGACGCCGAAACCGGTAAAGTGCTGATGCTGGGCTACATGAATGAAGAAGCGTACGAAAAAACCCAGCGGGAAAATGTCGTGACGTTTTTTAGCCGCAGCAAGCAACGGCTTTGGACCAAGGGCGAGACGTCCAACCATTTCCTGCACGTCAAAGAGATGCTGGTCGATTGCGACGGCGACACGCTGCTCATCAAAGTGCAGCCCGCCGGACCAACCTGCCACACCGGTGCCGATACGTGTTTTGACGAAGTAAATCAAGGCAAAGGGTTATTCCTCAATTACTTACAGCGCATTATTCGGGACCGGAAGGAAAATCCGACGGAAAAGTCCTACACGTCGTCGCTCTTTAAAAAAGGCGTCAACAAAATCGCTCAGAAAGTGGGCGAGGAGGCCGTTGAACTGGTGATTGAAGCCAAAGATGACAACGACGACCTGTTTAAAGGCGAAGCCGCCGACTTGCTGTATCACTATTTAATCCTGTTGGAACAGAAAAATATCGACCTGGACGAAGTCATTGCGGTCCTGCAACAGCGGCATACAAAATAAGACGGCAAAACATTGGTTCAAAGTTTACGGTTTGAAGATTGGAGTTGCTTATTTTTTCATACAACTTTAGACGTCAAACTTTAATCTTAAACGTGCTATGGGTCTTATCATACGTATTCTGATCAGCGCAGTCGCTGTAATTGTTGCCAGTTATATCATTCCGGGTGTCGGGGTCGACGGTTTTGGCACGGCTTTGATCGTTGCCATCGTTCTGGGTTTACTGAACGCCTTTCTGAAACCCATCCTGGTTTTTCTGACCATTCCGATTACGATCATTACGCTGGGGCTTTTTTACCTGGTCATCAATGTATTGATGGTGTATCTGACGGATTACCTGGTCGGCGGTTTTCACGTCAGCGGGTTTATTGCCGCCTTGTTGTTCAGTATCCTGGTATCCGTCGTAACGTGGCTAATCGATTCAATTGTCAGCTAATCGCCATTTTCTTCCTTAAAAAAAGTCAGGCTATCCGGTCTGACTTTTTTATTGCCACGGGGTAGCTCATAACTTTTCTGAAGGAAGCCAGTTGTTAAGATGAATCGTTAGATTTGTAGCCATATGAAAAAACTCCTATCAATACTCCTTGTTATACAGGCCGTTAGTATCCATCACGTACATGCCCAGTGCGACCCGGCCACCCCACAACAAAATGCCGCTTACGAAAAAGTAGTGAAAGAACTACAGAACCAATTCCGAAATAACCCGCCTTCGGGTGACTGGAAGGTGTTCGACGAGCGGAGTTCGCTGGGTAAACTGGAGTTGAGCGATGAGTACGGCAAAATTTTCCGCATCTGTGGAGATCGGTACGACCTGACGTTCCAGCGGGCTTCGGCCGCCAGTCAGCAGAAAGCCCGGGCCGACAGCGCCAAAGCCATCGGTGATACGATTACGCAGCAGCAGCATTCCTTTGTGATGAGCACGGATTCGGTTTACCGGGAATCCGACCCGAACCGCACCAGCAATATGGCCCAGTCGACCGTCGATATCAACGTTGAAATGAATGCCGGAAATTACCGGGTCGAAGAACCCATCAGCAACCGGTTTGCGGCTTCCTACAAAACCATTCCCGTCAAGGGTGCACCGCTGGCACTCCAGATTATGCTGAAACCCAACGATGCCGGCGTGGCCTCCCGGCCCGAAACCGTTGTGTTGCTCGGTAACTGGAAAAATAATCTTCAGAAAAACCCCCGTGGGGATAAGTTGTACCACTATTCTTACAAAAAAGGGGGCACGATGATCGAAAACATGATCGTTACGATCAAAGCTCCGTTCGACGTTGCCAACGAAATTATAAAGAAAATCGACTGGCAAGCACTGAGCAATACGCTGACGAAATAGCCGCAACCGTGTGGAAGGGGCGCATGAAAAACCGGTTCACAATCGTATTTTTGTGGGATGAAAAGCATTGTAGTCTATTGCGGGTCGAGTCCCGGTACCAATCCCCTCTATAAAGAAGTCGCTGAGGAATTAGGCAAAAAATTTGCAGAAAGAGAAATCCGGCTCATTTACGGGGGCGGCAATTTCGGTCTGATGGGCGCCGTTGCTGATGCCGTGTTGACAAACGGAGGTCAGGTAACGGGCGTTATTCCCAACTTTCTGGCTGCGCTGGAAGTGGCTCACGAGACCTTGACCGAACTGCATTTTGTTGAAACGATGCACGAGCGGAAGTTCAAAATGGTGCAGTTTGCCAAAGGCGTTATTGCCCTGCCCGGCGGCTACGGTACGTTCGACGAGCTGTTTGAAATTCTGGCGTGGCGGCAGCTCCGGCTTTACGAAGGTCCGGTTGGTATTCTGAACGTCAACGGTTTTTACGATCTGCTGTTACAGCAACTGGACCGTATGGTGGCCGATGGTTTTTTGAAAGCCGAAAACAGGGAATTACTTATTGTATCAGAAACGATCGACGAGCTGTTAACAGCGATTGAAAAATACTGGGAGCAGGAAATTTAAATGTCGTAATCAGTCGGGTTTGAGAACTGGACAAACAGAAAGAAGGTGAAAACCGCAACAAACAACCAGCCGATTACCAGGCCGTTAACTAGATAGACGAATCCAAATACCAGGCCTGCCAGGCACAGCACAACGTTGATTAGCAGACGAAGCAATTCGCGTTGCGATGACGCGGCCTGAAAAAGCGTGTGCTTTTTTTTTCTTCTTTTAAAAGGGTCCATCTCAGTAATTATAACTAAAGGTATAAACTTGAAAATTATTTTTATAATAACTGGATTTATATTTTCTACTTTATAAATATTCTTAGCAAAAAGTGGGCCGGTTTAGTACTATGGCATTGGGTTTGACTTAGTTTTGGTAAACTAATCCTAGTGACTTCTTCGTTCTTATACATTAACTTCTACACCGTAGCCGATGAAATTTGGAGACCTTACGCTGATTGGGCTTTTGGGAATAAGTACGCCGATGGCCATTGCCCAGCAAAATACTCCGTCAAAAGTTGAAAGCCTGGGAAATCAGATCAATTCTGAATATAACGAAGTGAATCCGGTCATTTCGCCGGATGGACGAACCTTATTTTTTGCCCGGATCAGCCACCCGCAAAATACGCACGGCAACAAGGGCAGCCAGGATATCTGGTATTCGGAAATGGGTCAGGGAAATACCTGGGGACCGGCCCGGCGAATGGCTCCTCCGCTCAATAAAGATGAGTACAATTGCGCATACAGCATCACACCCGACGGAAATACGATGCTGATCAAAGGTGCCTACAACAACGGAAACTACGAAACACGCGGGTTTTCGATCAGTAAACGAACCGCCAATGGCTGGTCGGCTCCGCAAAAATTGAACATTCCCGGCTACGAACGAATCAGCAAAGGTCAATATGACTGCGGGTATCTGTCGGCCGATGGAAAAGTGCTGATCATGGCGTTTAGTGAAAAAAAGAACAGCAAGGAAGACGATATTTACGTCAGTTTCCGGCAGAAAGACGGTTCCTGGAGTAAACCGCTCAACCTCGGCCCGGAAGTCAATACGGACGGAACCGAAACTACGCCGTTTCTGGCCGCCGACGGCGCTACCTTGTATTTTTCCAGCGACCGGCCCGGCGGTTCGGGCAGCAATGATATTTATGTTTGCAAGCGCGTCGACAAAACCTGGAAACATTGGTCGAAACCGGTCAATCTGGGCCCCTCGATCAACACCGACGGCTATGATGCCTATTACTCCGTGGCGGCTTCGGGCGAATATGCCTACATGACGAGTTTCAAAAATACGTTGGGGAAAGGCGATATTGTTCGCATTAAACTGATCGATAAAGCGAATCCGAACGATACGACGGCCCCGCCGGAAACCCGGCCGGATCCGGTGGTATTGATCAGTGGGAAAGTGATCGATCAGAAAACCGGTAAACCCATCGAAGCCCGGGTGATTTACCAGACGTTGCCCGACGGTGCTGAAGCGGGCGAAGCCACCTCCGACCCGGTGACGGGTGAATACAAAATTGTATTGCCCTACGGAAAGCTGTACAGCATGCGGGCCGTTGCGCCCAATTTTATCGCCGAGGGGGGTAATATTGACCTCAAAGAAACCAAAGGCTTTCAGGAAATTAGTGGGAAAGAGCTGAAACTCATTCCGATTGAAGTCGGTCGCGCCGTGCGGCTCAACAATATTTTCTTCGACGTAGGCAAAGCCACCCTGCGTGATGAGTCGTTTCCGGAACTGGATCGCATGGTAACGACCTTCAACGAAAATCCGAAAATGGGGATTGAAGTCGGCGGACATACCGACAATACCGGTGGGAATGAATTAAACCTCAAACTGTCTCAGGATCGCGCGGATGCCGTTCGCGAATACTTCATCAGCAAAGGCATCGAACCCGACCGCGTGGCCAGCAAAGGCTACGGGGAGGCCAAACCGGTGGCCAGCAACGATACGGAAGAGGGACGGCAAACCAACCGGCGCGTCGAGTTCGTGATCAAGAAGAAATAAGCGGTTGTTTCGCGGAGTCGAGCGGAGAAAAGGGGAGGTACGCCGAGATTTTTTACTTTGCTTACCTCTCTTTTTCTCCGCTCGACTCCGCGAAACACCTTCTTAAATTTTGCCGTCTTTAGGATAGCCCGGATGCGCTTTCACCTTCCGGATTTGCCGCAAATGGCGGTCGACGTGGCCCCACTGATAGATGTAAACCTGATGCATGTTGCGGGGTGAATTTCCGGCAGCTGTAAACTCGAAATGGGCCCGCATGTCGGTTTTGGTCGTGTCGGCGAACGCAATTGCCTGGTTGCGAAGGCGTTTGAAAAAAGTCAGATTATCTTTTCCCCGGATAAAACCGGTCGGTTTTGCAATATCCGGCGCTTTATGCGGGCTGTCTTCCATAATAAAAGCATGGTAATAACTGTCCGGTCGGCTGGTCTGATTCAGATCGGGCTGGGGTTTGTTACGGGTTCCAATGCTGATCTCCCGCGCCCAGATGATTTCCCAAAGGGCCAGATGCTCAACAACTTCCGCAATCGACCAGCGTTCGGGTGTTTCGTGAAACTGCCATTGGGCCTCGGTCAGATTTTCGGTTTCGCGGATCAGTTCATCGCGGGTGCGTTTGAGGTTTTCTACGGTATACTTTTGGTCGGCTTCAGTCCAGAGTTTGCTTTGGGAAAAAGCCGGGATAACCGTCAGAAAAAAGAGAATGGTTGCAATTGATTTCATGGCGTGTAGATTTGATTTATGGCATCAAAACTACAGCACGCTGGAAAGGCGGTATTGTAAAAGTGCGACATTTTAAACGCTAACACCTCTTTTGCCTCGCCCGATAATCGGCCCGCTGCAAAGCCTTTTCCGCTTAAGATCGTGCACAAAAAAGCCCGACGAGTCGCCGGGCGGGGCCTTTCTGATTTATCTCTACGGCTATACGGCCGCCTAATCCAAACCCGGACGATGAAAATTCCGCGCTTCCGGAAAGGATTCTTCCATTTGCCGACGAATGCGACCGAGTAAGACCAACATATCCAGCACATCATCGGTTTTTTCGGGGTAATTCTCCAGTAGCGTATGCCAGGCCAGCAACGACTGGTCGACGCTAACCAGCACCAGCTTCGCTTTCCCGTTAAAATAAGCCCGAAGGTTGGCATCGTGGCTCGGACTGCGGTTGATCTGCAGGGCCGATATGACTTTTACCGGAATCAGCGTCCGGTACCATTTGATGATTTCCCAGGCATTTTTTAAGCTATTGAGCAGAACCACCGCTTCTTCCTGCGTTCGCAGGCCCAGATTGGTTTCAAAAACCTGCTGATGGCCAGCTTGTTCGAGCAGATCCTTTTCCTGTTTGAGCCATTCCGCCGTCTGGCGCAGGTAGTCGTCACACAAAGCGGGCAGGGAATTCGTTACTAACCGGTCGGAAGTCAGCGCAAGCGCCTTCGTTTCCTGTTCAATCGCCTGATGTTCGGGCAACAGCCGTTGCTGGCGGGCCTTGTCGACGTAAGATTTGGTCAGTTCAAGCGTCTCCATCAGCCGTTTTACCAGCGTTTCCGCATCCATATTTGGTTGCTTCAATCCGTCGGGGTATTGCACCGCAAAACTCTGACACCGTTTGGTGAACAGGCACCGTTCACACCATGAATCACAATAATTATAAATACCCGGTATTTGCTCCACGTCCTCACGCATGATTTATAGATAGTTACGTTGGTTTTATAAAGTTATAAAGAACGGCGATGTAATCTGTCATGACTTATTTGTTCGTGAATTTAATTTTCCTAAATTAAAAAACAAATAATTCTCATCATGTATAGATTATTATTTTGCCGATCATAGAATTATCAGATAATTGTTCTGTTAGTATTTATAAAATTTACACCAGTGAAATGGCACTTTACCCGTTCGTAGCCGCCCGCCAACGGATTAGTTCGAAACCTTGCACGCGCGTTCTCGTCTGGAAAAGCTATTTTTGACCCATCTAATCCATACTTCATGAAATCCCTTACCTGGCTGTTCCTGTTGGTCGCTCTATCGTCGGTGGCCCAAACCCCCGAAACCGCGCCCCTAGACTCATTGATGGCGCGCTCCAAACAATATTTCAATAACCAGCAACCCGACTCACTCTACGCGCTGATGGGCGAAACCGCGCACGGGCAGATGTCGGCGCTTCAGTTTTCGCAGGTTATCCAGGGCTTGAATGCCCAGTTAGGGCGCTGGCAATCGGCCGAACGCCGAACGGTTAGCGATGGCATTGCCCGTTATAAGGCCACGTTTGAAAAAGGAACGCTTGATTTTTACCTCAGTCGGGATAAAACAGGCAAAATTCATACCTTTCTTTTCAAGCCCTACGAAACCGCTGTCGCGGACAAAACGGCACCGGTATTGACCAGCAATTTGCTCCGGACCGGTGTGGATAAACAGGTCGATGCGGTGGCGCGGGCGTACATTAAAAAACAGAATACCGTTGGGTTAAGTATTGGCATTCTGCGCAACGATAGCCTGTATACATACGGGTATGGGGAAACGGCCAAAGGCAACGGACGGATTCCGGACGCTACTACTTTGTTTGAAATTGGCTCAATCAGCAAAACCTTCACCGCCACCTTGCTGGCTGATGCCGTTCAGCGCGGCCTGGTCAAGCTGGATGACCCTGTCAATCTCTATTTGCCCGACTCGATTCCTGCCTTGCAGAAAGACGGTATTCCGGTTACGCTCAAAACCTTGTCCAATCATACGTCCGGTTTGCCCCGGCTGCCGGCCAATTTGTTTATAACCGCAACGGACATGACCAATCCGTATAAACATTATGATCGGAAACTGCTCTATACGTACCTCAAAACCGCTACCTTGTCGCGTCAGCCGGGCAAGGAATACGAATACTCCAATCTGGCGGTCGGCTTGCTCGGAACCATTCTGGAAACGGTCAACAAAAAATCGTATGAAGAGTTGATTAAGGAACGGATTGCCAAACCGCTGGGAATGGCCCACACGGTGGTTACGCTGACGGAGAGCGACAAAAAAATGTTCGCGCAAGGCTACGATGCCAACACAAAACCAACGTCTTCGTGGGAATTTCAGTCGCTGGTGGGCGCGGGTGGAATCCGCTCTTCCGTCACTGATCTGGTGCGGTATGTAAAGGCGGAGCTGGGAAAAGGACCCAAAAAGCTGATCGACGCTATGAAGCAAACCCAGCAAATGACGTTTGAAAATGGCGCTACCACCATCGGGCTGGGCTGGCACTGGTCAGCGAAAAATCCCCGTCCGTGGTTCGGGCATCAGGGCGGTACTGGCGGCTTTGTAACTTACGTTGCGTTCAACCCATCGCGCCAAACGGCGGTTATCTTGTTGACCAACAGCCAAACCTCCATTGAAGAACTGACCACCGGATTTCTCAAACTTGCAGAAGAGAACACAAAATGAGCATCAAAACCATTAGTATTTTAGGGTGTGGCTGGCTGGGATTTCCGTTGGCAGAGAAACTTCTTGACGAAGGCCATGTGGTGAAAGGCAGCACAACCTCCAAAGAAAAACTTCCCGGTTTCTGGAAAAGAGGTATAAAGCCGTACGAATTGCGCTTTAGCCCCGAACCGGAAGGCGACGATTTAGCCGATTTTCTGGATACGGACGTGCTCATTATCGATATTCCGCCCAAAGCCGGCAAGCTGGGCGACCGTTTTCATCCCCAACAAATTCAGGCGGTGGTCGATGCGGTGCGAAAAAACCGTGTGCCGATACCCTACACGATTTATATAAGCTCAACATCGATTTATCCCGATTTAAACCGTGAAGTTGTTGAGGAAGATGTCGTAACGCCCGATCAATCGGCGGCTCCGGCTTTTATCGAAGCCGAACAAACCAGTCTGGCCCTGGGAAATGCGACGGTTTTGCGTTTCGGTGGTCTGCTGGGATATAACCGGATTCCGGGACAGTATGTGGCTGGTAAAAAGGAGCTGACTACGGGGTCCGTTCCGGTCAATTACATCCACCGCGACGATGGTATCGGCGTCATTCGGGCTTTTGTGGCCAATCCGCAGCCGGGGCAAACCTTCAACGTGGTGGCACCCGAACACCCAACCCGGGAAGCCGTTTACCGGAAAAACTGCGACGATTTCGGTTATGAAACGCCGACGTTTGCGGAACCGCCAGAACCGGCGGCTTTTAAAATCATAAGTCCGGCCAAATTGATAAAAACGATTGGGTATTCGTTTCAATATGCCGACCCATTGGCGTTTTATTACGCACCGCAAGGTGGATAATGAAGAGGTTGTCAGGCGATTCAAACCGATGCTAAAACTTCCATTTCAGCCGCACCGACAGGTTTCGGCCCGGATCATCGGCATAGTATCGAAACCGGTTGAGGTAATCGCGATAAACGGTATTGAACAGATTCGTTACCGTGAAACCGATATCAACCTGCTGGCTGGCGGAAACCGGCAGTGCAAAACCGGCCGTCAGATTCCAGAGCGAATAGGCGGGGGGCGGGGGTAGAAAATCGCTGTGGGCCGATTGCGGCCCGGAAGGAACGCGGTTTTGGCGGGCTACCCACAGGTTTCCGACGCCCGCAAAAACATCCCGTAATCGGCCCGATCTCCCGAAATCATAGCGCAGGCCATTTTCCCAGCGGTTGGGCGGGGTCATTACAATCGGCTGATCAAGAATCAGATCCTGCACGTAGAGTAGCGACAATTTGGAAGTTCCGCTCAATTTTGGCACCAAAACCGCCTGGATACTGGCGTCTAAACCCGCATAAAGCGCGTCGGTTTGTGTGTATTTAAAAGAAGGAAAAGCACCGCGAATCGTCAAAACCGGTTCGGCCTGCGGTTTTAGATAGATATAATTCCGGATCGTATTGTAGAAAAAACCGAATTCGGCCTGCATTTTCTTACCGGTATAATCTGTACTCAGATTGAGATTATAAGCCATTTCGGGCTGTAGTGTGCGGTCGCCGAGTTCGTAAGCCGCTGCGCCGTGGTGAACACCGTCGCTGAACAGTTCGCTCACGTTGGGCGCGCGCCAGGACGTTCCGGCGTTGAAGCGCGACAGCCACTTGTCGGAAATGGAATAGGTAGCGCCCACCGTGCCCGAAAAATTCCGGAAAATGAAAAGCGGTTTTTCCAACATCTTGTTCGCATACCGGAAAACCTGCATGGACCGGTAATCATACCGCAACCCGGCTTCGTATTCCCAGCGGTTAACTTTTAATTTTTCAATCCAGAAAAGCCCGGCGTTATAGGTCCGGAAGTTGGGGATCAGGGGTCGGCCATTCATGAGATTGAATTGGTACAAACCGCTGATACCCAGGCTTCCGGTCAATTTGTTGGCGATGGGTTTGTGCTCAAACACGAGGTCGTCGGTATAGGTTGTCAGCCGAAACCGGAGTTCGGGACGGTTGAGGGCGGCCAGTGAATCGTTTTTTGGGCGATGCAGATCATATTCCATCCGATCGTCGAATTGTCTGGCCAGGGTCAGGCTCAATTCTCCACCCGAAGCCGGTTTCCAGGCGGTCCGCCATTTTAATAAATCGTGCGTCAGTTGTTGATAAGGGCGTTGAATGGCGTAACTAAAACCGGATTTTATGAAAGGCTCGCCGTTTTCCAGCACGGCTTGCAGGTCGGTCAGACTCCCGATGTGGGAACCGGAGAAGATGCCAATTTTGGTGGAAAAGCGGCTGTAATACAGTTCGGAACGAAACCGGGTTGTCCGGTAGCCCATGGACGCCGAGAAATTCTGCTCGGCACTACCGGTGTTGTCCAGAAAGTAATTGGGCGTTCGAACGTTGCCGCCCCGCTTGAGCGTTCCCTGAAGTCGCCAGCCGAATCCTTTTCCAAAACCGCCTTCGGTTTGCAGCGAAGCGACACCCTGGCGCCCGTTGGTAAAACCGACCAGATTCAGTTCGCCGTGCACCGTTTTAGCCGTCGGCAGGGGCGCTGGTTCAACCAGAATTACTCCGCCAATCGCATCAGAACCATACCGAACCCCGGCGGCACCTTTAATGACGGTAATACGATTGGCCACAAAAGGATCAATTTCCGGTGCGTGTTCCGAACCCCACTGCTGGCCTTCCTGCCGGATGCCGTTGTTGAGAATCAGGACGCGGTTGCTGTGCATCCCGTGAATCACCGGTTTAACAATCGACGAGCCGGTTTGCAGCGTGGTTACGCCCGAAACGGTGCGCAATGCATCGCCCAATGATTGACCACGAGTCTGGTCAAGGGATTTGCCTTCCAGTTGCGAAACCGTCTGACTGCTCAAGGCCGCAGACCGCTGAGCGGTTACAGTAACGTCCTGAAGGTGAATGTCATCTTCCGTAAGCAGCACATTTTGTTCAGAAGTATGCACCAGAATCACGGGCTGAGCGATTTCCCGATACCCTACTATCCGACTAACCAGCGTGTATTGACCCTGGCACAACTGGTCGATCCGATAATGCCCGGTGTTATCCGTAACGGTGCCTTTCTGTAATTCCTTAATAAAAACGGCTGCGCCGGGAATGGGTTGACGGCTTTCCCGGTCAAGTACAACGCCCTTGATGAAGCAATCACAATGATCCTGTGCGAAAGTGGGGAGTAAAATGCACACCAGTCCCAAGGTCAGTATGCCGATGCTATAGATAGCGTAGTTTGCCTTCACATTCAATTAGTTACGTACTTTTTGTAAACAACAAAATTATATTATTTGCAACTAGGTTGCAACATTGTTGGGCTCTAATTTACCTACATTAGACTGACAGACAGCCAACATAAAATGAACAAAAGCCTTGTTTCTCTACTTTGTTTAACTATTTTTGGGAAAGATTAAACAAAGTGTGGTGTGCGATTCCACACACTGTGGTAGAATTTCCACAACTCGTTCTTTGACATCGTTTGGCATAGTGGTCCCGTTCGCTCGATTGATTAATTATAAACGGCTGTATTTCATTAAATTAAGGCGTTTTGGTAACATCGAATACAGAAATCTACAGGTTTGGTTGCATTCTTGTCTAATGGATATCAGACTTGGTTCAACAAAAACGACTTATAGATCATGACAGCACTTGAATTTACCTACAACATCGGCAAAGTTTCAAAGTCGCTGAAGCCATTTGCTCTGCGTTTAACGAAAGATGTTGAAGATGCAAATGACTTACTGCAGGACACTTTATTGAAGGCTTTTACGAACCGCGATAAATATACTGATGGTACGAACCTGAAAGCATGGTTGTATACCATTATGAAAAATACCTTTATTACGAATTACCAGAGAATGGTGCGGAAAAATACGTTCATCGATACGACGGACAATCTGCACTACATCAATTCGATGGAAAGCAGCACCGACAATACCGCTTATTCATCCTTTGCACAGGATGACATCAACCGGGCCGTAAATGCGCTGGATGATACCTATCGGACACCGTTTATGATGCACTTCCGGGGTTTTAAATACCACGAAATTGCTGCCCGTCTGGATATTCCCATTGGAACTGTTAAAAACCGCATCCACATCGCTCGTAAAGAGTTAAAAGATAAATTGAAAGTATACGCTTATCAGGCGTAAGCTAGAGTAAAAAGGATAGGCAGGAGAGAAAAGGCCATACAGAAGTTAGTAAAAGTCTTTGTTCTCTTGTCTACTTCCTTGATTCTCAAAATACATTTGATTGAGTAGTTTTTGGTTAAAAAAGAGGAAGGTTCCGAAAAGTTAGATGGTTTCCGTCTAACTTTTTTGGTTACGGCACAAGACGGATTTTTCAATCCGTCTTTTTTGTGTTTATTACCCGGCACTCTAACGTGACTTTCAGCATCCGGATTTTTAAAGAGCTACCTTCAGGGAGTTAGGAGCTGCTAAATTTTTACACATGTCTAAACGTGTCATTGTGATAGGAGCCGGCTTTGCCGGTTTGTCGGCCGCAACCAGTCTGGCCGACAAAGGGTTTGAAGTAACCATTCTGGAAAAAAACAGTCAGGCGGGTGGTCGTGCGCGTCTATTTCAGGAAGAAGGTTTTACATTCGATATGGGGCCCAGCTGGTATTGGATGCCCGACGTTTTTGAAACCTACTTCGGTCGTTTTGGAAAAAAACCGTCCGATTATTACAATCTCGTGCGGCTCGATCCGTCGTATGCAGTCATTTTTGGTGCTGACGATGCGGTTAACCTTCCCGCCGGAATTGAAAACCTGCAGGCGGTTTTTGAAGAAATGGAGCCGGGAGCCAGCCGTCGGTTACTCGATTTTCTGGAGCAGGCGGCTTATAAATACGATGTTGGCATTAACAATTTCGTCTGGAAACCAAGTCGGCGGGTGTCCGAATTCATGAGTTTGAAACTGCTCAAAGACGTGGTGCAACTGGATGTGTTTCAGTCTTTTTCCAGTCATGTCCGTAAGTATTTTTCAAACGAGCGGATTTTGCAGTTGATGGAGTTCCCGATTTTATTTCTCGGAGCAACGCCCGCCAACACGCCTGCGATGTACAGTTTGATGAACTATGCCGAAATTACGATGGGCACCTGGTATCCAATGGGCGGTATGCACGAAATCGTGAAAGCGATGGTGGCACTGGCGGAGGAGAAAGGAGTGAAGATTTTATTAAACCATCCGGTCAAACAAATTGATGTAACAAATGGTAATGCCAACAAAGTCGAAACCTACCAGGGGACTTTCGAGGCCGATGTGGTGGTGGCCGGGGCTGATTACCAGCATGTCGACAGCAAATTGCTGGCTCCCGAATACCGCAATTACGGCGAGTCATACTGGAACAGCCGGGTTTTAGCACCGTCGTCGTTGCTGTTTTACCTGGGAGTTGATAAGCGGGTGCCGCGTCTGCAGCATCATAACCTGTTTTTCGACGAAGATTTTGGGCAACATGCGCGTGAGATTTACGAAAAACCGCAGTGGCCTACGCGCCCGTTGTTTTATGTGTCGGCACCGTCGAAAACCGATCCGAGTGTAGCTCCGGCGGGCATGGAAAATCTGTTTATCCTGATTCCGGTAGCGCCGGATTTGAATGACCCGGAAGAAACGCGCGAGCGGTATTACAACATCGTGATGGATCGGCTGGAAGCCTATGTGGGTGAGGGCATTCGGGAGCATGTAATTTTTAAACGAAGTTACGCCCACAGCAATTTTATCGCCGATTACAATGCCTTCCGGGGCAACGCCTACGGGCTGGCCAACACGCTCCGGCAGACTGCGATTCTGAAGCCGGGCCTGAAGAACAAAAGGGTAAACAACTTGTTTTACACGGGCCAATTAACAGTGCCCGGCCCCGGCGTTCCACCCTCGTTGATTTCTGGACTCGTGGTAGCGGATGAAGTAACCAAGGAGTTTGGATAAGTGACTTGTCTTTAAATTTAACACTAATAGCTGTTCCTGCGTCTGTCTGAAGACGGTTCAGCCCAGCAACGACCCCTATGATCGAGTTATTCAATCGAACTGCGTTAGAGTGCAGCAAGCTGGTTACCGAGTATTACAGTACTTCCTTTACACTGGGTATCAAAACGTTAAGCCGCAAGTTTCACTTTCCGATTTATGCCGTTTACGGTTTTGTCCGGTATGCCGACGAGATTGTAGACACGTTTTACAACCATGATCAGAAGTATTTACTGGAAAAATTCAAGCGGGATACCTACGAAGCCATTGAGAGCGGTATTAGCCTGAACCCGATTTTACACTCATTTCAGGGGGTCGTCAAGGAATACGGTATTGAACGGAAAATGATCGATTCATTCCTGAAAAGCATGGAAATGGACCTGTATTGCAATCAATACAACGACAACAGCTATCAGGACTATATTTATGGCTCCGCAGAAGTAGTGGGATTGATGTGTCTGCGAGTCTTTTGCGAAGGCGATAAAGCTATGTATGAACGGTTGGAAGAGCCCGCCAGGAAACTGGGATCGGCCTTTCAGAAAGTGAATTTTTTGCGTGATCTCAAGAGTGATTACGTGGATCGGGGCCGCATTTATTTCCCCGGTGTCGATTTCAATGCCTTTACCAAAGACGCCAAGCGGCTTATCGAAGAAGACATTCAGCGCGATTTTGATGAAGCCTATATGGGCATTCTAAATCTTCCGCGCGGGGCCCGAATGGGCGTTTATCTGGCCTATACGTACTACCAAACCCTGTTTAACAAAATCAAACAGGTGCCGGCATCGCGGATTCAGGAGGAGCGGGTGCGGGTTCCGGATATGAAAAAGATCGCTTTGCTGGCGCAGACCTACGTGCGATTTCGGTGGAGCGGGCAATAAAAACGGCCCGATGCAGTACATCCGGCCGTTCTTGACGAATACTCAATTTTAATTCCGGGCCAGAATAACCCGCTTCGATTTCGTCTTGATATCAAATAATTGGGTTACCCGCTCATCGCCCGAGCGAACTTCAAACCCATACGTTCCATCCTGCAAAGTTGAAAGGTCAAACGTCGTAATTCGCAACGCATGATGCGAATAGGTCCTGGCATATAAAATTTGACGGTCTTTGGTGAGAATAAAAACACTGACCGCATCATGGAGCAGCAAAAACGGCCTGGTGACTTCAAGGCGAAACTTCAACGTACTCACTTCCCGAAATGATAATTCCAGCGCCGGGTTCTCTTTCGCCGTTTCGCGGATGGCTTCCGGTGTTTGAGCCCGCGCCGAATACCGGGTTAATCCGCCCGCAACGGCCAGCATCAGCAGGGCCCGTTTCAGATTCTGCGAATTGTAAATTTTCCTTTTCATGGTTGTATTAAGTTTTGATAAATGGACAGAATGCAATTTTTTAATTGGCAAATCTTCGTTGATTCACCTATAAAATATCGTTAATAAATTTATAACTTATTTGTATACAATGCGTTGCCGTACAGTAACGATCTCAAAAGTTGTTTTTATAATCACTGTTTGTATAAAAATCAGTCAATAAAAAGCGGTTTTTTACAAGTAGTCCCCTGAATAGTGAAATGAGATTTTAACCGTATCTTTGCGGTTTCTGGTTTATAGTTTACGGTTTTCAGTTTACGGTGGCTGACGCACGCTTACTAAGAATGCGTCAGCCACCATAAACCGTAAATGGAAAACTGTAAACGGGACTAGTATCTCAATCTTACTAAGGTTTAGCCTATGGTTTCAGAAACGGCCGAAAAGACGGTATCTGCCGGGGTACTGGCAAAATATGAGCTGGTAATTGGTCTGGAAGTTCACTGCCAGCTCCTGACGGCAACGAAAATCTTTGCCGCCGATTCCAACCACTTCGGCAGCGAACCCAATACCAACATTAGTGTCATCACGCTGGGGCATCCGGGTACGTTACCCAAACTCAACCGGAAAGCCGTCGAACTGGCGGTCAGAATGGGTCTGGCCTGTCGATCCGCGATTACGCAATACAACATTTTTGCCCGTAAAAATTATTTCTATCCCGATCTGCCGAAAGGATACCAGTTATCGCAGGATAAAACGCCGATTTGCGTCGGTGGTGAAGTGCCGGTGAAATTCAAAGATGCCAACGGACAAGTCGTCGAAAAAGCGGTTTTGCTGCATCACATTCACCTGGAGGAAGACGCCGGAAAATCGATTCACGACGGCGACTGGCACACCGTTCTGGATTATAACCGCGCCGGAACGCCCCTGATCGAGATGGTGACCGACCCGGTTATTCGCAGTGCCGAAGAAGCGGCCGCGTATCTGACCGAAGTCCGGCGGCTGGTGCGGTATCTCGACATTTGCGACGGCAACATGGAAGAAGGCTCGCTGCGCTGCGATGTCAACGTTTCGGTGCGCTTGTGGGGCGAAGAGGAATTTGGGACCAAAGTCGAAATCAAAAACATGAACTCGATCCGCAACGTCCAGCGGGCCATCGAATCGGAGCAACGGCGGCAGGTCGAGGCCATCGAAACCGGCGGAACCATCGTTCAGGAAACCCGCATGTTCGACGCCCATACCGGACTGACGCACGGCATGCGGATGAAGGAAACCATGAACGACTACCGGTATTTTCCGGACCCGGATCTGAGTCCGGTGGTGGTGTCGGACGAATGGCTGGCCGAGATCCGCGCCAACATGCCCGCCCTTCCGAAAGAGCGATATGAAAAACTCCTCAATCACTACGGTTTACCGGAATACGATGCGGCTTTGCTAGCCGATGTGAAAGAACTGGCGGATTATTTTGAAGCCGTTGGTCAATTGACGACCCATTATAAAGCGGTTTCCAACTGGATTATGGGGCCGGTGAAAGCCCAGCTGTCCGAAAAATCGCTGCGTGATGGTCAGTTTCCACTTTCGGTCGAAAAATTAGCGGAATTAATCAGCTTAGTGGATTCGGGCAAAGTGAGCTTCTCGACGGCCAGCCAGCGGATTTTTCCGGTGTTGATCGAACAGCCGGAAAAGTCACCGGAACAGGTGGCGCAGGAACAGAATTTACTGCAAAACAGCAATACCGATACGTTGCAGACGTTGGTAGATGAGGTGCTGGCGGCCTGGCCCGACAAAGTCAAAGAATATAAAAAGGGTAAGAAAGGGTTACTGGGCCTGTTTGTGGGTGAAGTAATGAAAAAATCGAAAGGCAGCGCCGACCCGAAACTGACCAATGAATTGCTTCAAAAATCATTGTCTTCTCCGTTATAACGTACAGGTAAGATGAAAAAAAATCGGATTGGATTTGTCGTTTTAGTGGGTTTAGCCTTGCCCCTGGCGGCTTTTGCTCAGAATGCCGGAAAAGAATTTACGGTAACAGGCACGGTGCAACATGCAAAGCCGGGCAGTAAAGCCTATTTGGAGACGAACGAGAAGGTTTCCAAACGACTCGATTCGACCCAGATCGACGCCAATGGAAGTTTTGCGCTGAAAGGCAACGAAATAAACGGCGGGAGTTTTTACAAACTCAACCTTGCCAATGAGCAGTTTGCGAGTTTGCTGGTAGAAGGAGGTGAAAATCTGGCCGTTACGGCGGATCTGAACGATAAAAACAAGCTTCGGATAAAAGGCTCCGTGAACATGGAGTATTATCCGAAAATTGTGGCAATCGATGCCATGATGCAGAAAAAAAGCAAAGAGTGGCAAAAACAAGCCGCCGAAGCTGCCCAGAAAAATGACCTTAAAAAAGGTGAAGCCATTGATCGGGAAGTGATGGCCACCAACAAGCAGGTCATCGACACGATCAAGGCGATGATTCCGCAGATGGGCACCTCGAGTGTGGCGATGATTGCGCTCAAATACCTGGATCCAAAAGAGCATTTTCCCTTGTATGAATCGCTGGCAGAGCAAATGCAGAAAGCCAAGTTGACCGGCAAACAGGCCCAGGCCTTCATCAACTTTGTGACGATGGCCAAGAGCGAAATGGCGGCTCAGGCTACACAGGTCGCGGTGGTCGAGGGGGCGCTGGCACCGGATGTGACGCTGGAAGATGCAAAGGGTCAGGTGATTAGCCTGTCTTCATTGCGTGGCAAATACGTCCTGATCGACTTCTGGGCGTCGTGGTGCAAACCGTGTCGGGAAGAAAACCCGAATGTGGTACGGATGTATAATAAGTACAAGGAAAAGGGGTTTGAAGTATTCAGTATTTCACTCGATGACAACAAGAATGCCTGGCTGAAAGCCATCGAAAACGACGGTATGATCTGGACGAACGTATTGGGCAAGAAAAACGGGAGTTCCGCCGTTGCCCAGCAATATTCGATTCAGGTAATTCCAACCACGTTTTTGCTGGATAAAGATGGAAAAATCATTGCCCGAAACCTCCGCGGCCCGGCTTTGGAGCAAAAACTGGAATCCATTCTGGATAAATAATTGACGGTTTTCGGTTTACAGTTTACGGTGGCTGACGCGTTATCCTTCATGCGCCAGCTAGAGCGCGTCAGCCACCGTAAACCGTAAACTGAAAACCGAAAACTCACCACCTCTTTTATGAAAATTGCGATCGTCGGTTGCGGCAATATGGGCATGGCCTTTGCCAAGTCTTTTTTGCAGTATGATTTGGTAAAAAAAGAAGATTTACTGCTCGTTGAAAAAAGTGCAGAACGTTCCGAAGCCTTAAAAGCCGAAAAAACCGGCGTCGTAGTCGACACCATCAGTGCCCGGATTTCGGAAGTGGATTTAATTATTTTGTCGGTTAAACCGCAGGATTTCAATAGTTTGCAGGAAGACCTGCGGGAAGCCATTCAACCGCAACAGGTTGTTTTATCGATCATGGCAGGCATTCCGATTGCAATCATTCAGGAAAAGCTGAACCACCGGCTGGTGATCCGCGCCATGCCCAACACGCCCGCTATGCTGGGGATGGGAATCACCGGTTTTACGGCCGCAAAAGAAATAGATCTGGGCAATCTGCGCAAAGTCGAAAACCTGATCAATGCCACAGGTCGATCCATTTTTTTGGAAGACGAAGCTCTGCTGGACGCCGTTACAGCCCTCAGTGGCAGCGGCCCGGCGTATTTTTACTACCTCGTGAAAGCCATGATTGAAGCCGGAAAACAAATGGGCTTCGATGATTCCGTCGCTTCGTTGCTGGTAAAACAAACGATGCTCGGTGCTTTCCATCTGATCAATACCGCCGATAAATCCCTGGACGAACTGATCAAAGCCGTTGCGTCCAAAGGTGGCACGACGGAAGCCGCGCTGAAACGGTTTGAAGAAGGCGGTTTGTCGGATACACTGATTGCGGGAATTAAAGCCGCCCAGGTTCGGGCCACGGAGCTGAGCAAATCCTGACCGCTGACGAGGTTAAATTCCCGTATACGTATACGGCGTAATGGCTCGTAATTCCGCCTTTACCGAATCTGAAACGTTCAATCCGTCGATAAACCGCGCCATGGTGTCGGCGGTAATTTTCTCATTCGTCCGGGTCAAATCCTTCAGGGCTTCATACGGTTTTGGATAGCCTTCGCGCCGAAGAATGGTTTGAATGCCTTCGGCTACCACGGCCCAGTTCTCTTCCAGGTCGGCGTGAATGGCGGCTTCGTTCAGTTGCAGTTTTCCCAGGCCTTTTAACAATGATTTCAACGCAATCAGCGAATGGGCAAACGGAACGCCCAGGTTGCGCAAAACCGTTGAATCGGTCAGATCGCGTTGCAGTCGTGAAATGGGCAATTTTGCCGACAGGTGCTCAAATACCGCATTGGCAATGCCCAGGTTGCCCTCCGAATTTTCAAAATCGATCGGATTCACCTTGTGTGGCATCGCCGACGACCCCACTTCGCCCGCCTTAATCTGCTGCTTGAAGTAATTCATCGAAATGTAGGCCCACATATCGCGGTTCAGATCGATCAGAATCGTATTCAGCCGTTTGAAGGCATCGAGCGTAGCCGCCAGCATGTCGTAATGCTCGATTTGTGTCGTATTCTGGCTCCGTTCCAGACCCAGTTTTTCCACAAAATCGTCGCCAAAGCTTTTCCAGTCGATGTCCGGGTAGGCCACACAATGCGCGTTGAAATTACCGGTTGCGCCCCCAAATTTGGCGGATACCGGAATGGACGAAAGCATAAAAAGCTGTTTTTCAATCCGTTCACAAAAAACCAGGAGTTCCTTGCCCAGACGCGTCGGAGAGGCTGGCTGGCCGTGGGTGCGGGCCAGCATCGGGATGGCTTTCCACTGCTCCGCCAACTCCTGCAACTTCATGAAAACTTCCCGGTATTGGGGCTCAATTTCGGTCTCCAACGCGTCGCTCAACAGCAAGGGCGTAGCGGTATTGTTGATATCCTGCGATGTAAGACCAAAGTGAATAAATTCCAGGTGGTCGGCGATGTTCAGATCCGCCAGTTTTTCCTTGATGAAATACTCCACCGCTTTGACGTCGTGGTTGGTTTCGCGCTCAATTTCTTTGATCCGCAGCGCATCCGCTTCCGAAAAATTCTCGTACAACGCCCGCAATTTTGGAAAAACCTGATGGTCGATGTCTTTCAACTGGGGCAGCGGTAGTTCGCAGAGCTCGATAAAGTATTCGATCTCAATCCGGATGCGGTAACGAATGAGTCCCCATTCCGAAAAATAAGGGGCCAGCGATTCAATTTGACGGCGGTAACGGCCATCAATGGGCGATACGGCGGTAAGCGCGGAAAGTTTCATAAGCTAAAAGAAACCGCAAAGTTAACCGAACCGTCCGAAACCACTCTTCAGAATAATTAAAATTCCTGTATATTGGCGGCTTTATGACAGAACGAATATTTTATTGACTTAATACGATTAGTCGCCTTACTCCTAAACCTTCCCTTTTTCTATGCAACTCTCTCCCTTTCTCGGCGAACTGGTTGGAACAATGGTATTGATTCTTTTGGGCGATGGCGTCGTCGCAAACGTCGTGTTGAAGCAGACCAAGGGCGAAGCATCCGGCTGGATTGTCATTACAACCGGCTGGGCCTTTGCCGTTACGATGGGCGTGTTCGTTGCCAAAGCGTTCGGCAGTATCGACGGCCACCTGAATCCGGCGGTAAGCGTAGCTTTTGCCGTGGCCACTGGCGATTACAGCAATCTGGCGACTTACATTCCGGCTCAGCTCATCGGTGCTTTCCTGGGAGCGGTGCTGGTTTGGCTGCATTATTTACCCCATTGGGCCGCTACGCCCGATCCGGGGGCCAAGCTGGCGGTTTTTTCCACGGGTCCGGCCATTCGCAATTCGGTCGGCAATGTCATCAGTGAAGCCATTGGCACGCTGGCCCTGATCGTCGGGATTGCCGGGATTTCGGCCAAGGCCCTCGGAACAATTGCCATTGGGTTGGGGCCGTATTTAGTCGGTGTACTGGTCTGGAGCATTGGTCTTTCGTTGGGTGGCACCACCGGCTATGCCATCAATCCCGCCCGCGATTTGGGTCCCCGGATCGCCCATGCGATCCTGCCGATTCCGGGAAAGGGCTCGTCGGATTGGGGCTATGCCTGGGTGCCCATCGTTGGCCCCCTAGTCGGTGCCATTCTGGGCGGTTTGCTGATCCGGTGGTACGCGCTGTAACCTGATTGCGATTGGAAAGCTAGCCGTTTTTACCCCGTAGGGGCTTGCGGGTTTTCGGGCTAGCTTTGCTAGGAACAGGTGGCCCCGCCGGGGCCGAATTGGCAGTCGGGAACGTAGTCTTTTACCGGTTGATGTGTTGCAGCAAGCGCTCAATGGCCGCATAAACCGTATCCAACTCTTCATCGGTGATGCAATACGGCGGTAGAATGTACAGGACATTCCCCAGCGGCCGCATCAACACGCCCTGGTCGAGCAGAAACTGGTAGGCGGTATCGCGAATGGTGTTGAAATACGAGCTGGTTTGGCTGTCCGCATCCAGATCAAATGCCAGAATGGTGCCTTGTTGGCGGACGTTTTTCACACCCGGTTTTTGGGTGAGGTGTTCCGCAAAAACCGCATGCCGCCGACTGATTCGCTGAATGGATTCCTGTGTTTTATCAGAAAGCAGCAGGTCGAGGCTGGCGAGGGCCGCCGTACAGGCCAGTGGATTGGCTGTAAACGAGTGGCCGTGGAAAAGCGTTTTGTGCTTGTCTTCGGATTTAAAAGCGTCATAAATCTTTTTGGTACAAGCCGTTACGCCCAGCGCCATTGTTCCGCCGGTCAGTCCTTTCGACAAGCTCATCAGGTCGGGTTGTTCGCTGAGGTGATGCGAGGCAAACAATTTTCCCGTTCGGCCAAAACCGGTCATCACTTCATCGGCAATAATCAGGGCGCCGTGGCTGCGGGCCATGCCGATGAGCTGATTCAGAATTTCCGGTTTATACATAACCATGCCACCGGCTCCCTGAATGAGCGGTTCGAAGATAAAAGCCGCTACATCGTCGCTCAGCAACGACTGCAATTGGTTGACCGCTTCCTGCTCGCGTCCCGGAACGGGCGTCGGAATATACTCGACATCGAACAAAAACGGCACGAACGGGCTCGTAAAGGCGCTTCGTCCGCTGACGGCCATCGCGCCGAATGTGTCGCCGTGGTAAGCGTCTTCGAGCGCAATGACTTTCCGGCGCGGTTGTCCGGTATTGTGCCAGTACTGAAACGCCATTTTAAGTGCCACTTCCACCGCCGTCGAACCGTTGTCCGAATAGAAAATCTTGTTCTGGTTAGTGGGTAAAACAGGCAACAGCCGCTCGGCCAGTTCGATGGCCGGTTTGTGGGTAAAACCGGCAAAAATGACGTGTTCGAGCGTTTGGAGTTGTTGGGCTACTTTCTCCGCAATGTACGGATGGCTGTGGCCGTGGGTATTGACCCACCACGACGAAACCGCATCGATGTATGTGGTGCCGTCTTCGGCATACAGCCGCGTTCCCTCGCCCCGAACAATCGGAATCGGCAGCGGAGCAGTTTGCATTTGCGTAAACGGATGCCAGATGACGGCCTGGTCGCGCTCGCCCAGACTCTTTAAACCGGTCAAATCTTCAAGACCTGACCGGTTTCTATTCTCATTCGTGTAGACCTCCATCGTATTCATTCAATTTTTTCTGCAAGTCAATCGCATGCCGACTGACAAACTCGTTGGTCACCTCGGTTCCCCACTCAATTCGTCCCAAGCAATTCAATCCCGTATAGTTCAGGATAAACGCTTCCGTAGCCGGTGTTTCGGGGCCGTTAAAGATAATTCCCCGTATCGGAATAGACCGGCTTTGCAAAGCTTCAACTGACAGCAGCGTATGGTTGATGCTGCCCAGGTAATGTTTGGAAACCAGCAAAACCGGTAGATCCAGTTGTTTCACCAGATCGATCATCAAGTCCTGGTTATTTAGCGGCACCATCAACCCGCCCGCCAGTTCAACGATGAGATGATTGGTCGTTTGGGGTAATGCAAAGGCGTTGAGCGAAATCTCAATACCGTCGATGGCCGCAGCCGCGTGGGGCGATAACGGTTCCCGCAGCCGATAGGTTTCCGGATGAAACCGGCTAACCGGATTCGAAATCAGCCGCCGGACGGTTTCCGTATCCGAATCTTCGAGCGCACCGGATTGCACGGGCTTCCAGTAATCGGCCTGTAAGGCTTCCACGATGATAGCCGACACCACAGTTTTGCCAATTTCGGTGCCGATACCGGCCATGATGAATTGCAACGGTTTACGCATAGTAACAGGTTTTTGGATAGGAACACGGATTTAACGGATGGAACGGATCAAAAACGGATCAAATCTGCGCTAATCCGTCCCATCCGTTAAATCCGTGTTCCATCAATATATTTTAACGTCTGCACCAACAAATCGATTTCCGGTTCCGAATTAAACGCATGCAAACAAATCCGCAGCCGTTCGCGCCCCACCGGCACCGTCGGGCTGACGATGGGCCGGATGTCAAAACCGGCTTTTTGCAGTTGCGTTGCCACAGCCCGGCACGCGTCATTACCCGGCACGATCAAGCCTACAATCGGGCTATCGGCCGAAGTCCATTCCGTTTGCGGCAACTGTTCCTGAATTTGCTGTTGAAAATACGTTCGTAGCGCGTGCAAACGCTCAATAAGTGGTCCGTTCTGCGGCAAAAACCGGTAAACACGCTGGATAGCCAGCAAACTGTGCGGAGGCAGAGCCGTCGAATACACAAAGGAACGGGCAAAATTAATCAGGAAATCGCGCAAAGCCGTCGACCCCACCACCGCTGCCCCGTGAACACCCAGTGCCTTTCCGAAGGTGTGAATCCGTGCAAAAACCCGCTTCTCCAAACCGAGCGCCTGAACCAATCCTGCGCCGTTTGGACCGAAAACGCCCGTTGCGTGGGCTTCATCGACGATTAACGCGGCTTCATACCGTTCGCAGAGGTCAGTCATTTCGGCTAAGGGCGCCAGATCGCCGTCCATCGAATACACCGACTCAACGGCCACGTAAACCGTTCCCGTAGCCCGTTTTAAGCGGTTTTCCAGGTCATCCAGGTCGTTGTGCCGGAATTTAAAGCGATTGGCGACGCTCAGCCGCGAACCGTCGATCATGCTGGCGTGAATCAATTCATCGGTCAGCAGGGTGTCGCCCCGTTGTGGCAAACTGGCCAGCAAGCCGATGTTGGCGTCGTAACCGGAATTAAAAATCAGCGCGGCTTCGGCGTTGTGAAAGACGGCGATTTCGGATTCCAGCTCTTCGGCCAGCGCGGAGTTCCCGGCCAGCAACCGCGAACCGGTGGCACCGTTCAGCAGCGTCGGATGGCTGGCGACGGCCTGGGCAATGGTGTCTCGCAAGACCGACGACCGCGCCAGACCGAGGTAATCGTTGGAGCAAAAATCAACTAAGTTTTCGGGCTTTTTCAAACGCCGGAGTAGCCCGGCTTCCCGGCGCTTTTCCAGCAATTCCAGCACGGCAGTATCCGCTTTTATCACCTTGTTTTCAGATTATTTGCAAAGGTAAGCAGGAAGCCGGTGACGAAAAACTATGTGGACAAATGGGATGAAATCAAGACTTATCCACACAGGAATGTGGATAAGTCGCTCTGTTTTAGCTTTTTTGTAGAAAAAGTGTATAAGGTAAAGTATGATGGCCTGACTATCAGAGACTTATGTTTGAGCGTACAAATGGCGGTTTTTCACCGCAAACTGAGTTTAACAGAGCCCGATCCGGTATGCATCAGCCCGCATTTTGCCCGGTTTCTATGGCCAGTAAACGGGCCGAATCTTCATCCAGATACACGTAACACGCCGGGTGTGATTGCAAAATACTGGCCGGAAAAAGATTGCTGACGGGTTGCTCCAGCGTGTCTTTGACGGCCCGGGCTTTTCGCTCATCCGGCACCGAGCAGATAATATGCCGCGATTTCATGATTTGCCGAACCGACATGCTAATGGCCTGGGTAGGAACGTCTTCCAGCGACGGAAACCAGCCTTCGTTGAATTGCTGGCGTCGGCAGGCGGCATCCAGATTGACGATCAGATACGGTTCTTCCGTTTCGAAATCAGCCGGGGGATCGTTGAACGCCAGATGCCCGTTTTCGCCAATACCGGCCAGGGCGACGTCGATGGGATGCAACCCGATGAGGTTACTCAACTGCCGGATTTCTGCCTGAGGATCAATCTCGCCGTTGATGAGATGAACGGCTTTCAAGGGCGAAACCTGATCCAGAAATCGTTCCTGCAAGTATTTTCGAAAACTGGCGGGGTGCGAAAGTGGCAAACCGATGTACTCATCCAAATGAAACATCACCACCCGGCTCCAGTCGATATCTTCCCGAATAAGCTGCTGTAGCGTGGCAAACTGGCTGGTTCCAGTGGCCAGAATGACGTTGGCCTGGCCCCGGTCGGCAATGGCTTCGCGGATGAGGGCTCCGGCTTTCCGGCCTGACTGCTCGCCCAGTTCCCCGGCGGTTTTTGAAATCTGAATGTTCATAAAAACGATTGAATGCGGTTTTCAGCGTAAAAATTTGAAAAATAGGGTTGGTCAACTAAAGACCTTTGATACCGGTTGTGCCGCCCGTGGTCAGGCTGATGTCGACCGGTTTGTTGGTTTTCCAGGAACCGCCGGTAAAATCCGGCACGTCGATGGAATTGGACCGATGGGCCACCGACCACTCACTGAGCGGACCAATGCTGCTCCAGAGCGCGGCATCATACACATCCTGGTCCAGCGGCAACCCGTTGCGCAGGCAGTCGATCAGCCGCCAGTCCATCAGAAAATCCATGCCACCGTGGCCGCCTACCTGCTTGGCCAGTTCGCCCACGCGTTTGACGATCTCCGGCTGGTATTTCTTTTCGAGTTCCTGATAAGCGGTTTCCGACAACCACTCGTGTCCCGTCGAAATCCGGCCCGGCAGCGGATATTTCTGGGCGGTGGCTTTTGTTCCGCTAACGAGGTGGATCCGGGAATACGGGCGCGGGGAACTGACGTCGTGCTGGAGCATGATCGTCCGGCCTTTTTTGGTCCGAATCGTAGTTGTGTTCATGTTGCCCCGGAACGATTTGCCCTGAAACTGCTTAAAATCAGTGTCCTGCGCGGCCAGTTCGTTGATCTTTTTGCTGATCATAAAATCCTGGCTGGACATGGCCACCAGATAATCCATCTGATCACCCCGGTTGATGTCGAGCACCTGGGCAATGGGCCCCAGACCGTGCGTCGGATACAGGTTGCCGTTGCGCTGGTTTTCCTTCAACCGCCAGAGGTCGTAGCGTTTGTTTTTATCAAAGAAGGAATCGAAAATGTCGTGGATGTAAGCGCCTTCCACATGGACCAGTTCGCCGAAAAAACCCTGGCGGGCCATGTTCAGCGTGAGGAGTTCGAAGAAATCGTAGCAGCAGTTCTCCAGCATCATGCAATGCCGTTTGGTCCGTTCGGATGTTTCCACCAGTTTCCAGCAATCGTCGACGGTGGTGGCAATGGGAATCTCGCAGGCGACGTGTTTGCCTTGTTCCATGGCATACAAAGCCATCGGCGTGTGCAGATTCCAGGGCGTGCAAATGTAAATCAGGTCGATGTCCTTCCGGTCGCAAAGGGTTTTCCAGCTATCGGCTTTTCCGCTGTAATAGGTCGGGCGGTGGGCGGTTTTCTCCAGCGACTTTCGGGCTTCCTCGACGCGCTCCGGCCGAATATCACAAACCGCCTGAACGACTACATTTTCCAGGTGAACAATCCGCTGAAGCGCTCCGGAGCCCCGGTTTCCGATTCCGATGTAACCAATCCGAACCGTATCGATTTTGGGCGCGCCAAAACCGCACATGTTGAAGGCCTGTTTCGGAGGACGAGGAGCCTGGGTGACAGACGGCAAACCGTAGCTGAACGGAGCCGTGGAGAGCCCGGCACCGGCCAGCCCGGTCAGTTTTAAAAAATCCCGGCGTTTCTTGTTCATGGGTATCAGGTTATCAGTGGAATCAGTCAGAAACCGAAGTAATTAGAAATCGCCCGTGGAATCAATTAATTTGCCAAATAAAGTAGCGAGAACGTTACCGAAAAGCAACCGATGCGACGCCACTACATTACGATTAAGGATATTGCCCGGGAATTGGATATTTCGGTTTCGACGGTTTCCCGCGCTTTGCGGGATGCGTACGATGTGAATCCGAAAACGCGGGAAAAAGTCCTGGCGAAAGCGATGGAACTGCATTACAAACCTAATTTCAACGCCATTGGGCTGGTGCAAAGCCAGACGCACCACATCGGCGTGTTGATGCCCGCGATCACCAATTATTATTTTTCGACGGTTTTTACCGGTATCGAGCAGGTCGCCAACGCCCACGGTTACAACCTGATTGTGTTTATTACCAACGATTCGGCCGAACGTGAGCAGGCTATTCTCAACGACCTTTCGCAGAGCAGTCTGGACGGTTTGCTGGTGTCGGTATCGTCCCGGGCCGACTCACAGGCCCATTTTGAAGAATTGATTCGAAACGGAATCCCGGTGGTGTTTTTTGACCGGGTTGCCGATGCGGTTTTGACTTCCAAAGTGATGCAGGACGATTACCACGGCGCTTTCGAAGCCACGCAGCACTTGATCGATCAGGGGTATCGGCGAATTGCGCACCTCGCCGGTCCCGCGGGACTGACATTTACTCAAAAACGCCGGAAAGGATACGAAGATGCGCTGGAAAACAGCGGTCTGTCGGTTCAATCCGACTGGATTATTCACTCTGGTTTTTCGCAGGAATGCGGTTTTGACGATGTGACTCAGTTATGGAAGCTGGCCGAGAAACCGGATGCCTTGTTTGCCGTCAACGACCGGAAAGCGATTGGGGCCATGCTGGCATTAAAAGAGCGGAACATTCGTATTGGAAAAGAAGTGGGCGTTATCGGATTCACCAACGATCCGATGGCGCAGATTATCTCTCCAACGCTGACGACCGTGGCCGAACCCGCTTTTGACATCGGAAAACTCAGTTGTGAATTGTTACTGAAACACATAAGCAGGAAAAACTTCGAAGCGCAGGACGTGATTTTACCGGCCCGACTGATCGTTCGGGAATCGACACGGCGTTGAATCTTTGCTCAGGAAACCTGCAAAACGAGCTTCCCGAACTGTTTTCCGGCTTCCATTTTCCGAAGCGCCTGTTCGGCATTTGCCAACAAAAATACCTCATCCAGAACGGGAACCAGTTGGTTTTCTTCTACAAACCGGGTCATATCGGCGAACTCGGGTTCGGTTCCCATCGTCGTGCCGTAAATGTTCAGTTGTTTGAAGAAGACTTTGGACGGGGCTACATCCATAATATTTCCCGTTGTTCCGCCGTAGAAAACAATGCGGCCACCCGGCGCGGCCACATCGACCAGTTTGGCGAATCCCGGCCCGGCGGCACTGTCGATGATGACGTCGAAATACCCGCCTTTGCCGCCCCCGGTTTTTGCCATCAGCGTTTTGGCCCACTCCGCATCGTGGTAAATAACCCCGCCGGTTGCGCCCAGATCCAGCGCCCGTTGCCGTTTTTCCTCCGAACCGGACGTTACCCAGACTTCAGCGCCGAGGGCCACGGCAAATTGCAGAGCCGTCAGGGCGACTCCTCCGCCAATTCCGGTGATCAAAACCCGCTCCGGTTGATTCGTTTGCAATCGGGCCCGGGTCATCAACGCCCGCCAGGCGGTCAAACCCGCTAACGGGAGGGCGGCAGCCTGTTCGAAGGTCAGATGAGCCGGTTTCCGGTGCAGGTAGCGGGCCTCGATTTTCAGGTACTCGGCGTAGGTGCCGTTGTCGGGCATACCCAGAATTCTGAAATCCGGCCCGTAAAAGTTGGGATTTGGTCCCCAGTTCAGCGCCGGATTGATGATCACTTCCTGCGATGACCAGGCCGGATCGACGCCGTCGCCGGTTTCAATGACAATACCGGCCCCGTCGGATCCGAGAATCGTCGGCAACTGCATTTTGGGATACAAACCGTGCTGAATAAACACATCCCGGTGGTTGATTCCGGCAGCTTTGATTTGCACAATCACCGCACCGGGCCCGGCGGTGGGTGTTTCAACGTCAACGTATTGGGCCGGTTGGTGAAGCGCGGTTTGGACGATGGCTTTCATAGGTCTAATGGTTGATCGGCATTCAAGATCGCATTTCGAACGCTGCCAAATTTTGCCAGCAATTCCTCGGCTTTTTCCCGCGTCACGCCGGTTTCACTCATCACCATATTGGCCGCCCGGATTTTCAGTTTGTGATTGGTGAGCTGCATATCAACCATTTTATTGCCTTTTACGCGGCCCAGTTGAATCATGACCGAGGTCGAGATCATGTTGAGAACCAATTTCTGCGCGGTTCCCGACTTCATGCGCGTGCTTCCCGTCACAAATTCCGGTCCGACCACCACTTCAACCGGGAATTCGGCGGCCTGGGCAACGGCCGATCCAGGATTGCAAACGACGCAACCCGTCAGAATACCGGCTTCGCGGGCCTGCTGCAAACCGCCGATGACGTAGGGTGTCCGGCCCGATGCGGCAATGCCGATGAGCGTGTCGAGATGATCGATGTGATAAGGGGCCAAATCCTTCCACGCCTGCTCGGAATCATCTTCCGCATTTTCGACGGCACTGCGAATGGCGCGGTCACCACCGGCAATCAGGCCAACCACCAGATCCGGCGAAACGCCGTAGGTGGGCGGGCATTCCGAGGCATCGACAATGCCCAGACGACCGCTGGTTCCGGCACCAATGTAGAACAACCGGCCGCCTTCTTTCATCCGTTTTACGACCTCCGTTACGAGTGCTTCAATTTGCGGAATGGCTTTCTCAACCGCCAGCGGAACGGTTTTATCTTCAGCATTGATGTGCGTCAGCAACTCCTGAACAGACATTTGCTCGAGGTGATCGTAGTGGGATGCGTTTTCGGTAATCATTGTATAGTTCTATTTTAAGTCTATCAAAAGTACAATCAATTCTATAGTATCTATGCATAGTGAAAAAAAATGCTAAAAAATCAGACAAAAAACCTTGCGTATTTCATTTCATTTTTTTTCCTTTGGATCGAATTACGCTTTCAGCGAATTTTCGCTAATTGAAATTATGACGACTACAACACCCGACAAAACACAGCTTAACCGGTACAGTGCTACACTGACACAGGAAGTCAGTAACCCAGCGGCTCAGGCCATGCTTTACGGCATCGGTTTGACGGAAGACGACATGAAGAAACCCCAGATCGGAATTGCCAGTGCCGGTTACGACGGCAATCCGTGCAACATCCATTTGAATGGACTGGCGGCTTATGTCAAAAAAGGGGTAAATGAAAGCGGTTTGGTCGGTTTAGTCTTCAATACGATTGGTGTTTCCGACGGCATGACCAACGGAAATGACGGCATGTCCTACTCGCTGCCTTCCCGGGATTTGATTGCCGATTCGATAGAAACGGTCGTTCACGCCCAATGGTATGACGGCG
This sequence comes from Larkinella knui, assembly GCF_003858645.1. Classification (GTDB taxonomy): domain Bacteria; phylum Bacteroidota; class Bacteroidia; order Cytophagales; family Spirosomataceae; genus Larkinella; species Larkinella knui. The sequence goes on along the minus strand of NZ_RQJP01000006.1, from coordinate 535,373 downwards.
TCATTGCCGTGGTTGGTTGTGATAAAAACATGCCGGGTGCTTTGATGGCCGTTGGTCGGATCAACCGCCCCGCGATTCTGGTATACGGCGGTACGATTCGGTCCGGAAGCTACAAAGGCCAGAAGCTGGACATTGTGTCGGCGTTTGAAGCGTACGGCAAAAAAGTAGCGGGTAACATCAGCGACGAAGATTATAAAGGCGTCATCCAAAATTCGATCCCCGGCGCGGGCGCCTGCGGGGGCATGTATACGGCCAACACCATGGCGTCATCGATGGAAGCGCTGGGCATGAGTTTGCCCAACAGTTCAACGTATCCGGCCACGCACGAAGGCAAGCAGGAAGAATGCCGCCGAATTGGAGCCGCTATGATGAACCTGCTGGAAAAGAACATTACACCCCGCGACATCATGACCAAGCAGGCGTTTGAAAACGCCATGACGGTAGTGATGGCCCTTGGCGGTTCGACCAATGCGGTTTTACACTACATCGCGATTGCCAAATCCGTCGGCGTTTCGCTCACGTTGAAAGATATTCAGGACATCAGTGACCGGACGCCGTATCTGGGTGACCTGAAACCGAGTGGGAAATATTACATGGAAGATGTTTTAGCAATCGGCGGGGTTCCGGCGGTGATGAAATATCTGTATAACGCGGGTTATCTCCACGGTGACTGCCTGACGGTGACGGGAAAAACCATCGCCGAAAATCTGGCCGAAGTCCCCGATCTGAATTTCGAAACCCAGCAGATTATCCGCCCGTTCTCCAATCCGATCAAGAAAACCGGCCACATCCAGATTCTGTACGGCAACCTGGCTACACAGGGTGCGGTTGCTAAAATTACCGGTAAAGAAGGCGAGCGGTTTGAAGGCATCGCCAAAGTGTGTGATCGCGAAGAGCAATTGCTGGAGTTTATTCAGAAAAGAGAGATTGAAGAAGGCCACGTGGTGGTTATTCGTTACGAAGGCCCGAAAGGTGGCCCCGGAATGCCCGAAATGCTGAAACCAACGTCGGCCATCATGGGCCTGGGGCTGGGCGATAAAGTGGCCTTGATTACCGACGGGCGGTTTTCGGGGGGTACGCACGGTTTTGTGGTGGGCCACATCACACCCGAAGCGCAGGACGGCGGCAACATAGCCCTGGTTCATAATGGTGATAAAATCACGATCGACGCCGTCAATAATGTGCTTCACCTGCACGTTTCGGACGAGGAACTGGCTGAACGCCGGGCCAACTGGACCGTTCCGCCGATGGAAGCAGCCGCTTCACACGGTATTTTGCGGAAATATGTGAAATTGGTCAGCTCGGCGAGTGAAGGCTGTGTAACGGACGAATAAGGACGAATGGAAATCAACAAATAGTCGTGCTAACCGACGAAATATAAACAGACAATACGATGAATACGACGGTCATTGAATTAACGGCAGAAAAACCGCAACCGGCTGTTCCATCTGCTAAGTTGCTTAAACCCCTGACGGGTGCCGAAGCGCTCATGCAGGCTTTGGTGGAAGAGGGCGTAGAAACGATTTTTGGCTACCCCGGCGGGGCCATCATGCCGGTCTACGACGCTCTGTACGATTATCAGGACCGCCTGAACCACATTCTGGTGCGCCACGAACAGGGTGCAGCCCATGCCGCCGAAGGATACGCCCGCGTGACGGGCCGGGCCGGGGTTTGTCTGGTAACGTCGGGACCCGGCGCGACGAATCTGGTGACCGGTATTGCTGATGCCCTGATCGATTCGACCCCGATGGTTTGTCTGGTGGGTCAGGTTGCGGTGAAATTGTTAGGAACCGACGCGTTTCAGGAAACCGATGTGATTGGGATTACCATGCCGATTACGAAATGGAATTACCAGATTACGAGTGCCGACGAAATTCCGGAAATTGTTGCCAAAGCCTTTTATTTGGCGCAATCGGGCCGTCCGGGTCCGGTGGTGCTCGATATTACTAAAAATGCGCAGCAGGAGCTGATGACCAAATCTTTCCACTATCAAAAATGTGAGAAAGTGAGCAGCTACCGCCCGCGTCTGGTACCGAAACAGGAGCAGGTTGAAAAAGCCGCCGAACTGATCAACAAGGCCAGAAAACCGTATATCCTCGTTGGACATGGGGTGTTGATTTCCAAAGCCGAGAAAGAACTACTCGCTTTTGTTGAAAAAACCGGTATTCCGGTAGCAACAACGTTACTGGGTCAGTCGGCGCTTTCGGTCGATCATCCATTGTATACCGGCTGGTTGGGCATGCACGGAAATTACGGTTCCAATGTGATGACCAACCAGTGCGATCTGCTGATTGGCATCGGGATGCGATTCGATGATCGCGTAACGGGAAACGCCGACTTGTTTGCCCGTCAGGCCAAAGTGGTTCATATCGAGATTGATCCGGCTGAGATCGATAAAGTGATCAAGGCCGATGCGCCGGTGATTGGCGATGTGAAGGAGGTGCTGAACCGCCTGATGCCGCTGGTGAACGAAAACGATCATACCGCCTGGCGCAACGAGTTTCGGAAGTACGACGATATTGAAGATGAGAAGGTTACGAAGCCGGCCATTGCGCCGACGACCGAAAAAATAAAAATGGCAGAAGCCATTAATCTGCTGTCGAAAAAGACCCGTGGCGAAGCCGTAATGGTGGCCGATGTTGGTCAGCACCAGATGATGACGTCCGCTTACTACGAGTTTAAGAAACCGCACAGTCTGGTTACATCAGGCGGTTTGGGAACGATGGGTTTTGCACTTCCGGCGGCTTTTGGCGCTAAAGTGGGCGATCCAAGCCGCGAGGTAATTGCCATTATCGGGGACGGTTGTTTCCAGATGACACTTCAGGAACTGGGCACGATTGCGCAGAATAAGCTTCCGGTGAAAATCATCATCCTGAATAACAATTATTTAGGGATGGTGCGGCAGTGGCAGCAGTTGTTTTTCGAACGCCGGTATTCGTTTGTCGAATTGCAGAATCCGGATTTCATCACGATTGCCAAAGGATTTGGCATTACGGGCCATACGTGTGCTCAACGGGAAGATTTGTCGGCATCGCTCGACACGCTGCTGGCATCCGAAACGCCGTATTTGCTGGAAATCATTGTTGAACAGGAGGAAAATGTATTTCCGATGGTTCCCGCCGGTACGAGCGTTGCCGATATTCGGCTGGAGTAAGTACCCACGGACCGGCGGGCGCTCCCGTTTAGTCCGTGAATCGTGAAGTGTAAAAAATAAAAAACACAGACTCAACGGGAGCGCCCGCCGGTCCGTGGGTACGAAGAAAATGAACACATACACCATTTGCATATTCACCGAAAACACGATTGGTCTGCTCAACCGGATTACGATCATTTTTACCCGTCGGCGGATTAATATCGAAAGCCTGACGGTTTCGGAAACGGAACGGATGGGCGTTTCGCGCTTTACGATCGTTATCAAGCATGATTCGCGGGAAGCGGTTGAAAAACTGGTTCGCCAGATTCGGAAAATTATCGAAGTAATGGCGGTTTTTGGCTACTTGAACGACGAAATCGTGTCGAACGAAATCGCCCTTTTCAAAATCGCCACACCACTCGGGTCCAAACCACTCGACATCGAGTACATCAACAAAAACTTCAACGCCTGGGTGGTATACTGGCAGCTGGACTACGTCGTCATCGAGAAAACCGGTTCGGAAAAGCAGATTTTTGAGTTTTTCAGTTACATCAAGCCTCACGGTATTCTGGAGTTCGTGCGGTCGGGCCGGGTGGCCGTTGGAAAAACCGAAAAAGGGCTGGTCGAGTATCTGCCTGAATATGAGTGGGAATATTATTTGTAAGAAATGCGATATTTGTGCCCGGATTAATCTAATACGACCTGAAGTCGCAGGAGCAGTATCGGCATTCCACTCATTTCCATACATCAGTAATCAATTTTAATTCAAAATAAACCAGTCAAACAATGGCAAAAATTAACTTCGGCGGAGTTGAAGAAGAAGTCGTGACCCGCGAAGAATTTCCTCTTGAAAAAGCCAGAGAATTCCTCAAAGACGAAGTCATCGCCGTCATCGGTTACGGTGTGCAGGGTCCAGGTCAGTCGCTGAACATGCGCGACAATGGTTTCAATGTCATCGTTGGCCAACGCAAAGGCAAAACCTACGACAAAGCCGTTCGCGATGGATGGGTGCCGGGCGAAACCTTGTTTGAAATTGAAGAAGCCCTCGAAAAAGGGACCATTATCTGTTTCTTGCTGTCGGATGCCGCTCAGATCGAGTTGTGGCCGACCGTTAAAAAATACCTGACTGCCGGAAAAGCCCTGTATTTCTCGCACGGTTTCGGGGTTACCTACAAAGATCAAACCGGTATTGTTCCTCCTGAGGATGTCGATGTATTCCTGGTGGCACCGAAAGGCTCAGGAACGTCGCTGCGCCGGATGTTTGTCGAAGGCAAAGGCTTGAACTCGAGTTTTGCCATTTATCAGGATGCCAGTGGCAAAGCCCGCCAACGGGCCATTGCAATGGGTATCGGCGTGGGTTCCGGTTACCTGTTCGAAACGAATTTTTATAAAGAAGTAACATCGGACCTGACCGGCGAACGCGGTACGCTGATGGGTGCCATTCAGGGAATTTTTGCGGCTCAGTACGACGTATTGCGGGCCAACGGCCACTCACCTTCCGAAGCATTCAACGAAACGGTGGAAGAACTGACGCAGTCGCTGATGCCGCTCGTGGCCGAAAACGGCATGGACTGGATGTATGCCAACTGCTCGACCACCGCGCAACGCGGAGCCCTCGACTGGTGGAAACCATTCCGGGATGCCACCAAGCCGGTTTTTGAACAATTATACAACTCGGTAAAAGCCGGTGAGCAGGCGAATATCTCCATCACCCGTAACTCACAACCGGATTACCGCGAAAAACTGGAAGAAGAACTGAAAGAACTTCGCGAGTCGGAAATGTGGCGGGCCGGAACAGCCGTTCGCAGTTTGCGTCCGGAGCGTAATTAAGTTTGGGGCGGGATTTTCCGCGTGATTGAGGGAGTTTAGGAACCGGGTGCTAAAGTTTTCTGCAATTTGAGTAACTTTAAAGTCCTGATAACGGCTCCTAAACTCCCCAATCCTTAAACTGTAACCTATTTTAACGTGGTAGAAGCGGAGAAAAATATAACCTTTCCGGACGTAGACAACATCTATCTGGCGGCTGAGCGGTTGCGGAGTGTCGTATCCCATACGCCTTTGCAGGAAAATCTGAATCTGTCAGATAAATACGGTGCCACTATTTTTCTGAAACGTGAAGATTTGCAGGTGGTCCGATCCTATAAGATTCGGGGCGCCTACAACAAAATGGCCAGCCTGCCCGCCGAATCCCTGGCGAAGGGCGTGGTTTGTGCCAGTGCCGGCAACCACGCGCAGGGCGTAGCGTATGCGTGTCGAAAAATGGCCGTCAAAGGTATTATTTTCATGCCGACGACCACACCGAATCAAAAAGTAAAACAGGTCAAACTCTTTGGGAAAGAGTTTGTGGAAGTGGTTCTGATCGGCGATACGTTCGACGATGCCTACCATGCCGCCATGGACTACGTCGATACGCACGAGAGCATTTTTGTGCATCCCTTCGACGACTTGCAGGTGATGGAAGGGCAGGGAACCGTTGGTTTGGAGATTTTCAAGGATTCCAACTTCAAAATTGACTACCTGCTGATGGCCGTTGGCGGGGGCGGTTTGGCCGCCGGGGTTTCGACGGTATTTCGGCAACTGAGTCCCAAAACCAAGCTCATTGGCGTGGAACCCTTGGGGGCGCCTTCCATGAAAGCGTCGATGGATGAGGGCCATGTGGTTGCGTTGAACGAAATTGACAAGTTCGTCGACGGAGCCGCCGTTAAACGCGTCGGTGACATGACGTTTGAAATCTGTCGTCAGAATCTCGATCAGGTTATTCTGGTACCGGAAGGGAAAGTTTGTACCACGATTCTGCAACTGTATAACGAAGATGCGATTGTGGCCGAACCCGCCGGAGCTTTGACCATTGCTGCCCTGGATTTTCTGAGGAATGAGATCAAAGGCAAGAACGTCGTTTGTCTGGTTAGCGGAGGCAATAATGACATTACCCGTACGGAAGAAATTAAAGAACGATCACTGCTGTATGAAGGGCTGAAGCATTATTTCATCATCCGGTTTCCGCAGCGGGCGGGTGCCATGCGCGAGTTTCTGAGCGATGTGCTGGGCGAAACCGACGACATTACATTATTTGAATATTCCAAGAAAACCAATCGTGAACGCGGCCCGGCTCTGGTCGGTATCGAATTGAAGCACAAAGCGGATTTTGAGTCGCTGCTGCAACGCATGCGCGAAGCCAAAATCCAGTTTGAATACTTGAATGACAAGCCGGATTTGTTTGAGTTTTTGATTTGAAAACGCTTCAACATGAAAACCGCTGTCCAGTCTAAAGAGCAAGCGATGGAACGCATCGAGTCCCATCAATCGGCTTTAAAACAGTTTGGGGCCGCTCGTTTAGGCTTGTTTGGATCATTTGTCCGTAACCAGCAGAAAGACGATAGCGATATTGACTTCGTTGTTGAGTTTCAGGAAGGCAAAAAGACGTGGTGCGGTACACATACCGTGAATTCGATTGGTCCGGTTTTGCCAAGCTGAGAGATCGACTTATTCATCATTACTGGGGAATTGAGTATGAAATTATCTGGGACGCTATCCGTACTGAAATTCCAGAAAATAAAGTTTGGATAGATTTTATAATCGAGCAAGAAGAAAGTAACGTATGAGTCAGCCCACAACCCTGTTTGATAAAATCTGGGACGCCCACGTCGTCAAGGCGATGGACGATGGCCCGGATGCGGTTTTTATCGATCGCCATTTTATTCACGAAGTGACCAGTCCACAGGCTTTCGATGGGTTGCGGAAGCGCGGCATCGGGGTCTTCAATATTTCGCGGACCACGGCCACGGCGGACCACAACGTGCCGACGAAAGACCAGCATTTGCCGATTAAAGAAGCGCTTTCGCGCCATCAGGTGGAAACCCTGCGGAAAAATTGTACCGATTTTGGTATTGAACTATACGATCTGGGCCACCCGTTTCAGGGAATTGTCCACATTATCGGACCCGAATTAGGACTAACCCTGCCGGGAATGACCATCGTCTGTGGTGACAGCCACACCAGCACGCACGGCGCGTTGGGCAACGTTGCCTTCGGGATCGGAACCAGCGAAGTGGAGCAGGTTCTGGCCACGCAGTGCATTCTGCAATACAAACCCAAACGGATGCGGATCAACATCAACGGCCAATTGGGGAAAGGCGTTACGTCGAAAGACATCATTCTGTACGTCATTGCGCAAATATCCGCCAGTGGCGCCACCGGTTATTTCGTGGAATACGCGGGCGATACGATTCGCAGTTTGTCGATGGAAGCCCGGATGACGATCTGCAACATGAGCATCGAAATGGGTGCGCGCGGAGGACTGATTGCTCCCGACGAAACCACCTTCGAATACATTCGCGGCCGGCGGTTTGCGCCCCAGGGCGAAGCGTTTGACCGGGCTGTTGAACGCTGGCGGGAATTGAAAACCGACGAAGGAGCCGTATTTGATCTTGAACTGAACTACCGGGCTGAGGATATCGGGCCAATGATTACCTACGGAACCAACCCCGGAATGGGCATATCCGTGGATAGTCACGTACCGAATCTGAGCGAAATACCGCAAAGCGAGCTGGCTTCCTACACGAAGTCACTGGCGTATATGGGTCTGGAACCGGGCATGGAGTTGATCGGAAAACCGGTCGATTACGTGTTCATCGGATCTTGCACCAACGCGCGGATTGAAGATTTGCGGACGGTAGCTGAATTTGTAAAAGGCAAGACCAAAGCCGAAGGAGTGGAAGTCTGGATTGTGCCGGGTTCGGTGCAGGTGTCGAATCAGGCCAAAGCCGAGGGGCTGGATCAGGTATTTATCAGCGCCGGTTTTGAACTCCGCGAACCGGGCTGCTCGGCCTGTCTGGGCATGAACGAAGACAAGGTTCCGGCGGGAAAATACTGCATTTCGACCTCCAACCGTAACTTTGAAGGCCGTCAGGGACAGGGTGCGCGGACGTTCCTGGCCAGCCCGATTATGGCGGCAGCTGCGGCCGTGACCGGGAAAGTGACGGATGTGCGAGAATTGGTGTAAAACAATGCAAAGTCAAACGCTTTTTCAAACGATTCAGACGTATCTGCTGGGCAAAAATGTCCGCAAAGCATCCGTCTTTGGATCCTATGCTCGTGGCGAAGAGACCAGCGAAAGTGATGTAGATCTCCTGATTGAAGCTGAGGGAGTAACGTTGTTTGATATTTTGCGATTTGAAGAAGAGTTATCGAACCTGACGAAAAAGGCAATTGATATCGTGGAGTATAAGGCGATTAAACCTTCTATTCGCGATCAGCTATTGGCAAGAAAAGTCGATTTGATATGAATCGGGATGATACGGTTTACTTGCAGGACATTATTGAAAGTATTGATATTATTTTGATTATGTAAAGGAGGTAACCGAAGTCGATTTCAACCAAAGTACATTGATACAGGATGCTGTCTACCGGCGCTTTGAAATTATTGGAGAAGCAACTATTCGTTTATCGGATTCATTAAAGACTAAGTACCCGGAGGTCGAATGGAAACTGATGCGAGCCATGCGAAACAAACTGGCTCATGAATACTTTGGGATATCAGCCTCAACGGTTTACAATACCGTGAAAGCTTATTTGCCTAATCTGTTGGAAAAGCTAATAAAAATTCAGAATGAGCAAAGAAACCATGCATAAACTCGTCTCGACGGCGGCTCCGCTGCCGATTGAGAACATCGATACGGACCAGATCATCCCGGCGCGGTTCCTGAAAGCCACTACGCGTGAAGGATTCGGTGATAACCTGTTCCGGGACTGGCGTTACAATGCCGACAATACGCCCAAAGCCGACTTTGTTCTGAATAATCCGATCTACGCCGGGGCCAAAATCCTCGTTGCGGGTAAGAATTTCGGCATGGGGTCCAGCCGCGAGCACGCGGCCTGGGCCATTCATGATTACGGTTTTAACGTGGTGATCTCCAGCTTTTTCGCTGATATTTTTCGGAATAATTCGCTGAATAATTTCGTATTACCCGCTCAGGTTTCGGATGAATTTCTGGCAGAAATTTTCAAAGCCATCGAAGCTGACCCACAAACGCAGATTACCGTCGATCTGGTGAATCAGGAAATTGTGCTGGAAAACGGTTTGAAAGAATCGTTTGCCATCAACGCGTATAAAAAAGAGTGTTTGATGAACGGCTACGACGACATCGATTACCTGTTGAGTTTAAGTTCAGAAGTTAAAAAATTTGATCTGGCGCATGCTAATTTTTGATTGAGTGATTGCGTGATTGAGTGAATTAAAAAACATGATCTTCGATCTATTCACTCAATCACTAAACCGCTCATTCGCTCATTGAAAACGAATGAAGAAACACATTGTAGTTATCGCCGGTGATGGGATCGGCCAGGAAGTAACCACCGTTGGAAAACAGGTTCTGGATCGGATTGCGGAGAGATTCGGCCACGAATTTACGTATGACGAGGCTCTGATTGGACACGCGGCCATCGAAGCTACGGGCAATCCGCTTCCCGAAGAAACCATTACCAAGTCGAAGCAGTCGGATGCCATTTTGTTTGGCGCAGTTGGTCACCCGAAATACGACAACGATCCGTCGGCGAAAGTGCGGCCCGAACAGGGATTGCTCGGGATTCGGAAAGCCCTGGGATTGTATGCCAACCTGCGGCCCATCAAGTTGTTCGACGAACTGCTACAGGCATCAAGTATTAAACCGGAGTTTCTGCAAGGTGCTGACATTCTGTTCTTTCGGGAACTAACGGGCGATGTGTATTTTGGCGAAAAAGGACGGAGAGACGACGGAAATACCGCTTACGACCTCATGATTTACAGCCGCTACGAAGTGGAACGCATTGCCGTCAAGGCGTTTGATGCGGCCATGACCCGCCGGAAAAAACTCTGCTCGGTCGATAAAGCCAATGTGCTGGAATCGTCCCGGTTGTGGCGCGAAGTGGTGCAGGACGTGGCCAAACGGTATCCGGAAGTTGAAGTGGAACATCAGTTTATCGATACCGCTGCCATGTTGCTCATCAAAGATCCGCGCCGGTTCGACGTGGTCGTAACGGGCAACCTGTTCGGCGATATTCTGACGGACGAAGCCTCGCAGATTGCCGGTTCGATGGGCATGCTGGCGTCGGCTTCCATTGGCGACACCACGGGGCTGTACGAACCAATTCACGGTTCGGCGCACGACATTACGGGCAAAGGCGTTGCCAATCCGCTGGCGTCTGTGTTGTCGGTGGCTTTGATGCTCGAGATTTCGTTCGGCATGAAAGCCGAAGCCGAAGCCGTAGTCGATGCCATCGATCAGGTCTTGAAAGCCGGTTTTCGAACCCGCGACATTGCGAATGCCAACACCCCCGCCGACCTGATTTTAGGTACGGAAGCGATGGGAAAGCAAGTACTTTCCAAACTTTGATTACGCGAGAACACTCTATCCCAATTTACTCTTATTAACCATGAGCCAACGGATTTATATTTTCGACACCACCCTGCGCGACGGCGAGCAAGTGCCGGGTAGCCAATTATCTACCGAAGAAAAAATCGTGGTGGCGAAAGAACTGGAGCGTCTCGGCGTCGATATTATTGAAGCGGGATTTCCGGTTTCGAGCCCCGGCGATTTTCGGTCCATTGTTGAAATCTCGAAAGCGGTTTCTGAGCCGGTCATCTGCGCCCTTTCACGGGCGAAAAAAGAAGACATCGATGCCGCCGGTGAAGCCCTGAAATATGCCAAACGGAAGCGGATTCACACCGGTATTGGTTCGTCGGACATTCACATCCGCAACAAGTTCAACAGCACACGGGATCAGATTGTGGAGCAGGCCATTGCGGCCGTTAAACACGCCCGTACCTACGTGGAAGATGTGGAGTTTTACGCCGAAGACGCGGGTCGGGCCGACCTGGCGTTTCTGGCCCGGCTAACCGAAGCCGTCATTGGCGCGGGTGCCACGGTGGTGAATATTCCGGATACAACCGGTTATTGCCTGCCGGATGAGTATGGCCAGAAAATTAAATACATCTACGAACACGTTTCGAACGTCCATAAAGCGATTATTTCCATCCACTGCCACAACGACCTCGGCCTGGCAACGGCTAACACGCTGGCCGGTATCCAGCAGGGCGCGCGGCAGGTGGAAGTAACGATCAACGGCATTGGCGAACGCGCCGGAAACACCTCGCTGGAGGAAGTCGTGATGGCGTTGCAAGTGCATAAAGAACTGGGTTTTGAGACCAACATCAATGCCAAACGGTTGTTCCCGGTTAGCCAGCTGGTGTCGGAAATGATGAATATGCCGGTGCAGGCCAATAAAGCCATCGTGGGTCGTAATGCCTTTGCTCACTCGTCGGGTATTCATCAGGACGGTTTTCTGAAACACTCGGAAAACTATGAAATCATGAATCCGCACGATGTAGGCGTTCCCGAATCGTCGATCGTGCTGACGGCCCGCAGCGGTCGTCACGCACTGAAACACCGCCTTGAACTGCTGGGTTTCCGGTATGACAAACCGACCCTGGACACCATCTACACCCGTTTTCTCGACATGGCCGATGTTCGCAAAGAGGTGAATGACAAGGATTTGATGGAACTGGTTCGCTGATAATAGAACCCTGTTAGGTTTTGAAAACCTAACAGGGTTGCGGTTTTGCGTCGAAACAGAATAAGGGCGCGATGAATTAAAAAACAAACCTGTCAGGTCTCAAGACCTGACAGGTTTTACAGGGACAGGCAGGAAGCTTGTCCTTTTTTATTTTCTTTACTTTATGAACTACACTGAACTGCAACTAACGCTTCCGGCTGATTATACCGACATTTTCATGGCCGAACTCGGCGCATTAGGTTTTGAATCCTTTGTTGAAACGGACGAAGGGCTGAGTGCCTACATTTCTGAGTCGGATTTTGATGAAACTGCGGTCCAGTCGGTTATCGATAAATACGCCGATCAAACCGCAATAGCCTACCAGATCAATTCGTTAGAAAAAAAGAACTGGAACGAAGAGTGGGAACGGAATTACCAGCCCATCGAAGTTCAGGATCGGATTCGTGTTCGGGCGTCGTTTCACGAACCGGATGCCGGTTTTCAGTACGACATTGTTATCAATCCGAAAATGTCGTTTGGAACCGGTCACCACGAAACGACGGCCATGATGCTCGAACATCAACTGAGCGTCGACGCGGCCGGGAAAACCGTGCTGGATGTTGGTTCCGGAACCGGTATTCTGGCGATTCTGGCCGCTTTGCAGGGTGCCGAACGGGTGGTGGCATTCGACATTGAAGAATGGGCCATCGAAAACGCCCGCGAAAATGCCGAATTGAACGGCTGTTCGCAAATTGAAGTGTTTCAGGGCACGATTCATGAGGTTAACCCGACAGAACGGTTTGACATCGTGCTGGCCAACATCAACCGGAATGTGTTGCTGGACGATATACCGGTTTACGTCCGGCTGATGAAACCGGACAGCACATTACTGGTGAGCGGTTTTTACGAACAGGACGCGCTGGATATTGAGGAAAAAGGATTGGCCGAAGGGCTGATAAAAACCGGGCAGTTGTCCCGGAATAAGTGGGTTTCACTACGATTTATCAAAAGTACCCGCGGACTTTAGCCCGTGTTTTTAGGCTCATCATTATTGGCTTTAAAACCGATAGAACGAGCTAAACACGGACTAAAGTCCGCGGGTACATACGGGAATTATGAGACAGGTATATAGCATTTTATCGGCTTTTCTGCTGCTGGCAACGGTGGCGTCGGCGCAAACCGTCAAGCTGTCGGACAATCCCGAACAGTTTCTGACGGATTTGCAGAAACTAATGAACGCCGGGGGCGCATACACCCAAAAAGCTGAAAAAAATCTTGAAACGCTGTTCACCGAAAACAAGCTGTCGGCTCCGCAGAAAGAGCGCGTGATCGCCTTGAGCCGGAAAATGAATACCAAGCGCTATCAGGCCACTCAGCATTTTGCGCCTTTTTACGAAGCATTGTTCCAACTCATGGTGACCCAGCAGGTGAGTCCGGCCGAAGTGGATAATTACCTGGCGATTGCTGAAAAGTCGTTTGAAAAATACGATCCCAAAAGCTTGACGAAAGTGCTGGAAACCGTCCGGTTGTTTGCCGAAAAGCGGTATTTATACGTCAATAATTTTAATAAACTCTACGTCAACGGCGGTACGTTCACGCTGCGTTTAGCCGATCAAAATGGAACGGCAACGGCTTCTTCCGATACCGTTGCGTCCGTAAAAAAAACGCAAACCCCAAAACCGAGCGATTCCGATGGCTGGGATTTGCCGGTGGATTCAACCGGAAAAGTCATTCCGCTGATGTCGTCGACGGAACGGAAACCGATTCCCAGGCTGGATGGGCCGGTGCTGGAAATCAAGGGAGCGGATCTGGTTGTGACAACGGCGAATGATTCGGTCGCTCTCAGGAAAACCGACGGTGCGTTGCTGTTGAAAGACGGTATCTGGGTCGGAAAAGGCGGCTCGTTTTCGTGGGAGTCGGCGGGACAACCGGAAACGTTTGTGACGCTGGCCGATTATAGTTTTGTGGTCAGTAATCCCAAAATTACGGCCGATGACGTAACGCTGACCTACAAACCACTCGCCAAGCCGATCAAAGGAACGTTTGAGTTTGACAGCAAAAAGCGGCTAGCCCGGCAGGGGCCGACGTATCCCCGGTTTATGTCGTGGTCGAACGATGTGGTGCTGAATAATCTGGGCAATGGCATCACCTACAAAGGCGGTATTGCGCTGGCCGGAACGAAGTTATACGGTTCGGCTGCCAACGGCCAGCCGTCGCTATTGCAAGTGAGTTACAAGGGAAAACCGGCTTTTAAGGCCAGCAGCCGACGGTTTGAGTTTGCCGACTCGTTAATTTCGAGTCCACTGGTTTCGTTTACCGGTTACATCGACGCGGTCGATACGCTGTACCATCCCGGTATTGCCTTCCGATACGACCGCGAAACCGGTATTGCCCGTTTGAGCAAGGCTGAAAAATCCGGCTATTCGGATACTTATTTTAGCGATAGCTACCATAAATTCTACATTCAACCCGAAATCGTGCGCTGGGATTTGCCGCGGCAAAAGGTCGATTTCTACCAGGTTGGGGCCAAAAAAGAAGTGCCGGTGCGGTTTGAGTCGTTCGATTTTTTCTTTCCCGAGCGGTACGCCGGAATGTCCGCCGATTTCGGTTTTCACCCGCTGCAACTAGCTGCCAATTACCTTACGGTCAAGAAAACCCAGACGTTTTTTGCCGACGATCTGGCGGCTTATTCCAGGATCAGTCCGCCCATCATGCGCAACGTCCTGAATCGTATGATGGCCCTGGGTTACATCGATATGGACCCGAAATCGGAAGAAATGCGCCTGAGCCGGAAAGGTGTGCTGTACGTTTTGGCCAACGCCCACAAAAAGGACTATGACAACTTCCTGATTCGCTCGACGTATCCATCCAACGACAGCACGACCAACGCGACGATCAACCTGAACGATAAGTTTCTGACCATTCGGGGCGTCGAGAAATTCAGCATCAGTGATTCGCTGAAAATTACCGCCGTTCCAACGGATAAAACCCTGCGGATCGGAAAAAACCGGGCCTTCACGCTCACGGGGCAACTGAAATCGGGTAACATGCGGTATACGGGCCGTGAGCTGGGTTTCAATTACGACCAGTTTTCGATGAATATGACCAAGATCGACTCGATTACTTTTACCCCACAGGGAAAGAATCAGGAGATTGGCGGTGATATTCAATACGAAAAACCGGGTACGGTTTTCCTGGCCGATAAAGGCAATAAATCGGGTCGACAGAAAGATAAAAAAACGACTCAGCGGCTTCTCATGCCGGAAGGGATGACGGTTTATTTCAATCAGCCCAACCGCGGAAGTCTGGTTTACAACAAAAATGTCTATTTCAAAGTCCCGGCGGTGGACAACGACAGCCTGGGCAAAGGCGACATTGCCTTCGACGGAACCTTCTTTTCCGACGGTATTTTTCCTCCGATCAAAACCACGTTGAAGTCCATGCCCGACAACTCCCTGGGCTTTGAGCATACGGCGCCCGCGGCCGGTTATCCGATCTATGGTGGAAAAGGAAACCTGAAGTTTACCGGTAAACTGGTGATGGATCGCAAAGGGCTACGTGCCGAAGGGGTAATTTCTCACCTGAATGCCTCACTTCCCGCCAAAGATATTCTGATGACACCGGACTCGGTTTTGGCATCGGGTGAGACGGGACAGATTAAAGAAGGATTGGTTGGAAAAGCGTACTTCCCGGCAGTAGACCTTAAAAATTACGCCATGAAGTGGTTTCCCAAAGCCGATAGCATGACCATTTCCACCAAAGCCGATCATTTTAGCTTTTACAATAGTACGACCAATCTGAAGGGTGACTTAGTGGTTCGGTCGAGCGGTTTATTTGGGAAAGGGACCGTAAAACGGTCGGATTCGGAAGCACAATCTGAAAACATCAAGTTTAATAAAGAAGGATTTACGGCAGGAAATGCGCAGTTCCGGGTGGTGGCTGACAAGCAGGGAACCGCAACGAAACCGATGTTGCTGGGTACGAAAGTCGATGTGGATTTCAACCAGGTGAAGGGCGTAGTGACCATTGCCACGAATAATGCGACGGCGACTTCGTTCAGCGATACGCTCATGTCGAGTCTGGAGTTCCCGAATGCGGCCTATAAAACGTCCATCAGCAAAGCCCAGTGGAACATTGCGGCCAAAACCATTACGATGAAAGCCGCCAAAACGTCCACCTTTACCGCAACCGCCGAAGACCAGGAAGGGCTGACGTTCAATGGGGCGTCGGCGGTTTATGATGTGGATAAAGCCACGCTTAACGTCAGTGGGGTGCCGTATGTTACCTCCGCCGACGCCCGGATTTACCCGGAAAAAGGCTTGATTACCATCAAGCGGAATGGCGAAATGCTGCCACTCAAAAACGCCCGGCTGGAACTGGATACCACCAGTTTGTTTCACAAGTTGAAAGGCGGTACGATTCAGATTCAGTCACGGACGCGGTTCTCCGGGGACGCAGTTTACCAGTTTGCCGCGGCCAAAGGCGATACGGCCAACATTAAAATGGGAAGTTTCGAGCTGAAAGAAGCGGCTCCCGTGGCGCTCGCGTCGAATACCCGCAGTGTAGGCCGGAAGGGCAAGAACAGCAACGAACCCGCCAAAACGTATTATACCGTAGCGCGCGCCGATGTCGACGAGCGCGACAATGTGACGCTGGCACCCAAAGTGCAGTTTAAAGGCAGCATTACTATGATGGCACCCGAACAGGATCTGAAGCTGGAAGGGGCCATTAAAATTGCGCTGAAAAAGCGGCCCAAATTGGTGAGTGACTGGATTCCCATGAAGGAAAAGATTGGCGAGACCTTCAGCATCAAAGTGGACCAAACGCTAAAAAATGACGGAAATCAGCCGTTGACGGCCGGTTTGCATTTTCGGGGCGGAGGCAGTGCCGGCCTTTATCCGACGTTTTTATCGACGAAAGAAAACGATAAGGATGATGATCTGTACCGGGCGACGGGCGTGATGACGTACGATGAGAAGGATAAAGTCTTTCGGATTGTGAAGAAAGATGCTGCCGGGCTGGATGACGTCGACGGGGCGTTTACGTTTAACGATGCCACGGGTGTGATGAATTTTCAGGGGCCGGTCAACGTGATGAATACGGGTTCAAGCGGTTCCGCGCCGAACAACTTTGTCTTTGCCGCCGGAACGGGCCGGGCGCACGTCGACAGTTCGACCTTGAAGCTGAATGCGCTGGTGGGTTTTGCCTTGCCGATTCCGCAGCCGGTCAATGCCGCCATTGCCGACAAAATGGTAAAGGCGAATCTGGACGAAAAGAACGACGAACCAGCCGATGATGATCTTGACCGGCTAACCGCCAAACTAGCCGCCATTATCGGACAGAAGGCCACGGATGTCTACCGCACCAAAGCGCAGAATCAGCACGTTTCAATTACGCAGGCTGCCCCCAAATTTGTGGCGTCGCTGGTGCTTTCGGACGTCAATCTGCGCTGGTCGGAAAAATACAATGCGCTCTACAGCGTCGGCCCAATCGGCGTGTCGAACATCGATAATGTCGATATCAATGCCCAGATGGAAGGGTTTGTCGAAATCCGCAAAACCGACGGGGGCGACGAAGCGACGATTTATCTGGAAGCATCGCCGGACAGCTGGTTTTACTGGGATTATAAGTCGGGCGGGGGCGCAACCGCTCAACTGGCGTTGCTAACGTCGGATCAGGAACTGAACGACCGTATCATGGCGGGCGGGAAAAATGGCGGTAAGACTGCCGTATCGATTATCGCTGCGGATGTTTTCGAGAAGACGCAGTTCACGGACCGGTATCTGGATCAGTACAAAACCAAAGAAAAACCCAAGCCACAGCCCAAAACCGCCACATCGAAAGACGCTCCGAAGAAAGTGGTAGAAAAGAAAAAAGAAAAAGCCGACGACAAAAAGGAGGGATTCTGATCAGATTTTGCCGCCAAAAGCCAGATCGCCGGCATCGCCCAGACCGGGAACGATGTAGTAATGGGAATCCAGCCGCTCGTCGATGGCACCCAGCCACAGATGGCATTGCGGCATTTTGTCCTGAACATACCGGATTCCTTCGGGGCTGGCCAGCACGGCGGCAATGTGGGTTTTGGCGGGCGTTCCAAACCGCAGCAGAGCGTGATAAACCTTTTCCAGCGACCGACCGGTCGCCAGCATCGGGTCCATCAAAATAACGGTTTTTCCGCTGAGGTCGGGGCTGGAAATATAATCCATCGCCACTTCAAAATCTTCGCCGACCGGCAGATAACCACGATAGGCGCCGATAAATGCATTTTCGGCCCGATCAAAATAATTCAGAAATCCCTGGTGAAAGGGTAGACTTGCCCGGAGGATGGTGGCCAGAACCGGCGGTTTTTTAATGAGTGGGGTGGGAGATACCCCCAGCGGGGTCTGCACTTTTACAACCTGAAACGACATCGACTTGGATATTTCGTAGGCCATTAGCTCACCCAGCCGCTCCAGATTACGCCGAAAACGCATCTGATCTTTCTGAATGGTTACATCACGGAGTTCGGCAATAAACTGGTCGGCAATGGATGGATGGTCGGCGAAAACAAACATAGGGGCTTTTTCAGCGTAATTTAAAGGGAATGTGTCGGATAATCCAAACCCTTTCCCTAATTTGTGCGTCGAATTAAGATGATGTTTTTATGGCACCGTCCACACGGTGGCTAGTGTGAAGCTCCCTATGAGGACTATTTTTACAATCGGGATAGCTTTTGTTTTGCTGGCGTCGTGGTCGGCCCAGGCTCAAAGTCAAAAGATACCTTTAAATAGTGATTATTACCACCTGATCGATCGGCTGGAGATCAAGCAGGGCCAGTGGGCGAGCGGTTTTCACAGTTCGGTAAAACCGTATACCCGGCAGGCCGCTGTTCAATTAACGGATAGTATATTAGGTGATCCATTTGTTCGATTATCCCCCGTCGACCGCTTTACCATTCGCTATTTGCGTGATGATAGCTGGGAGTGGGTGCCGCCAACCTACCCCGATTCTTTATCCCTTCTGCAATTAAAAACGTCGGAATTACACGCTGGTCAGAAACGGCCGGGCGACAGTCAGCGCGCTTTGGGGACCTTTTACAAGAAGAAAAGTGACCTTTATAGCTACCAAAACGACGATTTCGATGTGCACGTTAGCCCGGTTGTTAATTTCAGTTACGGTGCTGAAACCAATTCCGGAACTGTAGGTGCGTCGTTCAACCCGTATGTTAATTCCCGGGGTCTGGAGATTCGGGGCAGCATTCGCAAACGCTTGAGTTTTTATACTTTTTTGTCTGACAATCAAGCCTTGTTTCCGCGATATATCTGGGAATACGGGGCGCAATATACCACGAATACAAGCGAAGGTTTCGCTCCATTTGAAGGGTTTGTTAAACGGACGTCAGCCCGAAATTCTACGTTTGGCGGGGCTGATTTCCTATCGGCCAGAGGCTACATTACCTTCAATGCATTAAAAATCATCAACATTCAGTTCGGCCACGACCGGAATTTCTTCGGGAATGGGTATCGTTCCCTGTTTTTATCCGACAACAGCTCCCCTTATTTATTTCTCAAAATTACCACCCGGTTTGGTCGTTTTCAATACACCAATCTGCTGGCTGAATTTCAGAACCTCCAGAAGCCGCCGGGGGCTTATGATGAACTGAATCCGCAGAAATACACCGCTATCCATCACCTGAGCGTTAACATTGGCAAGCATATTAACGTGGGTTTATTTGAAGCGGAAGTGTTTAGCCGCAGCCAGTTGGAATTGAATTATTTTAATCCCGTTATTTTCTACCGCTTCATTGAATCCTACCGGGGCAGCGCCGATAATGCCCTCGTCGGCCTTGATTTCAAAGCTAACTTTGCCCAACATTTTCTGGCCTATAGTCAGCTCATGTTCGATGAGTTCAAGATAAGTGAACTACGGGCCAAAAATGGCTCCTGGGTAAATAAATTTGCCGTTCAGGCGGGTCTGAAATACATCGATGCCTTCGGTATTGCCAATCTCGACTTGCAGGGCGAAATGAACCTGGCCCGGCCTTATACGTATTCGCACCGGTCCGGCCAGACCAATTATGTTCATTACAATCAACCGCTGGCCCATCCCCTGGGTGCCAATTTCATCGAAGGGCTGGCCATTGTGCGGTATCAGCCCCGGAATCGCTGGAATCTGATCGGGACGTTTGGACTGATGAGTTACGGGGTCGACCCGCCCAATCGCAATTATGGCGGTAATTTGTTGCAACCTTATGAAACCCGGGTTCAGTGGCCGGGAAAAGCCGACGGAACGGGCCATTTTATTGGTCAGGGCCGTAAAACGCTGGTTACATACGGCGACGTCAGGCTGTCGTTTATGTTAAAGCACAATGTATTTATTGATTTTCAACAGATTCTGCGCAAAAGTGACAGCCAGGCTGAGCGACTCAAATACAACACGTCATCCACTTCGTTTGCCCTGCGCTGGAATTTGCCCTACCGGACTTTAGTTCTTTAAATGTTAATTTGTTATTCGGGTGCCAGCGGTTCGTTTACTAACCGATTGCGTGCTACCCGGTAATTAACAAGTACGTGCTAATGCTTGACCAAACGATCCGTCAGGAACTGACCGAAGCCCGCTCGGTTCTCGATGCTTTTCTGAGCGACCCCAATCAGCTCTCCGCCATTGAACAGGCCGCCCGCCTGATGGCCAATGCCTTGCAAAGTGGGCATAAAATTATTTCCTGCGGCAACGGCGGGTCCCACTGCGATGCCATGCACTTTGCCGAAGAACTCTCCGGCCGTTACCGCGACGACCGCCGGGCGCTGGCGGCTATTTGCATCTCCGACACCAGCCACCTCTCCTGCGTGGGCAACGATTACGGCTATGACTTCGTCTTTTCGCGGTTTATTGAAGGGTTAGGCAACGAAGGCGACGTGTTGCTGGGAATCAGCACGAGCGGTAATTCGGCCAACATCATCCGCGCGGTGGAAGCGGCCCGGCAGCGGGGCCTGAAAGTGGTTTTGCTGACGGGCAAAGACGGCGGAAAACTGGCCGGAACCGCCGACGTTGAAATTCGCGTTCCGCATTTTGGCTATGCCGACCGCATCCAGGAAATCCACATTAAAGTCATCCATCTGTTCATTCTGCTCATCGAAAAGCTGGTGATTGGGTAACTCCGCTGTAGCGATTCTTCAAACTTTTTCGGCTTTTGTTTGTCGTATATAAATAAAAGACAAGCAATTAGCATGAAAAAAATCGGAATCATCATGGCATCGGTACTGGGCGTATTACTCCTGGTTGCCTGGATTGTGCCGATGTTTTTTCGGGATAAAATTGTAACCCGGCTTCAGCAGGAGCTGAATAACCGCGTAAATGCTCAGGTCAATTTTCGGCCCGAAAAAGTCAGCCTGTCGCTGATCCGCCACTTTCCTAATCTGACGCTGCAAACCGATTCGCTCAGCATTGTCAGCCATACGCCGTTCGCGGGCGACACGCTGCTCAGTACCCGCGCCTTTGAGGTAAAAGTCAATTTGCTGAGTGCGCTTTCGGGGGATCAGTTAAAACTGAGTGGTGTTTACCTCGATCAGCCGCGTGTGCTGGTCAAGATTTTGCGCGATGGCCGGGCCAATTACGACATCTACAAAGCCGTTGAAAGCGATGAACCCGAAAAAGCCGATACCAGCCAGAACGCCTTTACGCTCGACATCGACGAATGGGCGATCAAGGACGGGCTGATTCGGTACGAAGATCTGAGTTTGCCCATGAAGGTTCGGCTGGAAGCCGTCAACCATACCGGAAGTGGCAGCTTGTCGGCAGAGGTAGCCGATTTGGTGCTCAACACGAAGGCGGAGCGGATCACGCTCACCTACGACGGTATTGAATACCTGACCGATAAAAAACTCGACGCGGAGATGAAGCTTCGGGCCGAACTCGAAAAATCGGTGTATACGTTTGCCGATAACCGCATTCGTCTGAACGACTTGCCGATTGAGTTGAACGGCTCGATTGCCACGGGATCTTCGGCACCGTCGGACACGTCCATGCGTTTCGATTTGACATACCGTTCGCCCGAAAGCGATTTCAAAAATCTGCTGTCGCTCGTACCCGGTATCTATTCCGAGCGGTTTCGGGACATCGATGCCGACGGAACGGTGCGCTTCGATGGCAACGTGAAGGGCACTTACAATGGCAGTCAAATCCCGGCTTTTCTGCTGAACCTGGTGGTGAACGACGGACGGTTCAAGTACCCGGATCTGGCGTCGGCCGTTGAGCATATTGGGCTGGATCTGACGGTCACTAATTCTACAGATCAGCTGAAAAACACGGTTGTTAACCTGAAAAAACTGGCCGCCGACCTGGGCCGGAATCCCATTCGCGGGCGGGCGTTGGTGAAGGGGTTCTCCCATTCGATGGTCGATGCGGATCTCACCGCCAAACTGAATCTGGAGGAACTGACGCAGTTGTTCCCAATCGATAGCCTGACCTTGCGGGGGCTGGCGGACCTGAATCTGAAAGCCCGGGGTGTATATGACAAAGCCGCCAAAGCGTTCCCGATGGTCGATGCGATGATGCGTTTGCAGAACGGATCGGTGAAATCGATGAAACTTCCGGAGTCCATCGATGCTATCAATGCGCTGGCAAGTCTCACGAATCGGACCGGAAAACTGGCCGATACGCGCCTTGATCTGACCAATCTGCAACTAAAACTGGCCGGAGATCCTTTTCAGGCCAGGGGCTGGGTGCAGAATTTCGATGATTATACTTACGACATGACGGCCAAAGGGCGGTTGAATCTGACGGATTTAACCCGCATTTTTCCGATTGAGGGTACCCGACTGGCCGGTTTGATCGACGCCAATATCGAAACGAAAGGCCGGCTTTCCGACGCCCGCGCCAAGCAGTATGACAAACTCCCTACCCGCGGAACGATGGCCATTACCAACCTGAGCTACCAAGGGGAAAGTTTGCCGCAGGGGCTGACCTTGAATACCGCCCGGCTGAATCTGTCGCCCGGCAAGCTGAACGTTGACCAGGCGCAGGGTTTGCTGGGGACGAGTACGTTTACGGCCGACGGTTTTCTGAGCAACTACATTCCCTTTATCCTGGATGAGAACCAGCCCCTCGAAGGCACGCTCAATGTGCGGGCCAACCGCCTGAACATTAACGAATGGATGAGTGATGAGGCTGAAGCGGGTGCAAAACCGGCTAGTCCGTCCGTAATCGAATTGCCGAAAAATATCCGGTTTACGCTGAATGCCAACGTCGATCAGGCGGTTTATGACAAAATGCCGCTGAATACCATCAAAGGGCAGCTCGAAATGGCCGATGGCGTCCTGAAAATGAAACAGGTAACGTTCAATTCGCTGGGTGGACAGTTTGTAACCAACGGTACCTACGACCCGAAGGACCTGGCCAAACCGCGTTTTGCCTTTGATGTCCGGATTGCCAACGCCGACATTGCACAGGCGAACCGGCATCTGACGCTGGCAAAAGTGGTCTTTCCGCTGGCGCAATACATGATTGGTCGTTTTTCGAGTACGTTTGCCGTCAACGGGCGGCTGGAGCCGGATATGATGCCGGATTTAAACAGTTTAACCGGTAATGCCCTGGTCAAAATTGTGCAGGCTACCTTGAGAAATAACCCGATTGTGGAGCGGATTGTCGAAAAAACGAAGTTGGCCGATTTGCGGAATCCAAATTTCCGGGACATGCTGATGAAGGTAGAAGTGAAAAACGGGTTTGTGTCGATCAAGCCGTTTGACGTAAAGATCAAAGACAATATCGTGACGGTAGCGGGCTCGAACTCGCTGGAAGGCGACCTGAAATACGTTCTGAAACTGGATGTGCCGACCGGAAAAGCCGGAGTTCAGTTTGCCAAAGCTTTTTCATCCATGACGGGGCAATCGCTGGGGAATGTGGAGCGGGCTAAAATTGACTTCGCCCTGAACGGAAGTTATAAAAAACCGCAACTTCAGTTTCTGGCGGGTAGTGCGGTTGATCAAGTGAAAGATGCGGTGGTGAAACGGGCTAAAAATGATTTGAAAGAACAAGGGTTGAAGTTGTTTCAAAAGCTGATGAAGTCGCCCAAAGATTCGACCTAGAAGCCGGAATTACTTTTTAGCCACCACCATCGCCCGACCCGGAATGGAAAGATACGATTTCACTTTCGACAGCTTCAGGCCCGCGTCCGTTTGCCAGGACTGAATCTCGCTGATGGCATAATTCCCGGCGGTGCTGGTTAAGCCATAGAACAAATCCATGCTGTTGCCGACCAGATTTGTTCCGACGCCGTCCGATTTTCCATCCGTTTCGGGCCGGATGAATTCGTTGATGATGTAGACGCCACCGGGTTTCAGCGCCCGGGCTACTTTCCGGGCCACTTCGCGGTTTTGTTCGTTCGAGAAATGGTGCGCCAGACTGGAGAGCAGCACAATGTCGTATTGCGACTCGCCAAAATCATCCGTCAGCGCATTTCCTGCCTGGTGTCGGACGCGGTCGCCCATGCCTGCCCGCGCCAGCAGCGGAGCCGCCTGCTCGATGGCCGGCGGCAAATCAAGAATAATGGCCTGAAGGTCAGGCAATTTCTTGCACAAGGCCACCGAATGTTGCCCGTGTGAGCCGCCGATGTCGAGCATGCGTGTGGCGTTTTTGGGAATTGGCGCTTTCCGGCCAAACTCCTTTGCTTCGGTGCCGGTTGCCGCCAGCATCGCCTGCTGATAATAGGCCCATTGATCGGTGGTCAGGTGGTCGTGATACTGAATGCCCTCGCCGGTTTGCAGGTAATTTCCCAGTTGTTCAAACCAGGGCCAAACCACCCGATTATTGAACAGCATCATGCCAAAAACCGACTCATCATGATCTTTCAGCACCCATCGCTGGCTAATGCGGGTTAACGTATACCGACCATCGCGCTGTTTGAAATAGCCCAGAACCAGCAGTAAACCCATCAGCTCCCGCAACGCTTTTGGGTGTAGTCTGCACTCGGCCGCAATCTCATCCACCGTTTGTTTTCCTTTGTGAACCGCTTCAAAAACCCCTTTGTCGGCGGCTTCGAGCACGGCTTTACCAACGATCGGGAAAATTTGGGCGTGCAGGAGCGGCAACGGTACCATATTGATTTTGAGAGCAATCCATTCGAGCAGGTTTTCGGGCGTAACGGTTAGTCGCATGCGGGTTGATCCGGTTTATTCTTAATAATTTTCGACGTATATTCGTTCTTAGTTAAAACCGGATTTAGCCGGGATAAGGCTGAAATAAGCGGCATTTATTTTTAAGGAATGAGTAAGGTACAGGAATTTATTAACTCCGGAATACTGAATGAATATTGTCTTGGTCTGCTGCGTCCCGAAGAAATTCAGGAGGTAGAGCGTATGGCAGTTTTATATCCCGCTGTCCAACAGGCTATTGATCGAAAGTTCAAGACATTAAAAGGGAGTAGAAATAAAAAACCTGTTCCAACACAAAACCTAAAAAACCGCATTCTCGATACATTAAACCAGCTTGGCGAGCCACCGGCTTTCGATTTAGCGGATCTGCCGCGTATTACCGCCTATTCCGACAGTGAGCAGTGGCAGCGTACCGTTGCGTCAATTCAGCCGACCCGCGAGTTTCGGAATTTATATGTTCATCCGCTGCGGGAAAACGACGGTATTTCGCAATTTATGATTTGGGTGAAAGAAGACGTAAAACCCGAAGATCACCACGATGAACGCGAAAGCTTTTTGATTCTGGAAGGTGAATGCGAATGCCGGATTGGTGGCGAAACCATCCGGCTTTCGGCGGGCGATTACGTCGATATTCCGCTGGATGTGGAACACACGGTTCGGGTGTTGTCGCCGGAGCCGGTGAAAGCGATTGTGCAGCGGGTGAAGTTAACGGCTTAAGCGATTTTTATGAACCTTCCCGCTCAATACTGGATCGATACCTACCACATGCAGGCGCACCCCGAAGGCGGTTATTTTGCCGAAACGTACCGATCGGCCGAAAAAATACCGCATGCGGCACTGCCCGCGCGGTTTTCGGGCGAGCGCAGTTTCAGCACCGGTATTTTCTTTTTGCTGGAAAACCACCATTTTTCGGCGCTACACCGCATTCAGGCCGACGAGATGTGGCACTTTTACGCCGGTGGTCCCCTGAATGTTTACGTCATTCATCCGTCGGGCGAACTCGACATCATTCGGTTGGGGAATAATCCGGCGCAGGGCGAAGTGTTTCAGGCGGTTGTGCCGGCCGGGTGCTGGTTTGGGTCTAAACCCGCGCCGGAAACCGCTTATTCGCTGGTGGGTTGCACGGTGGCACCGGGATTTGATTTTGCCGATTTTGAATTGGCAAACTGTTCGGATTTAGTAAACGCCCATCCGCACCACCGGGATGTGATCGAGCTGCTCACTCATTAATTATTGAAATTTCACCTCGCCAAATGTCGAAACAATTCGCACTTTGGTGGCAGTGCCTTTTCCCACTTTCCCGCTATACTGTTTCGTCAGTTTAGGGCTCCGGTCTTTGTCGTCGTCGCCGGGTTGGGCGGTCATCATAATCCGGCCATCGTTCGGGTATTTGAAACCGCCGTAGCTGACCGTTACATCGAAATTGTAATCGTTGGTGTTAGCCATTGGCAAAACAACCGATGAATAACTGGCCTGAATATCAATGTTATCGACGGATTTGTTCAATTGGTCAATCTTGAAACCGCCCGAAAAATCCAGTTTGAGGTTACACGATTGCTTAATAGTACCAATTTTGGCACCCGAGTACCCGATTTTGCCGTCCAGCCGACTTACTTCGCCAATCCAGAGCCCGCCAAACTGATTATTCAGACTGATGTTGTTCGCTTTTTCCAGCTGAAGTTTTGAATATTGAATGTTCAGTTTACCGTTTCCCATTTCCTGAATATCGGCTTTTCCGAAGCGGACGTCCACATCGACCTGGTTGCCATTCAATTCGGTGGTCGAAAAATTTCCGTGTTGCTGGTTGATGGTTAAGGGCGCGCTAAAGGTCGGAATGGTGGTGTTGCCGAAGGAATTTTTGACATACAAGGCATTGGTTTTCGGCATAGAAACCTGATAATCGATCTGGACGAAATTCTTCTCACCGTCTTTATTCCGGGTCATAATCCAGTTTCCGCCAAAGCCGCTTTTATCGATAATGGTTTTTAGACTAATCTGGTCGCCACTGCGTTTTTCGCTGATTTCTACCGCATCCAGGTATTTCTGTACCCGATCTTCGGAGCTGGAACTCGCTTTGATCGTAATATCAACCCGGATTTCATCGCGGTTCCACACCTCAATATTAACGTTACCAAACTGATTTTCAATCATTAAATGGTCTTTGGACGTCACGTCGTAGACCTTCACAATCGTCTTTTTTCGTTCGCCCAGAATGTCGTTGTCGGCGATAACCAGGCCGACCGACAGGAAACCGACGAACAGAAGATTAAACAGGAAGCTTATTCGTTTCATTGTTTTGTTGCTTAATACGTTGGATGATCATCAATTGCTGATTGAGCAAATCGATCTGCATTTTCAGGTTTTGAACCATAGCCTGAATCATCATTTCCTGGTTGGGGGTTTTCGGCAATTCCTGTTTTAAACCCTGGTAGGTTTTTTCCAGCCGCTCAAAATCAGCCGCAAATTGCTGGTAGAGAGCCGGGTTGTTTTCTGCGACGGTTTTCAATTCGCCCCGTTTGTCTTCAATCAAACGGCTGTATTGCTGTACGGTTCGGGCGTAGGTTGGACTAAAAGCCACCATATCGGGTTGCTCCGTAACCCCGTATTGATGATTGAAATACCAGAAACCGCCCAGCCCCACAATCAGTGCGATGGACGCGGCAATCTGCCACACCATCCGGCGGGAGGTGTTCAGGGTAAATCCCTGCCATAGCGGACGTTGCCACAACGGACGTTCTTTGTGCCCGAGTCCTTTCTCCAAATCTTTCCACAAATCCGCTCTGGGCTCAAATACATCGAAATCTTCCCGGTTGTCCCGGACAAATCGTTCTAACTTGTCTTTCATCATAACTCAATGAGTGAATGAGTGAAAGAGTGAAAGAGTGAATAGTCTCAATTAGGTTCTTATTCAATCATTTTCTCTTTCCATCATCCAGCTTTTATTTCAACATTTCCAAAAGCCGCTTCTTGGCCCGCATGTACTGCGTTCGGGACGTGGTTTCGCTAATGCCCAACACGGCTCCGATTTCCTCATGATCATAGCCTTCGAACAAATACAGCGATAAAACCACCCGATACCCTTCCGGCAAATCCTGCATGACCCGGCGCACCCGGTCTACTTCCAGTTGAACACCTTCTTCGTCGAATGGTTCGGTGTCGGCCACATCCAGACCATCATCTTCCCCCAGACGCTGCGAGTCGAGATCGACCCATTGCAGACCGGCGCGGCTTTTCCGACTCCGCAGGTGATTAATAGCCCGATTGACGACGATCTGTTTCAGCCACGCTCCAAACGTTGATTGATTCCGGAACGAATGGAGGTTACTGAACGCATCCAGAAAGGCTTCCTGCAACACATCCTCAGCCTCGGCTACGTGGTTAAGGATACGCATACAGACGTTAAACATGGCTTTTGAATACTGCTTATACAATTCGTATTGAGCACGTCTTTCACCTTGTTTACACCTTTCTACGAGTTCGACATGTCGGTCTATATACAACTTTGTTTCCAAGCGGCCTGAGGAATCGGATGCGGCTGATTTTCTTCTCAATGACACGGCGCGTTACGTCAACGTTGCACAAAGTATTATTTTTTTTCTGTGACTTGTACTAAAAAGGGCCCCACGCCGTTCTGAAAAATTTCATATGAAGTAAAAAGTTTTTAATAGGCAGGCAACCTGACCAATCCATACCGCATTCTATCCACAAATCACATACCGAAACCCGTGACGCTTGAAGCCATTTTTTACGCCTGCCAACACGAAAACCGACAGGGTCAGAAGGCTTTATATGAGCGGTATGCCTCCGGAATGTACCGGTTGTGTGTCCGGTATCTGCGCGACCCGGCCGAAGCGGAGGATGTGGTGATGGAAGCATTTATGAATGTCTTTAACGGTATCGGGAAGCTGACGTTTCAGAACGAACGCGCCTTCGAAGCCTGGCTGAAACGGATTTTTATCAACCAGTCGCTGATGCATTTGCGGCAGCGAAAACTGTTCTGGATGACGCTCGATCCGGAGTCGCTGGAAATCAGCCATCCGGGTCAGGCCGACGATGAGCTGTCGGCCCGGGAATTGCTCGAGCGGTTGTTCGAATTACCCGATGGCTACCGGACGGTTTTTAATCTGTACGTTATCGAAGGGTATTCGCATCAGGAAATTGGAACCATGCTGGGCATTAGCGAAAGCACATCCAAATCACAGTTGCACAAAGCCCGCAAAGCGTTGCAGGAATTGTTAAAAAAAAGTGAAAACGGGGCAAAACCATGAGTGAAAACGAACTTGATGAGCTATACCGCGACGGTCTGCAACGGCTTTCCGACACCGATCTGCCCTGGGACAAAACGCCAACCTGGGAACGGCTCGACCAGGCGCTGGAGCACCGGAAACGTCTTCGGGGTATCGGGATCTGGTGGCAAATGGCCGCCGGTTTTTTCCTGGTAATCGGGATTGGCTGGCTGGTTTTCCGGACTACCAATCAGGCAGATCCGCATCCGAAAACGGCTTTTGGCCGAAAATTGCCGGCACCGATTTCGGTGAAAACTAACGCAAGGAAGGAAGAAGAAGCCAACGTAATGACCCGTCAAGTACCGAAAGTGCTCAAACCGCTGATTAAAAAACCGTATCATCAGTACGCTCGTGAGAAAAACCGGCGTTCTGATGCACAAAAGCCGGTTTTTGCGGAGGCAGTGGAAACGAATCCGATTCCAGAAAATCAAAAAGCGGATCGGCTTGTCGGATCGGTAAACGAGTTGCCGCTACGTTCGATACCGGTCACCGAATTTGCCCCGATTAGTCGGGTTATTAAAACCGTCGAAACAGATAAAACCATGACGGAACCGGCGGAAGACGGAATCCTGCCCCGAAAAAAACGCTTCCGGTTACCCATTGCCCTGGTTCCCAATCTGATCAGACCAGCGTCCTTATCAACACGACCCGTTTATTCATACGAAAAAGCCCCTGTTCAACTTCAGATTTCCTTATAACCACTGCTATGAAAACCAGACATTTCCTTTTGGCATTGGCCTTTGGTCTTTGCACGCAACTCTACGCCCAAACGCCGGCTATCCGCTCCGATACGGTTTTGATTCGCGACTTCAAAGAACTGAAAGTCGGTCCCAAAGTGTACGCCATCGGACCTAATTTGAGCAGCCTGACCGAGACCGAAAGGCAAAAGCTGTATGCGTATGTTCGGGAGAGCAATCGCCGGGATTACCTGACCAGTGGCCGTAACCCTCTGGCCTACAACTGGGAGCGCGGTTTGCAGGGGAACCTGGTTTTTTTTCGGGTCAACAACCTCGATTCATTACGGCGAATTAATTTTAACTATCCCATGCCGTTGACGGAATTTGTCGCCACCAACCGAACCTATAAAGTAGCCGCGCAACTGGCTTTTGAGTTTGGTGCGGGTCTGGTTCGAAATACGATTGCACCGACGGTGGACGCCAGTATCCGGTTTGGTTTTCGCAACAAGATGAACAATAACGTCGAGCGTCGGCTCTGGCTGGGCTACACCCCGTATTACTTCTTCGAAAAAGCCGACAAAGGCTTCACGATGAATGCCAACGGGTTTGCCTACGTTGCTTTTGGCGAAAATGTGCGGGAGGGCATCGGCACCCGGCCGGAAACCACCTCGTTCGGCCCGAGCAATTTCAAAGTAGGCGTGGGGTATCTGGTTCACCGCAAGGGCGATATTTTTACCGGTACAACCATGAAGCTGCTGATCTCCAGCGTGATCCATGAGCGCATGACGATTCAGCCGGAGATTATTTTTACCAATAATTTCAAACAGATTTTTCCGGGACTGACCATCCGGTTTTAAAGAAAAACCGCCGGAAACTAAACACGTGCTACGGAACTAAAACCGGGATCGAGCCGGTCGTTTGGCAGCCGTTCAGGGTGGCGATAAATTGGTACGTAAAACTCCCCGAGGGCAGCGATTGGGTAATGGTGACTTGATCCAGACCCGTTCCTGCATTGGGTAAGGGATTTCCGCCCGGCGTTCGACTCCAGTTGATGGCTGTTCCGGCTGGTGTCGTTTTGGCTACGACGGTCGATGTGTTGCAGTTACAACCCGTCAGTGACACGGAACCCGGCAGGAGGGTAAGCAGGGGTTTGGGGTTAACGGTAACCGCCACAACGGCGGTGCCGGAGCATTTCCCGGCGTCGCTGACAATGACGGTATAACTTCCACTGGCGGCCGTTGTCGCATTCGCAAGGGTTGGATTAGCCACTGTGCTGGTAAAATTGTTGGGCCCACTCCAACTGTAAACCGGGCTGGTTCCGCAGGTGACGGACGCGCTCAACGCGACGGTACTGCCTTCGCAAACGGTTTGACTGCTACTTGGTGAAATGTTTACGCAATTTGTGGTTGCGCAAGCAACATTTTGTTTTAGAAATAAACTTCCCTGCTGGTCCAACTGTGAAAGGACGGTAGCATTGGCATAAATGTCATTATGGCCTCCGCCCGCAACGGTATACAATTGATTGGGTACACCGACCGCAGTAGCCTGCGTGGCCAGAACGGAACTTCCGTCAACGGCTGTGATATTGATGACGAATGGAATCTGGGACGGTGATGTTAAAAAACCGCTGCCATAGGGAACGACAGCGTCCTGATCACCGTGAACCATAAACAAAGGCGGATCGCAGGCATCGATGTAATTTTTGGAGTTAATCGCTCCCGACAGGCTCCAGACGCCCTGAACCTCCGACGAATACGCGGTGGCAGAGTTGGCCGGATCGTCGGTGTTGCCGTTGATACCGCCGTTGGCCGCAAAAACCGGGGCCAGGTTGGCCGGTATTTCAGCGGCATCCACATAGCCCGCGTGCAAAGCCGTTATGGCCCCCGCCGAATAACCGCCAATGATGATGTAATTGGGCTCGATGCCGTAGGTATTGATCGTCGACGCATCTTTGCGGAAAAAGCGAACGGCGGCTTTCATATCCGAAACGGCTTTGACCACCTCATCCATGAAAACCAGTTCGTTCAGGTAGTTGAGCAAAAAGCCGTCGTATAACCGGTAATCGATCGTGGCGACAACGTAGCCTTTCTGGGCAAATTTGCGGGCGTAGCTATCCATATCCGTGCGTTGCCCACCCAAAAAAGAGCCACCGAAAGCCAGGATGACCAGCGGACGCCGGACCGATGCGTCGCCGACGGGTTGATAAATATCTGTCAACAGATTTTTGGTAACTCCGCCAACGGTTGTATTCTGCCCGTATTTCACGCCGGTTGTGACCGTTACTGACGAAAAAATAGCCGTAGAATACCGTTGAGCGTCGCAATCAGGAAGCTGCGCATAAGCGCCGGTTGCCAAACACATGACAGTACATAGAACTAGCAGACGGTGATACAGGTGGCTCATGGCGCTGACTTTAAATGAGTATGAATTAGGCAATTCAGTCAACGTTGAGCAACAGCATTATCGGCTAAACTCGAGAATGGTCTTTTCAATCAGGTCGCACGCTTCGTGCATTTGTTCTTCCGTAATGATCAGTGGCGGAGCAAACCGGATTTTGTCGCCGTGGGTTGGTTTACACAGCAAGCCCCGGTCTTTCAGCCGCAGGCAAATTTCCCAGGACGTTTTTTCGCCATAGTTCGGATGTTCACCAATGACAATGGCGTTCAGCAATCCTTTTCCGCGCACCAGCTTCACCATGTCGGTTTTATGAATCAGCGCATTCATGCGACTGCGGAATACGTCACCCATCACGGCGGCATTCCCGGCGAGGTTCTCATCCTCAACCACCCGAAGTGCTTCCATCGTCACGGCGCAGGCCAGCGGGTTTCCGCCGTAGGTTGAACCGTGTTCGCCCGGTTTGATGGTCAGCATCACCTCGTCATTGGCCAATACGGCCGAAACCGGCATCGTACCACCGGAGAGCGCTTTTCCCAGCACGAGCAAGTCCGGTTTTACGTCTTCATGGTCACAGGCCAGCCGTTTTCCGGTTCTTCCAATACCGGTTTGTACTTCGTCGGCAATGAACAGCACGTTGTATTTTGTGCACAGCGCCCGTACCCCTTTCAGGTAACCGTCATCCGGCACAACAACGCCCGCTTCGCCCTGAATTGGCTCCACCATAAATCCGGCGATGTTCGGATCTTTCTGAAAAATAGTCTCCAGGGCGTTCAGGTCGTTGTACGGAATCAGCAGATAGCCCGGTAACAGCGGACCATAATCATTCGTACTTTCCGGATCGGTAGACGATGAAATGGCCGCTAGCGTCCGCCCCCAGAAATTGCCGGTGGCATAAACCGTCTTCGCCTGATTCTGCGCAATGCCTTTGACTTTATAGGCCCATTTCCGGGTGAGTTTGAGCGCTGTTTCGCCCGCTTCAGCACCCGAATTCATCATTAAGACTTTATCATAGCCAAAATAGTCACACAGAAATTTTTCGCAAACGCCCAACTGGTCGGTCAGGAAAGCGCGTGAAGTCAGCGTCAGGCGTTGGGCTTGCTCAATAAAGGCATTGATGATGCGAGGATGACAATGCCCCTGACTGACGGCACTATAAGCAGATAGAAAATCGAAGTACTTACGCCCTTCCACATCCCAGAGAAAAATACCTTCACCGCGATTGAGCACCACCGGAACCGGTTTGTAATTATGAGCGCCGTATTTCCATTCTAAATCGATGGCTTGCTGCGTTGCTGTGCGGGGAGAGAGCGTTTCCATACGTACAAAGTTCAAGGAGAGTGGGTTAATTAAAGGCTAATGCGTAATTTTCGGGCGATGCCCAGTGGTGGTAAATTACTTCAAAAATACAATTCCTTGCTCAGTCAGACAAACAATGCTGCCAACGAACCTCAAAAAGCCCAAAATTGCGGGCCTCGACGATGAAGATTACTATTACAACGAACAGGGATACATCGTCTTTACAAAAGAATACCATTTGAAGCGGGGCTACTGTTGTAAAAATGGCTGTAAACACTGCCCCTACCAAAAAGAGTTAAAAAGTTAAGAATTAAGAGTGAAAAGTTGGCTGACGCGTGCTTGAATGCGTCAGCCAACTTTTCACTCTTAATTCTTAACTTTTAACTCCTTACGGTTGTATTTGAATAAATTATTTACCAATTTTGCAGGCTCATTCAGAAACAGGTATTGTCATGGCACGAGTTTGTCAAATTACAGGAAAGCGGACGCGGGTTGGTAATAACGTATCACACGCTAATAATAGAACCAAACGCAAGTTTTATCCCAACTTGCAGAAGAAACGCTTCTTCCTTGAGTCGCAGGGAGCATGGGTTACTTTGAGGGTTGCTACTTCAGCCATGCGGACGATCAATAAGAAAGGCCTTGAAGCCGTATTGAAAGACGCACACAGCCGGGGAACGCTGTCTGTTTAATGAATTACGGTATTTAACACGTTACCAGGCGGTTTTCCTGCGGGATTAAATTGCTCTTTTAGGTAAAAACGCAACCTGCAGGTAACGGAATGTAGAAGAGTCAATCTCTACATTCCGTTACTTGCAGGTTGCGTTTTTAATTTTTTAAATCATTCGCTTCAGCGCGAATTGGGCAAAAATGATATTACCGTTTCGTCGAACGAGAATAGTGATTTCTTTTCCTTCGCCTTTTTGCAGCATCTTGTAGATTTCGCTCACGTTCAGATCGCCAGCTGGCAGATTGTTGATAAACAGCACCTCATCGCCATCTTTTAAGCCAGAGCGGCTGGCGGGTGAGTCGTCGATCACTTTTTCAATGTAATAATTCCGGAAATTATCACCCCGTGCTTTCAGTTCGAGGCCACTCATGTCGTGTTCAAAGGACTGCTTCAGGATGCGTTTGATGGGTTTCAGAACCATGTATTTATCCTGATAATTGAACGTCACCTTGAACCGGCGCAGAATTTCACAGCCTAAATTTCCATTGCGCTCTGCGGCATATTCTGCGATTTTTAAGCCGAACGACGTACTGTCCGGAAAAGATGCCACGACATTGGCCATTTCAAAATTACCCAGTCGAATTTTTTCGATCCGACCCAGATTCCCGTTGATTACCCCACTTAAACCGCGTCCCAATTGGGCTCTTATCACCCTATCTGGCAAGTGAATATCATCACCATTGCTGCGGTTGATCAGTAGAGCGTGGCCCGCGCCGGTGTCAATCACCACCCGGATCGGCAAGGTTTTGCCGCCTTCGAGCAGTGCCATCACGTCCGTATACGGCTTCGTATCCTGAATCGCAATAGGATACCGTGAACCGTGCGACCGGCGATACCGGTAATTTTTGGGACTGTTCAGGACAAGTTCCTTCCGCTGAAAATCGATGGTTACAACAAAATTATTGAAAACTTCATAGCCAAAAATCCCGTGAATCGGAACCCCGACGTATTCTGATAGTTTGAGAATGTCATCATCGAGAACAACAATATTCTGGTGAGTGGCCTTCATCTGGCCCATCATCAGCATGTTGTCAATGGCTACCGATGCCATCAACTGACCGCCTTCCCCGGCTCCGGTTAGTTTTACTTTTCGGGTGAACCGCAACGGTTGCCGACGTACGGCGGCCGGATCGGTAATAATTACCGAACTGACGCCCGTATCAAGTATAAAATGGAGGGTGTCTGAATTGTTGATTTTGACCGGAACAATAATCAGATTGGAGTGGAGCTGGAATGGAATTCGGGTTTGTTTCCGGTTATTGGTGATAAAATAACCGTATCGTTCGCTCTGCTCGTCATTGCCCGCCGAAGCTCCCTGCCAGCAAAGCAATATTCCGAAGAAAACAACAAACAGCTTCATGGCCTTAATTGTGAATACGTAGGAAAGGTACAACTATTTTGTCTAATAACACAATTTCTGTTCAATCGTTACCGAACAATTTTTATACTTTTTATTTGAATGGCAAATGCTGCTGAAAAACCGCTAATTTCGTCCTGCGAGTGGCTGAACAAGAAACGATCGAATTAAGTTTGGATGCTGATCATTTCCTGTATTCCATTCGTAATCAGGGCTTAAAACCATACAATAACCAATGCGTAAGAAAATTGTTGCCGGTAACTGGAAAATGAACAAGACGCTTGATGAGGCTGTCGCGCTAGTGTCTGAAGTGGTCAATATGATTAGCGATGAGGTAACGGGCGATGTAGACGTCGTGTTGTGCCCGCCATCTATTTACCTAACCACACTCAAGCCTTATCTGGAAGGCCAGACGCGGGTAGCACTGGGCGCACAAAACTGTCATGAAAAGGCTTCCGGTGCTTATACGGGCGAGGTTTCGGCTCCGATGTTGAAGTCAATCGGCGTTCCTTATGTCATTCTGGGCCATAGCGAACGGCGGCAGTATTTCGGTGAAACCAATGCCCAACTGGCTGAAAAAGTTACTAGTGCACTCGCCAACGGCCTGACACCGATCTTCTGTTGTGGCGAATCGCTGGAGCAGCGCCAAACTGAAGTTCACCTTGATTTTGTTCGTACGCAGCTGACCGAAAGTCTGTTTCACCTTTCGCCGGAGCAATTTGCCAACATTGTCATCGCCTACGAACCCATCTGGGCCATCGGTACGGGCTTAACCGCAACCTCCGAGCAGGCGCAGGAAATGCACCATATTCTGCGTCAGCACCTGGCCAGCCACTACGGTCAGGAAGTGGCCGACAATACTTCAATCCTCTACGGCGGTAGCGCCAACGAGAAGAATGCCGCCGAGATTTTTGCCCGCCCCGACGTCGATGGTGGTCTCATTGGCGGTGCCTCCCTCAAATCCCGGGAATTCACCAACGTCGTAAAAGCAAGACAGTAAGGGGGAGGAGTTAAGAATTAAAAGTAGGCGGACGCAAGCTAAAAACGTGCGTCCGCCTACTTTTAACTCTTAATTTTTAATTCTTTTGTCGCCATTTCCAGACGGAGAGGCCAATCCAGGCGAGGGAACTGCGGTTGTCGCCTTTTTTGCTGAAAAGCCGTCCCATATCGCTGAAACCGAGGGTGATGGGCCCCAGACGGGTCGACATTCCGACGGCAACCCGGTTGTCGGGACCAAGGATGGAAATTGGCAAACCAAATTCGACATCTTCATCTTCGAAGCGGGGCGTAATAATCAGCATATTGGGCATCTGAACCCGCGCGGCAGAAGACAGATTGTTCATCAACAACCCATTGACATAAAAGGACGGCACCAGGCGCATATCCGCTTCCAGGTGGAGCATACGCGGCAAGGCCACTTTGCCGGGACTGTATTTTTGCGGGCTGTTATCAGATTTAACCGTCAGGTAATCCGTGGGGGCATCGCCAAATTTCTCCAGTTCTTCCTGCTGAAAAGTCAACTGGCCACTACCGGTCACAACCTGACCCGTCGGATACTTGATACTGCCGCCGTTCATTAAAGCCGCCGATAAGCGAAGCCAGTAGGCCGGACGCGGATCTTTCATGGGCGTATCCGAATTATACCCTCTTCCGGTGGTTCGACGACCGATTTCGTAGGTTGCGCCCAAATCATAACCCCAACCACTGCCGTAGGCACTGGAAAAGACCGAAGAAAGCCCGAAGTCTTTGCGGGGCGTCGTCTGGCCCAAGCGGTAATTCAAATTTGTAATGGCCAGCGTTTTATCGACATCGCCGTTGGTTTGGCGAATCGCGTAATTGCCCCGGGCGTCCAGGTAAGTCATTTGAGCCCCCACAATTCGCCGTACCGTGGCTCCCACATTCAACCGGTGCCAATGCCCGTCGAAAACCTGCAAACCGTATGTCAGGCCAATCTCACCGTAGCTGTTATGCGCCAGATTGAAGTCAAAACTGCCCGACGAAGGCTGTAAGTTTTTGTAAAAAAGCCGGTTACGATATGCTTCGGTCAAATTTTCGGGCAGCGATGAACCATAGAGATAACTTTTCAGCCGGGTGTGTAAGGCGAGGGTCTGGTTCCCGTCGACATTAAGTAAAACCGATGGCCCCAGAATTTCGGAATAAGAAGTGGTTCGTGGCGCATCGGTAATGGAACCCAGTGTTCGGAGTGGCAGGCTAAGGCCCTGACTGTAAGGAAGCTGTATGGATTGAAAAAAGCCTTTTGCAATGTATTTGGTGTATAAGGAATTGACGGAAGAGGTGCCGGTGAAGGCAATCACTTGAAATTTATACCGCGAACCGGCAATGGAGGAAGGATTCTGGAGCATTCGGTGAATGCCGCCGTAATTGCTGCTGACCAAACCCGGCTGGTATTGTGCCCAAACCGT
This sequence comes from Larkinella knui, assembly GCF_003858645.1. GTDB lineage: Bacteria > Bacteroidota > Bacteroidia > Cytophagales > Spirosomataceae > Larkinella > Larkinella knui. Next base: position 497,418 of record NZ_RQJP01000006.1, on the reverse strand, counting down.
AGGGCAATTCAAACCGACCAGAACGCTCAGGAATAGACGCGAAACGGATTTCTTCATAAAGTTATCGTTGATTCATTGTGTTCATCGTGTGCAGATTACCGGCGGAATCGATCCGCAATTGCTCGTCGGCCAGCATTTGCCGGATTACGCCGGCCAATTGTTCGGTATTCAGATTCAGACGGTCGGCCAGCAGGCGGGGAGCAAGACCCTGCCCGTCGGTTGCGTCGAGGTATTGAAAAATTCGTTGCCGGAGCTGGGCCGTATCCAGCGAGTTTTGATGCTGGCTTAAACAATGGTCGCAAATACCGCAGGCTTCACCGGGTTCTTCGCCAAAATACGCCTGCAGCAGCCGGGTCCGGCACTGCACCGGATTTTGAACGTAGTCGACCATTGCCCGCACTTTTGCCAAATCCCGCTGTTTCCGCTGCTCCAGTTCCAGCACATTGATGGGCAAATTCCGGGCGTCGAAACGCGGGGTCAGAAACGTCAGCTGCGGTTTGTCTTTTTGCTTTTCGTACACCAGAATCGACCGCTGCGACAGTTGTTCCAGGAAAGAAAGAACCTCGTTCTCCGGCATCCGGGTGGTTTTGGCAATCGAACTTTCCGAAATGCTGACGAAGTTGGTAAACAACTCACCGCCGTAAATTCGCAGCAACAGTTTCAGAAATGAATCATAATGCGGATTCATAACCTGAAACTCGTACAACGCCCGGTTGTCTACCGCAATCATTACTTTCGACGGGCTGAAATACGCTTCACTCAGTTCGATAAACCCTTCCAGTTGCAACTGTTTCAAGGCGTAATGCGTATCCGTTACCGGTAATTGAAACGACTGACAGAACGCCGTCAGATCGAAATCAATATCCGAAAATTCACCTCCGCCGATGGCCAGGTTGGCATAATTGGCCAGCGCCTGATACACCCTTTTGAGCATCTCGACCGGCTGGTATTGCTGGATCATTCGCTGTTCAATATCAGCCAGATCCTTCGGATTGTACAATAAAACCGCATAGGCCTTCTTCTCATCCCGCCCCGCCCGCCCGGCTTCCTGATAATAGGCTTCCAGGCTGTCGGGCACATCCAGGTGAACAACCGTCCGCACGTCGGGTTTGTCAATTCCCATCCCGAAGGCATTGGTGGCCACGATCACCCGCACCCGATTATGAACCCAGGCATCCTGTTTATCAGACCGTTGCCGGGCCGTCAAACCGGCGTGGTAATAATCGGCGCGAATACCCTGGTGGTGCAGCCACTCGGCCACGTCCTGCGTTTGTCGTCGGCTGCGTACGTAAACAATCGCCGAACCCGGCACACCCTGCAAGATTTTCAGCAGCCGGGCTTCTTTGTTTTCCTCGTAAAACGCGGAATAAGACAAATTCTTGCGGGCGAAGGTTTGCCGGAACACTTGCGGATGCCGCATTTGCAGCTTTCCGACAATGTCGGCCTGCACTTCGGGCGTAGCTGAAGCCGTCAGTGCCACCACCGAGACACCCGGCAAAAGCTCCCGAAAAGCCGCAATCTGAAGGTAAGGAGGCCGAAAATCGTATCCCCAGGCCGAAATGCAGTGCGCTTCGTCGACGGCCAGGAAATTAATTTTCATCTGCTTGACCCGTTCGATCAGAATTTCGGTTTGGAGTCGTTCGGGCGAGACATACAGAAACCGGACGTTGCCATAGATGCAGTTGTCGAGTGCCCGGTCGATTTCCCGCCAGTGCATCCCCGAATAAATCGCCACCGCCGAAATCCCGCGCTTACGCAACTGCTCGACCTGGTCTTTCATGAGGGCAATCAAAGGCGTAACGACGAGGCAAACGCCGTCGGTTGCCAGAGCCGGTAGCTGAAAACAAAGGGATTTTCCTCCGCCGGTTGGCAGCAAGACGAGCGTATCGCGCCGGTCGAGCACGGAGCGGATAATATCCTCCTGCAAAGGCCGGAACGACTCGTACCCCCAGAATTGTTTAAGAATTTGGTGGATGGTCATAACCGGCTGTAAAGATAAATCAATCCGAAATTAGTTTAGTAACCATGGGAATACGGCTTTTATCCGAATGCTGGACAGACCCGGGATTGAGCAGCTCAAAAATACAACGGTTCAACGTTGAAAGCTGTTGCGGTAATGACAAAATCCGTTAAAATTTATACTTCATGATCACAAAAGTCATCAAAACCGACCAGGAATGGCGTCAGTTGCTAACGCCGGAACAATACCGGGTTACGCGTCAAAAAGGGACCGAACGGGCTTTCACGGGCGAGTATTGCGAAAGCCACGACCCGGGCATTTACCAGTGCGTTTGCTGCGGCACCGATCTGTTTGAATCCAAACAAAAGTTCGATTCCGGAACGGGCTGGCCCAGTTTTACCGATCCAATCGATCCGGCATTGATTCATCTCGAAAACGATTATAGCTTCGGGATGACGCGCGTCGAAGTTGAATGTGCAGTTTGCGATGCGCACCTCGGCCACGTTTTCAACGACGGACCTCCGCCGTCGGGGCAGCGGTATTGTCTGAATTCGGTAGCGTTGAAGCTGAAACCCGCGTGATTTTTTTGGAAAACCGCCGGTTTTTAGTAGTCCGGGCAGTTTTTGACCCCGGAGGGGTTGCCTGTGAATAGAGAAAATGCGCTAAAGATTAAAAGCTCCGGCGGAGCGTCCTAAGCAATTCAAGGGCGCTCCGCCGGAGCTTTTGGTTACCTTATAAAATCCTTTCTATTAACATTTAGCCCCTCCGGGGCCATAATTCGGCCAGGTTCGCTATACTAAATCCAAAAAACCGTATTTTGGGGTATGAGAAGCCTTTTATATCCCCTTTGTGCTTTCCTGGTTCTGACGGGATGTGCCACCTACCGCCCAATTCTGCGCCAACTTCGTCAGAATCCCCAATTAACCGACCATTTTACCGGGTTTGCCTTGTATGATTGGAAACAGCAAAAACTGGTCGTGCAACACAATGCCAGCCAGTATTTTACACCCGCATCCAACACCAAGCTCGTCAGTTTCTACGCCGGACTGGTCACCCTGGGGGATTCCATACCGGCTTTGCGGTATAGCCTGCGCGCCGATTCGCTGATTTTCTGGGGAACCGGCGATCCGTTGTTGTTAAATCAGAATCTGCCCGACACGACGGTTTTGCGGTTTTTGCGAAACCGCCCCGAACGGCTGGTTTTTTCACCGGCCAATTACAGCGGACCGCGTTTTGGCCCCGGCTGGTCGTGGGATGATTTTAACGATGATTATTCGACGGAACTCGCCCCGCTGCCGCTCTACGGTAATTTTGTCCGCTTCCTCTCGCCCGATCGCGTGGCGCGTCTGGACGTCGAACCGCGTTTTTTCCGGGATAGCGTATCGGCGGTTTCGGTGCGGAAATTTTCGAGGGATGTCCAGCGCGACGAGGTTCGCAACCACTTCGATCGTCCCGCTGCCGTGCGCCCGTTTCACCAGGATATTCCCTTTCGCTGGTCTCCAGCACTGGCTGCCCGGTTACTGGCCGACACGCTGCACCGCGAGGTGTCTGTTGCCAACCTTCGCTTCGATCGTTCGGCCAAAACGCTCTATAGTCAACCCGCCGATTCGCTCTATAAACGAATGCTGCATGTGAGTGATAACATGTTGGCCGAACACCTGATGCTCCTATGCTCGTCGGTTCAGGACACGCTCAACAGTTCGCTGGGCATTGAAACCGTGCTGAAAAAGCACCTGGCGGACTTGCCCGACAAACCCAACTGGGTCGACGGGTCGGGCTTGTCGCGGTATAATCTGTTCACACCGCGTTCGTTGGTCAGTTTGCTCGGGAAAATTTACAAAATCGTACCGCAGGAACGGCTGTTTCGACTGCTGGCGGTTGGCGGGTCAACGGGAAGTATCCAGCGGTTATACACCACCGACCGGCCGTTTGTGTATGCCAAATCCGGCTCGATGACCGGGGTTTATAACCTGAGCGGTTATTTAATTACGAAAAAAGGCAAGTTGATGCTGTTCAGTATGATGCACAATAATTTCGCCGGATCGGTGGCCGACCTGCGGAATCGGACGGCGGCTTTTCTAACGGAAATTTACCAGCGGTATTGAATAAAGGTCCAGTTGTTGCTAAATTCCTGATTATCAAAACCCTAAAATTTCTCGAAAAAAACGGAAGTTTTCCGTTGAAAACCAGGGTTATACCGCTAATTTTGATGCTGTAAAGTGCCCCGCCGAATCACACATATCATGCAGGAAGAATTAAATCTTGATCAGTTGCGCCAGAAAATTACGACCGTATCCGGGGCAGAACTGATCAGATTACAAGCGTTTTTGGAAAGTGAGATCCAACGCCGAAAACAGATTCTCAGCCAGATTCCTGCCATTACGCTGGAGCAAATACCGCTGCGGGTGCAGACCCGAATGACGTTCTACTCCATTGTTCGGCGCCGGAAAATCTGCAACCTGGCCGAAGTGGGCCGAATTACCCTCATCGAGACGCTGGCTCTGCTGAAACCGGCCGATTTGCAAAGCTTCAAAAGTTTAAATCAACGCGCCTACAGCGAAGTGATGAATGAGCTTGCCAAACTGAAAATCCCGTACGAATCCATTGCCCTCTGGGATCTGAAAATGATTGATGAGAATCCGGTTCTTTCAATTCCTCAGCGGGCCGGTGGCCTCACCGAACCCGTTTCCAGCGTTGGACATATCCCTAAAGTTTAAGAAGGCATTTGAATGAAGGCCGGAGGCCTGTCCTGTTACTAGTCAAAAAAGGCATTTCATAGCCGGTAGCTCCGGAGGAGCGTTCTGATCGTGTTTTTAGAACGCTCCTCCGGAGCTACCGGCTATGAAATGCCTTTTGGGGCTAGTAACAGAACGCCCTTCCAGGGCCGGAAGTTAACGGAAACGACTGGTACGTTAGGACCAGGCAAAAAGGCGTTTAGACACGAAGGCGTAAGGCAATCGGGCCGCATCAGTAGTTGGTGCGGCCCGATTGCTTTTTAGGTATAGTTTTCTGATTATGCGGTATTTAGGCCGTAGCCCGGCTAGTTCCTAAACCTACTTAAATGGATCTTTTTCAAATCAAAAAAGCCCCGACGGTTTATGACGCCATCGTCGTTGGATCGGGTGCCGGGGGCGGCATGGCGGCATACATGCTGACCAAAGCCGGGGCCAAAGTGTTGCTCCTCGAAGCCGGTGGTTATTTCGACCCGGCCGATCCGAAGTACATGACGCAGCTTAAATGGCCGTATGAATCGCCCCGGCGCGGGGCCAGCACCACGCGGTCGGGCGGTGACTTCGATGCGGCCTGGGGTGGTTGGGAAATCGAGGGCGAACCGTACACGTCGAAACCCGGTGCCGATTTTTTCTGGTTCCGATCCCGGATGCTGGGAGGGCGCACCAACCACTGGGGCCGGATTTCGATGCGCTTCGGTCCCGACGATTTCCGGCGTGGCTCCCTCTCGGGCGTTGGCGACGACTGGCCCATCGGCTACGAAGACATGAAGCCGTTCTACGACCGGGTCGATAAACTGATCGGCGTATTTGGTTCGGTCGAAAACCTGCACAACGAGCCGGACGGCCATTTTCTGCCACCGCCCAAACCGCGGCTGCACGAGCTTATGCTCAAAAAAGCGGCTACCGGTATTGGCATTCCGGTGATTCCGTCGCGCTTATCGATTCTGACCCAGCCCATCAACAAGGAACGCGGGCAGTGTTTTTACTGCCGCCAGTGCAACCGGGGCTGCTCGGCCTACGCCGATTTTTCGTCGTCGTCGGTGCTGTGTATTCCGGCCATGAAAACCGGTAATCTGACGCTGCAAAACAACGCGATGGTGCGTGAAGTGCTGACCGATGCCAAAACCGGTCTGGCCACGGGCGTTTCCTACGTCGATACGATTAGTATGCAGGAAATGTCGGTGTACGGAAAAACGATTATTCTCGGGGCCAGCACCTGCGAATCGGCGCGGCTGCTGCTGAACTCCAAATCGTCGCGCTTTCCGAATGGACTCGCCAATTCGAGTGGCGTGGTCGGGAAGTACCTGAACGATTCGACGGGGGCGTCGCGGTCCGGATTCGTACCCGCGCTGATGGATCGCAAGCGGTATAATGAAGACGGCGTGGGCGGGATGCACGTCTTTACGCCCTGGTGGCTCGACAACAAAAAACTGGATTTCCCGCGCGGCTACCACATCGAATACGGGGGCGGCATGGGAATGCCGGGCTACGGTTTTGGGGGCGGTATTGAAGCACTGAACGGAAAAATTCCCGGTCGTGATGGGAAAATGAAGCCTGCGGGTGGTTACGGAGCCGGTTTGAAAGATGACATGCGCCGGTTTTATGGTGCCTACGTCAGCATGTCGGGCCGGGGTGAACCGATTCCGCTGGAGAGCAATTACTGCGAAATTGACCCGAATGCGGTCGATAAATACGGGATTCCGACGCTGCGGTTTCACTACAAATGGTCGGACGCCGAAATCAAGCAGGCGAAGCACATGCAGGATACCTTCGAGCAGATCATCGAAGCGATGGGCGGGATGCCGATGGGCAACAAACCGGGTAAAGAGCAGAACTACGGCTTGGCCGCTCCCGGCCGGATTATCCACGAAGTCGGTACGGTGCGGATGGGCAACGACCCCGCCAAGTCGGCGCTGAACAAGTTTCAGCAGGCCCACGACGTCAAAAATCTGTTCGTGGTCGATGCGGCTCCGTTCGTTACGCAGGGCGACAAAAACGTTACCTGGACCATCCTGGCCGCATCCATGCGCACGTCGGAATATTTGATCGATCAGGTAAAACGGAAGAATATTTAATTGGTATACGGTTTTCAGTTTTCGGTATACGGTTTTTCGGAGTGCTGTACTATTCACTAAATGGCTAAGATCAATCGATTTGAGGATTTAGAAGTCTGGAAGTTAGCTCGAAAGCTATCGCATGATGTGTTCAGGCTTACTCAGGAAGGCAGCTTTTCGAAAGATTTTGAATTGAAGAATCAGATTAATCGAGCGAGTGGTTCGATTATGGATAACATTGCCGAAGGCTTTGGTCGTGGAAATCGAGCGGAATTTATTTTGTTCCTTGGCTATTCGACCGGTTCCAGTACAGAAGTAAAATCACAATTGTATCGGGCTTTGGATCGAAAACATATTAGTCAGGAGCAATTCGATTTGTTTTATTCAACTACAGACCGCACCGGCAAAATGCTATTTGGTTTAATCCAGGCACTTAAGAAGTCACCCGTACGCGGTTTAAAATATAAAGCTGCAGAAGACGAAGTGTCTTATGACCTCAGAGAGGATGCTGATTTTAACACCGAACACTGAAAACCGACTACCGTAAACCTTTTAAAACATGAAACGCAGAGATACTCTTAAAGCCCTATCCCTGACATCGTTGGGCCTGGCGGTTAACCCCGTGGAGGCTGCAGTTCCCGAACCCAAACCCGCCGTTAAACTGTTGCCCGGGCGTCAGAAGTTCGAAGCCGAACGCGACCTGAAACTGCTCGCGGCAGAGCCGTTTTTTACCCCGGCGGAGTTGCAAACCGTTACCCTTTTGAGCGACATCATCATTCCGGCCGATGCCAAATCGGGGAGTGCGTCGCAGGCCGGTGTCCCGGCGTTTATCGAGTTCATGATGCGCGATCAGCCCCGGAACCAGACGCCGATGCGCGGTGGACTGCGCTGGCTGAATGCAAAATGCGTCAGCCGCTACGGGAATCCGTTTGCCAAATGCACCAAAGAGCAGCAAATCGACATGGTCGAGCAGATTGCGTATCCCGGCAAAAAAGTCCCGTCGGACATGACGCAGGGCGTCGCGTTCTTCACCTACCTGCGCAACTTCGTTCTGGGCGGTTTTTACACCAGCAAGATGGGCATCGAAGATCTGGGGTACGTGGGCAACACGCCCAACCAATGGGATGGCGTTCCGGAGGATGTTCTGAAACAGTACGGGTTGAGTTACGAAGAGCCGAAAAAATAAAGTATAGGAACGCTGATGAAACGGATTGGACGGATTGACACAGATTAAAAATCCGTTTTGATCCGTCCAATCCGTTTCATCAGTGTTCCCATCGGCATAGCCTATTCCGCAGAACTCAGCAAAGTCGGTTCGGTTTTCGACTTTTTGATCTCGTTTAGTTTGCTGGGATTGGGCACCACTTCCGTCAACGGTAATACGGCCTGAAGGGGAAATAATTTTGTTTTCAAGTCCGCTTGCAGGTAATAGGTTTTGCCGGCTTCAAGCGTCAACTCCAGGCGGGGACGCTTTTTAGGAACCAGCGTCAACCCGGCCAGTTTGGTGGTGAACGTAACGGGACCGATTGGCAACGATACCTGGCAATGGCGTTTGTTGCCAATTTTGCACAAGAGTTTGCCATTGGCGTATACCCCATATTTGCGGGCACTCGACATCAGTGCGCTGCTGCGGTAGACATAAACCGTGGCTGATTCTGAAGGAGTTGCCTCCGGATTCGATTGCGCAAATCCGTTGGTTAAACTCATTCCCAAAACCGCCAAAGCTGCTAGTAAAGTCCTGGTCTTCATACCGGTAAAGAGTTGGTTTGGGAAATGAACAAACAGGAAGCGGTTTTGTATAAATGGAGTCGGATAAATGAGTAAAAGGGCCTGAAGTACTACTTAACGTGAGACATTAAGCATATATTTTATACATACTACTCCACAATTATCCATTCCCGACTTTACTCCCTTCTGCTTTATTATCCATCAGCGCCAGTGACTTTTGTAAGTGTTCGGTGAAGTTATAAACATCATTCAGCGACTGAATTTCATGCTTAATTTCTTTCCTTGCTTCATCCAGAAAAGCAATATACTTCTTCTGACCGTTCATATACAGACGGCAAAGCGGTTTCCGATTGTTATCATCCAGTAGGATTGCAAAGTAAGTCTGAGCATCCCGGTGGTAGATGCGCTCTCCGTTAATAGTCGACCGGAGAATGGCCCGTACTATATAGAAGGCTTCCAGTTCTTCGGCGGTAGTAACGATGTTTGGATCTTTCTTCACTTCGGCGGCCACATCAACCGCTGATGCGACCACCACTGCCGACGCATCCTGTTGCTCTTCTTTGGTAAGGGCAGATTTTAGGCGGTCGGTGATCTGGTCGGTCACAATTTGCTGAAATCCTTTTTTTATTAAAGCCTTGAAGTAATCAAACCACTTGGCGTTAATCTGGCCCTGGTATACCTGTTTGGCCAGATACCGCACCAAGGCATCCGATGGATCAGACATTTCCTGAACAATGAGTGGCTTGAGCTCGCCCATGTATTTTAGCTCACTGGCCGTTGAAAGGATTGAATCGACATCGAAATACGACTTATGGAATTTCTTCAATTCTTCAAAGTGGACCTCCTTCATTTCCGTTAGATTGATTTCGAGAAATGGCTTCTGGTCCATCTTGTTTGGCTCCATCAGATCGGTATAAAACCGGTAAATTACGCCATTGGTCAGTATTCCAAACCTCGCTTTTGTTACGTGAAAATACCGGAGTAATTGGTTGTCGTGAAGGGTTAAACTCTGGTTATGGTGCTTGCATTCAATGAGGATAATTGGCTGGCCGTTTTTCAGAATGGCGTAATCAACCTTCTCACCTTTCTTGGTGCCGATGTCACTGATAAATTCGGGTGACACTTCATGCGGGTCAAAGACATCGTAACCTAACGTGTTGAGAAATGGGAGGATAAGAGCCGTTTTAGTTGCTTCCTCGGTCTGAATAGAGTCTTTGAGCCGGACGATACGGTCGCCCAATTGTTTGATCTGGTCTTTGAAGTCCATCAGGTAAAGTGGTTTTAGGATGTACAAACGTAAGACGTTATCAGACAAAAGCAAGTGAGTGATAAAAGTATTTGCGGGATTAAGTAAAAATACCAGGCCTCCGCCCTCAGTTTCAAGTTGAGGGCGGAGGCCTGGTCAGATGAACCCCAAAATCTATTTGTCAGTCAAAAACGCTCTCAGATCATCCCCCAATTTCTTAAACCGGGCGTAGGCTTTACTGGAGTTTCGTCTTTTATCGAATTTGATCAGCAGTTTACCGGGAGATGATTTGATGTAAAAAACCGTCTTGTCGTTCAGCGTCATCGTGGCATCAAGCTCGGCATTTTTAAAGGAAGCATCTCCGCGTTGTCTCAAATGGTCGTCGAGGTAGCTCTGAACCTTTCCGGTTTTAGCCGGATCGTAGGTCGCGGAGAATTCGTAAAACACGTCCGAGTCTTTGACGCTCACCGAAGTACGATCAAATTGGGGCTCGTTTCGAACGGTTGTAAAACTCACCAGGCTCACCCATAAACTGAATGCCAGAATAAAATACGATGCTTTCATTTTCGTGTTAATTAAGTTGAAATCCCTTGTCTACTTTGTATTGCAAGGTACATGGCTATACCATATAATTTTGCGAAATTTTACGTATGGTTGGAGAACCGGATAAAAGGAAATCCGAAAAACCGCTTATGATTTGGTATCCAGCAACCGGCGGTGGTAATTGATTTGCCCCAGATGATAGGCCAAGTGAGTCGTTAAATGAATGAGGAAGTATTCGGTCGTCGTTTTTTCTTCAAATACCAGCATCGGATAGTCTTCGGCAAGCTGTTCTTCGTTCACTCGATCGAGCGAACTCAAAACGATCGCCAGCGTCTCGTCAACTTGCCGGAGTAACTCACTCCGCGGGACATTCCGGCGCGAAAACTCAAGGTCGCGGTGGCGGATGTAGCCGGTATTGCCCAAAACCGCCCCGATATACGTATTCAGATTCCCCACGAGATGCAGGCACAGATTGCCCGCCGTGTTGGGGATTTCCTTGTCAAGAATCCATAGTTTCTCCTCGTTCTGATAAAGTTCGATTTCACGCCTTAAGCGTTTCAGGTCGCGGGCGAACAGGGCTTTTAGGGTTTGCAGCATAAAAAGCAGTCATTGAATCGGTAGACCGAAAACCACAGCCCAGCGTTTTAGCGGTTGGTTTATGAGGGAAACCGAGAGTAAAAAAACCGTTGAAACGGTTCCTGTTGCTATTATTCTCTCTCCGTATTCCCCGGATTAAAATCCGGGGCTATAGTATGTAATCGTTCCTATTGGAAATCAAGACCGGTTCAGCCGCTTCACCAACAAAAACAGCGGATAACTCAGCACAATGAATCCGACGGCATAGGCGCTGCTGTACAAGTCGCTGTAAATGACGCCCACCAGAAAAGCCAGCGACGCGACCAGCATCAGCCAGGTCGTAACCGGATAGCCCCAGGCCCGGACCGGGCGCGGTAATTCGGGGGCGGTTTTTCGCAGCCGAATTAGCGACGCAAAAGCCGCTGCGTAACACAGCACGAAAAAGAACGAGGCCACATCCGACAGTTTGCTGTAGGTGCCGGTGACAATCATCAGGATCGACATGGCGACGGTCAGAAACATGGCGGGGGCGGGGGTTCCGCCGGTATTGACGCGGGTGAAAAGCTTGGCAAACAGGCCGTCGCGGCTGATGGCGAACAAAACCCGCGGGTTGAACATGATCTGGGCGTTGATAATTCCCATAATCGAAATCATCAGCAGGAGGGTCACCACTTTCGCGCTGGCGGGCCCGAAAAGCACCTGCACGGCGTCGGCCGCCGGGAGTTTGGATTTCGCCAGTTGTTCGATGGGCAGCACATGAAACAGCGCCAGATTGACCAGCAAGTAAATTCCGATAATCAGCAAAACGCCGATCATCATCGAACGCGGCAGGTTTTTGTTGGGATTGATGTCTTCTTCGGTAAAATAAGCCGCCGTGTGCCAGCCGTCGTACGTATAAAAAACCGACTGCAAAGCCGCCAGAATACCCACTAGCAGCGAACCTTCGATGGGAATGGAGTTGTCGCCGGAAAATTGCAGCGGTTCGTCGGGGGTGTAGGCAAAACAAATGACCACAAAGGCCAGTAAACCAAGGGCTTTGATGAAACTCATGACTTCCTGCGCCCGGCTGGCGAGTCGGACGCCGATGAGGTGAAAAGCCGTAAAAGCCAGCAGAATCCCAATCGCCATGACCTTGATGTAGGCTGACAAACCCGGAACCAGCAGCGCAATATATTCGCCCATCACTGCCGCCCCGAAGGCCATGGCCGCAATACTGCCGAGCCAGCTACTGATCCCGATCAGAAACCCGACGTAATCGCCAAACGCCCGGCGCGCGAAGACGTACCACGCCCCGGCTTTCGGAATCATGGTACCCAGTTCGATCACCTGCAGCGAGCCAATCAGCGCGTAAACACCCACCAGCGCCCAGACCAGCAGGGCGAGCGACGGTTGCCCCAATTCCTGTGCAATGGTGCCCGGTCGGCGGAGAATACCGGTGCCGATGGTGCCACCAATGGTGACGGCAACACCGAAGCCGACGCCTAAAAGGCGAAGGAGTTGGGAAGGACGGTTCGTTTCGGGGGGTGTCATTCTACAATAATAGGCTTTTTCGCCAAAAACCGCCTATTTTACAGCTTGATTTGGCAGAAATGATGACGAATCCGTTTTGGCTGGTTTTTTTGGGAGGTGGTTTGGGCAGCATGACCCGCTACGCAGTCAGTCGCTACCTGCAGCCGGTATTTAAAACAGCCTACCCGGCTTCCACGCTGATTGTCAATCTGGTAGCGAGCCTGATTCTGGGCTTTCTGGTCGGCTGGCTAACGGCCCGGGTTTCCGGTCGGGAAACGTACCGGCTGTTGCTCGGTGTGGGTTTTTGTGGCGGTTTAAGCACGTTTTCGACCTTCAGTACGGATACCTTATTCTTGATGCAAACCGGTCGCTGGTGGGCTGCGGCATCGAATGTGGTGCTGAACGTGGTGTTGTGTCTGCTGGCGTCGATGGCGGGTTTGTACCTCGGGCGCTAATTTACCCCCAACCCCTAAAGGGGCTTCGGACGATGCTTTTTAAAGCCCCTTTAAGGGTTGGGGTAAAATTTAGAAAGATAACTCACTTCATACCATGCTGAAATCTTCTTCATCCTTTGCCATCTTTGCCTTTATTTTGTTTCTGATGACTACCGCATACGCTCAGGATTTGACCTTCTCAAAGCAATTATTCGATACGCACGACACCTACCGTGATAGCGCCCTGACGCACCGGCGGTTTAAACACGCCGATCTGCTGCCGTTGATCGACCGGCTGAAAACCGACAGCCGGTTTGAAATCACGAAAGTGGGGGAGTCGGTGGAGAAACGGCCAATTCAGATGATCAAAATCGGGACGGGGCCGCGTAAAGTGCTGCTGTGGTCGCAGATGCACGGTGACGAACCGTCGGCGACGATGGCGATTTTCGACATTTTCAATTTCCTCCGGGCCGATGGTGCTTTTGACGATTTCAAAAAGCAGGTACTGGCCGAAACGACGCTGTATTTTGTGCCGATGCTGAACCCCGATGGCGCGGAGCGGTATCAGCGCCGGAACGCTCTGGACATCGACCTGAACCGGGATGCCCTGCGGCTGCAATCGCCGGAATCCGTGATTCTGAAAGGATTACAACAGTCGCTGAAACCGCTGGTTGGGTTTAATCTCCACGACCAGAGCACCCGTTACAGCGTCGGCCATTCGCCCAAACAGGCTACCATTTCGTTTCTGGCCACGGCCTACGACGAAGCGCGGAACATCAATCCGGTGCGCGAACGCTCGATGCAGCTGATTGTGGGCATGAACCGGGTGTTGCAGCAATTTATTCCCGGCGGTGTCGGGCGGTATTCCGACGAGTTTGAACCCCGGGCGTTTGGCGATAACATCCAGAAGTGGGGAACGACGCTGATTCTGATCGAGTCGGGCGGATATCCAAATGATCCCGAAAAGCAATTCATCCGCAAACTGAATTACGTTGCTATTCTGACGGCTTTACAGGCCATTGCGACGGATTCCTACAAAGCCGAGTCCCGTTCGGAATACAACACGATCCCGGAAAACGAGCGGTATTTGTTCGATGTGCTGATCCGAAACGCGCAGCTAATGCGGGGCGGAAAACCGGTGACGGTCGATATTGGGATCAATCGCAACGAGGTCAATGTCGGCAATGCGGCCACCTTTGGCTACCGCAGTTCCATCGACGACTTCGGTGATCTGTCCACCTTTTTCGGCATCGAAGAAATCGACGCGACGGGTTTGACGGTTTCGCCGGGCCAAATTCACCCCGATACGCTGCGGTCTATGGCCGATCTGAAAAAATATAAACTCGATTCGCTGGTGCAGCAGGGCATCACGACCTTCCGGCTGGCAACACCGTCGCGGGCCACCACCCACTTGTCGCCGGTTCACCTGCTTCAGCCCACGACCACGGCTGTTCGGCCCATCCAGACCGGCCGGATTCCGACTTTCGTTTTGCGCCGGGGCAATCAGTTGCGGTATGTATTTGTGAACGGTTTCTGGGTAGATATCAGCAGCGGTTTGAATAAGCTGGGAACCGGGGTTGTGGAGTGATTTGCTGATTTTCTCCATTCGTCAGTTAGGCAAACAGGGCGAGCATATCGGCAAGGGCGTTGGGAGAATGCAGGGAAGCGGTTTGCTCCAGGGTTAGTTTGCCCACCTCCGCGAACCGGGCGCGCATCTGTTTTTCATACGCTGCGATGGCGGTTTGCAGGTCAGGAAAGGCGGTATTGGTCAGGCAAGCGCTTAATTCCAACGCATCCAGCATCGCCATATTGACGCCCGCGCCCGCATAGGGCGGCATCAGGTGTGCGGCATCGCCTAGCATCGTCAGGTTAGGCAACGCATCCCAATGCTGATCCAGGGGCATGCAATATTGCGGACGAACGATAAAAGGAACTTCAGCCTTTTCAATCAGTTCGAGCCAGATGTGGTCCCAGTCCGCAAACGCCTGCTGAAACCAGGTAAGCACCTGAGCCTTGTCGGTGAAGTCGATTCCGGCGTTTCGAAACCAGAATTCATCCGTTTTACAGCCGGTATAAAAAACCAGGCTTCCGTCACCTTTCGAGCTGACAATCAACGTTTTCTCATTACCCAGCGCAAATATTTTTCCACCGTTTAACAGCTTGTGAATGGTTGGGGTGGCGGTTTCAGAAGCCAGGACCGCTCCTTCAACAATGGTGATGCCCGAATAAAAGGGGGTGATGGGCGTTATGAGGGGACGTATTCTGGAGTTGGCCCCATCGGCGGCAATTACCAGATCTGCGAGCGCCGACGAGCCATTTTGAAATTCGAGTTTCCAGCCTGTACCCATCGGTGCCAGCGTTACTAACTGGCTGTTCCACACCACGGTATCGGGTTGCAGCGAGTCCAGCAGGATTTTCCGTAGCGGACCGCGGTCGATCTCCGGCCGGAACAGCTCATTGTCTTTATTGACGTCTTCGTCGAGAAGAATGGTTGCATTTTTATCGACAATCCGCATTTTGTCGGCTCCGGGACGGAAATTGGCTTTGAAGGCGTCCATCAAACCGGCTTGCCGGAGCGCTTCCAAACCGGCATCCTCGTGCAGATCGAGGGTTGCGCCCTGCACCCGGGCCTCTTTACTGAAATCCCGTTCGTATACGGTTACAGACGCCCCGGTTTGTTGGAGAAGCCGGGCCAGTGTCAGACCGCCGGGACCTCCGCCCACGATCGCGATCGTTTTGTCTTGAATAAGCATGGTTGAAAAAGTAGTTTGTGATGGGACAAAACTACTTTTTCGGCAAGGTTGAAAATTGTATAAATCGGTCGTCTTTGTTTTTGGTGAGCTCTTTGGGGGTAACGCCGGAGTATTTTTTTACGTCTTTGATGAAATGGGCCTGGTCGGCAAAATTTAGTTCAGGAAACAACTTGCCCTCTTTAATCTGGTCGAATGAAGCCCGGTAGCGCAGAATGTTACAATACGCTTTGAGGGAAATGCCAAACCACTGGTTAAAATAGCGATTGATCTGGCGGCTGCTCCACTGAACCGCTTCGGAGAGTTGCTGGACGGGCAGGGAGCCTTGTGAAGAATAGATCAGGTCAAACAGGTTGCGCTTCCGTTCATCGATCGGGTCTTTTCGCAAGCTCATTATTTTAGCGATCACTTTACTGCAAAACCGCTCGAAATCCATGAGGTCATCGGCGGTAATGCCCCAGAAGTTGGCCGGTAAATAGTCAATTTTATCCAATACGAGGGGCGTCTCAAGGAGGTATTCAACGGCGAGTAATTTAAAACTGACCGCACAGATGACCGCTTCAGGCGCCAGCGCGCTTTGGGAAGGTTCACTCCCCAACCCGGACAGCGTAACGTGGAACGGTTCGGTCGCTGAAAGGGAAAAGAAAATGTCAAACCGGCCATCCGGTAAAACCACTACCTCTTTTTCGTCCTGGGTTTGATTGGCAAGCATCCAGAAGCTTTCCACCAGATCGGCGAGTGCCGGCGTGGGCTTAACGAGCGTATACGCAAGGTCGGTTTCGGGCATTTTGCGGGATAGTAACCAGTTTATAGGGCTGATCGCAAGGTGAAAAATCGTTACGTCAGATCACGATTGCCGGTCGTAAACTTTACGTTGTACCTGAATTGATCGATTCGCCAGCCGGCTTCTTTTTGAGTCAGGTGAAGGTCATACGTCCCGACAAATTCCCGCGTGGGGCCGTTTACTGCCGATTTCTTGTAGTGCGTGGCCGTAGCGTAGGCAAAAACCGTTGCGCTTTTTCCCTGAATGTCAACCAGATAATTGCCCGCCAGGTGATTGACGGAATCGATGCCAGCAAAACCGGCTTTCCACATCTCGCAGATGGCTGTTGCGGTCATGTCCATTTTCGCCCCGCCCAGCGAAGACATATCAAACAAGACGGTTTCGGTAAACACCTCATTCTGAAGTTTGTCCCAGGCCTGGGAGTCGGTATACACAAATAACTTGTTGATTACTTCAACAAGTAAATCGCGGGTTGAAAAAGTTTCCATCGGTAGTGCGACATAATTGGTTCGTCCCGGATTCGGCCCATCCGTCTCCGCCAATTTAACCCGCCGGAAGAGCGAACAGTTTATCCTTTTCAGCTTAATTTTTGTCGGGCTACTTCCCCACTTTGTCGACCGGTCTAAACCGCAACGCACTCCAGGTGTTGTCGATGGCAATGGCGGTGACGGTCGTGATGCCAAATTCTTCGCCGGTTACCCGAAGGGTGTCCCGGTTGATGTCGGTTTTGATCTTTGAGGTGCCTTTCGGATAGGCAAACCACAAAACACTGTCGGATTCAATCGCATCCAAACCGGTTTTAAGGAAATCGAGGTACTCCGTGTTGTTCGTGACGAAAACCAGTGTGTTGGTGCTTTTGGCGGTTTTGTCAAAGCTGGTTTTAAAACCGAGCTGTTCAAACGCGGCCTTTAGGGCTGGCGGTGCATTCAGAACAACGCCGGTGCCCTTAAACTTGAATTTTTTGATGAGATCCTGCATGAGCTGTGTTTGCAAAGTAGAAGGTCACGATGATTGACTGGTTTTTCTAAAATTTGCCGGTGATGCGCCTACTGTCTTGCCAAACAGCCGGATAAAGTATTTGTAATCTTCATACCCCAGTTGAAAAGCAATTTCCTTCACGCTTTTACCGGTGTAAAATAAGAGTCGCTGGGCTTCCCGAAAAATTTCGTGCTGGATAAAATACGTAGCGGGGAATCCGGTTACGGATTTGACCGTATCGTTCAGATAACTAACGGTTATATTCATTTTTGAAGCGTAATCGGCCGGTTTTTTGAGCTGCAGAAAATGGTCCTTCACCAACTGGCTAAACGTTTTCGCAATCTCAACCCGACGTAACGAATAGGCCTGAATGCGTTCATCTTCCTGCGATTGATAAAGCGTTACGGTTTTGTAAAAAAAGGCATTGATCAACGTATGGATGAGCTGAGACTGAAATTGCGTCGGTTTTTTCTCCTCAACGGCTGCGTAAATCAATTGAAAAAGGGTGGTAAACCACTCTTTTTCGGAAAAATCTAAAGACAGTAAGGCGGCTTTTGCGAAGGATTGTTCAATCACCAGACGGGCATTCTGGTCGATAAACCGGGCATCGAAAGCGAGTCCCCACCCCGTCACCTTGTTGGCATAACCGAGCTGATGAACTTGTCCGGGGCAGGATACCAGGAGAGACGAAGGCGGAATTTCCAAATTCTGGAAATCAATCGTAAAATTCAGGTGCCCGGTTTCGATAAAAAAGCAGCAGTAATGGTCGTGGCGGTGTGGGAACGCAATTTCTGCCGATCGGTAGTCCAGCAGGGCAGGATCTGATAGTGAGAAAATTCCTACGCCGTACCTGCTTTCCTCCAATTGCAGGAGCTGGATCGTTTCTTTCGCCATTCTCTATTTTTATTATGACCAAAATCCGTACGAATAGATTTTTGCCTGCACGTCTGGTATCGCTTTCAATTTTCTCCGCAGGCTGGTCACCATTGGTATATTTCCCGCAATATAAATAGAAGTGTAATTCCTTAACTCTTTTGATCGATACCATTGCTCCAGCGCATCAAGGCTAACGCCATGCGGTTTTGGGATGAAGTCAAATTCGGGATTATTTTCTGTGAGTGGTGGCGGTATCTGGTACTGATCCTGCAAAAAAACCGCGACATCCATCGGGTAGGTTCGCCGGTCGGTTAATTGCTTCAAGGCTAAAAAATGCCCCAGAGCACTGCCGTCTCCCAGACACAACAGTTTGCCTTCCTGAGCGGGCAATTGGGCCGCGTGGGCCGCGCCAAACAGGATTTCGTCACCCGGTTTCAGTTGCTGAATCCATCGACTGCCGGCTCCCTGATGCCCGGCTTCGATGTACATCGTACACACTTTTTTGTCGGCATTCCACAAGGCCGGGGTATAATCCCGGAATTCAAGCTCACCGACCTTGCATTTCAACCGTTTGATGGTATTCCATTTTTCCAGCGGAATCGTGGGAACATGCACATCGACTTCGTACAGCGTGGCCGGCTGCCAGGCACGAACGGCCAGCACGCGTGACGGCGTTAGCATCTTTTCGAATAAACCCGCTACTGCTTTTTTCAGGATATTTGCCATTTGATTCGATTTCTTTTGGCAAAGGTATCGAAGCGGCAGAGGGCATTTGTCCTATAAATGGCGGGAATAGGTGGACAAATGGCTGGTGTTTTCTGCGGTCGATGTCCTGACCGACCCATGTGCAGGTTTAAAAAGTGGCCGGCGAAGACGCCGGCCAGAAGAGGATATTACGAATTAATAAACGCTAATAAATCGGCATTGATGGTGGCCGCTTCGGTCGTCGGCATGCCGTGCGGAAAACCGGGGTAGGAGATCAGCTTTCCATTCTTCAGTAATTTGACGGACCGGGCACCCGTTAGAGCAAAGGGAACGATCTGGTCATCTTCGCCGTGCAACACCAGCACCGGCAAATCGACACTTTTCAGGTCTTCGGTAAAATCGGTTTCCGAGAACGCCTTGATGCAATCACAATGCGCTTTGATGGAACCCATCATACCCTGCCGCCACCAGTTGTCCCGAATTCCCTGCGAAACCTTGGCGCCTTCCCGGTTGTAGCCATAAAAAGGAATCGTAAAATCCTGAAAGTATTGGGGTCGCTGGGTGGCCGTTCCGACCCGGATTTCATCGAATACCGACAGCGGAATACCGTCCGGATTCGTTTCGGATTGCACCATAACGGGCGCAACGGCACTGATCAATACCGCCTTTGCAACGCGGCCCTGCCCGTATTTCGCCACATACCGAATCACTTCACCGCCACCGGTCGAGTGACCGATGTGGATCGCATCTTTCAAGTCCAGAAACTCCGTCAGCTCCGCTACATCGGCTGCGTAGGTTTCCATGTCGTGTCCGATGTCGGTGTGCGACGATCGGCCGTGTCCCCGGCGATCGTGGGCAATGACCCGAAAACCCTGATTCAGAAAAAAGATCATCTGGCCATCCCAGTCATCGCCCGACAACGGCCAGCCGTGATGGAATACAATTGGTTGACCGGTGCCCCAGTCTTTGTAATAAATTTCGGTTCCGTCCTTTAGGGTGATCGTCGCCATTTTCTTACGTTTTGGTTAGTGTTGAATAAAGTTTCAGACAAGATACTTTTTCTGATGGTTTTTGCTGCCATAAAATCACTCTTTCTTATCAACACACAGCCGGAATGAGGGTGTCGGACGCGCCTGATACGCCGGAAAAGCATCTTTTCAAGAATGAATAGTCTGAAAGCTGGTGGCAGTTCCTGCTGAATTTTTGCCCGATGACCCTCCTCCCACGGTTTATGGATGAGTCTGAACCTTTCCTCGGCAAACCAAGGCCATCTGCAAACTATTTGGTTAAAAAAAGTACAGTTTACTTATCTTTTAGTCGCTTATAGATTACTTTTGGACAAGTATACTAAACTTTCTAAAGCCATGAATAGACTCGTTAAATACCTTGGCCTTTTGTTGATAGGAATCGGAATTATAACCGATCTGGTTGATCAGTCGGCGGGTTCCGAGATACCGCTGCTCGTTGGGTTGTTTATTTTGTTTATTAGCAGAGAGAAAAGAGAAGATGAACGGGCCATTCTCTTAAAATCTTCTTCAACTTCCATTGCGCTGATTATTGGCTATGGTTTCAAGTTGATCAGTTCGAATTTCTACGCGCATCAGCTGATTTCGTTTCAACTGACCGATATCAACTACTTTCTCATTCTCGTTTTTGCCCTGGCGCTCAGTATCTATTATTTACGATTGTACCTTTCCTGGAAATAACCGGTTGGAAATGAAAAATGCTTTAAAAGTAGAACGGGCAAAGCAGAATATTACGCAGGCAGAACTAGCCGATAAAGTAAGCGTTTCCAGACAAACGATCAATTCCATTGAAATTGGAAAGTTCGTCCCTTCCACTACCCTTGCTTTGAAACTCGCTTCCGTATTCAACACGACCGTTGAGGCTATTTTTATTCTGGAGGAAACAGATTGGACCTAGGGCTTTCCTCATTTTCTATCCTTAAAACTTGACCCCAAAAGGCAGTCCGGGCTCAAACAGGAAATACGTGGGCCATTTGCGTTGCAGCCTTTTTATACGTTCTGAAGATCGCCAGGTACATAATCGCTTTCTTTTCTTCGTCCAACAGCGGCATATACGTTGAAATGAAATCAAAAAGGTCGTTTTCCATAATCCGGTGGCGGGTTTCTTTTTCTGAGTCGGTGAAGAGCAGAATCCGGTCTAGTGATGGCGGTATTTTACCTCAATACTCGGATTCAGGCGGAGCAGGTCATGGATAAAACCCTGCTTGTCTTTGGGCGACAGGATAACGCTGTCATACCGATTATAAACGATTTCGAGTCGGTCTAACGACGTGGCCGGTGAGCTTAATGGGCTCCGGGTTTCCCGGATCTGGCGAATGGAACCAATGGCGATGGTGGACTGGTATAAAAAACCGGATTTTACTTCCAGCTTCCCGTCCTGGATGGTATACGAAGTGGTCAGAAACAGATGAACGATAAATGCAACCACGGCCAGCATTATGAAGATGCCGGGCCAGAGCCGGTTGAGAAGCATCAGGGTACTGACCGAGCCAAGAACCAACGCAAGTGGGATAACCAGCTCAAGCCCTATTTTGGATGGATAAATTTTTGTCATTACGTCATTTTGCTCTTTTTGGCCAGCGGGTTAAAGTCCAGACAAAGCTGGAGCCAGCGGTCCAGTTCTTTCGGGCTTTTGAAGCCGTTTTCCGTTACATAGACATAACCCTTCATGGATTTTCCCGAAAAGTCCATCGGAAGGCAGTCGTTTTGTTCGAGGGCGGTTTCGTACACATCCAGGCCGACGCGGCAGAGGAGCAGGTCTTCGTCGCGTTTCTGGTCGAAATGCGTGGCACAAAACATCTTCTCGTCTACCAGGAAGCACAAGCCGCTGAACATTTTTTTTTCGGTGAAATTAACCCCTTTGTCGACTAAGGTCTGGCGGATTCGGTGAGCGGTTTCTTCGGTATAGGCCATGATCAGATTCGTTTTTTTGGATAGATTCGCGGAGATACCCTTGCTTATGGCAGAACCGCATCACCTGTGTGCTGCTTGATTTCCAGCTACTTCCGTTGGTGTTTTACCAAATTGTTTTTTAACGACAAACGAAAAGTGCGACCAATCTTCAAACCCTACTTCCAGGTAAACATGGCCCGGTTTGATGTGCTGGTTCGCGAGTTGAAAGTGAGCTTCATCCAGCTGCTTCTTTTTGAGCCGGGTGGCTGGCGTGGTGCCGAATAGTTTCTGAAAATCCCGTTTGAAAGACGATAAACTTCGGCCCGTAAGATACGCAAAACGGTCCAGACTGATGTTGAAGCGGAAATTACGGTTCATGAATTCTTCCAGATTCAATTTTTGGGCGTGTTGAAGTTAAAAAAACGCCGGCAAGCTGCGGCTTGGCTTTCAATAAAATCAGCAGCAGTTCTTCCCTTTTTAAGTCAGCAAACGTTTCTTCGTCTGTAAATCTCCGGTGTAACAGGGTTCCAGCGAATGCACAAAGCTCTGTATGAATTTAGTCTCTTCTACGAACAAAAACGAGTTATCGTTGGAAAAAACCGGTACATCGACCGGATGACGCTCCTGAAATTTTTTCAGAAAGGGCTCGTCCAGTATAATGATTATCTTTTCAAAGAGGTCGTTTTCCTTATACTTCGTATACCGGACCAAATGATTTTTCCGGGCGATGCAGAAATCGCCCGGATTCATCGTATACGTATTTCGCCCGTCAAATGCCTTGATTGATCCTTTCAATAAATACAGAAAAAAATGATCTGATATGAATTGCTCAGGGGATATTTCAGGGCCTAAATGGCAGGATTGTAGGTTGTTAACTTTCAATTTTATAGCCTAAAAATATTAATTCTTTTGCAAGCTATCAGCACTTGCCAATAAGGCCGCTTCTTTGCTGCGCGGGTGCCAGCCCAATACGGTTCTGGCTTTTTGGTTGGCGATTTGGATGTAAAATTCTGCGGGCGTCGGTTGCATGTCGGCGATGTGTTCAGCCCATTGAGGCCGCTCTTTTTTAAATAGTTCGGCTACATCATAAAAGCTCATGACGCCATCGGAAGCCGCAATAAACCGCTCTCCGCCGGCGTCAGGATGCGTCATGGCCGTGATGTGTATAGCGGCCACATCCCGCACATCGACAACGCCCATGGTAAAATCCGGACTTTCCCGGATGGTGCCATTCAGGATTCCGGAAACCGCCATATCCAGCGAGGCCGAGGTGATTCCACCCAAAACCGGCCCGAAAATTCCGACCGGATTGATCACCGTCAGTTCCATATCACCGCCTTCGGTTCTGATATACTCCCAGGCCGCTTTTTCGGCCACGGTTTTCGACTTGATATACGGCGGAATCGGTGCGGTGGCATCCGTCCAGTCTTCTTCGGTAAAAATACGGTTTTTTCGATTGGCACTGTAGCCAACAGCCGCAAACGAAGAGGTCAGGACAACCCGTTTTACGCCCGCTTTTCTGGCGGCTTTCAGCACCCGCAGAGCACCATCGCGGGCCGGAATAAGAAGGTCATTTTCTTCTTTGGGATCCTGGGCCGGAAACGGTGACGCGACGTGCAGCACAAAGTCCGCACCCGCCACGGCCTCATTCCAGCCGGTGTCGCTGGTTAAATCGGCCTCAAAAAAAGCCAGTGCGCTAAAATCATCGATTCCGGCTTCTTTCAAAGCGGTGATCAGACTGTCTTTTTTCGACAGGGAGCGAAGCGTGGTATTTACTGTATACCCTTTTTGTAAAAGCTGTAGAATGGTATGGATACCCACAAATCCGGTGCCTCCGGTTACTACTACCGTTTGGTTAATCATTTTATTTTTGTCTTTGATGAAAAGCACAAAATTCCTGATTAAAGCAGTAGGCGACTTTGTTGTGACGTCCAATTTTGTTTTGTTGTGAAGGTCAACCGCCGGAGCGAAAAAAAAGGATTGCCTTGTCGTGGCAATCCTTTTTTCGTTGACAGCCGATGGCCGTCGGTGTAGTGGCACCACGCGGGCGCTGCGGCCTTTTAGCGCAGGTTTTCCGCTTTCGAAATCTATTCCTCATAATGCGTACTTCCCAGATACCCGGCGGCATCGGAGTAGGTGGCGTTGGCATCGGTTACGACCTCCTGTGGGTTGTTGATGCTGGTGCAGAATTCGTTGTGGCCATTTTTTTCAACCGGGTCTTTCGTTGCCGCTCTATTTTAGCGGCAACGATGGGTTGAACATTTTCAGAAACTAAACAGCTTTGTAGCCAACCGTACAAGTGGTTCGTTGCTTTTTGCTTCGGGTTGTGGTCAGGTTTTCAGCCTTACAGCGTGTAACCAATTTCCCAGATGTGCCCAAATGGGTCTTTCAGTTTCCCTATTCTCCAGTCGGTTTCGGTAGTCATGGGGCAAATTTCTGTCGCACCCAGCGTTAGGGCTTTCTCAAATAGTTCGTCAGCCTGTTTCGTCTGGAAAATCATTCTAACCGGGCTATTTGAACGTTGGTCGGGGCTTACATTGCCAAATTCTGGTTCTTCGTCGCCTACCCAAAATTCGGCACCCCCAATGGTTATTTTGGAAGTCAATTTGGCATCAGGCCGATCAAACCTTTCTGTCTCGACGGCTCCCCAAGCCGATACATAAAAGTCAACCGCGTTTTTTCCATTGTTGACCGTCAGGAAAGGCGTTACCGTGGCGATCCTGTTTTTCGTCATAATTGGCTCATTTATAAGTTAGTGTTAGCTTTTTAATGAACATCCGGTTTAGCTGGTGCGGATTGCGGTCGAACCACGCGCCCGGTTGTCACGGATGTTCTCTTCCGAACGGTTTGCACTCAGGTTGATGGTAGGACTCTAGCGCGGTGGTTGAAAAACATAAGCCCGGAAGCGAAAGTAATCATTAAAACCGGTTGGCCGAAACCGTTCAGCACCGGAAATTGGGAGGCCACCCGTGGAGACTTCGGGAAGGCCGTAGAGCCTGGCAATTGCCAGGCTCTACGGCCTTTTTTTAGTTGACAAAAGACTTAATATACGCTAAATCGGTTGTCCAGGTCAGGTTTTTATACCGTTCGTTAGCCAGTTGATGGTGTTGCGTCGAAAACATGGAGTACATGTATTGGCTTTGCTGCCATTTGGCATACAACTCATTTTCACCAGCCGGATGGTCGGCTCGTTGCTTTTTGATGTATTGAGCAAAGTCTTCGAGGCTGCCCAGTTGGTGGATTCTGAATTCCTGACCGGTTGCTTCTTTCACATCAGCCCATAAGTCATTGGGGCTGACCTGGAAACTGGCAATCTGTAAATCACGGGGTGCGGTATCTTCCAGAGCCACTTCGGCCGTAAAGGCAGCGGTATCATCCATGGTGGTGAAGTCCAGCTTCCAGTCTGCTTTGTCGCCCCAGTATCCAATGCTCTTGTCTTTTAGGTTTAAAACCGGCGTGTTGTATTTTAGAATGTCCGCAAAAGCACCATTGAAAACAGACGACGCCCGGATGGAAGTGCTGTCCAGGTAGGCTTTAAATTCTCTCCGTAAATCAAAATTGCGGTTTTCGCCCGGCACCAGATCATTGTAATCCGTGCAAAAGTCGGACGGGATAAATCGTGGAACACCGGCTTGCAGGGCACCATCCAGAATTCGCTTTTGTGTAGCCACGATTACATCGCCCAAACCCGCGAGCGCGGAAACCACGCAATGCATACCGGCGCAGGCCTTCGCAATTTCGTCGATGCTGTTTAAATCAACCTCCATAACCTTGACGCCCATTTTTGTCAGGTTTTCGATCTTTTCGGGATCGGTCGAGGCCCGGACGAGGGCACTTACATCGGCCCCTCTTTTTATCAGTTCCCGGCAGATTTTTCTTCCTAAATTCCCGGTGGCACCGGCTACTAAAATTGCTTTTTTCATGTCTTGATTTTTTATGAATGTTCTCTTGTTTAGGCTTCTAGAAAGCTGAAAACCGCGTCAAGCACCTGTTCCGGCTTCTCTTCAAACAGGTAATGCCCGCTCTCCGGAATCCCTATTACGGTTATGTCGGTTGCGACATACGGCAACCCCATTTTCATGTACTGGTAGCTAATGTAACTCCCAATTCCCAATACCGGCATGGCCAGGGGCTGATAGGTTTTTGCATGCTCAATATCCTGCGTAAAGGTTTGATACCAGGCATTAGACGCCCGGATGCTATCGGCTTCGTTGTAAGCAGACGCATACACGTCTCGTTCAAACGAAGTCATATTACGATCATCGATCATCACGTAGTGAAAAAGCCAATCCAGCAGGTACTGAAACCGCCCTTCCAGGAGCTTTTCCGGTAGTCCTTTTACCTGATTAAAGCCCATCCACCAGGCATACGGCATCGTGGCATCCATTTTCTCCGTAAACGTGCCGGCGGCTGGCATCAATGGCATTTGCAGCATACCTTCGCTGGGGTGCGAACCATCCAGAACCAGGAGCTTTTCGGTAAATTCGGGAAAATTAAAAGCAAAACTCATGGCCACCATGCCGCCAATGTCGTGGCCCATGAGGTGAACTTTCGTTAATCCGAGATGCCGTACCAGCCCCAGAATATCCGTTGCCATTGTTTTCTTGTCGTAGCCCGAAGCGGGTTTTTCCGAACTACCCATGCCCCTGATGTCAACAATAATCACCCGGTATAGCCGGGCAAGCTGCGTTGCCACCGGATGATACGAATACCAGGTTTGGGGCCAGCCGGGCAAGCAGATCAGCGGCATCCCGCTACCGCCCTCGACGTAATGCAGCCGTACTCCGTTGACGGTTGCATACTGATTGGAAAAGCCCGGAAAGTCTTTTATTAATTCATCATCCGAATAGGGATTCTGAGACACCGGTGTATTGTCTTTCGTTTGAGTCATTGCTTTATTTTTAGCGACTCAAAGGTAGGTGGCTGGTGAAGAGCAAAAACTACCAAGTGGTAGATAATGAAATTTACCGGATGTTTTTCCGGATCCGGCTTAAGGCATTGGGGGTAATGCCCAGAACCGCAGCCAGCTGCTTGATGGGGACTTTTTGTAAAAATTCGGGGTTAGTCATAATTTCCAGATACCGTTCTTCGGCCGACAGCGTCTGAAAATTCAGGATCTGATCGATCATTCGCACCGACATGGCTTCCCAGATTTTCCGGCCGAATTCTTCCCAAACGGGAACGTGGCCGTATAAAAAATCCATGTCCTTTTTGTCGATCACCACCAGTTTTGTGTCTTCAATGGCCTCAATCGTAAACCGGGACGGCTTTTGGGGATGGAGACTTGAAATCTCGGTAAAAAACTCATTTTTAAACGTTACCCACGTTGTATTTTCCTGGTCATTCCGGTCGTAAAAAAACCGGACGCCACCCGACACAATGAAAAAATACTGCCTGGCGATTTGCCCTTTCTTCAGGATCGTTTTCCCTTTGGCAATTTGACTTTCGGTGCACCGGGAAAGAACCAGTTGCAGATCAAAATCATCGATCCAGATAATGGTTTTTATAAAGGTTATAAATTCTTCCATTGTTCGGGTTACGGGTCACTTCATAAACGTCAACTGGCTTATTTACAGGGCCATTTGAGTTAATTCATTTTCAAGTCGGTCAAAGTTTTCTTCGTTTTTGTCAACCGCAAATGGTCTTACTTTCCGGCATTCGTCGGCGGTATTGAAGAGCATCTTAAAAACAAGTTTTGTCTGATCGTCTGATACGTCTTCAAAGGTGGCAACGACCTGGAACAGCGGTTTGGAAAAGCGTTTCCAGGCGATAAGCGACGGTTCGTCGATCGTGGTAAACTCACATTCATTCGCATAGTTTCCTTTATCGGGTCCGTGCATGGTAAAACGCCATTTTCCGCCAACCCGAAAGTCAAACTCATGGAACGTGTTGGTAAAACCGGCTGGTCCCCACCACTTTTTCAGGTGATTGGGGTCAGACCAGGCCCGGAAAAGAAGTTCTCTTTTTACAGGGAAGATTCTTGAACTGACAATCTCGCAGTCGGGGGGCGTTGTCCTGATTTCGGGTGTCATAGGAAGTGCTTTTTTGTTGGAAGTAGCGCTGCCGTTCGTTTTACACAACCCGCAAAATTTTCTCCATCTTACGGCCTTGTGCCAATTCGTCCACCAGCTTGTCTAAATACCGGACTTGTTGCGTTAACGGATTCTCGATTTCTTCCACCCGGTAGCCACAGATGGCGCCCGTAATACGGTGAGCAGCCGGGTTTAGCCTGGCATTTTGAAAGAAGGCTTCAAAAGTCACCTTTTCGGCAATGAGTTCTTGCAGTTTATCTTCGTCAAATCCTGTCAGCCAGGTAATTACGTGGTGCAATTCTTCTTTTGTCCGGCCTTTACGTTCGACTTTGGTGACATAATGCGGATACACCGAAGCGAAAGTTAGTTTTGCGATTCGCTCATCGTGTTCGGGCGTTGCTTTCATACCGTCTGGTTTCGTGTAAACGCAGTTTTTATTTTTCTTAAACGCCAACAGTACCGGTCTTAACGTCCCCGGCTCGCTTGTAATTGGCAATAAATACGCCACTTGACGTAACAACACTCTCTGTTAAGGTAAACGCTGCCGGAATCGGGCCGTTATCGAACAATTTTTTTCCTTCACCAAGCGTCAGGGGGTGAATCTGGAGCCAGAGTTCGTCCACCAAATCATGCTTCAGTAACAACTGAATAAGTTTACTGCTGCCCCAAACTTTCAGGTCAGAACCTTCTGAATTTTTGAGCTTTTCGATGTCGGCCAAACTTTCGAGGAATACCGAGTTTTGCCAATCGGAGGCTGTCAGGGTCGTGGACAGGACGTATTTTGTAACCTCGTTAATTCCGGGCCAAAAGTCGGCGTGCTTTGGCCAGTAGTCGGCCCAGATCTCGAAGGTTTTTCGCCCCAACAGCAGATCGGCCGGTTTCATCAGTTTTTCCATGACCTGACCAAGCACTTCGTCACCATAAGGGGCCGTCCAGCCGCCATAGTTGAAACCGCCGGATGGATCTTCCTCGGGGCTACCCGGTGCCTGCATGACACCATCTAAGGTAATCATGGATAAAACAATTATTTTTCTCATCGTAGGGCTGTTTTAATACGATACAAATTTCGCTAAAATGCACCGTGTTAATGCAGTGTGAATGCGACAAGCTTAGTGGCTGAATACGACAAGTAGAGATCGTGCTGCGAGACGGGGGCCGTTGTCGCTATCGCCTGATTTTTTCATCGGACGGTGTCCGCACCGACCGCAAATTATGGTTCCTGCTCAAGCCCATCGCGTATGGCCGCTTCCAGTATACCGATGTTTATATCGTTTAGCGTTTTGAACTTAATGCAATACCCGCTCACACTCGCCTTGCCGAGTTGTTTTCCATAGGTCTGGGCTAAGTAGTTCTTATCCTTGATACCAAGAATATAGACCGAGATTCCGGTGGTGTTTGCACTCATACCAATTTGATAAAACGCCCGGGTTGTTCCATCGGCATAGGTGATGGTGCGAAACCCATAGCCGACGTTGGGGTTAGAAACCGTTTTGTTTTCACTGTTTTTACCATCCAGAAACCACAACTGACAGGCTGGCATGAGTTGCAGCATGATGCGGTGCAACGCCCGCATGTCGCTGCGTTTGGGTTCAGGCTGGCTACTGATATAGTTTTCGATTTGCTGTTCCATGTTCGTATCAAATGACAAGGTCCTTACTTGGCGTTTTCTACTCTCTTTGGCTCCGGTTCTCCGTTGTCGCTCGCGTGCCGCGAGTAAGGAATAGAGAAATGGCTTCCAGCCCGAAGCGGGCTTATGGCGCACAGTTTACATCAGGGCGAGACGGGCCGGAGGCCCTTTGGATAGGAGTCACTCGCGGCACGCGAGCGACAACGGGGTGCTAATAAAGGACTAAGACAGGCCGTAAGCCAAAAATGCGTGGATAGAGGTGAGTAAATCGAGCCTGAAAAGCGCTTCGTTATTACCTAAACCCTTCTTCTATCGAAAGCCTGCCATGAGAACGCCAGGGATCCTCTTTCTCCTCTGGATTGGAATCTGCCAACTGTCCGCGTATGCACAACCGGATTCCATCCGGCCCGCGGTGATCCTTTCGGAACACCCCAGAATCTTGCTGCGGCAACGTGAGCTACCCGCCCTGCGGATGGCTGTTCAATCCGATTCCAGCCTACGGCTTGTTCATCAACATCTTTTAACCCAGTGTGATAGCCTGCTCCTGACGAAGCGGACCGCCGTGAGTTCCGTGCGGGTGGGGCGGGTACAATACAGCGACGTCCGGGAAGCGCTACGGCGACTTTTTGCCCTGGCCTATGGCTGGCGTTTGACCGGCCGGCAAGCCTATTTTGACCGGGCAAAACATGAATTCTGGATGGCGCTCATTCTATTTAGCTGGCATCGGGAACAGGTAGAACACCTGGCCGAACTTACCACGGCAGCCTCCCTCGCTTACGATTGGCTGTATGTTAATTTAACGCCCCGGGAACGGGAATTTGCCCAGAAAACCATTCTCAAAAAGGGTCTTGAAGCGGCTTTAGCTCCTCGTGACAGCAGCTGGAGTGTTCCCACCGATTATCAAAGACAAGTCATTAACACGGGCTTGGTTTTCGGGGCGTTGGCCATCTACGAGTCTCAACCCGAACTGGCTCGTTCGATCTTAAACCGTTCGATTCGCTCCACCCGGCAATTGGTAGCCCTCTACGAGCCGGACGGCGCTTATCCCTATAGCTATTCGGCCTGGAGCTACGCTACAAGCTTCACAGCGTTATTGATCAGTGCGTTACAAACCGAGTTTAAGACCGACTTTGGCTTGCTGGATCAGCCGGGCTTTTTAAAAACGGCTAACTATGGCCTGCATATGCGGACGCCTTCGGGCAACTGTTTCAATTACGGGGAAACGGCGCTGGAAGCTCCCCTCCAACCCGTCCAATTTTGGCTGGCTCCCCGGGCAGATAATCCGTGGGCCTTGTGGAAGGAGCACAACGAGTTAGTAAGCAAAGGGGCCACTACCTGGCAGAAGGAAGCGCTTCTTCCCGCCCTGGTGATTTGGAGCAGCCAACACCAAAGCAGGCCTGTTCCCAGTCCAACCCCAAGCTCCGTGTGGGTGGGTCGGGGTCAAACACCCCTGGCGCTGCTCCGGAGCTCCTGGAACGATTCAACCGCCCTGTTTATGGGCCTAAAAGCGGGAACTCCCGCCCTGGCCGGGGCTCATATGGATATCGGTTCGTTTGTGGCCGAGGCCCAGGGGGTCCGGTGGGCGATCGATTTAGGACCCCAAAATTCGGATTCCTTACAGCTCGCGGGCGTAGCTGTACAGGAAACAAACCAGAATTCTCCTCGCTGGCTGGTTTATCGAAACTCAACGATGGGGCATAACACCCTGGTGGTGAATTATGGCGCTCAAATGGTGACTGGATTTGCCCCCATCGTGAGTTATTCCAGTCAACCGGCCTTTCGGAACGCCATTACCGATTTGACGTCGTTGTATGCGGGCGATCTGATCCGTGCCTGGCGGGGCGTTGCCCTTGTTGATGGGCGGTCCATGCTCGTGCAGGATGAAGTGGAAACCGGTGCGAAGGAAACGGTGGTCCGGTGGGCTTTTGTAACGGGCGCGCAGGTTGAGCTGATCGATTCGCATCGCGCTATCCTTCACCAATCGGGCCGGAAGCTCCTGGTCGCCCTGGAACCCAGTTCGGGGTTGACGCTGC
Source organism: Larkinella knui (assembly GCF_003858645.1). GTDB lineage: Bacteria > Bacteroidota > Bacteroidia > Cytophagales > Spirosomataceae > Larkinella > Larkinella knui. The sequence continues at coordinate 465,933 of NZ_RQJP01000006.1, read as the reverse complement.
GCACCTGGTCAACCGGCCCCCGGTATGAGCACGATTCGGCGAATCCGGGCACGATGCAAGTAGGTTTCGAAACCACCATTCCTCCCCAAACGAAACGGTCCTGGAAGGTGGACTTGATTCCGGGAAACGTTCCCCCTGAAACCGTCTCACCAATGATGCCACTGGCTCAATGGCCCCATGAATGATTGTATAAAGCAGTAAGTTATTCATCACCCGGCCCGTACCCTATGACAACAAGCTGGCAGATCGGGAGCTGACCACCTATCCCAAAAGCTTTGGGCATGGAACGGTATCACTTTACGTTCGGGAGAAACACGGATTACCTCTTGAAAAGTCCAGGGTTTAGCGTATCCATACTGGGCGGCACTGCAAATAGCAAGCGTACTTCATGGAACATCGCGGACGAATGGTGGTCACCCCCTGAGTAGAACGATTCAGGAGTTTTGAGTTTTGACCGCAATCTACCAGTAGGAACGCTCCTGAAACGCTTTTTAAAACAAACCACCGCTTTCACGCGGCTAAGCCCAGCCAAAACGAGAAAAGTTGCTCGTTTCTAACAGTGTAAAAAATGAACAGAAGAACCTTTGTCGCCCTTGGCGCAACGACGCTTGGTATTTTTCCCATCCTAAGCTCCACTGGATTTCCCAACCTGGCTCCCACCAAACCCGAGTGGCTGCTTGAGTGGATCAAAATCAACGACCAGCAACTGGCGACCATTTATAAACCCATCAAGATAACGGATCCCGCCAACAGGTTTGTGGGCGGCTACATGAACGATATGGACATGCCAAATCCACAGTCGACGGCCGGGTTTATCATTCGAGCCTGCACCCTCATTGGCTGTCCGGAATCCACTCACTATCAATCGAAAGCGTTACTAAACGAAGTGGAAGCTGCGGCTCGGGCTTTGCTGAAGATGCAGCACGACGATGGCACGATTGATCTTCTGGAAACCAATTTCCATTCAACGCCCGACACGGCTTTCGTGTTAGAAAATATTATTCCGGCCTATACTTTCCTGAAGCAAGCTTCGATGAACGGTTCGGAAACAACGCTCACTTTACTAAAGACGTTTTTGCAAAAGGCGGGCGACGCCTTGAGCGTAGGTGGAATTCATACCCCTAATCACCGGTGGGTCGTATCGGCGGCCCTGACCAGATTAAATGACGTGTTTCCCGACCCCCGCTATACCAACCGCATCGATCAATGGCTCGCCGAACATATTGATTTGGATCCCGACGGGCAATTCAATGAAAAGAGTACCAACACCTATTCGCCCATTGTCAACCGGTCGTTGATCATCCTCGCCCGGGGTCTGAAAAAACCTGAACTGTTTGAGCCAGTTCGCAAAAACCTGATGATGACGCTGTACTACGTTCACCCGAATGGCGAGATCGTGACGGAAGCATCGAACCGGCAGGACAAGGGCACTATTGGCAACATGGCCAGATACTATTACTGCTATCGCTACATGGCCCTGCTCGACAAAAACGGTGAAATGGCGGCTCTCTGTCGGTTAATCGAGAAGACGTGTCCCAAAGAGCAACTGGCGGGCTACCTCAATTATTTTCTGGAAGACCCTACGCTCTGGCGCGAACTCCCCGCCAGCAAACCGCTACCGACCAATTACGCCAAAGCCTTTCCCTTCTCCGGTGTCGTTCGAATCCGGCGCGGAAATTGGGATAGCACCCTCCTGTCGAATAATGCCAGTTGGCTCACCTTTCATAAAGGAAATGCGGTTTTGCAGGGTATGCGGATGGCCACTACGTTCTTCGGAAAAGGGCAGTTTGATTCAACGAAGATCGAACAACAGGGCGACAGCTGGGTTCTGCAAAAATCCCTCGATGGCCCGTATTATCAGCCGTTTTCCCGCGACCAGATTGACCCGAGCGGTGATTGGGACAAAATGCCAAGAGCCAATCGCCGGCAGAGCGAAATCCAAAAACTTGACACGACGGTGAAAATAAAGGAAACCGCGAATGGGTTGCAAATAGCGATCGACATCGTGGGTACAGCCGGGGTTCCGGTAGCGCTTGAACTCATTTTTCGGGCGGGCGGCACGCTGGCTGGGGTAACAAAACACCCCAAGAAAGACAATGCCTACCTGCTGTCGGGCGAATCGGGCTCGTATACGGTTGGTTCCGATGTGATCAAATTCGGGCCGGGGACCGTCGAACACAAAGGGGTTCAGCTACGGGGTGCCCTTCCGGCGATGGATACGCCAACGGTTTATCTAACGGGGTTTACGCCGTTTCACCATACCTTTTTCCTTTCGTGATCGTAAACTCAGCCTGCCTAAATTATCAAAATTTTTCCTGGGGTGTTTAGGGGCTAACTTTTATTACCAACATTGGGTGGAAGCGCACTTGATGGACTACTTCCCCAAGCTCATCAGGTACGCCCGCTTTGTGGCTCGAATGCCGCGACTGGTTCCAGGGTTGTTTGTGTTACTCAAATGGCTGTGTGGTCAAAGCCAGCGTACCGGTTTTTGCATCATCGACAGCAAACCCCTGGCGGCAAAGAGGTCGCCAGTGAAACCGCGCGGTATATGCAGTATGACTATTGGCAGTAAAAGAGAAAAATCAGGTCGCTTTCCGTGCGTAAAACAGAACATCACTATGTCGCTTAGTACCGGGTCAGCACCCACAAGCAGGGACAATCCGGTTTGGGACTCGATGCCCAGAAAACTGGTATTCATGCGTATTGCAGTGAACGGCTGATTGGGGATTTCGTCGAAGTCGAATCCGGTGGCAAGACCAGCCGCAGGGAACTGGCCAACAAACAGGCTACGGAACTGATCCGGCTGTACCAGTTTCAGAAACTGAATCTGAGTGCCATTGCCCGGCAACTCAACGAGAACGGTTTTCGGACCCGGAAAGGGGCCTTCTTCAAGGCGGAGACGGTGAAGCGGTTGGTGGTTCAACAAAAGAACGGTGGAGAAAAAAAGGATAGAAATCGTAGGGTCGCTGATGGCCCGATGGCTTGCCCTTTCCGTTCATTCGCCGACTCGTCCACACTGGATTGTACTGGTATTCAAACAGAGCCGGGCTTCGTTGGGTTATACACTTAACGAGTTAATCCCTGCCCATCATGCATCCAATTCTTGTATCAATCTTTTCCCTTTTTTGGGTAGCCTTGTCTTTGGCCCTTTCACCGGTTCACCAGAAAAATACCCAAACAGCCACCCCGCCAAAATCCGTTCACGTTGGCCAGGGGGAAGTTGCCCGCTGGGCAGGGAATTGCAAGCGCTGTAGTTTTGAGAAACGGGCCTGGCCTGCCGTCAATGGTACCTGTTATTATCCGATTGATATGGAGATGAAGCCCGGCGACTACACCATATCACGCCGGACCACCGGAGGAAAGTTGGAGACCGCCCGCTTGCTGGTGACCGAAAAGCCTTGCCGCCAGGAAGACATTACCAATTTTCCCAAGCAGGAATACATTACCGTTTCCCCGCAGAATCTGGCGCGGGCGGCTCGTGAAGCTGCCGTGCTCCGGCCCCTGATCGCCTACCAGTCGACGGTGCGTCCGGCCGTTTTCGACCTGCCGGTGGGAAAGCCCGCCAGTCCCCTACCCCGGGGTGAAGGAAACTTTGGCGCTTGCCGCACGATCAATGGTCAGGCACGGGACCGGCACACCGGCCAGGATTATCCCATTGCAGCGGGCAAACCCGTCCAAAGTGTGGGCAATGGCCGGGTGTTGCTGGCCACTGATGGGTTTTACAGCGGCAACGCGGTTTATATTGATCATGGGAACGGGTTAATTTCAGAGTATTTTCACCTGAAGAGTTTCACGGTAAAGGCGAACCAGACGGTTCAGAAAGGGCAAAAAATAGGAATAGTTGGGGAAACCGGTCGGGTTACGGGTCCCCACTTGCATTTTGGCGTTCGCTGGTACGGAGCGTGTATCAACCCCGGCTTTTTACTGATCGATCCCGCCGAACTACCGGAAGTGAAATAAAGAAAGCCAGACGACGTTTGACGTTGCCTGGCTCTTGGTACCACTTAATGGGTGGTTATTTTTTCAATCAGGTGCTTTTGACAGTATCCCCACACATCAGCGATTGACACGTGCATAACCAGCCTGAAGCGGGCGTTCCGTTATCGCTCGCGTGTCGCGAGTGATTCCTATCCAAAGGGTTTCCAGCCCGAAGCCGGTTTTTGGCGTAAAGTTTACACCAGGGCGAGGACGGGCCGGAGGCCCTTTGAATAGGAGTCACTCGCGGCACGCGAGCGACAACGGGACAATTGAATAGCAATAGATTAAGTAAGTATTTCATAAGCTCATCCCCCAAAGAAAACACAACCCTCCCATAACCTTCCCGTAACACTGAGGTAATATAGCCGCTCTACCTTTGGGTCGTCAAAAAACGACACCAAACCATGAAATTTCTACTAACCGCAATTGCTCTATTAGTACTCCATTTAGCCGCCCTCGCCCAGAGCGGCTCCCTCAAAGGGACGATTAAGGACGCCAAAAACAACGAAGCCATCATCGGCGCCACCATTCAGATCGTCGGGGCCAACCCGGTTATCGGCTCGGTCACCGACGTGGAAGGGAATTTCGAAATTGCCAAAGTGCCCGCGGGCGTTCACCAACTGCAAATCAGCTCCATTTCCTACGCCACCAAAACCATCGACAACGTGCGGGTGGAAGCCGGGAAAATGACGCTCATCAACTCGGCCCTCGCCGAAGATAACAAAACCCTCGCCGAAGTGATCGTGAAGGGCCAGCGCGGCACCAACACGGAAGTCGCCGTGATCACCGAAATCAAGCAGATCGAGCAGGTGGCCGTCGGGATTTCGGCGCAGCAGATTTCCCGCAGCCAGGACCGCGACGCGTCGCAGGTCATCCGCCGGGTGCCGGGCGTTTCTATCCAGGACGACCGCTTCATCATTGTTCGCGGACTCAACGAACGCTACAATACCGTCATGCTCAACGACGTCATCACACCCTCGACGGAGGTGGATATCAAGGCGTTCTCGTTCGACCTCATTCCGAGTTCGGCCATCGACCGGATGCTGATCTTCAAATCGGGAGCCGCCGAACTGCCGGGCGATTTCGGGGGCGGGATCATCAAAATCTACACCAAAACCATCCCCGACGCCAACAGTTTCTACGCCGGTTTTTCCACGTCCTACCGCGCCAATACCACCTTCCAGAACCACAGTTCGTATGAAGGCGGCAAAACCGACTGGCTTGGTTTCGACGACGGAACGCGCCGGTTGCCGTCCAATTTCCCGTCGCAACGCCGGATCAACGCCTTTGGGGCGTCGTCGGAACCGGTCATCAACAAGTTCAAATCACTGTCGCCGTATTTTGCGCTGAACAACAAGATGGTTTCGCCGGATTTGCGGGCGCAACTGGGCTTCAGCCGCCGGTTTTACATCGGCAGCAAGGAACTGACCAATTTTACGAACATCAACTACACCAACGCCCACACGTTTTCGAACGTGGAGCAATACCGGTATTTTGCCGCCGACCCGACCACCGGCAAAAGCGCCATTCAATATGCCTACAATGATCAGTTGCTGACGGAAAACACGCGGCTGGGCGTGCTGTCCAACTGGGCGCTGATTCTGAATCCGCGAACGAAAATCGAATTCCGGAACCTGTTCAATCAGTTGGGAACGAAAGAAACGACGCTGCGGACGGGTTACAACGATAACAACCTGGAACTGAACAACTATGCCTTCCGCTACGAACAGAAAAGCATTTACACCGGCCAGTTGAACGGTACGCACGAACTGAGCAGCCAGAGCCGGTTGCGCTGGACGGGCGGGTTTGGCTACACCAACCGCCAGGAGCCGGACTACCGCCGGTTTACGTCGAGCCGTCCGCAGGGCAGTGACCAGCCGTTCCGCATCGACGTTCCGCAACAACCCAGCCCGACGTTCCAGAATGCCGCCCGGTTTTATTCGAACCTGAACGAATACGTGACCACGGGCCGCGTCGATTACGAATACAAGAAAGCCGCACCGGCTGATACCGACGACAAACAGATTCTGAAATTACGCGCCGGGGCTTACGCCGAATACAAAGACCGGACGTTTAAAGCCCGGTATTTTGGGATCGTGAATCCGAATAACGTCAGCGCCGAGGTTCTGTCGCAGTCGCCATCGCAGTTTTTCCGGGGCAGCAATCTGTCGTCGACCGGTTTGTATTACAACGAAGGCACGAACACGCAGGATCATTACGACGCCCAGAATATGATGATGTCGGGCTACGTGGGAGCCTACCTTCCGCTGTCGGCCCGGTTTAACGCCACGATCGGTTTCCGGGGCGAATACAACCGCCAGCAATTGCAAAGCGTCGTGAACGGCGTGCAGCCGATCAAGGTCGACAACCCGATTTTTAGCCCGCTGCCGTCGCTCAATGCGTCGTATAACCTGTCGGACAAATCCCTGTTCCGGCTGGCGTATAGCATGTCCGTCAACCGGCCGGAGTTCCGCGAACTGGCGCAGTTTGCCTATTATGACTTCAACTACGACGTGTCGCGCGTCGGAAATCCGAATCTGAAAATTGCCAAAATTCACAACGCCGATGTGCGCTACGAATTTTATCCGGGCGAAGGCGAACTGATTTCGGTGGCCGGTTTCTACAAATACTTTATCAACCCGATCGAAGCCAAAATCAACTACTCGGGCAGCGGGGTTTCCTACACCGTCGACAACGCCAACAACGCCTACAGCATGGGCGTCGAACTGGAAGCGCGCAAATCGCTGCGGGGTGTGAGCGGGTCCGGTTTTCTGGACAACATGACGGTTTTGCTGAATGCGGCTCTGATCAAAAGTTCGGTCATCAACTCGTTTGTCGGACAGGAAAACAACCGGTCGTTGCAGGGGCAGTCGCCGTATCTGGTCAACGCCGGGGTGTATTACACGGACCCGAAACAGGGCTGGCAGGTCAATTTGCTCTACAACGTCATCGGCCGCCGGATTTTTGCGGTGGGTGACCGATCAGTACAACCGACGATTTACGAAATGCCGCGCAACGTGATCGATCTGACGGTCACCAAGAAAATCGGCGATCACATCGAGGTTCGCGCCGGTATTCAGGATTTGCTGAACCAGCCGTTCCGCCTGATTCAGGACTCCAATCTGGACAAGAAAATTACGGCCAGCGATGATGTCTACCAACGTTTCCGACGCGGCTCGTATTCGACGGTGGGAATAACCTACAAATTCTAAGTTTTCAAGCCAATTACCGAGAATACACAACTAATAACTAACCAATTTAAGCAAGTATGAAAAAGTTAACAACCTGGATGCTGGCACTGCTGGTAAGCGTGGTAACGCTGGGCACGATGGTTTCCTGTAGCAAAGATGATGATGACGATGATCTGGGTACGGTCCCGACACCGGGTACGTTGACCGAGGTAAGTGGAAATATTACGGCCAATACAACCTGGTCGGCCAAAAACCAGTATTTGCTGAAAGGGTTTGTGTATGTTCAGCCGGGTATAACCTTAACCATTGAACCGGGTACGGTTATCAAAGGCGATCAGGCGTCGAAAGCGTCCCTGTTTATTCTGCCGGGTGCGAAAATCATTGCCGACGGAACGAAGGCGAAACCCATTATTTTTACGTCCAATCAGGCTGCTGGTCAACGCCATGCGGGTGACTGGGGCGGTTTAGTTCTTTTGGGAAAAGCACCGGCCAACAAAAAAGATTTTAAAATCGAAGGGGAAGAAGTGTCGATCGTACCGGGTGGTGCGACGGGCGACGCGGCTGACAACTCCGGTATTCTGCGGTATGTCCGCATCGAGTTTGCCGGGATTGCTTTCCAGACGGACAAAGAAATCAACGGCCTGACGCTGGCCGGTGTCGGTAGCGGAACGGTGATCGACTACGTGCAGGTTTCCTACAGCGGTGACGATGCATTCGAGTGGTTTGGTGGCACCGTAAATGCCCGGCACTTGGTGGCTTACCGGACATTGGACGACGATTTTGATACGGATTACGGTTTTTCAGGAACGGTTCAGTACGGTATGATTCTGCGCGATCCGGCGGTGGCCGATCAGTGTACGTGTTCGGACTCGAACGGTTTTGAGTCGGACAACGACGGAACCGGCTCGCAGGATGCACCCCAGACCTCGGCCAAATTTGGCAACGTGAGTCTGTTCATGGGTCCTGGCGCGGTGAACAGCAAATACCGCTCGGCGTTCCGGATTCGCCGGAACTCGGCCATCAGCATCTACAACACAGTCGTAGCCGCGGCTTATCCGAAAGGGCTAGAACTGGAAGCGGCTGATGCGCAGAACAACTTCAAAACCGGAAAGAGCGATTATCAGGGAATGTCCGTGGCCAATGCGGTATTGCCGCTGGTGGGTGCCGATACCACGATGATCAAAGCCGCTAGCCGTAAGAACGCGTTTGGTGCGAAAGAAGCGGATTTGAAACTGCCTGCCAACTTCAACGTCCTGACCGGCAAGCCAGGCATTCTGGTGCAAACGGGTTCGCCCCTGCTGACGGGCGGTGCCACGCTGCCATCGGGTCTGGAAGCCACTACGTACGTGGGTGCTTTCGGAACGACTGACTGGACGGAAACCTGGACCAACTTCGATCCGCAGAACACAGACTATACGTTAAAATAATACTCAATTCTTTATATTTGGTGTCGCACGAAAAGGCCGGAGCTTTGCTCTGGCTTTTTTCTTGTTTATGGGGCCGGCTTTTTACGCGGCCTAAAATCTGGTGGCGAACTTGTCTAACGCTTTTGAAGTTATTAACTTGCTGTTTATTAGTAAATACCGGTAGGCATCCAACGGTATGGATGGTGGGCCGAATGCTATCCGTAAACCGAATGATTTCCGGTAGCGCAGCCCGTTTGATCAACCGGCTTTTTTACGCTACGATCGGATAGACCGACGAACCGATTTCTCAGCTACTCCATTACTTTTTAACGCCGTCTGCACGAATCAAGCGGAGATGACGTTTATTTTGCCGTAGATTGTGGGAAAGATGGAAGTACGACTCCGTATAAACTAAACCGACACCTGGAAACGCTCTAATACCCGTAACGCAATGATTTCAAAGAAAGCCAAATATGCCATCAAAGCCTTAAAAGTTCTTACCGAGGAATTTGGTAAGGGCCCGATACTGATTTCTTATATTTCTGCGAAAGAAAATATTCCTAAAAAATTCCTGGAAGCGATTCTGCTCGAACTGCGTAACCACGGCATTCTGCAAAGCCAGAAAGGCAAAGGCGGTGGCTACCTGCTGCGCGTCGATCCGGAGCGGGTCAATCTCGCCCAGGTGTTGCGCGTCATCGACGGACCAATTGCCCCGACACCCTGCGTTTCGCTCAACTTTTACGTCCGCTGCGACGACTGCAACGACGAAGTGACCTGCGCCATTCGCCCCATCATGGAACGCGTCCGGGATGCGAATCTGGCGGTCTACGAACAAACCACGCTATCGGCTTTTGCCCGCCGGGAAGCCGAACATCAGACGGTTGAGGTGAATTTGATTGATACCGAAAGCCCGGCAAATTGATCGGGATTAATGGTTTTACCCCGGATGGGTAGCCTGTTAATAGGAAATAATAGCTGCCAAGCAGCCAAAAAGCTCCGGAGGAGCGCCCTAAGTTAAGGGCGCTCCTCCGGAGCTTTTGAATATTCGCGCACGGCCAATGCTATTAACAGTTAGCCCCTCCGGAGCTGGCATGCAACGACTCAACCCGGCTGGTGCTCTTTCCGCAATAAATCATTCACGGTTTTCACCGGATTGAACGTAATCAGCGGGACTTCAACGAAAACCGTATTCCAGTCGGCCATCGCGCCATTCCACAAACCCGGTAATTCCTGCGCTTTGAGTTCCTTACCATCTTTGGATTTCGCGGTGATAAAACCCGTTTGCGGGTCGCGGTAGGCGGGCAAATTGTACTTTTCACCTTCCCGGTTTTTCAACGCACACACCAGATCGACCGGATTGAAGTGCGTAGCCTGATCGAAAATCTGCTTCTGTTCGGGATTATTCAGATCGATCTGGGCCGATTCCACGATTTGCAGCGAGACCGAACCGTCGGCGTTTTTGGCCCAGAAAGGTCCGCCACCGGGCTCGCCCACGTTCTGCACCATGCCGCAGGCTCGCAGCGGCCGGTCGAGTTTCCGCCGGAAATACTCCACTTTTTCGTCCTGGAGCCAGGTGTCGAAACCGTCGGGGGGCAGAATGCAGAGCGTCACGCGCAGAAATTCATCGAGTTCGGCCAGGTAGCCTTCGCTGATCATATCGTCGCCCAGGATTTCCTGAAACCGGAAAATCTGCTGTTGAATGTCGAGCAGGATCGATCCCAGCACTTTTTTATAGGTAATGGTCGGCTCTTTCAACGCATCCGGCACCACGTTGTCGATGTTTTTGATAAAGACCACGTCGGCGTCGATGTCGTTCAGGTTTTCGATCAGCGCGCCGTGACCGGCCGGGCGGAACAGCAGCGAACCGTCGGCGTTGCGGAACGGCGTATTGTCGGGGTTGACCGAAATCGTATCCGTCGATTTCTTCTGTTCGGAAAATGTAATTTCAAACGTAACGCCCAGCCGGGCTTCGTAATCGGGTTGTACGCGCTCGATCAGATCTTCAAACCGGCTGCGGTGTTCGGGCGAAACCGTGAAGTGAATCCGGACGCGGCCGTTCGAATTGGCGTACGCGGCTCCTTCCACCAGGTGTTCTTCCACGGGCGTACGTGGCCCTTCGGGATACCGGTGAAACAACAGCAGCCCTTTGGGCAGGTTGCCGTAATCGAGCCCTTCTTCGGTGAGTAAAGCCGACAAAACGTGCTGATTCGGTTCGCCCGAAACGCCCTTTAACGCATCGTAAAAGGCGAAATCCGACAACCGGGTGAAAAACTCCTCCACCGATTTATCGGTTTTGCCTTCCAGCGCGGCAAACAGCGACTTGAACATCCGCGTGGCGGCTCCCGATGCCGGAACAAATTTCAGCAACGACAGCGCCGGGGCCTTCTGATCAAAACCCGCCACGATACCGGCCAGGGCCTGTTCATCGACGCGGATCAGGCCGTCGCCCACCGTGGCGGCTTTGATAACGGGTAGAAACGGAAAGTTATCGACAAAATGCTGGATTTGCTCATCAACCTGCTCGAGGGTAGCGCCTTGCGCCAGAATCTGATGCTGATCTATTTCAGTAAATTGCATAGAAAAATTCGGTAAGAGATGCGGTTGTTGTACGGATAGCAAATACGGGAATTTGCCGGTTTCAATCAAGGCGTAGGAAAGTAAAAGATCAGACGGTTCGTAAATGGGTGGATGCATTACTAATTACCAGGCTTCGAGTCTAAGTAGAAAAGTAAACCATGAATTCATGCCGGAGATTATTCCGTCCCGGTTTAATTTACAACCCCCAGCGCGCCAGGCTCTCTTCTTCCTTCTCCCGCATTCGTTTTACTTCTTCATCGGTTTTGTCGCCAAACCCGCAGAGGTGCAGCAGCCCGTGGGCGAGCACCCGGCGCAGTTCCTGCTCTTCCGGGATGGCTAGCTGCCGGGCATTGTCGCGGACGCGGTCGATGCTGACAAAAATGTCGCCTTCGAGCCGGTTTTCTTCCTCCGAATTGTCAAACGTAATGATGTCGGTGTAATAATCGTGTTCCAGGTATTCGCGGTTGACCTGAAGCAGATACTCGTCGGAACAGAAAATATAGTTCAACTCGCCAACGGTAAAGCCTTCTTTTAAAGCCAGAGCGGTGAGCCACTGGCGGGTCGGTATTTTCCGGGAAAGCGTAAATGGAATGTCTTCCGTAAAGAATCGAATCATACCGCAAAGATAACCAACCGACGGGGGATTATGGGAACGCGGATGGAACGGATCAGACGGATTTTAACGGATTATCTGTGTAAATCGGTTTAATCCGTTAAATCTGTGTTCCCATCCAAGTCTATATTTTGACGAAAATTTTGTGTCGGTAGAGGATATACAGAAACGTCCAGACCAGCGCGAGTGCTCCCAGGGCGTTCAACGATTCATGATAGGGTTCGGGCGCATGCCGGTAAAATCCTTCAAACAACAATCGGGACGTGTGGTTAAAATCGATGAATCGGTACGCCAGATAGACCGCAATGGAGTTGACACCGATGACTTTGAAGAAAAAAGACCATTTCCGGTAGCCCAGCACGTCGATGATGCCGTAAAAAAGCGCCACGAATAACAGGCCCATCCCGGCCGTAACCAGAATGAACGGGCTGGTCCACAAATGCTTGTTGAGCGGAAAATGCAGGCTCCAGAGTAATCCGATTCCAATGCTGTACAGGCCGGGTGCCACCAGATAGGTGAGTTTGGTCCGGTCGGAGCGATCCGATTGCAGCAATTCCCCGGCCACGGTTCCCAATACGGCCAGACAGAGCGCCGGGAACTGGGTCAGCAAGGCCAGTTCGTCGTAGGTTTTCTGAAGCAGCCGGCCCGGCATAAACGTCCGGTCGAACCAGCCCACCAGATTGCCTTCAAACGAAAGATCACCGCTGCCGAAGCCCGGAACCGGGATCAGAAACAGGGCGGCATAGTAGGCCAGCAGAATACCAGCCACCCAATAGAGCCGCTGTTTCCAGGAGAAGTTCAGGAACAAAACCGTGGCCACCAGGGTCGCCAGACCGATGCGACCCAACACCGTCCCGTATCGGATGTGGGCCGGATCGAACAGATCCAGCGGAATATTTTTATCGAGGATGCCCAGCAGATAAAGAATGACAAACCGGCGGAAGACCTTCCGGTATAACACGGATTTTTCCACTCCCTTTTCTACGCCAGCCTGCAGCGAAAAAGACAGCGAAACGCCGGAAAGAAACAGAAAAAGCGGAAAGATAAAATCGTAAAACGTGAAACCGTGCCAAGCCGGATGCGTCAGCTGATCGCCCAGCCAGTCGACCCATCCTAAACCGGTTTTTCCATGAAGCCGTTCGATAAAAGCACCTCCGCCCGCAATCAGCAGCATATCGAACCCCCGCAGGGCATCGATGGAGAGCAATCGTTTGGGTTTAACGGAAGAAACCACTTCTTGCGTCTGAAGGGGTACAGAACCGGCGTTGACATCGGTGACCATAGGGCAGGAATCGTTTGATTCAAAAGGAGACAGGCGGTCCGGTATACTGATTCAAAACTACGCAATTGTAAAGAAGATCAGATCTGCTTTACTAATCTGGCCACTAACGGTTTATGAATAAGAATTGAGCCCCGGAGGGGCGAACTGTCAATAGTCAACGTTAAACGATTGGCCTAATAAGAGCGGGGCGCCCTGTTTTCAGGACGCCCCGCTGGGGCTTAAAGGTCTTTAGAAGGCTGATTTGGCTAGTAACAGAATAACCCCGCTGGGGTAAATCAGACAAACTTCGTTACTAGGTATATTTTAGTCAATTGTGAACAACTCAACCGCTTGAATCAGAATTGGTTAGACAATCTTCAGTTTGGCGAAACTCAGCAACAGGGTCTTCTCGCCGGCGGTTTCAAACTTGATGACGGCTTTGCGGTCGTTGCCATTCTGATCGATTTTCTGCACCAGGCCGAAGCCGAATTTCAGGTGCTCGACCCGCATGCCTTCCGCCAGTTTCGATGTATCGCTGGGGGCAAAATCAGTCGAAGGAACGTGGGCTACCGTCGGTTGTGGGGCTTGCTGACGGGCGGTTTTCTGGGCCAGACTCCGTACAAAGCTCATCGAGCCACCGGATGGCGTATCCCGGGTTGTTTCCTGACTTTCTTCCCGCTCGGTTTTGCGGCTTTTGGCAATTTTCAGGAAGTTGGGGTCGATTTCCATCAAAAACCGGCTCGGCTCGCAGACTTTCAACCGACCATAATGATACCGGGATTCGGCGTAGGAAACCGTCAGTTTCTTCTCGGCGCGCGTAATGGCCACGTAAAACAACCGCCGTTCTTCCTCCAGATCCGCCCGGCTTTCGAGCATCATCTGCGACGGAAACAGGTCTTCCTCCAGGCCCACAATGTAGACATTCCGGAATTCCAGCCCTTTGGCTCCGTGAATGGTCATGAGCGTCACTTTGTCGTTGTCGCCGTCGTCGTCTTTTTCGTCGGCGCTGGTCAGCAGCGAAACCACCTGCAAAAAGGCGCTCAGGCTCTTGTCGTCGTTGTCCGGATTGTCGACAAATTCCTTGATCGAGTTCAACAACGCCTGCACGTTTTCGTAGCGGGACAGCCCTTCGACGGTTTTGTCGTCGTACAGCTCCTTCAGAATACCGGATGTTTTGGCCACGTGAGCCGCCACATCATAGGCATCTTTCTTGTCGAGCAGCAACTGGTAACTTTTGATCAGATCGGCAAACGATTCAATGGCAATTCCGGCGCGTCCGGCGACGTATTTAGTGACGTTACTGACCACTTCCCAAATCGGCACCTGGTTTTCGGCCGCAACCACCGCAATTTTCGCCACGGTTGTGTCGCCAATGCCGCGTTTGGGCAGGTTGATAATCCGTTTGAAGGCTTCTTCGTCGCTCTGGTTGACCGTAAAACGCAGGTACGCCAGTAAGTCCTTGATTTCTTTCCGCTGGTAAAACGACAAACCGCCGATGATCCGGTATTTGATGTTCAGCCGCCGGAGGGCTTCTTCAAACGCCCGCGACTGCGCGTTGGTGCGGTACAGAATGGCAAAATCGGTGTTGTGCAGACCGTCCTGCATCTTGGCTTCGAACAACGACGTGGCAATCAGCCGGCCCTCTTCGTTGTCGGAAGCGGCTTTAATGACGTCGATCAGCGTGCCTTCTTCGTTGTCGGTAAAAACGCTTTTGCGCAGCTGCGCCCGGTTTCGGGCAATAATCGAGTTGGCCGCGTTGACAATGGTTTTGGTCGAGCGGTAATTCTGCTCCAGTTTAATCGTGCGAACGTCCGGAAAGTCTTTCTCGAAATTCAGAATGTTCTCGATGTTGGCACCCCGGAAGGCGTAAATACTCTGGGCATCGTCGCCAACAACGCAGATGTTCTGATTGACGGCCGATAACTTGCGGGTAATGAGGTACTGCGACACGTTCGTATCCTGAAACTCATCGACCAGTACGTGTTTGAATTTGTGCTGGTATTTGTTCAGAATGTCGAGGTGATCGCGGAAAAGCACGTTCGTGTTGAACAGCAGATCGTCGAAATCCATGGCGTTGGCCTGAAAACAACGCATGGTGTAGGCTTTGTAGATCCGGCCGATTTCGGGCATCCGGGCGGCTGCGTCGTCGGTCTGGATCAGCGGGTTTGCCAGGTAATCGGCCGGACCAACGAGCCGGTTTTTGGCCCCCGAAATGCGGGCAAAAACCACGTTGGCGCGGTATACTTTATCGTCCAGACCGAATTCCTTGATGATGCTCCGCAGCAGGGATTTGGAATCGTCGGTGTCATAAATCGAGAAATTGCTGGTGAAACCCAGCGCCTTGGCTTCGATCCGCAGAATTTTGGCAAACACCGAGTGAAACGTTCCCATCCAGATGTTGCGGGCTTCGGTGCCCACCACGCTCTCGATCCGGTGACGCATCTCACCGGCAGCTTTGTTGGTAAACGTCAGCGCCAGAATCCGGAAGGGATCGACGCCTTTTTCAATCAAATGGGAAATCCGGTACGTCAGAACGCGGGTTTTCCCCGATCCCGCGCCAGCTATAATAATCAGCGGGCCGTCGCCGTGCAACACGGCTTGCCGCTGAGGTTCATTTAAGGTTGAAATATAATCCGTCATCAACAGCCTCCGCTTCAGGTTAATCGTCTTGAAATAACATTCAAAACTACTAAAAAAGTTGCGGATGATTGGAATTCGGTGACGGTAGATCGGGCGGAATCGTCCGGTTTACCTAGTTAGAGGAACACTTTTTTACGACGTTTTGGGTAATTTTGTTCTTTCGCTTTGCGAATCAACGGTTTAGCGTAATCGTGCTGCGTATGCTGGTTAAACGACTCCTGATTTTAGTTTCCTGTCTGCTCTTGCCTGCCGTTCATAGCTCCGCGGAGTCGGTTGTTACCCCCCGGGATACCAGCTACGTAATGACGTTGCTGAAAAATGCGGAAGCCATCGAAATGCAGCAGCCCGAGAAGGCGCTGCGGGATTATCGGAAAGCCTACGCATTTTCCCGCAAAATTGGCTACACAAAAG
The DNA here is from genome assembly GCF_003858645.1 of Larkinella knui. GTDB lineage: Bacteria > Bacteroidota > Bacteroidia > Cytophagales > Spirosomataceae > Larkinella > Larkinella knui. The sequence continues at coordinate 449,856 of NZ_RQJP01000006.1, read as the reverse complement.
GCTATTTTGAGAGCATCCGATTGACGACGTATCTCCTCGATATGCTGGGCCGCCACGAGGAATCGGCCAAACTGGCCACGGAAGGACTGCAAAAAGCGTTGCGGGACACGTCGGAAGAATACCGGAGTCTGTGCTATTTTTCGCTGGCGCAATCGGCTAAATGGCAGGGCAAAAACAAGGAAGCCATCCGGTATTTTAAGCTGGCGGCTCCGTTCATGCTGGCGCATAAAAACCGCCGGAAGGCGGCCGTTCTTTACCAGAATCTGGGCCTTATCTATGAAACCGAAAAACTCTACCCGCAGGCCCTGACGTACTTCAACCGCGCCCTAAAGTATGATCGGCTGGCGAACAGTTCACCACAAGACATCGCTCTGGATTATGCGAGTATGGCCGCGGTTTATGTCAAACAAAACCGGCTGCAACCGGGGCTGGCGGCTTTTCAGAAAGCCCGGTCGATGCTCGATACAACCAAAGACCTTCATTTTCTGACAACTTTATACGGCAACATCGCCAATCTGCATAAGGAACAAGCGCATTTTGATTCGTCGCTTTCTTATTACGGAAATGCTTTGCGGCTGAATCGCCGGTTGAATAATCCCCTCCAGGAACTGCATCTGCTGGCCGGACAGGCCGAAACGTACAATGAAATGAAGCAGTATGGCCGGGCAAAATCGTTGCTGGACAAGGCCTACGCGCTGGCCCGGCAGCACCAGGTGGGACTGTCGGAATTTCGGAATATTTACCGTGAATATGCAAATGCCAGCCTGGGCCTGGGCGACTACAAAGGCGCGATTCCCTGGTACGATAAGTACATGCAAACCAAGGATTCGCTCTCGACGCTGGAAGCCAAAGCGCTCCTGGAAGACTATGAAGTGAAACTCCGTCAGGCCGAAGCCGGGCAAAAACTGGCCGAAAAACAGCGCCGGATCGACCGGCTGGAGCAGGACCGTCAACGCCAGAACTTTCGGTTTTTTGTTGCGGCTCTGGTGGGCGTTGTCGTCATCAGCGGGCTGGCATTCGCCTATCTCTACGCCCGCCAGCGCCAGCGGGCTTCCGCCAACGCCCTGCTGGCCGCCGAACGGGCGCAGACCCTGACGGTCGTGCAGTCGGAATTGCAGGGGCAGCAGAAAGAACGACTGCGCATCGCCAAAGAAATGCACGATGACCTGGGCGCTTCGCTGACCGCCATCGGCCTGTTGAGTGAAGTGGTCAAAACCCGGATGGGAACGGCGACGACGCCCGAAGTGGAGAAGATTTCGACGATTTCAGCCGACATGATCACCACCATGAACGAAATTATCTGGTCGTTAAACACCAAGAACGACAGTCTGAACGGGTTGATCGCTTATACCCGGGCCTACGCCAGCGAGTTCATCGACAACACCAGTTTGCTGCTGCGGACGCAGGTCAACGAGTCACCCCAGGAGATTACCATCCGCGGTGCTGATCGCCGAAACGTATTTCTGACCGTGAAGGAAGCGCTTCATAATGTGGTTAAACACGCGCAGGCGACGCAGGTATCGCTCACGATTCGACCCGAAACCGGCCGGTTGCTCATTGAAGTGGACGACAATGGGCGCGGTTTTGTACCCAATGAACGAACCCGGTTGCGGAATGGCCTGGTGAATATGCAGAACCGGATGAGTGAATCGGGCGGCAGTTGCGAAATTGCGTCGTCGCCCGGAGGCACTTCCGTAAAAATCACGTATCCGTATCCGCTCGGATCAACCGTCAAAATACTGCAAACGGAGTATAGCATCGAACCGAAAAAAGGGTAAATATTGCCGGATGAAAACCGCTATCACCGTAGCCATCGTTGAGGACAAGGAGCCGATTCGACAGTCGCTGGCCATTTTGGTCGATGGGGCTGAGGGCTTCAGTTGTCAGGCTACGTTTGAGACTGCCGAAGCGGCACTCGACTATTTGCCCACCCATTGCGTCGATGTCGTGCTGATGGATATTGACCTGCCCGGCATGAACGGCATCGACTGTGTCCGGCATCTGAAAGCCCTCTGTCCGCACATGCAGTTCATGATGTGTACGATGTATGACGAGGACGAAACCGTTTTTGACGCCCTCAAAGCCGGTGCCAACTCCTATATTCTCAAACGCAGCCCGCCCCACAAGCTCCTCGAAGCGATCACCGAACTCCACGAAGGCGGAGCGCCCATGAGCAGCACCATCGCCCGAAAAATTGCCAGTTCGTTCTACGTCAGCCCCGCAGCGCCCAACGAGCTGGACATTCTGACGACCCGCGAGCGCGAAATCCTGGACCGGCTTTCGAAAGGCCACAGCCATAAGGAAGTTGCCAACGAACTGTTTGTCAGCCCGACCACGGTGCGCAAGCACATCTTCAATATCTACCAGAAGCTCCAGGTTCACTCCAAAATTGAAGCCGTTAACAAGTACCTGGGAAGGAAATAAAGCGTGAAAGTGCGAAAGAGTGAAAGAGCGAATGGCCGACGCGATCCTTGTTTCACGCTTCAAAATCATACAAATGCGGTATTGTCGGCCCCGGACCGAGCCGGTAGTTTTGCTCTGGTGATTAACGATAATCACTCCCTAAACGACTACCGGTTATGAAAATGCTCTTTTCTGTCCTTACTGGTATGCGGGCCGTCCTGGTCTGTGAAAACAAAGGATTCCAGTATAGAAGTCTTGTTTTTCTCCTTGTGCTTTCGGCTCTGGGCGGCCTGTCGTCCTGTCACCGGGCTCCTTATGCGTATTATTTGCCAACTCATGAGCGCGCTCCTCAGCGTGTAACGGCCCATGAGCTGCCATCAAAGTCCGCCAGTGATCCTGTGCTTACGGCGTCACTCGATGAAGCGGTTTCTGCCCCGGCGAAATCCGTTTGGGAAGAAACGGCAGCGCCAGCTCTGAAGCCGGTGAGTGCCACGGATGTTTATCGACCTGCCTTTCGGCAGCAGGTAAAACGGAAGCGCTTGGGTCGCTCCGTTCCGCCATCATGCGACCAGATTGTGTTGCGCAATGGCGATGTCATTGAGGCAAAAATCAAAGAAGTGGGCGTCAACGAGATCAAATACAAGAAATGCGACCGGCAGGACGGCCCCGATTACACCATTTCGAAGCGTGATGTGCTCAGCATCAAATATACGAACGGCGATGTCGAACGCTTTAATGCCACCACCAGTTCGTCCAGCAGCAGTTCCAGCCGATCGTCCTATGACAGCCCCACCAACGGCCAGCAAAATGGTCCCCGAACCGATCCGTTTGCCATCGTTGCCATTGCCACGGGCGGACTCGCCATTCTGACGGGGTACGGCGCTTTCCTGCTGGGTGCTGCGGCCATTGTGTTCGGGGCGTTAAGCCTAAGCCGCATCCGCAAAGAACCGGGACGTTTCAAGGGAAAAGGGTTAGCCCTCGGCGGAATGATCGCCGGTATTGTTTCGGCCGGTATCATTCTCCTCTACATCCTGCTGTAGCCGTCGGCTACCCGATTAAACCCTCCATTTTTCTTCACCAGCCCGTTCAACTTATGAAAAACGTGTGGATTGCCTTTCTTTTGGTAGTGCTGGTCAGCTCGTGTTTGCCCGAAAAAATTGGCAAGAAAGATAAGGAGCCGGAATTGGCAGGCGTCTACCAGATTACCAGTTTTGTCAGTAACGGCATCACCTTGATTCCGCAGCCGGGGGTGAGTGGCACGGTGAACGTCGTGAAAAACAGTGATACGCAAATTTCGGTGTCGTTTTCCGTCAATAACAATGGGAAAATATCGAACAACATCAGTCCTTTAACCTTGAGCATCAGCAAGTCGAGTGGGTCAAGCTATGACCTGCTTGATAACGGGGATCGCATCGGTTCAATTGATGGAACCACGTTTTCCCTGTATTTTTCAAACAGTGAGTCGCTGTCGGCCAAAAAGTGATCTTTTCTTTGCACAAAAAATGCCCAGCGAATAAATCGTTGGGCATTTTTTATAGCGACTGCTTACTGAAATATCAAGTCTGGGGAGATTGTTTTGTTAGTTAATTATCTAATTATCAGCAAATAAAAAGCGGATTTAGCGTTTTTAAGGCCAGAGGCCTTTCCTGTTACTAGTGCTGGTCTGGTTGGCCGTATTCGGTAGCTCCGGAGGAGCGGTCTAAAAAAACATTCAGGACGCTCCTCCGGAGCTACCAAACACGGCCAACCAAGCCCGTGACTAGTAACAGACCGCCCCTCCGGGGCTTTTCCACTATCGAAGACAAACGGCTAAGCTGGGCATTTTTATAGCGACCTATAGCGACCTGTTTACTAAAATGCCGCGCCAGGGGAGGCTGGGGTATTAATTGATGGCTTGATTTTAAGCAGACCAGAAGCGAATTCTGCGTTTTTAAGGCCGGAGGCCTTTCCTGTTACTAGTCCCGGGCTGGCTGGCGGTGTTTCGTAGCTCTGGAGGAGCGTCCTGAATGTTTTAGATCGCTCCTCCAGAGCGACAGAACACGGCCAACTACACCAACACTAGTAACAGACCGCCCCTCCGGGGCTTTTCCGGTAACGGAAACAACCAGCTCAGTTGAGCATTTTTATAGAAACCTATAGCAACCTTTTTACTAAAATGCCGCGCTAGGGAGACTAATTTGTTAAGTATTAGTCTGGTTTCAAGCAGGCCAGAAGCGAATTCTGCGGAATTGGCCGATCTAATGGTTCCGTTTAACCAGATCGTTTTAAGCAGGACAAAGCGGTTTTTACAATTTTTAAGGCCGGAGGCCTTTCCTGTTACTAGGTCCCGGCCTAATTTCTAGGGTGGTGTAGCTCCGGAGGAGCGGTCTAAAAAACACGTTCAGGTCGCTCCTCCGGAGCTACACAACAGCAGAACCTGGGCTGGGACTAGTAGCAGGAAAGGCCTCCAGGGCTTTTCGGATCTCTCAAACAACTGCTTAAGCCGCTTTGCGGTTGTAAAAACTCAGCTCAACGGTTTTCTGCCCGTCGATGCGATTCAGCAGCTCTCCAGCGGGGAAGATTTCGGTAAAGTTCCGATCCGCGTAGCTGAATTGAATTTGACGATTGGGCGCCACCACAAACAGCGCCGGAAAAGGGACATCTTCGGTAATACCGGCAATCAGATTCCAAACCGGATCTTCGGTGGAATAAGCGCCAAATTTGGTAGCAATCTGGTTGTCAACGTCCTGTGCAATGGTAAACGGCAAATCGTGTTGCTCAACCAGCGTTTGCAGCGAATCGAGCGAATCCGGCGACAACACCAGCAGCGTACCGCCAGTTGCCTGAACACGGGCGTGAAGGCGGGTTAACTTTTGCAGATAATTTTTGCTGTATCCGTTCCAGCCAGAGCTGTAAAAAGCAACCACCAGTGGCCCGGTTTGCAGCCAGTCGTGCAGCTGAATGGCGCTTGAATAATCGGTTTGCCAGGTAATATACTGCCCGATGGTCCGTTGGCGGTGCAGGCTAAATACCGGTGCTTTTTCGCTGGCTTTCAAGGGAGAGATGGCCGTCAGTTTCCGAAATACCTGGGGAATGGAATACAAGTCGGAATCTTCAAGGATAGAATCAAAAAAGGTTACCATATTGTTAGTAAGTTTATAGACTATATAGATTTTTAAGTCAACTGAAAAATCGACGCGGGCAGACCGGTTTAACCAGTTGGTAATACCGGTTTGCAAGTTGAATGGTTCGTCGAGTCAGGAATGGGTATTGGTTGAAGGGAGAGGGCCGCTAGCGGCACATCATAGGTAGCAGACAACAACAACCGCCAACCCAAAAAACGGATGATGGCATAACCGGTTTAGACCGGCGGGTGGCGATAGGTTGTGCGGTGACAGGCATTAGTATACTATGTCAATAGGATTTGTGCAAATGTAAGCAAGGGCATTCATTCGATCCAAATTTTAGACCGACTTTTTTAGCAAGCGGTTACGTAATTTCGACCGGGTGAGGAATCTCCGACCGGGCAGCATCAGGCTGCTGAAGCTCATCCGGATCGGACTGAACGGCGGTTTCATCGACGGGCCGAAGCTTTCTGGCAATAAAAACACTCGCGAAAATGGCCGCCATTGCCAGATAACCCACCCACGAATAGTGAATCAGCTGCCCGCCCGCGGTTTTGGTGACGAGCAAACCCGCCCCGTAGGTTGCCAGCGCCTGCGCCAGCAGTTGAACCGACGAGTTCATGCTCATAAAACCGCCCCGGTGTTGCGGCATTACTACCGACGAAACCATCGCCTGGGTTGGAATAAACCGCCCGTTGGAAAAAATGAAAAACAGGGCATTTACGGACAGAATATAAGTCAGGCTGGACGGCTGCATGGAAGTCAGCAGAAACATCGGAATCATCGACAACAAGGCAAATACGACGAAAATCGGGTATTTTCCGCGTTTGTCGGCCAGACGGCCCACGATGGGCGCGGTAAAAATAGTGACCAAACCGCCCACGAAATAAATCAGGTATAATTGATCTTCGCCCAAACCGACGTTGGCAACCAGGAACGGCGACAGCAACGGAATAATGCTGAAATGGCCCAGCATAATGGTGGTGGTCAGCCACAAAGCCCGCATCTGGTTCGGATTACGGACAATGGTGGTCAGGACTTCCAGCGGATTAAATTTGGTGCCGGTGCGTTGCAAATGGCCGTCGAGCCGCGGAATAAAGCGGATGATCAGGCCGATGACCACAACGCCCAGTCCGCCGATGGCCAGAAACGGCGCGTGCCAGCTAATTTTTGTGGCCAGATACAAACCGACCGGAACGCCCGCGACAGATGCCACCGAAAAGGCCGTCATAATCACCGACATTGCCTGCGCCCGCCGTTCGTAGGGAACCACATCGGCAACGATGCTGAACACCTGAGCGCCCAGAACGCCCCCGAATAAACCGGCCGTGGTGCGGGCCACAATCAGCAACCCGAACGTGGGCGCTAATCCGCAGGCAATCGTGCCGATCACAAAACCGACGTAGGCCGTCAAAACCACCTTTTTCCGGTCGAAGCGGTCGACGAAAAACGCGGCCAGAAAACCGGAAATACCGGCACTCAAACTATACGCAGATACAATGAAGCTGAATTCCTGCGGATTCAGGCCGAAATGCCGCATCAGGTGCGGGCCCATCGGCATCATAATGATGAAATCGACAATGTGCGTGAAGTTGATGCACGCAAGAACGAAAAGCAGTAATTTTTCCTGGCGGGACATGGTGTGTTCAAGATGTGAGAAGATAGACAAGAGAGAAAAGACATCGAAAACCGGCTCAGTCTCTTGTCTCTACTCTTTTGTCCTTCGTCTCGGGTGTGGATTTGTTGTTTACTCGTTATTTTACTTTACTCAGTTACTAGCTTGTCGATCAGTCGGTTAAAGTCTGCTACGAATTCGTCGTAGTAGTTGCCGGTTCCCGGTCCGGTAAAACCGGTGTGGATCTGGCGGACGGTTCCTTTTTTGTCAATCACGATCAGGGTCGGAAAACCCACCACCTGATTTAGCATCGGCAACGTTTTCGACGCTTCGGATTTGACGTTGGTTCCCGCCAGAACCACGGGATAATCGATCTTGAAGCGATCGATCATGCGCTGGATTTTGGGGGCTGACTCAACCAGATCCGCCGACTTTTCGTAGGCCAGGCCCACGATCTCGACACCCCGGTTTTTGTTCTTTTTGTACCAAGGACTCAGAAAATTGGTTTCGTCCATGCAGTTGGGACACCAGGAACCCAGAATCTGCACCAGCACGACTTTGTTTTTAAACCGCGCGTCCGGCAGCGAAACCGGCTTACCGTTGACATCCGGAAATTTGAAGGCGATGGTTTTATAACCCGGTTTCAAATACGTCAAACTCAGCGCGTCCGGCAGTTTGGCTTTCGGATCGAAGTGTGCGGTCCAGCTTTCATACCCGCTTTCGCCCGACCAGAAGCCGCCTTCCAGCGTATGATCGGGTTTGCGCCGGGCCTTGAACAGATACAAATGCGTGCCGTCGAAGGTGGAAAGCAGCAGACTGTCGCCCACCACATTGCCTTCCAGAAAGCGGTAATCGCCCGTGGTCGTCAAAAAAGTACCGGTCAATTTGCTGCCTTTCTGGTTGAAAATACCAACCGAAACCGTCGAATCCGTTCCGGAACGAAAGGTGGTTGCCCAGGTGCCGGTAACATTTATTTTCGGCGTTTGCGTACCCGGCGTAAACCGGTAGGTCAGGCCGTGTTGGGCGCTAAACGGCAACGTAGTGTAATTTTGCCCGGTTCGTCGGCGACGCCAGAAGCCCCGCAACGTGTTCCCGTCCACTTTGGCCCGGATTTCGGCTTCAAAAATAGCCACGGTCAACCGAACCGAATCCCCTTTGAGCGTCACCTCATCGAACGGAAGCCGCTCGGTTCCGTTGAGCGCGAAGGCCGTGTAGGATGACCCCGTTTGGTTGATTTCCAGACCGAACGGTAATTCTCCGCCCTTGCTCTGCACAACCGCCCGCCAGTGGCCCGGTTTGAGTTTTGAACCCGTTTGGGCTACGCCGGAGACAGAAATCCCGAATAGAGTTGCCAGCAACAACACAACGATTGTTTTCATAGAATAAAATATAGCAGATCCAGCAGGCTTCGGGGTAGAAATAGGGGCGGTTTTGTTAAGTTTGTAACGGATGAAGATTTTGTTTTAGTTCCGAAAAGGTTTTTTGAAACAACCCGTAAATCGGAATTTCTACAAAATGGACCAGAAATCTTCTGCGGATTGCGCGTTCATGCTGGTTTATACGGAGTTTTACGAAAATAATGACAACGACAAATTACCACGAACCGGTATTGCTTCAGGCTTGCGTAGAAGGGTTGAATCTGAAGCCCGGCGGCACCTACGTTGACGTGACGTTTGGGGGTGGAGGCCATTCCCGCGAGATTTTACGGCAGCTACAGCCGGGACCGGATTCGCCGGGTCGACTCATTGTGTTTGATCAGGACCCCGACGCCCGCGCCAATGCTGACGCGATCGACGACCCGCGACTAACGTTTGTGGCCGCCAATTTCCGGCATTTGAAGCGGTATTTGCGGTTGTATAAACTCGATCAGGTTGACGGTATTCTGGCCGATTTGGGCATTTCGTCGCACCAGATCGATACGCCCGAACGCGGTTTTTCCACCCGTTTCGATGCCGATCTCGACATGAGGATGAGCCAGTCGGGTGAGTTGACGGCGCGCAAAGTGATCAATGAATACCCGGAAGACCAGTTGCATAAAATTTTTGGTATGTACGGCGAAGTGACCAACGCCAAAACCCTCGCCAGCGTCATTGCCGCCAACCGGGTGAATCGCCCGCTGGAAACGATCAATGACTTGAAAACCGTCTTGCAGCGGTATGCGCCACGGGGGCGGGAATTCAAGTATTTTGCCCAGGTCTTTCAGGCGCTGCGCATCGAAGTGAACCAGGAACTGGTGACGCTGGAAGAATTTCTGATGCAGGTTCCGGACGTGCTGGCACCGGGCGGGCGGCTGGTGGTGATGGCGTACCATTCGCTGGAAGACCGGCTGGTGAAGAACTTCATAAAATCGGGGAATTTCCGGGGCGACATCGAAAAGGATTTATACGGCAACGAGATCAAGCCACTCCAGTCCATCACGCGCAAACCGATTGAAGCGTCGGCGGAGGAAATTGCCCGAAATCCGCGGGCGAGGAGTGCCAAACTCCGGATTGCGGAAAAACGGTAGGCTTTACAATTAACCGGTACGACACATTTTATTCAACGATATGGCACAGAACACGTACAAAACACCGCCAAAAACACCCATCGTGAAGAAAAAACGGGAAAACCGGCTTTTAACCTATCTGAACAATACCATTGGTTTCGAGCGACTTTTCGGGGAAGACAACGCCTGGCCGATCAAGCATTTCGACCGGATTATGTGGATCTCGTTTCTGCTGATTTTTTACATTGGATTCAACCACAATGCGGAGCGGCTGGTGCGGAATATTCAACGTGTCAAAGCCGTGGTCGATGAAAAGCGGGCGAAATACATGACGCTACAAGCCGACTTTAAAAAAAGCAGTAAACAGTCTGAAATCAGTAAACAAGTGATTGCCACCGGTTTGATGGAACCGGTAACTCCGCCATTAAAAATTGTTGTTAAACCGGAAGGGCCGCAGCCATGAACGTTAAGAAAGCCATTCTCCGCCGGGCGACGGTGGCCTCCGTGGCCATTTGTCTGTTTGCCCTGGCGATTATCGGGCAACTGATTTATGTCCAGTTTTTTCAGAAACTGGACGGGCGCATGTGGAAAGATCGCATTACGCAGTTCCACATCAAAAAAGACACCCTACGGGCTACACGGGGCAATATTTATTCACGCAACGAAGATCCGCTGGCGATTTCACTGCCGTATTATTACGTTGGAATCGATCCCCGCGTGGCCAAAACCGACTCGTTTAACAAGAAAGTGGACTCACTCGCCATTCTGTTGTCGCAAAAATTTGGGGAGCGCTCGCGGGAAGAGTACGCGTACATGATTCGAAAAGCCCGGGAAAACGAGCGGCAGTACCTGTTGCTTAGTCGAAAAAAAATCACGTACCAGGAGCGGATCGCCATGCAGAAATGGCCTTTTTTTCGTCGTGATCGTTCGAAAAGTGGGTTGGGTGGTGGCAAATTCGATCCCGTCTATCAACGCTATCATCCCTACGGACGCATGGCGCTGCGGACGGTCGGTTACCTGAATCCGGAAACCGCCAGAGGATTGGTGGGGCTGGAAACCAGTTTTCAGAAAGAATTGGCGGGAAAAGATGGGGTCGGCCTGGTCGAATCCCTGTCGGGCGGAGTGCGAATGCCGATTGAAGACGGGTCGGACATCAAACCGGAACCCGGAATGGATATTTATACGACCCTCGACGTCAATTTTCAGGACATGGCCGAAACGGCGTTGCTGCACGGGCTGGAAAAATACGAGGCCGAACAGGGATGTCTGATCGTGATGGAAGTGGAAACCGGCGAAATCCGGGCGATGGCGAACCTGACCCTGAAAAACGGCAAGTACGTCGAAAACTTCAACCACGCGCTGGCGGGTGGGGGCGATCCCGGTTCTACCTTTAAGCTGCCAACCTTCGTTGCGTTGCTGGAAGAAAAACTCATTCGGCCCGAACAGATGGTTCATACGGGCGGTGGCGTCGTTACGTACCACGGTCGCCGGATTTCGGATGCCAAACGGAGCGGTCACGGGAGTATAACAGCCGCGCAGGTTTTTGAAAAGTCGTCGAATGTTGGCGTCCACCTGCTGATGAGCAGCAGTAACATGTATAATCATCCGGATACGTATTGCCGGTATATGCGCCGGTTCAAGCTGGACAAACCCAGCGGACTCCGGCTGATTGGTGAAACCATGCCCGTGATTCCCAATCCGCAGTCGCCCGGCTGGAGTAAACTGTCCCTGAATTCGATGGCAATCGGGTATGAACTGAAACTGACGCCCCTGCAGATGCTGACGTTCTACAATGCCATTGCCAACGACGGCAAATGGGTGCAGCCGATGCTGGTGAAACAGGTTCGGCGGGCCAACGAAGTCGTGAAAGACTACGAACCGTATGTGGCTCAGGAACCGATTTGTACCCAGACGACCATCCGGCAGGTGAAAAAAATGCTGGAAGGCGTCGTCGAACGCGGAACGGCCAAGAAAAGCCAGAGCCCCTACTACCGGTTTGCCGGAAAAACCGGTACGGCCCAGAAACTGATCGGCGGCCGCTATCAGGTGGGTAAATATTATACATCGTTCATCGGTTATTTTCCGGCCGAAAAACCGAAATACAGCATTGCCGTCGTGGTCGATTCGCCCCACGGCGCCAACATCGACCTGCTGTATGGCGGAAGCGTATCGGCACCGGTTTTTCGCGAAATTGCCGACCGGATTTACGCCTATGATGTTGAAATGCACCGGCCCGTTGCGATTGCTTCCAAAACGCCCCGTCAGTCGGCCAAAGGCATCAAAGCGGGTTTTGCCGACGACATCAGAACCATCAGTACCGAGTTGAATATGGACGCCAAACCCGACGCTGAAGGCTGGGTGACCACCGAAGCGCAGGGGTCAGGAACGCAGTGGGTTAGCCAGACTGCCCAAAACAAGGTTCCTGATTTACGCGGTATGACGTTGCGCGATGCGTTACACCTGCTCGAAAACCGGGGCTTTCGGGTGCGTTTCGAAGGTTACGGCAAAGTGATCGACCAATCGATTCCGCCGGGGGATCCGCTGCCGAATCCGCGCAAAATTACGCTGACTTTGCGGCAAAGTGCGCGGCCCGATACGCTGATGGTGGCCCTGAACAAAAAAAATCAACCCGGAAAATAGCCGCTGGATCGGCTGTTGTCAATTCGCTAGTATGCAGTTAACCACCCTATTATATAAAGTACCGTTGCAATCGACGTCCGGGAATATGAACGTCGAGGTTGGAAAATTGACGATGGATTCGCGGCAAGCAGCGCCCGGCGGTTTATTTGCCGCCATTCGCGGGACGCAAACCGACGGTCATCGGTTTATCGACCAAGTCGTTGAACAGGGCGTTGCCGTTGTTCTGTGCGAAGAATGGCCCGAAAGCCGGGTCGAACACGTAACCTACGTGCAGGTTCAGGACAGCAGCTACGCGCTGGGACTGATTGCGGCCAACTTTTATGATCATCCTTCCAAAAAGCTAAAACTGGTCGGGGTAACCGGTACCAATGGCAAAACCTCGACGGCGACCTTGCTGTTCCGGCTTTTTCAGCGCATGGGCTACCGGGCGGGCCTGCTCTCGACGGTTCAGAACCAGATTGACGAGACGGTGATTCCGGCCACCCACACGACGCCTGACACCATTGCACTGAATGAATTGCTGGTGCAAATGACCCAGCGCGGGTGTACGCATTGTTTTATGGAGGTGAGCTCGCACGCGCTGGTACAGCAACGGGTGACCGGTTTGCATTTTGCCGGAGGTATTTTTACGAATATCACCCACGATCACCTCGATTTTCACAAGACGTTTGACAATTACATCAAAGCCAAAAAAAGCTTTTTCGATCAATTGCCCGCGTCGGCGTTTGCCCTCACCAACCTGGACGACAAACGCGGGCTGGTGATGCTTCAGAATACCGTAGCCCGCAAAGAGAGCTATTCGCTGCAAACGCTGGGATCGTTCAAAGGCCGGATTTTGTCGGAAGGGTTGTTCGGCATGCAAATGGAGGTCGATGGGCGGGAGGTGTGGTTCAAATTGACGGGACGTTTCAACGCTTATAACCTGCTGGCGGTGTATGGAGCCGCCGTTTTGCTGGGCGAAGATCCCGAAGAGACACTGACGCAACTCTCCGATTTGCCGAGTCCGCCGGGCCGGTTTGAGATGGTAATTTCCGACCGAAAAATAGTCGGTATTGTCGATTATGCCCACACGCCCGATGCTCTGCAAAATGTGCTGGAAACCATTGGCGGTTTGCGGCAAGGCAACGAGCAGGTGATCACGGTGGTCGGATGCGGTGGAAACCGCGATGCGGCCAAGCGGCCCATTATGGCCGAGATTGCCTGTAAATTCAGCGATCGGGTCATTCTGACGTCCGACAATCCGCGCAACGAAGATCCGATGGACATTCTGGAACAGATGCAGGCCGGGGTGCCGCCCCTGTATTTCAAGAGAACCCAGACCCTTGTGGATCGGCGCGAAGCCATTTACCGGGCCGTTGAACTGGCTCAACCCAACGATGTGATTTTAATTGCCGGAAAAGGCCACGAAACATACCAGGAAATTAAAGGAGTCAAGTACGAATTCGACGACCGCAAGATTCTCCGGGAAGCCTTTCAGCAATCATGATCGAATGGCTTAGCTGGCTGAATGGTTTTCATGGGTAAATACCCATTCAACCAGCTACCCATCAAAACCATTTCGCTATTCAACTAGTCAGACTTTATGCTCTATTACCTCTTTACGTACCTCGATCAGCAGTTCAATTTCCCCGGTGCCGGGGTTTTTCAATATTTATCGTTTCGGGCCGGCGCAGCCATTACATTGTCGCTGTTAATTGCCGCCGTGTATGGGCGACAAATCATCGATATGCTCCGAAAGTTACAGATTGGTGAAGAGATCCGGGATTTGGGGCTACAAGGGCAAATGCAGAAACGCGGTACGCCAACGATGGGCGGTTTTATCATTCTGGCGTCGCTGGTTTTTCCGACGCTGCTGTTTGCAAAACTGACCAATGTCTACATCGTTCTTCTGCTGGTTTCGACGATTTGGACGGGCCTGATCGGGTTTATCGATGATTATATCAAAGTATTCAAAAAGAATAAAGAGGGGCTGCAGGGAAAGTTCAAGATCGTGGGGCAGGTAGGGCTGGGGCTGATTGTCGGGTTGACGCTGTACTTTAACGAACACGTCAAAATCCGGGTTTACAAACCGGGTTTGATCAGTACATCGATTGGCCAGGTGGAATACGGTTCGTATCAGGATATCAAATCCATGTCGACAACGGTTCCGTTTCTAAAAAATAACGACTTTAATTATACGTCACTGCTGCCTGATTTCATCCCGGATCAATACACCTGGATTTTGTATGTGGCCATCGTAATCTTTATCGTCACGGCGGTTTCCAACGGCGCCAACATCACCGACGGTATCGATGGGCTGGCGGCCGGCACCTCCGTCATCATCGGCCTGACGCTGGGCGTGTTTGCCTATCTTTCGAATAACAAGCCATTTTCGCAATACCTGAGTATCATGTACATCCCGAATTCGGGCGAGATGGTTATTTTCTGCGCGGCTTTCGTCGGCGCCTGCATCGGTTTTTTGTGGTACAATTCCTACCCGGCGCAGGTATTCATGGGTGATACGGGGAGTTTGATGCTGGGCAGCATCATCGCTGTTCTGGCACTGGCCACCCGGAAAGAGCTGCTGATTCCGATCGTATGCGGTATTTTTCTGGTAGAACTCGTGTCGGTTATTATGCAGGTCAGCTATTTCCGGTATACCAAAAAGAGGTATGGCGAAGGGCGACGCATCTTTTTGATGTCGCCATTGCACCACCATTTCCAGAAAAAAGGGTACCACGAAGCCAAAATTGTCACCCGGTTCTGGATCGTTGCGATTATTCTAGCGGTGATCAGTCTGGTGACTTTGAAGCTCCGCTAACGTCAGAGTAGTATCTTCCACCATCTGACGAAATTGAACCATGACCGAAAGAGAACGCCTTGACCCGCCGGAAGCCCGGGTGGCCGACATTGCCCTCAAACAGGACCGTATGCTGGGCCAGATCGGAATGATCGTAGACCAGGTTTCGCTGCATACCGTGCGGCTGGACGATCTGACCCGACGGGTAACCAGTATCGAAAAGAAAGTGGATTCCCTGGCCAGTGGGCTGGCTACTGTAACGCTCGATGTCAGCGAAATGCGGCAGGAAATGCGCCAGCGTTTCGGCCAGCTCGAGGAAAGACAAAGCCAGCTTGCGGAAAAACAAAATGGTTTTGAGATGGGCTTAAACCGCCTTATGGAAAGACAAAGCAAACTTGAGGAAGGGCAGACCCGGCTCGAAACGCAGCTTGGGAAAATGAATCAAACCCAGGACCTCATTTTAATGCTGCTGAAAGAGCCTCTGAAATAGCTGAAAATTTTATTCAACCTTGTATTTCAGAAATATAGACTCTATATTTGCACTCCCGTTTTTGGACGGGAGTTTTTGTGTATAGCGCAAGTATTTGTCTATCAATCTATAATCTCCTATAAACAAGTGGATACGTTAAGCTACAAGACCATTTCGGCCAACAAAGCAACGGTGCAGAAGGACTGGGTGGTCATTGACGCGGAAAATCAGGTATTAGGTCGGTTGGCAAGCCAGGCGGCAAAAATCATCCGTGGCAAGAACAAAGCCAATTTTACGCCCAATGTCGATTGCGGTGACAATGTTATCATCATCAACGCCGAAAAGATTAAACTGACCGGCAACAAAATGAATGATAAGGTGTATGTCCGTCACACGGGATACCCCGGTGGTCAGCGTTTCCGGACTCCCCGCGAAATGATGTCGAAAAACCCGGCTTTCATTCTGGAGCACGCCATTAAAGGCATGTTGCCAAAGAGTCGTCTGGGTAGCCGGTTATTCACCAACCTGTACGTGTATGCCGGTGACAAACACCCCCACGCGTCGCAGCAACCCAAAGAAGTTAAACTGGAATACTAACAATAGAGATTAGACAGTAGACAAGAGATAAAAGAACACCGTTCAACCTGTCTCTTCGCTCGCGTCTTCCGTCTCACTTCTTAAACAATGGAACGAATCAACGCATTAGGTCGCCGGAAAACAGCCGTGTCGCGCGTATACCTGTCAATAGGTACGGGCAGCATCGTTATCAACGGCAGAGATTACAAAAACTATTTCCCCACGGAAGTTCTGCAAATCGTTCTGAAGCAACCGCTGGCAACCATCAATGCTCCGGAAGGCTACGACGTGAAAGTAAACGTTCGCGGTGGCG
Organism: Larkinella knui; assembly: GCF_003858645.1. GTDB lineage: Bacteria > Bacteroidota > Bacteroidia > Cytophagales > Spirosomataceae > Larkinella > Larkinella knui. The sequence continues at coordinate 433,472 of NZ_RQJP01000006.1, read as the reverse complement.
GTATTTCCGGTCAGGCTGAAGCAACCCGGATGGGAATTGCCCGTGCGCTGTGTGAGATCAATCCTGAGTTTCGGCCGGCTTTGAAAAAAGAAGGCTTCCTGACTCGTGACTCCCGCATGGTTGAACGGAAAAAATACGGTCGTGCGAAGGCGCGTCGCCGGTTCCAGTTCTCGAAACGTTAATCGTTTTAGTTTAAAGTTTGCGGTTTATAGTTTTTGGTTAAACGGAGCACCCGCCAACCATAAACAAAAAATCATAAACTCTAAACGGGTTCGTCCAGACCGCACTTGCCTGATGCCGACGTGCGGTGCTGCGTATTACTTATTTTATTATTCATTTCTTACTTTAAAATGGCACAAGTAGAGTACAAAGATCTTCTGGATGCAGGTGTGCATTTTGGCCACCTTACCCGGAAATGGGACCCCCGTATGGCACCGTATATCTTCATGGAGAAAAACGGTATCCATATTATTGACCTGAACAAAACGCTGGCGTCGATCGACGAAGCAGCCGCAGCGATGAAAGGCATCGTTCGTTCAGGCCGCAAGGTGATGTTTGTCGCCACCAAGAAACAAGCCCAGGAAATTGTCACGGAAGAAGCGCGCCGGCTGAAAATGCCGTTCGTTACCGACCGTTGGCTGGGTGGTATGCTGACCAACTTTGCCACCATCCGCAAGTCATTGAAGAAGATGCAGGGCATCGAAAAAATGATGAAGGACGAGGCAACGTACAAAAGTCTCGCCAAACGCGAGCGGTTGACGGTATACCGTGAGAAAGAGAAACTGGAGCGGGTATTGGGCGGTATTGCCGACCTGACGCGTTTGCCAGCGGCTTTGTTTATTGTGGATGTAAAGCGCGAGCACATTGCCGTCGCTGAAGCAAAACGCCTGGGTATCCCGGTTTTCGCCATGTGCGATACCAACTCAAACCCGAGCGATGTGGATTATCCAATTCCGGCAAACGACGATGCGTACAAGTCGATCCGTTTGATTACCCTGGCCATTGGAAAAGCCATCGAAGAGGGCCTTCTGGAGCGTAAACAGGATAAAGACGATCAGCGTTTGCAGGAAGAAGAAGAAGCAAAACGGGCTGAAGACGTAAAAACAGCGAAGGCCGAAGGCGAAACGGCTGTTGATGCGGAAGAAGAAATCAGCCCGGTTGTCGCTGAAGAAGCCGAAGAGCAGGAGGATTAAGACTATCTAGGAGCAACCATGTTGCCATGCTAATACGTTCGGATAGCCCGTAGCCTCGCTATGGGCTATTCCGTTTCAGGTTATCAGGTGTAGCATTCAGCCTGCCACCTGAACACTATCAAATAACAGTAACGAACTCGATAACAGACAATTAATAAACAAACAATGGCTATTACCGCACAAGACGTTAACAGACTCCGGCAGGAAACTGGCGCCGGTATGATGGACTGTAAAAAAGCACTTACTGAAGCCGATGGCGATTTTGAAAAAGCAAAAGACATTCTGCGCAAACAGGGTCAGAAAATTGCCAATAAGCGGGCCGATAATACCACTTCTGAAGGCATCGTTCTGACGCACGTAAGTCCGGATGGCAAAACCGGTCGTGTGGTGGGCTTTGCCTGCGAAACCGAGCCGGTATCGAAAGTCGTTGATTTCCAGAACCTGGCGATGGCCCTGATGGACAATGCCGTTGCTGCCAAACCGGCCACTAAAGAAGACTTGCTGGCATTGCCACAGGCCGATGGCCGTTCATTACAGGATCACATCACCGATCTGATTGGTAAACTGGGTGAAAAACTGGATGTAACAGCCTATGAAGTCGTTACAGCGGAGCAAGTAGTGGCGTACAATCACTCCAATGGTAAATTGGGCGTGTTGGTGGGCCTCAACAACGCCGGTACGACGGACGTTGCCGAAGTAGGTAAAGATATTGCCATGCAGATTGCCGCCATGAAACCGGTTGCGATTGACAAAGACGGCGTTGACTCCAGCATCGTTGAGCGTGAAATCGAAATTGGTAAGGATCAGGCGCGTGCGGAAGGAAAACCGGAAGCCATGCTGGAAAAAATTGCGATGGGTAAGCTGCAAAAATTCTACAAAGATAATACGCTGCTGAACCAGGAATTCGTGAAGGACTCATCGGTTACGATCGCCCAATTGCTGGAGAAAACCAGCAAAGGATTAACCATTTCAGCCTTCAAGCGCGTGGCGATTGGTTAAAAATTCGTTACGGTATTTTCTATTTTTTTGTTTGTAAAAAAAGCCCGGCCTATTTGACCGGGCTTTTTCTATGATATATACTGTTTTTTAATTTTATTTGTACATCCAATAAATGTGTGCCGCTTTTTAGTAACAATAAGAGTGCTTTTTCGCACTGAAAAAAAGAGTTCTGTAGTTATTACTTTCATTATTTAAGCGCCTGATAGGATGATCGCATCGTTGGAAGTTAAGCGGATGACAGACGAAGAACTGGTACGTCTGTACGTTGATAATCAAAGTAACCACTACTTTGAACACCTCTACAGCCGGTATAGTGACAAAGTCTACCGAAAATGTCTGATGTTTACCAAAGATCCCGTTAAAGCGGAAGATTTTACGCACGACATATTTCTGCGTTTAATCATGCGCCTGAGCAGTTTTAAGGAGCAGTCCCGGTTTTCGACCTGGCTATTTTCGATCACCTATAATTATTGTACCGATCAGATCCGGACCAACCGGAAGAAAGCGGAAGTGCGGGTTGATGAAGAAATGGACTGGTTGGATGATAGTGAAGATGAAGACCTGATGGAGATGGAAGCCCAGCGGCTAAAATCGGCATTGGGCTATCTGACCATTGAAGAGCAAAGTCTGCTGCTGATGAAATACCAGGATGAAATTAGCATCAAAGAAATTGCCAACGTTCATAACCTGAGCGAAAGTGCCGTAAAGATGCGGCTAAAAAGAGCGAAGGAAAAACTGAAAAAACGGTACCTGGAAACATTGATTTTCATGGCGTTGTTGCTTGCCAAATTTATGGCCTGGACGAAGTTCAATAAATAGACAATGTTGAACCTGTAGCTCAATGGAATCGATTTACAATGTTTTTAAGGAGATAGAGTTACCGGACACCTGCCCCCCTAGCGTAAAGGAAGAATTAATTTCGGAGATCGATCTGATTCGTAATTCGCTTTCCGTTGTGGAGGTTTACGTCGATGATTTATTTAACGTAGCATCAGCGCTGGTTTCCATTATCAAACTGCCCACTAGATCTTAATGACCTGCTATGAATCGAATTCCGGCTTTTGTTGATATCTTAATCAATACATTTACCACCCTCATCACGCAATTTATTGATTTTGTTCCCCGCATTATCGGCGCGGCTTTTATTATTGCGGTAGGGTTTGGGGTGGCAAAAGCCCTATCCATACTGGTTTCAAAAGTGCTGGCGCGGGTGGGATTTAATCGAATTGGGGATCGGCTAACGGAAATCGATTTCATTAAGCGGCTTAAAACCGAGATCAAACTGAGCGAAATCGTCGCCAAAATTCTCTACTACTTCGTATTATTGATTTTTCTGATGGCCGCCACGGAAACGCTCGGCGTTTCGGCCATTACGGAAATGGTCAAATCGTTGGTCGATTTTATTCCGCGACTCATTGCCGCAGCCATCATGTTACAGGTGGGCGTGCTGGTAGCCGATGCGCTGAAAGGTGCCGTCGTAACACTTTGTCAGTCGTTCAATATCGCTTCCGGAAAACTGCTGGGAATGATCGTGTTTTTTTTCTTTCTGATCATTACGCTCATCAGTGCCCTGGGGCAGGCGGGCATCAACACCGAACTGCTGGAATCAAGCTTTAACCTGCTGATTGGGGGCGTTATTTTTGCGTTTGCCATTGGCTACGGGTTTGCATCGCGCGATGTGATGGCCAATATCCTGTCGTCATTCTACAGTAAAAACCGGTTCTACGAAGGGCAAACTATCCGGGTAGGTGAGGCAAAAGGGACCATTATCCGAATCGACAACACCTCATTGACCCTTCAAACCGGCGATACCGTCACCATTATTCCCCTGCAAAGCCTTCAGTCGCACAATGTGGAGGTGTTCAAGTAATTTGTCCGCTATAACCAGATTCATTTTATGAGAAAGTCGGCCTTGGTGCTCCTGCTACTTTGCTGTAGCTCAACTTTCACGATAGCCCAAAAACTGACCAGACTGGATTCAATCAAAGTTGTTCCGCTCGATACGGTTTACTGGAAACGAACGGCCCAATTCGGGATCAATTTAAACCAAGGGTCATTTAGCAGCAACTGGAAGGGTGGGGGCGTCAATTCCATCGCTTTGGGCGCTTTTTTCAACGCAAAGTCGGATTATATGAAGCGTCGCTTCAACTGGACGAGTGAAGTGCAGTTGCAATACGGTATTGTGAAAAACCAGGGGCAGGATTCCCGCAAAAACGTAGACCGAATTTTCCTGGATACGAAGGTGGGGCACCGGATCAGCCCGGTTTGGCTGGCTTTTGGAAACATCAACTTCCTGTCGCAGTTTGCATCAGGCTATCGCTACGAGACGCTGGCGGGCGGCGGTGAGCGGAATGTGTTGATTTCCAGCTTTTTTGCCCCGGCATTCCTGACAGAATCGATGGGGTTGGAATATAAACCGGTGACGTATTTTAATTTGCAATTCGGCCTTGGTACGATCCGGCAGACCTTTGTAACGAATGATTCGATTACCTTCGGCGTGCCAACGCGGTATGGCGTTGCACCGGGGAAAACCGTACGGAACGAATTTGCCTTTCAGCTCATTGCCAACTTCGACCGGAACATCGCGGAAAATCTGAATCTGAAAGCGCGTTACCAGCTTTTTGCGAATTACTCCACCCTGAACGCCATCGATCACCGGCTCGACATCTCGCTGACGGCTAAAGTCAATAAATACGTCAATGTCAATCTGACCGGAATTGTCCTCTATGACAAAGATCAGGACGACGCCATTCAATACAGTCAGGGATTGGCCATCGGCTTTCTGTACTCATTTTAGAAAAACCAACCCCGATTATTGTTAAGCGGCCTCCGATTCGGACATATACAAAGGAGGAATAACCAGACGATGATAGGTGCCGTTCCGGTTGCTAACCTCCAGGTGGCCGCCAGCCTGTTCGCTCAACGACGTAATCAGTCGTTTGCCGAACGACTGATTGGGGCGTTCCCAACGCTGAATATCCAGGCCAACACCATTATCCTGTACTTCAAGCGTGAGCCGGGGCCGGGCCAGATTCGGGTCGTCGGAATAGTCGGCGGCCAGCCGGATACGAAGAAAAGGGCGCTGAACATGCTCGTAGGCATATTTGAAGGCATTGGTCAGGATTTCGTTCAGGATAAGACCCAGTAGAACCGCTAGATCAACATCGAGCTCTTCCTGCTCAATCAGCAATTCTCGCTCAAACAAAGCCTTGTCGAAGCCGTAAGCTAATAGCAGGCTGTCGAAGAGGTCCGTAATATATTCTTTAATATTGATGGTCGACACATTTTCGGTCATGTACAACCGCTGATGGATCAGTGCCATTGCTTCTACCCGCTGCTGGCCGGCCCGAATCGCCCGAATCGCCTGAACGGCGCCCTCGTCTTCCAGCCGTTTGGATTGCAGCCGGAGCAGGCTGGAGACAATCGCCAGATTATTCTTGACGCGGTGATTTAACTCCCGCAGCAGCGTTTTTAACTGCCTGGACTGTTCCGTAATTTTCTGATGGCTCTCCGAGATAATACGGTTGTTCTCCGTGAGTCGGGCGTTGGTCCGCCGGATGGTGCGATATTGCCAGAATAAAACGCCCAAAAGGCCCACCAGCGCAACCAGACCGGCACTCAGCCAGCCCAGCTGCTGCGCTTTCTGGCTATTTTCTTCGTCGAGTTTTCGAATCTGACTTTCTTTTTCCCGCGCCTGATAGCGACTTTCGGCCATTATCAACTGGCGCGATTTTTCAGCATTGAGCACACTATCGCGGTACATGGCTTTTTGGCGAAAATAAGCCAGAGCCTGACGATCCTGCCCCCGCTTTTCGTAGATACGGGTTAAAATGTCAAAAATTTCTTCTCGGAATTTCAGCCGTTCCGGTCCGGTTTCGCTCCATTTCAGGGCTAGTTGAGCGTATTTTTCAGCTTCGTCCGGCCGGTTGAGCAGCAGGAGCGTATTGGGGAGATTGACGTATATATAGCCCTTCAGATAATCGTCTTTGTGGCGTTCTGCATAGATGAGACACTCCCGATACATTTGTTCGGACTGGGCATATTGTCCGGCATTCTTATACTCGATCGCCCGGTTGAAGCGAGCACCAATGGCATCTTCTCCGTTAGCCTGGTAAATGGCAATCGCCTTGGCATTGTAATACAGGGCTTTTTTTGAATCTTTTCGGGTATCTTCCAGATTGGCCAATTCAGAATAACAATCGGCCATTAAAACCGCCCGGTTATGCTGTTTGGCTAGTTTCAGGGCCTGAAGGCAGTAGAATTCATCCTGCTTCAAATCGTTGGCCAGAAAATAAGTCTGGCCAATTCGCAGCAGAATTAAAATTTTTTGATCGAGTGCCGGAGAATCTTTGAGGAAATCGAGTGCTTTCTGAAAATACTTAAGGGCCTGGGCAAAATTGCCCTGATCAATTTCCAGAAGGCCGAACGACTCATAAACTTTACTGATTTTACGCTCATTCTTTATTCGTTCAGCAATGGCAAGCGCTTCCTTAAGAGCGGTTTGTGACTCTCCCACCCGGCCTTTATGGAGCATTTCTTCGGCAAAATCCTGGTATTTTACAATCTGGACGGTATCTGGTGCTTGAACCAGTTGAGCCCTCAGGCTGTCATAAGCGGTAAGGGAAGCGGGCTGGGCATTGGTCGGTTGATTCAACAAAAATCCTGCCCAGAGGAATAAATACCATTTCATGGATAAAATGAATAGCGTCAGGCGCCAGAACCGGTTTTCTGATTACCAGATTTGAAACTGCTGTATAAAGGCTTGTTTATATTGCCGGCCCAGCGGCACAATGTGCTTACCAACCGTTATTTCACGATCCGAGAATCCTTCCACTTTTTTAATGTGTACCGCAAAAGACCGGTGCACGCGGGCCAATTGTATTTCACTTAAGCGGTCCAGCAAGGTACTAAGTGTCAGCCGGATGGCGTATTTTCGGTCGTTGGTAACAATGGTCGTATAGGCACCATCAGCTTCCAGAATCAGAATATCTTCCAGCAGTATTTTAACAAACTGATAATTGTGTTTGATAAAAATAAGATTGTCAATGCGCAGAATCGTTTCCCGGGAAGGCGAATCTTTTTCCAGAATGCCATTTAATTCTACGGCTTCATCCTGGGCGGTCAATTCGAGTTTATGACTGAAATTATGGAGCGCCAGTTCAATCGCGATGCGCAGGTTACTAATGATAATAGGTTTGGTTAAATAAGCCGAAGGCAGGGTTTGTTTAGCGCGTTCCAGCGTATTTTTATCAGACAAAGCGGTCGTATAAATAATCGGTATGGGCCGAACGGCCTGGATTTGTCCGATGGTTTCGATCCCATCCCAGTCGCCCTTAAGCTGAATGTCGCACACCACCAGGTCGACCCGCTGCGTTTTAAATAATTCGAGTGCTTTGCGACCATTGTTGGCAATTCCTACTACATAATACCCTTCTTCTTCAAGTGTGTCTGATAAATCCATGGCCAAAACAGCCTCATCTTCAATTATCAGTATGTGGATTTGCTCTTTCTCCATGCCTTGGCCTCGTCAGAACGGTAAATTACAGATTATTACTGATAGTAGTATGGTAAAGTATTCTTTTCTTCCCTTACCAAAATCAAACGTTCAGGTACCAATACCGGTCGTTAATGACCTTTTAACAACATATTATTTCAAGAAAAGTATATTTACACAATTATTCAATAACTGCCTGTATTTGCACCCTTTACCCAGAAATTCAGAGTATGTTAATTCCTTCGTCATCGTCGTCAGGCTCAGTAACGTCTGATTCTGTTTTACAATTGTATTTTCGCGGTTCCCGGCAGCATGTTTTTCAAAGTTCCGATTTGGTTTGCCTGCAGGGAGATGGTAATTATACCTGGTTACACTGGAGAGATCATCCTTCAATTATCATGCCCAAGACCTTGAAGCAGCTGGCAGGTATACTTCCCGCTGAAAGCTTTGCCCGGGTGCACCGCAATAGCATTGTAAATTGTCAGTATGTTGAGCGGGTAGAACGATTGAAAACCGGTTTGGGAGCCATTCATTTAAAAAATGGGATGGTAGTGCCCATATCCCGACGTCGGTGGGAGCTTATTTATGACTTGTTAAGGAACGCATAACACTGGAATAAACGGACAGTTGAGCCGAAAAAACCAGGTAGAATTAACTCATTTTCTCTGTCAGACTCATACAGTATTCTATGCTTTCAATTAATGACCCTAATTTCGAACAGCAGGTCGATTTATTGAATATATTCTACCTTCGAAGCGAAGGGCAGAAGACCTGGATCATTTATTTTGACAACAACGCCCAACAGTGTGTGTCAATTGCGGGTTCGCTCACGGACTGGGAAAAACATTTGCCCGATTTTTGGCGGATCAACGAAAGTTATCTCATCAATCCATCCATCATCTACCGGTTTTATCCGGCAGAAATGCCCCATTTTCCGCTGCCGCTGATTGAGCTTATTTCCGGGCGCGTACTCGCTGTTAGTCGGCAGCGAACAAAAACCGTTCTGCGGAAATGGAACTATCTGCAGCAGTCTGCCATCTCCTGACACGCAAAATAGTTTGTAACCTATAAAGCATAAAAAAGCGCGATACCGTTGGGTACCGCGCTTTTTTATGGAATTATTTATTGAGATTTTACTTGATGGCAAACGAACCTTCACCGATCCGGAATCCTTCCGAGTAAAATTCAATAGTATATTTACCCGGTTTGTAAGGAACGGTTCCCCGGTTGTAAGTCAACTCAACGTTCTGGTTGTTGTTGGTGAAAGGAACGGTTTGTTTCACCGTGTAAATCTGCTCCTGTCCGTTAACCTGGAAGGTGCCCGAGCCATTCGCCATATCAGACACGACTGCACCGGATGGGTCAAGCACCCGAACATACACTTCTTTTTCTTCCTGCTTCGTCAGCGGGTTTTCAGGCAGCATATAAACAACTTTCAGTTTATCAACGCGTTTTGCTTTCACTTCATCTTCCGTAGCATCCCGTTGCTTGCCTTTCGAATTCAGCGCAAATACCCGAACATTCTGCGCTTTCAAGGCCGCAGCCCGGGTTACTTTCTCCGATAAATCCTTGTTAACCGTGGCAATATTGGATACGGAATCCTGCAAAGACTGCTTTTCAGTTTGCAGCGTCGTGTTCGCATCCGCCAGCGTCTGGTTGTTGGTTGCCAATACCTGATTTTCAGTTTTCAACTGGGCAATCAGTGTATCTTTCTCGACCAGATAAGCTTCGTATTGCTTGATTTTGGCTTCGTACTTGGCAATCGAAATGCGTTGACCTTTCCGAAGAGCCGCTTTGTCGCGTTCCAGATCAGCTTTTACCCGTTCCAGATCGGTAATATCGCCCCCTAATTTTTTTACTTCAGCGATTTTAGCGTCCAGAGCGGTCGAGATCGAATCCAGTCTCGTCCGGGTCGTTGCTAATTCTTCCACGCGGGTGGCAATCGTTGCTTCCTGATTCTTTCCGACTTCTTTCTGTTCGTACAACAGATAACTGGACACACCGGCCAGAATGGTCATGATAACTAAGGCTGCTACGAGCGCTCCGTTGGCTTTTGGCTTATTGTTTTCCATAACTTCTTTGTGCGGTTTGATTTGAATTAGACAGAATTAAACAAAAATACTTGTGTAAAAAACGCTTCATTCAATCAGGTTAAGGTTAAAAAAGACGACTACATTGTAACCATAACGGGAGGTTCTGTTGAGTTAGTGTATCAGGGAATTAAATTTTAGCAAATCGCTAAGTCCTGAATCAGAGTACCTTCGTTATCGGCTGGACTGTTAATTATAACTTCATTAACGCAAAAAAAGTTACATAAATAGAAAAACACCTCTAAAAAGTCCCATTTTTCCTGCGTATGCCCGAATTACCTGAAGTTGAAATTTACCGCCGTTACCTGGAAACTTCTTCGCTGAACCAACCCATCGAATCGGTTGACGTTGAAGACCGCAAACTGTTGACAACCGATTTTACTACGCTTCAGGAAGCTCTCACTGGTCGTTGGTTTACCGGCACCCGGCGGATTGGGAAAAACCTGTTTGTGATGACCAACGGACCCGGCCCAACCGACGAACCGGTTATTCTGCACATGCATTTCGGCATGACGGGCGATCTGGACTATTATCATTCATCAATTGACCGGCCAAAATACGCCCGGATCGTATTCCACTTCCGCAATGGCTTCAATTTAGGCTTTATCTGTCCCCGCAAATTCGAGCGGATTGGCTTAATCACGGACATAGATACCTATTTAAAACGGAAAAAGATTGGGAAAGACGGTTTGGAGATCACCTTTTCCGAGCTAACGGGACAAATCCAGCGTAAAAAAGCCCTGATCAAACCGGTATTGATGGATCAAAGCACGGTGGCTGGATTGGGCAACTGGATCGTCGATGAGGTGCTGTTTCAGGCCCGGGTGCATCCCGAAAAACGGACGGAAAGCCTGACTGACGACGAAATCCGGCGACTCCACGACGCCATCCGGCTGGTGCTGACCACCGCCATTCGCCACGAAGCCCAATACCGCGATTTTCCGGTCGGTTTTCTGATTCACGTTCGGGAGTGGGACAATTCGCCGTATGACGACGTGGAAGCCCATAAGTTCTGCCCCCGCTGCGGAACGCGGATTGAAAAGATCGTAGTCGGCGGCCGGACCACGTATTTCTGTCCGAACGATCAACGCATCCACGAACCGCCGGGCGGCCCCGTTTAGTCCATGAACTCCTGGTTTAGCGTTAAGAATCTAAAATGACGGGAATTTCACGGACTAAAGTTCGTGGGTACTTCAGAAAAAATCCCGTTCTTGCGATTTCCTAATCCTGAACCACCTTGGCTACTGTACTTCCTGAATTTCGTGCCGGTCGACTGATGTCGATGGACGCTTACCGCGGCTTTGTCATGTTTCTGATGGCCGCCGAAATCCTCCATTACGGCCGGATTTCGGAAGCCTTGCCCGATAGTTCGTTCTGGCGTTTTATGGATCATCACCAAAGCCATGTCGAATGGTTTGGCTGTACGCTGCATGATCTGATTCAGCCGTCGTTCTCGTTTCTGGTGGGCGTTGCCCTGCCGTATTCCATTGCCAGCCGACAGGCCAAAGATGAACCGTTTGGCGTCATGTTCGCCCAGACGCTCCGGCGCTCCCTGATTCTGGTTCTGCTCGGTATTTTTCTGCGGTCGGTAGGCCGTGAGCAGACCAATTTCACGTTTGAAGACACCCTGACGCAAATCGGTCTTGGTTATCCGTTTCTTTTTTTGCTGGGCTTTCGTTCCACGCGCACCGTTTGGGTCGCTTTGGCGGCTATTCTGGTGGGCTACTGGCTGGCCTTTGTGCTGTATCCGTTGCCCGGACCCGGTTTTTCCTACGAAGCGGTGGGTGTTCCCGCCGACTGGCCCTACCACAAAACCGGTATTGCGGCTCACTTCAACAAAAACAGCAACCTGGCCTGGGCGTTCGATACCTGGTTTCTGAACCTCTTTCCGCGTGCAAAAACGTTTCTATACAATGGCGGAGGGTACGCAACCCTGAGTTTTATTCCAACCTTGGGAACGATGGTTCTGGGTCTGCAAGCCGGGCGATGGCTGCGGGCCGGTTTGCCCTATCCCGACCTGCTGAAGCGGTTTTTACTGGCCGGTGTCATGGGTCTGGCGACGGGCTGGCTGCTGACCATCACCGGCATCAGTCCTTCTATCAAACGCATCTGGACGCCCGGCTGGGTGTTGTTCAGTGGCGGCTGGTGCTTTTTGCTCATTTCAGCTTTCTACTATATAATAGACGTGCGGCAATGGCGCGGCTGGGCGTTTCCGCTGGTGGTGATTGGCATGAACTCCATTGCCATTTACTGCCTCGTTCACCTCATCGATCATTTTATCATCGACACCTTCAAGACGCACCTCGGCCAAACCGTATTCGACCAGTTCGGCCCATACGAGCCGTTAGCGAGTGGGGGAGCGGCTTTGCTGGTTTTCTGGCTGATTTTGTACTGGATGTATAAAAAGAAGCTCTTTATTCGGGTATAGAACAAAAACACCCCTGAACCAGCAGGCTCAGGGGTGAAAAGTAAAGGGAAGGAATAGAAAACTTAACGCACCCGGGCTTTCACCACCGGACTGTAGTTGTATTTGGCAACCCCTGTCGTCCGAACGCCTACCCGGAAATAATACTCGCCTTTCGGCAAATGCGTATCGGCCCATTTGAATGTGAACGTGCGGGGCGTGCCCACCAGGCTGGCATCCGTTACGCTACCGGCAATATCCTGCCGCCAGAGGTTGATAAAATAGCCGGATGTGTTGGAACTGATGCTTTCATCGACTTTCGCGTAATCGTTGATCATGAAAATGATCTGCGATATTTTGGTCGTCGTGTTGGCGGCCGGTTTCGTGATCGTATACGTAAAGGTGCTATCGGTTACACTTGCCGCAATTCGGTAAAACGGGGTTACCTTGAAATTCAGTTCCTTACGGTCGCCATTGCCGAGATCCACCGTTGCCGAATCTCCGGGCTGGTAGAGGAATGCGCCATCGCGCGGAAGGGCTTTGTAGGTGCCCGCAAAAAACTGCGAAGCGGAAAATTCACCATTGGCTTTTAGCTCAATATCGGTTGTGCCGGGATTTGGATATTTGGCTTTATCCCACTGAATAAACCGGACCGTGCCACCACCCGGCTGCCGAAGTTCCAGCGGCTGACCGTTTTCAGCATCCGTCACTTTTCCGTAAATCCCCGCATCCGGGGCCACAAAATTATCCCAGTTCTTGCAGCCACTGATTGCGGCAACGAACAGAACGGGTAGAAAAAATACGAGTTTGATCGGTTTCATACGTACGGTTTTTTAATAGCCCGGATTTCCATTTCCTAATAAGGAGCCAGCTTTGCTGCGTTCCGACGATGGAATTTGAAAGTAGTAGTCTTTGACCTGATAGGTTTTTCCACCGCCATTCGGCGTCTTTTCGAAGACGTAATCCTTCGCATTGACGTCGTAATAGATGTACAGCCCGTTGGGAATCCAGCCGCTGAATTCGGTGGTCAGCGTCCGCCATCGTCTCAAATCCCAGAATGTCCGGTTTTCGAAGGCCAGCTCCACATTCCGTTCGTTCCGGATTTTGGTTCGGTCGATGGTCGTCAGTTTCGCAATCCCCGCCCGGGTGCGGAGTTGGTTGACCGCATCCAGGGCTTCGGTGGCCGGTTTCCCCAGTTCAAAAGCCGCTTCGGCATAATTCAGCAACACTTCGCCCAGCCGCATGTCGAGCCAGTCGGTTTCGGAGGTCCAGTCGACGCACAAATTGGCGGGCCGGGCGGGATCGAGCCACTTTTTCAGCCAGAAGACACTGGCCCCGTTGTTGGAATTGCCGGTGGCCCGCACCGAATTAGCCGTTGGGTTGGCGACAATCTGTTTCTTGTCGATGTCGAAATACTGATTGAGCGCCGTCCCGTTATACCGTACGCCGTTGAAAATAACGCCCCGCTGCCCCGTAATTTCGGCCCCTTTGAACGAACTTCCGGTCGAGATGACGGAGCCAAAAAAGCGCGGATCTTTGTTTTTGAACACATCCTGCGGGTTTTTGTAGTGGACATAAGCGCCGGGCGTTCCGATGTTCAGCGTTCCGGGGGTGCCATCCATATACTCAAACCGCTCGACCATATCCAGGGGTGGTGTCAGCCGATTGGCGTATCCGATTGGCGAACGAATGGCTTCCGGCAAGGCCATCAGATCCTGCGAATGCGTCCGTCGCGTCGATTCGTAATCCCAGCCTTTGCAGAAAATGGCTTCCGGATTGCCTTGCAGTTCATAAAAAAGCAACTGGAAATTCTGCGCTTTGTCGGTCGGATACTTGTTGAAAAGGCTATACTTTCCACTTTCGATAATGGCTTTTGACGCATCGTAAGCGGCTTGTAGATAAGGCGTTGCTTTGGCCGGATCAATGCCCACCAGCCCATTCAGGTCAACCGTTCCGAACTTGGCAATGGAACCCGCATGTAACATCGACCGGGAAAGCAACGCCAGTGCCACGTACTTATTGGCCCGTCCATACACGCTCGTGGCTGGAAGGTTGGCGGCCGCAAAATCCAGATCTGATTTTACCAGATCCCAAACTTCCGCTTCCTTGCTTCGTGGCAGGTTCAGATCCTGCGTATTGCCATCGACGGCGGTTTGTGGTTCCAGCAAAATCGGCACACCGCCCCAATATTTGACCAGTTCCTGGTAATAATAAGCCCGCACAAATTTGGCTTCGGCGACGTAGGCATTTTTGGTGGCTTCGGGAAGGGTAACCGTCGCGATTTCCTTGATAAACGTGTTGACGTTCCGAATTGCCCGGTACAATTTGCCCCAGTTTTCGTCATTGTTGGAGGCATTGTTGGAATTGGTCGCTTCCCAGGTCCAGTTGGCCGTATAGCCGTCGCCGTTTCCGGGAAATTCGCCAAACCGGCCGTTGCAATAACTGAAATCTTCGATGGGTAAATCCTTGTACAGCGTGGCAAAATAGGCTTCCACGGCTTCCGGACTGCTATAAACCTGTTCGGCCGTCAGCAGGTCGACCGGTTTTTTATCCAGAAAATTATCGTTGCAGGCCGACAGACTCAGCAGGGCCAGCAAGACTACATAGTTTTTAAGATTCTTCATGGGTATCGTGTGATCAAAAAGAAAGTTGCAGGCCCAGGTTCACGTTCATCGTCAGCGGATAGTTGTAGCTGTAAAGCCGGTCATCCGTGTATTCGGGGTCCACAAAATCAAGTCCTTTCGAAAAAGTAAAAAGGTTGTAGCCGTTGCCAAAGACGCGCAATCCTTTGATGTGGGCTTTGCTCAACAGTGTTTTGGGCAGACTATAGCCGATTTCCAGGCTTTTCACCCGCAGGTAAGTCGCATCGAACCGCCAGAATTCGTTGCTCCTGTAATTCTGGCGCTGGCCCGTCGACGGGTATTTGCCCGGAATCCATTCACTGGCCGCATCCACCACATCCGAGCGATGCCAGCGGTCGTTAAACGCGCTGATCGGGTTGGCCGTGGCAAAATAAAACGGTCGGGATAACTGATCCTGATAAGCAACCTGGTACATGGTGGCACCCTGCAACAGCATCGAAACGTCGAAGCCTTTCCAAGAAACCGAGATGTTTGTCCCGAAATAAATGGCCGGTTTGCTCTGCCCGCGCCCGATAACGGTTTCATCAAGATTGGAAATAATTCCGTCGCCGTTCAGGTCGACGTATTTGATATCGCCGGGCAGAATCGTCCGGTTTCCCGCGCCATCTATGATCGGGGCATTCCGGATTTCCTCCAGCGTTTGAAACTGCCCATCGGTTTTGTAGCCCCAGACAATGTCGTTGAACCGACCGGTATTGCGGTTTCGCCAGAAATCGTAATCGCTGTTGGCGGGCGTTTCTTCGCGATACCGGTATTGCGTCCGGGCGTAACTCATGTTGGCCGAAATCGAGTAATTGACCCCCCGAAACTTGTTGCGGTGGCCCAGAACGATCTCAAATCCCTGCGTACGGTCCTGATTCAGATTGACTTGCGGCAGATTGACGCCGTAGGTGGCCGGAATGGTCGAAATCCGGTCGCCCAGCAACCCGTCGCGATCCCGGCGGAATACGTCGGCTTCGAACGTGAGCAGGCTGTTCCAGAGCGAACCTTCCAGGCCAAAATTGGTAGTCGTCGAGGTATACCACGTAATGTTGGGATTGGCCGAGTTTTTGAAACCGAGCCCGCCCACAAACGTCGTTCCAAACTGATAGCCGCTGCTGGGGTACGTATACCCGGTCAGAAACTGGAAAGAAGCGCCCGAAATACCGTCATCACCCAACATACCGTACGAACCGCGTAGTTTCAGATTGGATATAAAGGGCAGATTGTTGCGGATAAAGGCTTCTTCGGAAAGCCGCCAGCCCGCCGAAACATAGGGAAAAAAGCCCCAGCGGCTGTTTTTGGGGAAGCTCGAAGAACCGTCGTACCGAAAACCGGCCTCGACCAGATACTTCCCGGCGTAATCGTAATTGACGCGACCCACGTAGCTCCTGTTGGCGCTCGAACTGTAACCGGAGCCAATGGCATCGGTTTTCCGGCTTCCGGCCGCCAACTGGTCAACCGCATCGATGATAAACTGGGTCGAAGCGTTGTTGCTGTTGTTGACGCGGTCGATCTGTTCATACAGGCCGAGCGCGCCAACGTTGTGCTTTCCGAAGCTGTTCTGGTAATTGAACGACAGCTGAACATCATTCCGTTTTCCCTGCCCGAACGCTTCATTGATGCGGGAAGGGGCAAGGTGCGAATACGGTTTCTGGTAATAGGTCTGCGTAGCCGCGTCGAACAGATACTCATACTGATTGTATTTCTTGGTAAACTGCTTCCGGAAGCTGTAGTTGATGTCGTAAGCATACTGGGCCTTGACGCTCAGCCCTTTCACAAACGGAACTGCGTATGACAACTGAAACGTGGAGGTCAGAAATTTTTCATCATTCCGGTTATATCCGCTGTACGCTTCGGAAAAATCGGCAATCGGATGGCTCAACGCGCTCAGGGGCTGACGCAGATAAGCCGGGTCGTTGTTCGAATACAGCGGTTCGGTCGGGTCCCACTGCCAGGTATTTTTCAGCAAAGCCCAGATCGCCTGGCTCGGTTCATTGCTGATCGAGTTGATCAGCGCAATGTTCGCGCCCAGTGTCAGCCCTTTGGTCAGTTCGGCATCGACATTGAGCCGGAGGTTGTATTTTTTTCCGGTCATAATATCCGAATTGAACAAACCGCCTTCGCCAAAATAGCCGGCAGAGGCAAAATACCGGAGTTTGTCCGTTCCGCCGTTAATCGTCAGATTGTGTTGCTGTTGCGACGCCCGATCGCGCAAAACCGCCTTTAAAAAATCCGTACTGGTGGCTTTCCCGCTTTGAAAATCGGCCAGTTGCGTAGCCGAATACTTGGGGGGCGTCAGCTCGCCCCGGTTGCTGATGTTGTTGTTTACGTGTTGCTCGTTGAACAGGGTAGCGTACTGAAAGGCGTTCGACAATTCGGGGTATTTGGTGATAATCTGCTGCCCGACGTGCGTCGTGTAATTCACCTGAACCTTGCCCTGGCTCCCTTTTTTGGTGGTCACCAGCACCACGCCGTTGGCCGCTTTCACGCCGTAGATAGCCGCCGTGGCATCTTTCAGAATCGAGACACTTTCAATTTCGTTGGGATCGAGCCGGTCAAAACCGGACTTATCGCGCTGAACGCCATCCACAATGATCAGGGGTCCGCCGGTTTGATTGCCGGCGATGTCGTTGGGATCGGTATAACTAAACCCCCGAATGTCGATCTGGGAATCGTATTTACCGGGTTGACTCGACAACTGCACCACCCGAACGCCGGGAGCGCGCCCGGTCAGCGTATTGGTTACGTCGTTGTTCGAGTTGATCACCAGTTCTTTACTGGCCACGGTGGCGATGGCGCCCGTCACGTTCACCTTCCGCTGCGTACCGTAACCGACAACGACCACTTCACCCAGCGCCTGCGCATCCTCTTTCAGGGTAACATCCAGCATACTGCGGTTATCGACAGCCACTTCGTAGGAGAGGTAGCCGACAAACGAAAAAACCAGCGTGGTTTTGTCGTTCGGGACGCTGAGGGAATACAGGCCTTTTTCGTTGGTGGTTGTGCCCCGGGTAGTTCCTTTGATCACGATATTCACCCCCGGCAATACGGCATTCTTTTCATCGGAAACTTTTCCCGTAATCGTGCGCTCCTGTCGTTTGCTGCTCGCCAGCGCGGTTTGCAACCGGAGCGGCCGGGCAACGGAAGCCGTTAGGAAACCGGGTTGGCGGGCCGGGAGCGCCTGAGCCTGCCCATGGCGTGGGGTGGCTACGCCGGTAAGTAAAACTAGCCAGGCGAGCGGTCTGAACGGTAAGGGTCCCTTCTTGAGGATCGATATAAGTTTTTGCATAAACCCTGAAATTTTTGGATTAAACAGGGTACGAAGAACGGGGGCCGGGCTTAAAAAAATCTTAATAAATGCTTAATTAGCAGGCCTTCGGTCTATGTTTTATCACTATTATTATCGTTTTTTTCTAATTTATCCGCCAGCAGCGAAACGCGGCAATGGTTTTGACAGGACCTGATTATTGGATAACTTAGGGGCATTGAGGCATCAGTCGTCTCTAAAAAATAAGCCGTACAAGGAAAGACGATGCTCAGAAAGTCAAGAAGTACCGACTGACGGGCTGGACAATCAGAATGATGGAAGGCTTTACCCAATCACTATCCCGCTTTTTACTGCGTTTATCTGGTTATACCCTGGCCGCACTTTTGCTGGCTACCGCTTCGCTGAGTGCCCAATCGTATGGGTTGCGCTTTGTGGGTCATGAAGAAATACAGGACAACCGGACTTCACTGGATTTGACCCCCGAAAAACCGCTGTGTTTCAACGGCAACGTCGAGTTGTCGTTTGATGTGTCGCTGGCGGCCAGTTATAAAACCTACTTTGGCTACATTTTCCGGATTATTCAGGACGACAAACAAAACCTCGATCTGCTCTACGACCAGAAGTCGCTGAACTTCAAAATCGTCATTGGCGAGCGGTTTTCCCAATCCGTTATCAAGCTCGACTCGGCGCATTTATTCAACCATTGGAATCGGTTTAAACTCCAGATGGACCTGAAAAGCCAGGCGTTGCGCGTTTACGTCAACAACAAACTAGTCGTCACCGATAAACTCGCGTTTAAAGAATCCGGTTGTTTTAAGCTGTTTTTTGGCGGCAATGAATTCCGGGAGTTCAAATCGAAGGATTTGCCGCCCATGGATATCAGGGACATCCGTTTGTCTGAAAATGACGAACAGATTCACCACTGGCCTTTGAATGAAGTCAAAGGAACGACGACAAAGGATGCGGTTTCGGGCCAGGTGGCTGCCGTCAAAAATCCGGTCTGGGTTAAAGCCCTGCACAATGAGTGGCAATTGGCCGATCAGTTTACCTTGAAGGGCCGGGCCAACGCGACCTTCGATCCGTCGTCCGAAACCGTGTACGTCGTTGCGTCCGGCGCACTCTATCACTACGCAGTCCGGAACCGGCAGGGCAACGTTCAATTTCATAAAAACCCGCCGGAGAGCTTTTTTCTGGGCAGTCAGGCGATTTATAATCCCTATACCGCCCGGCTTTATAATTATTACGTAGATCAGAAAGCGGTTTCGGGGTATGATCCGGTTTCCCGCACCTGGACGACCGAATCGATTACGCCCAATCCCATCAAGGTAACGGAGTACTGGCACGCCAATCAGTTCATCGCCCGGTCCGATTCATGCTTGTACATTCTGGGCGGCTACGGGCAGTTGACGTATAAAAACAGCATCCACCGGTATCGGTTTTCGACCCACAAATGGGATACGATCCCGACCACCAGCGACGCTTACACGCCCCGGTATTTAGCGGCTTTGGGTACCACACCGGGCGCCGATACGGCCTATCTAATGGGCGGTTATGGCAGTTTGACCGGCGAGCAAATGCTCAATCCGAAAAATAATTATGACTTTTTGCAGTATCTGGTCAAGGAAAACACGTTCCGGAAAATTTATGAATTAGAGGTTCCGAAAACCGATTTTGCGTTTGCCAATTCGCTGGTAATCGATCCTAAGTCGAAGGTGTATTACGGACTCATTTTTCCGAATCAGCAATTTAAATCACAACTCCAGCTGATTCGGGGCTCTTTATCGGAGCCGATTTATGAACGGGTCGGTCACTCGATTCCGTATCAATTCCACGATATTCACTCGTATTCGGATCTGTATTATTGTCCGGTTAGCCAGAAGCTGGTGGCCGTTACGCTGTACCGAAATGAGCCGAATAACACCACGGATGTAAAGATTTATTCGATTGCGTTTCCGCCAAATAAGCTGGCTGTTCAGACGGCGTCGACAAAACCGGCAGCGGGTTTCTATTGGCCGTGGCTGCTGGCGGGCGTTGCGGCCGGAGCGGGCTTGCTTGTTTTTCTGTATTTCCGTAATATTCGCCGGTTCAAAGCACAAGAGGTTGCGAATCAACACCTGGCTAAACCCAGTGAGCCGGAGCCACTGCCACTCGTGGGGAAACTTTCGGCCAATCAGGCTTTAGGAACTGACCCCACGCCCCCTACGAGACTCTTCTTTTTTGGTAATTTTCAGGTATTCGATCAGGATGGAAACGACATCACCAAAGCGTTTACGCCCCTGCTGAAAGAGCTTTTCCTGCTGCTGGCCCTCAACAGCATCGGTAAGCAGCGTGGGGTTCCGTCCGAAAAACTGAACGAACTCCTCTGGCCCGATAAATCCGGTCGGGATGCGAGTAATAACCGTTCCGTCAACATTGCCAAACTGAGGAATATTCTCGACAAGGTCGGTTTTTGTTCACTTTCCAAAGAATCCGGTTACTGGAAAATAGAATTTGATTTCAATCAGCTTTACGTCGATTACGAACGCTACCTGGCCATTATCAATGACAAAACCGCCCTGACCAAGCGGACGATTTTTGAGCTCGGTGAAATCACCAAACGCGGTTCTTTTTTGCTGAATACCGAATACTACTGGCTGGACGATTTTAAGGCGGATATTTCGAATAAGATTATCAACACGTTTCTGCAATACGCTGATAAACTGACTATTAGCGATGATCCGGAGTTCCTGATCCAGATTACCAACTTCATTTTTTATTACGATCCCGTCAATGAAGAAGCCATTATTCTGAAGTGCAAAGCCTTGTCGTTGATGGGAAAACACACCCTGGCAAAGAACACGTTCGAGAAATTTGTCCGGGATTACAAAGCCATCTATGGCGAAGAATACGAGCAGTCGTTTTCGGCCATTATCGACTAATTTTTGCGGATTGCGAACGGTTTACCAAATTTTCCGGCCGTTCCGCCTGGTTTCCGGCGCAATTAAGGGTTTATTAAGATTTTTTTAAGTCCCGAAGATGTACTTTACATCGTGTTCTGGTCAATCAGGGCGGAATTACGCAAAGTAGCTACGTTCAAATCCGTAGCCAGCGCCTGGATAGACGTCGGGAGTACTTGTCATTTTTGTCTGGGAAGAACCGGTATGAAATTTACCGTTAAGTCTTTGATCGGTAACGATTCGGCTTCCTCATTCTTTACGATTGTTGCTTTACTCAATGAAAAAAGTACTGGTAATCGGTATTGCGTTGTTGTTCCAGTTCGCTGCACGGGCGCAACCACCGGCCTCGTTGAAACTTTGGTATAACCAACCCGCCGGCAAAACCTGGACGGATGCGTTGCCCGTCGGCAATGGACGGCTGGGCGCGATGGTCTACGGAAATCCGCAGCAGGAAGTCATTAAGCTCAACGAGTCGTCGGTCTGGTCGGGTGGCCCCAACCGCAACGACAATCCCGACGCGCTGGCGGCTTTGCCCACCATCCGGAAGCTGATTTTTGAAGGCAAACACGCCGAAGCTCAGAAACTGGCGGCCGAAAAAATTGAGTCCAAAAAGGCGCAGGGCATGATGTTCCAGCCCGTGGGAAACCTGAATCTGGCGTTTGCCGGTCACGATTCGTTCACTGAGTATTACCGGGAGCTGGATCTGGAGCGGGCCATCACCACCACGATGTATACCGTCGGTGGCGTGCGCTACACTCGGCAGGTAATCGCTTCGGTTCCCGATCAGGTCGTTGCCATTCGCCTGACGGCCAGCCAGCCCGGCAAACTCACGTTCACGGCTTTTTTGACCAGCCCGCAAAAGACGGAGCGCAAAACCGAGGGCCCTGATAAACTGGTATTAACGGGCATCACCAGCGACCACGAAGGCGTTAAAGGGCAGGTAAAATTCAATGCCCACGTTAAAATTTTGCCGGAAGGCGGGCAAGTGAATCCTACGGATACATCGGTTGTCGTAAGTGGCGCCAATGCGGTCACGCTGTTTGTGTCGATCGGGACGAATTTCGTGGATTATAAAACGCTGACTGCCAACCCGCAAGCCAAAGCCGACCAACCCCTGAACCGCGCCATTACCCGGTCTTTCGATGCGGTTTTGAAAGATCACGTGGCCGCTTACCAGGCTTATTTCAATCGCGTAAAACTGGATCTGGGCACGACCGAAGCCGCCAAGTTGCCCACCGATGAACGCATCCGGCAGTTTGCCGCGGGCAACGATCCGCACCTGGTGTCGCTGTATTTCCAGTTCGGGCGGTATCTGCTGATTTCCTGCTCGCAGCCGGGCCGGTCCGCCGGTGCGGTACCGGGCCAACCGGCTACGCTGCAAGGCATCTGGAATCAGCAAATGAGCCCGCCCTGGGACAGCAAATACACGATCAATATCAATACCGAAATGAATTACTGGCCCGCGGAGGTCACCAACCTGACCGAATTGCACGAGCCGCTGATTCAGATGGTGAAAGATCTTTCGCAAACCGGTCAGCAAACCGCCAAAGAAATGTACGGCGCGGGTGGCTGGGTGGCGCACCATAATACCGATTTGTGGCGCATCACCGGAACGGTCGATCCGATTTTCTACGCCATGTGGCCGATGAGTGGCGCGTGGCTCAGCCAGCATGCCTGGGAAAAATACCGGTATTCCGGCGACAAAACCTACCTGAAATCCGTGTACCCAGCCATCAAGGGAGCCGCTCAATTCTTTGTCGATTTTCTGATCGAAGAACCGACGCATCATTGGCTGGTGGTTAGCCCGAGCATGTCGCCCGAAAACGCGCCGACCAGCCGCCCGAATGTCACGATTGGTGCCGGGCATACGATGGACAATCAACTGGTTTTCGATATTCTGACGGCGGCCATGCGGTCGGCGGAAGCACTCAATACCGATGCCGAATTTGTTAAAGTCCTGAAAGAAAAACGGGCGCGACTGGCACCCATGCAGATTGGTCAGTTCGGCCAGTTGCAGGAATGGCTGGAGGACCTGGACAACCCGGAGGACAAACACCGGCATATTTCGCACCTGTACGGCTTGTATCCGTCGCACCAGTTGTCGGCGTATCGCACGCCCGAACTGTTCAGCGCGGCCCGGACGTCGCTCGAACACCGGGGCGATGTTTCAACGGGCTGGTCGATGGGCTGGAAAGTGAACTGGTGGGCGCGGCTTCTGGACGGAAACCGGGCCTATAAACTCATCACCGATCAGTTGTCACCGGTCAATGCACCCGGTAAAAAAGGCGGTGGCGGGACCTATACCAACCTTTTCGACGCCCATCCGCCGTTCCAGATCGACGGTAATTTTGGCTGTACGGCGGGTGTGGCCGAGATGTTGCTGCAAAGTCACGACGGAACCCTTCATTTGTTACCCGCGCTGCCCGACGTCTGGAAGTCGGGAAAAATCAGCGGGTTGCGGGCGCGGGGCGGTTTTGAACTGGTGGCGATGGAATGGAAAGAGGGGAAAGTGGCCAAGGTGACGATCAAGTCGAATCTGGGCGGAAATTGCCGGATTCGGGTGCCAAATGCCTTGAAATCAAGCGGATTGGCACTGAAAACCGCTCAAGGCACAAATTCCAATTCGTTTTACCAGCCGGAAGAAACCGCAAAACCGCTCATTTCAAGCCGAGCCGCTGTCAATCCTTTGCCGCTGAAGGAAACGCTCGTTTACGATCTGCCGACGCAAAAAGGGAAAACCTACACCCTAACGTTATAGCCACCACGCAATTCGCATTCTGAACCCATGAAAAAATCAATCTGGATGAGCGGTATTCTGGCCGCTTCCCTGCTGGCGGTAACGTGTCAGGTGTCCCGGCAAAATTCCCGGAGCACGACGCAAACCCCGGCAAATCAAACCGTTGAAACGGTTCCGGCATTTACCGCCAACCCATCACCGGCTCATCTAACGCCCGAACAAAGCCTGAAATCGTTTCGGTTGCCCAAAGGCTATCACCTCGAACTGGTTGCCAGCGAGCCGATGATTCACGAGCCGGTGGCTGTAGCCTGGGATGGCAATGCCAAAATGTACGTGGTGGAAATGGATACCTACATGCAGGATGTGGACGGTTCTCACGAGCACGATCCGATCAGTCGGGTGATGCTGCTGGAAGACACCAACAACGACGGGAAAATGGACAAAAGCTCCGTTTTTATCGACAAGCTCCTGTTGCCCAGAATGTTGCTGTGCGTCGGTCACGAGCTGCTGGTCAATGAAACCGACACCTACGATATTTATAGTTACAAGGATACCAACGGCGACGGCGTGGCTGATCAGAAAAAACCGGTTTTTAATCCGGGGAAAAAAGCCCCCGGTAACCTGGAACACCAGCGCAGCGGTCTGGACTGGAATCTGGACAACTGGATTTACGTGACCGTCGATCCGGTCCGGTTTCGGTATACCAACGGAATGCTGAAAGCCGACTCGATTCCCAGCGGTTCCGGTGGTCAGTGGGGGTTGACACACGACAATTACGGGCGACTTTTTTTCTCGTCGGCGGGCGGTGAAGTACCGGCTTTGGGGTTTCAGATCAATCCGATTTACGGCCGACTGGAATTCCGGGACCAGTACAGTGAAGAGTTCAATGCCGTCTGGCCGATCATCAAAACACCGGATATTCAGGGCGGGGTGCAGCGCATCCGGACGACGGATACGACGCTGAACCACTTTACGGCCAGTTGCGGCCAGGTTATTTTTCGGGGCGATCGGTTGCCGTCGGATTTGTCGGGCGATTTGCTGATCAGCGAACCGGTCGGGCGGCTGATCCGCCGGGCAAAAGTCAGCAACAAAGCCGGCAAAACGACGCTGGAAAATGCCTACCAGAAAGAAGAATTCATTGCCTCGACGGATATGAATTTCCGGGCCGTCAACATGTATACCGGGCCGGATGGCTGCCTGTACATCGTCGATATGAATCGGGGCATCATTCAGGAAGGCAACTGGACAAAACCGGACAGTTACCTGCGGCCCCAGATTACCCGGCTGGGATTGGACAAAAACATTCAGCACGGCCGGATTTACCGGTTAGTACACGACGGAATTAAGCCGGGGCCCAAGCCGCAGATGCTGGATGAACCGAGCAGCAAACTGGTCACGTATCTGGATCATGCCAACGGCTGGTGGCGCGATAATGCGCAGAAAGAGTTGATTGTGCGCAGCGATCCATCCGTGGTTCCGATTCTGAAAGTCATCGCAACCGGTCAGAAACCGGCCTCCGCTTTGGGTCGGCTTCATGCCTTGTGGACGCTCGAAGGATTGAACGCAATCGACAAAACCGTCATTCTGAAAGCGTTAACGGATGAGGATGCGCAGGTAAGAAAAGCCGGGATTCTGCTGAGTGAGCCGCAATTGAAGCAGAACGATGAGTCGCTGCTGGCGCGCCTGGGCGACTTGAAAACCGATCCGAGTTTCGATGTTCGCACGCAACTGGTTCTTTCCCTGTCGTATAGTTCGTTGCCAAAAGCCAAAGCTCTGGCGCAGGAAGTTATTGCCCTGTCGCCCGACAATGAAATGGTGGCCCGCGCGCAGAAAAGTCTGGACAAAAACGAGGATGTCAAGAAGTTCGGGCGGAAGCTGGGCAGTCTGGACGAAACCGACCGGAAGCTGGTGCTGACCGGGTCCACGATTTACAAGTCGCTGTGCACGACCTGTCACGGTTCGGATGGCAAAGGGCTGGAAAGCAAAGCCGCTCCTCCGCTGCTGGGTTCGCAGCGCGTTCGCAACCGCAACAAAGAGATTGCCATCCGGATTCTGCTCCACGGTCTTTCCGGCCCGATCGACGGGCAAACCTACCCGGATGTGATGCCCGCGATGGGCGCCAATGACGATGAGTGGCTGGCGTCCGTGTTGAGTTACATCCGGTACGAATTCGGGAACAACCAGAATCCCGGCGTGCGCCCTGCCGATGTGAAAGCCGTTCGGGAACAAACCGCCGGACGCGAGAAACCCTGGACATTACCTGAACTGGGGAAATAGCCGAACAACCTCACTGCCATTCATACAAAATTTCCAGCCATGAAAAACCTTACTTTTCTGGGGGTCACGTTGTTGTCCCTTACCGTACTGATTTTGCCCGGTTTTAACGGTAAAAAACAAGATCCCGAAGTCAAATACGACGAAACCGGCTGTCTCTACACCAGCTACAAAGGGCTGGTGATGGCCGGCTATCAGGGCTGGTTTGCGGCCCAGGGCGACGCGTCCGACCGGGGCTGGCATCACTATCAGAAACGCGGCAAGTTTGAGCCGGGCTACACGTCGATTGACTTCTGGCCCGATGTAAAAGACTATCCGACGACTTACAAAACGGCTTTTCAGTACGCCAATGGGGAGAATGCCGCGGTGTATAGTCCCTATGACGAAAGCAGCGTCGATCTGCATTTCAAATGGATGAAAGACTACGGCATCGACGGCGTGTTTATGCAGCGGTTTTTATCCGAAATCAAGTCGGAAAAAGGGAAACGGCATTTCAACAAAGTGCTGGCTAACGCGCTGAAATCGGCGAAAAAGCACCAGCGGGCGCTGTGCATCATGTACGATCTGAGCGGTTCGACTTCGGCGGATATGGATATTTTGGTGAACGACTGGAATGAGTTGCAGCAACTTTTTGCGCTGTTCAACAACCGGGAAAATCCGACGTATCTGCGGCACAACGGCAAACCGCTACTGGCCATCTGGGGCGTTGGGTTTAACGATAACCGGCGGTATACGGTCGCTGATATTCAGGGGCTGGTGGAAAAAGTGAAAGGTCCCACGAAAAAAACGGCGGTTTTGCTGGGTGTGCCGTATTACTGGCGAACGATGACGAAGGACACCGAACCGTCTGAATTGCTGCATCCGCTGATCAAAAGTGCCGACATCATCATGCCGTGGGCGGTGGGGCGCTACAATCCGACGACGTACGCGACGGTTTCGGGAAATACGCTGGCGGGCGACGTTGCGTGGTGTAAAGCCAACAAAGTGGAATATGTACCGCTGGTTTTTCCGGGATTCAGCTGGGGAAATCTGAAAAACAGTCCGACTGTCTACAACCAGATTCCGCGTCTGAAAGGTGATTTTCTGTGGAGTCAGGTAGTGGGCGCGAAGCAGGCCGGCGCGCAAAGTTTATACGTTGCCATGTTCGACGAAGTGGACGAAGGAACGGCGATTTTTAAAACCAGAAAAGAAGGCGAATTACCGCTGAATGGCGACGGCAAATTTGTCGGCATCGAAGCCGATCTGGATTCCGATTATTACCTGTGGCTGACGGGTCAGGCCACCAGCTGGTTTCACGGAAAAAAGGGGTATACCGCCCAGAAACCGGTCCGGAAAAAGTAGGACAGCCTAGTAAGAAAATTCGTAGAAACTGCGGTTGGCCGCTTCAATCAGCGACGCATACGACGCATCGTACAGTTTCCGCATCAGAAAACCGTGTTCCCGCAAATAATCGAGGTTAAACTTCCGGATCATGCGGTGGTGCGGTACTTCCGGGCTTTCGACGTGCTTAATGACGTAATTCGGAAAATACCCGTAAATCTCTTCGGGTGCGATGCTGAATGGCGCCGTGTTCATTTCCGGCGCATATTCCAGCGTGTTCAGAAAATACTCCGTACCCGGAGCGGTCAGTTCTTCCATTTTTTGCAGGTATCCCACCCGCAGGGGAAGCGGTAACGCTGCCAACGAAGCCCGGTCGTAAACGAGGTCAATCTCACCGACTTCATCAGGCGTTAGTGCGAACAGATCTTTGCAAAATAGGGTCAGATTGCCCGCGATATACCGCTCCCCAACTTTTTCATACGCAAGCTGGTTTTCCGCAAAGAACTGCAGGATTGTGTTCTCAACCCGTTCCACACCCACGACGCGCTCCGCAAATTGACTGAAATACACCAGGTCGAGCGACCGGCCGCAGAGCGGCACAAAAATCGATTTTTCCATCAACGCAAACGGCGTCAGGTGTTTCAGTACATACGGGTGAACGTTCTGGCGGTGGAAGCGCGTATCCGAATCTTCCCGCGATTCTGCCCAGACTTGCTTTTCCATTAGTACGTGTTGTTGTTCTTGTTGTTCAAAGAGTAGTTGTTGTTGTGTCTTTCGACGCTACAAAGGTGGCGGATCGAATCGCGTTTTGGTAGAGGAAATTTACGGTTTCTTAAAAACAGGTACTTTTACGTACTAGCAGAGATCATCACAGCAAGCCTGAATTGATTTAAATAATCGCCGGAATGAATGTTTATCAGCCCACTGCTTTACCCACAACTGAAGCAGTGGGCTGATAAGCCAAAATTCGGCGGTTAGTTAGTTTAAGTCAATAAAGGCTTGCTTACGTAAATCTGGAAAAATGAGCGAATTCAGGGCGCGACTTCCAGCTTCAAAATCCGGTTATCGACCGTACCATTGGTAATAACGGGTTCGTCGTAGTAATGCACCCGCACCTGCATGCCATCGCGAATGGGAATCCGGATTGAATCATTATTTTGAAAACCGGCCGCACTGCCTCCACCCCGGATGTAATACCCAAACTTTACGTTATTGACCATAAAGCTTTCATAATGGTAGTTCTGCCACTTGTTACTGGCATCTTTATCGCGCCAGATTTTCTCCCAATAGTTGGTTACAAGGCCCTCCACTTTCAGGCAATCGTCGGATTCCAGCTTCTTTTTGAGCCGGGTATAATCCCAATAGGGCAGGACAAACGTCACGGCGACCATGACGCAGGTTACGGTCAGAAGGATTTTGCGGTGTTTCCAGGAACGAAAAAAAAGAAAAACAACCAGGGTGGCGGTAGCGAATCCGGCGGAAATGTAGGCAAACAACCACTCTTCGTAGCCGCGGGCAGCGATGTCATAAACAGTACGGTAGGGCATGGGTATTAAAGGCTGGAAGTCGATTCTTCCGTTTTGGGTACCAGAATTTGGTCAGATCCCAAGGCCTTTGCCACTAAAAAGACGCTGATCAGCGTCAACACCGCGCCCATTAGAAAGGGCGCTCCCGGAAAATACACCGGCGCTTCGGGTTTGGTAAAATACGCAAATAAATGGGTCATTAACAAAGGGCCCACAATGGACGTCATGCTCGCCAGACTCGTCAGAGCACCCTGTAACTCGCCCTGTTCGTTGGCGGGTACCTGGGTAGAAATGAGCCCCTGAACGGCCGGACCCGCCAGACCACCCAGCGCATATGGAACCATGAAGGCAAACATCATCCAGCCCTGGCTGGCGAACGCAAAGAGCGTAAAACCGATGACGGAGAAAGTAAGCCCGGTAAAAACCGCCTTGCGCTGACCCAGTTTCGGAATGGCTACCCGAATTAAACCGCCCTGAACCAGGGCCACCGTCAGTCCGATAAAACCGAGGGAGTAGCCCACCCAGGCTTCGTTCCAGTGGAATTTTTCGATGACATAATACGTCCAGGTCGATTGGGGCGCCTGACCGGCAATGTAGATCAACACCATCGTGCCTACCAGGCTGAGGATGGCCGGGTAGCGCTTCAAGCGGGCCAGTGAGCCAATGGGATTGGCCCGTTTCCAGTCGAATTCCCGGCGGTTTTCCGGCGACAACGATTCCGGGAGGATAAAATAACCGTACAGGAAGTTCAGCAGCGACAGGCCGGCGGCAATCATAAAGGGAACGCGGCTCCCATATTGACTGAAAATACCGCCGATGACGGGACCAACAATGAAGCCCAAACCAAAAGCCGCTCCGACCAGGCCGAAGTTTTGCGACCGTTTTTCCGGTGGACTAACGTCGGCAATGTAAGCGGCTGCGGTGGTGAAACTGGCTCCGCAAACGCCGGCAATAAACCGGGCGAGAAACAGCCAGGCAATGGTGGGCGCAAAGGCACAGAACACGTAATCGAGGCCGAGACCAAAAAGCGAAATCAACAACACGGGCCGCCGACCGAAACGGTCGCTCAAACCGCCCAGAATCGGTGAAAACACGAATTGCATGATGGCGTAGGCGAACGTGAGCCAGCCGCCATATTGCGAGGCTTCGCTTAAATCACCGCCGGTAAGGTCTTCGATTAATCGGGGTACAATCGGGGCAATAACCCCAATACCCGTGCAGTCGATCAGAATGGTAATGAAGATGAACGTCAGCGCCCGGTTACTTTGTTGAGCCATGCGGTAAAATTTTGTCCAAAGTTACGGCTTTCTGCCCATTTTTGTCAGGAAGTTGCAGAAACCATTCATTCCAATCATGACAACCCTCGAAAACGACTTTCTTCAAGTCCGTATCCGCCCCAAAGGTGCCGAACTGACTTCTATTTATAATAAACACACCGGTATTGAACACCTCTGGCAGGCCGACCCGGCGGTGTGGGCCTGGCACGCACCGAATTTATTTCCGGTGGTGGGCGGCTGTCTCAACAACGAGATTATCGTCGATGGAAAACCGTATCCCATGGAGCGGCACGGGTTTACGCGCCAGTCCGAATTTACGGTGGTGGAAGCCACGCCGACAAAAGTCTGTTTCTCGCTGCAAGCCAACGAAAAAACGCGGGCGGTTTATCCCTATGAATTTGAGTTCCAGATCGAATACCAGATCGACCACCAGGTGCTGACGATCATTTACCGCGTCATCAACCGGGAAAACAAGCGGATGTATTTCTCGGTGGGCGCGCATCCGGCGTTTGCCGTGCCGTTTTTGCCGAATGAAAATTACGAAGATTATTACCTGGAATTTCAGAACGAGGAGCCGCTCGAACGGCACATGCTGTCGGCGAAGGGCTACTTTACGGGCGAAACCGAGCCGGTTTTAACCGTCGACCGGCAGTTGCCACTGACCGGCGATTTGTTCAAGGATGACGCGCTGGTGTTCAAAAATATGGATTCCCACAGTGTAACGATCCGGAGCCGCCACCACGATCAGGCCGTAACGGTCAGTTTTCCGGCATTTCCGTATCTGGGCATCTGGGCAAAACCGGGCGGCAAGTTCGTCTGCATCGAGCCCTGGCTGGGCTGTGCCGACAGCGAGGGAACGCCCGTGCCGTTTGAGGAGAAAGAAGCCATTCAGCACGTCGAACCGAACGGATCGTTTGAAACCGGTTTTACAATTGGCGTATAGGGGTAGTCAGCAGGCTTGCCAACTGTTCTCAGAATGTGTTTGAATTCACCCCGGAGGGGTTGCTACTACTAGATACCAATGTATTCAGGAACTGTCCGGCGTTTAATGGGCTTTTTTCTATCGACAGACCGCCCTTCCAGGGCTTGTCAGGGAATTGAACCTGCTTTTGACGTCTATTTCAACCGGGAACTGAGGATAATTCTTAGCTTTCAACGCCTGAAATCGAACGGCCGAAGCCATTATTAGTAAATCTCCAGCATCAACTACTGGCGATTTACTAATTTTTTTGTGCTCGTAAAAGATACTTCGCCAAAAACCTGCGTACCGGTTCATCATAGCGTTTTAAGCATACATACGCCAAGAGGACTGAACCCATAACAAGCGCTAAAGCACCGGGCCACGATTGTTCGAAGGTGAGGTTTTCATTTTTAACCCAGGCATAATACCAATAAATAAAGGGGTAATGGACCATGTACAGCGGGTACGAAATGTCGCCTAAAAACTGGCATAGGCGGGTCGTTATCCGGTCCGTTGTCTTTCCTGACGCGCCAATATAAACCAGTACAGGAAAGATAAGTACAACACAGATGGTGTCATACAGCCCGTTCATCCAGAAATTTTCAGTGCCGCCAATCCGGGGTATGGCCGACAGAATAACAATCGACAGGCTGCCGATCCAAAAAGCCCCTTTGACACGGATCGGTTTGAAGATGCGGGATAGGAGCAATCCTGCCGGGAATGAAAATAACAGCCGCAGAGAACCACCGGTTATATTTTCTTCTGTTAGCGAAAATCCGGCGCATAGATCGCCGTAGGGTCCCCAGATGGCAAATGCGGCCAATCCGCAACCGGCCAGTAAAACGAGTAGCGAAAGCACCTGGGTCGGAAGCTTACGGAGAACGAACGCGTAGAGGATGGTGCCGATATATTCGAAAAATAAAGACCAGGTCGGACCATTCAGCGGGTACATTTCACCAACGCCCCGAATTTCAAAACCGGGCGTTGCCGGAATAAGAGCCGCATTGATCAGGGTCGCTATCAATAACCGGGTGCCCGATACTTTTGAAACGTCCCAGGCAGCGCAACCCTGGAAGTAGAACACACTGGCTCCGATAAGAGCCCCGATAACGACCATCGGATGCAGGCGAATCAACCGCCGTTTGATGAAGTCGTTTACGGTCATCGTTTTCCATCGGTCGTCGTACGCATAGCCAACCACAAAGCCCGACAGGATAAAGAAAAAATCAACCGCCAAATAGCCGTGATTGATTTTTTGGTCTACATGACTGGTTGCATAAGCTTCGAATACGTGAAAACAGACCACCGTCAATGCTGCTACGCCCCGTAACCCGTCCAGCAGGTGGTAATGCGGTTTTGTGTCCGCAAATGCCGTAGTAGAAGTTGTGTTTTTTACCATATAACCTCGTATCGTAGGAGAACGTATTTGAAAAAGGGCTGCGCGCCGTGTCATCGGGAAATTGGCCGGAACCGAAGAAAAGAGCCAGCAAATACCCACTGATTATTCATGCGAAAAGCTCCTGTCGAATGGCCTTTAAACCGTTCAACAGGAGCTTTTCTTATCGTTTCAGAACCAACCCAAAATGTGGGATGCCCCGGATGTATTGCGCTTATTTCTGCTCCGTCAGCAGGTTGAAGAACTCGTCCAGTTTGGGCAACAGAACGATTTCGGTCCGGCGATTGGCCTGACGACCTTCTTCCGTGGTGTTTTCCGCCTTAGGAATGTATTCTGAACGACCACCGGCCGTCAAACGAGACGGTGATACGCCAAATTGGCTTTGCAGCGTCCGCACAACCGAAGTGGCCCGCATAACACTCAAATCCCAGTTGTCTTTCAGGAATTGCGTCGAGATCGGGTATACGTCCGTGTGGCCTTCCACCAGCACATCCAGGTTGCGGTGGTCGTTGATGACCTGCGCCACTTTACCCAATACCGTCTCTGCTTGTTTGTTCAGTACGTAACTGGCGGATGGGAAAAGCATTTTGTCCGAAATGGAAACGTAAACCACGCCCTTCTTCACTTCCACCTGAACATCGCTGTCGTTGATGTCGGAGAGTGACCGTTTCAGGTTTTTCACCAATAATAAGTTGATAGAATCTCTTCTTTGGGCCGAAGAAGACACATTTGAGAGTGTTTCCAATGAACGACGGATGCTTTCGGCACCGGCTTTGCTCACAATCGACAAATCGGCCATCCGATCCAGCAAGTTCGTGTTGGTTTTTTTCATGTAATCCAACTGGCTTTGCAAATCGGTAATCTGGCCGTTTTTGGTGAGCAGCTCCGCGTCTTTTGTTCCGAGTGAACTTTGCAGACTGGCCGTTTTCTTGGCGCAGTCTTCCAACTCCATTTTTACTTTGTCATGAACGGTTTGCAATTCAGCCAATCGCTTTTTGCTTTTACAGGAGGTTATTACGGTTAAGAGGGCAATGGCAAACAGAATATTTTTCATATTTTTTGTTAGGGATAATAAAATTATTTTGGGTTAACGCTTACGCTCTGCAAGTTACGAAGCAATTGGGAAAGGTAATAACAGGATTTTTACATTATTACGCTTTTTAAGCTTTTTCTAATTATGTGGTCTTTCAAAACCGCGCCAGTGCTTTTTCCGATACCGTCAGGCCAATCGACAACGACGATGTGGCCGCCGGAGAGGGCGCGTTGCAGACGTGAATCGCCCGGTCGGTTTCCAGAATGGCAAAGTCGTCGAGCAGCCCGCCCGTTCGGTCGCAGGCCTGTGCGCGGACGCCCGAGCCGCCTTCCACGAGGTCGTCTTCCTGCACTTCCGGAATCAGTTCCTGCAAGGCTTTGGTGAAAGCGGATTTCGAAAAAGACCGGTACATTTCGCCCAGTCCTGTTTCCCAGTATTTAGCCGCCACTTTCTGAAAACCGGGCCAGCTCAGCGTTTCATAAAATTCTTTCAGGTTGATGTCCGACTTCCGATACCCTTCCCGCTGAAAGGCCAGCACCGCATTCGGTCCGGCTTCAACACCGCCGTGAACCATCCTTGTAAAGTGAACACCCAGAAAGGGAAAATTGGGGTCCGGAACGGGATAAATCAGGTTGCGCACCAGGTATTGTTTTTCGGGCCGGATTTTGAAATATTCCCCCCGGAACGGAATAATCCGGATGTCGATATCGTGCCGCTGCGTTAGCTGGGCCATTTTATCCGAGTAAAGTCCGGCGCAGTTGATCACCAGCCTGGTTTCGTAGGTGGCCCGGTCGGTCAGCACCACGGAGAGCGTATTGCCCGGTGTGATCTGCGTCACTTTCTCGTTCAGCCGAATTTCTCCGCCCAGTTCGCGGAATTTTTCGGCGTATTTTTCGGACACCTGCACGTAGTCGATAATCCCGGTTTGCGGTACCCACATGCCCTGAACTCCCCGGACGTGCGGTTCGATCTCGTGCATTTCGGAAAGCGTCAGCTTCTTTAATCCTTCAAGTCCGTTCTGCTGCCCGCGCTGGTATAAATTGTCCAAAAGCGGTATTTCCTCCGGTTTGGTGGCCACAACGATTTTGCCGCAAAGTTCATACGGAACATTTTCCTGTTCGCAGAATTCGAGCAGCATCCAGTAGCCGCGAATGCAGTTGGTGGCTTTCAGACTGCCCGGTTTATAATACAAACCCGAATGAATGACGCCACTGTTGTGGCCGGTCTGGTGGGCCGCCAGCCGGTTTTCTTTCTCGATTACGGTTACCGAAAGACCAGGGCGCTGGCGCTTGATTTGCAGCGCCGTTGCCAGCCCGACAATACCGCCCCCAATGATTATGATGTCAGTCATGTCGTTTTACATTTAATTTGGAAAAGAAACTTTGCCCATCGACACCGTCGGGACGCCCCGGCGATTGCCGAAAGACGTGTAGCCACCGGCGACGGCTTCATTAGCCAGCACTGCAAACAGAATGGCTTCCTTGGCGTCACCGGAAATACCCAGCTCGTCGGTATTGGCAAACCGGCAATCGGGCAATAACGCCTGAATAGCGCCGGTCAGAACCGGGTTATGCATCCCGCCCCCGCTCCGGTACACCGAATAAGGCTCACCCGGTTTGATCACGGTTTGAATCGCTTCGGCAATGGTTTCCGCACTAAACCGGGTTAGAGTGGCAATCAGATCTTCGGGCGTCAGGTACTCGTCCGTTTGGCTGAGTTGCCGCGCGCGCTGAACATACTCCGCGTTGAATACTTCCGGTCCCGTAGTTTTTGGAAAGGGAGCCTTGAAAAACGAATCTTTTTTCAACATTTGTAGTAAATCCTGATTCACGGTTCCGCGAGCGGCAATTTGGCCATTTGCGTCGTATGGTTGGTTGAAAAACTGCCGCGTAAAGGCATCAATGAGCGTGTTACCGGGGCCGGTGTCGGTCGTAAATACCTCTTCTGCGTTCAGATTTCCGGGGAGATACGTAAAATTGGCAATACCGCCCATATTGAGCATCAGGCGGTTTTCGTCTTTTTTTGAAAAAATAAAATAGTCGCCATAAACCGCCAGCGGAGCGCCTTCGCCCCCTTTGGCGATGTGTTTCTGACGAAAATCACTGAGGGTAATAATGCCCGTGGTCACGGCAACGTGGTCACCGTCACCGATCTGCAGCGTGGCATTCGGGAATTTATCGAGTCGGTGCTGGCTTTTGGGTGCGTGAAAAACCGTTTGGCCGTGGCTGGCAACGAGGTCGACGTCGGCGGCTGTTAGTTTCCATTGGCGGAGGCAGTCCGTCACCATCTGGCCGTGAAGTTGCCCAATCCAGGCATTGAGCAGACAAAGATGTTGGAAGTCGATTTCTTTTTTGGCAAAAACTTTCCGTATTTCCGCCTTCAGGTCGTCGGTGTACGGAACGGTCTCAAAATGGGTAAGCGATACGTCGGTTTGGGGGCCAAACCCTTTGATGTGGCACAGGGCAACGTCCAGGCCGTCCATCGAGGTACCCGACATCAGGCCGATAATCCGGCGTTCGGGGCGTTGTGCCAGTTCATAAAGGCGTTGTATCTGAATATTCATAGTGTGCAATAAGGTTGGCAAAAGTACCAACTGGAAACTGTAAATCGAAACGGGGAACCACGACAACCGAAAACAGTAAACCATTGATGTGGCTGGGAGAAGAACAGTTTGATTTTTTTGAGGGGCTATTTTTTCAGACCCTGGGCCGTTCGGTCGAGGTGTTGGAAGCCCGGTTTTTGGTGGGTGGTAACGTCAACACGGCCGCGCAGGTTTTTTCGTCGGAAGGGCTGTTTTTTGTAAAATGGAACCCGGCCGACAGCGTGGATATGTTCGAGTGGGAAGCCCGTGGGCTGGACCTGCTCCGATCGACCGAAGCCATCTACATTCCTGAGGTAATCGGCTACGGAAAATACCGCGACAAAACCTATCTGGTTCTCGAATACATCGATCCGGTGGTTCCTAAAACCGACTACTGGGAATCATTCGGGCAGTCGCTGGCGTTGTTACATTCACACACCCAATCGAAATTCGGATTACACTTTGATAATTACATCGGTTCGCTGCCGCAAAGCAACACATTAACAGACAACGGAATCACGTTTTACATCGAACAACGTCTTCAGCCACTGGCCGGTATGGCTCTTTACAAAGGACTTCTTTCAAAAGAGTTGTACAACAAATTTCAAAAATTATACCAACGGTTGCCTGATTTGTTGCCGGTTGAACGACCGGCTTTGCTACACGGTGATTTATGGTCGGGCAACGTGATGGTGAACGAACAGGGCGATGCGGCCTTGATCGACCCGGCGGTTTATTACGGCCTGCGCGAAGCTGAACTGGCCTTCACAACGCTTTTCGGCGGTTTTGACGAGCGGTTTTACGACGCCTATGATGAAGCGTTTCCGATGGAAGACGGTTTTCAGGAGCGAATACCGATTTACAATTTGTATCCGTTGCTGGTCCATCTCAATTTGTTCGGAATGGGCTATCTCAGCGGTATTGAGCGGGTGTTGAATCGTTTTTAACCCTCTTGAACGGGAATTACGCGGATGAAAGGATTAATAAGATTAAAAGACCGCGTCAGCAATCCTACTTAATCCTTTCATCCGCGTAATTTCCGTTCAAGACACTATTCTATGGAAATCAACTCTTTTGACGATTTTAAGCTCAATAAACAACTGCTGACGGCGATCGTGGAAGCGGGTTATGAGCAGCCAACGCCCATCCAGCAACAGGCCATTCCGCTGGCCATGGCGGGGCATGATGTGTTGGGAATTGCACAAACCGGTACCGGAAAAACGGCGGCTTACCTGCTGCCGCTGCTGATGAAAATCAAGTATGCGCAGGGCCAGCATCCGCGGGCGTTGATTCTGGCGCCAACGCGCGAACTGGCCATGCAAATCGATGCCGCCATTACCGAACTAGCCAAATATACCGATATCCGGCACCTGGCCCTGTATGGTGGCATTGGACCGAAAGCGCAGATTGAAGCCGTTCAGAAGGGCATCGACATTCTGGTGGCAACACCGGGGCGGTTTTCGGACCTCTACTCGCGGGGCGAAATCGTGGTGAAGCAACTGACGACGATGGTGATGGATGAAGCCGACAAAATCATGGACATGGGCTTTATGCCCCAGATCCGGAAAATTCTGGAAGTGATTCCGGTGAAGCGGCAAAATATGCTGTTTTCGGCCACCTTTCCGCCCAAAGTGGAAGAATTGTCGTACGAGTTTCTGGAGTTTCCGATGCGGGTCGAGGTGACGCCCCAGGCATCGACGGCCGATATGGTTTCGCAGAAGATTTATGCCGTTCCTAATTTCAGAACCAAGATCGATCTGCTGGCGTACCTGATGAGTTTCGAATCGGCCAACCGGGTGATTGTGTTTGCCCGATCGAAAGAAACCGCCAACAATATTTATAAATTTCTAGCCCGGAAAGTCATCGCCGACGACCGGATCCGTGTTTTACACGCCAATAAAGGGCAGAATACGCGGATTAATTCGATGGAAGCCTTTAAGGAAGGCAACATCCGGGTGCTGGTGACCACCGACGTTACGGCGCGGGGCATCGACGTCAATCTGGTCAGTCACGTCATCAATTTCGATGTTCCGCTGATTTATGAAGATTACGTTCACCGCATTGGCCGCACGGGCCGCGCTAACCATACCGGGGAAGCCATCACGTTTGTGACAATGGCGGAGGAATACCACATTCGGCAGATCGAGAAGATTATCCGGATGCAGATTCCACGCGAACCCATACCGGAAGCGGTTCCGATTACCGAAACGCCTTTTGAAGAACAGCAGGATTTCCTGCGGGAAATCGACGATCAGCGGAAAAAGGAAGATCCGACTTTTAAAGGCGCTTTTCACGAGAAAAAAGGAATACCGGTCAAAGGTCGTAGCACACCGGGGAAATCCGCAGCCACCCGCAGCACATCCACCCGCGGCAAGTCGCCCAAAAGCCCAACGGCCCGCAGCAGCAAACCCAAAACCGGCCCCGCCCGTCGCCGGAAGACGTAACCGTTTTTCAATATTTTGTACTAAATTAGATCCCCTTACGTTTTATAGGGGTTAGTACGTTGAACGTCACATGAATAATCGGACAAAAGGAATGCGGTTTTTCGGTCTTCTGGTTTGGCTTCCCCTGGGCGTTTTTGCGCAAACCGGGCCCTTAGCCAGTTCGGCCCGGAGAGTCGAAGCAGGCAAAGGAGATACCGTTGTTGAGGTTTCCAAAAATGCCAACCCCACCGTTGTAAACCCAATGGTGACGCCTTTGTTTGGTGAACAGGCAAAAACGGCTGAGCACATCACCTGGGAAGTGCGGTTTTTGAACGAATGCGACAAAAATTTTAGCAATCGCGCCGAAGCCAGCCAGTTTTTCTCGACCCGTGCCTGGGAATACCTGACCGAAGGCCAGCTGGACACGGCCACTTACCGCTTCAATCTGGCGTGGCTGCTGAACGACAAAAATTCCGACACGTACTGGGGTCTGGGCGTGATCAGCTACCAGCAGAACAAAATGCCCGAGTCGATCCGGCTTCTGAAAAAAGGACTGGAAGTGGCCGATAGCAACGCCGTTCTGATGACCGATCTGGCCACGGTAGAACTCAAGCAGTATAAAGAGAATAAGGACAACGCCCTCCTGGAAGACGCCATTTCGGTGCTCAACAAGGCCCTCCAGTATGATGTAACAAACGCCAATACGTTCATGCGGTTGTCGTGGGCTAATTTTGCGAAGGGCGATTATGCCGCAGCCTGGGAGAATTTGCACAAAGGACGGTCACTGGACTTGGCCGCCGTCGACTTCGTTTATTTGCAGGAATTGCGCGATAAAATGCCCGATCCCAAAGGATTCTTCAAATAATACCCGTACCCACGGAGTTTAGTCCGTGTTTTCAATGCCTCCGAAATAGTAATATTATGATCTATTAAAAACACGGACTAAACTCCGTGGGTACGCAACTTCTTTCCTGTTGCTTCATTCAAATTGAATTTCTTCAAATAATACCGGATCGTCCGGCCGATCAGAATACCTCCAATAATGCCCGGCAGGGTCCAGGCCGCGATGTCGATCATGAAATGATGGTCGGGTAAATACCGGGTATTGACCGTGGCAAACGCCGTCAACGTGGCAATGTAGGAACCACACATCCGGGTGATATGTCCGAAAAACCACTCTATTTTACCGTAACGGGTCTTTTCCGGATGCCGGAATAAAAGGACGTCATACCGGGCGTTGCTGAAGAGAATACCGGCAAAAAAGAAATAGAGCAGGCCGAAGATGGAGATACTGCCCATCATAACCCAGTTGACAACGGCCTGAATACCCAACCCAAACATCACCAGCGACGCGCCCAGAGCCAAATAGGCCGCAATCTGATCGGTTAACGTAAACTGATTCTGCGCTTTTTTCAGGCGGAGAAGGCGCCGACCCGAAAAGCAGAAATAAAAACTCAGAATGGCAATGAATAACAGAAACAGTGCGCTGGGTTTGAAGAAAACCAGGTAGACGGCGGTCAGACAGACGACGGCCATGCACCAGTAAAATACCAGGCCGGTCACTTTGTGCAAGCGGTTTCCTTTTTTGGTCACCATGGGAACAATACCGACCAGCAGGGCGAAGAAGCCAGCCGCCACGTGGATACCAATCATAAGTTTTAACAAGAGATCCATAACTCCAAAAGCGTTTAGTCGTGTTCGATTCGTTGAAACAAACCTACGCGGAGTCGGCAAACCGGTCAAATTAAAGGGAAGTACGGCAGTTTTTTGGGGTATTTGACACTTTCTGGGGTCGTTGACAAAGCCGGTGGGACGTTTGGCAAAGGATCAGACCATCGATTTGAGTTGGGCCACCAGCGTATCGTTGTATTTGCGGGCCACCGGAATTTGAAACAGCCCGTCTTGCAGGTGAAGTTTGTAGCCCTGCGCGTTGCCCGTTACGCGCTCCACTTTTTCCAGATTGACAATATACGACCGGTGGCACCGGACCATCGGATTGCGGGCCGTGATTGAAGGATCGTTTGCGCCAAGCTGGCTTTCCAGCCGACTCAGGCTACTCCGCAGCAGGGTTTTAACCGGCTGGCCATTTTTCAAGTGAACAATGGTGGAGTAATTATCACTGGATTCGATGTATAGCAGATCGGTGGGCGGGAAGACGAGGCTGTCTTTTTCATTTTCGGCGGTTAGGGTGATCAAAATCCGCTGATCAGGCCCGTCGGCGGGATTTCCGGCGTGGTGTTCCCGAACCGGGAATTCCCGGGCCAGCTGTTGATATCGTTTGAGTTTGACGATGTAGTTCACCAAAACCGTGCCTGCCGAAGGAAAGACACCAATTACAAAGGTAACGATGATCATCCCAAACAGACCCGAGCTGTAGATGGCGCTTCCGGTTAGCCAGTTGATATAGAAATAATTAGCCAGCCCAATCAGGGTCATGTGGGTGGTTATCCAGAGGATTTCGCGGCCCACCGTCCAGCGATCGTTGGAAAATTGCTTCGGCAGCAAAACCGGTAAAGACAGGCTGAGTCCAGCTGTCACCAGCAAGGAAATGAGCCCAAAACCCAGAATTTTGAGGGTTTTGTAAGGCGTATTCCACGTATTCAATCCGAACGGTTGGAAGATCAGCAGAAAAAGCCCCACAAAAACGCCAATCCAGAACGCCTTGGCCCACCGTCGGCGAACCGGATCTTCACACGGATACGGTTGATTCAGTAGCTGCCACATAGCGAACAAAAGAGGCCCGACAAGAGAGGAAGAGCAAAACGCAAAAGCCGGTATTCTCTTGTCTCTCTTGTTTTTCGATCAAAATAATTTCCAGTTCGAGATTTGCTGAATAAAAGTCCCGACAACGGGCGGATACAGCAGGACAACGACAAAAATACCGAAAATAGCACCGTACAAGTGGGCGTCGTGGTTGATGGTACCGCGCCCTTGCCGGGATTCGTAGAAGGAGTAGCCCATGTAGAGTGCACCAAAAATAAAACCGGGGATGCCGATGATACCCATGAGGTAAATTTTTTCGGTCGGTTGAAACATGATTGCTCCAAACAGCAGGGCCGATACGCCACCCGAAGCGCCTAAAGAGTTGTAATTGGACTTATTGCGTTGGCGGATC
Source organism: Larkinella knui (assembly GCF_003858645.1). GTDB lineage: Bacteria > Bacteroidota > Bacteroidia > Cytophagales > Spirosomataceae > Larkinella > Larkinella knui. The sequence goes on along the minus strand of NZ_RQJP01000006.1, from coordinate 391,821 downwards.
AGAGTCGGAATGTCGGATACTACGATAGCAACCAGATAAAAAATCAGCAGATAAATCGGCCCGGCTCCTTCAAACAGGAGGCTAAAAACCTGTTCGATAAGACTCCCGAAAAAATAGAGCGTAAACATGTTGAACAGCAGGTGACTCATATCGGCGTGAACGAATCCCGATGTCAAAAGCCGGTACCATTGCCCCCGCTTAAGGACTTTTTGCGGGTTCAGAACCATGCTATCCAGAAAAGAATCATTTCGCCAGGCGTAAAAACTAACGAGTCCGGTAATGACGATAATGGCAAGCGTGACGGTCATAACGAGTTGTGGCGTAAGAAGTTAGGTGGGGTTTTTAGATTTGCTCAGCTTTCGCGACCGATCAACTGTTCGGTGAAATCCATCAGCAGTGCTTTGCGGGCCGGATCGGCCGATACCTGACCGAAATTGGCAAAGCCCCGCGTAAAGTAGTTATTAATCCGTTCTTCGGTCAATTGCCGGATGCCCAGTTGGTCGTAAATGGCCGTAACCGCCTGGACTTTTTCCTGCTTATCGAATTCCGTGGCACTGAGCCAGCCGATGAGTTCGGCTTTCAAATCACCACGGGATTGTTGCAGGGCTTCGATGAGTAAAAACGTTTTTTTGTTGGCAATAATATCGCCCCCAACCTGCTTGCCGAATTTAGCCGGATCGCCGTACACATCCAGCAAATCGTCTTTCAACTGAAAACCCAGTCCGATATTAATACCGCCTTCGCGCAGCAGACTGCTGGCTGCATCGTCGGCACCGGCAATGATACCGCCCAGTTCGAGCGCAAAACCGAGCAAAACCGACGTTTTGAGCTTGATCATTTCGATGTATTCGTCTTCCGTAACGTCCCAGCGGGTTTCAAAATTCATGTCGAGTTGCTGGCCTTCGCAAACATCGGCGGCTGTGCGGTTAAAACGGCTCAGTACTTTTTTGAGCTTCGGCGTTTCAACATCCAGCAGCAGCTCATAGGCATTGACCAGCATGACATCACCCGACAGGATGGCAATGTTGTGGTTCCACTTCTCATGAACCGTCGGCTGGCCCCGGCGCAGGGGTGCCTGATCCATGATGTCGTCGTGCATGAGCGTGAAATTATGGAATACTTCAACTGCCACGGCCGGTTTGAGAGCCCTGCGCCAGTCGTCACCGAAGAGGTAAGCGGCCATGAGCGTGAGCAGCGGCCGCATCCGCTTGCCGCCCAGGTTCATGATGTAGCTGATGGGATCGTATAATTCCGCCGGTTGCTGGCCGTATTCCGTTTGTTGAATCTCCTGATGAAGCGCTTCTAGAAAAACCAGTGGGTTTGTTGTTTGGGTCATGGCTCAAAAATACGGAAAACTGCCGGAATGGGAGTGAAGAGTGATGAGTTATGAATGAAGAGTTTGCGGAATTTCCTGTAAATCAGCGGTAATACGATCAACTAAGTGATGAATGGGCAGCCGGCCGTCGAGCCAGTGGATGCGTAAACCGTCGCGCTCCAGTTTGCGAAAAAACGTCATCTGACGCTTGGCAAACTGGTGAATGGCCGTTTCCAGGCGGACGCTCAGGGTCGCGTAATCCAGTTCACCGTGCAGGTAGTGGGTGATGAATTTGTATTCCAACCCGTAAAAAATCAGTTTTTCGGCCGGAATACCGCTTTCCAGTAACCGCTGAACTTCGTCGATCAGGCCGTTTTGAAGTCGTTGGTGTAACCGGTCGGAAATCCGCTGCCGACGCACTTCGACGGGTAAATCGATTCCAAAAACCACCATGTCGGGCAATGAAACCGGGCCGGAAAGGTCAATTTTGGGATTTTGGGTTAAGTACATGGCAATTTCAATCGCCCGGATCAGTCGTTTGCGGGTGGAGGTGTCGGCCAAAACCGCATAGGCTGAAGGAACCTGCTGAAACCGTTCGAGCAATTCATCGTCGGTTCTGGTTTTCAATTTCGCACGCAGTTCCTCATTAATCGGAATGGCGGTGTACCGATGCCCTTTCAGAACGGCTTCAAGGTATAAACCGGTTCCCCCGCACAGAATCGGAACATGACCACGGGCCCGAATTTGGGGAAAAATGTGGTTAAAATCCTGCTGATACTGGTACAGGTTGTAGTCACTGCCCGCATCGACAATGTTAATGAGGTGATAGGGAATGGTTTGATTATCAACGCGGTATTCGTCCAGGTCTTTGCCGGTTCCGATGTCCATGCCGCGATACACCTGCCGGGAATCCACGCTGATGATTTCACCGTTCAGCCGTCGGGCAACGTGAACCGCTAACCGGGTTTTTCCGCTTGCGGTCGGACCGAGTATGACGAGGCTTTTGGGCATATTTTAGTGTTCCAACGATCAAATGCTGACTTTCTGAGGCCAATAACTGAAAGATTTCTTACTTAAACTCAAAATTGTAGGTCAGGCTGGGGATGGGAGCCGCAAAAATAGCCAGCCGGTAGGATTTCGTGGCCTGCCCTTCGGTGCGGTAAAAGACGGAATAGGCATTCTTGCGGTCATACAGATTATACTGGCCAGGGCAATTACTAGTGTCAATAAACGAAGCCCGGACGCTCCTAAAATGATCCAGGCTGTCTGATCAATACCCTCGCCCTGAACGATATGACCATAAAGCCAAAGCGCCATGACTACAACCACGAAAAGGCCAACGAAGACGAAAATTGCGTATACGGGCCACCGAATGATTCGTTTTTTTTCAGGGTTCAAAATAAGGTAAGTATGGACCCGGTAACGTGATTACGTAAAAGTAAACCAAACTAGACTCTTGTCCGGTAATTCAGCAAAGAAAATGCCCCACGGTTAACCTCCTTACGGAGCCTTTTCTCGCCACGAAAGCGAACGTGAAAGGCAAAGAGCGGTTATTCATGGCGTCAGTGGCGCATCGGCACGCGCCTTGCCCAGCTGACCGTTTCCATCACTTAAAAGCAGGTTTCCGGCGCAGAAAAACAAACCCGTTGTCTTCACTGATGATTTCCAGATTCGGGTTGTACTTGTATTGATCGAGGTTGATGTTGCGGGTGACGAAAAAAGCCGGTTTGTCGACCGGGCCGTTGATCAGCCACTCTTCGCTGTAACTTTTGGGATTGGTCGGGGGTGGTTTCCGGAAGTAAAACAGGTGAGCGTAACTTTTATAACCGATGGGCTCGATGTAAATGTCCTGACCCTGTTTGGCTTCGTAGAAATCAATCACGGCACCCTGCGTATAGCGCTCAATTTTGGGAACAATGGCCGGTAACACAAACCACAAGAGGACCGGTGTAGACAGAAATAAGGTGACCATACTCCCGACGGGCCGTTTTTGCCGGAGCCACAACAAACCCAGAATAAGCAATCCGTAAACGGTGCCGATGGCCCATTCCCAGCCCTGCCACTCGACCGGGGCCGTCAGGTTGGCGGCTGCAAACCGGTCTTTGATGTACGGAATCAGGTCGGCGGTATGCATGCCAATCAGCGGCAAGGCGGCAATCAATACCGCCAGCACTCCGCCAATGATGCCGATGCCGATGGTCAGCCAGCGGTTCCATTTCAAATATCCGTTCAGGTAGCCATACAAAACCGTAGCGGCCAGGTAGGAAACCGGAAACCACGCCATCGAGGAATAATGAACGATTTTGGTTTTGACGATGGAAAACAGAATCATTACTACCCAGAACAGGATGATCATCCAGCGCCGGAACGAAACCGCCCGAACCGCCCGTTCCGATTGCGAATCCGAACGAGCCCCCGCCGTATCCGCAAAAAAACCGCGTATCGCCAGCAGTGACATCGGAAAACAGCCCAGCAAGACCACCACGAAATGGTAATAAAACGGCTGCTGATGGCCGGCGTCGGGCGTTGAAAAGAGCCGGATCTGGTACCGGAAAAATTCTTCAAAAAACCAGAATCCGTTCTTGATCAACTCCAGCCCGAACCAGACGGAGGCCACCGCCAGGCCACAACCGAAGAAGAGCAACCCGTTCAGAAAACTCAAAATCGGTCGAAACCGCTGGATGCCCCAATACACCAGAAACGTCAGTCCGAGCAGCAACCCGCCGACGGGGCCTTTGGTCAATACCGCCAGACCGACGAACAAACCCGAAAATGCCGCCAGTCGGGTCGCTTTCGGTGTGCCATAGGCCGAAACCGCCCCGGCCATCAACCAGACACTCAGGAAGATGAACAGATTGAATGTCGGGTCGATAATTCCGGATTTGAAATAAAGGTGGGGCGTTAAAGAGCCGAAATAGGCCAGCGCCCACAAAAGTCCAAACCGCTCATCGACGATCTTTTTACCAATCGAATATAAAACCAGCAAGGTGACGATGCCGATTACGGCGTTAGGAAATCGGGCGGCAAACTCGTTGATGCCGAAGGCTTTCATGGCCAGCACCTGAAGCCAGAAAAACAGGGGCGGTTTTTCCCAAAATGGCTGAAAATTAATCTGAACCCGGGTGTAATTGCCCGTCACGATCATTTCCCGCGCCGATTCGGCAAAGTTGATCTCGTCCCAATCGAAGAGGTGAACCCGGCCCAGAAACGGGAAGTAAAACAACGCTCCGGCCAGAACAATCAACACGGGAATCAGACGGCTTGGAATTCGGGGCATAGCGTTGGGGTTGATTTCGCAAAAGTACGCAAACTCGCCGTTTCGTTGCGCGGTTGCGTGTATCTTTGCCGCATCACCCTGAAATTTTGAAGATGGCAACCCAAATTCGCATTGGTGTTATCAATGTTTCCGACCGGGCCAGCGCGGGCATTTACGAAGATATTCCCGGAAAAGCCGTGGTCAGTCTGCTGACAAAATACCTGAGTTGTGACTGGGAACCGGTTTACCGCGTCATTCCCGACGAACAGCCCCAACTGGAAGCCACGATGATTGAACTGGCCGATGGCGAAGGCTGCTGCCTGGTGGTGACGACGGGCGGAACCGGCCCGGCCTTGCGCGACGTGACGCCCGAAGCGACCGAAGCGGTTTGCCAGAAACTATTGCCGGGCTTTGGTGAACTGATGCGGCAGGAAAGTCTGAAACACGTGCCGACGGCCATTTTATCCCGCCAGACGGCCGGTATTCGCAACCAGACGCTGTTTCTCAATTTACCCGGAAAACCGACGGCGATCGAGCAATGCCTATCCGTGGTTTTTCCGGCCATCCCGTATTGCATCGACTTGATTGGCGGGCCGTTTCTGACGACGCACGCGGAGATAATGAAGGTATTTCGGCCCAAATCGGCCTGATTAGCTCAATCGGACATCTTTCATGGTCCGGCCGTCCAGTTGCCCTTCGATCCAGTCCATGCCCCGGCCCAGCAAGGCCTGCGTGAAATGCGCGCGGTTGTCGAAATCTTCGCTGTCGGTTTCGCCGTCCTTCATGAAATCGCGGATAAGCCGGACGTTGTCACTGACCTGCAAATTCGTCACAATCTCATCCGTTTCGGTCCGGTATTCGGCAAAGGCGGGCAGGTCGATGTCGAAATTTTGATAGAACAAATGGCCGCGGGCCGTCCGGACAGCGCACAGAATACCGCTGCTCCGGCTGGTTGCAGGTGAAAGACTTCCTTCCAGACCCCGCTTCATGACGATGACCGCGTCAAAACCGGCCATCAAAGCCAGCTCCGCCATTTTCATCTGGAAAGGAACCTGAAAAACGGACGTTACCAGAATGCGGGCGCTGCACGGATTTAAAATTTTTTCGAGCGTCGCCAAAAAAGGGCGTTTGAGAATGATCCGACGGCGGTCGACCCAGCGATTCAGGGCCGGAGAAAGAGCTTTTTGGTCGAGCACCCAGCCGAAAGGCTCCGGTGGCGTATTGATTTCGTGGTTGCTCTGCAACATCTGACACCCCAGATAGAGGTAAAGATCGTGGGCGTTGAGGGTGTAGTTAGGCCCCGGCGTCCGGCCCACAACCGACAGGGCACCGTAGCCGCGCTGCTCGAAGAAATGAGCCAGCAAGGGCGTAACCAGATACGTATGCTCGACGCCATCAAAAGGTTCGGCCAGTTGAACCAGCGGACGATCGACGCAGCTCAGTTGTCGAAAACCGGGTGTAATGGTTTCCATGGCCGCATCATAAAATCCCTTGTATTCGTCGTTGGATTCAATCCGGATTCGTAACAAACTGGTGGCCATTCCTTTGAAGGTCTCGCAGTTGTCGTCCGAAAACAGGAAGTTACCCAACTGGTGGGCTTCGCTGGCGCGGAGAATATGGCCTTTCAGCAGTTTTGTGGCAATGGGAAAGAGGCTGGTTGGCAGGTCCGGGCATACTTTATTGATAAAGAAAGCCGGATTTAAAAAAGCATTTTTTCCGAAAACCGTCTCCAGCGACTGTTCTTCCGGCGTCGGTCCCTTGGCTAGTAAAGCCCCCAAAAACGCCCCTTTCTGCAACGGATCGCCCTGGTCCGACAGCAGCACCTGTCTGCATTCCTCCATTAAATCAGGCGAAAGCGGTCGGCGACCCAGCTTGCCGAAACCAATGGCCTGAATACCCCGTCCTAATGCCGTTGTGGTAGGGTCAGCGATGGATTGCAGTTGTGACATCATACGTCTGAAGCGTGGAATTTAGGCTGAAATTACGAAAAGAGATAGGTTTTATTGATAAATAGGCTTCGTTTTAAACTGTATTTTTCAGAAATGCCAAATAATTATTGATATAAACGTATTATTTCAGGCTAATTTTTTGGGAAATTAGCTTTTTTGCCAAATTGATAAAATAGATTTTCAGGAAAGCCGGCTGAGTAGGTATATACGTAAAGGCAGCCAGGCAAACTATTTACCGGTATGATGTAATTATTTGAAGAATAAGTTGAATGGATAAGGTAGAGGTATTATAACCGCAACCGTCGGTCGTGCCACGTTTTCGGATTTTGGTCCCAGTGGCGGCCCAACACCAGGAAAACAACTACGGAAGATACCGTACCGATGATGGAGCCAACGTATACATCTTCCACAAAATGCTGGAATAAATAAACGCGTGAATAAGCGGTAACAACGGCCAGTAGGGCAAAAAACCAGCCCCGGCTCTTGCGCTCATCCAACAACGCCAGCAGGCAAAAAACCGAGAAGGCCGTCGTGGAATGACCGGATGGAAAACTGTTGTAGCTGTGAATATCCAGGCCGTCGATGATCCGGTATTGCCAGGTAGAATGCTCGAAATACTTCAGAGGGCGCAAAGAATCCGAAAAAACAAACTGTTTTAGGGCGCGGGTCACCAGAGTCGACAACAAAAAGGATGCAATTCCCATGAGTGCAAACCGGAATGACCAGAAGAGCAGGATGACACAAACGATGGCAGCAAATGCACCGTCGCCCAGGTAAGTAACACGAGCAAAAAACAGATCGGCAAGGGGGCCGTTGTGCGCATTGACCCACTGCATAAGTTCCGTTTTGCTGTAAAGCAGCAGTAAGACACTAACCGTTAGGAAGAAAAAAAGATAGACTATAAAAAAGGAACGATTCTTCGTTATGACTTCCATAAATACCTGAATTAACGTACAGAAATAACAAATAGGATGTGAAAAGCATGAATAAGCAGGTATCTTGATGCCGTTTTTAACAACTCTGCCCTGTATGAGTTTACGTTCATGGCCCGGTTTTTTTTCAGTGGTGCCAACCAAACCCGTCTATCGCCGGATTGGATGGCTGTTTACGCTGGCCTGGGGCGCTTTCATCGTTTTTCGACGCCTGCTTCGCGAAGGCATGTGGGCCGACGGCCTTACCTACGCAGCTATTTCCCGGAATATGGCAATCGGCAAAGGATCGTTTTGGTCGCCGATTTTTGCCAGTTCTTTCTGGTTACCCTACAACCAGACCGAAACGTTTTATGAACATCCTCCCCTGCTGTTTTATATTCAGTCCTGGTTTTTCAGACTGCTGGGCGATACTTATGTAACCGAACGTGTGTATTGCCTGGTGGTTTTCATTCTGATCATTGCGTTGATTGTTCAGTTATGGCGGCAGCTCATACCGGCCGATCATCCGCTGTATCGGTGGGAATGGCTACCGGTATTTCTGGTGTTTACCTTCCCGCTGACGGAGTGGACCTACGAGCAGAATTACCTGGACGCCACCATGAGCCTGTTCTGTTTGTTGGCCGTCAAATATACGATTGCGGGCTGGCAAAATCCCCAAAGATGGTTTTTAATGGCTACGCTGGCGGTTTTGTCGCTGCTTGCGGCCTTTCTGACCAAGGGGCCGGTGAGCCTGCACGTGCTGGCAGTTCCGGGCTTGTACGGACTGTTTTATGGCCGAACCCCGGAAATCGCAAAGGCAATCCGCTGGACATCCATTCTGACCGGCGGTTTTGTCCTTCTGATGGCTCTTCTCGTGCTGTATGAACCGGCCCGGATTTTCCTGCAAGCCTACTTCAATCAGCAGGTGTGGGCCGCTTTGAACAGCAAGCGCGAAGTTTTTGAAGATACACAGGGCCCTTTCGGGCGGATGTACATTATCAAAGTTCTGCTGATCAATGTGGCCCCTGCGGTGGCCCTACAGGCTGTTTTATGGGCCCTGAACCGGTTTTGGTTTAAGTCCCGCGAGCCGGTTCGTCCACTTTCGGGGCTAATCCGGTTTTATATTGGACTGGGTCTGGCGGCTACCCTGCCCATTATGGCCACCACCAAGCAAATCGACTACTACGTCGTTGCGGCCATTCCTTATATGGCTCTCGGGTTAGCCGCCTGGATGGGGCCGCAACTGCTGAAGGTGATCGATTCCGTGTCATTAAGCCCGCGCAGTCTGCAGATCATACTGGGAGCGGGCGTGTTCGCCTGTGTAGCTGCCGGGGTATACGGCGTGAACATTGCCGGGACACCGTACCATAGTTATAAAGATATTCTTGTCGAAGTAAACAAAATCGGGGCGGTGGTTCCACCGGATACCAAACTGGGTGTGTGCCCGGAAATGATGGTAAGCCCGTTACTGCATTCGTATATTCAGCGGTATAACCGACTTGAAATGACGACGCTGGACAAAAAGCCGGACTATTTTCTGGCCGATGAGCGCTGCCGGGATGGGCAACAGCAACAATTGACTTATCTGGGGTACCAACCCGTATCCATTTCTCTAAAAAGCTATTCCCTGTATCATCGGTCGGACCGATCCGTGAAATGACAAAGACGTTCTAAATTGACAGCTAATCTTTTATGGTTCAGAAATAGTTCGTAACTTTGCGGACTATTTTGAGACGATAGTGAAAGAGATCCAAAAATACACCATCTCGATCAGTAGTCTGGAAGACAAAACGTACGAGTTCGACTTTGAGTCGGGCGATGCGTTTTTCGAGGCTATGGACCAGGAATTGATTCAACATGGATCATTCAAGACGCATTTGGTTCTGACCAAGTCATCGTCAATGATTCAGCTCAATTTCCATATTTGGGGCACATTGGGACTTGTTTGTGACCGTAGCCTGGAGCCTTTCGACGAGCCAATGGATATTCGGGAGCAGTTGTTTCTGAAATTTTCGGATCGGGTAGAGGAGTTGACCGACGAAATCGAACTGATTCTGTGGGATACGCAGCAAATTAATATTGCGCGTTACCTTTTCGATTTTATCGTGCTGTCATTGCCGATGAAAAAACTCCATCCCCGTTTTCGTCAGGAAGAAACGGACGACGATGAGGAACAGGAAGGGAAAGTGGTTTACCGTTCGGAGCCAGCCGGTCCGGATGATGAAACCGCCGAACCGCCCGTTGACCCACGCTGGGAAGCATTACGAAAACTGAATAATAATTAATACCCTTTGTTATCGCTCCAGCGACCGTTCCGGCTGTGGGAGAATGGCAAGATAGACTGACAATTGACAAGATACAATTATGGCACATCCCAAACGCAGACATTCAACCACCCGCCGGGACAAGCGTAGAACGCACGATAAACTGACCGCCAAAACGCTGTCTTTTGATGCGACAACCGGCGAAATTCACGTTCGTCACAAGGCACACGTTTTCGAAGGCAACCTGTATTACAAAGGCAAGGTCGTTATTGAAAATTACGCACCAACCGCCTGACATTTTAGCCCCCAACCCCATGCCGGGGCTTTTTTCACAGTATCGAAAACCTCTTTCAGGAGGTTGGGGGTAACAAGTATTTCACAGGAATCTGCATCGGATGAACGTGAAATACTTTTTTATTGCCGGGCAACTACTATTTTTACACGTTCGTTTACCAATTCAGCGCACCCAAACCTGGTTCAATGAGAATCGCAGTCGACGCTATGGGTGGCGATTTCGCTCCGGACGCTATTGTGGAGGGAGTCGTGATGGCCACTAAAGAATTACCGAGTGACGTTACCATCGTATTGGTGGGCAGACAGCGGGTAATTGAAGACCTTCTTCAGAAATATAAGTACGCAGGCTCCGGCGTGGAGATTGTCCATGCAGAAGATGTAGTCGAAATGGGAGAGCACCCCACCAGGGCGCTTTCGCAAAAACCCAATTCCAGTATTGGAGTTGGGTTTAAACTTTTACGTGACAAAGCTGTCGATGTTTTTTGCAGCGCGGGAAATACCGGTGCGATGCATGTCGGCGCGTTGTTTAGTATCAAAGCGATCGAAGGCGTCATGCGGCCCGCCATTGCCGGGTTTGTTCCTCAGTTGAGTGGCGGTTTTGCCGTTATGGTCGATATTGGTGCCAACGCCGATTGTAAGCCGGAAATGCTACTGCAATTCGGCGAAATCGGTTCCATTTACGCTCAGTATACGTTTGGTATCGATCAACCCCGGGTGGCACTGCTGAACATCGGCGAGGAAGAACAAAAAGGATCGCTGCTGGCCCAGGCCGCCTACCAGTTACTGAAGAACAGCCCCAAAATTAATTTTGTCGGTAATATGGAAGGCGGAGATCTGTTTCGCGATAAAGCGGATGTGATTGTAACCGACGGTTTTACCGGTAATATCCTTTTCAAAATGGGCGAGTCGGTTTACGAACTGAACAGAGATCTGGGGCTAAAGCACGAATTTACGGATAAGACCAACTACGAATCGGTCGGCGGTAGCCCGATTGTCGGCGTAAATGGGAACGTCATTATCGCCCACGGTATTTCGTCGCCGTTGGCAATCAAAAATATGATTAGTCTGGCAAAAAGGCAGGTAGAATCCGATGCATACACAAAAATTGCCCAGGCTTTAAGTTGAAATAAGACAGGAGACAATAGACATGAGAAAAAAGACTAGCGAAACCGGTATGTTTACCTTGCCCCACAGCAACTCTCTGGTCACATGTTTGGTTACTTTTGTCTATCATTTTGATTGTACCCCCCGAGTATGAACAGTAGAGCGGCAATTACAGGCGTATACGGATATGTGCCGGACTACATCCTGACCAACGCGGAGTTGGAAAAAATGGTGGATACCAGTGACGAATGGATCACCAGCCGCACCGGTATCAAAGAACGGCATATTTTGAAAGGCGAAGGCCTGGGCACGTCGCACATGGCCGCCAAAGCAGTTGGCGGGTTGCTGGCAAAAACCGGCACGGCACCGGAGGAAGTCGAATTACTGATTTGCGCCACCACAACGCCTGATTATGTTTTTCCGTCAACGGCCAACCTGATTTGTGATATGACCGGTATCCGGGCCGTCGGCAGCTTCGATATTCAGGCGGCCTGTTCGGGTTTTTTATACGCCCTAACGATTGGCTCCCAGTTTATTGAAACCGGCAAATACAAGAAAGTAATTGTGGTAGGTGCTGATAAGATGTCGGCCATTGTCGATTATACCGACCGGACCACCTGCGTATTATTCGGCGATGGAGCCGGTGCGGTTCTGCTCGAACCCACTACGGAAGACAACGGTATTATGGATTCCATCATTCGCTCCGACGGTGCCGGGCAGAACCATCTGGTTCAGAAAGCGGGCGGAAGCCGTTACCCACCCACCCACGAAACGATCGACAAACGCTGGCATTACGTCTACCAGGACGGCCCGTCGGTGTTTAAATTTGCGGTCAAGAATATGGCCGATGTTTCTGCCGAAATCATGGAGCGCAACCACCTGAAAGGCAGCGATGTGGCCTGGCTGGTGCCCCATCAGGCCAACAAACGGATCATTGAAGCCACCGCAAACCGCATGGGCCTGGGCATGGACCGGGTCATGCTGAATATCCATAAATACGGCAATACCACCGCAGCCACCATCCCGCTTTGCCTGTTCGACTATGAATCGCAGTTGAAAAAAGGCGATAACCTGGTTCTGGCCGCTTTTGGCGGAGGATTCACCTGGGGCGCGATCTATGTGAAATGGGCACTATGAGTCAGGTGATTAGAAGGATCAGTCAGGCTAAAAAAGTCGGATCGATCACGTAACGCCAGCATCATAGTCAATCAGTAAAATCAGTATAATCATAGTTCAAAATCATGGCAACGACCGCAGATCTTCGGAACGGACTCGTTATTCAATTCAATCACGATCTGTTCCAAATCACTGAATTTCAACATGTTAAGCCCGGTAAGGGTGGCGCATTCGTACGGACGAAACTGAAAAGCCTGACTTCGGGTAAAGTACTGGACAATACCTTCAACGCGGGGGTAACGATTTATCCGGTGCGGGTTGAACGCCGGAAATTTCAGTTTCTGTATAAAGATGAAGCTGGTTACAACTTCATGGATAATGAAACGTTCGATCAGATTAACCTGACCGAGAAAATAGTGGAAGGGGCCGATTTGATGAAAGAAGGTCAGGAAGTTGAAATTTTGATCAACGCCGAAACCGACACGCCTTTAACCTGCGAATTGCCCCCATTTGTGGAGCTGGAAGTAACGTATTCAGAACCGGGTATCCGGGGCGATACGGCCAACAGCGCCAAAAAGAAAGTCGAAGTGAGCACCGGAGCCACCATCATGGTACCGCTGTTTATCGAACAGGGGGATAAAATCCGGGTCGACACGCGTACCCACGATTATGTTGAACGAGTAAAATAAAAGGATGATGAACGATGAATGATGAATGGGTTCGGCCTTATTCATTCACATTCATTGTTCATCGTTCATCATTCCAAAAGAAATGGACACGAAAGACATTCAGAATCTTATTGACTTTATCGCCCAATCGGGGCTCGATGAGGTCAGTATTGAAACCAACGAACTGAAGCTGAACGTAAAACGCTACGGTCAGACTCCGGTTGCTTCGGCTCAGCCCGTTGCACAACCGGCACCGCAACCACCCGCACCCGCAGCTCAGTCGGCGGTTTCAACGCCCACGCCGACTGCTCCGGCACCCAAAGCGGATACCTCGAACCTCCTCACCATCAAATCACCGATGATCGGAACGTTCTACCGCTCGGCGGGCCCAGACTCCGATTCGTTTGTGGAAATTGGTGACGAAGTGAAACCGGGAAAAACCGTCTGTATCATCGAAGCCATGAAGCTCTTCAATGAAATCGAGTCCGAAGTCGCGGGCCGGATTGTCAAAGTCCTGGTCGAAAATGCCACACCGGTTGAATACGATCAACCGTTATTCCTCGTAGAACCTATCTAATGAGTGAATGAGTGATTGAGTGAATGAGTGAATAAAAACGGGCTTGCTTAATTTTTATTCACTCATTCACTCAATCACTCATTCACTCATTCAAAAATATATGTTCAAGAAAATCCTAATTGCCAATCGGGGCGAAATTGCGTTGCGGATTATCCGGACGTGCCGCGAGATGGGCATCAAGACAGTGGCGGTTTATTCGACGGCCGACCGCGACAGCCTGCATGTGCGGTTTGCCGATGAGGCCGTTTGCATCGGTCCACCGCCGAGCCGCCAATCCTATCTCAATATTCCCAGTATTATCTCTGCCGCTGAAGTCACCAGCGCCGACGCCATTCACCCCGGCTACGGCTTCCTTTCCGAAAACGCCGAATTTTCGCAAATCTGCACCGATTACGGTATTAAGTTTATTGGGGCCACTGCCGAGCAAATCAACGCGATGGGCGACAAAGCCACGGCCAAAGCTACGATGAGAGCTGCCGGTGTGCCGGTTATTCCGGGTTCGGAAGGGTTGCTGGAGTCGGTGGAAGAAGGGAAACGACTGGCTGCCGACATGGGTTATCCGGTTATTGTCAAGGCTACGGCCGGGGGCGGTGGCCGCGGCATGCGGATCATCAAAAGCGAGCTGGAATTTGAAAAAGCCTGGCTCGATGCCAAGATGGAATCCGGAGCGGCCTTTGGCAACGACGGCCTTTATCTGGAAAAATACGTAGAAGAACCGCGCCACATCGAAATCCAGATCGTTGGCGATCAATACGGCAAAGTTTGTCACCTGTCGGAGCGCGATTGTTCCATTCAGCGTCGGCACCAGAAACTGGTCGAAGAAACACCCTCACCCGTTGTCAGTTCCGAATTGCGCGAACGGATGGGCGAAGCCGCCATCAAAGGCGCATCGGCCATCGGCTACGAAGGGGCCGGAACGGTTGAGTTTCTGGTCGACAAACACGGCGACTTCTACTTCATGGAGATGAACACCCGGATTCAGGTGGAGCACCCCATAACGGAGGAAGTAACTGATTTTGACCTGATTAAGGAACAGATCAAAGTGGCAGCCGGGGCGCCCATTTCCGGAAAAAACTACACGCCGAAGATTTACGCGATGGAGTGCCGCATCAACGCGGAAGACCCCGCCAACGGGTTCCGTCCGTCACCGGGCAAGATCACCAACCTGCATTTTCCCGGCGGACACGGTATTCGCATCGATAGCCACGTGTACAGTGGTTACACCATTCCACCGAACTACGATTCGATGATCGCCAAGCTGATCGTATCGGGGCAATCGCGCGAGGAAGTGATTACGCGAATGAAACGGGCCTTGCAGGAAGTCGTCATCGAAGGCATCAAAACCACCATTCCGTTCCACATCAAGCTGATGGACGATCCCAAATTCCAGTCGGGTGAATTCACCACCTCGTTTTTGGATGGATTTGATTTCAGTACGTTAAAGTAACAACACGGACTAAAGTCCGTGGGTACGGAAAGCCGGAAGCTGTCTGCAGCTTCCGGCTTTTTTATGTCCCTTTAAATCATTCCATAGAGGATATTTGGCTGACTCCTGCCTTTCACCACTTGGTATCTCTCCGGAGAAGTGGATTTTGAAGTAGTACTAGTTTCAATCGCAACTTATCATGTCAAAACTGAACCTCACACTGGGCGACAAAACGTATTTTCCGTTCGTAAACGGCCCCATTCCTTACGAAGGCCGCGAATCGGATAATCCACTGGCGTTTAAATGGTATGACCAAAACCGCACAATTCTGGGAAAACCGATGAATGAATTGTTCCGGTTTGCGGTCGCTTACTGGCATACCTTCTGCGGTACGGGTGCCGACCCGTTCGGTCCGGGTGTCAAACTATTTCCCTGGAGCACCAACGCTGACCCATTGGGGGCTGCTTTCGAAAAAATGGATGCGGCTTTTGAGTTCATTACCAAAATGGGCATGGAATACTATTGCTTTCACGACACCGACGTTGCGCCCGAAGGCAATTCCAACGCCGAGTTTGAAAGCAACTTCCGGAAGATAGTCGATTATGCCAAACAGAAGCAGCAGGCCAGCGGGGTGCAACTGCTCTGGGGAACAGCCAACCTGTTCTCGCACGCCCGGTATATGAATGGTGCATCGACCAACCCCGATTTTCACGTGCTGGCCCACGGCGGCTGGCAGGTCAAGAACGCCATCGACGCCACGATTGAACTCGGCGGTTCGGGCTACACGTTCTGGGGCGGTCGCGAAGGCTATATGTCGCTGTTGAATACCAACATGAAACGGGAGCAGGAACACCTCGCCCGCTTCCTGACGATTTCGCGCGATTATGCCCGTAAACAAGGTTTCAAAGGCGCGTTCTATATCGAACCGAAACCGATGGAACCGACCAAACACCAGTATGATTTCGATGCCGCTACGGTAGCCGGTTTCCTGAATAAATACGGTTTGCAGGATGATTTTGAGCTGAACATCGAAACCAACCATGCGACGCTCGCCAGCCACACGTTCGCGCACGAGTTGCAGGTTGCCGCCGACAACAACATGCTCGGCAGCATTGACGCCAACCGCGGTGATTACCAGAACGGCTGGGATACCGACCAGTTTCCCATCGATCTTTATGAACTAACGGAAGCCATGCTGGTGATTCTGGAAGCGGGTGGTTTGAAATCGGGCGGGGTGAACTTCGATGCCAAAACCCGCCGGAATTCGACCGATCTGGACGATATTTTCATTGCGCACATTGGCGGCATGGATGCCTTTGCCCGGGCGGCCATCGTGGCCGAAACCATCCTGAGCAAATCAAAGTATAAGCAACTGCGCGCCGACCGCTACGCCAGCTACGACAGTGGCGAAGGGGCCCGTTTCGAAAAAGGCGAACTGACGCTGGAAGATTTGCGTGAATTTGCCCTGGCCAACGGCGAACCGAAGCAGATCAGCGGCAAGCAGGAATTGTATGAGATGATTATCAATCAGTATATTTAAAAGACGGAGGGTGACACGACGCAAAACCGTGTCACCTTTTTTGATCGCTCCCGAATCATACTGATTTCACACCATGATCGCGTTTTTAGATACTCTGGCCGGTACGGAATTTGTATTTTTGCTACTGTTCTTGCTTATTCCGGTTCTCATCCCCGTCATTGCCTTAATCGATATTCTTCGTAGCGAGTTTCGTCAGTCCACCGATAAGCTCATCTGGGTTATTGTCGTGCTCTGTCTGAATATCGTAGGTGTTCTGTTGTATGCCATGATTGGCCGTAACCAACGAATCGAATGAAAACTGTTTTACTAGTCTTGTTCTTACTTCCGGTTTCGGCGGTTTTTGCCCAAAGCAACGACGAAAAAGCGGTCCGTGCCGCCATCACCCAACTATTCGACGGTATGCGAAAAGCCGATACCACACTCTTTAAGGCGGTTTTTGCGCCAACGGCCTCCTTGCAGAGCATCGCTAAAAACAAGGAAGGTGTCGTCAGTGTGCGGAACGAATCGATTCCCAACTTTGTCGCGTCGGTTGACAAGCAAAAACCGGGCGCACTCGATGAGCGGCTTTCGGCGTATGAGGTGAAGATCGACGCTGAATTGGCCATCGCCTGGACGCCGTACGTTTTCTATTTCAACGGTCAGAAAAGCCATTGTGGCGTCAATGTATTTACGTTGGTGAAACTGAACGACGGCTGGAAAATTCAGGCCATTATCGATACCCGAAGGCGGGAAGGCTGTCCGGATTTGTAGAAGGACGTACTTTAAAATAGCTGCTCCATCGGGGCATTTCCCCGGCTGCCAGGAAACCGCCTACCCCTGCCGAACCAATCAACGAACCGGATCCCGGCGGTTGATTTCCGCTTGAATGCCTTTCAGGTTTTTTGAATAGCTGGACCCAATCAGAAAAGAAAAAATCAGCAAAATAACAGGCAGCAAGAAGCCCTTATTGGTAGCCGAATAAATAGCAATGCCAACTATGAAACCGATAAATACCGCAAGTATCGTTTTTTGTGATTTCAATTTTTTCTCTTCGGACACTAATTCATCAAGTGTCATTTTAGAGTAGTCTTTACTTGAAAACATTTTAGTGGAGTTACGCTTTAACTGGTATTTTTTAGTCCGATAACAAAGCGGCTGAAAGTAGGACAAGATAAAGGACCGGAACAGGTTCTACAAGGGTAATAACCAAAAAAGTATAGCAAGCCGTTGAGCGGATTGGGAACTCATCCGGGTCTTCTAATCAGAATGTCGGCCAAGTGGCCCCGTAAGGCATTCATTTCCCGCCCCACCGCGGCACTCTCTTTTCCAGAAAAGCCGCCAGGCCTTCTTTGGCATCGGCGGTTTGCTGAATTTGCTGAAACTGTTCGTAGAGAAAAGCCTGCTGCTGATCCGGTGGCAGGTTTTTGAGTTGCTGATACGCTCGCAGCCCAAACTGCATGGCGGTCGGCGAATACTGCTTTAACTCATTAACTAGCTGTTGAACAGCATTATCCAATTCGTTTATAGACACTATCTCCGTTACCAAACCAATTTTCTGTGCTTCGGTTGCCGACAATGTTCGGGCGCGGAGACACAGATCGAGAGCCGTCCGGGCGGGCATGATGTCGAGCAAAACCGCCAGGACCTGAAATGGAAATAAACCCCGTTTTACTTCCGGCAAACTGAACGTGGCCGTATCGGCAGCAACGACGTATGTAGAACCGCCAACCAACAAAAAACCGCCCGCATACACCGGTCCCGGCACCTTCGCAATGCACGGTTTGTGCAATCCGGCCAGCAACTCGCCCAGCCGCACCGGCCCGGAGGGTGGAGGAACGGTCTGCCCGGTTTCTTCCTCCGACGACAGGCTTTTCAGATCCATACCGGCACAGAATACGTCGCCCGAAGCCGCCAGTATTACCAGCCAAACGTCATTTTCATACTGCGCGTAAGCCAGGGCAAAGGCCAGTTCGTTCAGCAGAACCGGATTCAGGGCGTTCTTTTTTTCGGGGCGGTTGAGCGTCAGCGTCAGGACATGGTCGTTCTGGTCCGCCAGCAAATGGCGAAAACGATAGGTTGAAAAACCGGCCGTTTGTTGCGGTGTGTAAAGCATGGGGTTTCGGGCAGGAATCGTAGGAAATAGTGGACACTCGTAATACTACAAAATTGCGTTCTCCGTTTCAAAATTACCAGGGTCAATTGCGGCAGTACCGCTCATTTCCTTCTCCCTTTCATCATGAGAAAGATCGCTGCCTTTTTGCTGATTTTTAGCTCATTACCGGTGTTGGGTACCCACCTTATCGGTGGCTACATTCAGGTTCGGAATGTCGCTGCTTCAACTTACGAAATTACGGTTAAACTCTACATGGAAAGTTCTGGCGCTGGCCAGCAGGAAACAAGTGTTCTGGTTTGTCTGAACGATGGGGCAGAACCTGTTAGCGTAGCCCGGACCAGCAGTCGGCTGCTGAAGGGCGGTATTCTGTTGAACGAATACCGTATTACGCACACGTACAACGGCAATGGAACCGGCTCCCGGACCATATCCGCATTTCCCAGTAATCGGACCCAATCCCGTAACATTCCCAATGCGCTCAGTACGCTTTTCTATATAAAGACAACGTTCGTTTCAACGCAGTCCAACACCACACCCGTATTTCAGGATTTTGACAGCCGTTTAACAGGAACGGTCAATCAAAAAGCGGAGTATAATTTTCTTGCCACGGATTCCGAAGGTGACAGTGTCGTTCATTACCTGGTTCGGCCACAGACCGGCGCGTGTAATCGGGGCAGTCTGCCGATTGCGGGTTATGCCTTTCCCAACGACGTAACGCGTAGAGGCACGTTCAAAATTGGTCGGCAGGATGGTCGGCTGGTGTGGGATTCTCCCACCGAAACCGGAACCTACGGCTTTGCTTTGGCGGCTGAAGAGTGGCGAAAGGGTCAGCGAATCAGTGAGACGGTTTTCGATATGGTGACCCTCATCGCTGATGGAGGCACGCCCGGTACCGTTCCGCCCTATGAACCGGCCGTGGAACGGGAACTGCTAACGGGCATAAATGACCACATCGATGACCGGGACTTATCGGTTACGGTTTACCCAAGCCCCTCGCAAAACCGCTTTCTGGTCGTCTTGAAAAGCAGCAAACCCACCACGGCAACGTTTCAGTTGCTGGATAGCCAGGGCAGAATTCTTCAGGAAGTTGCTGCCGGGAAGGCGGCTTTGGAACACGAGCAGGCGATTGGAAACGAACAGCTGGCCCCGGGTTTGTATGTGATCCGGACGTCGGCGCGCGGAAGGGTTTATTCGAATAAGGTAATCAAACGGTGAAAAAACCGCTTAGAACAATTGCTTCCAGGTGCCCTTGATGCGGTTGTACTTTAACGTGCTGGGAAGAGCCTTCCACCAATACCGGTTCATTTCAACAGCGAACGACGGCTGCATGTAGCAGTTGATGGCGCACCCTTCGCAGGCTGGCAGACGGCCCTCGAGCGCAACCAATTTCTGCACTTCGTCGGAGCGGTACAGGTTATACAACTGGCCTTCGATAGGAAAATCTTTCAGGCCCAGGTGGTAGCAGGGCAATACCAGTTTGTTTTCCGGAGAAATTACGAGCGTGGTGCTGCCGGCCAGACAAACCGGATCTTCGACGTGGTTGCCGCCGTCGCGCCGGAGCTGAATGAAGGCGTCGTTGAGGTATACGTTTTTCTGCTTGCCCCACCGCGTCATTTCCTGCAGGGTTTTCTCCGAAAAACCGCCCCCGGTTTCGACGTCATTGTACTCAAAAACCGGGTTCAGAATCAGCACCAGATCGTTCGGCAGGCAGATTTCTTCGTGAAGTTGCTTGATCTGGTGAACGTTGTGTTCGAAAACCGTAAACAGAATGTCCGGTCGTTCGCCCAGCCTGCGGGCGATGGCGATGGACTCCATCACCTTGTCGAAACACTTCACACCCCGTGATTTGTCGTGTTCTTCGGCAATCGGTGAATCCAGCGAAAAATGCAGCATATCGACCAGGCCGTGCAGTCGTTCGGCGTATTTCGGGTACAGCAGCCCGTTGGTCGTGATGGTCGTAATCAGGCCGAGGTTCTTGGCTTCGCGGAGCAAGTCGTCCAGCTGGCGATGCAGCAGCGGTTCGCCCCCCGTAAAATCGATGACGCGGACACCCAGCCGTTTCAAATCCCGCAGGTTGTCGCGCATGTTCTCCAGCGTCACATAGGGCGAGGGGCGCTCCCAGATGTCGCAGAAACTACAGGTCGCGTTGCAGCGATAGGTGATGTAGTAATTGCAGAGAACGGGGTGGGAGACCAGGCGCATGTAGTTACGGGTTTGTTTGAAGATTGTAGAGTAACATACCTTCCGCCGATAGATCCTCGTCAATTTCCTCCCAGTGAACTCCGTAGCCGCCCGCAATCAAACGCCAGTTTTGACGTTGGCTATCGCTGGCATTCTTAAGTCTCGGAAACCAGGTTAGGGGACTACCGATCGTTCGTCCATCTGTAAGATTAAAATAAACCTTTTCGGCATCGAACCAGACGGTATTTACCTTTAAGCTTTTCAATAACGTCGCAGTATCCATGTCAATCTTCAATTAAAATAGCTTTTCCATTTCGTAATGAACTCCTGCTGTCGTTCAACGATGATTGCTTCGGCTTTCTTCAGGTCTTTGCTTTTCATGCCCTCATTCTTCACCAAAGCGACCGGTATTAAATTAAACTTCGCAGCGGAGTCACCCTTTTCGATATGAACGTGTAATGGCTCATGTTCGTTGCTAAAAAAGAAAAACCGAAAACCATCCTGTATCCAAATCGTCGGCATACAGAAACGCTACTGCAACATTTTAAACAAACTCGTCAGCTTGTCTTTCAAATCTTTCCGATCGACGATGAAGTCCAGGAAACCGTGGTCGAGAACAAACTCGGCGCTTTGGAAGCCTTCGGGCAGGTTCTTTCCGATGGTTTCGCGAATGACGCGGGGACCGGCAAAACCGATCAAAGCACCCGGCTCGGCAATGTTGAAATCGCCCAGCATCGCAAACGAAGCCGTTACACCGCCGGTTGTCGGGTCGGTCAACAGGGAAACATACGGTATTTTCTCCTTCGACAACAGCGCCAGTTTGGCGGACGTTTTGGCCATTTGCATCAGCGAATAACCGGCTTCCATCATCCGCGCTCCACCCGACCGCGAAATCATCACGAACGGCGTCCGGGTTTTCAGCGAATGATCGATGGCCCGCGCAATTTTTTCGCCCACCACCGATCCCATCGAACCCCCGATGAAGTTAAAATCCATGCAGGCAATCGTGACGTCCAGTTCGTTCACCTTCCCGTAGGCCGACCGAACGGCATCTTTCAGGTGGGTTTTGTTGATGGTCGCTTTTACCCGCTCCGGATACGGCTTCGTATCGACAAATTTCAGCGGATCGCCGGAGGTCATATTGGCATCCAGTTCGGTAAAAATACCGTCGTCGAACAGGATGGAAAAATACGCATCCGAACCAATTTTTTCGTGGTAGTTGCAGTGTACGCAGGTATAAGCGTTGACTTTATGCTCCCGCGTGTGCATTATTTTCTTGCAATTCGGGCATTGGTACCACAATCCGTCCGGCGCTTCGCGCTTCTCTTCGGTGGGCGTGTTGATACCTTTTTCTTTACGGATAAACCACGACATAGGGTGTCAGTCTCCAGTTAACAGTTCGCAATCAGTACCTTTTCTTTTAGAGCAGGGGGCAAAGATAGTAAGAAAACGGCAGGGGTGGTCATAGATCAAGGTAGTACTTTCGACGCGCCGGCTCAAACCGCTCGATGGCATACCGCAAAGCCGTCCGTGGAAACCGCCCCGCGTGGTCGTGCAGAAACTCTTCCAGTGCATCCGGATTCTTTTTGCCAACCTCCCGCAACATCCAGCCAACGGCTTTATGAATCAAATCGTGCCGATGACTGAGCAACAGTTCGGCGATCTGAAAAGTGTCCTGAAATTGATTTTTGCGGATAAAAGCCAGCGTGGAAATCATCGCAATCCGCTGCGACCACAGGTAGTTTTCCCGGGCCAGTTCGTATAAAATACCGCGGTCTTTGTTGAGCAGGTAGTTTCCGACGATGCCGGGGCAACTCGTGTCCACCAGATCCCAGTTATTGACGAAATGCTTATTGCGGAGATAATAGTCAAAAATCAGTTGCCGGTTTTCCTCGCCGGGGCGCTTCGCCTGATTGGTCCAGATGAGTAAACCGGTCAGGCGGCATTCGTGATACGCATCCTGCACCAGCTTTTCCGTTTCGTCGGCAGAAAGCAGACGATACTTTTGAGCGACAATCCGCTGTTGCGGTACCGACAGGCCCAGAAATACATCGCCCTCGCCGTATTGCCCCGGCCCGGTTTTGAAAAATCGTTTGAAAAAAACGGCTTTTTCGGGATTCCCCAGGGCCATCAACTCCACTTTAACGTCTTGATGGGTCATTTTTATACTTGAACTAAAACCGGAATGGGTTGTTATTGCTGCAACTGAGTGTATAAGTCAGTCGAACGAAATCAAGGGTATGAATCCAAATCCTACCGAACCGGTAAGCGAAAATTCAATTATTATCATTGTCGGCACCAATCGGAAAGACTCCATGTCGCGCCATATTGCTGATTATTACCACACTATTCTGCAAGAGCTTGGTAGCCAAAGTAGTATTCTCGACTTGAGCGGGCTTCCCCCGGATTTTGTGACAACGGCTTTGTACGAAAATACGGGAAAAAACCCGGAGTTCAACCGCTACAAGGAAGTGGTTGAACGGGCGAAGAAAATGGTGTTTATCGTTCCGGAATACAACAATTCGTACCCCGGCGTTCTGAAAGCCTTCATCGACGGTATG
Organism: Larkinella knui; assembly: GCF_003858645.1. Lineage (GTDB taxonomy): Bacteria > Bacteroidota > Bacteroidia > Cytophagales > Spirosomataceae > Larkinella > Larkinella knui. The sequence continues at coordinate 368,567 of NZ_RQJP01000006.1, read as the reverse complement.
AGCTACCCCAGCGGTTTATCGAATAAAAAAGTGGCCCTCGTTGGTCTGTCGGCCAATCACCAGGGCGGAGCACTGGCTCTCAGCCATTTAAACGATATTTTTAGTTACCTCGGAACCAATACATTAGCGCTTCGCGTAAAACTGGCACAGATCAGGAACTACTGGAAAGAGGGGGCGTTGCACAATGATTTGTATAACCTGCTGTTGCAACAACAGGCGCAGCAGCTGATTGAATTTTGATTGCGGGGCTCCTTCACGAGAAGTGCCTGATTACAAACTCACCATTTTACGGCGCTTGCCGAATGTTCCCGGGTGGCATACTGTTCCCGGGCTTTTAGAATTTGGTCGCTGTTATCGCTTGCCCACTCGCCAAGTTCTATAATCTGCATCAAAAAACTTCGGCCTAACTCGGTCAGTTCGTATTCAACCCGGGGCGGTATTTCGGGAAACATCCGGCGTTTTACCAACCCGTCGCGTTCCAGCGTCCGAAGCGTTACGGTAAGCATCCGCTGCGAAATCCCGTCGATTCGCTTCTTCAATTCATTGAACCGCAACGTGCCTGCATCGCCCAGGTGAAAAATCGATAAGGTGGACCATTTATCACTAAAACGGTCAAGAATGTTCCGAATGGGGCACGGCGCCAGGACGCCCACGGTGGGCTGTAAAATTTTATTCAGCTTTTTTTGCAAGCTATCCTGCTGATAATCAACATTAGTTCTGTCCATGTGCCTGACGTACCAAGAAATGCCTTCTTGTGAGAACTTTAGTTACCAAATACATTTGAGTTACCAAAAGTAACTAATAAGCTGTTAAAATCAATTCATACCATGATCGCCATCACCGGAGCCTCTGGCCATTTAGGAAAAACCACGCTCGACTATTTATTGACCAAAACCAGCCCCGGTTCACTGATTGCCATCGTCAGAGACCCCGCAAAAGTTGCCGATTTAACGGCTAAAGGCGTACAGGTTCGCACGGGTGATTACAACAACCCGGCGTCGTTGGCGGCAAGCCTGGCTGGCGTCGACCAACTCCTGCTGATTTCCAGTTCAGCCGTTGGTGAAGAACGGGTTCGGCAGCATACCGCTGCGGTACAGGCCGCCAAAGAAGCCGGTGTAAAGCATATTTTCTATACCAGCGCCACGAATCCATCACCTGATGCGCGGTTTACGCCCGGCATTGATCATTATCTCACCGAAAAGGCGCTGAAAGAATCGGGATTGACCTACACCATTTTCCGCAACAACATTTACCTGGATGTGCTGCCGATGGTCATTGGCAACGCGGCTCAGTCCGGTAAACTCTATTTTCCGGCTGGTGATGGCAAAGTTAGTTTTGCCTTACGGGCCGATATGGCCGAAGCCCTGGCAAACGCCCTGACTACGGAAGGTCACGCGAACAAAATCTATGATATTGGATCTCCGGTGGCCTGGTCGTTCAGCGATATTGCCGATGCGCTCACCCAGAACGGAACTCCCGTCGAATACGTAGACATTCCGACCAGTGCTTACGAAGCCGAACTAATGAAGCACTTGCCGGCTCCGGTCGTCAAAGTCTACTCAGGAATGGCCGAAGCCATGAAGCACAATGATTTCAATCAGCCTGATACCGCGCTGCAAACCTTGCTGGGCCGCCCTCCGGTCAGTTTGACTGCCTTTCTGAAAAACCGGGACTGAGCCAGTGAACTGTTTGTAAGAGATCAGGATTGCTCTACATGCCAAAGACGCCCGAAAGGCGTCTTTGGCATGTGAAGTTATGACCATCGAGTTTAATCATTCAGGCGGGTACGAATGATATCCCGCTCGTCCAGAAGCGGCAGCTCATGAAGATTCACTTTCTGACGCGCAAAAGCCGGTGTTTCCAGTTCGCGCTCGCGTTCGGAATAGCGACCATGCGTAAAACCTTCGATCATTTTCTGGATTTGCAGCAAGTCATCTTCCCGTTTTTCATCCACCAGAATATCGTCGATACTGGTCAGGTGAGGGCGGGTTACCGGGTCAGGAACGGGGACGACATCGATGTTGCCACCGCCCCGCGTTAACGTGTCAGTACCCTGGGACTGATCTTCCGTTACCAGTTCAATGTCTTCTTCCTCTCCGGGTAATTCGTCAGTTGCCTCCTCTTTTTTCAGCTCCGGTTCGGGCTGTTTCCAGTTCGTTGGCGGGAAATCCGGCCGTTCGGCCGGTAAGTCAAAACCGGCCGCAATCACCGTTACGCGGAGGTTTTTGCCCAGCGTTTTGTCTTTAATCGTACCGTATTTGAACAGATGGGCCTGCTTATCCTTACCGATTTTTTCCTTGATGTAGCCGGTAATGATTTGCAGTTCCTTCATGGTCGTGCGGGCATCTGGTCCCGACGCCATCGTGAGCAGAATCCGTTTGGCACCCCGGATGTCGCGGTCGTTGAGCAACGGCGAGTTGAGTGCATCCTGAATGGCAGTCAATGCACGGGTTTCACCTTCCGCATCGGCCGAGCCCATAACCGCTTGGCCAGCGCCTTCCAGCACCCGCTTCACGTCCATAAAGTCGACATTGATTTCGCCCTGCACCGTAATGATTTCCGCGATACTTTTTACGGCATTTGCCAATACGTCATCCGCTTTGGCAAACGCCTGATCCATCGGGAAATCCTCGAATATTTCCGCTAGTTTATCGTTGAGAATCACCAGAACCGTGTCGCAGTATTCCTTCAATTCGTCGATACCGCGCATGGCCTGATCCAGCTTCTCGATTCCTTCGAAGTCGAACGGAGCCGTAACGACGGCAATCGTCAGCAGACCCATTTCCCGGGCAATCTGCGCAATAACCGGTGCGGCTCCCGTACCGGTTCCGCCCCCCATACCCGCCGTAATGAAAACCATTTTGGTGGGTTCACCCAGCAATTGCCGGATATCTTCCGTATTTTCCAACGCAGCCTGACGGCCCACTTCCGGGTTGGTTCCGGCTCCCAATCCGGACGTCAGAAGGGCTCCGAGCTGGATTTTGGTTTTTACCGGGCTGTTGGTCAGCGACTGGCGATCGGTGTTGCAAACGATAAAATCTACATCCTTTACGCCCATTCGAAACATGTGGTTGACGGCATTGCTGCCACCCCCACCGACGCCTATTACCTTAATAATTGGTTCATCTTCCTCGTCGGGGAATTCAAACCTCATGCCGTACTCCAATGCCTCTGGCATACCTGCTAATGTTTTTTGCTTAAATATATATTTGGTAACGCTGGATAGCCAATGCGTCGTGCCGCCAAAACTGAGTACTTACTGATTGTACCGGTCGTCGGGACCGAGTTCTTTCCCGATATCGTCGTTCAGAAAATTCTGAAACCATTTGAGGATTCTGCCCCCGCTCTTTTCTTTTTCCTTGCCTTTGACGGGCTCTTTTCCGTTGTTGCCATTCCCACCGTATCCGGGTCCGGAACCGAGGTGGCCATTCCCGCTTACCGGGTGCAAAACCGCATGCTGTAACGGAATCCGGTCGTCCAGGCGTTTAAAACCAGCCCACACCAGGCCCACCGCCGTGGCAAAAGCCGGATCACTGACCAGATCGGCTTTGACGTTGTGCTCCAGCTGATCCGGAAATCCGATCCGAACATCTAAGCCGGTAACGCGTTCAAAAATCCGTTCGATGCCCGAAATGGAGGCTGTACCGCCCGTCAGAACAACGCCACCTACCAGTTTGTCGCGGTAACCGGACCGGATGATTTCGGCCTGCACCATGGCTGCAATTTCTTTCAGACGGGCTTCAATTACCAGTGCGACGTTCTTCAGGAGAATATCTTTCGGTGGCCGCCCACTCAGATTCGGAACGGCAACAACTTCGTTCAGTCGGAAATCGCTCGGATCGGCACTGCCAAACTTGGTTTTTAGCAGTTCGGCCTGCGTCGGCAAAACCCGGCAACCGATTTCAAGGTCGGCCGTCAGGCTATTTCCCGCATACGGTACCACGGCCACATGCCGCAGCACGTTTTTGTGGTAAATCGCAATTTCGGTCGTTCCGCCACCAATGTCCACCAGGGCAACACCCGCGTGCTTTTCTTCATCGGTCAAAACCGCTAAAGCCGACGCTAAAGGTGCCAGCAGGAACTTGTCGTTTTCGAGGGGCTCTTTCTGGGAGGATACCGAACGGGATCGCTGAATACACTTCCGGGTATAGGACGCCGAACTGGTTTGTGCGGTAATGACCTGAAAATCAGCTTCCAGCTTAACGCCAATTCGGCCAACGGGATAGTCGATGTTCGATTCGCTGTCGACCGTAAAATCCATCGGCAGCACATGAACGATCTCGGCTCCAGCGGGCAACACCGAACGATACATGTCACCAACCAGATGATCGATGTCGTCGGCGACGACTTCATCGCCCGGCGAGGTACGCGTAATGCTTCCGTGTTGCCGGCGGGCGGTTACGTTCTGGCCGGAGAAACTCACATTGACAACGTGAATATCAATGTTAGCCTGCCCGGCGGCTTCTTCAACGGCCCGGTTGATGGCTTCGACAGTCTGGCCAATGTTGACAACGGAGCCTTTGGTGACTCCTTTGGAGACGGCTTTTCCCACGCCCAGGACATCCAGGCGAGCGTGATCGTTATTGCGGATAAGACGACCGGCCACGGCGCACACTTTGGTGCTACCAATGTCCAGTCCAACTATAATTTCTTCCTGCTTAGGTATCATTCGCACACAATCTGGTTACGGTACTGTACACTTACCCTACGGTATCGTTCCCACCCTTTCAATGGCAGGATATGTTTGTAAAACAATTTAATCTTTTCAAATTTCGACTCCAGTTCAACCGGTTGGCCAATTTCGATCAGGCAGTCACCCACCTGCGGAATCAGCGTAACTTCACGATTTCGGTCGACCACCACCTGCGCTACCTGTGCTTTCCAGAACGGGTCCTTTTCAATCTGCCTGAGCAACTCAAGCAAGGGCTGATTTTTCTCCGTCGTCAGCGACTTTCGTTCGCTAAAGTAAGGGCCGGACACCAAAACGACCCGCGCCGTGTAATTCAGAGACAACGGAAACCAGTGACCCTCTTCTGTTAAATAATAACCGGCATAAGCCGATTTTGCCTCATCACCGTCCGGAACCAGCCGTGCCAAAGGTCGTTGCTGCTTGATATCGGCGATCAAAATTCCTTTTAAATCGCGATATAATTGACAACTTTTTATCAAACCGTTCTGTTTCAGCCTCTTTTCTAAAAGCTTTAAATCCATGTCGGCGTAATCATCGCCCAGCAAGGGATCCGCTCCTTCGTTGGTGAGCGTTTTCAGGACATCGTTCCGGTTCAGAAACCGGTGACCGTCCACTTCGTCCATCCGGATGTCGATACCCTCACATTGCCGGTGATTTTGCCGGTGTTCAGTAAAGGCAATGAGCCCCACCAAAATGGACAATCCTGCGACGGTCAGAATGAAAGTTCTATTTAAGGGAAAAATAGAAAACATCCGTGTTTATTAACTTTAAAAAAGGTGAATTTTTATTGATTGGTCTCAAATAGGTGTCGCAACACCGGAATCATCTGGTCGATGTCGCCCGCACCGATGGTTGCCACCAATTCCGGCGGGTCGTTTCGCAGCAGATCGGGCAGTTCGGCTTTGGTACATTGCACTTTATTTTCAGACACAATCGATTTAAAAATCAGGTCGGCACTCACGCCTTCAATGGGTAACTCGCGGGCCGGATAAATATCGAGCAAAATGACCCGATCCGCCAGCGAAAGGCTCTTGGCAAATTCATCGGCGAAGTCACGCGTCCGGCTAAAGAGGTGCGGCTGAAAAATGGCCGTTACCTTCCGCTCGGGATACAAGGCTTTCAATGACGACAAAAAGGCAAATACTTCGGCCGGATGATGGGCATAATCATCGATAAATATAACGTTTTTTGATTTGAGTATATACTCGAAACGACGTTTTACGCCCTTATAATTTCCGAGCGCCTGCCGAATCGCTTCCGGTGCAACCCCTACTTGAAGAGCAGCCGCAGTGGCCGCTACGGCATTTTCCACGTTATGAAAACCGGGCATTTGCAAGGCCACATTTTCGATAACTCCCTCAGGATAAACAATATCAAAAACGAAGCAGGCATTTTCGATCCGGAGGTTTTGGCTGTGGTAAGCGCCTTCGTCTAACGAATAGTCATAAACGGTGGCCGGTGTACGGTCGGCCAGGGCCAGCCCGCGTCTCATGAACAACGTGCCATCCGGTTTAATCTGACTGACAAAAGCACGGAACGAATCCAGAACCGCGTTGTGATCGCCGTAGATGTCCAGGTGGTCGGCGTCGGTGGACGTGACAATGGCCACCTGCGGAAACAGCGTCAGAAATGACCGGTCGAATTCATCGGCTTCGACCACACAAATGACTTTTGACAGATCGTCGGTCGGTTCGTTCAGCAAAAAATTGGTGCCGTAATTCTGGGTAATACCGCCCAGAAAAGCCGCACAGTTGGTCCCGGAATCCTTCAGAATATGCGCCACCATTGACGAGGTCGTCGTTTTGCCGTGGGTTCCGGCAATGGCCACGGTTGTCATCCGTCCGGCCAGGAAACCGAGCACCTGCGAACGCTTCTGTAACGTAAAACCGTGTTCGGTCAGGTAGAGGTATTCCCGGTGGGTTTTCGGTACGGCGGGCGTGTAAATGACCAGCGTTTCCTCCCGGTTTTCCCGGAAACGAGCCGGTATTTGTTCCACATCTTCCTCAAAATGAATGGCCATGCCTTCCTGTTGCAGGGCGTCGGTCAGGGCCGTAGACGTCCGGTCGTAACCGGCTACTTCATAGCCATTTACCAAAAACCACCGCGCCAGAGCACTCATGCCAATACCGCCAATGCCCAGAAAATAAACGTACCGGATGTTATTCATTTGATCAATTTTAAAACTTCTTCCGCAATTTCGCGGGCGGCTTTGGGCCGGGCGAGTTCGCGGATATGCTGACTGAGTTTTTGCTGTTGGTCAGGATCGTCTAAAAGCCGCAGAGCCGCCGGAACCAGCTCGGAAGGGGCCGCGTGGTCGTTGACCAGCAATGCCGCCTGCCGGTTCACCAGACTCAAGGCATTTTTAGTTTGATGGTCTTCCGAAGCGGCCGGGAAGGGTACCAGAATGGCCGGTTTTTCGACCAGACAAAGTTCCGATACCGACAAGGCTCCGGCCCGGGATACGACCACGTCGGCCGCTGCGTAAGCCAGATCCATTTCGTAAATAAAATCAAACGCTTTCACCTGACTGGCACCAGCATCGGCGATGGCTTTGCGGGCGCGATCGATGAACAATGGCCCGGTTTGCCAGACAACCTGATGGCCCGACTGGATCAGTAAACGAAGGTCTTTTTCGATGCTTTCGTTGATGGTCCGCGCGCCCTGACTCCCGCCGATAATGAGCAACGTTTTCCGGTTTGGTTCCAGGTTGAAGAAAGCCAGACCTTCGGTGCGTTTCCCGATGGCCTGCATAATGTCGGTCCGGACGGGATTGCCGGTCAGTTTAATTTTTTGAGCCGGAAAAAACGCTTCCATGCCCGGATAGGCCACGCAAATTGTTCTGGCCCCCCGTGACAAAAGCTTGTTGGTCAATCCGGCATACGAATTCTGCTCCTGAATCAGCGTGGGAATGCCTTTCAACGAAGCGGCCAGCAAAACCGGCCCGCTGGCGTAACCACCGACGCCCACCGCCACATCCGGCCCGAATTCGCGGACGATCTGCCGGGCGCGCAGAAAACTCCGCCCGAGTTTGAACGGAAATGCCAGATTCTCAAGCGTCAACTGTCGTTTAATACCGACCACCGGCAAGCCGATGATTCGGTAGCCCGCCCGCGGCACTTTTTCCATTTCCATCTTTCCTTCTGCCCCCACAAACAGGATTTCGATGGCTGGATCGATGGTTTTCAGTTCATTGGCAATGGCAATCGCCGGATAAATGTGTCCGCCGGTTCCTCCACCACTGATGATGATGCGTTTTGGCATTGATTGACTACGAATTAAAATTACGACGCTTTAGAAAGTATTCGTAATCAGCGAGTTGTATTAAATTTTACTTTCATCGGCTTCCCCGCGACTCACGCTGATGATGATACCGATGGCAGTTCCCGTGAAGAGCAGCGACGTTCCACCCATACTTAGCAACGGCAGCGGCTGGCCCGTTACCGGAACCAGTCCCACGGAAACGGCCATATTGATCATCGCCTGAATAACGATGCTGAACGTTAGCCCGGCCGACAGCAAACCGCCATACGCCCGGTTGGCTTTTCGGATGGCCCGCATCCCGCGCCAAAGCAAATAGAGATAAGCCGCAATGATGACAATACCGCCGATCAGCCCGTATTCTTCCACGATCATGGCAAAAATAAAGTCGGAATAGGAGTGGGGCAGGAAGTTACGCTGGTGGCTGTTTCCGGGCCCTTGGCCATAAATTCCGCCGTGGGCCAGCGCGATGTAGGATTGTTCAACCTGAAATTCGGGCGGTCGCTTTCCCTGAAAGGTCTGCCAGTAATTGGTCAGACGACTGCTGGATGTTTTGGCCCGCTGGCCTATCAGAAGAGCAAAGCTACCCATGATCATGCAAACCACCACCATGATGAGCAAATACTTGCTGGGTACACGTCCGATAAACATCAATAAAAAGCAGGTTGCGGCCAGTAAAGCCGCCGTTGAAGCATTACTGAGCACAATGCAGGCGCAGATAATTCCGATCCAGACAATCATGTTGACCAGAATCCGGGGTTCGTACTGCTCTTTTTTGATGTGCTGCCGTTTGGCCAGCATGGCCGCCAGGTTGGAGATCAGCGCCAGTTTGGCTAAATCTGAGGGCTGAAAGGTTTGGTTAATTAACGGAATCGTGATCCAGCGTGATGCCTCGTTCAGGTTGGTCCCTTTAAAGTAGGCCCATAACAGTAGTGGCACCGACAGCCACATGCCAAATCGGGACAGCCGGGCGTAATAGACGTAGTTAAACCGGTGGGCCACCCACATGCAGGCCAGTCCCAGCACCACCAGCGCGCCGTGTTTGAAGAGGTAATGCTCCGTCGATTGCAGCTTCTGATACGCCATCGTGCCCGTCGCGCTGTAGACAACGGCAATACTCATAATCGAAAAGAACAACACCACGCCCCAAATGTGGTAATCGCCTTTGATGTTGTTTTTCAGCCAGTCGGTCGGTGAAATGGTCATATCTATAATGATGGGTTATGAATGATGAACGATGAATGGCTGACGCCTAACACCCATCGTTCATCATTCATCATTCATAATTCTTTTAACGGCTTCTTTAAACTGGTTTCCCCGGTCTTCGTAATTGCGAAATAAATCGAAACTGGCGCAGGCGGGTGATAGCAAGACCGTATCGCCCGGATTGGCTAGCGCTAATCCTTTGGCAACGGCTTCGTTGACGTCTTGGGTCTCGAACAGCGTCGGAACGCGGTCCGAAAAATAGCTGATCAGCTTTCGATTGTCTTTTCCCAGACAAATTAACGCTTTTACTTTTTCCCGTACCAACGGTGCCAGCTGATCATACTCATTTCCTTTGTCCAAACCGCCCGCAATCCACACAATTGGCGTAGTGATGCTTTCCAAAGCATAGTAGACCGAATCGACATTCGTCGCTTTGGAGTCATTGATGAACTGCACGCCCCTGATTTCACCCGCCGGTTCGAGCCGGTGGGCCGCATTCTGAAACGTCAGCAAGCCCCGGCGCAGGGCGTCCGGTTGTATACCTACCGACTGAGCTGCCAGCGTAGCCGCCAGGATGTTGATGGCATTGTGCTTGCCCTTCAACGGCAAATCGGCCTGAGCGACTTCAAAAGTTTGATGACCGTCGTTTATAACCAGCAAACCGTCTTTCAGGTATGCACCCGGTTTTGGGGTATCGATCAGCGAAATGGGCAGCAGCCGGCTCACCGGTTTTTTAACCGGCAGGGTTTCGCTGATGGCCGGGTTTTCCGCGTAGTAAATAAATGTGTCGGCCGGAGTCATGTTTTGCAGGATCCGGAATTTTGACTCGACGTAGTTCTGAAACTGGTATTCGTAGCGGTCTAAATGGTCAGGGGTGATATTGAGCAGAATGGCAACATTTATCCGGGTCTGAATCATGTCGTCCAGCTGGAAACTGCTCAACTCCAGCACATAATAGTCGAACGAATTTTCGAGAACCTGCCGGGCAAAGCTGTCGCCGATGTTGCCCGCCAGCCCGACGTTGAGCCCGGCGGTTTTCAGCAAATGGTAGGTAAGAAGCGTTGTGGTGGTTTTGCCGTTGCTGCCCGTAATTCCGACCAGTCGGGCTTTTGTGTAGCGGGCCGCCAGCTCGATTTCTGAAATAACCGGGATGTTTTGCGACCGTAGTTTCTGAATTAGGGGTGCTTTTTCGGGAATACCGGGGCTTTTCACGACCTCGCTGGCCCGCAGAATGCGTTCTTCGGTATGCTGCCCTTCCTCAAACGGGATGGCTTGCTGCTGAAGAATCTGGCGGTATGATTCCTGTAAAAGGCTTTTGTCGGACAGAAAAACGTCGTATCCTTTTGCCTTTGCCAGCAAAGCGGCTCCAACGCCACTTTCTCCGCCACCCAGAACGACCATCAACGGCTTCTCTACTTCCATGCGATTCGTATATACAAGGGACAAAAATAGAAGTTTCGCCGTAGTCTGTCCGCCCGTTGGACAATCTTTTTGCTTAAAAAAAGAAACCCCACTCGAAAGCGGGGTGAATGGAGTGGGTACAGTGGAAAGGTTATTCTTTCTTTTCCAGCGACGATGACACGCGCAGGCGATTGGCCGCTTTAACAATGAGGAACACGACCCAGGCAATGATTAAAAACTGAAGCACGATGTTGAAGAAATTGCCGTACCGGATGGCAACTTCCGGGGTTTGGCCGACGGCTTCTTTCAGGACAATTTTTAACTGACTGAAATCGACGCCACCGGTAATCAGGCCCAAAATCGGATTGATAATATCTTCAACCAGCGATGTGGTTATTTTTCCGAAAGCGGCTCCAATGATAACGCCCACGGCTAAATCCAGCACGTTGCCCTGAGCAATGAAGGTCTTAAATTCTTTCAGCATGGGTTAAGTAGTTAAGGTGATTGGCAGGAAGTTATAAAATGTAACCGTTTTGTCAAATTTATTTACAAAATAAGAAAAACCGTTCTCTTCTCCTGACCAGCAACCACTTAGCTGTCTACTTTCTTCTCCTCCACCCACACTCTCATTTCTTGCAGCGTCATGGCACCGTATTGAGTGGCCAGTGCCACATCGGCGGCATCACGGCCATACGCCACCACAATCCGGTTGCCGCGCGGCTCTTTCTGGGTTGCGTCGAACGTATACCAGCGTCCGTCGACGAACGCTTCGAACCAGGCGTGCAAATCCATCGGGTCGAGCAGGTGCAGGTAGCCAACGACCATCCGGGCCGGGATGTTGATGCTGCGGCAGAGCGAAATACCAAGATGCGCAAAATCCCGGCAGACACCAATGCGTTTTTCGGCGGTTTCGACGGCCGAGGTGCTGGCATCACTGGTGCCGTATTGGTAGGTTACCCGGGTTTGGATCCAACTCCGGATGGCTTCCACCTGATCGTAACCGGGGAGGGCGTTTTCGGTAATTTCGGCAGCCAGCGCACCCAGCCGATCGGATTGGCAGTACCGACTGGGGAGTAAAAACTGCAGCACATCATCGGGCAAATCCTGCACCGGCACAAAAGGAGCGCCGGGAGCCGTATCGATTGCATCGGCGGTTTCGACCACCAGGGATATTTGAATTTTAAACTTTCCCTCCGGGGTCATCAGCCGCTGGCATAAATTGCCGTAGGGGTCGGTATACTCAATGACGGGAATACTGGGTTCAATCTGGTATTCTTCGGAAATGACCCATTGCCCGGCGCCGGAGCGGGGGCGTAACATCAGCACAACAGGTGCTGGAGCCGGAACGTCGTAGAGGAGTTCACAGCCGGCGAAAAGTTTCATAAATCGTTCGTAGTGGGAGAGTCGGTGTTAGTTTACTCAAAATTTCTAACCTCATATTCTCTCAAATTGTTCTTATGCTGTTTAGGTAGCAACAAATTAATTCATTTATCAATAAAAAAACAGCCCGAACGCAAAGCCCGGGCCGTTATGGTTGCTTATTGACGCGCAATAGCGCCTAAATCTTGACCGCGAATTTCTGCGGATAGGTCTTGGTTTTGAATTGTTCGAAGGGCTCTTTGCTGTAATAATCTCCGCCGATGAACGTAATAATCTGGTGGAATTCCGGAGCCTTGATGTAACCCGGAATGGGCTGGATAGGCTGAAATTTTTCATTCAGAAACACAACCGTCGGGTAGCTAAGCTGATTTCGCAACAAGGCAGCCGCCAGTTGGTGATAGCCCCGGGCACCCTGGGCAACGTAAACGAATTTATCGGTTCCCAGTACGATGTCCTCTTTCTGTTCGGCGTTCAGCTTGACGGCGTAATAATTTTTGCTGATGTAGTCGACAACGGAGGGGTTCGTAAACGTTTCCCGATCCATGACCTTACACCAGCCGCACCAGTCGGTATAGACGTCGATGAAAATCTTTTTCGGTTTTTTCTGATTCAGGGCGAAGGCTTCCTCAATGGTCATCCACTTGATTTTGGCGTCTTCTTTGGCTTCCTGCCGGGGCCGAAACGAGAATGAAACCAGCGTGACTGCCAGCAGCAGCATGGTGATAATACCGGTGAATACTTTAGTCATAAGTCTGATGATTTGGGCGAAACCGCTCGTGAATCGCCGTATTGATTGAATAACGAAAGGTAAGTCGTAAACCGTGTGCCACCAGGCGAAGTTCGTGTTACTTGTTTTGACTCCAAAAAGGAATAAGAGTAACAGAATTCCTGTAAAAATCTGGAGTAATGTATACGAGAGCCATTTTAAAAGGGGTTTTCGTCATCGTGTAAGTCTTTGATCGAGCCAAAGCCAATGACATCGCGGAAAACGGGGTTGTCGCGGAGTTCGGTAGCCCGCATTAATTTATCGCTGCCAAACTTCGCTTTTACTTCGTAGATCGTTTTCCGAAGCGTGTTTTTGCGGGTATTGTCTTCGAACAGGCTAAAGGGTACCAACTGAGCCGGAATGAAGCGGAAGACACTGACGCTCATACTCCGAATCGAGCGATTCAGAATCGGTTCGCACTGATTGACCTTCTGAAACCGCTCGAAGCGCTGGCGGATCAACTGGTACAATTCCATGCTATCCTGCTTCGGTTCGGGCAATTTAACTTCGTCGTTGTAGTTTCGGCCGTCGTGGTAGCGGCAGTAAAACGTTACTACCTGGCAGAAAACATCCTGGCGCACCATCCGGCGCTCGAGCGTCAGGCAGAGCGACTGCAATAACTCGTCCAGTTGCTCTGCCGATCGTCGCTGGGCCGTCGAAATGGTTCGCATGGCCTGCATGCTTTTATAGGCGGTGGTTTCCATATCCACTTCTCCGCCAAAGTTCAACCGCAAATGCCAGTGCCAGCCGATAATGCTTTTGCAAACCGCCCGGAGCCGTTGGGGCGAGGCATACCGCAGATTCAGTGGTGTCAGAATGCCCTGGTCCTCCAGTCGTTTGGCCATCCGGCTGCCAATACCGGGCAGATCGGTCAGTTTCAGATTCAGTAAAACGTCGTCGATGGTTTCGGGGGTAATCACCACCAGCCCGTCGGGTTTCTGGAGGTCGGAGCCCAATTTGGCCAGAAAAGCATTGGGGGCAATGCCGATGGAGCAGCGTAAATAATCGCCCACTTTGTCGTGAATGTCCCGCTTGATCTGGTAAGCCACCTCCCGAACATCTTTATACATCAACTGGCAGCGGGTCAAATCGACCACGGCTTCATCGATACTTTTCGGCAAAACGTCGGGCGTGAACTGTTGCAGCACTTCGATGATCTTAACGTGGAACGTACGGTATCGCTCAGGATTGGTTTCTACCGGAACCAGATTCGGACAAATCTTTACCGCTTCGTCCAGCCTCATTCCGAGCTTGATTCCCAATCGTTTAGCTTCGATAGAAGGCGCAATAACGCAGCCCTGCTTGCCGGTATAAACACAAACCGCAATGGGCCGGTCGCGCAGGTAGTAATTGACCTGTTGCTCACAACTGGCAAAAAAGCTGTTCATATCGATGAACAGTACCGTCGGTTTTGTGTATTCCCCCAGCCGCTTCATGGTTTTTAGCTATCATATAATATTATTCTGGTAGTTTTCATCGGCTTTGTTGTTTTTTTTAGTAAATTTGATCACAATATATAATACTTATATTATAAAAGTCAATAACTATATTATGTTTAACGAACCCGGAAAATCTTTTGAAGAGGGTTTAGAGCCGATTCAGGAGCGGCTGCGGCAGGTATTTGACGCGCTGGAAATTAGTATCTACCAGGCTGCCAAAGACCTGGGTGAGAACTCATCTAAATTTTACAACATCCTGAACGGGCGGGCTAAACCGTCGTATGATACCATCATGCGGCTGCTCGAGCAATATCCGCAGGTACGGGCCGACTTTCTGTTGCGGGGCCAAAAACCCGTAATCGACGAGCCGGAGCAGAATGGCAAGATTATCGAACTGGAAGTGCGGTATACCGACCTTCCATTCGTACCGACGCGTTTCTACGCCAGTTTTATTGAGACCTATACGGAAGGAATCAGCATGGCGCAAATGGAAACGTACCGCGTTCCGGTGCACATGATCGGGAATCATAAAAATCCGGTAATTATCGAAATTTCCGGAAACAGCATGACCCCGCAACTGGCCAATGGAGCGAAAGTATTGGCAATTCTGGTAGATCCGAATAATTGGGAGTATCAATCGGGCGGTATTTTTGCCGTCATTTACCGCGATTTTTTCGTAGTAAAACGCATCAAAGACAATGAGTTACTGACCAAGCAACGGCTAACGCTTCATTCCGATAACCCCAACGGCGGCAGCGTTACGGTTCCGCTGAAAGACATTCGGGGAATCTGGAAAATCGTGCGGGTGATCGACTCGCCGGTGGAGTAGCGTGGAGAAAAAGTGAAGCCCCTCGATACAGTGCTCTATACACCTGACAGATTTCCAAAACCTGTCAGGTGTATAGAGCACTGTATCGAGGGGCTTGGTTTTAATCCGTATTGGCGTGAAAAGCAATAAAAGCGTCTCGGCCACCAAACCAGTTCAACACGTCATCGCGGCACAATAGCGTTGATTTGTCGGAAAGCAGTGATTGAAAAGACGAATACGGCCACCTGGAAATCTCGCTGGAAAAGCCGTGCTTGACCGGATTGTGATGAATGTAATAAATGAGTTGATTGTAATACCGCTCATCAATGACTTCTTTTCGTTTGAAAGGATTTAGAAACAAGGCCCCTTTGTGTCCAAAGTGGTTATTATAAGCTTTAGCGTAGGCATTAAAGAAATTTGAAAATTTTTGGCTGAGTTGTCTGGCTAATTGAGCCTGCCATTCCACAGGTCGTAGTTTGTCAGAAATTTCAAAATGAATTGCTAATTCTGCATCCGGTTTTATACGGACAAAAAAGTGAAAATGATTGGCCATCAGACAATAGGCAAACGTGTCGGCTACTGGTGCACAGTATTGAGCATATTTTTTCAGGAAATACGCGTAGTTAGCTGGTTCGCGGAACAATAAATCGGATCCGTTCCCGTGGTTGTAGATATGGTAATACCGATCGGGTAGCAGAGGAATAGGGCTCACTGACATCGCTGAAGTTTTAGATCGTTAGACGTAAAAACGTGTGTTAAGTCTTGCTGGGCGTTGTCTTTATTGGCGGATTCAGCGGCAGATTTCACCAATTTCTGTAACTTGTGATTCGATCTAATCCCGTCTACTCAATGCATTTCAACGGAAAGGCCAAAGAACAAATGAGCTACGATGCCATCGTCATCGGTTCGGGAATCAGCGGAGGCTGGGCGGCCAAAGAATTGTGTGAAAAGGGGCTCAAAACGCTGGTTCTGGAACGGGGTCGTATGGTGAAACACATCACGGATTATCCGACCGCGATGGCCAATCCCTGGGATTTACCCCACCGCAACCGGATGCCCGACACCTTTGAAGTAGCCAATCCCGTAGCCACCAAATGCTATGCGCTGGACGAGGCCACACAGCAGTATTTCGTCAAAGACGCCGAGCATCCCTACATTCAGGAAAAACCGTTCGACTGGATTCGGGGCTACCAGGTGGGTGGCAAGTCGCTGATCTGGGCGCGGCAAACGCAGCGGTGGAGCGACTACGAATTTGACGCTCCGGCCCGCGATGGGTTCGCCGTGGATTGGCCCATTCGCTACGCCGACCTGGCACCCTGGTATAGCCGGGTCGAAAAATTTGTCGGTATCAGCGGTAATAAAGACGGCATCGACAGTTTGCCCGACGGCGAGTTCCTGCCACCTTTTGAACTGAACTGCGTTGAGAAACACATCCAGACGGCCGTTAAAACCAATTACGCCGACCGGCATGTGATTATTGGCCGCTGCGCCCATTTGACCAAACCGCAACCCATTCATCTGCAACAGGGCCGCGGCCAGTGTCAGGCCCGGCACCTGTGCTACCGGGGCTGCCCGTTCGGCGGTTATTTCAGTTCCAATTCGGCCACGTTGCCGTGGGCAGCCAAAACCGGGAATTTAACGATCCGGCCCGACTCGGTTGTTCATTCCATTATTTACGATGAGCAAAAAGGCAAGGCCACGGGCGTGCGGGTCATCGACGCCAGCACGAAGCAAATGACGGAGTTTTTTGCCAAAATCATTTTTGTGAATGCGGCCGCGCTGAACTCCAATCTGGTGTTGCTGAATTCCACCTCAAAACGCTTTCCGAACGGGCTGGGCAACGACAACGGGCTCTTGGGTCGCTACGTGGCGTTCCATAATTACCGGGGCAGTCTGACGGCTTCGTTCGAGGGCTATAAGGATCAGTATTTTTACGGCCGTCGCCCGACCACGGCCTTTATGCCTTCGTTCCGAAACGTAAAAAAACAGGAAACCGACTTCCAACGGGGCTACATGGTGGCCTTCAGTGCCAGCCGGGCTACGTGGGGCCGCGGCAACGGGCAGGAAGGTTTTGGGGCCGAATTCAAAGAAAGTCTGCTGACGCCGGGCGACTGGAGCGTCTACATGATGATGCAGGCCGAAACGTTGCCGAAATACGAAAACCACGTCCGACTCAGCCCGGATCAGAAAGATCCGTGGGGTATTCCGCAACTGATCACCTCCGTCGGTTACGACGATAACGATGTGAAGATCCTGAAAGACTTTCTGACGCAGGGTGCCGAAATGCTCGAAAAGTCGGGGTGCAAGAGCATCGCACCCTACGACGACAACCGCAATCCCGGCCTGGATATTCACGAAATGGGCGGTGTTCGGATGGGGAAAGACCCCAAAACGTCGCTATTGAACAAGTGGAATCAGTTTCACAACGTCAGGAACGTTTTTGTCACCGACGGTGCCTGTATGACGTCCGTCGGCAACCAGAACCCGTCGATCACCTTCATGGCATTGACCGCCCGGGCGGCCAATTATGCAGCTGCGGAATTGAAGAAGGGAAACCTGTAAGGGAATGATGGATTATAAATGATGAACGATGAATGGGGTGACGCATTCATCATTCATAATCCATCATTAAATTTAATACCGCATCGTCCAGTACGGATTTTCCTGGGATTTGATGCTGGTTTGGATATGGTCTTTAATCAGTTTATCGTAATCAGCGGTTTTAATTTTCTTGCCTTTGGTTTTTTTGGTCGTGGCCAGTTCTTTCGACACATCTTTCATTTCTACCCGGGTGGCTGTCACCAGTACAGAGCCGTCATTAATATCTAATTCCAGAATGAGGCCCGGCAAGCCAAAGTACTGCTCCGGCCCGGCTGATACGGGAATATCCTGGGCAAACCAGGCAACGATCTTCTGCTGTTTAATAGGATCGGTTGTTTCGGCTTTCATGCAGATATGACCGGCAATGTCTTTCAACTGGTTTAGAACCTTCCACTGAGGTGTTTGCAGGGAATCTTCAATAATATACGTCTTCCCAATCATTTCAATGATTTCCGACTTGGTTTCCTTTTTGAAATCCCGACGAATGATGTAGTCCTCCAGGCGCTGAGACCACCGGCCATCTTCACTTTTCCAATACTCATCCTCATTCGCATAGAGACTCTGATCAGCATTGAAATAGAGCTTCATGGGTGTTTTAAAACCTTCATAATTCTTGTACGTCGACTTCATCCGCTCCTTTTGATCCAGGGTAAGATAGGAAAGCTGCGACAAAATTTTGAGCCAGTCCTGATTGCGTTGATAGGTAACTACTCCTTCAGTCTGCTGGGCTGTTGCCCGTAAACCGGTAATGATGAAAAAAAAGATTAAAAGCTTTTTCATTCTTGCTAAGGCGTTTTTGACGTATTAAAATCCATTATTCCGGCGCATTTGCGATTTCAGCCCGCGTACATTGTACGAAAACGAGAGCATAAAATACTGCGCCAGCGTCTGAACCTGCTCGGTTTGAACAATATTCTGATACGACGATTGCGTAATGCCCTGGTTTTTGTTGAAAATATCGTAAGCCGTCACCCGCACTTCAGCCTTCTTGTCTTTCAGGAAAAGTTTATAAAAGGAGAGATTCAATATCGGTAGTTGCTGCGTAAAGCCAAACCGGGGATTTTTGTAAATCTGGTAATTCATCCGCGCATTGAAAAAAATACCGGCGGGCATCTGAATGTTCATGTCGGCGCCATACCGGTAATTGTAAATCTTCAGGTTTTGGGCGGTATTGACCGAATACCGCGTATCGGTGAAGTTCCAGTTAAAATTAGGATACAGCGTAAATTTTTCGCTAGGCGTCAAATCAAGGCTTACCCCCGCATTGTAGTTGTTGTTGGTGGTATTGTTCGGAACATTATTGATAAAGGTCGGATTCTTGCCGAGATTGATCGATGTGTACATGTTCAACGTGGCTTTGGTTTTTTTCAGGGGAAACCCAAAATTAAAGTAAGAGCCAACGTTGGTCCCTCCGTCGATATTAACCGGACGGGTGGTGGTTACAAGCAACGAATTAATGGTTTGATTATAAACGATTTGATTGATGTTGTAGCCGTAATTAAGGTTGAAATAAACGTTTACGAAACTACCTGGATCGAACACGCCAAAGCCGCCACTAAGCCGGTGGGTAAGCTGAGGCAGCAGATCCGGGTTCCCTTCCCGAATGAAGCGCGGATTGCTGTTGTCGATAACCGGTTGAAGATCACTGGTGGAAGGCTGCCGAACGTCAACGTTGTAGTTCAGATTGACGCGCTTGTTTTTCATGTTGTAGTATGCCGTTGCGTTCGGAACAAATGAGAAAAAGTTGCGGCCCACCGAGGTAAACGGGGAACCGGTCTGGTCTGCGGCAAACTTTCCGGCCTGATGAAACCACATGCCCGCTAATCCGCCCGACAACGTAAGTCCCTTGTTATTATACCGTACGCTCGTGCCAATCCGGTTATAAGTAAAATCGTTGGTGTAATACCGGCTTAAACTCACGTTTCGAACCATGCCCTGATCGGTACGATCAAAAACGTCGCGGTCTACTTTATCGGTTCGCAGACTGAAGTTATAGAACGTCTCCCACGACATCGTTTTTGACAGCGGCTCGATGTAATCCAAACTGGATTTCAATTCAGTCCGGAGGCTGTTGGTGACATTATCCTGATTGAGACGAATTTGTGACGTGCCCCCGGCGGTTGTATCGGTAAAATAGCGGCTGTTAGACTGCTGGTTGCCCGAACCGTCGGTATCGTTGATGTTGTACGATAAACTGGCGGCAAAATTCCGGCCTTTCTTGTGGAACTTATGGCGGTAAATAGCCGTCGTGGCCAGCTGGATTCCGGTATATTTATTTTGATTGTTGAGGGTCGTTTGGCTCGACGGTGGCCCTTTTCCGTCCTCCTGAAAAAAATTCTGAGTGCTGCCAAGGCGTTCGTTTCCGTTGTTGGCTCTGAAATTGCCCACAACAACCAGCGTATTGAGCGAATCGAGATTTTGTTCAAACCGTGCACTGGCCCGGTGGTTGTTGCCCAGCGTGTTGCGGAAACTTTTTTCCTCGGTCCGGAAGGCCCCGTTCAGTAGCGAGGTTTGTTTGGTCAGATCCGTGTCGAAGGTCTGGCCGGTTTGGTTAAAGAAGTAATTGGAACTCAGCTTGGTGTTCTTCGTATCGTAGTTATAGTTGCCCCCGCCGGCATAATTTTTGGAAAAGCCCCGGTTGCTGCTGCCGCCCGAAATCGGAACGCCAATGCCGTTGTCGTCGCCAAAAACGATATACCCTCCACCATTGAATCCAAAATCACCCTGGTCATTCCAGTTGAACGACTGACTACCCCGAAAATCCTGATAATCGTCGAACGATAAGCCGGTCTGGTTGATATTATTGGCAAAACCGATAACCGACATTTGCTCTTTCGTATTGAAACGATTGTAATTTCCGCGTAGCTGATAGCGATCTTTCGTACCAATACCGGCTGTTACTTTGCCAAAACCGCCTTTGCGGTGGCTTTCTTTCAGCTCCAGATTGACGGTTTTTTCGCGTTTCCCATCGTCAATACCGGTTGTTTTAGATGCTTCTGTTTTGTCGTTGAAAACCTGCACCTTCGATATGGCTTCGGCGGGCAGGTTTTTGGTGGCTAGCTTGGGATCCGAACCAAAAAAGGTTTTGCCATCCACGGTCATTTTGGTGACGTTTTCGCCTTGTGCCTTAATATTGCCGTCCTGATCGACCTGCATCCCCGGTAGTTTTCGTAATAATTCCTCAACGGTCGATCCGGGTGGCACTTTGAACGAAGCGGCATTGTACTCAATCGTGTCACCCCGAATGCTGAGCGGAGCGCGGGCGGTTTTTACAACAATTTCCAACAGTTCCTTCTGAATGGGCTTGATTGCCAGGGTCCCCAGGTCAACCACCTCACCGTTGTCGGGATTGACCTCAACCTGTAAAGGCAGAAAACCGACATACGATACTTTCAGAATGTAGGGCGCGCGTTTTACGTTGCGGAATTCAAAAATCCCTTTATCGTTGGTTCGTCCGTAATTGACCAGTGCGGAGTCTTTTGGTGTCAGAAGCATCACCGTTGCGCCGGGCAGAATGGCTTTGGATGTATCGATGATGGAGCCCCGGATGGCGATACGGCCCGACTGTTGGGCAAAAGTTACATGATAGCATACCGTCAGCAACAGCAGCAGGAGAAGTTTTTTCATGGGGAATAGGAATCAGTTGACGAATAGGACCAGCAAGTTGGAAAGAATTATCATTCGTTGCTGAAAGTTAACAAATTTTAATAGTTGCAACTACATGTATAGTTAAAAAAATATTTTTATAGGTAAAATACCGGCTTTGTAGACGGAAGAATACTTATTGGAAATGACGGAAAGACAATGACAGCCAACGAGATGTTGCACTGAATTAAGAGCAGAACGGATAAATAGGAAAGAATTATATACCGTTTATCCCACTAATTGATTAATCGGAACGAGCCGGTATTTTTTCCGCTGTAAGTAACGCAGCAGTTCGTCCAGGTGCGTATAGAGTTTATCGGTTCGGGCGGGATGCGTACCGATGTGAACCAGCAAAATAAAACCGTTCAGTCCCGCCGGCTGTCGTTGTTCATAGTCATAAATGGATTGCAGAATGACGCGGCTGCTGCGGTAGTTTTTCAGATCGGGGGTCGTGTAATCGGCGTGGCTGAGGGTACCGGGCGTATAATTGATGAGTTGCAGACCCATTTTTCTGGTCCAGGCGGCAATCGTGTCGTTATACCATTCGAAGGGCGGCAGGAAATACCGGGCTTCCTGTTTCCGAATACGGTATTGCTGCATCGCGGCATAATTCTGGTTGAGATCGGTACGAAACCGGGTTTCATCGATCAGCAGGCTGTCCCGGTTGGTCCAGTCGCAATACAACAGATGTTCGTTAGAGTGAGCACCGAGGTAATAACCCTCCTTTTTCAGGGTGCGGATCAGCGTTTGAAAAGCCGGGTTGCGGTAAAACCGCCCGGTCAGAAAGAACGAAGCCGGAACCCGGTTTTGCCGGAGCGTTTTCCGGATTTGTTCACCGCCATCGGCGTATTCGTCACCGGTAAAAACGATAGCCAGCTGTCGGACCGTCGTATCACCGCGAACGATGGCGCCCCGCTGCGAAATATATTTTTCAGAGTTTGCAACATTCCGTGCAACGCCAGCAGGCTGGATTGCATCTTTTACCCAATTATCGATCCCAGGAGCGATAGGCCAATACAGTAAACACAACCAAACGATCAGCATAGCGGGACACCATTACTCTCAAAAAACACCGTATCATGAATGTGATGAACTCTTGGGCTACCCGGACCCCTATGGCCACTCCATTGACCAATTACACCGTTGAAATGGAACACACCGGTTTATCCGGTTGGATCAGCTACCGCGAATCCATGCTGACGCTGCGGTTTTCGTATGAACGCATGCTGACCTCGATTTACGTTTTTGTACCGGGCAACGAGCAGTGGCCCGCTTACTGCCGCAGCGCCGGAGCCAAAACCGCCACCCTGCGCCGAACCGAAATTATTCAGCGTATTGCTACCGAACTGCGCAACCAGCAGGCGCCGTCGATGGTGCAAATTAATGATTTTGGGATTGAAGTCGTGTTTTGAACGTTATTTCACGCGCTCCGGAGCCGGTTTTTAGCGGTGTCTCCTCAGGAAGTTGCCCGTTTTCAGGGCGAAGTCAATTCATAGGTGTTGATAGAACCACCGGTTTTAAGGCTGGTGGTGGTGCGTACCAGAGTCAGCTGACTCTCGGTCAGGGTGCCGATGGTGAATTCGATGGTGCCGTTCGTGCCACTCGGCGGGGGCGTCAATCCTTTCAGAATGAGTCGTTTCTCATCCGATGAAACCTCCCACTGACCCGTAACGCTGCTTCCGTCCACGTCTTTCAGCGTCACACCAGCCGCGCTGCTGAGGTCCAGAACGAAGCCGACATAGCCCGGACGGATATTGGCCGCCCCGCCTTTCGTATAGACCATCGTGCCGCCTTCCCGAACCACATTTGCCGTCCAGATTCGTTGGAGCCGTTCCGACAGCGGGGCTACTTTTTTCTTGCTGCAACCTGCCGACACCAGCAGGAGCATGAGGTATATACTCAATCGTTTCATACTAGCCATGATTATTGCTTCAAAACACGTCGTACGGCTTTCAGACCGCTGGATTCTACGCGCAGGAAATACACGCCCGCAGCTTGCGACCGCATTGGCATTGTAAAGTCGTGTGCCGTGCGGGGTTGATTAAATTCCCATTCCCGGATGGTTCTGCCGGTGGCATCGACCAGCGTAAACGTCGCCCGGGCCGGTTTTACCATGCGTAATCGAACCTCGGCGTTCTGCGAAACCGGGTTGGGCGCTATCTCGAATCCCAAGGCGGTTGGTGTTGGCTCCGTTGCCAGAATCAGATCGATCCGGGTTGGCGCAGAGGTTGCAGAACAGCCATCGCGCGTGACTGTAACCGTATATTGACCGGCGTCCTTAGCGGTATACGTGTTGTTGGTAGCGCCTGCAATGGGCTGGCCGTCTTTGAACCATTGGTAAGTCTGACCGGATGCCGCCGGTGTGGTCAGAACGGTTGATCCGCCGATGGTCAGGCTGCTGGTGGCGGTTGTGATGCTGGCGGTGGGAGCTGGTTTTATGGTGACGGCAAAACCCGCCGATGTTCCGCTACAGCCTTTGCTATCCGTAGCAGAAACACTGTAAACTCCGGTTGTGGTGACGGCCAGCGTGGACGACGTGGCCCCGGAAACGTTGCTGCCTCCCTGTTTCCATTGGTAGCTATACGGAGCGGCTCCTCCGGAGACCGTTGCCGAAAGGGGGGCTGAAGTGCCGGCACACTGGGCATTACTGCCAACAATAGAAACCGGCAGGTTCGTGGTTTCCTTGATTTCGACGGAAGCCGAAACCGTACAACCCTGGCTGTTACTGACTTCAATGGTGTAGATACCGGCTTTGGTAACCGACAAACTGGTATTGGTGCCGACATCGCCGGAGCCGGATTTCCATTTGTAGGTAAACGGCCCGGTACCAGTTCCTTCGGCGGTAATGCCGACCGATCCGCCGGGGCAATACGACGTGCCGTTGGGCGTGTTGATTTTGGCAGAATGTGGACAGAGCGCCACTTTGTGCAGTTCATACGAACCGATCTTCCCAAACAGCAGACTAGTATTGACCAGGGCATAGGCCGGCGGAATCGGTGCGAAACCAAATGGAATAACGCCCATTTTTTGCAACGCATTCGTTTTGCTATCAAGTTTGATAATGTCCTGATCCAAACTGTTTTGTACGACAAAGTAAAAATTGCCGTCGGCATCTTTCGAAAGTTCGGGCATGAGGGGCATGAAAAGCAGGTTTCCCAGCGCTGAATTGGGCAATAAGGAAATACCGGCATCGGTGCCGTCGAACAGGTGGATTCCCAACCAGTCGAACAGATAGAGCTTCGTTCCCACTTTGACGGTCCCGTAAACGGCCCCGGTAAAACTATCCGGCAGTTGACTGTTCTTTACCGCTGCGGTCCCGGTTTCGGTGCCGTCGCTGCGCCAGAGGCTGATTTTCTGCCCATCATTGGCCGTAAAATAGACCGTATTGCCAAGGGTGAAGAAGTTTTCGGGATTGGAATTCGTAGCCTTTTCGGCGATATTTTTGACCAGCACCGTTCCGGCCTCCGTGCCGTTGCTTTTCCAGAGCTCAAGACCGTACGTCCGATCGTCAGCCGCAAAATAGACGGTACCATTATCCGTGGCTACGATGGCCGTATTGATGCGCCCAAATGCTTTCAGTTCAACGGTGCCGGTCGTTGTTCCGTCACTACGCCAGAGTCGTTGCGAATTGGTTGCATCGGAGAAAGGCGCCGTTGCGGTCAGGTAGATATAGTCCGATGTGGTCGTAAAATTGATGATCCCGTTAAAAGCCGGAATCGTTTTCACGAGTTTGGTGCCGGCCGCCGAGCCGTCCGTTTCCCAGATTTCATTGCGGCTGGTCAGAAAGTACAGTTTATTTTTAAACTCGAAAAGCGTCGTAATACCGTTGATGTCGGGATGAACCAGCACCGTTCCGGCTTCGGTGCCGTCGCTTTTCCAGAGCCGGTTGCAGGACGTTTCGCCACACTGCCGCGCTATGAAATACAGGGTGCCTTTGAAGTTATAAAACAGCCGGGGCAAAGACGTGACACCGCCAGCTCCCGTGCGGATGTCTTTTACCAGACGCGTGCCTTCCGGTGTTCCGTCGGTGCGCCAAAGTTCACGGCCCTTCAGGCCGTCGTCGGCCGAAAAATAAAGCACATTGTTAATCAGGGCATACCCGTCGTTAAAATACGGATAAACGTCCTTTACCAATGTCGAGGGTTGTGCCCGGGCCACCGTGATCAGGATAAGCCCGAAGAGAGCTACCAGGTAGAGTTTCTTCATACTGAAAACAGGATTAAAAAACCGGGACGCGTGTCCCGGTTGAATGCACGAAGTATCGGATTTAGACCATCAATTCATCGCCAGATTGGCCTTCCCTTCTTCCACGCCGGTTACTTCAAACTTCACCGCCGGGTTTTTACTCAGCATGTCGATGAGGTCGTCGGTACTACCCGTGTGTTCGATCAGCAGGGTGCCTTCGGTCGTACCGCTTTTCAGGTTCTTTTTGACACCTTTTACCTTCGGGTTTTTCGTGAGCGCCGTAGCCAGGGCTTGCAATTTGGCGTAATTGACGTTCGCCACACTGATCTCGGTGGAGTTCATGGAAGCATCCGGCGAACTGCTGACGCGGGCGGCCGATGCGGTGACTTTGGCCTTACCGGCCTCAACGCCGGCAAATTGCAGATTCATCGTGCACAGACGTTCCATCAGGTACTGGGCCATATTGTCGGACGCATTCCGGATGGCAATTTTGTTGGCAATGGCTTCCGAGACGTCAATACCGCCACCCGCTACGGCATTGGTCGCTAAAATGGAGCCATCTTCGGTGGCAATGGCCCGAATTTCCAACCGGGCCCGGCTGGAAACCATACCGCCCTGCGAATTGGTGCGCTCCGAAACGGTTTGCCCCGTAATAATCATATTGGCGCCCATCTTCAGCCCCAGAGCTGCAATGGCACCAAGGTCGGCGGCCGAATCGGCCATTTGACGCATCTTTCCATACACTTTGGGGTCGACTACCCGAAAACCCGCTTCGACAAAGTGCCGGATCAGCTCGGTTTCGGTGGCCGACTGCTCAATTACCACCGGTTTAAAGACTGCCGACGAAGACGTCTGGCGGCTGGCCGTATTCTCCGGTTTGGTGGGTTCATCCCGCCGACGGCCGAATATTCCCTGAACGACGTCGCGGGTTAGCCCCACATTCGCTTCGCGTTCTTTTAACGCCAGTTCGCGTTCGCGCCGGTTCAGGTCGGTGGTCGTATTATCGCGGGCGGTTCCCGCCGTGGTGGCTTCCGTAACCAGAATGATGATCTTGGGTGATCCGTTGCGCAGCGTCTGGCAGTTCTGGGCCGTATACCGCTTGATTTCTTTGGGTTTCATCGGCTCCGGGATGTCCATATTGTCTTTTTCGTCGGCCAGGATTTCCACAGACTTGATAATGGCTTTCTGCGTAGCATCCTGCACAGCCCGGTTTTGGGTCGTTCCACCCACTTTGACGCCAAACATACTGGCACCGGTGAAACCGGACGAATTGCCTTTCATATTGACATCGCGGCTAAAGAGTACTTCACCGGTCTGAGGATTAAGTACTTTCAGCGTGAAACCCACCGTTGCCTGGTTGCCGCCGACACTGAAACCGGCCACGGAAGTCGAGGTTTTGCCCTCCGAGAAATCGGTGACTTCGCCCGTTATAACCAGTTGCGCACCCAGCATGGCTCCGGCCTGCGGACCAGACCCATTGGTGAACCCATCCTGCGCAAACGCTATTTCACCCGTGGCATCGCCCACATTGCGGTTCATTTCCAGTACCCGAAAGCAATTGGTTTGCTGGATGGCGGAAGTCAGCATGGTCGCCAGTTCATCCCCGAACGTGGCGTTGGCCTGGGAGGATTTCGTGGAGATGTTGAAGCGAGCCACTTTCACCGTTACCCGCTTGTCGCGGGGCAGTCCTTTGCATTTTTCAGCCACCTTTTCAAGCGTGACTTTGGGGTCTTTTTGGGCCTGGAGCGAAAAGGGAATCAGGCTCGTGCCCGTAAGCAGAATCCCACAAATGAAATAGTAAAGATACTTAGTCATAATTTTAAGAAAGAGGGTTGCACAAAGTCAATCGAATGGGGCCGGGTAGTAACTTATTTTCTACTATCTTTCTTCTTCAAATTTGCTTAATTACCGGAGAGGAATTAGTGGTAACTATACGGGCTGGGATAATCTCCTTACGAATGGGCGTTTTTTCCCAACGGCGTATTTTTTGGCCCGTACCCGTACCGGGCATGAATGGCTTCAGCCGATCTTTTCGTATGGCAGTATTTTTTAGCAGACGGTTTACGCAGCTAATTCTGAGCGTTTTTCTTGGTTTTGCCATCCTGCCGAAGCACGCTAGTGCGCAGCGGCCCCGGTATCTTAAACTGCAACCTCATAAGCTGATGTATGCCGACACGGTATACCGGGAAGCAATCGCTAAAAATGACTCGCTGCTGCTGGCCGAAGCCTATTACCTGTACGGAAAGACCTACGAAGCTTCCGGCGATAACCTGACCAGCCAACGCTGGTTTCTAAAATCACTGCGTATTCTTGAACCGCGCGGAGACTCCTTCGATTTAAGCCGTTTATACAATCGGTTATCCAGTTCACAGGAAAATTACGGGGAGATGCTCCGGTATGCCATGCTGGCCATGGCGGTGGCCCGCCGGATTCATTCGGACAAAGCCCTGATGCGGGTCTATGGCAATATGGCCCAGATCCACCGGACCGATTGGTCAGAAAGTGGAAAAAAACCAAACTTACCCAGGCCACGGCCTGATAGTACCCTGTTCTACTTCCGGGAAATTTACCGCCTGGCCTATCAACTGAAAGATCCGGTGGCCATGATCAGTATCAATTCGTCGCTGGGCCATTTTACCTGGGATACTGACCGGAATCCGAAGGCCATTCAGTACCTGAAAACGGCCCTCGACCTTGCGGCCAGAGAGAAAGAAGACGGTGCAAGAATCAACCTGCTGCTGGAAATCGCTTCGATTTATACCACCCTCAAACAACCCGAACAAACCTGGCGCTATCTGAGGCAGGCCCAGCAGCTGCTAAATGAAAACCCTTTCAATGATTATAACGTAAATACCGCTTTTGAAAGGGAATATATGGCGTATTATCGGCTGATTGGCGATTGGAAGCGTGCGTATGAACGCAGTGAGAAATTGCGCGGAATGGAAAACAGCAGCTATATGGCCGACCGCGCCGGGGCCATTGTTCGGCTGAATATGGAGTATAAAAGCGAGAAGCGGGAGGCCCTCCTCAAAACCCAGAAGCAAGAACTGGCGCTGCGAGCGGAGACGCTGGTGGTTCAGCAACGCTTCACCTGGGCGGCATCGGCACTTTTGCTGGTGACGGCGGCCATGAGTCTCATTTTTTTTCGGTTATACCGTAAAAATCGGCGAATCAGCCAGCGGAATGTCGAACTGGTAAAAGAACAGAATCACCGGGTTAAAAATAATCTTCAGGTGGTTTCGAGCCTCCTTAATCTTCAGGCTACCCAGCTTGCGGATGAAACGGCCCGGAAGGCCGTCGAAGAAAGCCAGTTGCGGGTGCGGGCCATGGCCATTCTCCACCGGCGGCTTTATGATGAAGATACGTTGGTGGTGGTTGACGTAGCACCGTTCATTTCAGAGCTGGTCGAGAGCGTTCTGCAAACTTTTGGCTATGCCAGCGTCGAGCCGGCCTACGATCTGGTCCGGCTTGAGTTATCGGCCGATGATGCGCTGCCACTGGGGTTGATTATCAATGAGTTGACTACGAATGCCTGCAAGTACGCTTTTCCGGATCATCCGAATCCCATTTTCCGGATTTCGAGCGAGTGGAAAGGCAACCGATACCGGATATTCGTTGTCGATAATGGCCCCGGTTTACCTGCCTCGCTAGATACCGTAGCTTCGACCGAACAACAGGGCGGTTTTGGGATGCGGCTGATCCAGATGCAGGTCGATCAACTGGATGGAGAGTACCGGTTTCGATCGGAGGGAGGGACCCAATTTGTGATGGAATTTAAAGTTTGAGAACCCGATGGAACCTTTGACTATTCTGATTGTAGAAGATGAAATCATCACGGCTAATGACATCCGGGCGACCGTCGAAAAAGCCGGCCATCGGGTAACGGCCATCGCCCGGAATTTTGAGCAGGCGGTTGCGGCAGTCCGGCGACAGCCGCCGGATCTGGCCCTGATCGATATTCATCTCAAAAAATCAACCGCCGACGGTATTGCCACGGCCAAAGAACTCCTGCTCATTCATTGGATGCCGATTATTTACCTGACCGCTAATTCGGAAATTTCTACCTTTCAACGCGCGAAAGACACGGCTCCGGCGGCTTACCTGCTGAAACCGTTTCATCCGAATGAACTGGTTTTTCAGATTGAATTGACGTACCATAACCGATCCCAGGAACGACAGCAATCGGCGAATCCGGCGGCTTCTGAAACCTTATTTCTGCCCATCAATAAAGGGTACGAAAAAGTCGATAAAAGCAATGTCGTTTACCTGTTGGCCGAAGGAGCCTACGTCAAGATTTTTTTGATCAACGAAGAAAAACCCCACCTTCTGACCATGAATCTGGGGTATCTCGCCCAATATTTCCCCAACCCTAATTTTTACCGGTTGTCGCGATCCCTGCTGATCAACCTAAACCATTTGGAGCGTCTGGAGCGCAATCAGCTCTTTATGCGCAATCAGCCCGCTTCTATTCCCATTCCGGAGAGCAACCGGGGCGATCTGATGAAGCAACTGGCGGTGATCCGCACCCGATAGAAGGCGGGGTAAAAGCTTACCGCCGTCTGCGCTTTTTCCTGGCCGATGAATGCTTGGCCGACGATTTTTTTCGCCTGGACGACTTTTTCCGAACCGACGATTTGCGGGAAGAACTCTTCCGCTTCACGACTTTCCTGGCCACTTTCGCCTTGGCCGGAGCGGCTTCCGTTACGGCCGCTGTTTCGCCCTGTTTGGCCGCCAGCAGGTAAATCAGCGACGCCGTGCCGTCCATCGTCGGCTCATTGGTACTGTAGTCGCCGTAATCATCGTGGTAAACCACCAGATCGCTCTGAAATCCGGCATATTCATCCGGTTCTTTAAGCTCGATGCCGATCAGATTTTTATAAATCCGGCCATACACCGGCCCGTCGACCAAACCACCGTCGATGGGGTAGTTTTTGAGGTGCGTAAAAGCCGAATGCGGATCGGCGGGCGTATCGGCTCCGGCCGGTAAACCGTACACAAAACTTGTCCCCCACGGATTGCAGCCAAACAGCCAGTCGAAACAAGCCTGCTCGAGTTGCAGATACCGGTTATCGCCGGTGAGTTTGCGGTACCAGTAACACTGAATAGCGAACGATGTCGTGAGGTTGTTGCTGCACCAGATAAACGGCACACCCCGGTAAAACGCGTTATTCTGGGCTTTTTGCCAGACTTTCTCAATACCGTCCCGGTAAAATTGGATGATATGTTGCCGGCGGGAATCGACCACGCGCTTGGCAACCTCGAAATGGCCGATATTGATGAACGGATACCATTGATAATGCCGGGCGGTATCGGTTCCCAGCCAGGGCGTTACCGGCTCGATCAAACCGTACGCATAGGCGCTATTGAGGTAGTCAGCGGCTTTGTAGCCTTGGATGCGGGCGGCATTGTATAGTTCAACGGCCGCCAGCTCCATATCATCGACGTAATTATCTTCTTCATAAAAATAGGGCGACCGGCCCGGAGCAGTCTGACAAACCCCCGGTTTTTGCAAGCCGAGCATGTAAGCACTTTGCGCCCGTTGCCATAACTTTTCGGCGTAGTCCTGGTCGCGTCGGTGCAGTACCTGGTAGCCCAGGGCAAACGCGCTGCTGAACTTGCCGGCGGTGGAGGCTACGCCCGTTGCGCGGTTCTTGTATTTGAAAAGCCCCTGCGGTTTTCCGGTTGCAAAATACACCGGCCGCTCATAGCCCTTCCCATACGCAGAATCCTGTTTGGGAATGCGCAATCCGGAATGATCCCGGTCGTCGGCCAACTGGTTGAACATCCAGTCGTCTTTGGGGTGCATTTTGAGCAGCCAGTCGAGGCCCCAGCGCGCTTCGTCCAACACATCGGCCTGGTTATTAGCGCCATCCAGCCCGTTGGCCAGGTGCTGATCGCCGAAGACTTTCGGAAAATCGCGGAAAGCCGCCAGTAAGTGATAGGTGGCATTCGCAGAAGTGGGTACATACTGCAGGTAATCTGAGGCATCGTGCCAGCCGCCCGAAACATCGATGTGCGTACTGTCGGGCATCGGCCCATACATCGTATAGCCATCGTGGGTATGGCAGGAATCTTTTAAGAAGGGATTGTAGCCGCTGCGCTGCTGGCGCATATACCGCAAGCAAAAATCAGCCGCCCCGTTATATACGTCGTCCGCAATTCGAAATTCCGGTGATTGGATGGTACCGGTTTTAAGATAGTAGTTACCCGGTTTGCGGACGGCGGAAAAATCAAGTCGGTGGGTTTGAACGAACGGACCGTAGGCCCCAAAATCTTTCCCGACGGTGTTTTCATAAACCACTTTCCCGGTTCCAGCCTCAACGACCTGGAAGGGTTGCGAAACCGCTTCTTCCGTTTTTCCGGCCCAGATCGCTACTTTCGTGCCCGCCGGTCGATACCCCAGGGAATTGATTCGTATCCAGGCTTGTTCGTCTACGGTGGATTTGAAAGCGAAAATCCAAACAATTAAACCAAGCAGCAAAAATAATTTCCTCATCGAAAGGCAAGTTACAACTTTTACCGTTTGCGGAGGAAAGTCCTGTTAAATGAAATGAACCCATTTCTGACTGTTCGTATCAAAAGTCAGAAATGGGTTCACGATGGATATAGTATAAGGCTAGCGTACGAATCGTATCAATAGCGCCGTTCGAGCATTTCCAGAATACGCAGCCAGGGCATTCCACTGCGTATAAATTGATCCAGAGGGATCTCGGAAAGAAGATTAAACCGTTTTTCCAGACTCTCCTCAATGGGTTGATTCTTTTTTGAAGAATGTTGACGATACAGTTCATCACCCATCATACTGGATAAGAGATAGTAGCTATTGTATTGCATAATATTACTTCACATTTTCGGTGGCACAAAGGTAGACTACAAAAGGCCTTTCTCCAACCCGTTCAAACAGTTTGTTCTCAGCAACCCTCTCCTAATCAGGAGAAAAGCGAGTATTTAACCGACTTGGGGAACAGACATTACCCCGCCTAAATTGGTGGGATATACTTAATAGACGCAACTTAGTTCGAAAAGTCACTTTTCGATTTTATTTTGTTAGTTTGTGGTCAGGCTCCCCCCACCCGAGTAGCTCCGCAAACTGCCGTCATACATGGCATCGGCCGACACCGGCCCCAACGCAAACCGCCCCTTGGAAACGACGCGGACGAGGTAGTAGAAGGCCTTTTCGGTCGATCCGGCCGAAGTGAAAAAATGAATCCGGTCGTCGCGCACGTCAAAATGGTCCGGCGTTGCAGCCCCTTTGATCCAGGGCATTTCACGCGGTTCGGTCAGGCGGGGATTTTCGATTTCAAAACCGGCGGGCAGCATGTCCGTCACCACCACATTGTTGACCGGAATCCCGTTGTCACTGGATAACAAAATCCGGACCACCACCAGATCATTCTGTTTGAACGACGCCATCGGTGCTCCGTCGCGGTTCAGAAATTGCCGGCGAACCCGTAATCCGGCATCTTCCTCGGTGTAACTTCCCGTGGCGCTCAGCCCTTCCGTCTGGGCAAACCAGTAAAGACTGCCGCTGCCCTGAGCCGCCAGATTCAGTTTTCGATTGGCAATACCGGTGGTCAGCGTCAATGTTTTGCCGGTAAACTGCCCCACGGGTTTGCCGTCGGCCGACAGCGTGGCGGTGGCCGTCGAGGTGGCGGCTTTTTTAGCCATCTTGCCCAGCGCCAATACCGCAAAAACCGATTCCTGCGTGTTCAGGTACGAGCTGGTATTCAAGGCCTGCGACAGTTGCCGGGCCAGCGTTGGAATCTGCAAATTGTCCGGGTCGGTTTCCAGCAGCGTGTTCAGCACCAGCGCCAGATTGCGAATGGGCGACGCATAACTGCCGCCCGATTGCCGCTGCGTGGTCGTATTGGTGAATTTTTTGGGCAACAACGCATGGTAACTGCGCGTGTCGCCGGTCAGGTAGAACGTTGCGGCCAGCAAATACCGGCTGTCGGGCGTCAGCGAGTTTTCGTTGGGGCGCAGCGCAGCGGTTTTGTAATAATTCATTGCCGGACGATTGGGCTGGCCGCCCAGCGCCAGGGCGTATAAACCGTACAGGTTCTGCCGACTGACCACTTTACGAACCGAGTTGCCGGTTTCATCACGGACAATTTCATCCTCCAGGGCGGGGCTGCTCGTGCGGACGTTCAGCCGGTCGAGGGCTTTGCTATACACCGACGGACTCACTTCAAAACCGGCGCGCCGGGCTTCGGTCAGGAAATGAACCGCGTAGGCCGACGCCCAGCCGTCTTCCGTTGGCAAACCCGGCCACATGCTGAAACCACCGTCGGCCAGCTGCATCGATTCCACCCGCCGGATGGCTTCCTGAACGGTGTAATTAGGATTCAGATCGCTTTCGCCCGAACGAACGAAATACGTCCCCGGTTTGCCCATCGTTTTGAGCACTTCGGCAAAATACAACTGCGGAAACGCCTTGGAAATGGTCTGCTCCATGCAACCGTACGGATAACCGAGCAGATACGACAATTCCCTGCTCAACTGAATCATCGGCGACCGGCTGACAATCAGCTGGCTGCGAACCGTACCGGGAATGAATTGATTGGTCAGATCGATGGTTTGCGATCGATTGGCCGCCACCGCGCCCGACGTAGCGGTTTTCAGCAACGAAGTCACCGGGCGAACCGTCAGGTCGATGCTTTCGCTAAACGTTTCGTTCAGGCCTTTCACCAAAACCGTCATGTTCCCGGCTCCGATGGCGGTTTTGGCTTTCACGGCAAACGTCGCGCGGGCTTCCTGCCCCGCCCCAATGGTGAGTTGCTGCGTGGTCGCGCCGTTGGCCAGCAAGGCCCCGGTCAGTTTGAGCGAAGCCGTTACGGTAGCCGGTTTTTTGGTGGTATTGCTGATCGTAACGGGCAGGCTCAGTTCGTCGTCCGGGCTTAGAAACCGCGAGGCCCCGGTGCTGATGACCAACGGATCGGCCACTTTCATGTTTTTCGTTGCCGAACCAAAGGCCTTGTCTTTGTAAGCGACCGCCATGACCCGTAAATCGCCCGAAAACTGCGGAATGGCAATGTCGAAACTGGCTTCTCCGCTGCCGTTGGCTTTCAGAACACCGCTCCACAACGCCACCAGTTTAACCCGCCCGTTGCTCAACGGATTGATGCGTTTGCCCAGATTGTAGCCGTCACCGCCGAACGACGAACTGCCGGAAAGGACTAATTCGGGAAACAGAAACGAATATAAATCGTGGCTGTTGACTTCCAGAGCGCGTTTTTGGTAAAAATAGCCGTGAATGTCGGGCGTCTGGAAATTTTTCAGTTGCAGGATTCCCTCATCGACGACGGCCACGGTCAATTCGGCGTTGGGGCTGGTTTTGATCGAAATACGCTGTTTTGTTTTGGAGCGGGATTGGGTCACCGCCGTAATCCCGACCGGTAATTTGGTGTCCGGATCTTCGACCTGAATCGGCGCAAAACCGTGCGCAACCAGCAGCGGCAGATTGGAGCCATCGACGGGGCGAATGAGCGTGGCCGTCACATAAACCGTGGGCAGGTGTTCATCGGTCAACGTAAACGTCAGTTCGGCGGATTTCTGATCGGTTTCCAGAACGTGCGTTTCCAGCACCTTGTTACGTTCCAGCGTCACCAGCAGTTTTCCGGCAAACGGCGTTTTGAACAGCACTTTCGCTTTGTCGCCGACCTGGTATTTCTCCTTGTCGAATTCCATCAAAACCTGCCCTTCCGTGCTGACTTCGAAGGACGAACTCTGGGTCGTACCAAAACCGTAGGCGTAGTAGGAAACCGCCGTGTAAGCCGCAGCTACCTCGCCGGATTTACCCGAACGCCGGATGCGCACCTCGTATTCGCCCGAAACCGTTGGCACGTAGCTGAATCGGGCCCGGCCATCGCTGAAATTTAGATTATTGGTATAAACGACTTTTTCCCGTTTTTTCGACACATACCGTAACTGATCATACTGTTTTTCAATTACCGTCTGGTAATCAAACCGCACCACTTCGGCCTGCGCCGTGGCACCTTTCTGCAAATTCCCGTTGCGGTCCACCGCTACGACTTCGACGGGCAGCGGAGCGTTGGTGCCCACGTACGAATCGGCCAGCCGAATCCCGTAAAACGTTTCCTGCGTAAACACATCGAGTTGCTTCAAGCGATTAACCGGGCGGCTGTTTTCGTCGAAAACCGTCACAAACAATTTGCCTTCCAGCACACCGATGTCGCGGTAACTGGTCGAGATCGGAAACCGCTCGATGGCCTGGCCGCTGGCGTCGGTAACGCCCTGCCGCAGATTTTTCTCAAACGATGTATGGCTCTCGATGGCAAAGGTATAGTCCGGAAACTGTTTGGCCGTAAACGCCCGCTGCTTCAGTTGCAGGTCCATTTCGTAGGTTCGTCCGGTGGCTGGAGGGCCAAACAGATTCGTTGCGGTGGCGGTCATCGTGATGGTTTCGCCGGTTCGGTAGGCATCACGTTCCGTGCGGGCTTCCACCCGGATGCGGTCGGGAATGAACTCCTCGATGCTGATGGTGCGCGACGCCAGCAATACGTCATTGGCGTTGTAAATCTCGGTGACGTAGGTTCCCGTTACGGCCGCCGGATCGATCGGTACGTCGGTGGCCACGGCACCCTGCTCGTTGGTCGTCTGGCGCAGAACCCGGTATTCTTTTCCGTTGGACGACAACACTTTAATCTTCAGCGGTATTTCGCCGACGCTCTCCCAAACCGGGTTTCGAATGATGGTGTTGAAATGAATCGTTTCGCCGGGGCGGTAAATGTTGCGGTCGCCGTACACAAAGGCGTCGAAACCCGTCGGGTTGTCGCGCTTGCCTTCCACCTCGAACCGCGATGTTTCCACTTTGGCATCCTGCAACAGCAGATAGTTGAAATCGTCTTCGGTTTTGGACAGCACCATGGCGATTTTGGAACCGGGATTTTTCTCGGTTATTTTTTCAAAATGCGCCACGCCTTTGCCGTTCGTCTGGACGGCGGCAATGACCTGGTTGTTGCTGCTAATCAGCGTAATGTCCACATTCGCCAGCGGCTCGGCGGTTTTGATGGAGTTGGCAAATACCCAGATTTCGTTGTTGCCCTGTTTGGTAATCAGACCAATATCCGATACCGAAATCAGCTTGGTGGCACTGATGTACGCGTCTTCTTTTGAACGAACCGTGACCAGATAAATGCCGCGGGGCGGATTCGGGGTCGAAGCAGTCTGGTCGGGAAGGGCCAGGTTCAGGGCCGACACCCCTTTGGCTTTGGGCAGATTGGCGGTTTCAACGGTTTTATGAACCAGAAGATCGCTGTAATTTTGCGGTTCGTCTTCGTAATAAACGTGCGTTCCCAGCGGTTTCCATTCGCCGTCGATTTCGCCACTTTCTTCATACCGCCCCGAACGGAGGTAATGGAGGATATTGTTCTCGTAAACCTTCGCAATTTTCACCTCCACCTTCGGCACATTGACGATGTTGACGCCCACATTTTTTGCGCCTTTCGAGGATAGATACACCGCCCGTTTGTTGACGAACGAAATACCGGCGGGCATTTTTCCGAAAAACACGTCTTTCGAAACTGCTTCTTCCAGTTTGGCACCCAAAACGCCCTTCATCTGATCGGTCAGCGTCAGCACGTAAGTTTCGGTTTCATTGAAATTACCGCGGATGATAAACCCGTTTTCGGTCGGTTCGGCGCGGGTTTCGGCTTCCGGCGCAATGGTATAATACGTACTCAGCTGGCTGGCCTGCAATTCCTGCGTTGTGAGGACCCGGATAACGCCTTCGTTATTCTCAAAACCGGTTTTGACGTCCACCACATCCAGTTGGTACTGCGACGGTAAGGCGGTTTTTTGCTCAAACGCTTCTTTGGTGCTAAATGCGGTATTGGGCACTTTCAGTCCCTGGCCGATTTCAATGGTCAGGGGCGTTTCGCTGCGGGAAGCGGGTGCGTTGGCCAGCGTTACGGGAATGGTTTCGTTCAGCGACGTTTGCAGAACCTGCGTCGTCAGCGGTTTACTGGTTTCCGCTTCTATTTTGAGCAAACCGGCCAGTTCGGATCCGCTCACCGGATAATTGAAATTCAGTTTCGCCTTTGCCACGGGCCGCCCGGTTTCGCCACGGGTCCACCAGAATTCGGTGTCGTTTAATTGAAGATACGGCGTATGAAACGCCACGGTTTCGTTATCGAGCGTCAACGACTCGTCTTTCTGCTGGCGAACGAGCGCATTGTTCAGTTCGGCTTTGTACTCCGTGGCCGGTTTGAAAGCCACCGCCGGCGAAAAGACCAGTTCATTGGGGGCCGTCCACTTGAAATTGCCGGCAACGGCGGGTTCAAAAACCACGTATTGCGTGGAGTCCCATTCGTTGAGCCGACTTTCCGGCGCCAGATCTTTACTGAAGGTAAAGACCAGATTTTGATTCCGGGCCACTTCATCTTCAAAGTTTTGATTGATCAGCCGGACCGAATTACTGAGGTGGGAGCAGGTGGTTAGTAGAAACAGGACACTAAGGGCCGTTAACGAACGCAGGTACGTCTTCATGGATTGAATTGTTACGGAGAAGAACGGCGAAAGGTCTTAAAAATAGTTGATATTTTGCAATACGAATGAATAAATGGCGGTTTCTGTCTGGTAATCAACGCCATTGGCCGGATTCCTGGAAACAGGAAGGAGACGGTTAAAACCGATCATACCAGTCAAAATGCTGGTGAATAATCCGCGCCTTGTTCTCTTCAATGTAACTCAGATAGGCCTGAGCGATGGGGGAGAGTTGCTTCTCCTTGTGCCAGATCAGCATCCAGGATGTTTTGAGGGGCAGGCCACTGATGGGAATAATTTTCAGGTCCTTATTCAGTAGCTCATTTTTCAGCCCGATCAAGGGCATGATGGAGTAGCCCAAACCGGCCAGGACGGCCTGTTTAACGGCTTCATTGGAAGTCAACTCCAGCCGTTTGAGCACTTCAAGCTGGTGGTCGGCAATGAATCGTTCCATCGTTGACCGCGTACCCGAACCCGATTCGCGGTAAATGAGCGGGAGTTTTTTTAACAGGTCGGGGTCGGTGCCCTGCTGGCCTGTTTCACTCATCCCATTGCCAACCAGATACAGTTTGTTGGGCATGAGTTCCAGCTGATTAACCTGGAGCTGGTGCGGCAAAATAGAAACCAGCGAAAAATCGACCTCGTTTCTCGTCAAACTGTCGACCACTTTCTGGCGGTTCGTCACATCCATAACCAACTCGATCCCTTCGTGTTGCGCCATAAAACCGGACAAAAAGTAAGGCATGACATATTTTCCCGTGGAGACGACCGACACCTTCAGTTTGCCATATAATAAGCCTTTGTAAGCCAATGTTTTATGATTGAGCACCTGGGCTTCATTCAGTATGTTTTCGGCGGCCTGCGCAATTTCCCGACCAAAATCCGTCAGATAAATCCGTCGGCTGATGATTTCTGTCAGTGGAATATCGAACTGATCCTGAAAATTCTTTAGCTGAATGGATACGGCTGGCTGGGATAAGTGCAATTCATTGGCCGCCCGGGTGATGCTCTGTGTTTGGGCGATTTTAAAAAAGACGTGTAACTGGTGTAAGGTATAGTTCATAAATTTTCCTTATGATTATCATCAAATATATAAACTTTTATTTATAATCTACAGCCTTCATCTTTGCGGCATAGTTTTACATACGTACCACAAATGACGAGAATCACTGTAGCAGAGGGGGACGGAATCGGCCCCGAGATTATGAAGGCCACGCTGGCTATTATTCTGGCGGCTGGAGCCAAAATTGAGCTGGATCACATCGATGTCGGCGAGCAGGTGTATCTGGCGGGAAACATGTCCGGGATTTCAACGGATTCCTGGGACGTTATCCGGCGCAACAAGGTGTTTTTGAAAGCGCCCATTACCACTCCGCAGGGGGGAGGCTACAAAAGTTTAAACGTCACGATCCGGAAAATGCTGGGCCTCTATGCCAATGTCAGACCCTGCATGAGCCTGCATCCCTTTGTCAAAACCAAAC
Organism: Larkinella knui; assembly: GCF_003858645.1. Lineage (GTDB taxonomy): Bacteria > Bacteroidota > Bacteroidia > Cytophagales > Spirosomataceae > Larkinella > Larkinella knui. Next base: position 329,203 of record NZ_RQJP01000006.1, on the reverse strand, counting down.
ACCCGGGCATGGATGTGGTCATCATCCGCGAGAATGAAGAGGACCTGTATGCGGGCATTGAACATCAGCAAACCGACGAAGTGGTTCAGTGTCTCAAACTGATTAGTCGGCCCGGTTGCGAAAAAATCGTACAGTATGCCTTTGCTTACGCCCGGCAGTATGGTCGTCAAAAAGTCACCTGCTTCACCAAAGACAACATCATGAAGCAGACCGATGGGTTATTTCACCGGGTGTTCGACGAGATTGCACCAACCTATCCTGACATTCAGAACGAACACTGGATTGTGGATATTGGAGCCGCCAAGTTGGCCGACACGCCCGAAGCCTTCGACCTGATTGTGATGCCTAATTTATATGGCGATGTCTTATCGGATGTGGCCGCTCAAATTGCCGGGTCGGTGGGCCTGGCGGGTTCGGCCAACATCGGTGAAGAATGCGCCATGTTCGAAGCCATCCACGGTTCGGCTCCCCGCCGTGCCGGGCAGAATGTCGCCAATCCGTCGGGACTGTTGCAGGGCGCCATTATGATGCTCAATCACATCGGTCAGGCTTCGGTGGCCGAGCGGGTGCAGAATGCCTGGCTCAAGACGATCGAAGATGGCATCCATACGTATGACATTTATAAGGAGGGCGTTAGCCAGCAAAAGGTGGGGACGGAGGAATTTGCGCAGGCCGTGATCGACCGGCTTGGCCAGGAGCCCACGACGCTGAAGGCGGTCCACTACACGACTCAAAAAGCCCTGGTGTTACCGCCCTACCAGCGGAAACCCAGTGCTCAAAAAGACCTGATCGGCGTCGATCTGTTCGTACACTGGCCGGGTAGTGACCCCAACACCATTGCCGCATTGGTGGGTCAGCTTGAAACACCGGAAGTAGCGTTAAGCATGATTACGAACCGCGGGATAAAGGTCTGGCCCAATGGCTTCAAAGAAACGTTCTGCACCGATCACTGGCGTTGCCGTTTCCTGACAACGAACGGGAAATTAGGCGATAAGGCGTTGATTGGTAATTTGTTACTCAAGGCGGCAGAGCACCAGATCGACACCATCAAAACCGAAAACCTGTATGCCTTCGACGGAAAACCGGCTTTCTCGATGGTTCAGGGCCAGTAGGAATGACTACAAACCAGCAACCGATTTTGTCTTTTCTACTTTCAATTGTTTAGACCAGTACTCATGAAACTCTCCCTAATGAACGGCCATTACCATTCGGCAGATGCCCTGGATATTCTCACCCAAATGACACACATCAAAGTGTCTTACCAGGAACGCCAGATCAAAACATCCGATAATGAAGAGGATGTCAAATTCCGGGAGAAGCGCATCAAAGAATTGCAGCGCAACCTGGAGGAAGCCCGGCGGTATATTGCCCAGTATGGCCAGCCCGGTTTAAGTATAAAGGCCGAAATCGTCTTGATCGCTCACTAAAACAAATTTGAAACCAATGAAAAAAGCACTCTCATTAAATGGCACCCTGGCCTTGCTTACCTTTTGTGGGTTAGTGGCAGTACGCCTGCTGCCGGGCTTGAGTTCGTCTCGCTTCAGCTATGCAGTGGATGCGAGTATCGTGGTTGTTCTGCTGGCTTTCAGCGATCAGATTATTCAAACCGCTTTATTTTTTGCAATTCAGCTGGGAAAAACGGTACAGCTTCTTTACCAGGCAATGGCGTTCTATACAAATAGGCTCATTCGCTTGTTGCAGAAAGTCGCACATTCTAACGAAAGTACGACCAGTGACGTTTTAAATCCGCTCCTGATAGCGCTGCTGCTAATCGTTGCCGGCTTGCTCTCCCCCAGTGATGGGGTCGATTCAGGACTTCGCCTGTCACCGTATGACCTGCTGGTCAGAGCATCGATCATCTTAGCCGTTAGTGTAGGCTCCTTTTTCGTGTATGTATTTTGGGACTCGAGGAAACAGGATTACACCAGACGTTCCGGATTACAGAAGGAGAATTTATCAAAACCGGACGAAAACCGCTCATCCATTTCCGAACCGATGGAGTAGAAACAGCGGCAACAGACCATCGGCGTTCCACACAATCGGTCTTGTCGGTCCGCAAAAACATAAAGTAGTCACAAGCCGTTCTGCAAACTCACCTTAATCTCAACGGAGTTATGCAAGATCCCCGACACGACGAAGACGGCCATATTCAGAATCTCACGGGCGCCGAAGCCCTGGAAAAGTTAAAAGATCTGGCCGACGGTATTTGTATGTTTACTACGTTTACCGATAGTCGCCCAGCGCCCAGCCGCCCGATGGCTCTGCAAGGCGTAGACGACGATGGAATGCTCTATTTTTTCAGTGCGGCCTCTTCGAATAAAAATCACGAACTGGCAGCCGACCCGGCGGTGCAGCTCTTCTTCTGCAACCAGGGCGCGTCTGAGTACCTCAGTCTGTACGGAACCACCACCATTTCGCGTGACCGGGAAAAGATCGAGGAATACTGGAATCCCTTTGTAAAAACCTGGTTTCAGGGTGGCAAGGACGACCCGGATCTTACGGTAATCCGCGTGCAGCCCGAAAACTGCCGGTATTGGGATACGAAGAATAACCAGGCGGTTTCCTGGATCAAGATTGCCGCTTCGCTGGTGACCGGCAAGACGATGGACGACGGCGTGGAAGGCGAGCTGAAGGTCTGACCTGTTTGCTGCCGTTACTAAAGAGGAACCCCAACAATAAAGCCGACCGCGAATCCGCAGTCGGCTTATACCATTTGGTTTTTAGTTGTGAAGTTAATCGTTCAGTTCAGCGGTTTACATAAACCGCTGAACCTGAATTTCTTAGAAAATATATTTATTCTCCGCGATCATCGCATCGGCAATGCGACGGCGGGTGTCTTTCAGATTCAGCGGTTCGATCTTCGTAAAGCGTTTCAAACCCATCAGCATCACGCGCAGTTCGTCGCCCTCGGCAAACGACGAGATGGCCGCCCGACCGGCGTTGTTGATTTTCTCAACGGCTTCGTGCAGATACACCATCGCCAGGTCTTTCTGCAACGCCAGTGCCGATTCGCCTTTCAGACCAATCAGTTTTTCGACCCGCAGCAAAACCGACTCCGCCACGTAAATTTCGATGACCATATCGGCCAGATTCATCAGGATTTCCTGTTCGTCCGACAGTTTCATCATCAGTTTCTGAACAGCCGAACCAGCTACCATCAGGATGGCTTTTTTCAGATTGCGCAGCACTTTTTTCTCGGCCGCAAACAACACTTCTTCTTCATCGGCACTGAAATCGGGAATCGACATGATTTCTTTCGAAACCGCCATCGCCGGTCCCATCAAATCGAGTTCACCCTTCATTGTCCGTTTCAGAATCATATCGACGGTCAGCATCCGGTTGATTTCGTTCGTGCCTTCAAAAATCCGGTTGATGCGGGCGTCGCGATAGGCGCGGTCCATCGGCGCGTCGGCCGAATAGCCCATGCCGCCGTAAACCTGAACGCCTTCATCGACCACGTAATCCAGCGCTTCCGAGCCGTGCACTTTCATCATGGCGCATTCGATGGCAAACTGCTCCAGCGCTTTCAATTTGGCTTCGGAATCGCCCATGCCGTTTGCTTTCAGGGTTTCGATGAGGTCGTCGATGTTCTGTCCGGCGCGGTAACAGGCCGTTTCGCAGGCATACACCTTCACCGCCATTTCGGCCAATTTATGCTTGATGGCACCAAAGCTGGAAATCAGCGTATTGAACTGCTTGCGCTCGTTGGCATACCGGATGGCGTTGTTGATCACTTCTTTCGAACCACCGACAGCAGCCACGCCCAGTTTAATGCGGCCAATGTTGAGAATATTGACGGCAATCTTAAAACCGTTGCCCCGCGTCGACAGCAGATTTTCGACCGGTACCGGGCAGTCGTTGAAGAAAATCTGGCGCGTGTCGGAGCCTTTGATACCCATTTTATGTTCCGGCTCGTTCATTGTAATACCACCGAAATTCTTTTCGATGATGAACGCGCTCAGGTTTTTATCCTCATCAATTTTGGCAAAAACAATGAACACATCGGCAAAACCGCCGTTTGTAATCCACATTTTCTGACCATTGATGAGGTAATGTTTTCCGTCTTCCGACAATCGGGCTTTCGTCTTGCCCGAATTGGCATCCGAACCCGAATCCGGCTCAGTCAGGCAATAAGCGGCTTTCCATTCGCCGGTCGCCAGTTTAGGCAGGTAGTTCGATTTTTGATCGTCGTTGCCGTAATAGACAATCGGTAACGTTCCGATACCGGTATGGGCCGACAGCGCCACGGAGAACGAATGCCCGGCGCCGGTTACTTCCGTCACCAGCATCGAGGTATTGAAGTTCATGCCAAAACCGCCGTATTCTTCCGGCACCGACGTTCCGAGCAGGCCCAGTTCCCCGGCTTTGTCCATCAAAGAAGCAATCAGATCCGGCGATTTGGCCTGGTCGATTTCATCCAGACGAGTCCAGATTTCGCGTTCCAGAAACTCGCGGCATGTAGCGGCAATTAGTTGTTGTTCTTCCGAAAACTCCTCCGGGATGAACACTTGCGATGCAGCGGTTTCTTTAATCAGAAACTCGCCACCTTTCAGCGATGCTTTATGTTCCGTGGCAATCATGGCGTATGGTCAATAGGTTTTTAGGGCGGTATGCAGGCATACGTTTAGTATACAAATGTAAAAATTGTAAAATTAGTATGCAAGCATACGGGTTTAATTTGATAGCTGGTTTTAGAATGGGAAAGCCACCGCTGCGATGTTTACTAGTTAAACCATTTGGTATCTCAAAGGATAAACAAAATAGTGTTTTTGGTTGTACATATATCATTTAATTGTATCTTTCGTCTGCTATTGAGTACGATTATTGCGTGATTATGAATCAGGAGAATACGTTCAGACAAGCGGTGTTCAAACGCTGCCGGAATTCGTCATTAATCAGACGGCTGTTTGGATTCAGTTTAGGGATTCTGCTTCATTGGGGAGCGGTTCATGCTCAGGGTGTCCCACAAATTGGCAACCGGCTGGAATTTGCCGGTGTCACGATTCTTTTAACCCCGGCAACGCAGCATTTTATTCAACAGGAAGCCGAACTTTTGTACGTCAATCGGGCACTCGTTGCGTCCCGGTTGGAACGAATGAATTTATACTTCCCGATTATCAAGCCGCTTCTGGCCCAGAATTCATTATCCGACGATTTCCTGTTTCTGGCACTTTATGATCCTGGTTCGGTTTCCGATGCTACTTCGCCCGCGTTTTGGGCCTTGGGCGAAACCAGCCTGAATGAACTCCGGACCGATGTTTTTGTGGATGAACGTCGGCATCCCGTACGATCAACCCTGGCCGTTATCACCCGCTTAAAACAGCTTTATAGCCGAAAGCCAAACTGGGTGTCGGTAATTCACCGGTATGACCAGTTGCTGCGCGGAGACACAAACCGGCTGCTGGCGCAGGAACCGGTGGACGGAAAAATGTATGCCTTAAACGATACACATGATGCGCTTCTAATTCGGTTGCTGGCTTCTAAAATTGTCCTGGAAAGGGCTTTATCGGTTTATCATCCTCAGAACCAGCTGGTTTTGTTTCCGTTTGAAGAAACACGGACAAAGAGCCTGAAGCAAATCGCCGATTATTGCCGGGTGAGTGAGGCCAGTGTACTACAGCAGAATACGTGGCTAAAATCGTCCCGGATACCGGACCGTGAAGATTACACCGTTTACATTCCGGCGACGCCCGAACACTACGCCGAGTTGAAACGGCAAACCAGTTTTTTAGAAGAGAGCCAGGCGGTTTCACAGGATGCGGGGTTTCCGGTATTGCAGAAAAGCAAGGCTGAACCGGATGAACGGGGCGGTATTTTCTACCAGATTAACGGTAAAAAAGGCATTCAGGCGCAGTTATTCGACAACCGGATTACGCTGGCTTATGAAGGAAAAGTGAAAGTTGAGAAGTTTCAACGCTACAATGATTTGCGCGCTGACCGGCCAATTGTGGCGGGTGAAATTTATTACCTGCGGAAAAAAAGCAAGCGGGCTAACGTGCCGTTTCATATTGTCAGAAGAGGCCAGTCGCTGTGGGCGATTGCCCAGCAGTACGGAATTAAACTGCAAAAACTGATTGCCTACAATGGCGTGAATCCGGAGCAGCAACCCGCCGTCAATCGAATTTTATGGCTTCAGAAAAAGCGACCGGAAAATCTGCCGGTTGAATACTACCGCCCGCCCGTTCAACCCGTTGTAGCTCCAAAAACCGAACCAGTGCTGGCACTTACCAAACCGGATTCTACGGATAAAAAACCGACCGTGTCGAAGAAGGAACTCGTTGAGAAAGCCGAACGGTTGACCCAATCCGAAAAACCGGTGGCTACTGTTCCGAGCCGAACGACGCTGGCTACCTTAGACAGTATGATTGCGGCACTGAATGAACCCGAAATGCCGCAGCTACGGTCGGGCGCAACCAAAACCATTCAGCCCGTTCGGGTGGTGGAGAAGGCGGTTCCGGCCAGGGTCGCCGAAGACGAGCCGGAAGAGGTGAGCGGTCCGCTGATTATGCACGTCGCTGAAAAAAATGATACCTATGCGACCGTTGCCCGGAAATACAATGTCACGGTTCCGCAACTGTATCTCTGGAATAATCTGTCTGCCCAGAAACCGCTGCGACCGGGCCAGGCCCTGTTAATCGATCAATCGAAATTGCCTACCAAGAAGGGACTCGTGCCGCTTGCGGCCAAACCAACGGCGGTGTTGCCACCCATTGCAAAACCGGTAGTTCCAACAAAAGCGGCAGTTGCCCCTGCCAGTCCAACGGATGAACTCATTCACGTCGTCAAACCCGGCGAGAACATGTACCGGATTGGCTTGCGCTACAAGGTAAAACCGGAGCAGGTTCGGCAATGGAATCAGTTGCCGGATTTGACGGCGGTTGTGGGGGCTAGGCTGATCATCCGAAAAAAATAAAGGGGCCGAAGCCCCTTCCGTATAAATGTTTTTTTAAAGCCGCTCAAAAATCCCGGCGACGCCCTGACCGCCACCGACGCAGGCCGAAACCATGCCGTACTTCTGGTTCTGTCGTTCCATTTCATTCAGCAGTTGCACCGATAACCGGGCACCCGTCGACCCCAGGGCGTGCCCCAAAGCAATGGCTCCACCGTTCGGATTGATCTTGCTGCGATCCAGTCCGAGTTCCTGAATAACCGCCAGCGACTGCGCGGCAAAGGCTTCGTTCAGTTCGATTTGGTCGATGTCGTCCTGCTTCAACCCGGCTTTTTTCAACGCCAGCGGAATGGCATTCACCGGCCCGATGCCCATGATCCGGGGCTCCACACCGGCGGCTGCGTAGGAAACCATCCGGGCTTTGGGCTTCAGTCCCAGTTCGTTGACGAGTTTTTCAGACATAACGATCACAAACGCGGCCCCGTCGGAGGTCTGCGACGAGTTCCCCGCCGTCACCGAGCCACCGGCGGCAAAAACCGGTTTCAGTTTGTTCAGCGCTTCAAAACTGGTATCGGCGCGTGGCCCCTCGTCTTTACCAACGGTCCACTCGCGGGTTTTCTTCTTGCCCGAATCCGCATCGAAATACGTTTCTTTTACGGTAATCGGCACAATTTCGCCGTCGAACTTCCCGGCGGCCTGAGCGGCCAGCGCTTTCTGGTGCGATTCATACGCAAACTGATCCTGTTCTTCGCGACCAATTTTAAACTGCTCGGCCACCTGCTCGGCGGTCAGGCCCATCCCGATGTAATAATCCGGGTGTTTCTGCGCAATTTCAAAGTTCAGGGCGGTTTTCCAGCCCATCACCGGCACCAGCGACATCGACTCGGTTCCGCCGGCAATGATGCAGTCGGCCAGCCCGGCATGGATTTTGGCCGACGCGATGGCGATGGCTTCCAGGCCCGACCCGCAATACCGGTTGATGGTCATGCCCGGCACGCTGTTGGGCAACGACAGCAGGGCAATATACCGGGCAATCTGCATGCCCTGTTCGGCTTCCGGCACGGCATTGCCGACGATCAAATCTTCGACGCGCGCAGGGTCAAAATTCGGAACCTGCGCCAGCAAATGTTTAATGACTTCAGCCGCCAGGTCATCCGGGCGGGTAAGACGTAATCCTCCGCGGGGCGCTTTCCCGACGGCGGTTCTATAGCCAGCTACGATGTATGCATCCATGTTAATGTTGGGTTCGATTATTTTAAATGGAATTTCACTCTTTATATAATTGAACAAATCCGTATGTTAAAATCTTCCCATCGGCAGTTAACAATGGCAATTTTTTCACACGCGCTGTCGCCACAATCAGCTGATCTGCCGGATCATTATGGAATGTGCCAGGCAAGTTGCAGGCATCCACAATAATTGACTGTTCCAATGGTATGATCGTGATACCCGAACGATTGACGGCATTAGCAAGCCAATCGGATACAGATTCTGATAGTTCAATTTTATTTTTCTCTACCAGTTTGGCTACTTCCCAACAAGAGATGACATTAATGAAAATCTCCGACGGAGGTAAACTGTCTAAGTAGTGAAGAGTCGTTGGCTTCAAACGTTCCGGTGCTTGGATCCACCAAATCCAAATGTGAGTGTCTAACAGAATCATTGAGCGGCTTCCCAATCAGAGTTATCGGTTGCAGACCCAAAAGGATCGTCATAGCGAAGCGGTTTTCCCCGAAGCGGGAAACGGTTTTCAAGGGAAGGTACTTCTTCCTGCTCATCTTCTAAAATGATTACCTCCACTTTCTTCCCTTTTTTCAAAGGTAGATTGCGTAAAAGCAGTTCATGATTTTGAGTCAACTCTGTTCGAATCCGTATAGCATTCATTGTCCAAACTGTGTTTACGAGTTGAAAATACCGTCCGATCAAGCCGGGGCGGATTATTGATGTCAAACCGAAATTAAGTACATCGCGTTACGAAGCCGTTCCTCCGGTGTTTTCGGTTGGCATTCAGCATGGTATTGCTCCGTTTCTTCATGCGTCCCCATGTGAAAAGCCGTGCGGTCGAGTTTGGGTGTCATAAGCTAGTTTCTCGGCGGTTTTCCCCCATTCAGTAACCCCTGAATCCGCTCCAGCGTCTTCTTTTCACCGGTTAAGGAAAGAAACGCTTCCCGTTCCAGATCGATCAGGTATTGTTCGGATACGTTTTGCGGAGCACTCAGATCACCGCCACAAATGACGTAGGCCAGTTTTTCGGCGATCTTCTGGTCGTGGTCTGAAATGTAGCGACCCATCCGCATGGCGGTAATCCCGGCTTTGAACAACGCAATACCGGTTTTGCCCTGCACCTTGATGTCCTGGCGCGGTTTGGGTTGCGTATAGCCGTTTTCGGCCAGCTCAATGGCGACCTGCTTGGCTTCGGCAATCAGGCGGCTGCGGTTCAGCACAATCTGGGCCGAGGGCAGCAGGTAATTCATTTCGCGGGCGTCCTGCGCCGACGTCGAGACTTTGGCGGTGGCAATGTTCATGAAAATACTTTGCAGAATGTTCAATTCGGGATCGCCGGTTTGGTAGAGATCGCTGGCGCGGGCGGCCATTTCCTTGGTGCCGCCACCCGCCGGAATCAGGCCGACGCCCACTTCCACCAACCCCATGTACAGCTCGGAATGTGCCACCACGCGGTCGACGTGCAGGTTCAGCTCGCAACCCCCGCCGAGCGCCAGCGAATGCGGAGCACCTACTACCGGAATCGACGAATACCGCGCCCGCATCATCGTCTGCTGGAACTGCGCAATCATGAGGTTGATCTCGTCAAATTCCTGCTCGATGGCAAACATGAACAGCGTCGCCAGATTGGCCCCCGCCGAATAGGCTTCCGACGAGTCGTTGCCGATCACCAGACCGCGGAAATCCTTCTCCGCCAGACTGATGGCCTTGTGAATGCCTTCGATCACCTCGGCACCCATCGTGTTCATTTTGCTGCGGAATTCCAAGTTCAGAATACCGTCGCCGAGATCATAAATGGCCGAACCGGCGTTTTTCCAGACAATAGTATTCGAAAGACTTTCCAGCAAAATAAACTGCTCCGTTCCCGGAATGGCTTTGTAGCTCTTGGTCGGAATGTCATAATACTTCCGGACTCCGTCTTCTACTTTATAGAAACTGTCAAAACCGGCATCGAGCAGATCGTAAACCCACTGCGCCGGTTTGGCGCCCTGCGACTCGATCAGTTCGATTCCCTGGCGAACGCCGATGGCATCCCAGGTTTCGAACAGGCCCAACTGCCAGCCAAAACCGGCGGTGATGGCGGCATCGATGCGGTAGAGTTCGTCGGCGATTTCGGGAATTCGCAGACTGGCATACCGGAACTGGTCAGCGAAGGTTCTGCGGTAAAATTCACCGGCCTTGTCCTGCCCCGCCAGCAAAACCGAAAACCGCTTTTTGAGGTCGTTGATGCTTTTGGTGCCTTCCAGCGTCGCGAATTTGACTTTCTGCGACGGTTTATAGTCAAACGTTTTCGGGTCGAGGGCCAGAATGACCGACTGGCCTTTTTCGTCCTTGATTTTCTTATAAAATCCCTGCCCGGTTTTGTCGCCCAGCCATTTGTTCTCTATCAGTTTCTGCATCACCGCCGGCAACTGGAACGTGTCTTTCGACTCGTCGTTGGTCAGCACGTTCAGCAGGTTACTGGCAACATTCGCGGTGGTGTCCAAACCGACCACGTCCGAGAGCCGGAACGTTCCCGATTTCGGGCGACCGACGACCGGGCCGGTCAGTTTATCGACTTCTTCTACCGTCAGCCCCATGTCTTCGGCCACGCGAATGGTCTGAATCATGGCGTAGATGCCCAGGCGGTTGGCTATAAACGCGGGAGTATCTTTGCACAAAACCGTTGTTTTTCCCAGGTACAAATCGCCGTATTTCATCAGAAAGCGGATGATGGCGGGGTCGGTATCGGGGCCGGGAATGATTTCGAGCAGCCGCAGATACCGGGGCGGATTGAAGAAGTGCGTTCCGCAGAAATGCCGCCGGAAATCCTCGCTCCGGCCTTCGGTCAGCAGATGCATCGGAATCCCGGAGGTGTTGGACGTGATCAGCGTGCCCGGTTTGCGGTATTGCTCGACGCGTTCGTACAGCGATTTTTTGATGTCCAGCCGTTCGACAACGACTTCAATAATCCAGTCGTATTTGCCGATTTTCGACAGGTTATCATCGAAGTTGCCCAGCGTAATCCGTTGGGCGAATTTGGGACTATACAAAGCCGCCGGGCTGGCTTTCAGCAGGTTCTGAAACGCGTCGTTCACAATCCGGTTGCGAACGGCGGGTTTATCGAGCGTCAGGCCTTTGGCTTCTTCGGCGGGCGTCAGGGCATTGGGGGCCATGTCGAGCAGCAGCACCTCCACGCCGATGTTGGCGAAGTGGGCGGCAATGCGGGAGCCCATGATACCGGAGCCGAAAACGGCCACCCGGCGAATGCTGCGGTTTTTAGTAGTCGGGGTTTTACCTTCCGATTGTGGTTTTGCAAGGGTTGCTTCCATAGTTTTTAAATAGGGTCGGGATCTTTACTCTCCTTCACTTCATCAGCAATTCGGCTAATCCGCTTGCTTTCATTTTGGCGTTTTCATCGTCCACCAGGCGGTTGATATCCTTCATCACATCGAAAAAAACCACCAGTTTTTCCAGTGGAATATTCTCCCGGATCAGGTTATTGAACTGGATAACGCCTTCGCGGGCAATCTCGCGTTTATCTTTGCCGATATCCGTCAGCAGAATGCGCACAAACCGTTTGTCGTTCTCGTCGACGACCCGCCGAATCCAGCCGCGTTCTTCCAGACTTTTTAGCATCCTGACGAGGCTGCGTGGTTCCATGCCCAGCAGCGGCCCGATTTTGGTGGCGGGTGTTCCCTGGTCAATGTCGATGTTTAGCAATACATAGCCAATGGCCATCGTCATATCGTAGCGGGCTGCGTAGGCATTGTACATGCGCGAAATGGCGTGCCAACCCGTTTTGATGTGATAATCGACGGTTTTCTCCTTTTTCATCTCAGTTCTCGTTGCTCGTTTGGCCCATGAACTGTAAAGCTACTATATAGCACAGGTATTATGCAAGCATACTATTGAAGAAATAAAGATAAAATAGGGTTAAAGTGGGAAGAGCGATCAGGCGAACAGGCGCTAGTTCACCGTCTTGATCACGGCAATGGTTCCTTTGGCACCGACCGCCCAGCATTGGCCACCCGCGCAGGCGATGGAGTGAAAAGCCGAATCGTCAATTTTGGTCCAGCTTTTTCCGAAATCATCGGTATAGGCTGTTCCCGACGGACCAACGGCAATGAGCCGCTTGCCCGACAATCGACCGACTCCTTCCTTTAAGCCCGGCGGGTCGGTTGGCGCTCCGGCGGTCCAGGTTTTGCCGCCATCGGTGGTTACGGCTACATTCTGCCAGGCACCTTTCTCATTTTTATAGTCGCCACCGACGGCCATTCCGTTTTCGCCCCGATCATCGAACCATAACCCGAAAATTCCGGCCGTTGGCCCGGCCGGAATGGGTGTTTCCGTCACTTCCCACGTTGAAGCCGGTGTTTGTGAGGAATATAGCCGCCCGTTGCCCGTTCCGCCCGAAGCAATCCAGGCCCGCTGGTAATTATACGTTTTCCATTTGTATCCCCGCGTAATCAGGCTGGTTCCGCTGGCGGCAAAAGCGGCCTCGCCCTTAGGCAGGGGCGGCAACTTTTCGGCCGGAACGCGCTTCCAGTTTCGGCCGCCGTTGGTCGTGGTCATCACATACCAGGTTCCGTTGACCGGATCACTGAAAACCATACCTTCCCAGCGGTTCCAGAAGTCCATCGAGTCGAAAAAGACGCCGGGCTGGCTGGTTTGGAAGATCAGTTGCCACTTTTTGCCGCCGTCGCTGGTTCGGTAGAGTCGGGCCTGGCCTTTCTCGGCAGGTCCGGCAGCCATCAGAATGGCTTCTTTGGCACTGAACGCGTGAACATCGCGAAAATCGCAGGTTTCTGCGCCCGGCACCGTTCCGGCGGTCCAGGTTTTGCCGCCGTTGGTCGTGCGGACAAACGTGCCTTTGCTGCCTCCTACCCAGACCACTTTCCGGCTCACGGCACTGACGGCCCGGAAATTGGCGTCGGTGCCGCTGGTCTGGGGTTGCCATTGCGCAACCAAAATCGAGGGAAACAAGAGAAGCAAAAGCAGTTTCATACGGCAAAAGAGCGGTTTGAACAAGGTTAAAATGCAATACAGAATGGTTCTACAAACCAGGGGCGGTAAGGTACTCTATTTTTGTGAACGGCTTTTCGTGAATGGTAACCGGATTGGTGCCGTTTCGCGTATGTTTGTTCTGAATTACTGCTAACAACAACTGATAGAATCACTTATGAAAAAGATTTTCGCCCTTATCGTAACCTTCGGCTGGAGCGTACTGACGTACGGACAAGCGCCGGAAAATGTGGTTTCCGCCAAAATTAACGGGAAAGAGTGGCAAGCCAAAGCCCAGCGGCTTAATCTGCCCTTTACCGGTGTCAAATACCTGGCCATTGCCGGCATGAACGTGAGCCCGGATGTCCAGACCTGGATTCGCTTTCTGTACGTCGATCAGCTAAAACCGGGTACGTATCCAATCATTGCCGAAAATGATAAGGAGATGGAAAAGAAATACAAAGATTCAAACGGCAACGTGGTGTGGGCTTTGGTCGATTATACGGAAGAATCCAAAGGTCTGGGCCATGCTTTTCACGATGGGGAGTCGTGGAAAGGTACGGTGACGATCACCAGCGTAACCGACAACAGCATCGAAGGAACGTTTGAAGCAACCCTGAAAGAAGTGAATTATAAAAAACGGGCGATGGCGACCCTTTCCGGTTTCGGAATCCGGCAAAATCTGGAAGATAAAGCCATCACGGCCGCCGGTGGCGGTATGTTGACCAAGTCGGGTCCGCACGATCATGACAATACCAAACGCACCGAAACCAGTGGCGAAATAACCATCACGGACGGGAAATTTAAAGTGAGCTGGGGGAGCGACTCCGCTAAGAAAGGAAAGTAAGCAGGTATTGATGACTGGCCGCGCCCTCCGGGTTTTTGCAGAAGCACGTTGCTTTCTGCCAGAATCCGGAGGGCGTTTTGTTTGGAGGAAACGGACGTTTTACCTGGTGGATAGATGAGTCAAAACTACATAATGTTATAGAGCCAGCCTTTCACTTGCCGCCCCCGTATCACCTGTAAAACCCTTTATGTAGTACAGCCCTGCTGTTAAAAACCTCTTCCTGGGGATTTACAGTGGCTTTGGAGCCTAATCAGACTCATCAACGTGCGCCCTAAGTGGGTAAGATTGGATCAGGTTAAGTACTGATTAAAATACAATTAATAGGATTAGTCTATTGAACAAACAGGATAAGCGTGACGTTTAAAATATAGTAACAGAACGTGCGTTAGACTAGTGTTTTTGACAATCTCAACAGACAACTTAATGAAACTTTCTTTGAACTTACGGCAGTGTGCCTGGATGGTGGTGGTGGGCGTTGGTTTTTGGATGACCGCCTGTACGAAAGACCCGGAAGTTACTCCTCAGTCGCCCGTTGGCAGTACGCCTTCCAAGGCGGACCAATCGGTGAACAACTGGATTCTGGAAAACATGCGGGAGGTGTATTACTGGAATGATAAAATACCGGCTAATCTGGATACGACGCAGGATCCTGAATCATTTTTTTATTCGCTGCTTTACGATTACACCAACAAAGCAAACCCCGAGCGTGACCGGTTTTCGTGGATTCAGCCAAGCGCCGATGAACTGAAGTCGTCGCTGAGCGGTGAAGAAAAAACTACCGGTCTAGAAGTGCAGTATTTTCTGCGGGCGCAGGGTTCGACGGATGTCATTATCAAGGTGTTGTATGCGTTACCCGGTTCACCGGCGGCAAAAGCGGGCCTGAAACGGGGTGATATTATTACGTCCATCAACGGGCAGAAACTGACCACCGGCAATTACGCTTCGTTAGCCTACGATCCTACCACGTTCAACTATGGACTCGCGAAACTCGAAAACGGCAAAATCGTGGATACCGACGTTGTAAAAACGGTTACTGCCGAAGTTGTTCAGCAAAACCCGGTATTTCTGGATTCGATCTACGCAATTGGCGGGAAAACGGTTGGCTATCTGGTCTATAATCAATTCATTCCCGGCCCCAACGGCAGTGCAACGCCAATTTATGATCAGAAACTGGAGCAGGTTTTCAGCAAGTTCAAAGCACGGGGTGTCAACGAGTTAGTGCTTGATTTGCGCTATAATCCGGGTGGTTATGTGTCGTCGTCGGTCAAGCTGGCGAGCATGATTGCCAAAGGCGTCGACAATACCAAAACGTATTACCGGATGGAATACAACAAAGACGTCATGGCCGAAATTGCGAAGGAGAACCAGACTGACGATTTGATCACGCGTTTCCAGACCAAATCGCAAAACATCGGCGGGAATCTGTCGCGGGTGTTCATTCTGACCACCGAAGGAACGGCATCGGCCAGCGAGCTGATTATTAATGGCTTAAAACCGTTCATGCCGGTCATTACCATTGGGGAAACCACCTATGGCAAGAATGTCGGTTCGATTACGATCTCGGATGAAACGGGCAAAATCAAGTGGGGAATGCAACCGATTGTCTTCAAATCGTTCAACGCCCTGAATCAGTCGGATTATTCGACGGGCTTTACCCCAACCATTGCGAAAACTGAACCGCTTGCCGTCAAGCAACTGGGCGACATCGATGAGCTTTATCTGAACACGGCTTTGTCGCAAATTACCGGAAGCGTAACGGCCCGTATTTCGGCAGAACAGGGAGCGAAATTGCCCGCCATCGGATCAACCGTTGAACGCCGGGCTGGTGGCAGCAACATGTTCATCGAGCGAAAAGCGTTGAATTTCTGACGGTTTGGGCTGGTAATTGATCGTATAAAAGCAAAAAACCGTCAGGAAAGGGCGGTTTTTTGCTTTTCCGGGCTAGTCAAAATACCGCCCCGATGCGATGGGCGGAAAGGAATCGGTTGGCTGATTGAAAAGATAAACGAGGCAGTCGATAAAACCGGTAGCGGTTTCTACCGGCACAATGGTCCGGACGTATTCATCACCTTCGTATTCGTCGAGGGTTGGCAGCAGGGTTTCCGGGACGGAATAGATTTCGCCATGCACGTGGGAGCCCGAACTGGGGTCGTAGACGGCACCGGGGTACGTGCCAAGATCGTATACTAATCCGGGAAAGAAACCCGGGCCAATGAGCCGGGAATTCTGACGCAGAGTATGGGCCATTGGGTGTTTTGACGCACTGAGCAGCGTTCCATAAACAAAAAGATGGGCAGAGAGTGTTGCGGAAGTGGGCATCTGATAGGCGATATTCGGAATGATATTTGTAAATTTAAACCAAAAGTTACCTGGCCGTCGCATCTGAACCAGTATACTCGCCAACCTATGTACGATAAAACCATTGGAACCAAACAAAAAGGGCTGCGAATAAACCTCGACCGACGGATTTACGGCTCTTTTGCCGAAATAGGGGCCGGACAGGAGACGGCAGCCATGTTTTTTAAAGCCGGAGGGGCATCGGGCACCATTGCCAAAACGATGTCGGCCTACGATATGACCTTCAGCGATGCGATTTATGGCCACGAAGAAAGTGGCCGTTACGTGGTCGAATCGCGGCTGATCAAAATGCTCAGCAAAGAATACAGCCTGATGGAAAAACGGCTGGCCGAACAACGCGGAGAGACAACCACGTTTTTTGCTTTTGCCAATACCGTCGTTGCGCTTAATTACCAGAAAACCAATGAGTCGCACGGCTGGATTGGATTACGGTTTCAACTCGAACCGAAAGCTCCGTATAACGACGTCATTATTCACGTCCGGATGCTCGACAACGAAAACGTGTTGCAGCAACAGGCGCTGGGCGTCATCGGCGTCAACCTGATTTATGGCTGTTATTACTACTACAAATCGCCGGAAACGTTGCTGTTGTCGCTCATGGACGATTTGTCGCCGGAGCGGATTGAAATTGACATGATTCGGTTCGACGGACCGGATTTTGCGAGTGTCGATAACCGGCTGATGAGTTTGTATCTGGTTCGGAACGGTTTCACCAATGCGGCCTTATTTGGCCCGGATGGCAAGGTTTTGCAACCTTCGGAAGCGCTCTATAAGCGCCATATTGTGCTGTTGCGCGGGCGATTGCGGCCCGTGACGAACGTTCACCTCGACATGCTGAGCAATGGCCTGAAACAGTTTCTGGAAGAACCGGAAATTGACCCGAGCCGCGTGGTTACGGTCGCTGAATTAACCCTTCATAATCTGGCGGCCAACGTCGATCACGGCATCGATGAAAAAGACTTCCTCGACCGGGTCGATATTTTGTGTTCGCTCGGGCAAACGGTAATGATTTCGAGCTTTCTGGAATATTATCGCCTGGTGGCGTATTTGTCGCGTTTGACCCGCCTGAAAATCGGCCTGATTCTGGGCATTCCAAATCTGGAATATATTTTTGAAGAACAGCATTACAAAAACCTGCCGGGCGGTATTCTGGAGTCATTTGCCACGCTGTTCAGCCGGAAAGTCAAGCTGTTCGTCTATCCGACGCTACTTTCCGACGGCGTAATTTACCGGTGTCAGGATTTTCAGTTGCCGCCTAATTTGCAGCCGTTGTATCAGTATCTCATCGCGAACGACAAAATTGAGGACATTACCGATTACAACGAAGAAAACCTGCATATTTCGACAGATCGTGTGTTGCAAATGGTAAAAGCCGGAGAAGAAGGGTGGGAAACGATGGTTCCCGAAGGTGTTGCCAAGATTATCAAGGACAATTGCCTGTTTGGCTTTCCGTGCGAAGTGGAATTTGAACCGGTGGCTGAACCGGCCACTACCGGAACGTCTCCTCAATAAGCCGTACTTGTTTCATTTCATGGAAAACAGGAACCTTTCACGGTTCCTGTTTTTGTTGGCATGGATACGGGTCGAAAACTGCGCACAGCTGCAATTTACAGCTGCCAAGCTACGATTATTTTGTTATATTCTTGTATGTGCAATAATGTGGCCTTGAATACGAATCGAAATAGTTCTATTTTGCCGTTCTTTAAGCATAACCCTGTTCGGAATGAACCACCTTCAACCCGCCGATTACGCGGTGTTCCTGCTTTACTTTATTATCGTGTCCGGCTACGGCTACTGGATTTACCGCCGTCGAAAATCAGCTGAAACCAACACCAAAGATTTTTTTCTGGCCGAAGGCTCGCTGACGTGGTGGGCCATTGGCGCTTCGCTGATTGCGTCCAATATCTCCGCCGAGCATTTTATCGGTATGGCCGGATCGGGCTTCGCGATGGGGCTGGCCATTTCATCGTACGAGTGGTTTGCGGCTGCCGTATTGATCGTCGTGGCGGTTTATTTCATTCCGATTTACCTGAAAAATCGCATTTACACCATGCCGCAGTTTCTGGCGCAGCGGTATAACGACACGGTAAGTACGATTCTGGCCATTTTCTGGCTGGTCGTCTACGTGCTGGTCAATCTGACGTCAATTCTGTATCTGGGGGCCATTGCCATCGAGTCGCTGGCCGGAATTTCGTTTACCACCTGCACCATTGGGCTGGCTCTTTTTGCCATTTTTATTACGCTGGGCGGCATGAAAGTCATCGGCTATACGGATGTAATTCAGGTGGTTGTCCTGATCACCGGGGGATTGGTCGTCACCTATCTGGCGTTGCAACTGGTGGCGGATAAAGTAGGCGTTCCGGGTGTCTGGAACGGTTTGCTGTCGCTCCGTACGCACGCTGATTCGCACTTCCACATGTATTTTCCCGAGGGACATCCGCATTATAGCGTATTGCCCGGTATGGCTTTGGTCACGGGCGGTATGTGGGTGAATAATCTGTCGTACTGGGGTTGTAATCAGTACATTGTCCAGCGGGCGCTGGGTGCCGACCTGAAAACCGCCCGCAGCGGGATTCTCTTCGCGGCTTTTCTGAAACTGCTGATTCCGCTGATTGTGGTCATTCCCGGTATTGCCGCTTACGTCTTGTACCAGAACGGCACATTTCAGGAAGCCATGACGGGCAGCAACGGCGCCGTTCGGCCCGATAACGCCTATCCGGTTTTGATGAATCTGCTGCCGACGGGCATGAAAGGACTGGCTTTTGCCGCTTTGACGGCCGCCGTGGTGGCGTCGCTGGCGGGGAAATGCAACAGTATCTCGACGATTTTTACGCTCGATATTTACAAGAAATTCTTCGACAAAGACGCGTCAGAACAAAAGCTGGTGCGGGTGGGCCGGTATGCGGTGGTGGTCGCGTTCATTATTGCGATTATCATTGCGCCCATGCTGCGGTCGTTCGATCAGGTGTATCAATACATTCAGGAATATACCAACTTCGTTTCGCCGGGGGTATTTGCCATTTTCCTGCTGGGCTTCTTCTGGAAACGGACCACAACCCGAGCGGCCTTGACTGCAGCCATTCTAAGCATTCCGCTGTCGGTGCTGCTCAAATTCTGGGCGGAGGTTATGGGTTTGTTTGGAGTTGAGGCCGCTGATATTCCATTTCTACACCGCACCATGTGGGTTTTTTGCCTCGACGTAGCCCTCATGGTGGTGGTTACGCTGACGGACCCCGCCAGTCACCACAACGAAAAAGGCCTGGAAATCGATCAGAAGATGTTCAAGGTAACACCGTCGTTCATCGCCGGTTCGGCGATCATCCTGACGATTCTGGCGGTTTTGTACACGAATTTCTGGTAAAAAGGCGTAATCTGGTAGTGATTGTAATCCAGCCCACGGTTTTAACCGTGGGACCGCTCCGTTGTCGCTCGCGTGTCGCGAGTAATTTCTATCCAAAGAGCCTCCGGCCCGTCCATTTGCTTTCCGAAACGATACTTATCGGCTTGAAAACCTTCCTCGGGCCGGAGGCCCTTTGAATACAAATCACTCGCGACACGCGAGCGACAACGGAAGACAACGGAATAACGGAAGCGCAATTGTACCAATAGCATTTCACGGTATAATTAAAACCATTCTGCTAAAATTATAATCAAACTTTAATCATATAAGCAGCGTTTTTCCGTAGATTTCAAAAAAATCTCGACGATGAAAACGCTGTACTTTTTATTGCTGGCGTGGCCCGTGGGAGTATGGGCCCAGACCGAAACCTTAAAACCCATTGAAACGGCTACTTATTCCGTACCCGTTTACACCCGGTATGGCTACCAGCCCCATTATTCCTCACAGTATGTATACGACGGCATTGAAGTCCGCCGACCGACGGATTTAGGCCAGTATATTCTGGCTTCCGGCGATCCGAACGCCATCGCTGAATACCGGCAGTTTAAGAGTGGGCGCGATTTTGGCACCAGCCTGATGGTCGTCGGTGGTGTTACGTCGTTAGTGGGCATGATCATCACGGCCAGTCCAAAAGAAACACAAAGCCAAAGCGGTATTCCCAAAGGAGCCACCTATTACAACGGCGCCTGGTACGGCAACGGAATGGTCTACTACGGAAATCCGACCACGGAGACAAAAAAAGAAGTCCGGAAAGGCGGTGTTGTGACCATGACGACCGGTCTGAGCGTCTTCCTGATCGGTTCGCTACTCCGCATGCCGGGTTTGCATTTTCGCCGTTCCATTCAGTATTATAACAAATCACTCCGGTCAAAAGACGTTTCCATTCGTCTCGAACCGCATTGGGATTCCACCCACGCCGGGGCTGGTTTGGTGGCGCGGTTTTGACACTGAGCGATTGATCCAGTTTTTTTTGACGCTTTCCCCGTTCTCTCAGCATTTCTCTGTATTTTTGCACCCAATTTTTAAGAATTGTTTCACTTAACTAGTTGGTACAAAAATGAAAATTGCAGTAGTAGGTGCAACCGGCCTCGTCGGTGGCGAAATCCTGAAAGTGCTCGAAGAGCGTAACTTCCCGGTAACGGAACTGATTCCTGTCGCGTCAGAACGCTCGGTGGGTAAACAGATTACGTTCAAGGGTAAACAGGTTACGATCGTGAGCTTTGAGGATGCCATCGCGGCAAAACCGGCTATTGCGATTTTTTCGGCCGGCGGGGGCACGTCGCTCAAACTGGCTCCCCAATTTGCTGAAGCCGGTATTACGGTTGTCGATAATTCATCAGCCTGGCGGATGGACCCGACCAAAAAACTGGTGGTTCCGGAAATCAACGCCCACACGCTCACGCCGGAAGACAAAATTATTGCCAACCCCAACTGCTCGACCATCCAGATGGTGGTGGTGCTGAATCCGCTGCACAAGCGCTATGGCGTGAAACGCGTCGTCGTGTCGACCTACCAATCGGTTACCGGAACCGGTAAAGCCGCCGTCGATCAGTTGTATGCCGAACGTTCGGGCGATTATTCGAATCCGAAAGTCTATCCGCACCCCATCGACCTCAATGTATTGCCGCACATCGACGTTTTTCTGGACAACGGTTACACGAAAGAGGAGATGAAGATGGTGAACGAAACCAAGAAAATCATGGGTGACGACACGATTCAGGTGACCGCGACCACCGTACGGATTCCGACGATTGGTGGCCATTCTGAAGCCGTGAATATTGAATTTGAAAACGACTTTGAAGTAAGCGATGTCGTTAAAATCCTGGAAGAATCGGAAGGCGTTATTATCCAGGACGACCCCAAAAATGCGATCTACCCGATGCCGTTGACGGCGCATGGAAAAGACGAAGTATTTGTTGGCCGGATTCGTCGCGACGAAAGCCAGGAAAATACGCTCAATCTCTGGATCGTTGCGGACAACCTGCGGAAAGGCGCAGCCACCAATGCCGTTCAGATTGCAGAATATTTAGCCGAAAACAATTTGGTCTAACATCCTGTTATATAAATACAAGCCTGTCGGCCTTAGGCTGACAGGCTTTTTTGTTTATAGCCCCATCTACTTATAAATACACGGACAATTCGATTTGTTTTGGATTGATTCCGGGACTTCCTCTTCAAAATCTTCCTAGGAAACCGTTCCAACTGGTGTATCCGGTGAAATGGTCGTGCAAGAAAAATTAGCGCTATAAGCAGGATTTATTAAAAAGATACAATTTATTACTCACGCGGTATGAAGACTTTTTCGGTTCGTATTTTGATGATTTGCGCTAGCGGCCTTGTGTTCGGAACCAGCTATGCGCAACAGCCTGCGCCCGTTTCCAATTCCATGGTACAGGCTATTGGCCTGGAACCGGATACGACAAAGCCCGCGGCCCCGACGCGCCCGGACACGACCCAATACAATACCGCCGACCGGCTCGATACGGTGCAGACCGCATCACCGCAATCCGTTGCTCAACCGGCTGTTCCCACTCCGAGTATGCCAACACCGACGCCAGCCGGGGTTACCGGAACACCGGCTGGCCGTCGGGCCAATACCGGCGGATCGGAGCCGGTGGTTGGGTCCGGAAAAATCAGCGGGAAACTGGTGGCTCCGCAAGGCGGCAAAAACCAGCCCGTCGAATTTGCCAGCATCGGTTTGTTTCGCTCGCGGGATTCGAGTTCGGTGACGGGCGCGCTGACGGATGAAAAAGGCTTTTTTCAAATCCTCAATCTCGCGCCGGATGCCTATTATCTCCTGATTCAAAGCCTGGGCTTTGCGGCCAAACGGCTGCCACGAATTGTAATCAGTATGGATAAACCGATTGTCGATCTGGGCAATATTTTGATGACGGAAACCGCCAAGCAACTTCAGGAAGTGACGGTGCAGGGGCAAAAGCAGGCGTATGAATATTCCCTCGACCGCAAAATTGTGAACGTCGATCAGTTGCCCATCGCGCAGGGTGGTTCGGCCATCGATATTTTGCAAAACGTGCCTTCGGTAACGGTGGATGTGGATGGTACGCTGAGTTTGCGGGGCAGCAGCAACGTCATTGTGCTGGTCGATGGAAAACCGTCGGGATTGACCGGCCTCGACCGGCAGGCGGTTCTCGATCAGATTCCGGCCAGCAGCATCGAACGGATCGAAATGATCACTAATCCGTCGTCGCGTTTCGACGCCGATGGAGCCGCCGGGATTATCAATATTATTCTGAAAAAAGAACGGGGACCCGGTTTTAATGGCAACGTTCAGGTAAACGTCGGAACGCGGGATAAGTACAACGCGTCGATCAACCTGAACTCGCGGTTTAAGAAACTCAATCTCTTCAGCAGTTATAATTTTCGGGCCAACCGGCGGTTTCAGTACCGCATTTCGGAACGCCAGAACTTTTTCGAAGACTCGACCAGCTTTCTGGCGCAGCGCAACGACGCCATTCGGCGGAGTGTAAATAACAACCTCCGCTTTGGATTTGACTATGCCGTATCGCCCCGCGACAACATTACGGCTTCGGTTCTATATCGTCCGCAATACAGCCGCGATTCGGAAGTGGAAAACTTCAACACGCTGAATGCCAACCGGCTTTCGCTGGGACAAACCGTTCGCACAACGGAAGAAACCGAACCGGAGCGGGGATTGGATTATGCGTTTGGCTACCGCCGGACGTTCGATAAACAGGGTCGTGAGCTTTCGTTCGACGCCACGATGTCGAATAACACGAGTACGGAATACCAGAATTTCAGCAACACGACGACTTTGCCCGAGAATTTGCTGACGCCCAATTTTCTGATTGGCCAGCAGCGCGCTGATAACGGTCGCGAAAACCGGGTGGCCGTGTTGCAACTGGATTTTGTAGAACCGATGAAAGGAAAGAGAAAACTCGAAACCGGACTGAAACACACCTACCGGCGACTGGCTTCGAACTACACGTTTGAGAACTTGCTGAACGAAACCTGGACCGTAAATACCGCCATCAGCAACAACTTTATTTATGACGAGCGAACTAGTGCCGCTTACGTCAATTTCGGGAATGAAATTCGCAAGGTCAGTTACCAGGTCGGTTTGCGGACCGAATATACCAACATCACCACCGACCAGCGGACTACCAATGTGCAAAGTCAGCGCGATTATATTTATCTGTTTCCCAGCGTTTTCCTGAATTATAATGCCAGTGAATCCCAGAAAATGCAAATCAATTACAGCCGGAGAATCAACCGGCCTTCGACCTGGTCGCTAAACCCATTCATCGATTTGTCGGATCCGCTGAACATTCGGTTTGGGAATCCGAATCTGAGGCCCGAACTGATCAATTCGTTTGAATTGAGCCACTTGCTGTACGGTAAAAATACCACACTGACGTCTTCGCTCTTTTTCCGCCAGACCAACAACGAAATCACCAATTACCGGACACTGCGTCCCGACGGTATTACGGAACAAACGTCCCTGAACCTGAACCGTTCGCAGAATTATGGACTGGAACTGGTTTTGACTCAGGAATTAACGAAATGGTGGAAAGTGAACGGTAATTTCTCGTTTTTTCAGCGCAATATTCAGGCAAGTGCCGACATTCCGGGCGTTTTAACCCGAACTAACCGCAGCTGGACCGCCCGGGTAACGTCGAATATGAACCCGAAAAAGGGAACCGATATGCAGGTTGCCCTTAATTACCGGTCGCCGTTCATCGTGGCGCAGGGAACCATTAAAGGGTTTTTCAATGTCGATGTTGGTGTGAAACAAAACGTGTTGAAAGGCCGGGGCACGGTTAGCCTGCGCGTGAGTGACATCTTCAATACGCTCCAGTTCCGGAACGAGAGTTTTGGCCCCAACTTTGTTTCCACCAGTCGCAACAAACGCGAAAGCCGGATCGGATTCATCGGATTTAGCTACCGGCTGAGTCGGCAGGTGGTTCGGGAAAAAGACCGCGATCAGGAGCGGGAACGCGACGAGACACCGACGGAAAATGAATTCTAATGCACCTATGGGACTTTAATCCGTGTTTTTTGTTAAATTTTGCCGGGCAACCACTTTATCTAACCCGGAAAACACGGCCTAAAGTCCGTAGGTACAGACGATGCGACTCCTTCTCCTGTTTTTATTGGCTACAAATTACGCTTTCGCAACCGCCGACAGTATGGCAATTACCGGAAAAGCGTTTGTCAGACACATTCAAATTCTGGCTTCGGATGCGTTCGAAGGGCGGAAACCGTTTACGGATGGTGAGAAGAAAACCGTCGCTTACCTGAAAACCGAGTTTCAGAAAGCCGGTTTGCAACCCGGCAACGGGAAAAGTTATTTTCAGGATGTTCCGATGGTGAACATTGCCTCAACCCCGGCGGGCCCGTTGATTCTGAAAGGCAAAAACGGCACGGTTTCACTCACGAATCTGACGGATTATGTGGCAACGACACCCCAGGTGGAGAATCAGGTAAAAATCACCGATTCGGAACTGGTGTTTGCGGGCTACGGCATTGTGGCACCCGAATACAACTGGAACGATTATGCGGGCCTGGACGTGAAAGGCAAAACCGTCGTGGTGATGGTGAACGATCCGGGGCTGGTCGATAGCACCTTGTTCAAGGGAAATACCATGACTTACTACGGGCGCTGGACCTACAAATACGAGGAGGCCGCCCGGCAGGGAGCCGCTGGCGTTTTGATCGTTCACGAATCCAAAGCCGCCAGTTACGGCTGGTCGGTCATTCGCAGCAGCTTCTCGAAATCAAAATTGTATCTGCAAGCCGCCGACAACAACAAATCGCGGGTACCCGTAGAAGGCTGGATTACGCTGGATGCGGCTAAAAGTCTTTTCAAGCTCGCGGGCGTGTCGCCGGAGTTGTTCCGGGAAGCGGGCATTCGGGGCTTCAAGCCGGTTAAACTAGGGGTTACTACGTCGCTGGTGATCAATAACAAAATTACGAAATCGACCTCGCAGAATGTGCTGGCGTTGCTCCCGGGAACTGACCGTAAGAACGAATACATCATTTATACCTCGCACTGGGATCATTTGGGCAAGGGGGAAGCCATCAAAGGCGATTCGATCTACAACGGCGCGTCCGACAATGCATCCGGCACGGCGGCCTTGCTGGAACTGGCCGAGACGTTTGCCAAATTGAAAAAGAAGCCGTCGCGCTCCATTCTGTTTCTGGCCGTGACGGCGGAGGAGCAGGGTTTGCTGGGATCGGAATACTACGCGACGCACCCGGTTTTTCCGTTGGACAAAACCGTTGCCAACATCAACATGGACGCGTTCATTCCGGTGGGCCGAACGAAAGATGTCGTCCTGGTTGGCAGAGGGCAATCCGATCTGGAGGACTACGCGGAGGCTGCGGCCGCCAAACAGGGAAGGGCTATCCGGGGCGATTTCAATCCGTCGGCGGGAAGCTATTTCCGGTCCGATCACTTCAATTTTGCGAAAGTAGGCGTTCCGGCCCTGTACCTCAAAACCGGTGTAAACTCCGTCAAAAACGGCGAAGCCTGGGGAAAAGCGCAACTGGAAGAACACAATCTAAACCGCTACCACGCTCCGTCGGACGAGTATTCGGCCTCGTGGGATTTGTCAGGAATTATCGAAGACATGAATCTATTGTTTGCAGTCGGCTACCGCCTGAGCAACGAATCGACATGGCCCGGCTGGAAAACCGGCTCGGAGTTTAAAGCGGTTCGGGATAAGGCTATGAAGAAAAAATAAACGGAATAAGCCCTGCATGACCCGCTAGGTCTGCTGCAGGGCTTTTCGTCAACTTACAGGTAGGTACAGAATGTTTCGATAGATTATTGTTTAATTAACAGATCGGTATAAAGCCGGGTATCTAAACGCCGGTTACGAGTAATTTTTTTACAAAGCGACGCAAGGTGTCGTGACTGACCGGCTTGGAAATCTGATTGTTGACGTGTTCCAGAACCCGGTAATAGTTGCCAGGATACATCAGAAAGCCCTGCTTCACCTGCTCTACATCATCCCGGCGCGACAGACTTAATTTCGGTTTCAGTCCGCGACCCGGTTTGTCTATCAAAGCTTTAATCCCGCCTTTATTCCAGCGATTCATCCAGTTATAAATGCTGCGACGGTCGACATCAAACATTTCGGTAAGTTCATTTACCTGCATTCCCAGAAAACTATAGAGAATGCACTGACAACGGCGTTTGAGTATACTGTTTTCAGTCGAACTGATGATATAACGCAGTTCATTCATTTCTTCAGCAGACAGATTTTTAATCGCTCTCATGACTTTTAATTTTACGTTTAAAAAAGAGATAATTTGTTCATTTGTATTAGTAAACCAGGCACTATTGAAGACTGGATTAAGGAACGAAATTAATCTCTACTTAAATTTGGTGAGTGTCTAATACTACTAAAATACACTGATAAACAGTAGGTTAAAAGTAACTGTTAGCTGTTATTGGAAAGATTATATAATTAGAGAGATGGAAATACTTATACTTATTTAGAATGATTTAAGAAGAGACAGGGATTCAGTAGTAAGTTTTTAAAAATATTTAGTTATGCTAAAATAAGTACTAAAGTGGCCGTGTTTTTCAGAAAAATATACAATTTTCGAAAAAGGATATGCTCACTTTCCTGAGTCGCTGGCGTTTTAAAAGTGATCAAAATTTGAAACTAGTTTTGCAGGAGTATGGCATACCGAAAACTAACAAATAGGAAAGTTACAAAAAATAGTTGGCCTTTTTCAAGACAAAGGGGGGGCAGCCGCATTGTCCTCTTATACAGGCATTTAGCGTGGTTTTAGTAAGATTAGCGGTATAAAACCGATAGCCGTTTGATGAAACGTGAACGTGTCTTCCCTCCATTTATCTACTCATTTTACCTCTCGTCCAATATGTTGTAATATAAGGTACTGGGTTTTGCATAGTGATGAAGAGGACTCCTATCTTTGACTTTTTCACGCTAAACCAACAACTACTATGAAAACGCTTATTCTTTTTACACTGCTGATTATCAGCGCTTCACTGGCTTTTGGACAATGCGACAAAGAGGTTAAGCTAACTACTACAAAGACGGAGTATCTCAATGCCACGGGGGCCGTAGAACGAACGGTAGATGAGACAATGCACCGTTGAAATCGGCAAATCGGGGATTGTGATTATACCGGGCAATGTCGATCAAAAAATGACGGGCCCGATTGAGTCGGCCACCTGCGCCTGGAGCGAACCCTATAAAGAAGGAAAAACCGTGTTAAAAGCGCTCATTAGTGAGCCCGCCGGTGGGCAAATGCACGCAACCGTGACCGTTGAAGGCAAAGGTGGAAAAGTAACCTTGCTGATGGAAGTGGCAGAAATGCCGGATCGAAAAATCCGGGTTAGTGCTGATTCATTCGCGGAAAAGAAGTAGACCTTTGGCACCAAAGAGAACGGCATTCCGTTCGATATAATCGCTTTGGAAATCTAAAACGCCCGCCAATCCGGATACCGGCTGACGGGCGTTTTTATAGTTCAAAAGGAGCGGTTTTAAGTAAACTTACGCCTTAAAAATAGCGTCCATTTTCTCCCGGATGGTTAGCAGGCGGTTTCGGTCTCCGCCGTTTACTTCCGCCGATGCCCAGCCGGAATAACCGATTTTGACGAGGGCTTTGTTCACCTCCGGCCAGTTGCAATCGCCCTCCAGAAATTCAACGTCGAAGCCTTTCCACAACCCTTCGTCCTGCTGCTTTTTCAGGCTGAACTCTTTGACGTCCAGTTTCAGAATCCGCTTGCCGAGGGTTTCGATCCAGTGCGTCGGCCAGCCATAGCGCAGGATGTTGCCCACGTCGAAATACCAACCCACCAGTGGATGTTTAAAGTCATCGACAAACCGGGCGGCTTCCAGCGGACTGATCAGAAAACCGTTCCAGACGTTTTCGAAGGCAATCTTGACGCCGGTTTTTTCGGCCATCGGCAGCAGTTTTTTTATTTCCTCGCGCGAACGCTTGTACGCATCTTCGTAACTAATATCGGCTTTCACCACGCCCGGCACCAGCAAAACCGTTGTGCCGCCGTATTGCTTCGTGTCCCGCAGCGATTTCTCCATCGCTTTCACGCACACTTCCCGGGTTTTCGGGTCCGGGTCCGACAGGGGCGATTTCCAGTGGGCCGAGTTGACGGTTCCCGGTAATTCCAGACCGGTTTTATCGCGGGCGTCCAGTACCTCTTTCATGTCGAGGTCATTGGGCGTGTCCAGTTCCACGCCGTCGAACCCCAGGTCTTTCAGCAGCTTGAATTTATCGAGGATCGACAGGTCTTCTTTCACCATGCCCCATTTCAGGCTTTTCTTCACCATCGGCGTTTGAGGGGCCGGGTTGGCGACGGGATTCACGAACGGAGCGGAAACCGGTGTCTTAACGGTGGGAATGGATTCAATAGCTGCAAAACCGCCCACGGCGGCCAGCGAGCCGTTTTTCAGAAATTCTCTACGGTGCATGGTGATCAGGAAAAGGAGGTAATACCGGGTCTTGCTACTTCCACAATGGGCGGAGTCATGTCGAAACTATACGTATCCGGGCCCAGTTTTTCGGTGGAGTTCATGGCTTCATCCCAGGTGATCCGTCGTCCGGTATACGCAGCCATGCGCCCCATGATGCCCAGGAGGGTACTGTTGGCCATGTATTCGCCCTGGTTGATGGGCTCTCCTTTCCGAATGGCGGCAAACAGTTCGTCGTGTTCCGTCTGGTACATGTCGTTGGCGACCCCCGAATATTTCCACTTTTTCCGCCCGGTAATTTCGTGCACATTCCGCGACACGTTGGCCACCGCCCGGCCTTTCGTTC
The DNA here is from genome assembly GCF_003858645.1 of Larkinella knui. GTDB lineage: Bacteria > Bacteroidota > Bacteroidia > Cytophagales > Spirosomataceae > Larkinella > Larkinella knui. Next base: position 299,704 of record NZ_RQJP01000006.1, on the reverse strand, counting down.
CCAACGCTTCGCACATATAGCTGCCTTCGCAGTTGACTTGCTGACGACTGAAATGGAACCCTTTGGCGCCGTCCTCGTATTCGTAGGTGAGGGCAAAGTGGTCGTAAATATTGCCGTAAATCGGTTCGGTCCGGACCTGCCGGCCCCCGGTTCCGGCCACGGAGATGGGCCGTTTGTCACCATAGGCCCACGACATCATGTCGACGCTGTGAATGGCCTGTTCAACCAGGTGGTCGCCCGACAGCCAGGTGTAATAATACCAGTTCCGGAAAACGTATTCGGCATCGGTCCAGCCCGGTTTGCGCGGAAATGACCATACGGTGCCGGTATTGTAGGTGTTGTAAACGGTCATCACGTCACCAATGGCACCGTCCAGAATTTTGGCAAACGTTGCCCGCTTGGGTTCATGAAACCGCCAGCAGAAGCCCGACAGGAGCGAAATTTTCTTTTCTTTGGCAATTTTAGCCGCTTCCAGCACCTTGCGGACGCCGGGCGCATCGACCGCCATCGGTTTTTCGCAGAAAACATGCTTGCCAGCCTGCACGGTTGCCATCAGGTGTTCGGGCCGAAAATGGGGTGGCGTCGCCAGAATGACCACATCGACCCCGGACTCCAGCACTTTTTTGTAGGCGTCGAATCCCACGAATTTATGTTCTTCATCGACTTTGACTTTGTCGCCGTGGATTTTCGTCAGATTCGCCAGCGAGTCATCCAGGCGGTCTTTAAAAATATCACCAACGGCGTGCAGTACCACGTTGGGGTCGGCTTTCAGCGCCTGAGCGGCCGCTCCGGAACCCCGACCCCCGCAGCCGATCAGGCCCACTTTGAGGGTGTCGCTGTTGGTACCGGCAAACGAACGCTGGGGGTGTAAAATGGTAATGGTGGGCAAAACGCTGCTGGCCAATGCCACGCCGGTCATTTTCAGAACGTCTCGACGGGAAGTACTCATGATAAAGGGTGGTTTAGGATCGTAGGCTGAAAATCGGTGAAGATTTCTCCTGAAAGATACCAGTCAAACCGGGAAAGTCAAAATCTGCTTCCGCCGTTGCAGATCAACGATTATCGCCCCTAAATCTCCTAAAGGGGATTTAGGGCTATTTTGTCAGTGTAATCAAAATTATCAGACGTACATTCTGAATAGAAATAGGCGAAATAATAAATCGAAAAATCCGACGCTTTGTTCATTCGATGAAGAAGAAGTAGAAGCGTCCAGAGCGCAGCTTATTCAGGAACCAAACTTTATTATTCATCAACTTATGATTGCAGCAAAAGGATACGCGGCTCAGGATGCCCACACACCGCTGGCCCCGTTTCAATTCGAACGGCGGGAGGTTAAACCGCACGATGTTCAGTTCGACATTCTCTACTGTGGCGTCTGCCACTCGGATTTGCACCAGATTCGCAACGAATGGGGCGGGTCGATTTTTCCGATGGTGCCGGGCCACGAAATTGTGGGACGCGTGACGAAGGTCGGCTCCGAGGTCACCAAATTCAAGGCGGGCGATCTGGCCGGCGTCGGTTGTATGGTCGATTCGTGCCGCCAGTGCGAGAATTGCCGGGAAGGGCTGGAGCAATATTGCCTGGTCGGGAATTCGCAGACCTACAACGGCCGGGAACAGGACGGCGTAACGCCCACGTACGGCGGGTATTCCAACGTGATTGTGGTACACGAGGATTTCGTGCTGCACGTTCCCGAATCGCTGGATTTGGCCGCTGTGGCTCCGCTGCTGTGCGCCGGTATTACGACCTACTCGCCCCTGCGGCACTGGAAAGTGGGTCAGGGACACAAGGTCGCCGTGCTGGGACTGGGCGGTTTGGGCCACATGGCCGTCAAATTTGCCGTGGCGTTTGGGTCCGAAGTGACCATGCTCAGTACGTCGCCCGCTAAAGAAGCGGATGCCCGACGGCTGGGTGCCCACAAGTTTGTATTAACCAGCGATCCGGCGCAGGTCAAAGCGGTAAAGGGTTCGTTCGATTTCATCATCGACACGGTTTCGGCCCCGCACGATTACAACCTGTATCTGTCGCTGCTGAAGACCAATGGTGTTCACATCTGCGTGGGTGCGCCCCCGACACCGGCCGAAATTATGGGCTTCAGCCTGATTGGTGGCCGCAAAAGCATTGCCGGTTCGGGCATCGGCGGTATTCCCGAAACCCAGGAAATGCTGGATTTCTGCGCCGAGCATAACATTGTTTCGGACATCGAACTGATTTCGATCAAAGACATCCAATCCGCCTACGACCGGATGCTGAAAGGCGACGTTCGCTACCGGTTTGTGATTGATCTGAAGACGTTGTAAGGAAAACCGCCCGTTGATTTGTGGGGTTGGCGGGCGGTTTTTGCATTCACAAAGCCCCTAAAACAAGACAGCCTGTAAGTACGTGACTTACAGGCTGCTGTATAGTGCCGGAGACTCGAATAGGCTTAATTTCCACAATCTGCTCAGGTCCTAAAAAATGTCCAAAAAGTGGTTTAATTTAATCAGAATAATCATTTTTATTGCATGCAAAAATTAGCTTCGATTAAGTGCAATTAAAATAAATGAAGCTATTCCGTACACCGGTTATCTTTGGTGTACGGAATAACCCCTTTGGTGTATGCCCCGCACAGCCATGTCAAAGAAAAGATACTCAACCTGGATCTGCTCAACCGTTTCAAACAGCACCTGAGTAGTATTCCGGTCTCGTCATCCACCCAGCATTACTATTTCGGACGAATCAAACGCATGGTTACCCTGGCGCTCCATGACGAACTGCTCGAGAAAGATCCCTTTCTGAGATTTGAAATGCCTCCCGAAAAGCCAAGCTTTCTGATCAGCAGATTGCCGCCCTAGCTGACTATAAGTCCCGGTTGAATCAGGGTCAAGAGAAAATTAAAAAAGGTTTGGCAGTTGATTCATTAACGGTGGGTAGGTCATAAGGCTCAAATCATCTGATGGACAAATAGCGGTACTTGTTCATCGACTAATAATTTTGAGTAAAGACCCTTTTTTTACTTTGTCATCGGGCCGCATACTGTTGACTACACCCAATTCCTCCAGGCGGCTCGCTGGCATACCCAGTGCACCCATCGTCTCACGAAAAGTACCATCACGTGGAACCGCCCGAACCAGTACGCGTTCAGGCTTCCGGTTGATTTTTTCCTGATCCGTGAGCGTCCGAAAGTTTTCGGCCACCGGGCGGAATGAGCGGTATGCACTTTCAAAATCTCCCGCAGTAGACAGGCCATGCAACGCATAAATGGCTTTGTTGTATTCAATAAGCCAGGTGCCGATCTGAAGCGCTGTTTTGGGGTCTTGTTGTTGCTGCGCCTGTCCGGGCTGTTGTTGCGTTTGTTGCTGTGAAATGAGCACGTAAGCCTGATTACCGTGAATGGTTGTTCGTTTGCTTTCGATCACCTTCAGGTTTAATTCTTGCACCAGCGCCTGCGAGGCTTCATCGAGCGAACTGCCTTTGGCCAACATCAGGATCATGGCCGACTTCCCATCTTTTGCCATCATTTGAAATTGAGCCGGTGAATTCTGGTACTGCCATCCTTTAGGTACCGGGAACTGGAAACGCAGTTCCGGATGGTAAAATACTTCATTTTCGACAAATCCCTGACGAGGATCTTCACCATACAGAATCCCGTCGATCATCCTGAGGTATCGATCGCGCTCGACCAGATAGTTGGATTTGTTCTGGGTCTGATAAGCTGTGGCCATCTGGTTCACTTTAGTATTCCGATTGGCGGGATCGGGGTGGGTCGACAGAAAATCGGGGACTGCCTGGCCTGAATTGTCGGAAATACGCTTAATGGTTCCGAAAAAGTTGGCCATCTGATGGGCATCATAGCCAATTTTACTCGAATACTCAACGCCAATTTTATCTGATTCTGACTCGTGATCACGGCTGTATTTAAGCATGAAAAGGCCCAGGCCCTGCTGAAGTGCTTCCAGGTTCTGACCGAGTTGTGGTACCAGAATTGCTCCGCCAATCATCCCGAGCGTACCCAGCATCTGGCTCGTTTGCTGGCGGGCGGAATGGCGGGCGGTAATGTGACCAATCTCGTGGCCCAACACCCCGGCAAACTCGGCCTCGTTATTAAAATGGGCCATAATCCCTCGTGTGAAATAGACATATCCGCCCGGCACTGCAAAGGCGTTTACCACCGGAGAATCAACAATATAGAATTGATAGGGCAGGTCTGGCCGATGCGATATTTTGGCCATTGCTTTCCCTTTCTGGTTGATAAAATCAGTTAGTTTTTTATCATCGTACAAGCCCATGGAGGAAACAACCGCTGGGTGTGATTCTTTGCCAATGGCTAGCTCCTGCTCCGTTGACATTAAGGAAAGCTCCCGCTTACCGGTAACCGGATTCCTTGAGCAGGCCAAAAGTCCGACTAGTGAACAACCCAGTAACAGACGCAAAAATGGGGTGGAAATCGTCATGGTGAGATGGTTTCAAACGTTTTAAGTGAACCTGTTATAAAAATCACGCTACAACAGAAACAGTGTCTAGTGTAAACCAGCTACAACCCCCGTTTTGTTTACGAGGAGTTCAATATTCCCACCGCCCAAATCAGGAATGATAGGAGAGTTAGCAGCACCTTTTATTCATTTTATTTCGTGTCGGCGTGTAAAACAAACTTAGATACTGTAGAAGATTTGGACGAAAATGTTTTTTCATATGAGAAAGATGTACTAATCAATATTGAAGAAAATAGAACCTCTGACAATTATGACGTTTGTACATTAATTATTAGACAATTAGATGCAAAAAACACTACACCGACACAGAGGACAAAGTAGAAATGATCCTAGTACATGACCCACTGGCCTGCAAGTATTCTCACTCAGTTTTTAGAATATGGTATGAAGGCAAAATAGTTGAGGCCACAAATTATAGTAGCACAATTGGTAAGGGTAATAGTACTTTTTCAAAAATTAGACAAAAGATCAGGCAAGAATTAAAATTGATGATTATACCTAGACAGGTATTTTTAAATGAGTAAGGCTTAAATATAAACCTGATTCCGTACATCAATCTATACACGGGTAAAAACAAAAAACCCGTAATCTTTCGATTACGGGTCTAATGCTGTGCCGAAGGCGAGACTCGAACTCGCATGAACTTACGTTCACACGCCCCTGAAACGTGCGTGTCTACCAGTTTCACCACTTCGGCATACAGTCCCCAGGAATTGGGATTGCAAAGATGCAGGGTTTTGCTTTTTTATGCAAGCTACTTCCGTAGATTTTTTTACGGTTTCGGCATTTTTTAGGTTTCAGACGGCTTTATCACCCGGTTTTGCCCACCACCTATAGCTCCACCGACTCATACAACGACGGAATGTAGACATTCTGAAAACCGGCGCTCTGGAGCTTCTGCCGGAAAACCACCTGCCGGTCGTATTCGCCGTGGACCAGAAACACCTGCTTCACCTGCCCCGCATTCTGGCACGACAGGAAGTCGAGCATCTCCTGGTAATCGCCGTGGGCACTGAACGAATCCATCACCTCCACGTCGGCCTTTACCTGAAAGGTTTCGCCGAAGATCTTCACCTGCGAATCGCCCCGTTTCAAGGCCCCGCCCAGCGTTTCCGGGCCGCAATAGCCCACAATCAGAATCGTGCAGCGCGAATCTTCGACGTTGTTTTTGATGTGGTGCTTGATGCGCCCGGCTTCGGCCATGCCCGACGACGAAATGATGATGCAGGGTTCGTCACGGGTGTTGATGGCTTTCGATTCTTCCACATCCGACACGTAATGCAGGTTCGGGAAGGCAAACGCATCGCCGTCTTTTTCGATGTACGCCAGAATTTCGGGGTTGAAACATTCCTCGTGCGCTTTCATCAGGTGCGTCGCTTTCACGGCCATCGGACTGTCGATGTAGACCGGTAACCGCGGCAATTCTCCGCTGTTGGCGAGTTGGTCGAGCGCATACACCAGTTCCTGCGTCCGGTCGACGGCGAAAGCCGGAATAATGAGTTTTCCCGCGCGAACCACGCAGGTTTCGTGCACAATTCGCAGCAAATGGGCGCGCATATCCGTTTCCGGCTCGTGGAGCTTGTCGCCGTAGGTCGATTCGCAAAGAATGTAATCGGCCTGCGGGAATGCCTCCGGCATTTTGAGTATCTTGTCGTGCGGTCGGCCAATGTCGCCACTGAAAAAGACGCGTTTTTCAACCGGTTCGCCGGTTGGGCCGGTTTCGTGGACCGTCAGGCTAATGGCCGCGCTGCCGAGCAAATGGGCGGTATCGGTCAATACCACGCTGACTTCATCGCGGTTGATCCAGAACGTTTGGCCGTAATCGATAGGTTTCAGGAGCTCGAGGGCGCGTTCCACGTCGGCGGCTTCATACAGAATTTCGAGCAGGCCCCGGTTCTGTTTCTGTCGCCGTTTGTTGATGCGTTCCAGGTCTTTTTCCTGAATGTGCGCGCTGTCGAGCAGCATCAGCTGGCAGAGGTCGGCGGTGGCGGGTGTGCAGTAAATTGGCCCAGTAAACCCCTGACGAACCAAACGCGGTATCAGCCCGCAATGGTCGATGTGGGCGTGCGACAGGATGAGATAATCGACTTCGGAGGCTTTAAACCGGAAATCCTGATTCAGATCATCGGTGTTGATGCCCTGAAACAAACCGCAGTCGAGCAGAATGCGCGTACCGCGTTGGGTGGTAATCAGGTGTTTACTGCCGGTAACGGTGCGGGCGGCACCAAAAAACTGAATTTTCATCGGAAAGTATGGGTGAAAGAGTGGAAGAATGAAAGAGCGAAACCGCACCTGCGAAACAAGAACGGTGAACGCATTTCATTGCCGGGATTGACTGCTAAACAACGGGCTATTTTATACAACTAATTTTTACGGTGCCGGGCTAAGGCATTGCATATTGGAAAAATTACTTCATATCACCAAAAAACTCTGGAAACGGCGCGGGGTGAAAGCCCTGATTGCCTTCGTGCTGCTGTTCCTGGGGTTGAATCTGGCTGTCCCGTTAAAGGTCCGTCCGCGGTATTCGACCGTCATTACGGCCGCCGACGGAACCATTCTCCACGCCTTTCTGAGTGACGACGACAAGTGGCGGCTGGCTACAGAACTGGACGAAATCACGCCGGTGTTGCGCAAAACGATTCTGCACAAGGAGGATAAATACTTTTATTACCACCCCGGTTTTAACCCCGTGGCGATGGCGTGGGCGGCCGTTCGCAACCTGACAACGGGCCGCCGGACCTCGGGCGCTTCGACGATTACGATGCAGGTTGTCCGGCTTTTGGAACCCCGAAACCGGACGTATGCCAGCAAACTTATCGAGCTGTTCCGGGCCATGCAACTGGAACTGTTTTATTCCAAAGACGAGATTCTGCAACTGTATCTGAACCTGATTCCGTACGGCGGGAACGTGGAAGGCATCAAATCGGCGTCGATGTTGTATTTCGGAAAACCGCCCCAGTTGCTGAGTCTGGCCGAAATTACGACGCTGACGATCATTCCAAACCGGCCCTCGACCTTGCGGCTCGGCCTGACCAATCCGTTGATCGTTCAGGAGCGAAACCGCTGGCTAAACCGCTTCCGAAAAACCGGTCTGTTTACCTCCGAAGCCATTACCGACGCCTTGGCCGAACCGTTGGACGCCCATCGCCGGGCCCTGCCGAAACTGGCCCCGCATCTGTCGTTGCGGTTGAAGAAAAGCCACCCCAATCAGCCGGTTATTCACACGCTGCTGCGCCCCAACCGGCAGGCTCAGGCCGAGCAACTGGTGGCCAGTTACGTGGGTCGGGTGCGGGCTATGAACATTCACAACGCAGCGGTTCTGGTGATCAATAACCAGACGATGGCGGTGGAAGCGTACGTGGGTTCAGCCGATTTTTTGAACGGCTACGACGGCGGGCAGGTGGATGGCGTTCGGGCGGTGCGGTCGCCGGGCAGCACCTTGAAACCGCTGCTGTATGCCGTGGCTTTCGACAAAGGTCTGATGACGCCCAAAACCGTTCTGAATGATGTGCCGACGAGCTTTTCCGGCTACGAACCCGAGAATTACGACCGGCAATTCTACGGCCCGATCACGGTAGAATCGGCGCTGGCCAATTCGCTGAACGTTCCGGCGGTGAAGACCTTGCAGCAAGTCAGCACGCCGACGTTTCTGGGTTATCTGAAAAAGGCCGGTTTTGAAACCATCAAAAAACAGTCGAAAGGGCTGGGTTTGTCGGTTATTCTGGGCGGTTGTGGCGTCACGCTCGAAGAACTGACGAGGCTCTTTGCGGCTTTTGCCAATGGCGGGCAAGTCGGTCATTTTGCCTTTGTTGCCCCCGATCAGGAGGACCGCCCGGCAAAAAAAAGCCGTCTTATTTCCGAAGAAGCCGCCTTTCTCATTACGAATACGCTCACCCAAATTACCCGCCCCGATTTGCCGAACAATTTCGACAACAGCTACCATTTGCCGCGCATTGCCTGGAAAACCGGCACGTCCTACGGTCGGCGGGATGCGTGGAGCATCGGCTACAACAAGCGGTATACGGTGGGCGTTTGGGTCGGCAATTTTTCGGGCGAAGGCGTTCCGGAGCTGAGTGGCGCCAACATTGCCACGCCGTTGCTCTTCAGTATTTTCAATTCGATCGATTACAACTCGACCAGCGGCTGGTTTCGGATGCCGAAAAGCCTGTCGATGCGGCAGGTCTGTTCGGAAACGGGCGACGTGCCGGGTGAATTCTGCGCGCACAAACTGGTCGATTACGCCATCCCGGGCGTTTCACCCTACCACCGTTGCCAGCACCAGAAAGCCGTGTGGACCAACCCAACCGGCACGCTGTCGTACTGTGCGCATTGTTTACCCGAAGCAACCGGTCCGGAATCCGGGAATGCCGTTCAGCGGTTTTACCCGAACCTGGCACCGGAGCTGATTGCCTTTTACGACAGCCGCCGGATTCCGTACCCGAAAATACCGCCCCACAACCCGGCCTGCACGCGGGTGTTTGCGCAACAGGGGCCGCAAATTGTGAGTCCGAATGACGGCAGCGAGTATTTTATCAACCCACACCAGCCGCAGCAGTTGCAGTTGAGCTGTCAGGCCGACAATGAAGTGAAGCAGGTGTATTGGTATCTGAACGATAAACTTTACCGGAAAGCTGCCCCGACGGAGGGCGTTTTCTTCAGTCCGCAAGCCGGTCCGCTGAAAATTTCCTGCGCCGACGACAAAGGGCGCAACACCGACATCCGGATTTCGATCAGGGCGGAGTAGGTATTCAGACAAGAGAGATTGGACAAGAGAGTAGAGACGTACAACTTATGACTTTTTTAGTCTTTACTCCCTTGTCTCATTTCTATCTTCTCTATGATGAACTCCAATCGTCGTGATTTTTTACAAAAACTTTCAAAGGGCATTGGCGCATCGGCGCTAGCTTCGCCTTTCGCCAGTTATGCCGCCAATCTGGCTCAGCAGGACCAGTTTGCCCACATCAATTCCCTGGTTTCGCAGCTGGGCGAACCGCTGCAACAGGGTCGTAAACTGGGCATGGCGCTGGTTGGTTTAGGCGGGTATGCCAAGAATCAACTGGCTCCGGCCCTGCAGCAGACGCAGCATGTCCGGCTGGCCGGTATCGTAACCGGAACCCCCGCCAAGGCCGACGAATGGATGGCCAAGTACAACATTCCGAAAGCGAACGTGTATGACTACAAAACGTTTGACCGCATCATCGACAACAAAGACATTGATATCGTGTATGTCGTTCTGCCGAATTCGATGCACGCGGAATACGTCATTCGGGCGGCTAAAGCCGGGAAGCACGTTATCTGCGAAAAACCGATGGCAACCACGGTGAAGGATTGTCAGGAGATGATCGATGCCTGCAAGAAGGCAAACCGCCAGCTCGCGATTGGCTACCGGCTTCATTATGAGCCCTTCACGCAGGAAATGATGCGGTTAGGCCGGGAAAAAGTATTCGGTAATCTGAAGTTTCTGGAAGCCAGCGACGGATTCAAAGCCGGTGACCCCACCCAGTGGCGGCTCAAAAAAGCCATGGCGGGCGGTGGTCCGATGATGGACGTGGGCATTTACGCCATTCAGGGCGTTCGGCTGGTAACGGGCCTGGAACCGCTTTCGGTAACGGCGCAGTTCGCTCCCAAAACCGATCCGCAGAAATTCAAGGACGTGGAAGAGGGAATGTACTGGCAGTTCGAATTTCCGAACGGGATCACCTCTACGTCGACCACGAGCTACGCTGCGGGCGTCGAGCGGTTGTATGCGTCGGCCGAAAACGGCTGGTTCGAGCTGCGCCCCGCGTTTGGCTACGGCCCGCTGAAAGGCATGACGAGCAAAGGCCCGATCGACAAACCGGTGGTGAACCATCAGGCAATGCACATGGACGGTATTTGCAAGGATTTGATCGACGGCAAACAGCTGCCGAAACACATCACGGGCGAAGAAGGTATTCAGGATATGAAAATTATCACCGCCACCTACCAGGCCGCCGAAACCGGGCGTCGAATCAAGATTAGTTAAGGAAGAGTTATTTCACAGAGTTTATCAGAGGAAATCAGAGGTTATCCGGGTATTTTTTGAAAAACTTTTGCTCTGGTAACCTCTGATTTCCTCTGATAAACTCTGTGAAATAATCACTTTTTCCGACCCATTGCGTATTTAATCCCGCCCAGGATGTGCGTCAGGAACTGCGGGTCGCTGTAAGATTCGTCGGTGTGGCCCGCGCCGGTGTAGAACGACCGTCCGCCGTCGAATTCGCGGTACCAGATAAACGGGTGATTATCACCATTTTTGCCGCCTTCGTAGGTTTTCTCATCCAGTTTTCCCAGGACTTTGATGCCCGGCACGATGCTTTTGTAGTTGTACCACTCATCGTAGCGTTTCCAGCGGTCGGGCAGGGCTTTGGTCGAAAGATGTTTCTTGTCTACGATCTCGATCTCGGCGTTCTGCTGTTTCGGGTGACTCAGGAAGTAGGCACCAACCAGTTGGTTATACCACGGCCATTCGTATTCTGTATCGGCAGCTGCGTGAATCCCGACAAAACCGCCCCCTTTTTTGATATACTGCTCAAAAGCCGCCTGTTGCTCGCTATTCAAAATGTCGCCGGTTGTGCTCAGAAAGACGACCGCTTTGTATTTTTTCAGATTATCGGGCGTAAAAAGAGCCGCATTTTCGGTCGTGTCGACGCTGAAACCGTTTTCCTGCCCTAATTTTACAATGCTCATCTTACCCACTTCGATGGACTTATGCCGGAAGCCGGCGGTCTTCGAAAAAACCAGAATGGCATCTTTGGCATTCACCGTTGTGGCCGCAACACCGGTTACCAGACAAAGAATGCTCAGGAACTTTACAATCGTTTTCATAAACAGGTTTAAGAAGTACAGTGTCAAAAGTATCGGTTTTGTTGTAGTTTACTGTATATTCCATCAATTTCTTTCCCTGCTATGAAAGTACGCCCTGCGGTGCTCCTGATTGAGAATAACCATTTGCTGTTGATGCACTATCGCTACGGCGAAACGGACGTGTATGCCCTGCCCGGCGGCAATCCCGACAAGGGCGAAACCCTGGATCTGACCGTGATGCGGGAGTTGCAGGAAGAACTGGGCATCGATGTGGAAGTTGGGCCGATTGCCTTTGTCGGCGAAGTGATTTTGCCCGAAACCGCCGAATCCGGCGCGAAAGAAGACGTGTTGCACGTCGTATTTCTGGCTCAACTGATTGGCGGTATTCCAAAACTGAATCCGGAGGAAACCACCGCGCTGTCGGTCGGCTGGAAGCCGGTCCACGAACTCGACGGCTTGAATTTGTACCCAAATGTGGGCCGGCAGATTCAGCGCTGGCTCACGTCGCAGGTCAATCTGGAATACATCGGCAAGATTGACCAGACGTTTTTTTGACGCGGTACTGGTCATCGCCAATTTCTGGTTTTCCAGGGTTTTATCCCGTAAAAGAAGAGCTTTGGGAAGTAACCCCGGAGGGTTTTCTATCAATAGGGAAAGACACACGCTTCCTAGGTCATCAGGCCCCGGAGGGGCGTTCTCAACGGTGAGCAGATACCCAGGGTGCTCCTGCCGGGGCTTGTATCGAGTTTTACCTGCTTGTCTATTGGCAGAAAACCCCTCCAGAATGGGAACGAACTCCCTAAAACCTAGAAACCAACTTGACAGGAAGTGGGAAGCGAACAGGCCGGATTTGAAAAGTTCAGCATCGGCCCAGCGCATCAGGGCCGGGTTTTCGTTACGGATTTAGGGGCAATCAAAACCCCGGCAACCATCCCGGCGGCACTCGCCAGCAGGCCGTAAATCATGGCCGAATACTCCGTGTTGATCGCCAGGCAGATAAACCAGACCACAATGCCCCCAATCATCGACAGGATACACCCGATTGTATTGGCCGGTTTCCAGTATAAACCGGCCGTCAGCGGTACGAACAGGGACACCAGACTGAAAGCGGATGATTCCCCGACCAGCTCAAAGATGTTGACGTCGCGGGCGGCTGTCATCCAGACGCAGATGAGCGTAATGACCACAATCGCCAGCCGGATGGTGAGCAGCAGGGTTCTGTCGCTGATGTCGGGTCGGAAAAACCGGTAAATATTTTCCCCGAAAATCGTTGCCGGTGCCAGAATAGCCCCACTGGATACACTCAGAATGGCCGACAGCAAGGCTCCGAAAAACAGAATCTGCAAGGGCATGCTGCCTTGGCGCAACACCATATTCGGAATCAGCATCTGGTTGTCCTGGTTCAAATCCGGGTACAATTGTTTGCCCGCCAACCCGATGAACAGGGGCAATAGGGCGATGGTAATGTAGAAAAACGACGCCAGATAGGAAGCCCGCACGGTCGTTCGCTCGTTTTTGGCCGACATCACACGCTGAAAAATGTCCTGCTGCGGAATGGAGCCTAAACCGATGGTCATCCAGGCGGCAATCCAGCTGACGCCGTCTTTTACAGTTGCCTGCGGGAAGAAGCGAAAAAATCCGGGTTTGGTTTTCTGAATCATACTGCCAATGCCATCGGTCTGGTTATAGAGGATAACGGCAATGAAAATCAAGGCGATGACGATGATGATGTTGTGGACAAAATCCGTAATGGAAAGCGACCACATGCCCCCCATCATCGTGTAAATCATAACGATGGTTGCACTCGAGACAATGCACCAAAAAACCGGCAGTCCGGTTACCAGATTGAGCACAATCCCGATGGCGATGAACTGGGCGGCAATCCAGCTGAAGTAGGAGGGAATGACCAGAATCGCGGAAATGAACTCTGCCGAACGGCCAAACCGGATGCTGAAATAATCGGAAAACGTGGTGATTCCCAGGCGGTATAGCGGGCGGGCGTAGAAAGCTCCCACCAGAAACAGACACAGCGCCGATCCGAAAGGCTCCTCGATAATCGCCAGCACTCCGCCGTCGACAAACGTGGCCGGAGCGCCCATGATCGTTTCGGAGCCAAACCAGGTGGCAAATGTGGCCGAAGCCGCCAGCGCCAGCGGTAACCGCCGACCCGCCAGCACAAAATCCTGGCTGCTGCTTACTTTTCGGGCGGCCCAAGCACCAATGACCAGGTTGGAGAGAAGGTAGAGAGCAATGAAGATGAGAAGCATCCGAATCGACAGACTTTTACGGCTGTTAAACTACTAAAAGCTTTGTAAAGCTGCGCTAAAATACGCATTCCGCCCGCTCTTCCGACGGCCGGTTACCGTGTTTGTTTCGGCATGATGCCCGTATTGTGTGTTATCCAACGTGAAAGGAGCGATCCGGGAATGGGTAAAGCTGGTTGCCGGAACAAAGCCAGGAGGGCTAAAAACAAAAAAGCCGATGCAGGGCACCGGCTTTTCCGAACGGATTTACGGTTTACAGCCGAATCGTCGACGGTAGATATTTCGCAATCAAATCTTCGTAATACGGTTTTAATTCCGAAACCACCGGCGTTACCGGGCTTTTTGAATACAAATCGTACGGGTTGAACTTGTCCACCCATTTGAACATCGCCCGGTCGTGATCGTCCAGCAGGTGATCGTACGCTTTCTCGCGGTGTTGCGCATAGAACGAGTGGTAGCGGATCATATACAACGCCGGTTCGGGCAGGTGATCCTTCGTAATGTGGTACAGGTATTCGTCGTGGCCCCACGACATGGTGACGTTTTTCAGGCCGCAGTTCGGTTCGTAGATACCGTATTTCGTATTGAAATCTTTGTTGCTGGAATCCGGATTGGCCGCAAAATATTCGGGATAAACGATTTTGTCGGAATGCGCACAGCCCACCGGGAACGTGTCACCAACCACGGCCCACTGGGGTTCACCAAACAGACAGAGCACCTTGCCCATGTCGTGCAGAAAACCGGTCAGCACAAACCAGTCGGGGTGGCCATCGGCGCGGATGGCTTCGGCGGTTTGTAGCAAATGTTGCAATTGATCCAGTTCAATATCCGGATCAGAATCATCGACAAGGGTATTCAGAAACTCCATCGCGCCCCAAACCGGGATTTCTTTTTTATCGAATTTGAGGAATTCAGCCCGCTTTTCCTGCACAAAATCGTACGTCTGGTATGTATGGTTCAGACGATAAAACTCCCGAACGGTGTCGCGGGCGGGGTCGTCATAATTGCGGTATTCTTCCTTCGCTTTATGTTCCGGTTCGGGATAGCGGACCAGCAGATCATCTTCCCATTGTTCAAGGCTGGCGAGGGGGTTGCGTTCGGTGTCGGTGAATGCCATAGTAAGGTAGCTGTTAGTGAGCCAATTATAGGGTCGTAAAGATAATGATTCCGTCAACTATTTCAAGCCTGAAATGGCCAGTTAATTCGTCAGATTGTGCAACGCCCACACATCGACAGCGAGTGCCGCGCTCGACTTCAGCACGTTCAGGATGTCGGCAAAAGGCCGGTGGTTGTCCGCCAGATTCGAGAACAGAACGATCAGCGTCCGTTTTTCCGGAATGCGAACGACGCAGTTGCTAAACCCGCATGTGCTGCCGGAATGAAACAACTCCCGTACATCGCCGTTTGTTCGGGTAAAAAACCACCCTAAACCATAAAAACCGTCTGTCTGGCCTTCAATGCGGTGATGAACGCGGCTGAGTTGGGCGGGCAAATCAACCAGTTTTCCGGTTGTCAGGGCGTCGTTCCACTTTTTGTAATCCGTTAAGGAGGTATAAACGCAGCCGTCGCCCTTGGTTCCGCTTGTCACGCTCTGGTCCGAAAACCGGATTTTCCCGTCTTTGCCCCGCGCGTAGCCCATCGCCCGGTTTGGAATCGTCCTTCTGGGTTCATAGAGCGTGGTCTGGTTCATGCCGAGTGGTTTAAAAATGGTGGCCGTTATGAATTCCAGATACGGTTTTCCCGAAACCCGCTCTACCACCTGGGCCAGCAAACAGAAGGCCGAATTGCTGTACCGAAACCGGCTCCCCGGTTCAAAGTAGGTCGAATCCTGGGCTTTTAGCAGATTTACTACGTCGTTATCAAAAATCTGGTCTTTCTGCGTGGGTGACAGTACTGATTCGTAATCCAGAATGCCGGACGTGTGCGTCAGCAGATGGCGCAGCTTGACGGTTTTACCCACATGTTGATTAAATTCCGGAAAGAACTTCAGCAGATTATCGTCTACGGATAGCTTTTTCTGTTTTTCCAGCAACAAAATGCACATCGCCGTAAACTGCTTGGAAACCGATGCCATCCGAGAGTTGGTTTCCGGCGAAATGGGCGTCTTCGTCTCCAGGTTAGCCACGCCAAAGCCCCGGTTATAGACGGTTTTGCCATTGATCACCACCAGCAATGCACCGCCGGGCTGGTCGGCCGGAAAGTTGCGGTGCATCACCGAATCGAGAGCCGTTTCGATTTTCTGCGCCGAAACCGTTTGGAGAGAAAGCAGCATATAACACCAGAAAGCGCGGTTTTTCATTCCGGCAATCTACGAAAAATAGGAACGCGGCCGGGTCGCCGATGCGATTTGACAGATTGAACGAATTTTCACGGATAAAATTAGTTAATCCGTCAAATCCTTTCAATCTGCGTTCCTGTCAAAAGCCCAGACCCGATCGGGTGTCACACAGAAATTCAGGGCAATATCGCCTTCGAAAACATCATCGATCCTGGCAACCGGATCGAACAGCGACAGGCCGATTTTCAGACAATCCGGGCGGCATTGCGTCAGAAACCGGTCGTAAAAACCGCCCCCGTAGCCGACGCGGTTGCCGGTTTGGTCGAAAGCGAGGAGTGGAACGAGAACGAAGTCGAATGATGAACGATGAACGATGAACGATGAATGGGGTGGAGGTTCCGGGATGTTGTACCGGCTTTTGGTAAAGGCAGTTTCGGGCGTTATTTCGTAGTTTTCCAGCGTTCCGGAAATCAGATCCGTGACGGGCGCGGCTACCCGAACCGCTGGGAAATCCTGCCAGAGCCGCCGGATGATGAGCCACGTATCGACTTCTTTCTGGTTTTCAATGGGCAGAAAGGTACTGATAACGGAAACCGGCCTGGATCGCAGAAACGTAAAAAACTGATTCGAAATGGCTTCACAGCGGTTTTGCCATTCGGCTTCGGACAACGACCGGCGTTTTTGGCGGAACTCGGAACGCAGTTCGGCTTTGGTCATCGCTTAGAAGTTGTTAACGTTAAAACGGAAAGCCTTGGAAGGGCGGGATGTTAATAGAAATTCTGTCGCCCACTTCCCCGGAGTTCCGGAAGAGCGGCCTAAACGTGTTTTTAGAACGCTCCTTCGGAGCTGATGAGAACGGCAGCCTGTGCCTGACTAGTAACAGGAAAGGCCCCGGCCTTCACCCAGATGGTTTTTTAGTCTTTCAACACCAGCATCCGGCTGTCCAGCGGGTCGAAAATGCCCAGTAATTTCTGAATAAACTGCGGGTCGTTGAGCTGAAAATTCAGGTAATTTTCGGTGCGTTCCTGAATACCGCCGTTCGGAAAGAGTTTGTTTTTCAGGGTCATCAACTGATTGAGAACCGTTTCGTAGTTTTTCTCTTCGGTTTTCTTCAGTCGTTTTTCCAGATGATCGATCGTATGCATCAACCGGGTTTTTTCGGCCAGAACGGCCCCTTCCAGCGACTTGTCGACTTGAACCGATTTGTGCAGAATCTCGGCGAAACATTGTTCCAGACAGGCTTTCTGCTCGGAAAGGTCGAGCGAGTTTTCGGAAATCCGTTCAATGTAAGACCGGCGCAGTTTTACCTCATCCCAAAACAGTTCTTCGGGCGACACGCCCAGTTTTTCCATCTTTCGGGCACTGGCGGGGTTGACGTACAGCGCAAAATTCCGGGGCATCAACAGCGGAAACGGAATCTTGAAATGATCGAAAATACCTTTCAGTTGCAGCCAGTACGGCACTTCGGAAGGTCCGCCAATGTAGGCCAGATTGGGCAGAATAACTTCCTGATAAACCGGGCGCAGCACCACGTTCGGACTAAACCGCTCCGGATGTTCATCGACCAGCGCCTGAATTTCTTCTTTTGAAAACCGCAGGTCGGTGTTCAAAACTTCAAAAGAATCCTCGCCATCCGTAACGATCCGTTCGCGCAGTTGGTCGTCCAGATAAAAAAGGTTGATTTCCCGGGGCGTTATCTGCGTTTTGTAACCCAGTGCTTCCAGTTGCCGGGTGGTTTTGGTGACAATGTCGTAGGTTGGGCGGTTCAGCAGTTCGTCTTTGATGATCGGCGCAAACAGGCGTTTCAAGTCCGCATCATCTGCATCGAGGCAAATCAGTCCTTCTTTGCCCAGCAATTCGTTGACGTACCAGCGAACGGCGTCGGACAATTTCGCGTGTTTCAGGTAAGCGTCTTCAAACAGAAACAGCTTTTCCGGCATTTCGTCGAAAATCGCTTTCAGTTCCTGCGGATTCATCCGCCCGACGGCTCCGCGCTGCTCGGTTTCCCAGGTATAACTTTTGCCAAAGAGCGTAAAATGGTTGATTTCCGCAAAATCATGGTCTTCGGCGGCCAGCCAGTAAATCGGCACAAAGCGGTATTGCGGATACGTTTCGTTCAGCTTTTTAGCCAGATTCACCGTCGTAATCCACTTGTAGAGCACGTAAAGCGGACCGGTGAAAATGTTCAGCTGGTGGCCCGTCGTAACGGTAAATGTATTCGGCTGAGCGAGAATCGAGAAGTCCGGTTTATTGGGAATATGCTGGTACTGCCGTTCCAGAACTTCCACCAGTGTCTGGCGTTTGGTGTCGTCGAAGGCCCGGTTTTTGAATTGTTCTTCAAACGCTTCCAGGCTTGGAAAACGGTTATAATAGGGTTGGAGAGCTTCTTTTTGGGAAATATAGTCGAGGAACAGATTCGAAAACTGGCCGGTGGCCGTTAGTGGCAGGTACTGACAGTCCATGAAAATGGGATTTTTGTCAGTCAACACAGAATTGGTTA
Source organism: Larkinella knui (assembly GCF_003858645.1). Taxonomy (GTDB): domain Bacteria; phylum Bacteroidota; class Bacteroidia; order Cytophagales; family Spirosomataceae; genus Larkinella; species Larkinella knui. The sequence goes on along the minus strand of NZ_RQJP01000006.1, from coordinate 281,365 downwards.
TCAAGGTTCGGACGAGTTAGCAGGATTACACGAATGGCAACGTAGCAATTCGCCGGCAGAATGCGGCATCGGCTTTCTACCAGCGTTCAATAGTCATGCCAGCCCGGTTTTGGGAATCTGGTTCCAGAGGTTATTTCGGGTCGTGTGAATTTCGGCCAACGCCCGGGTTCCGCCCAGCGTAACGGTAAAAAAACGCTTCCGCCGACCCCCGCGCTCGGCCGTGGCTCCGCCCATTTGCGATTTGAGGTACCCTTTTTCTTCGAGCCGTTGCAGCGTCGCGTGAATGGCGCTCAGGCTGACGGTGCGACCGGTTTGCTTCTCGATTTCTTCCAGAATCGTCACCCCATAGGCCTGGCCGTTGAGCATGGCAACCGTTAACAGAACCAGTTCTTCAAATTCGCCTAAGTACGGACGATTCATATTTGTTTAGGTTTTGTAAAACAAATATAATCCGTTTCTTTTATTTCAAAAAACCGTTCTCTAAATCATCCGGTTTTGGCGCAAAATGACCGAAATTTGTTTCCTCAGAGCGGCCGAATCTTGATATTCCGGTACCAAACCGTGCTGCCCCAGTCCTGCAAACCGATCTTACCGGACAATTGCCCTTTGCTGATGGGCGCCGTATTCAGCTTGCTTTCGGCAATTCGCTTTTTCCAGTCGGTGCTGTCAACGTGGTGTTCCTGAATAAGATAGCCGTTCATATACACCGACAGCACATTTCCTTTCAGCTTGAAATGGATCTGGTTCCATTCGCCCACGGCTTTCGGTTCACGGATGCGGGCGTTGGCCACGCTGAAGAAATCACCCACGCGGTGTTTGTTCTCCGGTGCCCCTTCGTAGATGGCATTGTCGAGCACCTGAAGTTCCAGGCCGGTATTGTAAATCTCCTTGTATTCCGGCGATTCGGTGACGAAAAAGAAAATACCGCTGTTCGTAAACCGCTCGACTTTAAAATCCGCCTTGAATTCGAAATCGCCTTTGAACGTCTGGTCGGTGGCCAGGTCGCCCCCGTTTTTGGCTTTGTTTCCGGCGCGTTCCGGCACGTTCAGTTTGAGTGCACCATTTTCGATAATCCAGGCCGAGCCGACGCCTTTTTTGCCGTACGTATGCCAGCCGCTAACGTCTTTTCCGTTGAAAAGCAGTTTCCAGCCCTCTTTCTTTTCCTGAGGGGTTAACGTATTGGGAACCTGTGCAAAAAGTTGACTAATGAAAAGTAAAAGCAGTACGGTTAATGACGTTTTTCTCATGAAGGTTTGAAGGAGAGAAAGGAGCAGAGACAAGAGAAGAAAGACCCGGTTTTTTAGGTCTCTAGTCCTTGTCTCTACTCTTTATTCTAATAAAAAATTACATCGCCCAGCCCTGGCGGTATTCGCGTTTCAGGTACTGGTTCAGTTCCGGGGCGTTGGTAAACGCCATGCTGTTGGTATCCCAGTTCAGTTTTGTGCCTTGTTTGTAAAGGGCTACGATTCCCAGCAACATGGTTTCGCACAGCGGACCGGCATATTCAAACGGAGAAACCGCCTTGCCGTTGCCTTTGCAGGCTTCGGCCCAGTTGCGTTCGTGACTCATGCCGACGCGCGGAATGGTTTGCGCCGGTTTTTTGTAGGAATCCATTTTTTCCTGGGGCAAAAGACGCGGTTTTGAGCCGTAGGTTTCGTGGAAAAGTTTTCCCTTCGTACCAATGTACAAAACGCCACCGCCTTTCGGAACGGGACCATCGCCGAATTCGAGCGGTTTTGGCGGCAGAATTCCGCCGTCGTACCAGGTCATCGTGAGGGGATGTTTCTTGTCTTTTGTTTCAAATTCGAACGTAACCAGCGACGCCATCGGGTAGCTTTGCTTGTTAAACGGCGTCGATGACGCTTCGACGGTAATCGGTGGATTGAGTCCGAGCGCCCAGAACGGGTGATCGACCAGGTGAGCCCCCATGTCGCCCAGCGCCCCGGCCCCGTAATCGACCCAGCCGCGCCATTTGAAGGGCGTGTAGGCCGGATTGTAAGGCCGGTGCGGAGCCGGGCCCAAAAACAACTCCCAATCCAGCGTCGACGGCACATCCACCACTTCTTTCGGTACCTCCATGCCCTGCGGCCAGATGGGACGGTTGGTCCAGACGTGGACTTCCTGCACTTTGCCAATAGCACCGTCGGCGATCCACTCGTTGATCAGGCGGGCGTCGTCGTTGGAGTGCCCCTGGTTTCCCATTTGGGTAACTACCTTCGGGTTTTCTTTCGCCATCCGGGCCAGTTCCCGGGATTCCCATACCGTAACGGTCAGCGGTTTCTGAACATAGACATGCTTGCCGAGTTTCATGGCGGCCGATGCGATAATGCCGTGCAGGTGATCGGGTGTGGCCACCACGATGCCGTCGATGTCCTTCTGGGCTTCCAGCATCTTGCGGTAATCCTTATACCGTTTGGCGTTCGGATACTTTTCAAAAACCGGACCGGCGTATTTCTCATCGACATCGCAGAGCGCGACAATGTTTTCGGTGGGAGCGAGCGCATTCAGATTGCTTTTTCCCATACCGCCGATCCCGACCCCGGCGACATTCAGTTTATCAGACGGGGCAATAAACCCCTTACCCCCCAGCACATGCCGGGGCAGAATGGTTACGCCCGCCAGAGCCAGCGACGAGGCTTTGACAAAACCGCGTCGGCTAACCGGCTGATCTCCTTTGTTTTTCAGATTGCTCATCCGTGAAATAGTATGTTTAGTAAGGGATGGAATACGATTCTATCAAAAGTACAAAATAGCTGTTTCTATCGTGCTATTAAATCGTATTTTCATACTATTTCAAATGAGAAGGGGTTCCTGGCAGAGACAGCGATTTTTGAAAACTATCCAACGGCTGCGGTTTATTCAGATCATTTATGGCCCGGCATTATAAGGCCGTACCCCGAAACAAGCAAACAGAGGATCATCGTAGTTGAGGCTCAGCTTAACCAGACGCTCGGCAATCTGTAAGCCCCGATTGGCCACGTTAACGAAATAAACCAGCGCCGTTTTCTGATCCGCCGAACCAATGACGTACCCACTGGCGGCCGGGCTTTTTGCCCATTGACAAAATAAATCACCTTGGCCCGTGTGTTGTATGGCTATACCCAAACCCCAGAACACGCGCCCCGGCTGACAAATATCGGTTTGTACTTGCGAACCTAGCATCAATTTCGGAGTTGGTCCCGGTTTTAGCAGGGTTGCTACAAGAAACCGGGCGTAATCGTCGGCGGTGGTTCGGAGCGTATGGGCAACGTTGGCCGGTTCCGGCTCGTCCGGCACCCAGTTACCGGTTTGGTCGTACGACCGGGTGTACCGACTCGAATCGGCCGGATGGTAAACGTAACTTGTATTTTTCATACCCAGCGGCTTCAATACCGTTCGCTGCATGAAGGCTTCGATGGGTTCTTTCACCAGGTATTCCACCACCGTTTGTAGCAGATAAAACCCTTCTCCCGAATAACTATATCGGGTTCCTGGGGCAAACAGGGTTGTGAGCGGTTTGCCTTCCGCGCGCCAGTTGGGCAGGCCGCTGGTGTGATTTAGTACCATACGAGCCGTAATCAACCGGATCCGTTCATCAGCCAGTGGACTTTTGAGAAAATAGTCCTCTAAATAAGTCTGGGGAACATAACGGACCAAGGCAGAGTCAAGAGCAATCGTACGCTCTTCGCAAAGTTTGAGAACGGCATACGCAAACAGCGGTTTGCCTAAAGAGGCTGCACGAAAAATAGTCGTTGCTGCTACGGGTTCCTGCGTGATTGTATTCTTTATTCCCAATCCGGTGCTCCAGGTAACGGTGCCGTTCTCAATCAGGGCAATGGATAGCCCCGGAATCCCGGCACTATCCAGCATCGCGGGAAGTGCTTTGCCGACGGGTTGGCGGGATTGGGCCTGCACGGGTAACTCGGTTAAAAGAACCCATAGGAACGTTAGCAGGCCCGGAAGAAAGCGAGGTGTTTGGCAAAAGGACATCGGATAAATTTTAGTTGTGGAAACGACCCAACGATAATCAATTCAAACTACGCTCGCCCAACTGCTCAGAAGCCGCATCGGTTTCGGCTTCATAATCCAGAATGTCACCCGGTGTACATTGAAGCGCCTGACAAAGTGCGTCCAGCGTACTGAAACGGATGGCCTTGGCTTTACCGGTTTTCAGAATGGAGAGGTTCGCGAGCGTCAGATCGACTTTTTCCGCCAGTTCTGTCAGTGACATTTTTCGTTTCGCCATCATGACGTCAAGATTCACAATAATTGCCATGCGGTCACACAGTTAGTTCGTTTTCGGTCTGTAGGTCAATTCCCCGGCGGTACACCTGCGCCAGCGCCAGCAAAATCAAGCCCAGCAGCCAGGGGCTATCCAGGTTGATGTCTACGCTCAGATGGTTCTGATAGTCGAGCCGGATTTGTTGAAAATAAGGTCTTGTCTGGCTCCAGAGCGCCATTTTAAGCAAAAGCTCAATCCCCGTCTGGCCCAGAAAGAGCAAGCCCATGGTGTTGATCCGCCGGGCATTGTCGGGGTGAAAAGGCGATTGGGTCTGCACCGTGCGGAAAATTTTCCGAAGCAGTGAAAACGTCCAAACGGCAGTTCCCAGACCGACCAGTCCCAGGGTAATAATGAGAATTCCGGGTGTCGAGCGGACCGGCACCTGGAGTTGCCCGGTCTCTTTCTGGGGCTTCAAGAAAACTTGCGGTTCGCCCGAAGAAGGGCGCATTTTGGTGCTTGCCGGTCCCCAGGCCACCGGAACGGAAACGTAGTTTGGTGGTTCCTGGCCCATGAAAAAGTCTCCTTTTTTAATAGAAAAATTCCCGGTTTGGGCACCAAGGAACTTCAGGCTACACATCAGCGTAAAGACAACCAGAACGACCAGAACGAAATAATAAAAGACGGTAACCAACCATTTCACAGTTGGGAATACCCAGGCAGGCGATTGATTTTTCATGTCTATCAGGTAGAAGTTTGATAGAGCAAAGGAATGTATATTTATCGAAAAACAATAAATAAATTGTCTTTATCGGTAAATATTTATTGATAAGCGGTTAGATAACGCCTACTTGTGGAATTGGGTAGTTCAGACTATCGACCGGTTTACTGCAATTTCTTCGGATTAATCCGCCGGATTACCTCCCGCTTGTTGAAGACGATGCGCCAGATGACAAACGGCAAAGCCGCCTTGTCGGTGCAGGTTTTACAGATGATGTCATCCGTTGCAACGGGCGAATTGTAGACGAACAGCGTGTCGTTCAGTTTCTGGACGTTGTCGATCTGGTCCATTTTATTCTGGGCATTGTAGACATAAGCACCCAGCAAATCCCGCTCTTTGGGGTCCAGAGCCGGGTTTTTCACATCCTTTGCCCTTAGCAAATCAATCGTAATGGCGTATTGTTTCTCCAGCCGCCGAATGGCCGGTATGCCTTCCAGCGTACAAAGCGTCGAATCGCCGGCGTTTTTGGTCAGTTCATTCGTCAGGGCTTTTCGGGCCGTCAGCACGAGGGCTTTTCCCCACTCGTCAACGGTGGTGGTTAGCTGAACATTGGTGACCCGCTTAATTTTATGATCATTCATTTCCTGCACCAGCTCCTTCGTATTCTGATTGCGGTCGGGTGAACAGGAGACGGATAAAACGAGAACGCATAAGGGGCCAATGAAAACGGAAAAAGGCGAAAAAATGCGGTTCATAGCCAGGAACTTAGTGAAGTGAATTCTTGTCATCTATCTGGATAACGTTGGGATTGGCGGTTTCGTTGACAAATGTACAATTGAACCGTTGACTGACCGAATTTTCGTAGATTTGTATCAAAGTTCGTCCCTAAAGTCGTCCGCGACCCCGGCCCTGAAGGGGACTTCTGCATCTGGATTATTCTGCGTCCAAGTCTCCTTCAGGGGAACGGGGCAAATTAGGCATAAAGTTTCTGAACAATGATTGATCAATTAGAATCCATAAAAGAACGGTTTGAGGAGGTTTCTCAGCAAATCATGATGCCGGAAATCGTTTCGGATCAGAAGAAATACACGAAGCTGAGCAAGGAATATAAAGATCTTGAAAAAATTGTCAAGCAGTATCAGGTGTATAAAAAACTGCTCAATGATATCGACGGTGCCAAGGATCTGCTCGCAACCGAGCGCGACGAAGATTTGCGCGAAATGGCCAAAGCCGAACTCGACGAACTGGTGCCGCAGCGGGAACCGATGGAAGACGCGTTGAAAGAAATGCTGATTCCGAAAGATCCCAACGACAGCAAAAACGTCATTCTGGAAATCCGGGCCGGAACCGGGGGCGACGAAGCCTCGATTTTCGCTGGCGACCTGTTCCGCATGTACCAGCGGTTGTGCGACCGGATGGGCTGGCGGATGTCGCTGATGGACTTTACGGAAGGAACCTCGGGCGGTTACAAAGAAATTATCTGCCAGGTCGAAGGCGAAGATGTGTACGGAAAACTGAAATTCGAATCGGGCGTTCACCGCGTGCAGCGCGTTCCGGCCACCGAATCGCAGGGACGGATTCACACGTCTGCCTCCAGCGTGGCGGTATTGCCCGAAGCGGAAGAGGTTGACGTTCAGATCAATATGAACGATATTCGGAAAGATACCTTCTGTTCGTCGGGCGCGGGTGGCCAGTCGGTCAATACGACGTATTCGGCGGTTCGGCTGACGCACATTCCGTCCGGTTTGGTCGTGCAGTGTCAGGACGAACGTTCGCAGATCAAGAATACTGAAAAAGCGCTGACGGTATTGCGGTCGCGTCTGTACGAAATTGAACTGCAAAAGCACAACGACGAAATCAGCTCACAGCGCAAGTCGATGGTGGGCAGTGGTGACCGTTCCGACAAAATCCGGACCTACAATTACCCCCAAAGCCGCGTGACCGACCACCGCATCGGTCTGACGGTGTATAACCTGCCGACGGTGATGGACGGCGACATCGACAACTTCATCGAACAACTCCGCATGGCCGAAAACGCCGAACGGATGAAAGAAGCCGCGATGGTCTAAGCATCCGCGGACTTGAGCGGCAGCGGCCGTCCGACCGTGGATACTTAGACTTTCTGCGTAGCTTTCAGCCGATCGCGGAGCTGAAACAATTCGTCCCGCAGCCGGGCCGCTTCCATGAAATCGAGTTCTTTGGCGGCTTTTTCCATTTTATTCTGCGTTTCCCTGATGACTTGCTCCAGGTCATTCTTACCCATGTATTGCACCACGGGATCGGCGGCAATCCGGAATTCGTCGGGTTCAACGTAGTATTGCTTGGCTTCGGGGCGCGAATCGGCAATGCTGGTCTGGCCCATGATGGCGTCGTGAGACCGCAGAATGGTCATCGGCGTAATACCATGTTTCGCATTGTATTCCATCTGAATTTCCCGCCGTCGGTTGGTTTCGCTGATGGCTTTTTCCATTGAACCGGTAATTCGGTCGGCATACATCAGCACCCGCCCGTTGGAATTCCGGGCGGCCCGGCCAATGGTTTGAATCAGGGAACGAATATCGCGCAGGAACCCTTCTTTGTCGGCATCCATGATGGCTACCAGCGACACTTCCGGCAAATCGAGTCCTTCGCGCAGCAGGTTGACACCCACCAGCACATCGAAAACCCCCAGCCGCAATTCCCGCAGAATCTCGACGCGATCCAGCGTTTTTACCTCCGAGTGAATGTAGCGGCCTTTCACGCCAACGCGCTCCAGGTATTTACTCAACTCTTCGGCCATCCGTTTGGTCAGGGTTGTCACCAGCACCCGTTCTTTGCGCTTGACTCGGATGTCGATTTCTTCCAGCAAATCATCGATCTGGTTCAGACTGGGCCGTACTTCAATGGCCGGATCGAGCAAGCCCGTCGGACGAATCAACTGCTCGACGACCACGCCCTCGCTCCGGCGCAATTCGTAGTCGGAAGGCGTTGCGCTGACAAAAACCGTTTGCCCGGCCAGTTGCTCAAATTCCTGGAACGTAAGCGGACGGTTGTCCATCGCCGAAGGCAACCGAAAACCGTAGTCCACCAGGGCTTCTTTCCGGGAGCGGTCACCGCCCCACATCGCCCGGATTTGCGGCATGGTCACGTGGCTTTCATCCACGATCGTTAGAAAATCGTCCGGAAAATAATCGAGCAAACAGAACGGTCGCTGGCCGGGTTGCCGACGGTCGAAATACCGCGAGTAGTTTTCGATACCGGAACAATAGCCCAGTTCGCGCATCATTTCAATATCGAACTCGGTACGCTCCTTGATCCGCTCGGCTTCCATGTTGCGGAATTCCGATTGGAAATAGCGAATCTGCGCCACCAGATCATTCTGAATTTCGCCGATGGCCATGTTCAGCGTATCGCGCCCCGTCACGAAAAGGTTGGCGGGGAAAATGGCAATCATCCGGTCGTCGGCGATCTTCTTGCCCGAAGCCGGATCGATGCGCTGAATGGCTTCAATTTCGTCGCCGAAGAAGACAATGCGGTAGGCAAAATCGGCATAACCGGGAAAAATATCGACGGTATCGCCCTTGACGCGGAAGGAACCCCGGGTGAATTCGACCTCGGAACGGCTATACAGAATTTCGACCAGTTTGAAGAGGAACTGATTGCGGCTGATGGTTTCGCCCACGCCCAGCCGCACGATGCTTTTCTGGTATTCGGTGGGATTACCGGCACCGTAAATACACGACACCGAAGCGATGACGACAATATCCCGCCGACCACTCATCAGCGCCGAAACCGTGGCCAGCCGCAGCTTGTCGATCTCTTCGTTGATAGCCAGATCTTTTTCAATGTAGGTGTTGGTCGTTGCAATGAACGCTTCCGGCTGGTAGTAGTCGTAATACGAAATGAAATATTGAACGGCATTTTCGGGAAAGAACTGCTTGAACTCGCCGTAGAGCTGGGCCGCCAGCGTTTTGTTGTGGCTCAACACAAGCGTCGGGCGGTTGAGCTGGGCGATAACGTTGGCTACGGTAAACGTTTTGCCTGATCCGGTAACCCCCAGTAACACCTGCGAAGGTTCGCCTTCCTGAAGGCCTTTTACCAGCTTTTCAATGGCCTGAGGCTGGTCGCCAGTCGGTTTAAATTCTGAAGTCAGCTTGAAATTCATAACAAGCCAAGTTACGAAATAATAGAAATTGAAACAAGGACGAGTTCAAAGATAACCGCTCCCGGCTAAGATTCTTAGCGTAGGAACCGGTAGGTGTTTTTCCTGAACAACTCGCCCATCAACCCGTTATCCTACTATTCACTCAACGGTATTTCGTATGAAAAGCAACCTGAAAAACGGAAGCCGGCGATTAATTGCCGGTTTTGGTATCGTACTGACAGTCTTTAGTTTAAGCTGTAATTCAAAAACAGAAAACACCCAAACCAGCACCGATTCCACGGCCGCTGCCAGTGACACGAGCATCATGGGTATCCAGGGCGACACAACCACCAATACGCTGGACGCACCGCAAGCAGCTCAGAGTGATACTGGCCAGACGCTTCCGGAAATGCGGGCGAAGAAGAAGGACTGAAAAATTACCGCTGGCTGGGCGTAACCCGTATTTCGCCCAGCCAGCGGTAGCGGTTTTCGAAACCGGCGGGATCGTCGAGTTGAACGAGCAGGACCGAAGGCGTACTGACCAGGTCGGTGGTATCGTATTCCAGTTGGAGGCCGATAAAAGCCAGGTAGTCGTTCAGAAGCGTTTCCAGTGGTTCGTTGCCGAAAATACAACGGCTATAATACCAGTCGAGTGATTCGCCGGCCACCTCTTCCGTGACGGCCCGGTAGTCGTCGAGCGTGTAGCCGATGAACGGTTTTCCGAATCGTTCCCACATAATCCGCATAACGTCGTCGAGCGAACGGGTGTGGTTCCATTTCCGGCGGATGTGCAAATCCAGCATCAGGGCGACGGTGGCCCCTTTGTGATAGACGGATACCTTGCGATTCGGCACGCCTTTGTCGTAGCCATCCAGCCACAAATCCCACGACGCTTCCGTAAGTGACTGAAACGCACGTCCGTTGGGTTCAAAATGCCGTTTTAGCAACACCTGAAACTCTTTAAAATAGGCCGCATCGTTAAAAACGTTTGCCCGACGGAGGATCAAATCCCCGTAATACGTCGTGACGCCCTCGGCCACAAAGCAGGTGGTGAAGTAATTTTCCCGGGTAAAATCATAGGGCAAAAGCTCCGTTGGCCGTATGCGAATGACATTCCAGGCGTGAAATAATTCGTGTGACGAAACGCCCAGCAAATCCGTATACAACCCTTCACCTTCGTCGTTGGGCCCCAGCACCAGCATCGTGGAGTTGCGGTGTTCGACGCCGTGGTAGAAAGCCGTTGGCAAAATCAGCGTCAGAAAATGGTAGTCCTTCTCCGGAAATTCACCAAAAAGCCGGATCTGTGTTTCGGAAAACCGGCTGAAATCGTGCCGGAGTCGCTCCACATCGGGTTTGATGTTGCCGTTGATCCAGATGTGAAATCGCGTTTCATCGACTTCATACTGAATGTGTTGCAAATCGGGCGAGGCAATCAGCGGGCAATCGACCAGTTCGTAAAAATCGGACGCATGCAAGGTATTGGGGGCGGTTTGCGCCATGCCGCAGGCGATTTGCCAATCGTCCGGAATGGCCAGTTCAAGCGTACAGGGTTCCCGCAAACGATCATCGGCATACAGGCATAAATTGACCGGATTGATGTACAAAAGCCGGTCGTCGGCAAAGCTCGTTCCGGCGTTGATGACATTGCTGTAATAGGTATACCGAGCGACGAGTGCTGAAACGCCTTCGGTTTGCACCCGCCAGCGGTCTTTGGTGAGTTTCTGAAAAGCGAGCGGTTTGCCAGCGTTGTCGAAAATTTCAAACCGCTGGATGTTTTTGGCGAAATTCTGTAGTTCATACCGACCGGGACGCCAGGCCGGAAGTTGTAACTCGACAGTAGAAGCCGAAAGATCCGTCAGCAGAAAATCAATCTCAAGAAGCCGGGACGACGGATTGGTTGAAGAAATACGATAGTGCATACCTGCGAATATAAACCCATAATACCGTTAAGCGTTCATCGATCCGACCTAAATTTCCTGATCAATCTGTCCAGTTTAGTACAGATCCCTGTCCGTTTGTGGACAGGACTGCTCATCTTTTGTCGTTAAAATACGCCTTATTTTAACGTAATCGCCAGTTTTGTTCGTTGGTCTGGTATTTGCTATGCAAATGAGTAAGATAAACTTTACCAGAAAAAGAGAGTAACGACAAGGTACCAGATGAAAGGCACTCAGTTAGGTGAATTCGAAGAGTTGGTGTTGCTCACCATTGCGCTCCTTTATGATGACGCCTACAGCGTTGCGGTGGTCGAGACGCTGGGCCAGCGCCTGGAGCGGCCCATGAGCCTGGGAGCGGTTCACCGTACGATGCAGCGACTTGAAGAAAAAGGGCTCGTCAACTCCCGGTTTGGCGAATCGACCGCCGAGCGGGGTGGCCGGCGGAAACGGCTCTTTACCGTAACCGCAGTCGGTGAGCAGGCTTTGCAGGAAGCGCGACGGATTCGCAATGAACTCTGGGACGGAATTCCCAAAACCGCTTTTGGTCATCTGTCATGAAGCCTAAACAGAGGGCGCAACCACCGCGTTGGGCCGAGCGGTTTCTGGAACGGATCATTGCGCCCCATCTGCGGGAAGAAACGCTGGGCGACCTGGACGAGTTGTTCCACAAACGCGGTCATCGGTACGGGTATTCGAAAGCCCGGTTGCTGTACCTGGTGGATGGTTTGCTGCTGCTGCATCCCCGGCTCTGGCGCAGAAATTCCACAGATTTACGATTCCATACGTCAAAACCAGCCCCAATTGCCATGCTAGGTAACTATTTTAAGGTGGCCATTCGAAAACTCAACCGCCACCGATCCTACACCCTGATCAATGTCCTGAGTCTGGGCCTCGGAATTGCCTGCGCCATTCTGATCTTTACGCTCATCAAATACCACCTGAGTTTTGACACCTTTCACGCGAATCGGGACCGGATCTACCGGATTCATACCGAATTTCACGGCGACAAGGTTCGCTATAATACGGGCGTTCCCAACCCGCTGGGCGAAGCGTTCCGGAAGGGTTATTCGGTTGCCGAAAAAGTGGGCCGGGTCGCCTTTCTGCCCAAAAGAGTGGTTGCGGTATCGCCGGAGAAAAAATTTGAAGAAAACATTGCCTTTGCCGACCCGGATTTTCTCAACATGGTCAATTTTCCGTTGGTGCAGGGGAATCCGCAAACCGTGTTGAAGGATCGCAACACGGCGGTGATTACGGACCGGATCGCTAAAAAATATTTCGGGACCGACGACCCCATCGGCAAGCTCCTCCAGGTCGATGATTCCCTGCACGTCCGAATCACGGGCATTCTCCGGGACCTTCCGCCCAACACGGATTTTCGCTCGGAAGTCTATATTCCCTTCGACAATTTGAAAGACCACACGCCCTGGATGGTGGAAAAAGACTGGTGGTTTAGTGTTAGCGACGACATGCAATGCTTTATCCGGTTAAAACCGGGCGTATCTGCGGCTTCCGTTGATAACCACGTACTTTCGGCCATTTCCAGTAAATACTATAACAAAGATATGGCGAAGTACTTTCGGTTTAAGCTTCAGCCCCTGTCCGATGTCCATTTTAATCCCAAGCTGAAGGGACACACGGAAAAGAAAAACCTTTGGGCCTTTGCCCTGATCGGTCTTTTTCTGATCATGACCACCTGCGTCAATTTCGTCAATCTGGCTACGGCTCAGGCACTTGGCCGTTCCAAAGAGATTGGGGTCCGGAAAGTACTGGGCAGCGAGCGGGGAATGCTCTTCTGGCAGTTTATGGCCGAAACGACCGTCATTGTCGGGCTGGCCACGGGAGTTGCCTTCGGGCTGGCCTGCCTGGCCTTACCGCTTGTCAATCAGCTGTTCGAAATAGAACTTTCGCTCAATCTGGTGAAAGATCCTTACCTGCTCACGTTTCTGCCCGCTATTCTGCTGGTTGTCGTCTTCTTTTCCGGTTCGTATCCCGGCTTGATTCTGGCCCGCTTCCAGCCGGTGCTGGCCCTGAAAGGGCGGCTTTCTCAACACCAGCCGGGCGGTTTTTCTCTCCGGAAAAGTCTGGTGGTGACGCAGTTTGCGATTTCTCAACTGCTCATTATCGGTACACTGGTCATTGCCAATCAGTTGCGGTATTCTCAACAGGCCAATATGGGTTTCCGGAAAGATGCGGTTGTGGTTTTGCCGGTGCCCGACAACAAAAAGTCAAAAATCAATACACTGACTGCACAGTTCTCGGAATTGGCAGGGGTAGAAAACGTCACATTTTTCGATACCGCACCGGCGTCGGAAGACGTGGGCAGCACGGGCATCTGGTTTGGCTCGCGCACGGAAGCCGAAACGTTCTCCATTTCGATTAAAGCGGGCGATAACCGCTATGCGTCGACGTTTGGCATACCGATTGTGGCCGGGCGCGACCTGAATCCGTCGGATACTATCCGGGAGTATCTCGTCAATGAAACCGCCGTAAAAGCCCTCCGACTGGCTTCCAATCGGGCGGTTATTGGCAAAACCGCTATCATCAACGGTCGAAAAGGAACCATCGTCGGCGTTATGAAGGATTTCCATTACCGGTCGTTTCATACCGGTATCGAGCCGCTTTGCATCACCACCCGCAGTGAGAATTACAGCCAATGCGGAGTAAAAGTAAATCTGGCCAACCTGGGCCCGACCCTGGCCGGTCTTGAAAAAAGCTGGTCGTCGATGTATCCGTCTTCTATTTTTACGTATCAATTTCTGGATGAAGAAATCGACCGGTTCTACAAGCTCGACAACATGATTCTCTGGCTGATCCAAGCCTTTGCCGCCATTGCCATCGTCATTGGCTGTCTGGGTTTGTACGGTCTGGTATCGTTTATGATCGCGCAGAAAACCAAGGAAATCGGCGTTCGTAAGGTGCTGGGTGCCAGCGTTCCCGGTATTTTGTGGTTGTTCGGCAAAGAGTTTTTCCGCCTGCTGGTTATTGCCTTTGTGCTGGCCGCTCCGCTGGCGTGGTGGGTGATGAATGGCTGGCTGAATGACTTTGTGTACCGGATCGAGATTGGGGCCGGTATTTTTGCCGTAGCGATTTTAATTACGCTGGGCATTGCGGTCGTGACCGTCGGCTACCGATCGCTGAAAGCCGCGTTGGCGAACCCGGTAAAATCCCTGCGGTCGGACTAAGCTACGTTGCTGTTTATGAAAACGCTAAATATGGAAGGCGATCTTGTTTCGTTCATAAACATTCTCTACCTTTGCAGACTCATTTGAAAAATAGGCATCCAAGATATAGTTAAGTCATGAAAAGAACGTTTCAACCTTCGAACCGTAAACGCCGGAACAAACACGGCTTCCGCGAGCGCATGGCATCTGCCAATGGCCGCCGAGTACTGGCCGCCCGTCGTGCAAAAGGACGTCATAAACTGACGGTTTCGGACGAGAAAAAAGGCGATCGGTTTAAGATTTAAGTAGTGTTTATAGTTTAGGATTTACAGTTTAGGGTTCAACGCAGCAACCTGAACTATAAACCTTAAACCCTAAACGGGCTATGAAGCAAACGTTCACCAAATCCGAACGGCTTTGCAGTAAAAAAACCATCGGACAGTTATTTCAAAAAGGTAGTGCGACCACACGGACGTTCTACCTTTTTCCATTTCGACTCCTCTACATGAACGATCCCGAACGGAGCACTCCCGCCGGGACCGATCCCCTGCCTGCCATCCTGATTTCGGTCTCCAGCCGAAACTTCAAAAAAGCCGTCGACCGCAACCTCATCCGCCGTCGCGTTCGCGAAGCCTATCGCTTAAATAAGTCGATCTTATTCGGAACGACGGAAAAACCGAAGCAACCTCCGGCTTATATCGTATTTTTATATACCGCCCGCGAGAAAATTTCGTTTGAAGAGATAGAAAAAAGTATGAAATTAGCTTTAGCTCGGGTATAAACTAGTTCGCGGAGTTGAGCGGAGGAAAAAGGAGAGAAGCGGAGGAAGAGAAATAAAAACTCTGCTTAACTCTTTTTTCCTCCGCTCAACTCCGCGAAACAACTTCTTTGATAACATGTTTACGCGCAAACGTCTGACCGTCGCCCTGGGAGCGACCCTTCTGGCAGGAAGCCTTGGTTTTTTTTCGTTCCGCAACGACGACCGGTTTTTTGAAATCGCCCGTAACCTGGACATTTACGCGACGCTGTTTAAAGAACTGAATCTGTATTACGTCGATGAACTGAACCCCAACCGGATGGTGAAAAACAGCATCGACGCCATGCTGAAATCGCTCGACCCGTATACCAACTTCTTTGCCGAAGACGAAATTGAGGATTACATGACGATGACCACCGGACGCTACAACGGCATTGGGGCACTCATCGGTTCGCGCCAGGGCCGCAGCATTGTCATGATGATTTACGAAGGCACACCCGCCGAAAAATCCGGGTTGCAGATTGGCGATGAAATTATTAAGGTCGACGGCGTGGACATTAAAACCCGGCGTGAACTGGATTCCGATAAACTGCTCCGGGGGCAGACCAATACGGCGGTCAAGCTGACGGTGAAACGCTTCGGGGCCAAAGATCCCATCGATTTGAACGTGACGCGCGATGTCGTAAAAATGACCAATGTGCCGTATTACGGCATGATTACGAACGAAGTCGGTTACATCGACCTGAAGGATTTTACCGGAACGGCCTCGCGCGAGGTGCGGAATGCGTTCGTCGAACTGAAAGGCAAAGGCATGAAAAAACTGGTGCTGGACGTTCGCGAAAATCCGGGCGGTTTATTGAACATGGCCATCGACATTGCCAACATCTGGTTGCCGCGGGAATCGGAAATTGTGACGACGAAGGGGAAAGTAACCGAATGGAACAAAACCTACACGGCCCTCAACCCGCCCCTGGATCTGGAAATCCCGATTGTGGTGTTGACCAACAGCCGGAGTGCGTCGGCCGCCGAAATCGTTTCGGGCGTTATTCAGGATTATGACCGTGGCGTTCTGGTGGGGCAATTGACCTACGGAAAAGGCCTCGTGCAAACCACCCGCGAGCTTTCGTACAATACCAAACTGAAAATTACCACGGCTAAATACTACATTCCGAGCGGACGCTGCATCCAGGCCATCGACTACAGCCACCGCAACCCGGACGGCAGCGTGGGCAAAATACCGGATTCGCTGAAAACGGCCTTTAAAACCAAAGCCGGTCGCCCGGTTTACGACGGCGGTGGCGTTACACCGGACGTGCCGGTGGAGGCCAGTACACCCGCGCCGATTGCGATCAGCCTGACCAACAAGGGATTGATTTTCGATTACGCCATCAAATACCGCCATGACCACCCGACGATCAAGCCCGCCCGCGAGTTTCGCCTGACGGATGCTGAATACCAGGATTTTATCTCGTGGCTGAAAGACAAGGAATACGATTACACCACGCAGGTTGAAAAAGAACTCGGAACGCTGGAAGCATCGGCCAAGAAAGAAAAATCGTTTGATCAGATCCAAGACCAGCTGAAGGCGCTGCGAACAAAGCTCTCGCACAGCAAGGATGTTGATCTGGTGACATTCAAAGGCGAACTCAAAACGCTGCTCGAACAGGAAATCGTGGGGCATTATTACCTGCAAAAAGGCATGAAAGAAGCTTCATTCGCCACCGATCCGGAAGTCAAAGCCGCCCTCGACCTGTTCAAAGATATGAACCGCTACCAGGCCATTTTGAAAGGAAAACCGTAAATTTTTAATGATGAATGATGGATGATGAATGGGCTGACGCGTGATTTATGCGTCAGCCCATTCATCATCCATCATTCATCATTCATTTTCATGTCTCTCATTCTCTCCCTTGATACCTCCACAACCGTTTGTTCGGTGGCGCTGCACCGCGACGGTGCGGTTTTGGCCTGTTTTGAATTGTTTACTGAAAAATCGTCGTCGGGTATGCTGACAACCTTGATTCGGAACGTGGTTCATGACAGCGGACACCAGCTTTCGGATTTGGATGCAGTTGCTGTGGCCAAAGGGCCGGGCTCATATACCGGTTTGCGGATTGGCGTTTCGACGGCGAAAGGCCTGTGTTTTGCGCTCGATAAACCGCTGTTGGCCATCAATACGCTCGAGGCCATGGCGTGGCAGCTGAGCGGTTTTTATCCCGCATCGTATGCGCTTTGCCCGCTGCTCGACGCCCGCCGGATGGAAGTGTATTGCGCGGTGTATGATGCAGATGTCCTTGAAATTCGGCCCACGTCGGCGCAAATTATTGACGACCAGTCTTTTGCGGATCTGTTGACACAGCAACCCGTTGTGTTTTTCGGCAATGGCGCGGCCAAATGCCGGGCGGTATTGGCGCACCAGCCGAATGCGGTTTTTCCCGAGCAAGTCATTCATCCTTCGGCCCGAACGGTGGGCCAACTGGCGGCTATCGCGTATCAGGAAAGCCGGTTTGAAAATGTCGCGGATTTTGAACCCTATTATCTAAAGGATTTTGTGGGAACCAAGCCGAAGAAGTTGGTTGTTTAGCGGGTATGTACTTACGGACTTTAGTCTGTATACTTGATTATGGAAACAGAACTGATTGTTAATCGCGTGGCCAAAAGTGGCCTGGTGTCCCTGGATCTGGAAGACTATTATCACCCCGGCGAACGAGTTGTCTACGACTTGAAAGACAATCTGTTTATGGGTTTGATTCTCAGGGAAAAAGATTTTCGCGAGTTTCTGAAAACCCACAACTGGAGCCAGTATGAGGGAAAAAACGTGGCCGTTACCTGTTCGGAAGACGCCATTGTTCCGACCTGGGCCTACATGCTGCTGACGATTCATCTGGAACCCTACGCCCACACGGTGGTGTTCGGCACGCTGCAGGATCTGGAAGAAAAACTCTACTTCGACGCCATCGCCCGCATCAACATCGAAGACTACCGCGACAGCCGCGTGGTGGTGAAAGGATGCAGCAAGGTTTCGGTGCCGACGGCGGCTTACGTCGAGATCACGCGCCGGCTGCGGCCCGTTGCCCAGAGCATTATGTTCGGCGAACCGTGCAGCACCGTGCCGCTCTACAAGCGCCCAAAATAAGAATGAGTTTACGGTTTCCAGTATACGGTTTTCGGTGGCTGACGCACGAAGCTAACGCGTCAGCCACCGAAAACCGTATACTCATTCCTACTGATTATAAATAAACTCCTCCTTCCGCCCATCCGTGTAAACTTGCCGGGCGGGGTAGCCGTCGGGCCGGTACTCATACGTCCATTGCTCATCTGAGCTAATTCCAGAAACTAGATTAACCGACGTCTGACGAACAATGTTATTCGCACTCATATACCAGCTAATCTCCGAATTCAACCGGGCCGTACGGTAGGGGTTGGGAGCGTTATCATATTCATAAGTTGTAGTACTATTGGGCCGGTCGGTATTCGAAACATTGGTGTACAGATCTTCCCTTGTCACGTTTCCCCGGTTATCATAGTAGAGCAACGTATAGGACGCCAGTTTTCCATTGCTCGTGTAAATGTTTTTTCTCTTTATCTGCTTCCCGTATTCATATTCGAACGTTGTGGTGGAGCGATACTCGGTTTTGTTATCGATCTGGATCGAATAATTGTCTCGTTTACGGAGGGTTGTATCGGGATTGAAAACCGTATCATCGTAGGAATAGATTTTCAGGGGCTGTCCCGATTGAATGCTGCTCGACCAGGGCGGATTGGTAAAATGCTGTTCCACGCGAAGCGTATTTCCGCCTGTCCATCGATAAACCTGTTTGCTGTCCACCGCGCCGTTTGTATTTTCCGAAATGATCTCGCGGAGCAGGTTGTTCTCGTCGTAGTTGTAGTGGGTGGACCGAAACGAAGCCGGACTCGCCGGACTTCCGTAGTAATCCGTTCGAATCAAACGAAAGGAGGAGCCTCTGGCCAGAATGGCCTCTTCGCTCTTTCGGTTGCAGGCCATAACCAGCATCAGCAGCAACAAAAAGTAAAAAGTCTTCATACGGGTTCAGGTAAAATGCAGATACTGAAAGGATTCCGTCGGATGACGAAGCGTTGGAATCACCTGCAAATTTCTCAAACCAGCCGAAAACTCATCCGGTGCCACCGGCACGGCCCGAATTCCTGAATCGCCCGTCGGTGAAACGGCGTCGGATAGCCGACATTTCGTTCCCAGCCGTAGTGCGGAAAGTCAATCGCCAGTTTTTCCATCAACTCATCCCGGTAGGTTTTCGCCAGCACCGACGCGGCTGCAATGGACAGAAACTTCGTATCGCCTTTGACAATACAGGTGTGCGGAATCATCGGGTAATTGATAAACCGGTTGCCGTCGATCAGCAAATGATCCGGTTTTACACCATCAGCCCGATTCATTACCACATCCAGTGCCTGGTGCATCGCCAGAAAGCTGGCTTTCAGGATGTTGATGCGGTCAATCTCTTCGTTCGAGACTTCGGCCACCGCCCAGGCCAGGGCGTCACGCTGCAATTCGTCTCGCAGTTGTTCCCGTTGAGATCGACTGAGCTGTTTGGAATCGGTCAGGATCGGGTGCGTATAGTTTTTGGGTAAAATAACCGCTGCCGCCACCACCGGCCCGGCCAGACAACCGCGCCCGACTTCGTCTAGTCCCGCTTCGGTGTAGTTTTCGTTGTAATGAGATCGTAGCATACCAGCCAAGAGAGGATAGACAAGAGAAGTGAGATGAATAAACAGACATTGCATCTTTGCACGCTTGTCTCATAGCTTTACTTTTCAATCCTCAAGAATATTTCCAAAAATCGTATTTTTCAGGCATAACGTCAGCAGCAGAAACACAATGGCCCAGTACAGGTAGACGCGGTAAAAATCCTTGACATCCTTGTAAATAACGGTTTTGACGGGCGTTTTTTCCAACCGATCAATTTCATTGAAAACCGTCTGCAGGCGGGTTGCGTCGCCCGCGCGGAAAAAACTTCCGCTGCCGATGTTGGCGATAGTAGTCAAAATTCCTTCATCCACCGTAACCGTTGCAAGGTTGCTGGGAACACTTTGTGTTGGTGGGCGTCCGATAGCCACGGTATAAATTCGGATGTTGAACGCTTTAGCCAGCCGTGCCACCGTAACCGGATCGAGATTGCCGGCCGTATTGTCGCCGTCACTGAGCAAAATAGCCACTTTACTTTTTACTTTTGATTCGCGCATCCGATTGATACATACCGCCAGCGCACTGCCGATGGCCGTGCCGGAGGTCTTGATCATGCTGGCGTCCAGATCGTTCAAATACCCGTTCAGCAGGTCGTGGTCGGTTGTTAGCGGGCAAAGCGAATAGGCTTCTCCGGCGAAAATAACCAGCCCGATCCGGTCATTATGGCGGCTTTTGACAAAACTGCGGGCCACGCGTTTAGCCGCTTCCAGGCGATTGGGTTTGAGGTCCGTTTCAGCCATGGACGACGAAATATCGATAGCCAGCATGAGATCGATGCCTTCGGCCACCCGTTCCGTTTCTTCGCGGATCAGTTGGGGCCGGGCCAGCGCCATCAAGATGAGCGTGGTGGCGATAAAGAAACTCAGTGGCAGCAAATACCGCAAACTACCGAGTAGCGAAGGCTGAAGTTCGGTCTGATTGAGGGCCACATTCAGCCGTTGTTGCGACTGGCCGGCTAGCAGGGTCCGCAATCCAAACAAAAGCAGAATGGCGGGAATGGCATACAAATAGATCGGTTGCGCCCAGACAAACTGGCGCAGTTGCGAGATTGTAAACCACTGATACGAAAACCATTCCATATTAAGTCGTTCTAAGGGGATCTGCCTGAGTTACGTCCTGCAACTGGACGCTGCTCCGGCGGTAGGCACTGTCGGCTACTTCGTTTAAAATACGGAGCGACTGCTGGGTTTGGTCGGAATATACGCTTCCATAAATGACCCCGTCGATTTCTTTCAGCGCGTCGGCCAGTCGATTATCCTGCACGGATTCGACAATTTCGCGGGTTGTCAGTGACGTAAACGGTTTGCGTTCCAACTGCTCCATGTACTTCTTCCAGATTACCACCGCTCGTCCGGCATCTTCATGGGCGGTTTCGGGACCAATACCGCGTGTCAGGCGATTGAACGACCGTTGAAAATCCAGGTACTGCCGGTACAGCTGATAGCGCCGGATGCGCGTGCGGATACTGCGTCCGAAGAATAGAAAAAGAATCCCTGCCAGCAAACACAATCCCACTAAAATAGTCATTAACAGCGGATAATTCATCTGTTGCTGAAGCGCAACTACAGCCATATCGGTCGAAAGTCGAAGCGTGTCGGGCCGCTGAGTCTGAATGCGTTCCCGGAGCTGGATCGTATCGACATTGGAAAAGACAACGGTGCTATCGGTGGGCGTACGCAGCAGAAAAACCGGTACGCGCAGGGTCTGCGTCGGACGGGTTTCGAAGGATACGAGCGTATAAACCGAACTGTCCAGACTGCCTCTGGCATCGGTTTTCGTCGAGAAGATCGAAATATCACGCACCAGAAAGGGCGAAAAATGCCGGGCGGTATCCGGGAATAAAACATCGATCCGGGGCCGGTGCCGAATGCTCAGCGAATACTGGAACGGTTTGCCAATTTCAATGGTATCAGTCAGAAAAACTCCTTTAGGGGGCTGGGCGTAAGTGGTGTTGAGGAAAAATAAATAATGAATTACGAATAGCGAATTCCGAATAACGAGCCATCGGCTAAAATCCGTTCTACGCTGTTGAATCCGTTTTATCGTGCGACGCGGCCGCGTTCCTATCATCATGTTCATCGGGCTTTTCGAACACGGAACAACTCGATCAGTTGCGGAACGTAATCCGCCTGCGAATCGAGGGCCACGTAATTGGCGTTATACTGTTTGCAAAACCGCTCCAGTTGCTGCTGGCTTTGCCGGAACGTCTGCTTGATGCCGTTACGGAAACTGGACGACGAGGTGTTGACCCAAACCGTTCGGCGGCTTTCCGTATCGTAAACCGGAATAATTCCCAGCCGTGGCAGATTGGTTTCCCGTTGGTCGTACATGTGAATGACCACCAGATCGTGCTTCCGGGCGAGGGCTTTCAGGTTGTGTTCGTAGCCGGAATCGATAAAATCCGAAACCAGAAAAACCACACTCCGGCGTTTGAGTACGTTGAGCGTGAACAGCAGCGCATCGGCCAGATTGGTGCGTACGGACTCCGGTTTTAGTTTGAATAAATTGACAATCAACTGATAACCGTGTTTCATGCTGTTCGACGGCTTGAGGTATTTTTCCTTTTGATCCGAAAAACAGTACATTCCGACGTGACTGGCTTCTTTGATGGCCGACAGCGCCAGAACGCCACAAACTTCACGGGTGGTATCGAGTTTAGAGCGGGTGGTCGTGCCAATTTCCTGGGAAGCACTGACGTCCACGAGGAAAAAAACCGTCTGATCTTTTTCTTCGCGGAAAATTTTAACGAAGGTTCCGTGGCCTTTCGAGGATACGTTCCAGTCGATTGCCCGCACGTCGTCGCCATACTGGTAGGTGCGTAAGTCGCTGAATTCCAGACCAGAACCTTTGAAAATGGACCGGAAATTACCGCGCATCTGCGAGTTGACGGCTTTCCGGATCCGAATTTCGAACTGATATAACCTTGCCAAAAACTCGTGCATCGGATCTTTTTGGCTAAACGCGGCTGAAAATCCGGTTAAAAATGGTTCAGCGACGAATAGCAGCGTGTTATACGAACAGGATTCCCGACATTTGTACTCAGATGCCAGTTTTGACAAAAATAACGAAAATGAACGCGCAACTGTGCTGCCAATTCCGACAATGGGCGCTGTTAGTAGTATTTAGTTTTTTGCAGGCCTGCCAGACGCCGGCGGAGAAACCACCCGAAAACCTGATTCCGGAAGCAAAAATGGCGCAGATCTTAACCGAAATCCACCTGGCCGAAGCGCGGGTTACAAAAATGAACCGGGCTTCGCAGGACAGCAACACCCTGATTTATAAGCATCTTGAGAAGCAGATCTTTCAGAAATATAAAGTAGATACGGCAGCTTATTCGCAGAGTTACAAGTATTATTCGTCGGACCCCGAGCAATTAGCGGGGATTTATAAAAAGGTAACGGAAGAGTTGGAACGGCGTAAAAAGCCGGTGGACACGACTACCACGAGCAAAAGCCGACTCCCGGCCCGACTCAAAAATTTGAAGAAATGATTGCCATCATTGGAGCAGGAATATCGGGCCTGACGCTGGCGTATGAACTCCAGCAACGCCAAATTCCGTGTTTATTGTTTGACCGCAGTGATGAACCCGGCGGGCTCATGCAGTCCCGGCGCGAGGGAGACTATCTGATCGAACTCGGACCGAATTCGCTGCTGGGCGACGCGGCTTTGCTGACCTGGCTCGATCAATTGGGCCTGACGCCGGAAATTCGCTTTGCCAGGGCGGTTAGCAAAGCGCGGTATATTTTTCGCAACGGAGCCTACCGAAAACTGCCCACGGGTCCGCTGTCGCTGCTAGTCACGTCTTTTTTCAGCTGGCAAACCAAGAAAGCCATCTGGCAGGAACGTTCCAATCACACGGTTTCGCCCCCCGGCGAAACGTTGAGCGCCTTTTTTCGCCGACGGTTTTCGCAGGAAGTGGTGGAGTATGCCCTGGCACCGTTTGTGGCCGGTGTGTATGCCGGAGATCCCGATCAGCTGCTGGTTTCGGAAACCTATCCGGTGTTGCTGGAATACGAAAAAACGTATGGTTCGGTACTGAAAGGCTTCATTAAAAATGCGGGTTCGGCCGGGCGACGGCAGTCGTTCAGCTTTCGGAACGGGCTGCAAACGGTGCCTAAAGCACTGGCGGCTCAGGTAAAAACCGTTAAATTGACTGATGCCGTAAACCGCCTGACCAAAACAGAAACCGGCTGGCTGCTCGACGCTCAGAGTGGGACGTATTCTGCCGACGCCGTGGTGCTGGCTTGCGATACCAATGCTTCGGCGGCCTTGCTTGAAGCAACCTGGCCAACTTTGGCAACGCTGCTGCGTCAGATCGATTATCCGCCCATGACGGCCGTTCATTCGGCTTATAAACGGGCCGATGTAAAACACCCGCTCAACGGCTTTGGCGGTTTAAATCCGCGCAGCGAAAAGCAATTTGTGGCCGGACACATCTGGAGTAGTTCGGTATTTGACGGACGCTGTCCGGCGGATGAAGTGTTGTTTACGAGTTTGGTGGGTGGTCGGCAAGGGGCTGAAAATACCCGGCAACCGGACGAAACCATTCGCCAGCGGGTACATCAGGAACTGGTTCAGGCGTTTGACATTCAGGCTAAAAAGCCGGTGCGGCAGTGGCTCAAGCGTTGGGACCGCGCAATTCCGCAATACGATGCCCGGATTGTGCCGGTCAGAGAGCAGATTCCGGCGCTGGAGTCGGACGCGTTATACGTATGTGCGAACTGGTACGAGGGAGCCAGCTTGTCCGATTGCATCCGGAAAGCCCAGGAACTGGCCGTTAGGCTATCGGAATCGAAAACCGCTGAATGATAGCCGGTTTTAACAAATTTTAAGGCGATTAATACATGAAACCGGTATTTTTCCTGTTAATTTAAAAGTAGCGTACTCTAACCCGATTCAACTCTTGAAAGAATGCTTAGTGGTCATTCCGACCTACAACGAAATCGAAAATATTGAAGTCATCATTCGGAAGGTTTTGAGTTTATCTACTCCTTTCGATGTGCTGATCGTCGATGACGGCTCACCGGATGGCACGGCCTTACGGGTGAAAGAATTGCAGTATGAATACGGGGCCGACGGGTTGCCGTGGCGGCTGCATATGATGGAGCGCAAAGGAAAATTAGGCTTAGGGACGGCCTATATTGCTGGTTTTCAATGGGCGTTGGCCGAGGGCTATCGGTATATTTGCGAAATGGATGCCGATTTCTCGCACAATCCTGACGATCTGGTGCGGCTCTACCAGGCTTGTGTCAATTCTGGCAACGACGTGGCTATTGGTTCCCGCTACATTACGGGCGTAAACGTCGTAAACTGGCCGATGGGTCGGGTTCTGATGTCCTATTTTGCCGGAATTTACGTTCGTTTTATTACCGGTATGTCGGTAATGGACCCTACGGCTGGATTTATCTGCTATAGCCGGGAAGTGCTGAAAACCATTCTGCAAAATAATATTCGGTTTGTCGGGTATGCTTTCCAGATCGAAATGAAGTTTCTGGCCTGGAAATACGGCTACCGAATTGCGGAAGTGCCCATTATTTTCACCGATCGAACCAAAGGCGTCTCCAAAATGTCGAGCGGAATATTTAAAGAAGCAGTATTTGGTGTGCTTCAGATGAAAATTGCCAGCTTTTTCCGGCGTTATATACCGCCCCGAAAACAACCGGAACCGATTCCGGCCAAATCGGAAACTTCGGAAGCGGTGTAGGTTCAGCCTACACCGCTTTTTAGTGACTTCCCCTTCCAGACTCACCAAAAATCAATACTCCTCCCGCGTTGTATTATTCAGTGCTCAGGTAGCCATTTTCTACGGCCTCTCCGTTAGCCTGGTTTTGCCAAAAAACGCTCATACAGTCCTGAATCAAATTTTTTCCACTCAAATAATCGCTCGTCTAACCTGATTTTTCAGTGGGCGACAAAAATATAATTGTATTATATAAAGAATCTTTGAATTTTTCAAATAATTGAGCTTCTTGAGTAAACGGTTTGAACACGAATAAAACTTAGTTCTTTTTATTATGGACAAAATATTATTTGGTGTTGATAAATACAATTGCAATAAGATACAGAAATTAAAATTGCACTGAAAATCAAGGCTTTAAATGGGTGTAAATTAATTTCATCTTTTAATAGTTACTTTGTTGAACAATAACAAAAAAGGTTTTTCACCGTAAACAAATAAAAAGATGAACACCACACTGAAAGCTTCGTTGATGGCCCTTGGAATGGGCTTTATTATGATTTGTGTAGTTGATGCCGTTACGCCCCAATCACTTCTGAAAGCGCTGGTTGGCCAATCGGGTCCAAAAGCCAACGTAACAGTCGTTGTAAATAGAGTTGATGACCAGCCGATTACCGTTCGGTTGTCAAAATTAAACGGCGAAGTAATTGCCAGCAAACAACTGGGAGAAGGAAACACGGTTCATTTCGGTTTGAAAGATGCCGTAAACGGTACATACCGGGTCGAAGTTTCTAACGCGACCACTAAAAAGGTAAAAGACGTCGTTCTGTCTGCCCAAAAGGCGGTTTAATACGAAACGGATTAAAAATCCGTTCTCTTTAGTGCTAACTTCAACAGTTTTGGTAACTTGTTGGAGTTAGCATTTTTTATGTCTGTACATTTACGATATCTGTGGGTTGTGTTGTTCGGAGGAATGGTTTTCAGCGCCCATGCCCAAAAACCGCTTTATAACCAGCAACAGCGAACGGCGCTCAACCGGCTTAGCCAAAGTTTGCAACAGACCAATCGTGCATCCTACCGTCGCGCCGTCGAAATGGCTCAAAAGCGGTTGATTCCCCTGCGTCAGGAACGATCGGACGGAACGATTTTGATTCTTCATGATAGTGACGAACGCGGTAATCTGCTGTTTAATGCAACAACCAGTGCCACACGCGCGGGCAATACGACGCGCACCTCTTCGCTTTATACCGGCGGCTCTCTCGGCCTCAACCTGTCTGGAAGTAGTCCGGCCGTGCGCGATAAACTGGCCATCTGGGACGGCGGAAAAGTGCGGCCAACGCACGTCGAACTAACCGGTCGGGTTACGCAAATCGATAGTGTTCAGGCTATTAGCACCCATCCAACGCACGTTGCCGGAATTATGATCGGACAGGGAGTTAACGACCGGGCGCGGGGGATGGCTTTTGGCGCCAATCTGAAAGCGTACGATTTCGACAATGACAACGCCGAAGTGGCTGCGGCTGCGGCTGATCTGCTGCTTTCCAATCATTCCTACAACATTCAGGCTGGCTGGATTTTTAATTCGGAACGGGCCGGCGACATCAAATGGGAGTGGTGGGGCGATACAACCATCAGTGCTTCAGAAGATTATAAATTCGGAATTTATAACAATGGTGCCCGTGACTGGGACCGCATTACCGTGGCCGCTCCTTATTATCTGCCGGTAAAATCGGCGGGGAATACGCACGGGCAGAATGGGCCGGGGGCCGGCGTTTCGTATTGGCTCAGCAACACGAAGGTCATGAGCAAAACCGCCCGCAACAATCAGAATGGCTACGACCAGATTTCGACGGACTGCAATGCCAAGAATATTCTGTCGGTAGGGGCCATCAGCGGTATTCCGACCGAATACGCGCAACCTTCAGATGTTCGGCTGGCGAGCTTCAGTTCCTGGGGCCCAACCGACGACGGGCGCATTAAGCCGGATATAGTCGGCGTCGGCGTCAGTGTGCTGTCGGCGGGGTCGGCCAATGACAATGCCTACGCAACCCTGTCGGGCACATCGATGGCGGCTCCCAACGTTTCCGGCTCACTGCTTTTGTTGCAGGAATACTATGCCCAGTTGCACAACGGACAACTCATGCGCGCATCGACCTTGAAAGGACTGGCCTTGCATACCGCTGAGGAGGCCGGTGATTCGCCCGGTCCCGATTACCGGTTTGGCTGGGGGCTGCTCAACGTCGAAAAAGCCGCCCGAGTCATTAGCAATACCGACAAAAGTCACGTTCTGGAAGAGCGAACGCTGAATCAGGGCGAAAAACAAACCGTACAGCTAGTCGCATCGGGGCGCGGACCTATGGTCGTCACGATTTGCTGGACCGATCCCGAAAGCGTTTCGCTGGGCGCTTCGGCTGCCAATCTGAATAACCGGACTCCCCGTCTGGTCAATGATCTGGATATTCGACTGGCCGACGGTTCACAAACCTGGCAGCCCTGGGTGCTCGACCCGGCTAATCCGGCTAATCCAGCCACAAAAGGGGATAATATCCGGGATAATGTCGAGCAGATTCTGCTTACGGACGCCATTCCCGGAAAAACCTATACCCTAACCATTTCGCACAAAAAAACGCTGTCGACCGGAAAGCAAAATTTCGGTTTGCTGGTCAGTGGCGTTGGTGGAAAAACCTACTGCGCGTCGGCGGCCACTACACCCGGCCCGGCCAGCATCGACCGCGTTCGCTTTGGAACCATCGACCAGACCGGCGCTGCGGGTTGTCAGCCGTATTCCGATTTTACGAGTGTAATTACAAACGTTTCGATTGGTCAGAAAATACCGCTGGAAGTGACGGTTGGCAGTTGCGGAGAAAACCGGCCAACGATCACCAAAGCCTTCATTGACTGGAACTTAGACGGCGATTTTGACGATGCGGACGAACTGGTGGCTACCTCGGGTGCGTTGACTCCGTCGGCACCTTTCTCGACAACCTTGACCACACCAGACAGCCTGGCCGATGGGCAATCGACGCGCCTGCGGATTGTTACCGTCGAAACGGGCGATGCCGGAGCCGTGCAGGCTTGCGGGAGCTACGCAAATGGCGAAACGCAGGATTATCTCGTGCGGTTTGTTCGTCCCCAGAACGACGTCGGTATTCGGGCGATTGTGTCGCCCCAGAACGGTTTTTGCAATCAATCCGACATTCAGGTAGCGGTGACGGTCCGGAATTACGGTTCGGCCGAACAGCGAAATATTCCGGTTACCGTCCAGATTCTGGCGCCTTTTGGGTCTGCCATCGCCAATCTGCGCGATACACTTAAAGTAACGCTGGGACCTTCGCAGGAAGCGCAGCTGGTGCTGCGGGGCCAGGCCGAATTTAAAACCGCCACGGCGTATCGCTTTACGGTTCAAACCCGGTTGGCAGCAGATCAGGATCCGTCAAACGACGAACGGATTACGATTCTGACTACTTCGGCGGCCAGTACCGATCAGGGAAGTTTCTCGGTTTCCGCCTGTGACAATAGCGCCGTATCGCTGCGCAATACCGGTAGTGGAACCGCTTTCTGGTATGATGCCCCGACCGGTGGTACGCTGATTGGCGCAGGGAATCAGGCCACGGCGCTCAGCCGGCCGGCCAGTGGTATTTATTATGCCGCCTTGAATCAGTTTGCCGGAACCGTCGGGCCAGCCACTAAACAGGCTTTTGGTGGCGGAACCTATTCGGGTAATTTTGGGCCGCAGCCTTTGATTTCCACCCAGGTACCGCTCGTTCTGGAAAGCGCGCGGCTGTATATCGGTAGCGCGGGCCGGATCACTTTTTCCGTACAGAAACCGGATGGAACGCTCGTTTCCAGCGTCACGCTCGATGTTACTCCGACTCGCAATCCCAATACGCCCGTTGGAACACCCCCGGCGGGCCAGCAATCGGACGACCCCACAGATCCGGGTGCCGACTACCTGTTAAATCTGTCGATCCCCGAAGCGGGGGAGTATGCGATTGGCATTGCCTACGAAGATGGTGCGACCATTTTTCGAAGCAACGTCGGCGTAACCGGTTTTCCGTTCCGTATTCCCGGTGTCATGAGTTTGAACGGAGCGTTATTTAACGGGGATACACTGAAAGATGCCTATTATTACCTCTATAATTTGCGGGTAAAAGCAACCGGTTGTCCATCTTCGGCGCGGGTCGCCGTCACGGCAAAGCCGGGTTCTGAGGTGGTGGCGGTTGTGACGGCGGATGGCGCAACGGACATCTGCCGGGGTAGTTCGGTGGTGTTGCGGGCCAAAGATGTAGCGGGTTATGCATATCAATGGTTTTTGAATGGGCAGGCGGTTTCGGCGGCTACGTCGGCCACGCTGTCGGTGGCTGCGGCTGGGTCTTATAGCGTTCGGGTGTCGGGCGAATGTCCACCGGCGATGTCGGCGGCTGTGGTGGTTACCGTTAAAGACGTACAGGCACCGACCATTACCCGCAGCGGTTATACCCTGACGTCTAACGCACCGACGGGCAACCAATGGTTTTTGAACGGCGTTCCCATCGCCGGAGCTACCCAGCAATCGTGTACGGTCCGGCAATCGGGGCGGTATTCGGTTCGCGCGAATGCCAACGGCTGCGGGGAACTGGTTTCGCAGGAAACAACGATTGATGTTATTACAGCGGTAAATCCGCCCAGTAGTGCGGGATCAAGTCTTCGGATTTCTCCTAATCCGGCTTCAAAACAGGTGACGATCCAGTTTGTCCCCGAATCGATAAAAAGCCAGACCTACCGGTTTACGCTGGTTGATGTTCGCGGAATAGCCCTGCGTTCGGCGGTATTGAGCCGGTCGGCAACCGATTTTTCCGGCACTATCGACGTATCGACCTTGCCGTCGGGCTTGTTTTTTGTTCTTATTCAGGATGAAAAAGGGCAGACGGTTCGGCGTAGTAAATTGCTGAAAGAATAAGTACTTTTAGTTTCCATCTCACCTTTCAAACGTACGGTTATGAATCAGAACTTTTCGCGTCGAACCTTCATGAACTACGGTCTGACGGCGGCTGCGAGCCTGGCTATTCCGGGCGTATTTCCTCAAACGGCCACCGCGCACGGCTTTGCACCGGAAGACAGTCTGTTAGTCATTGGACCCATGAAAGGGTATTCACCGCAAATTGGTACGCTGGTATCGATGCTCAACTACAACCGGGACACGATCATCCGTTCTGTGAAAAGCCTGACGATGGCCCAACTCGACTTCTTGTTCGATCCCCACGCCAACACCATCGGCGGTTTGCTGCTGCACCTGGCGGCTGTCGATTATTTTTACCAGATCAACACGTTTGAAGGGCGGCAGGAACTGAATGAAGAGGAAAAAAAGGAGTGGGGAGCCGCGATGGAGCTGGGCGATGCCGGACGTCAGGAAATCAAAGGTCACGACGTGCCGTATTACCTCGAAAAGCTGTCGGCAGTGCGGGAAAAGACGTTAACACTGCTGAAAACTAAAAATGATAAATGGCTGCTGGCCCTCGATCCGATCTGGTCAAAAGAGCAGCCCGTCAACACTTATTGGAAGTGGTTTCACGTCTGTGAACATGAATCAAACCACCGGGGCCAGATTTCCTTTCTGAAAAGCCGCCTGCCCGGCGCGAAACCGGCCAAGGATTGAGTTTGCTGATTGGCAATCCGCAGCAGATTAGATTGTTTTTAAGCTTTGCCTTCCTGAAACATCCCGATCGATTTGGCAATGCGCTGTTGCCGGGTCTGAGCGGTTTTGGCGTCTTCGATGGACAGGATGTGGCGTCGTTTGTTGCTATACGACAGGCTATCAAAAAACCACTTTGCATCGGTATTTGCCTCCAGAGCCTCGACAAAATCCGCCGGAAGGGTAACTTCGCGGGGTTCAGTATCGAGTTCCAGGTCAACTTCGATGGTATCCCCGGCGGCCACACCCGCGCCCGCCCGGTTTTCGGCACTGACGCCCAGCATAAATTTGCCGCCCATGACGGCCACACTACTTCGATACGTATACCCGTTGATGGTCACCCGAACCGCGGGTTTCTTGCTGGTTCCCAGACTGGCCACGACTTCCGGCGGTACTTCAACGCCGGTGGCGGTTTTTCCGTGGCTTAGGAGGGTGGTTTGGAATTTCATATGGGAGCGAGGCTTTTAGTTTTATAATTGTTGATTATCAATTTAAAATAAAGAAAGTTGAGGTTGTAAAGAGTCATTCATTGGATAGAAAATACCGATAATAACAAACGGGTTTGGCGCACGTCTCATATGCCATTCTTTTGTAGTCCCTAAAAAAAGGTATATATCACGATTATTGATAAAAGTCTCGTTATATTTTTCTCTTACTTTTTGTAAGGCGGCTTGTTCATCTCCATCCGCCCTATGTAAACAATTCCAATATAATTGACCAATCTCCCAATCCTCAATCATTAATCTGCTAATTTTTCCAGCTTCATCACAAAATTTATAAAAAAACTTGTAAGGTATCTTGCGTATCAAACTACGACGATCTTGGTCACCTGTAAACAGATTCAATTGCTTCATTTGTTCTAACCATTCTGTTTTCCAGTTGCGATCGTCTTGTTCTATATCAAAACTAATAATTCGAGCCGGTTTGAAAGTAGCAAGAGATTTATTAGAAGGCTCTTTTGATAGTTGAATAAGCCGAGTCATATTTTTATGCACATCTTGTAAGCAGAAGACTTTTCGCCTAATCCAGTTCTTTTCAGTGCCTATCTTCTCTCCAACTATCATGTCAGATAAGTCGGGATGTACAGGTGAATGGCTTTCTGGGCGAAAGTCTTGCCTACGCGGTTTCTGCAATTCCAGTTCTATCCAATGGTATTTATGAGCATCAGACTTTAGCAAAAATTTAAGAGGCACAGGATAAATACGTATCCAACTGCCATCCTCTAGAATACCGGCAGTACATACCAATTCGTCGTAGCTTCGTGATGGTAAAGGATATGTTGTTACCGTGATAAGAACTTTCGTTTTCATCAAGCTTTCTAAATATGGTTCAATTCATATTTCCAGTCATTGTGATTAACGACTGCTTCTGCAACCTTACTTCTGTGGCATTGGCAATAAGAAGCTTCAAAGCAAGTCAAGGCAACTCGATGATATTTTAATACTAAATCAAGAATGCAATCGATATTGTGCTGTTGAAAAAACAAATAATTTGTTTTGTAATCGTCAAAAAGTGTGTCGTAATCAGTTTGGTCTTGTAAATGTTTTCGTTTATCACTTGGAATACCCAATTCAGGCAGATGTATATATATTATACCTAATGCGTTACAAACCTTAACTAAGTCACTTTTAGAGAAACCAAATTTTTGACTTATTGCGTTACGACGAACATCACATAGCACTTTAACATCGTTAATAATAAGCTTATTAAAATAACTTTCAAGTGAGATTCCTTCGTATCCAATGGTGAAAAGCGACACATTGGTTTTTTGAGGTTTATGATTTTGGACAGCCTCATATTGTTGAGCTGAAAGCATTTTCTCAGCTTTTAAACTATTAATTGCCCAGAATGGATATTCAAGATACGTTTTGTAAATAAGCTCATCAGTACTAAGCTCTTTAAGAGTGTATTTTAGATAACGTATAATTTCAATATCGTTTTTCGTGAGTTCGTTCAAATGCAATTTATGACTTGTTAAATTCCATTGATTGTCTGTATTTTCAACAAATCCACGCAATTGCAATGCCCCTAAGTCCCAAACGGCCTGATAGGAGTAACAACCATATTTATAAGGTATGAAATCGTAAACTGGCTTTTTCTGTAGCCTAGACAACAAAAAGAGAGTTTTTTGAAGGGCAATTTTATTTAATTGTCCGCCAAATTGTTCCAATAAAGCTAGAATTACCTTCCGACGATAGTACATTTTTTTTTACAAATAAAGCAAATTTAAGACGTGAAACATATAACCATCTATAGTGCCTCACTCCAGCGCAATCTTTGCCTGAATAACCGGGTGTTCGCCCAGCCCGACCCGCGACAGGGGCGCGTTGCGTCGCCAGGTGCCGCCGTTGATGCGTTCCCAGTAGGTGGCCGTCCGTAGCTCCCGGGAAAACGCCAGGTATTGCCCGAAACATTCGCGCACATTCTTCTGACCATCCGGCATTTTGAATGACGTCGCGAATTTATAGCGGGCTTCCTCGGTCGGGAGCCATTCCATCGCAATGAACAGACCCTCCTTCGGAAACGCAATCTGGTAGCGCGACAGATCGACCTCGCACCAGGTATTGCCCCGCCGGGCGGCCGTCACCACGCTCTGCGGTAGCCGGTCCTCGCCCGGTTCGCCATCGGTGTTGGCATAAACCCGCACCCGAAACGGCGCCGACGGAACGCCCCCCCGCGCAATCAGATACGACACCCGCTGCAAATACCCCCGAATGCCGTTGGTATTGCGGACGTACAAGGCAAACTCGATGTTCCGGCCCGAGCAATTGCCCCAGACAATCGGTGCCCGTTTCCGAATGGCTCCCACCGTTGCCAGACGCGGTTTTTGACCCCGGACCACAATTTCGGTCAGCACATTCGGTTTGGAACGCAGCCGGAAAACCGTGGTATCGGCCAGGCCCGCTAGTGGCAGAAGCAGACTCTCAAACCCGACGCAGCTAATCAGAAGCGTATCGATTCCCGGCGGAAACCGCGCCGAAAACCGTCCCTGCGCATCGGCGTAGGTCCCGAACCGGTGCTGGGGCTCGCTAATCAGCGCGTAGGAAACCGGCTGGCTCGTGTCGTCGATCCGTACCTGCCCGGCTACAGTCGTTTGAGCAAGCACGGATGCGGAGCGAAATAATAAAACAAAGGCAATCAGAAACCGGCTATAGGGAATAGTAGTCATGGAAAACCGTCAACAATTCGGTAGTTTTGTAAGTCGGGTTAGTGATAAGGTGCGCCATCGCTGCGTTGAACCGGAATCCGAATCGCATTCTCAATTCTTCCTTTTATGGAATTAAAGCACGTACCGCTCGAAAAGATTCACGAACAACTTGGGGCAAAAATGGTGCCGTTTGCCGGATTTCTGATGCCGGTGCGGTATTCGTCCGACATAGAAGAGCACCAGACCGTCCGCAATGGCGTCGGTATTTTCGATGTTTCGCACATGGGTGAATTCATTTTGAAAGGTGAAAAAGCCATTGACTTAATTCAGAAAGTGTCGGCCAATGATGCCTCGCTGCTCTACGACGGCAAGGTGCAATACAGCTACCTGCCCAACAGCGAGGGTGGCGTGGTCGACGATCTGCTCATTTATCAGATCAGCAATATAGAATATATGCTGGTTGTCAACGCATCGAACATCGAAAAAGACTGGAACTGGATTCAGAGCCAGAATGAGTTCGGGAGCGGCCTGGAAATGGTCAACATCTCGGATGGAACCTGTCTGTTTGCCGTTCAGGGGCCATTGGCGGCCCAGGCGCTGCAACCACTGACGGATGTTTTGCTGGATTCGATGTCGTATTATACGTTCGAAAAAACGGATTTTGCGGGTTTTCCGAACGTAATTGTCTCGGCCACGGGCTATACCGGCGCGGGCGGTTTTGAAATTTATGTCGCCAACGAGCAGGCCGAAGCCGTCTGGAAGGCGATCATGAAAGCCGGAGAACCCTTCGGAATTAAACCCATTGGGTTGGGCGCGCGCGATACGCTGCGGCTCGAAATGGGCTACTGTCTCTACGGCAACGACGTCGACGACACGGTTTCACCGCTGGAAGCCGGTTTGGGCTGGGTGACGAAATTTACCAAGCCGTTCATTAATTCCGAAAGCCTGGAAAACCAGAAAAAGGAAGGTCTGAAACGGAAACTGGTCGGTTTTGAACTCGTCGACCGGGGCATTCCGCGGAGCCACTATGAACTCTGCGACGCCGACGGCAACCGCATCGGTGAAGTAACGTCCGGTACGCAGTCGCCAACGCTCAGCAAAGGCATTGGCATGGGGTACGTTCCGACCGAATACAGCAAACCGGGTTCCGAAATTTATGTTAAAGTCCGCGACCGGCTGTTGAAGGCGCAAGTTGTGAAGTTACCTTTTGTAAAAAAATAAACTGGATAGGAGCACTGGTTGGGCCGATTAAACGGATTTGTACGGATAAAAATCAGTTAAAATTCGGTCAATCCGCCCAATCAGCGTTCCTGTACCTCCTAGCATGAAAACAATTGACGTCTGCCTGACTCCTGATTTACTCCATCTGCACACCGATTCACTCGAAAATTCCATTGTTGTCGTTGCCGACGTATTTCGGGCGACGTCGTGTATGGTCACCGCTTTCGCCCACGGTGTCAACAGCATTACGCCGGTGGCAACGGTCGAGGAGTGCAGCCAGTTGCAGGGCCGGGGCTATCTGGCCGCAGCCGAACGAAATGCCAAAAAAGTCGATGGGTTTGATCTCGACAACTCGCCGTTCAGCTACATGGACGAACGGCTGATTGGCGCCGACATCGCCATGACGACCACCAATGGCACCTACGCCATCACGCGTTCGCGCAATGCGGTGAAAGTGCTGGTGGGATCGTTTCTGAATCTGGAAGCCGTCGTACGGTTTTTGCAGGGCGAACGCTACGATGTTCTGATTTTGTGTGCGGGCTGGAAAGGGCGGGTCAATCTGGAAGATACGTTGTTTGCCGGTGCGCTCATTGAGCGGTTGAAAGATGAATATATGGTTCCGGAAGACAGCGGGCTGATGGCCTGGCGCATGTATATGCAGGCGAAAGCCGATTTGCCGGCTTTTCTGGCCCCTTCCTCACACGTCCGGCGGCTCCACCGGCTGAGCATTCACAAAGATATTATCTACTGTTTGCAGCATGATCTTTACGATGTCATCCCGGTGTTGCGGGGGAGCGCGTTGGTGAGTATGGAGATGTAGTTAATCAAAAAAGCCGGAATGCAACTCGTTTAAAAGTGCATTCCGGCTTTTTATTCACCGTATTGTTTCAACCGGATTAAGCTTCCATAGCGACGTGTTGCTCCGTCTGCAAATAATCGACAACGCCCTGAAAAGTCGTTAATTTTGAATAATCTTCGTCGGGAATCCGGATGCCAAACTCCTGCTCCAACTGCATAATCAAATCAACAGTGTCCAGACTATCCAGACCCAGATCGCGCGTAAAGTGAACGTCAGGATGAATGGCCGATTCCTTAACTCCAAAGTTTTTGAGAATGTTGGTTACGCGATCTTTCATAGTCGTAAACTGTTTTCAGGTTGTCAAATGGTGCAGATGAGTATCTGCTCGTGTGTGAGAGCGGCTGTTCTGTCAATAACCACACGTAAAGAACCGTCTGTTTTATTTTTTAGTTTGCCAGACAACCAACTTTTCGTTTTCGGTTACAACAAATTTTCTCCCAATAATCGTTTATACTCTAAATGATTGAGTAATAGCTGATACTGGTAATTCAACCGGGCCAATTCCGCTTCTTCAACGCCCGTTTCGGCACTTTGCAACTCAACGGGGGTGATGACGCCCGATCGCAACCGGATCTGCGCAATTTCCAGCGCCTTCCGGGCCTGTAACACCTGCGTTTCCAGATTCTGCAACCGCTGCTGGTTACTCCGAATGTCGGCGTTCAACTGTTCCAGACTCTGCCGCAACTGGGCGTTGGCATTCTCGACCGCATACCGGCTGGCGTCCAGATTCAGACGGGCCGCCTGGTTTTGCAGTGAGTATCGTTTACCGGAATAAATCGGTACGGTCAGATTTACCCCGGCGGCAACGTTAAACTTCAGCGTACCAATTTCTGGCAAATAGCCGTTTCGGTATCCCGCCGAACCACTAAAGCTCAGGTTGGGGCGACCGCTGCGGTCGTTAGCCAGCAAATCGGTTTGAGCCACCCGAACCCGGTCTTGCGCTAGTTGTACTTCTTTATTCGATGATTGCGCCGTTTGCAGGCTTCCTTCCAGTGTGAATGGCTGAACCTGTGCCTCAAATTGAGCGGCAGCAGGACTGATGGCCGGGTTTGGATCACCGGTCAGATACGTCAATAACGCACGTTGGCGCTCCAGATTGTTTTGCAGATCAATTTTTCGATTTTGGGCGGTTTTCAACCGGACTTGCTGCGTCAGTAAATCATACTGCAATGCTTCGCCATTCTGTAAGCGGTTGGCAAAAATCTGAATATTTCCCTGCGCCACTTTGATAACCGAGTCCTGAACGACCATACTTTTTTGCAGAAAACCGATACCGTAATAAGCCGCAGCCACCTGATAGCCGAGGTTTTGCCGGGTCAGTTCAAGGTTTCGGCGCAACAGCTGCACCTGATCAACGGCCTGTTTAATGCTGGCGTCTGTCCGGCCAAAATCATACAGCGTCTGCCCAAGGCCAATGTTGGCGTTGATGTTATGATTGGGTTGAAACTGGATGGTCTGATCTTTCCCGTTGACGGGCAACGTGGCTTTCGCTACGGGTGTAACGTATTGATACGTTCCGTTGCCGGTAATGTTGGGTTGGTAAGCTGAACGGGCGATATCTACGTGCACTTCGCCCGCCCGGAGTTGCTGCTCCTGCTCTTTCAGACGCGGAAAGTTCGTATTGGCCTGATTGATAAGCCCCCGCAAGTCGTCAGGAATGGACTGCGCTCCTGCGGTGACCGTCGTCAGGGTGAGTAGTAAAAAGAGACTAAATGGTTTCATTCGATTGGTCTGTGGAATTGTGGATAAAATCCAGCCGTGATTGATAACTTCGTCTGGTCGATCGGTCAGTGAGCGGCATCGGCTGCGGCTTTGGCGGCTGCCGGGTCCATTTTTTTGTTCTGCATCAGAAATAACAGCGGTAAGGTCACCACGAAAAACAGTCCGGCGAGCCGGAAGGTATCGAGATACGAAATCATCAGGGCCTGTTTGGAAATAATGGCATCCATGTTCCGATAAGCACCCGTTACCGAATCGAGCGCGTTCACGCCCCGCGACGCGAGGCTCTGCGCCATCGCATTGAGCCGGTCGGTCGTCAGCAAATCGTCAGCTTGAAGATTCGAGACCAGGTCATTGCGGTGAACGGCACTGCGCTGGGCGATATACGTATTGGTGATTGCGACGCCAAAAGCCCCGCCCAATTGCCTGACCATGTTGGTGAAAGCAATACCGGTCGGAAGTTCGGACGGCTTCAGCGTCGAAATGGACTGATTGATCAGCGGGGCATTGATCATCGCCAGACCAACCCCGCGCACCAGTAACGCCCACGTAAAATCGCGCTCACCAGCGTCGGCGTTGAGGTTCGACATCATGTAGCAGAACAGAATGAAGGCCAGATAGCCGAGAATGGCAAAAATCCGCGGAGAAACACCAGCCGCCATCGACCGCCCGACCACCGGAAACATGACCAGCGCCACCGCTCCGCCCGGAATCAATATATTCCCGGTTTTGGTGGCCGTGTAGCCAACGATGCGCTGGGCAAACAGCGGGAAGAGCAGAATGGACGTGAACAGGCCGTAGCCGATAATAAATACCAGAATGGAACCAATGGCGAGATTGCGATTTCGTCCGACCACCCGCAGATCCATCACCGGACCCTTTGTTTTCAGTTCCCACCAGAGAAACAGCGGAATGGAAATGGCGGCCGTAATGGTCAGGTACAGAATCGCGTGGTCGTCGAACCAGTCGTCGGCTTCGCCCCGTTCCAGCACGTATTGCAGGCTGCCGACACCCACAGCCAGCAACAGAATACCGATCTGATCAATATGAATCTTGTTGCGGTCAATATTAAACTCGTAGGGTTGCTTTTCGACAAACGTCGTGCACAGAAAAACCGCCAGAATACCGATTGGAACGTTGATGAAAAACATCCAGCTCCAGTGGTAATTGTCAATGATGTAACCGCCCAGCGTGGGTCCGAGCGTTGGTCCCATCACAATGCCCATCCCGAAAAGTGCCGAGGCAATGGCGCGTTGATTGGGCGGAAACGCATCGTACATGATGCCCTGGGACGTGGATAGCAACGCTCCCCCGCCAATTCCCTGCAGAAACCGGAAGGCCACCAGCATCCACAGATTATCGGCAATACCGCACAAATAGGAGGCAGCGGTAAAGAGAATAATGGAGCCAATGTAATAGGTTTTCCGGCCGAAATAACTCTGCAAAAAACCGGTCATCGGGATAATGATCACGTTGGCAATGGCGTAGGCCGTGACGACCCACGAAATATCTTCGATCGTAACGCCCAGATTTCCGGCCATTTGGGTCAGACCGACGTTCACAATCGAGGTGTCGATCAGCTCCAGAATAGCCGCCGATACGGTTGTGATGACGACGATCCATCGTTTAAATCCTGCTGCTGCTGCCATAATTTACTGAACTTTCACGGCTACGTCGGTACTCAAACCCGCGCGCAGCAAGCCTTTGTATTTCGCCGGATTTTCGATTTCAATTTTCACCGGTACGCGTTGTGTAACTTTTACGAAGTTGCCGGATGCATTATCCGCCGGCAGAAGCGCAAACTTGGCCCCCGTCGCTTCCGAGAGCGAAACCACCTTGCCTTTTACGTCCAGATCCGGATAGGCGTCGATTTTTACGTCCACCGGCTGACCAACGCGCATGTGTTCCAGTTGGGTTTCTTTAAAATTGGCGACTACCCAGAACGTCGAGTCATTCACGATCGTGAACAGGTTCTGACCGGGTTGTACGTATTGGCCGACCACGACGTTTTTCTTACCAATTTTTCCGGCAATCGGAGCGGTAATTTTGGCATAGCCCAGCCGGAGTTTGGCGTTGTCGATGGCGGCCTGTTTCACTTTGAGCAGGGCCTGTGCTTTCAGAATATTGGCCTGCGCTTTCGCAATGTTGGCCTGCGCCACGCCTTCCGAGGTTTTCGCCAGACCAACCTGCTGCACATTGGCTTCGAATTGCCGGGCCTGAACTTCGGAGTTGTTGCGGGAGTCTTCCAGTTGCTTTTGCGTCAGCGACTGGCCTTTGTAGAGATTTTCGTCACGTTTGAGGTCGTTGGCGGCTTTCGATACGCGCAACGATTGTACATCCGCGTTCGATTGCGTCACTTTCAGATTTTGCTGCACATTGCGGTAACTGGCCTGGGCGTTTTGCAGATCAGCCCGTGCCGTTTGAATGTCGGCCAGCGTTTGCTGATAATCGGCTTCGGCCTGTTGCAGCGCCACCTCGTATTCCTGCGGATCGACGGTGATCAATTCCTGGCCTCGTTTAACGGCGGCATAATCTTCGATGGAGACCTGCTGCACATACCCGGCTACGCGCGCCAAAACCGGTGCTGTACTGCCTTCAATCTGCGCATTATCCGTCGTTTCGTAGTGCTGATTATAGCGATAGGATTGAAAACCGTAGAAAGCAGCCGCTACCACAATGACCAGCACAATCAGACGCGGAAGGTACTTTTTTACAGGTGTGGTTTGTTCTGTTGCCATTTTTAGAAAAAATTTAACAAATTTTGTTTTAGTAAACTTGGTTGACTAATTTTGCACAAAAGTAGAACGAGTTAACGGATTAGTCAACTTAATTGACTACTTTCTTTCTGCTTTAATAGTATTTTAATACACCAAAATCTGGTTCATCGGTCGGCTGGTTTGGATAACACATGAGTATCACATTGTGGAAATTTGTAACTTGACGGCTCTGTAACGATTAAAATGATCATGAATACCGAAGTGGTAGCGGTTAAACAGCCGTTTGATTTTCAGTTATTTTATGCGATCCGTGAACGGTCGTTGGGCCGGGTCATGTCGAAATTGAAGCGGTTTTTGGGTCGTCATGCCGAACAGCGGCTCTCTGAACTCGGCTTTACGAATTTCAAGGCGAGTTACATTGCTTTTCTGGGCAATCTGGAAGAGCACGGCACTACGAACAATGAACTGGCCAAACGAGCGGGTGTAACCAAACAGGCGATGAGCAAAGTCGTCAAACTGCTCGAAGACGACGGTTATATTTATACGGTTAAAAATGAGCGGGATTCCCGCTCAAGCCAGATTTTTATCAACGAACGCGGCAAGCAGCTTTTGGTGGCGGTTCATACCTGCATGGAGGAGCTTCGGGCGAAATTTCACGCCATTGCCGGTTATGAGCAGGTTGAACAGATGATCGATACCATGGTTTTGCTGGTGCGGGAAATCGAAAAAGATACCGGCCCTTTGTCGGGTTCACCCTGTATACCTTGATTTCTAACTACCCAAAATTCGCCCCAACTGCTCAATCGGTTGGGGTGTTTTTTTGTTTACGTATAAAAACCAGCGTGCTATGAACGTTACATCGGTCAATCCCTACACCCAGAAAAAGATTAAAACCTACCCGGCTTTGAGTGCGCAGTCTCTCGACCGGAAAATCAAACAGGCCGATCGCGCTTTTACAGACTGGTCGGCCCTGTCGCTGGAGGAACGTCTGGCGTATTTCCGAAAAGTGGCCGCTTACCTACGCAGCGAAAAGCAGCGTTACGCCGAATTGATGACCGCCGAAATGGGCAAAACGCTCAAGGAATCCGCTGCCGAAATTGAGAAATGTGCCGTAGGTTGTGATTACTACCTCGCACATGCACCGAAATTTCTGGCCGATCGGGCGATTGAAACGGAAGCCAAAAAGAGTTTTATTTCCTATCAGCCGCTGGGCGTCGTGCTGGCCGTTATGCCCTGGAATTTCCCGTTCTGGCAGGTGTTCCGGTTTGCCATTCCGTCGTTGCTGGCCGGCAATGTCGGTTTGCTCAAACATGCCGCCAACGTCAGCGGTTGTTCGCTGGCCATTGAAGAAATCTTCCGCGCCTGTGACTTTCCGACCGGTGCTTTTCAGTCCCTGCTCATCGAATCAAAAACCGTTGAAACCGTTCTGAAAGACCCACGCGTCAAAGCCGTCACGTTGACCGGTAGCGAAAGAGCCGGGGCGTCGGTGGCCGGTATTGCCGGAAGCCAGATCAAGAAATCGGTTCTGGAACTGGGCGGTAGTGACGCC
Organism: Larkinella knui; assembly: GCF_003858645.1. Taxonomy (GTDB): domain Bacteria; phylum Bacteroidota; class Bacteroidia; order Cytophagales; family Spirosomataceae; genus Larkinella; species Larkinella knui. The sequence continues at coordinate 239,181 of NZ_RQJP01000006.1, read as the reverse complement.
CTGATTGTGCTGGCCGATGCTGATCTGGAAAAAGCCGCTGAAGTAGCCGCCCAATCGCGGATGCAGAACGCCGGACAAAGCTGCATTGCCGCCAAGCGGTTTATTGTCGAAAAGTCGGTTAAAAAAGAATTTACTGAGCGGGTTTTACATCATATTCAGGCCATTCAGCAGGGCGACCCGACGCTGGAAACGACGACGATGGGGCCGGTGGCGCGAATTGATCTGGCCGAAACCATTGAACGCCAATGCGCAGAAACGGTTCGGCAGGGAGCCCGTATTCTGTCGGGCGGCAACCGGGCGGGTTGCAATGTTCAACCGATTTTGCTCGATAAAGTAAAACCGGGTATGACAGCATTCGACGAAGAAACCTTCGGCCCGCTGGCGGTCGTGATCGAAGCCAAAGACGAACAGGATGCGGTCAAACTCGCCAACCAATCCAACTACGGCTTGGGTTCGGCACTCTGGACGCAGGATCTGGATCGGGCCGACCGACTGGCGCGGCAAATTCAGGCGGGTTCGGTGTTTGTCAATTCACTGATGCGCTCCGATGCGCGCGTGCCCTTTGGCGGGGTGAAGCTGTCGGGTTTCGGACGGGAGTTGTCGGAGGTTGGCATGAAGGAATTCCTGAATATCAAAACCGTCTGGATCGAATAACGTACCACGGCCGGACGGCCGTGGGTGCTAAACGGCTACTTCCACAACCGTGCCGCGGTCGGAGTAGATCCGGAAGTGGCCGCCCAGTTCTTCGGCCCGTTTCTTCATGTTTTGTAGTCCGTAGTGATGCTCAAGCGATTCGTCCTGATGCCACGATAAGCCGTTGCCATTATCGCTGACACTCAGGTGAAAAGCACCATCGGGTTTGGCTTGGAGCAGAACCGTCACTTCCGTAGCCTGGGCGTGTTTAACAACGTTGTGTAAGGCTTCCTGCATAATCCGAAACATGTTCAGTGCCTGCACGGACGTCAGCGGCTGAGCGAGTTGGCCCTCCGTTTGAATCGTAATCCGGAGCGGGTCCATTTGCTGGAAATACCGGTTGACGTAGTGGTTGATCCGCTCCTCAAATTCGTCCAGCGTAAAACTCTCCTGATGGATGGCCCAGATGGTATCGCGGAGCATTTTGATGGCTTCGCGGGTGTAATCGACAACCGACCGGAGCTGCGAGGATAACTGGTGCGTGTTGGCCACCGCCTGCTTCTCGGCTTGGCGCCCGATTTGCTGTAAGCTGTTGACAATGAAAGATAACTGAGCCCCGACGTTATCGTGCAGATCGCGGGCAATCCGCTCTTTTTCCTGCAACGAATCATTTTTGAGCTGTAATCCCTGCACGTGCGCTTCGTAGGCCAGCCGTTGTTGCAGGGTTCGCTCTTCGCTGAGTCGCTCGTTGTGGTCACGAATGAGTTTGTACCGATACGCCAACCCAAACGTCAGAATCATCACTTCAAACAAAGCGGCTAGCGCAAAATTTTCGTAGCTCTCCAGAAAAGCGTAGGTTGGAAATAGCTCGAGATTGCAAAGAATAATCAGGAAGTTGAGCGTATAAAACGGACTGACGGCCACCAGATAGAGCCAGGCTTCCTGCACACGATACCGCCGGATCAGGTTGATCACGATAAACGCCCAGATCAACGGCATAGGAAGCCAGTAAAAAACAATGAAAATCCGCATCACGATCAGTTCAACTACGGGCGGCACGTAGGTGATCCATTCGATCAGTAAGGAAGTCAGGCAGAACACGCCCCCGATCAGAGCCACGGTTGCCACGCGATGCCACAAGCGGCTGGGCGTATTTTCCAGTGACAGAAAGGATCGGACAAACAGCAGCTGGAAGAAAAAGAGCAGCAGTGGAAACACGAAATAAATATTTCGGTTGGGCATCCGAAACTGACTTTCGAAGAAGAACTGGTACAAAAAACCGTCATTGATGAAAAAATAACCCGCCAGACCGATTACACACAAAATGTACTTGGCGTAAATGCGGTCGATGGTGGTCAGGTAAAAGAAGAAACTAATGACGATAACGAACAGGAATACGGCAAAAATACCGCCCCAGAAGGCGTAATCGCTTAAAATAAAAGTGTCGAGTGTACTTTGCGGCCGGATGGTGATGGGAACCACCTGCACCCCGCGGCTTTTAAGCGCCCGAACATAGCAGGTTACTTCCGCACCGGCGGGCAAGGAAAACGGAAACCAATAATTCCGGTGGTAAACCCCTTTTCGCGTGACCGGCGTTTTCCAGCCGTACACGGGCGAGCGATGGAGCAGTTTTTGCCCGTCGGTGATGAACAGTTGCAGATCGTCGAAAGCCCAGAAATCAATTTCGCAGAACAGGGCCTGAAGTTGACCGGACGTATTTTTGAGTCGGAAGCGCAACCAGACCGGGTAGGCGTGTTGACTGCCGCTGGTGTAGCCAAAATTGGGAATGGGTGACAAACTGGGTTGGAAAGCCGCGGCCAGCTCCGGGCGCAAAATCTGATCGATGGTCAGGCGATGGGCGGTATCCTGAACAAACCAGAGGTCATGATCGAGAAAATGGGTTTGGTTACCAGACGAAATGGATATAGCAGGTTGATCTGCCCGGGCCAGAACCGGAGACAGAAGCCACAAAAACGCAATAAGCCGGTAAAGAGAAGCCATACCGTCGGGAAGGTTCGGACCCAAATATACTGAAAAACCGGCTTGGTTGAGAGGGAGTTAGCTATTTTTGTTATACGGTTACTACACCGTATAAGTCGAACTCGTGGGCTTCTGTGATGCGGACGTTGGCGAAATCACCCTGCCGGACATACTGACCCGCCGGAACCAGCACTTCATTGTCGACTTCGGGCGAATCAAATTCCGTTCGGCCGATGAAAAAACCGCCTTCTTTCCGGTCGAACAGCACCTTGTACGTATGGCCGAGCTTTTCCTGATTCAGCTCCGATGAAATGCCCTGCTGAAGATCCATGATGGCGTCGGCGCGTTCCTGCTTGATGTCGGCCGGAATGTCGTCGGGCATCGTGTACGAGTGCGTATTGTCTTCGTGGGAATACGTAAAGGCTCCCAGCCGGTCGAAACGCATCTTTTCCACAAACGCATACGTTTCGTCAAACATCGCTTCCGTTTCGCCGGGATGTCCGACAATGAGCGTGGTCCGGAGCGCAATACCGGGTACTTTCTCGCGAATGGTTTCGATCAGGGCTTCGGTTTTCTCGCGGGTAATGCCCCGGCGCATGGTTTTGAGCAGTTCCGTCGAGCCGGTTTGCAGCGGCATATCCAGATAATTGCAAACATTCGACCGCTCGCGCATTACATCGAGCACGTTTATCGGAAAACCGGACGGATAGGCATATTGCAACCGAATCCAGTCGATGCCTTCAACGTCGGCCAGGCGGTTGATGAGGTCGGCCAGCGTGCGTTTTTTGTAAATATCCAGCCCGTAATAGGTCAAATCCTGGGCAATCAGAATCAGTTCTTTCGTGCCGCGCCGGGCCAGCGACTGTGCTTCCTTGATCAACTCTTCTGCCGGACGCGAAACGTGATGGCCACGCATGAGCGGAATGGCGCAGAACGAACACGGACGGTCGCAGCCTTCCGCAATTTTCAGGTACGCGTAATGAGCGGGGGTTGTCAAAAGCCGCTCGCCCACGAGCTCGTGTTTGTAATCGGCTTTCAGTGTTTTGAGCAATCGCGGCAATTCGTTGGTCCCAAACCACGCATCGACAGTCGGCATTTCAATTTCCAGTTCATCTTTGTAGCGATGTGACAAACAGCCGGTTACGTATACTTTGTCGACCACGCCGGCCTCTTTGGCATCCACATACCGCAGAATGGTGTTGATCGATTCTTCCTTGGCATTATCGATAAAACCGCAGGTATTGATAACCACAATGTTGGCGTCGTCTTTCTTGGATTCGTGCGACACGTTGTAGCCATTGCCCTTCAATTGGGTAAACAGAACTTCCGAATCCACCAGGTTTTTGGAACAGCCCAGCGTAACAATATTGATTTTATTCGTGCGTAATCCTTTTGTTTTCAAAATAGTAGAATGCTAAGTACCCGGAGCGGTGGCCGTTTTGGCACAACACCGGTATTTTGGGCAAAGTTCGGAAAAGTACAATTCAGGAGAAAGTTATGGGGCAACAATCCACGGAATTTTATGGGAAATGCGCTGGGTGGGAACGGTTTTGAAATAATCGTCGATGGCAAAATCCAGGTAGCTCTTGTTATGATTGAGGTAAACCCGGCGTCCGTCTTTCAATTTAAAAATGAAATACTGGTAACCAGCAACCATTTTGCCGGAATTAAGACCGGGCGCATGTTTTTCGACCTCATCCACGTCGGCGGCCGTTAAGCGAACCGTTTCCTGGCTGGTCGCTATTTCCAGGCTTTTATCGGTCGGGTCGAGCGTAATGGTTTTCCCTTTCGTGATGAGCCAATATTGCCATTCAAGCCGAAAAAGGAGAACGCACCACCACAAGGCGTAAACTGAGCTAGCCAGAAAACATAATCTAATAAACCAGTGCCAGGAGACGGCTGCAGCGGAAATCTGGAAGAATACGGCAGCGTAGAGAAAAAATAGATTGATCAGGGTAAAAAAGAGTAAAAAGAAAAAATTGAAGCTGACAAAATACTCCCAGTCCTCAATTTCGTAGGTAACGACAATCACCAGTGGGGATTCGTCACCGATGGTTTGGGCGGAGTAGCGGAGCAACTTGTAGATGACCCAGCCGAAGGGGGCCAGAACCGATACCGTGATCAGAAAAACATTCATGACGGTTAAAATACCGCCTGATACGAAATGTCAAACGTGATTGTTGACCGGCGGTTTTTCGCCACCGTCACCGGAAAAATGTTGTTTTGGCCGTCGGACTGATTGGCGTACAAACCTTTTTCCTCCTGCACCAATACGGAGTAAGTGCCCGTTGGCAGACTGACGCAAAACGTGCCGTCTTTGCCCGATTTTACTTTCTTGACGAGTCGGGTGTTGATTTTGGTATAAAACCCGTCGTCGGTGGCTTCCGTCTGGTCGATTTTCGTCAGTTCGTAAACTAAAACCTCCCGAACGACGGGCTGGCCTTTGGGCATCGGGCGGTCGGGGCCGGGCATGTGGTTGCCGGATTTGAAAAGAACCGTGCCGCAAATGCCCTGAAACGATTTGCTGGTTTGAGTGGGTTTGCAGGCGGAGAGAAGGGCGAACGCCATTAAAAGTAGATACGGTGTTAATGGTGTGGAATTGTGATTGTTACGCATATTTTTCTTCGACATACATCAAGAAGTTCTCCGCAATTTCAACTACCTGTTCAATTTCATACGTGGGGAAATCGCCCTCCAGATCATAATCCGCAATTTGACGTCGTTCGAATAATACACTGAAGTCATTGCTAAAACGCTGAGGGAGTTCACCTGTTTTTATGTAATGAAGCGAAAACATGTCACGGGCACCAGAATGGCGTTTCGTCACAATATTCTTCTCATATAAAAGCCCTCGCACAACCCAGAAAAAGCAATAATAAGCAGGCGTAATAGCGCCTACTGGTAGGTCAGTCGATAGTGCATTTTTCGCAATACTCAGATAATCGTGCGCTTTACGCAAGTATTGTTTCAAATCCTCGCTCATAAATGCATTTTCCGTCTCGTTTAACCTCTCTGAAAAAAATGCGGTTTGAGGTGAGGAATTGACCAAGAGAAACGACAACAGCCGATATGGTAATGGAAGTTTCGAGATAAAATGCGTTTCGATCGGCAGCTGTAGTCGTCACTTCTTTGAAGGGAGACACATTTTCTTCGTCTAATAAGACTAAATAATCAACATCAGACTCTTCGTGAAAATCACCCCGCGCATAGGACCCAAACAGCAAAATTTTGGCAAGTCGATCACCGTAGTGCCGCTTCATGATGTCGGTTACTTCACGATGAACGGTTTCCAGATCGGTCACAATGGCCATACCATTAGATTTTCTTAAAAAACGAATCCACGAACTCCATCTTGTGGAACGTCTGCAAATCTTCGATTTTTTCACCCACACCAATGTACTTCACCGGAATCTTGAACTGATCCGAAATACCGATTACTACCCCGCCTTTGGCCGTACCGTCTAATTTGGTGATGGCCAGAGCCGTCACATCCGTCGCCTTGGTAAACTCCGTGGCCTGAATAAACGCATTCTGCCCCGTTGACCCGTCGAGCACCAGCAACACTTCGTGGGGTGCTTCGGGCAGGAATTTCTGCACCACCCGCTTGATTTTCGACAACTCGTTCATCAAATTCACTTTCGTGTGCAGACGCCCCGCCGTGTCGATAATCACCACATCGGCGTTCATATCCACGGCTTTTTTGACCGCATCGAAAGCCACCGCCGACGGATCGGTATTCATCCCGTGTTCGATCACGGGAACGCCAACGCGTTGTCCCCACAGTTTCAACTGGGTAACGGCCGCAGCCCGGAAGGTGTCGCCCGCGCCCAGCACCACTTTATAGCCTCGCTTGTGGAACTGAGCCGCCAGTTTGCCGATGGTCGTGGTTTTGCCCACGCCGTTGACACCAACGACCATGATCACATACGGTTTTTTATCGACCGGTAACGAAAAGTCATCATCGACATCGTCGGATTTGTTTTCGGCCAGCAGCGCGGCAATCTCTTCCCGGAGAATGTTGTCCAGCTCGCTGGTGTTCACGTATTTATCCCGAGCGACGCGGTCTTCAATACGCCGGATAATTTTTACGGTGGTGCCCACGCCCACGTCCGACGTAATCAATACTTCCTCCAGTTCATCCAGAACCTCCTCATCGACGGTCGATTTTCCGACAACGGCGCGGTTGAGCTTCGAGAAAAAACTTTCTTTGGACTTCTCCAGCCCTTTATCGAGTGATTCTTTTTTTTCCTTCGAGAAAAAATCAAACAGACCCATTTCGTAAATGTTAGAACTTTGATGGCAGACCACAGACGATGAGGGATACGTATAACCGCATCGTGTCTGTTTTGTCGAACAAAGATACAAACAAAAAAGTCCCACAGAGGGGACTTTCGATGTACCATACAACCGGAAAAACTAGCCTTTCAAGGCGGCTTGTACTTCTTCCAGCGGGACCATTTCTTCTCTGAAGGTGTACGCGCCGGTTTTCGGCGACTTCACGGCTTTGATAATTTTCGCGAAGTTCTTACCGCCACCTTCCTTCTTCAGGGTTGCAACAACTTTCTTTGCCATCTTGGATCGTCGGGAGGAAGCCCGAGGTTACAATTATTTAATTTCTTTGTGTACGGTTACGCGTTTCAAGTTCGGATTGTACTTTTTCAGTTCGATCCGGCTCGGCGTATTCTTACGGTTTTTGGTGGTAATGTAACGTGAGGTACCCGGCACATTCGTGTCCTTCTGCTCCGTACACTCCAAAATAACCTGAATTCTATTGCCTTTCTTAGCCATTGCTGTAAATATTTTCTCAAACAGGAACGCAAAGGTAAGATAAAGTCTTAAAAACCACAACGGTTGGTAGCGAAATAATTGTTGAATCGGTACGTGTCAGCCGCCGTAAACGGAAAACCGCATACCGCAAATTTCTTTTTGATTTTTGACCGTCTGCTGTCGACCTTTGCATACCATGACCACTCAAACCATCCAATACGAATACGAACCCGGCCTGTTTCAGGCATCCGAGCCTAACAAGTATACGCTCGATGACCTCGGTTCCGGCGAGATGATTCTGAACATGGGGCCACAGCACCCGTCGACGCACGGCGTTCTGCGGATGGAAATCGTTACCGATGGCGAGGTAATCGTGGATGTGGTGCCGCATCTGGGGTATCTGCACCGCTGTTTCGAGAAACACGCTGAGTCCCTGCCGTATAACCAGACCTTGCCGTTTGTCGACCGGCTGGATTATATGGCCGCCATGAACAGCGAACACGTATTTTGCATGGGCGTCGAGCGAATGCTGGGCATTGATAAGGAATTGCTAAGCAGTGTCAACGGGCGTCGGATCGAATATATCCGGGTTTTGGTGGCCGAATTAAACCGGCTGGCGTCGCACTTTGTCGCCATTGGCACCTACGCGCTGGACATTGGTGCCTATACACCATTTCTATGGATGATGCGCGACCGCGAGCACCTCCAGCGGTTGCTGGAATGGGTGAGCGGAGCGCGAATGCTTTATAATTACATCTGGATTGGCGGGTTATACTACGACCTGCCGGTTGGTTTCGAAGAACGCTGTCAGGAGTTTCTGACGTACCTGAAACCCAAGCTGATCGAATTGCAGCAACTGGTGATCGAGAACAAGATTTTCGTGAAACGGACGGCCAATGTGGGCGTTCTGCCCTTACCGGTTGCCATCAATTACGGGTGTTCAGGACCGGTTTTGCGGGCGTCGGGTTTGCGGTATGATTTGCGCCGGGTCGATGGCTATTCCGTTTACCCCGAACTTGACTTCGCTATTCCAATTGGCGAAGGAACGGTGGGAACGCTGGGCGATTGTTGGGATCGGACCAACGTGCGGGTTTTAGAATGCTGGGAATCGGTGAAAATTGCCGAACAATGTCTGACGCAACTGACGGGCGATTTGAAACGAACCCGCGATTTTGATCCGCAGGCGATGGCCCCCAAGAAAATCCGGCCGAAAGCGCAGGAGTTTTACATCCGGGGCGAGATTCCGAAGGGCGAACTGGGCTTCTTTTTCCGGGCCGATGGTCGGTCGGATGTGCCGTTCCGCTGCCGGGCGCGGTCGTGTTCCTACCACAATCTGTCGGTCATCAGCGAAATATCCAAAGGCGCGATGATTGCTGATTTAGTCGCGATTATTGGCTCGATCGATGTCGTGATGGGCGAGGTCGACCGTTAGGCGAGCACCAGAATTTCTTTCGTGTTGCGGCCAAAACCGTCGTAATCCAGGCCGTAGCCGACCACAAACTGGTTCTGAATTTCAAAACCGACGTATTTAATGGAGACCTCAACCTGCAAAGCTTCGGGTTTGAACAGCATCGTCGCGATTTCGAGCGATGCGGGTTTTTGCTCCATCAAGTGCTGAGAGACCTGCTGAATCGTCAGACCGGTGTCGATAATATCTTCAATCAGAATCACATCCTGGCCGGCCAGCGATTCACTCAATCCCAGAATCTCCCGGACGACGCCCGTCGAAGTGGTTTTCTGGTAAGAATTCACGCGAATAAAGGTTACCTGGCACGGAATGGTGAGGTGGGTCATCAGTTCAGCCGCAAAAATGAATGCGCCGTTCAGTACCACCACCAGCATAGGCTCCTTGTTCTGGTAATCCTGATTGATTTGTTCGGCCAGCTGAACAATGCGGTTTTTCAGCGTGTTTTGATCAATGAACGGAACGAAATTCTTGTCTTTGATAGTCAGCATAAAGTGCCAGTTGACGCAAAAGTCAAAGGTAAGGCATCCGGCGGGTTCGTAAAAACATTTACTCGCGTAAACTGGAAATTCAAAAACTTCGTTGATAGAAGACGATACCAGTGTCCCTTAAAAATGAAAAAAAACATTCTTGTTCTAATCGGCCTTCTATTGACCCTGTCGGCTCGCGCTCAGGTCTATTCACTGGCTGAATTTGACAAAAAATACGATATGCTCCTGAAGCATCCGGGCGTTCAGATCGAGTCGGCGGAGGCTATCAATAACTTGTATAATTACAAATTTTACGAAGCCGACAAAGAGTTTCGCTGGCTGAAACTGCGGTATCCTGACCACCCGATGCCCTACTTTCTGATGGCGCTGGCCGAGTGGTGGAAAATTGTTCCGAATACCGAAAATACCGACTTCGATGACAAGTGTCTGGCGTATCTGGACACCACGATTACGAAGGCGGAGAAACTCTACGACAATAAGGAAAACAAAGTTGAACCGGCCTTTTTTCTGGCGGCTGGCTACGGTTTCAAGGGGCGGTTGTATTCCGAGCGCAAGAAGTGGGCAAAGGCCACCTGGGCCGGTAAAAATGCGCTGAAATATTTCGATAAATGCAAAGGCAATGGCGATTTGACACCGGAATTGCTTTTTGGCGACGGTCTTTTCAATTATTACGCCCAGTGGATTCCTAAGAATTATCCGGCCCTGAAGCCTATTCTAATGTTTTTTCCGAAAGGAAACAAAGCAGAAGGGATTCGACAGTTGGAAGCAACCGCCAATAACGCTTTTTATACCCGAACGGAGGCCCGGTATTTCCTGCTCCAGATTTATAGCATGGAAAACCAGTACGATAAGGCGTATGATCTGGCCAAATACATGTGGCAGCAGTATCCTGACAATCCCTATTTTGAGCGGTATTATGCCCGAACGGCCTTCGTCCGCGGCTATACCAACGAGGCAACGGCGGCTTCCAACAGTATTTTAAGCAAAATTGAACGGGGAATGGATGGTTACGAAGGCGTTGGCGGGCGAACGGCAGCGTATATTCTGGCGTATACCAACCAGCATTATACCCACGACTTAGCCAAGGCAAAAGCCTATTACCAGAAAACCATCGATTTTGCCAAGCAAACCAATTCCTACGATGCGGCTTATTACTGGGCGTCGGTATTGAGTCTGGGCAAAATTGCGGCTGCCGAAAAAAACTATGATCAGGCGCAAACGTATTATAAGGAAGTTATCGACAAAGCCGACCGCAAATCCAGCCAGCACAAAGAAGCCAAAGACGGCCTGGATAGTTTGAAGAAACTGAGAAGAGAGGAGCGGAGAAAAGCTAAAAGGGGTTAAGAGTGATGAGTTAAGAATTAAGAGTTAAATGCTTCGCTATATTAAATGCGTCAGCTAACTCTTAATTCTTAACTCTTAATTCATAATTCTTAACTCCTTCAGGGAATTGGAAGTACTTTGCTTTCTTTAAAAGTGGACAGAATCACCATCGTTTGGGTACTGGCCACTTCTTCAATTTCGTTGATTTTTTCCAGCATCAGAACCTGATACGAGGCAATGTCTTTAGCGATGACTTTGAGGAGAAAATCGCCTGAGCCGGTAATGTGGTGGCACTCAATAATCTCCGGAATTCCCTTCACGGCATTGACAAACGATTCGGTCACCTGCTTCTTGTGACCAACCAGCGACACCTGCACAAACGTAGTAACACCCAGGCCAACCCGATCCCGGTTCAGTTGAGCGTGGTAGCTCTGAATAATTCCTGAAGTTTCTAGTTTTTTGACGCGCTCAAGGGTCGGGGCAGGGGATAAACCAATTTCCTTTGACAGTTGAGCGTTGGTGATTTTGGCGTTTGTCTGTAGAATTTCTAATACTTTCCGATCGATCTGATCGAGTTTGATTCCTGACATGATAGTAATGACCTTAAAACTTTATCCAACCAATATGAGATCCCACAAAACTAAACACAATCCTTTTATTTTTATAAAAAAATATGGATTATTTACTAAAACGTAAAATAATGATTGGTTTTGTGCCCCAATTTTCTCCTCAAAATTACTGTATACAATAGTTATACCAAATACTGTTCAACATCAAAATCCGCCGTTCTTAATTTTTTTCCAAATATTATTTTGTGGCTAAACGAGCGGTTTCATAAAACGGGTTTGAAAAGAAAAGTGATTGTCTTCTTAAAATCCAAAAAGGAAAGCGGCTTTAGGCTGTATGGCGTAGGCGCAACGCAATAAACCAATTGGTAACAAAGTTTGAAAGGGGAGACGGTTCTTCCGTATCTTTGAGCATCATCTTTTATTGATCAACCGTTTGCGCATGCGCTTTCATTCCCCGGCTTTCTTCGTCTTTTTCGTGTGTTTTTTTTGGAAATTGAGTGACGCAAGTGCGCAAAATCCGCCCAAACGGGAGTTTCGTGCGGTCTGGATTGCGACGGTGGATAATATCGACTGGCCGAGCGTGCGAGGGATGCCGGCCGATAGCCAGCGGGCGGAATTTATTGCGATGCTCGATCAGCACCAACGGGCGGGTATCAATGCGGTGGTGGTACAGATTCGGGCGGCTGCGGATGCCTTTTATGCCAAAAGCACGGAGCCGTGGTCGTTCTGGCTGACGGGGCAGCAGGGCCGCGCGCCAGTGCCTTTTTATGATCCGCTGGAGTTTATGATTCGGGAAACCCACGATCGCGGTATGGAATTTCACGCCTGGTTCAACCTCGACCGGGCCACTTATAGCAAAAACTCCACTGTTACTTCCGATCACATTAGCCTCCGCAAACCGGAATGGATGCTTCAATACGGTGGTCGGAAATTATTCAATCTGGGCTTGCCCGAAGTTCGGAATTACGTAACCAGTATCGTGACCAACATTGTCCGAAATTACGATGTGGACGGAATTCACTTCGATGATTACTTTTATCCGTATGGAATTGCCGGACAGGTCATTCGGGACGAAGTGACGTACAAGACGTATTTCAACGGCATGAACCTGGCCAACTGGCGCCGGGAAAATATCAATCAGCTGATTCTGCAACTTCGGGATTCGATTCGGGCTTTGAAACCGTACGTAAAGTTTGGCGTCAGTCCGTTCGGGGTTTGGAAAAACCGCAGCCAGGACCCTGAAGGTTCTCAAACGACGGGCGGTTTAACTTCCTATTTCGATCTGTATGCCGATACCCGCAAATGGATACGCGAGGGCTGGATCGATTACATTGCTCCCCAAGTGTATTTTAGTACGGATTTTCAGAAGGTTCCGTATCGGCTTTTGGTCGATTGGTGGATCAAAAATGGGTTTAACCGGCATTTGTACATTGGCCAGGGAGCCTTCCGCATCAACCGCTCGACTCCGCGCGACCGGGCCTGGAACAACCCCGAGGAAACGCCGACCCAGTTGCGCTACAACCGGCAGTTCCCGCAGATTCACGGTAGCATTTTCTTCAGTTCCCGTTCACTTACCGATAATTTAAACGGTGTTCGTGATTCCTTGTTGACCGATTTTTACCGGTATCCGGCGCTAATTCCACCGATGCCCTGGAAAGATCCCGAGCCACCTCTTTCGCCGAAAGATTTGAAAGCAACGCCCACACCGGAAGGCGTCGAACTGTTTTGGCAGGAACCCGGTCCGGCCCCGGATGGCGACAAAGCCCGGTATTACGTCGTATACCGTTTTGAAAAGAAAGAAAAGATTAACACCGAAGATCCCACTCGAATTCTGGCCATTTGTGTGGGCGAACGAACGACCCATTTCATCGACCGAACTGCCGGGTCCGACAAGCGGTATGTTTACGTCGTCACCTCGTTTGACCGGTTGCATAACGAAAGCGCCCCTAACCAGGTCAATGTCCGGGTGCCAGAACAGTAGAGACGCGATTCATCGCGTCTCCGTATTTCAATGCACGGTTATTTTATGTTTGGAGACGCGACGCGATGAATCGCGTCTCTACCAATTTTAAACCGTTTTCAAAAATGCCAGCCCTTTCACGGCAATATCTTCACCCGAGGCTTCAATATCACGCCAGATGGCCGCGGCTTTGGCAATGGCTTTCACTTCGGGCGTAAACGACTCAATGACCAATTGCCCTTTAAAATCGATGTCTTTCAGCGCCTGACGAATAGAATTCCAGTCGATGTGATCATTGCCCGGAATACCGCGGTCGCAGCCACAACTGTGCAGCAGATCCAGGCGTGACCCGGCTTTGCGAATAGCGTCAGCCTGAAATTTCTCCTCGATGTTCATGTGGAACGTATCCAGGTGCAAACGAACGGCGTCGTTCCCGACCAGATCCGCCAGATGAATTGCCTGATCCGCCGTATTGATGAAGTCGGTTTCAAAACGGTTCAGCGGTTCGAGCGCAATTTTCAACCCCTTGCTTTGCGCGTAAGCAGCCAATTCCTTCAAGTGACCAACTACGGTTTTTTCCTGCTCTTTATACACGTCTTTCGGTGTGGCTTCGGCGCGCCCAACGCTCGAATACAGAGGTCCCACCAACATTTCGGCACCGATTGTTTCCATGAAATCCAGCAACGCTTTCAAATACGTCATGGCCGTTTGCTGCTGCTCATCGTCTCCGCGAAAATCCCGGTCCGGGCCCATAGCCGCGCAAACCGTTTTGCAACCTAAATTGGCATCGGTCAGCGCCTTTTTTACGAGTTGGGGATCGACATTCCAGGGTTCTTCTAATCCGATTTCAACGGTATCGAAACCCCATTCCGCGAATTTTGAAAACCACTTTACACTCTCATTCGTGAAGGGCGACGTAAACAAAAACGTGTTGATTCCAATGGTGTACATACTTGCTGATTAGTTATGATCCGATCTTGTTTCTACGGTTTTCCGGATCGACCTGCCGTTTAAAGTACGGCAAATCGCCCGGCACCTTTTAGAGAAGGCAAAGGCCGGTTTTCGATCTTTTTACTGTGATCGGGAGACATTTGTGGTGATTTGTCCCGGTATGTCAGGCTGCAAACTGCTGCGTGACTTCCGCCATAACCTCGTCGATTGGCCGGGCGTCGTCAAAAAAGGAAACGATTTTGAGAAGAATTCCTTCGACTACCGCGTCGGGGCAGGACGCTCCGCAGGTCAGCAAAACGGTGACCGGTTTTTTATCCGGAAGAAAGTTTTCCGTAACAACTTCCTGTTTGAGAGGAATATTAAAATGCCGGATCAGGTCACGGGACAGGATTTTCTGCTCGGTTTCAATGAAATACGTCGGCAGTTTTTCTTCGCATAACTCCACGATGTGCAGGGTGTTGGAACTGTTGTAGCCCCCCGCGACAATGGTGAAATCGGCAGGGTAAGCCAGCAGTGCGTAAGTCGAATCCTGGTTGTCGTTGGTCGCGTAACAAAGCGTATCACGAGTATTGGCAAAACGATTATCAATTTCCTCCGGCATCAAACGATGGTGGCGAATCATGACGGTTTTCAGAAAATCCGCAATTTGCTGCGTATCCGATGCCAGCATGGTCGTTTGATTTACTACACCAATACGCTGTAAATCCCGCTCGGGGTCGAAACCGGGCGAAAATTGCCCGTCGAATTCGATATAAAACTGTTCTTTGGTGGATTCTCCGGTCAAATACGTTGCCAGTCGCCGGGCCTGCGCCATGTCTTTAACCACAACCGTCGGCGCCGACTCTTTGCTGTGTGAAAATGTGGCGCGGGTTTCTTCGTGAGACGGTTTTCCGTGGACCACTACAGTATACTCTTTCTGCCCGATCTGGGTAGCTTTATTCCACACTTTTTCGACAAACGGGCAGGTCGTATCGTATTGCTCCACGTTCAGGCCAATGTCGGTGAGTTTCTGCTGAATTTCAATCGTCGTACCAAAGGCCGGAATCACCACCACATCGTCCGACCGCAGGTCTTCCCAGGGAATAATTTGTTTACCAGAGGTTTCCATGATAAACCGCACGCCACGTTCCTGCAAATCCCGGTTTACATCCGGATTATGAATCATTTCACTCAGCAGAAAAATGCGTTTGCCGGTATTTTCGGCAATGGCTTTGTAGGCAATTTCAATCGCATTTTCCACGCCGTAACAGAAGCCAAAATGCCGGGCAATCAGAAAGCGAACCGGGCCGAAATCAAGCGTCGTGGGCGTAAAATCGCGTTTGAGTTTATCGCGTTTCCGTCGAAGCTCTTTGAGCGGACTAATAATATGGCTGCGGTAATGATCCGGTATGTTGAAGGATTTCATTCGGGCAAAATTAGACAGACTTCGTCGGAAGAACAACGGCAGCAAAAGCTTCGTTCGGCCAGCCCTTTCGGCTTGTCAGGAGAATGTAGTCAAGCGGCCCAGAATATCGTCCAGATATTCCCGGTTGTTGCTCAGACGCGGCACCTTGTGTTGCCCGCCGATTTTACCCCGGGTTTTCATCCAGTCATAAAACGTTCCCCGCGGAACGGCGTGGACGATGGGCGGGTGCAACACCATATCGTTATACCGCTTGGCGTCGTAGTCGGAGTTGACTTGCCGCAGCGTCTGATCGAGAATCTTGCAAAACGTATCGAAGTGGTTGGGTTCGCTCGAAAATTCGATGATCCATTCGTGACGGCCATTGGTGCCGCTGCCCATGTAAACCGGACCGGCGGTATAGTCGCTTACCGTTGCGCCCGTGGCTGCACAAGCCCGTGTGATGGCGGTTTCAGCATTTTCAATGATGACTTCTTCCCCAAACGCGTTGATAAAATGCTTGGTCCGGCCACTTACTTTTAGCCGGAACGGGTATTTTGAGGTAAACCGCACGGTATCACCAACCCGGTAGCGCCACAGGCCGCCATTGGTCGTGATGATCAGCGCATAATTTTTATTGAGTTCAACTTCCTCGATCGTGAGGGCTTTCGGAAACGGCTTATCGGCTTCGTCCATCGGGACAAACTCGTAAAAAATGCCGTAATCAAGCATGATCAGCATTTCGCCAACCCGCTTCAGGTCATCCTGAATCGCAAAAAAACCTTCCGAAGCATTATAGATTTCGAGATACCGGATTTCCTGGGAAGGAAAAATTTCGTTGGAAAACAAGTCCCGGTAGGGCTGGAAAGCCACCGCACCGTGGATGAAAACCTCAAAATTGGGCCAGACTTCCAGAATATTCTGCTTTCCGGTTATGGCCAGTACTTTTTCCAGCAACACCAGCGCCCAGGTCGGCACGCCCAGAATGCTCGTTACATTTTCGCGGGCCGCTATCTCGGCCATGCGGTCGATTTTTTCTTCCCATTTGTCCATCAGCGCTACCTCGATGGAAGGCGTGCGGATGTATTGAGCCCAGGGGGGAAGATTTTTCATGATAACCGCCGACACGTCGCCTGCGTAGCCGTGCGGGCCATACGGATTTTCGTGTAAACTGCCGCCGATGGACAGGCCTTTGCCTTCAAAGGTGAGGCTGGTGGGATTGTTGGCAATGTACAACGCCATCATATCCTTGCCGCCCCGAAAATGACTTTCGTCTAGCGATTCCTGCGAAACCGGAATGAATTTGCTGCGGGCATTGGTTGTTCCCGACGATTTGGAAAACCAGTGAATGCGGGAGGGCCAGAGCAGTTTTTGCTCCCCTTTCATCGTCCGCTCAATATATGGAAAGAGGTCTTCGTAAGAAGAAACCGGCACGCGCTCCTGAAAATCCCGGACGGTCCGGATGGAGTCATACTGATGTTGCCGCCCCCATTGGGTATGCCGCCCTTTGCTGATGAGTTGATGAAAAACCGCCTGCTGGATTTCGCCGGGGCGCGCCATCATAGCTTCAATGCGCGGCACTCGCCGGAGCAGCAGCCATTTCAGGGTCGTATTCAGCAGGGTCATACGTGGAAAGGTAATTCTAATTCAAACTTACTAAAAATGTTGCATTTAGAAGAACTTTGCTTCATAACCTGATTAGACGGATATTGTTCGGTCGACCCGTTTTGCGCGTGAAAGGGAAAAAACATTGTTCAGGTGCTCGTATGGGTATAAAGCGGGAATAAAGTTTCTTTGTATAGATTCCGGTACGTTCCGATTCCCGTATGAAAGTATTCAAAGCCCTTCTTAGCCTGCTTGTTGCCATTAGTCTACTGGTTGCCTTAAATCGGCCGTGGGGCAGTGTTCCGGCTTTTGGCCGTTTACTAAGCCCGTTTGAGGGTTTTTGGCAAAATGCCGAAACGAAGGACCACGCAACGGGCCAGAACATCGCCGTCGAAGGTGCGCGCGACGAAGTCACCATTTTATATGACGACCTGCATGTTCCGCATATTTTTGCCAAAAACGATTACGACGTTTATTTTGCGCAGGGGTATGTAACCGCCCAAGACCGGCTGTGGCAGATGGAGTTTCAGACCTACGCGGCCGCCGGGCGGATTTCGGAACTGATCGGCGACCGGGCTCTCGAACTCGATCGCTATAACCGCCGACTCGGAATGGCTTACGGGGCTGAGAAATCGCTGAAAGGCATGTTGAGTGATCCCGTCACAAAATCAGTACTCGAAGCGTATTCGGCGGGCATCAATGCCTACATCAATCAGTTAAAACCGGCTCATTACCCCATTGAATACAAATTGCTGGGCTACGCTCCTGAGCCGTGGACGCCCATAAAAGTTGCTTTTCTTCTCAAACAAATGACCCAGACGCTGGCCGCCGGTGCCGACGA
This sequence comes from Larkinella knui, assembly GCF_003858645.1. GTDB lineage: Bacteria > Bacteroidota > Bacteroidia > Cytophagales > Spirosomataceae > Larkinella > Larkinella knui. The sequence goes on along the minus strand of NZ_RQJP01000006.1, from coordinate 221,215 downwards.
TCTGATGATGACCAACGTCCGGCAGAAGCTTGGACCGGCACTGACGGCCGACTTATTTCCGGATTATCCGTTTAAAGAAGATCCGATCATACCGGTCGGAACTCGCTGGGATTTTACGCCCGTCAAACGACCTGCTCCGCCCCAAAACGCCGATACCGACAGCAGTGTTGCGCTGAACTGGCAACCGCACGACCCGGCTATCGGTAGTAACAACTGGGCCGTTGGTCCGCAGAAATCGGCGACGGGCTACCCGATTCTGGCCAATGATCCGCACCTGACGTTGAGTTTGCCTTCCATCTGGTATCAGATTCAGTTGGTTACGCCCACCCTGAATGTGTATGGCGTGTCGTTACCCGGTGCGCCCGGTGTCATCATCGGTTTTAATAAGGATGTGGCGTGGGGCGTTACCAATGTCGGAGCCGATGTGCTGGACTTTTACAAAATTCGCTTTCGTGATAATCGGCGGCAGGAATACTGGCACGACGGCAAATGGAAACCGGTCCGTCAACGGATTGAAACCATTAACGTTAAAGGAAAACGGGCGGTTGTTGACACCGTATTATATACCCATCACGGTCCGGTGGTTTATTTGCCGGAAGAAAAGCCTTTTCAAAGCTCTATTCCCACGGGTTACGCGGTTCGCTGGATTGCGCATGAAGTTGACAACGGAATCAAGACTTTTTATGATCTGAACCGGGCCAAAACCTACGATGATTATGTAACGGCTTTGTCGTATTACGTGGCTCCGGCGCAAAATTTTGTTTTTGCCAATACTGCCAAAGACATCGCGATTTCACCCAATGGACGGTTTCCGCTAAAATGGCGCGATCAGGGCAAGTTTCTGCTCGACGGCACCAAGGCCGCTAACGATTGGCAAGGCTGGATTCCGGCCGCTCAGAATCCGCGGGTCAAAAATCCGCCGAGAGAGTTTGTCAGCTCGGCCAACCAGTCGTCAACCGATCCGACGTATCCGTATTACATCAACTGGGAATTCGAAACGTCGGACCGGGGTATGCGGATTAATCAGCGGCTTGCGGGTATGCAAAAGGTAACGGTGGATAGCATGCGCCGGTTACAAAATGATGTGTATAATCATCAGGCTTCCAAGTTTCTACCTGTTTTGTTGCCACGTATTCAGGAAACCAACCTTTCCGAGCAGCAGAAGCAGGCGTTGAAAACCGTTCGGCAGTGGAATTACCAGCAGGATACGGCTACCATTGCCGGAACCATTTATGTGGACTGGATCAATCGCCTGGAAGACGCCATCTGGGCCGACGATTTTCCGTATGAGGCCAGCCGCCCCATGCGGTATCCCAACGCCGACCGAACGTGGCAACTCCTGCTGGAAGAGCCTGATGCCCGCTGGTTTGATAATGTCCAAACGCCCAACCGCAAAGAAACGATTGGTGATATTGTCACCGGCAGTTTTCAGGCTACGGTCGATTCGCTGAGCAAGCGGCATGGGCCGCTGGGACAAACCTGGGCGTGGGCGGCTCATAAAAAGACCGCGGTGCGACACCTGATTCCTGGTCTGGATGCGTTCAGCGCCCTGGATGTACAGATTGGTGGCGGTAGCGGGATTGTCAATGCGGCCGGGCGACGAGCCGGGCCGTCGTGGCGAATGGTGGTTCAATTGGGCCCCGAAGTCAGTGCATACGGCGTTTTTCCGGGCGGCCAATCGGGCAATGCCGGGAGTCCGTATTACCTGAATATGCTCGAAACCTGGCGGAAAGGCGACTTATACGAACTGCTTTATTTGAAATCGGTAACCCAAAAACACCCGCGAATCCAATCTACGCTCAAACTGACCCATTAAAATGATGCTGCCTTTTTTAGTAATTGCTCTGCTGAGTGCCGTAGCACAGTTGTTTTTGCCGTGGTGGGTCATTGCCCCGGTTGCTTTTGGCGTTTGCCTGTGGCGCAGCAAAACCGGCTGGCGGGCCTTTGGGAACGGTTTTTTAGGAATCGCCGTGGTTTGGTTTGTCTATGCATTGAGTATTCATCTGCAAACCGACGGTATTCTGACGGGCCGGATGGCGGATCTTCTTTTCAAAATTAAAGCGCCCCTGGTATTACTTTTGCTTACGCCCCTGATTGGCGGTCTGGTGGGTGGATTGGCCGGTTTGGCGGGCCAGCAACTTCGGGCCGTTTTTTCGACAGATCCTAATCATAGGGCTGCGTAGTCTGATCGGATTGCTACGTAACTAGTAAATCGTACCTTTGTAAAATCATTAATCCATTAATTAACTGTTTCTTGTGAAAAACGCATCTCTTGTTTTAAACGCCGTGTTGGCGGTTGCTGTAGCAGTTTTGTACTACCTGCACTTTTCGGATAAAAAAGCCACTGAACCTGTAACTGCCAGTACAACGAAATCGGCGCCCGTCCGCAAGACGGTTTATGTCAATGTCGATTCGTTGCTGACTAATTATGATTTTTTTAAAGATACCCGGAAAGTGCTGGAAAGCAAGCGGTTTCAGCTTGACAACGAGTTGAATAACAAAGGGCGTTCACTGCAAAACGAAGTCGCTTTTTTTCAGCAACGTGCTCAGACAATGACGATGGAACAGGGACGCGCAACGGAAGCGGCCTTGCAAAAAAAGCAACAGGATTTGATGGCTTACCGCGACCGGATTGTCCAACAATTAGCTGCCGAGGAACAGAAAAAGAACGAAGAGCTTTACAATCAGATTTACGATTATCTGAAAAAAGTTAATAAACAGAATCAGTATGACTTTGTAATGGGTTATTCAAAAGGGGGCGGAATTCTCTTTGCTGATACCACACTGGACGCTACTAAATCCATTATCGGCGGTTTGAATAAAGAATATCAGGAAAAGCAGACTAAGAAATAAAAAAGGCTCTAGACTTTATTAAAGAGCGTCATCTCATCAGGGGTGGCGCTCTTTTTTTGTTCTTTTCTAATAAAATAAGGATTCATTATAGGTTTTTAGAATGCCGACGGCAATGCGGCATAAAATTTGTTAAATGTTGTATGTATCGACAACTAGCAGAGCCGTAATCTTCAATATTGTTTCTAAATAACGACTGTTGAGACGGGAAGGCACTATTTATTTCAAAATTCTTACATGCATACGGTGTGTATGAATAAAAATATCCTGGAGAACGCCGGTGTGTACAGAAGGGTCTTGAGGCTGTGATTCGGCTGTGCGCCTTGTCTTTTGATAAGGTTAAAACACCGGCTTCGCCAGGAAATCGTAGAAAGTTAAGTACAGAACTTGTCCATCATTTGATACCCCGGAGAATTACTTCGGGGTATTTTTGTTTACAAATCGGTAATTTTGAATTAAAATTTTAAACTGTGTCAGTTATCGGTCTGCCCGAATTCCGGTTTCAATAAAAAAGCGGAATAGGTAGGGACTCGATTACCAGACAGATCATACTATAATTATGTCTGATAAAACGCTTGCAAAACACATTGAGATCCGGAACCGCCGGGCCTCATTTGAATATTTTTTTCTGGAAACCTTTATTGCAGGAATTATGCTAACCGGCACGGAAATCAAATCGGTGCGCCAGGGAAAAGTGAATTTGGGCGATGCCTACTGTCTGTTTTCCAGAGAGGAGTTGTATGTCCGGCAAATGCATATTTCACAGTATACGGAAGGAACCTACAACAATCATGAGCCACTCCGCGACCGGAAGCTGCTGCTGCAAAAGCGGGAACTCAAACGGCTGGTAAATAAATTGACGGATCAGGGGCTGACTATCATTCCGACCCGGCTTTTTATCAACGACCGCGGTTTTGCCAAGTTAGAGATTGCGTTGGCTAAAGGGAAAAAATTATACGACAAACGCGATTCGATCAAAGACCGGGATGTTTCGCGGGAAATGAGCCGAGAGCAATTTTGAGCCCTACCCGCTGACAGTCAGGATGATAAAGAACATCTAAAAAAATACGGAGGATTCATCCAATAACCTGTTATTTATAATGATATTTCATTAACTTGCTTAAAAAAGTAAGGAGTCAGATACATTGTTTATGGGTAGGAAGGTCCTGGTACTTAATCAAGACTATAGCGCATTAGGCATCTGTTCTGTACCGAAAGCGTTCTTGTTAGTCTACCTGAACAAAGCGGAACTGGTTGCCAAATCACAGGGTTTCGTCCTGCGAACGGTAGACGATGAATACCCGTCTCCAACCGTCATCCGCCTGCATCGTTATATTCACCTGCCCTACAAGGGCGTTATGCTCAACCGTCAGAATATCTTCAAACGGGACGGAAACCGCTGCCAGTACTGCGGCAAACACGAGGATTTAACCCTCGATCACGTACTCCCAAAATCACGGGGTGGTAAAACCAACTGGGATAATCTGATAACGGCCTGTAAACGCTGCAATTCTCAAAAAGGCGACCTCACTCCGGAAGAAGCCGGAATGAAATTATACCAGAAACCCTTCAAGCCCTCGTTTCTGGTTTTTCTGCGCGACTTCTCCGGCTCGGTAGAGGAAACGTGGATGCCCTTCCTGGCTAAACGCGAAAAAATGTACTGACCCGCCTTTTCATCGGCGTTCTGTTGATGGAATTGATATTTTTTTGCCTTCATCGGATACAATTCCAGAAAACATTACTATTTTTGCACCTCGTTTTTGGGGCAGTGTCTCCATGTATCAACTTAAAGTCAGCCAGGAAGGCCCGGGGGCTGATGTATCGATGGGCCACAACCAAACTTTTATGAGCAAAACGCAAACACTGCCTGATTTTGATTGGGATAAGGCAGACAACCGGGGTTTTGGCAGCGGTTATTCAGACGAAGAACGCAATCGTCTGTCTGAGCTGTATGATAACACTCTGGCGCAAGTAAATGAGAAGGAAGTAGTGATCGGAACCGTTGTCGGTATTACCGACCGGGAAGTTATTCTAAACATTGGTTTCAAATCGGATGGTCTGGTTCCTGCGTCGGAATTTCGCGACCTGCCCGATATGAAGATTGGTGATGAAGTAGAAGTTTACGTAGAAAATCAGGAAGACCCCAACGGTCAACTGGTGTTGTCGCGCAAGAAAGCCAAAGTCATTACGGCCTGGCAGAAAATTCAGCGTGCTCTGGACGAAGACTTGGTAATCGAAGGTTTCGTAAAACGCCGGACCAAAGGTGGTCTGATTGTCGATATTTATAGCATTGAAGCTTTCTTGCCCGGTTCACAGATCGACGTGAAGCCGATTCGTGATTTCGATGTGTTCGTTGGCAAGAAAATGGAAGTGAAAGTGGTGAAAATCAATTACGCTAATGATAACGTAGTTGTTTCGCACAAAGTACTGATCGAAAAAGATCTCGAAGCACAGCGTCAGCAGATCCTGAACAACCTGCAAAAAGGTCAGGTGCTGGAAGGGGTGATCAAGAACATGACCAACTTCGGGGTATTTATCGACCTCGGTGGTGTCGATGGTCTGCTGCACATCACGGATATTTCGTGGGGCCGTATCAGCCATCCGTCCGAATTACTGCACCTCGATCAGAAAGTCAATGTCGTTGTACTCGATTTCGACGAAGACAAGAAACGGATTTCTTTGGGTATGAAGCAACTCCAGGCGCATCCGTGGGATTCGCTGCAGGAAGGTTTGCAGATCGGCTCGAAAGTGAAAGGCCGGATTGTCAACGTGGCGGATTACGGCGCATTCCTGGAAATCATGCCGGGTGTCGAAGGTCTGATCCACGTATCCGAAATGTCGTGGTCGCAACACCTGCGCAATCCACAGGATTTCCTGAAAGTGGGCGATGAAGTGGAAGCGGTTGTGTTGACGCTGGATCGGAATGATCGCAAGATGTCACTCGGTATCAAGCAACTGACGGCTGACCCCTGGTCACGTCCGGAGCTGGTCGAAAAATACGCCATCGGTACCAAACACAAAGGTGTGGTTCGGAACCTGACCAACTTCGGTTTATTCCTTGAACTGGAAGAAGGCATCGACGGCCTGGTCCACGTATCGGATTTGTCGTGGACGAAAAAAATCAAACATCCGTCCGACTTTATTAAAGTTGGTGAAGAACTGGAAGTAATTGTTCTGGAACTGGATGTTGAAAACCGCCGTCTGGCACTGGGTCACAAACAACTCGAAGAAAATCCTTGGGATACGTTCGAAAGCGTCTTCACTCCGGGTTCTGTTCATCGTTGTACGATTCTGTCGAAAAACGACAAAGTAGCTACGCTTGAATTACCGTACGGGATCGAAGGTTTTGCTGCATTGAAAAATCTGCAAAAAGAAGACGGTTCCTGGGCTGATGTAGGCGAAACGGTTGATTTCAAAGTCATTGAATTTTCGAAGGAAGAAAAACGCATTATGTTGTCACACTCAAAAACGTGGCAGGAAAAAGGCGAAGATCGCAAGCCGGAGAAAAGACAAGCCGTTGCGAAGGCCCCGGCAACCAGCAGCAAAGAGCCCGAGCGCGCAACGCTTGGTGACCTCGATGCCCTGGCCGCTCTGAAAGAGCAAATGGAAGGCCGCTCTTCGAAAGGAGAATAAGTTTGATTTTTTGAAAAGCCGCGCTGTCTGGAATGAATTTTGTAGTAAGTTTGCGGCATAGTAATAAGTAGTGGAGTTTGGGAATTTAAGAATTCAGGCGGTTTTTCTAAGTAGAACTCCCCATTTTTTAGATTCCCAAACTCCAACACAAAAGGTCCTGTGGCCGAGTGGCTAGGCAGAGGTCTGCAAAACCTTTTACAGCGGTTCGAATCCGCTCGGGACCTCTTCCGGTGTATCGTACGGATACAATATTATTTAAATACCCAAATGCCATCTGACACTGCTCTTGCAGGCATCAGATGGCATTTTTTTTAGATTTAATTACTGATTAGAATGATCTTTCCGCTCTTGGAAAAGTAATTACTTAGACAAAGTATAAATAAAATTGTGTACTAAAATATCAAACCGCAAGTGTTTGATTAAAACCGTTCCTGTGCTACTTTTGTGCGTTAATGGAAAATAATTAGTAGGTATGCATACTGATTTTGTCAGTTTCTCATGGATTAAAATGTATTCGAAAAGTGTAATAAGTACGTTAGTAATTGTACTGATAGCACTGTTCAGTAGCTATCAGTCTGTGGCTCAGGAAGCCCCCGCTGCTGGTGGTGATGCGGCAAAAGGGAAGGAATTATTCTCTACTTTATGTCAGCAATGCCACGCGGTAACGGATGAAAAAGTGATTGGCCCCGGTCTGAAAGGGGTCACGAAACGCCGTGATACCGCCTGGTTGATAAAGTGGGTCAAGAATCCACAGGCGGTTATTTCCAGTGGTGACCCATATGCCACTGCCCTGTACGCTAAGTTTCAGCCCGTGGTGATGCAGAGCTTCCCGGACCTGTCGGATGATGATATCAAGAACATCCTGGCACACGTCGACGCATCTGCGGCTCCGGCTGCTGCTCCAACTTCGGGAACCGCAAGTGGAGGACAAACGGCAGGTACTGCTGCCAGCGAAAGCCCGTCCGGTTTATTTACGGCGGTATTGATTGGCCTGCTGGTCGTCATGCTGCTGGTGCTGGGCGTTTTACTGGTTCTGGTAACGATCCTGTCAAAAGCCGTTGGTCCAACTCCTGCCGGTGCGGCTGATCAGTCGGTGCCTTTCTTCCAGCGGTTGAAAAGCAACCTGAGTGCCGCAGCCAGTAACAGTACACTGCGTTCCATCGTTCTGTGGCTCTTTGTTTTTGTTGTAACCAAACAAACGTTCGACGGCTTATACAGTGTCGGTGTTTCGCAGGGGTATGCCCCCAAGCAGCCCATCGCGTTTTCGCATAAATTACATGCCGGTCAATACCAGATCAACTGTAATTACTGCCATACCGCCGTTTATAAAGGAAAATCAGCGACCATTCCGTCGGCGAATATCTGTATGAACTGCCACGGTGAGATCAAACGGGAATCACCGGAAATCCAGAAAATCTACAAGGCCATTGAAGAAGATCGCCCTGTTGAGTGGGTACGGGTTCACAATCTACCGGACTTTGCGTATTTCAACCACGCCCAGCATACCAATGTAGGTCAGGTTCAGTGTCAAACCTGCCACGGAGAAATTGAAAAGATGGAAGTGGTGGAACAACGGTCGTCACTCACGATGGGTTGGTGTATCGATTGCCACCGGAAAACCGAAGTTGCTACGAAAGATAATGCCTACTACGATAAATTAGTTGCCCTCCACAAAAAGGGAAGCAAAGAACCGTTGCGAGTGGCTAATATTGGTGGCCTCGAGTGTTCAAAATGCCATTATTAATCACACCGAATCCCATTAAACAGTTGAACGAATCAAAAGGACTGTATGGAAAGTACAAATAAACGGTATTGGAGGGGACTGGAAGAGCTACGAAACGACGAATCTTTTGTTAAAAACGCGTATAAGGAGTTTCCAGAAGCCACTGATAATAAGTCTACCGAATCAGGAAGTATAGTCGATGGCATTAGCAGTGACCGTCGGGATTTCTTAAAAGTATTAGGATTTGGCATGGCAGCGGTAACGCTGGCTGCCTGCGATACGCCGGTTCACCGCGCTATACCTTATATTAATAAGCCGGAAAGTACATTTCCGGGAATTGCCGATTATTATGCTTCTACTTATACGGAAGGAGGAGATTATGCCCCGATTCTGGTAAGGACCCGCGAAGGTCGACCGGTCAAAATTGAAGGAAATAATTTGTCGAGCATAACCAAAGGAGGCACCTGGGCACGGGTGCAGGCTTCCGTTTTGTCACTTTATGATATCGACAAACTGAAAGGACCAAAGCGGGGTGAAGCTGACAGCGACTGGGCAACGGTTGACAAAGAAATTCCAGGTCTGCTGCAACGTGGTGGTGCCATTCGGATTGTTTCCTCAACACTGGTAAGTCCGGCCACAAAATCTGCCATTGCCGCTTTTATTGCCAAATATCCGACGGCTACGCATATCCAGTACGACGCGAACTCCGTTTCCGGACTGATTCAGGCCAACCAGACTTCGTTTGGTCAGGCAGTAGTGCCTTCTTACGACTTCAGTAAAGCTAAAACGATTGTCAGCATTGCTGCCGACTTTCTGGGTAGCTGGATCGCTCCGTTAGAATTTTCGAGACAATACGTCGCAACCCGGAAAATCGGAGCAAACGCCGGTAATAAGAAAGACATGTCCCGGCACTACCAGTTTGAAACCGGTTTGTCCATTACGGGTTCCAACGCCGATTATCGGACACCCATTAAGCCTTCGCAGGAAGGGCTGGTTGTTGCGGCATTATATAATAAGGTAGCGGCTAAACTGGGTGGAACCCCGGTAAGCACGGCTGCTGTCGATGTTGCTTACCTGGATAAAGCTGTCACTGATCTGGTGGCTGCCCGGGGGAGTGCGCTGGTCGTTTCCGGTTCAAATGATCCCAACGTTCAGGTGATCGTTAATGCTTTGAATAATCTGCTGGGTAGTTACGGCACAACCATCGATCTTACCCACCCGGTTAATTACCGTCAGGGGAATGATGCCGCCATGAACACCTTCATCAGCGATGCCAAAGCAGGACGGATTCAAGCGGCTATCTTCTATGGAGCAAACCCGGTCTATGATCACCCACGGGGTGCCGAACTGAAAGAAGCTTTGCCAAAGATCGGTTTATCGGTTTCGTTTGCCGACCGGTCTGATGAAACGGCTTCACTTTGTAAATACACGTGTCCGGCTCCTCACTATCTGGAATCATGGGATGTGGCCGAGCCGAAACCCGGGTTCTACAGCCTGACTCAGCCGACGATCAATACGATTTTCAAAACCCGTCAGCCACAAGTTTCATTGTTGAAATGGGCCGGGTTAAATTCAGATTACGAGGCATTTATTAAAAATTACTGGCGCACCACGGTTTATCCACAAGCCGGAAGCGGTTTGCCCTTTGATCAGTTCTGGATTCAGTCCCTGCACGATGGGGTACTTGAACTCAAAACCGCTCCGGCTACCGCAGCAGGCACTTTCAGACCGGAAACCGTGGCCGCTGCTGCTGCTGCTGTAGCGCAACGCTACAAACCCACTGCAACAGGACTGGAATTAGCGCTCTATGAAAATGTAAGCATTGGAACCGGAGCGATGGCCAATAACCCCTGGCTTCAGGAGTTGCCTGATCCGGTTACTAAAGCGTGCTGGGATAATTACGCCTGTCTTTCACAGAAAACCGCCCGTGAACTGGGTGTTGAACAAAACGATCTGGTCACGATTGAAGTAACGGGTAAAACCGCTATTGAGTTGCCGGTTTTGATTCAGCCCGGTCAAGCCGACGGTACTGTTTCTGTTGCGATTGGCTACGGTCGTGAGAAAGCCGGGAAATCGGCCGATGGAGTTGGCAAGAACGCCTATCCGTTGGCATCGGTTTCGGCCAATTCGGTACTGTTTGCCGCTACAGATGTCAAAATTACGAAAGCAGGCGGAAGCCGCGCAATTGCTCAGACGCAAACGCACGATACCGTAATGGGTCGTCGGGCGGTTATTCAGGAATCGATCCTGGCAGCGTATAAAAAAGATCCTAAGGCCGGTCGGTATTTCCCGAAAGTAGTCACTTCGGAAGGTCCGGTTTCGCCGACAGATATCACGCTTTGGAAAGGGTACGAAAAACCGAACCATTCGTGGGGGATGATTATCGACCTGAACTCCTGCACCGGGTGCGGAACGTGCGTGATTAGTTGCAACGCCGAAAACAACATCCCGGTCGTTGGTCGGCAGGAAGTGATCAACCGGCGCGAAATGCACTGGATGCGGATCGACCGTTACTACAGCAGCGATGCGGAAGCGGAAGATCGGAAAGGGCTCGAAGTAGCTTCGGCCAATCCGGAAGTCGTATTTCAGCCGATGCTGTGTCAGCACTGCTCCAATGCCCCTTGCGAAACGGTATGCCCGGTATTGGCAACGACGCACAGCACGGAAGGCTTGAACCAGATGACCTACAACCGGTGTGTTGGTACCCGGTATTGCGCCAACAACTGTCCTTATAAAGTTCGCCGGTTTAACTGGTTCAAATATTTCGACAACGACAATTTCGATTACCACTTCAACAACGATCTCGGAAAGATGGTTATCAATCCGGATGTAACCGTTCGTTCGCGTGGTGTCATCGAGAAATGTTCATTCTGCGTACAGCGTATTCAGGAAGGCAAACTGACGGCCAAAAAAGAACGCAGAAGACCGGAGCCAGATGAAATCCAGTCGGCCTGTGCGCAGGCTTGCCCAACCGGAGCCATTATTTTTGGCGATATGAACAATCCGGAGAGCACGATTTCACAACTGCTGAAAGTGGAAAATGAAGGCCGGGCTTTCCAGGTGCTGGAAGAAATCAACACCAGACCGCAGATTTCGTACCTGACCAAGATTCGGAATAAGGATGAAGAACATAAGCCGGTTGCGGCTGTAAAAGAAGGGGCGTAGTTTCACCTCAGATTGTGAATCCATAGTTCATTAACTAGTAAAATCAACTACCATGCACGTTACATCACCCGTGAGAACCCCACTGGTAACCGGGGGCAAGACATATGCCGACGTGACGGAAGACATCTGCAAGCAGGTTGAAGGCAAACCTACCCGCGCGTGGACGATCGCTTTTGTCATTTCTTTTGTCGTATTGATTTACGGTACCTGTTGCGTCTTCTGGACCTGGTGGGAAGGTCTGGGCGTCTGGGGATTGAATAAAACCGTTGGCTGGGCCTGGGACATCACCAACTTCGTGTGGTGGGTGGGTATCGGTCACGCCGGTACGCTGATCTCCGCCATTCTGTTGTTGTTCCGGATGAAATACCGGACATCGATCAACCGGGCGGCTGAAGCCATGACCATCTTCGCCGTTCTTTGTGCGGCCAGTTTTATCCTGATGCACATGGGCCGTCCCTGGCTGGCCTACTGGGCGTTACCCCTGCCAAACACCTTTGGCTCGTTGTGGGTGAACTTCAACTCGCCCCTGGTCTGGGACGTATTTGCCATCAGCACGTACTTCACGGTATCACTGGTTTTCTGGTACATGGGGTTAGTGCCTGACTTGGCCACCATCCGCGACCGGGCAACGAGTAAAGTATCGCGCTATATTTATGGTGCTTTCTCACTCGGCTGGAATGGCGGTGCCAAAACCTGGGCACGGTATGAATACATCAGCTTGATTCTGGCCGGTATTTCAACGCCACTTGTATTATCTGTTCACACGATTGTAAGTATGGACTTTGCCACGTCGGTTATTCCGGGCTGGCACACGACCATCTTCCCGCCTTACTTCGTTGCGGGTGCTATTTTCTCCGGTTTTGCGATGGTACAAAACCTGATGCTCATTACGCGGGTCGTTTTCAAACTGGAAGACTACATTACGTTCGAGCACATCGAGTCCATGAATAAAATCATTCTGCTAACGGGTTCGATCGTAGGGGTAGCTTATATTACGGAGTTCTTTATCGCTTGGTATTCGGGCGTCGAGTATGAGCGGTATGCGTTTCTAAACCGGATGATGGGACCGTATTGGTGGGCCTACTGGATGATGATGAGCTGTAATGTAATTTCTCCACAGCTATTCTGGTCACGCCGGATTCGCCGGAGCATTACCTGGACCTTCGTATTGTCCGTAATTGTAAACATCGGTATGTGGTTCGAACGGTTTGTGATTATTGTTACATCACTGCACCGCGATTACCTGCCTTCAAGCTGGGCCATGTTTACTCCCACGATGTTTGACATTGGTGATTATATTTTCTCATTCGGATTTTTCTTTACGCTGTTCCTGCTATTTGCTAAATTCTTGCCGGTTATCAACATGTTTGAAGTTAAGGCAATTATCCGCTCAGCATCCGAAAGACTACCAACGTCGGTATCGGGTGTTGCAAAGGGCGAAAGCGTTACAAATCCAACCTTTAATAAAAACGTCGAGTAATTGGGTTTTTCCATTACCTGCTTGATTACCCTGGACAACCAGTTACTCATTTACCAAAATTTCATTAAAAGCAATGTCAGTTCAACATAACGATAGCGCGAAATTTCTGGTAGGCGTTTATGATGACGATGAAGTCGTCCTGAAAGCCGTTACAGAAGTTAAAAGCGCGGGTGTGCGGATTCACGAAGTCTACTCCCCATTTCCCATTCACGGGCTTGATGTCGCATTAGGCCACCCACGTACGCGGATTGGTATTGCTGCCTTCCTGTTTGGTTTATCAGGGCTGCTTACGATGATTGCCCTGACGTACTACACCATGGGCTATGACTGGCCTATGATTATTGGGGGGAAAGATCATTATGCTTATCCCGCCTACATACCGGTTATGTTTGAGCTTACGGTACTTTTTACGGCGCTTGGCATGGTCGGTACGTTTCTGGTATCCAATGGCTTAGGTCCCACGGTGAAACCGCTGATGTTTGATCTACGCAGTACGGATAACAAATTTGTAATGGCAATCGATTTGAGCAAAAACAAGCAATCAGAAGCTGAGATTGCAACGGTTTTGCGCGCATCCGGCGCTGCAGAAGTAAATGTAAAACAATTTTAATCCGACTGACGACACATGAAGTTTATGCGATTGAACCGCTCTCTTCTGGTGATGGCAGCCGCCATGCTGACAATAACCGCCTGCAAGCGGGGTCACGACAATCCAGGTAGCGAGTATGCACCAAATATGTACGAGCCGGTCGGTTATGAGCCTTACAAACAAGTTGATGGGTTCAAAACTCCTTATAATAGATATGGTACGGCTTTATGGCTGCCCGTAAAAGGAACCGTCTCGCGTCGTAATTACAATACGACTTTCGGAGAAGGAGATAGCACGGTTAGAAACCTGATGATTTACAACATCCCTTCGGATAGTATTGAAATTGCGGAACGGACCCTGGTAAATCCCATTCCGCTCAACGAGAAAACCCTGGCCGAAGGAAAAGAATACTATACCCGTTTCTGTCAACACTGCCACGGTGAAACCGGTAAAGGCGACGGGCTGGTAGGAGCCCAATATAAAGGGGTTCCTAATTATGCTTCCATGTCGGGCATGAAAGAAGGGCATATTTTTCACGTGATCACCTATGGTAGAAACCGGATGTGGCCTCATGGCTCCCAGATTACACCCGAGGATCGCTGGAAAATCGTGCATTACGTCCAGAAATTGCAAAACGGCGGTTAAACAGTACATTGAATACTCATTATAGTTCACAAAGGAATGGCTCATACACATTCAATCCCGTCTGTTGACGAACAATTTGAATTTACAGCCGAAAGCAAACGCCGACTGACCATCGGTATTATTGCTGGGGTCGTACTGGTTGGCATTGGTGCTTTCATGGCCGCAAAAGGAATTGGCGGACACGAACATGCTGAAGCGGCTCACGGAGCTGCTGCGCATGGCGGGGCTGCTCACGAAGCCGCAACGGAAGCACACCATTACAAATGGACTACCCGTTTGTGGGCCAACGTTTGGGTGAATAGTATTTATTTCACGGGGGCGGCCGTAGCAGGCATGTTTTTCCTGGCCTATAACTACCTGGGGCAGGCCGGCTGGTCGGCCGTATTCAAACGCGTTCCTGAAGCCTTGCCGGCTTTTCTGCCGGTAACAGGTGTCATCATGCTGATAACCTTCTTTGTTGCCGGACATGATCTGTTTCACTGGACGCACGAAGGCTTGTATGAAGTAGGTGGCCCGGAATATGACCCAATTATTGCCGGCAAAAAGGGCTTTTTAAATACGCCCTTCTTCCTGGGACGAATGATTTTTTACTTCGTATCCTGGTACGGATTGTGGAGAGTAGTTCGTAAATACTCTTTGCAGGAAGATCTGGAAGGTGGAACAGCCTATTACGAAAAAAGTATCAAGTACTCGACGGCGTTTCTGGTTGTTTTTGCTGTCACCTCCTCCACCTCTGCCTGGGATTTGATCATGTCGATCGATACCCACTGGTTCAGTACCATGTTTGGCTGGTATACGCTGGCAAGCTGGCACGTAACGGGCTTAGCCGTGATTACCCTGGTAGTAGTAAGCCTGAAAGAAAAAGGCTATCTGAAAGGTGTCAATGACAGCCATTTTCACGATTTGGGCAAGTTTATGTTCGCTTTCAGTATTTTCTGGGCTTATGTATGGTTTGCACAATTTATGCTCATTTACTACGCTAACTTACCGGAAGAAACCATTTACTATCGGGAACGGTTTAGTGGGTATGGCGGTATCTATAAGGCCCCGTTTTTCATCAATATCTTCATGTGTTTCGTCTTCCCTTTCCTGGTTCTCATGACACGGGATGCTAAACGGACGCCTATTATTCTGAAAATTGCCTGCTGGGGAATTCTTGTCGGTCACTATTTTGACTTCTACACGAATATTATGCCTGGAACGGTGGGAGAGCATGGCGGATTTGGACCGATTGAGTTCGGAATGATTCTGATCTTTGCCTGTGCCTTCATATGGTCAGTATCTGCACAGTTAACGAAAGCAAACCTGATTCCTAAAAATCACCCGATGCTCGAAGAATCTTTGCATCACGATATTTAAGAACCGGTTCTTTTTTGTATTCAAATTCATTCACAGATTGCTATGGTTTACATTGTAGGACTGTTGTCGTTGGTATTTCTCGTACTGGCTATTCTGGTACTGACGCGATTGACCTCTGTTTTAAAAGGCGTTAACACTGACGCAACAACCGAGGAAAGTATAGGATCAAGTGTAAATAACCGGATAAACGGGTTTCTGTTCCTGGCGTTTTTTGTGGTAGGGCTGATAGCCGCAGGTTGGTCATTTATACATGCTTCACAGTTTTTTCTGCCCGAAGCATCGTCACCGCACGGTCGCCATACGGATAGCTTGTTTTGGTTAACAATGACCATCATCACTATTGCTTTTGTGGTGACTAATGCACTCTTGTTTTACTTTGCCTTTAAATACCAGTACCGGAAAAATCATCGGGCAACGTATTATCCGGAAAATCACAAACTTGAGTTGATCTGGACCGTTATCCCGGCGATAGTTATGGCGTTGCTAGTCTTTACCGGCTGGCGGGCATGGCGTGATATTACCAAAGAAGCGCCTGAAAACGCATTGGCGATTGAAATTGTGGGTAAGCAGTTTAACTGGGAAATGCGGTATCCCGGTGTTGATAATGACAAACTGGGCAATTACAACTATAAGTTGATCGATGCCGCCAACAGTCTGGGGATCGACCTGGAAGATGAAACGTCGTTCGATGACGTAACGGTATCGAGTGAAATGCACATTCCGGTTAACCGGCCGGTTCTGCTCAAAATCCGGGCGAAAGATGTACTCCACAGCGTTTTTATTCCGCACATGCGGGTGAAAATGGATGCGGTACCGGGAATGCCTACGCGGTTCTGGTTTATTGCCGATAAAACAACGGAACAGATGCGGAATGAAACCGGTAATCAAAATTTCAAGTATGAGATTGCCTGTACGGAAGTGTGTGGCCAGGGGCACTTTTCGATGAGAACAACACTAGTTGTTGAAGACGAAGATGCCTACAACAAATGGATGGCTGAACAGAAACCGTGGCTGACCAAAAACCCGGATTATCTGGCACGTGTACCGGAAAAACTGAAAGCAAAAGCGGCAAAATATATACCGGCAACTCCGGCTGAAACCCCAGCGGACAGCACAGCAGCACCTGCTGAAGGAGCCGGAGCAACTACCAGTGCATCGTTGCGCTAACTAATTAACCTACGACTTTATAAATCTGATACTATGGCAACCGTTGAAACGAATGCAGCATCATCGGCGGTTCATGTTGAAGAACATGACCATCACGAGGAGCTAAGTTTCTTAAGGAAATATGTATTCTCGGAAGACCACAAGACGATTGCAAAACAATATATGTTCTCAGGTATTTTCTGGGCCATTATTGGAGCATCGCTTTCCGTGCTGTTCCGTCTGCAATTGGGCTTCCCGAACATGACCCTCGAATGGCTTCGCCCCATTCTTGGCGGATGGATCGACGAATCCGGAAAGCTTGATAAGGAATTCTATCTGGCGATGGTTACCATGCACGGTACCATCATGGTTTTCTTTGTGTTAACGGCCGGATTGAGTGGTACATTCAGTAACTTCCTGATTCCCCTGCAGGTTGGTGCCCGCGATATGGCATCCGGTTTCCTGAACATGCTTTCTTACTGGTTTTTCTTCATCTCCAGCGTTCTGATGTTTTCGTCGCTGTTTATCGAAACAGGACCAGCCTCCGGCGGTTGGGTAATTTATCCGCCCCTGAGCGCTTTGCCACAAGCCATGTCCGGCTCTGGTTTGGGGATGACTCTCTGGTTGATGAGTATGGCCATTTTCATTGTCTCTCAATTGCTGGGCGGTATCAACTACATTACGACCGTCATTAACCTGCGGACGCGGGGTATGTCGTTCAGTAAAATGCCATTGACCATCTGGGCTTTTCTGCTGACGGCTATTCTGGGTTTGATTTCTTTCCCGGTATTATTGTCAGCAGCTCTGCTGTTGATCTTCGACCGGAGTATGGGAACCAGTTTTTACCTGTCAGAAATTTACATTGGCGGAGAAGCGTTGCCGAACATCGGTGGTAGCCCGATTCTGTTCCAGCATTTATTCTGGTTCCTGGGCCACCCGGAAGTATACATCGTATTGCTCCCGGCGCTGGGGATCACCTCCGAAATTATCGCTACGAACTCCCGTAAACCCATCTTCGGGTATCGGGCCATGATTGCCTCCATGATCGGTATTGCGTTCCTGGCGTTCATTGTGTGGGCTCACCACATGTTTGTAACGGGGATGAACCCATTCCTGGGATCAATCTTTATGTTCCTGACGCTGATCATTGCCGTTCCATCGGCGGTAAAAGCGTTCAATTACATTACGACGCTGTGGCGCGGTAACATTGTGTTTACACCTGCCATGCTATTCTCGATTGGCCTGGTATCTTTCTTTATCTCGGGCGGTTTAACAGGTATTATTCTGGGAAACAGCGCGTTGGATATTCAGCTGCACGATACCTACTTTGTCGTTGCCCACTTCCACCTGGTTATGGGGGCTGCATCGGCTTTCGGATTCCTGGCCGGGGTTTACCACTGGTTCCCGAAATTCTTCGGTAGAATGATGAATTCTACTCTGGGACATATTCACTTCTGGCTCACCTTTGTCGGTATTTATCTGGTATTCTTCCCGATGCACTACATTGGTATTGCCGGTTTCCCGCGTCGGTATTATTCATTCACTACCTACGAAGCATTCCGGACGTTCGGTGATCTGAACATGTTTGTGAGTATCGCAGCTATTTTCACCTTTACAGCTCAGTTCATCTTCCTCTTCAACTTCTTTTACAGCATTTTTAAAGGCAGAAAAGCTTCGCTGAATCCGTGGAGATCGAATACGCTGGAATGGACTACTCCGCTGCATCCGGGACACGGCAACTGGCCGGGCGAAATCCCACCGGTATATCGCTGGGCTTATGATTACAGCAAACCGGGTGCGACTGATGATTTCATCCCCCAAAATGTACCTTACTCCCAAACGCCGGAGTCCAATCTGCCGCATGAAAATGCACTGATTGCCATCGAGAAAGAGATTGAGGCACAGAACTATAATGACCAGTTCAAACAGCCTCACTAATCAACGTGAACACCTGTTCCGGCGCCTGGCCCTTCTGACAGTTATTTTCATTTACCTGCTGATTCTTGCAGGTGGGATTGTCAGAAGTACCGGCTCCGGAATGGGCTGTCCCGATTGGCCGAGGTGTTTTGGACGATGGGTGCCGCCAACGGAAGTTTCTCAACTGCCTTCAAATTATCAGGAAATCTACGGCGCAAAACTGAAAGGAGAAGTTGAGTTCAATGCGGTTAAGACCTGGATCGAGTACGTTAATCGCCTGTTGGGTGCTTTTGCTGGTCTATCGGTTTTTGCCCTGCTCGTTGTTTCGATTCCTTACCTTCAAAAAGACCAGCGGTTTTTTTACGGCAGCCTCATTTCGTTCATACTGATTGGCCTGAACGGCTGGCTGGGTTCGCGCGTGGTGGCAACGGAATTAGCCCCGTATCTGGTAACCTTGCATATGTTGTTGGCAATTCTGGTTGTATTTGCCCTTCTTTATGTAATGGCTATTTCGTATACCGGCCGGGTCGCTGTTGAAACCATTGTTACGAACAAAGCCAGTGTTAACCGGATCCTGTTTTGGGCGATGATTTTTTCGGTGGTTCAGGTGTTGATCGGAACGCAGGTGCGGGAGTCTATTGACGAAGTCATTCAGCGAATTGGCTACAGCGAGCGGTATCGGTGGATTGACAGCTTGGATTTTCGCTTTTACGTTCACCGGTCATTCTCTTTGATTATTCTGGTATTCCATCTGGCCGTTATTTACCAGTTGCGGAAAAATACCACCACCAAAGGACTGCTTTCTCAACTGACCACCGCTTTACTGGCCTTGGTTCTGATCGAGATTTTAACGGGCGTCGTGATGGCGTATTTTGCGGTTCCAGCCGCGGCCCAACCCATTCACCTGACGCTGGCCATTGTGATATTAGGAATACAATTTACGGCGATGCTGATGCTGAATGCCGACCAATTGTTAAAAAATCGGGCTGTTCAACAGCCTCATTATTCAAAACTATAGAATGCAACAAACCAAAACCATTGGTATCAGTGCGTTTGCATTAAAAGGTAAAGCGTACTTCGATTTGCTGAAGTTCCGGCTATCGGTTTTTGTCGCCTTGTCGGGCATGTTCGGTTACAGCCTGGCTGTTAGCCGGATCGACTGGTTAAAGCTGGGTTTATTGTTTATTGCGTCGCTGGCTATGACCGGTTCAGCAAACATCATCAACCAGATTATTGAGAAGGAATACGATAAATTGATGAAACGAACGGCGGGGCGGCCTTTGCCGACCGGTCGGTTAACGGTTCAGGAAGCAGCCATTTATGCATTTGCCCTGTTCATTGTTGCCTGTTTTCTGTTCATTGTATTTTTCAACCTCCGGTCCTGTGCGCTTTCCGTTCTTTCTTTGCTGCTCTACGGATTTGTGTATACACCCTTGAAGCGTGTTGGGCCAATTGCGGTTTTTGTTGGCGCCTTACCGGGAGCATTTCCCCCCATGATTGGCTGGGTTGCGGCCACCAATCACTATGGTCTCGAACCCGGTATTCTGTTTGCTATTCAGTTTTTCTGGCAATTCCCTCATTTCTGGGCTATTGCTTGGGTTGCCGATACCGATTATACCAAAGCCGGTTTCAAATTGCTGCCATCGACGGGTGGTAAGGATGAAAAAACCGCTTTGCAAATCATGATTTACACCCTTTTTCTGTTACCGGTTGGCTGGCTGCCTTACGAATTAGGCATGACCGGTATCAACTCGGCAATCGTTGCCATGGTGTGTGGAATTCTATTTCTGACTCAGACGTTTTACTTAATGAGAAAGCGAACGGATAAGGCAGCTTTACAGATCATGTTTGGATCATTTCTGTATTTGCCGATTCTTCAAATCGCCTTTTTGTTAGACAAATTGTAACAGACTATGAGCGAAACGATTAAAATCTTGCCGATGGTTGAGGAGCCCGAAGAAACCCTATCAATGAACCCCAAAAAGTTCATTGTCTGGATGTTCGTGGTCAGTATTGTGATGTTGTTTGCAGCTATGACGAGTGCTTATCTGGTTCGTCGGGCAGAGGGAAACTGGTTGGAGTTCAAAATGCCGGCTATTTTTATGTATAGTACGGTGGTATTGCTCATCAGTAGCGTATCGATGCATTGGGCCTACCGGGCGGCAAAAAAAGATGATTTTGGGGTATTGAGAACAGCAATTTCTATTACTTTTGCGTTTGGGCTGGCGTTTTTAGTAATGCAATTTATAGGTTGGAAAGATCTGGTAGCTCAAAACGTGTATTTTGTCGGTAATCCATCCGGCTCATTTATGTACGTTTTTACCGGGCTTCACGCTTTTCACCTGGTCAGCGGTCTGATTGTGCTTTTATATGCACTGCGGGCGGCTTTTCAGTTGAAAATTCATGCTAAAAACCTGACTCAGATTGAAGTTTGTATGACCTACTGGCATTTTTTAGATATCTTGTGGGTCTATTTGTTTGGCTTTTTATTGTATTTTAATTGATTCAATTTCCGTAAAGCATGGCTGCTACTGCAACAACCGAGGCACCGGTGTTCGACAAGAAGACCTGGATGGGTGGGGTAGAACCGATGAGAGTGAGCTACGGTAAGCTCATGATGTGGTTCTTCCTGATTTCCGATACCTTCACCTTTTCTGCATTACTGGTAACCTACGGGTTTATCCGTTTCAGTTACCAGGCCTATGATCCGGCCATATTTGGAGAGTATCATTTTTCAAATCTCTACTGGCCAATCCCGGAGCGGGTGTATGAATCTGTGCCCTTTTTGCATGGTGTTCAGTTGCCGCTGGTGTTTGTCGGTATCATGACCTTTATCCTTATTTTCTCATCGGTTACAATGGTTCTGGCCGTTGAAGCCGGTCACCGGATGGACAAAGCCGCCGTCGAGAAATATATGCTCTGGACTATTCTGGGTGGGTTGACTTTCTTAGGCAGTCAGGCCTGGGAATGGACTCACTTTATTCACGGAACCGATGAGGGAACCGTGATCAGGGAGTTGGTGAATGGCCAGTGGATTGAACGCACTATTTTTGGTGCTAATCTCACCGAAAACCAATACGGTCCTCCGGCTTTTGCGGATCTGTTCTTCTTTATCACCGGATTTCACGGTACCCACGTGTTGAGTGGCGTTGTCTTGAATATCCTGATTTTCTACCGGACTTCCTTTGGCTTGTATCAGCGTCGCGGCCATTATGAAATGGTTGAAAAAGTAGGGCTGTACTGGCACTTTGTCGACCTGGTTTGGGTATTCGTCTTTACGTTCTTCTACCTGGTTTAATTTTTTTGGAGATACAATTATGGCAGATCATAGCTCACATCACCACGATACGGAATCCGGCGTTATTGCCGAGCCACAAACCAAAGCAATCTGGAAAACCTTCGTTATTCTTTCCGTTCTGACGGCGTTTGAATTCCTGATTGCTTTTACATTACACCACGGTTTTCTCAAAACGTCGATTTTCGTCTTAATGACCATTGTGAAAGCCTTCTACATTGTTGGTGAATTCATGCACTTAAAGCACGAAGTGAAATCACTGATCTGGGCCATCGTGTTGCCCTGTATCTTTGTAGTTTGGTTGCTGCTTGCCTTGCTGATGGAGGGAGGCTTCGTTTTCATCGCAAGATAATATGGCGCGCATTATAAAAGCCGGAATCCTCCTGCTCCTGTTGGTGGTTCCGGCTTTTGTTTTTATCTTCCTCAAGCTCTTCGGTCAGAACCAGTTCACGCTCCAGACCTTTTTTCCGGTTATCGACGCCAAAACCGGGAAGATAGAAACCCGGCCTGCCGCCAAGTCTGGTTGGAGCGGAGAAACCCGGGATACCGTTTTCTACACCATTCCCCAGATCACAGGTGCATTACCGGATAAAAAACCGTTTTCTACGGCGGCCTTAAAAGGTAACGTGTACGTTGCTTCCTTCTTTGGTCTAAACTGCGATACAACCTGTGCCCGGGTGGCCGGTCAATTGAATCGGGTACAGGACATTTTTACCCAAAACCCGAACGTAACTCTGGTCTCTTTTGTCGACACGGATTCGGCCGCAAGGCAGGTTGTAAAATCGTTTGAAGTGCAGCCCGATCGATGGCTTATCGCTAAACCGGATACCCTGGAAACCACCTTTATTGGCGAACAATATTACCGGATCAAACAACGCCCGATGACGGGCCGTAAACACGAAACTTTTACGCTTTATGAGGGGTTGGTATTGGTAGACCACGAAGGACACATCCGGGGGTTTTACAATGGAACCGACAAAACCGACGTTGATCGTTTGGTGCTGGAAATCAGAGTTCTACTAGATATTTACGCAAAATAACAGGCCGATTCAGGTATGGTAACCTTGCAAATTGAACAAAGTAAAAAATACAGCCGGCTGATTAATATTCTGGCGATTGTCATTCCGCTGGTAGTGGCGGTTCTGTTGGGAATTCGTCAGAAAGTCGATCTGGGCGATTGGACCACCTATTTGCCACACATCAATGCGGTTATTAATTCGGTGACGGCAATTTTATTGCTGATGGGCTTGTACTTCATCAAACAGAAAAATAGAGCGGCTCACCGCACAACAATGCTTACCGCCTTTGCGCTGGGTTTTATTTTTCTTCTGAGTTACGTTTTATACCACCTGTCGAACGAGTCGACGCCGTTTGGCGGGCAGGGCTGGATTCGGCCGGTCTACTATTTTTTGTTGATCAGTCACATTAGTTTATCGATTGTCGTAGTGTGGTTCGTGCTGCGGGCGGTTTATTTTGCCTTGAGTGGCCAGATAGCCAAACACAAGGCGACCGTGAAGTGGGCGTATCCCATCTGGTTATATGTCAGTATTACCGGTGTGGT
Organism: Larkinella knui; assembly: GCF_003858645.1. Lineage (GTDB taxonomy): Bacteria > Bacteroidota > Bacteroidia > Cytophagales > Spirosomataceae > Larkinella > Larkinella knui. Next base: position 197,852 of record NZ_RQJP01000006.1, on the reverse strand, counting down.
CGTTTATTGGTTAATTGCTCCCTATTACAATCATTAATCCATCGGGCTATGAAAATCTGGAAAAGCTTTTTGGCCATTGTCGTACTTTACCTGCTTACTTTCACCGACACGTTTGCTCAATGTGCCATGTGCCGGGGAACGGTAGAAAGCACCATGAGCAACGGACGTAACCATGTCGCTGTTGGATTGAATACCGGTATTCTCTACTTGCTGGTAACGCCCTATTTGCTGGTAGCAATCATTATTTTTCTTTGGTTAAGAACCAGTAAAAAAGAACATGGCAAACGTCTCGCAATTGCAAGCCGTGTCAAAGGGGCTATGTCCTAGGTGTAGACAGGGAGCGATTTTCAAGTACCCGGTTTATGAACTCCGGCGATTTGATGAAATGTACAAACACTGTCCGCACTGCGGCATAAGGTACGAAATTGAACCCGGTTACTTCTGGGGTGCCATGTTTGTCAGTTACGTTCTGTCAGCCGGTGTGGCTCTGGTGCTCGGTTTTTTAATTTTCTACGGATTGAATGATCCAGGTGGTTGGACCTATGCGCTGCTCATCTGCCCGGCACTAGTTTTAATTACCCCCGTCAATTTCCGGATTTCCCGCATCGTCTGGCTTCATTTCGTCTCGGGGATTCAGTATGAGCCGGATAAAACATCCGAATTTTAAGACATTTCAAGCCCGGTCCTGCAGGACCGGGCTTATTTTTTGAATAATTTCAACCCACCATGCAACCTCGACCGACCCGGTTTGCATCTTGTTTCTGAAAACGATTTTTAACCTGCATGATTCGACGATTACTCGGATATTCAACGGAAGCGCAGATGATCACTGCACTGCAACGGGCCGACGGCCGGGCGCAGAAGGCATTGTTTGAGCGGTATTCGTCGAAAATGCTGACAATCTGCGTCCGGTATGTCTCTAACCGCTACGAAGCGGAGGAAATCCTGATGGACGGTTTTATGCGGGTTTTTGAAAAAATCGGGCAGTACAAAAGCGAAGGAAGCTTTGAAGGCTGGATTCGGCGGATCATGGTGAATGAATCGCTAATGTATCTGCGGAAGAACAAACAATGGCGGGCCGAAATAGCGCTGGAAGATACACTGCCGGAGGCAGACACGACATTTGCCGATCAGGATTTGATTGCGGAAGATTTAATGAATCTGCTCGACCAATTGCCCGCAGGTTACAAAACGGTATTCAACCTGTACGCAATTGAAGGATACAGTCACGCTGAAATAGCCGAATCATTAGGAATAACCGAAAGTACCTCCAAATCGCAACTGCACCGCGCGCGGGCTCTCCTGCAACGGTTGCTGATGCAGTTGGACGTAAAAAAAAAATCAATAAGTTATGAGCCAACATCCTATTGACGATCTGTTCGCCAACCAGCTAAGGGATCACGGAGTAAAACCGCAACGGGCTTCGTGGGACGAATTACAACGCCGGATGAACGAGAAGGAGGAGCGTAAATCGCCCTTCATCTGGTGGTATGCGTCGGCAGCCAGTGTTGCGGTAATCCTGTTGGCATCGTGGTGGCTATGGTCAGGAAATGAAACCGGGAAAACCGGTTTTTCAACCAACCCGATTGCGCAACGATCCCATAAGAAGTCCGTACCTTCTCAAACTCACACACCGGCTGCGGAACGGAAGACGGAAGAGGTACAGCACGCTGAGGAGCCGGTAGTTGCTTACGAAAAACCGATCGATTCCCGACAAAATGCCCAAACCGTAGCGCATCGCCAACCCGCTAAAACCGTACAACCGGCGCGTGAAGAACCATCCGTGATTGAGCCAGTTGCAACACCCGGTTTGTTGGAAGAAGCTCGGAAACCGGAAACGGTCGTCGCCGAAGTGAAACCGAAGCAGACCGAACGGACCTTGGTCGTACAGATTGCCGCTCCGGAACTTGCAGCAACGTCTTTAGCTGCGTCGGCGGAGTCGGAAACATCCGGATTTGCCGAAAGCAACGACGATCAACCGAAGAAAAAGCGCTTCCGGCTGGGCCGGGTTCTGCGCCAGTTCAATAAGCTGAAAGCCGGCGAGTCCGTTGAGTGGGAAGAAGTTGGGGTTCAGCCGGGCGCTCTGCTGGCGCGGGCATCGGAACGTGTGCAGGAAGGAAAAGAAAAAATATCGAATTCCTACGAAAACCTGCGCTACAACGCATTCAAGAAAAATTCAAACAACAAATAGGACCATGAAATACGTAGTCACCACCCTCCTGATGCTGTTCGGAAGCCTGGCGTGGGCCGCTCCCGAAAGTCTGAAAGCCGATTCGCTCGTTATTTTATTCGGCAATAAAACCCGTTTGGTGATCCATTCCAATGATAAGGAAGGAATCCGGCAGTTGTCCAATTATGACATCAATAAAATTATCCGGGATATGGGTCTGAAACTGGATTCGGCCAAAGCGGGAGAAACGTTCATTGTGATTGATGAAAACCGGGTGCAGCGGTATTTGCAGGATACGGTATTGGTTGTAACGCGGAGAGATGGCGAAGTTCAGGTGACCATTAAAGAGTCGGAAGGAAGGCCGTCCAATCGTTCTGATAATGACAATGATTCGGATTGGTCCAGTCGCAACCACAGCCGGCGTCGGAAAAAAGACAACTGGGACATCGGAGCCGAAGGCGGTGGTATTGGCTTGAATAGTCTGATTGAGAAAAGTCCTACCGCCGGTTATCCTGGCGAAAGTTACCGACTGCGCCCCCTGGGATCGCGTTACATCAGCCTGGCATTAAGTCAGGCACCAACGCTGGCCCGGAGCCAACACGTTTCGTTCAAGCTCTTTTATGGTCTGGAGGTGTCGTGGAATAATTACATGTTCGACAACGACGTAATTGCCCAGAAAGGACCCAATGGCGTTGTGTTTGCGGAGGCCGGGCGGGAATTGAAGAAAAGCAAATTAACGGTTTGCTCGGTGAATTTGCCGGTAGTACCCCGATTGAGCTTCTACAACAGCAGTGGCCGTAAGCTGGGGCATCTGGGCTTCGGCGGGTATGCGGGGTATCGGGTGGATAGCTATACGAAAGTAAAAGAGCTGGATAGCAAGAAAGATCGTCAGCACTCAAACTTCTACCTGAATGATTTCCGCTACGGTCTGATTGCACACATCGGGATTGCCCGCACTAACTTTTTTATCAAGTATGATCTGAACCCCTTGTTCGTTGCCGACAAAGGTCCAAATGTTCGTTCATTGAGTTTTGGGATCGGTTTATAATATTTCTTCTGCCGTAGAAACCGCCCTCTGCTTACGTCAGGGGCGGTTTTTAATTGCCTCTCTATCGACTGAACTAAATTTATTTTAAGTGAATAGTTGACTTAGCAAAAAAAGCATGTAATTTTGCAACTCCATTGGCAGAAGTGCTGGTTGAATGACATCAAAAAGTACTTTTTAAGGGCTGAAAGGGGAGTTTCCAGAGTGGCCAAATGGATCAGACTGTAAATCTGCTGGCGTACGCCTTCGGAGGTTCGAATCCTCCACTCCCCACAAAGTAAAAGTGTAGTTAGTTTATAGTTTTAAATTTATCGTTTTGATCAGAAACGATAAACCACAAACTTAAAACCGACAAAAGCGGGAGTAGCTCATTTGGTAGAGCGGTAGCCTTCCAAGCTTCAGGTGGCGGGTTCGAGCCCCGTCTCCCGCTCCAGATAATGAATAGTGTATAATGAACGTGACGAGTCAATCATTTTCATTCTGCATTATTCATTTTTCTTAGTATACGAGTACATAAAAGCCGTTGTAGCTCAGTGGTAGAGCACTTCCTTGGTAAGGAAGAGGTCAGGGGTTCAAATCCCCTCAACGGCTCAGAAACGGCAAATTTCAATCAATTATAATAACCAGTTCAATTTAAGCTTTTCCAACAATGGCTAAAGAAAATTTTGACCGTTCCAAGCCGCACGTCAATATTGGTACGATTGGTCACGTTGACCACGGTAAAACGACCCTGACCGCTGCCATCACGAAAGTGTTGTCAGAAAAAGGTTTGGCCGAAAAACGCGACTTCTCGTCCATCGACAATGCTCCGGAAGAAAGAGAGCGTGGTATTACGATCAATACCTCGCACGTAGAATATCAGACGGTAAACCGTCACTATGCGCACGTTGACTGCCCAGGCCACGCTGACTATGTGAAAAACATGGTTACGGGTGCTGCTCAGATGGACGGTGCCATTCTGGTTGTGGCTGCTACAGACGGCCCAATGCCCCAGACGCGTGAGCACATTCTGCTGGCTCGTCAGGTAGGTGTACCTCAGCTGGTTGTTTTCATGAACAAAGTGGATATGGTCGACGATCCGGAACTTCTGGAACTCGTTGAAATGGAAATCCGCGAACTGCTGAGCTTCTATGAATACGATGGTGACAACATTCCGGTGATCCAGGGTTCTGCTTTGGGTGGTCTGAACGGCGACGCCAAATGGGTAGCAACCATCGAAGATCTGATGGCCAATGTCGATAGCTACATCCCACTGCCTCCGCGTCAGACGGAACTTCCGTTCTTGATGCCGGTAGAAGACGTGTTCTCCATCACGGGTCGTGGTACGGTTGCTACGGGTCGGATCGAACGCGGAATTATCAACTCTGGCGAGCAGGTTGAAATTCTGGGTATGGGTGCTGAAAACCTGAAATCAGTTGTTACAGGGGTTGAAATGTTCCGGAAAATTCTGGACCGTGGCGAAGCCGGTGACAACGTAGGTCTGCTGTTGCGGGGTATTGAAAAAACCGATATCCGTCGTGGTATGGTTATTTGCAAGCCCGGTTCAGTAAAACCGCACGCTAAATTCAAAGCAGAGGTTTACGTTCTGTCGAAAGAAGAAGGTGGTCGTCACACGCCATTCTTTAACAAATACCGTCCGCAGTTCTACTTCCGTACCACGGACGTAACGGGAGAGATCTCCCTGCCTGCGAACGTCGAGATGGTTATGCCCGGTGATAACATCACGATTGAAGTGCAACTGATCAACAAGATCGCCATGGAGAAAGGTCTTCGTTTCGCTATTCGCGAAGGGGGCCGGACGGTTGGTGCAGGTCAGGTAACTGAAATCCTCGACTAAAGTAACGTCGTTAACAGAGCAAGTGCATTTCTTTCGGGGAATGCACTTGTTTTTTGTGAATATTTAGTAACTTTGCAGTCCGTTTCGGCGGGCAACAGAAACGAAGAGAAAAGAGATAGGATAAAAGAGTCGATTACGCATCTTTTGTCTTATTTCCGCATCAGCGGTCCGATTTTTTTTCTTTCTTCTAACTAAACACGGGTGTAGTTCAAGGGTAGAATAGCGGTCTCCAAAACCGTTGATGGGAGTTCGAATCTCTCCACCCGTGCCAATCACATCACAGATGGACAAGGTTACCTCATTTCTGAAAGACTCCTGGGAGGAGGTTCAGCATAATGTTACATGGCCAAAGTTTGGCGATCTCCAATCCAGTTCAACGCTGGTATTGATTGCATCGCTGATTTTTGCACTGCTGGTAGGAGGCATCGATTTTTTGTTTGAGAACGCGCTGAATCTTTTTTATCAGTCGTTTTGATGCCAGGTCATAATTGTCTCTGTGTGATTCGGAGTTGGTAATCATTCAGTAACAATTACAAATCGTAACGAATTCACGATGGAAAGCGGAATCAAATGGTATGTCGTCCGGGCCATTTCTGGTCAGGAAAAGAAAGTCAAGTCTTATCTGGAAAACGAAATTACCAGACAAGGTTTGGGTGACTTTGTTCCACAGATTCTGATTCCTTCCGAGAAAGTTTACGAAATGCGGAACGGAAAAAAGCGGGTTCGTGAGAAAACGTTCTTTCCGGGCTATATTTTGATTTCCGCCGATCTCTCCAATGGGGAAGTCTCGCACTTAATCACCAGTATGCCCGGTGTACTGGGTTTTCTGGGAAACGCCAACGGCCCGACCAAAATACCGGTACCGTTGCGGCAGGCCGAAGTAAACCGTATTTTGGGGAAAGTCGATGAGATTACTCAGGAAGTGACAACCCCAACGGTTTCGTTCCTGAAAGGCGAATCGGTGAAAGTGGTGGATGGCCCCTTCAGTGGCTTTATCGGAACCGTCGAAGAAGTGTTCGACGAACGGAAGAAACTGAATGTTGTGGTCAAAATTTTCGGTAGAAATACCCCTGTAGAGCTGAGTTACGCACAAGTAGAAAAGGAAAATTAACTGGCTATGCCCGAGACAACGCCGTCGTATGCTTCCCACTGGACGGCCCAGTCATTCGCAGGGCTTAGCGTAACAAACCAGAAGCAATGGCAAAAGAAGTAGTTGGCTACGTGAAATTGCAGGTGAAGGGTGGTGCTGCCAACCCCTCTCCTCCGATCGGACCAGCGTTGGGTTCCAAGGGTTTGAACATCATGGAATTCTGCAAGCAGTTCAACGGACGGACGCAGGACAAGGCGGGTATGATTCTCCCGGTACTGATCACGTACTACAAAGACAAATCGTTTGAATTTGTCATCAAAACACCGCCTGCACCCATCCTGTTGATGGAGGCCGCCAAAGTAAAAACCGCATCGGCTCAACCGAACCGGAACAAAGTTGGCTCAGTAACCTGGGATCAAGTTCGGCAGATTGCCGAAACGAAAATGCCGGATCTGAACGCCTTTACCATCGAATCAGCGATGAAGATGATTGCCGGTACCGCCCGGAGTATGGGCATCACGGTATCGGGGAAAGCTCCCTGGGACAATTAATTTCAGCAGTCAAATTCAGAGAAGATAATGGGAAAATTGACTAAAAAACAAAAGGATGCTCTGAGCAAATACGAAGCTGCGAAAGAGTACTCATTGGCGCAGGCTGCCGAGATTTTAAAGACAATCTCGTATACGAAGTTTGACGCTTCGGTGGACATCGACGTTCGTTTGGGCGTTGACCCCCGGAAAGCCGATCAAATGGTACGGGGTGTTGCTACACTGCCACACGGTACGGGTAAAACCGTTCGGGTGTTGGTATTGTGCACACCGGATAAAGAAGCCGAAGCGAAAGAAGCCGGTGCTGATTTCGTTGGGTTAGACGAATACATTACCAAAATCGAACAAGGCTGGACGGACGTCGATGTGATCATCACGATGCCGAATGTAATGGCTAAAGTTGGTAAACTGGGCCGGGTTCTGGGACCGCGCGGATTGATGCCAAACCCGAAATCGGGTACGGTAACGCCGGAAGTAGGCAAGGCCGTTCGTGAAGTGAAAGCCGGTAAAATCGACTTCAAAGTTGATAAATTCGGGATCATTCACGCCGGTATTGGTAAAGTGTCGTTCGACCCGGACAAACTGGCCGAAAACGCACAGGAAATTATTGCAACCCTGCTGCGCCTGAAGCCTTCGTCCTCAAAAGGTACGTATGTAAGAACGATTCATTTGTCAAGCACGATGAGTCCGAGTGTAGTAATTGATAAAACGACGGTATCAGGACTGTAACATGACACGGGAAGAAAAAGGAGCGATTATTGAGGAACTGAGCGAGAAGTTCAAGACGGTTCCCTACTTCTATATCACCGATGCCAGTGGCATGTCGGTTGCCGAAGTAAACAAACTGCGTCGGATGTGTTTCGACCAGGGTATCGAATACCGGGTTATCAAGAACACGCTGATCAGAAAAGCATTGGAAACACTGGATACCGATTATACCTCCTTCGACGGAACGGTATTGGCGGGATTCTCCGGCGTTATGTTCCACGCTGAATCGGGTAAAGTTCCGGCCAAGCTGATCAAACAATACCGCAAAGAAGCCGGTAATGATAAGCTGAAACTGAAAGGCGCTTCGGTTGATTACAGTCTGTTCATTGGTCACGACCAGTTGGAGACGCTGTTGACGCTGAAAACCAAGAACGAACTCATTGGCGACGTTATCGCCTTGCTGCAATCACCTGCCAAGAATGTTATTTCTGGTCTGCAGAGTGGTGGCAACAAACTGGCCGGTATCCTCAAAACACTGTCGGAGCGCGAAGCCGCCTGACGCCATGTACCCACGGACGTCGGTCCGTGAGCGTACAGACTAGTAAAACACGGATTAAAGGCCGTGGATATTTTTAATCAATTTTGTAACAATCTAATCAAGAATACGAAAATGGCAGATTTGAAAGCGTTCGCGGAGCAGCTTGTCAACCTGACGGTAAAAGAAGTTAACGAACTGGCTGCTATTCTGAAAGATGAATACGGCATCGAACCAGCAGCAGCAGCTCCCGTTATGGTAGCCGGTGGTGGTGGCGGTGAAGAAGTTGCAGCCGCTCCTGAGAAAACGTCTTTTGACGTGATCCTGAAAGCAGCAGGCGCCAGCAAACTGGCCGTTGTGAAATTGGTGAAAGACCTGACGGGTCTGGGCCTGAAAGAAGCCAAGGAATTGGTTGACACAGCTCCAAAACCAGTGAAAGAAGGTGTTGCGAAAGACGAAGCGGAAGCGCTGCGCAAGCAACTGGAAGAAGCCGGAGCAGAAGTTGAAGTGAAATAACCCTGCTTAGGGAATCACATTCTCCCCCGGGAATAGGCCTGGCATCTGTCAGGTCTTTTCCTGTTTGGGGAGTTTTGCGCTGTACACACGGGAAAGCAAACTATTTTCCTGTATATTACGTTGTCCGTTTACGCCCTTTTGTATACTAAAAGTAAGCGGACGAGTTAATCTCGATCACTATAACTAAACGCAACGAAGTCTTGGCTACGAAAACAACCACGCGTATAAGCTTTGCGAAAATCAAACCAGTGATCGAATATCCGGATTTTTTGGATGTTCAGATACAATCTTTCCAAGATTTTTTTCAGTTAGACACCCCTTCTGATAATCGTTCGAAAGAAGGTTTGTTTAAAGTTTTTCAAGAAAATTTCCCGATTTCCGACTCCCGCGAAAATTTCGTGCTGGAGTTTATCGATTATTCGGTGGATCCCCCGAAATATTCGGTCGATGAGTGTATCGACCGGGGTCTGACGTATTCGGTGCCGCTGAAAGCTAAATTACGGCTTTCCTGTAACGATGCGGATAACGAGGATTTCGAGACGATCGAACAGGAAGTGTTTTTAGGGAATATTCCGTACATGACAGCGAAAGGTTCGTTTGTCATTAACGGAGCCGAACGGGTAATTGTTTCTCAGTTGCACCGTTCACCGGGCGTGTTCTTCTCCATGAGCAAGCACACCAACGGTACGAAATTGTATTCAGCACGGATCATTCCGTTCAAAGGATCCTGGATTGAGTTCTCGACCGACGTCAACAACGTCATGTATGCCTACATCGACCGGAAGAAGAAATTCCCGGTAACGACGTTGCTGCGTGCCATTGGCTTTGGCTCGGATAAGGAAATCCTGGACCTGTTCGGATTATCTGAAGAAATACCGGCAACCCCGGCAAACCTGAAAAAAGTGGTGGGCCGTCGGTTGGCTGCCCGGGTTCTGCGGACGTGGACGGAGGATTTTGTGGATGAGGACACGGGTGAAGTGGTGTCAATCAGCCGGAATGAGGTATTGATGGAGCGTGATTCCGTTATCGCGGCTGATCACATCGACACCATTACCGATTCAGGACAGAAGTCGATCATCCTGCACAAGGAGGATATGAACGTCGCTGATTATAACATCATTTATAATACGCTGCAAAAAGATAGCTCCAACTCGGAGAAGGAAGCGGTTGAGCAAATCTATCGGCAGCTCCGGAATACGGAAGCTCCCGATGAGCAAACCGCTCGTGAAATCATCCAGAGTTTGTTCTTCTCGGACAAACGCTACGATCTGGGCGATGTTGGACGCTATCGGATCAATAAGAAACTGGGTCTGGATGTCGCGCCCGATACGAAAGTATTGACGACCGAAGATATCGTTTCCATTGTGAAATACCTGATCGGTCTGATCAACTCCAAAGCTGTTGTCGATGACATTGACCACTTGAGCAACCGGCGCGTCCGGACGGTCGGTGAGCAATTATACGCCCAGTTTGGTGTCGGTCTGGCACGGATGGCGCGGACGATTAAAGAACGGATGAACGTTCGGGATAACGAAGATTTCAAACCGGTCGATTTGATTAATGCCCGGACATTGTCTTCGGTCATCAACTCGTTCTTCGGTACGAACCAGTTGTCGCAGTTCATGGACCAGACGAACCCGCTGGCCGAAGTGACGCACAAGCGTCGAATGTCGGCACTCGGGCCCGGTGGTCTGTCGCGCGAACGGGCCGGATTTGAAGTACGTGACGTTCACTACACGCACTACGGTCGTCTGTGTACGATTGAAACGCCGGAAGGGCCGAACATCGGTCTGATTTCGTCGCTTTGCGTCTACGCGAAGGTAAACAGCATGGGCTTTATCGAAACGCCTTACCGGATCATTGATAGCGGTAAAGTGCTTCCCGATACGCCGGTCAAATACCTGACTGCCGAAGAAGAAGATACGCACTACATTGCTCAGGCCAATACGCAGGTCGATACGAAAGGGGTACTGACGGGTGACCGCATCAAGTCGCGGTTTGAAGGTGACTTCCCGATGTCGGAACCGTCGAGTGTAACGTATATGGATATTGCGCCGAACCAGATTGTTTCGGTGGCCGCTTCGATGATTCCGTTCTTGGAACACGATGATGCCAACCGGGCCTTGATGGGATCGAACATGCAACGTCAGGCCGTTCCGCTGCTCCGTCCGCAGGCTCCGATTGTCGGAACCGGTCTGGAAGGGCGCGTCGCGATTGACTCCCGTGCGCTGGTCATTGCTGAAGAAAACGGGGTGATCGAGTTCGTGGATTCAACCAAAATTGTGGTTCGCTACGATTTGGCCGACGATCAGCGATTGATCAGCTTTGACGACGATCTGAAGACCTACAACCTGATTAAATTCCGCCGGACGAACCAGGATACCTGTATCAACCTGCGGCCGATGGTTCTGAAAGGGCAGAAAGTGAAAAAAGGCGAACCGCTTTGCGAAGGCTACGCAACAGAAGGTGGTGAGCTGGCGCTGGGCCGGAACATGAAGGTGGCCTTCATGCCCTGGCAGGGCTATAACTTTGAGGATGCGATTGTGATTTCGGAGCGCGTTGTTCGCGAAGATATCTTTACGTCGATCCACATTGAAGAATTTGAACTCGAAGTACGGGATACCAAACGTGGTGAAGAGGAATTGACGGCTGAAATTCCGAACGTTTCGGAAGAAACCGTGAAGAACCTCGACGAAAACGGGATTGTTCGGGTCGGTACGGAAGTGAAGGAAGGCGATATTCTGATTGGTAAAATTACGCCGAAAGGAGAAAGCGATCCGACGCCGGAAGAAAAACTGCTTCGTGCCATCTTTGGTGACAAAGCCGGTGACGTGAAGGATGCTTCCAAAAAAGCACCACCGTCGTTGAAAGGCGTTGTGATCGATACCAAACTGTTCTCCCGTCCGAACAAAGACGAACGGTCGAAACACAAGGATGAGATCAAGGCGTTGATGAAACGGTATAGCCGGGAGTTGATCGGTGTGCGTGAGCGCATGATCAACAAGATGTCGACGCTGCTGGAAGGGAAGACTTCGCAGGGAATCAACCACAAATTTGGCGACAACATCACGAGCAAGGGCGTTAAGTTTACCCGTAAGAATATCACGGATAACCTGTTCCCGGACAAAAACCCGTATCGTGATGAAAGCAGCTATTCGGTTCCGGAAGAAGTAAACTTGTTGGGTGACCTGTTGATCGAAGGATGGACAGATGATCCGCACACGAACAAGTTGCTGACCCAGATGGTTAAAAATTACAACAATCGTCGGAACGAAATCACCGGCCGCTTCAAGCGGGAACGGTTTACGCTGGAAGTTGGTGACGAATTGCCGGCCGGTATTGTAAAACTGGCGAAAGTCTACGTTGCCAAGAAGCGGAAGCTGAAAGTGGGTGACAAGATGGCCGGTCGTCACGGGAACAAAGGGGTTGTTGCGCGGATTGTTCGGGATGAAGATATGCCGTTCCTTTCTGATGGATCGCCGGTCGACATCGTATTGAACCCGCTTGGTGTACCTTCCCGGATGAACCTGGGTCAGATTTACGAAACCGTCTTGGGCTGGGCCGGTTTGAAATTGGGTCGCAAATACGCAACGCCCATTTTCGACGGTGCCACTGAAGATCAGGTGGTTGCGGAATTGAATGATGCCGGGCTGCCTTCGTTTGGCCGTACGTATCTCCACGATGGTCTGTCGGGCGAACGCTTCGATCAGCCGGTAACCGTGGGGGTGATTTACATGCTGAAACTGGGTCACCTGGTTGATGATAAGATGCACGCCCGTTCGATTGGGCCTTACTCACTCATTACGCAACAGCCGTTGGGTGGTAAGGCACAGTTTGGAGGTCAGCGGTTTGGTGAAATGGAGGTTTGGGCGCTCGAAGCATTCGGAGCATCGCACATTCTCCAGGAAATCCTGACCGTCAAATCCGATGACGTTGTGGGTCGTGCCAAAGCATACGAAGCAATCGTGAAAGGCGAAAATCTGCCGAAGCCTAATATTCCGGAATCGTTCAACGTGTTGGTACACGAATTGCGCGGTCTGGCCCTTGAGGTGACGATGGACTAATAAAGATAGCTTTACCGGTCGATTCAGCTGAATCGACCGGTATTGATTATTCGCTCAACGGATTTTTCGGTGTGACACCAAAACTCATAAATTTCTGAAAAAGCTACAAGTACACGGTTGAAAGTCATCAATCTACGTGCTTGTTTTTTATGCATATGCGCTTTTACATTGCCAGATTTAAATTTCTTTCTCTCCCATAAGAAGCGCAGGATGATTTACGATTCGCTACATAACCCAGAGAGTGCGTGCGGGCAATCACGCCGGTGAATGATAGTTACGTAAAAGTTGTTAAATCTAGTGATGGTTAGCTTTTAAAAAATCCATACAAGTATGTCCTTTAAGAAGAACAAAAAACTCAACAGCGACTTTTCCAGGGTGCTGATAAGCCTGGCTTCGCCTGAGTCCATTCTGGAGAGTTCGTACGGGGAAGTGACCCAACCTGAAACGATCAACTACCGGACTTACAAGCCTGAGATGGGCGGTTTGTTCTGTGAGCGGATCTTTGGGCCGGTCAAAGACTGGGAATGCCATTGCGGTAAATACAAACGGATTCGCTACAAGGGCATTATTTGCGATCGCTGTGGGGTGGAAGTAACGGAGAAAAAGGTGCGCCGGGAACGCATGGGACACATCGAACTCGTGGTTCCGGTAGCCCACATCTGGTATTTCCGGAGTCTTCCGAATAAAATTGGCTATCTGCTCGGACTTTCTACTAAGAAGCTCGACCAGATCATTTATTACGAACGATACGTTGTCGTTCAAACCGGTATCAAAGGTGAAGATGGTATTCAGGAACTTGACTTCTTAACGGAAGACGAATACCTGGATATTGTTGATAAACTGCCGAGTGGCAACCAGCTTTTGCCGGATTCTGATCCGCAGAAGTTCATTGCCAAAATGGGCGCTGAAGCGCTCGAGATGCTGCTGTCACGCGTGAAGTTGGACGAACTGTCGTACAACCTGCGCCACGCTGCTGCCACGGATACGTCGCAACAACGGAAGGCAGAAGCCCTGAAACGTCTGAAAGTTGTTGAAGCTTTCCGGGATGCCAACACCCGCGTGGAAAACCGCCCCGAGTGGATGGTGATTCGCATGGTGCCGGTCATTCCGCCGGAACTTCGTCCGCTTGTTCCCCTGGATGGTGGCCGGTTTGCTACGTCTGACTTAAATGACTTGTATCGTCGGGTGATCATTCGGAACAACCGTCTGAAACGCCTGATCGAAATCAAGGCGCCGGAGGTGATTCTGCGGAATGAAAAACGGATGTTGCAGGAAGCGGTCGATTCTCTGTTCGACAACTCGCGGAAAGTAAACGCGGTTCGCTCAGAAGGAAACCGGGCGTTGAAGTCGCTGTCCGACATGCTGAAGGGAAAACAGGGACGGTTCCGTCAAAACCTGTTGGGTAAGCGGGTCGATTATTCGGGCCGTTCGGTTATCGTCGTCGGACCGGAATTGAAACTGCACGAATGCGGTTTGCCGAAAGATATGGCGGCTGAATTATTCAAACCGTTCATTATTCGGAAACTCATCGAGCGCGGTATTGTAAAAACCGTCAAATCGGCAAAGAAAATCGTTGACCGGAAAGACCCCATTATCTGGGACATTCTGGAAAACGTATTGAAAGGTCACCCGGTTCTGTTGAACCGGGCTCCAACGCTGCACCGATTGGGTATTCAGGCTTTCCAGCCGAAACTGATTGAAGGAAAAGCCATTCAGTTGCACCCACTCGTTTGTACGGCATTCAACGCTGACTTTGACGGTGACCAGATGGCCGTTCACGTTCCGCTGGGACAGGAAGCCATTCTGGAAGCCTCAATGCTGATGCTGGCGTCGCATAATATCCTGAACCCGGCCAACGGTGCACCAATTACCGTACCGTCGCAGGACATGGTTTTGGGATTATATTACGTAACGAAAGGTCGCAAGAGTACGCCCGAATATCCGATCATCGGCGAAGGCATGACGTTCTACGGTGCTGAAGAGGTAATTATTGCCATCAACGAAGGCAAAGTCTCGAAGCACGCGAATGTGAATGTTCGGACGAAGGTTCGGAATGAAAAGGGTGAGCTGGAAACGAAAATTATCGAAACCGTAGCCGGTCGGGTACTGTTCAACCAGTCCGTGCCGGAAGAAGTTGGTTATATCAATGAACTGCTGACGAAGAAAAAACTGCAGCAGATCATTTCGTACATCTTCAAGATTTCGGGTGTATCGAAAACCGCTCAGTTCTTGGATGATATCAAAGAACTCGGTTTCCAAATGGCCTTCAAAGGCGGTTTGTCAATCGGTTTGAGTGACGTGAAGGTCCCTGATGCGAAAGAAAAACTGATTGGTGAAGCCAAACAGGAAGTTGAAGTGGTTTGGAACAACTACCTGATGGGTCTGATTACGGAAAATGAACGCTACAACCAGGTGATCGACATCTGGACGCGTGTCAACAGCCGGATCACCGAGACCCTGATGAAGCAGTTGGAAGCCGATCAGCAAGGATTCAACTCGATCTTTATGATGATGCACTCCGGTGCCCGGGGTTCACGCGAACAGATTCGTCAGTTAGGCGGTATGCGGGGTTTGATGGCCAAGCCACAAAAGAACCTGCAAGGTTCAGTGGGTGAAATCATCGAAAACCCGATTCTGTCGAACTTTAAAGAAGGTCTGGACGTACTCGAGTACTTCATCTCGACGCACGGTGCGCGGAAAGGTTTGGCCGATACGGCTTTGAAAACGGCGGATGCCGGTTACCTGACTCGCCGTCTGCACGATGTGGCGCAGGATGTGATTATTACAGAAGACGATTGCGGTACGTTGCGCGGTCTTCAGATTTCGGCATTGAAAGACAACGAAGACATTGTTGAACCATTGTCGGAGCGGATTCTGGGTCGGGTCACGGTTCATGATGTCTACAATCCGTTGACGAAAGAACTGATCGTGGCGGGTGGTAGCGAAATCAACGAAGAAATCGCAGCCGCCATCGATGAAACCAGTATCGAAACCGTTGAAATCCGGTCGGTATTGACGTGCGAAGCCAAAAAAGGCGTATGTGCGAAATGCTACGGCCGGAACCTGGCAACGGGTCGGATGGTCGATATCGGTGAAGCGGTCGGCGTGATTGCCTCGCAGTCCATCGGTGAACCGGGTACGCAGTTGACGCTTCGGACCTTCCACGTTGGGGGTACGGCTTCAAACATCGCGGTCGATGCGTCCATCCGGGCGAAGTTCGACGGGGTGGTTCAGTTTGAAGAAATGCGGACGGTTGAATCCGTCGATAACGAAGGCAACCCGATTACGGTTGTGATGGGTCGTTCCGGTGAAGTTAAAATTGTTGATCCGGCTAATCCGAATCTGGTGTTAATCAGCAACAACGTGCCGTACGGTGCTTTCCTGCGGGTTAAAGAAAACCAGCCGGTCAAGAAGGGTGACGAACTTTGCGCCTGGGATCCGTACAACGCCGTTATCTTGTCCGAATTGACGGGTAAAGTAGAGTTTGAAGCCATCGAAGAAGCCATTACCTACCGCGAAGAGTTTGACGAACAAACCGGCTTCCAGGAAATGGTGATCATCGAAAGCCGCGACAAAACCAAAAACCCGGCGATTGTAGTAAAAGGAACCACGACACTGCTGGAAGACACGACGGAAAAAGGGTATAACCTGCCGGTTAGTGCCCGTCTGGTTGTGAAAAACGGTCAGTCGATCAAAGCCGGTCAGCCGGTGGCAAAAATTCCGCGTAACGTCGGTAAAACCCGCGACATCACGGGTGGTCTGCCCCGGGTAACGGAACTGTTCGAAGCGCGTAACCCGTCGAACCCGGCGGTTGTGAGCGAAATCGACGGTGTGGTAACCTACGGTACGATCAAACGCGGTAACCGCGAAATTTATATCGAGTCGAAAGACGGAACGAAGAAAAAATACCTGGTACCGTTGTCGAAACACATTCTGGTTCAGGACAATGACTTCGTTCGGGCGGGTGATCCGCTGTCGGATGGTGCCATTACGCCGTCGGACATTCTGTCGATCAAAGGGCCAACCGCCGTGCAGGAATACCTGGTGAACGAAATTCAGGAGGTATACCGTCTGCAGGGTGTGAAGATCAACGACAAGCACATTGAAGCGATCGTTCGTCAGATGATGCAGAAAGTTGAAATCATGGACGCTGGGGACACGATCTTCCTGGATATGCAATCGGTTGACAAGTGGAGTTTCCGGATTGAAAACGACAAAATCATGAACATGAAAGTGGTCATGGATCCGGGTGATTCCGAAACGCTGAAAGCCGGTCAGATTATTTCCGTACGTCGTCTGCGCGATGAAAATTCGAGCCTGAAACGTCGGGATATGAAACTGGTTGAAGTTCGTGACGCGATGCCAGCTGTTTCACAACCGACTCTGCAGGGTATTACGCAGGCGTCGTTGGGTACGGAAAGCTTCCTGTCGGCGGCTTCGTTCCAGGAAACGACCAAAGTATTGAGCGAAGCGTCGATCCGTGGAAAAGCGGATTACCTCGAAGGCTTGAAAGAAAACGTGTTGGTAGGCCACCTGATTCCGGCTGGTACGGGAACACGCCGGTACGCCAACATCATCGTCAACTCGAAAG
This sequence comes from Larkinella knui, assembly GCF_003858645.1. Classification (GTDB taxonomy): domain Bacteria; phylum Bacteroidota; class Bacteroidia; order Cytophagales; family Spirosomataceae; genus Larkinella; species Larkinella knui. The sequence goes on along the minus strand of NZ_RQJP01000006.1, from coordinate 180,748 downwards.
AGGAATACGAATCGTTCGTTGAGACGCGTGAGAAATTTACGCGCAGCAAAAAACGCGAAACGGTTTAGTTTCACTAGCTGAATGATAAAGAACAGGGTCAGGCCATAGGGTCTGGCCCTGTTTTTGTATTGATGAAGGCCAACTGCGTCAGGTGTTGCGTGCGGTGTATAGCCAACGGGTTGTTTATCAGGCGGGTAAAAAATAAACGCACTTTCTTTGAACTACGTAAAACCGCAGAGAGTTCATTATCTTTGATTCTTACATGCAATGAATATGGAAAACCAGTTACCTGATCAGGACGGCCAGATCAATATCGAATTGACGGAAGAAATTGCCGAAGGTATCTACGCCAATCTGGCCATGATCGCTCACTCCAACAGTGAGTTTATTGTCGATTTTATCCGGTTGATGCCCGGTATTCCCAAAGCCAAAGTCAAATCCCGGATCATCCTGACGCCCGAACACGCCAAGCGGTTATTGACGGCTTTGAAAGAAAACATCCGCAAGTTCGAAGATACCTACGGCGACATCAATGGAGCCGATGAAGCGTTCCGGTTTCCAACTCAGTTTGGCGGGCCTATCGGTGAAGCCTAAACCGGTAATAAACAGATCGCTACTTGAAAATAATTCCGTCAGCCCTTTGGTTTTCCAGCCGATTTAGCTAATTTTGCACTCCTATTTTTCCAGAGGACTGTAGTAATACCAATTCTGATACAATGCCTACGATACAACAATTAGTACGCAAGGGCCGTGAAAAGCTGACTTTTAAATCAAAGTCGCCGGCATTGGACTCTTGCCCACAACGCCGTGGTGTGTGTACGCGTGTGTACACAACCACCCCTAAAAAGCCAAACTCGGCTTTGCGTAAAGTAGCCCGTGTGCGACTGTCACATGGCAAAGAAGTTAACGCCTATATTCCGGGCGAAGGCCACAACCTGCAGGAACACTCCATCGTTCTGGTACGTGGTGGTCGGGTGAAAGACCTTCCGGGTGTGCGTTATCACATCGTTCGTGGAGCACTTGATACGGCTGGCGTAAGCGGCCGGAAACAAGCCCGCTCGAAATACGGTACGAAACGTCCGAAACCGGGTCAGGTAGCTGCACCGACGAAGGGAGCCCCAGCTAAAAAGAAAAAATAATAGCTCCCGGATTTAAGTAACTGAGCGTTGCCAACGATGCACAACGTTTAGAGTAAGATTTATCATCTGAAGATCATGAGAAAAGCAAAACCAAAAAAGAGATACGTTCTGCCCGATCCTAAATACAAGGAGACGCTGGTAACGAAATTTGTAAATAACCTCATGTACGAAGGTAAAAAAAGCCTTTCGTACTCCATTTTCTACGACGCACTGGCGCAGGTTGAGAAAAAAACCAACGACAACGGCTTAGACGTTTGGAAAAAGGCGTTGAACAACGTAATGCCTTCAGTTGAGGTGAAAAGCCGCCGGGTAGGTGGTGCCACATTCCAGGTTCCGACGGAAGTACGTCCTGATCGTAAAGTATCAGTAGGCATGAAATGGCTGATCAAGTATGCCCGTTCACGTGGTGAAAAAACCATGGTCGATCGTTTGGCAGCGGAAATCGTAGCAGCAGCAAAAGGTGAAGGCGCTGCCGTCAAGAAAAAGGATGACACCCACCGGATGGCCGAAGCCAACAAGGCATTCTCCCACTTCCGGTTCTGATCCGAACCAATCCAGTATGAAAAAAGCCGCCTTTCCGGGCGGCTTTTTTTCGTTTAAAACGCCATCATAAACTCGTTCAGGTTCGCTTCCTGCGGCAGATCCAATCGTTTCCGCAAGCGGTATCGTTTCAGTTCGACGCCACGAACGGTAATGTTGAGCAATTTGGCGACTTCTTTACTCGACAGGTTCATTCGCAAATAAGCCGCCAGCCGCAGGTCGTCGGGCGTTAAACCGTCGTACTGGCTCAACAATCGTTTGAAGAATTGCTCGTGAACCTTATTGAAATTCTTCTCAAAAACTTTCCAGTCCTGACGGCTTGAGATGTTGGAATCGATCAATTTGACAAGTTGATTGATGTGTCCCGTCGCCTGATCGATGGTTTGCCGTTGCTGAACTTCATCTTTCAGCTTTTCGACTTCGCCCTTTAATTTGAGCAATAAATCGTTTTTATGAATCAGGTTCATCGTCGTGTTGGCCAATTCTTCGGACTTGCCGATGACGTCCTGCTCCAGTTTTTCCTTCTGAACCTGAATAAGTTGCTGCCGGTGACGCTCCTGTTCCCGCGCCAGTTTCTGTTCCATTTGCTGCCGAACCTTGGTTTGATGAGCCGCTACCTGACGTCGGTGGACATAAAAACTGAGGCCAACCAAACCACATCCAAGCAAGCCATAGGCAACATACGCCCACAGGCTCTGGTACCACGGTGGCGAAATTTCAAAAGGAAGCGATGTGACGGAACCGTCCGAGGTAGAGCGTACCTGAAATTCATAGCTCCCCGGCATCAGACTGGCGTACTCTTTTTCGGCCAGCGGACTGAAATCAGACCAGTTCTCATCCAATCCGATCAGACGATAGCTGAATAAAGGCTCCTGAATGGCTTCGGGTTGACTAAACTGAAAAACCAGATGGTTTTCTTTTGCCTTTAAAACGGGTAAAAACGATGCCAGGGCCGACGCCGTACGAAAGGTATAAGAGCGACTTTGAGTACCGTTTATAACGGCCAATTGCCGGATCAGGGGTTTGTTTTTTAGTTGCTGATGTTGCACGGCCGAAAGCTCCTGCCGGGGTAAAAGCGCGTAGCCTTTTTCAAAACAGAGCAGGTAAAACGTAGAGTCCAGCGGCACAATAGCTTCGTAATCGTCCATCCAGGCGATAGGACTGATGGCAAACTCCGCTTTTAGTCCGTTCGGTTGAGTAACCAGAAGGCTACCGTCCTGTCGCAAAAAAAGGTGCTCGCCCTGCCAGCCGGTAAAAATCCGCCGGATTTTACCGGATACGTTCAGGCTTCGTTTTAAGGCTTCGTCCTGAGCAGAAGCCGGTGTCCACCTGAGCCGGTTTACGGTCCGCAAATCCGCCGATAGCTGAATGGAATACACCCCGCGGTGGGCGTGACGCAACCAGATCCGCCCGTCCGAATCTTCCCAAACTTCCCGAATGGGTTCGCTAAAACCCGCGATTAAATGGCTGAATTGCCATTTCCCAGCCGCATCACGGCGATAAACGCCTAAACCGGTGTAGGTCCCCTGCAAAGCAAAGCCGGGTCGGGAAGCCAACGCTCGCAAATTCCAGCCACCCGCCTGCGTAAAAACCGCTTCCCAACCACCCGCGGGCGTTATCCGAAACGTGCCCGCATTATGTCCGCACAACAACTGTCCGTCGAGCACCGTCAAATCCCACACTTGCCCCTGCGAACCTTCAATTAGATGGTAAGCCGGTACGCCGGAAGTCGGAAAATCGCACCAGTAAACGCCGTGGTTCGTCCCTAAATAGAGCCTGTTGTTATACAAAACCGCATCATAAGGCGTTCCTAACTGTCCGTTGGGATCGGTGAAATATTTGAGCGGATAACCAAATGCAATAGCAGTGATACCGTCGTCAAGCCCGGCCCAGACACTGCCCTTGGCGTCGAGCGTCAGGGAGAGAACCGTGTTGTTCTGCAAGCCTTCCCGCTGATTGAGCGAATACAAAATGGCACCCGTAGTATCGGTTATGATAATGCCGTTGAGAATCGTACCGAACGCATACCGCCCATCCGGTAAGGCCAGACCTTTGTTGCATTGATACCGCTGCAAAAACCGGCTGGCTGCGTGATTCAAACGGGAAAGGTGTCCCTTTTCATACTGGAACAAACCATGATCGCGAGTACCGATCAGCAGCCCTTTAGTACCGTATGGTAGAATCGAATGAACAGCCGTAGAAGCCAGTTCATTTGTACCCGGAAGGGTGATGAACTTTCCATTTACTAACTCATACAACCCTTTTCCAATGGATTGAAGATAGTATCGGGTACCGACTTGGTACAGGAAGAGCACATTGCCCGGTAAACGAACTTCGGTAACCTGACCATTCTGGTACAAAAAGCCGGTCGAAAAAGATTGAAAGAATACAAAATCCGGCCCGGGAACGATATTCCAGATTTCTTCCTTTGGAAAAAGCCTGTTGGCGATTAGCCGGGTGAGTGAATGGTAACGCAGTAATCCGGTGGCTGTAGCCTGCCAATAGCCGATCTCGCCCAAACCGCCGGTGTAAATTCTCCCTTTCTGATCACTGGCAACTGAGCGGACAATCTGCTGTTCAGGCAACCGATAGGTCTGCCAGCGTGTTCCGTCGAATTCCAGCAAACCCCTGGAGTTGGCGGCATACAGGAAGCCGGTGGTCGTATCCTGGCAAAGTGACCAGTTTTGGTTGTAGGCCTGGTAGTCCTGCTTGGAAAAATTACGAAGATACGGGGCAAAGAATAAATTTCGGGAAGTTGGTGCAGCATTCAAATTGGATACAAAGAGTAACCAAATAAGGATATTTATAAATAGAGCTGTTGGCTGATTTCTAATTGGCATGATGAGTAAGCGTAGTCTTCAAGAAAAATTATCTAAAATATAATTTCCTGTTTATTAGGTTATTAACTAATTATTATATAGCATTTTCTATCTTTTAACTATTTTTATAGTTAAAATGATGTAGTACTGATGTACCCCTTTTTAACAGAATCTGGTAGGAGTTCGTTTACCTTTGAGCTAAGAATAAGCAAACTATTTATCAGAAAAATTATGGAGAGGGGTGTACTGGGTTTAATTACTCTTTTGCTGTTTACGGCCTCGGCCTGGGCGCAGCAACGGGTCAATGGGAAGGTGACGGCAGTCGACGGTTCGGTATTGCCGGGCGTTAGCGTTCAGATTAAGAATACAACAAAGGGAGCGAATACCGATGCGAACGGTCAATACAGCATTGAAGCTAACCAGGGAGACGTTTTGGTTTTCAGCTTTATTGGAATGAAAACCGCCGAACGCACCGTAAGCGGTTCGACGGTGGATGTCCAACTGGAGGAAGATGTAACGACGCTGACGGAAGTTGTTACGGTTGGATACGGTGTGCAACGGAAGGCGGACGTAACGGGGGCCATTTCTACCGTGAGAGCCCAGGATATTGCCAGCCGTCCGGTTTCTACTGCGACACAAGCCCTGCAAGGCAAAGCCGCCGGGGTGTTGATCACCACCAACCAGGGCTTGCCGGGAGCGGCACCAAACGTTCGGATTCGGGGCGTTGGTACGGTGGGCAATAGCAATCCGCTGTATGTGGTCGACGGGATGTTTGTCGATGACATCCGGTTTTTGAACCCATCCGACATTCAGACTATCGATGTATTGAAAGATGCCTCTTCGCTGGCCATCTACGGGGTTCGGGGCGCCAATGGCGTGGTTTTGGTGACAACCAAAAGCGGCAAATCCGGCCGGACAACGTTCAATTACGAAGGCTTTGGCGGGGTTACGCAGCTCAGTAAAAAGCTCAAAATGACGAATGCCAGCGAGTTTGCCACTTTGGTAAATGAAGTGGCCGTCAGTGAAGGCGGGCAGCCCAAATTCCCGAATCCAGCCTCCTTTGGTGCCGGAACGGACTGGTTCGATTACATCTTCCGCAACGGGAGTGTGCAAAGTCACCAAATTACAGCTTCGGGTGGGAACGAGCGGGTTACCTTCAACGTGAGTGGCAGCTATTATGACGAAAAAGGAATCGTCGATCAGTCAGCCTACAGCCGATTGACGTTCCGGTTGAACAATACCTACAAGCTAACGGGCAATTTCCGGCTTGGCAACAACCTGGCGTTCTCACGGTCGCAATCCAATAACATTCCGGCGGGAATTGTTCAGACTGCCTACAACGCCGATCCGACCATCACACCGATCAATGCCAACGGAACCTACGGTTTTTCGAGCGTCAGTACGGTGGCGAATCCGGCAGCGGTATTGGCTTATCAAACCGACGACATTGCCAAAAGTGGCCAGCTGGTCGGGAATATTTATGGTGAGCTCGACTTTCTGAAATCGTTTACGGCACGTTCCAGCTTCGGAGTAGATCTGGGACTGACCAACAGCAGCGTTTATCTGCCGCAATATCTGGTGTCGGCCAGCCAGCGGAATGACCAAAGCAAACTGACCCGTGAATATGGCCTCAATACCACCTGGTTATGGGAAAATACGCTGACATTCAACCGGACGTTCAATAAGATTCATAACGTGAACGTACTGGTGGGAGCTACGGCGCAGAATAGTCGTGCCGACGTGTTGCAGGGCATCCGATTCAACGTGCCGGGGTATAACAACAACGTTAAATTCCTTTCGCTGGGCAGTACCGTCGGCGCGCAAACGACCGACAATCCCGACAACCGGAGTTACGAATTCACCTACGCATCGTACCTGTTTCGGGTCAACTACAATTTGCTGGACCGGTATTTACTGACGGTGAGTCTCCGGCGGGATGGCTCGTCGCGCTTTCCGCCCGAAAGCCGGTGGGCCACCTTTCCGGCCGTTGGTCTGGGCTGGCGTATTATCGACGAACCCTTCATGGCAAACCAGGAGTTGTTCAGCAATCTGAAATTGCGGGCTAGCTATGGCAAGCTCGGTAACACCAACATTCCCAATTATTTGTACTATTCCCGCATTAGCAGCGGCCTGAACGCCATTTTTGGATCAGGACAAACCCTGCAGCAGGGCGCCACGTTGCAAAGTACCAACACCTCGAACCTGCTCTGGGAAACCGTTACCCAAACGGATATTGGCCTGGAAATGGGATTTTTCAACAACCGTCTAACGGCCGAAATTGACTATTACAACCGGAATACGTCCGACATGATCCTGAATGTCAACATCGGGAATGGCCGTCAGGTGCAGGCCAATGCCGCCAGTGCCTACAACCGGGGTTTTGAATTAACGACGGGCTGGAACGATACCGCAGGGGACCTGAAATACAGCCTGAACGCCAACCTGACGACGGTACAAAACGAAGTGACGAACCTCGGCAATGGCGGTATTCCAATCATTGGCGGTAGCCTGGGCAACGGACGGACGGCCACACTGACGGACGTGGGCCGACCCATTGGTGCGTTCTTCGGCTACAACCGGGTGGGCGTTTTCCAGTCCGCCGACGAAGTGCGGGGCAGTGCTCAACCCAACGCCAAACCGGGCGATTTGCGGTATGAGGACGTCAATGGCGATGGCGTAATCAATGGCGATGACCGCGTTTACCTGGGAACACCCATTCCGAAACTGTTCTGGGGCTTCAATACCAACTTTGCCTTCAAAGGCTTTGATCTGGGCGTCGATTTGCAGGGATCGCACGGAAACAAAATTTACAACGGTCGGCGGGCCGTGCGTTTCGGAAACGAAAACTACGAACGGATTGCTCTGGAACGCTGGACGCCCCAAAATCCGTCGACCACCCAACCGCGCCTGACCAACGGCGGACCCAACTACGATGTGTCGAATTACTTCATCGAAAGCGGTTCCTTCGTCCGGATCCGGAACATTCAGATCGGCTATACCCTGCCTGCGACCTTGCTGCGTTCGCTGGGCGTTCGCTCCATCCGGGCGTATGTCAACGCGCTGAACCCGGTTACGTTCACCAACTATTCGGGCTTTTCGCCGGAAGTGGGCGGCAACGACGCCAGTACGCTGAGTCGTGGGGTCGATCTGGACGTCGTACCGGTATACCGCACGACAACGGTGGGTTTACAAATTGGATTTTAATCTTAAAACGGGCAACAACCATGATTTCCATATCGAAACAGTTTTTAAGAATCGCCCTGGTGGGTTCCCTCATGCTGACGGGGCAGGCCTGTAGTGAAGAATTTCTGGACAAAAAACCGCAGGGCGAACTGATTACCGAGGATTTTTTCAACAGCCAGGAAGGGGCTGTTCAGGCTACCAATGCCATTTACTGGCAGCTTCGCCAGTGGCCAACTCACGTTTTTGCGTTTATCGGTATTTCAAGTTTAACGTCGGATGACGCCGAAAAAGGGAGCGAGCCGGGCGATGCGAGTTTCCTGAGCGAGTTCGACCAGTTTACGGTTACATCGACCAACGGCGGGTTGAATGATTTCTGGAATGGTCAGTATCTGGGTATTGCCAAAGCCAACCAGGTGATCGAACGGGTTCCGGCCATCGAAATGGATGAAACCCTCAAAGCGCGGCTGATTGGCGAAGCGAAAATGCTGCGGGCCTACCTGTACTTCAATCTGGTGCGGGCCTTTGGCGGTGTTCCGCTCATTACGCAGTTGCAGGACGACAACGCCCCGGCCGTGCCGCGGGCCAGTAAGCAGGCGATTTACCAGCAGATTGAAAAGGATCTGAACGATGCCATTGCGGTACTGCCGGAAAAATCACAATATGCAGCCACCGAACTGGGCCGGGCCACCAAAGGAGCGGCCAAAGGCTGGCTGGCGAAAGTGTCGATGTATCAGGGAAAATGGAGCGAAGTGCTCCGGCTGACGACCGAAATCATGCAATCGGGCCAGTACGACCTGAAAACGCCTTACGAAGTCATTTTCACCGAAGCCGGGGAGAATACATCCGAATCGCTGTTTGAAGTACAAAATGCTGCCTTGCCACAAGGTGGGGGAGGATCGCAGTACGCGGAGGTTCAAAGCGTGCGCGGACAATTTGGCTGGGGATTCAACGTGCCATCCGAAGATCTGGTGAAATCTTACGAACCCGGTGATCCGCGAAAAGCGGCCACGATCATCGAGCGGGGCGAAACCATGCCCGATGGGGTCGTGATCATTCAGAATGCGACAAATCCATACTACAATCAAAAGGCGTATGTGGCGCAGAATGAAACCAGGTCGCCCAACGGTCTGGGTGATTCCAACAAGAACATTCGCCTGTTGCGGTATGCCGATATTGTGCTGATGAATGCCGAAGCCGCCAACGAACTGGGGCAATCCCAGCAAGCCGTCACGTCGCTGAATGCCGTTCGGGCGCGGGCGCGGGGCAGCAATGCCGCTATTTTGCCAAACGTGGTTTTCGCCAGCAAAGAGCAATTGAAAGCCGCCATCTGGAAGGAACGCCGGGCCGAACTGGCCATGGAACACGACCGCTTCTGGGATCTGGTCCGGCAGGGCAGAGCCGGTACGGTCTTGCGGGCGCTCGGGAAGCAATTTGTCGACGGAAAGAATGAAGTAATGCCCATTCCGCAGCCGCAGATCGACGCCAGCGGGGGCATCTTGACGCAAAATCCCGGTTATTAATTTGGTGATGATGGGAACGCGGATTGAACGGATTGAACGGATCAAAACTGATTTTTATCTGTGTTAATCCGTTGTATCCGCTCAATCCGCGTTCCCATCCAATTCTGTAAGCATGAGAATTTTAAAAGTACTTTTTCTCTTTTTCCCGGTTTTGAGTTGGCTGGCCACCTGTTCGGCGCAGTCTCCGAAAGAAACCCTTCTTCCCCTTGCCAACGAATACAGTGAGTACCTCGAAACCGTCCAGAAAGCAACTTTTCAGTATTTCTGGGATTTCGCGCACCCGGTTTCCGGACTGGCTCCCGAGCGAACCGCCACGCCCAACATCGTGACGACGGGCGGCAGCGGTTTTGGTATTATGGCCATCATCGTGGCCGCCGACCGCCGTTGGGTAACCCGCGACCAGGCCGTGCAGCAGTTGCAGAAGATAACCGGTTTTCTCGAAAAAGCCGACCGGTTTCACGGCGCCTGGCCGCACTGGCTTGATGGCAATTCCGGGAAAGTGATTCCGTTTTCGGAACACGACAACGGCGGGGATCTGGTCGAAACGGCTTTTCTGATCAACGGCCTGCTGAGCGCGCGGACGTATTTTGATGGCAACACCGCTGCCGAAAAAGACCTGCGGCAACGGATCGATAAACTCTGGCGGGACATGGAGTGGGACTGGTACGTCCGCGACGGCAAACTGCTCTGGCACTGGTCGCCCAATCACGAATGGAAAATGAATCATCCCCTTCGCGGGCACGACGAAACGTTCATTACTTACGTGCTGGCGCTCGGTTCGCCGACCCACGCCATCAAACCGGAGGTGTACCAGAACACCTACAAACAAGGCGACCATTACGTCAACGGGCAGACGTATTTCGGGTATAAACTGCCGCTGGGTTTTCCGATGGGCGGGCCGTTGTTCTTCACGCATTATTCCTTTTTGAGCCTCGATCCGCGGCTGATGCAGGATGAGCAGACAAACTACTGGCAGCAGAACCTGAACCACACGCTCATCAACCGGGCGCACTGTCTGCAACCGCGTCAGGCGATGTTTGGCTACGGGCCGGGCAACTGGGGACTGACCGCCAGCGATGACTATAATTTCTACGACGCCCATTCGCCAACGAACGACAACGGTACCATCAGCCCGACGGCGGCCTTGTCTTCATTTCCGTACACGCCGTATTACTCGATGCAGGTGCTGCGTAATTTGTACTTGCGGGAAGGCAACCGGTTTTTTGGACCTTACGGTTTTTACGATGCCTACAACAAAGGATTGAACTGGTATTCCAACCAATATCTGGCGATCGATCAGGGTCCAATTGTGGTCATGATGGAAAATTACCGCTCGGGTCTGCTCTGGAAACTGGGTGAAAAAACGCCGGAACTCTGGACGGGATTAACCAAAATGGGTGTCAAAAAACCGGTTTATCCGACCGGTTTCTATGCCTACGCCCCGGACTTCCGGACCGGGTATGTCGATCTCTGGAAACACCCCGACCGGGGCGCGTATGTACTGGATTTTGCCGTAAAAGGCACCCAGGCCGTAGTGCTGACGGTTTTTGACGAATCAGGCCGGGAGGTACGCCAACTAATCGACAACAAAACCTGTCCTGAAGGCATGCAGCAACTGACGTTCCAGATTCCGCAGGGGAAATACGAATTTGAATTTGTGCAGGGCGCTGAAAAGCAGCGTGTTAAGATGTCACTTCATCAAAGTGTTGACAACCAGTAATAGGACTAGAAAAGTGAATAAATAAACGGAGCCAGCGCCGAACCCGTCGTTAAAATCGTCAAGGCACTCAGGAGCAGCAGGAGAATCAGCAACGGATAGAGCCAATACCGCTTGCGGGTGCGCATGAAAAGCCAGAATTCGCGTAGAAACTCCATCACTCGGATTCGTTTTTAATTGCCTGAAGTTGGGATTTTAATTGCAGAGCCACGGCATTCCGGGGGTCGGTTCGGAGCGATTTCGCCACGTACTTAGCCGCCCCGGCGGTATTGGCAAATTTCAAATAACCGGCGGCTAACTGATTGCTCATCAGCACGTTCGTAGTGTCTGTTAAATACCGGTTTTTGACGGCAACCAACTGCTCGACGAAGGTTTGCAGCTCGTTCAGGCTGAACTTCGTTTCGTTGTGGGCGGCTGCGTAGCGCAGATAAACCAGTGCTTCGTCCGGACGATCCAGTTTCAAGAGTGTAATAAACAAGCTCTGCGCCGTAGAAAAGGTCTCCTCCAGTTGAAAGGCTTTTTTCAGGTACCAGACCGCCTGCTCATGCTGGTTTAGATTCAGGGATAATTTCCCGGCCTGTTCGTAAAAACCGGGTTCATACGGATATTCCAGCGACAAGGCTTCGGTGACCCGTAACGCGCCCTGTGGATTATTCACTTTCTGGTAATGCGCCAGCAGTTGATCCATCGCGTCGCGCCAGGAAATCTGTTTTACTACCAACGCCCCCGCCAGTTGCTCTTCCACGGTTTTGGCCCGCTTTTCTTCCGGCGGCATCCGTTCGTTAAAAGGCCAGCCTTCCTTCAGAATCATCATTTCAAACACCCCTTTCAGCGAATCGACCGGCGTAATTGGCATCTGCTTTCGTACTTGATCGAACGAAATTTCGTTTTTCCAGTCGGCGGCAATGAGTCGCTTTTTTTTCAGGGCTTCGTAAAATGCATCCGACAGGAGCGCATACCCGTACAAATTGGGGTGAACATGTTCCAGTAAGGTTTCTTTGCCCAGAATCCCGTTGGGTGAATTCCGTTCAAAAACCGCTTTGGCGTCCACTTCCGTCACGTTCGGGTAGTGGGCGGCCAACGCCCGAATGACCTGGTTGATGGCTTCCGGTGCCCGAAACCGCAACAAATCCAGCTCTTTCGCCCGACTAAACCGCTGCTTGGCTTCTCGAAAATGGCCACTCGTATAAGCTTGATTAGCAAGGCTATACTGGTATTGAGCCGATTTTTCGGTAGTACCCGGCGCACTGATGAACGGTTTCAAATCTTTTTCGTTACTGACCAGATTGCTGATCAAGACCGGAATGCGACGTTCCGAAAAGAGCTGGCAGAGGTCGTTGAGGTTAGTTTTGAACTGGTCAATTCCGGTCTGATACGTGTCCGAACCGTACGGGATTTGCTGGTCGGCGGCCATGCGTTTCATCAGGTTTTCGCGCAAATCAACGGTTCCGCCCGACGCGATTTTGCGAACCCCGGCCAGCGTGCGGTTCAGAAGCTGCATCAACCGGAATTCGCGAAGTTTCAGAACCAGCCGCACCAGGGCCGGATGACCGCCCAGCGAACTGGTGGAACCAACGCCCATCGCGCCGTAATATTCATTGTGGCCGGTGTAAATCAAAACCGCATCCGGCTCATACTCAATTAGCTGCTTGCCAAAACCGAAAACCGTGTAGGAGTTAACCGCCGTCAGCGACAGGTTGATAATTTCAAAATTGCGGCCTGGAAACGTGTGCAAAAGCCGGTAGTGCAGCCAGCGATGGAACGACCCGTTGTGGAAATACGGATAGCCAATCGTAGTCGATTCGCCCAGCACAAAAATCCGGAAAGTACCCTCGGACTTTTTTTGCCGGAAAGGCTCAAAATTACCGACGGTGGCGTTTTCGGTTTCGGTAAAATACCGCTCCGACGCGTGCGGATTCATGATCAAATAGCCTTTGCGCTGCGGATCGTCCACGAATAACCGGTAATCATGGCCATAGCCGAACAGCCGGAGCAGCCCTTCGGCCAGCGCCAGGGCCAGCAACGGCAACAACAACGCCAGTCCTTTAAATAGCCATATCCGCTTCTTCATCACTAAAATACCCGGCGGTTAGGGGAAGGTTTGAAATTCTTCATGACAGAAAACGAAATGCCCTACAGTTTTTCAACGGGCTGGTTGGGCAAAACCCCGGAGGGGTTTCATGTTAATAGCCATTGCTGCAATGAATGGCGCATAAGCTCCGGAGGAGCGTCCTAGGATTAAGGACGCTCCTCCGGAGCTCATCATGAAGAATTTGCCGATTCTGCTATTAACATGAAACCCCTCCGGGGTTCAAGCGGCCCGTTGAAAAAGAGAAATTCTTGCAAAGAAAAGCTATTTAGACTTCCTTACCGGTCTTTTATGGCCGGATAATGGTTCCGTCAATTTTCCGTACCTGCCAGTTCGACTTGGTACCGATGGGGTATTTGGCCGCTTCTTTTTCGTTGATGTCCACACCCAGACCCGGCACTTCGTTCACCGACATATACCCTTTATTCATTGTCGGACAGCCGCTGAAGACTTCTTTCATTTTGTCCGAAAACTGCACCGCTTCCTGAATACCGAAGTTCCAGACTGCCAGGTCGATGTGTGCGTGAGCCGCGTGACCCACCGGCGACACATCGCCCGGACCGTGCCAGGCTGTCCGAATATTGAACCATTCGCCCAGTCGGGCTACTTTCATGGCGGGCGTAATACCGCCGATCTGTGAGACGTGAATCCGGATAAAATCGAACCACTGATTCACCATCGGCTCTTTGAATTCATTGATGTTGTTGAACAGTTCGCCCATCGCAATTGGCACCGACGTCGCCTGACGAAGCTGCGCAAACCACTTCATGTTTTCGGGCGAAAAGGGATCTTCGATGAAGAACGGGCGGTATTCCTCCACCTGCTTGATCATGTTGATGGCATCGATGGGCTGAACCCGCTCGTGGATGTCATGCAGCAATTCGATCTCATCTCCGCATTGTTTCCGAACATACTCAAACATTTTGGGAACGGATTTCAGGTACATCCGCTCGTTCATGTAGTTGTCGGTTTGACCCCCAAAACCGGCGGCTTTGAAGTCAGGCTGTGCGGTATTGGCTCCCACGGCCCCGTAGCCACCCTGCTGAATCCGGATGTATTTGTAACCGTCTTCCATGAGCTTTTTCACGCTTTCGGCGGCCGCTTCGGGGGTGTTGCCGCCCGCGTGGGTGTAACACGGAATCGCAAACCGCGCTTTTCCGCCCAGCAACTGATACACGGGCATGTTGGCGCGCTTGCCCTTGATGTCCCACAGTGCCTGATCAAGCCCCGAAAGAGCGTTGTTCAAAACCGGGCCGTTGCGCCAGTAGGAACTGACGTAAGCCGCCTGCCACATGTCTTCGATGTTATCCACATCTTTTCCCACACAAAATTCATTCAGGTAGGTATTGATGGCGACCACCACCACCGCAGCCCGTTGTGTAAACGTCGCGCAGCCCAGACCGTATAAACCCGGTTCGGTGGTTTCAACTTTGACCACGATGAGGTTCGATCCCTGGGGCGCGGTGGCAATCGCTTTCACCGATTTGATTTTGACCGGAGCCATTGCTTTGGCGTACGAGGGCGTCCCTTGCTGCTCGCGGGCTTCGGCGGTGGAGATGCCCCCGAATAAACCCAGCAAACCGGCTGACGAGCCAAAACCTATTTTCTTCAACGTCTCGCGACGGCTGTTCATTTCGGCAAAGTTTTCGTTTTTTTCCATGTTTATCAGAAAAAGGTTTAGATGCAACTTTGAATGAGTTTATGGTTTAAAGTTTAGCGTTTACAGTTGAAGCCGGATAAGGATAAAAATGGCTAAGTGACAGAACTTAAAAACCATAAACTTTAAACCATGAACTGTCTTACGGCAAGGCAAACGCAATGTACGAACCGCCCGGTTTGTGACCATTTTTAACTCCACCGGCGGCAATGACGACGTATTGTTTGCCACCAACCTGGTATGTGATCGGCGTAGCAAAACCGCCCGCCGGAAGTTGGTATTCCCAGACTACCTTGCCGGTTTTTTTGTCAAAAGCCCGGATTCGCTCGTCTTTGGTAGCGGCAATAAAGACCAGGCCGCCCGCCGTGACGATTGGCCCGCCGTAATTTTCGGTGCCGGTAATCGGTACGCCTTTTTTGGTTAACTCCGGAAATTCGCCCAGCGGAACCCGCCACAAATACTCACCGGTATTCAGATCAATGGCGTTGAGCGTGCCCCAGGGCGGTTTTACGGCCGGATACCCGTTCGGGTCGAAAAACCGCGTGTAGCCATTATTGATGTAAGGCGGGATGTACGGAAAATCTACTTTTTCATCCGTTGCGGTCAAAACCGGGGCGTTGTGCTGATCCTGACTTTCGGCGGGTTTGGGTTCCGCTTGTTTGGTGTCGGCATTCATCAAATACCGGACGAGCGTAAAGCGGTCCTGATCGGAAATGTGCTGAAACGACGGCATCCGGCCCCGGCCGGATTTCAGCACGGCGTTGATTTCGGGGGGCGAAAGCCGCTTGCCAATGTCGACCAGGCTGGGGTATTCCTGGCCGCTGCCTTTCCGGTCGGGCCCGTGACAGGCCGCGCAATTGGCCTGATACAGCGTTTTTCCTTTCGAGGCAATTTCGGCGTTTCGGGCCGCCAGGTCCGCCATCCTCAAATCCCAAACCATTTCGTTCGAGTTCTGGTACAGAATACCCTGCGGATCGCTGGCGTTTCCGCCCCATTCTGCTCCGCCACCGATTCCGAAAAACAGCGTTCCTTCCAAACTGGGGGGCATGAACTTGTCGCCGGAGCGGGTTTTCGAAAACCGTTCTTTCACAAAGGCGTGCGCTTCGGGTGTGAGGTCGGTGATGTCGGCTTCCGTAAACACCTGCCGGGCAAAGGGTGCGGGTTTTAGCGGGAACTTCTGCGTCGGCCAGGGAACTTCGCCGGGCAGCGCGGGCGAGGTCGGCACGTTTCGTTCTTCCACCGGGAAAAGCGATTCGCCGGTATCGCGATTGAGCACATACACCAGACCATCTTTGGTGGTTTGGGCCACGGCGTCGACGGTTTTTCCGTGGTGCTTCACCGTCACCAGATTGGGCGGACAGGGCAGATCGCGGTCCCACAAATCGTGGTGAATCGTCTGGTAAAACCACTGCATTTTGCCGGTTTCGGCATTCAGCGCCAGAATGCAATCGGAATACAGATTTTGTCCGGCCCGAATACCGCCGTAGAAATCTACGGAAGGCGAACCGGTTCCGAAATAAACCATTCCCCGCTTTTCGTCGAGGACCATACCAGCCCAGTTGTTAGCACCGCCAATGCGTTTGTAGGCATCTTTGGGCCAGGTTTCGTAGCCTTTTTCGCCCGGTTGCGGAATCGTGTGAAAGACCCACAACACCTTTCCGGTCCGGATGTCGAAACCCCGAACGTGGCCCGGTGCCGCATCGCCCTGTTCCGAAACCGCCGAACCCAGCACCAGAACGTCTTTGTAGATGACGCCCGGCGTGGTGGAGGTCACCGACAGTTTGCTCAGATCCCGCTTCGATTCGTCTTCCAGCCCCAGCCGCAGATCGACTTCGCCGTTTTTGCCAAAACCGGCAACGGGTTCGCCCGTCAGTGCGTCGAGGGCATAAAGCGTTGAACCGGCGGAATACAGAATGCGTTTGTCGGTGCCCGGTCCGCCGTCGCGGCTTTCCCAGTACATAACGCCCCGGCTCTGGTTGAACCGGGGTGATTTGTTCTTAAACGGATCGAAAATCCAACGCTGTTCGCCCGTTCCGGCATGAACGGCAAAAAGCTTCAACATTGGCGTAAGCCCGTAGAGAATTCCGTTGACCATAATAGGCTGGCATTGAATTTCCAGCGGTCGACCGGCTTTACCATCGGCACCCGCTGCGTCGAACGTCCAGGCTACTTTCAGGTTTTTTACGTTTTGAAGGTTGATCTGGTTGAGGGGCGAGTAGCGGTTTCCGGCTTTGTTGCCCCCGTAGGAAGGCCAGTCCTGGCCCGCCGGTGGGTTGTTCCCTCCGCCTTTCTGATTCGGAGCGATGGCGGAAATTCCCCAAACCAGCAGCCCCAGCACGATGAATTGCAGCGCATACTTCATGATTGTATCCGGAATAGAAAAGGATGAATTAGCGAGTCGATGCGGTT
The DNA here is from genome assembly GCF_003858645.1 of Larkinella knui. Taxonomy (GTDB): domain Bacteria; phylum Bacteroidota; class Bacteroidia; order Cytophagales; family Spirosomataceae; genus Larkinella; species Larkinella knui. The sequence goes on along the minus strand of NZ_RQJP01000006.1, from coordinate 163,675 downwards.
TTAGGTAGGGTGTAATAGTCGTACGAAATTTTCCACCTGAACGTCTGTCCCGGTTCGGCTTTTATCTGAATATACGGTTCGGGGCAAACCGTTGTGTTGATGGACCAGAACGCCAGTTGCACGATGGGCTGATCACCAACGACGCGGACACCAGCGCCGGTTTTGCGGTTTTCAACGCGAAAATCATAGTCTTTCGCCGAGTCGCCAAAACCGGTCAGGTAACAGTGGGTACTTTCGCCTTTGGGCAATTCGTTCAGATACACAAACCGGTTGCCCTGAATCGTAGCGAAGGTGCCGATGCCCCGCGTGGGTTTTATTTGTAAATCGAAAGGAAAGGTAACCGAAACATCCGGGCCGGTGGGCTGGTGGTCCAGCATGAAGAAGTTGTGATCATACACCGTCGTTTCGATGGTTTTCGGTCCGGTATTTTTCAAACTGTGTTCCAGAACGAGTACCGGTTTTCCCTTTAGAAGTTTGACGGTTTTCTGGTAAACATACGAATACCCGGCGGCATCGCTCAGTTCGTGCGTGAAAACCACCGCATCGCGACCGGTTTTGACAGTCCGTTTTCCGGGATTGACAATGGCATACGGTGTGGCAAAACGATACGGTGCCTCCTTCGATTTTCGCAGCGAGCCGACGCCAATCTTCAGGAAATCGCCACCCGGTTTGGCTTCGTCGTACCCGATGGGCGTGAATTCTTCGACCGGGCCGCTGATGGCGTCGTGCCCTTTCGGATCGTTTTTCTCAAACCACTGACCGAAATACGAATGGTCTTTGTAATCGAGGCTGGCAATCACGCCCGACCAGTCGAACCGGACGCCCTGGTAATACCCGCTGACCGAATCCGGCAGATAGAGTTTTGCCCGAATAATCCCGTTGGTAATTTCCGTCTGCGGGAAGGGCGGCAGGAGAGTGGCGCTGGCCAAACCGAGGAGAATGCCGATAAAAACAACGATTTTTTTCATACGAAAAACTAACCCCAATAGATTCTATTGTGCAGCCGAATCACCCCGGAGGGATGTCCTGTTAATAGCCATCCGAATTATGATTTATATGCAAGCTCCGGAGGAGCGTCCTAGATAGCGGTTTGGGATTTCAGGACGCTCCTCCGGAGCTTAAAACGATTGATCGATCCGCTATGCTATTAACAGGACACCCCTCCGGGGTGATTTAGCTGCACAATAGACATTTTGGGTTGAATGAATTGATCAATACCCCGGATTCTGCTTCATCTTGACGTTCGAATTGATTTCGTCGATGGGAATGGGCTGCGCATAATCGGTGGCTTCCCATTGAATGGTGCCGCCCCGAATCCGCTGGTAATAAGCCGCTTCCTGTGGACCCAGCTGCCAGCGCCGGACATCGATCCACCAGTGACCTTCGCCGAACAATTCCGCCCAGCGTTCATACTTGAGCGGGTCGGCTTTGAGCACGGCGTCGGGCGCTTTAGTGGCATCGGTCAGGCTTTTGTAATCGACCGGCGATGCGGCATTGACCGGATACCCGTACGCCCGCCGTTTCACCTTGTTGATGTATTCCAGCGCCGTGGCATTATCGCCGGTATGGGTGAGCGTTTCGGCATACAGCAGGTAGACATCGGCTAACCGCAGCAGCAGGATGTTGTTGCCATTGGCCATATTGAGTTCGGTTTCCGTGGCATCGATGCTGAGGTATTTGCGGAAGCTCCAGGCTTCCATATCCATTTCACTGATGTCGAGAAAGTGCGAAATAGGCCGTTTTTTGCCGTTGACCACCATGCTGTCCACGTACGGCTGCCAGCAGGAAACCCACAAACGCGGATCGACGGTTTTGTTCTGACGGGCCTGAACGGATCGGGTGATGTAGGCCGGATCGACGTTGGTGGCCAGCGGTTGGGTGGTTCCCGGTTTGAAGTAATGTCCCTCATTGAAGCCGAAGCGGGCGAGGTTTTTGGCGTGCGGAAACACGTTCGACCAGGCCGAAGCCGCCGGCAGGTTGTTATCGCCCACATACGTTGGGGCCAAAACCATCCCGATGCTCGATCCCATCGACGTTTCCGTGTTGCCGCGGGCGGTCAAATCCACGTTCAGATTCATTTCCAGCAGCGATTCGGAATTGAATTCGTTTTTGCCGTTGAACATGTTCTTGTACACATCGAACGCAACGAGCGACTTGCCGCTGTTGTTGATCACATCCGCCAGCGAGGTTTTGGCGTTGTTCCAGTCCTGCGTATACACATACGCTTTACCCAGAGCGGCTTTTACCGCCCAGCCGCTGATCTTGTGCTTGTCGTTGGCACCTGTCCAGGTTTTACCCGCCAGCAGGGTTTCCGCCGATTTCAAATCGCTGATGATAAAATCCCAGACCTGCTTTACGGTGGCCCGTTCCACCTGCGTTTGGTCAAGGCTAGTGGATGCTTCGGTGATGATAGGAACCCCCATTTTATCACCGCCCTGGCCGTTGATGATGAAGGCTTCACCCCAGATCGTAATCAGATACTGATAATACCAGGCGCGGAGGAAAAGTGCCTGACCTTTCATGAGGTCAATCGCCACTTTATCGGATTCCAGCGTTGCTTTCGGACGGTATTTTTCGATGTTGACCAGCAGTGTATTCGCCCGCTGAACCCCTTTCCAGGTATCCCGCCAGGTTTCCGACAGAAAACCGTCGTTGGGCTGCGAGTTGTTCTGACCGAGTTGAATCCAGGTGGGTGTTCCCTGCCAGCTCAAATCAGTGGTATGATCCCACATGTAAAAACCTTTGCCGTAAATATTGTGGCCGAAAAGGCCCGGCGTATGCTGCGTACCGTAGACGCCCGTCAGCAACTGCTCCAGATCCGTCACCGTACCGGGGTAATTGTTGGTGGAAAGCGCACCGGGATTGGTCACATCGATAAAATCTTCTTTACAGCCGGCCAGACCGAGCAAGGCCATAAAGAGGGTAATTTTCAGAAATGGCTTCATCGTATGAAACATAGTTGTATCAACTGAGTAAGATCTGGTGAATTAGAAAGTGGCATCGATTCCCATCGACATCAGTGTGGTGCGCGGGTAGGAATAAATCGCGTCGATTCCGCGTCCGGTTGTTCCGTTCCGGCCCAGCACTTCCGGGTCCATGCCCTTGTACTTGGTCAGCGTCATCAGGTTTTGCCCCTGGAGGTAGATGCGAAGGCTGCCCATTTTGATCTTGCTGGTAATCGCCGTCGGCAGCGTGTAGCCAATTTGCAGGTTACGCAGTTTCAGATAAGCTCCGTTTTCCACGAAATAATCCGAGATGCGAGTGTAGTTGGAGTTCGGGTCGCGGATGTAGTTGCCGGACGCATCCTTGTAGCCCACGCGTGGCCGGTCGGTCAGGCCGTTTCCGTTGAAGAAAGACGTCTGGAAAATGTCGTTGGTGGTGTTGTAATCCCCCACGAAAAACTGCGTGTAATACCGGTTGGCGTTGTAAATATCCAATCCCTGCACACCCTGAAACAAGGCCGAAATGTCGATGCCTTTCCAGCCCAGATTCAGCGTCAGGCCGTACGTCATTTTTGGCCAGGGAGTTCCGATGTAGGTTTTGTCGTCGATCGTGATGCGGCCGTCACCGTTGGTATCTCTGAATTTGAGGTCACCCGCGCCGGTTCCGGCAGCCTGGTAAAATACGCCCGTTGTGGGCTTTCCGGCGGCTGCGGCTTTTTCCTGCGCCTGCTGGTTGAGTGTCGTTACTTCCGCATCGCTCTGGAAAATGCCTTCCGTGATGTAGCCGTAATACTGACTCATGGCGTATCCGGCCTGCGTGCGGGCGATGGTGCTTTCCAGGTAATCACCGCCCGTTCCGTCGTTGATCGGGTTGTTGTTGGTGCCACTCAACTGCTTCACCAGGTTCTTGTTGAAGGCCGCATTGGCGGCAATGCTGTAGGTGAAAGCGCCTTTTTTGCCCCGGTAGTCAACGGCTATTTCAAGCCCCTTGTTGCTCATCTGCCCGATGTTGGTGTACACTTTGGAACCCGCAAAACCCGCTGAATTGGGAACCGGCACCTGATAAATCATATCCTGGGTCTGGCGGCTATACCAGTCGATGACCAGATTCAGGCGGTTATTGAACAGCCCGATGTCGGCCCCAATATCGGCCTGGTTCACCTCTTCCCACTTGATGTTTTCGTTGGGCAACTGGGCGGTCAGGGCGTATCCTTTAGAACGGCTGCCGTCCGGTAATCCCTGAATGTTGGTGCCGCCCGTACCGCCGTAAGACGCCTGATAGGTAAACTGCGGAATGTTGCTGGTGCTTCCGAGTTTGCCATAACTTCCCCGGATTTTAAGATTCGAAACGGCCGGAATATTCCGCATAAACGCTTCTTCGGTTACCCGCCAGCCTACCGAAAACGACGGGAATACACCCCAGCGGTTGGCGGGACCAAACCGGTCGGAACCGTCCCGGCGGATGTTGGCCGTAAACAGGTATTTGCCAGCGTAGGTGTAATTGATCCGGCCGAACTGTGACAAAAGCCGGGTTTGCGGGTATTCGCCACCGCTGGCGCGGTAGGTGCTGGGGTCGGTGCTCAGGCCCAGGTTATAGGTAATAATCTGAAAGCCCTGCGCTTCGGCCGTTAAATTGCTCAAATCCTGTTGAAAGGCTTCGTAACCCGCCATCGCCTTGAATTCGTGCTGACCAATGGCTTTGTCGTAGGTCAATACGAAGTTGGCCGTCAGGTTGCGCTGATTTTCCTGCGTCCGGGTTAAGTAGGCGAGGGTGTTTTTAACAACGCCAAAATCATGCGCTTCCCGGAACAGATAGTTCCGGCGGCTGTAGATCGACGCCCCGAAGGTCGAGCGGAAGTTTAACCCTTTCGTGATTTCCCAATCGGCATATAAATTTCCTTCGAGCGCATACGTATCTTCCAGCCGGTGGTGAATATTTTCCCAGCCAACCAGGTTTGGACCGGTGAAAAACGAACCGGTTTTGGCCCAGCCACCGAACGGATTCGTTTCGTCCCGAACCGCCACCAGGGGTGCCGAGCGGAAGGGAAACGTGGTGCTTTGAACGGGATTCGTACTGGTTTTCCAGGCAAACAGCGTTTCGCCGATCTTCAGGCGTTTGTTGATCTTGAAATCCGCATTGGAGCGAATACCGTACCGTTCAAACGAGTTGTCGATGATGGTACCGCCTTCGCGCTGGTAATTGGCCGACAAATAATAGTTGGCTTTGGCCGATGCGCCCGCCAGCGAAAGCGAATAGCTCTGCTCTTTGCCGTTCTGGAAAACTTCGTCGACCCAGTCGGTATTGGGTAAGGTGGCCGGATCGCCATATCCGCTCGTATTGACCCCAAAAGCCTGTTTGGCTTTGATATAATCCGCCGTATTCAGCATTTTGTACAGATTCCGGGGCTGACGAACGCCGTAGTACGCGTTGAAGTTGATGCTCATTTTGTCCATCTGGGTTCCCCGCTTGGTGGTTACCAGCACGACGCCCCCCGCAGCCTGGGCTCCGTAAATGGCGGCTGCACTGGCATCCTTCAACACTTCGATGGACTCGACATCCTGCAGGTTGAAGTTGTTGCCCGCGCCCATCCGGATTCCATCCACAATATAGAGGGGCGACATGCCGCCGATGGAGCCAATACCGCGGATGACGATATCGGAGCTTCCACCCGGTGTGCCGTCCGGACGCGTTACCTGCACCCCGGCCGCCCGGCCCTGCAAGGCTTCATTGACGCTGCGAACGGGAAGGTTTTTGATTTCCTGCGCTTTGACGGACGATACCGAGCCCGTCAGGTCCGACCGTTTCTGCGTGCCGTACCCGACCACGACCACTTCGCTGAGGTTTTTGGTATCGGTCAATAAGCTGACGTTTATCTCCGTCCGGTTACCCACCGTAATTTCCTGGGACGTATACCCGACAAAACTGAACACCAGAATGGCGTCGCCCGTAAGCAGGTTCAGGCGGTATTGACCATTGCCGTCCGTGGTCGTACCGCGCGTGGTGCCTTTTACCACCACACTCACTCCCGGAAGACGAACACCGGCTTCGTCAGAAACCGTTCCCGCTATCGTTTGGTCAACAGCGGCTGCGTCGTTGTTGCGCAACACCTCTTCCGCCGACGGAATGGGCAGCGGTTCCAGATTGAGAATAATCTGGCGACCTTTTACGTAGTAGGTCAAACTGAGCGGTTTCAGTAATTTATCCAGTATTTCGCTCAGCGGTTGGTTAGTGGCGTTGAACGATACGCGCTGATTCAACTGCACCAGGGCCGAGCGGTAGGCAAAGCGAACGTCGGCCTCTTTTCCGAGCTGGCTCAAAACCGTCTTCATGGGCTGGTTGGTGGCCTGGATCGTAATGCGCTGATCCATGATTCGCTGCGCTTCAACCGGGCGGGCAAAGGCCAGTCCGGTGAACAGCGCGGCCAGGAGTAACTGGTAGAAAGTCAATTTCATAAAGCTACGCAACAGGCTAAGCGGTTGTCGAAGTTTTTTCATACTTTTGGTTGTTTTTTGGCTGTTTGGGGTTACGAATAGACAAAAAATACCCTTCTTCATCCTGGATGAGGTTGCTTAAAAAGGGTTTTGTAGGGTCAGTGATGCTGGTACCATCATTGACCTTTTTTTGTATTGCACGGGTTAATCAGGCATAGGCGAGGGGATTAAGGGTCGAGATGGTACAAAAATGTATAGGGTTTAGGAATAAGTTCAATGGCATCCTTTGCTGGTAATGACAATCTGCCCGTCCAGCATCTCATACGAAGCCCCGATAATCTGACAAATGACATCCAGCCGCTCCAGTAAATTCTCTTCGTTAAACGTCACGTTTACCAGACAGGCCGCCAACGCTTCTTCGTCAAAAAGCAGTTTGATTCCGTAGGTTCGCTCGATACTCGAAAACACTTTGGCAACGGGAGCGTCCTCAAAAACCTGCTCGCGGCTGGGCCGGTTGGCAATCAGAGCCGCCGGTTTTTCAACCAGCGCCTTCACCAGCTTATTATCTTCCAGGGTATACGTCATCTGCTGGTTTGGGGTCAAGACCACGCCCTCGACGCGCCGGAGACCGGATTGCTGCGCCAGTTCATAATCCTTCTGCGAATACACCGAAACCCGCCCGGTTTTTACCATCACTGTTACGTCTTTTTCGCCCCTGTAAGCCCGCACTAAAAAGCTGGTCCCCAGTACTTTGGTAACGGTTTTGTTGGCATAGATTAAAAACGGTTTGGCCGGATTCTTCATCACGTCGAAGAAGGCTTCACCACTGAGGTAAACCGTGCGTGTAGTGGCGTCGAAATGATTCGGATAACTCAATCGGCTGTTGGGATTCAGCGTGACCACGCTGCCATCACTCAGCAGAATATTGATCGCTTTCGGACCGGTATTGACTTTTTCCTGAAGCGGTATCGGTACGGTTTTCGTCAGGTATTCGTACGGATCCGGCGCTGGTTTGGGAACGCGATTCAGGTAAAGCCACGTACTGATGCCAACCAGCAGCACCGAAGCCGCTGCTGCCCAGCGCCACCAGGATCGCCGATTGAGCGGCAGCACCGGTGCCTCCGACTCGGCATCCCGGTGTTCGACGGCTTTGTTCATCAACTTCGTCAGTTCATGCGTCAACCGGTCGTCGGAAGCATCGTCGCGGTAATGGTCGTCCAAAGCCCGAACCAGCTCCCGGGCCTGCCGAACCACATCGGCGCGATCCGGATTCTGAGCCAGCCACCGATTCCAGAAAACGGCGGCTTGCGGAGAACCCTCCGCCGTCCACTGTCGGAATGACTCATCGAACAGGAAGTCTTCAGCTTCGTACGTTCTATAATTAATCATTGAGTAAATAGTATTCTAGGGCTTCTGCTTCTATAGTGCCGGATTTGGTGGGGCAATACTCAAAAAGAGGATATTTTTTTTGGAGAAAATTCAAAAGTGGCTTCAATCAGATTGAAATACGCGAAGAAGGCTGTTCATCTTACCCCGGCGGGGTTTGCTGTTAATAGCATTTGGGCCGTTCGCAACGTTTCCAAGCTCCAGCGGAGCGTTCTACGAACAGGCCAGGACGCTCCGCTGGAGCTTGGTGTCCCAACCCATAGGATTGCTATAAACAGGTGGCCCCGGCGGGGCCAGAAGAGGGTCGGGATTTACGCTAATCGGACCATTTCCAGAAAAACCAGCAACAGACTGGACGACCATTGGTGGCGGAGTTCTTTGAAGGTTCGATGAAGCAGATTGGCCACGCTTTGCCGCTCCAGGCCCATGATCTGGGCGATTTCGTGATTTTCCAGATTCTGGTAAAACCGCAGATACAACACTTCCTGCTGGCGTTTGGAGAGCGACGCCATGAGCTGGTGCAACAGGCGGGTTTGTTCCGTCTGGTTTTCGTCGTCAATAATCTGCTGTTCGATGGAGTCGGAAAAGGGCAGTTGAGCTGGCTCCGATTCGTCGAGGTGAACAGCCAGATTTTGGGGAAGAACTTTTAAAAGTTTATACCGGAGGGCTTTCAGTAAATACGTTTTGACAAATACCGCATCGCCGACGGTCGTTCGGTGATCCCACAATTCCAGCAGCAAATCCTGAATGGTATCCCAAACCAGTTCAGAATCCGTCGTGAGCCGCAAACCGTAGTTATACAAACTGCGGTAATGCACCTGGGCCAGTTCGCCGAAAGCCAGTTCGTCACCGGCTTTGAAGCGTTGCCATAGTTCCTGGGGTGCAAGGGTTTTATAATCAGCGGCAGTAAAGCGTTCCAATGGATGATGACCGTCAAGGACTAACTTTAATTGTACCAAATGTAGTGTTATTTTAACACAGATGGTATTTTGTGGGTGAAATCTATAATTAAAAGAATTTAAAATATGCCCATCCGCGAGGCTGAAAAAAGACCGGACGCCGGAAGAAAAGCAAAAAGCAGCAGACGGCTTTAAATAAACCGGCAGATGGCTAACTTTGATGAATTATTTCTTTCAGAACTGACGGGTTCAACACCGGGATTGATCTAACGAATAAGCCACACCATGAACAACCGTTTTAAAATATGGCTCAAGCGCGTCGGCTGGCTGGGTTTTCTCTTCTTCCTCATCAAAGGCCTGCTCTGGCTGCTCATTCCCTATTTGATTGCGAAAGGCGTTTTTTCGAAATAAACTAGTGCCAGAAAGCCCGATAACAATAACATAATCACTTTCCAGGCGGTTTAGTGGGTAACGGAAAGGGGACCGGATGCAAGGCCGGACGGTTTTTTTAATGGAAAGATGACCCGCTATCCAACATTCATCGTCTAAAGTGCGTATTAAAGAGAGATTAAGACGGAATGTAGGCGATTGGCTACCCGGTGACTGATAAAAGGAACGTGAAAAAATTTCTGACGGTTTTTTTTCTTGCCATACTGGCCCTGATTTTTCTGGTAATTGGCTTTTTGGGAGTTGTCGCTACGACCTCCTGGGGGCAGGAATTTGTGACCCGCCAGGTGAACAGTTACCTCGCCGGAAAGCTGAAAAGCCCCTTTCGGATCGGCCGGATTACGTATGATATTCCGGATTATGTCGGCCTGGAAGATGTGCTGTTTATTACTCCCAAAGGCGATACGCTGCTGGCGGGCCAGAAGCTCCGGGTTGATCTCGATATGATGGGGCTGTTAAAAAACCGGGTTGCCCTCAACCAGATCGAACTCGAAAACATCCGGGTGAACCTGAACCGGACCCTGCCGGATACCGCCTTCAATTTTCAATACATTATCGATGCTTTCGATACGGGTGGACCCGCCGAACCCGTCGATACGACAGCCACTCCGCTGGACATCAGCCTGACCGGAATTTCGCTGAAAAACGTTCGGATTCGCTACAAGGACGATGTGGTTGGAGCCGATGTCGGCGCGTACCTCGACAGCCTGCGCGCTACGTTCGATGAAACCAACGTGGCCAAATCCCTATACCACCTTCGCGATGTCAACGTCGACGGACTGGTGGCCACCACCCGGCTGTATAAAGGCATCGATACGCCCGAAACGCCGACTACCGCATCGCCAGGCGATACGCTCGATTTGAAATTAGGTACCTGGAAATTGACCCGCACGCGCTGGGATGTTAACGTGGAAGAGGCTGATTTCCAAACCAAAGGGACGGCCGGGCGACTGGCGATGAACGCTGATTATTTGTACCTGGAGGGGCAACGCATCAGGATCAAATCCCTCGAACTCGAAAATTCGGACATAACCGCTATCCTGACCAAAGCGACTAAAAAAGCAAGTTCGCCCACCTCAACAACGGCCGCCACTGCCGACGGTTCGGGCGGCTGGCAAGCCACCATCGGGCGGGTGGCGCTGGCCAAAAACCGCATCCGGTTTGATGACCAAAACCAGCCTAAACAGAAAACCGGCCTGGATTACGGCCACCTCGATCTGCGCGATTTGTCGCTAACCGCTCAGGCACTCCACTATACCCCACAACTGATTTCCGGGAAGTTTCGCGGAGGTCGTTTCCGCGATCAAAGCGGTTTTGCGCTCCAGCGGCTCGATGCCGACGTCGTTTATAGTGACACGCTCACGTCCGTCAACCGGTTATATGTGCAGACACCCCAGACGCTCATCCGCGATCAGCTGATTCTGCGGTACGATTCCATCGGTCAACTAAGCCGTCCGCGCGAAGCCGGGCGCGTGGGGGTGCGGGTCAATCTGAAACAAAGCCGGCTGGCAGTGGCTGACATTTTGCAACTGGCTCCTTTTCTGGCCGATACACCCCCGTTTTCCGGAAACCAACAGGCGGTTATTCGCGTCAATACGCTGATGCGCGGGACCCTGGCCAATCTGAGCATTCCGACGTTTGAACTGGATATGCTGTCGGGAACGCGGCTGCGGGCCAGCGGTCGATTGCGCAATGTGACCGACATGAACCGGATGGCAATGGACATTAACCTGACTGAAGGTTCGACGCAACTTCGCGACATTCGGCAACTGGTGCCCAAAGGAACCTTGCCGGATTCGTTCAACATTCCACCCAAACTCCGGCTGACGGGCCGGTTTCAGGGTGAACTCGACAACCTGAATATCAAGTCTGCGCTGCAAACCGACTGGGGAAATGTCGATTTCGATGGCAACGTCCGGGGTTTTGTGGCCGGCAAAGGCCAGGCTTATAAAGGAACGCTGGCCCTGGCGAATTTTGAAGCCGGACGCTGGCTGAATCAGCAGGGAATGATCGGGAGTATTACGGCCGATGCTACCGTCGATGGCCACGGAATCGATCTCAAAACCATGCAAACCGCTTTCCGGCTCAACGTCCGGCAGGCAGAGTTGAACGGCTATACTTACCAGAATTTTGCCGCCGAAGGCGAACTGGACCGGGGCACGCTGGATGTAAAAAGCACGCTCGACGATCCGAACGCCAAACTGGCGCTGAATTCGCAGGTGGGTTTGCTGACCACCTACCCCAGTATAAAAGGTGGAATGACAATTGATAAACTGGATGTAACCGCGCTGAAGTTCTATAAAGATCCGCTCAGCGTGGAAGGGCAGATGCGCTTCGATTTTACGTCTACCGATCCGGTCAATCCGGTGGGAATGCTGACGGCCCGCGAAACCGTTGTCCGACTGAATGGAAAAACCTATCCGTTGGATTCGTTCTACGTCAAAGCCGCCACGGAAGGTGTTCGCAAAATTGTGGAGGCCCGATTGCCGTTTGCCAAAGTGAACCTCGACGGCCAGTTTGAATACACGCGCCTGTATGACATTGTTGCCGGTGAATTCAGTAAATACATCGCCTTGCCTGATCTGACGTACAATCCGGTGAATCCGCCGTACAGTTTCAATATTACGATGGCGGTCAACCAGCACCCGCTGCTGACGGCTTTTCTGCCCGCGCTCACCCGAATGGACCCGGTCACGCTGAGGGCCTACATCGATAACACGCGGGATACGACTTTTCTGGCGTCGCTCAAAACCGGCACGATCGAGTATGATACCATGCGGTTTCAGGCAGTAACGATGGGACTTCAGGCCGTCGCGGGTCGTTTGACGGTGCAGAGTCAGATCAACGCCGTTCATACGGCCCAGGTCGATCTGAACGTGACCCGATTCAACGCCGAAGCCATCAAAAACCGCCTGCATTTCGACATTATTTCGGAAGATTCAACGGGCCGCGCCTGGTATGCTTTATCCGGAAATCTGGGGGTAGCCGACCGGGCCTATCAGTTTCGTTTCAACCCGGACGGCATGATGACCAATTACCAGCGCTGGACGGGCGACACAACGGGGTACATTCAATACAGTAAAGAAGGCATTTTAGCCAACAAGTTTTTACTCCAAACCGGATCGCAGAAAATTCTGGTCAACAGCATTGCTCCGCAACCGAATGCACCCCTGGAGGTGAAGCTGGAGAACATTGATCTGACAAACATGGCCAAACTGGCCAATCAGGACACCACGATGGCGGGCGGATTGCTGAATGGCGATGTTGTGCTGCGGAATGTGATGACCAATCTTTCGTTTACCGGTAATCTGACCGTCGATAGTTTGAAAGTAATGGCCAAGCCGCTGGGAAATCTGACGGCCCGTTTCGAAAACACGACGGATCAACGGATTTCGACGGAAATTGCGCTGACGGGTGCTGGCAACAGGGCGCGGGTATCGGGATTTTACAAGGCGTCGGACCCGGCGAATGCGCTGGATTTCAAAATCAATCTGGATGAATTGAGCGCCCAGACGATCGAAGCGTTCAGTTTCGGGCAATTGCGGCAGACTTCGGGCCGGTTGCGCGGGCAGGTCGATGTGTCCGGTTCAATGGATCAGCCCCGGATGAATGGATCGATGTTGTTCGATTCGCTGGCGTTCAATGTGGCGTATCTGAATGCCACATACCGGATTGACGACGAAACCATCCGGTTCAACGAGAAAACTATTACGTTCCAGGATTTTAGCATCCGGGATGCCTTAAACCGCAGCCTGACCACCAACGGAACGATAACACTGCGGAAACTGCCCGACGTGGCGTATAACCTGCGCATCAATGCCACCAATTTTCAGGTGCTGAACGCAACCCGGAAAGACAATGATCTGGCGTACGGAAAAGCGGCCATCAGTGCCAACCTTACCGTTCGCGGCAGCGGCACCAGCCCCACCATCGGTGGTTCGGTCAAGCTGGAAGACGACAGCAAGGTGACGATGGTTTTGCCCGATCAGACGGCGTCGGCCAACGAAGCCCGCGAGATCGTTACGTTTATCGATCACAACGATACACTGGCCTTGCGGAAGTACCTGACCGTAGCCAGGCCAGATACGGCTTTACCCCGAATTGCTTTTCGGGAACTGAGCAATGCTCAGATTGACTTAAGTCTGGAGGCCACCGAAAAATCAGAAATTACCGTCATCGTCGACGAACTCAACGGCGATAATCTGCGCATCAAGGGGAATGCCCGTTTGAACGTCGGCATGACCCAGAGCGGGGCCATTTCGCTGCTGGGCCGGTATGATGTAACCGAAGGAGAATATTCGCTGACCTATCAGGTCCTGAAACGTACATTTTCCATTCAGAAAGGCAGTTTCATCACCTGGACCGGCGATCCGTTACGGGCCCAGCTCGACATCACCGCGATTTACCAGACCACGGCGGTGCCCTCCAATCTGATTGCTAACGAAACCAGCGAGCAACTCCGGACGGCTTCCAAACAAAAAATACCGTTCAATGTTTTGCTGAAGATGAAGGGCCGTCTGGCGGCTCCCGACATCAGCTTCGATATTGTGATGCCGGAGGAAGATTTTCTGGCTTCCCGCACGGTAATCGATGCCGTGAATTCCAAGCTGACGCAGTTACGCAACGATCCTTCGCAGTTGAACAAGCAGGTCTTTGGATTGATGGTATTGGGCAGCTTCATTGCTGAAACCTCCTCCAGCTCGTCCGGGGGCGGAATCAATACCGAAGAAATTGCCCGCAGCAGCGTCAGTAAAATCCTTTCCGATCAGTTGGAGCGCTTTGCGTCCAGCCTGCTGAAAGGATTCGATGTCGATTTTAACCTGCTTTCATCGACCCAGTCGGCACAGGCCAATAACACGGTGGGGTCCCGAACTGACCTGAACGTGGGCGTTTCCCGCAGCTTCTTGCAAGGGCGACTGACGGTTTCGGTCGGGCGAAACTTTGTGCTCGAAAGCAATCAGAATACGATTACCCGCAATCCAAACGAGGTATTTGATAACCTGTCGTTAAACTACAATATTACCCGCGACGGTCGGTACATGATGCGCGGCTATCGCAAGAGTGATTATCAGGCGGTATTGGAAGGATACGTAATCGAAACGGGCATTGGCTTTGTGATTACCGTCGACTACAATCAGTTGAATGAGATATTTCGTAAACCGGAGGAAAAAGTGAATCAATGAAAAAGGGTCTACTCTACATATCTTTTTTCCTCCTTCTGACGGGGTGCCACATTGCCCGACACATTCCGACCGGCGAGAAACTGTACGTCGGCACGGACATTAACGCTCAGGTCGATTCAACCGTTTCCAAAACCGAAAAAGGCCAGATTGAAACGGCATTGGCTGAAATGGCGCGTCCAAAGCCCAACAAGACCTTGTTCGGCTATCCGTTTCGGGTGGGCTTATACTACTGGGTAGGCGAGCCTAAAAAGGAGAAGGGATTTCGGGCCTGGTTCCGGCGGAAACTCGGTGAAGCCCCGGTTTTTGCCAGCGCTAAAGCCTTGTCGTCCAACTCCGCGATCTGGATGTCTTTTCTGGAAAACGAAGGGTATTTCCGGTCAACGGTTTCGGGTAGTTTAAAAGAAGACGGCTACAAGGCCACCGGCGTTTATCAGGTGCAGGTCCAACCGCGTTATTACATCGATTCGGTGGCTTTTCTGATGGATTCAACTACGTTGCGAAAGCCGATGATCGAAATTCGAAAGCGATCGTTGCTGCAAAAAGACAATCCGTACCGGTTTGATCTAATAAAAATCGAACGGGAACGCATCGCCGATGCCTTGCAACGCCAGGGCTTTTTCTACTTTCAACCGGATTACCTCGCGGTATTGGCCGACAGCGTCCAGGGCAATCACCGGACCCGTCTTTATCTGGCTGTGAAGCCCGAAACGCCCCCAGCCGCCTTGCTGCCCTATTCGGTTCGGGATATCTATGTCTATCCAAATTACAGCCTTTCCTCCAATACGACGAACCGGGACACGTCATTGAGCCAGGCCGTTCAGTTTGGCAAACTCAATATCGTGGATCCGGCCGGTATTTATAATCCCAAACTCTTCCGGGATATTATTGCTTTACGGCCCGGGCGACGCTACAACAGCCGGGCGCAGGACCAGACGTTGTCGCGGTTCATCAACGTGGGGTCGTTTAAATTTGTCCGGAACCGGTTTGAGCCGGATCAACAGGGCGACTCTGCGGTACTGGATGTTCATTATTACCTGACGCCCTATCCTAAAAAATCGGCCCGGCTTGAAGTGGCCGGTACCAGTCGCTCCAACAACCTCGTGGGGTCGCAGCTCTCGCTGAACTGGCGAAACCGGAATGTATTTGGCCGCTCGGAGCTGTTTACCATCAGCGCTAATGCCGGAATTGAGTTTCAGGTCGGTTCCCGCGGGCAGGGCGTGGCCAATTACCGGTATGGCATTCAGAACAGTCTGACGTTTCCGCGGCTGGTGTCTCCCATTCCCATTAAATACTACCAGCGCGGGCAGGCATTGCCACAAACGATTATTTCCCTGGGCTACGATTTGATTGTTCGGGGCGAACTGTATCACCTCAATTCCTTTCTGACGACCTATGGGTACTCCTGGCGGAGCAGTCCGCAGACGGAGCACATCTTTCAGCCTATCAGCATTAACTACGTCTTGCCCTCCGGTTTTACGGAAAAATTCTACGCGCTGGAAGACGACCCCAGTACACGGCAGCAATACATCAATATCCTTCGTTCCGAACAGCTTATTCTAAGTACATTATATACGTATAATACCGGCTCATCGCCCCGCACAACGTCGGCGTATACCCACCGGTTGAGCATAAATGTTGAACCCGCCGGGAATCTGGCATCTCTGCTGGTTAACAAAAAAAATGAATTGGGAGAAGAAGTGATTTTTGGTGTGCCGTATTCGCAGTTTATTCGAATGGATTTGGATAGTCGGCATTTCTTCAAGTTATCGCCGGGCATGACCTGGGCCAACCGGTTTTTCGGCGGCTTTGGTATTCCCTACGGCAATTCCGATCAGTTACCCTTTGTCAAACAATACTTTGTGGGCGGGGCTAACAGTTTGCGGGCCTTCCGGCCCCGGGCCGTTGGGCCGGGTATCTTTACCCGAAACCTCGATGGTACCGTGCAGCTTCAGGACGGCGGGGGGGATATCAAGCTGGAATTTAACACGGAACTGCGCCCTAAATTCAATAAATACCTGCAGGGGGCTTTATTTCTGGACGTCGGCAATGTCTGGATGTATTCCGACAACACCTTGTACGGGGCCGGAACGCAGTTTAAATCCGACTTCTACAAGCAACTGGCCGTGGGTACCGGTGTTGGCCTGCGGATCGACGTATCCTATTTTGTCGTCCGGTTTGATTTGGCGTTTCCCCTCCGCAAACCGTGGCTACCCGAAGGCCAGCAGTGGGTTTTTGATCAAATCGATCCCGGCAACCGGGCTTGGCGCCGGGACAATTTGATCCTGAATGTGGCCGTTGGCTATCCATTTTAATGACCATTTTCGCTTAATCTTCCCGCCCTTCCTTGCGGTTGGCGTCGGCCATCCGGACGATTTTTGGCGTAAACTTTGCCAGAACCGACACCAGATCGCGCTGGGCGTCGAGAACGGTTTCGATGTTTTTGTACACCATTGGGGCTTCGTCCAGGTCCCCGCCGATCAGTTGAATATCCGCTTCTCTTAAAGCCGTGTTCCATTGGGAGCGCGTCAGGGTATTGAAGGCCTGCGTCCGTGACATCAACCGGCCCGCTCCATGTGAGGCCGAGTTCAGCGAATCCGCGTGGCCCCGTCCGCGAACCACAAAACCGGGTTGCGTCATCGACCCCGGAATAATGCCCAGCACACCAGCACCGGCAGGCGTAGCGCCCTTGCGGTGCACAATGACGTCACGACCGTCGGCCAACTGCTCCTTCCACGCGAAATTGTGGTGGTTTTCAACCATCGTCAGCGGCTTTTCACCCAGTGCTTTCGCCAGTTTACGGTGAATTTCGTGGTGATTGGCGGAGGCATAGTCACCGGCCAGATTCATGGCAATCCAGTATTCCTGGCCTTCCTCCGTGTTCAGATCCAGCCAAGCCAGATGAGCTGCCTGTTTAGGCAAGCGGGTTTTCTGCATCGCCAGTTTGGAATAGTAATTGGCGACCGTACCACCAAAACCGCGCGAACCGGAGTGCGACAACAACGCCAGGTATTCGCCCGGCGGCAGGCCCAACTGGTCGTCCTGTTCAGGCACGTCCACAATTCCCCATTCCACGAAGTGGTTTCCGGTACCGGAGCTTCCCAGTTGCCGATACGCCTTATCTTTCAGGTCACGAATGACCTTCGTTGCGCTCCATTCCGGCAAGTCCATGACGCTCTCGTCGAACTTTTCGCGGGTTTCGCCCCCCATTCCAAATTTGGTTTTCTCCACTAATGCTTTCTTCAGCAAATCCGGCTGACGTTTCAAAAAAGCCGGGGGCAGATCGAACACCGACAGACACATGCGGCAGGCAATATCGACCCCGACGGCAAACGGAATAACCGTATTGGCTTCCGTCGCCAGAACGCCCCCGATTGGCAGACCGTAGCCCTGATGAGCATCGGGCATAAGCGCCCCGGCTACAGAAATCGGCAGGCTGGCCGCTGTTTCCATCTGTTTCAGAGCACCCTCCTCGATCTGCTCACGACCAAAAACCGCATACGGCAGGGAATCGGTACGCAGGTCAACGGTGCGATCTGCCTGTTTTTCACTGACGCCCAGCACATACGGAGCCGGTTCGGGTGGCAAATACGTCAGGCCAATTTCACTCAGTGGAACCGCAATTCCCTGCTTGTTCAGTGCGTAAACGGCCTGAGCCAGGTTGGTGACTTTATTTTTGGAAAAAGCGAATTTTTTCGGATTATGAAGCATCTGCGCCAGCAAACCCATCACTTTTTCTTTCGGAAAACTGGCGCGTTGCATCAACCCGTTGGCCACACGCAGAAAAGGCGTTTGCAACGATTCCGGGATGGGCCCCAGCGTAAGAATATCTTCAATTTGAACCGATGTTTCCATGATTTTACGGTTTACCCGACCCTCCCGAAAGATCAACACGTTCGGGAAGGCCCAGGAGTTTTACAAAATTTGCCGATCTGGCCGACGGACGAGAATTTCCTTCAACTGATCGACCATCGAGCCGCTGTTGGAGACCGAAATCGAACCAATCTTGTCCGCAATTTTTTCGACGTACTCCATCTCTTTCAGTTTCCAGAGCATCTCGTTGTCCTCCATAAGTTTGGCGGTATTCAGCAAACTGCGGGTCGATGCGGTTTCTTCCCGGCGCATGATGCTGTTGGCCTGTGCTTTCTTTTCGGCCATCAACACCTGGTTCATGATGTCGCGCATATCGCCCGGCAAAATGATGTCACGCACGCCACCACCCCGGAGTTCGACGCCCAACTGGGCTGCCGTTGCCGCCGTTGCCAGGAGGATGTACGGGGCTACCTCGCCTTTCCTGTCCAATAACTCATCGAGCGTCAAACCGCCAATGTATTCGCGCAACGCTAACTGGACCGAAACGTACAACTGCTTCTCGTAGTCCTTGTTTTCAACCAGCGCTTTTATCACATCCTGAACGATATATTGGACGAAGAAGCTCAGCCGCAGCGACGCTTTGTCTTTCGTCAGGATTTCCTGTCCCGCGATTTCAACCTGTTGCTGGCGCGTGTCGACCTTGGTAACGTGGACAGGAATGGTATTTTTCCACCAGTAATAAGTGCCGGGCGTTAGAATCCGGTCAAACTTCCAGTCGATGAACAGGACCCCTTGTTCGTAGGCTTCAACCGTATGGGTTCGCACAAAAGCCGACAGCGGTTGGGGCATCAGCGAAAGCAGGTTGATAGCAGCCGGGATCTCAAGCTGGCTCAGATCGGCCTTGATGTAGGAATACTGTTTTATACCCTTCCAATACGCCCAGCGACCTTTTTGCAGAATGGTCTGGAAGCGGTCACTCTCGAATTGCAGGGCAATCTCGTTATCTTTGACCTCAATCACGTCGAGCCGATCGGCAATCGCCGGATACGACAGCAATGCCGTCAGGTCGCAGGGCGGGTTCTGCAAGAGGGAGCCCTGGTCGTAAACCGAGACGCTTTCACCCGGCCAGATCCAGTGGTTTCCGGCCGAAAGCAATCTTTTAAATTCGCCATGTTTAAACACCAGCCCGATTTGGCGGGACAGAACGCGTACGGTTTTCATCATTTTATGAACTAAAAAAAGAGTGTCAATTTTATAGACCGTTCGGAGCTACCCGTTTAGGCAGAGCGGAAATCCGTTGGCAGTTGTCCTGATACGAAGGTTCGGAAAAAGCAGGTTGGCAGCAGAATTGTCCTGGCACTCAATGAAATTACCAGGAGCACTCCAAGCAACTCAACGCTTTCTTCAAAAACAACGCACGCCCGACAAGTGCGGTAAGGATCTGCTGGCGCTGGCCAAACTGTTACCCGTTCATTCGAACGTGCAACGGGGTAGCTCCTGCCGGTTTTATACAGCAAGGGGCCTTTTTAGAAGTCGCCGTCTTCTCCATCCACCGGATCAACGTGTCAAGTTGAAGCAGGAGTCGAACCTGCATTTTGGGGATAGAAAACATTCCTGGCCAACAGCATATCGGAATCAGCCAGAGGCTGCGATACTATGGGGCTATTCAGAAACCCGCATCTGGTTTGGCCATTGACGTTTCTAATCCGCTACAAAGATTCCGGGTACCTGCGCAGTGTTTTTGCGTAGTTCAGAATATTTGTCGATTTTTCTCAAAAAATTCAGATTGCTCCATGCCTGTCAACCGGAATGCCCTAATTCGTTATAAAACGCTGGATGCCTGTCTGCGAAACCGGCAACGCAAATGGACGCTCGACGACCTGATCGAGACGGTATCGGAAGCGCTTTATGAGTATGAGGGAATTGACAAGGGAATCAGCCGACGTACCATTCAGGCCGATTTGCAACTGATGCGGAGCGACAAACTCGGTTATTTTGCGCCGATCGTCGTTCTGGAGAAAAAGTATTATACCTACGAAGATCCTACTTATAGCATCACGAATATTCCGCTGTCGGATGGCGACTTGCTTCGAATGAACGAAGCCGTTGAGGTGCTGAAACAATTCAAAGGGTTTTCGCACTTTGCGTCCCTCAACGAAGTCGTTCAGAAACTCGAAGATCACGTGTATTCGACCGTCCGGAGGTCGGCCCCGGTGATTGATTTCGAGAAAAACGAAGGCTTGAAAGGACTCCATTTCCTGGAAGAACTGTATCAGGCGGTAATTCAGAAACGGGCGCTTCAAATCCAGTATCAATCTTTTTCGGCGCGGCTTCCGCAGGTCTTCACCTTTCATGTCTGGTGGCTGAAGGAGTTTAAAAACCGCTGGTTTGCGGCCGGGGTTCAGAAAGAGAACCAAAAACAGGGTATTCTGCATCTGGCGCTGGACCGCATGCTGGCGATCACCCCCGCACCGGATGCCGATTACATTCCAAACCGGCACGTTGACGCGGATTTGTATTACCGCGATGTAATTGGCGTGACGGTCAGCGAGAATCTGCGCGCTATGTTGGTAAAGTTGTTCGTTACCCGTCTGCATGCCCCCTACGTGGAGACCAAACCGCTTCACCATTCCCAGCAGGTAGTTGAACGAACGGCTGAAGGCATTGTCATTCAGCTCCGGGTGCAACACAATTATGAACTGGAGAAAGAGATTCTGGGATTTGGCGACGGCATGATCGTAGTGGCACCCGAACGACTTCGGGTAGCCATCCGGCAGCGCTTGCAAGCGGGCCTGAAGGCCTACGAAAGCGAATCCCCGCAGCCCGATGCAACGGCGTCGTAAGCCGGGGCTTTTAAAACCGGTAGGGCTTCATTTCCTGTCTATTAACTTTTAGAATAGTCTTTGCAATAGTTTTGTTTTTCCACGCCAAATTCCCTATCTTTGCGCTCTGATTCGCGAAAAGTGCCTTTTTACTACCATTGAGTTGCTTTTTCGGATCCCTGCAATTGTAAATTAACTTCTGTAATTATACTTCATTATGGCAACTGATCTTCGATACCTGCGAAACATTGGTATCGCTGCCCACATCGACGCCGGTAAAACGACTACCACCGAGCGGATTCTTTATTACTCCGGGGTCAGCCACAAAATCGGCGAAGTACACGAAGGGGCCGCTACCATGGACTGGATGGAGCAGGAACAGGAACGAGGGATCACCATTACGTCGGCGGCAACCACCGTCAACTGGAAATACCGCGACCAAAACTACCATGTGAACATCATCGACACCCCGGGTCACGTTGACTTTACGGTGGAGGTAAACCGCTCCCTGCGGGTTCTGGACGGTCTGGTGTTTTTGTTCAGTGCCGTCGATGGTGTTGAGCCTCAGTCGGAAACCAACTGGCGGCTTGCCAACAACTACAACGTAGCCCGTCTGGGGTTCGTCAATAAAATGGACCGCGCCGGTGCCGACTTCCTGAACGTCTGCCAGCAGGTGAAGGACATGCTCGGTAGCAATGCCGTGCCGCTGCAATTGCCGATCGGCGCCGAAGATAACTTCAAAGGGGTGGTCGATCTGGTAAACTTCCGCGGTATCCAGTGGAACGAGCACGATAAAGGCATGACCTTCCAGGAAGTTCCGATTCCGGACGATATGCTGGAAGAAGCCAAAGAATGGCGTGAAAAACTCCTCGAAGCCGTCGCTGATTACGACGAGTCGCTGATGGAGAAATATTTCGAAGATCCGGAATCCATCACGGAAGACGAAATTCTGACCGCCTTGCGTCAGGCCACCATCGAGATGAAAATCGTTCCGATGTTGTGTGGTTCATCGTTCAAGAACAAAGGTGTTCAGACGATGCTCGACTACGTGATGTCGTTGCTGCCTTCTCCGCTCGATAAACCGGAAATTAAAGGTACCAACCCGAATACGGATCAGGAAGTGGTTCGTCATCCGACGGAAACCGATCCGTTTACGGCTTTAGGTTTTAAAATTGCTACGGACCCCTATGTTGGTCGTCTGTGTTTTGTGCGGGTTTATTCCGGCATCCTGGATTCCGGTTCTTACGTTCTGAACACGCGTTCGGGCAACAAGGAGCGGATTTCGCGGATTTTCCAGATGCACGCCAACAAGCAAAATCAGATCGATAAACTGCGGGCGGGTGATATTGGTGCGGTTGTCGGGTTTAAAGACATCAAAACGGGCGATACGCTTTGTGATGAGAAACACCCGATTGTTCTGGAATCCATGGTTTTCCCGGATCCGGT
Organism: Larkinella knui; assembly: GCF_003858645.1. GTDB lineage: Bacteria > Bacteroidota > Bacteroidia > Cytophagales > Spirosomataceae > Larkinella > Larkinella knui. Next base: position 141,308 of record NZ_RQJP01000006.1, on the reverse strand, counting down.
TATTGGATACGCCATCGAACCGAAGAAAACGGCTGATCAGGATAACTTCTCGAAAGCCATCGGTAAACTGATCGAAGAAGATCCGACCCTGAAAGTCGAAACCGACGAAGAAACCGGTCAGACGATCATCCGGGGTATGGGTGAGTTGCACCTTGAAATTATTATCGACCGGATGCGTCGTGAGTTCAAAGTGGAAGTCAACCAGGGCGCTCCGCAGGTAGCTTACAAAGAAACATTGACCAAGAGCTTCGAACACCGCGAGCTTTACAAAAAGCAAACGGGTGGTCGTGGTAAATTTGCCGACATCGTGTTCGAAATCATGCCGGGCGAAGAAGGCAAAACCGGTCTGGAATTTATAAATGGTATCGTGGGTGGGGTTATTCCACGCGAATTTATCCCGTCGGTTGAAAAAGGGTTCCGCGAAGCCATGTCGACGGGTCCGTTGGCGGGTTATCCGTTGGATTCGATGAAAGTACGGTTGTTCCACGGTTCTTTCCACGATGTTGACTCCGATTCACTGTCGTTCGAATTGGCGGCTCGTCTTGGTTTCCGGGAAGCGGCTAAAAACGCGGGTCCGCGACTTCTTGAGCCGATCATGGCCGTTGAAGTACTGACGCCGGAAGAATATACCGGTCCGATCACGGGTGACCTGAACCGCCGTCGCGGTATCATGAAGGGGATGGATTCACGGGCAGGTTCGCAGGTGATCAAAGCTGACGTTCCCCTGTCGGAACTGTTCGGATATGTAACCGACTTGCGTACGATGTCATCCGGTCGCGCCACGGCTAACCTGACCTTCTCGCACTACGAACAAGTGCCAACCAACTTAGCGGAAGGCATCGTTGCGAAAGCAAAAGGAACCGTTAGAGCTTAATTCTAAATGAAGAATGAATGGTTGTTTGCAGTGAAAATAACCATTCATTCTTTCAATACACCTTCCCTGCTGGAGTAAATGGTTCTTTCGGCAGCGGATTTCCGTCGGTTACTTACCGGCTCACTATAACCAGAACCACAACTTGTCATGAATCAAAAAATTCGGATTAAACTGAAGTCCTTCGACCACATGCTGGTCGATAAGTCGGCTGAAAAAATTGTTAAGGCGGTAAAATCAACGGGTGCGATTGTCAGCGGCCCAATTCCTCTGCCGACGGAGAAAGAAATCTTTACGGTTCTGCGGTCTCCGCACGTCAATAAAAAATCCCGGGAGCAGTTCCAGCTTTGCACGTATAAGCGTTTGGTGGATATCTATTCAACTAGCGCCAAAACGGTCGATGCGTTGATGAAACTGGAGCTACCGAGCGGGGTGGATGTTGAAATCAAGGTATAACGCTAAAATCTTCATTAACTTTTGCTGAAAAAGTTTTTTGAAGCCAGAAAATAGCGTACCTTTGCAAGCCGAATTTAGAATTAAGGGCAAAGACATACCTCGGGTGAAGGTCCTTTCCGGAAACCGCATCTGACTAATTTAGTACGGTAACACATGCATTTGTGTCAACCGAGCGAAAAGGTCAGGTGGAACACGCCTGGCCTTTTTTGTTTTTGTCTGATTTTGAATTGGTTGGAATAAATAAAATACGGTTTGGAATAAAAGTTACTAATTCCTACCTTTGCACTCCGATTTTTCGGGTTCATAACTATAAATTCCTGCTTTACAACCACTTATTTATGTCTGGTTTAATTGGAAAGAAGATTGGGATGACCAGTCTGTACAATGCTGACGGGCAGGCTCTGGCATGTACAGTTATTGAGGCTGGTCCCTGTGTCGTTACACACGTAAAAACGCAGGATACGGACGGCTATCAAGCTGTTCAGTTAGGGTACGGCGAGAAAAAAGAAAAACGTACAACCAAGCCATTGCTGGGGCACTTTAAAAAGGCCGGTACGACGCCGAAACGCAAGTTAGTTGAGTTTAAAACATTCGAAAGAGAGCTGAGTCTGGGTGAAACCTTACAAGCTGCGGATGTTTTTGTCGAAGGCGACTTCATTGATGTCGTCGGAACGGTTAAAGGTCGCGGTTTCCAGGGCGTTGTGAAACGTCACGGTTTCGGTGGTGTTGGTGGACAAACCCACGGTCAGCACAACCGCGCTCGTCACCCGGGTTCTATCGGTGCCTGTTCATTCCCTTCACGGGTTTTCAAAGGCATCCGGATGGCCGGTCGCATGGGTGGCAACCGGGTGAAAGTTCAGAACCTTCGTGTTTTGAAAGTACTGTCAGAGCAAAATCTGATCGTTGTGAGCGGCTCGGTACCGGGCGCAAAAAATTCGTTCCTCATTTTAGATAAGTAAATCATGGAGGTAGCAATTTATAACTCGAAAGGAGAGGATACGGGCAAGAAAATTACCTTGTCTGACGATATCTTCGGAATTGAGCCGAGCGAGCACGCGATCTACTTAGACGTGAAACAATACCTGGCCAACCAACGTCAGGGAACGCACAAGGTTAAAGAACGTGCCGAGAATGCTCACTCGACCCGTAAAATCAAGAAGCAAAAAGGTACGGGTGGTGCTCGTGCCGGTTCAATCAAATCGCCGGTATTTGTTGGCGGTGGAACCATCTTCGGTCCTCGTCCCCGCGATTACTCGTTCAAATTGAACAAGAAGGTGAAGCAACTGGCCCGTAAATCGGCTCTTGCTGCCAAAGCGCAGGGAAACAGTGTCTCCATTCTGGAAAATTTCACCCTGGAAGGACCACGTACGAAGTCATACATTGAGTTTCTGAACGGTTTTGAGGCATTGAACACGAAAACATTGTTGATTCTGCCGGAGGTAGATACCAACGTAGTTCTTTCCAGCCGCAACCTGAAAAAAGCGAAAGTGGTGACGACCGATAGTCTCAATACCTATGATTTGATGCATGCCGACCGTCTGCTGATTGCTGAAGGGGCTTTGTCGAAATTAGAATCTCTTCTCCAGTAATTGATTATGGAAAACGTACTGAAAAGACCGATCATTACCGAAAAAGTGACGGCCCAGAATAAGAAGGGACAATACGGGTTTGAGGTGTCAATGAATGCCAATAAAATCGAGATCAAAAAGGCTGTCGAGAAATTGTATGGCGTTACGGTGAAGGAAGTCAATACGATGCGTTGCTTCGGACACATGAAGTCGAAGAGCACGAAGAAAGGTGCCGTTACGGCGGGCCGGACGTCCACCTGGAAGAAAGCAATTGTTACAGTTGCTGACGGGGAGATCATCGATATTTACGCGGAAGCATAAGGCAACCCAACCACGAACGACTAAACGAAGTAGTTAGGAATCATGGGAGTTAAGAAACTGAAACCAACAACCCCGAGTCAGCGTTTTCGCGTGGCCCCGGACTTTGCCGAGATCACGACGGACAAACCGGAACGGAGTCTGCTGGTATCGATAAGCAGATCAGGTGGCCGCAACAACCAGGGCCATCGTTCGATGCGCTACATTGGTGGCGGTCATAAAAAACAATACCGGATTATCGACTTCAAACGCGATAAAACAGATGTACCGGCAACGGTTAAGACCATCGAGTATGATCCAAACCGTTCGGCCCGGATCGCCCTGTTGTTCTACGTTGATGGGGAGAAGCGTTATATCATTGCCCCACAAGGCCTAACGGTTGGACAGCAGGTCATTTCAGGCCCGTCCGTTCCGCCGGAAGTTGGAAACGCGCTGCCCCTGTCGGCCATGCCGATTGGTACGATCGTTCATAACGTGGAACTGAAACCCGGAAGGGGAGGAGCGATGGTCCGGAGTGCCGGAACGTATGCTCAGTTGGTAGCCCGTGAAGACAAATACGCCATTCTGCGGATGCCTTCGGGTGAGCAGCGGATGGTACTGGGCACCTGTATTGCCACAGTCGGCTCGGTCTCTAACCCGGATCACATGAACGTGAGCATGGGGAAAGCCGGGCGGAACCGTTGGTTGGGTATTCGTCCCCGCGTCCGTGGTGTTGCCATGAACCCAGTCGATCACCCCATGGGTGGTGGTGAAGGTCGGGCTTCGGGTGGTCATCCACGTTCACGTACAGGTCTGTACGCGAAAGGCAAGAAAACCCGTCCGGTGAAGAAGTATTCAGATCGTCTGATCATTAGTAAACGAAAAAAATAAGAGGTAGATGGCACGCTCACTTAAAAAGGGTCCCTACATAGATTTTCGTCTGGAAAAAAAGGTGGATACTATGAATGATGCGGGTAGAAAATCCGTCATCAAAACCTGGTCCCGCCGTTCAATGATTTCTCCGGATTTCGTTGGCCATACGTTCGCTGTACACAATGGCAATAAGTTTATTCCGGTGTATGTCACCGAGAATATGGTGGGTCATAAATTAGGCGAATTTTCGCCTACCCGTAACTTCCGGGGGCACGTTGCGAAGAAAGACAAAGGCAAACGGTAATAATAGTTTACGGTTTTTGGTTTAGGTTTTTAGTTGAAATACTAGCGCGACCGAAGGCCACAGACTACAAACGGAAAGAAACATGGAAGCAATAGCAAAGCTAAAAAATGTGCCTTCGTCTCCTCGTAAAATGCGGCTGGTAGCCGATATGATCCGGGGTCAGAAGGTTAGCAAAGCATTGGGTATTCTGCGTTATCAACCCCAAGCCGGTGCAGCGCTGCTGGAAAAGCTGGTGCTCTCGGCGGTTGCTAACTGGCAGCAAAAAAACGAAGACGAGCGGGCTGAAGACGCTGACTTGTACGTAAAGACAATTTTTGTCGATGGCGGTCGGATGCTGAAACGTCTGCGCCCTGCACCACAAGGTCGTGGCCACCGGATTCGTAAGCGCTCCAACCACGTTACCATCGTGATTGAAAGTGCCGCAGGAGCACTGACGGTTGCACCCGTAGTATCAACAGAAAACGCAGCATAACAAGACAATAAAATGGGACAAAAAGTAAACCCCGTTGGTTTTCGGCTTGGTATCGTCAAAGGATGGGATTCAAGCTGGTATGGCGGCAAAGAGTTTCCTGATAAGCTGGTTGAAGACGAAAGAATTAGAAAATATATTCAGGCACGTATTCCGAAAGGATCGATAGCCCGGGTTGTTATCGAACGTACCCTGAAGCGGATTACCCTGACAATTCACACGGCGCGTCCGGGTATTGTGATCGGTAAAGGCGGTGGCGAAGTCGATAAAATCAAGGAAGAGCTAAAGAAAATTACCGGTAAAGACGTTCAGATTAACATTTTCGAAATCAAACGTCCGGAAATCGATGCTAAACTGATTGGCGAAACGATTGCCCAACAATTGCAGGCACGGATTTCCTACCGTCGTGCTATGAAACAGGCGATCAGCTCCGCGATTCGGGTTGGTGCTCAGGGAATCAAAGTTCGCGTATCAGGCCGTCTGGGCGGTGCCGAAATGGCCCGTACGGAAGAATACAAAGAAGGTCGGGTGCCTCTGCACACGCTTCGGGCTGATATCGATTATGCGATTTCAGAAGCGCAGACGATTTACGGAAAAATCGGTATCAAAGTTTGGGTATTCAAAGGTGAACTGTACGGCAAGCGTGATTTATCACCGGCTGCACAAATCACGGCCGCTCAGTCCGATCGCAGCGGTGATCGGGGTGATCGCCGGAATGATCGCGGAGACCGTCGCGGAGAACGCGGGGGTGAAGGTGATCGCGGTGATCGTCGCCGGGGCCGTAATGATCAGAATCGGGGTGGTGCCGGTGGTGGCGCTCCGCGTGGTCAGGGCGGACAAGGCGGTGGTGGTCAACGTGGCGGACAGGGCGGAGGTCAACGTGGTGGTCAAGGCGGAGGCCAGCGACCGGGCGGTGGCGGAGGCCAAGGTGGTGGCCCGCGCAAAAGATAGTAAGAACATCGGACGTCATACCAGGCACGTCCTTTAGATACGACTAAAGATGTTACAACCAAAAAGAACCAAGTTTCGTAAGCAGCAGAAAGGCCGTGTCAAAGGCATAGCCGGACGGGGTCACCAAATCGCTTTCGGATCGTTTGCCATCAAGTCGCTGGAACCCGGTTGGATTACAGCCCGTCAGATTGAAGCGGCCCGTATTTCCGTAACTCGTGCCATGAAACGTGAAGGCCAGGTTTGGATCCGTATTTTTCCAGACAAGGTAATTACGAAGAAACCCGCCGAAGTACGGATGGGGAAAGGAAAGGGAGCTCCTGAGTATTGGGTGGCTGCCGTAAAACCGGGCACCATCCTGTTTGAAGCAACAGGTGTTCCCCTGGACGTAGCCAATGAGGCTCTGCGTCTGGCGGCTCAAAAGTTACCGATTAAAACAAGATTCGTTGTTCGTCGGGATTATCAGGAAACAGAAGACTAATCAGTCATGAAAAAGAACGAGATCAAGTCGCTGACGGTTGAACAATTGAATGAGCAGGTAGCGGCTGAGAAAGATCGCTTGCAAAAATTAAAGTTTGCGCACGCTATTTCGCCCATCGAAAATCCGATGCGAATTCGCACCACGCGTAAATTGATTGCTCAATTACTGACCGAGCTGACTGTTAAACAAAGCGCCAGCTAATAAAACGGTATCGACTCATGGAGCAGCAAGAAAGAAATTTAAGAAAAGAACGAATTGGTAAGGTAGTAAGCAACAAGATGGAAAAATCCATCACCGTTGCGGTCGATCGGAAAGTGCAGCACCCTATTTATGGGAAATTTATGCACCGGACGAAGAAGTTCATGGCTCATGACGAAAAAAATGAATGCGGTATCGGTGACACCGTTCGCATCATGGAAACCCGTCCGCTGAGCAAGAACAAATGTTGGCGATTAGTCGAAATCATTGAAAAGGCGAAGTAATCATGATCCAGCAAGAATCACGTTTGGGCGTAGCCGATAACAGCGGTGCCAAAGAAGTACTCTGCATTCGGGTACTGGGTGGAACCGGAAAGCGTTTCGCTACGGTTGGAGATAAAATTGTAGTGACGGTTAAGCAGGCGCTTTCTTCGAGTAACATGAAGAAAGGAACTGTTTCCAAAGCGGTAGTTGTTCGCACCAAAAAAGAAATTCGTCGGAAAGACGGTTCTTATATCCGGTTTGAAGACAATGCGGCCGTACTGCTGAACAACAATGACGAGCCGCGCGGTACCCGCATTTTTGGGCCAGTTGCCCGCGAATTGCGCGAGAAGCAGTTTATGAAAATCGTTTCTTTGGCTCCAGAAGTATTGTAACCCATGAAGAAAGTAGCAGACAAGCCTGCGAAGTTACACATCAAAAAGGGAGACGCTGTCAAAGTGCTCTCTGGTAACTCGAAGGGCCAAACCGGCACCATATTGCGCGTTTTGGTCGATAAACAACGTGCCGTGGTTGAAGGGGTAAACATGATAACCAAACATGTGAAACCATCCGCAGCCAACCCACAGGGAAGTTTGGAAAAACGCGAAGGAACCATTCACATCAGCAATCTGATGGTGATCGAACCCGCTACCAAGGAACCGACTCGTACCGGCCGCAAACTGAATGACAAAGATAAGTTGCAACGGTACTCGAAAAAGACCGGTAATTTTATCTAATTGATTAAGAATCAGGAACGTATTAAACAGATACGAAAGTGGCAACACCGAGGCTGAAAGAGAAATATACAAACGAGATCGTGGCCCAGTTGAAGGAGCGGTTTCAGTACAAAAGCGTTATGCAGGTACCGAAACTCTCTAAGATTGTTGTAAACAAAGGGATTGGAGCCGCTGTCGCTGACAAGAAGTTGGTCGATGTAGGTGTCGAAGAACTGACGATGATTACAGGCCAGAAAGCCGTGGCAACCATTGCGAAAAAAGCCGTCTCTAACTTTAAGCTGCGCGAAGGCATGCCGATCGGCGCTAAAGTGACACTGCGCGGAGAGAAGATGTACGAATTTCTGGATCGTCTGACTGCGGTTGCACTACCGCGCGTTCGTGACTTCAAAGGAATTAGCGACAAGGGCTTCGATGGTCATGGAAATTACACGTTCGGTGTCCAGGAGCAGATCATCTTTCCGGAAATCACGATTGACAAAGTGAGTCGGATCTCAGGAATGGATATCACGTTCGTCACTACGGCGAACACGGATGAAGAAAGCTTTGCATTGCTGAAAGCGCTGGGTATGCCCTTCGCCGGAGGTAAAAAATAACGCATAACGCGAATAAAAACATGGCAAAAGAATCCATCAAAGCAAGAGAGCGTAAGCGGATTGCCCTAGTTGCGAAATACGCTACCAAGCGTGCCGCACTGAAAGCTGCCGGAGACTACCTCGGGTTAGACAAACTGCCGAAGAATGCTTCGCCGGTACGTCTGCACAATCGGTGTAAGTTAACGGGCCGCCCTCGCGGGTACATGCGGAAGTTTGGTATCTCCCGCGTGACGTTCCGTGAAATGGCATCGGCCGGTAAAATTCCGGGTGTAACAAAGGCAAGCTGGTAAGTTTTACGCCATCTTAGCGATTATCGAAACAATTCCCTAATTTTGCAGGCCCGTTTAAAACGGCTATTCCGTCAGCGAGGTTTGCAGTTACTAATCAGGAGGAAATGAATACTGATCCCATAGCAGATTATCTGACTCGCATCAGAAATGCGATCCGCGCCAAGCACCGGGTCGTGGAAATTCCTGCTTCCAATATAAAGAAGGAGATCACTAAGGTACTCTTTGATAAAGGCTTTATCCAGAACTACAAGTTCGACGAGACAGGCCCGCAAGGAAGTATTAAAATTGCACTGAAGTACAATCCGGTTACGAAACAACCTGCAATCGTTGATTTGCAGCGCGTGAGCCGCCCGGGTCTGCGTCAGTACAAAGGTGCTACGGATATTCCGCGGATTCTGAACGGCTTAGGTGTTGCCATCGTCTCGACGTCAAAAGGCGTGATGACGGACAAAGAAGCCCGGACGCTGAACGTAGGCGGTGAAGTGTTGTGTTACGTATATTAATCAGAAACTATGTCACGCGTAGGTAATAAATCCATTGCACTGCCCGAGAAAGTGTCAGTTTCGGTCGAGAACGGTAACACAGTTACGGTGAAAGGCCCGAAAGGGGAACTGTCGCAGAGCATCAACCCGGATATTAAAGTAGAAATCGTCGACGGAGAACTGAAAGTGGTTCGCCCGAACGACCAGAAGCGTTTCAAAGCTTTGCACGGTCTGTATCGTGCGCTGGTCAACAACATGGTGACGGGTGTTAGCACCGGTTACCGGTTGGAACTCGAAATCGTCGGTGTCGGTTACAAAGCCGTTGCAACGAATAACATTTTGCAGTTGACGCTGGGGTATTCACACGATATTTATGTGGCCATTCCAACGGAACTGAAAGTAACGGCTGTAACGGAAAAAGGGCAAAACCCGAAAGTCATTCTGGAAGGAATCGACAAGCAACTCATTGGCGATGTAGCGGCTAAAATCCGTTCATTGCGGAAAGTTGAACCGTACAAAGGGAAGGGTATCCGCTTTGTGGGCGAGAAAATTCGTCGGAAAGCTGGTAAGTCTGCTTCCAAGAAGTAATAGGTGAACCATATAATAAGCACAGGCGAAAATGGCTGTCACGAAAGAAAGCAGAAGACTGCGTATCAAGAATCATATCCGGAATAAAGTTTCCGGAACGGCTGACCAGCCGAGACTATCTGTCTTCCGGTCAAATGCCCGTATCTATGCCCAAATCATTGATGATGAAAAAGGCCATACCCTGGTCAGTGCTTCATCTGTCGAGATTACCGGCAACGATAAGAAAGGTGTAAACGTCGAACTGGCAAAACAAGTTGGACAGGCTTTGGCAGAGAAAGCAACGACCAGCGGTATTTCCAAGGTGGTTTTTGATCGGAATGGTTATTTATATCATGGTAAGGTGAAAGCTTTGGCCGACGGTGCCAGAGAAGGCGGCCTTAAATTTTAAGCAAAACAATGGTAACCAATACAAGACCTGCTAAAGTTAACGAGTCTGAACTGAAAGAACGCGTTGTTGCGATCAACCGCGTTGCCAAGGTAGTGAAAGGTGGTCGGCGTTTTAGCTTTGCGGCCATTATCGTAGTCGGCGACGGCAACGGTGTGGTTGGCTACGGCCTCGGTAAAGCAAACGAAGTAACGGATGCGATTGCCAAAGGAATTGAAGATGCGAAGAAAAACCTCGTTCAGGTTCCATTGTTGAAACACACGGTTCCTCATTCGATGGAAGGTAAATTCAGCGGTGGCTTTGTCCTGCTGAAACCAGCTTCTGAAGGAACGGGCGTTATTGCCGGTGGTGCTATGCGTGCGGTACTGGAAAGCGCCGGTATTCGCGATGTATTAGCAAAATCGAAAGGTTCATCCAATCCGCATAACGTCGTAAAGGCAACCATCGATGCCCTGCTGAAAATGCGGGCTCCGCATCAGGTAGCGTTCCAGCGTGGCGTGAAACTGAGCAAAGTTTTTAACGGATAAGCATCCTTAACAGCGGCAATAAAATGGCACGGGTTAAAATAACACAGGTTCGCAGCATCATCAAGCGGCCAAAAACACAGAAACTGGCGATTCAATCGCTTGGTCTGGGTAAAATCAACCGCAGCGTTTCATTGGAATACAATGACGCAGTTGGTGGTATTATCCGCAAAATTCAACATTTAGTTACTGTAGAAGAAATCTAAAATTATGAATCTTAATACACTTAAACCTGCGGAAGGATCAGTCCGTCAGCGCAAGCGAGTAGGTCGGGGTACGGGTTCTGGGATGGGTGGAACATCAACCCGTGGCCATAAAGGTGCCCAGTCGCGTTCCGGTTACAGCGCCAAGAAGAACTTCGAAGGTGGCCAGATGCCACTGCAGCGCCGGGTACCGAAATTCGGCTTTAAGAACATCAATCGGGTTGAATACAAACCGATTAACTTAGATACGCTTCAGCAGTTGATTACCAGTGCAGGGGTTACCTCAGTCGATATGGATGTATTGATGCAACACGGTCTGGCTGGTAAAAACGACAAAATAAAAATCTTAAGCCGGGGTGAAATCTCTTCAGTAGTGGAAGTGAAAGCGCATGGCTTTTCGCAGAAAGCGATTGAGGCTATTGAGAAAGCAGGCGGTAAAGCAATCAAGCTCTAATCAGCTTGTTCGTTCAATGAGTAGAATTAGCCAATATTTTTTCGTAAATTTGGTGACTTTTTTCGGACGAGCAGCTTGAGACACTAATGAAACGATTCATCACGACCCTTCAGAATATTTTTTCGATCGAGGAACTGAGAACCCGCATTCTCAACACATTGTTGTTTGTGACGGTTTTTCGATTCGGTTCCCAAATCGTACTGCCCGGCGTTGACCCGAGCAAACTGAATCTGACTCCGCAAGGGTTGTTAGGATTGCTGGATACCTTCCTGGGTGGAGCGTACAGCAAGGCATCGATTTTTGCGCTGGGTATTATGCCGTATATCTCGGCATCCATTGCCATTCAGTTGCTAACGCTAGCCTTACCTTACTTTCAGAAAATGCAGAAGGAAGGTGAGTCGGGTCGGAAGCGTCTGAACCAGATTACCCGCGTTCTGACGATTTTTGTGACGGCTGCCCAGGCAATTACTTATTTGACCACCACCATTCCGAATGAAGCTGTGATGATCAGTCCGGCGACGTTTCGGATTGTATCTGTTTTTATTCTGACCGCCGGTACGATTTTTTGTATGTGGCTGGGAGAACGCATTACGGACAAGGGAATTGGAAACGGGATTTCGATGTTAATCATGATCGGGATTGTATCCCGGTTCCCGGGTGCGGTATACGGAGAAGCTTTATCCCGTGGATCAGGAGGGGCGTTACTTTTCGTTCTTGAAATTGTCGCCCTGTTCTTTGTGGTCATGGGCGCAGTGGTATTGACTCAGGCGGTTCGCCGGATTCCGATTCAGTATGCCAAGCAGGTAGTTGGCAATAAAGTAGTAGGCGGTCAACGTCAATACCTTCCTTTGAAATTAAATGCAGCCGGCGTAATGCCGATCATTTTTGCTCAGGCTCTCATGTTCGTCCCGTCACTGGTGGCTTCCCTGTTTGCCGAAAAAAGTGATTTTGCCGGCTCGGTGCAAACGGTTTTTGCCGATTACACCTCGTGGCAGTATAATGTGTTGTTTGCCGTTCTGATTATCGTCTTTACGTTCTTTTACACGGCGATTTCGGTCAATCCGAATCAGATTGCAGATGACATGAGACGGAGCGGAGGTTTTATTCCGGGTGTGAAGCCGGGGTTTATGACTTCTGAATACATTGGTCAGGTATTGGATCGAATCACTTTACCGGGTGCTCTGATGCTGGCAATTGTGGCTATTCTACCCGCTATTGCTTCGCTGCTGGGTATGACCCGCAACTTCTCGCAGTTTTTCGGAGGAACGTCGCTGTTGATTATGGTTGGCGTTGTACTCGATACCCTGCAACAAGTTGAAAGTTATCTTCTGATGCGTCGTTACGAAGGCCTGATGCAGTCAGGACGGGTGACGGGCCGCACGGAGAGTATAACGGCTTAACGAAATGATTTACCTGAAATCAGACGCCGAAGTAGAACTGATCAAGATCAGTGGGCAGGTTCTTGGTAAAGCACACGCCGAAGTGGCTAAACGGATTCGTCCGGGTGTGACTACCAAAGAATTGGATCGCGTGGCTGAAGAGTATATTCGCGACAACGGTGGAATTCCTTCTTTTAAAGGATTCAATAATTTTCCGGCCGCTTTGTGTATTTCGGTTAATGAGACCGTTGTACATGGGTTTCCGAGTAAGTATGAATTGAAAGAAGGCGATATTATATCGATCGATTGTGGTGTAAAACTGAACGGATACCATAGTGATAGCGCTTATACCTATCCGATTGGTGAAATTAGTCAGGAAGTCCGTGACCTGCTGATCCGTACCAAACAATCCTTGTATTGTGGTATTGAGAAGGCGACAGAAGGAAACCGGATTGGTGACATTGGGTATGCGGTACAGAGCCACGTCGAAAAATTCGGGTATTCAGTAGTTCGTGAATTAGTGGGTCATGGACTCGGAAAGAGTCTTCATGAGAGCCCGGAAGTTCCCAATTACGGTAAACGCGGCCAGGGTGTCAAGCTGAAAGAAGGCATGGTGCTGGCCATTGAGCCGATGGTAAATCTGGGTAAAAAGAACATTATTCAGGAACGGGATGGCTGGACCATTCGTACGGCCGACCGACGACCGTCTGCTCATTACGAGCATTCGGTTGCCATACGGAAAGGGAAAGCTGAAATCTTGACCACCTTCCAATACATTGAAGAAGTAACGGCCAATACCAGCTTAATGATTGAAGTCAACGAAGTGACCATAGCGTAACGAATGGCAAAACAGACATCCATCGAACAAGACGGTACCATTGTAGAAGCACTCTCGAATGCCATGTTTCGGGTACAACTCGAAAATAAGCATGAGGTAATTGCTCATATTTCCGGAAAAATGCGGATGAATTACATCAAGATTCTGCCCGGTGACCGGGTAAAATTAGAAATGTCTCCGTATGATCTGACCAAAGCACGAATTGTTTATCGGTATAAATAAGGTTTAAAGTTTACGGTTTATGGTTTACGGTGGGCTGACACAAGGCAGCCATAATCGAAACCTGAAAACCGAAATCTGAAAATCGTAAAACGGAGAGTAAAACCATGAAAGTCAAGGCGTCGATTAAAAAGCGCAGTGTTGATTGTAAGGTGATCCGCCGGAAGGGGAAGCTTTACGTTATCAATAAGAAGAATCCTAGGTATAAACAAAGACAAGGTTAATCACTGAATATGGCACGTATTGCAGGGGTTGATATTCCCGACCGGAAACGCGGTGAAATTTCGCTGACTTACATTTTTGGCATTGGCCGGAGCTCAGCGCAGAAAATTCTGAATAAAGCAGGTGTTTCTGTTGATAAGAAGGTAAGCGAATGGAACGACGAAGAGTCGAACGCCATCCGGACCATCATCAGCGCAGAACACAAGGTTGAAGGGGCCCTGAAGTCGGAAGTCCAATTGAATATCAAGCGATTGATGGACATTGGTTGCTACCGCGGATTGCGCCACCGGAAAGGCCTGCCGGTTCGTGGACAACACACGAAAAACAACTCCCGCACGCGGAAAGGTAAGCGTAAGACGGTAGCAAATAAGAAGAAAGCAACTAAATAATGAGTTGGAGGTTTAAGGTTTAAATTCGGTCGCAAAGACGTTTTTAAGCTTTAAACCTTAAACTGATCAACTGAAAAATGGCTCAGGCAAAACGCAAAGACAAAGCGAAAAAGCGGGTAGTGGTGGTTGAACCCGTTGGACAGGTTCACATCAGGGCTTCGTTCAATAACATTATCATTTCTATTACGAACAGCTCCGGACAGGTAATCTCATGGGCATCGGCGGGTAAAATGGGCTTTAAGGGTTCAAAGAAAAACACGCCATATGCTGCTCAGACTGCCGCTCAGAACTGTGCTACCGTAGCGCATGATTTAGGGATGCGCAAGGCAGAAGTGTTTGTAAAAGGTCCCGGTTCCGGTCGTGAATCAGCCATCCGGACCATCCAGAACACCGGTATTGAGGTTATGTCGATCAAAGACATTACACCCCTGCCGCACAACGGTTGCCGTCCTCCAAAACGCCGTCGCGTTTAACTAGTAATTACATTCTGCGGTTTGCCCCAGGCAAGCTGCTTCACCAATGAATACGGGCAGGCGACATTCGGTTGTGTCTGTTCATCGTTTTTCGTTATTCATTCTTAGCACAAATGGCAAGATACACTGGCCCCAAGGCCAAAATTTCCCGTAAGTTTGGTGAGCCTATTCTAGGCCCCAGCAAAGCACTGCAAAAGAAAGCCTACGCTCCCGGCCAGCACGGACGGGGTCGGAAACGGAAACAGTCCGAATACGCTGTTCAGTTGCAGGAAAAACAGAAAGTAAAATATATCTACGGTATTCTGGAGCGCCAGTTCCGGGGTTTATTTCACCGGGCGGTTGTTAAACAAGGCATTACGGGTGAAAACCTGCTCAAACTTTGCGAAGCGCGTCTGGATAACACGGTTTACCGTTTAGGCATCGCGCCAACCCGCCGGGCTGCCCGCCAATTAGTCTCTCACAAACACATTGCCGTTGACGGCGAAGTGGTAAATATAGCTTCCTACTCATTGAAACCCGGTCAGCTGATCAGCATCCGTGAGAAATCGAAGTCACTAGAGGCCGTTACAACCAGTTTGTCTGCCCGCAATGCAAAGCGCTACAACTGGCTGGAATGGGATCAACAACAATTGCAGGGTGTGTTTACCAACTACCCGGAACGTGATCAGATTCCTGAGAATGTGAACGAGCAACTGGTTGTCGAATTATATTCTAAGTAACAGTTTTGGTTTTTGGTATTCTGTTTCGGATTTCCGTCAGATTGCAAATCAGTCGCACCGGCAACCCGGCAAAAACAAGATACCAAAACCGTAAACTGAATTTCATTAGTTGAACGGTTAAAAACAAATTCGTATGTCAATATTAGCGTTCCAAATGCCCGATAAAGTTGTCATGGAGCGAGCTGACGACTTTCACGGGTTGTTTGAGTTCAAGCCACTCGAAAAGGGCTATGGCGTGACCATAGGGAATGCGTTGCGGAGAATTCTGCTGTCATCGCTGGAAGGCTATGCCATTGCCAGCGTACGTTTCCCTGGCGTACTGCACGAGTTCTCATCAATAGAAGGCGTCGTTGAAGATGTTACCGAAATCATTCTGAACCTGAAAATGGTTCGGTTCAAGAAAATTTCGGACATGGTCGACAACAAAATTACTGTTACGATCAAAAACCAGTCGGTTTTAAAAGCCGGTGATATATCGAAATTTACCGCATCGTTTGAAGTGTTGAATCCTGAACTGGAGATCTGTCATATCGACGATACGCGTGAGTTGGAAATGGAAATCCACGTTGAAAAAGGTCGGGGTTACGTTCCGGCTGACGAGCCACGTGCCAACGAACTGCCTTTCGGACACATTCCGATCGACGCGATTTATACGCCGATCAAGAACGTTCGTTACAGCGTTGAAAACACGCGGGTTGAGCAGAAAACCGACTACGAACGGTTGCTGCTGGACATCGAAACCGACGGTTCCATTCACCCGGAAGAAGCGTTGAAAGGCGCGGCAACGATTCTGATTCAGCACTTTATGCTATTCTCCGATCAAACCATGACGTTTGAAACGGCGAAAGCAGAAGAAGATAATGTGGTAGACGAAGAAATGTTGCACATGCGGAAGTTGTTGAAAACTCCGCTGGCCGATCTGGATCTGTCCGTACGGGCTTACAATTGCTTGAAATCAGCCGATGTTAAATCCCTCGGCGATCTGGTTAAACTGGAGATTTCAGATATGATGAAATTTAGAAACTTCGGTAAGAAGTCACTGACTGAGTTAGAACAGCTGGTGGCCGAAAAGAACCTGACTTTCGGCATGGACATTACCAAATACAGATTAGACGAGGACTGATACCATGAGACACGGTAAAAAAAATAATCACCTTAGCAGGACCCATTCCCACCGGGCGGCAATGCTGTCGAATATGGCATCCTCGCTGATTCTGAGCAAGCGCATCGAAACGACGGTTGCCAAAGCGAAAGAACTGCGGAAATACGTTGAACCCCTGTTGACCCGCGCCAAAGACGATTCATACCAGAACCGCCGGGTTCTTTTCTCGTACCTCCAGAACAAGGAGACGATGAAAGAATTGTTCAACGTTGTATCGGACAAAATTTCAAACCGGCCAGGTGGCTACACCCGCATTATCAAACTGGGAAACCGGTTGGGCGACAATGCTGAAACCTGTATCATCGAACTGGTTGACTTCAACGAAACGTTGTTGACAGCCGCTTCTGAAGAACAGAAAGCAACCCGGACCCGTCGTGGTCGTCGGGGTGGTCGGAAAGCTGGTGAAACGACTGGCGCTGAAGCGGCAGAAGCTACGCCGGTTGCTGTAGCTACGCCGGAAGCCGCTCCGGTTGTGGAAGAAACCGCAACTGAAGCAACACCGGAAGCTTCGGCAGAAGCCGCCCCGGAAGCAACGGATGACGAGGTAAAAGCCTAAAAAGGGCTATTCAAGCGCTAGCAGGTAATGCTGGCCCGCGATAGTAACTTTATTGAGTTGGAAATCCCGCAGGATGAACTAAATGCCAGTCGAGCTAGTTAATTAGTCATTGTGAAGAACAAACTCAAATATCAGATAGAGGGTTAACCGTAACGGGTTAGCCCTTTTTTTTAACTAAATAATCCAGCGTAATTCATGAAACAGGTTCAGCAGCCAGATGCTTTACTGGTTTTGAAAGATGGTTCCGTGTTCAGAGGAACAGCACTCGGTAAAATTGGAACGGCAGGCGGTGAAATATGCTTTAATACGGGCATGACCGGCTATCAGGAGATTTACACGGACCCTTCGTATTACGGACAGGTGATCGTGAACACGACTTCGCACATTGGAAATTATGGTGTGCAATACCAGGATGAAGAAGAGTCCGGAAGTGTAAAAATCCGGGGAATGGTCTGTAATTTCTTTTCGCAGATCCATTCGCGGCATACGGCTGACACCTCTTTACAGGAATACTTCGAACGAGCCAACATCGTTGGTATCAGTGGAATCGACACCCGGCAGGTCGTTCGGCACATTCGGGATAAAGGCGTAATGAACTGCATTATTTCATCCGAAATTATGGATCCGGCCATTTTACTGGACCGGTTGCACCAGATTCCGGACATGGAAGGGCTGGAACTATCGTCGGAAGTCAGTACCCCAAAGATTTATGAAGTAGGTGATGCCGGCAGGGCCGAATTTAAAGTGGCGGTTCTGGATTTAGGAATCAAAAAAAGCATTCTGAACAATCTGGCCAGTCGGGGTGCGCATTGCCGGGTGTTTCCGGCCAAAACGCCATTTGAAGAGATTAATGCCTGGAACCCGGACGGCTACTTTATATCCAATGGTCCCGGCGACCCGGCAGCAATGCCTTACGCTGTTCAAACCGTAACGCAGGCGCTGGAAACCGACAAACCGCTGTTTGGTATTTGCCTCGGACACCAGATTCTGTCGCTGGCCAGCGGTATTACAACTTACAAAATGCACAATGGCCATCGGGGGTTGAACCACCCGGTCAAGAATCTAATCACGGGCCTCTGTGAAGTGACGTCGCAAAATCATGGTTTCGCGGTAAGAGCCGATGAGGTACTGGAAAATCGTGATGTTGAGCTGACGCACGTGAACCTGAACGATAAAACGATTGAAGGAATCCGTCGGAAAGACCGCCCGGCCTTTTCCGTGCAATATCACCCTGAAGCTTCGCCGGGACCACACGACTCCCGGTATCTGTTCGATGAGTTCGTAAAACTGATCGAAGTAGAAGTTCGATAAGATGAAAAACCGGCCACGCGCCGGTTTTTTTGTGGAGAATACCCGCGCTATGTTGCTGCTATTTGGCGGAAAGCTAACTTGTGAATAGAAATAAAACCCTACGCCATGTCAGCCACCGCCATCCTTCCACTGAACCGAGTAGCCGCCCGCATTCTGAGCATCGACGCGGTACGGGGTATTAGTATGGTCATCATGGCGTTGGATCACACCCGTGATTTCATTCATTACAACGGGTTTTTCTATAATGCCACGGATTTGAATACCACCACGCCCATCATTTTTATGACGCGCTGGATAACGCACTTCTGTGCGCCAACGTTCGTCTTTCTGGCGGGAACATCGGCTTATTTGATGAGCCGTAAAAAGACCAGATCGCAACTGAGCCTGTTTCTGCTGACGCGCGGTTTATGGTTGATGATTTTTGATGTAACCGTCGTCAACCTGACGATCTGGTTCGATTTAACGTTTTCCGTGACGGCTCTGGAGGTCGTTTGGGCAACGGGATTCGGGATGGCGGTTTTAGGTGGAATGCTGTTTTTGCCCCAACGAGTCCTTTTAGCACTTGGTCTGCTGATTTTGTTCGGGCACAATGCTCTGGATGGCGTTTCCTTTCAACCCGGAACCGCAATGGACATCATCTGGTCGATGCTGCACCGGCGCAATGCGATTCCCCTGGGCCCGGATCGGGTTGCTTTTACGAGTTATCCGGTGCTTCCGTGGATCGGAATTATAATCCTGGGCTATTGTTTGGGGGAATTATTCCGCTCTGATAGCGAACCTGAGCAGCGTCGACGGAAGCTCCAATGGATCGGAATAGGCGCTATAGCGATTTTTATTCTGATGCGCACCCTAAACCTATACGGCGATCCTGCTCCGTGGACAGCGCAGAAAACGCCGTTGTTTACCTTCTTTTCGTTTATTAATCTGACCAAATATCCGCCATCCCTGCTCTACACACTGATGACGCTGGGACCGGCCATTTTGCTACTGAGCTGGCTGGAAGGCAAGCGGGCCACCTGGGTGCCGTTTTTTATTGTTTATGGCCGCGTTCCTCTTTTTTATTTCGTTGTCCACTTCTTCCTTATCCACGTTTTATCGATTGTTCTCCTGCTGGCGGACGGCATTCCCTGGTCATCCATCAATTTCCAGAATAAAACTGCCGGAACCCTACCCAATCACGGTTTGTCGCTCGGTATGACCTATTGCGTATGGATTTTGGTGGTGTTGGTGATGTATCCGCTTTGTAGATGGTATGGGCGGGTTAAAAATCAGAGCAGCAGTCCGATCTGGAGCTATCTTTAAGCTACTGCCATATCGGTGGCGAACCATTGCAGTTTTGCGGCCCGGCTCGGCGTAAATCGCGCTGAATAATTTTCATATTCAAGCGTTCGGTAATGAAGCGAAATTAAATAAAGCTGATACGTTTCTTCAGTAGGAATATCCAGGGAAAGATCCATGCAACCATCCCAGGTCTTCGATTCAGCGAGTGAATGAGTCATACGTGCGTTAGAGAAATAGCAAGTACGGGCTCATGGTATTATGAGCCCGTACTTGAATGCATGATCCGAACAGAGAAAAAAGCAATGTGCAATATTGAAGAATTTATCGCAAAGGGATTCGCAATTTCCGGACAATTACACTCAATTTTCAGACAATACATTACGAATGTAGTCGGAAGGAGACAAGGTGAAGAGTTCTTTGAAGCATTGGCCGAAATAGGAAGGGCTCTCAAAACCAACCTTATAGGCGGTTTCTGAAACCGGATAACCAGCTTTTAACAGGTCGGCTGCTTTTCGGAGTCGATAAGTACGGATAAATTCACTGACGCTCATGCCGAGCATGGCCGTCAGCTTACGATTCAGGGTCCGGGAGCTCATAGCTACTTCAACGGCCAAATCATCAACCGAAAATTTAGCGTCATCCAGGTGCTTTTCCAGGGCTTGGTACAGCTGGTTCAGGAATGCATTTTGGTAGGCCGGAAGTTGGAGGCTGTCGGGTTTACTAAATTGCAGGTTGTAGAATGTACGCAATGCCAACTGGTAGTGCAACAGGTTCGTAACCCGAAGATGCAACTCACGTTGACTGAATGGTTTCGTTAAGT
Organism: Larkinella knui; assembly: GCF_003858645.1. Taxonomy (GTDB): domain Bacteria; phylum Bacteroidota; class Bacteroidia; order Cytophagales; family Spirosomataceae; genus Larkinella; species Larkinella knui. The sequence continues at coordinate 120,958 of NZ_RQJP01000006.1, read as the reverse complement.
AATCGTTCGCACCGGCAGATAAACCCTCAAGTTTACTTTCGGAGGCTGTTTTGGCCGTCAAGAGAATAACCGCAATGTGATTTGTCCGGGGTGTTTGTTTGATGAGCCGACAGAGTTGATAGCCGTCCAGTACCGGCATCATGATGTCGCTCACAACCAGATCCGGTAACTCGCTCTGGCAGATTTCCCAGCCTTCCTGGCCGTTGGCAGCCGTTAGAATCCGATAAGTGGCTGCCAGTCCATTGGCAATCAACTGGCGCAGATCGTCGTTGTCCTCCACCAGCAGGAGAACGGGCAGATTGCCGTGAGCAGTTGACTTCGGGTCAGACCAGGGCGCGGGAAGCGTCTGCGGTGTTTCCGGCCAAAGCAAGTCGGGTAAGGAAGCCTGAAGCTTCGGATGATCGGCATACGGTTGACGAACCGGACATGCTACCGTAATCGTAGTCCCCTTACCCACTTCACTTTCGAGGGAGATTCTTCCTTTCAGCAAATCCGTCAGTTCTTTTACCAAAGCCAGCCCAATACCGGTTCCTTCATACGGGCGGGTTCGGGAATCATCGACCTGATAAAACCGGTCAAAAATATGGGGAATCTGATCCGCAGCAATACCGGTTCCCGTGTCGGAAACCGACAACCGCAGCAGCATTTGCCCAGCTGTTCCAAAAGATTCGGTCACTAAGTCCACCCGTACTGAGCCTCCGGAAGGCGTATACTTTAAGGCATTAGACAGAAGATTCGATCCAATTTTACCCCATTTATCGTCATCGAACAACAGTTGTTCCGGCAATTGCCCGGGTTGATACGTAAGCTGAATGCCTTTCATTTCGGCGGTTATTCGGAATGAATTGACGAGATCATTCATGAATTGGACCGCATCGCCCTGCGATTCCCGGACTTTGAGGCTACCCGATTCCAGTTTTGACAGATCGAGTAATTGATTGATCAGTTGCAGCAGTTGACGGGCATTCCGATGAATCGTGGCCAGTGTATTGTTGATAACCGAGCGTTCAATCGTCGGACTGTCAGCGGTTGTCCGTACCAATTGCTCGATGGGAGAAATAATGAGGGTTAGTGGTGTTCGGAATTCGTGGGTAATATTGGCAAAAAACCGGTTTTTTACTTCTTCCACTTCCTTGCGCCGGTCGGCTTCCTGCCGCTTCAGAGCCATTTGCTCGATAACCTGATTGGCCGTTTTTAAATCGATCGTAAGCGCTTCCGTTCGGGCAAAGGCCGATGAAAAACGAATCGCCAGCAGCAACGACTGACACAGCGTAAACAAGACAACCGCAGTAGAAAGTAAATAATACGTGTGGATGATGCCGGCCTGGTAGAGCGAATCGTTGAAAACACAGACCGCCAATATAATCATATCACAAAAAAGGATGAAACCGCCTTCTTTTTTTAGCCGGAAAGCCCGGAAGGAAATCGAGAAGAAATAACCGCATTCCAGAATCGCTAATGGACTGATCAAGGTGCCCCAGGCCGAGTAGGTTGTGGCAGGGGTGAAAAGAACCAACGCAAGAAAGGCCAGATTTAAAGCCACAATACTTTTTTTGAAAACCGCCGTTATCAGATCGGGAAACAGGCATTGTAAATATAGCGTGAGGCCAATAATACCGATTGGAAAAGCACAATACAGGGCTTTATTGGCTAAAAACCAGTTGGCTTCAGGAAAAATCAGGAAGAACAGGCTTTCGGAATTGAAACTCTCACGAAAAGCGGCCAGCAAACACAGCGTTCCGAATAGGAAAGGAGCCCGATCCTGTTGTCGAAGCGCATACAGAACGAAGTGATACAGGCCGATGATAAACAGTACGCCAATGATAAAAGCGGAAATGAGGATGCTTTTTTCCCGGCTCTGTGAAAGGATCGCCGGATGGCCCAATTCCAGACTTTTCCAGATACCACCGTAGGCAAAATGGTAATTTGCTACCTGGATCAACAGAAATGCTTCTCGTCCCGGAACCGGAAAGGAAACAACTGTCGAATTGGTGCCCGGTTTCATGGAGCGGTCGGTAGCCAGCTGCCCGGTTTGGGCCACCAGCTGGCCGTTTACAAATAATTTATAAGCCGTTCTGATCGGTGGAATTCGTAAGGCCCATTGTTGGCCTGAGTCCGGAAGAATAATCCGCAGTCCGTAGGTACCGTGACCCAAATCCTGTGGAAATAACGTAAAGCTTTTCGTATAAGAATGCCAGTTTCCGGGCACGGAAATGTAATTTTTGCTGGCACTAAGGCTTGAAGAATCAGCGAATTGGTTCCATTTGAAAAACCATTCGCCCCTCAGCGAAACCGGCTCGGTGGACGCATGGGAATAGGAAGAAAGATCAATGACGCCATTTTGCGCAACGGGGATACGGTTTTTTTGGGCCCGACACACCAAGGCCAGGGCGCCCAGCAGGAGGGCGAGAAACAAAGAACGTATGGTCCGTTGAGGTGTCGTAAAAATATGCATAGCCCATTTCCCACCGAGACACCAAAAATACCGGGTCAGATGGCCGAATCGTCGTTGGGTACTGATTGGGTATTACCAAATTGCTTAATTCGCAGGGTACTCCCTACAAACCGAAAAAATCACTTACTTTGTAGGGCAAAAATCGTGCTATAACCAATTCATTAGACGGGGTAATGGCATCATTGACTTCCTGATCAGGAAGTTTTGTATCCATTCGGTTTTTTTAGTTTACAGAATATTAACCAACTTTTTTAGACACAATGAGTATTATTCAGTCCATTCATGCCAGACAGATTCTGGATTCGAGAGGCAATCCAACCGTCGAAGTAGATGTTCGCACCGAAAACGGGTTTTTGGGTCGTGCGGCCGTTCCATCGGGAGCCTCGACCGGTTCACACGAAGCCGTCGAATTGCGCGATGATGATCCGAAACGGTACGTCGGCAAAGGCGTGTTGCGAGCGGTTCAGAACGTCAATGAGCTGATCTTCCCCGAACTGGTAGGGTCGTCGGTATTCGATCAGAGCATGATCGACCGGATTATGATTGAACTGGATGGTACTTCCAATAAAGGTCGTCTGGGTGCCAACGCTATTTTAGGCGTATCGCTGGCCATTGCCAAGGCGGCTGCTCAGGAAGCTGGTCTGCCCTTGTATCGCTACATTGGCGGAGTCAATGCCAATACGCTGCCGGTTCCGATGATGAACATCCTGAACGGAGGTAGCCATGCCGACAATTCGATTGATTTCCAGGAGTTTATGGTCATGCCGGTCGGAGCACCCAGTTTCTCGGAAGCGCTGCGCTGGGGCACGGAAGTATTCCACTCGCTCAAGAAAGTGCTGAAAAGCAAAGGCATGTCGACCAACGTCGGTGATGAAGGCGGTTTTGCCCCCAACATTCCGTCGAATGAAGAAGCTATTCAGATCATTCTGCAAGCCATCGACAAAGCCGGTTATCGCGCCGGTGAGGATATTTATATTGCCATGGATGCCGCAGCGTCCGAGTTCTATGAAGCCGATTCGGGAACGTATCACTTCAAAAAATCGTCCGGTGACCGGCTTAGCTCGTCCGAAATGGCGAATTACTGGAAAGAATGGGTTGACAAATACCCGATCATTTCCATCGAAGACGGTATGGCTGAAGACGACTGGAGCGGTTGGAAAGAACAGACCGAACTGATTGGAAAGAAAACCCAACTCGTTGGTGATGATTTGTTTGTGACAAACGTTACGCGTTTGCAACAGGGAATCGATCAGGGAATTGCCAACGCCGTGCTGGTGAAAGTGAATCAGATCGGTTCGTTGACCGAAACCATCAATACCGTTAATCTGGCAAAACGCAATTCGTACAAAAACATCATGTCGCACCGTTCCGGCGAAACCGAGGATGCAACGATTGCCGACCTGGCCGTGGCCTTGAATACCGGCCAGATCAAAACCGGTTCGGCTTCCCGTTCGGATCGGATGGCGAAATACAACCAGTTGCTCCGGATCGAGGAAGAACTGGGCGAAATCGCGTATTTTCCAGGTATTAAAATGTAATCACGTTCACCCCCAACCGTCTGAAGGGAGCTAAAAAGCCCGTCCTTCAGGGGCTGGGGGTGATTTTTTTTAAATCCCATGCTTACGAAGATCCTTCGAGTCGTCAAAAACTTCTATTTCGCAACCGGTGTGGGGTTGTTGCTCTGGATATTGTTCTTTGATGCCAACGACATCATCTCACAGGTTCGTAACAGCCTGAAACTGGGTGATTTAGAAACGGATCTGGTCTATTACGACGAGAAAATCAAGGAAGTAGAAACGCAGCGCCAGTCCATGTTGGGCAATCCCCGCTTGCAGGAAAAATACGCCCGCGAAAACTACCTCATGAAAAAGCCGAATGAGGATGTTTACGTGCTGGTCAATGAGAAAAATGAACCGGTAGAGAAATAAGGGCGATTCACCACGTGGGTCACCTTGCTATCGTTCATCATCCCTAGTTGATTATTATGATAAACGTTCTGTTCGTCTGTCTGGGAAATATCTGCCGGTCGCCGGTTGCAGAAGGGGTATTTCAACAGTTGGTAAAAGAACGGGGTCTGGAAGCGTCAATTCGGTGCGACTCCGCCGGAACATCATCCTACCACATCGGTGACCTGCCCGACCGCCGAACCCGTGAAAATGCGCTCGAACACGGGATTAAACTCACCCATCGCGCTCGCCGGCTCTCGGGCGAAGATTTATCGCAGTTCGATTACCTGGTAGCGATGGACGAATCGAACTATGAAGCTATTCAGTATTTTAGCCACCGCAGTATCGGCCTTTACAGTGAAGAAAATACGGTTTTGCTGCGCGAGTTCGATCCTCAGCCCGACAGCGGGCCCAATGGACTCAGTGTTCCCGACCCTTACTACGAAGATGCTGCGGTTTTTGAACAAGTCTACCAGATCGTCTACCGATGCTGTAATAATTTTCTGAACTACCTGGTGGAGCAACACCAGCTACAGCCGCAGTCGGAGCGGCAAAGCAAAGAATAATGAATTGGCAGATCGACTTCAACTACAGATATATTCTTATTCAGTGAAATCCATAATTCACGGCAGCATCCTGACTTTATAATTTTATCTTTTAGTCTGATAATTTCCATTAACTTAATAAAGTTTGGTAATTAATTTGATAGAAGTACTCAATAACAACGCCTAAAAATAGCCTGATTACATGATGAGAATTAAAAAAGCAGTGATTACGGCTGCCGCCCGTGGTGAACGATTGTATCCGGTTGCTGATACCATTCAGAAGGCCATGCTTCCGGTAATTGATACCGATGGTTTGCATAAGCCGGTGATCCAGATTATTGCCGAAGAAGCGTTTGCCAGTGGAATCGAAGAATTATGCGTCGTTTGTGCACCCGGCGACGGAGACCGGTACCTGAAAGCTTTCGCTTCGTTACGGGATAATCTCTTCCATTCATTCAAAGGCGTTGACTGGGCGAAAAAGGAAGCGGAAAAAATCGACCATTTCCTCGACCGGGTTCAATTTGCCGAACAACAGGAACCGCTGGGGTATGGTCATGCCGTCTATTGCGCACGGAGTTTTGTAAATAATGAGCCCTTTCTGCTGCTTTTGGGCGATTATCTCTACGTTTCCAATCTGAAACTCAAAAGTTGCGCGGCCCAGCTTCTGGAACTTGCTGCGCAGGAAAACTGCTCGGTCTCGGCCGTCAACCCGACCATCGAACACCAGATCAGTCGCTACGGGACGCTTACCGGCAAACAGGCCGCCAATCGATCGGGCGTGTATCAAATCGAAAAAATTATTGAAAAACCGCCCCTGAGTGTGGCTGAACTGGAACTCCAGACCCCCGGATTACGGGCCGGTTATTACCTCTGCTTTTTTGGCATGCACGTTTTTACCCCCGCTATTTTTGCCATTTTACAGAAATATATCGAACAGGATGGCGGCAATATCTTACTGACGCCCGCCCTCCAGGAACTGGCCGAAACCGAAAACTACCTGGCGCTGGAAGTAAAAGGCAATCGCTATGATTTAAGTAGACGACACGGCTTGTTGCGGGCTCAGATTGCGTTGGGATTAGCCGGTGATGCGCATAGTGAAATCTTGTCGACCATGGTAGAATTACTGGCCGAAGCAAACAGCAGAACTGTCTGATATATGAATGTTTTTATAGAGACGATTACCTCGACCAATCCCGAAAAACGCAACCGTTCTTTCTATGAACTAAGTCGCCGGTTGTCGGGAAAAGAGTTGCTGGGAATGCTGCGCGAATTGGATGAATTTCGGAAATCGACGCCCAATTTATACGATAAAGTGAGAGCCATTCTTTTCCTTTATGCGGGTTTTCGGTTTTTCCTGATGGAGAATCCCGAAACGCCCACCACCGGAAAAGTGCCTTACGCCGGTTTTGAAGATTTGCTGGCCCGGCGGTTTGAACATGCTATTGCCACGTTTTTGCACGAGCTGGACAAGCAGGGTCCCAATGCGGCTTTGTTCAGTGCCCTGGCCGAAAGTTACCACCATCTGTCGTTCCAGATTCTGGCGGGTCAGGTTCGGAAAAGCGTGCGCTCGAGCAAAGGAAATCAGTGGATGTTTCGGGTTGGACACCGCGAAGAACATCCCATCCGGATTCATGCGGCTTTGCTCAAACGCCCGGAGAATTCGCTCTTTTATCCTATTCTGCACGAACAAACATCGGTGCGGATGGATTTGACCCACAGCGGCTGGTCGGATATTTTCTTCCTTGGAATGGATTATCCGGAAGGCGCGCGGGTGGTAAACATCTCCATCGATCTGGGCGTTTTTGGGCGCGATGCCGACATTCGTCCCCCGCTGAACTGCTACGTTCGGGTGATTCCGGACCCGGTTTTGCGCCTGACCAGCATTGACCTGAATACCACCAAAGACATTGATGATTTAGCCGATTTATTCAATTTCGGAAATGACTACCTGAGTCTGGTCAAAGCCGGTGTCATTGCCTCGGGCCTTATCCCGCCTTCGTTCGAAAATACAAATCAGTCGCTGCCTGATATTTTGTCCAGGATTGTAGCGCCGGGCATGGGAATCGAACTGGTGACCAAAGTGAACGATATTCCGAAAGGCTCGCGGTTTGCGGTTTCGACCAACCTGCTGGGTTCGATCATCAGTCTGCTGATGCGCGCGACGGGTCAGACGAAAAAGCTGGAAGGCGGTCTGGAGGAAAGTGAGCGACGGCTGGTGGCTTCCCGGGCGATTCTGGGCGAATGGATTGGTGGTTCGGGTGGTGGCTGGCAGGATTCCGGCGGGGTCTGGCCCGGCATTAAAGCTATTCAGGGTACGTTTGCGCAGGAAGGCGATCCCGAATCCGGGATTAGTCGCGGGACGTTATTGCCGCGTCACCGGGTGTTGGAGGGCGAAGACATTCACCCGGAAATGGGCGAAAAAATCATGAATTCGCTGGTGCTGATGCACGGCGGAATGGCGTCGAACGTCGGGCCCATTCTGGAAATGGTCACCGAAAAATACCTGCTCCGTGGTGAAAACGAGTGGCATGCCCGGCAGCAAACCAACCAGGTTTTCGATAACATTCTGTCGGCCATCAAAGAAGGCGATATTCAAAAGCTGGGTGCCAATACCGCCCGCAACTGGGAGGGTCCGATTAAAACCATCATTCCGTGGGCTTCCACGTATTTCACCGAGCAAATTATTTCCAAAGCAAAAGCCGCCTTTGGTACTGATTACTACGGCTTTTTGATGCTGGGCGGTATGTCCGGTGGCGGTATGGGCATGTTTGTCAATCCGGCGGGCTACGAAGACTATAAAATGAAGGTGCTGGACATTCTGCGAAAAACGAAAGCGGAATTGTCGGCGTCGCTGCCGTTTGCGATGGAACCGGTGGTCTATAACTGGCGCATCAATTACAAAGGAACCTGGGCGACGTTGCAGGCCGGAACGGAAGCCCTGATGCCGGAACAGTATTACGGGATTCATGTGTCGGAACTGGTGCGGAAAGACCCCGCTTCGATTTCGTACATCCGGCGGGCCGAGATGGACGTTTTTACGACCTACTGCGAGAAAAACAACCTGGCCTATCCGCTTCTGCGAACCATTATCAGCAATCTGTTCAAAGTTTCCGACCCGACTTCACAAAGCAATCGAAGTGTCGAAAACGAAAAAGCCGATCGGATCAAGAAAGAAAACGGGTTTGATTACATCCAGCACGAAGAAATCCGGGAAGATTTACAGAAAGGTCGTATTGGGCTGTCGCGCAACCGGTTAGCCGCCGAGACGACCATTGAAGATGTCCAACCGGACGATATTGTTCAGCTCGATGAACTGGCGGGCGCGGTGAAAACCGGTGAAGCGGCTATTCGGGACGGAAAAGTGGCGGTTTTGAGTCTGGCGGCCGGCGTCGGTAGTCGGTGGACCAAAGGCGCTGGCGTCATCAAGGCCCTGAATCCGTTTGTGGAAATTGAGGGCCGGCACCGGAGCTTTCTGGAAATCCATTTGGCCAAAACCCGGAAAGTAGCGGAAACCTACGGCGGCATGATTCCGCATCTGGTGGCGACCAGCTACCTGACGCACGAACCGATTCGGCAAACGCTGGAACAAACCCGCAACTTTGGCTATTCCGGAACCACGTACCTTTCGCCGGGCCGTTCGATCGGTCAGCGATTTGTGCCGATGGAGCGCGATCTGCGGTTTATGTGGGAAGAAATGCCGCAGGAAACGCTCGACGAAAATAAGCAGAAAGTGCGGGACGCCGTTCGCCAGACGATGATTGGCTGGGCCAAATCGAAAGGAGAAGGGTCCGATTACGTCGATAACATTGCGGCTCAGCGGTTTTCGCCTTTGGGCCACTGGTATGAAGTTTCCAATTTGCTCCGGAACGGAACATTGGCGCGTTTGCTGGCCGAACATCCGCAGTTGGAAACGGTGATGTTGCATAATATCGATACACTGGGAGCAGATGTAAACCCGGCGGCTCTGGGTCATCACCTCGAATCGGGCAATATGCTGACGTTTGAGGTCGTTCCCCGCCGGATCGAAGACCGTGGGGGCGGACTGGCGCGGGTCAACGGCAACCTCCGTTTGCTGGAAGGACTGGCGCAACCCCGCGAAGAGGACGAACTGAATCTGAGTTATTACAACTCAATGACCACCTGGATTCAGATCGATCCGTTGCTGGCGCTTTTCGGTCTGACGCGCCAGGATTTGCAGGACGGCGACGAAGCCCGGCTCGCCAAAGCCGTTCGAAGCGTGGCCCACCGAATTCCGACCTATGTGACCACCAAAGACGTCAAATACCGCTGGGGACACGGTCAGGAGGATATTTATCCGGTGGCGCAGATTGAAAAATTATGGAGTGATATGTCGGCGCTGACGGATGTCCAGTGCGGCTACATTGCCGTGCCGCGTATGCGCGGGCAGCAAATGAAAGATCCGGCGCAACTGGATGCCTGGGTCACCGACGGCAGCAAAGACTACATCGCCGGTTTGGGGACGTTTGAGTTTTGACAGGAACGCGGATTGAACGGATTAGACGGATTTTAACAGATAATTTAATCCATCTAATCCGTTCAATCCGCGTTCCTATCAACCATTTAACCATTCTTTAACGATTCGATAGCGTCTTTTGCCGCTAATGTTGTTAATTTCGAGGCATGAATAAGAAAGTCATTTTAATGATTCTGGACGGCTGGGGAATTGCCCGAAAGATTGATGTTTCAGCGATCGACGCGGCCAACACGCCTTTTGTTGATTCGCTCTATGCCAACTATTCACACAGCCAGCTGGAAGCTTCGGGTCTTGCCGTCGGTCTGCCAGCGGGTCAGATGGGTAACTCTGAAGTCGGACACATGAACCTCGGCGCGGGCCGGATTGTGTATCAGGATCTGGTGAAAATTAACCTGGCCGTCGAGCAGCACACGCTGGACACCGAGCCGGTTTTGCTGGATGCGTTGAATTATGCCAAAACCAACGGCAAAAAAGTTCATTTCATCGGTCTGGTATCCAACGGTGGGGTTCACTCCCACATTGAGCACCTGAAAGGACTTTGCACCGTGGCGCATGAGCAGGGACTGACGGATGTATTTATCCACGCCTTTACCGACGGCCGCGATACGGACCCGAAAAGTGGATACGGTTTTCTGGCCGATCTGGAAAACCATCTGAAAGCCACAACCGGGCGGATTGCCACCATCACCGGGCGGTATTACGCCATGGATCGGGATAACCGCTGGGAACGCGTCAAACTGGCCTACGACGCGATGGTGCGGGGTATTGGCCATGAGAAATGCGAAGTGGGAGGGGAGTTGTCGGCCATTCATGAATCGTATGAGAATGGTGTGACCGACGAATTCATCAAACCCATCATCGTTACCAATCCCGACGGCAGTCCGCTGGCGACGATTCAGGATGGCGACGTGGTGCTGTGCTTCAACTTCCGGACCGACCGGGGCCGCGAAATTACGCTGGCGCTCAGCCAGCGGGATTATCCGGAGCAGGACATGAAGAAATTGAATCTGTATTATGTCACGCTGACCAATTATGACAACGAGTTTGTGGGCGTAAAGGTCATTTACGACAAAGATAATCTGACGAATACGCTCGGTGAAGTGGTTTCGAAAGCGGGTAAAAAGCAGATTCGGATTGCCGAAACCGAGAAGTACCCGCACGTAACGTTCTTCTTTTCCGGTGGTCGGGAAGATGTTTTTGAGGGCGAAACCCGCATGATGTGCCCATCACCCAAAGTGGCGACCTACGACCTGAAACCGGAAATGAGCGCGTTCGACATTCGTGATGCTATTATTCCGGAACTGGAACGCGAGCAGGTCGACTTCGTCTGTCTGAATTTTGCCAATACCGACATGGTGGGCCATACCGGCGTGTTTTCAGCGGTTGTAAAGGCCGCCGAAACCGTCGACCAGTGCGCTCAGGCGGTGATCACAACGGCTTTGCAACACGGATACACGACCATTGTCATTGCCGATCACGGTAATGCGGACTACATGATCAACGACGACGGTACGCCCAATACCGCCCACACCACCAACCCGGTTCCGTGTATTTTAGTGGATAACGATTTTCATCCGAAGCTCAACAACGGGGTTCTGGCCGACATTGCCCCAACCATTCTGCACCTGATGGGCATCGAGCAACCCGCCGTAATGACGGGGCACAGTTTGATCGCTGAATAGACCGAGACAAGAAAGTTGATCGATCCTGAGCCGGGTCTTTTGTCGCACTCCCGGCTCTTTTTTCCAAGGAAAAACTTTTCGGCTTGGGTTGGTGTTCGCCAACTAGACAGTACTGCACTCCCCCTGATTGGAAAGTCAGGGGGTATTTTTATCATGATGAAATTCAGTTACGGACTTGTTCTTATTCTGGCTTTGGCCGCCTGCACCAATCCAACCAAAGAGGCACCGGTCGGCACCTATTACGATCTGAAATCGTACGTCGAACAACAGATTGGCCAGTTGAAAAGCCAGCACCCAACAGTGGTAAAACAGGCCGGTTTTGGCAATGAGAAGGAGCAGCAAACTACCAAAGATATTGACTGGAGCCGCGAGCTGGATCTGTTTCTGCAAGCCGACATCAACAAGCAGGCATACCAGGCCAGTTACCAGAAACTCCGCCCGGATTCGCTGACCTACGAATATACCCTGAAACCGGGCGAAAAGCTGCCGGTTCGGTTTCTGCGCATCGAACTGGATTCGGTAACCCGCGAGCCCCGGCTGGTAAAAGCAACCTTGCGAACCAAAAATTCACTCTACGAATCGGAGCGAAACGTCTGGCTGCAAAGTGAGAAGGGCGTTCTCAAACGCTACCACATCGAAGGATTTCAACAGCTGGCGTGGCTGGATCAAAAGCGGTTTTTGATTGATGGGCAGATTAGAATGCCATGAACGAGGTATGAGAGAAAAGCGTTAATTTGCTGAAAAAAATAGTAAACTCATGCAGATGACCCATAGAGCAAGCGCAGATTCTTTGAATAGTGGATTTCTGGAAGCTATCAAAGAGAGATTTGGTGCAAAAGAGGTTGAGATAATCGTCAAGGATGTGGAAGACAATAAAGTTGTCAATCAAATGGAGACTTTTCACAAGCTGGAGAAGCTGCGTAGAAAGTTAAAAAGTGTCAAAATAGATCCGGCTCTAGATCTTTCAGCGCTTGCCAACGACGTAAACTTGTAACCTGAGATGATTTATTTTGATACTGATGTTTTGATAAATTATCTTATTGAACAAGACTCTGTTAAAAATCAAAAAGCCATTCAATTATATCAGGAAGCCTCTAAAAATGGAGTTTTCTTTTGTTCCCTGCTATGTTTGCAGGAAGCAGCTTTTGTATTAGCCCGCCTGAAAGTATCCGCAAATGATATTAAAACCATGGTCGACGGGTTAATGACCTCCCAAACGGTTAATTATGATGTCGTAAACTATAGGAGGGCCATTGAATTGGCCAGAAAAATTGGTTTTCAAAACATCAACGATTGTATCCATACGGCTCTTGCCGAAACGCACTGTAAGGAGCTTTATACGTTCAACCAGTCAGATTTCAAGAAAATTCAAAAACATACTCAGTTAAAATAACGGTATTCTAGGGAGCACCTATTGGAATAAACCTAATAGTCCCCGCCGGCACCGCCCCCGCCGAAGCTCCCGCCACCGAAGCCGCCAAAGCTGCTGCCCCCGCCACCTCCTCCACCCCAGTTACCGGACGAACCGCCCCAGCCGGAGAAGGTTGAGGTTGGGAAAGGAACCGGAAAGAAGCCACCGCCCCGGTTTCGGTTACTGCCCCCACCGCCCCGGTTCCGGCTGATCCAGATGATGACGATGATCACGACGAAAATAATGACGAAGAAGATGAGTCCGCCCCCGTCGTCTCCGCTGTCCGAGGGGTCGGCTTTGTATTCTCCGCTCGCCCGCCGAATGATTTCGGTAGTGGCTTCGTCCAGACCGGCGTACCATTGTTCGTTTTTAAACCGCGGAACGATGATCTGGCTGACAATCCGCTTGGCAATGGCATCCGGAATGGCACCTTCCAGACCGTAACCCGTAGCAATGAACACCTTACGGGTTGAAGGTACCCAGGCCAGCACCAGACCGTTGTTTTGTCCTTTCTGTCCCACACCCCACTTCCGACCGATTTGAAAGCTGTAGTCACCAATGGGGTAAGGATCCGTGGACTTTGCAATCACAATGACAATTTGCGTGGAAGTCGAGTCGTTATAAACCCGCAATTTTTCTTCCAGTCTCGCCCGCTCATCGGCACTCAGAATGCCCACAAAATCATTGACCAGACGCGGTGGATTCGGCCGCTCGGGAATGACATCATCCTGGCCGTAGGTCTGAAACGAAACCACGGCAAAGACGAGAATCAAAAAGATTTGAATCGGCAGGGCAAAGCGATAGAAGACGAAGCGAAGAGTCATTTAGTGGGAAATTTCGTCGGAAAGCTCGTTTGAATCATTGTTCAGACGAGGAAAATACTGTCGTAACTGCTGTCCTGCCCGTTCAATTCCCAGACAGAAACCTTGCGTAAACCGGCCCGCGCGAAAATTTTCGCGCATGACTTCTTTGGTGGTTTCCCAGAAATCGGCGGGCACGACCTTGTCGATTCCTTCATCGCCCAGGACGGCAAACTTTCGGTCGTCGGTGGCCAGATAAAACAGAACCCCGTTGCGCTGCGCCGTCTGATCCATGTTCAATTGCCGGAACACCTGCACCGCGCGGTCCATAACATCGGGGACCGGACAAAGCAGCTCGATATGCACCCGGATTTCTCCCGACGTTTCCAGTTCAGCCGACCGAATCGCCTGAATGATCTGCTGCTGTTCTTCGGGCGTGAATAGGTTGATTGCGGACATGGATGAAATAAGGAACGATGAATGATGAACGATGAATGGAAAGGTAAGACTCATTCATCGTTCATCATTCATAATTCATCATTTAAAATTGGACGGATGGGGCATTCTGGGCGGCTTGCGACGCTTCGAAGAAGCCTTTGGGTGAGAAACCGAAAATACCGGCGAAGAGATTGGCCGGGAACGTGCGGACGGAGACATTGTAGTCTTTTACGGCTGCGTTAAAATCGTTCCGTGCCACACTGATGCGGTTTTCGGTGCCTTCCAGTTGTGATTGAAGTTCGGAGAAGTTCTGCGTGGCTTTCAACTGCGGATAATTTTCCGACACGGCCAGCAGACGCGACAGCGTTCCCCCCAACTGATCCTGAGCCGCCTGGAACTTCTGGACGTTTTCGGGCGTCAGTTGGTCCGCCGTCAGTTGCACGCTCGTTGCTTTTGAACGGGCTTCCATAACCGCCGTCAACGTACTTTTTTCAAAGTTGGCGGCTCCTTTTACGGTATTGACCAGGTTCGGAACCAGATCGGCCCGGCGTTGGTATTGCGTTTGTACCTGCGCCCATTTTTCGCCGACATTGGCGTCTTTTCCGACAATTCCGTTATATGTGCTGCATCCGAAGAAACCAAAAATCAGCGCCAGGACGATGACAATAATAAGACCTTTAGACATGTGTGTTAGTAGGTTAATTTGACGGTAAAGTTGGTTAAATCTAGAATGGTATCGTAAAAAATTACACTATCGGACGCTTTTGCCCTTAATCCATGCGCCGGAGTTGATGATTGGGAAACGAAACGGCTAAACCTGTTTCGGGTAAGCGGTTTGGATGAATAACCGATTACTTCTACCAATTGATTGGTAAATTAGCAAAAATCTTGGCGTAAAGCCGCTAGTTAGGATTTCAGTCGGAAGATTGGCTGGAACTGTTACACATCTGATGACTTAAAACCGCATTCCTATGAATCTTTCGCTTACCGGGAAAACCGCCGTCGTCTGCGGTAGCACCCAGGGAATTGGGTACGCTTCGGCCGTTGAACTGGCGTTGCTGGGGGCTCATGTTACGCTGCTGGCCCGGAATGAAGAAAAACTGAAGGCCGCCATTAACTCGCTGGACACGCAGCAGGGGCAGAAACACCAGTATCGGGTGGCCGATTTTGCCAATCCGGAGCAGGTAAAAACCGTCATTGACGCCTATCTGGAAGAATTTCCGGACGTTCATATCCTCGTCAACAATACCGGCGGTCCGGCGGGTGGTCCGCTCATCGACGCCCAGCTGGACGAGTTTACCAAAACTTTTGCCGCCCATCTCCTGAACAACCAGATTTTGGCACAGGCCGTGGTGCCGTCGATGAAACGACTGGGCTACGGCCGGATTGTCAACATCATTTCCACGTCCGTCAAGCAGCCGATTGTGGGCCTGGGCGTTTCCAACACCATTCGCGGGGCCGTGGCGCAGTGGGCCAAAACCCTGTCGCTGGAGATCGCTCCATTCGGCATTACGGTCAATAATGTATTGCCGGGGTATACGCGCACCGCCCGTCTGGATGCGGTTTTGACGATGCGGGCGGGTGCTCAGGAAAAATCACGGGAAGAAATCGAAGCCCAGATGCAGGCCGAAATCCCGAGCCGGCGGTTTGCCGAACCGGAAGAAGTTGCGGCCGCCGTGGCTTTTCTCTGCACGCCCGCTGCGGCTTCGATCAACGGCATCAACGTGCCGGTAGATGGCGGGAAAACCGGTGGTTTGTAGGCTGTGAATCACGCCCTAAACCGTAAAAACGATTCCTGCAAGGGTTTAAACCGCTCTTCGGTAATCGGGAAATCGCCGTACCAGATGTATTCAAACTGCGTTGTGAGCGTTTCGAACTCCGGTTGCAGGGGCGACTGCGCCAGTTCATAGACGTAACTGCGGTTGGTTTTATTGGGCTTCCAGTCGATCAGGTTGTGGTTGCTCAGGTGTTTCAGCGTTTGCAGGTACAGCAGCCGCACCGCCAGACGGTAGTTCCGCTGGGCAACAGCCGCGTCGATTTGCTGTTCAAAGTCGATTTCGTGAATGTTTTCGGTGAGCGTTTCGTAGTTCAGAGCGACGCCTTTGGCGCCTTTACTGAAAATGAATCCCAGAATTTCGGCTTTGATCAATAGCCAGATCACCAGCCCCGCGGCTGCGGCCAGGAAAACATATTGCCAGAAGTTCTGGTAGGAGCTGCTGTTCAGGAACGCACCCACTTTTCGCCAGAACCATTCCCAGAACTTGGCCCACAGGTTGTTGGCCGGTTTAAAATCCTGGCCATATTGGTAATCGCGGTCGTTGCGGTAGTCGTTGAGCCTGGCGGGCGATGGCCGTCGAACCCGCACCGGGCTCCGGTCGTCGGGAGCCAACTGCGCCCGGGCCGTGTCCTTCTTCATGGAAACCGGTACTTGCGCCCAGGCCGAAATACCGCTCAGCGCAACCAGCAGGAGGAACCCGGCCAGCCGAATTTTGGCGATGCGGTTAATAGTCACCTTCATCGTTTGAACGGGGAATGGGCGGAGGAGTGGCCGAGCCAATGCTGTCGATGGCCGACAGAATGCTGCGCCCATCCCGCAATTCAACAAGGTTAAAATACTGGAAACCAAGGCTAAGAGCGATGAGCGATGAAACCACCACACTACCCACGGTGCTGAGGATACTGGTCAGAATCGTGACATAAACCGGCATGCTGGGGGCCAGTTTCAGGGCAACCATCATATTGACGGCGGCTGCCGGAACCGTAAAGACGAAACTGAGAATGTAAGCGATAAAACTGATGATGATGATGAGTCCGAACGTCGACCACCATTTGTCGCGGATCAGATCGAAACAACGCCCCATAAACGTGCTGGCCGAACCGTCTTCAAAAACAACGACGGCCAGCGCCAGTGAAAAGACCACCCCCAGATAAATTCCCGGAATTATAAAAAAAAACGTAGCGGCAACCACCAGAATACCAACCACCAGCCAGGTGAGTACTGCCCGTCCCAGTGCCTGCTGAACTTCGGACCAAACGGCTTCAACGGTTACCGGTTCGCCGTGGTTACGGTCGTAAACTTTCAAATGGGCGTAAACGGTGAGGTAAACCAGCAGCGGAATGAGCATGGCAAAGATGATGGCCACAATGTAATAGGGACTGGAAACCTGTTGTACGAGCCAGAAACCCATTTTGTAACTGGAATCGCGTCCGGTCGGCTGGGTTGCCAGCATCGACGCCGATGCCATGCCCGAGGCAATCCCGGCAATGAGCGCGGGCGGCCCGGCAATGTACAGCAAAGCCATTCCGAGACTGCGGATTTGCTTGACGGCATATTGAACTGTGGCGTTGATTTTTTCGCCAAAATCGCGCGTTTGATACAGGTTCATGGGGATTGATTCAGTTATAATTCATTTTTGATGGATGGGAACGCGGATACGGCGGATTGAACGGATTTACACGGATAAAGTAAATCAGTTTTAATCCGTTCAATCCGCCGTATCCGTGTCCCCATCCATCCTTTTCTCCAATTGAATCGGATACAGAATAAAATACCAGACAATAAACGCAGCGGAGGCCAGAATAATGGCCGAACTGACCACCGGAGGCAGGGGAAGGCGCGTGACGAAGCTCTCCAGAAAACCCGCCGTGATGAAAACCGGTACCAGACCCACCACAATTTTCAGGCCCTGTTTGGCTCCGCGTTTAAACGATTCTGCCCGCGACCACGTCCCCGGAAACAACAGGCTATTGCCGAGCGTCAGACCGGCGCTTCCCGCAATCACGATGGCCGAAATCTCCAGCGTTCCGTGAATCCAGATGGTCAATACCGACGGAAGCAGCAAACCGCGTTCGTAGAAAAAATACTGGAAGGCCCCGAGCATCACCCCGTTTTGAAACATGACGACAAGGGTGCCGAAAGAGGCAAACAGGCCCAGAATGAAGGCCACAAACGAAACCCGGATGTTGTTGATGGTAATGCCCAGAAACATATCGGCCTGGCCGCTGCCTTTATAAACCGCCAGCGGATCGCCTTTCCGGATGTTTTCGAGGGTCATATTGACGTAATCGTCGCCCAGAATCAGCCGCACGAACAGCTCATCGTGAGCCGCCGACACCCAGCCCAACGCGGCCGCCACCAGAAAAATGAGGAATGAAACGAGCAAAAGCCGGTGCGATTGCCGGAACAGCAACGGCAGTTCGATCCGCCAGAACTGGACGAAACGGCTGCGGTCTTCCCGTTTGTTGAGCATCAGCCGCCGGTGCATCGTGGCTGCCAGACCGTTGAGGTAGCGTGTCACCGGCGAGGTCGGGTAAAAGGTTCGGGCGTACGACAGATCGTCGGTCAGCTCGATGAAGTGGTCGGTCAGCACATCGGGGTTGGAACGGTCGCTGGTGGTCACCGGTTCGCTCTCGATTTCTTTCCACTTCTCCGTATTTTGTTTGATAAAAAGAGCTTCACGCATGAGAAAACCGGGTTATGGGCCCTAAACCCCTTGGGTCGGATAAATTGCAAATCAAATTTCGTATTTCAAAACCGTTCATACCAACCGGGGCTATACCGTCGATTTCGATAACAAATAGCCGTTGTCAAAGGGTTTCTCCGTAAGTTTGCAGTTTCGGCGCGTATTTGGATGATTTATGAAAATATTGTTTGACCATCAGGCCTTTACAGGGGTGCGGTATGGAGGAGTGTCCCGGTATTTTTACGACCTGATGGTGTCGCTTCAGCAAAAAGGGGTTGAAACCCATCTGTCGCTTTTATTTTCCAACAATGCCTATTTACTGGAAAGTGACGCGTTTCGGGTGCAGTCTTTTCGGTATTTTCTGGGCTTTATGCCCACCAACAGGCTATTTTCGCAGGTTAACCGCTTGTGGAGCGTGACGCAATTGATGCGCAACCACTACGATGTTTTTCATCCAACTTTTTTTCATCCGTATTTTCTAACCTACACGCAGAAACCGGTTGTCCTGACGTATCACGATGCCATTAAGGACAAATTTGCGGAGCAATTCGGGCATATTGACAACGCATCGAAGGAGCTGAAGCAGAAACTCTTCGACCGGAGCGCCCAGGTGATTGCCGTGTCGGAAAATACCAAAAAAGATCTGATCGAGCTTTTTAAGATCAAGCCGGAAAAGATAACGGTCGTTTACCACGCAACGGCTTTTCAGAACCTGAAAGTACCCGAAACATTCCAGATTCAGGTTCCTGAAGCGTATTTGTTGTATGTTGGTGCCCGAAATGATTACAAAAATTTCATTCCCTTTCTGAAGGCGGTTGCGGTTATTCTCCAAAAATACCGGCATGTTCAGCTGATTTGTGCGGGTGGTGGTTCGTTTAATGAAGAAGAAACGCAGTGGATTCAGCAACTCGGCCTGACGGATCGGATTAGCCAGCGAAACATCGACGATTTTACGTTGTTTCGATTATACCAGCAGGCGCTGGCGTTTGTCTATCCGTCACTTTACGAAGGCTTTGGCATTCCAATTCTGGAGGCCTTTGCCGCCGGTTGTCCGGTCATTTTGAGTCGGGCGTCCTGTTTTCCGGAAGTGGCCGGGGAGGCCGCCTTGTATTTCGATCCGGAATCGGCTTCGGACCTGCAGCAGCAAATTGAAAAGGTAATTCTGGACGATTCCCTGCGTCAATCGTTCATTCAAAAAGGGCACGAGCGCGGCCAGTTCTTTTCGCTGGAAAAAATGGCAAGTCAAACACTTCAGGTTTACCAACGGATTGCATAAGTGAACAGAGCGAAGAAAATCCTGCTTTTTGATACCATCATCGACGGCCACCACGCTGATTATTTGACGCATTTGATCACGTATTGGGTGGAAAACCGCCCCGAAGGCGAGCTGATTGTCGTTACCCAGCAATCGTTTCAGGAGCAATTCAAGGCGTTACTTACCGATAAACCGGGCGCCGGAACCGTGCAGTTCATACCGATTTCGGAGGAGGACATTGCCCTTGTCCACGGGGCATCGATGGCGACCCGTTCGTTTAAAGAATGGAATTTGGTGTTGAAATACAGTCGAACGCCTAACCCTGACCACGTTCTGCTAATGTATTTTGACCTGTTCATGCTGGCAACCTGGCTGGGTCGGTCGGCGCCCTGTGCGGTGTCCGGTATTTACTTTCGTCCGGATTTTCATTACAAAATCCGGCCCGGTTTGAAGGCTCAACTGAACGGAATTCGAAAAAAAGTAACCTTAAACGGTGTTCTGAAGCGTAAAGGGTTAACCAATCTGTTTTGTCTGGACCACTCGGCGGTCGACGGGTTGCGGGCGTTGAGCCCGCACGTCAAAATCTGGCCCCTGGCCGATCCGGTCGAATCGTATACAATTACGCCCGCCGAAATCGAACAACTACGAACGAAGCTGCAACTTTTGCCCAACCGCCGGGTCCTGCTGCTTTTTGGACACCTTGACGACCGCAAAGGCATTGAACCGCTGCTCGAAGCCCTGAAACTCCTGCCACTGGCTCAGCAAAAAGCGGTTTCTTTGGTGCTGGCGGGTCCAATTCAACCCGATTTTCGGGAAAAGATTGAGTCAAAAATTGCCGAAGTGGGTCAGGATGTGCAAATTGTCTGCGCGTTCGAAGAAATAAAAGGGCGACAGATTCAGGTTCATTTTGAGTTGTCGGACTACGTTTTAGCGTTATACCAGAACCACATCGGCATGGCTTCGGTGGTGGTGCGGGCTGCGGTTTCGGGCAAGCCGGTTCTGGCCTCTGATTTTGGGTATCTGGGTCATTTGGTCCAGACGGAGGAACTGGGTGCGGTAACGGATGCAACGTCGCCCGAGGCCATTCGGATGCTGCTGCAAAAGGTGTTGACGGAAAAAATACCGTACTCGGAAATAAATCTGCAAAAATTAGCCGACCGGAACTCAAACGTTTATTTTGCGGAGACAATTTTTAACCATCTATGAGTTTTCCGTACGGTTCTGGCCGTTTAATGTATATTGATTGGATATGACCGTTTCAATTCTGACTTCCCAAAATGTTGCGCTGGAATACGAACCCGCCAGTTTGGGTGACCGGATTCTGGCGTTGCTGCTCGATTATCTGATTTTTTTGGGATGGATGATGCTGTATTTTGTCCTCCTGACGCAACTGCCCGGCGATTTCCGCAGCAGTTTCTGGAGTTATGTTTTTTTGCTGTTGCCGTTCATGCTGTATGATTTGGTGTGTGAGGTGTTTCTGAACGGACAAAGTTTAGGCAAAATAGCGATGAAAATCCGGGTCGTTATGCTGGATGGATCACAACCCGGTTTGGGTGCGTATCTGCTGCGGTGGTTGCTCCGGCTCATCGAATCGCCATTGTTCATGGGGGGTGTTGTTGCGGTCGTTGCCATTGCGGCCAACGGCCGGGGGCAGCGGATTGGCGACATTGCCGCCGGAACCACGGTGGTCAAACTGACCCGTTCCGTTACGCTCGCCCACGTTACATATCGGGCGTTGCCCGAAAATTATCAGGTTCAGTATCCCGAGGTGGCCCAACTTTCCGATCGTGATTTGAACATTGTCCGGGAAGCCCTGCGGTTGAATAATCCCGACATCAGTGCGTTAGCCGCCAATAAAGTAAAACAGGTCATTGGCGTTCGGTCGGAACTGGATGATACAACGTTCCTTCGGACCCTGATCAATGATTATCAGTTTTTAGCAAGTACTCCCGGATTTTAGTCCGGGAGTCTTATTCTACAACGCTCACGGGCTAAAGTCCGTGGGGACGAACTATGAAAGACCAGATCAAAACATTAGCCCGGCAGTATGCGGCCGATATGGTGGCCAACCGACGTCATTTGCACGCCAATCCTGAACTGTCGTTCCACGAGTTCAAGACGGCAAAATTCGTGGCCGAACAGCTCAAAGCCATCGGCCTGACGCCACAGGAGGGCGTTGCCAACACGGGTTTAGTCGCCCTGATTGAAGGGCAGGCTGGCCGATCGTCCGAAAACCGGGTGGTGGGGTTACGCGCCGATATGGACGCTTTACCGATTCACGAAGCCAACGATGTGCCGTATAAATCGACGGTCGAGGGCGTGATGCACGCCTGTGGGCACGACGTCCATACGTCTTCGCTACTGGGGACTGCGCGCATTTTGCAACAACTCCGTGACCAGTTTGAAGGAACCATCAAACTGGTTTTCCAACCGGCGGAGGAGAAAGCCCCCGGTGGTGCTTCGCTGATGATCAAAGACGGGGTGCTGGAAAACCCGGCGCCGGCCAGCATGCTCGGCCAGCACGTGGCACCGAACGTTCCGGTTGGGAAAATCGGCTTTCGGGAAGGCATGTACATGGCCAGCACGGATGAGCTTTACCTGACCGTGATCGGAAAAGGCGGCCACGGTGCCATGCCCGACCAGTTGATCGACCCGGTTTTGATCGCTTCGCACATCATCGTGGCCTTGCAGCAGATCATCAGCCGAAACCGCAAACCGGCCAATCCGTCTGTCCTGTCGTTTGGGCGGTTTATTGCCGACGGTGTTACGAATGTGATTCCCAACGAGGTGAAAATCGAAGGAACGTTCCGGTGCATGGACGAAGAATGGCGGGAAGACGGCCTGCGCCGGATGAAGAAAATGGCCGAAGGCATGGCCGACGCGATGGGCGGTCGTTGTGAATTTACCGTCGTGCGCGGCTATCCATTCCTGAAAAATCACCCTGAACTAACCCGGCGCATGCGCTCGGCAGCCACGGAGTATATGGGTTCTGAAAACGTCATCAACCTCGATTTGTGGATGGCAGGGGAGGATTTTGCCTTCTATTCGCAGGTAGTCGATTCGTGTTTTTACCGACTTGGAACACGAAACGAAGCCCGTGGTATTGTTTCCGGAGTTCACACGCCCACGTTCGACATCGACGAATCAGCCCTGGAAATTGGGGCCGGTTTGATGAGCTGGCTGGCCCTGGAGGAGTTACGAGTGAAGAGTTAAGAATTTTCCGGTCTCATGAAAATCTGTAAACTACTTCCGGTTCTGTTTCTGTTGATCGGCTTGACGGCCTGCTCGACATCCACGGTTTACGTGGTCCGTCACGCGGAGAAGATCAACGAAACCGACAGCAGCGGGTTGACCGTCGCCGGATTGGAACGCTCGCTGGCGCTCGCTAATCGACTGGCTGATGAAGAAATCAGTGTGATCCTGACCACGCCGTATCGCCGGACGCAGCAAACCGCCGGTCCGCTGGCGCAGCAACTCAATCTGCCCATCGAATCGTATCCCGCCAAACCGGTCAGTGCCGTCGTGGAACAGCTTGAGAAAGCGAAGGGGAAAAATGTCCTGGTGGTCGGCCACAGCAACACGATTCTCGAAATTGTGCGCGGGCTGGGAGCGAAACCGACAAAGGAAACGATTGCGCCCGGCGACTACGATAACTTACTGATCGTGACCATTAAAAATGGTCTGTTCGGCCAGTCGGTCGAGCTTAAGGAGGAAACCTATGGCAAACCGACCGCACCTTGATTCGGTCCCTTTCCAACCGGAACGGGCATCAAATGGGCAATTTTTTACCGTTTAGTCAGTTAAGAATATAGTGTTAACCCAAATGGAATCTGTTTAATGAGTTTACGAATTGTGAGATTGTTCTTTGTTTTTTGGTTGACGTGGATTTTTAAAACGGGCGTTGTCAATGGGCAGGAACCGGCGACAACGGGTTCAACGTTTCCGAATCGATTTACGGGCCGACAGATTGTTGTGGCCATCGGCAGTGACACCGACCGCCCCGAATACCGGCTGCTGGACAATGGATTGATGTATTACCGGGAAGGTTCCGAAGGCGGATTTACCCAGTTGGGCCAGCAAAAGAAAGATACGACTCAGAAAGTGTTCGCTACGCTGGAACAGGAGTGTAAAATCAGAACTGCGAAAGTGGAAAAGCCCGAAAAACCGGATGTGACGATAACCTGGAAGCGGGCCAAAACCGAGTTCGATGTGGGTTGGGAAAAGCGTAACGCACCCGAAGTGTACGAGCGGTTTTATGACCGGTTTATGAAGCTGTTTCCTCAAAAGAAGAAATAAAACAAAAAGCCCCGGCACGATGAATGCCGGGGCTTTTTGTTTTACTTGTCGGCGGGTTCAAATTTGATCGGCAGGTTATATTGAACCCGCACCGGTTTGCCGTTCTGGGTGCCCGGTTTCCAGCGGGGCATGGCTTTCAAGACCCGAATGGCTTCTTCATCGGCTCCAAAACCAATTCCTTTCAGGATCTGAATGTCCTGAAAACTGCCGTCCGTGTTGATGACAAACCGAAGAAATACCTTCCCACTGACGTGCGCTTTCCGGGCGGCTTCGGGATACTGCACGTTTTTGACGATGAACCTGGTAAGCTCGCTCATGCCACCCGGAAATTCAGGACTCTCCTGAACGACGGCGAAAATGGGCTCCTTGTCCCCGTCGGCTGTCAGTATTTCGACCTGATGCTTCGAGTTAACGGTTTCGCCCGAAAACCGGGAGGGTTTTCCGTCAGAACCTTCAATCAGCCGGGCATTCACAACGGTTTTTCCACCGACCGAAATTTCCTGACTTTTATGCCCAACGAACCCAACCAGCAAGGCTCCATTGGCCGGCACTTTTAGCTTATACCGACCATTAACATCCGTTGTTGTGCCCTTTGCCGCCCCTTTCAAAACAATATTGGCCCCCGGAAGCGGCTGGCCGTCGCCGGAGAGAATCTGCCCGGAAACCGTTATTTCCCTGTCGTTGACCACATCCTGCTTCGCGCGGTCTTCGCAGGCCGCCACGAACACAACTAAACTCAGGGTCAACAGGGCCACGAAGCCGTATTTGGCCATTGCCCAGCGATTTGTTTCTGATTTCTGTAGCATGAGAATGCGTTGTTTTAACGTGGATGATTGGAAGAATGGCGTCACAAAAGCCGACGGTTTTGGCCCGAACGTGTAGGCAATGAGTCGGTTATCGAGTCGGCGCTGGCAGAAGCGGAGCCGGGCGGAGACGGTTTTGGAAGGCTTCATGACGGGGTTATTTTTTGGAAGTGGCCTTGATGGTATACGTGGGTTTAGTATGATCAGCCTCGACACTTTGCAGGCTCTTGGGGTCCAGTTTCTGGAACTCCTCCCGCGTGATGATTTCATTGTCCAGCATATAAACCGGTGGCTTGCCATCGTAATCAATCCGACCTGACTGGCGGATTTTCTCGCTCATTTCGCTTTGTTTGGTCGTAACCAGAATCACGCCGTTCTGGCCTTCATCACCGTACTTCGTCGTTGCCGTTGCCCCTTTCAACACTTCAATCGCTGCAATATCATTCGGATTTACATCAGCTAGAGGTTCGTGTTTTTCACGCGCGGCCAGTTTTTGCCCATCTACCACATAGAGCGGTTTTCGGGTCGGATCAGCATTGAAACCATCACGGATGATGACTTTAGCAGGATTCATTTTGTCGTCCATCACCTGACCGGAGCGCTTGTCTTCTTTTCCATTCAACTGAAACTGAATCGGCAGAACGTATTGTGTCAACACCGGTTTTCCATTTTGGATGCCTGGCGTCCAACGTGGCATCTGACTCACCACCCGAACGGCTTCTTCGTCGCAGCCGGAACCAATGCCTTTCTTCACCCGCAAGCCGTAAATGTCGCCGGTTGTGTTGACGGTGAATTGCACAAATACCGTTCCCTGGGTGTTATTTTGCCGGGCTTCGGCGGGATACCGGATGCTTTTGGTCAGATATAATCCCAAGGCCGACATGCCGCCCGGAAACTCCGGGTTTTGTTCAACGACCGAAAACGTTTCGCCTTTTCCGGGTGAAGTAGTCGATACCGGATTAGCAGAAACAGGTGTAAGCGGTTTTTCAGAAGTGCCAATTACTACCACCCGTTGTAGCGAATCAACTTTAGCGCTCAGCGTAAAATCAAGCGTTTTTTTGCCAGATACAGCTTTCACCTGCGATTCAAAGCCAACAAAGCTGGCAACGATTTTGGCGTCCGACGGCACATTTTTTAGTTCGTAACGGCCCTGCGCATCCGTCTGGGCGCCGGTGGTGGTCCGCATCACCACCAGCGTCGCGCCGGGTAAAGGCTGCCCTTTACTATCCTGTACTTTCCCCGAAATCGTGCCTTCTTCAGTAGAAGCCGTAATGACCAAGTCAGTCAGTTGTTCGCGGGCGGAGGTCATCGCCAGCAAGCTCAGCAACAGCGGCAGCACCAGTATGTATTTGCCCAAAGCCCAGCGGCTGGTGGCCCGGCGTTGCAGCATCCTGATGCGTTCCTTGAGCAGCGATGGTTTGAAAAAACCGTTGGTGACGGTATTGGGTTGAACGCCAAACGCATAATCAATCAGGAAGGTGGCGTATTGATGTTTGTCTTCCGCCTGGGCGTCGGCCAGAAACTCGTGCACTTGCTGAATGGCCTGTTTGTAGAGAATCAAAACGGGGTTTATCCAGAAAAAAAGCTGAACGACTTCCAGCAGCAGCACGTCGAAACTGTGTCCCTGGCGGATGTGAACCAGTTCGTGGGCCACAATCGGCGTATTGGAAGTTTGCGCATCCCGGCGGCACAGGACCAGATACCGGAAAAACGAAAACGTCGGCACCCGCTCGTCAGCCGGCAACACCAGCGTATAATCGTCTAAATGGTGCCGTTCCGAGCGTTTGATCAACCGTCCAACGCCCGTTATCTGCACCAGCAAGCGCAGGAGCATGACGGCGGCTACCAGCCCATAGACCCAATACCCGATGGTTTCCCAATCCGGCCCCGTGGGTTGGTCCGCCGTGGCAATGGCAACCGGCAACGAAAAGGCAACCATCGGTACGGGAATGGTTTCGGCGGCTTCGGCGGGCAATTCTACCAGCGGCAGGGCGAGCGAAAGCAGGACCGAGACGATCAGATAAGTCCGGTTAAGCCGAAAAAAAGTGTGTTTCCGCAACCAGATCCAGTAACAACCGTAGAACAATACGAGAAACAGGTTGGCTTTCAGCAGGTATTCGAGGGCCGCATTCATGATTCTTTCTGGCGGTTTAAAAGATCAATAATTTCGTTGGCTTCTTTCAGGCTCAGGTTGCGGTCTTTGACGAAAAACGACACCAGCTTTTTCAGCGAATTGTCGAAATAACCGGACATGAGCTGCTCCATTTCGAAGCGCTTATAGGCTTCTTCCGTGATCAGTGGATAGTATTCGTGCGTTTTGCCGTAGGCGCGGTATCCCACCAGGCCCTTTTTTTCGAGAATCCGGATGATGGTCGAGACGGTATTGTAGGCCGGTTTGGGCTCCGGGAGTTCGGTCAGAACATCCTTCACAAACCCTTTCTCCAGCTTCCAGAGCACCTTCATGATTTCCTCTTCGGCATTGGTCAATTCGCGAACTTGCATAGAACCGGGATAATTGATGTTGATGTAAAAAACGGCGACGAATCAAATGTATGACTAATGGTTTAGTTTTACAACTAATCTATTAGTTTTTTGTTTGAAAAAATGTTTTTGTTGGGTTATTGGAGGATGGAGAGCCGGTGGAAGTAGTTGCAGAAATTTTAACCGGTATGAAAGCCCGCGGTTAAATCGTAGGCTGATGCTTATACTGCGGCACGCTATAGTTAATTACTACCGATCACCTGACTTCCCCCGCCACCGGCCGTTGCCCGGTTTGTGCCCATTGCCGCAGTTGATCGAAAACCGCTTCGGTCTGGGCGGGGGTGAACCGGCAATGGCCCTGCCCGTCGGTGAACTTCATCACAAAAAGCCGGTCGTTACCCGCCTGTCTGACAATGGCATCGTAAGCGGTTCCGTCGGCGGGCGGAATCAGCTGGTCGTAGGTCGTATGGACGAGCAAAACCGGGTCGCTGATTTTGCCACTGAAGGTGGTGTAGGGGCCGAGAAACGTCCGGGGTTTGGGCTGGGCGGCTAGCCGGGTTGCCCGGCGATTCACCAGGGCGTCGTCCGGAAAACCGCTGTAGAGAACGTTGGAATTGTCGAACGGATTACCCCCCGCCTGCTGGCTGAGATCCCGGTAAATCTCCTGAAAAAACCAGAGCGTACCCGGTAAGTCGCTGTATTTTACGGCAAACCGGCGGGCAAATTGCTGACCGAGCAGCGAATCGGCCTGTAGTTTTTGCCGGATCACCTCCGGCGCGGTGGGTGTTCCGGTTCCGGTTGCCAGCTTTTCCAGAGCCACTGTATTCGCAAAAAGCCCGTCGAACGTGGTCAGCATCGCAAACAGGTGGTTCTGAAGGGATTGGTACAAATTCCCCGATATGGTACACAGCGGCAGAGCGCCCTGGTAGTTGTCGGGGAATTTTTCGATTGTCGCCAGCGTAATCATGCCGCCCATCGAGTGTCCGGTAATAAAAGTAGTATCGGGCTGGCCGTATTTCCTGACAAAATACTGGCGCAGGGCTTCGGTATCGTCTACCCCCTCAGCAACCGCCCAGCCCTGCCGCCGATAGGCCGATTGCGCCACGGCAAAGCCTTTTTTGGTAAAGCTTTCCATTGTGCCGCCACTCAGGTTCCCGCGTTTGTTCTTGATCGTTTCGTAGCCATGTGCGTACATCAGCAACCGCTTCGGGTTCCAGTTGGCCGGAATATCGATCCGGTAGCGGGCTCCGCCAATGGTTCCGGTATCGACGCGGGCTACTGAGGAAGATTGGCCCAGCGCGTTCATGGCCAGGCAGATAAGAGCAAAAAATAAACTGGATTTCATAGCCGGAAGGAAGGAAAGAAGGAACAACAAACCGATTTAACGGAATGGATTGGAAAAAGCAAGGCCATTGCCTCAAAACCCCGTCCCAGCTCAATTCGCTTTCCCGTTCCGGAAGGTTTATAACCTGATTGGCACCTTTTTTTATTCATTTGTTGTTCTAAAACAATAGAACTTACGCTCACAACCTGAAGTAGAAATGAAGTTAAGTGTTTTAGATCAATCGCCG
The DNA here is from genome assembly GCF_003858645.1 of Larkinella knui. Lineage (GTDB taxonomy): Bacteria > Bacteroidota > Bacteroidia > Cytophagales > Spirosomataceae > Larkinella > Larkinella knui. The sequence continues at coordinate 92,317 of NZ_RQJP01000006.1, read as the reverse complement.
ATCCGGAAAGGGAGCAACGCGCGGGAAGCCTTGCTGGAAACCGTAGCGCTGGCCAAACTGGCGGAAGAATTGGGGTATACCCGGTTTTGGGTGTCCGAGCATCATAATGTTACCTCGCTGGCCGGAACGACACCGGAGATCCTGATCGCCCACCTTGCCGGACAAACCCAGACCATCCGCGTCGGGTCGGGCGGGGTAATGATTCCGCATTACAGCGCCTTGAAAGTGGCCGAGAATTTTCGGATGCTGGAAGCGCTTTTCCCCGGCCGTATTGACCTCGGTATGGGCCGTGCGCCCGGTGGTGACCGCGTTACGGCCAGCATTCTGAATCCGACCAATACCTTCAGTGAACAGGATCTGGTGCAGCAACTGTTTGATCTTCAGAATTATCTGAACGATCGCTACGCGCCGGGCAGCGTTCAGGCCAAAGTACGGGCCATGCCCATTCCGCCGTCCGTACCGGAGCAGTGGATGCTCAGCTCCAGCGGCCACAGCGGCCTGCTGGCGGCTCATTTCGGCATGGGATTTTCGTTTGCGCACTTCATCAATCCGCACGGCGGACCCGAAGCGGTGCAGAATTACCGGGCCCGTTTTCAACCGTCCGAAAACCTGGAAGAACCGCAGGCCAATGTCGCCTTTTTTGTCTTTTGCTCCAACGATCCCGAAACCGTTCACCGGCAACAGGCCATGATCGACTACCGGTTTTTACAATACGAAACCCGGGGAAAAGTGGATCCATTCGACTACAACGATCTGAAAACCGTGTCGTATTCACCGGGCGAGGAAGCGCGGATTCAGCACAACCGGCAACGGATGATCATGGGCAACACGGAAGAAGTGAAACGCCAGTTGCTGCGGTATGCCGATCAATACCAGGTCGATGAGCTGATGCTGGTCAATGTGGCTTCGGAATTTGAAGAGCGGCTGGAGTCGTATCGCCTGCTGGCCGAGGTGTTTGAGCTGAAGAGTGTGGCGGTTTGATTATCGTTTACGGTTTTCAGTATTCGGTTTACGGTGGCTGACGCATGCTTACGAATAAGCTCTTGATTCCTGTGTCAGCCACCGTAAACCGAATACTGAAAACCGTTAAACCGAAAACCTATTTCTTCTTGTACGCAATGCGGAAAATGGTTCCGCCCAGGTCGTCGGATACATACAGCGAGCCATCGGTTCCCTGCGCCAGGCCACAGGGGCGGTGTTGAACGGGTCCGGTGGGTTTTACCAGATCGATACCGGCAAAATTGTCGGCAAAAATCTCCCACGCTCCCGACGGTTTTCCATTTTTAAACGGCACAAACGCGACCAGATAGCCTTTTTGCAGTTCGGCCGACTGGCTGTGAAAGGCAACGAATGCGCCATTGCGGTATTTTTCGGGAAACATCGTACCGGTATAAAACAATAACCCGTTCGGGGCCAAATGCGCCGGGAAGGCCATAACGGGGTCCATCGCTTTTTCTCCACCGGTTTTTTTGCCGTCACCGCCGTATTCGGGAGCCAGAATTTTCTTCTTCTGCATGTGGTCGTAATACACATACGGCCAGCCACCGTCTGATCCTTTTTTTACCTCATACATGGTTTCGGCGGGCAATTCGGCGCTTTGCTTGGGCGTATAATATTCCGGATAGAAATCGTGGAACTTGCCCCGACCGTGCTGGACGACGAACAGCGAGTTGGTTTTGGTGTTCCAATCCAGCCCGACCACGTTCTTTAAGCCCGTTGCAAACCGGACGCCGTCGCTGTACGACTGGTTGAGCCGGTTGGTTTTAAATTGCCAGATTCCGGCGGCTGAATCCAGCAGCGGACACGGCATCAACCCTTTGCCCGTTCCGGCCTGGCGGCAGGCATCGTTGTCGGAAGCCACGTTCACGTACACCATCGACTGGTTATCGACCGCAATCGATTTGGACTGGTCGCGCTCTTTCAACCGCAGCCCTTCCACGATTTTCTCCGGCTGATCGGGCTGGATGACCTCCCCTTTTTCATTCAGCTGATACCGGTAGATGCCACTGTTGGAGGATGCGTACAGGTAATCGTTTTTGATAAAAATGCCGGTGCCGGGGTAATCACCAAAACCGGTTTGCTCATCGATCACGCCGTCTTTGTTGGTGTCCCGCAGCCGGTAAATGCCTTTGCCATCTTTCAGTTTGGCTAATTTGACGTAAATATCACCGTTTTTGCTGACGGCCATGTGCCGGGCCGCCCCCAGATCCGTGGTCAGAATAGTGGCCGAAAAACCGGCGGGTACTTTAATGGCGGCTGGCTCGACGGTTTTGGGTTTTTTCTCCGAAGAAACGGGCGTGTCGCCGGTGGCCCAAACCGAATTGAAGCCGGCCAGCGCGCTAACCAGACAGAGGGTCTGAATAAATGTTCTTTTCATTGAAAGGTTTAGTAGTTAAATAGGGAACCGTGAGCCTAAAGATTGCTATTTTCTGTGTATTTTGGCAAAATCACTTGATAAAATCATACTATTCCTACGATCATGACCTTAACTCGTCGATTTTTTCTCCATCAGCTGGGGCTGGGTGCTGCGGGTCTTGCCGTGGCCGGTTCACTGCCAGCGTCGCTCCAGGCCACGCCCCTCCGGTCTTTCCATCTGCCGCGCAGCCTGCCCGAAGCGCAGGGCGTTTCGTCGTCGGGGCTGCTGGATTTTGTCAACGCCGTTGAAGCAGGGAAACTAAACCTGCACAGCCTGATGGTGGTCCGGCACGGGAAAGTGGTGGCCGAAGGCTGGTGGGCCCCCTACGCCCCCGAACTCAAACATACGCTGTATTCGCTGAGCAAAAGCTTTACGTCGTCGGCCGTTGGGATGGCCGTTGCCGAAAAGCGGCTGACGGTTAATGATAAGGTGGTTTCCTTTTTTCCGCAGGACGTACCTGCTACCGTGAGTGCCAATCTGGCCGCCATGCGCGTGAAGGATTTGCTGATGATGGCAACCGGCCACGATAAAGATTCGACGGGCTCGCTTCGGGCCGATCCGGAGAAAAACTGGGTGAAAGCCTTTCTGGCGCAACCCGTTGAACACGAACCCGGAACGTTTTTTGTCTACAACAGCGGAGCCACCTACATGCTGTCGGCCATTGTTCAGAAAGTGACCGGCCAGCCGCTGCTGGACTATCTGAAACCCCGGCTTTTCGAACCGCTGGGCATCGAGGGGGCCGACTGGGAAACCGACCCCAAAGGCATTGCTACCGGCGGCTGGGGCCTGCGCGTCCGAACCGAAGACATTGCCAAGTTTGGCCAGTTATACCTGCAAAAAGGCGTCTGGAACGGCAAGAGGCTTTTGCCCGAAGCCTGGATCGAGGATGCGACTAAATTTGAAATTCAGTCGAAAGGCGGATCCCGCACGAAGGAGGAAAACGACTGGCTGCAGGGCTACGGATACCAGTTCTGGCGTTGCCGAAACGACGCGTTCCGGGGCGATGGTGCCTACGGTCAGTATTGCATTGTGATGCCGAAAGAAGATACGGTAATTGCCATTACGAGCGAAACGAGCGATATGCAGGGCATTCTGGATCAGGTCTGGAAACACATTCTGCCCGGTATTCAGCCGACGGCTATCACTGCCAAGTCCACGGTTCCGCTGAAACAGAAACTGGCGTCGCTGGCCTTGCCGCTGCCAACGGGGCAAGCCGCTTCGCCGACGGTGGCGCGGGTGAGTGGGAAATCGTACCAAATTGCCGACAATGCTCTGAATATCAAGCGGGTTTCGCTGGCGTTCCAGAACGGCTCGGGCGTCTGTACGCTGCACGACGATCAGGGTGAACACCGGGTGGTTTGCGGTTTGGGTAGCTGGAAAGAAGGAGAATCCGATTTGTCGACCGTTCCGCTGAAACTGGTTCCGACGTCGGTTCCGAAAGAAACTAAAACGAAAGTGGCCGCCAGTGGTGCCTGGAGTGACGAAAATACGTTCACCATGACCTGGCGGTTTATCGAAACCGCGCATTATGAAAACGTGACCTGCCGGTTCGATGGTGACAATCTGCGGCTTGAATTCCAGAAAAGTCTGGCGGTTTTATCAAACAGCAAAGACCCGCGCCCGGTGCTGGAAGGGAAACTGCTGGCCGCGGTTTCGCAGGGGAAATGAGCGGGTTGAAGCTCAGGCAGGTTAGGCAGGATGTGCCTCACTGGCGCAACCGCCGGTTGCGTTGAAAATTGGCAGAGGCCGTCTCAAAAGGAACGGCCTCTTTCATTTCAATCACTGTCCGAGGATTTTCTTCCGGTGATTGACGCCCCAGGCATGCAGTTCCATCATCACACTTTTCAGCGTGCGTGAATAATCCGTGGCGACGTACTCGATTAAAACCGGATACTCGTCATGGACGATGCGTTTGATCAGCTGATGTTCTTCCATGTCTTTTAATTCTTTGGAAAGAATCTTGGGATTGATTTTGGGGATGCTCGTCTCTATTTCTTTAAACCGCCGGTTGCCATGCATGATGGACGTCAGAATCAACATTTTCCACTTGCCGCTGATGACATCCAGCGCATCCCGGATTGGAAGCATCTGTTCCAGACATTCGATATGCTTCGTTTTGCCTTCCGTTAAAATCATATCGCTTACGTTAAGGTAACTGCTTACTTTTTGAAAGCTAAAGTAATGACCTTTGCCCATCGAACCAACTACTCGTTAAGCCGGTATGACCAGTCAGCCAAAAAAATCAAAAACGCTTCACATTATCCTCTGGATTACTCAGGCACTGCTTGCAATCCTTTTCATCGGCACGGGAATTTTCAAGCTGGTTACGCCAGTTCCGACGATCGCCGGACTGTGGCCCTGGGCGGGAGAGTATCCGAACCTGCTGCGTATAACGGGCGTGTTCGATCTGGGTGGCGGCATCGGCCTCATTTTGCCTGCGCTTACCGGTATTAAGCCTGGGTTGACGATATGGGCCGCATTGGGATGCGCTGTGCTTCAGTTGAGTGCCATTGTCTTTCATTTTTCCCGTGGAGAGGCTGCCAACACGCCATTCAACTTTGTTATGCTGGCCCTCGTTCTTTTCGTTTTTTGGGGACGTGGTATGAAAGCACGGAGCAATCGTTAATCCCTGTTTCCGATCCATCAATCGGTTTCAATTACTACCTTCACGGTGTGAATTTGTCCGGAAGTCGAAAGTCGCAGCAGGTATAGTCCCGGGGCGGTTTTCAGGGTCACTGGCACCGGTCCCGACGGTTTGCTGCTGTATGAACGGCTGTAGACTTTGCGGCCCAGATTATCGACCACCTCCAGCTCGCCTGACCGGAAGGCGTTGGGCCATTCGATCCAGAAGGTGCCTTTGCCGGGATTTGGATACACCTTCAAAGTGCCTAAGGTGGGTTCTACCGCCGTAATAAGCATCGGGTCCGACTCGCTGTAGCAGCCCTGTTCCGTCACGCGGACGCGGTAGGTTCCGGCCCCCGGATTCCGCAGCACTTGCCGGGTCGAGTCCGGCAACGGATTGCCGTTCAAATACCACTGGTTATTGACCGGGCTGCTCGACCGGAATCCGGCACTTTCCAGCGTAATGGTCGGTTTAGGCGGTTTGGGTTTGAAGGTCAGCGTAACATAAGCGGATGTTGGCCCTGCCAGACTGCCCCGCCTGGGCGTGACGGCCACCGTCGCATTCTGTTTATACACCCGGCTGTTGCTGGTGGTTACCACGGCCGCACCTTCTTTCGTCAGCCAGGTGTAGGAACTAAAATTTTCGGGCGCTTTCACCACGATGCTGTCGCCCGAACAGGCCGGATTACTGCCGGTTATGGCCAAAACCGGCTGCTCGATCCGGATCGAAACCGGTTTTGACAAAGCGGAACAGCCCTCTTTTACTACCCGAACGGTATAGTCGGCCAGTAAAATAGGGCTGACAGTATCCTGCGTAGTTTCCTGCCAGCGTTCGCCGTTGATGTACCAGTTAAAACCACCGGAAAAAGCACCCGCGGGCGTTACGCGCAGCCGGTAGCGATCCGGGAAGGTTTCCAGCGTCAGAACCGGCGTTGGAGGACCCGGTTTTTCCGTCACGGCAATACCTTCGCTGCTGATCTCCTGGCCGCACTGTTTAGCCTTTGCCGTATACATACCGCCTTGACTAACCATCAGTTTATTGCTTTTCGCGCTAGTGATTTCCTGCCCGTTGCGGAACCAGCGGAAGTCCGTAAACGTCCCGGAAACGTGGAGCGAAACGGTGTCGCCGGGGCAAATGGATAACGAACCGGGCGTTGAAATAACCAGCGGTTCGGCATTCGTACAGGGCGGATCGAGCAGCAGCAGCGGATCGCCAAGCAGGTATTGGGCATCATTAAACGCAAACCCGTGCCGGTAGGCATCGCTGACATAAGCCCCCTGGGCAAACGCCTGAAAGGGTTGTTTTTCCTTGAATTTTTCCAGTAAAGGCGATTCGTTTTCGCGCGTAGATGCAAATATGGTGACCGAATAGGCATTCACAAGCAAGGTGTTTCCTTTATCCAGATACGTACCAGCCAGATAATCCCGTACATCGATACCGCCAACGGAGCAGGCAAGGAAGTCAAAAAGAAGGGTATTAAGTTTGCCAAGATTCTGAATATCAGCGGGTGTTATTTCAAAATAATGCAAATTCGGTGAACCATGCCCGTAAAAAGCTGCTATTTCGTAGGAGTTGCTGCCTACCTTTTTGAGGTAATCCGCCCGCCAGATCGGGTCTGTCCCGTGAAAATTTGGACCATATTTCTTCGGAACGGTTATGGTATCGTTGTGGGTCCAGCGACCGGTTAATTCTTCGATTTTTTTCGGATAACTCCCATCGTAATAGAACGTATCGGCCAGCAAAACTTTTTTGTCAAACTTAATTTTACCGGTTTTGTATTGGTGTAATTTTTCAAAATACCGCAGGATGTAAGCTTTTCCTTCTTCTGGACGCGTAGGCACAAGGGCACCGTAGGAAATGTCGATGACGGATGATTGAAAATACGTAGTCGATATGTCATTGGGAATTGGCTCAGCTCCGATGGCCTGGCAGTTGTATCGACGGTTTATAAAAGCGTTTTGCTGGGGATCGAACGGGTAATCCTGGGTCAGGATTTTGGCATATACCCCGATGCCGGGTAAACTATAAATGTCGCCCGGTCCCTCCAGATTGGTTTTAGGGTTCAGATGATACGATCGAATGTAGGTACTGGCATTTCGTCCGATGAAAAACAGGTAATGGAGCGGAGTCGTGGAATCGAAATACCGGTTCTTGATTTGCTCGTAGAGTTTTCCCTTTTCGGCAGGATCGGTTGAGAGGTAGTACGGTTCAAAAACGAGATTCGGATCGGCGCGGTTTGCGTCGGCTTTATAAACCGATAGCGCCTGTTCAATCTGCGGATCATTTTCGTACTGTTTGTCAATAACCAGCAGGATCTTTTTAGGCTTTTGCAGCGCGCCACTCGTTTTATAATGCGCTTCAGCGATTGTTTCACCGGTGCATTCGTTGGAATAGAGGAGCGTGAAGTAATAATCCGTGTTGGCATTCAAGCCACCAACCGGTATCTGCATGGTACGGGAAGCTTTGTCGACGGCCTTATTTGAAATATAGATGACATTTGTCTGACTCGTCAGGTCGGAGGATGTTCTGATCAGCAGTATAAAATTGCTGCCATTGTTCACATTAATTTCCGGGCCAAGTGACACTGAAATAACGGCCGCATCGCCCGGACGTCGCGCATCAGCCGCAATGGATACCGTCACATTCGACGCCTTTCGGGCGGCTGAGGAAGGGAACGTTGCTTTTTTCTGAATCTGATAAAAACCGTTCGGATCCGGCTGAACGGAGTACGATTGGCCAAAAAGAAGCGATGTCGTATTCAACAACAGGCAAAAGCAAAGAAAATAGCTCCTAAAACCGCTGCTTTGGGTAGCATAAACGACCCTGCGAAAATTCGATGGTGGCGTTTCCATAGCAACAGGATTCCGGTTTTCAGGAAAGGGTTTGGTCGACTCCTTATAAAAGTACACATAATCCTATATTTCTATAAAATAGTAACCAAATACTAGTAATCGGGAACTCTGTATGGGTTAGGGCTGGCTGTTTCTGATCAGCGTTACGTAAAACCGGATCATATTCCGGTAGTCTTTGAGACTGATTCGTTCGTTGGTGCCGTGAACCCGCTGGGTGTCTTCGTCGTTCATAGGCGTGGGTGAAAACCGGTAGATTTGCGAACAAACCGGGGCATAAAACCGCGAATCGGTGCCGCCCAAGGTCAAATACGGGGTGACAATGGTTTCGGGAAAAACGCCTTTGATGGTGCGGTGAATCCGTTCAAAACCGGGGGCCGCCGGATCGGAAACGGGGGACGGTTCACTAATGAATTTTTTCAGTACGTTGATCCTAATGCGCTCATCATCAATTACTTCTTTTACATGCTTCACAACGGTTTCAACCGTTTCGCCGGGCAGAATCCGGAAGTTAATGGTGGCGGTGGCTTCGATCGGCAGCACGTTGTCTTTCACTCCGGCCTGAAAAATGGTGGGTGCGGTGGTGGTTCGCAGGGCCGCACTACCGGAGTTCGATTGAACCATGATCCGGCTGATCAGGGGAGCAAATAGCCACTGGTTGGCGAACACGATCCGCTGCCCGACCGGCATTTCGGGACCGATGTAGGTAAACATCTGATCCAGACCCGCATCGAGCCGCGCCGGAAACGGGTTCTTTTCCAGCTTGCTGACCGCTTCAGCGATCAGGCCGATGCTGGTTTGTTTGGGCGGCATCGACGAATGACCGCCCTTGCTGACCGTCGTCAGTTCGATGCTGGCGTATCCTTTTTCGCCGATTCCAATCAATGCGACCGGTTTGGTAAGACCGGGAATACCGTCGGTTTTAAGCACACCGCCTTCATCCAGGACGTATTCCAGCGAAACTTTCCGTTGAGCCAGGGCGGCTGCTATGGTTTGGGCACCCCGAAAACCGGTTACTTCTTCGTCCTGTCCGTAGGCCAGAAAAACCGTCCGTTCGGGCCGAAAACCGGTGCTGAGCAGCCACTCGACGGCTTCCAGTTGCGCCATCACGCTGCTTTTGTCGTCCAAAGTGCCGCGCCCATACAGAAAACCGTCTTCGATCAACCCACCGAACGGCGGCTTTTTCCACATTTTCTGCGTTCCCTGAATCACCGGAACCACATCGTAATGCCCCATCAGCAACACCGGTTTTAGCGCCGGATTTTGCCCTTTCCATTCATACAGTAAACCGTATTGGTTGAAGGTTTCGCGCTTGAGCTGGCGGTGAATCCGGGGAAACGATTGCTGAAGTAAAGTCAGAAATTTCTCAAACTGCGTGGTATCCGTCAGCGAATAATCCGAATACGAAACCGTGCGCAGTTGCAGGGCTTTTACCAGCCGGTTAATGGCCGAATCGCCGACCGAAACGGCGGGGGCGGGGGGAACATCGGTGAGTTGCTTCGATGAAGACCGGAGGGTGTTCAGGACCAGAACACCCATCAGTACAGCCAATCCAATCAGTAACCAGCGGAGTCGTTTCATTGGGTTTAAATCATACCCCGCGCTTTCAATTCGAGGTATTTATTCACGGTGTCGGCGGTCAGGTTTTGCGGAGCGGTCAGAATAGCCTGAATACCGTATTGTTGTAATTCTTTGACAATCAATTTCTTTTCGTAATAAAACTTCTCGGCAATGGTTTTCTGGTAAATCTCCTCCGTCGTGTTGGCCGGGTTGGCCAATAAACTTTTTAATTCGGTATTTTCAAAGAAAACCACAATCAGCAGGTGTTCTTTGGCCATCCGGCGCAGGTAAGGCAGTTGGCGACGGAGCGCGTTAACGGTTTCAAAATTAGTAAAAAGCAGCAATAAGCTTCGCTGCCGGATGTGCCGGCGAATGTTGGTATAAAGGGCTTCGTAATCCGACTCCAGAAAGCGGGTTTTCTGCCGATACAGCACTTCCAGAATCTTTTGAAGGTGGCCCGGCCGACGCTCGGCCGACACCAGTTGCCCGATTTGGTCGGAGAACGTCAGCAGTCCGGCGCGATCCTGTTTGAGCAGGGCAATGTTGCTCAGCACGAGGGAGGCATTGATGGCGTAATCCAGCAGGCTCAGGCCCTCAAACGGCGACTTCATGACGCGGCCTTTGTCGATGAGGCAATAAATGGCCTGCGATCTTTCGTCCCGGAATGCGTTCACCATCAGGTCGCTCTGCCGGGCGGTGGCTTTCCAGTTGATCGTCCGGACGTCGTCGCCCCGGCTGTAGGCCCGCACCTGTTCAAACTCCATGCTGTGGCCGATCCGGCGGACTTTTTTGATGCCCACTTCGGTCAGGCGGTTCGAAATGGCCAGCAATTCATACTGCCGCATTTGCAGAAACGACGGAAAAACCGCCACGAGTTTATTCTGCGAAAACGCGTAGCGTCGTTTCAAAAACCGCAGGGGCGTCATCACAAAGACATTCACCGCACCGAAACTGTATTCGCCCCGTTTGGTCGGCCGCAGGTCATAGCGTACCGTTTGCGTTTCGTTGGGCTTCAAGGTGGCGGCAAACAGCACATCCCGTTTTTGGAACTGGAACGGTATTTCGTCGATTACTTCCACCGGCGTCTGAAACGGATAGCGGTTTTCCAGATAGATAGACACCGGATTTTCGTCACCGTTCGACAGCCGGTCGGGCAGTTCGCGCCGGGCAAAAAAAGCCGCCCGTTCGGTCCGGTTTCGAAACAGCAGAACGCCATCCAGCAGCAGCAGCGCCACAAAAACCGCCAGCAGCAGTTTCACAAACGGAAACAATACCGGAAACACGTACGCCAGGATGAACAGCAAAACGAACGCGATCAGCAGCAGCCAGACCCGGGTCGAGATGTAGAGCGCGCGGAAGAGGTTCATCGCGGCACTTCAATCTTCTGCACCACCTGGCCGATCACCTCGTCGGCCGTGCCACCTTCCATCTCGCGTTCGGGCGTGAGCAACACGCGGTGCCGCAAGACCGGCGCGGCCAGTTCCTGCACGTCTTCGGGCGTCACAAAATCGCGGCCCCGGAGCGTGGCGAGGGCTTTCGAGCTGTTCAGCAGTGCCACCGAAGCGCGGGGTGATGCGCCCAGAAACAGCGACTTGTGGGTGCGCGTACTCTGCACGATCTGGGCGATGTATTCGAGCAGTTTGTCTTCGATGTGAACGCGGTGAACCTGCGACCGCAGGGTTTGCAGCTGTTCAGCCGTCAGCGCCGGTTGCACGGCTTCGACGGCGTCGGCCAGATTCCGGCGCTCGTGGTGGCCTTTCAGAATGTTCACTTCTTCCAGGATGTTGGGATACCCGACGACAACTTTGAACAAAAACCGGTCGAGCTGGGCTTCGGGCAGGCGGTAAGTGCCTTCCTGTTCGACGGGATTTTGCGTAGCCAGCACCAGAAACGGCTCGGCCAGCAGGTAGGTGATGCCGTCGTTGGTGGCCTGACGCTCCTCCATGACCTCGAACAAAGCCGCCTGCGTTTTGGCCGGGGCGCGGTTGATTTCGTCGATCAGCACAATGTTGGAAAAAATGGGTCCCCGGCGGTATTCAAAATCGGTAGTTTTGGGATTGAAAATCGAGGTTCCCAGCACGTCGGACGGCATCAGGTCGGGCGTGAACTGAATCCGGCTGAAATCGACCGAAATGGTTTTGGCCAGTAGTTTGGCAATCAACGTTTTAGCCACACCGGGAACGCCCTCGATCAGCACATGGCCGTCGGCCAGCAAAGCCGTCAGCAGCAGGTCGATGGTTTGGTGCTGTCCGACAATGACCTTGCCGATTTCGGCCCGGATGGCATCGACGGCGGTTTTGAGTTCGGTTAAATCCTGACGGGTTTCGTATTGAGACATGGGGTGAATTCGCGGTTATGCTTTCGCCTGTACATAAAATTTTTCAATCAGTTCATTCAATCGAATCAAGTCATACTCGCTCATGATTTGCTGTTGTGAAAAAGCAATCTGCCGAAATAAATCATGAACAACCTGCTCCGAAACGCCACTTTTACGCGCCAGCGCCTGCTTGAATTCTTCGTCCGGCAGGGTCGTGTTCAGCCCAAACTGTTCCCGAACATACGCCAAAAAATACTGAATTTTCTTTTTGGCCAGATTCCCGTGGTCGGCGCGTTGGAAATACAAACGCCCAATGTTTTGCACGAACGCCAGCGAGGTGTTTTTCAGCGGTTCCACCACGGGAATGACGCGTTGAGTTCGCTTGCCCGCAAAAATAACGTACAGCACCAAGCCTGCGACGGTCAGGTAATAGGCCCACACCAAGGGCGGCTGGGTCAGAATATACCGCAGGAGCGACTGCTCATCTTCGTCGAAACGCCCCAGTTTCTGGTATTCGTCCCAATAAGTCGGGAGCGCGGGCAAATACGACAGGGCTTTGTAGGCATAATCGTCCGTCGCCGGGTCGAGCACGTAAAAATTGGTGAATGCCAGCGGCAGATTATGAATGTAAAACGTGCCTTTTCCGTACCGGATTTTCAGAAAAATCGGTTCGTTTCGGGCGTTCCGGCCCAAAACCGTCATTTGGGTGGCTTTCGTGGTGACCAGAAAATTCCGGCCGTCGTCGTGCCGGAAGTGGTAATCGAGCCGGTTTTTAAGCGTCGGGTTGGTGAAATTCATGCCCAGCGTTGTGTCGCGCAGGGTGGGCGTTTTAAGGTCAGCCCGAAAACCCAGCTGCCTGGCCAGCGAATCCGGAAATTCATAGGCCGAAATAAAAACCGTATTGCCCCGGCTGACGTAATCCAGCAGTTTCGTTCGGTCAAAGCCGGTCAATTTCAGCGTATGGCAAACAAAAATATAATTGCTCCGTGCCGGTAATTTTTTATCTGACAGATGGTTATAAACCGGCAGGCGCAGGCTTGTCACCGGTTGCCGGTTCATGATATCAGGCAACAGATCAAACAACACCCTGGTGCCGAACGGGATCTTGTCCTTGTTCGTGTAGGTGGGATTCCAGTCGATGGGTTTGGGGCGGTAATATTCAAACAGCCCGTACGCAACGATGGTTGTAAGCAGAAAGAGAAGGTATTTATTCGGTTTCAAACGATATTGGTTTTTCTTGCAGCTTTGCAAACGTGAACGGTTGGTCCGGACCGTTGAGTTTACTGGTGCGATTGCAAGTTATAATAACGGTAGAAACCCGCAACCAAACAAATTTTCATACCTTTCCAGATATCTACCTAAAATAGTTGTGCTATGAAAAAAGTATTATGGATCGTCGGCATCATTGCGGTGGTTTTACTCCTTGGTTTTTTCGGACTTCGTTCGTACACCAAGTCGAGCAGCCCGGAGGCTGTTGCCGAAATTAACGAGAATGGCGTTCAGGTGAAAGTTGAATATTGCCAGCCGTATAAAAAAGGACGCAAAATCTTTGGCGGCCTGGTGCCCTACGGCGAAGTCTGGCGCACGGGCGCCAACGAAGCGACGATTATCACGCTCGAGCAAAACGTGACGGTGGCCGGTCAACCGTTGGACGAAGGAGAATATTCGCTCTGGACCATTCCGTCGGAAGGCAGTTGGATGGTTATTTTCAACCGCGAAACGGGGCAGTGGGGTACGAATTACGACCAGACAAAAGACGTGTTGCGGGTTCCGGTAGCCGCCCGCAAACGCAATGCCGTTGCCGAACAGTTTTACATCAGCTTTGCACCGCAATCGGGCGGAACGGACATGTTGCTGGCCTGGGATCAGACCGAAGCCATCGTGCCGATTCGGGTTCGGGAAAATCAATAAACTCCTGAACCGTAGCTACTTGAGGAAAACGATTTGCCGGAAACCGGATCACAATGCGTGCATGAAATACGTAGCAATCGCTCTCAGTTTTTTATGTTTGGGTGAGACTGGGTACGCACAGAAAACCACCCTTTCGGTGCCGCTCAGTCCGCGAATCGCCAATTACCAGATCGACGTTCAACTCAATACCGAAACCAAACGGCTGGAAGGAAAAGAGACGCTGGTCTGGAAAAACACGTCCGGCGACTTCATTCGTGAATTGCAGTTTCATTTGTATCTGAACGCGTTTCGGAACGACAAATCGACGTTCATGCGCGAGTCGGGTGGTCAGTTGCGGGGTGATTTTATCGATCGAAATGATCCTGATTCCTACGGCTGGATCGATATTGTTTCGATAAAAACCCGCAACGGTCCATCGGGCAAAACGGAAAACCTGACGGGCCACTACCGGTTTATCCAGCCTGACGACGCCAATTCCGACGACCGGACCGTTATACAACTGCCGCTCAATCAGCCGCTTGCGCCCGGCCAGAGCCTTGTGCTCGACATTGCCTTTCGGGCCAGGCTGCCCAAAATCTTTGCCCGAACGGGGTATAGCCGCGATTTTTTTCTGGTAGCGCAGTGGTTTCCCAAAATTGGCGTTTATGAACCGCCCGGAACCCGCTATGCCAAAACCGGTCAGTGGAACTGTCACCAGTTTCACGCCCACTCGGAGTTTTATGCGGATTATGGAGTCTACGATGTTGCCCTGACGACGCCCAAAAGCTTTCGGATTGGTGCGACCGGCCTTTTGAAAAGTGAACGCCAAAATCGGGACGGTACCAAAACCCAGCGCTGGCACGCCGAAGACGTGGTCGATTTTGCCTGGACGGCTTCCCCGGATTTTGAAACGTTCGATGCCCGCTGGCGGCATGTTTCCATTCGCGCCCTGATGCAACCCGAACACGCGAGTCAGGCGCAGCGACACATCGACGCGGCCAAGGTGGCGCTGGCTTATTTTGACAAAAAGCTGGGGCGATATCCCTTTCCTAATCTTACCATCGTGGACCCGCCGGTTTCGGCGATGGGCGCAGCGGGCATGGAATACCCGACGTTCATTACCGCCGGAACGAGCTGGGAAATCCCCGCAGGAATCCGGATTCCGGAGCAGGTTACCATCCATGAGTTTGGCCATCAGTATTTTATGCAGCTGCTGGCAACTAACGAGTTTGAAGAAGCGTGGATGGACGAGGGCTTTAATCAGTATTACGAAGGCCGGATCATGGACGAAACCTACGGCCCGAAATCATCGGTCATCGATCTGTTTGGCTACCGGATGGGCAATCTCGAATTGTCGCGCACTTCCTACGTCCACCTCGATCATCCGGCCATTGCCCCTTCTTTTGGCAATGTCTGGCAACTGCCGGATTCCTATTATGGCGAACTGACCTATTTTAAACCAGCTACGTGGATGAGGACGCTCGACGGATTGGTCGGCCGTCCGGTGATGGACGAAATCATGCGGACGTATTTTGAACGCTGGAAGTTCAAACATCCCAATGCCGATAACTTCATAGCAATTGTGAATGAGGTGGTTACGAAACGATTCGGCAACCGGTTTGGCCCGAATATGAACTGGTTTTTTGATCAGGTGCTGTACGGCACTCAGGTGTGTGACTACGAACTGCATTCGGTAACCAGCACGAAGCAGGGGAGGAGTTACCGCTCTGCCGTTACGGTTTACCGAAAAGGCGACGCCCAACTACCGGTTGAGGTTCTGGTGCATTTCGAAAATGGAAGGGAGCAACTTCTGCACTGGGACGGCAAAGCCCCCAGCCATACCTTTACCGTAACACAGGCCACCCGCGCCGACTGGGCCAAAATCGACCCGCAACAGAAGATCTATATCGATACCAATCTGAACAACAACAGTTTTACCGTTCGCCCGCCCGGCAGTCCGTCGGCTAAATATGCCGCTAAACTGATGTTCTGGGTGCAAAACTGGATGCAGTGGCTGGGGTGGCTGGTCTAAAATGGATGCTGAACGATGGGTTTTTATACGGTTTTATTGAAGTACTATGTTGATTAGTCGTGCATTTCTTCTCGTCTGTCGCGCGTGGCGTATGGTTTTGTGGCTGTACTTTGTTAATTTTTCAGGTGGTTTGCTGGTGTTATTGCCCGCTTATGCAACACTCCAGAAACAAACCGGTTCTTCGCTGGAATATTTAAAATTACTGAACAACTTCGACTATACGGTTTATTCTGATTTTATGCAGAACAGCCAATCGGCAATCGATCCGCTGCTTTCCGTCGGGAGTTGGTTGGGCGTTCTGTATCTGGTTGGCAGTATTTTTTTTTCGGGCGGTATTTTGCTTTCCGTGTCGCCTTCGGCCGAACTCCGGCAACCCTTTCGATTAAGCCGGTTTTTACCCGCCTGTATCCAGTTTTTCGGGCGGTTTTTTCGGTTATTCCTGAGCATATCGGGCCTGATTTTGGTCGTGGCCGTCTTTTGGATGCTGGTTGGCTTCGTAGTCGGAACCAGCCTGAGTGACACGGCCAATGAAAAGGATATGATCTGGGTGTTCCTGATTTGCCTGTTCTTCTTTTCCCTGGTTACTTTATTCCTGTTGTGTGTGGGCGATTGTGCCAAAATCCTGTTGTTTCGTCACGACGAAACCCGGGTGTTTCTGGTATTCCGGCAAGCCATGCGCTTGGTGTGGACGCACTTTCTATTAATTTTTGGTTTTTATTTGCTACTCATGAGTATGGGAGCGGCCTGTTTTGCTATCTACTTCCTGATCGATTCCTGGATAGTCACCCGTGGCTGGCTTTCGATTGCAGCGCTGTTTCTGTTTCAGCAACTCTTCATTTTTTCAAGAGTATTCCTGAAGGTTTGGACACTGGCGACCGCCCTGCAGCTAGTTACCAGCCGCGAAGGACAACCGGCTTTGTATCGACCGGTTTAAATAACAACCTAATCAGGGCAACCTTGGCTCATTAAGTTGGTCAAATGTGGCTAAATCGGTAACTTGCCAATCCTTATTTTTTCCTAACAACCTTTTACCAAACGAATGCAATCCATAGTTCCTCCCCCGCCAAAGGTATCGTATAAATCCCTGTTTGGCCTGCCCGTCATTGTTGCCGCTTTAGGCTATTTTGTTGACATCTACGATCTGCTGCTGTTTGGTATCGTCCGCGTTCCCAGCCTCCGGGATCTGGGGTTGAACGACGAGCAGATTTCCCGCGTCGGCGCTACTATTCTGAACTGGCAAATGGGCGGGTTGCTCATCGGCGGTATTCTCTGGGGTGTGCTGGGTGATAAACGCGGGCGGCTGTCGGTGCTTTTTGGTTCCATCATTACCTATTCGATCGCTAACATTGCCTGCGGTTTCATCGACCGCGTGACGTTTATGAACCCGGTCGATTATTATGCAGTCATGCGGTTTATCGCGGGCGTCGGGCTGGCCGGCGAACTGGGCGCGGGCATTACGCTCGTCTCCGAAGTGCTGCCGAAACAACTGCGCGCCATCGGGACGTCGCTGGTGGCCGGTGTTGGGTTGTTCGGAGCGGTGGTGGCCTATTTCACCGTTGAGTTATTCAACTGGCAAAACGCTTTTCTGATCGGCGGAGGCATGGGAATCGGGCTGCTATTGCTGCGAATCGGCGTGATCGAGTCCGGAATGTTTACGCAGGTATCGGAACAGAAACACGTTCAAAAGGGCAATTTCTTCTCCTTTTTTACCGATTGGGAGCGGTTTTCGAAATACATGAAATGCATCGGTATTGGACTGCCAACCTGGTTTGTCATCGGCATTCTGGCCACGTTCAGCAATGAATTCGGCAAGGCGTTCGGAATTGCCGAACCCGTCAAACCGGGTCTGACCATCATGTGGTGCTACATCGGTCTGGCCATCGGTGACCTGGCGAGTGGCTTGATCAGTCAGGGGTTAAAATCCCGCAAGCAGGCGGTTTCGTTGCTGATGGGTTTTACGCTGATTGTCAGCTTGGTATACGTCTTTGTTGGTCCCAAAACCGTTACGGGCCTGTACATGTATTTTCTGGCGATGGGCTTCGGAATTGGGTATTGGGCCATGTTTGTTACCATTGGTGCCGAGCAGTTTGGTACGAATCTCCGGGCCACAGCCGCCACCACCGTCCCGAATATGGTGCGCGGAACCGTCATTCTGATGACGAGCCTGTATAGCTACCTCAAACCGTCCTTCGACATCGTCAATGCCGGAATTGCGGTTGGCATTCTCAGTTTTGCCATCGGTTTCTATTCCATTTTGACCATTCCCGAAACGCACGGCAAAGACCTTAATTATTTGGAGGAGTAAAGGAGAACCTCTTGACGAAACGAAATACTAAATGGAAAATGATAAAGGATTTCAGAAGCGCCAAGCTACTTTTCCATTTATCATTTTCCATTTAGTATTCTCTTAAAAATTAAACCGTCCTCATTTCGTCTTTCCCTGACATGATTCCTTCCCCGCCTTCCTTATCCTACCGCCCGCTGTTCACCTTACCGGTAATTGTGGCGGCTTTGGGCTATTTCGTGGATGTCTACGATCTGTTGTTGTTCAATATTGTTCGCGTACCGAGTCTGAAAGACCTGGGTCTCGACGAAAAACAGGTATCGGTCATCGGGGGCACGGTCTTGAACTGGCAGCAGGCCGGTTTGCTTTTGGGCGGAGTTTTATGGGGCATTTTGGGGGATAAACGCGGGCGGCTGTCGGTGCTGTTCGGTTCTATCATTACCTATTCACTGGCCAACATTGCCTGCGGTTTTGTGCAGGATGCGGACACGTATGCAGTCTTGCGTTTTGTGGCCGGACTGGGGCTGGCCGGCGAACTGGGTGCGGGCATCACGCTCGTTTCCGAAATTCTGCCGAAAGAACTCCGCGGCTACGGAACCTCGCTGATTGCGGGTGTGGGCCTGTTTGGCGCTGTCGTCGCGTATTTCACCGTTGTGTTGTTCGACTGGCGGACGACCTATTTCATCGGTGGCGGCTTGGGCTTGTTCCTGTTGCTGTTGCGGGTGTCGGTTTTCGAGTCGGGTATGTTTCTCAAAATCAGGGAGCAAACCGTCCAGCGCGGTAATTTCTGGTCCCTGTTCACCAATCGAAAGCGTTTGCTGACCTACCTCCGCTGCATGGGGCTGGCCGTTCCGACGTATTTTGTCATCGGTATTCTGGCCACATTCAGCAACGAGTTTGGCAAGGCGCTGGGCATTGCCGAACCCATTACGCCGGGCCGGGTCGTGATGTTTACGTATATTGGTATGGCGGTCGGGGATCTGGTGAGCGGCCCGCTGAGCCAGTGGTTTCACTCCCGCCGACGGGCCATTGGGGCTTTGATGACGCTGAATCTGGTCTTTGTGGCGGTTTATCTGTTTGCCGGTATATCGTCGCTCCCGGTATTTTATGCCGTTTGCGTCGGTATGGGCTTTTCGATTGGTTACATCGCCCTGTTTCTAACGGTATCCGCCGAGCATTTTGGTACGAACCTGAGAGCAACCGCCACCACGTCCATCGCCAACAATGTCCGGGCCACCACCCTGCTCACCATTCCGCTCTTTCAATCGCTCAAACTTTCGGTTGGTGTCATCGGGGCGGCCACGATCGTTGCTTCCTGTTGCTTTATCATCAGTTTCTGGTCGCTGGCAACACTGGACGAGACCTACGGGAAGGATCTGAATTACACGGAATCCTGATCAACGGGTCCTTGTAACCGTTTATCCCTTTTTTCGGCCATTTCTCCCAATACTCCGCTCCGCCGGTTGGGGTGCTCCGTCTTTTTGGTGAATCTGAACAGTAAACAACAAACCTGTTAAACACCATGAAAACGATCATCCGCACCGCCAGTGCGTTCATGCTGGGTGCCCTTCTCTTTGCCGGAATCCCCTCCAACGCACAAACGACAGTTGAAAACAAACCCTTTTTAGTGGCAACTTATCCGTCAGCGGACCCTTTAAAGTTGTGGATGAATATTCAGCGGAACGACCCGAAAAGTAAAATCATTGTTCGGCTGCTCGATCAGAACAACCGGGTCGTATTTGTGGAAAGTGTGCCCAGAAATAAGGATAAATACCGTCAGCGGTTTGATATGAGCCAGATGGTAGACGGTGCCTATACGTTTCTGGTCACGAACGGGAATGAGACCATTGAAAAAACATTTCAGTTGAAAACCTCCGGCATTCAGGAGCGTACTACGCAGCGTCTGCTGACGGTTGTGCCCAGCGGTGAACAGTTGACGGGAATGTAACGAAAGAAAGAAGTGAATCACCACTTCTTTCTTATTACTTTTTTGCCCAGGCGGTATAGGTAAACGGATTAACCTGGCGTCTGATCAGTTGGGTAGATTTTTCGTCGTATTCTGCCATTTCGCCCTGCTGCAGGTTGTATTTCTTCATTTCGCCCAACATATCCGAATAGTGAATGATAAAGCTGGCGAGGCCCTGTTCGACAACAACCCGGTTTTTTTTGTTGTGCCGGCCAACATACAACCGGGCTTTCTGCACTTCAGTTACCACGTGGTCGGCGGTATAAATCAGAAACCGGAAACCGTTGGGTTGTTCGGCAACGGTAATCAGCGCTTCGCCATTTAGCCAGATGCTGCGATTGGGCCCCGACCAGTCGGAAGAAACTTTTAAGGTTGAGTTTTTATTGAGAATAACGGTAGAATGATCCGTCAACTCGACGCGCATCGACTGATCGACCGCGGATTGGTAGATAACATCGGCGGGCAAATTCGCCTGACGCAGAAACCGGATGGTGAGCCCAAAGGCAATGATGCAACCGACCCAGATCGCAATGCGGGCAATCTGGCGCCATACCGTCCGGTAAAGGGGTGGTTCGGGTTCAGCGGGAAGGTCTTTGGTTTGTCGGGAAATGTCCAGCCAAATGCGCTGCCAATCGGGGGATTCGACACCGGAAACGGATGGATTACTCCATTGTTTCCGCATCAATCCGCGCAAACGCGATTCGTTGTCCGGGTTCTGCAACCAGCCAATAACCCACTGCTCTTCTTCAGGGCTGCATTCATTCCGGGTGTATTTAACCAGTAACTCTTCCATTACAATGGGTGAATGCGTGAATTTGGAATCCGTGACTAAATGGCTAGACTTTCGG
Organism: Larkinella knui; assembly: GCF_003858645.1. Classification (GTDB taxonomy): domain Bacteria; phylum Bacteroidota; class Bacteroidia; order Cytophagales; family Spirosomataceae; genus Larkinella; species Larkinella knui. The sequence goes on along the minus strand of NZ_RQJP01000006.1, from coordinate 71,532 downwards.
TGAAGTAGTCACGCATTCAAGGTTTACGCATCCAAAATTCAGTACGTATGCCGTTGAAAATAAGCGCCTAAGGTATCATAGGCTTGCATGAGATGATCTTCGATGGTTCGGGTCGACAAATTCATGCGGTCCGCAATTTGCTGGGACGTGTATCCTTCATGACGGCTGAGCAGATAAATTTCCCGACGGCGCGGGGGAAGCTGCGCCACCGCCTGCTGATACAGTAATTCCAGTTCCTGATACAGCACCTGTTCTTCCGTGTCCGTACCCGATTGCGTGGTTAACCGCTGCAGTATTTCCTGCGGCTGGCATTGGCTGTGCCGTTCGCGAAAAGCCGCAATCACCAACCCGTAAGTCATCGTAAATAAATAACCGTTCAAGGGAATATCTTCATCAAGCGTACTACGGCGTTCCCAGAGCGTAGTGAAGACATCGCGCACAATCTGCTGAGCTAATTCCGGGGATTTAAGAAAGCTTGTTGTGAAGTAATAAATCCGTTGAACATACCGGTCATAGACACGCCGAAAAGCAGTCGGGTCAGCATTCCTGAGTTGTCGAAGAAGTGTTTGTTCAGCTTGCATTCTAATTACACGTTTTTTAACAGGAGTCTGATCACTCTCGATTATCAGACGCCGAACTCAACAGGTTGGTCGACAAACTCCGGATACCATGGTCACCGATTTGCTCCTGGGTATTTTTGACAACCTCCGGGTGGACTAGAGCAGTAGCTGCAGTCAGGAAATACATGAGGAGCGTATTATCTATTCTGATGGTACAAATTGTGAGGGTAAATATACACAGAATTGTCAGAAATGCAGAAAGTAGGTTTACCGATAAGTAAACAATAGCTGTGGAGGGCTGTTCCATCAATACAGCAGGATTCCGATTAGTTCAGGGTATAGTTAACCGGTTTGAACTTACTAATTTTTTCGATATTCTGTATGCTTTTACCGAAAAAACCGCCTAGTTTTATCGGTTATTGTCCTATTTTGAGTCGTAAACAAACCACACATATGAATTTACAGGAATTTACCGATCAGATTCGTCAACGGATTGGCACCGGTAGTGGATTAAATGCCACGGTCAAATTGGCTACTGATCAGGGGATTGTGTTTATCGACGGCCGGCAGTCCCCAGCCGTCGTTACCAACGAAGATAACGAGGCCGATTGCACCATCAAGGTTTCGCTGAGTGATTTGCAAAAATTAGGAACCGGCGATCTGAATCCCATGACGGCGTTCATGCTCGGCAAATTAAAAGTGCAGGGTGATATGGCGCTTGCTATGAAAATTGGCCAGAAACTGAGCTAACGGCCTGGTAGTTTCTCCCGTATTTCAACTCCTAACTTCCTAAACCATCATGAAATTCACCGCTCTTTCCCGTCGGAAATTTATTCAGGGGAGTGCCCTGGCCGCAGCCGGGTTTACTATTGTGCCGCGTCATGTGCTGGGGGGCTCCGGTTTCACAGCGCCCAGTGATAAACTCAATATTGCGGCCGTGGGTTGTGGTGGCAAGGCGGATGTGAACATTCGGCTGGCGTATAACAACGGCTCGGATAACATGGTCGCGCTCTGCGATGTTGACGACCGCCAGTCGAAGAAATTTCGCGGCCAGTTTCCCAAGGCGCCCTATTTTAAGGATTACCGCCAGCTGTTTGATAAGGAAGCGAAGAATTTTGAAGCGGTCATTATCTCGACGCCCGACCACATGCACGCGCCGATTGCGATGGCCGCCATGCAGTTGGGAAAACACGTTTACTGCGAAAAACCGCTGACGCACGATATTTACGAAGCCCGGATGCTGACCGAAGCCGCCCGCAAATACAAGGTCGTTACCCAAATGGGCAATCAGGGCAGCAGCGGGGATGATACGCGGAAAATCGAAACCTGGATTCAGAAAGGCGTCATCGGTCACGTTCATACCGTCAACTGCTGGACCAACCGCCCGGTTTGGCCGCAGGGCGTTCGCTCGCCGAAAGACAAAGGCGAATCGCAGCCGGTTCCGGCCGAGGTCGACTGGGATTTGTGGCTCGGTACGGCACCGCTCCGCGATTATCACGAAGCCTACATGCCCACCCGCTGGCGGGGTTACTGGGATTTCGGTACGGGCGCACTCGGCGACATGGGCTGCCACTTCATGGATGTGCCGTTTCGGGCCTTGAAGCTGAAGTATCCGACCTCGGTCGAATGCAGCGTCGGTTCGGTGTATTCCGATTTTTTTAAGGAAGCATTCTACGACGACGTTTGCCCCCCTTCATCGGCGATTCACCTGACGTTCCCGTCGGACGACAAGAAGGTGAAAGAAATCAAATTTTCGTGGTACGACGGCGGTATTCGTCCTCCATTACCGGAAGGAATTCCATACGAAAAAGTGTTTACAAACATCGATGGCGGCATGATGTTCATCGGCAGCAAGGGCATACTGGTTGCCGAGCTGTTTGGCAACAATCCCCGCCTGTTTCCGGAAGAGAAGTTTGGCGATAAAAAAATGCCGGAGGCCGAAAAACCGCTGGTCGAAGGCAAAACCGACGGCCACCAGCAGCAGTGGGTCAAAGCCTGCAAGCAGGGGTACGGGGCGTATACCAGCTCGTCGTTCGATGAGTCCGGCCCGCTGACCGAAACCGTCTTGATGGGTAATCTGGCCACCCGCAGTTATTTGTATCGGGAGCCCAAAACCGGCGGAGGATTCAGTTTTCCCGGCCGCAAGCAACTTCTGTGGGACGGCGCGAACATGAAAATCACCAATTTCGATTACGCCAACCAGTTTGTAAGACGGCAATACCGGGGAAGCTATACGCTTTGAGACCCGATTCGATTCGATCTAACCTGTCGGGTTTTCAAAACCTGACAGGTTAGATCGAATCGAATCGGGTTATTCAGTTCTTGCGAACCGCCACGGCTTCAATCTCGATCAGAAAACCGTAGTGCAGTTCCTTCGTTGGAACCACGGCGCGGGCGGGTTTGTGATCGCCGAAAAAAGCCGCATAGACGGTATTGACCTGATCCCACAGCGAAATGTCGGCAATATAGACCGTCGTTTTCAGGACGTGGGCCCGATCGCTTCCGGCGGCTTCCAGAATTGCCCCGACGTTTTCCAGCACCTGCCGGGTTTGTACGTCGATCGGGCCGGTCAGTTTCTCCTTCGTGACGGGGTGGATCGGCAACTGGCCGGACACAAAAATCAGGTCGCCCCAGACGGTGGCCTGGGCGTAGTGGCCGGCCGCAAGCGGAGCATTGGGCGTTTCGATGAATTCGATCATGGGATGGACAAGAGAAGATAGACAAGAGAGGATAGACTTTTTGAACTGGTAATCAATTTAGTAGATCTCTACTCTCTTGTCTATCTTCTTTACTCTAATTCTTTCAGGTACAGTTGAATGGTATTTTCCAGTCCCAGATACAGCGCGTCGCAGATGAGCGCGTGACCGATGGATACTTCGAGCAAACCGGGAATATTTTGTTGAAAATACCGCAGATTCTCCAGACTTAAATCGTGACCGGCGTTGAGCCCCAGTCCCAGTTCGTTCGCCACGTTTGCCGCCTGAATAAACGGGGCAATAGCGGCTTCCCGGTTTTCGGCGTACTGGGCCGCATATGGTTCGGTATACAATTCGATCCGGTCGGTACCGGTTTCTTTGGCACCCCGAACCATCTGCTCGTCGGCATCCACAAAGATCGAAACCCGAATTCCCAGGGCCTTAAATCGATTCACCAGATTCGTCAGGTAGAGCCGGTGTTTGATGGTGTCCCAACCCGCATTGGACGTAATGGCATCGACGGCATCGGGAACGAGCGTTACCTGCTCGGGCCGGACGCGCGTCACCAGCTCGATAAACCGCTCATCGGGATTGCCTTCAATGTTGAACTCGGTGGTGACCACTTTTTTCAGATGCAGCACGTCGGTATACCGGATGTGCCGTTCGTCGGGGCGTGGATGAACCGTGATGCCCTGCGCGCCAAACCGTTCACAATCGAGGGCCACTTTGACAACATCCGGATTATTTCCGCCCCGCGAATTCCGCAACGTGGCAATTTTATTGATATTAACACTCAGACGCGCCATTTTTTAGTGAAGAGTTATGAGTTAAGAGGGATGAGTTGCAAACAAGCCCATGCCGTTTTCGTAACTTTGCCACACGGTCATTGGTTCCGAAACGGAAACTCTTCACTCATAACTCTTAATTTTTAACTGAAATATGGCGCTGAAACAACAAATCGATGCTGACATCAAGGAGGCCATGAAGGCCAGAGAGCAGGATCGGTTGCGGGCATTGCGGGCGATCAAGTCGCTGATTTTACTGGAAGAAACCAAAGACGGTTCGGCCGGGGGCGACATCAAGCCCGAAGACGAACTAAAACTGCTGACCAAAGCCGTTAAACAGCGGAGAGATTCGGCCGATATTTACCGGGCACAGGGCCGCGACGACCTTTTGCAGGCCGAACTGGCGGAAATTGCCATTATTGAACATTATTTGCCGCAGCAACTTTCGGAAGCCGAACTAAAAACCCGGGTTCAGGAGATCATCGCCCGCGTTGGGGCCACCGGTCCGTCGGATCTGGGAAAAGTGATGGGCGTTGCCACCAAAGAACTGGCCGGACAGGCCGAAGGAAAAGCTATTTCCGCTTTGGTAAAGAATTTGCTGAGTTAACGTACCAACGGGCTTTAGCCCGTATGACCAGGAATTGGGTAGTTTGCTAAAGCACACGGGCTAAAGCCCGTAGGTACGTTATATGAAAATCCTCGACATCATCATCCTCATCACGTTGCTCTATGGCGCGTACAATGGCTACCGCAAGGGTTTGCTGGTGGAAATTGTGGCCATCATTGCGTTCATCGTGGCGATGATCGTCGGATTTAAGTTTCTGGGTTTCGGCATCGACCTGCTGGCTCCGTACATCAGCATGGAAGTGGCCCGGCGCTTGTTGCCGTGGCTGGGCTTTTCCATTATTTTTTTTCCGACGGTTTTTTTGATCAACCGCATCGGCTTTTCGCTGCGCCAGTCGCTGAAATATACGCTGCTGGGAACCTTCGACAGCCTGGCCGGAGCCGCCGTTGGAATTTTTACCTGGGTATTCGGAATTAGTGTAATGCTCTGGTTGTTAACCTGGATGGGAATACGAATGCCCGTGAAACACACGCAGGAAACGTATCTCTATCCGGTCGTCAAACCCATCGCGCCCATCGTCATGGACGTAACCTCCGGCTGGATTCCGGTGGGAACGAACTGGATTCGGAAACAGAAAGAAGAATTCTCGCGCAACGGGTCTGACAACGATACGGACGATGCCAACGGGGAAAGACCCAACAAAAAAGGATGATTACGACGAAGCAGGACATACGAAAACTCAGTGATGACCAACTGAAAACCTGGCTGACCAGTCACGGAGAACAGGGTTTTCGGGCGAAACAAATTCAGGAATGGCTCTGGAAACATTCGGTACGAACGTTTGAGGAGATGACGAACCTGTCGCTGAAAACGCGGCAATTGCTGGCGGAGCATTTTGAAGTGCGCACGCTGGCGGTATCGAAACAGCAGCAAAGTGCCGACGGAACGATTAAATCGTCGTTCCGGCTTTACGACGGCAATCTGGTGGAAGGCGTGTTGATTCCGTCGCTGCGGAAAAGTGAGGACGACCGCATGACGGCCTGTATTTCGTCGCAGGTGGGTTGTTCGCTGACCTGCAAATTCTGCGCAACGGGCTACATGGACCGCAAACGCAATCTGGAAGCCAGTGAAATGGTCGACCAGGTGGTGGCCATCGACCGCCAGGCGAAGGAAGCCTACGGCACCGGTCTGACCAACATTGTGTACATGGGCATGGGCGAACCGCTGCTCAATTACGCCAATATGCTGGCGTCGGTGGAACGGATCACGTCGCCCAACGGCCTCGGAATGGCCGCCAAACGGATTACGGTTTCGACCGCCGGTATTGCCAAAATGATCAAAAAACTGGGTGACGATCAGGTGAAATTCAACCTGGCGCTTTCGCTCCATGCCGCCAACGACGAAAAGCGCAACCAGATCATGCCCATCAACGAGAGCAATTCGCTGCCTGCTCTGGCCGAAGCGCTGACGTATTTTTACCAGAAAACCGGTACGCGGGTTACCTTTGAATACATCGTTTTCAACAACGTCAACGACACGCTGGACGACGCCAGGGAGTTGTGGCAATTCACCAAAAAAGTGCCCGCAAAAGTCAATATCATCGAATACAACCCGATTACGGAGGCTGATTTTAAAAATACCGATCCGCAAACGCTCGACCGGTTTGCCGGGTTTCTGGAAGATCGGGGCGTGATCGTCAACATTCGCCGGAGCCGGGGCAAGGACATCGACGCGGCTTGCGGGCAATTGGCGGGGAAGCAATAAACTACGGCCCCCGTCAGGTTTTCAAAACCTGACGGGGGCCGTAGTTTATTGCTTAACATTTAGGTAACATTGCCATCAAAAGTTTACCGTACTTTTGGACAAAATTGATTTGTTGAGTTTTTACTAAGACTCAGTTTCACAGACTTGTATCTGCATGTTCGGATTAGAAACGGATATTTTTATCCTCCTCGCTCTTTGTCTCTTCGCTGCCTGCGCTTTTGAATTTGTCAATGGATTTCACGATACGGCCAACGCCGTCGCTACGGTAATTTACACCAACTCCCTGAAACCCAACATTGCCGTTGTCTGGTCCGGTATCTGCAACTTTGTCGGGGTATTATTCGGCGGTATTGGCGTTGCGATGGGCATTGTCAACCTGCTGCCGGTCGAATTGCTGGTCGATCAGAATGTCTATCACAGCATTGCGATGGTGCTGGCCCTGTTGTTCAGTGCGATTATCTGGAATTTGGGAACCTGGTATTTTGGCTTGCCCAGCTCCAGCTCACACACCCTGATTGGCTCCATTCTGGGGGTGGGACTGGCTTTTTCAACGATGGGCCGCGCGGGCGAACGGGGTGGCGTCAACTGGGAAGAAGCCGAAAAAATCGGAAAAGCCCTGCTGCTTTCGCCACTAATCGGGTTCAGTCTGGCCATTATTCTGATGTTTCTTCTGCGCCGGTTGGTGGGTAATAAAGACCTTTTTAAAGAGCCCAAGAAAAATACGCCCCCGCCGACCTGGATTCGGTCCATTCTGATTGCCACCTGTACCGGTGTCAGTTTTTTCCACGGTTCGAACGATGGACAGAAGGGGGTGGGGCTTATTATGTTGATTCTGATCGGCATTACACCGGCGTATTTTGCCCTGAATAATAACATCGACCCAACCACGATGCGCGGGAATCTGGTGCAGATTTCACAAATCATCAACAAAATCGACACAACGGGCTTATCGGATACGGACCGGCGACGAATAGCCGAAACGAAGGCTGAAACTTCTGACCTGCAAGGCGTTATCAGCATACCGCTCGAAGATGGCAAATTTAAATCGGGGGAACGGTTGCAAATTCGCCGGGATTTGCTGCTGATCAACAACAACGTCAAAAAGTTGATGGAAAGCGAAGATGTCGACCTGAGTGCGACGGATATCAATACGCTGACGACCAACCTGAACGAAAAAGTGGGCCTGCGCCGGTTTACGGATTACGCCCCGCTGTGGGTTATCCTGATGATTGCGTTGTCGCTCGGCTTAGGAACGATGGTCGGCTGGAAGCGGATTGTGGTAACGATTGGTGAAAAAATCGGGAAACAGCATTTGACCTACGCCCAGGGCGCTTCGGCGGAGTTGGTGGCCGCTACAACCATCGCCCTAGCGACGCTCTACAAAGCCCCGGTCAGCACGACCCACATGCTCTCGTCGGGAATTGCCGGAAGTATGGTGGCCAGCAAAGGGATCAAGAACCTGCAAGGCGGTACGGTTCGGAACATCGCCCTGGCCTGGGTCATGACGGTACCGATTTCGATTACGCTGTCGTTCACGCTGTACCTGCTTTTCCGCTGGATTCTGGATTAACGTAACGTCACAGCCACGTCAGTTTCTCTTTCGGAATATCCTGCTCGATGGCTTCCCGCACTTTGTCGATCAGCGATTCGACGGACTCATCGGCACTGTATGCCAGGGGCGGTTTGAAACGTACGCTCAGTTGTGTATTCCGTTTCTTGAAGCGCAATCCTTTTTTATCAAACGCCCGCCGAAACCCGTTGATAACCACCGGAATAACAATTGGCGTGTTATTTTTAAGAATGTGCGCCGTGCCTTTGCGGATCGGTGCGTAGGGGCTCGTAGTTCCCTGCGGAAAACTGATCACCCAGCCGTGTTCGAGGGCCGCTGCAATGCGGTCGTTGGCCGTAGTATCGACTTCCCGTTTCACATCCTGCCCTTTCGCCCGCCAGGAACGCTCAACCTGGATGGCACCTCCCAGCGCAAAAATACGGGGCACCAAACCGCCGTTCATCGTTTCACTGGCCGCTACGTAATAGTTTCGAGCGCGGGGCCAGAGCAAATAAACCGGCGGCACAATGGTGTTTTTGAAACCCCATTTGACGCTGCAGAAAATGTGGTAAAAGGCAATTACATCCGCAAAATAAGTCTGGTGGTTGGACAGAAAAACGACGTTATTAATCGGTAAATCCGCCAGGTGCTCCGTCCCCTCAATGGTTAGTTTGTTGTAAAGCGTATACCGGAAATACGTAACCCAGCCAATGATGGCAATCATTATCCGCTTGATAAACATCGCATTACCAAACGGATCTCTTTCAAAAACGCCCAGAAAGTCCAGTCGGTCAAGCGGTTTTGGCAAAAAACTGTATCGGGTTGGTTTTTTGTAGGTTATCATTCCGGGTCGGTATGGGCGAATAGGTAGTAAATCAACAAAGACACTACAATGTTTTCGGCAAAAAGTACTATAAGATCAACGAATTAGAAAGAAACCCGAAGAAAAATAGGGGCCGCCATTAATCCATTGCTACCGGCGAATGTCCAAGCATCAAATTACGAAATCAACCGGGAATACCAGCGAATAGAACGGAAGCGACCGGTTTGCAATCCAACACAACCAACCAAGCTTTTTATCAGTCATGAAACGCATCACATGGGCAGGAATCGCTGCGATGACCTTTTTACTAATTCAAACAGCCTCCGCTCAGGTTCAGGTCGGCTTTCGGGCGGGAGCCAATTGGGGAGCGGTTTCCAAACCGGAGTTCCTGGACAGTTTTTCGCCCACTTTCCGCCTGTCGGCCGGTCCAACCGGCGCTTTATTTCTGGAAGTGCCCCTCAGCGACCGCGTAAGTATACGCCCCGAAATTTCGTACGTTCAGAAGGGTTTTGTGATCGATGAGGGGTTTAAACTGCCAATCGGGAACTGGAGTTTGCCACTGGGTGCGCGGGCGGCTTACCAGACGCGATACGTGGAAGTGCCGGTATTGGCCAAAATCAATTTGAATGAAGGGCCGGTTCAGGTCTATATGCTGGCTGGGGCCGCAGCGGGTTACGCCGTCAACGGCCGCATTCGCTCCCGCACCAGCGGTATTTTTCGGAGCCAGCCCATCGACGTCGACATGAATATGGGCTCGTTCGGCTATAACCGCTGGGATTTTAGCGCCATTGGCGGGCTGGGACTGAGTGCCGAAGCGGGACCGGGTAAATTCTTTGTCGAAGCACGCTATGAACACGGTTTTTCGCGCCAGTATGATCTGCCCTTCATTCAGCTTCCCATCCGGAACCGCGGAATCAGCGCGTCGATTGGGTACTCGTTTGCAATTGGGCAATGAAAGGAAGAACGATAAAATAGCGAATAATGAAATCATCAGCCGACTGACTTCGGTGTTCGCTGGTCAATCGTAATTCAATACAAGACAGTTTGTGTGTGTTTAAGGGTTAGAGTTGAACTGGAAAAGCCCGGTGCGTTTGCGCCGGGCTTTTTTGCTTTTTTCCAATACCGCGCTTTTATAGAATCCCTTTCACGAATCCCAGAACACTATCCAGTTGGCCCTTCACGGCGGGTTCGGCGGCTTTCGCCACAACGCCCCCTTTGCTCAGTTTCGAGAGGCCGCCCAGCGCTGTCGTCACCAGCGAATTGCCGGTGCTGGCGTTGCTTCCTCCCAGCGCCGAAAGACCGGTTTTGACCAGATTCAGATTGCTCGTCAACCCGCTCACTTTTGAGATAAGATTTCCGCCACCCATCAACTTTTCGATCTGATTGGCACCCAAAGCGGTTTTGGCCAGACTAACGGCTTTTTGCAACACATCACCCTTGAGCAAACCGCTCTGTGCCAGCGGAATGAGCTTTTTCAGATTGCCAACCTGGGCCAGTAATTTGTCTTTCAGACTGCCGGTGCTGCTTTTCGCTTCGGTTTCGAGAGCGGTGGTTCCGGCCTGCAACGCCTTGACGGTGCCGGCTTTGTCGCCACTCGTACTGGCCGCTACGGCTTTATCCAGCAGGGCGGCTGTTGAGTCGGAGCTTGTCTGAAGGGTGTTCTGTGCGGCAGGAGCCGCCAGAACTGGTAAAGCCGCTGAGGCAATTGGAGCAAAGCCAGCAGCCGCGAGCGAGACCGCCAGGCTGACAACGATTTTTTTCATACGCGGGTGATTCATACGGTTTTAAGACAGATTTGATTGATTTCGTAAGCGGACAGAAAGTTAATGCTTTTACAAACAAGAATAAGAACCGAAGCAGAGTTTAGTTTTTCAGCAACCGCTTTCTGTCCGTACACTTTTGTCCGCATTTGAACAGCTATTGTCCGGCTTCGTACACCTAAGAAGATGGTGTTATTTATTTATACGTTGATTATCAGTTGGTTATAAAATTGACAAAGCCCTGGCACGGCGTTGGCATATAGATAATCGAACAGGTAACAACGATACTAAGACATAAACAACACAGTTAAACAACAAATACCATGATGAATTTACTGAGTAATCTGATCTGCACGGCTATCTTAAGCACCGCACCAATCGACAATGCGCCCGCTGCTAAAACCCTTTCGTTCGATGCCAGCGCCTACGTCACCGTTAACAACCAAATTCGGGTTGCCGTTGCAAAATCGAAACTGGAACCGGTAATGATTCTGCTGCGGGACGAAAACAACCGGGTTATGTACCAACAGTTTGTTGGTAAAAAGCAAGAGAAATACGCCGTCAAACTGAATGTGGCCGAGTTGCCAAACGGAAAGTATGAACTGGAGGTAAAATCGAAAGACGGTAGCATCCGTAAAGAAGTGAATTTGGGCTCTGAGCCCATCGAAGCGCCTACCCGACTGATTGTCATGAAGTAAGCCATTTTCGAAGGTTAAAAAATCAGAAAGGCCAGGATCGACCTGGCCTTTCTGATTTTTCAACCAATGTATTTTTTTCGATCACCAGACTGGCGGTCGACCATCCAACCCGGATATTCGGGAGCCAGTTTGCTGATTTCATCCAGCTTTTTCAACTCATCGGCACTCAAAACGACGTCGACGGCTTTGAGGTTATCTTCGAGCTGCTCCGGTTTTTTGGCTCCGATGATCACCGTGGTTACCACGGGCTGGTGCAACAGCCAGGCCAGGGCGATCTGAGCTACCGAAATGCCTTTTTCTGCGGCCATCGGCTCCATGACATCCAGAATGTCGTAGGCTTTTTCTTTATTGACCGGCGGAAAATCGAACGTCACCCGGCGCGAATCTTCCGGCTGTTTGTTCCGGCCGTATTTGCCGCTCAGCAAACCGCCCGCCAGTGGGCTCCACACCATCAGACCCACTTTCTGGTCGAGCAGCAAGGGAACGACTTCACGCTCCAGATCCCGCCCGGCAATGGTGTAATAGGCTTGCAGGGATACAAATTTGGCCAGGTCCTTGTGCTCTGAATACGACAGGGCTTTCATCAGATGCCAGGCCGCCAGGTTGCTGCAACCAATGTAGCGCACCTTTCCACTGCTGACGAGATCGTCGAGCGCGCGGAGTGTTTCTTCCAGCGGAGTCAGAAAATCGAAGCCGTGAATCTGGTAGAGGTCGATGTAGTCGGTATTCAGTCGGCGCAGACTTTCTTCCGCCTGGTGAATGATGTGCTTCCGGCTCAATCCGATCTGATTTGGCCCTTCGCCCATTTTGCCGCGCACTTTGGTCGCAATCACCAGATCATCGCGATGAAGACCGAGGTTTCGGATGGCCTGACCGGTCAGTTTTTCCGAAACACCTTCAGAATAAACATTGGCGGTGTCGATGAAATTGATGCCCGCATCGACCGAGCGTTTAACGAGTTGATCGACCGGTTCCTGATCCAACTGGCCAATGGATGCCCACATGCTCGTTCCGCTGCCGCCGAACGTCATAGTGCCTAAACAAAGTTCGGAAACCAGCAAGCCGGTATTTCCCAGAAGGTTGTATTTCATTTTTATGCTGATTTTAGGGTTATGGGTACCGCTTCGGGCTGCTTTGAGAAGCGTAATCCTGTTGACTTTAACAAAACCGGCTGCAATTCGTTTCATTGATCAAATGATCTCTAGTATGCGCCCGATTTTGCTGTTTCTCGTTTTTTGTTTTTCGGCCGGTTTCTGTTTGGGTCAAAGTGATACGCTTCGTCAAAAACCGCAACAACTGCCAACCACCATTGCGCCCGTTGTGACACCTTCGAACAGCGTACCGATGACGAGCCCGGCTGCGGAGCCCCTGTCAACCCCCGGAACGGTGATCAGCCCGCGCGAGGGGCGGGGCAAACGCAAAGTCCGGGTTGTTCCACCGAGCGAACCCAATGCGTTTGGGGTGGGTGCCACGCTGGAAAAAAGAGATACGACCCGGCGCAAAGACAACTAACTGGATTATTGACTTTGCAGCGTTACCGAACCGCCCGGTTGTATATTTAATGTCACAAAACCGGGTTCGGCGGGCTGAACCGTCGCCCATTGCGATGCTTTGACGGCGTAGGTTTTAAATGGCAATTTCAGGCGGGTCGTTCCGCCTTTCTCCGATTTTAGGGTAATATCTGTTACGGCCCCGGCCCGTCGCTGGGCGCTGACCAGAAAAGCGCCTTCCGTTCGTAAATCCGTAAAACCGGCGTCAGCCCAGGTGGCGGGAATGGCCGGGAAAATCTCGATAAAACCGGCATAACTCTGGATCAGCATTTCCTGCAAACCGGCGGCAAACGCAAAATTCCCTTCCAGCGTAAAGGGGCGGTACGTAAACTTCGACTTTCCCGATTTGGTCTGATCGCCGTTTAGGTGGAACGAATTCACGGAACAAAAAGCGGAGGCAAACGTGTGCAGGGCTTCGGCGGCACCCGGTCCGTCCTTGGCCCGCGCCTTTAGGCTCCCCAGCCAGGCGTAGGAATACCCGCACCACCAGTCCGGCCCGACGCGGTCGAGCAACGCCAGCGAATTCCGGATAATTTGCTGCGACGCTTCGCCGTCTTCCCACCGAATCAGGCCCAGCGGATGGATGGCCATGAGGTGTGAAAAATGGCGATGCGATTCGTTGTAAGGCAAACTGGCGGCAAACATCAGTTCGTTCTGATCGCTCAGGGCAAAATCCGCCAATTGATTTTGAATTGCCTGCCAGTGTTTGACGTCGGCATCAATGCCCAAAACCGTTGCCATTTCCGTAGCGGCTTTGAAAACGAACTTCATCAGCGCCAGATCGTAATTGGTATTGGTCGGAAACCAGGCCGCCAGGCTGTTGTTTTTGATCTCCGGGCTGGAACTGATGGGCAGTTTGCGCTTCCCGTTTTCATCCAGAACCGTAACCTGTTCCAAATGCCGGGCAACGCCTTTCAGCCACGGATAGGCTTTCTGGCGTAGAAAAACCGCATCCTGACTATACCGCCACTGCCAATGATAATGCTGGGCCAGCCAAGCCGAAACCGTCGGCGAAAGCGAATATTGAATCCAGCCCCCCATTTCCTTGCCCGTCAGCGTCGTAACACCGGGCACAGCAATACCGTCCGTTCCGAAATACCGCTTCGTGTAATCGCGATACGTTGGCAGGTTCTCTTCGAGGTGATTGATGTAACCGATGCTTTCTTCGAGGTGGTTTCCGCTGTAGCTCGGCCAGTAGCTCAGTTGCGTATTCAGATCGTGGTGATAATCGCCTTTCCAGGGCGGAATCCGGCCGTTGTCGGCGGTCCAGACGGCCTGGAGCGAAATCGGCGGGGCGTCGGCGCGGGCGGTGGCTCCAAACTTGTAGGTTTCCAGGTACCACTGTTTTCGGAGCAGGGAGTCGGGCACCTGAACCGACGATTTGGACCAGAACCGTTGCCACCAGGTTCGGTGTGAAGCCAGGTCGGCGGTATATGTCCGGGCCGAAGAGCCGGTTTTTGTCAGACTGGCGGTTTTCTGTTTTTGGGGATACGCCGACGAAATGGCCCAGGTCCCTTCCACCGTCTTTCCTTTCTGGGTCCATTGCACCGTAACATCATACGAAAAACCGCCCCAGCCGATCTGATGATACGTTATCTTGTTTTTTTGCCGGGAAACTTTCCCCTGTGTATAGCCCAGTCGCACCAGATCGTCGCCATCGACCACCGCGTTTTCGGCTTTTTCCTGAATGGATTTTCCGTACGCAGGCGGGATCAGTTCGGGGATGAAGTTGGCCGGAATATTCTCGAAGCGAAACCAGCCAACCGGCTCGGTCGCGTGGACAAACGAACGTAAAACCGCCCCGTTCTGCCAGTTTACCTCCGAAACCGCATCCCGAATAAGCAGGCGGGCGGATTGGACCGGACCCCAGCCCGCCGTATTGAATTCCAAAGCCGCCCCCGGAATTTTGGTGGGTCCCGGTTCTTCATCATACGGTTTGTCGAAATAATCCTGAACGATCTTGTACTCTTTTTTCTTTACCTGTTCCTGAACCCACCGGAAACTGAATTCGGGCCGGTCGATTCCTTTCATCGGGCGTAAATCCCACAAATCCACCCGATCGAGTGAAAACCGGAGCCGGTCGTTTTTCTGCCAGATCAGCGCCCCCAGAACGCCATTTCCCAGCGGCAGGGCTTCATCCCAGCGGGTCGGCAGTTGCGAAAACCGTAAATCGTTTGGACTGACCTGGAGTGATTGGGCACATGTGGGCTGATTTCCCAGCAGAAAACTGCACACGACTCCGGCCAGAAAGAAGCGAAGCCGGTTCGCGCGGACGATTTTAGTGATCATAAAAAGGAAAGGGTCAGTACATTGGAAGAGCAAGGTCTATAGGGGCGTTCAAAAAAGCAAATGAGCGTAAAGAAGTGGGTGAAAGAATTCAGATAAGTGCCGGACGAGGTATCTTTTTTCCCACGTCTTTCCTCTTTAATCCCGGCTTAGTATCTTGCCACTCCATAAACCTGATCCCATGAACCGATTTAAAAACTTCCGTTTCGGAAAACTCCGCGATTACGCTCCCTTTTCAATCCTGATTGCGCTCTATTTGTTGGTCAATCTGGCGGCTCAGGCCCAAACCGGCTCGCTGGCCGACGTCAGCTTTATGGAAGGCCGCTGGAAAGGAACGTTCAACGGCGGGCCGATCGATGCCGCCTGGGCAGCTCCGCAGGGCGACAATCTACCCGGTTTTATGCGCATGATGAAAGACAACAAGGTGACGATGTACGAGATGTTGATCTTTGAACAGACCGAAAAAGGGCCGATTGTGCTGGTCAAACACTTCAAACCCGGTTTGATCGGCTCGGAAGAAAAAGATAAATCGGACCGGTATTCGTTCATCGAAGCCAAAAAGAACCAGGCGCTGTTTGAGAAAGAAGACGGCTCGATCCGGATTATTTACGAAAAACGGTCGGACAACCAACTCGTGATTCAACGCGGCAACCAAAAAGACGGCAAGTGGGTGTTCGCCGATCTGTTTGTGTTCGACCGGGTGAAGTAAAGTCAGTAAAAACTCTCGATTTTAAGGATTTGCTCTTCAACGGCGGGTGGAATGACCCGCCGGTTTCGCAAAATAAAAGGGGCCGCCCGCAGGGCTTTCAGATACCCTTTGCGCACGTCGGCATTGGTACGGCTGGCGCGATGAATGAGTAAGGTGTGCCGCAGCGCGTAGTACCACGGACGGCGCAGCCAGTAATACCAGAGCGTATCCCGCGTGATGTTTTGTTGCCGAAACGAATAATTGCGCACCGGCGACGGGTAATGATGGGCCACCAGATCCTCGGCGTAGGCCAGACTCCAGCCTTTGGTCCGCATGTCGACCGAAAACATCCGCTCTTCGCCCGCGATCGCAAACCGCCGGTGAAAACCGCCCACGTCCATAAAAGCCGCCTTACGAACCACCACCGCACAACACACGAATCCTAAAATGGCTGGTCCGGGCAACGGGCGCGGGTCCGTCAGCGGGCTGTTCTGCATGGCATCACAGACGGGGTCCAGGGTTTCGTCCGCATTCACCAGCACCTTTCCCGCCAGCACGCCCAGGTGCGGGTACTGTTTAAAATAAGCAACGGCTTTCGTCAGAGCGCCCGGTTCCCAGAACGAATCATCATCGCAAAACGAAACCAAGGGCGTTTGGGCCATCCGGACGCCTTCGTTGCGGGCAGAACAGGCCCGGTTTTCGCGTAATTCCACCACCATTAAATCCGGAAAACAGGCCCTAACCCGCTCCGGCGTGCCATCCGTCGACGCATTATCGACCACAATCAGGGGCGGTTTTTCGGGTAAGCGGGTTAGTTTGTCCAACGTCCACAAGAGGGTATCGATCCGGTTGCGGGTCACAATAACAACAGAACAATCTTGCATAATCAGAATTCCGGTTGATTTCATCTCTCGTCACAACGCGTTTGGGGGAAGACGGTTGGGGAAGAATAAGGATACGGACTGCGGGTTTTTGGGCAAAGGCCGGAACTAGGCCGAACACCAGGGTGTTCCCTGTCGAATGCCTGCCTGATCAGCAGCACCCACCCCGTTTGTACTGATGAAAAAAGTCCTGAAAAGAATGGCCCTTATCTTCGTTTCTCTGCTTGTTCTTGCCGTAGTTGCTGTCATTGCTTTCGTAAATCTGGCCCCCCAATTCGGTGAAAATGCCACCGGCGAGCGCTTGAAACGCATCCAGGCTTCCCCCAATTTTAAAGACGGTACGTTTCAGAATCTGGTGCCAACCAGTGTCGATATGCCCGCTGGTAAACTGGTGTCTGCCACCTATAAAATGATGACGGGCGTACCGGGTGCCGAACCCGCCGATACCATCCAAACCGTACCGTTCGATGTGAAAACGTTTGAAGGCAACGGCGGACCGGATCAGGTGGCCATCAGCTGGTTCGGCCATTCGTCGCTGCTGATCCGGATTCAGGGAAAAACGCTGCTGACCGACCCGGTTTTTGGTGAGCGGGCGTCGTTTGCGTCGTTTGTTGGTCCGAAACGATTTCCGTACGACCATTACATGAACGTGGATGAGTTGCCGCACGTGGATGCCGTCGTCATGTCGCACGACCACTACGACCACCTGGATTATGAAACGTTTACCAAGTTAAAGGGAAAAGTGACCCGGTTTTTTGTTCCGCTTGGGGTGGGGGCGCACCTGGAAAAATGGGGCATTTCACCCGACCAGATAACCGAACTCGACTGGAATGAATCCACCAAATTGGGCGATCTGACGCTGGTTTGTGCCCCGGCTCGGCATTTTTCCGGTCGCGGTATTACCAACCGAAACGGAACGCTGTGGTGTTCCTGGGCTTTGTTGGGGACGCAAAAGCGCGTTTATTACGGGGGCGATACCGGCTATTATCCGGGCCTGAAAACGATCGGCGAAAAATACGGTCCGTTCGATCTGGCTTTGCTGGAGTGCGGGGCCTACAACGAAGACTGGATCGATATTCACATGATGCCCGAACAAACCGCTCAGGCTCAGCTGGATGTCAAGGCCGACCTGCTCATTCCAATTCACTGGGGTAAATTCAATCTGGCGTTACACACCTGGCGCGATCCGATTCGGCGGTTGTTAAAACGGTCGGCGGAACTGGGCACCAAAATCGCTACGCCCCGGATTGGCGAAGTAACGGTTTTGGGTTCGACGGTGCCAACCGGGCACTGGTGGGAAGCAATGCCGTAATCGCTAAAGCTGATTCAGCAACCCTTTCATCATTTCCACAAAATACGCCCCGTTTTCCGGCCCGAACCAGTTCATCGTCAGGGTTTCATAGGAGTTTTTGTGGTAGTATTTGTCCGGTGTAATGTAGCCGACATACCCGCCATTGAAGCTCGTTACCATTAAGTTAAAGCCTTTGCGGTCCGCTTCCCGCCGGAGGTCGGCCACCAGTTCGCCCGAAAAATCGCAGGGCGTACCGAGCAAAACCGTCTGGCCGATGCGCAACGCTTTCAGATCGGAAGGATAATCGCCATACACGGAATGAAACAGCCAGCCGCGCACCCGCCAGTCGTCGGTCACCCGCGCCTGCGGTTCGCGCAATTGCAGCGGCAAGGTCAGGAGTTCCAGCGTGCTGTCCGTCTGCATCCGGAAGGTGGGTAAGCTGGGCGAAATCCGCGCCGTCAGCGTATCGGCATACGTTCGGATGGTGGCAAACTCGTCTTTCCCGGGCTTGGTTTTTGAGCCCGTGCTGCCAACGGAACCCGCCATAAAGGCCACAAAACTGCCCGATTGTTTTTCCAGCCGGTCGACCAGCGCACCGGGATAATCGCGGCTGAGGTACTGAAAATCGGCCGCCCGGAAAATCGTGGCATGAGCCCCAAACGTGCAGAGCAGCGCCGACTCGCCGGTATTTTTTTTCAATTTCAGAAGCCGTACTTCGCTGTCCACTTTTCCCTCGTCGTTCATGCGGTTGTAGACCAGGTCCGGGGCGTCGATTTCTGCGAAACCCACCTGCGCCGGAGCGAGTTGTTTTTGAGCCGAAACGATGGATTTCAAAATGGTGTCCGTAATGTGATCGACCACCCGTTGATCAAAATCTCCCGAAAACAGTTCGCCAACCAATCCGGGCGCCCAACCGCCCAGGCTATTGTGGCTGTGAATGGCACCCGTGAAGATATTCTCCCACCGAAATCCGATTTCCGGCAATCTTTTTTTGAGTTGTTCGGTTACGGTTGGGGGGGTAATCAGCAAATCCAGCGCAATAATGGCTACTTTGGTGCCGCCGTTGTCGAGAACAAGGGTTCGGACATAAATAGAATCGCTGACGGTGGACCAGTGTTTTCCTTTTCGCGCCCCGTAGCCGCCCGTTGGGGTGGTGAACGAAGGCGTCAGGTTGACCTTCGCCCAGCCCGCCCGCAAACCCGTCTGCGGATTGGGTGGTGGGGCTAAATTCAGCAGTTGTTGCCGCGTATGTTTGTAATACTCGGTTTTTCGATATGGGTCGTCGTCGACCGGAGCCAGGCTAGCGGCTAAAAAAAGGAGAATGGCCCCGATCAGGCCCAACACCAATTTGAAGAAGATACGGAGGTATTTCATGATTTTCGAATACCAAAACTAACAAAATCTAACCTTGTATCATCAAAACCAGTTAATAGATTGAATTTATTCTTTTCGGACCGTATGATGCTGATTATACGTTCTTTGTAAAACCGACAGGTGATTAATTTAACGGATGCAAGCCAGCACGACCTCTTCCAAAAATGACACGTCCGCCAAACCGGTGGTTTCCCGGCGGCTCGACCGTATGTTTCTGGCTCTCAACGATGTGGCATCGTTTGTAGGGCAGTTTTTTAAAGAAGTATTTGTTCCGCCATATGAAGGCAAGGAAATTATCCGGCAATGTTACGAAGTGGGGGTTCGCTCGCTGCCGCTGATTTCGCTGACGGGTTTTATCACCGGTATTGTGTTTACCAATCAGTCGCGTCCGTCGCTGGCTACCTTTGGCGCGACCTCCTGGTTGCCTTCCCTGATTTCCATTGCGCTGGTTCGTGCGCTGGCACCGTTGGTAACGGCCCTGATTGCAGCCGGTCGGGTGGGGTCCAACATCGGTGCCGAACTGGGTTCCATGCGGGTTACCGAGCAGATTGAAGCGATGGAGGTTTCCGGAACCAACCCGTTCAAATTTCTGGTGGTTACGCGGGTTATTGCCACCACGTTCATGATTCCGGTTCTGGCGATGTTTTTCGTTTTTCTGGGCGTCATGGGTTCTTACGTCAATGTGGCCCAGAACGAAAAAACCAGTTTCATGTCCTTTATTGAAACATTTTTCAGCTCCATTTCTTTTCTGGACATCAATTCGGCGGTGATCAAAGCGATTATGTTCGGCTTTACCATCGGGATGGTTGGTTCCTATAAAGGGTATAATTCCTCAAAAGGGACTGAAGGGGTGGGAAAAGCCGCCAACGCATCCGTGGTCACGTCGATGTTTCTGGTTTTTATCGAAGAACTGCTATTCCTCCAAATCATAAATGCCATTCGCGCTGCGTAACGCATGACTACCGTAAAAACAGAAAATAAACAGCGGGAGGCCGTTATCGTTATCCGGGACCTGAAAATTTCTTTTGGCGATTTGCACGTATTGCGGGGCGTCGATCTGGATCTTTATCAGGGGGAAAACCTGGTTGTACTGGGGCGCTCCGGCACGGGAAAGTCGGTATTGATCAAGATTATTGCCGGTTTGCTGCAACCCGATCAGGGCACGGTCAAGGTGCTGGGGCAGGATGTCGACCAGTTAAATAGCCGGGAACTGGATGCGTTGCGGCTGAAAATCGGGTTTTCATTCCAGAGCAGTGCTTTGTACGACAGCATGACCGTTCGCGAAAATCTGGAGTTTCCGCTCATCCGCAACGTTCGTAACCTCAGCCGTTCGGACATCGACAAGGCCGTGGAAGAAGCGCTGGCCGATGTTGGGCTGAGCCAGACCATCAACCAGATGCCGTCGGAACTGTCGGGTGGTCAGCGAAAGCGGATTGGGATTGCCCGGACGCTGATTCTGAAACCGCAAATTATGCTCTACGACGAACCGACGGCGGGTCTGGACCCGATTACGTCGACCGAAATTAATAACCTCATCAACGAGGTAAAAGAACGCCACAATACGTCGTCGATCATCATTACTCATGACCTGACCTGTGCCAAAACCGTCGGTGATCGCATCGCGATGTTGCTCGACGGGCGGTTTGAACGACAGGGAACCTTCGAGGAAGTTTTTGAAGATTCGAACGATGAGCGCGCAAAACAGTTCTATGAATACAACTTTGTTAATTAGGGATTTAGGTACTAAAAAATACGTAATCCATACCTCAAAAAGACATTAAATGAAAGCTGCAGAAAATAAGCGCGCCATTTCCGTCGGTATTTTTGTTCTGGTCGGAATTGTCATTCTGATTACCGGAATCATGGTGCTGGGCGGTCAACAGAAACGGTTTGTCAAAAGTATCCGCGTCAATGCCATTTTCGACAACGTTGGCGGTTTGCAGGCGGGGGCGAATGTATGGTTTTCCGGCGTTAAAATCGGAACCGTCCGCAAGATCCAGTTCTACGGAAACTCCCAGGTGGAAGTGACCATGAACATCGAAGAATCCGTCCAGCAGTACATTCGCAAAGATGCACTGGCGGCCCTGAGCACCGATGGGTTGATCGGGAACAAAATCGTAGAAATCGTCGGGGGCAGTAAAACCGCCGGCACCGTGGAGGATGGCGATATTCTGCACGCCAAAGCCGCCCTGAACACGGACGAAATTATGGCGACCTTGCAGAAGAACAACAACAACCTGCTTCGGGTGACGACCGATGCCAAAAATATTCTGGACGAAGTACTGAAAGGAAAAGGCATGGCCGGGGCGGTTTTGCGGGATTCGACCATGGCAAACCGGTTCAAAAGTACGATTTCCAACTTGCAGGCGGCTTCGAACGGGGCGGCTCAGGCTACCAAGTCACTGGCGCAGGTTTCGTCGTCACTGACCCAGTTTTCGAGCAAACTCAATACGAAAGGTACGCTGGCGAATGATCTGGTGTCCGACACGGTGATTTTCCATGATTTGCGGGCGTCTTCATCCAAGTTGCGGCAGGTGTCGGGAACGGCGGCTGAGGCTACGGAAAATATCAAGAAAGCAAGCGATAAACTCAACAGCAGCGACAATGCGATTGGCATTCTGCTCAACGACCAGGCCGTGAACAAGAACCTGAAGAATACGATTCGCAACGTGGAAAGCAGCAGCTACAAACTGGACGAAAATCTGGAAGCGTTGCAGCATAATTTCCTGTTGCGCGGTTTTTTCCGGCGTCGGGCCAAGGAGCAGGCCAAACAAAAAGGAGCCGCCACGACAACGGCCACGGCGACCACCGACACGAGCGTACAGAAGTAAGAAGCTGTATATTTGCCGCATGTCAGAATCCCAACCCATTGGCGTTTTCGACTCCGGCTACGGCGGTTTGACGGTGTTGAAGTCCATTGTCCAGCAACTGCCGCACTACGATTACGTCTATCTGGGCGACAACGCCCGCACGCCCTACGGAACACGCTCGTTCGAGACGGTGTATCACTACACACTCGAATGCGTTCAGCACTTGTTCGACAAGGGGTGCCGGCTGGTCATTCTGGCTTGTAACACGGCTTCGGCCAAGGCGTTACGGAACATTCAGCAGCTCGACTTGCCCATCATTGCGCCGGATCGCCGGGTTCTGGGTGTTATCCGGCCCACCACGGAAGTGATCGGAAATTACTCCAAAACCGGTCACGTCGGGATTTTAGCCACGCGCGGAACGGTTACCTCGGAGTCGTATGTCGTCGAAATTGAAAAGTTTTTTCCGGCGCTGAACGTCTACCAGGAAGCGTGTCCGATGTGGGTTCCGCTGGTCGAAAATGGCGAACACCGCGATCCCGGTGCGGATTATTTCGTAAAAAAACACCTCGACCGGCTTCTCAACCAGTCGCCGAATATCGATACGCTGCTGCTGGCCTGCACGCATTACCCGCTTTTACTCCCCAAAATCCGGCAGTTTGCGCCCGCCGACCTCACTATTCTGAGTCAGGGCGATATTGTGGCCAACAGTCTGCGGGATTACCTGCACCGCCATCCGGAAATTGATGCGCAATGCAGCAAAGGCCAGTCCCTGACGTTTTACACGACCGATTCTGCCGAAGAATTTGAGCAGAAAGCCGGTTTATTTTGGGGAAAACCGGTGCGGGCCGCGTGGTTGAAGTTGTAAGCTTAATTGATTTTCGGTAACGTTGGTTTTACCAGAACCCGGCCGGCAAATGATCGGGTATCAACGGTATTTGGGTCAATGAACCGGTTGTCAATCAGGCCATTCCGATACGATTGGATGGTTGCCTGTAGCTGTTGTTGCAGGTGTTGCCGGCGTTTCTCATCCCGGAGTTGCCGGTACGTTCGGGCATCATACAGAACACCGGGGCCATCGAGCGGCATTTCTAAATACACCCCTTCCTCGACCAGCCGAAACCTACCGTTGGCGTACTGAAATGCCTGCCCCGGCGCACAGGTCAGCACCGACTGCCCGAACGGTAAAGGCGGATGCTCGTGAAGCTGGAGATAATGCAAAACCGTCGGCAGGATGTCGGTATGCTGGCAAATCCGGGCCGTGTCGGTTTGCTGTTTAAGGGCCTGCACAACCCGACGGTCAGCGTGGAAAAGCAGCAACGGAACCCGGTAGGCACCCAGCGGATTGGCATACGTTGGTTCGGTATTGGCCTGCGTATGGTCGGCCGTTAACACAAAGAGCGTCTGGCTAAACCAGGGCTGTTGCCGGGCCGTTTCGAAAAACCGGCGCAGGGCGTAATCCGCATATCCGACGCTTTCGTGAACTTCCGCTTTCCCCTTCGGGAACCGGTTTTTGTGCCGGGCCGGAATGGTATAGGGCATGTGGGAACTGAGCGTAAACAAGACCGCTCCAAACGGCTGCTTCGACTGATTTAACTGCCGGGCAACATTTTGAAGATACGGTTCGTCGAAAATGCCCCAATTGCCGTCGAAATCCCGTTTTCGCAACGAATCCGGATATTCATTCAACCCGTAATACTGCTGAAAACCGGCTTGCTGCGAAAATCCTTCGAAACCCATCGAGCCATTGCGGGCCGCGTGGAAAAAGTGGGTCTGGTAACCATTTCGATGCAGGATGTCACCTAACCCTGTAAAACGGTTCGATTGATACGTCGACGTAATGAAAGGTTCGTCCATGAGTTGCGGAATGGACGCGGTAATGGCCGGAACCGCCATGATCGACTCGCGTCCGTTGGCAAAACTGTTGGTAAAAAACACACTTTGTCGCGCCAGCGAATCCAGAAAAGGCGTGTAGCCTTGATACGGATTGCCATATCCCATATACTCCTTCGCAAAACTTTCCAGAATAACAATAACGACATTTTGCGGGGGTTGGATGGGAAGGCGAAGCGGGAGCGGTGCCGGGTGATGAATCAGCGACCAGGCGGTTTTGGGATTTGGAAAAAACGCCAGCCGCTCGGTGCCGACGGCGTCGATCGACGTCAGAAAAGTAAAGGATGAATTGAGGGTGAGGTTCCCTAAGCTACAGTCATTCAGCCGGAAAGCCTGATTGGCGCGCAGCGGTTTTTCCTGAAATCCGCCCCGGAAGATGAGAATACTTAGACCCAGAGCCAACGCCAGACCCGCCCAGCCCGGCAGCAGGGACAGGCGGTTTGGCGGGTCCGTCGGCATCCGGTTCGGATACGTTCGCCATAGACTCAGGGCCATTCCCGCAAAAATCAGCGGTACATACCAGTAGTGCGCGATCAGCGAAGGCACCTGATCGGTAATATCATCGCCCAGTTCGAGTACGTTGAAAATGCTCCGGCGACCCGTGAACCGATAATAGTTTGCATCGATCAGGTTCAGCGCCAGCAGCGGGAGATTGACCGCAAAATACAGCCCTTTCAGGAAACGGTCCCACCTACACGTTGTCGACCAGCCGAAAGGCAGGAGTGAAAAAAAGGTAAATAGAAGGTTGCTAAGCGCAATAATCGACCAATCGAAGCGAATACCGGGGATGAATGATCCGAGTATGGCCTGAAAACCAGCGTTTTGGAAGGCATCCCGGTTATAATACCAGAAAAGAAACCGGCAGGCCGTGTAAGCCAGCCAAAGCAGCCCGAGCCGTTGCAGCCACAGGCTATAGGATTTTTTCATGAATTTACGGTGGTATCGCACTAAACCGTAAAGGTAGCAAAAGAAACCACAGGACCGAATTTCTACTGAGCAACCGGTAACGGACGGCTGATGACTACGCAAATCCGCCCGCGCTGGTGATCAGAAATTCGTCAGGCGGTTTCTGATTACCAGCGCGGGCGGAGGGCCAACCCGTCAGTTTATTTTTAAAACCGTATAAGCCGCCTGGTTCGGCTGGCGGATTTGCGGACCAACTTTTGTGGCCGCGCGGTCGTCGTCGTGAATCACCAGCAGGTGGTTGGCGTCGATCAGCGTCAGGTCTTCGGCTTTGTGGTTAAAATGAACCGGCTGGCCGGTTGCGTCGCGCACCACGGTAAAAGGCCGGTTGTTCAGCAGGGCGTCGGGCGTCGCCGTCCAGAGGTACGCGTCCAGTTGGCCGTTGATTTCGATGGACGTCAGGAGCCAGAACAGCTTGCGCGTACGGTCGTATTCGAGACTCGACAGGGCCAGTGGTTTGGGTAAACCGGCAACCGTCGCCGGGTCGAAGTCGGCCACGATGCGCCAGTCATTCCGCAAAGCCAGCCGTTCGCCATCGGCGGTTTTTTCCACGAAAAACGGCACCGTCACGATGCGGACCCGGTAGTCGAATTTGTCGTATTTTTCACCCTCTTCCCGAATCCCGAACAGCAACAGCGAATCCATCACGGCCAGTCCTTCTACTTTGAAATACGGCATTCCGTTCGGAAAAGCCGGGCGGTTTTGGGCCAGTACGTTACCGAGTTGTTCCCGGAAAGCGACGGAGTTTTTCGCACCCGGTTGGGGAGCCAACACCTGCGGATTGGCTTCGTTGCCCTTCTTCCAGTACAAAATGGTGTTGTAGCTATCCCAGTCCGTCGAACCCGGCTTGACCCGGTCGAAGGCGGTGGTTAGGAAAACATAGTCGCCGTTGGTCGCAAAATCTTCGTATTTCCGGGTGGTCCGAAACGCTTCGGCCAGCAACGGAGTCGGCCGAACGGTGGAATCGGCAAGGGCTTTCCAGGGTTTGGTGAAGACCGGGCTCAAACCGGCGGGCATGTCTTTGTCATTGGCGACGTAGACCGTGCCGTTGTCGAACAAAACCGCCGAAGCTTCGCACCAAACCGGGCTGCCGTCGGGCATCTTCGTGCCAAAATCACAGCAGGAAAGCAGGTTTTCGGTTTCAAGGGAAGCACTCAACACCGACGTCGATTTGTCGGCGGCTTTTCGGCCGGTTTTACACTCAACCAGCGAAAGAGACACCAGCAACAGGCTGGCCAGAACGAAATGGGTTTTCATTTGATAAAATCGGGAATACTGAAAATGGCAGATCTGACTAGCAAAGGTAGCCGCAAAGTCTTTAGGAGGGTGTTCTTGCAACACTTCTTCGATGCTCCGCGTATCGTCAATATAGATAAAAAGGTTAGAATTACATGCCCCGGTGCTTGCTGGGGTTTTGTTTTTCAGGAGTTTACGGAAAATAGGCCAACAAGAAAGAGTTTTACTCTATATATTTACGCTTGTACCTAAGGAGTAACATTCTGCATGAAGCAACTCTACCCGATTCTTCTGACCGGATTTATTTTCTCTCATACGGTTTTTGCTCAACCACTTTCCCGGCAACAAAGCCGGTTTTATGCCGAAATTGGGGCGTTAGCCTCTTCCACCGACCGTACGCCTTTCTGGCTTCGGGCCAATCAGTTTGGCAGTGTGCCGCTATCGGCTCCGTTCGGAACGCTCCGGGTTGGTGTGGCCGGAGCGGTGTTGCTCAGCGATACCACCGGTGGCCATCATGCCCGTCGTAACCGCCCCTGGACGTTGGAATACCAGGTTGAAGCGGTTGGAAATGTCGGAAAATCAAGCCAGTTGCTGGTGCCGGAAGCCTATGTTAAACTGGCGCACCGGGGCATCGAATTTGTTGCGGGACGTCGGCGCGAGGTGATCGGTCTGGTGGATTCCACCCTGTCGTCCGGTTCCTATGCGTGGTCGGGCAATGCCCTGCCTATTCCCAAAGTGCAGTTTGGCACGCGGGGTTTTACGCCACTGGGTCGCCGGGGCTGGTTGTCCATAAACGGTTTTATCGCGCACGGCTGGTATGCCAAAACCTGGTATCTGCGGCATTCTTTCCTGCACCAGAAGTCACTGATTTTCCGGATCGGAAAACCGGCTTCGACCGTTCGCGTGTATGCCGGCATCAATCACCATGTGCAGTGGGGCGGTCAATCCGATTACATCGACCCAAAATTTGCGGTCGATGGAAAACTGCCCGGCCGATTGGCGGATTTTCCGAACGTGCTGTTTGCCATCCGAACCAACGGGCTCAACAATGATCGCCTTACCTCCTTCGATTATATCAACTTATACGGCAATCACCTAGGTTCCATCGACTTTGCCGGCGAACTGCGGTTTCCGGCTGTCAATTTGTTTGTATATCACCAACACGCTTTCGATGATGTGACGGGTATGTTTTTCAAGAACTTGCCCGACGGCCTGAGCGGTATTCGACTGCGAAATACCCATCCGGTTGCTTCCGGTTTTCAGCTGAACGAAGTGTTGCTGGAATTTCTGACCACGCTGAGCCAGAGCGGACCCACGTTGTACCAAACGAATAAACCCTGGAAAGGAGCGGATAATTACTTCAACAACTCGCAATACCGGCAAGGCTGGACGTACCAGGACCGGGTGATTGGCACGCCATTTCTAACCCGTCGGCAAGACATTCAGGCGGCTTATCAAAATTCCAGTGACTGGGCTATTGTAAACAATCGGGTTCAGGTCTATCACGCGGCCCTGCGGGCGACGCTTGCCCGGCAGATCGACTTGCGCGTTAAACTATCCTACAGCCGAAACTACGGTATTCCTGAAGTTTTTCTGGCAGGTCAACCCCGGCAGCTATCGACACTGGTGCAGGTTGGCGTTCCGCTACGCTGGCTCGGCGGATCGTATCTGACAGCCGCCTTATCGGCTGACGCGGGTCAGTTGTACGATGACGCTGTGGGCGGTTTTATTGGGCTGCGAAAAACCGTCTGGGGCGGAACGAAGTAAATTCCCGGGCTTGATTCATTTCTTTTAGGAGATCCACAAAATTAAATGGCGATTTGTCCGTTGTAGGATTGCCACCTGAACGGCGTAGTAGACGTTTACCACTTAAGTCGCTTTTTATACGCTTCAGTTTATGGTTTCCCCAGTTGGTTCTTTTAACGATTTGATTCGCATCATTTGGTTACCACTTTTGTATCATCGTGATGGATGGCACAGTCGACCTCTTTCCCGAACAGTAAACAACATCAGGAAGTAACCGGCACTACATTGTGAACAAAAAAGAACTTTACACCTTTCTCGTACTTTTCACGGTTTCAACACCCTGCTTTTCGCAGATAGCCCGGAAAATCAATGTCATGCTCAATATGGGCATGGGAATGCAATCCTATGATTTGGGTGGATTGTGTAACGGTGCTTCCTTTGAACTGGGTTTTTCGGAAAAGATCAGCGCCGGTGGGTTTTTTGACTACGCCCTGTATGGTACAAAGTTTGGCGATCACCGGTGGAAAGCGCAGTATCTCAGCTACGGTGTCCGTGGTTCCTACCATCTGGCCAAAGTTCTGGCCATCGGAAATGATAAATTTGATCCTTATGCGGGTTTTTCGGTGGGCACGCGCAGTTCCATTCACCGGACCCGAACCGAACAGAACAGCTATTTTATTCCTTATCCTACCGGTATTTTTCCCGGCGTACACATCGGCGGATTCTACCATTTCAGCAAAAAAATTGGCGGATTCACCGAATTAGGCTGGGGCACAGCCGCCGTCCGGTTGGGCATAACCGGGAAATTCTAACGTACCTACGGACTTTAAACCGTATTTTTCTACCAGTTAAGGCAGAGAATATAAATACAGACTAAAGTCCGTAGGTACGTTATCAATCTTCGTAACCGTCGCTCTTCATCAACGCCTGTTCTTCTTTCAGCCGCATCCGCTGGACGTAGCCAGACACCCAGATACTGACTTCATAGAGCAAAACCAGCGGTATGGCTACCAGAATCTGGCTGTACACATCGGGAGAAGGGGTAATAACGGCAGCCACAATCAAAATGACAACGAGGGCATGACGGCGGTATTCCCGCATAAACTTGGGTGTCAAAACACCAACTTTTGATAACACAAACGCCACAATCGGCATCTGGAACGTCAGTGCACAACCCAACGTCAACGTGGCCAGCGTAGAAATGTAAGAGGTAATATCAAATTCGTTGACAATACTTGGGTCGAGCTGGAAGTTAGCTAAGAAATTGATTGCCAAGGGCGAAACGATATAATAGCCAAAAAGTACGCCCATCATAAACAAGGCCGTCACGTAGAAAACCGCTCCCCGTGCCGCTCGGCGTTCCGACATTTTCAGGCCCGGCATGATAAAACGCCAAACTTCCCAGAAAGCATACGGGAAAGCAAACAGCAGCCCAATCATCAGCGATGACGTCAAAGCGGTCGTAAATTGGCCGGCCATCTCGCGGCTTTGCAGCGTGAAGTTCAGTTTCTCAATGCATAAATCCGTAAAACCGGTTTTTTTCGATAGCTCGCACATCATGCGGTAGGTCCAAAAACTGGTTTTGGAGGGCGCCAGGATAACACCATCGTAAATTTCATGGATGTAAATGAAAGCCAGGATCGCAAATACGACAATCGATCCAATGGCCCGTACAATGTGCCACCGAAGTTCCTCCAGATGTTCAAGGAAGGTCATTTCGCCTTCTTCAACCTCGCTCTCGCTATCAAACTCTTGGTCTATGGGATTCATTGAAGTAAATGAGTAAATGAGTGAATGAGTGATTGAGTGAATAATCTGTAAAAGGATCGGATTCCCGGCAAACCATTCACTCAATCACTCAATCACTCATTCACAATTAATTATAAAGTGGAAACGCTTTCATCCAGGAATTGATTTCTTCTTTTATCACCTGAATTTTAGCTTCATTATCGTGGTTCATCAGCACGTCGTCTATATATACGACAATTTGCTCCATATCAGATTCTTTCATACCGCGTGTGGTTACGGCCGCCGTGCCTACCCGCATCCCCGATGTGACCATTGGGGATTTGTCATCGAAAGGAACCATGTTTTTATTGATCGTAATATCGGCTTTGATGAGCGTGTTTTCCGCCAGTTTTCCCGATAGTCCTTTCGATCGTAAATCGATCAGCATCAAATGGTTATCGGTTCCGCCCGAAATAATTTTATACCCTTTCGCTACAAAAGCCGCGGCCATAGCCTGCGCATTTCGCTGAATCTGATTGGCATAATCGCCAAATTCATCGGATAAAGCTTCGCCGAACGCAATGGCTTTAGCGGCAATAATATGTTCCAGTGGACCACCCTGTGTACCCGGAAACACGCCCGAATCGAGCAACGACGACATCATCCGCAAATCACCTTTGGGGGTTTTGATGCCAAACGGGTTTTCAAAGTCATTCCGCAGCATAATCATCCCGCCACGTGGTCCGCGCAGGGTTTTGTGCGTGGTCGTGGTAACAATGTGGCAATGATCCATCGGATCGTTGAGCAACCCTTTGGCAATCAGGCCGGCCGGGTGCGAAATATCCGCCAGCAACAACGCCCCCACCGAGTCGGCAATGGCGCGCAAACGAACGTAATCCCAATCGCGGCTGTAGGCCGAAGCGCCACAAATCAACAGTTTGGGGCGTTCGCGGTGGGCCGTTTCTTCTACGGTATCATAATTAATTACACCGGTTTCCTGCTCGACGCCATAAAAAGTGGGCCGAAAATATTTTCCTGAAATGTTGACCGCCGAACCGTGGGTCAGGTGACCACCGTGCGACAGGTCGAAACCCAGAATGGTATCGCCCGGTTTCAGGCAGGCCAGAAATACCGCTGTGTTGGCCTGAGCGCCCGAATGCGGCTGTACGTTGGCC
Organism: Larkinella knui; assembly: GCF_003858645.1. GTDB lineage: Bacteria > Bacteroidota > Bacteroidia > Cytophagales > Spirosomataceae > Larkinella > Larkinella knui. The sequence continues at coordinate 40,714 of NZ_RQJP01000006.1, read as the reverse complement.
CACGAAGCTCCGAACAGTTCTTTCACCCGGTCGATTGCCAACTGCTCGATTTGATCCACCACTTCGCAGCCGCCGTAATACCGTTTGCCGGGTAAGCCTTCGGCATATTTATTCGTCAAAACCGTTCCGGCCGCTTCCATCACTTGTTTGGAGACGAAATTTTCGGAAGCGATCAGTTCAATACCGGATTCCTGACGGTGCTGTTCTTGGGCGATCAGCTCAAATACCTGCGTATCACGGATAATGGGAGAAACGAGTGTCGACATAATAAACGGTTTGCCGAAGCGGTTGGTTATTAACAAGTTAACGATATAGTTGACGCCCTACGGATCGCACGGACGCCCCTGCTCAGTCCGTGAAATTTTTAAATTAGCAACTAAGAAATACGGACTAAACGGGGGTGCCCGTGCGATCCGTAGGTACGTACTACAAAAGTACGGAGAAAAACAGCATTCTTGTTGTCTTCTACTTATTATGTTGCAGCGACTGGTATTTCAGGGGCGTCGTACCGTTATGCAGTTTAAATTGCCGGTGAAAATGCGAAATATTGTTGAATCCGCATTCCAGACCAACCTGACTAATGCTGAGATCCGACTGCACCAGCAATTTACGGGCGTGGCTGATCCGCAGTTCGTTGAGATACTCGATAAACGATTTGCGGGTCCGCTTCCGGAAATACCGGCAAAAAGCTGCCGGAGCCATACCCGCCACGGAAGCCATATCGTCCACCCGGATTTCTTCCCGAAAATGGGCCAGCATAAAGTCGAGTACCCGTTTCATCCGCTCGGTTTCGGCTTCACTGGCTTTCAATTCATAATTGTCGCTCGCCAGCATCACGGCGTTGGGGTCGTCGGTGAGTTGTTGCAGGAGATAAAGCAGGCGCAGTAACCGTTCGAGACCGTCGCAGAGCAACAACCTTTCCAGAGCAGGTTTTACGTCAGCCGCCTTTTCGACCCCAAACCGCAACCCATACCGGGCCTGATTTAATAAGGCGATAAGCGGTTGTGTTTCCGGTAATTGGGGTAATACGGTATCGCCCAGCGTCCTGGAAAACTGGACCACGATGGCTTCCGCCTGCTGGTCCGAATCCGGGTGGTAATATTCATCATCATTGCGCCAGAAGTGCGGTAAATCGGGTCCTAACAACACCAGGTCACCGCTGTAGAAGGGTTCAATATGATCACCGACAAACCGTTTGCCGTGGCTGCGGATGATATACGTCAGTTCATATTCCGGATGAAAATGCCAGGGAGCATCAAAATAAGGCAGCCGGACGTGCGTCACCCGCAGGGAAGTGTGATCTCCCAGTTCAATTTTTTCAAATAAAGCTTTCACAACATGCAGTATTTTTACTCTTGGGGAGTAATAAGGGGAACATAAAGTCAAAATTATACACTTATTGGAATAATAATTAAATTTTTACAAGAAACAATTGAACCAATTTTGTACTACTGATTTTTCCTAAACCCATTGCCCGTATGCAAGTGACCGTTGATACCGCTTCTTTAGCACAGGAACTGAATGAAGACTACATTGTCAGTCCGGAAGCGATCGCGTTTTATCAAAAAAACGGTTATGTAAAGTTAAAACACGTGCTTAGCCCGGAAGTTCTCCGGCATTATGGCGATGTGATTACCAAGCTGGTAATTAAGCTAAATACGTTGACCAAGTCAATGGAGGAACGCACGACTTATGAGCGGGCGTTTCTCCAGATTATGAACCTCTGGCGGGAAGACGAAACGGCCCGGGAGTTTGTCTTTTCGCGCCGGCTGGCCAAAATCGGGGCCGATCTAATGGGCGTCGACGGCGTCCGGCTCTACCACGACCAGGCGTTGTATAAAGAACCGTCGGGTGGCTTCACACCCTGGCACGCCGATCAGTTCTACTGGCCCCTGTCGTCGCCCAAAACCGTTACCGTCTGGATTCCTTTGCAGGACACCCCCATGGAAATGGGACCGCTGGCCTTTGCCGAACAAAGCCAGGGCGTGGAAATTGGCCGAAATATTGAAATAAGCGACGAAAGCGAGCGATTGCTGGCCGAAGAATTAGCCAACCAGAATTTCAACATCAACGATACGCCATTTGAACTGGGCGAAGTGAGCTACCACGCCGGCTGGACGTTCCACCGCGCCGGGCCGAACACCTCCAGCACCCCGCGTAAAGTGATGACGATGATTTACATGGATAAAGACCAGACTATTTCTAAACCCCAAAATACGTATCAGGAAGCCGATTGGACGACGTGGCTGGGTAGCTACCCCGTTGGCAGCAAACCGGAAAGCGAATTAAATCCACTGCTTTTCAGTCGTGCGGAATAGATAAGAGAGTTTAGACAAGAGAATACAGACTGATGGCCTTCGTAATCGAATTAGTCTTCTTTACTCTTCTGTCGTTGCTCTTTTGGCTCTTCTAAAGCTTTTGACTAAAATATAGGTTGGTTGTGTAGAACACCCCGCTGGAACTCCGGCAGGGTGTTTTTTTTGCTGTTCGATGATTTGTGAACGGATTGGAAATATTTTTGCAGAAATCGTGTTGTAACATTGGGCAAATTAGTAAGCCATTGATATGAAACAAGTTGGTAGTTTTTTCTCTTTTTTGACGGCTTTTTTTGTCGTGCTGACGGCTGCAGCACAAATTCAACCCGATCCAACGCATTGGACCTTTACCGCGTCAAAAACCGACGCCAGGGTTGGTGATGTGGTTGAAATCCGGATGAATGCCACCATTGATAAAGGCTGGCACATGTACGCATCCGATCTGAATCCGGATATTGGCCCGATTCCGACCACCCTGAAATTGAAGGAAAACGGAAGTTTCGAAAAAGTGGGCGCCTTTGCCTCGCTCGCTCCAAAAGAAGAGTTTGAAGAAGTCTGGAATAGCAAAGTACGGTTTTTCGAGACAAAAGCCGCGCTGGTTCAGAAGGTCAGGATCCTGAAAGCCAACCCGGTTATCGAAGGCACCCTTGAATACCAGACCTGCTCCGGAACCAATTGCCTGCCGCCCACCGAACACGAATTTACGGTCCGTATTAAAACGGCCGGTGTTGCTTCTACGCCCACATCAGGAACTCCGGCTACTTCGACCCTTGCGTCGAAAACCGCAGCATCGGAGCCGGTTTCGACGAATCGGGACACGACCCGTTCCCGTGTTGCGGTTGCGCCTTCGGCCGAAGCTGTAGGGGCTGATTCAGAAACGGTAAAGCCCGCCGAAGCGCCGGTGGCCGATCCGCAACTCGCCCTTGATGAGGCCAAAAAGCCTGAAGAGTCGTTGCTCGGTTTTATGATTGCGGCTTTTCTGTCGGGTCTGCTGGCATTGCTGACGCCCTGCGTCTTTCCGATTATCCCGATGACCGTCAGCTACTTCACCAAACAGGATCACGGTTTGTGGAAAGCGGTTCTGTATGGTTTGTCCATTATCTTTATTTACGTGCTGATCGGAACGGTGGTTTCCCGAATCAATGGTCCGGCTTTTGCCAATTTTGTCAGTACACACTGGCTGCCAAATGTTCTGTTTTTCGCTATCTTCTTCATTTTTGGCCTGTCTTTTCTGGGATTGTTTGAAATCGTCCTGCCGAATTCGCTGGTCAATTCAATGGATGCCAAAGCTGAAAAAGGCGGTATTGCCGGTATTCTGTTCATGGCTTTCACGCTGGTGCTGGTGTCGTTTTCCTGCACCGGGCCCATTGTCGGCAGTTTGCTGGTAGCGTCGGCGGGGGGCGAAGTGGTAAAACCCATTGTCGGTATGGCGGCATTTTCGGCGGCTTTTGCCATTCCGTTTACGCTGTTTGCGGCTTTTCCGCAGTGGCTCAAAAGCTTGCCCAAATCGGGGGGCTGGCTCAATTCGGTAAAAGTGGTTCTCGGTTTTCTGGAACTGGCGCTGGCCCTGAAATTTCTGAGTATTGCCGACCAGGTTTACCACTGGAATCTGCTCGATCGCGAAGTTTATCTGGCTTTTTGGATCGTTATTTTCGCTTTGATCGGTTTTTATCTGCTCGGGAAAGTTCGTTTGCCACACGACAGCGAAACCAAAACCGTCAGCGTGCCGCGTCTTTTGCTGGCCATTGTCACGTTCGCGTTTGTCGTTTACATGATTCCTGGTTTGTGGGGAGCACCCCTGAAAGCCCTGGCCGGTTATTTACCGCCCGAAACCACCCAGGATTTTGGGTTTCGGAGCACTAGCGGTTCTGCCCCCGAGCCGGATGCATTGGGGGAAAAACCGAAATACAGCGAGCTGTTTCGCTTACCGCACGGACTTCAGGGCTTTTTTGATTACAAACAGGCACTGGCCTATGCGGCAAAAGTGAACAAGCCGGTTTTTATTGATTTTACCGGACACGGTTGCGTGAATTGTCGGGAAATGGAAGCCCGGGTTTGGTCGGAAGAGCCGATCATGCGCCGGTTGCAAAACGATTACGTCATTCTGGCGCTGTATGTCGATGACAAAACCGAATTGCCCGAATCGGCCTGGTACACGTCGACCTACGATAAAAAGCAGAAGAAAACCATCGGAGCACAAAATGCCGACTTGCAGATCGTGCGTTACAACAACAATGCCCAGCCCCATTATTGCCTGGTAGACCACACGGGGAAACTGTTGGTCAAACCCAAAAACTACGACCTGGATGTCAATAACTTTGCCGGTTTTCTGGACGAAGGCAAGCAGATTTTTGCAGCGTCGGTAACGCTTCCGGCGGCTTCATCGGCCCCAAACCAGCCGGTATTATCAGCTTTGAAATAAGAAGGGTCAGGTAACAAATCCATTCCACGTTTGGTTAAACCATGACCATCCTCTATCGTCATGGCAAAAACTATTCTGATTACCGGCGGCACCGGAACCATCGGCCGCCGGCTTACCCACCTTCTGATTCAGCAGGGCTTTCAAGTTTCGCTTCTCAGTCGCTCGGCGGCAAAAAAAGAGATTTCGAACGTAACGGTTTATCAGTGGGATATTGATAAAGGTCATATCGACCCGCAGGCCATTCTGACGGCCGACCACATTATTCACCTGGCCGGGACTGGCATTGCCGACGAGCGCTGGACCGACCAGCGCAAGCAGCAGATTATCGAAAGCCGAACCAAATCGACTCAATTATTGGCCAGTGCCCTGCGCTCGGGCAAACACCACGTTCTGTCTTTTATAGCGTCGTCGGCCATTGGCTATTATGGGGGCGACACCGGCGATCGCCCGCTGACCGAAACCAGCGAAGGCGGCAGTGATTTTCTGGCGCAGGTGGTTCGGGCCTGGGAGCGTTCTGTCGATGAAATTGCCGGGCTGGGCATTCGGACGGTCAAGCTCCGGACCGGAATTGTGCTGACCATGGAGGGCGGGGCATTGCCCAAACTCGTGCAACCCATTCGCCTGGGAGCGGGTGCTCCCCTGGGTTCGGGGCAGCAGTATATGTCCTGGATTCACATCGATGACCTCTGCCGGATGTACCTTCAGGCGACTACCGAAGCGCATTGGCAGGGAGTTTATAACGCAGTTGCGGCCAAGCCTGTGACTAATGAGACCTTCACACGTCAAATAATAGAACTACTCGACAAACCTCGTCTTTTGCCCCGCGTTCCGGCTTTTGCCATTCGGTTACTTTTTGGCGAAATGGCGATTGTCGTCTTGGGAGGTAATTATGTGTTAAACAAGCGGATACGGGAGGAAACCACATTTAAGTATTTATTTCCGGATTTATTACCAGCCCTGAAAGACCTGTTGAAATAAGGAAATGATACGAATTTAGAATGATTATTTTTACTAATTTATAGTTGATTGTATTAGCAAATAACATAAATTCATTTCTAAATAGAATTTGAAACGGGTGAAATAGCCGTACTCACCGACCTGTAAGATGATTGAACTCTTCTTAAAAACAACAGCTACGCGTTTCGTGTCCAGCTATCTGGTGTTAAGCATCGATGTACTGATTTGTATTGTGTCGTTCTCGGTTGCTTACCTTCTGCGGTTTAATTTCGAAACAAGTGAGCTGAACCGGGCCGATTTTCTGTATTGCCTGAGTAGTGTCGTAAGTATTCGGTTTCTGTTTTTTTTACTGTTTCGGCCGTATCAGGGCATTATTCGACACACCAGCCTGGAAGATGTGACGTTACTGGTTTATGCCGTTACCATTAGTGGCGTAGTCACTGCGGTTGGTTCATTGCTGATTTGGCATCTGTCAGACCAGGTGCATTTTTATATTCCACTTTCCATTCTACTGATCGATTATTTTTCCTGCCTGGTATTGTTGTCGGTTAGCCGGTTTATGGCCAAAGCGTTGTATTGGACCCTAAGGGCCAGAAACGGAAGGGTTCGTCAGCCGGTTTTGATTTATGGTGCGGGCGAAACAGGGCTATTAACGCGCAAGGCATTGGCGCAGGATTCAGCACAGCACTATGTAATCCTGGCTTTCATTGACGACAATCCGTACAAAATTCAGAAAGTAATTCAGGGGATAAAGGTGATTTCGCGGCAGGAAGCCTACGAGCGTTACATCCGAAATCAGGCTGTTCTGCCGCAGGTAATTTTAGCCATGGGAACCGCCGATTTACTTCAGAAGAATGAAATAACGGAGTTTTTTCTCCACCATCACGTCAGTGTCAAAACCATTCCGACCGTTGGGCAATGGATCGACGGCGAACTGAAATCTTCGCAGATTCGGGACGTTCGGATCGAGGATTTGCTGGGACGGGCTGCCATTCAGGTTGTCAATCCGGCCATTGGCGAGCAAGTGCGCAATCAGGTTGTGCTGGTTACGGGAGCTGCCGGGTCCATCGGGAGCGAACTGGTGCGGCAGGTACTCAGCCATAAGCCACACACCATTGTGTTGCTCGATCAGGCGGAGTCGGCCTTGTTTGATCTGGAATTCAATTTGCGCAGGGAGTATAAAAGCGTAGTGGAAGTTACCAAATTGATCCTGAAAATTGGCGATGTGGCCGATGAAGTGCGGATGCATCATATTTTCCGCGACGTTAAACCGGATTTTGTCTTTCATGCAGCCGCTTATAAACACGTTCCGCTGATGGAGCAACACCCATACGAAGCCGTACGGGTCAATGTGCTGGGCACTCAAATCGTGGCGGATTTGTCGCTCAGATTCGGCGTCCGGAAGTTTGTTATGATTTCGACCGACAAAGCCGTTAACCCAACCAATGTGATGGGGGCAACCAAACGGCTGGCCGAAATGTATGTGCAAAGTCTGAATTATCAGGGTGGGAAACTACCGCAAACCCGGTTTATTACTACCCGGTTTGGTAATGTACTGGGGTCAAATGGTTCGGTGGTGACCGTTTTCCGGCAGCAAATTCAGACCGGCGGACCGGTAACCGTTACGCACCCGGACATTATTCGCTACTTCATGACGATTCCTGAAGCGTGTCAGCTGGTACTGGAAGCCGGAACAATGGGAAAAGGGGGCGAAGTCTTCGTTTTTGATATGGGCGAACCCGTCCGGATTGCCGATTTAGCCCGAAAAATGATTCATCTTTCCGGGTATAGTGCGGGAAAAGAGATCCAGGTGGTTTATACCGGTCTGCGCCCGGGCGAAAAATTGTTTGAAGAGTTATTAAATACCAACGAACGGACTTTACCGACACACCATCCTAAAATCCTGATTGCCCGCGTCAATACACCGGATGTAAAAGAAATAAAAGCCGTTTTAGAAGAGCTACGCTATCGGTTAGTCGAAGGCGATGCGAACAAATTAGTGCATATTATTAAGCTGGTAATCCCCGAATACATTAGCAAAAATTCAGCCTTCACGGCCCTTGATGCCCGGAAACCAATAACTGCTGCGCTGTAAGTACGGAAAGACCTGCCCGGGCGAAAAGAAATGCTTCGGTTGCCGTTCGATTTTACGTTAATTAGTTGCGGCCTACCCGCCATACCGGTAAGTTTGTTTTTCGATACCGTATGCGAACATACGGTTTTAAACAAGCACAAACCCGTATGGCCCAAGCCTTCATTTATGACGCTGTCCGGACGCCCCGTGGCCGGGGCAAAAGCGACGGTTCCCTCCACGATGTTCAGCCAATTCAGCTGCTGACCCATGTTCTGCGTGAACTCAAAGACCGCAATCAGCTCGACACGGCTCTCCTCGATGACGTAATTATGGGCTGCGTAACGCCCATTGGCGAACAGGGTGCCGACATTGCCCGTACGGCCGTCATCGAAGCCGGTTACGCCGAAAGCGTCGCCGGCGTTCAATTAAACCGCTTTTGCTCCTCCGGACTCGAAGCCATCAACATGGCGGCAGCCTATATCATGTCGGGACAGTTCGACGCCGTCGTGGCTGGCGGTGTGGAATCCATGTCGCGCGTGCCCATCGGTTCCGACGGCGGTGCGCTCTTCATGAATCCGCAGATTGTGGCCCGGCATGCCATCGTTCCGCAGGGGATTTCGGCTGATCTGATTGCAACCAGATACGGTTTCAGTCGCGCCGATGCCGATGCATTTGCGGCCGAATCCTACCGCCGTGCCACCCTTGCCCAGCATGAAAACCGGTTTGGCCGGACGCTTGTCACAATTAAAGATGAACTCGGCCTCACCCTGCTCGACCGCGATGAAGGCGTACGGCCCGGTACCACCGCCGAAAGCTTATCGAAACTAAAACCGGCTTTCGAAGCGATCGGGAAGGCGGGTTTCGATGCGCTGGCCTTGCTAAAATATGCCGATCTCGCCCAGATTGACCACATTCACCACGCCGGAAATTCTTCGCAGATTGTCGATGGAGCCGCCGGAATTCTGATCGGCTCGAAAGAATTTGGTGAAAAAACCGGTCTGAAACCCCGCGCAGTCATCAAAGCCTTTGCGGTTATTGGTACCGAACCGACCATCATGCTCACCGGCGTGGTTCCGGCGACGCAGAAAGTACTGAAAAAAGCCGGTATGCAACTCAGCGACATCGATCTGTTTGAAGTAAACGAAGCCTTTGCCGCCGTTCCCCTGCTCTACATGGATAAACTGGGCGTCGATCACAGTCGGCTGAATGTCAACGGCGGAGCGATTGCACTGGGGCATCCGCTGGGTGCCACCGGAGCCATGATTTCGGCCACGCTCCTGGATGAGCTGGAACGAACCGGCCAGGAAACCGGTCTGGCAACGCTTTGTGTCGGCGGAGGAATGGGTGTCGCCACGGTTTTTGAACGCATAAACTAAGCCCTTGACCATGATTAACTATCGTATCGACCGAAACGTGGCCATTCTGAGCTGGAACATGACCAGTTCGCCGATGAACGTTCTCAATGACGACTCCATTCCGGCGTTCGAAGCGGCCCTGCAACGGGCGTATGACGATCCGGAAGTAAAAGGAATCATCATTACATCGGAAAAAAATGAATTTATTGCCGGGGCTGATCTGAAGATGATTCTCCGCAATACTGATAAAGATCCGGCCGAAATGCTGAAAGTTTCGGCGGACCTAAACCGGGTTTTTCGTGCTATCGAAACGTCCGGGAAGCCGGTGGTGGCCGCCATCAACGGCACGGCTTTGGGCGGAGGGTATGAAGCCTGTCTGGCCTGTCATCACCGCATTGCGCTCGATAACCCGAAAGCCATTATCGGTTTGCCCGAAGTGACGCTCGGTCTGCTGCCCGGCGGGGGCGGAACCCAGCGATTGCCCCGGATGCTCGGCATGGAAGCCGCGCTGCCGTTGCTGCTGGAAGGCAAACGGGTAAGCCCGAAAGAAGCCCGGGCGCTGGGGATGATCGACGACCTGGCGGTTTCCCGCGAAGAACTGCTGGAAAAAGCGTTTGCGTGGATTAATGCCAACCCCGAACCGTTGCAGCCGTGGGACGAGCGCGACCGAAAAACCGGTCGAATCGTCGGAAAGGAGAATGTTAAGGTGCCGGGCGGAGCGGTCCAAAGCCCGGTGGGCGCGCGGGTGTTTAGCGCGGGAACAGCGATGGTGATGGAAAAAACGCGCGGCAATTACCCCGCACCTCTCGCCATTCTGTCGTGTGTCTACGAAGGGTTACAAGTCAATATCGACCGGGCTCTGGTGATCGAGGCCCGGTATTTTGTAAAGGTTGCGACGACGAAAGTGGCCAAAGGGCTGATCCAGACGATGTTTCTGGGGTTAAACGAAGTTAACAAAGGCATCAGCCGTCCGAAAAACAGTCCGCCCACGGAGGTCAGGAAAGTCGGAGTTCTGGGTGCCGGTATGATGGGGTCGGGCATTGCCTATGCCGCTGCCATCGCCGGTATTGAAGCAGTTTTGAAAGACGTGACGGTGGAAGCGGCCGAAAAAGGCAAAAATTATTCGCGAACGGTTTTGCAAAAAAACATCGAGCGCGGAAAAGGAACGCCCGAAAAGGCCGAAGCGGCTTTGAGCCTGATTAAAACAACGGCCGATGCCGAAGATCTGCGGGGCTGCGACCTGATTATTGAAGCGGTTTTTGAAAACCGTGAACTGAAAGCGCAGGTGACGCAGGAAGCCGAACCCATGTTGGCGGAAGCGGGCGTTTTTGCGTCGAATACGTCGACCCTGCCGATCAGCGGACTGGCCCAGGCATCGGCCAAACCCGAAAATTTCATCGGTCTGCATTTCTTTTCACCAGTCGATAAGATGCAATTGGTGGAAGTCATTGTGGGGAAACAGACGTCGGACTATGCGCTGGCTTTTGCTCTGGACTTTGTGAAGAAAATTCGCAAAACGCCGATTGTCGTCAACGATTCGCGCGGCTTTTACACGTCGCGGGTGTTCACCACCTACACCTCGGAAGGAATGGCGTTGCTGAAGGAAGGCGTCAATCCGGTATTGATTGAAAATGCCGGAAAAAACGCCGGTTTTCCGGTGGGTCCGCTGGCGGTTTCCGATGAGGTTTCGCTGGATCTGATCTGCAAAATTTCCGGGCAAAGCATCGAGGATGGTGCGTTGGACGAGACCGATACGGCTTATCAGGTGGCCGGGAAACTGGTGGCGCTGGGCCGGTTGGGCAAAAAATCGAAAGCGGGTTTTTATGCCTATCCCGAAGGGGAAAAGAAACACATTTGGCCGGGTCTACAGGAAATCTTTCCGCTGGCCGACAGCCAGCCTTCGGTTGAAGAAGTTAAAAAGCGGCTTTTGTATCGCCAGGTGCTCGAAACCGTCCGCTGTTTTGAAGAGGGTGTGATTCGGACGCAACTGGATGCCGACATCGGTTCGATTCTGGCCTGGGGTTTTCCGTCGTACACCGGTGGAGCGCTGTCGTTTGTCGATTACGTTGGAATTGCGAACTTCGTATCGGAAGCCGACCGGCTGGCCGACGCCTACGGAGACCGTTTCCGACCAACCCAGACGCTGCGTGAAATGGCCGAAAAGGGAAAAAGTCGCTTTGAACCTACCAATTAACAACCATACACTTCACAATGATGCCGAAAACATACGGTTTCCTGTTAACCGGTTTTTTACTTTCCGCCATCGCGGTGGCCCAGCCGGTGGCTAAACTTCCCGAATCCAAACTAAGCCGAACCGAACTCGAAGCGCACCTGCGTTTTCTGGCTGCCGACGAACTGCAGGGTCGGCGGACGGGCGATCCGGGCAATTTCATAGCCGCCCGTTACCTGGCCGAACAGTTTCGGGCACTGGGTCTGAAACCGGTGGCCGGGCAACCGGATTATTACCAGAAAGTGCCTTTTCTCCAGTCGAAGCCGGCGGCTTACGGCAAGCTGCTGATTGGAAACGATTCTTTACAACTCGGCAAACAGTTTGTGGTAGTCAGCGGGCCGGAAACCAATCTGAAAGCCGGGACGGTTTATGTAGGCTACGGCCTGACCGAAGGTGCCGATGGCTACAACGGGCGTGATGTACGGGGCAAAATCGTCGTTGCGCAGGTCGGTTCGCCGGACGCCACCACCAACCGCGGCTTGCTGGCGGCTTCGGAACAAAAACGAAAAATAGCCGCCGAAAAAGGCGCCGTTGGCCTGATTGAACTCTACACGAGCGGAACGTATCCGTGGCCCATTATCACCCGGGCTTTGCAGAATGAGCAAATGACGCTGGCACCTGCTACACCCGTGCCCACGCTGCTGCACCTCTGGGTGGATAACGGTAAAAACCAGTTAACCGGTTTGAAAGATGCCGTTCAAACGGTTTCGGTCCAGACGTCGGGACGGGCGCAGCGGATCGTCGATGCGGTAAATGTGGCGGGTGTAATTGAGGGCACCGATCCGAAACTGAAAAATGAATACGTTTTGTTGTCGGCGCATTTCGATCATGTGGGCATTGGCAAACAAGGCGGTCGGGAATATACGTCGGCCGACAGCATCTTCAACGGCGCGCGCGACAATGCGTTTGGAACGGTTGCCCTCCTGGCGTCGGCGAAGGCTTTGCAGGCCCAACGCCCAAAACGTTCAATCTTGATTCTGGCGTTGACGGCGGAGGAAATGGGATTACTGGGCAGCCGGTATTACGCCGAACACCCGTTGATACCGCTGAAACAAACGGTATTTAACCTCAACAGCGACGGCGCGGGTTACAATGACACGACGCTGGTTTCGGTGGTTGGGCTGGATCGGACCGGCGCGAAAACAGAAATTGAAACCGCCAGTAAAGCGTTTGGATTGAGCGTTTTTGCCGACCCGGCTCCCGAACAAAACCTGTTCGACCGTTCCGACAACGTCAGTTTTGCCGTGAAAGGGATTCCGGCACCCACCTTTTCGGCCGGATTCAAAAAGTTCGACGACGAATTGATGAAGTATTATCACCAGCCGGCTGATAATCCGGAGACGGTGGATTTTGGCTATCTGCTTAAATTCAGCCAGGCTTTTTCGTATGCGGCCCGGCTCATTGCCAACAAGCCAGCGCGACCGCAGTGGGTTGCGGGCGACAAATACGAAGCGGCTGCCAAAACCTTGTACGGCCAATAACGTATTTACGGAACGCACGGGCGGCTCCGTTTAGTCCGTTTTTTCTAAGCAGATTAGAATTAGAAAATACAACTATGGACTAAACGGGGCCGCCCGTAGGTACGTTTAGTAATTCCGTCCGACGCCGAAGCTGTAACCGACCGTAAATGAGAGGGTTGAGTTGCCAAGCCATTGGGGTGACTTCTTGACATCGGTAACGCCGAGCGTATACCGGGCGTCGATCAGAAAACGCTGACGATCTCTAACCTTGAAATTGGCCTGAAACCCGGCTGTTGCGCCTAAATCAACGGATTCGAACTCATCTTTGTCATCCGCATCCGCATAACTTGTTCCCCGATCAATCGTTTTGGTTCGTTTGGCATTCAACAGAACCCCCAGCGATGGACCAACGAAGATGTTGGGACGGAAATTTCCGCTCAAATTCAGATAATACCGGGCTACGACCGGGATTTCCAAATAATTGAGGTGCTGGATATGGCTGCTTCGGTCGCCGGGATTATCATATTTGGCGCCCCGCTGTGAATACAGGACATCCGCCGAAATACCGAAGTGATTGATGGAACTGTAACTGACAAATCCACCGGCGACCAGGCCCAGTTTCGATTTGAAAAAATCGTCTTTGCCATACAAACTCGAAACATTCAGTCCAATGCGTGGGCCGGCACTCCAGCGTTGCTGGGCCAAAAGGGTTGACGCGCTGGCCAATAGAAACATCATTCCAAATACTATTCCTCTTTTCATTGTGCAATTTAGTCGAGTCATTCGAGTGAAGTAAGTTTGATTAGCATTCAATACAACTGTTCCGGCTGTTAAATGTTTTTTAACCGGCTAAGGGGCGCAAAGATAACGGTTTCGCTAAAACAGTGACGATTTAAAAGTCCCGTTTGATCGGAAAAAAACAGCATGGCCCCTGGCAGGTTTTGATAACCTGCCAGGGGTACAGGTTATCAAAGTGCAATTTCTGGTTCCGGATGCGGCTTCCAAAAGCGGCCCGCAGGTTGTTAATGGCTTGCAGGAGCGATTTTTTCGGATAACGATCGTGCTTCACGGATCACTTCCCCCGGATACCCGTTCAGTTCCAATATTCGGATGGCATTTCGGGTTTTAAGATTCCCTTTTTTGAGTTTATAATCAAAGGCAATTTTATCGGTCTCCACCACTTCCGTGAAGTGGTATAAATCGAAGGTGTCTTTTAAATAATCTGTCAATTCGATGTCGTGGGTTGAAACAAAAACGATATGCTTTCCTTTATTCAAGTAGGTGAGTACGGCTTTTCCGGCCGCAACCCGCTCAACGGTATTGGTTCCTTTGAAGAGTTCATCCAACAGAAAAAGACTGGTAATGTCAGATTGAGACTCGTCAATCATCGCTTTAATGGTGAGTACCTCTTCAAAATAATAACTCTTTTCGCTCAGTAAATCATCGGTAATTCGGATGGCCGAGAAAACCCGCATCGGGGAGAGAACAAACTCGTTGGCAAAACACGTATGAATGGTTTGGGCCAGAATGCAATTGATACCGATGGTCCGAATAAATGTCGTTTTTCCCGACATGTTCGATCCGGTTAGTAAAACGGATTTATTAACCAGCGTGATGGAATTACCAACAGGATTAGAAATCAAAGGGTGATACAAATCCGTTGCAATAAGTTTCTTTTCAGTTTTAGTAATAACCGGTTGGCAATAGTGGGTTAATCCTTTGCGCAATGAGGCCGTGGAAAGAGCCGTATCGATCATGCCTACATAGTGAAAAACGGTGGCAATTTGTGTTCTCTTCGCATCGATTTGATTGAGCACCCGAAACAATAGTAGCGGTTCGATTAAGAAAAGGGCTTTTAAAAGCTCCGTGATCACTTCCACGATCATGCCCACTTCACTCTGCAGTTTGGATTCCAGTTTGAAAAAAGACATGGAATAGCCCATTTCATCCAGTCTGTTGACGGCTTGATTTAAAGCATCGGTTTTCGGATTTAGCCGCTCGTGTTTGAGAATTTCTTTCGCAACCTGATTCAAACGAAGCAGTTGAGGGATAGAGGCAATGTATTGATAGACATTATTCTTATTCCAGTAATGAATGACGTAATTAATGGTTAATACTCCGAATAAAAAGAAAAACGCCTGCGGATAAAAGGGAAGTAAGAAGAGGATAAAAGCACTGATGAAAGGCAATATTTTCACAATCCAGAACCAGTCTGGAGGTTGTAAGTGGGGTTTTAAAAATAAAGAGGAGATGTAATACGCATTCTGGTGGGAAAGATTGGAAAGGTGAATGCCCACGTCTTCGCGTAATTCGCTATCGGCCTGAAAGGTTTTTGTTAAATTTTCGTGCTGGCTGATTTTAGAATCCACAAAATCAATCGTTCGCAGCCTGGCATATAAATACTGCTGACCTACTTTGGAAATCGTACGGTCAACGAACATAAATACCTCATCAAAGTCCAGGTCTTGATACGTTTTGTCGGAGATACAATGATTCGTTTTTTCTTTTGGACGGTTGGCGAAGAACTGTTCAATTCTGAAAAAATCGAACGATTCTGATTTAGGCTTGCCGTAACCGGCTTGCAATTGTGCCTTTATTTTTGATTGAATCATTGCCGTAGGATTCGAGCGTTCGTACAGCAAGTTAGCGGTATTTACTTCAGGAAACGGATCCGCCGGTTAGACGGTCTTCAGAACGTAATATCCTGTTCTACAAACTGGATGAATGGTTGGCCATTCCGGAAAGCCGGATTCCAGCGCGGGCCTTCGCGGATGAGCCGGATAGCCTCTTCATCGCAGCCGTACCCGAGCGGTTTTACAATGGAAAACTGACTGACGGTGCCGTCGGTTGCGACCTGAAACCGGACGCGTACCGTGCCGGAAATGCCTTTCTCCTTCGCTTCAGGCGGTATTCGGCGGTTTTGTTCGAGATAGGTGTTGAAGTTGGCCGGTGGGGGAGGGGAGTCGGTTTTTAAAATGGTCCGTTTTGCTGTACTACTTGTACTTTCTTTTTGGGCTTTTGCCTGTTGAGCATACCCAACCGCAACCACCTCTAACAAGGCCTTTGAATCCGGATTTAACTGGATTTTCGCCGTCTGAAGGTCGGCAACCCGAACGGTTTTCGTTTCGAAACCGACCGATGTAATTTGTAAAGAGTCATTTTTTAGGACGTTTTCCAACCGAAAGCGCCCCAGCGAATCGGTGCGGCTACTGCGTCGGGCATTTTTGGCAATCACCGAAACGCCCGCCAGAGGTTGATTGGTTTCGTCAGTCACTTGGCCGCTCAATTCCGGATGATCAAGACCGGTCGTATTGTAAACCACGATTTCTTCCGATGCTGAACGAAACCCTCCGGGTGCTGCCATTGGTTTCGACGAGAAAGCTACGCGATGATCCTTCGGGAAAATCAGGCTGTCTTTTTGTAGAACCGGAACCACTTTTCGGGTCGCTAAGGCCGGTTTAGGCGGTATAGCTTTTACCAAAAGCGGCTCGGTCGGACGGTTTGTCGGGTTATCAACGGGTGGAACGACTTTTTTTGAAGCCGAGATTTCAGGGGCCGGAAGACTGACCCTATTTTCCGATTCCGGTTTTTCCTGTAGCCGCAAATACAGCCCGATGCTCACCGCCAAAATTACCGAAGCCGCAGTTGCCGGTATCCAAACCGGTAAGCGCCGGATTTTTTGGTCGCCGATGCGGTTTTGCAACCGTTCACGCAACGCGCCTGACGCCCGGTTCAGTTCAACGCCCTCTTTTTCAGCGACTTCCAGACCTTCCAGCGCGTCGGCATAGAGCGGGTTCTCCAGCAACAGCCGTTCCACCCGGTGCTGTTCAGCCGCCGAAAGCGTGCCGGCCCGGTAGTGGCGCAGGTCGTCGGCGGTCAGGGGAGCGTTATGTCGGTTGGCGTCAGTCATGGCGTTTGTCCATGCAGATTTTCAGGTTTCGTCGGCCATTTTGCAGATGGCTTTTGACGTGTTTGGGGTCGTAACCCGTCAGTTCGGCTATGTCGGCGTAGGTTTTCTGGTTCAGGTAAAACAGCGAAATGCTGGTGCGTTGTTCGTCCGACAACGTTTTCAGGCAATCGTCCAGGTGGTTCAACTTCGTTTCCAGATCCAGACCATCGGTTTCGGGCCAGACCGTCAAGGGTAGGGCGACGATTTCGGCTTCGTCACTCACCTCGCCCGCGATCATTTTCCGTTGCCGCAATTGCATCAGGCAATAGTTTCGGGCGGTCGAATGCAGCCAGCTTTTAAAATTCTGAATCTCATATTTCCGCAAATCCGTAATCAACTGTTCAAATAACTGCATCACCGCGTCTTTGCTTTCCTCTTCGTCGCGTAAGTACTTGTAACACACGGCATATATCAGGTCCATGTACCGCTCAAACAACGCCCCAAGCAGTTCCAGATCGCCCGTAGCCTTATACGCCGAAAGGGCATCGGCGTCGGTAAGGGGTTTGGGTTTACGGAATGGCTTAAAAAACATACAATGGATGCGGCTGCTCTGCAACTTACAAAAAAAAGTTTCGGTGCCGTATGGAATTCAAAACGGGTCTGCATCCATAAGAGAAAAAATACGCTTTAATTCCATACCGCTATGCGCACTATTTTTTCAATTCTGATGCTCGGACTGCTGTTTCTATCGACCGTCCGACCCAGCCGCACCATCACGGGCCGCGTGACGGATGCCCTCACGAACCGGCCTCTGTTGGGCGTCAATGTTGCTTTTCGGGGCGCTTTGGCCGGTACAACCACCAACGCCGACGGTCGCTACACGATTGCGGTGCCGGACGGTCCGCAACTGCTGATCTTCACTTCGATCGGTTTTCAGAAAGCGGAGGTGAAAATTACGACGCAAACCGTAGTCGATGTAAAACTGAATACCGATATACAGGCGTTGCAGGAAACGATAGTGGTCGGGTATGGCACGGTTCATAAACAACGTATGCCGAGTCCTCTGGGAGTGGGGATGAGGTCGGCCACTTCGTATGCAGTTGAACACGTACTTGTTCCGGGTTTCAACACGGAAGATTATAACAAAATTGATGAGACCGGTTTTCGAAACGCTCAAAATCAGCCGGTTACTACATTTTCAGTCGATGTCGACCGGGCCGCTTACGGCAACATCCGGCGGTTTTTGAACGGCGGAACCTTGCCGCCCAAAGACGCCGTCCGGATTGAGGAAATGGTCAATTACTTCGAATACGACGATCCGCAACCGACCGGCACGGATCCCGTGGCGGTCAAAACCGAACTGTCCGAATCCCCCTGGAATCCGGGTTTGCAACTGCTTCGCATTGGTTTGCAGGCCAAAAGCATTCCGACCGGCAACCTGCCCGCGTCGAACCTGGTTTTTCTGATCGATGTGTCGGGGTCGATGGAAGCCGACAACAAATTGCCGCTGGTTAAAACCGCATTGGGTTTGCTGGTCGATCAACTTCGTCCGCAGGATCGGGTGGCGATTGTCGTGTATGCCGGAGCTGCCGGGCTGGTTTTGCCATCGACACCGGGGAATGAGCCGCAGAAAATCAAGGATGCGATCAGCCAGTTGTCGGCGGGAGGTTCCACGGCGGGGGGTGAAGGTATTCGGCTGGCGTACCAGATTGCGCAGGAAAATTTCCGGAAAGACGGCAACAACCGCGTGATTCTGGCCACCGACGGCGATTTCAACGTGGGCGTTTCGAGCGACGGCGACATGCAGCGGCTGGTGGAGGAAAAACGAAAGTCGGGCGTTTTTCTGAGTGTGCTGGGTTTCGGAATGGGCAATTACAAAGACAACAAACTAGAGGTATTATCAGACAAAGGTAATGGGAATTACACGTACATCGATAATTTGCAGGAAGCCCAGAAAGTGTTTGGCAAAGAGTTCGGCGGTACGCTGTTCACGGTCGCGAAAGACGTAAAACTTCAACTGGAATTCAATCCGGCGCGGGTGCAGGGCTATCGGTTGATCGGGTACGAAAACCGGATGCTCGCTAACGAAGATTTCCACGACGACCGCAAAGATGCGGGTGAAATGGGATCGGGGCACACCGTAACGGCGTTGTACGAAATCATTCCGTCGGGTGTCGAAAGCCGGTATTTGCAGAAAGTCGATTCGCTGAAATACCAGCGGCAAACCCTTTCGACGGGCCCTTCGAATGAATTACTGACGCTGAAAATCCGCTACAAAAAACCGGATAGCGAAACCAGCCAGTTGATGAAACACGTGGTGACGGATCGGCCGCAAAAATGGGATAAAACCTCCGCCGACTTCCGGTTTTCCGCTTCCGTCGCCGAGTTTGGGTTGCTGCTGCGCGACTCGGAATTTAAGGGAACTGCGCACTACAACCAGGTCGAAACGTTGGCAAAACAGGCACTAGGCCGTGACCCGGAAGGCTACCGGCGTGAATTTGTTCGTCTGGTCAAACTGGCTCATTCTCTGTCGAATGGGTCGGAAGTAGCCAGAAAAACCGCTGAAAAATAAGTGGGCATTCCAACGGTGCTTTCAAAACCGGGGTCATTCAGTCGGTAGCTACCACACCGTTTGTTTATTTTTCACGAAAAAGTACCCCTATGAAGTTTGTAAAATGGACATTTGCCGCCGTCTGGTTATTCATAGGCGCGGCTTGTCAGGATAGTGAAGTCGACCCCAATGGGCCGGTAACGTTGACCAATTCAGATTTTCGGACCGATACCGATGGCTGGGTTGCTGAAGTAACGGATTATTCCACCGCCCAGGAGAGCATCATCGAATTTCAGTCGGGCCTGAAGGCGTTGCCTGCGCCTTTGGATGCGACCAAAAAGTCGTTCATGACTTCGGGTCATAATCGTAGCGACGATCTGTTTATGTTTCTGAAAAAGAAAGTAACGGGTTTGAAGCCGAATCAGACGTATTTGATTGATTTTGAAATAGAACTGGCGTCACAATATGGCACCAACAGCGTAGGAATTGGCGGTTCGCCGGGCGGCAGTGTGTATCTGAAAGCCGGGGTTTCGGCCACGGAGCCAAAGAAGGTGAAAGAAGGCGACGACTACCGGTTGAACATCGACAAAGGCAACCAGATGGAGGGCAGCGCGGCAGTGCCGGTATTGGGCAACATTGGTGCGGGTGACGATGTGACGCAGTATAAACTCATTCAGCGCACTACGTCGGAGCCGATTATGGCCAAAACGAATGATGCGGGCGAGTTGTGGCTGCTAGTCGGAACGGACTCCGGTTTCGAAGGACTGACAACCTTGTATTACAATAAGATCAAAGCCGTTGCGGAGTTGAAGTAACTAGAAATCCACACCATGAAAAAGCCGCTGTAGTCTGAGGATTACGGCGGCTTATTTGTTTCAAACCTACCTGTTTTTTAATTGTGAATAAATCGGTTGCGTAAGCGTTACTTTCTGGTTTACGACGCGTCTAAGGTAAAAAAGCCGCATGCGTATCGCGCCAAAACTAGTAAAACTTACCTGGTTAACGAGATGGTACTACTAACCGTGATCAGGTTGTTCCAGTTGGGGTATGATTTTTCAAAAGAGCGCATTACCACCCCTCGAAAAATTTTGTCTTTGGATGAATCCCAGCAAACTGAAAAATATTTTTGTATGTATGAAGGATTTAAAACAGAATAAGTTTTCCTCAATAGTACTATTTATTATAGTTTTTTATGCCTCAAGTTTATGCTTCAAGAATTGGGATGCTATTAAACTTAAGGTAATTCATTTGTTAAAATTTTAATTTTATATGAAAAAATAATAATTAATTTACATGGGTGAGTTAGCCTCCTTCCCAGGAAGGAGTTATGGAATTTGTGTGTATTGAGCTGTGTTTTTAATATTAAAAGCGCCTGATTCAGATTGGTTGTTTAATGTTATTCAGATGAAGTACTTAGAATCAGATACGAAGGAGACTATCAATTTATTTCTCTGTATGATAGGGATGTGTATGATTTCATTGGAGATTCTAATGTATTTTTTTGACATTGGGAAAGAGTTTGTCAGATAAAAATTCAGTTACTCTTCACCGTCCCTACCTTCCCGTCCGATTCCCAGACGCAGACGGCGGTTTTGCCCGCGACGGCCACACTGGGCATTTGACCCTTCCCGGCCGGAAGAGCTACCTATTCTTTTGCTGGGTCCTGATTTTAGCCATGATCTGAATCATGCTCTCTTCATCAAAGGCAATCAATTGAACCACTGTGAGGTCATAGAAACGGGCTAATCGCTGTAGAGTTTTGAACGTAGGATCGGTCTGGCCTGCTTCGTATTTACGGTATCCTTCGGTGCTTTTTCCCAGGCCATAGGCTACTCCCTCCAGGGTATAGCCATACAGATCACGTACTTTACGGAGTATTCTCGCGATGTCGATATCCTGTTGCATATGTTAGGTGGGTTTTATGCTCTGACGTTTGTTTATAGTAAAAGTCACCTCAGAAACAGGGATTGTCAGACGTTTGCAAAATAATTGTCAGATTCCCACTCAGAGTAGAATTTTTACCACTCTCAGTGGCAAGACAATTGCTGGATAGTATTTAGGTTTGTGCAACCAATCACTGCTGCTCGCCAGCCCGGGAGGATGAGATGGCTGGGCGATTGGGAGATCTTAACTTTTCCAAACATGAAAAATGAACTGAGCTTAAATTTTGATTTGCAGGAAATCACTGAGAATGACCTGCGGGAAATAAATGGTGGTTATGGTTATTGGGAAGGACACAACCAGGGTTCTGCGGCCGCAGCGAGTTTTTATTTGGTTTTATTAGATACAGCAGCTAATCTATTGGCTTGCTATCCTAAATTATGGTAATTCTTAAAATATAAACAACCATGAAAACGATTCAAGAGTACTTATTAGACTTTGGTTTGCAGGAAATACAGGAAGATGGACTGCAAAAAGTCAATGGAGGTTATGGTTATTGGGAAGGGCATAACCAAGGATCTGCCGCTCTTTCTTCATTAGTTGCAAGTGCTTCGGAAGCGGTTGCAGGTGCGTGGGATGAATTCTGCACAGGTTTCAGCGGTGGTTATTCTAATGCAAGACAAGGAAGGTAAAACAAACTCTTTCATAATCATTCTTACTAATATTAGCACTATTCAAAAATGGAAAATCAACAATTGTCCCAGTGGGGAATCATTGAATTAGATTGCAAATCAATCTCTGAAATTGATGGAGGTAAATGGGCAGAAGACCTTGGATATATATGTGGAGAACTGGTAGGCCATGCTACAAATGCTGTAGAGATATTGAATCAAACACTAAAAGGATTCGTTGAAGGTTTATTGTTTAGTAAAGCTACTGGCCGTTGATAATTTTTACTGGTAGTTATTGCGAGATAACTACCAGTAAAAATAATATATTATGAAAAAGTTTATACATATTACCACTCTCTATTTTGGTAATAGATGGGTAGATAAATTGAAGAGTATTGCGGTTGGTTTTTTTTTACATTATTTTTTTACATTAATAAGTGTAATACTGATTTTAATTGTAGATAAAGTTTTTTTGCCATTGATAAATGTTGATTCTATCATAAAAAATCACTATGAAAGTTCAGGTTTACTAGAAGAATACGGTGTAATTATTGGTACAATGATTGTAACATTAGCTGGGCCATTAATGGAAGAGATTTCATTTCGACTTATTTTAAATCCTACTAGAACAAATACAGTAATTTCACCTATCATATTTTTTTTTCTTACTTCAGGGCCAATTTGGTATTTAAATACTTTTCCCATTATTCGGCTTTTAATGTGTTTATTTATTTTTATATTTTTTTATATTTTTTCTGATTTTTTTAATAACAAATTGCTAGGATTTAATAAGAATTTATTATTGATATTTAGTTCTTTTGCATTCGCTTTATTTCATATCTTTAATTTTTCTAATTTTCAATTTATACTACTCCCAGTATATTTAATATATGTTTTACCTCAATTTTTTTTGGGTGTAATATTGGGTATAGTAAGATTGAAAAATGGATTTTTTTGGTCAGTGCTACTTCACATTTTAATCAACGGTTCTGTAACCTGGCCTAAATTGTTCACATATGGCTGATAATTTACTAACCGACCATGAATTGCTCGTTTACCTCCCCCGTGTCACCGTCCGCAGCCAGCTTCTATACACCGCTGTTTTGCTGGCCATCACAGCAGCCCTTGTCGCCCTGCCGTTCATTTACGTAGATGTGTCGGTTCAGGCCTCCGGTTTAATCCGTCCGGTGGCGGAGCGGAGTGAGGTTAAAACGACAGCCAGCGGCACGGTGGCGGTTTTGTGGGTACAGGATAATCAGGTGGTGCGGGCCGGTCAGCCGTTGCTGCGGTTGCAAACCGATATTGCAGACACAAAACTTCGGTTACTGGCCACGCAGCAAACCCAGAAACGGGCGTATATCCACGATCTGGAACAATTGACCCGGCTGACGGATAATCGCTTGTTTTCGGCAACCGGACTAACTTCCCCGCTCTACCGCCAGCAATATGAGCAGTTCCGTTATCTGGCGCAGGAAAACCTGCAAACCCAGCAGAAACGCCAGCGCGAGTTAGACGTGAACCGGCAGTTGTATGCCGACAAAGTCATTGCACGAATGGAGTTTGAAGACAAGGAATTTGCTTACAAAACCGTCGTGGCCCAATACCGAACGCTGGTGGAGCGTCAGCGGAGTGAGTGGCAAACGGCTTTATCCGAACACCGGTTGCAATTGACCGATTTGATGGCGCAGGAGCGTCAACTCAAACAGGAGCAGGCTTTTTCCACCATCAAAGCGCCCGTGGGTGGCACCATCAGCCAGCTCTCCGGGCGGTACGTCGGCAGTTTCGTGCAGGCTGGGGAAGTGGTCGGTACCATATCGCCCGATTCTACGCTGATTGTCGAATGTTATGCCACACCCAAAGACATCGGCCTGTTGCGGGTTGGACAGAAAGCTCGCTTTCAGATTGCGGCATTCAACTACAACCAATGGGGTTTGCTGGAAGGCCGGATACTGGACGTTGCCAATGATTTTATACTGGTTGAAAACCAGCCGGTTTTTAAAGTCCGCTGCCAACTCAGCCAATCGTTTCTAACCCTGAAAAATGGGTACCGGGGAAATCTCAAGAAAGGAATGACGGTTCACGCCCGGTTTATCGTTACCCGCCGGTCGCTGTTCGATTTACTCTACGACAAGGCCGACGACTGGCTGAATCCGGTGAACCACTCCGTCGTTAGTAGCATCCGTTAGGCCTGTGTCGCCTTCCCACCACACCATGAACAGCCGAATCAAAGTTAAACAACGCGACATTACCGACTGCGGAGCGGCTTGTCTGGCATCCGTAGCTGCGCACCACCGGTTATTGTTGCCGGTGGCCCGGATTCGGCAAATGGCGTCTACGGATCAGAAAGGAACGAATGTGCTGGGTTTGATTGAAGCGGCCCAGAAACTTGGTTTTCAGGCGAAGGGGGTGAAGGGGCCATTTGAGAGCCTCTCTAAAATTCCTAAACCGGCCATTGCGCATGTGGTGTTGAAGAGCGTTTTGCAGCACTATGTGGTGATTTATGACGTAACGTCAAAACACGTTGTGGTCATGGATCCGGGCGACGGTCTCATCCATAGAAAGACGCACGACGAGTTTAAGCAGGAATGGACGGGCATTCTGGTTTTGTTGCTGCCGGATGAAACCTTTGAAACCGGTAATTCCAAAGCTTCGGTTTTGCAGCGTTTCGGTCAATTGCTCCGTCCGCACCGGGCGGTTCTGGCGCAGGCTTTGTTCGGTGCCGTCGTATACACCTTGCTGGGTTTGACCACGTCGATTTATGTGCAGAAACTGGTCGACAACGTTCTGCCGGAAGCGAACCAGAATCTGCTGAATCTGCTCAGTGTGGTGATGATTGTGCTGTTGCTGTTGCAGCTCTTCATCGGTACCGTCAAGAGTTTTTTCAATTTCAAAACTGGTCAGCGCATGGATGCGGCCCTTATTCTGGGCTATTACAAACACCTGCTCAAATTACCCCAATCCTTTTTCGATAGCATGCGCGTTGGCGAAATTGTCTCGCGGGTCAACGATGCGGTTAAAATCCGGACGTTCATTAACGATACGGCGCTCAATCTCATTGTCAATGTATTAATTATCGGCTTTTCGTTCGGACTGATGTTTACGTACTATTGGAAACTGGCCTTGGTGTTGTTGCTGGTGATTCCGATGTACGCCTTGCTGTATTGGATTACAAACCGCATTAATCGGAAAAACCAGCGTCGATTGATGGAGGATTCCGCCGAACTGGAATCGCAATTGGTGGAATCCCTCAATGCCATGTCAACGATCAAGCGTTTTGGATTGGAGGAATATGCCGGCGCTAAAACCGAAACCCGGTTTGTGAAACTCTTGCAAACCATTTTCCGGTCGGGCAGTAGTGCGATTTACGTTGGAAGCATTTCCGAACTGATTTCCCGATTATTTACCATTATTTTGCTGTGGGTAGGGGGATGGTTTGTTCTTCATAATGAGATTACGCCCGGCGAACTCTTGTCGTTTTATGCCTTGATTGGCTATTTTACCGGCCCGGCAGCTAGTTTGGTTGGCGCAAATCGAACCATTCAGGATGCCTTGATTGCGGCCGACCGCTTGTTCGAAATCATGGATTTGGAACGCGAAACTTCTGACAATACCATCCGTCTGAAGCCGGATATGATCGGTGAAATTTCTTTTCGGAACGTGTCTTTCCGCTACGGTTCCCGTGTAAAGGTTTTTGACGATCTATCGCTGACGATTCAGCCCGGAAAAATTACCGCCATTGTGGGCGAAAGCGGCTCCGGGAAATCGACCTTGTTGTCGCTGTTGCAAGGACTTTATCCGTTGCAAAAAGGCAGTATTTTCATTGGTAATTTCGATATCAAACACATCCATCACACCAGTTTGCGGCAGGTCGTTAGCGTCGTACCCCAGAAGATCGACCTGTTTGCCGGAAATGTGATCGACAATGTTGCTTTGGGCGAATCAGAGCCGGACATGAAACACGTTTTGGCCATTTGTCAGCAGTTGGGCATCGCTGATTTCATTGAAAAACTGCCAAACGGCTTCCATACTTACCTGGGTGAAAACGGAGCAATGCTGTCAGGCGGTCAGAAACAACGAATTGCCATTGCCCGGGCTTTGTATCGAAATCCCGAAATTTTGATTTTTGATGAAGCCACGTCCGCCCTTGATTCGGCTTCGGAGCACTATGTCCAGCAAACCATTCACCGCCTTCGTGACGCCGGAAAAACTATTCTGATCATCGCGCATCGGTTAAGTACCGTTCGTCAGGCCGATCAGATTCTGGTCCTGGAAAATGGCAGACTGGTCGAGGAAGGGACACATCATGAACTGGTAGGCAAAGGAAAAATTTATAGCCATTTCTGGCAGCAGCAAACCGAATACCACTGACAACGCTACAACCCCACCACCCCCGTCATCACCTTTGCATCCCGTTCCCAGACGCAGACGGCGGTTTTGCCCGCGACGGCCACACTGGGCATTTGACCTTTGCCGACCGAAACCGCGGGCTTGTTTCCGGATTTTACCCAAACCGTTCCGGCTTCATCCCAGGCTAGCACCGGCCCCGTCGGCCCGGCGGTTAGGGTTATGTTACGGCCGGTGGCGATGGGCTGTTCGGCTTCACCGGGTTGGCAGGTATACAGCGTATTTTCGCGTCGCCAGGCGGTCAGGGGGTATCCCGAAGCGGAAATCGACACCGCGCCCCCGTCCATCGGGCAGGCATTGAGTTTCCAGGTGCCGGTTCCCAGCTGCTGAGCCGGTGCGTACGTTTTTCCGCCGTCGGTCGAGTGAGCCAGGTATACATTTCGGGAACCGTCGAGCCAATTGCGGAACTGGACATACACCTCCTTATTTCGAGCCGCCACCGAAACCTTACAGCATTCGCAAACCGTGCCGTCGGGCGAGCGGTAAATCACCTGATTGGACGACCAGGTCCGGCCCCCGTCGCGGGAGGTTGCCCCCACAATTTTGTTCCGTTTATCGGTACGAAGATCCAACCAGGCCGCATGAAAAGTGCCGCGTGATGCCCCGGCTACGGCTTGAAACCCTTCTTTGGCAATTTCCGGCACATCGTTCATGCGTACGGCGGGCGACCACCGGCCCGTTGACCGATCCAGTGAATACGCAAACAGATCACCCACTTTGTTTACAGCCGTGATGACCACGTAATGAGCGGTAACGGCTATTTGTGGCCCGCGCTTGGCACCCGCCACAAGATTGGGAAGAATCGCTACCACGCCGGGTTGGCCGAAAGAAGCGGTTTTATCGGAAGCCGTGGCGTAATAAATGACCGAATCCTGCCCAAAAACCAGGTGAAGGTTCCCGTTTGGTTCCGAAACCACTACCGGTAGATGGCCGGGTGTTAGTGGATGGCCTAAATCGGTGAATGGATGATCTCCGGTGATGGCGTATAATTGCACGAGTAAATAGATAAAATACTGCATAAGAAAAGGAATGAGTCAGCCTGGTAAAGCGAATTTAGCGATTAATCCGGGTCAAGCAGTTGATTTCTTCAGTTAACGTGTATTTGAAGAACCGCAACTCACTTTTTGGCTGGCATGATTTATGTACCAACTGATTCTTGATAACAATTAAACGTTGCCGGTATAATTGCATTCAAAAAAATATCGCGTTTTTTGTGCTATAATTTGCTTTGTCAAGCAACTTACTAAGTTTTATAAAAATGAGTGACTTTGACATCCTGCGACCCATCTTACCAGCGAGTGGCCACCATTGAAAGTTTGATTACAGCTGTCACAGCTGGTAATTGGTAACCCGACTCATTGTCTAATTACGGAATTAACGACTGAACCCGGTCTTATGGGCAAACGGCCCCGGACACCATTAGTATGGGCACTTGTATTTTGAAACGTTGGCGTAAGCTGTTGTTCACCTGCGGATTGGTTTTTTGCATGGTGGGCTTTTGCGATGCCCAATCCGATACGCTATTGCAACAGGCAAACCGGCAATATACGCTGAAAGCCTATGGCCGGGCCATTGAACTGTATACCCAATGGCTGGCCGAATCGCCGGGTAAGCTGATGGCTGAACAACGTATTATGGCCCAGGCCAATCTGGCGCATTGCTATAAATTAATGGGTGATCTGAAAAAAGCCGAGCGGGCTTATCAAGAGTTGACGGCAACTACCGAATTGACCGGAGCGCAAATTGAAAGTTACCTGCAGTATGCCCAGACCCTGGCTGGCAACGGCAAATACAGCGAATCGCAGGTTCTGTTTGATAAATACAAAAAGCTGAAAGAAAAAACCGTCGAAGCCGAGCGGTCACCGTTTTTAGATTCGGCTACAGGCATAATTGGCAAAAAAACGCCCACCCGTTACCGACTGGAAGTGCTCGCTCTCAATACGTCGAATGCGGAATTCAGTCCGATGTATTACCGTGACGGGCTGGTTTTTGTGTCGGGCAAGAAAGCGAGTGCCGCCATCGAAACCGCCGGTAAAGGGGGTGGGGGGAGCTACCTCGATTTGTTTTACGTTCAGGATCGCCAGCAATTGAAGGCCAGCCAGATAATTAGTGCGGATGGTACGGTCACAAAACCAGTTCAGGCGCGTAACCGAAAAGAGCGCCGGGCGGGAAACAACCAGCGTAGTCGCGCATCGGCCAACGACTCGCGCACGATTGGCGGTTATGACGGCGGTATCAATATTTCGGACGGCTTGCGGTTATCGAAGGGCATTCAGCCATTCAGTCGCTCCATCAACAGCCGGTACCACGAAGGCCCGGTTACGTTTTTTAGCGATGGCTATCAGATGGTGTTTACCCGAAATAACTACGATGGCCGGCGGGTACGGCAAAGTACGGAGGGCGTTACAAACCTGAAATTATATACCGCCAGCCAGCAAAACGGTACCTGGGTCAATATCGAGGAGTTGCCGTTCAACAGCAATGATTATTCGGTTGGGCATCCGGCGTTGAGCAAAGATGATCGGTTGCTGTTTTTTGCCTCAGACATGCCCGGCGGAGTTGGCGGTACGGATTTATACGTTTCCCGGAATGAAAATGGGAAATGGACCAAACCGGTCAATCTGGGCAAAGAGATCAATACCAAAGGCAACGACCTCTTTCCATTTATCGATGAACGGGGCAATCTGTATTTTGCCTCCGACGGGCGGAAAGGCCTGGGCGGACTCGATATTTTTTATGTTCCCCTCGTCGATGGCGCGTTCGCCGGGCCGGTCGAACACCTCGACGCCCCGATCAATTCGGATCTGGATGATTTTGGCATGGTTACCGACGGAAACCGAAAAGGCGGTTATTTCAGCACCAACCGGCAAAAAGGGAATGACGATATTTTTCGTTTTGTCCGGGAAAGTTCGCTGTATGGGTGCCGGAATTTGACCCTGCGGTTCTATGATGAAGTAACGAAGCAGCCCGTCGACAGCGTGGTGGTCGATATAAAAGCCCGGGGCGAAGGCCGTAAAGACCGCACCATGGTTACCCGAAAAGATGGACTGGTGCAGTTGTGTCTGGAATCCAATAACGATTTTATTTTTCGGGCTTCTAAAGACAGTTATGTGACCAATACGGTCGGCTTTTCAACAAATTCATTAACGGACGACTCTCCCTCACGTCTGGAAATTGCCCTCAACCAACCGCCCAAAATTGTCGATACCGTACATTATATACCGCTTCAGCCGAATGATGGATGGGATATTGTCGATTCTCAAAAGGGGCGGGTTCGCGGAACGGTAATGAGCGAAAAAGATCGCAAACCGATTGAAGGGGTGACGGTTAACTTGAAAAATGACTGCGACGGAGTAATCCGCCAAATCGTCACCGGCGTCGACGGCCGGTACGAATTTGAACTAACGGAAGGATGTGATTATACCCTCAGCGCTTCAAAGGAGCGGTATGGCACGAACACCAGCCGGATTAAAAAATTGACGTCCAGAGCCACATCGAAGGTGCTTTCTGCGGATTTGAATATGCTTCGGGTGGGCGATATTGTTCAATTGGACAACATCTATTATGACCTTGATAAATGGACCATTCGGGCCGATGCTTCTCATGAACTGGATAAACTGGTAGCAACCATGCAGAAATACCCTTTGTTAACGGTGGAGCTGCGGTCCCATACCGATAGCCGGGGTGATGCCGTGTATAACCGGTATTTGTCGGCCCAGCGTGCCAATTCGGTGGTCAGTTACCTGGCGTCAAAAGGGATTAGCCGAAAACGGATGGTCGCTGCGGGGTATGGCGAGTCCCTGCTATTAAATAATTGCGCCAACGAAGTCGATTGTACCGAAGCCGAACACCAGCGCAACCGCCGAACGGAATTTAAAGTCTTGTCGATCAAGTAAAATCCCATTTTCAGAATACACAAAAAAGCCGCAGACGATCAATCTGCGGCTTTTTTGTGTATTCTGAAAATGGCTATCGGGTGATAAGCAGTCGTTTGATCAGTTGCTGTTCGGCGGTTTTCAGCTGGACAAAGTGAAGACCCGGTCCGTTTTGGCTTAAGTCCACCGTCTCGCGCTGCACCTGGCCGGTTCCGACTACGGTTTGCTGCCACGTAACCCGGCCCAGCACATCGACTACCTGCAATTTGGCGGCTTTTTGTGCCGCCAGGCGGTAGCTGATCACGACCCGGCCGGTGGTGGGGTTCGGACTTACCGCTAAATCAGCCGTAAATTCAGCATCAGGAACGCCTGTGCGACCGCCATTCGGACAGGTCAGCGTCTTGGGTGACCATTTCAGGGTGAAATTACCACCCGGAATGCGACCACTGATTGAGTGAGTCTGGCCGTCCTTGAGCGAAACCGGAACATCGAAACTGTAACCGTGACTACCGTTGCCTTTCCCGGCTGTTTTCAAATCCTGACGGAAAATGTTGGCATCGACAGAACCGACAACGGTAGTACCATCCAGAAATTCGACGGTGATGGGCGTGTTAGGGCGATTGCGATCCCATACCCAGCCTTGAATCGTAGTACAGTTGACCACATCCAGATACCCTTCATAACTTCCCGGTCCGCTGCCGCCCGTGGTTGGGGGCGGGTTGGTGCCTCCACCGGTGTTGACCGTCAGCGTCAGGTTCGTAGCAACGGCCGGGTGCTTGTTGTCGGTGGCCGAATAGGTCAGCGTGAAAGCGCCCTGCTGGGTGGGTGTTCCGGTAATGACCCGCGTACCCGCATTGAACGATAAGCCGTTTGGCAATCCCGTCAGCGTATAAGTCAACGGATCGTTTTCGGCATCGGTGAAGACCGGCAGTGCACTGGAGGTGAAAGCGGTATTGACCGTGGCCGTCAGAGCCGAAACCGCCGGAGCCACCGGAGCGGCATTCGTCGGTGTTTCGCCCCCGGTACCAACCGTCAGCGTCAGGGTCGTGGCAACGGCCGGGTGCTTGTTGTCGGTAGCCGAATAGGTCAGCGTGAAAGCGCCCTGCTGGGTCGGTGTTCCGGTAATGACCCGCGTACCCGCATTGAATGATAAACCGTTTGGTAATCCTGTCAGCGTATAAGTCAACGGATCATTTTCGGCATCGGTGAAGACCGGCAGCGCACTGGAGGTGAAAGCGGTATTGACCGTAGCCGTCAGAGCCGAAACCGCCGGAGCCACCGGAGCGGCATTGGTCGGGGTGCCGGTTCCGGCGCAATTGATGGTTTTAGGAGCCCATTTGAGGATAAACTCTGAATTCTGCACCCGCGCCCAAATGGTATGGTTCTGGCCGTTTTTAATACTCTCCGGTATCGGGAAGTCGAACCAGTGTATCCCATTTCCTTTTCCGGCATCTTTCAAATGTTGCTGAAAAACGTTCGCAGGAATAGAGCCCAATGGTGTACCGGCGGCAATGGAAGGGCCATCGAAAAACTCGATGGTGACCACGGCATTGACATTGGTACGATCAAAAGCCCAGCCTGAAAGTGTATTACAATTGGCCTCCTGCGTCAGATAACCGTCAAAATTGGCGGCTGGTGCGGGTGGCGGGGTTGTTCCACCCGCAGATACCGTCAGGGTAAAGGTGACCGAAGAGGCTATTTTTCCATCCGTGGCCGAATAGGTCAGCGTGAAAGCACCCTGCTGGGTCGGTGTTCCGGTGATGATCCGACTGCCGGTATTGAAGGTCAAACCGTTCGGCAATCCCGTCAGCGCGTAGGTCAGCGGATCATTTTCGGCATCGGTGAAAACCGGCAGTGCACTGGAGGTGAAAGCGGTATTGACCGTGGCCGTCAGGGCCGAAACTGCCGGAGCTACCGGAGCCGTATTGGTCGGTGGAGCCGCGTTTGTGATCACAAATGTGAGCAGTGCCGAAGCCGTTTTTCCTTTCGGATCAGTCACAATTAAACTGGTCGTGAACGTTCCTAACGTAGTGGGCGAACCACTCAGCGTCCGGGTAGCGGCCGAATACGTTAAGCCCGGAACGGAACCATTGAGGGCATAAATCAGTGACTCTCCTTCTGGATCGGTAAAGGCGGGAATCGTATACGTCGTCGCGACGCCAATTTCCCGGTTTTGCGTAGCCAACACGGGTCCGGTCGGCGCTTGATTCGTCGGATCTTCCGGGAACGGATTGCCCGTTCCCGGGCAGTTGAGCGTTTTAGGGGATCCCATCAATTCGTACGAAGTTCCCTGAACCCGCATTCCGATGCTGTGGTTCTGGCCATTTTTCAGGGTTGCGGGAATGATGTAAGAGTAGCCGTGCTGGCCGTTTCCTTTCTGAGCGCTTACCAGATCGGGCCGCGCCAGTGAAGCGGTAATCGTGGCGATGAGATTATCACCATCCCGCACCTCAATAGCCAGCGGAGTATTCGGCTGATTGGCATCCCAAACCCAGCCAAAAATGTCACCATCACAGTTGATCACGTCCAGATAGCCTTCATAAGCTCCGGCTGGAGGAGGAGTCGATGGGTTGTTGATCGTCAGCGTCAGGGTCGTGGCAACGGCCGGGTGCTTGTTGTCGGTGGCTGAATAGGTCAGCGTGAAAGTACCCTGCTGGGTCGGTGTTCCGGTGATGACCCGCGTACCCGCATTGAAGGATAAGCCGTTTGGCAATCCCGTCAGCGTATAAGTCAACGGATCGTTTTCGGCATCGGTGAAGACCGGCAACGCACTGGAGGTGAAAGCGGTATTGACCGTAGCCGTCAGAGCCGAAACCGCCGGAGCCACCGGAGCGGCATTGGTCGGGGTGCCGGTTCCGGCGCAATTGATGGTTTTAGGCGACCACGTCAGGATAAAGGTCGACCCCTGCACCCGCCCCCAAATCGTATGCGTCTGGTTATCTTTGACACTTTCGGGCACCGTGAAGTTATACCCGTGGGCCCCATTGCCTTTGTTGGCATTCTTGAGGTCCTGGCGATAAATATCGGCCGAAATCGAACCGATGGAGACCGCCGTCGCTGCGGTGGCACCATCCAGAAATTCAACGGTTATTGGCGTGTTGGGTTTGTCCCGATCCCAGACCCAGCCGGAGAATGACGAACAATTGACGCCATCCAGATACCCTTCAAAGTTGCCGGTAACCACCGGGTTGCCGCCTGCTCCAACGACCAGAGTAATGGACAGATCGGTTTTATTCTGACTGTCGGTGGCCGAATAGGTCAGCGTGAAGGTGCCCTGTTGGGTCGGCGTTCCGGAAATGACGCGGGTGCCGGCGTTGAAACTCAAGCCGGATGGTAATCCGGTCAAGGCATACGTCAGCGGCTCGCTATCGGTGAAAACCGGCAGCGTATATGAATACGCTACGTTGACGGTGGCCGCCAGCGGGGATACCGCCGGTTTGACCGGGGGTGGATTCGTTGGCGTTCCACCGGCGGCAACGGCCAGCGTGATCGACAGATCGGTTTTATTCTGACTGTCGGTGGCCGAATAGGTCAGTGTGAAGGTGCCCTGCTGGGTTGGCGTTCCGGAAATAACACGCGAACCGGCATCGAAGCTCAGGCCGGAAGGCAATCCGGTCAAGGCATACGTCAGTGGTTCACTATCGGTGAACACCGGCAGAGTATACGAATACGCTACGTTGACGGTGGCCGCCAGCGGGGATACCGCCGGTTTGACCGGGGGCGGATTCGTTGGCGTTCCGGAGCCTTCGCAGGTTAACGTTTTAGGTGACCAGTTCAGGACATACGTCGATCCCTGGACCCGTCCCCAGATGGTCTGCTGCTGGCTATTTTTAATGCTGTTCGGAACTATAAAACTGTAGCCATGGATACCGTTGCCTTTCCCGGCGGTTACTAAATCCTGACGGAAGATGTTGGCTACCGTCGTGCCGATCACCGTGGCTGATTCGATCGAAGGATTGGAACCGGTTGCTGCCAGAAATTCAACGGTATAGGGCGCATTGGGGCTGTCGTAATTGAACACCCAGCCCGAAATTGTATTGCAATTGACCTGATCCAGATACCCTTCAAAATTACCGGTAACCACTGGTGGCGGATTGCCCGTGCCAGCCGTGTTCACTGTCAACGTAAAGGTGGTACTAACCGCGGGGTTGATATTATCCGTTGCGGTATACGTCAAATTGTAGGAAGTCGCCTGCGTCGGAGTACCGCTGATGACGCGGGTACTGGCATTGAAACTCAATGAAGCAGGTAGCCCGGTCAGGGTGTACGTTAGCGGATCACCATCCGGATCCGTAAACGGCGTCAGCGCATTCGAAGTGAAACTGGCATTGACTGTAGCCGTTAAATTCGCCACGGAAGGTGCCGTTGGCGGCCCGTTGGTGGGTGGCGTAGAGGTTCCGGTGGTGGTTCCGGTGGCGGTATTGCTGTTGGCCGACACGTTTCCGGTGGCATCTACCGCCCGAACGAAGAAATAATATTCGGTGCCCGCCGTCAGACCCGTGGCGTTGTAGCTGGTACCGGAGGTCACGTCACCGATTTTGGCGTTATTCCGATAGACTTCATAACTGGCAACGCCGGAATTGTCTGTCGATGCGTTCCACGTTAACCGCATTGAATTTTGCGTGATGTTACTCAATGCCAGCGAGGTTGGAGCCGTTGGGGGTTGTTTATCCGCAGCGTCGGAAACCACATTGAACGATTTTTCAACCGGGCGCGCAGGTTTGAAACCTCCGCCACCGTGCTGGGCCGCCCGAATGGTTACTTTTCCCAGTCGTCCCGTCAGAAAAACCTTCCCTTCTGCAATCACCGCCGGTCCTTCAATAACGTAGAAAACAACCGGTTTTCCCGACGAGGCTGATGCTTCGGGCGTGAAAGCGGGCGAATTGGGGGCTCGGTCGGCAATGTTATTGAGCGTAATCGTTTGCGCCGTTCCGGGGCAATCCGGATAAATATACCGGATGGTTTCTGACTTCAGGCCCCCCGCATCGGTTACTTCCAGCTTCACGCCATACCAGAAAGTCAGCGTACCGTCGCAGCCGATGGGCGGTAAAGAAGCCGTCGAGGTTTGACTGGTAGTGATAAAATCATCGTGCTGGTGATCATTGTGAAACAACGAAACCGTCCATTTGTAACTCAACTGATTGGCGGGGGTCTCATCGGTGATCACCGCCGACAGGTTTATGTTCCGGATTTCATCCAGATTCATCTGCGTCAGCGCGTCGATGCTGGTGCTGACAATCACCGGAGCCGTATTGTTGGCACTGCTGACGGTGATGACCTTCGTTGTCTGACTGGTCTTGCCATCCGGATCGGTTACGGTCAGTTTGACGGTAAACGCCGTCGAGGTCGCGTTCGTTGTAAACGTATGTTCCGGGTTGGCGGAGGTGCTGCTCGTGTTATCACCAAAATCCCAGGCATACGTTATGGCTTTTCCTTCGGGGTCATAGGAGGTATTACCGGTAAATTTGACGGTTAATGGACTCGCTCCGTTCGTTTTATCCGCTAAAATAATTGCCACCGGAGGGCTGCCGCCGGTTGAACCATTGTAAACCACCCGCCGTACGCGTTCTCCGCCATCTTCCGGATAACGCAGGTAGTACATGTTTTTGTCTATCGGATTGAAAGCGATGCAGGTGATATACTGGTAGGAGCTACCACCGTCGAGGAGCTTCGTCAGCGTTTCGGGTTGGGGCTGGTTGTCGCTGTCAAAAGACATTTTAGAAATCCACCCTCCGTTGAAATCGGCAAAATAATACGCGTTCTGGTATTCGGCCGGGTAATTTCCCCCGCCGGGGTGCCAGCTGCCGCCGATCGAACAATAGCCCGGCAGCACACCGGCCGGGGTGTTGCTGACAGCGGTCATCGTTCCGTTGCGGTTAACCTGCCCCGGTCCGGATCGCCAGGCGATAGACGGTTTAGAGAACGTTACTCCGGCGGGTTTGTATTCCGTTTTGCTGTAAGGACGCGTAGAAGGAACCATGCCTTCTTCAAAAGGCCAGCCGTAGTTGGCTCCTTTCTTAATGACGTTAATCTCTTCCCAGTCCGTAAAGCCCACATCACCCACGTATAAAGCCCCCGGATTGCCGGAGTTTATATCTCCGCTACCCGTGTTTGGACGAACGGAACTCCGGAAGGGTTGGCGAAGCCCCGAAGCGAAAATCCGGCTTTTAATAGACCGGGGCGCGCTGGGGTCATAGTTTGGGTTGCCCGGTACGCCGTCGCCGTTTTCCGGATTGATTCGAAGGACCTTTCCTGACAACGAATAGTCGACCTGCGAACGGTAACTGCCGATATTTTCCGCAGCTGTGATAAACCCGTTTTGAATGGACTGGCTGTAGTACGATTCGGAGTAAGAACCCTGATCGAAGGCCGGCGCGGCTCCGTCGCCGGTCGGAATGAGCAGCGTGCCATCTTCTCCCATCGATATGCCGCCACCCGCGTGTGAACTGGACGTCAGCGGAATACAGTCGCCGGGAACCCCTTTGCTGGGATTATTGGGGTCGGGATCCCCAATTAAAACCTTACGGCTATTGGGTTTGATGGATCGAAAACCGTCATCTTTATTAGCTTCGTAGCGCGTAATCCGGGCATACGTACCCTGCCATTTCACGGAAGCATACTTAATGACGTAATAGAGGTAAAACCGCCCGTTCGTCAGAAAATTGTTATCCAGGGCCATGCCCAGCAATCCAAAATCGTCGTAACGGCCAATTTCACCCGAAATATCCAATAATTGTGATTTTTGCTTCGTCTGGGGATCAACGCGGGTAACCCGCCCATCGATGCCCCAAACATACATAGCCCCGTTTTTGTCAAACGTAAATCCAACGGCACCGGCCAGATCGCTTGCATACACTTCCTCCGAGAAACTGGGCTTATACTGGCTATAAGCCGTCGATACAAAACCAGTGATCAGAGTAAATACCAGGATTAAACTTTTGAGTTGAGTACAGAGGTTTGTCATAAGATAAAGTTTACTTTAACGTGTCATTCAGCGCAGATCGTACTTCACAGCAATAGACAAGATAGGATGGGGAACACTCCATTTCAGGCGATAAAAAGGAATTAACAGATCGAAGTACTGTATATTTAATCCCTGAAATTTTGAATTTTGCAGGGAAATTCTGTTGGAAATATAGGAAAAATCCAAAAGGGTTCAATCTTTAAGTTTACCAAATTTACTAAACGGTAGACTTAAAGTTTTATAATTCAGTGCTATAGTCACATAGGATAACATGCAGTTATTTTAAAAAATTATTAAAAGGTCCCAATCTGTCTTTAATGATACTCTTTCCCAACGCGAAAATTAACCTCGGTTTACACATCACCGAAAAACGATCGGATGGTTTCCATAACCTCGAATCTTGCTTCTATCCGGTTCCGCTGAATGATCTGCTCGAAATCATTCCGGCTTCAAAAAACTCCTTTACGATCAGTGGAGCCACCATCCCGGGCGATTCGGCCACGAACCTGTGTATGCGGGCCTATGAACTTTTGAAGCACGATGTTGAGCTACCGCCCATCCAGATGTACCTGCACAAAATGATTCCGATCGGTGCTGGCCTGGGAGGAGGATCGGCCGATGCCGCCTGTACACTTCGTCTGTTGAATGAGCAATTCAGTCTGGCATTGGCAGTAGAGCAATTGGAAATGTACGCACGCCAACTGGGCAGCGATTGTGCTTTTTTTATTCGGAACCGCCCTCTGTATTGCCTCGAAAAAGGGGACCATTTTGAAGACATTG
Organism: Larkinella knui; assembly: GCF_003858645.1. Taxonomy (GTDB): domain Bacteria; phylum Bacteroidota; class Bacteroidia; order Cytophagales; family Spirosomataceae; genus Larkinella; species Larkinella knui. The sequence continues at coordinate 2,886 of NZ_RQJP01000006.1, read as the reverse complement.
ATGTATCTCTGCGTGGCTATACGATTGTTCTGGTTTATCCCAATCTGGCTATTTCAACGGCGGAAGCTTATGCGAATGTTCGCCCGCAAAAACCGGCAATATCGCTCCGAACTTTGCTACAGGCACCGATCGATACCTGGCAAAAAACAATCCGGAACGATTTTGAAACCAGCCTTTTTCAACGCTATCCTGTTCTGGATACGATCAAACAAGAACTATACCAGTCAGGGGCTGTATATGCCAGTATGAGTGGTTCAGGGTCAACTATTTACGGTATTTTTGAGCAAGCGGTATCCTTACCCGACCACTTCAGCAACTACCAGGTCTGGCAGAAAACCGTATAATCACTAATCCCAAGAATGGTTCATTTAATGAAAAAACCGCCGGTAGCGCTACCGGCGGTTTTTTCATGACCCAAGAAGCTGGTGGGTTAGCGGTTGATCAGCAGGCGTTTGGTGACAATCTGTTTGGCCGTCTGCAACTGAAGCAGGTACACGGCCGGGGCCACCCCACTCAGATCGATCGTTTGCCGCTCGGGCTGGCCGCTGCCCAGCAGCGCTTTCTCCCAGAGCGACCGCCCCAGCAGATCCACTACCTGCAGATCCGCCCACTGCCCGGCGGCCACCTCGTAACTGACTTCCACCCGCCCCCGGCTGGGGTTGGGACTCACCGTCAGCGCCAGGCGCACCTGTGTCCCCCCCTGCTCGACGCCCTGCCGGCTGCCGCTTGGGCAGGTAAGCGTTTTGGGTGACCACTTGAGGGTGTAGCCGCTGGCGGGCACCCGCCCGCTGATGGCGTGGGGCTTGCCATCGCGCAGCGAAGCGGGCACCTCGAAACTGTAGCCGTGGTTGCCATCGCCCTTGCCGGCCGTCTTCAGATCTGGCCGGAAGAGGCCCGCATCGGTGCTGCCTACCACACTGGTGCCATCGACAAATTCGACGGTGATGGGTGTGTTGGGGCGGTTGCGATCCCAGATCCAGCCCTGAATGCTGCTGCAATTGACAATGTCCAGATACCCCTCATAGTTGCCCGGTCCGCTGCCGCTACTGGTCGGCGGGGGCGTGGTGCCCCCGGTGTTGACCGTCAGCGTCAGCGTCACCGCCTGCGAGAGCGGGCCGTCACTGGCCGAATACGTCAGGGTGAACGTGCCACTGGCGGTGGGCGTACCCGAAATTACCCGGGTGGTGGCATTGAAGGTCAGGGGGGCGGGCAGTCCTGTCAGCGTGTAGGTCAGCGGATCGTTCTGGGCATCGGTGAAGACCGGCAGCGTGGTGGTGAAAGCCCCATTGACGGTGGCCGTCAGGGGTCCCACCGCTGGAGCCACCGGGGCCGTATTGGCGGGCGGGGGTGTGCCCGGGCTACCACAGGTGAGGGTCTTGGGAGCATCCTTGAGGATGAACTCGGAGCCCTGCACGCGGGCCCAGATCTGGCGGGGCTGGCCGTCCTTGAGGGCTTCGGGAATGGCAAAGTCAAAGCCGTGCTCGCCGTTGCCTTTGCCCGCATTGAGCAGATCCTGCCGGAAGATATTGGCCGCCGTGGTGCCCAGCAGCTGGCCAGTAGCGATGGACGCGCCCTGGAAGAACTCGATGGTGACCACGGCATTGCCTTTGGCCCGCTCCCAGGCCCAGCCCGAGAGTGTGGTGCAGTTGAGGTCCTTGGCCAGGTAGCCGTCGTAGTTAGCCGCCGGAGCCGGGGGTGTGGTGCCCCCGGTGTTGACCGTCAGCGTCAGCGTCACCGCCTGCGCGAGTTGGCCGTCACTGGCCGAATACGTCAGGGTGAACGTACCACTGGCGGTGGGCGTGCCCGAAATCACCCGGGTGGTGGCGTTGAAGCTCAGGGGGGCAGGCAGCCCCGTCAGCGTGTAGGTCAGCGGATCGTTCTGGGCATCGGTGAAGACCGGCAGCGCACTGGCCGTAAAGGCTACGTTGACCGTCGCTGTCAGGGGGCCCACCGCCGGCGCCACCGGGGCGGTATTGGTAGGCGGGGGTGTGCCCGGGCTACCACAGGTGAGGGTCTTGGGGGCATCCTTGAGGATGAACTCGGAGCCCTGCACCCGGGCCCAGATCTGGCGGGGCTGGCCGTCCTTGAGGGCTTCGGGAATGGCAAAGTCAAAGCCGTGCTCGCCGTTGCCTTTGCCCGCATTGAGCAGATCCTGCCGGAAGATATTGGCCGCCGTGGTGCCTAGCAGTTGGCCAGTAGCGATGGACGCACCCTGGAAGAACTCGATGGTGACTACGGCATTGCCTTTGGCCCGCTCCCAGGCCCAGCCCGAGAGCGTGGTGCAGTTGAGGTCCTTGGCCAGGTAGCCATCGTAGTTAGCCGCCGGGGCCGGTGGCGTGGTGCCCCCGGTGTTGACCGTCAGGGCAATGCTGACCGCCTGCGAGAGCAGGCCGTCACTGGCCGAATACGTCAGGGGGAACGTGCCACTGGCGGTGGGCGTGCCGGCAATCACCCGGGTGGTGGCGTTGAAGCTCAGGGGGGCGGGCAGCCCTGTCAGCGTGTAGGTCAGCGGATCATTCTGGGCATCGGTGAAGACCGGCAGCGTCGTCGCGTAAGCGACATTGACGGTGGCCGTCAGGGATGAAACCGCCGGTGCCACCGGGGCCGTATTGGCGGGCGGGGCCGGGCTGACGACGAGCGAAACAACGAGTGGGGTTTTAGCGCCCCCCTGATCGGTGGCACTGTACGTGAGGCTGAAGGTGCCGCTGGTGGTGGGCGTGCCCGACACCACCCGGCTACTGGCGTTGAAGCTCAGGGGACTGGGTAAGCCCGTCAACTCATACGTCAAGGGGCTCTGCTCCGGATCGGTGAAGACCGGCAGGGGAGCCGAGCTAAAGGCGGTATGGACCACGGCCGCCAGCGGGGAGACGGCCGGTGGCACCGGCG
>NZ_RQJP01000005.1 GCF_003858645.1 Larkinella knui | reverse complement strand
CATAAGATAACTCGACTGCCATTCCCTTGAACGCTTCGTCATAAACACGTCGTTTAACCATAGTCAAATTGGAGTTAGTCTCCCAAATCTGCCTAAAAAAAGTCTCCAGTCAAATGTAACAAGTCCAGATGCCGTTTTCGACAACGTGGGTGGTGCCGGTCTTACGAAGTCTTTTCGCTTACTCAAACGGGGTGGTACCCTGGTCAGCTATGCCATTGCCTCAGCGATGCTGAGTACTAAATCGATGCTTGTTAACTTCATCGACCTGATCGCCCACTTAACCTGGTGGAACCTGATGCCCAATGGTCGCCGGGCCTTGTTCTATGACGTCATGGCGGGTCGGGGTAGTCAGGCGTTTCAAGCCCGCTCCCAGGAGGATTTTGCCCAGATCATGAACCTGCTGGACAGTGGTGTGCTTACACCCCGGATTGCCGCCCGTTTTCCCCTTGACCACATTCAGCAGGCTATGGAACTGGCCGAATCCCGAACGGCCTATGGCAAAGTGATCCTCACTCCCAACCATTCCCTGAACGCCTGAAACCGCCGAGCCATGAAAAACACAGCCCCACAAACTCACCATATCTTGATTACCGGCGGCAATGGCCGGATTGGCAAGCGCCGTTAACACAGGCCCTCTTCCGACAAAGTATTTCCACCTACAAGGAGCCCAAACCACCACGCGGTTTGGGCTACGCGGTCAATGCCTACGCCTGGTCGCTGACGATGCCGGACCGCCTGTGGCTGCTTCTTAGTGGGCGACATCAACGCTCCTGAAATCAGAGGAAACAGATGTCATTCCGTGAGTTGAAAAAAATACCGCAACCGCCTATCTTGTAGCGTTTTCAAAAGTCAACCATCTTCCTATACCAATGGATCCTGATCAATCAACCGAGGTCCATCAAGGGCCGGATGCTTTGTCCTTTGAGCGGATCGTCTTTTTCAGCGATGCGGTCTTTGCCATTGCCATTACCCTTTTGGTCATCGAAATTAAAGTGCCCGAGATAGGTCATCATACACCCGGTCATGCTCCGTCCATTGAGCAGTTGTATCAGCAATGGCCGGGGGAGTTCAGGAAGCTATTTCCCAAATTCTTTGGGTTCGTATTAAGCTTTCTGGTCATTGGTCAATACTGGATCAATCATCACCGAAACTTCGGAATTATTCGGCGCTTTGATAAAGGTTTGTTATAGCGGAATCTGCTGTTTTTGATGTGTATTGCCTTTATTCCCTTTACAACGGCTTTTTATTCGGAGTATTCCTATTGGTCGGTCCCCATGATGTGGTATTCGGCCAACATTGCTCTGACGGGACTGCTGCAATGGTGGATGTGGAAGTACGCGACCCGGCAGAACCGGTTGATCGATCCCTCTACCAATCCCCATTTAGTGGAGCAGATCTCCCTGGGTCATTTGGGCGTTCCCATCGGTTTTTCCTTAGCTTTTCTGGGCGGTTTCCTGGGCTACCCATTTGCACTGGCCTTTACCTGGATGGTGATTCCGCTCATCATCCGTTTAGCCCGCCGTCGGTATGAGCGTCGCATGGCCGGTTCACATTAAAAGATCAGTACCGATGCGAATGACCTTTGAACTCCAGTTAGAGTGGATAGTCCCCAAGTAGCCATTGATACGCTGATCGTTTCAAGTATTCTTTGGAATGTGGTCGCCGTTATACCAGGCTAACTCGATCAGCCATACGCCAGTGCCCGAAAAAGAAAGCCACGCTCCTCATTGCCAAGATCGACCGTTGAACAAAGTTACGAAACAGGAACGGTCGTAATTGGTGTGTAAGCCTTTCAAGAGACAAATTACGGACTTGATCTACCTGACTGTTCAGACCTCTAAATTTTGCGATAAAAAAGTTGCTATCATTTGTTATTTGTCCACAAACCTAGTCCCATGGATAAGCAATTAACACTAAAATTTAATTCGATCGATAGAAACATGAGCCGCCGTATGCTGGTGGGTAGTGTAGTCGTTGTTACACTCATTATTACCCAGGATTTTTTGCGCGCCAGCCTTAATAACTCCGCTTTTTATTTTTCGGAATCCTTTCTGTTCAGCACTTTTTGGTGGCTTTTTGCCCCTTTCCTTTTGGCCCAATATACTCTTGTAAAGCGTACCAAGTCAAGACCAGCTCATTTTCAATGGCTAGCGATTATCTTGCCGTTCACCATTCATCTCTTTGCGTTTCCCGTACTCGTATGGGTGCTTTCTAAAACCTTTTACTATCACACTTTTACCATTCAACAAACGCTTCAATACACTCTCGCAGAACAGAGCTATTTGTTGGTTATTATATACCTCACGCCTGTTTTGGTTTATCCGTATTATGGAGAAAAAACCAAAGCCGGGGTGAATAAAATTACCGCAACACCAGACGCCGGTTCTTTTCAATTAATCCAGTCCTTCCTGGTTTCGGATGGTGGCAAAAAACGCGCGATACCTATTCAGGAGATCGTCTACTTCTCCGCTGTCTCCCCTTACATCGGTATTCATACAGACGAAAGAAAATATTTATATACCGAAACCTTAAAATCGATAGCCACACGATTACCTGTTCATCAGTTTGTGCGTGTCCATAAATCGACAATCGTCAATATCAATCAGGTGGAGTCCTATACTTCAAGATTAAATGGCGACTACGACCTGACCCTGAAAAACAAGGGTACACTTCGGGTAAGCCGAAACTTTGCTGCCGAATTTAAGCGCAGATTTCACCAAAGCCATCAGTTGACCTCAATTTACCCTCCTCTTACGCCATTCCAGGTTGACGACTAGCATCCTAAATACGATGTTTGTCAAAAAAACGAAATGAATACGTTAGCCGGTTTTCGACGCAGTTTGCAATTGGTCTTATCTGTCACCTTATTGAATTGTAACGGGCAAATACCCCGTTCAACAGTGAATACTCCTATCGAGAATAGCAAAGTGATCGGTGGGGCTTTTGAGAATCGGGAGTATATGTATCAGGGTATGCCTGATCAGATTGCCTCAACGGATACCAGTCCTGGCTGGGGGCAAGCGGGCCAGAAGTTAGTCATTACGGGAACAATCTACCGGATTGATGGCAAAACGCCGGCGCCAGAGGTGGTGCTTTACTATTATCATACCACTATCGAAGGACGATATGTGCACAAGCCGGGCGAAAAGCGAACGATGTTACCAAACGCACTTGGGCAAACCCACGGCTACATTCGGGGCTGGGTTAAAACTGATAAAAGCGGAAAATATACCATCTATACGGTCAGGCCAGGCACCTACCCAAGCCGGGATGAGCCTGCCCACATTCATTTGACCATTAAAGAACCTGCTATCGACACGCCGTATTATATTGATGAGTTTATTTTTGATGATGATCAACTCTTAACCCCGGCAAAACGAAAAAAACTGGAAAACCGGGGTGGTAGTGGGATTTTGAGGGTATTGGTTAGCGATAATTTACAAATAGCGGAACACAACATCATTCTGGGGCTTCATGTACCCAATTACCCACAAATTAGCCCGACTCAGGATTCTTCAGGGCTTTCCATTGGAGAAGACCAGCCCTCCTTTACCCCTTTTCATGCCTTTGGGCCCGACAAAGGCACCCGAACCTGTCCAGTCTGTAAATACGGGCGGTATCATGGCATTATTTATTTCGTTGGTAACAACCCTGATTGGACCCGGATAAAAAGGTGGATCACTTTTTTAGAGCGACAAAGCAGGGCCCGAAAAAAGTATCTAAAAGCTTACTTCGTCTATGGCAACGAGCAGCATTATGAAAAAAGCAAACGGCAACAGGAATTGGAAAAGATTGGGCTGGAATTACAGGTAAAACAGGTTGCCCTTACGTTTGTGCCGTCTTTTAGCGACACCGTTAGCGAAGCGAATTTGAATAAAATAAATCCAGGTGTGGAAAACACGTTTATTGTCTTTAAAAATAGAGCCATCATTGATAAGTACATTAACCTGGCGCCGACAACTGTAAATTTTAACTTACTCTCGAAAGTACTAGATCAGACCCAAGGAAGCAATTTCAAGTTAGCCGAACCTGAACACCATTAAAAATGGTAGAGCCCTATAACAGATGGGCAAATTATCTGATCCTGAAGCCAGGGTGTCTTTTTTTTGCTAAAAATTAGTATTCAGTAGTATTCCCGGTTTCGATAGAAGAACCATTTTTTTCTGGTTTTTAAACTTTAGTGCACTAAAATAACCTTCCAGCGAGGTCGACTTTTTTGGGTCAATAGCTTAACATCTTTTGGAACTGACCTATTGACCCTACATAGGCACTTTACTTGCTGAAAGAAAGTATAAGTTCAGAAAGGTATAATTATGACTGGTCCACCCTGAATAAGATAGGAATGCGTAGCAGGAAACGGAATGGTCATTGATTTTACGATTGTCGACGACAACAGTGACTGGAAAACGGTTAGAAGTCATGCGGCTTTCCACAAGTTGGATCGCAGCCAAGTAGTTTGATACCAGACCGATGGTCCAGCTAACGAATTTTGATTAATTTGCTCCCAAAGTTCGCTCTATGACTACTGAGAAAAACGCCGATCGGGCGGGGGTAATTGCCTTTCCGCCACTCCTATTTGGGAGTACGTTACTCCTGGGACTCGGACTCCGCTATGTTTTTCCTACCCCGTTTCTAGCCCTGCTACCGGCCCTGAGTATTGGAGCCGTTTTGCTGATCATCGGGGTGGTTTCACTGTTACTAGCTTTTCGGGGAATGATTCAGCACAAGACAACCATTCACCCGAGCGGCACCACCACGGCCATTGTTCGCAATGGCCTGTATCGGTATACCCGCAATCCCATGTATCTCTCGTTGACGCTGATTTATATGGCGGTGTCGGTTGCTACCAATGCTTGGTGGGGTTTGCTGCTGCTCATCCCCTTGTTAGGGGTGGTCCAGAAAGGCATTATTGAGCGCGAAGAACAGTACCTGACCCGCAAGTTCGGTGATGAATACCTGAGCTACAAGGCACAGGTGCGCCGTTGGTTGTGAGGATAGTTGGTGAGCGATAATTTTCGATTTTCAGTCGTTTCTGACTTTTGGCATGTATCGAATACTCTTTTCCAACTAGCTCTACCGTACCTCTTTATAAGGTGTTCGAAATAGATAATCACTACATTTTTTTCACAACAGGATATAAAAGTTTACCAGTGAACAGGTAGGCAATGGTCAGCGGGGTTCGTACTCCCAAACCCCAAAAGCTCTTGAGACGAAAATGAAGCATTGGTTGTCAGCATACTTGGTGAATGATGCCCAGTTTCTGAACCCTGATTCTTACCCAAAATATACTCCTTGATTGGGTTGAGAACGATTTGGTCAAAAAGCTATGAAATGCTGAGTACCGCTTTTAAATAGGTCGCCCGGGAAAGCGTTGGGCCATCCTGATAAAGTCAATCTTTTTAAATTTCATTTTTTCGGGAGACAGTCCAGGAAAACTGATGCAAGCTACCGCCCGGCGTTCATGTATTTATAGAAGTGGAGTCGGATAAAAATGAATGTAATGGCGTACGTTAACTAAATGCAGCCCAACAACTGACGAGTGGTGATTAAATGCCCAAACGATCCCGTGCAGGGTCCGGATTTGACCGACTCAGGCAGTGGCCGACCTGTTGAAATGGAGTGTGACCAGCGTTCCGTTCTGGTTTTCGTAGGTCAGAATCCCATCGAGCTGGCGGGCGAGCAGATCCACCAACTGGGTACCGAAGCCCGTTTCTTTGACTGCTTTCGCGGGCGGCTTGCCGATTCCATTGTCGGCCACTTGCAGCAGCAAGGACCCGTTGTCCGCCCGCGTCAGACTCAGGCGAATGGTGCCGCTGTCCCTGCCGACAAACGCATATTTAAGCGAGTTGGTCAGTAACTCGTTCGTTAGCAGTCCTACGGAAACCGCGGTGTCAATATCCAGTACCAGTTCGGGCATCGAACAGTCAATGGTAATGCGGTCGGCGACACCGAACGAATGGAGGATGCTTTCGCTCAGGTTGTTAAAATAATCGCGCATTTCAATAGCTCCTAATTGCTGGCCCTGATACAGTTTCTGGTGGATAATGCCCATGCTCTGCACCCGGTTCTGACTGGCCTGTATGGCTTCCTGTACGTTGGGGTCAGTGACTTTCGCCGACTGCAACGCCAGCAAACCCGACACTACGGCCAGATTATTCTTGACCCGGTGATGAATCTCTTTCAGCAGAAGCTCGTTCTGGGCATTTTTTTGAGTAATCTCATCGCGCTGCTTTTTAATCACTACGGCGTCCTGCAGGGCCAGTTCGCGAGCCTGTTCGCGCAGCCGGGCCTTCATCAGGTACCAAAAACCAAGCAACAGCAGCAGTGTATAGGCCACATAAGCCCAGGGGCTTTGCCACCAGGGCGGGGTGATGGTAATCCGCAGGGGTTTTGCCAGTTTAGTCCAAATCCCGTCGCTGTTGCGGGCTTTCAGGTGGAACTGGTAAGTCCCTGGCTTCATCCGGGCAAAATTGACGGTATTTTTCAGGCCGATGCTTACCCACTGAGGTTCCTCATCCACCCCGGTCAGGGCGTAGACATAGTCCCGACCGGTGATGCTGCGGTAATCCAGAAGTGCAAATTTGAGTTCAAGCGTGTTTTCCCGATACGACAACGCCAGTTCATGGGCTCGCCAGCGGTTTTCGGGTAGCGGCTTCATGGTTTCCGTCTCGTCGGCATCGAAACAAGACACCGCCACGAGTCGCAGGGGCGACGGCGTTCGGGGGGCGTTCTGAATCAAGGCTGGCCTAATCCGCCGTAGGTTGTTCTGGCAACTAAAATAAATCTCACCTGTAATGGGCTGTGCGGCAATGGGCGTACTATAGACCGATGTGCCCACAAACTGCGGAAACGTGGTGACTCGTTCCGTCAAGGGATCAATACTGGAAACGACCTGATTCTGATTGAACCAGATTTTGCCAGTTCCGTCCAGCGTGGCATGGGCAAAATAATCATCCGTAAACCCGTTGGCAATGCCATATTTTTTGAACTTCCCCGTTTTGACCGACAGCCGCTGTAAAGGAGCACTATATCCACTCGTTACCCACACATCGCCCTGCTTATCAACCAGGGGTGAGTAGGTGTAGTTGCTGGCCAGCCCATGCGGGTCGCCTTGCCGGAGCATAAACCGTTGTACGCGACGGGTGTGTTTGTTTACCCGGCAAAGCCCGTTGGCGGCTCCGCACACCCAAACGGTATTCTGAGCATCGACGGCAATTTTTTGCAGCAGATTCGACGGCAGGCTGTTTGGGTTGGCAGGGTCATTTTTCCATTGCTCATAGACGCTCACAAGGCCCGTTTTCACGGACAAACTACCCTTCGGAATACGGAAAAGCCCATAGCCCCAGGTCGAGATCCACAAGTCGCCGTCCTGGTCCAGAACCGTAAAGATGGGGGCCTGGATCGATTTAATCCCCGCTTTATGGAACCGGACAGGGATGGCCCGACCCGTTTTTTTGTCGAAAATAAACAAACCTTCATCTTCCGAAATCAGCAGCAGGTGGTGATCGGACAGGGGGATACTGGAATAAACGTTGGGTAGCTTCAGCACAAACCTTGTGTCGCCCCCGCCTGGATCGTGGCGAATCAGCCCCAGATCGGTACTGATCCAGATCAGGCCGTTCGCGTCAGGAAACAGATCGTTGGCCAGCGGCTTGATCTTGCCCAATTGCGGCATTTTCAGGTTGGGGTAACGTTCCTGGCGGGCATCGAAAAAGAGCGGGTTCTTGTCGCTTATACGCTCCAGCCAGATCAACCCCTGCCGATCTTCGTAAAGCGTCACCAACCCCGCTAGCGGTTCCTGGTTTTCGACGGCCATCGGGATACAGTGCTCTACCACGGTCCGATCGACCGAAATTCGAAAAATGTCGTTCTCGCAACAGAGCCAGAGCCGCCCCGATCGATCTTCCAGAATTACTTTCGGAAACGGAATTGGTTTCCCGTCGGCCGTGTGCCTGTCGAACGAGGTGATTTGCCCGGTTTTTGGATTGAATACCTGAAGCCCGGTTTGGTTGGGAGCCCCCATCCAGAGCAAGCCCCGATGATCTTTACAGAGGCTGTTGGGAGCATTCAGACCAACGATGAAGTTGGGAACAGACACACCCTGTTTGTCTACCGCCGGAAAGCAATGCCATTGTTTACTAATCCGGTTATAGTATTCGAAGCCGACGGTGGTGCTGACATAAATCCGGTCTGATTCGATCACAATGGGCGACAGCGGGTTGCCCTGTAACTGCCCTACTTCGCCGGGTTTGGGCAAAAACCGAACGGTACGGCCTGTTTTTGGGTCGAACTGGTTCATACCCAAATCGCTCCCGATCCAGATCTGACCCGACTCATCGCGTTGCAGAAACCGGAGTTTATCGGACGATAGACTAGCTTTGTTGGTAGGCACATGATGAAAATGGGCGATCTTTCCCGTTTGCGGATTATAGGCATTCAGGCCACCGTCGCGGGTGGTAATCCAGAAGTTGCCCTGCTCATCCTGGATCATATCAATCGCACGTGACGAGGATAAGGAATTCAGATCAACCGGATTGGAGCGGATCGAAACGATCTCGTGGCCGTCGTACCGGTTTAGGCCATTGCCGCTGATGAACCAGAGAAAATCCTCACGGTCGTTAAAGAATTTATTGATAACCAGTTGGTTGCGGTTTCGACCCAGCGTCTCTTTGGGCGGTTCGTTGAAATAAAGCACCGTCGATTGTGCCTGTCCAGCGATTGAGAGCAGGTACAACAGGACGATGAGCCACCTTTGAACGATGTATTTACCCATGTTGGGACAACCCGTATTCAGTAGCGAACAAGATACAAAAAATAGAGCGTTACAGACGATTCGGCTTAATCAGGATGTCGTTCCGTTAAGGAGCAGGTGGTGCATCGGCATTCCACATACCCATTGTAGATACCCACTTCCCGTCTGTATTGCGTTTGAGCAATTCGGTGTACCGGCCTTTATCGACAACGACTTTCCCGTCGGGCGTTTTTATATCCATCTGGAACTGACCCGTTTCCCACCCCAGGTTACCCTCACTGCCCGTAGCAATCGTTTTAACGGAGACATTGGTAGCACCCGCTTCAATGGCTCCTTTCCAGTAGTTGAGGATGTCTGCCCGGCCCGTAACGGCGGACTCATTGGGCGGATACAACGTAGCATCATCTGCATAGCAATTCGCAGCCGCCACGGCGTCTTTAGCATTGAGCGCAGCGGCAAAGTCCCGGTTCATCTGAGACAATTCTTCGGCAGTGGCGGGTTTTTCCGTCGCAGGTACGTTGCAACCGGCTGCAAACAGGAGCATAGCCACAAAAGCGGCCAGGATTCGTAGAGAAGATTTGGTTGTCATGAGTAAAGTCGGTTTAAACGGATTGGGAAACGAGTAGCCGTTGTAGGCTCATTCAGCGTCATAGGCTGGGTGTCGATCGTATAGCACACCGGGCTACCCAATACCTTTAAAAAGCCAGCCTCACCTCACTTGTCCTTCTGATCCTCATTGTTGATATCGCGGATGCAGATGAATTTTCCGTCGCGTTTTTCAAAAATGCCCATGTATTTTCCGGTGCTCACTACGTTGCCAGCCGCGTCTTTAACCGTTGTCTTCCCGACTTCGGTCACTACGTTGCCATCGCCGTACACGTCCATCGTCTCGTAGTAAACCGTAGTCCCGGCCTTGCGCGCTTTCATACTTTTGAGCAACACCTGCCGGATAGCATCCTTTCCCACGGACATGGGTTCGTCGTCGGCCATTTCTATGGCATCGTCTGCGTAGAGTGCCATTATTTTGTCGATGTCCTTAGCGGTTGTGGCGCTGGCCCATTCGGTTTCGATGGCTTGTATTTCCGTTTTGATGGCGGCCATATCGGGTTTAGCCGCTGCCTGTTCAGTCGCAGCTTCCTCTTTTTGGGCGGGCGCATTACAACCGGTAACGCAGACAGACGTCAAGGCAACAACGGCCAGGAGTAGGGTAAATGGATTGGTTTTCATTAGGTTTTTGATGGTTAGACGATTAAGGTACTCTTACTAAGCGACGGTAGAGTTCAACGGCTTTTATTTTCTCGTACACCGCACCCAGTTTTTTATCGGCTTCCTGAAACGATTTGTCGTCGTGGATTTTCTGGTACACGCTGGCATTGGGCCAATTGCCCTCGAAGAAGTAGCGGTATTTGTCGGCTCCTTTCCCGTCTACCTTGTAGAGTGTGTATCCGGCGTTACTGTAGCCCAGGCGTTTAATGACCGTGTTCAGCTCGCCAATTACCGCCGATAGTTTAGCCTCCGTTACACCGGCTGGCATATCAAAAAGGTGGATACTTTTGAGTTGAGTCGTTGACGTTTGCTGAGCCTGTGCAGGTGCCGACAGGCCGAGGCTAACCAGCAGCCAAAGAGCAGATAATGAAATCAGGAGATGTTTCATGAGTTTGATTGGTTTTCGGATTTAGTTAGTGTCTTCAGTTAAAGTCAATTCCATAAACAATAAATAGTCTTTAAATTCTGCGGGGATTTCCATTTCCGGATACGCGTCAATGTCACGAAATCCAAAACTTCTATATAAGGAGTGAGCCGCTTCCATAAACTTCGGACTGTCGAGCCGAACTCTTTTATAACCGACTTTTTTCGCTTCAACTAAAAGTCGGTTAAGAATAGCTCGTCCAGCTCCAATTCGTCTACTCGCTGGATCAACAAACATTCGTTTTATTTCACCGGTATCGGAGTTGATACGTTTCAGGCTTCCAAGTCCACATACTTCATCTTCATAAATAGCCAGAATTAGCTGTCCGTAAGGGGGTTGAAACTTGCCAATCTGTTGAATGTCCTGTTCAACAGCATCTTCGGGATTATGCGGATGGACACCATAGAGTTCCTGCATTTTGTCGTTACCCCAAACTAAATAGTCAAACCATAATTTTTTAACGGCGTCCAGGTCGTCAGGAATGACAACAGTTCTTGTTATTACTTTTTCACTTTCGTTCATTTCCTGAATAGGTTTTGGTTGTTTACTTTCTGTGATAGTCTTGATCACAGATAGCTCAGCCACCACTGCTCTTTGTGCGTTGTCTTGTAGGTATCAAACCAGCGACACAGGGGATACAACGACGCGACAACGGCTATCCAGATGAGGTAAACTACCCCAAGGTTGTAGCCTCCATCGCCGGGCAGCACAAACCGCATCGGTAGGGTTTGCAGCGCTTTATCGGCCTCCGTCATGGTGTGGCCAGCGGCAAAAAAGACGATCATGCGCAGGGTATGCAAGACGTACCAATGGATCGTGTAATAAAAAAAGGCCGTTCGTCCATAGGTGCGCAGCACGGCCGTAACACGATTGTGTACGTTCTCCAGCAACGCCAGTCCCAGCAGTCCCGGCCCCACCGTAATGCACATATACAGCAGCGATGGTGGGTATTTATGTACTTTCAGGAACGAGAACAACGTGGTGAGACCGTCTTTCTGGACGCTCCAGGGGAAAGGGTCGCCGTAGCCATTCAGCAAACGCAGCCCCACAAATAACCCAATGGCTCCGGCTCCGAGATAAACCAGCCACTGTTGACGCTTTGTAGCCGAAACCGCTGGCTCAAACAAACGGCCCAGGCAGTAGCCCAGCATCATTAGCCCCAGCCAGGGAAGAAACGGGTATAGTACCTCAATAACCCGACCAGGAGCGTATTCAAACACACGGTCACGCCCGCCATGAAACAGCGCCCACCAAAAACCCGATGGAAATCCCGGTGCCTGTTCCACCGCATCCAGCAGATTATGACCTAAAACGATTACTAAACCCATGCTCAGTATGGCCCGGAACGGAAGCCACGTCAGCCCGGCCATGAACACCATACTAATGCCCAGCGACCAGAAAACGACCAGCGTAATGGGATTAAACAGGGTAAACGTATCCGCCGGCACAATCAGAAGCACTTCGGCTACCATGAGCCATAGACCCCGTTTCAGCAGGAACAGACTCAGCTCGCTGCGCGATTTTCGTAAGCCCTGCAGGTAGATGGACGTACCGGATAGCAAGGCAAACGTAGGGGCGCAGAAATGGGTAATCCAGCGGGTGACGAACAGGACCGGCGTGGTGGTATCGAGATTGAGCGGGTCGTCGGTCCAGGCCTGGGCGTGAAAGAAATCGCGCGTATGGTCCAGCGCCATAATGATCATAATCAGTCCCCGCAATACGTCGATGGACTCGATGCGGCTTTTGATTAAGGAAGGCGCTGGATTGAGGGAGCCTGCGGTTGCCGATTTATAGGGGAGCGGAAAGGTCATTTCGGTATAGCGGCTAACACTCGTCTAGGTGTTCTGAAAGGTTTTGGATAGCTTCAGGCAGGAATCTGTAAAAAACGATGAGGCTCATCATCGAATCCGCTTAACTGAATTAGCGCACTTTATAGGCTTCTAACTCAATCTCAATCAACTGGCCGGGCAAGGCTAGTTCCTTCACGCCAAACCACGACCCGGTCGGAAACTGCTTCTTGTAGATCGTATTTCGGTAAGCCGACTGGTTCACAAATTCGGGCATGTTCGTGGTCAGAATATTCTCCACCACAACGTCGTCCCAGGTGTAGCCATAGTGCTTCAGAATTTTGTCCAGATCGGCGTAGCAGTTTTTCATTTGTTGGCCCAAATCACCTTTAGCCGTCAGGTTTCCTTTCTCGTCCATACTGACCGCACCCGATATTTTCAGTTCATTGCCAATCCGAACGGCATGGGAATAGCCATACGCTTTTTCGACTTCGGGCCGCAACAGGAAGTACTCCGGCGCATCGGATTGAGTCGCTGGTTTCTCATCTGCTTTTTGGGGAGCGGTATTGCAACCGACGGTAAACAGGATCAGGACGGCAAAAACAGGAATAAATTGGTTGATTTTCATGGGTCTATCTACTAGAGAAAAAGCTGCGAGGTTATTGGTTTTATATGCGCTCAGTCTTTACTACTTGACGGCTACCGGTGCCGCTGCAGACTCGTGGTAAAACGTCGCTTTCCACGCGCCATTGATTTTGGAGAAGAGCATCGTTCCCGCTACGTGTTCGTACTTTATTTTCTGGCCGGTTTTGAGCGTTGCATCCTGTTCCATCGAGAACGTATAAAGCACCAGCGAGTCCGTCAAAACCCGAATCACTTCCTTCGTTGGCACGACGCTCAACGTCTTCATCTGGCTAAACCCGTCTGCGTTCAATTTTTTTAGCGCGTCGTAGTCGCCCAGGGTGCCATCGGGATTGACGGCCTGAAAATCAGGCGTATTTTCAAAGTACGTCATGCACGTTTCAATGTCCAGTTTTTCGACCTGTTGGAAGAATTCTTTGATAAGGCCAGAAATTTCCTGTTCAATCACCTGCTTTTGTTCGGTTGTCACGGCCGACACGTCGGTTGTTTTTGTGTCCGTTTCCTTGGCGGGTGTATTGCAACTGGCGGCAAACAGGAACAGGGCGATAACAACGGCCAGCATCTGGGGTACTTGATTAGTTTTCAATGGAATATTGTTAAAAAGGATTGATTGAATGTATTGACCTACTTAGCAGCAGGCAGGGGTAGATCGGAGTTAGTTATGTCGCGGAAGGGCCTCCATTTACCAGCTTCCTTTTTCCAGAGGACGATGTATTTGTCCTTGATCACCTGCGTACCGGCTTTATCGAACAGGCTTGCCTGGCCTTCCTCCGACACGAAATCGCCGGTTCCCCATACGTCGATAGTAGTAAACTCAGCTTTGGCTATTCCAAAACTGAGGACGTTGTGTATGGCCGTCTGAATATTTTTGCGGCCCACGATGGCTGGTGCGTTCGAGAACATCAGTTTCGCGTCTTCGGCATAAAAATTGGCCATACCCACCGAGTCGCCTTTGGCGATGAATCCCGCGAACTCAATATTGGAGGCTTCGATTTCTTTTTTGAGTGTGGCGTTATCGACCGTCACGGCACTTTCCTTGGCGGGTGAACTACAACCGGCGGCAAAAAGAAGCAAGGAAGCAAAAAGGGGCAGAACGGGGGAAGCGGGTTTGGTTTTCATTGACTTGGTTTGTTTGTTTCGCCCGGTATGCGACACTGCATACCGGGCGAATGTGGTGGGGATAGAGTCGGTTATTTCTTACTCATAATCAGCATGGTAGGCTTACCAATGACACCGTCTTTCCGCATCGTTTCCGCCAAATCCGGGCGGGCAAAAAAAGCCTTCGGTGCGTCGGGCGAGGCCCACTCGCTGATGATACAAACCGTGTTGGGGTCGTCGGCCAGCGTACTGACTTCGGCACTTAGTTCGCCCGCCAGCATTCGTTCGTTATAAAACCGGTCGAAGCCTTTTTTCCAGGCGGCATAGTCGGCCACTTTGTGATAGACCATCGCTTTGGTAATCGGCGAAACCACGATCCGGCTGATTTTCCAGGCTCCGTTTTCTTTAACCGCTGTGTTGGTATAGGCCCCATCGACCGTGACCCGCTTTCCGTTCACCGCCCGTCCGTTCTGGTGAAAGGTGCCGGTAAAGATGGCACTGCCATCAAACTGCGGCCTTACGTCCGTCATCAGAATGGCACTGTTCACGTCAGCGTCGGCGAAATTTTTGGCAAGCAACTCCGCCACCTGACCTATACCGGTTTGCTTCGTACCGTCGCTATGTGTTCGGACTACATCGTTGGTGTGCAGCGTTTTCAGGGTGGCTATGTCCTCGCGGTTGTAGGCATCCTGAAATTGCTTCGTCAAGTTGCGGAGTTCAAGCGCAACCTGGTTCATGGCCCATTTCACCTGCGAAATCTTCCACTGCCCACCGACCTTGCCGATCAGCATTTCGTAGGTGCCCGCCGTGGGGTTGAGTTTCGCGCCGGTTTTTCGCACAAAATCATAACCGCTGACGGTCGTGCCGATTTTCACCTTGCCATCGGGTTGGGCCTCGGTGCTGACCACCGTGAAGTCCATATACGACCCGGCCGTTTCGCCGAAATCGCGTACATAGTCGGCTTCAACATCGGCTTTAGAACCGGGCGTTACACTGCCATCGGGGTTTACCCAGCCCACATTGTCGGCAAAAAGGGTCATCAGCGTGGGCCGGTCGCCTTTGTTGTAGGCGGTCTGGTAGGTTTTAACAAAAGCAACCGCTTCGGGATCGAGGCCCTGAGCGAGGGTGGTGGCTGCGAAGGCCGGCAGGAGCAGCAGAGTCAACAGCCGGGCTATGACGAAAAATGGGTTACTGGTTTTCATGGGTGAGTATGGTTATGTGAGTTGATTGGGTGAATTTCTAAGCCAGCCTTCTACACGGCCTGATGCAGCGTTTCCGTTTTGAACCGCGCGTATAACTTACCCTGATGTTGTGGTTCGTATAAGCGGTAATCGTAGCCACGGTAGATGGCGGCTGGCAGGATACGCAGGAAGCAAAAAAACACCTGAGAAGGGACGGCAGTAAAATGGAGACACATGGTTGAGAACGCTTTGGGGCGGATTAGAAATGGTTGGCCCAATCGACTCGACAACGCGATGGGGCCGACAACGGATCTAAACTACCGCCAACATATTCTCAAGCCAAGTGCTCAAGGACGAACACACCGGTTTACTGTCCGAAAGACGGGAATTACTTACCAGAGGCACAAACAAACTGAAAAAGGATTAATCAAGCTGTTGATAATGAGGATCAAATGGTCTGGATTCGTTTCAGAAATGCCTCGCGCAGGTTGTGGCTGAGGGGAATCGTTTTACCCTTGATCCCGATATGCCCTTCGCCTACTTCATCGACCTGTGCCAGATTCACCAGATAGGATCGATGCACCCGCACAAAATAGTTGACCGGAAGTTTGTATTCCATCTGCTTCAAGGTCGTTGTCAGCAGGTATTCTTTGTCCGCCGTACAGAGGTTGCAGTAGTTGCGGTCGGCTTCCACGTAGAGAATATCAGCGATGAAAATCTTGATGATCTTTTCGCGGTGGCGCACAAAAATCCGGTCACTGAGGACAAAAGGTGCGTCGGGGACAGGGTCGGCAGCGAAGGGAGGCTCGTCAGCCAGGCGGCTGATGGTCAGTTCGATCACCCGTTGTAATTCAATGGCCCGGATTGGCTTGGAAATGTAGGCGTAGGGTCGGGTTTTTTTGGCCCGGGCAAAGGTGGCTTCATCGGTATTGGCGGTGATGTAAATAATCGGGACGGTCCACCTCTGGAGGATCGCATGGGCCGTGTCGATACCGTCGATCGAGCCTTTAAGGCTAATGTCGAGCAGAATCAGGTCAGGTCGGTTGGTTTCCACGTGCCGGATGGCTTCTTCGCCCCGGGGGACAATCCCGCTCACCTCATAACCGAGTTTGCTGAGTTGCAGGGCGATGTCGGCGGCAATAATCATTTCGTCTTCCACAATGAGCAACTTCACGGCGATGTCCATGCTATTTGATTGTCATTTGTCAAAAAACGATTACGTGTTAACAGAAAGGTTCAGCCAGTTTGGCAGAGCCCGGTGAAGCGTATCTTCGGCCAGATGGGCAAAGGGTATTTACCCATTTGGCTCTGCCGGTCGATGCGGTAAATCCGTTACGAAGGTAAGTCCAATTTTTAATATTTGGAAAGACCAAAAGCCAGCCTGGTTTATCCTCACGTTCACAAAAAACTCATAGATGAGACGTAAATGCAGTCGGCAGAAGTGTTGATTGACCGCCATTTTCTAAACTGACATGTTGACCCCAAAAAGCCCTCTTTTCTCGGTATGAAATGATTGGTTCAGAAAGGTATCAATTGCTGATCAAGTCCGCTTCCTATTCCCTGGCATCTGCAGGGTACGCCATCGCGGTCGCAGTGGTGCACCACTGCGATTCCAATTATATGAAAAACGTCAGTATTTCTCACTCATTGGCAACTGTTTCATTCCTTGCGTAGTAAACAACCTAAATCATGTTACACCGGTAGGTAAATACTAAACCGCGCTCCCTGACCCACTTGACTGGTAGCCTCAATAGCACCGCCGTGGTTGATCGCTACTTTTTCACAGATGGCCAGGCCAATCCCCGTCCCGGCAAACTCACTGCGCCCATGGAGCCGCTGGAAGACCTGGAAAATGCGTTCCGCATATTTCTGGTCGAAGCCAATACCATTATCCACTACGTCAATCCGGTGATACGCAATCGCTCCACTTTCTACCCTGACCGGGGTCGGCAGGTTATCGGCAGCTATCCAATGGGCTCTTACCTGAATCACCGGCGGCACGTCTGGCCGGTGAAATTTAAGGGCATTGCTAAGCAGATTCTGAAAAAGCTGGCCGAGTTGGAGTGCATCTCCCAAGACCGCCGGCAAGGGATCGAGATGAATCTGAGCCTTAAGCTCCGCGATGCTAACTTCCAAATCATTAATGACGGTGTTGACCACGGTCGTTAGTGAAACAGCCTGAGGGGCGTCAGCCCGCGTCGATAAGCGCGAGTAACTGAGCAGGTCCCGAATCAGCGTAGACATGCGGGTACCAGCCGCCACCATTCGCTGGAGTATATCCTGGCCCGGCTCATCCAGGACTGATGCATAGTGAGCGTGGAGCAGGGAACTAAAGGATTGTATCTTTCGCAGGGGCTCCTGCAGATCATGGGAAGCTACGTAAGCAAACTGCTGAAGGTTTTCGTTCGATCGCAGAAGCCGTTGATTGGCTTTGGTCAACTCGGTATTCGAAGCAACCAGTTCCCGGGTCCGTTCCTCGACTTGCTGCTCTAACTCGTTAACCAGCGCCCGGTACCTTTCCCGGCTTTGTTGGGCCATTTTGTGGGCTTTTCTCAACGCCAGCAGGTTGACGACCTGTCGGGCCAAGGTTTGTAAAGCGGTCAGCTGGGTCGGACTTAACTGCCTGGGCACTTGATCGATAACACACAAGGAACCGAGAGCAAACCCATCGGCATCCACCAGAGGTATCCCCGCGTAAAAAATGACGTAGGGATCGCCCACCACAAGGGGGTTCCCCGCAAAACGCGGATCTTCCCGCGAATCGGTGACAATCAGGGTCTGATCGGGTTCAAGGATGGCATGCGTGCAAAAGGCAAATTCGCGGGGTGTTTCCCGCACATTTAAGCCATGACAAGACTTGAACCATTGCCGTTTGTCATCGATGAAACTTATAAGCGAAATCGAGGTCTGACAGATTTGGGCGGCCAGACTGGTGATATCATCGTAGTCCGGTTCCGGTAGCGAATCGAGAATATCATACTCGTTCAAGGTCTTCAGACGATCACTTTCGGGGGATGGCGTACGCATGGTAAAGGGAAAAAGGCAATCGGCTGCTGGATAGTAACTGGAAAAGGTCGATTAAAACAGGCGCAGCCATAAGCAGTATCCACTTCCGCATTAAACCCGGGTTGCGGGGGTAATTGTTTGGATATTTTTGGTTTCTTTTCACAAAATGTGCGTTTACTCCGCGCGCCAGCCCGTCCACAAGAAGCATTCACCACCTTTTACTTCGAAGCTCTGATCGTTTCGGCCAGGAATACCGCTCCGCGTGGGGTAGCTGAAATCACGCCTTTTTATTGATCGGTAAAGCAATGAGTATCACCCATTTTTTGAATGGAGATTCTGCCCCCCAATGCGCCCTATCTTTATGAATTGGAAAGGATCGTCTCAGAAAGGATCAATTCCTGATCGAATCGGCGTTCCCTCTCCGGATTAAGCGCAGGTTCAAAAAAGGGATACTTTTTTGGGATCTCCCGTTCAAATTGATCCCGTCAAAAATACCGTTGGCCGGTTTGGCAGTCGTACCAATTTTTAATAGTCTATTCATACGCCAATCCAAAACACTTCAATTCCACCCACAGTTTAGATGCATATCATTTGGTTAGAAACCTTTCAAAAGAAGATAATACCATCCGTTGCCGGGCGGTTTTTTATACTTTTAGGCATTCAATGGACATAGAGAAAGCGATCAAGCGCATTGCCATTCTGGGAGCAGGACCCAGTGGTTTATTCATGTTTAAGCGATTGGTCGAAGCCAATCAGAGCGATTGGGAAATCGATATTTTCGATAAAAATAGTCAACTGGGAGCGGGAATGCCCTATAGCCAGGAGGGCGCAAATGACGAGCATGTTACCAACGTATCCGGGAAGGAAGTTCCTGCCTTAGTCAGCTCGCTGGAAGACTGGGTCCAGACACTTCCCGAAGCCACACTCGACCGATTCAACATTGATCCCCGGGTATTCAATGAATACAAGGTCGTTCCCCGCCTGCTGTTTGGCCAGTATCTGGCGGCCCAGTTCGATTTGTTATTGGAGCAGGCTAACCGGTTGGGGATCACCACCCGGGTGCATTTTTCCAGCGCCATCAAGGACATAACGGATCAGCCGGAACGCCGGAAGGTGCTGGTGACGGTAGACAAAATAGGAGTTGTTGCGTTTGATCAGGTTATCCTGTGCACCGGCCACCACTGGCCTAAAAAGCACGAAGGAACCGTCCGGAATTACTTTGATTCGCCGTATCCGCCTGCCAAACTCGTTCTGCCGTTGAATCATGCCGTGGCCATACGGGGTTCTTCCCTGACGGCCATCGACGCCATTCGGACGCTCTCCCGCAGCAATGGCGCCTTTACGGCTCAGCCCGATGGCACGCTTTCGTTTCAGACCGACCCCGGTTCTCCCCATTTTAAGTTGGTGATCCATTCGCGTGGCGGGTTTCTGCCAGCAATCCGGTTTCACCTGGAAGAATCACTTCTGTCGCAAGATGCGCTGCTTACCAGCGAAGAGATTGCCGCCGAGCGGGCCCGAAATGAAGGGTTTCTGCCGCTGGATTATGTGTTTGAAAAAAACTTCAAGGACGCGTTACGACAAAAGGACCCCGGTTTTTATGAGCAGATTAAAGCCATGAATCTGGAAGACTTTGTGGACAGGATGATGGACCCGCGCGAACGTCTGGAGGCTTTCGAACTGTTTAAAGTTGAATACCGGGAGGCCGAGCAATCCATCAGGCGGCAGGAATCCATTTACTGGAAGGAGATACTGGCCGAGTTGAGCTATACCATGAATTACCCGGCCAAATACTTTTCAGCGGAAGACATGCTGCGACTCCAGAAGGTCCTGATGCCGTTGATTTCGATTGTTATTGCGTTTGTTCCCCAGCGCTCTGCCCAGGAATTGCTGGCGTTGCATCAGGCGGGCCTGCTCCACATCATTTCTGTCGGATCGGACAGTGAAGTGAAGCCCGAAAAAAACGGGGGGGCTACCATTCAGTATACAGACGATGCCAACCAGCCGCAAGCGACGTACTACCAAACCTTTGTCGATTGCATTGGGCAGCCCCATTTATCCTTTGAAGAATTTCCCTTTAAGGGTTTGATCGCCACCGGATCCATAAGCCCCGCCCGCTTACGATTCAGGTCCGCCCAACAGGGGAAAATCGAAAGCACTGAAAGCCGTAATCGGATTGAGCAAGGGCCACGGGGAGACTATTACCTGAACGTACCGGGAATCGCTATTACGGATACTTTCCAGGTTGTCGGCGCGGATCAGGTTGCCAATCCCCGCATTTACATGATGGCAGTTCCCTATATGGGCGGGTACAACCCTGATTATTCGGGACTGGATTTTTGCGAAACAGCCTCCGAGCGTATCGTAAATCATTTGCTTGATCTGCAGGGCGCTCCGGTGTTGGTGGATCGTAAATCGTAAATGCCAATACCTTGCCACCATACGTCAAAAGCGGATTCCGTAACTTCCTACCTAATGCCGCCGTCCATGAGTGGGCAACGACTGCGTCATACAAGTCTTTCGAAAAGGTAAAGTATAGGATTAACGGTGTGGAAGGTTTTTGTTACCAGCTTCTCTTATTTAGCCCATCCGGCCTGACACGAAGTTTTCGTTAGAAATTCGTTACCTGTTGCTTCTTCGGCCAACTATAAAGAGACTGATCGCTGCTCCCAATAAATACACCGTAAAGCTCCACATCAAAATAGAGTAGTTCCAGTCATGCACTTGCAGCGTGTTGTTGAGAAAAACAAAAGGCCACAGATAGGGGGAAAAATGACTCACTGGAAAGCTTCGGGCAATGGCGCTAGCCAGGGTGGCAAAAAGTCCCAAACCGGCGGGGATGATAAAGCCTGGATACCACAAGCTAATGAATAACTGAATTACGATTAGGCCCAGTCCACAAACAAATAGATTGATACAAGCGACAGGCATGAAAGCAGGCATGGTAAAATCCTGAAAACCGTAGGCTGGCTTCAACATGCCCATAAGTGAGCCTGCGCACAGGGCAAAAACAACTAAAGCAACGTGACTTAGCGCGACCAACACACTCAATACCAATAGCTTACTTAGATAAATGCTACTTTTCGGCACTGGCAGGCTATACACATAGCCCCAGGCTCGGTTTTGATGCTCAATGCCCGCATAGAGTGCCGACAGCAAGGAAACATAAAGCGGAAAAATAAAGAGCGACCAGCCTGCCAGAATGTGTTCGCAGAAATTGATCCAGGGATTGACCCCACTTCTATAAAACTTCTCTCCATCGGCATATCCGGCAACAAAGGCCACTATAACGACAAAAACGGGAGCAAATACGGCCAGCCAGACTACTAACGTTCCTTTGATCTTCAGCCGCTCCATGGCCAGGCTTGGGATCAGATAGGTTGCGGCATTCATAATTTTGAATTGGTTAGGGTTAAAAAGATATCTTCCAGGGTCTGTTCTGTGCTTTGGGCGGAAAAGTCACGATGCAGCCGGTTAACGGGTCCCTGAAACAGCATCTGCCCGTGATTGAGGATCCCCACATGCGTGACAAATTTTTCCATTTCGCTCAGTAAATGACTGGAAATGAAGACCGTTTTTCTGTGTACTTGGCTTAACTCAACCAGCAAACGACGTATTTCCCGGATTCCGGCCGGGTCAAGTCCGTTGGTTGGTTCATCCAGAATAAGCAGGTCAGGGTTTCCCAGCAACGCCAAGGCAATCCCCAGCCGCTGCCGCATCCCCAGCGAATAGTGCTCTACCCGCTTTTTAGCCTCCCTCGTAAGTCCCACCAGGTCAAGTACATTTTCGACCTGTTTTCGGTCCACCTGGCGGGCAAGCCGACTGATCTCCAGATTTTCATAGCCTGACAAATGCGGATACAGCATCGGTGCTTCAATTAAAGCACCGATTTTTGCAAGGATTGACAATCGGTTTTCACGGATATCTTCGCCAAAGATTTGAACGCATGGATTTGCCGTTCGAATCAGGCCCAGAAGCAGACGTATCGTGGTTGTTTTGCCCGAACCGTTCGGGCCAAGAAAACCAAAAATACTTCCGACAGGCACTTGTAGATTGAGGTTATCAACAATCAATTGCTGGCCACGGCAGTAGCTTAGCTGATGGGTTTCGATCGCGTAGGTCATCTGTTTCGATTTTGAACCAAACCAAACCCTTTCGACCCGCTGGAAAAAATGAAAACACTGGAATCTGCCCGGCATGCGGTCAGCCGGTGACATTGGCCAGCCAACCGGTTTGATGGCGTAAAACAGGGCTTCTGGCCTTGCCGAAAGCCAATTGAGGGCAGAACCGGAAATCAGATTGCTTCCTTCCGTACCTTTACCCAGGTATGCATAACCGATTCCAGCGACTGTTCACGAAGCCCATCCCCTACTACCTGCCGGCTCTTTTTCATGGCATGGTATGGTCGGCCTATATTCTGTCAGTTGTCTATATAAATAATTATCAAGGCGTTAACTTTCTGGTTGGCCACCCCAGCATTCATATCGTAGCCGAAATAATCGTCTTTTATACGAACTATCAATACTTCATTCCAGTGTTACTGGCACGAATGAGGGTAGCCCGTTTCCTGACCTTTAATGGGCTCCTAATTATGGGATTGGTGGCGCTATCCATTCCGGCTTATCACGGTTTAAGAAACTGGTACCTTGGCGCAGAGCCTGGCGATTTCCCCTTATCCTATGGGGAACAGTTTACCCTACGGTCATTCGAATTGTTGTTGTTTACCGCCCTAGCATGTATGGTGCGGTTCGCCGTCGATTGGTTTACGTTTCAGCAAAAGACGAGGGAACTCGAAAATACGCAGCTCAAAAACGAGCTATCCTTTTTACGATCTCAATTAAATCCCCATTTCCTTTTCAACACGTTAAACGCGCTTTACGGACTGGCCATTAAACAATCGACCGAGACGTCGGCGGGGATCATGCAGCTTTCCCAACTCATGCGCTATGTCCTCTACGAGACGAATGAAGAGCAGGTCAGTTTAGCGAAAGAAGTGGAGATGATCGAACATTTCCTGGCCTTGCAACGGCTGCGATTACCGCTGGACTTCCCCCTTTATTTTGACGTACAGGGCGATGTGGAAACCGTATTGCTCGAACCGTTGCTACTGATGCCTATTGTCGAAAATGTCTTTAAGCATGGGGCGGGGTTTGCGTCTATTTCACTCGCGCTCAACGAGACTACCCTGACGTTAAATACAATTAATGGACTAGGAACCAAGAGCATGCTGCCAACGGGCGGAATTGGGCTGACCAATCTAAAACGAAGGCTTACCCATTTCTATGCAAATCGACACCAATTACATCTTAATCAAACGAATGAGCGTTTTCAAACCACACTTTCACTGACCCTCAAGTGACAATGTCAAAAATCCAATGTCTGGTTGTGGACGATGAAAGGCTAGCCCTCGAAGTGATGGAGGCTTATATCGAGCGTGTACCTTTCCTGCATCTGGCCAAATTATGCTCGACCCCCGTGCAAGCGCTCGAATTTATAGCCAGAAATCCGATTGATGTGCTGTTTCTGGATATTGAAATGCCCGGCTTGAACGGCTTGCAGTTCCTACAGACGTTGAAGGCCCCTCCGCTGGTCGTGCTGACAACAGCTTACTCCCAGTTTGCCGTCGAGGCCTTTGACTTGAATGTAACCGATTATCTTCTCAAACCCATTCCTTTTAACCGATTTCTGGCAGCGGTTCAAAAAGTACAAACCCAGTTGGGCGAAAATCGATTGCGCTCTGGCTTATCGGTGCCTGATCCGAAACCATTGGATAGTCACCTATTTATTAAATCCGGCGTAAAAACAATCCGTGTCGATTTAGGGGAGATCCTTTTTATTGAGGGCAAAAAAGACTACGTGCTGGTGCATACCCGCCAGAACAAGATCGCCACCCAGCTTTCGCTCACTCACTTCATGGAGAAACTGCCCGCCGACCTATTTGCCCGGATACACCGATCGTTTATCGTTGCGCTGACGAAAATTGAAAGTATCGAGCGGAATCGCATTCTGATCGACCAGACTGAAGTCCCCATTGGAGAATTGTACCGGGAAGATTTTTTTAAACGGATTGGCTAACCTTTACGAATTATTTCAAATGCGTAGAAAGTACCCCTATCGTCCCTTCCTTTTCCTGAGACGCTATTTGCCTTTCTAACAGGGCGCAGTTTGTCGGCCTACAAACGGGATTTCAAAAACCATCGTTGATGAAAAGCCCCAGCGGTGGCTGGAGAACGAAGCCCGTTTCCTATGGAAGAAAAGGGACAAAACCCACCGAGATTGACCAGGAGCCAGGCTTCGAAGCGTTATCGCATTTTTCCTTTGCATTTAAAAAAGAGGTTGCCATAACCGCTCTCTCCGACTGAGGCCCCTGGTATATAAGAGCAAACAAACGGGTGTCTTCGTCCCATTTTTAACCCACTTCACCCCATTTTTTCATTTTGTTTGCCTCGGCCCGGTATTCTTGCAGCAGAGTGATCACATTGGAAGCGAATTTCGGGAGCAGCATGTACGCTCCACCGGGGCCGTCGCGCAAAGCCGATCGATGCCTGCCCATTCTTCCGAAATTAGTATAAAGACCAGAAATTGTTAACCTTTATCAACTGGATCATGATCAGTAGTTACCTCAAAACATCGGGACGCAATCTATTGCGCAACAAGCTGTTCTCGGCTATCAACGTGGTTGGCCTTGCCATCAGTATGTCCGTTGGATTGCTGCTGATCGCGTTCGTGCTCGACCTGCATTCATACGACAGGTTTCACCAGAATGGGAAGAGGATTTATCGCATCACGAGCGTACTGACGGAAAACCGTGAAGAAAACGGATCGCGGTCGGGCGGCAGGTTTGCTACCACATCCCTGAAAACCGGAAAGCTGATCCGGCAGAAAATGGCCGGTATCGACGAAGTGGCCATTCTACGCAACGACTTTTCGCAGGACGCGAAGGTTGGCTCCACAATTGTTCCCATCAAGGGCTTCTGGGCAGACCCTTCCCTGTTCAGGGTTTTTACCTTTCCGATGGTGGAAGGCAATCCCGACACGGCGCTGAAAGATCCTTACTCGGTTGTTCTGACGGAATCGGCCGCCGAAAAACTATTTGGCCACCAACCGGCGCTGGGCAAGGCCGTCCGATTCGATACGCTCGATTACCAGGTGACCGGTGTCATGAAAGACGTTCCCTTCTTTTCGCACCTCAATTTTGAAGCCCTGGTATCACTCTCAACGGCCGAACAACTCAACAGGAACAACAAAGACTTCGACAACTGGACCAGCTTGTCGTCGAACTTCGTGTACCTCCTGCTGCCTCCAACCATCGACCCGGCCTCCATCCAGTCGCAGCTCGACGCCATTGCAACAGAAGAAAACCGCGCCGAAGAGACGACAACGATCCAGCTCGAACTTCTTCCTTTGTATAAAATTGTAGTCGGTGAGAGTTTTCGGGCCTCCGAGGGAGGCCCCGGCTCGGTTGGCCCGCACATGCCCCCGGTTGTACTTTGGATACTGGGTGGACTGGCTCTCGTTGTGATCGTGTCGGCGTGTTTCAACTACACCAATCTTTCGATGGCACGGGCCACGCGTCGCTTCAAGGAAATAGGGCTTCGCAAAGCGATCGGTGCCGGAAAGAGCCAGGTGTGGCAACAGTTTCTGGTGGAAGCGATCATGATTTCCCTGGCCGCCCTCGTTCTTTCGTACTTCCTGTTTCTGATCTTGCGGCCGCAGCTGATCTCCCTGGCACCGGAAATGCAGCGCCTGGTGAAGCTTGAGCTCACGCCGTCGATGGTCGTAGCCTTCATCGTCTTTTCGGTTACCGTCGGTACGATGGCCGGTTTCATGCCTGCCCTCTTCTTTTCCAACGTCAGCGCAATTCAGGCGCTCGGGAATATGGCGTCGGTGAAAGTGTTCAAGCACGTAACCCTCCGGCGTGTTTTGGTGGTGGTTCAATATACCCTCACCCTGATCTTTATAACCGCAACCGCCATCGGCTATGTGCAGTATAAAAACATACTGACATTCGATCTGGGATTCAACACGGAAAATGTCCTGAACATCGATATGCAGGGCAATAAACCCGATGCATTTCTTCATGAACTGAGCGAGATGCCCGAGGTAACCGCCCTCTCCCGATCGTTGATAATCACCAGCATTGGAAATGCCTGGGGCGGTTTTATAAAATACAAAGATTCGCGCGACTCGGCCCTGGTCCTGACCAACCACGTCGACGAAAACTACCTGGCTCTGCATCAATACAAACTCATTGCCGGCGGAAATTTTAGGACCCGACCCAACTCCGCCGAAGCGGTTAACGAAGTGATTGTCAACCAGCAGTTTTTAAAACGATTTGCCATTGCGAACAGCGACCCCGGGAAAGCCATTGGGGAGGAGATTACCTTCAGTAATTTCAAAATTCGGGACCGCAGGATGACCATTGTTGGCGTCATGAAAGACTTTCACTATGGCAAGGTCGATAACCTCGTGGGCCCGGTGGCCTTCATGCCCTGGACACCCGGCGACCGGGCCGTCATCAATGCCAAAATACAAAGCACGGACCTGCTGGCAACCAGGGCCAGGATCGAGTCGGTCTGGAAGAAGATCGACCGTGTACATCCTTTTCAGGCTAAATTCTATGACGAAGCCATCGAAGAGGCCTACAGCGAACTGTCCGTCCTGATCAAGATCATTGGCTTTCTTTCGTTCCTGGCCATTTCCATCGCATCGATGGGATTGTTCGGAATGGTGGTTTTCACCATCGAGACCCGGTTGAAAGAGATCGGCATCCGGAAGGTGATGGGCGCCAGCTCCGGCAATCTGGTCTACTTACTGAGCCGCGGTTTTCTCGTACTGCTGTCGATCTCGACACTCATCGCGCTGCCGGTGACTTACCTTTTCTTCGAAAACTTTGTGCTCACCCATTTTCCGTATCATAAGCCCGTGCAGTTCACCGAGTTGTTCGCCGGTTTGCTGGCCGTTTTGCTGATCGCGTTCATGATGATCGGTTCGCAGACGATGAAGGCCGCGAAGCGTAATCCGGTGGAAGTTCTGAAGAGCGACTAGAAAGTACGGGCGTAACGGGGGAACCTGTCACGGTCATTTCCGCTGCTTTTTTTGTTCCTTAGTTAGCCACCCCGCCAGATTGGGAACAAAAGATACTAACCCGAAACGCTCCGTTACCTTTACTTCATCCTCACCACCGTCACACCCGCCCCACCCCGGTCGGCGTGTTCGTCCTGCATGGAAGCCACCTGCGGAAACGTGCGGAGGTGATTCCGGACCAGCGTCCGCAAAATACCGTCGCCTTTGCCGTGCACAATCCGGAGTTCGGGATAACCCAGCATCAGGCCATTGTTGATAAAATTATCCAGTTCCACCATCGCTTCTTCGCCCCGCTGCCCGCGAATGTCAAGGTTGAAACTGAAGTTCATCATCTTCTCATTCAGGTCGATGCCCTGCATTTTCGGGCGGGCGGTTTCGCCAACGGCTTCCCGGTAGACCTTGCGGCTGACTTTCTCCAGGCGATTGAGCTTGACGTTGGATTTCAGATCGCCAATGCGGATTTCGGCATCTTTCCCACGCAACGCCAACACTTCGCCAATCGTCGATTGCCCTTTGATCCGGACAAAACTGCCGGCTGTTATGACGCCATCTTCCGGCAAAAACTCCTCGCTTTCCACCCTGGCCGGATTTTTGGTCACTTCTTCAACCAGGACTTCCGGTTTTAACTCTTTCCTGTCAAACTGCTCGAGTTCCTGGCGCGCCAGGCGGGTCATATCACGCTCGGCCTTGTTTTCCTTGATTTCCCGAATCGTGTTTTCAATCCGCTGATTGGCCTCGGCCACCAGGGCTTTGGCTTTTTGCTTGGCTTCGTTCAGCAATCGTTTCTGCTCATTGTCGAGCCGGGTTTTCAGGGCGTTGGTTTCGGCCAGTTGCTGGGCCAGTTTGCGCTGATTAATACCGACTTCCATGTTTTTTTCGGCAAAAACCCGCTTTTCGATGTCCAGTTCCTTGAGCAGTTTTTCGAGATTTACCTGCTGCGATCCCAGCTTTTCCTTGGCCCGATCGATTACCGCTTTGGGCAACCCGATTTTCGACGCAATTTCGAACGCAAAGGAACTGCCCGGCCGCCCGATTTCGAGTTCATACAGCGGTTCGAGGTGTTCGCCATCAAACCGCATTGCGCCGTTGACCAGCCCCGGCGTTTTGTCGGCGAAGAGTTTCAGGTTGGTGTAGTGCGTGTTGATGACGCCGTAAGCGCCCGATTTGGTCAGTTCTTCCAGAATGGCTTCGGCAATGGCGCCCCCCAGACCGGGCTCGGTTCCGGTACCAAATTCATCGATGAGAAACAGCGTTTTGCGGTTTGCCGTCGTCACGAATGCCTTCATGCTGGTCAGGTGCGAACTGTAGGTGCTCAGGTCGTTTTCCAGTGATTGCTCGTCGCCAATGTCGATGAACAAATTCTGGAAAATCCCCGCCGTCGAACCCTCGATCACGGGAATCAGCAAACCGCTCTGCAGCATGTATTGCAGCAACCCAATCGTTTTGAGAGCCACCGATTTACCACCGGCATTCGGGCCGGAAATAATCAGAATCCGCTGGCTCTGATCGAGCAGCAAATTGAGCGGAACCACTTTTTTGCCCTGTTTCTGAAACGACAGATGCAGCAGCGGATGCCGGGCCTGGAGCCAGTCGACCAGCGGCTGGTTGACCAGTTTCGGCATTCCCGCGTCGATTTGCAGGGCAAATCTGGCTTTCGCCCGAATGAAGTCGATCAGCCCCAGAAAAGTAGTCGCGCGCTGCAATTCAGGAAGGTAAGGACGAAGCAACGCGGTCAGCTCGCGCAGGATGCGGGCCACTTCGCGACGTTCCTCGTATTCCATTTCCCGAATTTCGTTGTTGGTATCGAACACTTCGGCCGGTTCAATAAAAACCGTCTGCCCCGTGGCCGACTCGTCGTGAATGAATCCCTTCAACCGCCGTTTATGTTCCGCCGAAATTGGAATGACCACCCGGCCATTGCGAATCGTGAGCGAAATATCATCCGGCATCCAGCCCTGCTGGCGGGCATTTTTCATGATCGTATCCAGCTTTTTGCGCAAACCGGCCTGCTCGCTGATGATGCGCCGGCGGATGGTGGCGAGTTCCGGGGAGGCATTATCCCGAACGTGGCCGCGGTCGTCGATCACGCGCTCGATGGCATCGGTCAGTTTTTTATCCACCGTAATGGAGTCGGCCAGTTCGGTCAGATACGGGTAACTCTCTTTTTCCTTTCCTGCCAGAAACCGCAGGCACAGCTGGATGGTCCGGAGCGTTAGTTTCAGGTCAAAAAATTCTTCTTCCGTGAGCATCATGCCCTCGATCCGAACCTTGCTGAGCTGGGGACGAATGTCTAGATAGTTTGAGGACGGAAATTCCGGCTCATACTGCACGATGGTTTTGAACTCGGCCACCTGCCGGAGCATCTTATCGATCAGCTGGAAATTGTCGGAAAACCGGATTTTATCAACGTACGACTGCCCCAGCGGACTCATACAAGCCTGCCGCAACAAGTCGCGGATTTTATCGAAACCTAACTTTTGTTCAAATGAATCAGGATATAGCATTGATTTGTTGTCTTCGGCCAGCACTTTAAGTGGATGATGCGGCCATAATTAGTAACACAATTGGGTAAAAACCGGTTCTGTTCAATTTCTTACCGGACGGACCAACCAGAAAGCGTAGAATCCGCCGTAAAAGCCGTAAAACTACGCAGTGAAAATCAATTCCTGATTTTTTACCTTGCCCACTTCTTAAAACCGCCTTTAACTTCCTGTTACTCATGAACAAACCACTCCGAATTCTCTCCATCGACGGGGGCGGAACCCGTGGCCTCATTCCGGCAACGATTCTACAATGCATCGAACTGGATACCGGCAAAAAACCGCTGGACTTATTTGACTTATTTATCGGTACCTCAACCGGCGGTATTATCAGCATCGGGCTTTTTGCCGGACTTCAAACGGGTCAATTGGTCGATCTGTATCTGAATAAAGCCGAGGAAATTTTCGACGACAGCTGGTTCGATGATGTTCGGGATGGATTTGGCAAAAAACTCGGCGCGGATTATTCCAATACCAATCTGAAAAAGATTTTAAAGGATCTGTTTGCCGATAAAACGCTGGGCGATGTTCATAATCAGCACAATACGGATCTGGCATCCAGCGACTTCCGGAAAATGTTGATGATTCCCAGCTTCGATCTGAATCCGACGGTTAAGGTTGGTGACGAAATGAAACCGACTAATTTCCGGGCCACGGTCTTCAATTCATTTTTACAGCGATACAAGGACGACAAACTGGTCGATCTGGCTTTGCGGACGTCAGCCGGTCCGACGTATTTCCCCATTTATGACCGGAAATACATCGATGGTGGCGTGGCGCTCAATCACCCGGCGATGGCGGCTGTGGCTTTTGCCATCAACGACAACGTTTTCGGTACCGACGATGGTGAAACGCCCGATTACTGCTATCCGGACGGTTTGAAAAAAGGGTTGGGTCTAAAATTGAGTGACTTACGGGTGCTGTCCATCAGCTGTGGCACGTCCAATAAGAATTTTGTACCGCCGTCGGATATTAAAACCGGCGACTGGGGTGAAATCCAGTGGGTCAAATACCTTCCCGACCTGCTGACGGAATCCAATGTTCAGGTTTCGGAATACTACGTCAGTCAGGTTCTTTCCAAAAATACGTATAAACGGCTGGCTCCAACCTTCGACGATCCGGACATCAAGGACTTAAAGCCGATTTTTAACAAAATAATTGGCCTGGATGAAGTAAAAAAACCGGTTTTGGAAGGGATGCAGGAGTGCGCCAGGCGGTATTATACGAAACATAAAGACGCCATTTTAGCGTTTGTAAATCAGGAATAACCCGTAAATGCAATCTCGAAATGGGGCAATGTATGGAAACTTGCCCCATCTTGCCGTATGAATTCGTTTAAACTGATCGAATGCCCCCGCGACGCCATGCAGGGACTTCATGATTTTATACCGACGGCGGACAAAATCCGGTATCTCAACCTCCTGTTGCAGGTCGGTTTCGATACGCTTGACTTCGGAAGTTTTGTGTCACCCAAAGCCATTCCGCAGTTGCGCGACACGGAGGAGGTTCTGGCGGGTCTGAATTTGACCGAAACCAACACCAAACTGCTGGCCATTGTTGCCAATCTGCGCGGTGCGGAGCAGGCCGTTTCACATCCTCAAATTCAGTACCTCGGTTTTCCGTTGTCCGTATCCGAAACGTTTCAACGGCGCAACACCAACAAAACCATCGGGCAGGCTTTTGCCGAGGTGGAAGCCATACAGAAGCTGTGTGCAGCCCATCAGAAACAACTGGTGGTTTATTTATCAATGGGTTTTGGCAACCCGTACGGCGATCCCTACAGCGCCGAACTCATTGGACAATTTACGGAACGGCTGATTCAAACCGGTATTGAAATCATTGCGCCGTCCGACACCGTCGGTTCTTCGACACCCGAAAGCATCGAGACGTTGTTCCGGTATCTGATCAAAACGTTTCCGGCCATTGAGTTCGGGGCACACCTGCATTCCCGGCCGGAGCAGGTCACCGAAAAAGTACAGGCGGCTTTGCGGGCGGGCGTTCGGCGCATCGACGGAGCCCTGCAGGGTCTGGGCGGTTGCCCAATGGCTTCCGATGATCTAACCGGAAATATGCCAACGGAGCAGATTATTTA
Source organism: Larkinella knui (assembly GCF_003858645.1). Classification (GTDB taxonomy): domain Bacteria; phylum Bacteroidota; class Bacteroidia; order Cytophagales; family Spirosomataceae; genus Larkinella; species Larkinella knui. Next base: position 840,277 of record NZ_RQJP01000005.1, on the reverse strand, counting down.
TCTCCTTGAAAAAGAAGGTATTCCGGCAAACATCAACCAAGCCCGTCTGGCCGACGCCCTGGCTGTATCCGCAGAAATTTTAGGTTCCCGCACCCACGGACTTTAAACCGGTACAGGTTGATCATACGCTTGGCTTGGGCTTAATGCCAAATTCCACGGCCCAAAGTCCGTGAAGCCGTTAAAGAAAAGTTGCCTGCACTTCATCCTTTACCGCTTTGAGGCCAGCTGCCGTTGGCTGGATGTTTTTCTGAATGACTTTATCAAAAATCTTTTTAGACAAATCGAGGGCCGGTGATTCCGGGGCAACTTCCCCGGCGGCTTCGTTGATCAAGGTAACCACCTCATTCATGGCATTTTGAACCTCTTCCCAAACGGCCTGGCTCATGTAAATCTGCTGGGACACATTGTGATTGTATTCTTCCCGGATTTCCCGCAGCAACAGTTGCTGAAAATCCAGTGCCACCGGCGTTTGTCCGTTCAACCGTAGCAGCAGATTACCGGGAGTGATCCGTTCCAGAAATAACGCCATGCGTTCATAAGCCTGTAGCCGCAGCGGGGTCACCTCACTGGCATACCGGTTTTTCAAATCGACGCGCTGCTTTTCGGCTTCGCGCTCCAGCATCAGCTTTACGGTCACATACATGCCATACAAAACCAGGCCGGCAGGAATCAGTAATTTTACCAAATCAGGAATAATGTCCATACGTATTTTTTAATGGCCGGTAAGTGCTTCCGATTGCTAGTCGTTGGCCAATTAACCGACACGCCTGTTTAGTTCATGGGAAACAAGTGAACCGTACACTGAAAACTACTGATCGATGGCAATATTGTGGGGTAAAGTTTGTAAATTTCAGTCAGCAAACGGAATTTTTACTTAGTATGTTTAGTGAAAGTATTGAAAATCCGGTTCGTTTGACGTCTGAAGCCCGTATTCAGATTCTGGATACGTTTCGGGCCAACAAAATTCCGGACACGTATGGGTTACGGGTTGGCATTCGGGGGGGCGGGTGTGGTTCGTCCTGGTTGCTGGGTTTCGATCAACCCGGATTGACGGATGAAGTGTATGAAATTGACTCCATTCGGGTTATTATCGACAAAAAGCACCTGCTTTATGTTTTTGGAACAGAAGTGGGATATGAAAATACGGAAGACGAACGCGGTTTCACCATTCAGAAACCGGAGCAAACGGTAGTAAAGCAGCGTTAACAAACGCCGGGAGTATGCCAGAAATTTTGGCATGATTTTGGGGTTGTAATAAACAGCGGAAGCCCATTCATCCATTTTTTTGTTGTGAGTATACTCAACAAGCACATATTTCTCATTCTATCGATACTGGCCCTCGGGTTATCAGTATTCTTCTATTCAGTGCTGGAAAGGGGCGCGTTAAGTGCGGCCGACGAACAGTATTTGCAGACTACCCAACAACGGATTAAAAAGGAACTGGCCACCAGTACGGAAGAACTACAGGCCGTCGGCGAGTTAGTCAGGGACGCCAATGCCTATACGTTCACGAATTTAAGCCGGGAAACGAAATATCCTTATTACATCTTCCGGAACAAGCAACTCCTTTTCTGGTCCGATTTCCGTTTTATACCGGATTACAAACTGCTCAAAACCATTGTTTATCCCAGGCTGATTTCGTTTCCGCAGGGGAAATATCTGGTGAACCGCCAGTTTATCAGACGCGGAAACGATTCGCTGGAGGTGTTTTCGCTGGTTAATGTATTCCGTCAGTACCAGAACGAAAATAGTTACCTCCATTCAGGGTATAACCCGGATCTGTTTTCACTGGCTCCGCAGAAAATTACAGCCGAAAAGGGCAGCATCTACCAAAGCATGTATGACCAGACGCCGGTCTTTCTGTTTTCGGTCTATCCCCCGCTGCTGGAAGGGTATCAAAACCAGACTTCGCCGGTCAATACGGTTATTCTGACCCTGCTGTCGGTCTTTTTCATGGGTATCTACCTCATCCGCCGTACCCTCAATTTACGGCGAAGCCGACACTACGGGGCAGGATTTATCATTCTGGCGCTCTATCTGGTTGTCTTGCGGGCAGTCATGCTGTATTTTGGCGTTCCCTTTTTGTTCTTCGAAACCGACCTGTTCAACCCCCGGTATTTTGGCTCCTCGATTGTGGCGCCTTCCCTGGGAGATCAGTTCCTGAATTGCATGGTCATCGTGATCCTGGCGTTGTATTTAGCCAACACGTTTTACCGCACCCGCTCCTACTACTGGCTGCTTCGCCAGTCGGACGGGCTAAAAGCATTGATTTCTACCATTACGGTCGTTCTCAGTTACAGCATTTTTTACGGTTGTTTCCGCGAACTGAATGCGGTTTACGAAAAAGCCGGTTTTACGCTTGACATTACCCTTAGCCTTTCTTTTTCCAGCCTGAAAATGGCTTGTCTTCTGGTTTTTGTCGCCATATCGACGGTTTTCTTTCTGTTTCAGTATGTTTTTTCCAGTCTGTTCATCCGCCTGAATCTACTCTTATGGCGGGGCTTACTGTGGTTTTTGACGGGCACGTTGCTGGCCGTAGCACTTTTCTGGCAAAGCCCGACACCGATGCCCTGGATTCTGGGTATTCAGGGATTTTACTTTATGGTGCTGTACATCAGCCGCTTTCCAAGGGCCCTCTATTCATTTCGCTACAAAACCACCCTTTATCTGTTTTTTACGGCCTTCATTTGTGCGGCCGTGGCAACGTATGTGGTGTATAGCCAGGGTCTTAAAAGAGACTTGTTTACGAAAGCCGAGTTTGGTAAACAGTTGCTGGTTGAAAACGACGCCTTTGGCGAATTTTTGCTTAATAAATCGCAAGCCGCCATTGCCAAGGATTCCAGCATTATCCGCGCCCTGATTAGCGATACGCTCTTGCTCCGCGAGCGAATCCAGCAACGGGTAAAAACCCAGCATCTGGATCGGTATTTTGATCAGTACAATGCTGAAGTGCTGGTTTTCAATACAGCCCAACCTGCCGATTCCCAGCGAGTGGAAGCCAATTACCGGAAGTATGCCGCGCGGTTTCATCAGGATCGTTACCGAACCCAATACCCCGGTATTTATTTTATCAACGAAGCCGGTGATAACTTTACCAAACAATATGTCCAGTTTCTCGACATCAAACAGGGCGACAACCGGATTGGCCATGTTGTCCTGAATCTGAAGTTAAACCGTAGCTCCGGAAGCCCGCATCCTGAACTGCTGGTCAATAAAAGATTTATTCAGGCCCCGGAAACGCAGGTGTATGATTACGCCATCTATAACGCGGGTAAACAAAAACTGTATAGCTACGGAGAATATAATTACGACCGTAAATTACCGGCGGAGCTGCTTGGCAATGCGGCTTTATACGAGCAGGGCGTTTCGTATGCCCACTACAAACATGTCGGATTGCGGGATGAAAGCGGCCGAATCGTGGTCATCTCCTCGAAAGATTACCCCATTCGCAACATCTTTTCCAATTTCTCCTTTCTCTACCTGGTTCTGATTCTGTATATTTTAGTACTGATTCTGATTTACGCCATTCGGTTTGGCCTTTCCCGGTTTTACATCAATTATTCGACAAAAACGCAGCTCTATCTCAATGCCGCTTTTTTTCTGCCGCTGGTTCTCGTCGTAGCCATCACTTTTGGGGTGATCAGTTCCAATTATAACGCGTATCAGGAAAACACCTACCTGACCAACGCCAAGAACATCAGCTTAAACTTTCTGGAAAACTGGAATAAGTATTTACACTCCACAGCCAGTGAAGATTACATTAAAGACGAGCTGAAGAAAATTGCCCAGGATGATGATATCGACATCAGCGTGTTTGATACCAACGGCTACCTGAAATTTTCGACACAGCCGCTCATCTACGAAAGCGGGTATCTGTCGAAACGCATCAATCCGGAAGCTTACATCCATCTCGCTGAAGAGAAAGAAAACCAGGTTTTATTGACCGAGTCGCTGGGAACAAAGCACTACCGGACGGCCTACGCCAGCATCAAATCCTACGACGGGCACATTCTGGGCCTGCTGGGCGTTTCCCATTTCAGCTCCGAACCCGAACTTGAACACCAGATGGTCGATGTCGTTTCGACGGCACTGAGCGTGTTCACCGGTTTATTTATGATTTTCTTACTCGTCTCCTACTGGGCTTCCAATGTGCTGACCAAGCCGTTGAAAATCATTACGCAAAAAATTCGCAAAACCAACCTCGATCGGTTCAATGAGCCTTTGGAATGGAAATCGGACGATGAAATCGGTTTGCTGATCGGCGAATACAACCGGATGCTGGTGAAACTGGAAGAGAAAAAGCAGGCTTTGTCGCAGAGCGAAAAACAGTCGGCCTGGCGGGAAATGGCCAAGCAGGTCGCCCACGAAATCAAGAATCCGCTGACGCCCATGAAACTGACGCTTCAGCACCTGCAACGAACCCTGCAATCCGACAATCCGACGGCCCGGCGGGTGTTGCAACGGACCCTGGAAACGCTCCTCGACCAGATCGACAACCTCAGCGACATCGCCACGTCGTTCTCCGACTTTGCCAAAATGCCGTTACCCAAAAATGAATTATTTGAAATTACCTCGGTCATCAATAAAGCCGCCGATCTCTATGCCGACGATGGTAAAATTACCCTCGTGCGCGACATTTCGCCTTATCCGGTTATGGTAATGGGCGATCGGCAGTTGATTGGCCGTATCCTTACTAACCTGATTATCAATAGCGTACAATCCGTTTCGCCGGATCGAAAACCGGTTATTCAACTCCGGTTGACGGTAACTGACGAACACATCAACATTGAAATCAGCGACAATGGCGCGGGCGTTCCGGAAGCCATTCGCAGCAAAATATTTCTACCAAACTTCAGTACGAAGGAAGGCGGTTCGGGACTGGGACTAGCCATTGCCAAGCGCGGAATTGAACACGCCGGCGGCAGCATCTGGTTTGAAACAGCAACCGGAGAAGGATCTACCTTTTTTATTACGTTACCGCACATACCGCCCATTGGTTCGGGGAGTGGGCTGAAAGGCGAAAGCATAGGGCTCAACTAGGCAAACAAACAAGATGCAGGAAGACCGCCTGTTACTTTTCACTCGGTACTTCATCATCGATCGTGACGTGTTTCCAGTTCTCGCCCGAACGAATCCGATTGAGCTGCGTATGCGTAATGCCAAACTGTTTGGCGATCATCTTCAGGCGGTTTTTCTCATTCTTCAACAACTTCTTGATCATCTTCACCTTCGATTCGGTCAGTTTGTAATTGCGCGTACGGCGCGGCATTTCCCGGTTCAGAATGTTCGGACTCGTCCGGTTGTGCTCGATCATCTCCTCTTTCGTTACCCACTTCAGGTTTTGAAAGTGATTGTTCTTCTTATCGTGATCAAGGTGAATAACGAACGTCTGATCAGGATTTTCGCGGGTCAAAAACAGTTCGGCAATCAACTTGTGAAAATACCGATTGATCGTTTTGCCACCGGTTCGGATGTTGAGCGAACGGTATCCCTGGATGATGGAACCGTTGATGAGTGTACCATCCTTGGTGTCATTTTGAAAACTCTTCAATCGCCCAAAGTTCGACACTTCATAGCGGGGCGGATTTTCAACTCCTTCAAAGTTGATAGGCACCCATTTTTCATTCCAGTAGTTACTGGTACGTTTATCAGTCATGTTTAGGCTTAACTGGTTAATTGGTAGCAACTTTGTTTAACGAATGATTAACAAGATACAAATCCGAGTGTTTTGCAAAACAGGCCACTATCCAGCGTAAAGTCTAAATTAAGGCATTTTTACAAAAACCGCATAAATCAGTAAAGGGAAAATTGTCAGTTTTGTTTAACTTATTTACTTATTTGTTAAACAAAGATAGAATATATTTATACAAATCCAAAAATAATACAGTGAGAAGGCATAGAGATGGGCAATCGGAACTATATGTACGGAATTGGCGGTAGTTAGGATTTTGATAAGAAACTAAACCGCAGAACACATAGTTTTAGGAAAGAGCAGAATGAAAGGAAACAGGCCATGAAAAATAAAACACTGGTAGTTGGCGCTTCAGAAAATCCGGAACGCTATGCCAACAAAGCAGCCAATCGGCTGGTGCAACAAGGGCATGCGATTGAATTACTCGGTTTGCGTTCGGGAACGATTCGGGACAATCCGATTCGGACCGGCCAGCCCGACTTGAGCGACATCGATACGGTTACCTTGTATGTTTCACCAAAGAACCAAACCGGTCTGTACGAATACATCAAGAAGCTGAAACCCCGGCGGGTAATTTTCAACCCCGGCACCGAAAATCCGGCCTTCGAGAAAGAACTGGAACAACAGGGAATCGAACCGGTAGAAGCCTGCACGCTGGTGATGCTGGCAATTGGGCAGTATTAAGAAGAGTGAAGAGTGAACGGTTCATTCAAAACTCTTCACTCCTGATTACCATTTTATCAATGCGGAGGCCCAGGTAAATCCACTCCCGAAAGCGGCCAGACAAATTACGTCACCGGGATGAATGCGGCCCTGTTCCCAGGCTTCCGTCAGGGCAATGGGAATGGATGCGGCCGTGGTATTACCAAACCGCTGAATGTTGTTGATCACTTTCTCCGGCGGCAATTTCAGCTGTTGACGCACGTAATCCGAAATGCGGATATTGGCCTGGTGCGGCACCAGCAACGCAAGGTCTTCCGGGCCGTAGCCGTTCGCTTTCAGGGCTTCATTGATCACTTCGGCAAACCGCACGGTGGCGTGTTTGAAAACCGCATTCCCATTCATGACGACATCGAAACCGCCTTCGTCGACCATTTCTTTGGTGGCCGAGCGCGACGGTCGGCTGCTGCCCGGATCCCGAACGTACAGATCTTCCGCATACCGGCCGTCGGCGTGTAAATGGGTCGAGAGGATACGGTGCTCGGAATCAGGGGTGGCCTGCAAAACAGCCGCTCCCGCGCCATCGCCAAAAATTACCGCTACGCCCCGGCCTTGCGTGGTTTTGTTGATCCAGGTCGACTGAATCTCCGAACCCACCACCAGAACGGTTTTGTACATACCGGTTTTGATAAACTGGTCGGCAATGGACACGGCATACACAAAACCCGAACACTGATTGCGAATGTCGATGACGCCGATTCCCTCCAGGCCCAGTTCACGCTGCATCAGAAATCCCGAACCGGGGAAGAAGTAATCGGGGGTGATGGTTGCGAAGACAATCAGTTCAATATCCTGCGGTTGCAATCCGGCGCGTTCGATCGCCATCCGCGAAGCAGCCGCAGCCATACTGGCATTCGTGTCTTTTCCGTAGGTAAAATACCGCCGTTGCTCAATACCGGTGCGCTCCCGAATCCATTCGTCCGACGTGTCCATGTAGTGCGTCAGATCCTGATTCGTGACGACATTTTCGGGCACATAAAACCCCAGTCCGGTGATGGTGGAATACGTCATTCCTGCACGCCTTCAATTGAAAATGTATATTCTTCCATAATCAGGTTGGCGAGCAGCTGGCGGCAGGCGGTATCGACGACGTCTTTTGCCTTTTCCTCCGTTTCAGCCTCCACTTCCAGCCGGATGTGTTTACCGATCCGAACATCCCCCACAGAATCGATGTGGAGATTGTGTAATCCCAATTTTACGGCTTTTCCCTGCGGATCGAGAATTTCCTTCTGGGGCATTATGTCAATTTCGGCGATGTATTTCATGATAAAAGAAAAAATAAAGCAATCGAAGGGAAAGATTCACGTCAGGTCTGCTATCCTCCCGCTCTTTTGCATTTACGGCTTGTTTTTAGCGAATAATGAGATCAAAATGTATAAAAAGATAATCAATGGTACGGCTGCGAATTGCAAAAATAGCAAGAGAAATACCGATAGTATCAGAAAAATAAATTTTATCCGGTTTTCCCGCCAGCCGAATGATTTGAATTTAAAGGCCAGCAACGGTAACTCAGCCACGAGCATGAATGAAAAAACAACCAGAAAATAGAGCGTGATGGGGTTGTGCCACAGAAAAGCAAACTGCGGCTGGTAATGGCTCATGAGCGGAAACGCGGCAATCAGGATGGTATTGGCCGGAACGGGTAAACCAATGAACTGGTCAGACTGGCGGGTGTCGATGTTGAAGTTGGCGAGCCGCAAAGCCGATAAAACCGCAATTAAATAGGCCAGGTAAGACCAGTTTTCGAATCCCAGCGCCCATAAGGCCTGAAAAATCATCGTGGCCGGCAACACGCCGAACGTCACGACGTCGGCCAGCGAATCCAGTTCTTTGCCAAACGGCCCCGATACATGGACGAGTCGGGCCACAAACCCATCGCCAAAGTCGAGAACGCCCGCGAGCAGAATCAGCCACGCGGCCGTGTCGGCGTGTCCGCGCAGTGTCATCACCAAACCGATGCACCCACACAGCAGATTGCCGCAGGTCATGGCATTGGGCAGATGGCGGAGTAGCTTATTGATTGATCGTAAAACTAAGTGAAACCCTTTCGTCGGGTGCGTGGTGCCGACTGAAACCGGGCCACCCAAACCGTCAACGATGGTGTAAAGCTACACGAGAGAGTTGTCAACTCAAATTTTGACCGAAAGAAAAAGCATCGAACAACGCAGCTTTCGGTGGCAGGTCACATCGATACTTTGCTGATTCCTTCCGACCGGCTGTTTTGATAAAAGGAAATCTGAAGAATCAGGCTGTGAGCGATTTGTTGCAGAGCTTCCTGCGTCAGAAAACCCTGGTGGGCCGTCAGCAAAACCCGGGGGTGGCTGCGCAGCCGGTTTAACGTTTCGTCGGTAACGGACTTGTTGGAAAAATCCCGGTGAAACCATTTTTTCTCATCGGCATACACATCAGCCGCGTAACCGCCTAACGCCTTTCTGTCCAGCGCATTCAGGATAGCGGTAGTGTCGACCAGACCGCCCCGGCTGGAATTGAGCACGATGGCCGTCGGTTTTATCTGCGCAATGGCATCGGCATTCAGCAACTGGTTCGTCTGGGCGGTCAACGGACAATGGAGCGAAACAACGTCCGATTCGGCCAGCAACCTCGGCAGAGGAACATACTCGACCCCCGCGTTCAGGAGTGCCTGGGCCGGTTTTATATCATACGCGAGCAACCGGCAGCCAAACCCGAGCATGATTCGGCTAAAGGCCTGACCAATATGGCCCGTGCCAATCACGCCAACGGTTTTTCCGTGTAAATCCTGGCCCGTCAGCCCATGAATGGAAAAGTTTCCCTGCAGAACCCGCTGGTGAGCCAGCGGCAGATTCCGAACGAACCCCATGAGCAGCGCAACGGCATGTTCAGCCACCGAATAGGGTGAATAAGCCGGCACATGCAATATTGTAATACCCAGTGTTTCAGCGGCTTCCAGATCAACGTTGTCCAGACCCACGCAACGCATGGCCACCAGACCAATACCCAATCTTTTTAACGCCTGCAAAACCGGCTCGCTGAGGTCATCCTCCACGAAAGCACAAACAGCCTCATGACCCGAAGCCAGTTGGCTGGTTTGTTCCGTTAAAAGATCTTCGATAAACGTGATGGTGTGGTGGCCCTGATACCGGATGAACCAGTCCCGTTCGTAGGCCGCCGTACTAAAAAAAGCAATTTTCATTCTTTATTTGTTTTACACAAAATTAACGTTTCATCATTCGACAACGGATGACATCCGTCATACTGCCGGATGATTGTCGGGGGATGGCCAGGGTGGGTTTCGTCCCCTAAATTACGAATTGCGGTGTTAAACGGGTTAAAATTCACGCCAAATCCGGCCTGGTTTTAGTGTTCATTTGACAGGAAACCGTTACATTAACTACTCGTATAAAGACGATCGTTTTCAAGTTCTGTGGACCAGTTAGCAAACCGAAAAATCATCCACATCGACATGGATGCGTTTTACGCATCGGTTGAGCAACGGGACAATGCCGAGTTGCGCCATAAACCCGTGGCGGTGGGTGGGTCGAGCCAGCGGGGCGTTGTGGCTGCGGCCAGTTATGAAGCCCGGCAATTCGGTGTGCGCTCGGCAATGGCCTCGTCGGTTGCCATCCGCAAATGTCCTGATCTGATTTTTGTCAAACCGCGCTTTGATGTCTACAAAGCCGTTTCCAGCGAAATACGCGCTATTTTTGCCGAATATACCCCCCTGATCGAGCCACTGTCGCTGGATGAAGCCTATCTGGATGTGACCGATAATTTGAAAAATATCGCTTCAGCTACACAGATTGCGGAGGAAATCCGGGCCAAAATCCAGCAGCAAACGCACTTGACAGCCTCCGCCGGCATTTCTTACAATAAATTTCTGGCCAAGCTGGCGTCCGATTTTCGCAAACCCAATGGCCAATACGTCATCAAACCGTCGCAGGGACTAGCCTTTGTGGAAACCCTGACCGTCGGGCAATTTCACGGAATTGGCCGGGTGACAGCCGCCCGGCTCAACCAGCTCGGTATTTTCACCGGCTGGGATCTGCGGCAGCAGTCGGAAGCGTTTCTGAAACAGCATTTTGGCAAAGCAGGCAGTTATTATTACACCATCGCCCGCGCCATCGATAACCGCCCCGTGACTCCGGATCGGCTCCGCAAGTCGATTGGATCGGAAACGACGTTCGACCAGGATTTAATTACCGAAACCGATCTTCTGGCGGGTTTGCAACCGCTGCTCGATTCGGTCTGGCGTTTGTGTGAACGCATCCGGGTGGTAGGCCGTACGGTGACGCTGAAAGTAAAATTCGCCGATTTCGAGCAGATCACCCGCAGCCGGACCACGCTCGGTCCACTCTCCCAGAAGGCGTTTCTGGATCGAATCGGTATCGAGTTATTGTCGTCACTTTTTCCCCTTTCCAAAGGGGTCCGGTTGCTGGGAATTTCGGTTTCCAATCTGGAAGCTTCCGATTATCCTTCAGGCCAGCAGCTGGTACTTCCTTTTTAATTTTATCTTTAAAACCGCTTCAGATACCGATAAATGAACGTCTGCCCTCTTATAAAATACCGGTTACTAAAAATAAGTAACCAAATGGTCACAGGGGTGCAATAGGGCCGCTTTCCTGATTATATTGGTAGTACGTTAGTAGCCACCGAACGCACCATGATCACCCGGCCGAAGCCCAATCGTTACTTTTTAATTCATAATGGACCGGTACTTAGTACTGAATCATTCCTGCAAGATCTACCGCCCGCCACCCGGCCGTTACCGATTAAACTAACGAAACAATGGCTCACGGCTTTTGGCTTCCGCCCCGACCCATTGGCCCACTTCTGGACTCTCGAAGATTGTCGGTTGATTCCCGGTGTAAATTGCTGGTTGTGTGTTCATACCCGCCGGTATTTGCAATACGTGCATGAATTGCAGGATTTATTTGAAGATCATTACGACTATACCGAGCTGCGTTTGAAAACCGGATTGGCCAGCCTGCATGTACCGACTGTGCGGGCGTCTACCGTACGGCCGGTATAAACGCCCCTCCTTTTGTCGCCGTAATGATGATTTAAAACCCATCATTCCTACAAATACCATCCCCGTTTAAAACTTTACTACCCGGTCAAAACCAGTTTAACTTTACGTCCTATATCCTTTTCCAAAAAGGTGTTTCTGAAAGTATTGCCGTTTAATAAATACATCTATCGCGATCTGAAAACATTCTTCTAATTTAAAATTCTGCTTAAAAGAATTCCCAATTACCGTACCCACTACCCCATTCATTCCGTACCAATGCGAAGCCAATCGTTCTACTTACGGTGGCATTCAAAAGCGATCCGGATACGTTAATCACCATCTCAAAAAGATCAGCATGAACACAACTCCTAAACCCAAACTTTACGCCCTGGTGGTGGGCATCAACGAGTACCGGGCCGATTTGCTTTTGCAGGGGCAGGTTACGTTTCCGGCTCTGGGCGGATGCGTGGCGGATGCACTGAAGGTGAGACGATACCTGAAAAACGATACCGCTTTCGATCCCCACATTCTGCTTTTGCAAGACAGCGAAGCCAACAAAGCCAGCGTCGTTCACGCCTTTCAGGAACACCTGGGCCAGGCAAAAGAAGGTGACGTGGCACTGTTCTATTTCTCCGGCCACGGTACGCAGGAATGGGCCGACACCACGGTGTGGAAACACGAAACCGATGGTCGGCTGGAGTGCATTGCCTGTCATTATGACGAGCAAACGGTGGACGAATTTCTGCTGTCTGATAAGGAGTTACGCTATTTAATTCACGGATTAGCCGCTAAAAAACCGCACATCGTTACCATTTTCGACTGCTGCCATTCGGGCGACAACACCCGCAACGGGACAATGGTCCAGACGGTTTTCAAGCAGGATGCGCCCAAAGAAAAACGGATTCCGTTCGCGTTTAAAAAGCGCCCCTGGAATCACTTTGTTTTCGGACAGCAAATGAGTGCCGACGAGGTTCGGCAACAGGGCGATGCCGTTGCCTTACCGGAAGGAACGCACATTCAGTTGTCGGCCTGCGAATCCGACGAGTCGGCTATGGAAGTGGGGGGCGAAGGGGTGTTTACCAAAACGCTGCTGACCGTTTTGCGGGCTTCGGCGGGTGACCTGAGCTACTACACCCTGCGGAGTCGCGTCCGACAATACCTGCGCAATGTGTTTGAACAGAAACCCCGCATCTACGTGGCCAACAGCGACGATGCGCTGCTCCATACCACCTTCCTCAACCGGCCGGGGCAACGCGGTCAGTCGGCCATCGGCGAAGTGACTTTCAACCAGAAAACCGGCTGGCAACTGAGTTTGGGGGCTATCCACGGCATCACGACGGAAACCAAAACCATTACGGTGTTTGATCCCGACGATGCTACAACGAAATTTCAGGCGAAGGTGAGCGCCATTCGGGTCGACTCCACCCAGCTGTTGTTCGATTCATCCGCCAATCTGAACCAGAATGCCGTTTTTCAGGCCGAAATCGACGGTTTGATGACCCTCCCCCTGCCCATTACCGTGATCAGCAAGGGCGCTTTACCGGAAGCGCAGGCCGAACTGCTGACCAGAATTTCTGAGACCGGCGGGGGCCAGATCGTTATGGAAGACGATGAAACCCGGGCGAAGTACGTGGTTCACGATCAGGATGGCCGCTATTACATTACCTACCCCAACGATCCGCACCGCCCTTTGACGAGCGTGATTGAAACCGCTTCTTCTACGGCCATTTCCGAGTTGGTGGGTCAATTGCGGCATATCGCGCGGTGGGAATTCATGAACAGCTTGACCAATGCGGGAACCAACCGCCTGCCCGGCAAACCGCTCACGGTGGAATTCGCCCGGCTTGACACCAGTGGCAACCCCATTCCAATCACGCCGGAAGATGAAACTATTCCCATCGACTACGAACAACAGGCCAACGGACGCTGGAAAAGCAACATTCAGGTAAAAATCACCAATCCCGCCAGCAACCAGCGTCCGCTTTATTGTGCCGCTTTATACCTCTCGTCGACCTTCGAATCGTTCACCGGTTTTCTGAATCCGAAAGCGTATTTGCTTGAACCGGGCAATTCGGTTTTGCTGGGAATAAACGGCAGGGATTTTCTGCCCGCCAGCATGCCCGATGCCCTGCGAGCCTACAACTGGCCGTCACGGCTGGAGCATATCAAATTGATTGTCAGCACCGACGAGTTCGATCCGCAGGCACTCACGCTGGCCACGTTGCCGGACCCGCCGATGCCGGGCGATGAACGGCAGGAACTACAACGGGGCGGTTTTGAAACCGACGAAGCGTCTGCGCGTCAGATTCAGTTGACGGGCTGGACAACGCAGTCGTACACGCTGAAGCTGGTCAATCCGGAGCCCAATGTGATTCCGGATACCGAGCTTAACGCCATGCTGCACGACCCGGCGCTGACGCCCTTTGCCCTGGGAATTTATTTCGACGCCAATTTGGGAACCAACTGGGAAACGGATTACAAACTGAAACCGGAAATCACCGTTCGCGATTCGGCCCACCTCGACGAACGCGGCCTGATCAGTGACTTTGGGCTCAAGGTAGCCAACGAATTAGCCAATCGACTCCGAAACCGCCATTACCAGCAGGTTATCAAGCACTTCCCCAACCGCGTCCGGCTGGTTTCGGAGGGCGATTCGTGGTTTCAACACCCGCTGGTGACCGATACCATCGATCATCTGTCGCGGGCGTTTGCCGTGTATTGTGTGGCCGCAGCGGGCGATACGCTCCGGAATTATCAGAAAACCGGGGAATACCTGGACGCCATCGACGAGCAACATCCGGCCTTTTTTCTCATCAGCGGGGGCGGAAACGACATTCTGGGTGAACAGTTTCGCACGTTTCTGAAGGATAATCCGGACCTGAGTGAACCACCGGGCCAGAATCCGCGTCGGTTCCTGAACGACAGGGTATTTGCCGAACTGGATACGCTGCGGGATCTTTATAAAGCCATGTTTGGGCACCTGAAGGTGCATAAGCCCAAATTAAAGATTCTGGTGCACGGCTATGACTACGTGATTCCGCTGAGTGTGACCAACAAAGGCTGGCTGGGGCGCTACATGATCGAGAAAGGAATCGGTAGCCAGAAAGACCGGTTTACCATCATTCAATTTATTCTGGATGAGTTTAATACGCGGATTAAAGCGGTGGCCGAAGCGTTTGAAAATGTCTCCTACATCGACCTGCGCAAAACCGTACGGCCCGACCAGTGGTACGACGAAATTCACCCGAACGGCGACGGTTTTCAGCAGGTGGCGATGAAATTCATGGAGCGCATCAATGAACTAATTGCCAAACAGCCGGAACTGGTGAGACCGTTGAGCCGGGACACATTTAAAATGGCAAAACCGCCCGAAAGGCCCCGCGGGGAGGAAAGGGGACGCGGCATTACGATCAATACGGACCATGTCGAATATGAAACCGATCCGTCCAAACCGAGCCACTGGGCCAACCCGGTCCCGAGTATGGCCTCTCCGGCGGCACCACCCGTTTCGCCCGTCCGCGAAGGTCAGCTCGAATACGACATTCCAGGGTCTATGAACGTCAATGAACAGACGACCTGCACCGTGCGGATTGCGGGCAAGGACGTGGAAGCGGCTTTGTTAAAAATCAGCGAAGACAGTGTGCATCAAGACATTGTGATTGGCAACGAAATGAGTGTTCGTCTGGTCGACAGTTCGGGTGGGGAATATTTTAAAATTACGACCACCAGCACCGAGCGGCAGGAAATCTGGGACGGCGACAAAACGCAATGGAAGTTTTTTGTGCGTCCGCTCAAAGCCGGGCGCCATCCGCTGCTGCTTCAGGTGACCGTTCACCTGGGAAACCGTTCCCGCGATCTGGACGTCCTGGAAAAAGAAGTGCTCATCAGCAGTGACGACCCGAACGAACCCGCAACGCCGAACGCAAAAGTCTGGAAACGCATTTTATTTCTTTCGGCCAACCCCGTTACGCACGAACCGCTGCGGCTGGGTGCCGAAGCCCGCGAGATTCAGGAAGAACTGCGGGGCAGCGAAGGCATCCTGTTTTCGACGAGCCTGGCCGTAACGCCCCGGACACTGACGCGTTCTATTTTGCAGGAAAAACCGACTATCGTGCATTTCAGCGGCCACGGCACCGACGAAGGGCTGTGTCTCGAAACAGAAAGCGGCCAGCTGAAAACGGTCAGTGCGGAAGCCTTGGGGCGGCTTTTTGCGGTTTTCGATGAGTCGGTGCAGTGCGTCTTGCTGAATGCGTGCTATTCCGAAACACAGGCCAAAGCCATCGGCGAACACATTCCGTACGTGATCGGAATGCAACGCTCGATTGGCGATGAAGCCGCCATTGCCTTTTCAGCCACGTTTTATCAGGCACTCGGCTCCGGCCTGTCCATTGTTGATGCGTACGAGTTGGCCGTTGCGGGCATGGGACTGGAAGACAACAGCCAGGCGACGATCCCGGTGTTGCTGGAAAAGAAAAAAGGGTAAGCGCCAAAACCGTCAATTTGCCCTCAGCAACGCTACTTTCCCGTCCATCGTCGTCACCAGAACCTGCCGGTTTTTGAGCGGCCAGACGCGGTTGAGCATGGCGTTCGACAGTTTGTGCGACCAGAGTAACCGCCGGTTCCGGCGGTCGATCGTGTACAAAGCGCCTTCGTCGGTGGGCACATAAAGCAGGCCGTCGCGCTCGGTGAGCGGTCCCGGACTAATCTCATAGCCGTAGTAGCAATTGACAAACCACGCGCCCCGGCCGTCGGCCGAATTCGTCGGAATGGCCCAGACCGAATCCTGCATACACTTGACGTAAATCAACGAGCGGTCTGCCGACACGCCCATCGACTCGAAGCCTTTGTGCTGGTTGGTTTTCCAGATTTCGCGACCGGTTTCGGCGTCGATGGCCGTAACCGTGCGGTCGGGCGTCTGGATAAACAGGCGGTTTTTGACCAAAACCGGCACGCAGGCCGCGGGCGAGAAGTTGCGCAGTTTTCCGTTGGTCCAGCGCCAGACGGAGTCGCCGGTTTTTTTGTTCAACGCGTACAACGACGATCCCCAGGAACCGAAATAGACGCGATTTTTGTCAACGACCGGGACCGATTCAACAAAACCTTTCACCCCACTGAACGTCCATTTCACGGCCCCGTCCGCCAGCGAGAGCGCCCGGAATTTCCCTTCGGAACTGCCGATAAAAATCGTATTTCGGTCAATGACCGGCGACGCCACGATGGGTTTGCCGGTTTCCTGCTTCCAGAGCAGAGAGCCGCTGCGTTTGTCGAGGCAATAAATCGTTCCGTCCGTCGACGCAACTACGACCCGGTTTTTGCGAACCGCCGGGGTTGAGTAGACTTTGCCCCCGGTGGCAAACCGCCAGCGAACTTCGCCGGTCGCGGTGGCCAGCGCCACCAGTTGCCCGTTCGTGTTGGGATACAGGCACAAGCCGTCACTTTCGACAATGCCCGCGCCGATGTCGCTGCTGTCCTGTTGAGCCCAGACCGGTTTCACGCTGGCGTACTGCGCGTTCATTTTGTAGTCGGGGCGGGGAAATTTGGTGGCGGTTTGCTGGCTGAACTCATGATTTTTGAGAACGATGGTTCGCCAGACGGCTTTTGTTCCGACGCCGGGCGTCCGTTCGGCAAACGTCATGGTGTCGTTTTGCATCGTCACGATGTTGTAGCCGCCGACTTCGTCTTTCGCCCGGAGGTTGGAGCGGCCCATCGTCCCCGGAATGCCTTCAAAATCCAGTTCACGGTTGGCGTGTCCGTGTCCGCAAAAAGCCGCCTGAACGTTGGTTTTCTTGAGTTCGTCGATCAGCAAATACCAGTTTTCCAGCGAATCATCGAGCGGATAATGGTTCATGAAAATAACCGGCTGGTCGGAGCCTTTCAACTTTTCAACTTCGGACCGGAGCCACAAAACATCTTCGCGGGCCACCAGCCCCGGCGCCATCCGCATGTTGGGACCGCTGCCGCAGCCGATGAACCGGTAGTGGCCAACCGTGAACGAAAACCGTTCCGCGCCGAACACCTTCCGAAAACTGTTGCAGCCATTTTCCGACCATTTGGTGTCGTGATTGCCGGGAAAGATGTACCATTTTTTGTTCAGACCGTCGAGAATGCGTTTGGCGATCTGAAATTCCTCGTCCGAGCCAAAATCGGTGACGTCGCCGGTAAAAACCGCAAAATCGAGGTCGGTTTGCGCATTGATGTCGTTGACCGTACGCTGAAGATCTTCGACGGCGGTGGCGGGTGCGCCCACGTGGGTATCGGTTACAAACGCAAAACGAATGGATTGAGCCAGCATTGGTTCAACCCCGAACAGGCTAAAAAGGAGGAGCAGCAGAGACTTCATACCGCAAAATACGAACGACAGGAATAGAAACCATACGTGCGATGAAACCGGTATCCGCGCCGATCGGTTATGGAAAATAGCCAGCTATTTCCTATCTTTTGATTTCCAAACTGCTTTACGTATGGATTGCCTCACGACGTTAAAAAACAATCCAAGATTCAAGGGTGTGCCGGACGAGCAACTCCGTTGGCTGGTCGATCATGCCGATTGCCGCGAATACCCGGCGGATACGCTGATATATCATCCCGGCGACCCGACCGACCATTTTATCATTCTGCTACAGGGCCGAATCCGGTATTACCTCATCCAGCAGGGGCAGCAACAGGAACTGCGCCTGGCCGAAGAGGGCGGACTGGAGGGCGTTTTGCCGTTTTCGCGGATGGTGGAATCGGTGGCCTACTGGCAAACCATTGGCCCCACGGCGGTACTGGCCCTGCACCGCGACCATTTCCGCGAAATGATTCAGACGCAGTATGAACTGACCGAAACGCTGGTTCACGTTATGACGACGCGGGTTCGGGAAACGACGCGGCAACTGCAGCAAAACGACAAAATCATGGCACTGGGACGCATGTCGGCGGGCTTGGCCCACGAACTGAACAACCCGGTTTCGGCCATTGTCCGGAGTTCCGATTCGCTGAAATCGCATTTGCACAACACCCCGCAACGGTTTAAGGACGTGATGGCGCTGCGGGTCACCGACGAGATGGTCGACCGGGTCAGCAACCTGTTGTTCAGCAAAACGAAGAACCCAACGGAAAACAAGCGGCTGTCGCTGATGGAACGCAGCAGCCTGGAAGATGATCTGCTCGACTGGTTCGATGACAACGGGGTGACCGACGGCGCCGAACTGACGGAATCGCTGGTGGATTTTGGCTTTACGACCGACGATCTGGATACGCTGCTGGTAGATGTTGCGCCGGATAACCGGGCGACGGTCTTGAACTGGCTGGTCAATAACCTGGTGACGGAACGGCTCGTAACCGACATCGAAGAAGCCTCCAAACGCATTGCGGTTCTGGTCAATGCCATCAAATCCTATACGCACATGGACCGGGGAACGGGCCGCGAATGCATCCACATCCGCGAAGGCATCGACAGCACGCTCGTTCTGTTGAAGCACAAACTGAAAGAGAAAAATATTCAGGTCGACGTCAGCATACCGGACGATTTACCGCAACTGGATGCCTATCCCAGCGAACTGAACCAGATCTGGACGAATCTGATCGACAACGCCGTCGATGCTATGAAGGACGGCGGGCACCTGCAAATTACCGCCGAAGTCGACCGGGAGTTTGAATTGATCCGCATCATCGATGACGGTTCGGGGATTCCGGCCACCAGTGTCGACCATATTTTTGATCCGTTTTTTACCACCAAACCCATCGGCAAAGGAACCGGCCTCGGGCTGGATATTGTGCAGGGCATTGTCCGACACCACAATGGCCGTATTTACGTCAATTCGGAACCGGGACGAACGGAATTCAAAGTTTGCCTGCCCATTCAACCCGGAAAGGAAGAAAAAATCGAAGTAGCGGAAGCGGTAGAAGACCCCAACGACTAATTTTCGGCCCGGCTTCTTTTTGCTTTCTAACCCAACCCATTATTCTTGAAAAATGAAACCTCCCATTATCATTGCCGTCGACGACGATCAGGCGGTATTGCAGGCCATCCAGCGGGATTTACGCCAGCAATACCGGAAAAAATATAAGATTATGGCGACCACCTCCGCCAACGAAGTGCTGGAGACGCTGGTGGAGCTGAAGAAGAAAAACGAAGAAGTGGCCCTGTTTTTGTCGGATCAGCGGATGCCGGAAATGCTGGGCGTCGATTTTCTGTTCAAGGCCCGCAAAATTTATCCGGATGCCAAAACCGTGTTGCTGACGGCCTACTCCGACATTGAAGCTGCCATTCGGGCCATCAACGACGTTCAGCTCGACTATTACCTGAACAAACCGTGGGACCCGCCGACGGAAAAACTGTACCCGATTCTGGACGAATTATTGAACGACTGGCAGTCCAATTACCGCCCTCAGTTTGAAGGGCTCAAGCTGATCGGCTACCAGTTTTCGCCCCGCACCCACGAACTGAAAGACTTTATGGCGGGCAACCTGTTTCCGTATCAATGGCTTGATATTGAGACAAATCCGGAAGCGAAAAAGCTGGCTGACCTGCACGAGATCGACCAGAGCGAACTCCCCGCCTTGTTGCTGGAAGACGGCACGGTTTTGAAGCACCCGTCGATGTCGGAGGTTGGCGAAAAGCTGGGGCTCAGTTCCAAAGCCACCCAATCGCTCTACGATCTGGCGATCATCGGGGCGGGTCCGGCCGGACTGGCGGCCGCCGTTTACGCGGGTTCGGAAGGGCTGCGAACGATTCTGATCGACAAACGCGCTCCGGGCGGGCAGGCCGGAACCAGCTCACGGATTGAGAATTACCTCGGTTTTCCCTCGGGTTTGAGTGGTTCCGAGCTGACGCGCCGGGCCATCACGCAGGCCACCCGTTTTGGCGTCGAATTTCTGGCTCCGCACGAAGTGGTGGCCATCAAGCCGCGGGGGCAGTACAAGCACATCGAACTCAGCGACGGAAACGAGGTGGTGGCGCGGAGTATTGTGCTCAGCACGGGTGTTTCGTACCACAAGCTCGAATGTCCGGGTCTGGATGAGTTGACGGGTGCCGGGGTGTATTACGGCGCAGCGACCACGGAAGCCTACGCCTTCAAGGGAAAACCGGTTTATGTGGTGGGCGGTGGTAATTCGGCCGGGCAGGGTGCCATGTACCTCTCCCGAACGGCTTCCGACGTACACATCATTATCCGGCGAACCGACCTGTCGGCCACGATGTCGCAATACCTGATCGACCAGATTGAAAAAACGCCGAATATTCACGTCCACCCCTGCACGGCAGTGGCCGAAGGGCTGGGCGATTCGCACCTCGAATGCCTGATTCTGGAGGATATTCCAACGGGTGAACGCACGAAAGTGCCCGCCAGCGCCCTGTTCATCTTTATCGGTACCAAACCGTATACCGACTGGATCGAAATGAACATCATCAAGGACCCGAAAGGATTCATTGAAACGGGCCGCGATCTTGCAAAATACGACGATTATAAAGAGTTTTGGAAACTGGACCGCGATCCCTTCCTGCTCGAAACGTGCAGTGTGGGCATTTTTGCCGCTGGTGATGTACGGGCCGGAGCCATGAACCGCGTCGCTTCGGCGGTGGGTGAAGGAGCGATGGCGGTCAGTTTTGTTCATAAATATCTAGCCGAAACGTAGGCCAATAGCCGCGCAGCTACCTGAGAGACAATCCAATGAGACTAAAAGCCTGTTCCCATCTGAGTGCCGTTGAATCCGTTACGTTGCCTGATTTACCGGCGGTTTGTGTGGAATGTGTCAAAACCGGTGATTCGTGGGTGCATCTGCGCACCTGCCAGACCTGTGGTCAGACGCATTGCTGCGATTCGTCGCCGAACCAGCACGCAACCAAGCACTTCTACGCCAGTGAGCACCCGGTTATCGCATCGGCGGAACCCGGCGAAGCCTGGCTCTGGTGCTTTGTCGACGAGCAGATTATTCCGTATTGACAATCGTCTTCGTGGCGCGGGTTTTTAAGCGATGTGCAAGCCAATCGGACCAGGGGAGTTACGCGGCTTTTCGACCGCGCCCTGGCGGAGAACGACGGTAGCCCGGTCGATAGCGGTGCATCCGGTCATACCGGGTGTTTGAACTGGTCGTTAAAATTCTGGGCTTCAATTATTTTTTCCTGGCTTATCTGGGCATTTTCATTCGGCAGATTCGATTCCGGCGTTTGAGAATAAGGCACATTCTGGGGAATGAAATCCTGCATGGCGCCCGGTTTGCTGTAGTCATAGGGCCAGCGGTACACCGGTGGAATTTCACCCGGCCAGTTGCCGTGTCCCGGATGAATAGGCGTGGTCCATTCGAGCGTATTGGCTTGCCAGGGATTCAATGGAGCCTTTTCACCCCAAAACAGGCTATGAAAAAAGTTGTACAGAAAAATCAGCTGGGCCCCCGCCGTTAGGAAAGCGGCCACCGAAATAAACACGTTCAGATCATTGTATTGGCGGAATACCTCGAAACTGGTAAAGGCATAATACCGCCTGGGAAAACCCGCTATGCCCAGGTAATGCATCGGGAAGAAAACCAGGTAAATACCGGTAAAGGTCATCCAGAAGTGAATATGCCCCAGCGTGTTATTCATCATACGCCCGAACATCTTGGGAAACCAATGGTATATGCCCGTCAACAAACCAAAAGCGGAGGCCGCTCCCATTACCAAATGGAAATGAGCCACGACGAAGTACGTATCGTGCAGTTGAATATCAAGTGAGCTGTTGCCCAGAACGATGCCGGTTACGCCCCCCGATATAAAGAAGGATACCATCCCGATGGCAAAGAGCATGGCCGGGGTAAAAATGATGTTGCCCGCCCACAAGGTCGTAATGTAGTTGAACGCCTTTACCGCCGAGGGCACGGCGATAATGAGCGTCAGAAACATAAAAATGGACCCCAGAAATGGGTTCATGCCCGAAACAAACATGTGGTGTGCCCAGACGATGAATGACAGAAAGGCGATACCGAGCATGGAAACGATCATGGCCCGGTACCCAAAAATGGGCTTACGGGCATTGACCGAAATGACTTCGGAGGTAATACCCAGGGCGGGCAGAATCACAATGTACACTTCCGGATGGCCCAGAAACCAGAACAGGTGCTGAAACAAAACCGGGCTGCCGCCCATGCGCTCCAACGGTTCACCACCGATGTAGATGTCGCTCAGGTAGAAACTGGTGCCAAAATGCCGGTCAAAAATCAGCAGCAGAACCGCCGAGAGCAGAACCGGGAACGAGATCAATCCCAGCACTGCCGTCAGCAGAAACGCCCAGATGGTCAGCGGTAATTTGCTGAACGACATGCCCCGGGTGCGCAGATTGATCACCGTGGTGATGTAATTGATACCGCCCAGCAACTGCGAGATGATAAAAAATGCCATGCTGATCAGCCACAGGGTCATTCCGGTTCCGGAGCCCGAAACGGCCTGAGGCAGGGCGCTTAAAGGCGGATAGACCGTCCAGCCGCCCATCGGTGGCCCCGTTTCTACGAACAAGGCACTCATCATGATGACGCTGGCCAGAAAAAAGAACCAGTAGGACAGCATGTTCAGAAACCCCGAGGCCATATCGCGGGCACCGACTTGCAGGGGAATCAGAAAGTTGGAAAACGTGCCACTCAAGCCCGCTGTCAGGACAAAGAAAACCATGATGGTACCGTGCATGGTGACCAGTGCCAGGTAAAATTCGGGGTGGATTTTGCCCCCGCTATCGATCCAGTCGCCCAGAATGGGTCGGAGCCAGTCGAGTTTTGCGCTTTGAAAAGCCAGTTGAATCCGAAACAGCAGGGAGAGCACGATGCCGAGGATTGCCCAGAAAATACCGCTGAACAGATACTGTTTGGCAATGACTTTATGATCCTCCGAAAAGATATACCTGCGCCAGAATGGCAACGGTTCATGGTGGTCGAATTCAGTCTCTTCTACGGAGGTGACCTGATGCCTGGCGGTTTCCATAACCCGAACGTTGAAAGTAGTCGTGAATGCTACTTAAAACGTTCGGATTCAGGAGCTGTCCGAAAAAATACAGCTTAACAAGGGAACGGACCCGCTGGTTTCTTTCGGTTTCCGGCCTGTTTTTTTAACGCAGTGTATGACTGATGACGCCGTCAGGAATCGGATGGAAAAGGCTATTCTTCGGGCCGGCGGTTGGCATCTAAAGGGGTATGGCCCGTTGGCGGGTCGAAACGCCCTGATCGACCCGAATGATATAGGCTTTGCCACCGGCCCGCTCCAGAGCTTCGGCCACCGCTTCCGGATTTTCGGGGGCATACACGAACATGCACCCCCCGCCCCCGGAACCGTTGATTTTGCCGCCGTAGGCCCCGGCCTTGATCGCTTCGTCGATCATCCGGTCAATTTTAGGCGTCGACACCCGCTTGGCCTCCCGCAAACTGGTCTGGTGCGTAGTCAGCAAAGCCCCAAACCGCTGGTGATCGACAACACCCCGTCGGAACATCGCCAGGGCTTCCCGCAACACGTCCCGGTCGGAGAGGTTTCCTTTTAGCAAAGCGGTTTCGTCCGGTGTGAGCAAATGCCGGTAGTCGTCAGCGGCTTCCAACGGGCAGGTCGGCAGAGAAAAGGACGGATCAGTTTGCCGGATTTTCTCGATGGCCCGCAACATCCCGAATTTGACGTGCTTCAACACACCGATGGTGTCTTTGGGCTGCAACGAATCGCCCAGCACGAAAGCACCCAGTTGCGGCTGAAACGATTCGAGGTGAATTTTGGGCATCGATTCGAGGTAAATAACGCCCCCGACGGCCGTCGCATAATGATCCATCATTCCGCCAGGCTCGCCAAATTCCAGCACTTCAGCCCGGTATGCCAGCTCGGCCAGCTGCCGGGGCGACAACGCCTGCGGATGGTCGGCGAACTGGCTGAGAATCGCTAACCACGTGACCAGGAGCGCCGACGAGCTGGAAGTCCCGGCGTTGATGGGAATTTTTCCGCGAATTTCGCCCTGAATGCCGCCCGAAAACCGGAAGCCTTCCCGACTCAGGATATTGACCGCCGAGCGGAAATAATCCCGGTCATGCTGGTAGGGCAAGGGGAGATCCGACAGCGAAAACTGTTCGGAGGAATCAATATCCGGCAAAAAAAGCCGGACCTCCGGTTGCGGGCTGGGTTCAGCCGTGATCTGGACCCGGCGTGAAATAGCTGCGGCAATAACGGGCAAGCCCAGGTAATCCTGGTGTTCTCCAAACAAACAAATCCGGCCGGGTGTGGAGATAGAAAGGGGAAATAACATCGCTGATTCAATCACTAGTTACGGGAATCGGGAAAAATCAATGGCTGGCGCTTTTCGGAGCGGTTGCCGGGTATACGTCGTATTGAGCGGAACGGATTCGTCAAAAAAACCGCAATTTTTCAGGAAGAACTGGTTCGTGGGCCCAACACCGCCCGCGTAATCCTGCCGAAAAGCCGCCCGGGCTGTCGCATCGCCGGTGAAGCGGGCGCTGACAATTTCCTGCCAGACGCCGTCTTTGCTGCAAATCCATTGGTTCCCAAAGGCTGCCTGCCGCTGGATGTTACCCGTATTCGGCACGAAATTTTCCAGAAAAGAGTGCAGCGATTTTAAATACGTCGTGGTTTTGGGCCGCTTGAAGCGGGCAATCAGTTGCCAGTCACCCCCGTCACCCTCCGAAAAATAGGCCGTGTATGTCGTATAGTTGTTTTCATCCGGTCGACCCCGAAGCAGAAACCGGCAGGTGCGGCCCGCTTTCCAGGGGTAGCGCAGGTAGCTTTGGCCGCCGGAGCCTTCGTTGCCAAAATCGTTGGTGGTGACGCCGGTTCCTTTGCCCGCCAGAATGATTTTCTGATCCTGCGGAATCTCTTTCGGGTTGTCGGTTTTGAACGGACTCCAGACCGAAAACAGAATCCGTCGCTCGGTCGGGGAATTCACCTGCATCCCGAAATACCCTTCGGCAAACCCGTTGGCCATAAAATACGAACCGACGACGTCACTGCCTTCGGGAACCGTAATTTCGTTGTAAAACCACTCGGTATCCGTGTTTTCGGGCGTAGCATACTTCAAATGAACGGAGGGTCCGCGCCGTCCCCAGTAGAAATAATTGTCTTTGTTGGAACGAACGAAAACGGTTTTCTCGTCCACCACATCGCCACTGATGCCGAGCTCGCGCAGGTTTCCAAACGCCGGACCGGTTTTGGTCAGGCCCTGAACATCGATCTTTACATAACCCGGTTTTTGAACGGTCCACTCGCCCAGGTAATAGTCTTTTTCCGCGCTGCCGCTGGCCGAAAATTCGACCGGTTTTCCCAGCAAGCTCACCCTGATTTTACTGTCGCCCTCCGGAACGCTCATCGCGGCCGAAAGTTTCAGCGTTCCGGCGCGGGCAAACCGGACGTAGACGGAAACCCGGCTTTCGGGCTGGTTCCAGCCGGTTAGTCCATCGCTGGTGATTTTGGCGGATTGGTCGGCGGGGTTCGACACCCAGGCATTGCCGCCAATGGGAACCGACAAGCGATTCGCGTCGTGCGAATGACTTGTCGGCGGAAACAGCCCGGTAAAAAAAAGGATTAAGGGTAGGAAATTCATCAGGCAAGCTACTACAATGGATTCTGTTTCAGGTTGGAATTGAGAATAATTTCGGCTTCCGGTATCAGATTGACCACTTGTTTATCGTCGGCCGTTACGGTTTGCTGGCCGGTTGCGGTATTGTGATAACCGGGATAATTCCGAACCAGACTCCGGTTGTTGCGGTACAGATCGTAGGGGCGGTGGCCTTCAAAAGCCAGTTCCAGCCGCCTTTCCTGCAAAACCACATCCAATACGGCGGGCAGACCTTTCAGATCGGTTGCGGTATAGAGCTCGGTTCCGCTCAGGCCCGCCCGCTGCCGAATCAGGTTGACATCGGCGATGGCTTTGTCCGGCGCACCGGTTTTGGCGTAGGCTTCGGCCCGGTTCAGGTACACTTCCGAGAGCCGCAACAGCACCGGCGAACTGAGCGTGGCAATACCGCCCTGGTTGGAAAACTTCGTGACGTAAACTTTATCGATTCCGTTCCGTTTTTCCTGTGCTCCCTGCGCCGTTAGTTTGCGCACCAGGAACGACCGCCGTTTGTCGTTGGGATACTTGTTGACCAGATCCTGATAATCCTGCGATGCATAGACCTCACCATAGCCGACCCCGCCCGGCGAGGTATACAGCATCGACCCCAGCGAACCCCAGGCGCGGTCGTCTTTCAGGGTGTGTTTGATGGCCAGAATCACTTCCTTGTTCTGCTCGTTTTCCACCGTATAAAAATCCGGAACCTGCATCGGCGTAGCCAGCGTAAACCGGTTTTCGGAGATGACCAGATCGGCGTATTTGATGGTGTTGGCGTTGTCATTCATGTACAGATACACCCGCGAAAGCAGCGCATTGGCCGCTGCGGCACTGGCGTAACTGCTGGTACGCGTCACGGTCATCAGCTTGGCGGCTTTCTGCAACTCACTGACGACAAAAGCATAAACATCCTTTACTGTAGCCCGGCTGGCGTTGTCGTCGGCTTTCGTGTCGGTTTTAATGATAACGCCCGGATTCGTTTCCGGACTCTGGCCGTAGGGACGTCCGAAAAGCCGCACCAGATCGAAATGAACCATGGCGCGCAGGAACAGATTTTCGCCCAGAATCTGATCCATTTCTTTCGAGGTTCCTTCCTGAACCGCGCCAATCACTTTGTTGCAGCCAACAATAATCTGATACGCTTTGCGGTAAATCTGGAGCGCATTGGCCTGATCGGACGTGTGCCGATACGTATAGGTCAGAAAAAGCGCATCGGTCGTGGTGCCGCTGAGCGTCAGGTTATCGCCCGGATATTCGTTCATAATGAACAGATTACGGGTATAGTCGGCCTCTTTCAGGAAGGTATAATTCCCGTCGGTAGCGGCCCGCAGGCCCTGGGCGTTTTGCAGTAGTGCCGCTTCGGACAAACCGTTGTAGGGCGTTGTATCGATCTCGCAGGAAGCGGTGGCCACCACCACACAACCCAGCAACAGAAAACGTGAAAAAGAGGATTTCATGGATGTCGATGATTAAAAATTAAACTGGAGACCAAACACCAGCTTCCGGCTGAACGGGTATTTCGTACCAACTTCGCCGGTTTCGGTCACATCCGGATCGATGCCGGAAAACTTCGTGATCGTGACCACATTATCCGCCGATACCGTTAGCCGGACCCCGTCCAGCCGGGCTTTGCTCACCAGTGCCGCCGGCAAATCGTACGACAGGGTGATGTTGCGCAGCCGGAGGTAATTGCCGTTTTCCAGGAAGCGTGACGACGGGCGCTGGGCGTTGTTGTTGCCGCCGATGACGTATTTCGGGTGCGTAGTGATATCGCCGGGTTTTTCCCACCGGCTCCAGCCATCCTGCAGGGCCATCAGGTTGTAGCGGTCATAGGCACCGTCGTTGTCGAACAGATTCCGGTCGCCGTTGTAGAGAATGGATCCGGTGCTGTACGTAAAGAACGCATTCAGTTCCAGCCCTTTCCAGCTCAGCACCTGGCGAAAACCGCCGAAAAGTTTGGGGTTGGCGTTGCTGCCGATAAACTGGATCGTAGCGTCGTTGTAGTTGTTGGTTGTAGTGCTGCTCCCATCGGTGCCTACTTTTTCCCAGAGTGGCCCGCCCGTTTGCGGATCAACGCCCATCCACCGGCGCAGGTACCAGCTGTTGAGCGGCTGGTCGAGGGCGTAGGGACGCTGGCCGTTGGCCACCAGCACACGGTCCCCGTAAAGCGCCGTCACCCGGTTTCGGTTCATTCCGGCATTGACTTCCATGCGCCATTTCAAAGCGGTTTTTTGCAGAATGTCCGCCGACAAAACCACTTCAAGTCCTTTGTTCCGAACCGCTCCGACGTTTTCCGTGATGAACGAATACCCACTCGTCGCCTGGAGCGGGCGATTGAACAAAAGGTTATTCGTCAGCCGGTTATACAGATCAACCGTTAACGAAAGCCGGTTCCACAAGGTCGCATCGATCCCGAAGTTGGCGTTTTTGGACACTTCCCACGACAGGTTCGGGTTTTCGATGCGCGTCGGATACGCCGACGGAATGCCCGCGTATTGGCCCGTCAGGTTATACAAGCCCTGGGCGGCATAGTCGTTGATGCCGTCCGCGTTTCCGGTGGTCCCGTAGCTGGTCCGGAATTTGAGATTCGTCAGCAGCGGATTGCTGCGCAGAAAGGCCTCATTCGAGGCATTCCAGGTGAGTCCCACGGCGTAAAAATTGCCGTATTTCCGGTTGCGGCCGAACTTGGACGAGCCATCCCGACGAAACGACGTTGTCACGAGGTATTTGTCCTGATAGCCGTAATTGGCCTGAAACAGGTACGACGAAAAGGCGTTGTCTGTTTTGGTGCCGCTGATGGTTTCGGCCTGGGAAGTCGCATCCAGAATGTTCAAACCGGAGAAAATCCCTTTGCCCGTTGCCCCCAGCGATTCGTAATAATAGGTCTGGTATTCGTAACCGGCCAAACCGTCCAGGCTATGCCCGCCGTTGAAACTATGCCGGAAGCGCAACAGATTGGATGTCAGCAGCGTATAATCGCGGGTGGTGGTATTGGCCAGTCGTCCCTGTACATCCAGGGCGCTCGGGCCGCGCATGTCCTGACTGCTCTGGCTGCCATAATAACTGGTTTGGGCGCGGTTGGTAGTGGTCAGCGTCAGCCAGGGCAGCAGATCGTATTCCGCTTTGAAAAGCAGGTCGCCCGACAGGGTGTTTTCTTTGAACGTGTTGAACTGGCGGTTGTAGATGAAGTTGGCGTTATCGCGTCCGTACCACTTTTTTGCGCCCGTTACGGGGTTATACGGCTGGCCGTTGTAATACGGGTCGTCGTAGGGCAGGTAGGTATAGGCCGCATACAGCCCGCCGTTGCTGTTGTCGTAGCCCCGGGTGTAGAGTCCGGCGCCGTTGACGTTGATCCGGAATTTGTCGCTGATGGTGTGGCTGAAATTCAGCCGTCCGCCAAACCGGTCGAGCCCGGTTCCCTGCAAAATCCCCTCTTCTTTGTAGTAATTCCCGCTCATGAAAAAGCGCGTTTTGTCACTACCCCCGGACGCACTCAATTCGGCCAGGGTGTTGGTGGCGGTTCGGAATGCCTGATCGAACCAGTTGGTGTTGGCGCTGGCTTCCGGTGTGGGCAGGTAGTCGTTGAGGTTGGCCGTGGGCCGGTCGCGCTGGAACACTCTTTTCTGTAAATCATAGAGTTGCGGCCCATCCAGAAGCCGGAAATTTCCCAGACTTAAAGTACCAACGCCCTTGTTGAGCCGGGCCGTCAGCCGGGTTTTGCCAGACGCTCCCCGGCGGGTTGTGATCACGATCACGCCGTTGGAAGCCCGCGCACCGTAGAGGGCCGTCGCCGAAGCGTCTTTCAACACGGTCATGGATTCGATGTCACTCGGGTTGGGAATACCGCCAATGACCCCATCGACCACGTAAAGCGGATTGGAACTGGCAGTGAGCGTACCAACGCCCCGAATCAGGACTTTGGGCGCACTGCGCGGATCGCCGGAACTGTTTCCGACAAAAACGCCCGCAGCCTTGCCCTGCAACAGCTGGCCGACGTTGTTGGCCGTCACATCTTTCAGGTCTTTGGCGGTTACAACCTGGGCTGAACCGGTCAGGTTGCGCTGGTTCGTGGTCGTGTAGCCCATAACAACCACCTCATCCAGCATCGTATCGGCTTTTTTAAGGGCAATTTCCACGGACGTCCGGTTGCCGACCGTTACCGTCGTTCCCTGGTAACCAATCGAGCTGATTTCCAGCACATCGGTTGGAGTGGCGCGAACCGAGAACGTGCCTTTATCATCGGTGGTGGTGCCCTGCGTGGTGCCGCGAACCACAATGGTGGTGCCCGGTAACGGTTGCCCGGCATCGTCGCGGACCGTGCCCCGCAGCGTGGCCTGCCCATAACCGGAAATGGTTACGAATAGCCAGAATAACAGGAGGTAAGTGGAAAACTGTTTCATACTTTTTTTAGGTTGATTGAAAAAGTGGAGCAGGTACCGTGACAGAAACCGATGGCGTGGAGCGGAGAAGAAGACCATTGGCCGCGTCGAGACCGTACGGTTTCGACGCGGCCGGGGTAGTTTTAATACAGTTCGTTCAGGCCGAAGACGGGCTTATTCGTCTTCCATTTGCCCCGCGTGAAATCCGGTATTTCGACCGGTTTGCTACCTTGGGCGATGGATTGTTCCGATAGCGGACTGATGGCGCTCCAGGCGGCTGCGTCATACACATCGATCGGTGGGGCCACCTGCGCCTTGATGGATTCGATGAAGGCCCGCATGACGAAGAAATCGATCCCGCCATGACCACCCCCCTGGGCGGTGGTGCCGTGTTGTTTCCAGAGCGGGTGATCGTATTTTTCCTGATACGACTCGAACGGCTCCCACTGGTGCGGTTTTGGGCTCACGCCTTCCAGGTAAATCGTTTTGCCATCGTCCATCCAGATGCCCTGGGTTCCCTGCGCCCGAAAACCGAGCGAATACGGCCGGGGCGAGTTGGTATCGTGCATGATGACGATGTTTTCGCCGTTGGCGCACTGAACCATCGTGGTGACCACATCGCCGAGTTTGAAGTTTACTTTGGCGTTGGGATGATCCGGCCCGCCCTTGTCGACGATGTATTTGTGCAGTCCGCGCGATTGGGTGGCCATGGACGTCAGGTGCAGAAAGCGGTTTCCCCGGTTGATGTTCAGCCAGTGAGCCACCGGCCCCAAACCGTGCGTTGGGTACAGATCGCCGTTCCGATCCACCGAATGTTGCGTACGCCAGCGCGCTTCGGAGTAGCCTTTGGCCCCAAATTCGGCCCCTACCCCACCAACCGACTTGCCGTCGTTGAATTTAATATTCCGCAGGTCGTGCTGGTAGCCGCAGTGAGCATACGTCATTTCGCCAAACATGCCCTGACGGATCATGTTCAGGACGGCCAGGACATCGCGCCGGTAACAGACGTTTTCCAGAATCATGCAGTGCGACCCGGTTTTTTCGAAGGTGTTGACCAGATCCCAGGATTCCTTGAGCGTGACCGTGGCCGATACTTCCACCCCGGCGTATTTTCCGGCTTTCATGGTGGCGACCGCCATCGGAACGTGCCATTCCCAGGGCGTTGCGATCACCACACCGTCGATGTCGTCGCGTTTGAGCATGTTCACAAAATCCTCACCGCCTTTGGTGTAGGCCACCGGCTTCTTCTTGCCACTTTTCTCAATCATGGCGTTGGTGCGGCTGATGGCATCCGGGTCCGGGTCGCAAATGGCGGTAATGACCACATCATCGCGGAACAGGGCCTGGCGAACGTGACTGCGGCCCCGCGATCCGACGCCGATAAAAGCCAGCCGAACCTGGGACAAAACCGATGGTTGTGCCGCAGCAGCCACCGGTTCGAACAACGAAGGAATAAACGGTGCGGCAGCGGTGCTGAGGGCCGCAGTACGCAGAAAATTACGGCGTGAGGAGATAGGCATAAGGGGCGTTAGCTGAGTTGGCGTGTGCTTTAGGGTGACGGTTTGGGGTTTAATTCCGTGTCGAAATTGGAAAAAAGACATCAACCGATCAATCAAACCCGCAGCCTCACCGCCTTCATTCTGACGGATTTAGGCTGTGCAAACGTTTGTTCTGAGGTGTGCAAACGTTTGTACAAAACCGAATAAAATTTTGCAATTCCTGCCAAATGGAGTAAATTGTAAGGCAGAATACGACACATGGATGAAGGATGTTATCACAATTAAACAGATCGCCCGGCAACTGAATGTGTCGCCATCCACCGTATCCCGGGCTTTACAAAACCACCCGCGCATCAGCGCCCACACCCGTGACGCCGTTCACGCGCTGGCCGATCAGCTTAAATACCTGCCCAGCACAACGGCCCGCAATCTTCAGCGGGGCCGAACCGGCGTCATTGGCATGGTCTTGCCGGAAATTCGGGAGAATTTTTTCTCGGAAGTCATCAACGGCGTGGAGGAACTGGCGTTTGAACACCACGTTACCGTTGCGCTTTATCAATCCCACGACCGGTTCGACCGGGAGAAGCAGATTCTGAAAGTGCTGGCGTCCAACCGGGTCGACGGCGTTTTGCTGTCGGTAGCCAAAGAAACGCAGCAAAATCACCACATTCAGGAAGTACTTGACCGCCAGATTCCGCTGGTCCTTTTCGACCGTATTCCGGCGAACCTTGCTGCGCATCAGGTGGAGTGTAACATCGAAAAGGGAGCCTATGAAGCCACCAAATGGCTGGCCCGGCGGGGTCATCAGCGGATTGCTCTCCTGAACGGTCCGTATACGCTGGTGGCCAGTGAGGAGCGGTATCGGGGGTATATTACGGCCCTGGTGGAAGAAGGTTTACCCGTTGAAAATGCCCTCATCAAACGAATCGACCTGACGGCGCAGGATACCGTCCTGAAAATGCAGCAACTCCTGACGTCGAACACCCGGCCGGATGCGGTGCTGGCTTTCAACGATTACGTGGCCCTGGATGCCATGCAGGTATGCCGAAATCACGGATTGGTTGTCAACCAGGATATTTCGTTTGTCAGTTTTGCCAATTTGCCGCTCAATACCTACCTGGAACACCCGCCACTGGCTTCCGTTGAGCAGCATCCCTACAAAATCGGATTTATGGCGGCCGAAATTCTCCTCAACGTCATCAATGGAAAAATCGCTCCGGAGAACCTGCAAAAAGTAACCCTCGAACCGGAATTAGTG
Source organism: Larkinella knui (assembly GCF_003858645.1). Classification (GTDB taxonomy): domain Bacteria; phylum Bacteroidota; class Bacteroidia; order Cytophagales; family Spirosomataceae; genus Larkinella; species Larkinella knui. The sequence goes on along the minus strand of NZ_RQJP01000005.1, from coordinate 807,202 downwards.
GTTCGGGATACGGATGCGCCTGAAGCAGGCTGACACAATCGTCTGATCGCCCAGGAATTACCGGCTGGCTTTTTTTGCTTTCAAAACCGGTTCCGGTGTTTTCAGAAAAGGCTGGAGTTTGGCGGCAAACTGTCGGTAACCTTCCGCATTGGGGTGTAATCCGTCGCCAAACAGCGTTTCGTCGATGGTACCATCCGGTTTCAGGAAAACCGTACCGGGTTGGGCAAAGCGAATATTGGCTTCTCCGGCCATCTGCGCCAGATCTTCGTTGAGCGTCGCCAGTCGTTTTTCTTCGTTCCGGCGCGGCAGGATGCCAATCAGCACAATCTCGGCAGTGGGTTGGCGGACTTTGATAGCCTGAATCAGAAACTTCAGTCCGGCGGTAATTTCCTCATTTGAATTGAGTTGCAGGTTATTGGTACCAATCATGAGCAAAACCTGAGCGGCCGAATAGCCATCGAGTTCACCGTGATAAACCCGCCACAGCACGTTTTCGATGCGGTCCCACCCGTAGCCCATATTCTGAACCCCCAGCGGCTCCATGACGGCCTTCCAGGAATCGGCACCAGCCGCGCGCGGTGCGACGGGCTCACCACCCCAGTAGTGCGTAATGGAATTGCCCATGTAAACGATTCGGGGCGGATTGGTTTTCAGCCGGGCCAGGATTTCGTGGTGGCGGGTTTGCCAGTCGTAAATCCGGGAATCGCGGGTTTGGGTACGTGGTTTTGTCGTTGAAAATGGTCCCAACGGTTCCTTCAAAATAGCGCGCAAACTCTGCTCATACGCTTCGGCATACTGCTGCATGCCCAAATCCGACGGGTGCGTCCCGTCCACCATCGCATCCTGATCCAGGTTGATTTGTGATTTCGGCAACAGATACAATTGATCAATTCCCTCCCCTTTCAACTGCGTGAATGCCCTGCGCATCACCTCATTGACGCCCGCGTAATAATTTCGCCGTACCGGACTGATGCCGCCATCGGTGTAGCCGGCGTGTTCCACGAGCAAAATCGGGGTGGTGGGTTGTTTCTGCCGGAGGTTTTTTACCGCTTCCAGAATGAGCCTGTTCACATCTTCCAGGGTTCGGTCGCCGTTGGCAATCAGGTTCGGCAGGCAATCCAGCACGTAAATTTTGGCATCGATTTGGGCCACCCGGTCCACCACTTCTTTTTCCAGCCGACCGTTGCCCGAGAAAGCCAGATTGATCAGCGGCCGGTCCATTTTCCGCCCCACGATGGAGGTCCAGGCCATACCGGCCCGCGACGCACAGGCACCCTGGGCGATGGAAGTTCCATAAACCACAATGGGTTTATCGTTCCGGACGGGCAAAGGGGTGAGCGTTACCCCTTTCGGAACGCCAATTTCGAGCCACTTCACGGTATTATAAAGCGGCAGGTACAGGCGAAACTCCCGTCCTCGCTCCGCAGCTTCCATGTTGGCAAACTGATACTGAATCGTGTCGCCAAACGTATATTTTCCGTTGCACCACAGCCAGTCGCCGTCGCTGGTTCCGGCATACAGATCGACGCCACTAACGCCCGTTGCGGACATGTGCGGCATGCTCTGTCTACCGCTGACGACGTACCGAACCGTTACTTTGTCGGTGCTGGCCCGGAAACGAATCATCAAACCGGTGGCGTTGCGCGACAAGTCCCAGACGGCTTTCCGGACGCTTTTTTCGGCTTCCGCGGGCAACCGGTCGTATGGATTCTGTAAATCTTTGCCCCGCCAGCCCTGACCTTCAATCACCGGAAATTCGGCTTCGGCGGGGTTCCACCACACCAGTTCGGTCGGTGTCTGGGCAAAACCCGTACGCCAGTTCAGAGAAATAAACAGACAAACGAAAAGAAGCGATTTTTTCATAAAGGGTTAGGGTCTTCGCAAAAGAGACACGGAAGGGTGAATTCCTCCAAAAATACGCAGGAAGTTTACAAAGTAAACACCCTGACCCAAGTTGACTCAACCTCCGCGTCGATATTTTACCGCTAAACGATCGGAGCACGGTGTTGACGAAAAAAGCTGAAGCTATCTACTTAGGCAAGGCTAAATTACTGAGTAGATCCAACACAACAGACACCTGCGGTTAGTGGGAACGTTAAGCCCGCAAAAAGGTCGAAAAACACCGAAAAAACAAAACCCGGCTTAATTAGCCGGGTTGTAACATTTTTCTCTGTCCTATTACACTACTTGAGTGTAATTACCTTCTTGGTAACCAGCAAAATATGAGCCAATGTTACTTTTATCTATAAAAAAGTAACAAAGTCGCATCAGAAAACTTTCACGGGCTTACTGTAGGGGTGCTTGTTGGCTATTTTACCGGTTTCGATAGGGCCGTTTCCGGAAAATGTTTTATCAGCAGGCCGATCATCGTGAGGGCATCTTGACGGATTACCGGGTTCAACCGGTTTTTGCGTTGATTTCGTCTTCTGTTGTCGGCAATTACGAATTCATGCAGCGTATGAAGCAGGCTTTGGGGAGATTCGAGGAGAACCATTTGATTATAGATCGAACTAACCAGGGTTACTTGACCCTATCAAAAAACAGGCCGGGCTGGTATGACCGGAAAAATAGTGAGAATTCGGCCCAAATCGATCCTTTCGACAGCTGGGGCTGTTTTAGTGAACCGGCATTGCATGACGATTGGTTGTCCGCTGCAAAAACGACCTGACTTTTCTCTAACTTTTTGCTGCCGGATTCAGGGTTTACCCAACAAATTGAACCTTCACGGTTTATATGCATCTAATTAAGATCTCAATGTGATTAGCTCCATGATTTTAATTCTAAACGGAACCCACGAAGGCACTAACTGGACGAACTTTATGCTCTCCGTTATTGACTATACCTCCGCTTTCGATCGGGTAGCCAGCTATGTCGCGAATGGTTTGGTACTGGAAAATGCTACGCTTATCGAAGGCGGAAATAGAATGGAACTGCCCATCGAAGCCTTCGACGGGCAATCGTTTAGCGGCCAGTTTGACAAAATCCAGCAACAGTGGGAAGCGATTTTTGATGATCGCCCGCTACCGCTGGCTACATTGGATAAACAGAGATTTGTAAACTGGAACCGCCGACTTATTGATTATTACGATCAACAAATCAACCACACCATTAAAAGCATATTGCGTCTGAGTAAAAAGCTGAAACGAATCTCTTCTCCGCCAGCGTCTGCGGCCAAGCAGGAAATGGCAAAACAGTATTCACAGCTTTTGAAGCGCCGGTATATCCGAATTGCTTCCCTGGAGGCATCCCGGCAAAACGCGATTGCGTATCTGAAAGAGATTGAGTCGAACACCACTTAATACCCACTTAGCAACGTCACCGGCAACCAGCAAGACCGGGGCCGGTTGCCGGGCAAAACCGGTTGACCAGCGTGCCGATAAAGAATCATTTTCCGATTACACCAAACCAATCTGAACGTTTCATTAAACAGCACCCTTCCGGAGACCAGGAACCGTTCAGATAACCAGTCAGTGCAGAAAATGGATGGCTACCATCACCAGGTGAATCAGGAGGTTAACGGCGAAAAGCCGCATGCAGAACCGCACAGACAACAGTCCAAGATTGGAAACCAATACCGCAAAGAAGCTAACCACGGCAATACCGGCGAAGATGTCACTGTACCCAAAATCGAAATATTGAAAAATCAGCAGTGACACCGGCGTGATGATGCAGCTTTGAATGATCAGCATGGCCACCATGACCGTAAATCGGTAATCGCCGGTTTCAAGCAGACTAATGCTGTTATTATAACGCGTGCGCCAATTTAAATCCAGCATTGGAGCATCGGTTGATTTTGCGGGAAAAGCGAGTTTCGTGTTCATCATTTTAAGAATTAATTGATGACACAAAGGTCGCTGCTGGAATGCGCCGGATGGATGAGCTTTGTTAGCTTGCCGGATGATCTGTACTTCACCAGATTTTGACGATCCTCAGGGCAAAAACTGACAAACGTCATGGCAAAGATCCCACCGAAGCAGCAGCTTTACAGGAAATTTGGAAACGATGGAAACCCTGAAGAATTCAATTGCCGATCAATACCAACTCGAAAACTGTCATGCTGAAAATAAGCGGTGGAGCGTCACCCTGACGGGCTATGAACAGGAAATTGATCAGCTAATGGTTTTGCTGGATGATGTGCTGGAACAATATAACCACCAGAACCTGCGCCAGCGGGCCATCGATTACCACCAGAACCTGAACCGGTTGAAGGTCTGGTTCAACCGCCTGCGTTCCGACCTGATTTGCAACCGGTCGACCTGCGACTCCGTCCATCAGCTTCCGTGCGGAGAGCCCCGGTTTGGGCTTTATGCTACGATTCCGGCCCAATTTGCGGGTTTGTCCGACGAATTTGCCCGAATCAAGGCGGGTTGCTACCAGTTTCTGTCGGTGGTCGTTCAGTTGAATTTATTTTGATCCCTTTGCCAAACCGAAGCCTAAGGGCTTGATTTACCGTTCTTTCAATCCGGTAGCGGGTCCATTACGTCCCCGCTACCGGATGCTTTTTAGTGTTTTTTGGCCTCAGCCTGCCGCATGGGCATGGAATCGATGATCCGGAACAGTTCTTTGGGCTCGACCGGTTTCCTGAATGTGTGTTTCACACCGCCATCCTTACCGATGAGCCAGCCGTGAAAACCATCCGAGGGCATCAATTTAAACGGGTCCTGCATCAGAAACTGGCGGTCCGGTTCCGGCAGGGTCGATGCGACCAGCACGATTACATCCAGATCACGTTCGGCGAGTTGTTTTTCTTCGGTATGCAGCGCGTCCTGTTGCTCCAGTAAAAAATGCTGCACATCATCGCGGCCATACAGGACCAGAACGCGCCGGTGGTCGCGCTTCTCTTCGAGCACGGCCTTCAGTGATTTCGTTATATTGGCGATACTTTCCATTCTTCCAAACAGGGTTAAACTGACCAGTATACCCATCAACCATCCCGTGTGCATAGTGTTTTTAAAAAGAAGTGTAAGGTCCCGCCATTGGGCGAACTCACTCTAAACCGCTTTTTAATCGAATAGGTTTTCCGACCGTTCCAGCAGCAGGATAGCCGACTGGGGAACAATGCAGTATTTCTCGCCTTCGTACTCCAGTTCAATCGCGTTTCGCTGGAGGTAGATCGCCAGGTCGCCTTCCTGAGCCTGCAGGGGCATGTATTTCACTTTCTCTTCGGTTTCTTTCCAGGGTTCGTCTTCCGCAGACACCGGAATCGGATAGCCCGGTCCTACTTTAATAACGTAACCGCTCTGAACCTGTTCTTTTTCCGTTACCGTGGGGGGTAAATACAACCCACTGTTGGTGCGTTCACTCGGATTTTTGGGTTTCACCAGTACCCGATCGCCCACAACGATCAATCGTCTTAGTCGATTATCTGCCGTTATTTCCATTTTTTTAAATCTAGAATCGTTTTTGCCCCCGCAAGAGCCGCCAGGCATACCGATCAACAATCAGGCTATCCCAGATTCTTTGATGCGGATACGACAAAATGTCAGCCCATTGCCTGCTTGCCCTCCCATTAGGGAACCGGATCGTAGCCGCTGCCGCCCCAGGGATGGCAGCGCGCAAGGCGTTTCAGACCCAGTTGTCCGCCTTTCAAAGCGCCGTATTTCTGAACCGCTTCAATCATGTACTGGGAGCAGGTTGGAGTGTATCGGCACGCATTGGGCAGGTAGGGCGAGAGCGCGCCCTGGTACAATCGCACGAAACCAATCAATACGGTTTTCATAGTGGGTGACAAATCCTTCATTAAATCTTTTCTATCTTTGCTTTCAATCCGACCCGGGCTCTTTCAACCGCCAGTCGGGCCAAACCATTCAAACCCTGTGCCGCCGATGCGGGTCTATTCTTTAACTCTTCACTAAATCGAATGCTCTCATACATCATCTGGGACGTCAATCCCGAATTATTTTCTATCGGTTCTTTCTCCGTTCGCTGGTATGGTCTTATGTTCGCCCTCGGTTTTTTATTGGGCCAGCAAATCATGCTTTACATCTTCAAACGCGAAGGCAAGCCCATCAGCGACATCGACGCTCTGACCCTTTACATGGTGATTGCCACCGTGTTGGGAGCCCGAATCGGCCATTTCCTCTTCTACGAACCCGAAGTTCTGTTCAAAAATCCGCTGGAAGTCATTCTTCCTCCTTACCGCGGACTGGCCAGCCACGGCGCCACCGTCGGTATTCTGACCGGTTTGTGGTTGTATTCCCGCCGGAAATCCAGCCTGGCTACCAATCAGACCTTTCTCTGGGTCACCGACCGCATTGTTATCGCCGTAGCCCTGGGCGGCTGTTTCATCCGGCTGGGCAATCTGATGAACTCCGAGATTGTCGGTCGGCCAACCGATGTTCCCTGGGGATTCGTATTTGTTAACAACACCGAGTACCTACAGATTCCCCGCCACCCGGCGCAATTGTACGAAGCCATTTCGTGCTTCTTTATCTGTCTCTTTCTTTTCTGGTTCTGGAACCGCTACAAGCAGAATACGCCCCGCGGCAGTTTGCTCGGCATCTTCCTGATCGGCGTATTCGGACTGCGGTTTTTGTATGAATTTCTGAAGGAAGATCAGGTCGAATTTGAAAAAACGCTGGCCTTGAATATGGGTCAGATTCTGAGTATTCCAGCCGTTCTGGCCGGTATTTACCTGTTGGTCGTCAGTTTTCGAAACCGCCCGGTCCCCATCGATTCCCGGAAAAATCGATAAAAAGCAGCGTTTCAACGGTTATTTGTTACCGATGACTCAAAAATAGGTATCTAACCGGAAAAATACTCCTTACCTTGTTTTGTTTCGCCCCCAATCGCGCAACGGTTGGGGGCGATTTTTTACCAAACTTAACCATCAAACCTACGAATGAAACTGATCAGATCAGTACCCGTTTTCCTGCTGGCGGCTACGCTGTTGATGAGCTGCGGTGGCAAGAAAGAAGAAGAAAAAGCCGAATCGTCGGACGATGACGGCACCTCGATTTCGGCCAGCGAAAGTGTCGACGCCCTGAAAAAAATGGCCGATCAGGCGGAAGAAATGTCAAAAAAAGGCCCGGTCGAAACCGTTGATTTCCGCAAATTGAAAGAACTGCTTCCCGCCGATGCCGATGGTCTGGCCCGCAAGGAAGCCAGTGGCGAAAAAAACGGCATGGCAGGTTTTAACATCTCAACCGCGAAAGGCGATTACCGCAACGACGACGGAAGCCAATCCATCGAAGTCGACATTGTCGATGCGGGCGGAACCGGCGCGTTGATGGGCCTGGCCGCCTGGTCGATCATCGAAGTGGACAAAGAAACCGAAAACGGCTACGAAAAAACCACAAAACTCGGCGATTATAAAGCCTACGAAAAGTACGATAACAGCAGCAAAAACGGTGAAGTGGCGGTTCTGATCAATAACCGCTTCATTGTTACGGCCAAAGGGAACGGCGTTGAAATGAGCAAAATCAAGGCAACGCTCGATGACATCGAGCTGAGTAAGCTGGCCGATTTGAAATAGTAGCTGCGGACTAAACCGGGTCGCCCGCCGGTCCGTAGGTGCGTGACAACCCGCCGGGCAGGGGCCCCTGGCGGGTTAATTTTTTTTCAGCCAAAGCCGCTCCTGAACGGGCGCAGGTTGCCGGGTCGTGGCCGTCGAGCCAGGCCGTCAGAAATCCCGCCCAATAGGCATCTCCCGCACCAGTCGCATCGATCACCTCAATTTTACGACCCGGAATCCGGACGTTCTGCCGCCCCTTTTGGAAGGACACAAAGCTTCCTTCGGCCCCCAGCGTCAGGCAAACCAGGGGCGCACCCATGGCATGAAAATGAGTCGCAATTTCCTCCGGTTCCTGCCGCATACCGAATAACCGGGCCGCATCGTCGTCGCTGAGTTTCACAAAGGCACTGGCCGAACAATACTGTTCCAAAACCCGCTGGGCCATCTCCCGGTCGGGCCAGATCGTGGGTGCATAGTTGGCGTCGATGCTCACCTGGCAACCGGCTTCGTGCGCCCGGTGGGCCGCAGCCACGATGGAATCCTGCGCGGGCTGGCGGCTGAGGGCAAAGCAGGTGGTGTGAAAAATGGCCGAGTTTTTTAGCAAGTCGTCCGGTACATGTTCCGGTTTGATCCAGCAATCGGCTTCGCGGTAGGCAATGAAATCGGGTGTTCCTTTGGTTCGGGAAACCATGACCAGGCTTGTGGGGGCGGTTGGGTCAGACGCAACAAATTGCGTTTCTACGCCCGCTTCGGCCAGGCGGTCGGTTAGGTAAACGCCCAGATTGTCGTTGCCCACGCAGGCCACCAGCGCGGCCCGGTTGCCCAGCCGGGCCATGTTGGCCGCCAGATTCGCCGGACTTCCGCCCTGATACCGGTGAAAATCACGCGTCTGCCGCAGGTCGTCGGCCAGGTCGTGACCGATTAAATCAACCAGCAATTCGCCAACGGCCAGCAGGTCGTACGTACGGTTTCGGGAATTCATAGGATCAATGGCCTCCGGCACCGATGGGAAACGCGACTTCTTCCGCCTTCGGCGACTCTTTCACCAGAAAACAGGCCCCGGCCGCCAGAATCAGACACACACCGCAGAGCGCCAGCGCGTTACGGGGGTCGTTATTCAATACGGTTTCATACAGAAAACCGATCGTCATGTTATTGATAATCTGCGGAACAACGATAAAGCCGTTGAACAAGCCCATGTAAACGCCCATTCGTTCTTTGGGAACCGAGGTGGACAGCATAACGTACGGCATCGACATGATGGAACCCCAGGCCAGTCCGACCAGCGTCATACCCGCCAGAAAAACGTATTTGTCGTGAGAAAACAACATGGAAAGGAAGCCCAGCCCGCCGATGGTCAGAAAAACCGCGTGCGTACTCCGGCGTCCCAGCCGGGCGGCAATCGGCGGCAGCAGGAACGAGATTCCGAAACAACCCACATTGAACAGCGCAAAACATAAGTTACTCCATTCCAGCCCTTTGGCAAATCCGACGGGATTGGTCGTGGCATCGGGGGCATTGAAGGCATGGCGGGCGATGGCCAGCGACAGGTATTGCCACATCAGCGGCAAACCGTACCACGTAAAAAACTTCACCCACCAGAGTTGCTTCATCGTGGCCGGCATATGGCGAAAGGCGTCGATTACGTCGGCAAAGGCGTGGAGAACGCCCGGTTTTTCTTTTTTCAACCGTTCAAACTCCTCCATGTTTTCGGGCGGATATTCGGTAGTCGTGTACATGGTCCAGAAAACCGACGCCAGAATGGCAACACCGCCGATGTAAAAGGAGTATTTGACAAAATCCGGGATGTGGTTGGTTCCGGAAGCCGCCACTGCAATGCCAAAAACCGGTAAAATGAACGGCATGAGATTGGCGAGCGTCTGACCAAAACCGACGAAGAAACTCTGGACGGCAAAACCGAGATTTCGCTGCTGCATATTTAATTTGTCACCGATGAAGGCCCGAAACGGTTCCATCGTGATGTTTAGACCGGCATCGAGCAGCCACATCAGGCTGGCGGCCATCCAGAGCGCCGACGAGTTGGGCATCATGATCAACGCGAAGCTGGTGACCAGGGCTCCTACCAGAAAATACGGTTTTCGGCGGCCCCAGCGTTTAGACCATGTCTTGTCGCTCAGGGCACCGATGATGGGTTGCACCAGTAAGCCGGTTACGGGACCAGCGAGCCAGAGAATGGGAATGGCGGATTCGTCGGCGTTGAGGTAGCGAAAAATCGGGCTCATGTTGGCCTGTTGCAACCCAAAGCCGTATTGAATGCCCAGAAATCCAAAACTCATGTTCCAGATTTGCCAGAAACGCAGTTGGGGTTTGTCTTTCATGACAAAAACGAAGTGGAAGAACGTTAGTTAGGTTAGCAATACAAGTCCTGTAATGACTCCATTCTGACAATAATAATGATTTTGTTGCAAGATTCTAAGATTGTTTTTACCTATTTTTTCATTACGGTACTTTTGAAGATACCTTCGTCAAGAGCGTTTATTTGATGCTACTATCCTTGCTTTTCTGGTCGTTGTCTTTTGCGGATTCAACGGCAAAATGGCCCGCCGTCGCCGATACCCTGCAGCCCGATTACTGGGTAGTCCGGTCGGTCGTACTCAGCGGAAACCACCGAACGCGGGACCGCATCATCCTGCGCGAACTGGAAGTAAAAGCCGGTGACACCGTTCAACGGCAGCAATTGACCGAAAAACTGGCCTGGGATCAGCGAAAAATCACCAACACCAACCTGTTTGTAACCGTCGATGTGCTGGCTAAAGAAGTGGGTCCGCATCAAATCGACATCCAGGTCAATCTGAAAGAGCGCTGGTACGTTTTCGTGATTCCGATTTTCGATCTGGCCGACCGAAATTTCAACGAGTGGTGGTATGAGCGGGGCCGCAGCTTCCGGCGAACGATTTACGGAGCGCGGTTGAGCTACAAAAACGTGACCGGCAATGCCGACAAAATCAACGCCATTTTCGAGTTTGGTTTCACGCGACGAACGCAGGTTTTATACACGCTGCCGTATATTGACAGGGCCCAGAAAACCGGCATCAGCGTGGGGGCCTCTTACCAGACCAACAAGGAAGTCGCCTACCGCTCGGCGCTCGACAAACTGGTTTATTTCCGGAGCGAAGACCTGATGCGCGACCGGTTTTATACCAACGTCATTCTGACCCGCCGGAATCAGTTCTACAATTTCCACCGGCTGGAACTCCGCTACGTGCGCAATTCGATTGCCGACACCATTGCCCGGCTCAATCCCGATTATTTCCTGAACGGCCAAACCCACCAGCGGTATTTTCTGCTGAGTTATCAATTTACACACGACCGCCGGGATGCCGTTGCTTACCCGCTGCGGGGTCATTATTTCAACCTGGCCGCCAACCAATATGGGGTGTTTGCCTCCGACAATGTGCGGCTTTTTGACGTATCGGCCAGCTACACCCGCTACTGGGCGCTTGGTGCCCGGTTCTACGCCAGCAACAGTGGCCGAGGGAAGCTTTCCTGGCCCGACCGACAACCGTACAGTAACCTCCGTGGTCTGGGTTACCTGACGGATTTCGTTCGTGGCTATGAACTCTATGTTATTGACGGTCAGCGGTATGGCTTATTACGAAATACGCTAAAGTACCAATTATTGAACGTCCGCAAACAACTCAGCTGGGTACCGATGAAGCAATTTAATACCGTGCCCGTGGCGGTATACCTCAGCTTGTTCGGCGATATGGGTTATGTCAACAGCACGCTCGCCCAGGAATACAACAGCCGTCTGGCCAACTCGTGGCTGTATGGCGGAGGAGTCGCACTGGACGTGGCTACCTTTTATAACATCGTCGGACGGGTCAGTTACTCGATTAACCGGCAGGGGCAGACCGGGATTTTTTTCAACTTCACCATCGATTTATAAGAATTCCTACCGATATTACTCTCCGGATGATTGGATAGATCCATACGCTCTGGTTGGATGACCCTTGTCAACCGACCCGTAACATCCAAACCGCATTCAGTAGCTTAATCGTTAAAATTGCGCTATGTTTGCAACCTTATTGCGTAAGCAACCTTGATACCTGATGCGTTCAATCACGAAACGACGACGAACAGCCCGCTTTCTGCTAGTGCTGTGGGGCCTGATCTGCCTCAGCAACATCGTGTTTCGCCATACCCACCGGCTGGCCGACGGTCGCATCATTAGCCACGCGCACCCCTACGCCGGTTTCTGGGCCAAATGCCCGTTTCCAAATCACCAGCACACCCGGGCCGAACTTGCCTGGCTGGATTGCATCGGCAACGCTCCCTTCGACACGCCTGCGCCGGAGGTTGTATGTCCATTACCCACCGTCTGGCTGGCTCCTACGCTGAGCTACAGCTACATCGAAACCGCGGGCGGGCAACGTTTCTTCGTCCATTTCCTGCGCGGACCGCCCACCGGGGCCGTCTAACTCTTCCCGTCTCCTTTTTTAGTATTCGGGCACAACGCTGTGCATCGACAGGCCAGATTACGCTGGGCTGCGTCGCTGTGTTTGCCCAGTCACAAGTCTTTCTTCTATGAAACTCTATACTTTTTTGCTGGCAGCTTTGCTGGCTACGTTTTCGTTTGCCCAGGCTCAAACCAGTTCGGTGGGTGGTTTTATCCATTCGGGCGCCAAACCCGTTGCGTATGCGACGGTGGTTCTGGCCAAATCCCGTTACGGTATTCAGGCGGATAGCGCAGGCCGTTTTACCCTCACAAACCTGCCCGTTGGCCGCTACCAGTTGCAGGTATCATCCGTTGGTTATCAGCGCAGTACGCGGACCGTCGAGCTCCGTGACGGACAGTCGCTCGATCTCGATGTGGAGTTGCAACCGCTCAACAATACCCTGAGTGAGGTGGTCGTTACGGGGGTTTCCCGCGCCACGGAATTGCGCAAGAGTCCGATTGCCATCAGCGTTATGAGTAAAAAAGAGATGGATATCAACGTCAACAACAACATTGTTGATGCCATCGTCAAAGGCGTTCCGGGCTTGAGCGCGGTAACCACCGGCCCCAACGTTTCCAAACCGTTTATTCGGGGACTCGGGTATAACCGGGTGCTGACGTTATTCAATGGCGTCCGGCAGGAAGGGCAGCAGTGGGGTGATGAACACGGGATTGAAATCGACCAGTACGGGATTGAGCGGGCCGAAGTGGTGAAAGGACCGGCCAGCCTGATCTACGGTTCGGATGCTGTGGCGGGGGTCATTAATTTTATTCCCTACATTCCCAAAGGGCCGGAAGGCAAACTGAAGGGCGACATCATCAGCGAATACCACACCAATAACGGCATGACTGGTTTGTCCGGTGGACTTGCCTACAACAAAAATGGCTGGAAAGGGGCCTTTCGCGTGTCCAACAAAACCGCAACCGCCTACAAGAACAAGATCGACGGCCGGGTGTACGGCACCGCGTTCAAGGAACTGAACCTGTCGGCCATGACGGGAACCGAAAAAAGCTGGGGTTCGTCGTATCTCTACGCCACGCTGTACAATAATTTACAGGAAATTCCGGATGGTAGCCGGGATTCGCTGACGCGCCGGTTCACGCGCCAGGTGCTGGAAAATGCTGATGATAATCTGAAAACCCGCCCCATCATTCCGGAAGATGATTTGCGGACGTACCGCATCAATCCGCTCCATCAGCGGATTCAGCATTACCGGTTATTCACCCGCAATCACTTCGTGTTCGGGAAGAGCGATCTGACCGCCATGGTTGGCTTTCAACAGAGCATTCGGCGGGAATATAACCACCCCACCGTACCGAAACAGCCGGGTCTGTATGTGCAGCTAAACACGTATAATTACGACATCAAGTACAATTTTCCGGACTGGAAGGGCCTCGAAGCCACGGTGGGTGTGAATGGGATGTACCAGACCAACAAAAACCTCGACGGAACCGATTATCCGATTCCCGACTACCGGTTGCTCGACATCGGCTCGTTCCTGTTCTTGAAAAAATCCATTGGCAAGCTGGACGTCAGCGGGGGCATTCGCTACGATACGCGGTCGTGGAACTGGGCCGATCAGTACGTACAGCATAACCCCGCTACGCGGTTCGATCAGCTCGTGAGGACGCCCACGAACGCCACGGCAACGCTGCAGTTTCCGGCCTACAAACGGTCCTTCAACGGTGTGTCGGGAAGCGTGGGAGCCACTTATAACCTCTCCGAACGGCTCCTGCTCAAAGCCAACCTATCGCGGGGCTACCGGGCGCCCAACATCACCGAAATTGGTTCGAACGGGCTCGATCCGGGTGCGCACATCGTTTACCTGGGAAACCGGGAATTCAAACCGGAATTCAGTCTGCAAACCGACATTGGCTTCATTGGTTACCTCAACGATCTGGATATCAGCGTCGAACTGTTCAATAACACCATCGACAATTATATTTACCAGGCTCGTCTGTACGATGACGCGGGCAAACCGGTGGTGATTGTACCGGGAAACTTCACCTACAAATACCAACAATCCAAGGCGCAGCTCTACGGTGCCGAGTTTACGGTGAATTTACACCCCCGGACCCTCAAATGGCTGGCTTTCAACAACAGCCTGGCGTTTATCCGCGGCCTCAACCGGAACGATAAACTGATTGCCCAGATGGGTGATGCCGCGCGCTACCTGCCCTTTATTCCACCCCTGCACGGGCGTTCCGAAATCCGGGCTTCATTCAACGAAGGCGTGGGTACAGTAACGGGGATATACGCCCGGCTTGAACTGGATTATTACGGGGCGCAGAACAAATTTTATGGCGTCGACAACACCGAAACCCCAACTCCCGGCTATGCACTGGTCAACATCGGGTGCGGAGCCACGATCAACAACCGGCGGGAGAAGCCCCTGTTTCAGCTGTTTTTCCAGCTCGATAATCTGTTTGATACCGCTTACCAGTCGAACCTGAACCGTCTGAAGTACTTCGAGTATTACACGGCCTCACCAACCGGTCATTTTGGCATCTTCAACATGGGCCGCAACGGAAGTATGAAGGTCATTATTCCGTTTTAAATCGTTCGGTAGGGGCTGGCGTGCTGACCAGCCCCTACCGGGCGACCTGACCACTTTTTATTTTTCGGTTCCTGATCGCAGGTAGACATTGAAACCCGTTGTTTTCGGAAGCCGGCCCCATACGAGCGCCGGTTAAGGCTGAAGTATTTTTTGTAAATAATCGAAGAAAATCCGGTTGCGGAAAAATTGAAATACGTATTTTTGGCACATAAATTGGAGCAATTTCCCCAGTGACTCCAAACGTATGAAAACCACCGAAAAACCCCATTCTTCTGGATAACCCTGGGAAACAAAACCTGACTGCCGACCGTACCGAATTGTCCTTCAAAGTCCGTCTGCTTCGTCCAGTTGCCAATCCGTGCCGATAGCGATTGCCAACGATAAGTCCACCAGCCGGGAACCACCGTATACACGTTAATAAGCACCTTCATTCAAGTATAACAATTGCCTTCCATGCAAAATCCCTACCTGGCTTTGCTCCGCACAGCCTGGCATTATGCCCGTCACGAAAAACGACGGTTCGTCTTGGTTTATGTCCTGTTTATTCTGGCCAACGTCATTGCCGCCCTGCATCCGCTCCTGTTTGGCTGGTTTATCGGGGCCATTCAGCAAAAAGATGCGACAGTTCCGACCATCGTATTCTGGTACGCGACCGGTTATCTGGGACTCAAACTGGGCGAATGGTGCTTTCACGGCCCCGCGCGCGTCATGGAGCGCGAACTGGCTTTTTCGCTCAGCCGTAACTTCCTGATGGAACTATACCACCAGACGCTCAATTTACCCGTTAGCTGGCACAAGGATCACCACAGCGGTTCCACCATCAACCGGATTCGGAAGGCCAACGATGCGCTGAAGAATTTCTTTCAGAGCGGTTTTGTCTACCTCCATACGATTTCAAAATGTTTGTTTTCGTTTGGTGCGATGCTCTATTTCTCGCCGGTTTTCGGCACAATCGGGATTTTGATGGGTGCCCTGACGATCTGGATTATTCTGAGATTCGACAAGCCGTTTATCAAAGCCATCGACGAATCCAACGAACGCGAACACGAGGTTTCTTCGACGCTTTTCGACAGCCTTTCCAACATCATTACCGTGATTACGCTGCGGCTCGAAAAACAGATGGAAACCAGTTTGCTGGGTAAAATCCTGGCTATTCTGCCTCCGTTCCGGCGTCATGTGCGCATCAACGAATGGAAGTGGTTTGTGGCCACCATGATGATCACCCTGATTTACGGCGTCATCACGGTGGGGTATGTCTACCAGCATTACGTACCGGGCCAGGTGTTTCTGATTGGCGGTCTGGTGACCTTACTGGGCTATATCAACCAGTTTAACAGCGTGTTTACTGACGTAGCGTTTCAATATACCGATATTGTTCAGCACAACACCGACGTGCAAACCGCCCGCAGTATTGGCCAGGCCTATGCGCAGCAACATCGCCCGGAAGCCAGCGAAACGCTGCCCGAAAACTGGCAAACCATTGCGATCGATCACCTCAATTTTAAACACGCGAATGACTTTGCCGATCCGAAAAAACCGGAAAGGTTCGCCAAATCGGGCCTGCACGACCTGAGCATTCGAATCAGTCGCGGACAACGCATCGCGCTCATTGGCGAAAGCGGCAGTGGGAAAAGCACCTTGCTGACGCTGCTACGGGGCCTTTATACGCCCGAGGCCGGTTTAGACCTGTGGGTTGACGGACAACGCTATACCGATTTGAGCCTGATTGCCGATTCGGTGACGCTGATGCCCCAGGAACCCGAAATTTTCGAGAACACTATTGCCTACAACATTACGCTGGGTTTGCCTTTCGACGAAGCGGACGTTCTGAAAGCCTGCGCCATGGCGCGGTTTACGGATGTGGTCAGTCAGCTGCCGCAGGGTCTGGAAACCAACATTCAGGAAAAAGGTGTCAATCTGTCGGGCGGGCAGAAACAGCGGCTGGCCCTGGCCCGGGGCGTTTTAGCCGCCCAAAGCAGTGACATCATTTTGCTCGACGAGCCCACCAGCAGCATCGATTCGAAAACCGAGTTTGAAATTTACCACGGCATGCTCGCCGGTTTTCAGGACAAGGCGGTTATTTCAACTATGCACCGGCTTCATCTGCTGACGATGTTCGACCACATTTACATCCTGCGCGACGGCAAGGTGATCGATGAAGGAACGTTTGTTGAATTACGGCAGAACAGCCCGGTTTTCCAGGAAATGTGGCACCACCAGAAAGCACAGAAAGTGAACGAACCCGAAATTGATCCGGCGGTCATACCCGCCGTGGTTTAATCCGGAATTATCGTACCTTAAATAAATATCATTGGGATTGTCGGGTAAAGTTTATTATTATGTAATCCAATTACAAACAGAAACTTTACCCGACCCTTCTGAATATGATTGGTACGTTCAATACCATCGTTGAAGCCGTTCGTTTTCGTGCCACGCAGACCCCCGACGACACCGCATTCGTTTATTTAACAGACGGCGAAGACAACGAAAATGTATTGACCTACCAGCAATTGCATGCCCGCGCCAGTTCCATCGCGAACCGCCTTGCTCCTGTTCCGAAACCCGCATCCGACCCCGAACTTTTGTTGCTGGTCTACCCGCAGGGACTCGAATTTATTGAAGCTTTCCTGGGCTGTTTATACAGCGGTACCGTGGCCGTTCCAATTGCCGTTCCCGGCAAAAACCGGGGAGCGCATAAAATTGACTACCTGATTCAGGATGCGGGCCTAAAAACCGGACTTACCACGGCCAAAACTTTCGAATTACTCCAGAAAACCTTCAGCCATGACGCGTGGTTTCAATCGCTAACCTGGCTTGTCACCGACACCATTCCCACGGCGGAACCCCGCGATTTTCCGCTGCCCCGTCCCGACGATCTGGCTCTTTTACAATACACCTCCGGCTCCACCAGCCAGCCCAAGGGCGTTATGGTGACGCACGCCAACATTCTGGCAAACTCGGCCTTTATCAGACACGCGTTTCAAAACGACTCCTCCAGTGTTTCGGTTTGCTGGCTGCCTTCGTTCCACGATATGGGCCTGATCGACGGTATTATCCAGCCCCTATACTGCGGTTTCAAAGCGGTATTACTCAATCCGGTACACGTCGTTCAACGGCCCCTGCGCTGGTTGAGAGCCTTTAGCAAGTATGGCGGCACCTACGGTGGAGCCCCCAATTTTATCTTTGATTTTTGCGTCGACCGGTCGACGCCCGACGAACGAGCCGGACTGGATTTAAGCCGGGTCAAACACATTTACAACGCAGCCGAACCCATTCGGGCGTCCACGATGCACCGGTTTGCGGAAGCCTTTGAAGTCAGCGGTTTTAGCCCGAAAAGTTTGTTTACCTGCTTTGGCCTGGCCGAATCGACGCTGGCCGTAACCATGTGCCGGGTCGATCGCCAGCCCGGTCTGGTTACGGTCGATGCCGAAGCACTCACCGGCGGCCAGCTAATCAACCGGCCTGCCGGAACGCCGGGCACCCGCGAGCTGGTCAGTTCCGGCTGGCCCATGACCGACAGTGTTCTTCGGATTGTTGATCCGGAAACCGGTCAGGAGTGCCCGGAAGGCGAAATTGGCGAAATCTGGACCCGGGGACCCAGCGTTACAAAAGGCTACTGGAACCAGCCGAACCTGACCGCCGAATGGTTTTCGGGATACACCAACACGGGCGAAGGACCTTTCCTGCGAACGGGCGATGCCGGTTTTTTTCGCGAAGACAAAGGCCTTTTTGTAACGGGTCGGCTGAAGGATCTGATCATCATCCGGGGAGCCAACCACTATCCGCAGGACATTGAACTGACCGTTGAACAAAGCCATGAAGCCCTGGCACGCAACGCCGGAGCGGCTTTTTCTGTCTACACGGAAGCAGGAGAACAACTGGTGGTTATTCACGAACTGAAACGGGTTGCTTTGCCAACCGCGCCCGTTCAGGATATTGCCTACGCGATTCTGCGGGAAATCAGCCTTCGCCACGCCCTGGCACCGGTTGCGGTGGTGTTGCTGCGTCCCAACGGAGTATTCAAAACCACCAGCGGCAAGGTTCAGCGATCGGCCTGTCAGCGGGCTTTTCTCGAAAACAGTCTGGCCGAACACTACCGCTGGGATTCTTTGCACATGAACGAGAAACAACCATAAAACAGAAAATGCCCCTCAACCCAATCACTGCAACGGCCATTCAGAGCTGGCTTACTCAACGCATTGCCACTGAACTTAAAATTTCTCCGGAGCGAATTGACGTCCACCAACCTTTTGCTTCGCTGCGACTCGATTCCGTTTTTGTCGTAACGCTGGCCGTCGATCTGGAAGAATGGCTTGGCACGGCCATCGACCCGTCGATTTTTTGGGAAATGCCCGACATTGCCAGCCTTTCCGACTGGTTAGTCGATGCGTATCTACCCTCCCAAACCCCATCCCGATGAATGCACCCGCCACCCAAGGCACCCTCATGGGCAAAGGTCTTTCGACACTCTGGGCCCCCTTTTCGCCCGCCAACCGGCTCAATCCGTACCCGATGTATCAGGCCCTGCGCGAACTGGACCCGGTGCATCAGCTCAAAACCGGCGACTGGGTTGTCAGCCGCTACGCCGATGTCTGTACGGTGTTGATGGACAAGCGGTTTGACGTCATCGACATGCCGTCTTATTTCCGCTATAAAACGCTGGAAATCAACGATACCGTTGTGGATTTATACGCAACCTATCAGGCATCGTACAACTGGCTGCTGTACCTGCGACGCCCGATGCACGGCCGCACGCGGGAAATGGTGATGAAGATCTGGCCCACGCTGAACTTTGCCGACTGCGTCCGGACGGTTTTGGCGGAACTCGCCGGTCAAATGGCCCAAAAAGCTGCCATCGACCTCATCGACGACTTTGCCAAACCGCTGCCCGTCATGGTCATTTCGCGGCTGATGGGATTTCCCGAAACGCACCTGGAAGAGCTGAAATACTGGGGAGAACGACTGGCAACGGTTTTTGAACCGATGTTGTCGCGGAACGAAATGGTGGAAATCAACCAGGCCGCAGCCGCTTTTCTGGCCTTCGTGGACGATTGCATTACGGCCCACGAGCAAAAACCGGCCGATACGATGATCGGGAAATTGATGGCGCAACGGACGGTAGACGGCGAGTCCATCGACCGCGCGGATTTGATTTCGCTGATTGCCAATCTGTTCGTAGCGGGCGAAGAAACCACGCGCAACCTGATCGGCAACGGTTTTGCGGCTTTGACGGCTTTTCCGGAGCAATACGAACGGCTCCGGCAACAACCGGAGCTTCTGAAACCGGCCGTCGAGGAAATGCTGCGGTATGACAGTCCCGTTCAGATTACCTCGCGCATGGCGCTGGAAGATGCGGAAGTGTCGGGCCAGTTAATTCGCGCCGGGGAGCAGATTTACGTCTGTTTAGGCTCGGCCGACCGCGACGAACGACAGTTCGATTCGCCGGACCAGTTGGATATTACCCGCCTGAAAAACAAGCACCTGGCGTTTGGCTACGGGTCTCATTTTTGCCTGGGTGCCAGTCTGGCCCGGATGCAGGGCATGATGGCGTTTCAACTCCTGCTCGATCAGTTTCCCACCCTGCGGGCCGACCTTCCGAACGCGGTTCAGCGCAAGAATCTGCTCCTGCGGGGATTTGGAACACTGCCGACGGTTCGGGTGTGATCCAAACCGTTTTTTTGGCGCAACGTATTGGTACGTGATTGCGTATTTTAAACGGTTTTCTTCCGGTTTTCGATAAAAACCGCCGTCCCGATAAACGCGACGATCAGTAGTGAACAGATCAGATCGACCACTTTTCCAACGCGGATGGAAACCGGATCGAATGTAAAGACAATGGTGTGTTTTCCCGCCGGAACGCGCATCGCCCGCAGCACGTAATCGGCGCGAAGATGCGGCACTTCCTTGCCGTCGATGGTCGCTTTCCACTCATTGCGAACGTTGTAATAGATTTCGGAGAAAACCGCCAGTTGTTCGCTTCTGGCGTTGCTTTCGTAGGTCAGTTCATTGGGTTTGTAACTGGTCAGCCGAATGGTGTTGGCCGCTGAATCCGGCTGGATGTTCAACCCGTTCAGTTGTTCGGCAAACCGCTGATCGACAACGGCGGTTTGCGCCGTATTCAGACTATCAAGGGCTTGCATTTCGGCGTTGGCATTCGGAACCAGCCGGTAGTTGTTCACAAACCAAGCATTTCCCAACGCACCCGGATTCGGTTGGGCCACCGGCGGACCCGGCGCCTGCTGGGGGTTCGCCGACTGCGGTTGCACGAGGAAATACCTTGTATTCAGCATGTTGATCACGTTGTTGTAATTCGGCGAACCGGGTGTTTGCCGCAGATTCCGATACAACTGAAACTCTGCCAACTCCTGATACCGGCGCATTTTAGCCGCGTGATAGCCCCCTAGCGACTTGTGAAAATAGGATGCCTTGGCGTCGCTCATGAAGCTGGTGGTCAAATCGAGCACGCGGAAATCGAGCGCTTTGTCGGCCAGAATCTGTTCGTCGGCGGCTGTCGGCGTAATGGTTTCCTGAATCGCCTGTTTGCTCACAAAGTCATCGTTATTGAAATACCGCTTATCGACATTGAAGAGGTCAAAAATTACCAGCGCCAGCAAAACCGGGTAGAAAATAACCGGTTTGATGCGGTTCCGAACGAATAGCCAGATCAATCCACCCACCAGAAAAATCAGGATAGCCGACCGGAATGCATCCGACCGGAACATGCTGATGCGGTCATCGACCATCGCTGAAAGGACCTGCTCAGCGAGGTTTTTATTTTGCAGCCCCTGTTCCAGCTGGCCCAAAAACATCTCATCGTTACCGCCCCGGAAACTTTGAAATACGGTTGGCACAAGCGCCATCAGCAAGCACAAACCGGCCGTCGCACCCAGACTGATCAGTAGAGGCCGGTTCAGCTGGGTTGCCGTCCATTTCTGGTCACTGATCTGTTTGAGGGCCAAAATTCCGAGCATCACCAGCGGCAGTTGCGCCAGTGTGAGTGTCATCGTAACGGCCCGAAACTTGTTGAAACCGGGAAAATAATCGAAAAACAGGTAATTGACGGCCGGGAAGTTTTTGCCCCACGCCCAGGCAATGTACAGAAAGGCGATACCGAGCGCCCACCATTTCAGACGTCCGGGAACGATGAGCAGACCAAGCACGAACAGGAAAATAACGATGGCACCCGCATAAGCCGGACCGCTCTGGCTATACAGATTGCCGTGATAGAGGGGCAATTGCTGCACAAACTGTTGAGCCATCGCCGGATCGACACCAATACCGGTCATCTTTTTGTACGTTTCCGAATCCGTCGTGAGCGAACTTACGGTGGGTCCACCGGCATAATTTGGGATGAGTAACGTGAAGGTTTCACCAATCCCGTAGCTGTATTGAAACGCATAGTCTTTATCCAAACCGCCCGCCGGATTGGGGGCCGTTGCCGCCGGAGCACCGGTTTCGGATTTCGGCGTTATGGTTAATTCGGATTTTCCACGGGTCGTAACCGTCACATAATCAGCGGCATTCCAGAGACGGGTGGTGTGCGTTCCGACGGCCAGCAGGGCGGCTACGGCCAGTGACGATAACGCCAGCAGAAGCTGACGAACACGGCCTTCCCGGATGGCTACGACGCTCTCGATCAGCACGTAAATCACGATACCGAAGGCCAGATAATAGGTAATCTGAACGTGGTTGGCATACAGTTCAAGACCCAGAAATAAAGCCGTTAGGGCGGCTCCGGCAAGGTAACGCCCCCGCAACGCCATGATGACGCCCCCCAGAATAGCCGGAGCATAGGCCAGGGCCAGTATTTTTGAAACGTGACCCGCTTCGAGACTCAACAAGTCATAAGACGCAAAACTATAGGCAATGGCACCCACGGCCGACAGCCAGACGTTAGCGCCCAACGCCAGCATCAGCACAAAAGCACCGACCATCATCAGCCAGATGTAATTGGCCGGGTCGGGAAGTAGTAAGTTGATGTATTGCCCCAGTTTGTGGGTCAGGCTGGTTGGGTAGTCACCGGAAATCATATAGGCGGGCATTCCGCCGAACATGCTGTTGGTCCACCAGGCCCATTCGCCGGTTTGCTTGTGGTAGTCGACCACCTCGCGGCCAGCCGCAACCGACTGGATTATATCGTGTTGGTTCAATCGTTTGCCCTTCAGAACGGGCGAGCAATACAGGACGGCCAATACCGCAAACCCAATGACGGCTATTAAATGAGGAAGAAAGCGTTTGAAATTCATACAATCGTTATGGATGCGAAGCTCAGGGCAGCTATTGAAATAACGAGTAAAGAAACGCTTTTTTCTAACACGGCGAAAACTACGCCCGTCACTTTTTCAGATCTTTGAGGTCAGCGAGTGTGCCTTTGATCCGGTTGACGATCTGGCTATCATCCAGCGCGCTGTTGCCGTCTTTGCTGATCATCTTGCTCCGGAATTCTATCAGATACTTGGTGTGTTTCTTGTCGAACAGAGCTTTTAAGGCCACATTATCGAATTTTCCGGGCTTGAGTGTTACCGGAAAAACCACCGGAGTAACCGATTGCTCTTTAATCAGAATGGGTTCCGGCTGGTCCCCTTCGGCCACTACATCGTCGTCGATGCTGACGGTGTAGTGCGTATCTTTAAAGTTAAACGGTATTTTGTTGCGGTTTCCGATGTCTACTTTCACGGCCAGTTCGGTCCGCTTCAAACCGATTTTGCCAAAATCAATGTCGGTAATCTTGACGGTTGGCAGGTAAAGGGTCGGCAGCTTCCTGTCGGTTTTTATCGAAAACGTCCGTTGCCCCAAAACCGGCACATCCAGATCAAACGTCGACCGAATGGAGTAAACCGTGCTATCGACATTTTGCTTATCCAGTTGCTTCAGGACGTAGTTCAGCCGTTTGTACAACAGTTTAGCGGGCAGCGTCACCATCGTGCTGTCACCGGCTTCCAGTTCGACGGTTTTGCGATAGCTGTCTTTCATCACCATCGCCGTGTCGATATAGAGCTCGTAATCAACTCGTTTTGCTTTAAAACCGACCGGCAAGGGATTGTCGATCAACAACTTCATATTCATGGTAACGTGGTCGTCGTCGATGTCGGTAATCAGAAACGAAGCCAGTTCCAGCCGCGGGGTCAATGCCGTACCGTGGGGTTCATCAGCCGCCCGTTTCTGCTGACGCTGGTACCAGATAAACGCGCCAGCAAAACCCAGCAACAGCAGGCCAAGCGCAATAAGCCATCCTTTTTTCATAACGTTGAGTAACAGTTGGGTACTAAACGCTCCCGGTGTGGGAGTGTTCAACTACAAGTCACTATTTTAGGGTATCCGGAAACGCCCCTTAGTTGTCCGGAGTACCCGGTTTGGATAGAAAAATCAAAAAAAAAGCCCTGACAGTTGCCAGGGCTCAGGACTCAAAACCGGGTGTTCGTATCCTCAGCTCGCCAGAAAATTAACGGCCTGTTTCAGGGTTCGCTCGTTGTGGTTTTCCGGATCGGTGTAAGACCGCTCGCCCACTTCAATCGTCAACTCCTTGCCAGTGAGTTGTTTAGTATCGAGTTCTTTTCCTTCCTGAGCTTTCACGCCCACCATTTCGAACAAACGGATAATGGCCGGCATGCCCGCCGAAGATTGATAAAATCGGTGCGATACGTAGCCCTCTTCATTCTCGAAGCGGACCGCAAAAAAAGGAATGCCCTTGTACTCACTCACGCCTTCCTCAATGTCAGTAATGGTAACCGTGTGCTGACCGTCGGCCAATACGGCTTTGTCCTGTCCTTTCTCTACCGCGATTTTCATACGTGAAGTTCTATATTTTATCTATATTATAAAACCGCTCAGTTCCGGATTTGTTTGCCAATCGATTCAAAAATAACACGAAAAATTTCAGTTCAGGGCCAAATGATCCAGTATCCAGCTGTCTGGTTGTATTTTAAGTATATCATAGCCAGGAATGTAACGCCTTTCCTTCGGAGGTCAATCGTCTCAATCCGGGGTGAAACCGACCGGTTTTCCTGCAGAGGCAACACGCTTTAGAATGATCGGAATCCTTTCAATCGGTTTTTAAATCATTTTAACCGCTTTGGCGCTTATTAACCTGTACTTTTCTCATTCAATCTAATGTGGGTTCTCTTTTCATTGCTGGCCGCCCTGTCATCCGCGGTGGTGGTCACTCTCTCCAAAGCGGGGATTAAACAGGTGGACTCCAGTTTGGCCTTTGCCATTCAGTCGGTTTGTATCCTGCTGGTTTCCTGGGGTGTCGTGATTGGCCAGGGTAATCTCCCGGAGGTTAGCCGCATCGACCGCCGGGTATGGATTTATCTGGTTCTGGCCGGTATTATCACCTGCATATCGTCGCTGCTTTCATTCCGGGCGTTAAAATTAGGAGATGCCGCCCGGACGTCACCGCTGGACAAGGTTTCGCTCGTATTCACCATTATTCTGGCCGTTATTTTTCTAAAGGAAAAAATAAACGTGCAGGTCATTGCCGGGGCACTTCTGATGGCCATCGGAGCGGTTCTGATTGCCCTGGCGCGGGAATGAAGCAAACACCACCCGTTTATTTCCTGAAAATCACATCGGCGAAATAGTGTTTGCAATCGGTCAGCCAGTGGCTGAGTTTAAATCCGGCTTGCTGGGCCAACTGCTCGATACCGGCTCTCGTAAATTTGCGGGAAATCTCGGTGTGAATGATTTCGCCGTAGTCAAAATGCACCCGCTGGTTCAGGTTGCCGATCAAAACCGTCTGCTCTTTCTGACTAACGATGTAGCTTCGAGCTTCACCGGTTTCGGGGTTATACGTCTCGTAGTGGTCGAAAGCCGACAGGTCAAAATTGGCCTCCAGCTCGCGATTGATGCGCCGGAGCAAGTTCAGATTGAAGGCTTTTGTCAGTCCCTGGCGGTCGTTATAGGCCGCATGAATGACGGCCGGATGTTTCTGCAAATCGAAGCCCGTCAGCACCAGATCCCCCGGTTGCAGCGACTGGCTGATCTTCCCAAAAAAGTCGGCCGCTTCGGCCGGGGAAAAATTACCGATGTTCGACCCCAGAAAAAGCACCACCAGCCGAGGGCGGTCCTGCCGGGTTGGCGAGCGGTTCGACAGCCGTTCAATGGCATTGAAATAATCGTCGTGCTGGGGTTGAATCTCCATCTGGGGCCATTTT
Source organism: Larkinella knui (assembly GCF_003858645.1). Taxonomy (GTDB): domain Bacteria; phylum Bacteroidota; class Bacteroidia; order Cytophagales; family Spirosomataceae; genus Larkinella; species Larkinella knui. The sequence goes on along the minus strand of NZ_RQJP01000005.1, from coordinate 781,579 downwards.
TTCCGAATATCGTCGGCCAGTTTATCCACGGCGGCCCGGGAAATATCCACCGGTGCGTACGTAAAATTTGCCTTTTCTGACCAGAAATGACCCAACAATACTTTCGTCTTCAGTCCGTCGCCAGCTCCTAATTCAATCAACTCAAAAGGCCGGTCACCGGCCGAAAACACCCGGAGTAACTCGTCTTTATGGGTTTCCAGAATTTCATATTCCGAGCGCGTCAGATAATATTCGGGCAAATGCATGATTTCTTCAAACAGGCGACTGCCTTCATCGTCGTAAAAGAAACGCGATGATAGCCGTTTGGGCGTTTTTGCCAGACCATGCTTAACTTCAGTAGCCAGTTCACTCAGGATTTCCGGAAAGTGAGCCGAAACCGCGTTTGATTTCTCCATTTGATCGGGTCGATTCGGTTCGGTAGTCAGCTGACTGCCAACCGGATTCCGGTATATTGCCATCGTTTGTCGGGTTGAAAAAAATTCCGGTAAGTCGGTCGGCTGTGTCCTTCGGGCGTGGCCACGGAAGCACCCCGCAAAACCATCTGACCGCTCATAAATTTACCATTGTATTCCCCCACGGCTCCCTCGGCGGTGGTAAAACCGGGGTAGGGCAGATACGCCGAACCCGTCCATTCCCAACGCAGCCCCCACGCCAGGTGATGACCGCCCGCGTCGACGGCTGCGGCTTCCCATTCGGCTTCGGTGGGCAACCGCAGACCACGCCAGCGGGCGTAGGCATCAGCCTCGTAATAACTGACGTGGCAAACCGGCAAATCGGGATCGACCGGTTGAAGACCGGCAAAGGTATAGGCGTGCCACTGTCCGTCTAGCCGATGCCAATACAGCGGAGCTTCGATCTGATTGGCTTTAACCCAGGCCCAGCCATCCGATAACCAGTGCTGAAACTGTTGGTAACCACCGGCGTCAATAAATTCCAGGTAGTCCGCATTCGTTACCAGCTGTCCGCTGAGAGTGGCTCCGTTCAGATACACCTTGTGGGCCCCCAGTTCATTGTCGAAACAGAAACCGCCGGATTCGGTTTGATGACCAATCGTATAGACGCCTTCCGGTAGCTTCACCGGTAAAGTAGGCTGATCCATCCGGTGTTCGTTCACCGGCATTTCGATTTCAGGAAACAGAGGATTGTGCCCCAACATGTATTTTATGTCCGTAATCAACAATTCCTGATGCTGCTGTTCATGATTGAGACCCAATTCGATCAAGTTTCGGAGTTCCGGTGTCAGTTCCTGCGTGCTTAGAAACCGGGTCATCGCTTCGTCGACGTAAGCCCGATACCGGTATACCTCAGCCACCGTGGGGCGGCTCAGGTTGCCGCGCTGCGTACGCAACACCCGCCGGCCTACCGATTCATAATAGCTGTTAAAGACAAAACTAAAGTCGTCGTGAAAAATGCGGTATTGGGGCTGGTGGGGTACCAGCACGAAGGTTTCCCAAAACCAGGTGGTATGTCCTAAATGCCACTTGGGCGGGCTGATATCGGCTGCGGGCTGCACGACATAATCCTCGGTTTCCAGCGAAGCGCAAATCTGCCCCGTCCAGCTTCTCACCCGTTGATAAGCATCTGGAAGTGTATCGGTTACGGCTAAAACCGTGTGTTGTATCATTGTTTTCAGGTAATCTTGGTCAATAAATTATTGAGCGATTCCGCCAGCGTCGGGTGGGCGAAAATGGCGTCCCGAATCCGCTGAAACGGTAGTTGGCCCATCATGGCTATCTGCACAACGGTCATGATTTCACCACCTTCTGCGCCTAAAATGGCCGCGCCGAGAAGCTGGTCGGTTTGTGCATCGATTACCACTTTCATCAGCCCCCGGGTCTGGCCCATCTGCTGGGCGCGGGCCACCGAAGTCATGGGCAATGTGGCTATCTTAATGTTTTTTCCCTGCCGCCGGGCTTCCTGTTCGCTCAACCCGATGCGGCCCAGTTGCGGGTCGGTAAAAACGGTATAAGGAACCAGCCGGCCAGCCAGGCTTGCCTGACCATTTTCCAGCAGATTCTGCCTGACAATCCGGTAATCATCGTACGAAATATGCGTAAACTCCGGTCCGCCCTTGCAATCGCCGAGCGCATAAATACCGGGTTGGCTGGTTTCCAGACGATCATTGACTGTAATGTGTCCTTTTTCATCGGTTTCCACCCCGGTCGCGGTCAGATTGAGGGCTTCGGTATTGGGCACCCGACCAACGGCCACCAGCAAATGAGTTCCGGTTAGCCGGGTTGCTTTCAAACCGGTCGACAGTTGTAATTCAATCGTTCCGTCGCGGGCCTGACTCACCTGGTGCACCTCTGTATTTACGTAAACTTCAATGCCTTCATCGGTCAAAATTTTGGTCATTTCGTCCGCCACATCGCTGTCTTCCCGACTCAGAAGCTGATCGCCCTGCTCGATGATCGTGACGTTGCTGCCGAAACGCCGGAACATCTGGCCGAATTCCAGACTGATGTAACCGCCACCGAGAATCATCAGGTGCGCCGGAACATCCTCCAATTCCATGATCGACGTCGAGGTCAGCCACGGAACCCGGTCCAGCCCCGCCAGATCCGGCTGGCGAGGCCTACTTCCCGAATTGATAAAAATGGAATTTGCCGTCAAAGTCCGTTTTTGGCCGTCAGGCAGCGAAACTTCTACCTGCCTGGTGCCGATGAAACGGGCTTCGCCAAAAATAAGAGTCAGATTTTCCGTCTGCGCGAGGTTGTCTTCAATGTTCTCCCGCGAGGTTTCGACCATCTTATTTTTGCGTTCCATCACCTTTTTGAGGTCAACCCGTACCGCGCCGGTTTCGATACCAAACTCCGACGAACGGCGGGCCAGGTAGGCCACCTGGGCGGAAGCAATCAAGGTTTTGGTCGGTGTGCAGCCCACGTTGACACAAGTGCCGCCCACAAATTTTCGTTCAATAACGGCGGTTTTCCACCCTTTTCCGGCTAAGGCTGAAGCCAACGGATTACCGGCTTGTCCTACACCAATCAGGATGGCGTCGAAATGCTCAGACGTAGTTGAATCCATACAAAAAGTTAAGTGGCCTGGAAAAAGACCCGTTTGGAGTAGACCGGTTTTTTACGTCCCGTTCCCGGGAGGACAAATACCGTGAATACATAACAAGCCGGATATAGCCGATTGTTTTACCTTTTGTTGAAACCGGTTGTTTCTAAAAAAACAGCTAACTTATCGACGGTGTGGCAAAGAAGTAACTCGGCCTGCCGGGGCGGGCGCAGGGCGGTATTTCTGCCAATTTCATTCCTGCCTTCCCGCTCGACTACAGTTGCACCGCTTCCTTTTTCTCCGTCAGGGCAACCGCCTGGGTACTTCCTTCCGGTAGCAGTTCGGCCAGCGGGTCGACCGTCACCACCACGAATTTCGAGGTTGGCGTGTTGCTGATGTCGGCGACGCTGGTGAGGGGAACCAACGGATTGACTTCCGGGTAATAAGCCGCCGTGTTTCCCTTCGGAATGGTGTAGGGAATCGCGACAAACCGCTCCAACCTCCGTTGCTGCCCCTCAAAATGGCTGGTGATGGTTACGAGTTGCCGCTCCCGGATACCGCGGTCCTGCATATCCTGCGGATTCATGAAGATAACCCTGCGTTCGCCATAAACACCCCGGTAGCGGTCGTTGTAATCGTAGATGGTCGTGTTGAACTGATCATGGCTGCGGATGGACATCAGCACCAGTTGATCGGGTTCGATGGCGTGTTGTACCAGCTCCGTTGCGGTAAAATTAGCTTTGCCGTTTTCTGTGGTAAAATTCCGTTCACGCGGGCCATTGGGCAGGTAAAAACCACCCGGCTGGCGAATCTTTTCGTTGAATTTATCGAAACCCGGAATCACCCGGGCAATGGCATCCCGAATCCGGTCGTAGTTTTCTGTGTATCCTACCCAGTCAACCTTCGTGCGGTCGCCCAGTGTCGACAGCGCAAGGCCCGAAATGATGGCTACTTCGCTCAGCATTTCTCCTTCCAGCGGTTTTAATACGCCCTTATTCTGACTGACCACGCCCATCGAGTTTTCGCAGGAAGTAAACTGGTGCCCCGACCGTTGCCAGTCGATGTCGACGTGCGTCAGACACGGCAAGATCAGCGATGTCTGGCCGGTAACGAGGTGCCCCCGGTTGAGTTTGGTACTGACAAATACTGTAAGACGCTGTTTACGAAGCCCCTGAGCCACCAGTTCCGTATCGGGCGAAGCCGACAGAAAATTACCGCCCAAACTCATAAATACACCGGTTTTGCCCTCATACATGGCTTTAATCGCTTCCACGGTATCATAGCCATGCTCGCGGGGCGGCTCAAAACCGTATTCCTGCGCCAGCGCATCCAAAAACTCCTTGTGGGGCCGTTCCCAAATGCCCATCGTCCGGTCGCCCTGCACATTCGAGTGGCCGCGCACCGGGCACGTGCCGGCACCCGGCTTGCCAATGGCTCCTTTCATCAGGTGCAGGTTTACAATCTCCTGAATGCTCATCACGCCATTTTTCTGCTGCGTAAGTCCCATCGCCCAGCACGTGATGATCTTCTGTTTGGGCGCAATCAGATTGGCCGCTTCCAGCAGTTGTTCGCGCGACAGGCCGCTCATCTGCTCGATCGCTTCCCAACTGGTCGCGCGGAGGGTAGCCAGGAATTGATCGTAGTCGGCGGTGTAGGTCTTGATGAATTCGTGGTCGATAACCTGACCGGGATTCAGTTCCTCCGCGCGGAGCAAATGCTTCATAATGCCACGGAGCACCGCCATATCGCCGTTGATTCGAACCTGGAGATGGAGGTCGGCAATGGGCGTGCCGCGGCCAAGCAGGGTTCCCACCGCTTTGATCGGGTTCATGAAATCCTGCGGATTTTTGAAGTGACTCAGGCCCGCTTCGTGCAACGGATTGACGGCAATGATTTTGGCACCGTTGCGCTTGGCAATTTGCAACGCCGTGAGCATCCGCGGGTGGTTGGTGCCCGGATTCTGCCCCATAATCAGGATGACTTCCGCTTCGTGAATATCATTTAGCGTCACCGACCCCTTCCCTAAGCCCAGAGTGGGGCTGAGGGCCGAACCGCTGCTTTCGTGGCACATATTCGAACAGTCGGGCAGGTTATTGGTGCCCAACTGCCGGACAAAAAGCTGATACAGAAAAGCCGGTTCATTGGGCACTTTACCCGATGTGTAAAAAATGGCTTCGTTGGGGGATTTCAGCGCGTTGAGTTCATCGGCGACCAACTGAAAAGCGTCCGGCCAGGCAATCGGCGTATAGTGGGTCGCTCCCGGACGCAGCACCATCGGGTGCGTCAACCGGCCGGCGTTGTTCAGATCACGGTCGGTCATGTGCGACAGGTCGACCAAACTATGCGCAGCGAAAAACGACGGATCAGCCCGCCGGGAGTCGGCATCGGACGCCGTTGCTTTCGCCCCGTTTTCGCAGAATTCCGCCACCGACCGGTGGTCGTCCGGATCGGGCCAGGCGCAGGACGAACAATCAAAACCGTCTTTCTGGTTGAGCTTCAGCAACGCGTGCGTACCCCGACCGACGCCCGCTTCGCCCCACGAAAACGCCATGGATTTCAGTACGGCCTGCACCCCGGCCGCTACCGTTGCCGGAGCGCCAAGTTTGAGTCCGGTAAAGGCGTCGGGCGGTTGGGCCAAAACCGGGTTTTCATACTTGGCATTTGCCGTATCGGGAGCCGGAAAAGCGCGTTTGTCGGCATCCGGTTTGCCCTCAGGGTCGTAGTGGTCGTTCGTCATTTCGGTTCCCTGATCGGGACGTTCACCGCTTTTGGGTGTAGTATGAGTAGCCTGTTCAGCCGGGTTACTGGGTTTAGGCTCATTGTTCGGGGACTTTTCCATGCTAAAAAGCGACCATCAGGCCGAAGAAAAGGGCAGAGACGCAGTCGTTGAAAACCGCCGAAGCGATCCGCCGACGGGCAGTTCTGCCGGGTAAACTTAATCGATATAGCTGTAACAAAATAATGGGAACAGAGGCTGGTCAACCCGGCATCTTTTTTAGTAGCGCACGCCCAAAACCGGCTTAAAACCGCAGCACGTAATACTGGCAGGTAAAGGTTTGCCCAAACTCAGCAATATTTTTCTGATAGGTGGGCTGGAATCCGTACCGTTCGTAAAACCGCAGGAGCGACGGCCGGGTAGCGTCCGTCTCCAGCTGGATTTCACGAATACCCCGCCGAAGACATTCGAACTGACAGAAATCAAGCAGGGGCTGAAACAGATTTTGACCCGCAAACGCCCTTCGAATGGCGAGTTTGTGAATAAAGCCCGCCGTGTGATCGGGAACATCCGCAAAGTAAAGCGGGTCTTTCCATTGCAGGGTGAATGTGGCAGCCGGCACGTTCTCTCCGTCACCCCGGTCGACATACATCACGTAACTCGTGTCGCGGGTATACGCATTGAACAGGTTATCAGCCGTAAGGGTATCTACTTTCCACATCATATGGCCCTGATCGACAAGCCATTGTCCCACTTCGCGGAGGATGTTCAAGAAGGTATCGGGTTGGTCGTTACGAAATGTATACGTCATGAATTTAGTCGGTATCGATTGCACGGACAGGGCTGGCCGACAAAAATGCGAGCGCCTGGTGTGTTTCTGGCTGTAACCAATACTACGGTTTTATGGCCTTTATGTCAAGTTTGTCCCTTTCCCGGCGATCAATTCTAGGAGAAACCCATACCTTTGAGTCCGTATTCCTACCCGTTATCCTTTCATTTCCATTCTTCGATGAAAAAATCTTTTAAAATTCTCCTGTTCAGTCTGCTGCCCGGTTTTTTAATGGCTCAAACGACTGATGGCATTGTGAAATCCGAGTTTATTTACGAACAGGCTCCGTTTCCGTCCTGCCATGCCTCCACGCTGGCCGAAACACCGGACGGAATTGTGGCCGCCTGGTTTGGTGGAACCCGCGAACGGCATCCCGACGTTGGCATCTGGTTCAGCCGCCGGACGGCTTCGGGCTGGACGGCCCCCGTTGAACTGGCCAATGGGATTCAGGCTGAAGGGGCGCGTCAGCCGACCTGGAATCCCGTGTTGTTTCAGATGCCTAAAGGCCCGTTGCTTCTTTTTTATAAAGTAGGCCCGAGCCCTTCCACCTGGTGGGGCATGCAGATGAGCTCAGCCGACGGCGGCAAGACCTGGTCGAAGCCCACACGGCTTCCCGACGGTATAGTTGGCCCGATCAAAAACAAACCGGTTTTGCTGGCATCCGGCAAATTACTTTGCCCGTCGAGCAGCGAAGACAACGGCTGGCGGCTCCACATGGAAAGCAGTATGGACGGTGGGAAAACGTGGCAGAAAACCCCGGCGCTCAACGACGGCAAAGAGTTCAGGGCCATTCAGCCCAGCGTGTTGTTTCATCCCAAGGGGCGGTTGCAGTTGCTTTGCCGGAGCAAAAACGGCCGCATTCTGGAAGCCTGGTCGGACGATGGCGGTACGCAATGGACGGCTCTGAAAGCAACGGAATTGCCCAATCCAAACTCCGGGACGGATGCGGTTACGCTCCGCGATGGCCGGCAGTTGCTGGTTTATAACCACACCCCAAAAGGGCGCTCACCGCTCAATGTTGCCTTGTCGCCCGATGGTGAACACTGGCAGGCGGCTGCGGTACTCGAAAATGAACCTGGTGGCGAATTTTCGTATCCGGCCGTGATCCAGTCCCGCGACGGGCTGGTTCATATCACCTACACGCACCACCGGAAGAAGATCAGATACGTGGTAATTGATCCGGCCAAACTGAAATTGGCCGCTATAAAAGAAGGGCAATGGCCAAACCCGTAGCGGGTTTGGCCGGAACTGAAGAATGGTATCAGCGCGGTGTCTGCTGCTGAATCACCGTCTTGAGCCGCTCGATTTCCTGCTGCTGGCTATCGGCTTTGAAGTAATAATACAACCCGGCGATCAGGAAAATTTTCGATAAAATAAAGACCACCAAAAAAGCGACACGCCAGTATTTATGAACCCGGATGAACGAATCGCTTACTTCAACCTCAACGTAATCTGATTGATTGGTTTTTGGCTCCGGTTCTTTTTTATCGTTATTTTCCTGTTCCCGTTTTTTGATTTCCTGACCCGGAATCCGGGCCTGGATCAATTCCCAGGTGCCGGGTGGTGGCGGAACTGAATTTTCTAAACAATACGTTTCAATGACCCCTTCAAGCTGGTTCAAAGCCGAAGAAACTTCCGGATACAGCGCTTTCATCTGCTGAACTTCCTGCTGCTCCTCCTCGGAAGCTAACCCCAACAGATAAGCCTCTAAAATTCCGCTGTTTATGTACTTATGAATTTCCAATTTTCTGCGAAATTACGATCTGCGAAACACCTCCATAAACTCCCGAACGGCTTTTACCAATTCCGGTTTGGCAATACCGGATTGTTCAGAAATTACTTCCAGTGAATAGCCCTGACGAAATGACAAATCAAAAATAAACTCTGGTGAACAACTGCCGGAAAACGAAATTGGTTCGGCCTGCGCGGCATCCTTCTCTCCGATCTTCTGCCTGTATTCCAGCGCTTTTACGCGGGCCAATCGAATGAGTATGAGGGCCGGATTACCGGATTGTTTCGAAAAAGTGGCCAATTGGGGCGATGTAAATACATCCAGAAGTGCTTCCTGAGCAAGATGAGCCTGCGGTAGTATCTGTAAAATAATTCCATACACCATGGCACTAAATCGGTCATACAAGGCCCGTTGATCAGCAGAAGCACTGCGGTTTGCCGGGCTTGCATTTCCGGCCGATCGTTCCAATTCATTCATGCCCTACCCTGTTAGTCAAAACCTTTCATTCCGCATCAGATTCCGGTATTTTATTGTTACCAATTTTCCAATACAATAGACGACTCGTCTCAGGTTTCCGGTTAATGAGTAACAAAGTTAATGCCAATAGTTTCGTAAAAATATAGAAATAATACAATCTGCCGGCCTCAACCCGGCCGGGAAGTGCGATTTGAACACCGGTTGTCTGAACAAAAATGAGTCTGAAGCAGCGCCCTTTCCCGCACAGCCGTGCGTTCCGCCCAATTTTCCGTATCTTTGCGGTCGATTCCAAATCCATGTAATATCGTGAGTTACAAAGAATATAAGAACCTGAATTACGCGCAGGTTGGCGATGATATTTTAGCATTCTGGAAAGCCAATCGCGTTTTTGAGCAGTCCATCGAGACGCGCGAAGGGAAGCCTACGTTTACGTTTTACGAAGGCCCGCCGTCGGCCAATGGCAAACCGGGGATTCACCACGTCATGGCCCGGGCCATCAAGGATATTTTTTGCCGCTATAAAACCCTGCAGGGCTTTCAGGTCAAGCGCAAAGGCGGTTGGGATACGCACGGTTTGCCCATCGAGTTGCAGGTGGAAAAAGAACTGGGCATTACTAAAGACCACATTGGCAAACCCGAATCGGAAGGCGGTATCAGCATCGAGGATTACAACCAGAAATGCCGGGAAGCCGTCATGAAATTTACGGATCTCTGGAACGACCTGACCGAAAAAATGGGCTACTGGGTCGATCTCGACAACCCGTATGTAACCTACCAGAGTGAATATATCGAATCGGTCTGGCAGTTGCTGAAACGGCTGTATGACAAGAACTTGCTGTATAAAGGCTATACGATCCAGCCCTATTCGCCGAAAGCCGGAACCGGTCTGTCGTCGCATGAACTGAACATGCCCGGCACGTATAAAGACGTGAAAGACACCACGATTGTGGCGATGTTCAAGACCAAACCGTCGGATCAAACCTTACAGGTCTTTGGAGACCTGCAAGGTTCACAACCTTACATCCTGGCCTGGACAACCACGCCCTGGACGCTGCCCGCCAACTCGGCGCTGACCGTCGGGAAAGACATCGACTATGTGCTGGTGAAAACGTTCAATCCGTATACCTACGAGCCGGTCAGCGTGGTGCTGGCCAAAGCCCTCGTTGGTCGCTGGTTCAATGAAAAAGGAAAAGAGGGCGACTTTGAGGGATTTACGGCTTCGGACAAAAAACTGGTTCCCTGGACGATTCTGAACGAGTTTAAAGGCTCGGAACTGGCCGGTATTGAATACGAGCAACTGCTGCCCTACGTTCAGCCCGAAGCGCCCGCTTTCCGCGTTATTCTGGGCGATTTCGTCACGACCGAAGACGGTACGGGCGTCGTCCATACCTCACCGACGTTCGGGGCCGATGACTTCCGGGTTGCCCAGCAAAACGGCATTCCGCCCATCATGGTGAAGGACGAAAACGGCAAGGACGTGCCGATTGTGGATAAACAGGGCCGTTTTGTGAAAGAAATCGGCGAGTTTGGCGGTCGGTATGTGAAAGAGCAATATTATTCCGACGAAGAGCAGGAAGCGCCGGAGTTCAAACCGACGGACGTGCTGATTGCCATCAAGTTAAAGAGCGAAGGAAAGGCGTTTCACGTTGAAAAATACGAACACCCCTATCCGCACTGCTGGCGGACCGACAAACCGGTGTTGTATTACCCGCTCGACAGCTGGTTTATCAAAACGACGGCCGTCAAGGACAAACTGGTTGCGTTGAACAAAACCATCAACTGGAATCCGGAAAGCACCGGAACCGGGCGGTTTGGTAACTGGCTCGAAAATCTGGTGGACTGGAACCTGAGCCGCAGCCGGTTTTGGGGAACACCCCTGCCGATCTGGCGCAATGAAACCGGCCGCCGTGGAAACGGTGACGAAATTTGCATCGGTTCGGTTGCCGAGTTGAAAGCCGGTGTTGAAAAAGCCGTAGCCTCAGGCCAGTTGTCAGACGAACAAAAAGCGAAAAACGAAGCGTATCTGGAGAAACTGGCGTCGGGTGAGTATGACCTGCACCGGCCTTATGTCGATGAGCTTTACCTGGTTTCCGAATCAGGTAAAGTGTTGCAACGCGAGTCGGATTTGATCGACGTTTGGTTCGATTCCGGCGCGATGCCGTATGCGCAGTGGCATTATCCGTTCGAAAATAAAGACGTTTTCGAAAAAGCGTATCCCGCCGATTTTATTTCCGAAGGCGTCGATCAGACGCGTGGCTGGTTCTTTACGCTCCACGCCATTTCCGGGATGCTCGGCACGCTGGACGAAAAAGCCGACTCGTCGGTCGCGTTTAAAAACGTGGTTTCGACCGGTTTGGTGCTGGACAAAAACGGCAACAAAATGTCGAAGCGGCTCGGCAATGCCGTCGATCCGTTCACAACGCTGGCCACTTACGGAGCCGATGCCACGCGCTGGTACATGATCACCAACGCCGAACCCTGGGACAACCTGAAATTCAACATCGACGGGATTGCCGAGGTGCAGCGCCGGTTTTTCGGAACGCTCTACAATACGTACTCGTTCTTTGCCCTGTATGCCAACCTCGACCAGTTCGATTTCGACGGTGCACGGACGATTCCCGTTGACCAGCGCCCGGAACTGGACCGCTGGATTCTGTCGAAATTGCAGTCGCTGGTGCTGGAAGTGGAGCAGCAGTTTGAGAATTATAACCCGACGAAAGCAGGTAGGGCGGTTCAGGATTTTGTGAACGACCAGCTTTCAAACTGGTACGTGCGGCTTTCGCGCCGGCGTTTCTGGAATGCGCCTAAAACGGCGGATGGGGCGTTGAGCCCGGATACGCGGGCGGCTTACGAAACGCTGCACGAATGTCTGACGACGGTTTCCAAACTGATGTCGCCGATTGCGCCGTTCTTTGCCGACTGGCTGTATCGCAACCTGATCAAAGAAACCGAGTTGTCGGTTCACCTGACAGAGTTCCCAAAAGTAGATAACGCATTGATCGACAGCGACCTGGAAACGTCCATGCAACTGGGGCAGGATATTTGTTCACTGGTTCACTCGCTGCGGAAAGGGCATAAAATCAAGGTGCGTCAGCCGCTGACGAAGGTGCTGATTCCGGTATTGAACGAAACGACCCGGCGGCAAATCGAGCACGTTTCACCAATTATTCAGTCGGAGGTGAACGTAAAAGCCGTGGATTTTATCGACGATGCATCCGGTATTCTGAAGAAGAAAATCAAGCCGAATTTCAAAACGCTGGGGCCTAAATTTGGTCCGATGATGAAAGACGTGGCCACGACGATCAACACCATGACCGAAGAGGACATCCGCCGACTGGAAGCCGCCGGAAGCATGCAACTGGGCATTGGTGAGATTACGATGGCCGACGTTGAAATCCGGACGGAGGACGTTCCGGGCTGGATTGTAGCGAGTCAAAACGGATTAACGGTTGCGCTGGACGTGACGGTTACGCCCGCATTGCGTCAGGAAGGCATCGCCCGCGACTTCATCAACCGCATCCAGAACCTGCGGAAAGACCAGAATTTCGACGTAACCGATAAGATCCGGATCGAGCTGGAGAACAACCCGACCGACGTCCTGACCAGTGCCATCGAGACGCACAAAGAGTACATCTGCCAGGAGGTCCAGGCGCTGTCGCTGGAGCTGGTCAACGATCTGAACGGCAATGCTACGGAGATCGAAATGGATGAGTTTTTGCTGCGCGTCAAAGTGGCCGTCGCCTAACGTACCCACGGAGTTTAGTCCGTCAGATCTTCACTTATCAGGATCTGACGGACTAAACTCCGTGGGTACATCATTTTACCAGTATTTTTCGAACAAATTGCTGGTGTTCGCCCTTGACCTGAAGAAAATACGAACCCGTTGGTAGTTTCGGCAGTAAAAGCCGTTTTTCATTGCCGTTCAACTGGAAAACCTGCTCCTGAAGACTTCGGCCCTGCTGATCACTCAGTTTGGTTTGGACGGCTTCATTCATTCCAAATCCCACAAACCGCAGCGTTACTTCCGGTTTACTGGTTTCGATCGGATTGGGAAATAGCAGGACGTCGGACTCCATGCCATTTTCCACAAAAACGCCCTCCCGGGCCGTTGCCGAACTGGTCAGGTAAATTTTGTCCAGGTAGCACAGCGGTCGGGCGCTTCCGGTCGCTTCCTGAAAATAAATATCAGACAACGAGGTTGGGCTATTGAACGTTGAAAGCGGAATCGTTACCTGCTGCCATTGATTCGTGGTTGGGGTTACGGTAGAATACGGCCCTCCCCCATTCAGGATAATCCGGATTTGCTGCCCGGTATTCGTTCCGCCGTGAACCCAGAATTTCAGATGCGTCAATCCCGCCAGACTCACCGGCGTATTGGCGTGCAGATACAAACCGGCCCAACCCGCATCGTATTTCACCGACAGCGATTTTGTGCCACTCTGCACCGGTGCCGTGTTTCCGAAGTTTCGCGTAGTGCTCCACGACCAATCGGCCCAATTGCTGTTCAACGCATCTTCATAAATCAGATAGGTGGTTACTGCTGAGCCCGTTACCGTGACCGACGTTACTGCGGTTTTCGTGCAGGCATTAAGTCCGACGGTCAGCGTGTACGAGCCGGTAGCCGCCGTCGTTACGTTGGCAATTGAAGGATTTTGCGTGTTGGCGGTAAAATTAGTGGGACCGCGCCAGGAATAGGTTGCGCCCGTTCCGGCATTGGTAGCCCTCAGACTCAGGGTTTGTCCCGCTAAAACCGGGCTGTTGCTCCCCGCCACCGCCGTCGGTGTGGCATTGACCGTGACAGATGCCGTCGCGGTTTGCGAGGTTCCACCAGCGGGCGTAACCGTCAGGGTGTACGAGCCGGTGGCGGTGGTACTGACGTTGGCAATTGTCGGATTTTGCAGGGTCGATGTAAAGCTGTTGGGCCCACGCCAGGAATAGGTCGCCCCCGTTCCGCCGTTTGAAGCCAGCAAGTTCAGCGTTTGTCCGGCACAAACCGGGCTGTTGCTCGAAGCCGTAACCGCCGGAGGTGGTGTTGTGCCGCCATTCCCGGAAAAATAGGCCACCACGAAGGTGTAAGCCGCCTGATAATAAATGGCGGGTTCCGTTACTTCCCACGACGCATCGGGCCAGACGGTATTCCAGTCGCGGTAGGCTTTCATCGGAGGCTCGCCTTTCGGGGGCGTCGCCGTCCCGGAATAATACTGATTAGCGCCACCGGCCACAAAACCCGGTGCCGGACCAAATTGAGAGTTGGCACCGTCGTATTTTGCGGAGCCATCCCGATACCAACTGTGGTAAATTTCCATCACGCTGTTTTCGGCCCCCAGGTTCGCCCCTTTCACGCCCATGTTGCTTAAATACACCCACGACAGCGGATTCCGACCGTGCATGTAATGCAAATACTCTTCGGCGATTTCTTTATACAGCGCGGTTTTGGCCGAATTGACGCCCAACTCCGCCGATAAAATCGCCAACTGCGCCCACTTCATTTTCTGCTGATTCGAACCCCACGAATAATGCCCGCTCCACATGAACCCCAGATACGGATCATTTTTGCTGTTGTGATACGGTTCGATGATCGAATCCATCAGGTTCAGAAACCGGGTTTTTAATTCCGCCACAATCGTGGCCGTGGCATTGGGCGTCTGGCAATAAACGAAGTACGCCCGGTTCAGATCCCAGCACAACGAAGCATCCAGATTCCCGCTGGAGAACGGATGAAAACCGTTTTCGCTGGTGGCACTGACGTTTTTATAGTTGCTTTCAAAATAGGTTTTGTACTTGGCCGTGCCGGTTGTCCGGAACAGTTCGGCAGCCGCGTAAATCCGCAGACGCCGGTCCGCGTTGGCATTGGACCCGGCATCGGCAGCCGCCAGGGCCGCCCCGTCGGTTCCGGATGCCGGACTCATCGACGCGTTAGCTTCCAGAAACGTCCAGGCTTTTTCGGAAGCCGTTCGCAGCGTGGTGGCATAGCCGGGATTGACGGTTTGGTAGGTCCGGGCGGCATGGGCGGTCAAAGCCGCAAACGTCGCCGTAGCCCAGGTGGTTACGTTGGTATAATAGCGGGGTTGCGTATCGGTGGCGGGGTTATCGGTCCCATTTTCATAGCTGGTTACGGCCACGCGATTGTTGACTCCGCCGTTGCTTTGCTGCATTTTCAGCATCCAGTCCAGCTCCCACTTCAGCTCGTCGAGCACATCCGGAATGCCGTTGCCCGACTCGGGAATGCTCGTGTTGTCCGGAAAAGCCGCCGGACGGAGTTCATAAGCCACCAGCAAATCCCAGAGCGTTCCGGCCAGAAAAGGGATGTATTTATTGTAATCGCCCGCGTCATACCAGCCGCCGGTCACGTTCCGGGCCGTTCCGGTTTGGGCCGATGCGGTGTAGAGCAGTGCAGTGGCATCCTGCCCGTGGGCCACGGGATGGTTCCAGTTGCCGCCGTGGGTGGCCGAAATAGCCGTGCCACTGCGCTGGTAATAAAAGGTTTTCACCGACGTCTTCAAGACCGGCGAATAGACCTCATCTTTGATGTCAAAATCGTATGACCGAACATTTTTTGTGGGATCAACAATATAATACGTTCCCGGTGTTGTCAGGGCCGAAAAATCACCGTGCCAGATTTTGTCGCCGGAGTCACCGTGGGTACTGCCACCATTCCAAACCACCACATTCCCCGTAAAAACGACGCTGTTGTCGGCTGTTCTCCGTACCTGAAATTGCGTTCCCGGCGTGTAGCTGACGCTTCCGTTTTGTCCGGTAATAGGATCAGAAAAAACAGCGATCTTTTTAGAGTTGACTCGCCAACCAAATTGATCAACAATAATTTGTTTGTTGATCGTTTGGGCTTTAAGCAGGTGAAAATTAGCTGAATAGCCTACAAAAAAGATGAAAATAAAGAACCAGCGAAGCAGGGCGGCTGGTTTTGGCGGAGTAGTAAACCAGTTTGTCATCCATGTATTGTAGTAAAAGATGGAGGATTAATACTATACAATAATAGTATTAATGTCTGACAAATACCAGCATACCGGATGATATAGGTAAAAATTAGATGGTGAATGACTTCTGCACGTTCCGCTCTCCTCTTAATTCGCCATTCACCATCTCTTTAAGAAACCGCAAGCAGAGTGTATTGTTTTAAATAAGACTAAATTCGACAGCTGCCATCGCGTGTAATGTCGTCGTATCGAACAGCGGTACGTCCGTGTGTACCGCCTGAACCAGCATCGGAATTTCGGTGCAGCCTAAAATAACGCCTTCCGCGCCTTGTCCGGCCAGCTTCTCGATGATGGAGATAAACCGGTTTCGGGTACTTTCGCGGAAAATGCCTTTGCTGAATTCGTCGTAGATCTTCTGATGAACGTACGTCTGGTCTTCTGCATCGGGCAAAATTACGTCGATACCGAATCGATCCTTGAGTCGACCGCGAAAGAATTGACGCTCCATCGTAAAGCGGGTGCCCAGCAAACCCACGGTCCGAAAATCGGCTTTCTGAATGGCTTCGGCGGTTACGTCGGCAATGTGAATCAGCGGTACCGGCAAGCGTTCGGTCACGCCCCCGGCCACTTCGTGCTGGGTGTTGCAGGCAATGACGACGCAATCGGCTCCGGCGCGGACGAGGCCCTGGGCCATGTCGTCGACGGCGGTTTCGATGGCCTGCCAGTCGTCGGCTTTTTGCCATTGGCTAAACTCCTCGAAATTAGCACTCGACAACACGAGCTTCGCCGAGTAATGGCCACCCAATCGTCTACCAATCTCCTGATTGATAAGACGGTAGTAGACCGCCGAGCTTTCCCACGACATGCCGCCAATGATTCCGATGGTTTTCATTTTTCAGACCGATTACGGTTATTGGCCCACCAGTGCTACGCCCCAGAGCACAACGAACAACAGAGTCGACAGGGCCAGTTGACCCAGACGGGGATTCAATTCACCCGGTTTTTGGTGATTGGCTACCGCCCGCCCGTTCAAAACAAACAGCGGGAAAGCCAGCAGATACAACCAGCTAAACCAGTTGTGTCCAACAGCCAGCGTGTAGACAACCGCAAAAAGCATTCCGCCCACCAGCAGGAGCCAGTGGTACCGGATCGCCCGCTCCCGCCCTAACCGAACGGGAATGGAATATTTACCGGTTTTGGCATCGGTCTCGATGTCCCGGATGTTGTTGATATTCAGCACGCCCGTCGCCAGTAAACCAACGCTGGTAGCCGGTAAAAGAAGAATGGGATCGAATGATAAAGTGTGCAGAAAGTAAGTTCCCAGAACGCCCACCCAGCCGAAGAAGAGCAACACGGCAATGTCGCCAAAACCGCTGTAGCCGTAGGGCCGTTTGCCGTTGGTGTAGGCAATGGCGGCACCGATGCACAGAAAACCCAGGCCCAGAAAAATCCAGAAAACCTCCGTCGGTGCCTTTTTCAGCGACTCGATCAGCAGCCAGATTCCGGAAATCAACGCCAGTAGGGAAGTGACGATAATGCCCCGCAACATGGATTCTTTGGTAATCAGACCGGTGGCTACAGCCCGGCGGGGACCCACGCGCTCGGCGGTATCCTTGCCCGAAACCGCATCGCCGTAATCGTTGGCGAAATTGGAGAGAATTTGCAGGAAAATAGTGGTAAGGGATGCCAGAACGCAGATGGTCCAGCTAAACCGGCCCGCAGATGAGGCCAGAAAACTTCCCAGAATGATACTGGCCAGTGCCAGCGGTAAGGTGCGCGGCCGGGCAGCCGCAAGCCAACTTTTCATGATAATGATGAACGATGAATGATGAATGACAAAGCCCTTCTTATGGGCAATTCATCATTCATCATTCATCATTATTTATTAGATGCCAACGGCCGACTTGAATTCCGGATCGGTTGGGAGAACTTTGGAAGCGAAGAAGTGCGTCAGTTCGCCTTTTTCGTTGATGACGTACTTACAGAAATTCCAGGTAGGAACTTTATCGTTCCAGCCGTTCAAGGACTTGTCAGACAGCCACTTGTAAAGCGGTGATTGATTTTCGCCCAGAACTTCGGTTTTTTCAAACATCGGGAACGATACGCCATAATTCTTTTTGCAGAACTCGGCAATTTCGGAGTTGGTACCGGGATCCTGGCTTTTGAAGTTGTTGGATGGAAAACCCAGAACAACCACCTTGTCGCCGTGTTCTTTGTAGAAGGCTTCCCATTTCTCAAACTGCGGGGTAAAACCGCATTTGGAAGCCGTGTTCAGGATCACCACCTTTTTGCCCCGGTATTGCTTGAGCGGTACGGTTTTTCCTTCAATCGAATTGACCGTGAAATCGTACAATGATTTGGAAGGGGCAGCAGCCGACGCGGGCCGTACAGCCACTTCGCTTTTGTCGCTAATCAGAAAATTGAAAATTGTTTTTACGGACACAAAGCTGGATAAGGTTACAGCCAGGACACCAACAGACACCAGAAGAAGTAGCTTTTTCATTTGAGTTGGGAAAGGTTTACATTTTTGTAGGCACTTCAATTCCTAATAACTCCATTGTTTTACAGATAGTTTCGACAACGGCTTTCGAGAGGGCCACCCGAAATTTGAGTTTGTCCGCATCCGGTTCCGACAGGATCGATAGCTCACCATAAAACTGGTTGTAGGCCTTGGCTAATTCGAAGGCATACTGCGCCAGATAGGACGGAGCATAATCGGTACCGGCTTCGGCGATCCGCTGAACAAACTGCGTCAGCAAATATACCAATTGTTGCTCACTATCAGCCAGTTCAACCGGAATTAATGGATCTTTCAGATTAATTCCCAATTGCTCCGCTTTCCGCAAAACCGAGCAGATCCGGGCGTGGGTATACTGAATAAAAGGTCCGGTATGACCCTGAAAATCAATCGATTCTTCCGGGTTGAACGTCATCCTTTTTTTCGGATCGACTTTCAATAAATAATACTTCAGGGCGCCCATCGCCAGCATGTGGTACAATTTGGCGGCTTCCTCGCTTTCAAAATCGTCGATTTTCCCCAGCTCTCGGGTGCGGTTTCGGGCGGTTTCGATCATCTCTTCGATCAGATCATCGGCATCGACCACGGTTCCTTCCCGCGATTTCATTTTGCCACTCGGCAGATCGACCATCCCGTAGGAAAGGTGGAACAGACCGTCGGCATACGGCCGGCCCAACCGACGCAAAATCGCAAACAATACCGCAAAATGATAATCCTGCTCGTTGCCCACCACCCAGATACCGCGCTGAATCGGAAAATCCTGGAATTTCAGGTCGGTCGTGCCCAGATCCTGCGTTATATACACCGACGTGCCATCCGACCGCAACACCAGTTTCTGGTCGAGTCCTTCGTCGGCCAAGTCGATCCAGACGGAGCCGTCGCTTTTCCGGTAGAAAACGTTTTTCTGCAAACCGTCCTCAATCACGTCTTTCCCCAGCAGATACGTCTCCGATTCGTAATACGTTTTATCGAAGCTAACGCCAATTTCGTAGTAGGTTTCGGCAAAACCGGTATACACCCAGGCGTTCATCTGTTTCCAGAGCGCCACGATTTCGGGATCGCCCTGCTCCCACTGGCGCAACATTTCCTGCACTTTCAGCAGCAGGGGTGTTTTTTTCTCGGCTTCCTCGCGCGGCATTCCTTCCTCGACCAGCTCCTCAATTTGCTGCTTGTGGGCTTTGTCGAACCAGACGTAGTATTTGCCGATCAGGTGGTCGCCTTTCATTCCCGTCGATTCGGGCGTTTCGCCATTGCCGAACTCCTGATAGGCCAGCATCGACTTGCAGATGTGAATGCCCCGGTCGTTGACCAGACAGGCTTTCACGACCTCATACCCGTTGGCTTTCAGAATCCGGCTGACCGAATCGCCCAGAAAGTTGTTCCGCAGGTGACCCAGGTGCAGCGGTTTGTTGGTGTTGGGCGACGAAAATTCGACCATCACCGACTCGTTGCGGGCTGGCAACCGGCCCCAATCCGGGTCAGCAAGAATACCGCTTAGTTCATCGATCCAGACCGCATCCGAAATGCTGAGGTTCAGAAAGCCCTGAACGACGTTGAATTTGCTGACGATCTTGGTATTTTCTTTCAGGTACGACCCGATGGCCTGACCAATTTCGACCGGCGATTTTCGGGTCGTTTTGGTCAGCGGAAAGGTCACGAAGGTGTACAAGCCTTCGAATTCTTTTTTGGTAGGCTGTATTAAAACGGTTTCAACGGGTATACTGAACAGCGAACTGATCGCTTCGGCAATGGCTAGTTTGAGTTGTGCTTGAATGTCCATTCGACAAGGTAAGATTCAAAGCACAAAACTACGCCAAAAATTAGTTTCCATCCGTGTTGACGGGAAGGAACTGCATTAAAAACCGCTCATTCGGCCGGGGCCGTTCATCTGCCAGGCCGAATGGAGCGCGAGAAGCAATTTTAGCAATCGCTGCGTTCAAAATAGAGACCATCCGGAATCGATAATCATTTTGTAACACTGCCCCTTCTGTGTAGGTATCCGAGTTGATTCTTCTCCTTAAGTTTCGGGTACGCCGGAGGGCCAAGAGGTAATCGAACAGCTTTTTTTTCGCCGAAACCATAATCGGAGGGTTTGAACAGAAATTTCCCAGATTTGACGCACAAGCGGGCCGCAAGTCACTTTATTCTATTTAATAGCGATGAAGTACCATTTTCGTTTACATAAAAACCGAGTGGATGATTTGAGAAAATAGGCGGAATAGTTACCTTTAATCAGTATTTAATCAAAATGCGGATGATCAATCGTCTCACGATAGGGCTGTGGAGTTGGATGCTGGTACTATGTATGCCTGCACTTGC
Source organism: Larkinella knui (assembly GCF_003858645.1). Classification (GTDB taxonomy): domain Bacteria; phylum Bacteroidota; class Bacteroidia; order Cytophagales; family Spirosomataceae; genus Larkinella; species Larkinella knui. Next base: position 761,051 of record NZ_RQJP01000005.1, on the reverse strand, counting down.
CCAATTTGAGCCTTCTGTCCGACTTGAATTGCCCATTAGTCAGAATTCAGAAGAATTTTTCGATGTAACAACGCTTGGTACGAAAGGGGTGCTGATCAACATCCGGCATGGCGATTATTATTCGTCTGCGCCGACCAAGTTTTCATTCAAGCGGTACGATACGGACCTCAAACTGCTGTGGGCAACCGATCATAAAATCGATCCCTTCTATGAGCCGGTTCGTTCCTGCCGGACGGAGCATTATCTCTACTGGCTGATGAAGGAAACCGCCAACGAGAAAATTGCGATCCTGCGGGTGAATCTGGACGACGGGTCAATGGAAACGTTTCGGGGGGGGCTGGTGACGCCGATGGATATTTTCCATTTCAAGGTGCTCGACAACATCGCTTACCTCGGGGGCTATTACCGCTCCCGCCCGGTGGTGGTTTCGTTCTCCTTCTTTGATCTGACTTCCAAGGTTTTACCGGGTCTGTATAGCAACCACATTCAGCTGAACGACATCGAAGTAGACGAGCAAAGACGGCTGGTTCATGTCATGACCGACGCAACGCACCAGCGCAACTGCGAGTTTACAGTCCGCACCTACTCGTATGAAGGAAAATTAATTCGGACGGTGAACCTCGACGGCAAGGAACACAGCCTCATTTCGGGCAAATTGCTTCCGCTCAACGACGAAGAATCCCTGCTGGTCGGCAACTACTCCAACGACTGTACGCCCTATTCGCAGGGCGTTTACATCACCCGGATTCGAAATTCGGCCGCCACTACGGGAGCGTCGGCTACCGGTGAAAATATGACGATCACCGCCCCGGAAGATACCCGCTACATCGACTTTTCGGAGCTTCGGAATTTTTTCAATTACATGAAGCCCAAGCGCCAGCAGAAAATGATCGAACGGCTGGCCCGGCGCAAAGACCAGGGCAAAGACACCAAGTTTCGCTACCGGCTTCTGGTGCACGACCTGGTGCCGACCGAGGAGGGACTTATGCTGATTGCGGAGGTCTATTACCCCCAATACCGGGGCAGCGCCTATCCTTATATGGGTTCCGGCCGATCGTTTGACCGGTATCAGGAAGGCTATCGGTATACGCACGCGTTTCTGTGCGGATTTGATAAAAAAGGGAAATTACTATGGGATAATTCGCTGCCGATTCCCGATCTGAGCAGCTATGACCTGCATCAGATGGTGCAGGTGTCGCGGCACGGCAACACGACCGTTCTGGCCTATCCACACGATGGCGAAATCAATGCGGAAGTCATTCAGGGTGCCAAGGTAGTGCGCGAACAGGAGAAATATTCACTCAAGAAACTGGGCGACAACGAAAAAGTGGTTTACTCCGAAAACGACCAGCTGGAGGCCTGGTATGACGGCCATTTTCTCGCCTGCGGATTTCAGAAAATTTCGACCGATCGCTCGCTGGCTCCTCCCCGCGAAGTTTTTTACATCAATAAAGTTACCCGCAGCCTGAAAGATCTGGATGCGCGCCCGTCGGACCGGTCGGCCAATCAGGACGAAACCGACACTACCCGAAAAACTTCCGGATCAAAACAATGATCAGGTTCAGCAGGACGCTGATGATTAGGCAGGTGACGATCGGGAAGTAAAAACCGCCGTTTTTGCCTTCAATGCGGATGTCGCCCGGCAATCGGCCGAGCCAGCTTAGCTTGTCGCCAAAGAAATAAACGACGACTCCGACCAGGACAATCACGGCCCCAATCCCGATTATGTATTTTCCAATACCAGCGTTCATAAACGTTGTTTTAGGAACACGGATTGGGCGGATTGAAACGGATCAAAACTGATTTTATCTGTGCAAATCCGTTCAATCCGCCCAATCCGTGTTCCCCTCTAAAATCTCCTCATTCATAACGTGCGGACCAACGAGCCTCGGGCAAAATGGACTGGTTTTTATTCAGCGGCCCTTCTCTATTTCTTCAGTCCGAAACCCGCGAAGGGCGCTTTCGCGTCATCCAGCACCAGCACCCAATCCGTCGTTGGCCCCGTAATGGTCGGCTTGAATTCCTGCGGACCGGTATTGGGGAATTCACCAATTTTCTGGCTTTTTCCGTCGCGTGGATTATACCAGTACGCCAGCACTTTCGGTGCTGCGGTCAGGCGGGCCAGATCAATTTTCAGCGGACTACCGTTGGGCGTATAGGCAAACAGAAAGTTATCATCTTCCGAAATGGCGGCCACCTGATGATTGCCGTCGTCGGGATTGGTATTCTGAATCAACCGCTCGTCGGGCATCAACCGCGTCCAGGGGTGCGACTCATACAACCGGCGCATAATTCCCATCTGAAACGCTCCGGCATGATCGAGGGCTCGTTTCCAGTGCGTGCGGGCCGCCGAGATTGGCGGGTTTCGGTCATTATCGAAGAATTGCCAGAGGTTATGATTGCCGTACGTATGTCCGCAACCACCGGATAAAATCGCCCACCAGGCCGCCTGCCGCACGTCAAAATCATCAAAATAGCCTTGTTCCGGTTTCCAGTTAACCGGATGGTCTTCGTAGCGCGGTTCGCCATCCAGCGTCGGTTTGGGAGGAAACATGGCGTAGTTCTGCCGTTGCATGACGTAATTCTTCTTGTTTTTTGTACCATGCCCCGACTGGAACATATTAATATTTAACCACTTATCACTATGAAAAAATCCCGCCGAATTGCTGTCGCCCTGCGGGTGATAGGTCATTAATTTGGTGCCGCCGTCGCCTTTCTTGATGCCTTCGGCCATCGCCCGAACCAGCGCCAGCCGTTGTTCACCTTCCGGGTTGCGGTCACCGCCCAAAATCCAGATAATCGGTTTGCCGCGGTACCGTTTCCCGATAAATTCACCATAGGTCCGGGCGTTGGCGGTATTGAAAATTTCGGGGCCTTTCCCCCATTTTTTGTTGAATTTATCACCCCAGGTCGGCAACAGCCCAACCACCAGCCCCAGTTCAGCCGCCCGGTTGATCACCCAGTCGACATGCTGGAAATACGCTTCATTCGGCTTGCCGGGATCGTTGTTGACCAGCGGCAATTGTCCATATTGATTGGGCTGGGTCAACCCGTCCAGTTCGGCCAGCACCACAGCCTGAATGACGGTAAATCCTTTGGCGGCCCGGTTTTTCAGGTAGAAATCGGCTTCTTCTTTCGTCAGACGGTGAAACAATTCCCAGGCGGTATCGCCCAGCCAGAAAAACGGCTTGCCATCCCCCCGCATGATGTAGCGCTTGTCGGGAATGATGTAAAGTTTAGAAAGCGCCGTGGCTTCTTTGGACACCACAGCGGTTTTTTGGGCATATCCGCAGGCGGACAGCATCAGGTACGCAATTGCAAAAGCAAAACTCTTCCTCACCCGGTTTCCCGAGCCTGCACGGAATGGATCTGTAACTACATTCATTTTAAGGGATAGACTACCGTAAAAACCGACATTTGAATGAAATCTAAGACGGTTTACTTATAATTCAAATACCTTTCCAAAAACTTGCCGTACTTTTGCGGCTTGTTACGACTATGACACCAACTCCGCGCGATATTGTTGCCGAGCTCCGGCAGGGAAGACTCATCAGGCTAGCCGACGAAACCGGGGTTTCACTGGCGTGCGATCCGGGCCATGCGGAAGCCGTCGAGCATTTGCTGGACGTCCGCAAAGACCTGGTTCCGGCCCCGTTACCCACCATTCTCATCACCGACAGTGGTCAGTTAAATCTTTATGTCCGGCCCGTTCCTGATGTGGCCTGGGATCTGATCGACTTCGCCGAGACACCACTGACGGTTTTGCTATCCAACGGCGTTAACTTGCCCGAAGCCTTTCGGGCCCAGGTTCCCGTGCGAAAAACGCTCAGCGAGCCGGTGCGAAAACTGATTGGTGCGTTTGGGCGCGGACTGCTTACGTTGCCCTTTGAAGATGCTGAATGGCCGGTTGGTTTGGCAAAACCACCCGTTTCCTGGGGAGAACTGCCCGCTAAAATCCAGCTTCCGCGCATTATGGAGTTAGGTCCAAAAGGAGAAGTGGCCTTTTTACGAAAATAATGAACCCTGTTGCGACCGTCGACCAGCCGCGGCCCGATTCATTATGCATGTGTTCTATGAACTTTACGGAAACCTTACATACCAATCCGATTTTTGAAGTAATTGCCCGGCAGGCAACTACGCTCGACGTTCGCGCGTACGTCATCGGCGGTTTTGTGCGGGATTTGATTTTGAAGCGACCGTCGAAAGACATCGATATTGTTTGCATTGGCAGTGGCATTGACCTGGCCGAAGCGGTGGGCCGGGAATTGAAAGTGCCGGTTATTGTTTTCAAGAATTTTGGCACGGCCATGCTGCCCGCCCAGGCCGATCAGCCGACCGAAACCGAAGCAACGGAAACCGTTTCCGGGAGTCGTTCGCTGGGCTGGGAAGTGGAATTTGTGGGCGCCCGCAAGGAGTCGTACCGGTCTGATTCCCGAAAACCGGTGGTTGAAAACGGTACGCTCGAAGACGACCAGAATCGCCGGGATTTTACCATCAACGCGATGGGAATCAGCCTGAACGAACGTGACTTCGGCCAGCTACTCGATCCGTTTGGCGGTTTGAACGATTTGCGCCGGAAAGTTATCAAAACCCCGCTGGAGCCCGCCATTACCTTTTCGGATGATCCGCTCCGCATGATGCGCGCCATCCGGTTTGCGTCGCAGCTGGGCTTCGACATCGAGCCGGACACGTTTGACGCCATTATCGCGATGAAAGACCGGCTCTCGATTGTGTCGCGGGAACGGATTACCGATGAGCTGAACAAAATCATTCTTTCGCCTAAACCATCGTACGGGTTCAAACTGCTGTATCACGCCGGTTTGCTCGAGCTGATTTTCCCGGAATTGCTGGCGTTGAAAGGCGTCGAAACCATCGAAGGAAAGGGCCACAAAGACAATTTTTACCACACCCTGCAAGTGCTGGACAACGTGGCCGAGCGTTCCGACGACCTGTGGCTGCGGTGGGCGGCTTTGTTGCACGACATTGCCAAACCCGCCACCAAACGCTTTGACCCCAAAGTGGGCTGGACTTTTCACGGCCACGAAGATCTGGGAGCCAAGCTGGTGCCGGGGATTTTTCGCCAGATGAAACTGCCGCTGAACGAAAAGATGCGGTTTGTCAAAAAGCTCGTTCGTCTGCACCTGCGACCCATCGCGCTCGTGAAGGAACAGATCACCGACTCGGCGCTCCGTCGCCTGCTGATTGAAGCCGGCGACGATCTGGAAGCCTTGATGAATCTTTGCCGCGCCGACATTACGTCGAAAAATTACGACCGTGTGAAGCGCCACATTGCTAATTTCGACAAAGTAGAACGGAAACTGCGTGAGCTTGACGAACGGGATAAACTGCGTAACTTTCAGCCGGTTATCACGGGCGAACTGATTATGGAAACCTTCGGCCTGAAACCGTCGAAAGAAGTCGGGCAGATCAAGATTGCCATTCGCGAGGCTATTCTGGAGGGAACCGTTGTCAATACGCTTGAAAACGCCGTTCCGTTTATGATCGAGGAAGGGCGGAAAATGGGCCTGGAACCGGTTACGGATCTGACCATTCGCTATGAAAACGCACCGGAAGTTCGCAAAGAGTCTTCTCCGGAAAACACGTAACTGACGAAAGTCTCAACTTGGTATTTCATTTAAATTCGTATGGATAAGAATAATTTCCGGCGCTTTTTTGGCGCAACGCTGACCATCCTGGGCATCATTGTCGTTTTGTTTGCCTGCGTGGCTTTCCTGTCGGACGCCAAACCGGTATTGGGTATGAGCATCACCAAATGGGAATCGCTGGCCCCTTTTGTAGTTGGTCTGGTATTTTTAGGTTCGGGAGTGAGTTTGATCAATAATTCGTAGCAGCTCGTCCGCTTCGCTCTTGAATCAGGGCTCAAAACCGCTAAAACAAGAGAAAATTGCGGTTTAATCCGTGGGCTGACTAAAACCGAGCGCGTGGATCCTGCCAGCATTGACTACGGTTTTTGACCTTATAAATACTACTTTTTATCTCCAATCCTGCTTCCACGAGGAACCGCATCCCCGAAGCGGGGCATTCCGTCTACAACCGGCCCACACCAATCAACTAATAGTCAAAGGTTTATATACTGGTATAACATTTGAACAAGAGGCAGTACAACTCAATGTTTAACCTGTTAATCTTTTACTAGTATGGCATCGTTCACCGATCAGTTAGCAAAATTTTTTGGCACCCAGGACACCGATACGTCACTGCGTGAATTATTCATCAGCGAATTAAAAGGCATGTACTATGCCGAAAAACAAATTGCCGACGCGCTGCCGAACATGGCCGAAGCAGCCACTACGGATGTAGTACGGAACGGTTTTGAACAACACCTTTCTGAAACGCAGAATCAAATCCGCCGACTCGAACAGATTTTCCAACATCTGGGCGTGGAAGCTGACGAAAAAACCTGTAATGCCGTTGATGGCCTAGTCGATGATGGCGACATGGTGATAGCCCAAACGGATTCCGGTACTTTGACCCGCGACGCCGGTCTGATCATTGCCGGACAAAAAGTTGAACACCACGAAATTGCGGCCTACGGCTCCTTGCATTCACTGGCCCGGTTGTTGGGCTATCACGAAGCCGCGCAACTCATTGAGGAGAGCTTGCAGGAAGAAAAAAATACGGACAAGAAACTGACCGAAATTGCGGAGTCGTTTATCAACGAACGCGCCAAAATGGAGTCGGACAACACGGATGATACCGATCGCGACAGCGTTCGGAGTCAGGTGAGAGATACCGTCAACGAAGGCGATTATGGCCGGACCAGCGGTTCTTTCCAGAGCGGAAGCAGCTATTCGGGCGTAGTAGGCTCGGGCACGGAGGAAGATGCCGCAGCTTTGCAAAACGATGAAACCCTGCGTTCTTCCCGCAATTGGGCGTCTGACGACGAAAACCGCTCCGATTCGGGCACGGGTACCAACGATTACCGTCGGGCCGGGCAGGATCCACTAACGGGCGGTCCCAGCGGATTTTAATCACTGAAAAGTACTGCATTCACAACAAAGCGGGGCACCTCGAATCTTCGGGCGTGCCCCGTTTTTGTACACCTATTTCAATAAGCTAATCCCAATCTGGCACGAGAGACACTTCTTGAGCTGACAATAATTTTTGTATACTTCAATGGAGGCCTGGGAGTCGAACGCCGTGCGGATTGGAATGCCCAGCTGTTCCCAGATCCGGGTAACGCGGTTATTTTCGGCCGGCACTTGTTCCAGCAACCGGATGGCCCGTTCCCGGTAGTCCGGCTGGTCTTTGTAATGAGAATAGGCCGTCAGCAGCGGTACGATCGCATTGATGAGCAGATTTTCGGCGGCTGTATGGCCCAGCGTCGCCAGCACTTTATCCGATGTTTTACCAAACCGGTAATGCGTCTGCCAGTAGCTTCCCGGCGTCACCTTCAGGTGCCGGAGCAAGACGGCGCTGTCGTCGGTTTGAATCAGCGCCGAAAACAAACTGTTTTTGAACGTTAGAAGCCGGGCGAATTGTGCCAGCCGAAGCGTGGGAAAATTGGCCGGGCGGAGTTTGGACCACTTCCAGGAGTAGGACGGCATTTTTTTGGTCAGTAACTGGTATTTGGTCGCCAGAAACCGGTATTCGCGTTGCAATTCGGCTTCGTATTCATCCGGTTTTTCGCTCCCCAGCAGCCCGGCCGTTCCAAACAGAATGGCTTCCATTTGCAACAGGTTATCCCGGTGTTTCTGCAAGATTTTTAACGGCACCTGACGGCTCAATTGCCCGAAAGGCTCCGTGTTTACCTGAAAACCAAAAGCCGCAGCCAGTAACTGGTAGGTGGTTTCTTCCCAATCCAGATCCGTGCTATGAAACAACGCCATCACCCCGGCCGCTTTTCGCTCCAGCCGTTGCAGCAGGGCCATATCGAACATCGCCGTCCGGCGTACAGGCTCTACATTGGTGACCTGCCCGGCACACGGTATGTCGCCTGACTCAGCCAACAGGGTCTGATACCGTTGCAGCAACGCCCGATCCGTCCGTTCGCTCAGGCACAAAGTCGGTATGGCCGAACCGTCTGACCGCTTTAACGCAATGGACTCTTTTTCCCAAACAATATGCAGAATCACATTGTCGTAAGCCCGGTCGTACTGGTGGCGGTGAAGCAGCCAGTCGGCGGCCCGAATGTGTGCTTCAACGGTTCCGACCCACTCAACGTCGCCAATGAATAAACGGGCGTGCGTAAAATCCGGCCCCGCATCGGGATTTCGATAGCCCGGATGAATCACCCGAAGGCTCTCCCCCTCTATCGTCCGCAGATCGGTGTTCCGGAAATATTGAAACTGCCAGAGGAAATAGATAAACTCTTCCGACATAAAGAGTTAAGAATTAAGAGTTAAGAATTAAAAACAGGTACAGGGCTGCACGGCTGTTTAGCATTGGAAGTTGAAAAAGGCAAAAAGTCACACTTTCCACCAAAATTCTTCCCGGAAAGGCCCCCCGTCACCTGTTTTAACTCTTTCACGCTTACATCTTAACTCATCACTCTGACCTTTAAATTCCTAACTCATCCTTCACAAATAGCCAGCCATTTCCCGTTGTAACGTCCGTGCTTCGTCGGCGGCCCGCAGCGCAAAGTCCGTACCGCCGGAAGCGTAAAGGATGCTCCGGGAGGCATTGACCAGCAGACCACACTGCCTGTTTAGACCAAAGCGTGACACGTCGGCCAGGCTACCACCCTGCGCACCGACGCCGGGAACGAGCAAAAAATGATCGGGAATGAGCGTTCGGATGTGCGCCAGTTCGTCGGCACGCGTAGCGCCGACGACGTACATCATCCGGTCGGCTCCGGCCCAGGTTTGCGACGTACGAATTACTTTTTCGTAAAGTTTTTCTCCCTGAACGGGTAGTTGCTGGAAGTCGGCACTGCCGGCATTGGAGGTCAGGGCCAGCAGAATGACCCATTTATTTGCAAATTCGAGGAAAGGCTCAACGGAATCCTGCCCCATGTAGGGCGCAACGGTTACGGCATCGAAATCCAGCCCCGACGAAGCCGGATCGAAAAACGTGCGGGCGTATAAACCGGACGTGTTACCAATATCACCCCGTTTGGCGTCGGCAATGGTAAAACAGTTTTTGGGAATATACTCCAGCGTACGCTGCAGGCTTTCCCATCCGCGGGGCCCCTGTGCTTCGTAGAACGCAATGTTGGGTTTGTAGGCCACCGCATAGTCGGCCGTCGCTTCGATAATTTGTCGGTTAAAGGCGGCAACCGGGTCCGGTTCACGCTGGAGATGCGCCGGTATGCGTCGGCTGTCGGTATCCAGCCCAACACACAAATAAGACTTTTTGGTTAAAATAGCATTATACAACTCCTGGGCCGTCATAGATTGGTCGAATACGGAAGTTAATAGTTGGGATTCTGCAAAAAGGTGAGGCTCAAAATTACTGGAAGTAGAGAGAGTTTCCTAAATTTGTCCACTGATGCCGGACAAACCGGTTATTTAGGCTCAATTAGTATTTCATGCAAGTCATCAAAACGTCGATTGAAGGGTTGATCGAACTACGCCCTCAGACATTTAAAGACTCCCGTGGTAGTTTTCTGGAGACGTATAATCAACCGGTTTTTAACGCATTGGGATTGCCCGCTCAGTTTGTGCAGGATAACCAATCCTTTTCAACGAAGGGCGTTTTGCGGGGTTTGCATTTTCAGAAGGAACCGTTTGCGCAGGGGAAGTTAGTTCGGGTCATTACAGGCAAGGTGATGGATATTGCCGTGGATCTGCGCGAAGACTCGCCAACCTTCGGGAAATACGAAGCCTTTATCCTCGATTCGGAAATTAGTAACATGGCTTACATCCCGGAGGGCTTCGCCCACGGTTTTGTAGCACTGGAAGATAGCATTTTTAGTTACAAATGCACCAATGTCTACAACAAAGCCTGCGAGTCGGGTATCATCTGGAATGATCCTGATCTGAATATCGACTGGGGTATCAGCAATCCGATCGTGTCTGATAAAGACCAGCAATTAGCCAGTTTTCGTGATTTATATCCGCAATCGGTAACTTAAAGTATACTTATCATCCCGTAATTATAGAACCGCTGCCAGGAGCGGTTTTTTTGTATCCGTTTAATAAACCAGCACTACCCATAAAGTTAGTTTTGGCACGATTCATGTCATTTAAAGATGGAGATTGAGGACGCCGTGCCAAACTTTTACAGCGTAGCCGGCCCTCTTACCATACTCGTAATCCATTCCACAATGGCGTTCGGTTTTCTGACTCGTGCCCGTACAAGAACTCCCCAGCCAGAATCGTCGGCTGTAAACACCGGACTCTGTGTCGATGTTCACGCCCAATTGTTACCGGGTAATCAGGACGGAACCGATTCGGTGGAACACAGCATCAGTCTGCTTCGCGAGCTTGCGGCACTGGGCTTTCGGAAGGTAATTACAACCCTTCACATCATGGATGGGTTTTATCAAAACACCACCGACAGCATCTTTGCAGCGGCCTCTTTGCTCAAGTACGAATTGCAAAAATTGAAGATTAACATTGAAGTAGAAGTGGCAGCCGAGTATTTTGTCGATATCAATTTGCTGCGAATTCTGTATTCCAAATCGGAATTGTTAACATTCGGCCAGGGCACCACCCAACGGTATATGCTTTTTGATACCAGCCTGGTCAAACGTCCCTATGAGCTGGACAAGGTCATCACGGCACTTCAGCAGCGTAACTTGGTACCGGTAATGGCGCACCCCGAGCAGTATATTTACCTCCAGAAAAATCCGGAATCACTTCGGGAGCTTCATTATCAAGGCGTTAAGTTCCAGCTAAATCTCCTTTCCCTATCGGGTCAGCCATCGCGCGAGGCCCGTAGCCTGGCGGAATGGATGATCGACCAACGGCTTGTTTCCTTCGTCGGAACCGACATTTACCACGAAACTCAGCTACCAGCCATCAAGCAGGCCCGTAAACTTCCTTATTATCAAAAGGTAATTGAAAGCGGCTTGTTAAATAATACGTTGCTATAAACGCCTTATTCGCGTTCATTTCTCAAACATTTCTTCCATTACCTTCTTGCCAACTTTGCGCGCAGACAGCGGATTCTGACCGGTTACCAACCGTTCGTCAACTTCAATGAAAGGCAAAAATGGAATTAAACTTTTCCGATAAAGCGCTTTTTTTTTCCGAAGCTCGTCTTCGAGCAGAAACGGTATTTCATCGGTTAGCCGTAACAGCTTTTCCTCGATTGTGGCGAAACCCGTAATCTGGCGGTTTTCAATTAGCAAACTTCCATCCGACAACCGCACGTTCAGTAAGGCACTAACACCGTGGCAAACGGCCGCCACCATTCCTCCGCTTTCGTAAATCTGCCGGGTGATCTGCTGAAGCCGCTCATTATTCGGAAAATCCCACAGGGTGCCATGGCCGCCCGTAAAGTAAATCAGCTGGTAAGTAGCCGGGACAATATCGTCCGGCTTGAGTGAATTCTCCAGCTTCGTTCTAAACGCCGGATTGTTGTACCATTTCTCGTTGGTATTATCCTTCCGCTGCAGACTGCGCTCGTCAATCGGTACATTTCCTCCGTTTGGACTGACCACATCGAACGGTATTTCTTTGTCTGATAATTCATCATAAAAATGCGTGATCTCACTTAACCACAGCCCCGTTTTCTCCGGTTTGGTTTTGAAAGCGGTATGATTGGTACAAACGATGAGCGCCCGAATGGAAGGATTCATAACCAAGTGCATGAAGTCGATTAGTTGACAAATATCCACAAAATCGCCGAAAAGAAATCCAGCGATTTTCTGTAAAATACCACCAACTAAAATTCTTTACAAATCACCAATCACCGCTATATTATTTGGATTATTTTACTATTTTTGGATCAACCGTACCGTAAACTTGCAAATTACCTATACTATGAAAACCGTATCCTACGAGTCGATCAAGGCTGATCAGGCTTGGATTACTGTGACCCAACATCTGCAACGTCGAAATCAACTCCTTGCCGACGGTATTGCTTATCTGCAAAAACACCCCACCGACCACGCTATGGCAAATCGGTTAGCCGTCATTCAATACCACTTAAGGGCAACAGTCCGGCGATTGATGGACGAAACCGCGGCCACTCGCTCGCCGACTCAAATGAAGCAACTCATCAAACGGCAATGGCTGATGATTCATCAATTGAATTTTCTGCTTCGGCAAATCGACGATGAAGTACGCAAAATGGGCATCACCAGCCCGGTTTTCCGTTCGTGGGTAAACCGGAAACAAAATCAATTTTCGTACAAGGCCCCGTCAGGCCTGTACCTGAATTAGTGCCCCGGCGATGATCAGACAGGGAAGCAATGAATCCGTCCGGACCTGACCTGTTGCAACCCTTTTTTCAATTTTTCAAGGTCCTCGACCGACCAGTCCAGCCGTTTGTTGGCTGACATACGACGCAGGTTCAACTGGCTAAACTGTTCCAGCAGCCGCCGTTTGGCAGACGGCATCAGTAACACCTGGCTCATAAACGGCACTAACTGCCTTTCCAAACGGATGCACGAACTGTCGGACAGGCCGAAATACCCTGCCAGCAACCGAACTTCACTAACCCGCCAAAGGCCCGGTTTTTGACGGCGCAAACGAAGCGTATTTTCGGCCAATTGCAGAGTTTTGCTCAGGTTCCGGTTGTCGACGTCGCTATCTTTCATACGCCACATCAGGGCCTGGTACGTATTCAAATAAGAGTCGAGCAGTTGTTGCAATGCTTCCATGTTTCAGATTTTTAATGTGATTGGGTTAACACGGAAGTAATGACAAAAAAAAAGCCATCTGAACGTTCAGATGGCATGAAGTGCTTTTCAGCACTTATTAGCTGTATCTATGAATCAAAGAGTAACCGTTTCCATGGACGCAAAAATCAGTTGTATTCTAATAAGGACTCTTTGGTCACAAAAGGATTTTCGCAGGCAAATACTATGCCTTGTTATCCCAATGATGGATTAATTCGCAAATTGATTTACTTTCTGGCTAAGGGCATCGTCGGAAACGGAGCCGGATGTAATCAGAACTTCATACCGAAACGTAACCGACTTGCCCGCAGGCAGCACATAATTCATCGGTTTATCTTTCCCTTCGCTCATAATACTGGGAGCCAGCGGATTAGCTGCGTATAAACCATATCCGCGCGAGTGCCAGTAGGTTGGATATCCGACATTTTTGGGGTTATCCAGAATCGCTACGGAAACGTTTTCTCCATTGATCACGCCCGTCAGGTTCATCCATTTGGCTCGGGTTCCCCACACTTTTTCACCTTCTACGCCCTCACTGCTTTTGTATTTTCCGGTTACGCCGGTATTATCCATTTGCGACACTTTGGTAGCTACCCCGCTGGCGTCGGTAAATACTTCCGGTTTGTTGGACGGATGTTCGAGCTGCCGGGCCAGGCGGATGGCCACCATGCCTTCCTTGTTATCCTTGAATGTAACGTCTTTATCGACGGCTTTCAGCGTTGTGGTGCGGTCGATGACGCGCTCTTTAGCCGTTCCCCGGAAAACAAACGTAGTTGTTTCCTGCAACATCGGTTTGCCATCTTTGTCGAGCCAGTCGGCCGTAACCACCAGTTCGCCCTGATCCTTGCCACTTTTCAACGACTTGATTCCGGTATGAACGATGGTGCCGAACGGTCCGCCGTGGCCCTTGACGTCGTTGGAATTGTTCCAGAAATCGTGGCCATTCACATCGCCGTAATTGAGCCACATGCCCACGTGGTGCGGGTGATCGACGCGCTCACCGGGTCGTGGCTCCATGGGCCAGCCCCGGGTAATGAAATTTCCACCGGCCGTCCGGATCGGGTACAGCACCGGCTTTTTCAGTACATCCGGGCCGGGATAGATATAAGAGGTAAACGGTTTACCGTCGATGGTGACATCAACGCGTTTCTTTGCTTCGTTATTGGTGAGTTGAACCGCTTGCTTCTGGGCCATTGCAACGGAAGCCAGCAGGCAAAAGGAAAGGATCAGTTTTTTCATGTTCAGGTAGCTATTTATAGGAACGCGGATTGAACAGATCAAGCGGATTAAAACAGATAAATCCGTTAAAACCCGTTACATCCGTCCAATCCGCGTTCCTATCTTATCAATTAGACTTTTACCACTTTGCCACTCGCCAGCACTTCCTGTTTGGTGTTGTCGTAGGTTACCCGTTCGCCGGTTTGGTAGGCGATGGTCGACATGATGCTGGCCACCGAGTGGTTGTAGCCGGCTCTGGCGGGAGCATTCGGTTCTTTCCGGCTGCGGACACATTCCATCCAGTTGCGCATGTGCCGGGAGGTCATCGGATCAGCACCGGTATTGGCCGATGTTGTCATTTTTTCACCCGTTGTTGCCAGCGTCTGTTCCGTGAGCAGATTGGCCTTCATGCCCATTTCCTGCGCGTATTTTGCTTCAAGACCACCTTCGGGACTAATTTTATTGGTATCCAGGTTGATCATACCGCCGTTGGAATAATACAACTCTTTGGTACCGCCCGCTTCGTTGGTCATGCGCGAACTATACATTACCTGGAAGCCTTTCGTCTTGTCATTGTCCGGACCGTAATCGAAAACCGCCGTAAACGTATCCGGGTTGATGCGGCCATCTTTCCAAACGTAAATACCGCCATTGGCCACCACACTGCGCGGATGGTCATAGCCACTGAACCAGTGTACGGTATCGATCTGGTGCGACATCCATTGGCCCGGAATACCGGATGAATAGGGATAGAACAGACGGAATTCCAAGTACTTACGCGGGTCCCAGGCCACTTCCGGGCGATTCATCAAATACCGTTTCCAGTCGGTATCTTCTTTCCGGATTTCAGCAACGAGTTTCGGACGGCGCCACCGCCCCGGCTGGTTGACATTCCAGGTCATTTCGACCATCGTAATATCCCCGAATTTACCGGATTTAATGTACTCATTGGCAGCCCAGTAGTTGGGTGTGCTCCGGCGTTGTGAGCCAACCTGCACAATCTTTTTGCTTCTTTCCACGGCTTTCAGGGCCTTGCGGGCATCTTCCAGCGATTCGGCAAACGGTTTTTCCACGTACACATCGCGTCCGGCGTCAACCGCTTCGGCACAATGCAAAGCGTGCTGAAAATCGGCGGTGCTGATAATCACGGCGTCAACGTCCTTGCGGTCGTAGAGTTCGTCATTGTTGCGGCATTTAATAAAGTTGTCTCCGCCGATAAAGCCTTTCTGTTTCAAAAAAGCTTCCGCTTCATCCCGCCGACGGCTCCAGATATCGGATACGGCCACAAACTCAAAATTGAGTTCTTTGGAATGGGAGGCAAAACTGGGGGCGAGAGCACCCCGAAACCGGTCCGAGAACCCAACAATTCCAACCCGAACGCGATCGGCGGAGCCGAGGATGCGGGCATAACTGGCGGCTGAGAAGCTCATTCCGAGCCCCGCCAAAGCAGATTTCTTTATAAAGTCGCGACGATTTTCCATGCGGCTGGTCGTTTAAATGTTAACTACAATACGTCTGAATGCTTCCAAAAGACTATGAATGAAAGACTTATTTAGTAAAAGTCTACTGATATCGGTATTCGGTTTACGGTTTTCGGTGGCTACCGCGTTTTTACAGTATGCGTCAGCCACCGAAAACTGTAAACCGAATACCGTAAACCCTACAAGGTTTTAATTTTCATGTTCCGGAAAGAAACCTTGTCGCCGTGATCCTGCAACAGAATGTGGCCTTTGGGTGCTTCGCCGAAACGACCGTGGGCATTATACGAAGCGGCTTTGTACTTGCTCTGAGCCACCAGGTTCCGGAAATCTTCGCTTCCCCGCTCGTATTCAAGCACTTTCTTGCCGTTCAGCCAGTGTTCAACGTGACTGCCTTTCGAAACCACCCGGCCGGTATTCCACTCGCCAATCGGATTGACTTTCTTGTCTTTGGCCGGAATCAGATCATAGAGTGAACCAACCGTCCGGTTTCCATTGCGACCCAGTTTGGCATCCGGATGTTTGTCATCGTCCAGCACCTGAAATTCCAGCCCGTAAGCCGATCCGGACGGTTTGGGATTTTCCTCAACTACAAAGTATTTCAATCCGCTGTTGGCGCCTTCGGTCAGTTTGAAGTCGAACATCAGGTCGAAGTCCTTGTATTCGCCTTCGGTCACAATGTCGCCATAATGCGTCGATTCCGACCCGTCGGTTTTCGAAATGGTCAGCAAACCGTCTTCGATCAGCCAGCCTTTCTCCGGAAACTTGTCCTTGTAAGCTCCCCGCCAGCCTTTGGTGGTTTTGCCGTCGAAAAGCAATTGCCAGCCTTCTTTTTTCTCCTTGGCCGTCAACGTATTGGGTGCCTGCGGTTTCTCAGCGGCAATCAAGCCCATGAATAGTACTGCCGAAATAAATAATGCTTTCATAATTTTCTTCTCCGCTAAACTCTGATTTTCTCTGGTCAACCCTGTGTAACAGTTAAATAATTATTACACAGGGTTGACCAGAGAAAATCAGAGTTTATCAGGGTTAAAGTGGGAAATTGAGTGTTTTGGTGATGTACTCTTTGTTGATTTGAGCGCACTGCAAAGGGGTTTTGTTCGGGTCCGGAACACCGTCGAGTTCGACCACACCCCAGCCTTTGAACTTGATTTTATCCAAAGCCGCAAATACCGCCGGAACATCCACATTGCCCTGCCCGAGTTCAACGAATTTATACGCTTTTGGATCGTCCGGTTTTTCGGGCAGTGGGCTTTTGGTGTCTTTCAGGTGAAGCGTATGCAACACGTCCTTGTATTGCACCACGGCTTTGGCCGGGTCGCCCCCGCCCTGCTTGTAATGCGCAATATCCAGCAGCAGTTTGACGTATTTCGGATTCATTTCATGAACCAGAATATCCACCTCTTCGGGCGTTTCGCCCCATTGTTTCATGTGGTTGTGATACGTCGCCTGAACGCCCATATCGGCGGTTTGCCTGCCGATTTCGTTCATCACGCTCGCCAGTTTCTTCAATTCTTCGGTGGTGGGTACCTCGCCGTTTTTCCGCAGGCTGTTGGTCATCTGAAACGCCGAACCGCCCAGTGCTTTTACGAAACTGGCGTGGGCCACGTGCATATCCACGGTACTTTGAAATTTTGCGGGATCGATTTCCACATTGCCGCTCGAGAACATCGCCAGTTTCAGTTTATGCTTATCGAGCATGGCTTTCAATTCGGACGGTTTTGCCTTGTACGGGCCGAAGGTATTCGCCCGAAGCTGAATGCCTTTATAACCAAGCGATGAAATATCCTCTATGGCCTTAACGGTTTGAGCATCAGCATTACCCCAGGTGATTCCGGAGTAGCCGATCATGAGTCCCGATTTTTTAGCGGTGTCGGCCAGCAGATCGGTTTTGGTGGCCAGAACGAGTGCCGATAAACCGGCGGAAGCAAGGAACTGGCGTCTATTAATAGCCTGCATAGTTGGTAAGTATGGTCCGCAACCACGGTTTTGGCTGCGTTTTTTGGGAAAAGAATTCTATAGCAAGGAAGGAATTTCGGCGTGTAATCTACTCAATGGGGCCAGAAACAAGTGGCCCAGAACCGGAATTCCGGTTCTGGGCCACAGATTCATTTGACGTAACGTATTTCTTAATACCCCGGATTCTGCGCAAAGCCCGGACTTCCGTCGGCTCCTTTTTCCGTCCGGTCGATTTGGGTTTGGGGAATCGGCCGCAGGTTATGAATCTCTTTCACGTTCGGGGCAGCCTGGGGGTTGTATTTCTTCACCCGATCAACCAGATTTCCCCAGCGTTTCAAATCCATCCAGCGCGTTTGCTCACCCAGAAGTTCGCGTCCACGCTCTTCCATGACCATATCCATGGTCATTTCGGCCGGCGTGATTTCCATAGCGGCTTCTTTTCCCGGCCAGGCGGCACGACGACGCACGGCGTTGATGGCGGCTGTCGCTTCGGCCGTTTTACCCAATTTCAACTGGGCTTCGGCCAATATCAGATACGTTTCCGCCAGTCGGAAGGCTAAATAATCACGGCTACCGGGTTCATAGGTCCGGTCCGGACGCAGGGGATCGAAGAATTTCTGCAATGTCGGAAAAAGAGCCTCATTGTAGGCGCTGGGCACCAGCACCTGGTACGGTTTAGCAGCCCGCTGCGCCAACGTCCATTCAACGCCCGGAATGTAAATGGCCGTGTCGCCGGCTTTAAACGTGACGGTCTTTTTGGAGTTGTCGAAGGCGGTATTATAGGTGCCGGGAGAGTTGCTCAGCCAGGTATCCCGGAACGTCTTTTTGTACCGGGAATCATTGACGCGGTCTTTAAAAACAGTTTCCAAGCAGTAAGCCGTGGGGCGAAGCCGCTTGAAAGGCCGGCCATAAAAGATATCGCGGACCATACCCGCCTGCACATCATACTGCATGCCGAAGAACAGGTGGAGGTTGTTACCACCGGTATTCCCACCAGAATTGGCAACCGGAGGGCTCGAAGCATTGGTCAGCGGATCAGACGTATACTGCACCGCAAAGATGACCTCATCGCTAATTTCACCGGCTCCCTGGGCAAATACGCTCGCAAAATCAGGCAACAGTTTAAAGCCATAATTGGCAATCACGTTCTGGGCATACGTTGCGGCTTTGGCATAATCATCAGCGGCTTTGGCCGACGAGGTCGCTTTGGTCAGATAGACCCGGGCCAACAGGTGTTCGGCAGCGGCTTTGGTTGCGCGGCCGTAGTCTGCCGACCGGATTTTGTTGTCCAAATCCGGCACGGCCGATTCGAGATCGGCCAGAATAGCCTTGTAGATGTCAGCTTCCGTGGCCCGGCTGGTTTTTTTGGTGGGAGTCAGCGTTTCCGTCAACCGCAAATCGACACCGCCCCATTGTTGAACCAGAATAAAGTAATAGTGTGCCCGCAGAAATTTCACTTCGGCCACCCGTAACTTTTTCACCGCATCCGTAACCGTAGCCGCCGGCGCACGCTCGATGACCGAATTACAGGTATTGATACCGCGATACAACTCTTCCCAAACGTTTTGCAGAAAATCCACAAAGCTATTCAGCTGGGTATCGTAGAAATGAAAGCCCTTGTAACCGCCATCGGCCCCCGTCGCATACAAGTCCGTGCCGAACTCCGTCATAGTCAGGCCCTGTTGTGTCGCATAGAAGCTTCGCAAGGGCGCATAGGATGCTTTGACGGCATCCTCAAATCCTTTTGGGGTATTCACGTAATCGTTCCCGATACTGGAGATTACTTTTTCATCCAGAACGTCCTTACACGCCTGTCCGCTGAGCAAGAGCGCTGCAAGGCCCAGGACACGGAATGATGCTGTTGAAAATATAGATTTCATGTTTTAAAATCGAAAGAGTGTTAAAAACTCAAAGAGCAAATGGCATCGCCGTTTCGGTTTTATGGCTAAAAGAGCGATGATTTACCGGATTAAAATTTCACGTTTAAACCAAAGGTCATGATCCGGGTCGCGGGCACCACATCATTGTTGATCGTGCCATCGGCCGTTTCAGGATCGACACCGTTGTATTTCGAGCGGTATTTCGAAAAGATGAACGGCTGCTGAATACTGGTAAACAGACGCAGCGACTGCAGACCCAGTTTCTGGGCAATACCGGACGTAAACGTGTATCCGAAATTGATGTTACGAACTTTCACAAACGTGCCATCGAAGTAAAAGAGCGACGAATTATACACCGGAAATTCCTGGTTCGACTTGGGTTGCGGGAATTCATTTGTGGGATTATTCGGCGTCCAGTAGTCTACTTTGATCTGCTGGTAACGACCGGCCAACTGGTTGTTATCCCGGTGGAAACCGCTCAGGATGGTCTGACCAAACCGGCCATAGACGAAGAACGATAAATCGAACCCTTTGTAATTGAATCGGTTGGTAATCCCGGCACTGAAATTGGGAATATCCGACCCCAGAAAAACCCGGTCATCCGACGTGGTTTTACCGTCGTTGTTGGTATCCTGAACTTTGATCTGGCCAACGGAGCTTTGGTACGATTTAGCCAGATCGGCTTCGCTGGTCTGCCAGATTCCCGCCTTCTTGTAATCATAGAAAGCCGTTAAGGGTTTGCCAATAAACCACTTGTTCCCGATGTCATCGATGGCACCGTTGTAAAGCGAAATAATGGCTTCATTATTTTTGGTAAAGGCAAAGTCCGTCGTCCACTTAAACCCACCTTTTGAATTAACGTTTACCGTCGACAGACTGATTTCGATCCCGCGGTTCCGGGTTTCGCCGACGTTCCGCGTCACCGCGTTGAAGCCGATGGAAGTTGGCAACTGATCAGACAGCAGCAGGTCGGTGGTATTGGTCTGATAGAGTTCGATCGAACCGGACACGCGGCCTCTCCAAAGGCTAAAATCTAACCCAAGGTTTGATGAGGTCGACGTTTCCCACTTCAAATCAGGATTTCCGATCGTGCTGGGGCGATAACCAAACGCACCGGTATTTCCGAAGGCATACACCGTGCGGCCCAGCAATCCCTGGGTCTGATACGGCACCACGCCCTGATTCCCGACCGACCCGTGGCTTACGCGTATTTTTAACTGATCGAGCCACGAAACGTTTTTCAGAAATTCTTCATTGCTGATGTTCCAGGCCAAAGCCAGACCCGGGAAGTTACCGTACTTCGTGTTTTTACCAAAACGGCTTGATCCATCCCGCCGAAGGGTAGCGGTTACCAGGTACTTATCCTTGTAGTCGTAGTTAATCCGACCCATAAACGAGTTGATCGTCCACTGGATCAAATTGCTGCCTACCCCCAACACCAAACTCGCATTACCCACATTGTTATATTGCTGGGTTTCGGCCGGAACACCCTGTACGGAAAGGTTACTGTACTCAAAATTATCCCGCTGAATGGATTGCAGAGCCGTTATGCCTAAATTATGGTCGCCGAACGTCTTGTTATACGTCACGATATTTTCCAGCGTGTAGTTAAACCCAACCTGGTTGTTGGTCGACGCCGTTGGGTCGCCACCTTTCCGGTCGTTGGTCAGCGAACCCACGAAACGTCCTGCGCGGGAAACGGAGAAATCCGGCCCGAAATTAATCCGGTATTTCAACCCGTCGATGATGTTGGCTTCGGCATAGACACTGTTGAAGATGCGGTATTTCTTGATTTCGTCCACCTGCGCACCCGGTACGATTTCTGCCAGCGGGTTGGTCAATAAAGCATCGTTGGTGGGTGCAAAAATGAGCTTGCCGTTGTCGTCATACGGTCTGCCGAGCGGATTTTGCTGGAGCGTAAACCGGTAGGGATTGATATTGGCCCCGTTTCGAACGCTGTACATCATATAGGCCGAAAGACCCACTTTGATAACCTTGTTGATTTGATGGTCGATGTTGGCCCGCAGTGAATACCGCGAATAATCCTGACCGGGAACAATGCCTTTATCCCGAAAAATGCCCGCTGAAATATAGAACTGCGTTTTTTCGTTACCGCCCTGAATGCCCAGCGAATGGTTTTGCTGAATGCCCTGCCGGAGAATCATCGACTGGTAATCGGTGTTCCGGTTGGCGGCAATCCCCGCAGCAACGGCCGGATCGCCCCCCAAAACCGCTACTTTTGAATCGGCAAAGGCATCGCCAACACCGGTCGGCACCGGCTTGCCATTCGCGTCATTGTAGAGATTGGTGGCCCGATACGCTTCCCGAACGTATTCCGTAAACTCGGGACCGGTGAATAAGTGAACTTTGTCCAGTGGATCGGTAACCCCAGCGTACGCATCGTAACTGATCGTTGTTTTTCCGTTGGCATTGCCTCGCTTGGTCGTTACCAGAACCACCCCGTTTGCACCTCTGGCACCATAAATGGCGGTTGCGGTGGCGTCTTTCAGAATTTCTACCGAACCCACATCATTCGGGTTTAAATCTTCGTATCCCCCGGAAGCAAAATCGAATGGACGAGTTCCCAAAAGTTCGTTCCGATCGCCGGTAAGGGGAATCCCATCGACCACATACAGGGGATTGTTTCCGGCATTAAACGAACGACGGCCGCGAATCCGGACCGTTGGTGTCGCACCCGGTCGGCTACCCGACTGCGCCACATCCACCCCCGCTACCCGGCCCTGCATCGCCTGGCTAATGTTGGTAATCGGCATTTCGGTAATTTGCTTGGCCGAAACCGACGAAATAGCGCCCGTCAACTGGCTTTTTTTCTGCGTACCATACCCCACGACAACCACTTCGTTCAGCGTCCGGTCGTCTGTTTTGAGCCGAATCTCAATGGTTGAGCGGGTTCCGGCGGTTACTTCCTGCGTAATAAACCCCACGGATGAGAAAACCAAGACAGCATTGTTGTCCGGAATCGCGAGTTTGTAATTGCCTTCGGCATCGCTGGTGGTTCCGCGCGTCGATCCTTTCACGGCGATGTTAACGCCCGGCAGTGCGCTGTTGTCTTCCGAACTCAAAACCCGGCCTGTCACCGTCCGTTCCTGCACGGCAGGGTCTTTTTTTTCAACCGCCTTCAGGGAATGCAGCGCCACCCCTTTGGGGTTTGCAACAGGCGTTTCGGTTGGTGGTCGATGCGACCCAATGGCGGCCTGAACCGGCAGACTCCCAGCCAGCAGACCCGCCAACCCACAAGCACCCAGACGAGCCACCAGCGTGGCGCGATTTGGTTTGGGAAAGTGGAATGAGGTAATTGTGTACTTCATAAAAATAGAGATTGGTTGATTTTAAACTATAAAAAGAGATTGAAATGCGGCAGTCAGGGAACTTAGGTAAAATAAATAAGCGGCAATTGCGGTAAATCGGTGTAGGCAGGGATGAATGACGTTTTATTTTGCACCGTGATCCGCGCCGGTATTTCAACAGATTCTCCGGGTTTCATCTCGATAATCTGCGGATCGTCGTTCAGCATCAGTTTTATTTTTCCGGCCGACAGCCCAACCCGCGTTCCTTCCTTTCGTTGCGATACGTTGAACCGGGTACCCTGAACCTCCACCGTGAGTGTGGTGGTATGAACCCGAAATTTACTGTCTTCGCCGGAGCCGGGGCGCTGGGCTACCGTAAAAGACGCTTCGCCTTCGAGCCACACCGCCCGGGGCACTTCTTCTGACCACACCCGGGCAAAACGGATCTGGCTGTTGCCAATCAGCTTCACCAGCGTTCCATCCGGCAGCTTTACGGTTTTGGCCACTCCGATCGGGGTTCGCACCGTTTCCATCGCGTGCGACCATTGCATCCAGAGCACCCAGCCGATAAATACCACGATACCGGCCGCGGCACTCACCCAGCGAAATATATACCAGTTTGTTACCCAACTTTGGACTTCGGGCTGCAACGGTTGCAACTCAGGCATTTCCTGAATCGACGACCGGATTCGCCCCCACAACGACATCACCTCCTCTCCTTCCATCGGCCGGGATGCCGGATTTGAAGCCATACGAACCAGTTCGCGGGCTAAATCGACTACTTGAGTTTTGTAAGGATGGTGGGCCAGCCAACCCTCCCAATACGCCGAAACCTCAGCATCATCAGGATGTTGAACCCACCGAATGAACAGTTCGTCAGCGGCTAACTCCTCGGCAGTATAGGCGGAGAAGTGTTTCATTTAGTATTTTTTGTAGATAAAGTTTACTAAGTCATAAAAGGAGGACTCCATAAACGTTCTACTTGTCCCGTTTATAAATTTGACGACAAGACTTTTTTACATCCTCGTTTTTAGACGAAAAAACCGTTTTATCCACCAAAATGGCTAAATAGGCGTATTTTCAGGAAACTACTTAAGTAATCTTCCGGAAGTTCTCAGAAGAAATTGACCAGTGAAGGAATTCGTTTTGCAGGAAATTACGGAATGGAATACCGGCAATCGGCCGCCGGATCAACGAGGTTCATGACCACCACATGCCCGACCCGCTGGTAACCCGGCATTTTGGCGCAGGGGCCGTAATCAGCCCGGGTGGCCAGGCCAACGCCCAGAAACCCTTCGCTTTCGGCCGGGCCGCGATTGTTGTGAAACCCGGAGCCGCCAGACGCATCCTTGTCCTGAATCAGCAACGTTTCGCGATGCCCCCAGGCCACGGACGCATCCTGATAAAGCCAGGAAAACAGGGCCTGTTCCACTATAAAAGGCGGTAGTTGCAGCACCGGTTTATCACTGCTGTAGTAGCAAAACATATAAATATTTTCGGCCCGGGACATAAATTCGTAGCATTTGCTCCCGAATACTGCCTGGGCCGTGATGCGGTCGAGGGCCGTGCGACCATCGTGGCTGGTGTGTCCAAAAAAATGATGGGCCGTCATGTCAGCAGCGTGAGCCTGGGCAACCTCGTTGAGGTGGGTTTCCAGGGCTTCGAGTGGCAGACCAGCGGCTTTGCCCCCTCCATAATTGACGCCAGCCCGGGCGGTTCGTTCCTGATTGGTGAGCAACAAGGCCCGCTCGGCGGGGGCAAGTTGGTTGTAGTTTTCCGGTAATGACAATACCCCGAGGCTATTGGCCGGAAGTTTCATCTGCTTTTCCTCCTGCCGACGCGCAAAATTAAAGGAGTTGACAACCTGGGCCGCTGTTTCAAAAACCGGGAACCCATTGGGGGCGCTGGTGTAAGCCGGATCTTTTGGCAGTTTGACATCGGCCTTCAGATTTTTCGGTGACTGGCCGAATACGAAGTAAGGAGTGAGCAGAAGCAAACTGAGGAATAGTCGCATCACAGCGGTGTTAGTGGCAAAACCGGGCGTTCTGCATAATTACTAATAAAACCGCAAAGAGCAACCATTCCTGCCACAGCCGAAATCAATTCCGTTATCCTTTGCGGTTTCGAGTCCGGTAATTTAATGCCCGATTAGCAGGCGCAGTACGTTCTGCACCCGGCCGTTGCCTTCCTGAACTTTCACCCAATACAGGCCCGGTGGTAGTGGTTGACCCGGTACGACGTCCATGGATGCGGTATTGGCACTGGTTCGAACGGATAGTTCCATTCCTGCGGTGTTGAGGAGTTTGACGGTTAGGTGATCGCTACCGGAAGCTACCAGCGTAAACCGCCCGTCGGCACTCGGATTCGGAAACAGATAGCGGTCCCGATTGGCGGATTCAATCTGAACGGCCACGATTTTCGAAAGCTCCGTTCGGCCGTTGACGTCGCTTTGTTGCAGGCGGTAATAATACGTTTCGCCCGGTGTCACCTCGTCGTCTGCCCAGCCGTAGGCCCTGGTTTCCGAAACAGTCCCATTTCCCTTTACAAACCCAATTTTTTCAAACGCTTGGGCATCCCGGCTTTTCAAAATGTCGAATCCCAGATTGTTATCTTCCCAGGTTGTCGACCAGCCCAGCACCGCCTTGCCTTCGCGGGAAACCCCGGAGAAATAAAGCAGATGCACCGGAAGCGCATCCGTAGCAGCAAACGTGCAGCCGGCATTCGCTGTCGGATCAGCAATGTTCATCACAACCACATGCCCGGCAAAACTGCCGGAACAGGACGCGGAATAAGCGCCAACCGGCGTCGACGCAATCCCGATGCCCAAAAACCCCTCACTCGAAGCGCTTCCGTGATCGTTGACATAGCCCCGCAGCGTATTCGGTGGGGGAGCCACATAAATATCATTATTCTGAATCAGCATGGCTTTTCGGTGTCCCCAACCGGTTGCCGAATCCCGGTAGAGCCAGTTGAATATAGCCTGTTCGACCAGAAAGGTCGGCGTCGTTGCGCTGCTGCTGCACGCAACATAAATATTTTCGGCATATCCCATACCGGTTTGACAACCAGCCGGATACGTGGCATTGACCCGATCAAACGAGGTCGATCCACCTGCTCCGGTATGGGAAAAAGTGTTGCTGGCCACCAGAAATGCCGCGTGGTTCTGAGCCGTTGTCACTAGAGCACTTTCAACCGCTTCCATGGGTAAACCCAAAACCGCCGTCGTTCCCGGATACGTAACCCCACTCCGGGCAATCCGCTCCTGATTGATCAGAAACAACGCCCGGTCGTTGGGCGAAAAGGTGGCATAATTCGCGGGCAAGGACAAATTACCCAAACTATTCGCCGGCAGGCCCAATTGCGTTTCCTCGGCCCTTCGTGCGGCATTGAAAGCGGCAACAATCTGGGAAGTACTCGAGAAAAAAGCGGAAGGAGCGAAATCAGTTTGTGCTGGTGCGATTAACGCAATATTAGATGTCAGATTGGTGGGAGATTGGGCATAGGTACTCGAAAAAACAGTCAGGAAAGCCAGCAATGCGCCGTAACGAAGCCGAACAAGTACAGTTTTAGTCATGGATAGGCGCGGTTTTGGGCAAAGCCCGGCAATTAAGTACGATTTCTACTTGAGACTGTTTTCAAGCAACTAAGTAACAGGAAGTTGCCAAAAAACTTCATTTTGAAACCTAAGGATCAGATTTCGGGGGTTACTAACTAATTATTTCCATTTTATCTACGATTAATTCAAAATAAATGCTATTTTACACTTTTAATATCCAGCCAATCTTTTTGCTATGAACACGTTACGCTCTGATTTCCAGAAAGGGCAGACGCTGCTTGACTATTTTTATTATTGGGAGAAACAACAACCCAATAAAGTCTATCTGCGCCAGCCCCAAGGTGGCCGCTACCGTGATTTTACGTGGTGCGAAGTCGGCCGGCAGGCCCGCACGCTGGCAACATATCTGAATTCGCTGGGTTTACCCGCGAAAAGCAACATTGGTCTCGTATCTAAAAATTGCGCACACTGGGTTATTGCCGATCTGGCCATTTTGCTAAGCGGCCACGTGTCGGTGCCTTTTTATCCAACCCTGACGGCCAGCCAGTTACAGCAGGTGCTCGACCACAGCCAGTGCCAGGCGTTGTTCGTCGGCAAACTGGACAAATGGCAGGAAATGAAATCCGGTGTTCCGAAAACCGTACCGTGCATCGACTTCCCGCCCCAACAACCGGTGCTGGGTTTGCCCGACGCGACCCATGCCCAATGGGAGGATATTCTGGCCCGCTATGAGCCCATGACGGATAATCCGCAGCCCCATTCCGAAGATTTATTTACCATTGTTTATACCTCCGGCACAACGGGCAACCCCAAGGGCGTGATGATGCCCTACAAAGCCATGATCAGTGCCATCGACTCGACCAAACCGCTGATGTGTGTCGATGTACCCGATCCGCGTTTTTTTTCGTATCTGCCGCTTTGCCACGTTGCCGAACGCAATCTGGTGGAAGCCCTCAGCCTGATCACGGGCGGCACGGTTTACTTTGTTGAATCGATGGCCACCTTTGCCAAAAATCTGGCGGCTGCCCGTCCGACGCATTTTCTGGGCGTTCCCCGCATCTGGCTGAAATTCCAGCAAACCATTCTGGCCAGAATGCCGCAGCGAAAACTCGACCAGTTGCTGAAAATTCCGCTGCTTTCCGGTATTGTCAAGCGCGAACTCCGGATGGCGCTCGGCCTGAATGATGCGCGGCTGATTCTGACCGGAGCGGCTCCCACCCCGGTGCCCCTCATCCGGTGGTTCCGGCAACTGGGTATCAACATCCAGGAAGCCTACGGGATGACCGAGAACCTGGGCGTTGTGTCGGTGATGCCCGCCAACACCATTAAAGACGGCACCGTCGGGATGTTGTATAGCGGTATTCAGGTGAAATTCGATGCGGTTACGGGTGAGCTTATGACCCGTTCCGACTGGACGATGCGCGGTTATTTTCGGGAACCCGAGATGACCGCAGCGGCTCTGGATTCGGAAGGATGGCTCCATACCGGCGACGTCGGCACGCTGGACGACGAGGGATTTTTAACCATTACGGGCCGGATGAAAGAAATCTATAAAACCACCAAAGGGGAATTTGTGGCACCGGCGCAGATTGAAAGCGGTTTTTCGGAGAATAATTTTGTGGATCAAATCTGCGTGGCCGTCCACCAGTTACCGCAGCCGATTGCCCTCATCATGTTGTCAGAAACCGGACTTAAAGCGGATAAAGTCGAGGTTTCGCAAAGCCTGGAAGAGACCCTTAATTCACTGAATCCCAACCTGCACACCTACCAGCGGGTAAAGAAAGCCGTAATCGTGAAAGATCCCTGGACGGTGGACAATGATATGATGACGCCATCGTTGAAAATAAAGCGAAAAATCATTGAGTCGCGGTACGAATCCCACCTCCAACCCTGGCTGGAACGGGAGGAAACGGTGATCTGGGAAGGGTGAACGGATTCCACTGCTCCCGGCCGCACCGGCTGGCCCGGTGGATACAACCGCGACGGATCACTTAACAACCCCGGCATGAAACTTTGTGTAGCCCAGGTCAGACCCATCAAAGGAGACATCGAGCAAACGATCACCAACCACCAGCGACTGATCGATCTGGCCGTTTCGAACGGGGCCGAAATCGTCATTTTTCCGGAACTCTCCCTTACCGGATACGAGCCGGAACTGGCCAGTGAACTAGCGACAACGCCGGATGACCGCCGGTTTGACATTTTCCAGCAGATCAGCGATACCCGCCAAATCACGATTGGGGTTGGCGTACCGATCAAAGGGGAAGCTGGGATCTGGATCAGCCTGGTTTTGTTTCAGCCTCAGCAGGCGAGACACCTGTATTCAAAAAAGTATTTACACGCGGATGAAGAACCGTTTTTTGTCAGCGGAAAAAGTACCGTCACGGCACTAGGTCCTGAAGCCCGCATTGCCCTGGCCATTTGCTACGAATTATCCGTTCCTGAACATTCCGAAAATGCGTTTAAAAATGGCGCAAAAGTCTATATTACCAGCGTAGCGAAGTCAGCCAGTGGCATGGAAAAAGCCGGCGAAACGCTGTCCGCTATCGCCCGAAATTATGCAATGACGGTTTTGATTGCCAACTCCGTTGGTTTCTGCGATACTTTTGAAAGTGCGGGAAAAACCGCCATTTGGAATAACCAAGGCCAGTTGGTGGGCCAACTGGATGATACGGAAGAAGGAATCGTGCTTATCGATACGGACACCCAGGAAGTAATTGAACGAACCCTATAAGCTGAATTTCCACTTTGTATGGACAGGTGAGGCCACCCCTCGCAACCGATATTTCAACCTAAACGCTGGTCCTCCACATTCTCCACAAGCCCAATCTGCTGCGAGTGTTGAATCGCGTCGGAGCTGTGTCTGAAGTAACAGCACGGAACACCGGTGGCCACAATCTGGTCGACAAACTCCTGTGTCCGGACCGCATTTTGCGGGTTCACCCGGCGCAAATACACACACCGGATCTGGTGCGGAAAGTGGGTAACCAAGGAGGTATAAATATTCGGATCTTCCTGAGTATCATCCCCAAGCAACACGAATTTCATGTCCGGAAAGGCTTCCAGGATCCGGACAATCCGGGTAAATTTGGTCACGTGTTTATTCTGTCCGGTTTTCAAAATCTCGCCAAAGCCTTTCAACTGGCTCAATAAATAAATGCCGTCGGGCATGTTGTTTTTTTCGCAAAACGTCAGGATGTAATCGTACAGATTCCATTCGCTGCTGGAAACATAGAAGAACGGATTCAGGGCGTTTGCGTTGGTTCCGGCGCGGGCCAGGAGTTGATAATGGGCGACAACATTTTCAAACGGATCCCGGCTGTGGGCATTTTCGGTCAGCAGCACGTGCAGTCGTTTGCGGAGGTTGGACGAATGCGAAATCAAAAACGTATCGTCGATGTCGGAGACGATGCCAATCGGCGTCGAATGCGGCCAGTACACTTCGCCCTGCCCCGTTGCAATCGGTTCTTCCGATTCGGGACCCGTCCGGATCAGATCGACTTTTACGGGATGCCAGCCGGGTGGAAAGGGTTCATCGGGCGTCCACTCCAGGCGAAAAAAACCGTCTTTTTCGGTGACAAACCGCACATCCTCCTCAATACCGCTTACCTTGACGGTTACGCCGGAAACGGGCTTCATCATAAAAAGCCGCAGCAACGCAAAGCTATTGATCCAGAAATTCTGCCGGTATTTTTGCCGCGGCATGGGGCTCCGGCGCAACACGTGACCAAACACAACGACTTTCTGCTGATGGACATAGCCCCGGTAAACTTTCACAGTGGACCCCTCAGTAAGCCGCAGCCAGGTTAAGATTTTATGTTTTATACCGCCACTTGCCTTCATTCTTGGTTACGTATAAATAGTTGATGGTTTACGGTAGTGTATATTCATCATTTGTCATTCAAAATTCCTCTTTCCACAGTGACTGTTGGCGTTGGAAACGAACGAATGGATGTCGATTAGCGAGTATCTAAACCTGTAAACCTATTCTCACTGATTCAGGAACATGTCGGAAGCTAAAAAGTTAAAATTTCTATTCGCCATCAACCCGATTTCTGGCGGACAGGATAAATCGGAGTGGGAAACGGGTATTCAGGCTTTTTTTGAGAAACAGCCGCATTCCGTCGAGTTGTTCCTGTTGGATGGTAAAACCGATGAACAGAAGCTGCCCAAACGCATCGAATCGTATAAGCCCGACCGGGTGGTAGCGGTGGGTGGCGACGGCACCATCAAATTCGTTGCCGAACACGCCATGAACGCCAAAATACCGCTGGGCATTCTCCCCGCCGGCTCGGCAAACGGAATGGCTAAAGAGCTCAATATACCGCCAACGCTGGAGGCCAGTCTGGAAGTGGTGGTCAACGGGGTTGAAAAAGCAATCGACCTGATCTGCATCAATGGCACCGAACACTGCCTGCACCTGAGCGACATCGGTATGAACGCCCAGCTAGTGAAATATTTTGACGAAGGCGGCACCCGCGGCAAACTCGGCTACGCGCGCGGGGTGTTGCGGGTACTGATGCGGAGACGGCTGCTGCGCCTGGCCATCAACACGGGTGATGAGGTGGTGCACCGGGCGGCTTTCATGGTGGTGCTGGCAAACGCCCGCATGTACGGAACGGGCGCCATCATCAACCCCGACGGCAACGTGGCCGACGGAAAATTCGAGGTCGTCGTGATCCGCAAGCTTTCTTTTCGGGCCATTTTTGGCATGTTTATCCACTTCCGGCCGTTCGATCCGAAGCACATCGAAATTTTTCCAGCCACGTCGGTGCACATTGTCACCAAGCGGAAAGCTTATTTTCAGATCGACGGCGAATACCGGGGAAAAATCCGGGAGATCACCGCGGAGATCTGGCCGGGAAAATTGCAAGTGGTTTTACCGGCTTAGGAACTGTTAAAAAATCCTAACAAGCCTGCAATCCCTTTCAAATCAGTTAAAAGAATACCTCTTTTGCTGAATGAGAAAAGTTCTGTTTCCGTTCTGTGCGTTTTTTTTGTGCCTGGTGTCGTACGCCCAAACCACCCGTCTGGAAGATATCTGCCAGGTTTTCCACCTGCCGGATGGTAAAGACACAACGACGTTCATCGTCTTCGGTTCGAAGGAGGATCTGAAAATCAAAAAGCCGCTTTTTCTGTTCCGTCAGGGTTCACAACCGACGCCGTTTATTCAGTTGGATGGCGGCAAGTATTACGTTACGGCTCCTTTTCATTTTCGGGATTATAAAGATGAATATCATTTTGTCATTATTCAAAAGCCGGGCGTTCGTTTGGTGGCAGATACGGTGTTTTTGAATGACTATTATAAAGCACTCCGCCAACCGGAGCCATCCGAAAAGTTTGTTAGCCAGAAGTACTTGGAAAACAATTATTTAGACAAATACACAACACAATGCAATCAGGTCATCAACTACCTGATTGAACAACCGTGGATCGACCGGCGAAAGGTGGTTTTTTGCGGGGGTTCTGAAGGCTTTTCGGTAGGCGCGAATCTGGTTGCCAATCATAACCGTTCGGTGACGCACACGATTCTTTTCTCCGGTCGCACCGGCCGCCGTTTTGAGGTTGAAATCTGGCAAGTCCGAAAACAGGTTGAACGGGGCGAGATAACACCTGAACAGGGTCAGCAGGAAATTGATAAATTGTATCTGATTTGGGAAGATATCTGCAAAAATCCGACATCAACCGATCACCGGTTTGGGGATACCTACCGGGCCTGGTTTTCCTTTTCAAAGGGCAATCTCACCAACCTGCTAAAAATCACCACGCCCCTTTACATCGCTTACGGAACCGCCGATGAGGAAATGGCCCGCGACCTGGATGATTTGCCGCTTGAGTTCATTGCCAATGGCAAGAAGAATCTGACTTTGAAACCGTATTATAACCACGATCACCAGTTTTTCGAAATTAAGAAAGATCAATCCGGTGCTGTCACTGACCGAGTCTACCGGGGCGATGAAGTTGCCCGCGACTGGATGGAATGGTTGCGTAAATGACACCAGTTATTACCTGATTCCCGCCAGTTGTTAAATCCGGGTAGCGCGCCCTCCTTCTTCGTCTTACTTTTGAGCCATCGTTTAACGCAACACACACACCAATGGCTAATGTAAAGACAGTGCTCGATGAATGGGCGGTCAAAGATCTCGAAGATGGTTCATCGCTGAAAATTGCCGTCGTCGGCTGCACGGAATTGGGCAACGAATCGCGGCCCGGTATTCAGGTTATTTACATGGGCCAGATCATCAACTACGAGCCCTTGTTTGTTGAACGGCTGGCCTATCAGGCTCACAAAGCGGGCGTCGATGAATATTTGCTGGAAAGCTACTCCTGGATGGTCCACGAAGATCAATACATAAAAAATTCACTGGTGCTGGGTTTTCCGCTCAAAGCCCGCGTTGAAGTCAAAACCCGGTCGTCGAAACCGGTCATTAAAGAATACGACCTGCCGTTTGAAGTGTAGAAACAATCCATTGAAACCGTACCCACACCATTTTAAAAAACAAACCCGGTTGATCAGCGTCTGCCGATCGACCGGGTCTTTTGTTACCATTCGAATCGTAGCGCCACTTTATTATTTTGCGCCCACGATCAGTTCGTGCCTTTCCTCGGCGGTTTGCTGAGTAAACGGTTTTTTCCGAAAGGTCACCTGACTCATGGCATCTTTTTCATACACCGCCAGGCAAGCCTGCTCATACTTTTTGTCAAAATTCGGCTTCTTCGGCGAAAGCTCCGTTGGGGCTGGCTGGCCCTCGGGAAAGAAATAAACCCGGGTGGTGCCGTATTTGGTATACAGCATAAAATCACCGTATTTCCGCATGTCTTCCCAACTCGTATCGGTTACCGCTACGGCATAAATCCGCACAATCGGGCCGGTATTGTTCTCGTTCCGGTACATCGCCACTTCCCGATACGCTCCCTTCAAGTCTTTAATACCGGGTTCGGAACCGGCATCATAAACCATGTAGCCGACGAGGAAAATCACCACTCCCAGCAGGATGTATTTCGTTCGCTTGTTTAGCATTGGAAGTATAAACCGGCTATCGTTATAAACCCGTCCGGTTTCGAAGACCGGACGGATTCGTTATTTCGCACTCACCATGAGCTTGTACATTTCGTCGGCCACCAACTGGTTTCCGACATCGTTCAGGTGAACCCGGTCGGTGGTCAGAATGCCTTTTTCGGCATTGTTGGGATTGTTTTTCAGGTTATACTCCAGAAAAGCTTTCCGCAAATCGCAGAGCGGCAGGTTATGCCGGGTCGCCAGATCGCGAATCAGCTTGGAATACTGTTGCAGATCACCGTCCTGGTCGTTGGAAAAATCGGTTTTTTCGCCAATCACGGCGGGTGTACAAAGGATCACCTTGCTACCGGCGGCCTGCAGTTTTTTGATTACCGCATCGTAAAACTTCACAAACTTATCCGGATCGGTGCCGGTGCCGTAGGTCCGCTTGTGCCAGACATCGTTGACGCCCACATACACAAACGTGATGTTCGGCTGTTTGGCCAGCACATCGTCTTCCATCCGCAGAAACAGGTCATAAATTTTGTTGCCACCGATTCCGGCACCGACCAGTTCGTACTCATTCGCCAGATTCTGTTTCTTGAGCATGTCGCCGATGCGGGTAATGTAACCGCCGGGCTGAACGCCAGCCTGCGTGATGGAATCACCAAAAAAGACGACACGAACCGGTTTGGAGGGAGTCAGGGCCAGCCACATAAAGGTGAGCAGGAGAATGGGAAACGTACGCATGGGAGATTAATTTCGGTTTAGGACATTCATTTTTAGGCACTTAATACGTAATCCGGCGCTTGCGGGCTTCAATGGCCCAGCGCCCGCTTGCTTCGCCATTCAGAATAATCTGGGCTTCGTCGTGGAGCGCAACGGTGGGGCAAATGTGATACGGAACCCCGTACAACACGTCACCAATCTGGACGTCATCCCAATTCTGCACCCGCAAAACCAGGTGTTCCTCGCTCTGGCCGACCACTTCATAGTCCGTCAGATTCAGGAATTTAACCCGTTTGGCCAACGGATTTTCGGCGGCAACGGCTTTGTGGCCCAGATCGGTCGTCACCATACCGGGGGCGGGTTTCGACACCACGCGGGTCAGCAACAACGCGGCCCACTCGAAGTGCTGTTCGGTTAACAGATCGCCGTAGCCCCAATCCCACAGCAGGCAGGTTCCGGGACTACACCAGACGTTTGGCCGGTGGGCGTGGTTGGAAAACGTCGGCGTTCCGCCCACAATAATCAGCGGTCGCGGCTCCCCTTCCTGCTCCAGTTTGTCGGCTAACTCTTCCAGTGGTTTCAGCGCGGCATCGGCGTTAATCTGGCGAAGGGCCACATCAGCATCGCGCAGATGACCGTCGTAGGCATGAAATCCGCGCAGGTCAAACCGCTCGTCGGCTTTCAATTGCCGGTATAAAGCTTCCAGTTCATCATTGACGACGTGGCCGGTTCGATCCATCCCCAGATTGACGTCGATGTAGATGACCGGTTTGTGAATCGTCTTGACAAACTCTTGCGCCAGTTCTTCCGCCGACGCCAGATTGTCTACCAGCGACGCCCATTCGACCCAGTTGTAGGCGTGGACCAGTTCGCAATACCGGCGCAGTTTGGGGCCGGTCAGCTGGTAGGAAATCAGGACGTGTCGCGCCCCGGTGTCGGCCAGCATTTCGGCTTCGGCAATGGTAGCGCATTTGAACTTGGTAATGCCCGCTTCGACCTGCATTTTGGCGACCTCCGCCATTTTGTGCGTTTTGACGTGCGGAACCAGCTTATCGGCATCACCATCCACCATATCCAGCATCGTCCTAATGTTGTGGGCAATGCGCTCGGGATAAATTAAAAGCGCCGGTGAATCGATTACTTGTACGTTTTGAACCAGGTATTCTTCCATGAAAATAGTTCTAACGCTGACCGGGCCGTCGATACGGTCGAAGGCCCGGTCAGCGTTTTTCGGGGATTTAACTGTATCAGTTTTCCGGTTTTGAATTAACGCAGTAAAACCGCGGTCCGGGTTTTAGTCGGCCAATTCAAACATCACTTCAATTTCTACCGGAATATTTTCCGGCAGAGTGCCCATGCCGACGGCGGAACGAACGCCCACGCCATTGTCTTCACCCCAGATCGCGACAAACAATTCGCTGCACCCATTGATCACGAACGGATGCCGCTCAAAGTCGGCGGTGGCATTGACCATGCCCAGCGTTTTGATGACGCGTTTGATTTTGTTCAACGTGCCGAACTTGGCTTTCAGGGTCGCCAGAATCGTAAGGCCAACTTGCTGAGCCGCCAGTTTTCCTTCGTCGATGTTCATGTCGGCGCCAATCCGGCCGATGATGCGGCTGCCATCGTTTTTAACCGGTCCGTGGCCGGACACATACACAAAGCGATCCACGATCAAACACGGTTTGTACACGCCCATCGGTTTCGGGGCAGGTGGCAGGGTCAGGCCCAGTTGGGCAAATTTTTCGTCAGGCGTCATAAGCGTCGTTTCGGGGATTTCGTCGGGCTGCGGCCCAACCGTTACTTTTTTATCGGGTTCAAACCCCAAATTCAGGTACATGTGTGAGGTGTATTCCATAGCGAATCGAAAACGAATTTTAAACCACCAAATTTAACGCTAAAACACCCAACAGACCCACAATGGAGACAATTGTTTCCATCACCGTCCAGGTTTGCAGCGTTTCTTTGATGCTCAAGTTAAAATATTCTTTGAATAACCAGAAACCGCCATCGTTCAGGTGCGACATCATCAGGCTGCCGGAGCCAATGGCCAGCACCATCAATTCGGGTTTCACATTGGTCTGATTTTGAATCAACGGCAAGATAATCCCGACGGTCGTCAAACCGGCCACGGTGGCCGAACCCACGCAAACCCGGATAACGGCAGCAATGGCCCAACCCAGCAACAAGGGAGAAATATCGACGCCCTGGAGCAAAAAACCGATGTACTTGCTCGTTCCGCTATCAATAAAGATCTGCTTCAACGCCCCGGCTCCGGCAATTACCAGCAATACCGGCGATGCGGCTTTGATGGCTTCTTCAAGGTCTTTCATGACGACTTTCATCGTTTGCCCCCGCTGAATGCCCAGCGCATAAACCGCCACCAATACCGAAAGTAACATGCCGATATACGGCTCGGCCAGCAGCGTAACCGCCTGATGGGCAAACGAACCCGCTGGCAAAACCGACTTCAGCGGCCCGGTCATCGTGAGCAGCAAAACCGGCAAAAGCGCCACGAAAAAGCTGATGCCTGCACCCGGCAGTTCATGTTCGGGAATCACCCGGACTTTGAAAAGCTGAGGGTCGGGTTTGGGTTGATACTTCGTCAGGGTTCGGCCAAAAATAGGTCCCGCGATGATGATGGCGGGGATCGAGACCAAGATGCCGTACACGAGCGTCCGCCCAATGTTGGCCCCCAACTGCCCGGCAATGGCCGCCGGCGACGGGTGCGGGGGCAGATAACCGTGGGCCACCGACAAAGCCGCCAGCATCGGAACGGCCACCGTCATCATCGGCAAACCCGACGACGCAGCAATCGTAATAATTAATGGAAAAACGATGATGAAACCGGCGTTATAAAACAGCGGAATACCGATAATGAAACCGGCCAGCGCCAGCCCCCAGCGGAGGTTTTTGACGCCAAACACCTTGATTAAAACGTTGGTAATGCGCATGGCCGCTCCGCTTTCAGCCACCAGCCGACCCAGCATGGCCCCAAAACCCACAATCAGAACCAGCTCGCCCAGCGTTCCGCCAATGCCGGTCTGAATGGATTTGCCGACAGCCGCAACGTCCATTCCCGACGCCAGCCCGATGGCGAGCGACACCAGAACAAACGAAATGAAGGTGTCGATCTTGACAAATGCGATCAAAAATACCAGGGCCAGAATGCCCAGAAAGGTGAGTAGAAGTGGCATTTAAGAGGATTGAGGGTTTAGTCGGGCGTAAGTTAAGTAAGATAATGATGAATGGTAAATGATGAACGATGAATTCTTTCACCGACCCGTTCACCGTTCCTCATTCATGATTCATCAGTATCCTTAAAACTGCCTCCCGCAACGGCAAATGGACGTCGAAGGGAACAACGCGCAGGTGCATCGTTTCGTCGTATCCAAAGAGGTCGAGCGGTTTTTGAAACTGTTCCGTAGCCGGATAAATCAGCAAAAGTTCGGAGGCACCGTATTTCTTTCCGTAGGCGTATAACTGGTATAAATCGGCCTGGTCGATGCCGTAATTTCCGGCGGTATTGGCGGCATCGATTCGTTTCCACTTGGTATCCAGAACCGTCGTCTTGCCATTTTGACGCAGAATCAGATCCGGGCGCAGTTTAAATTTCCGCAAACCGCTGTGGTTGTCGATCAGGTGCTGCGACGATTCCTGAATCACCACTTCACCATCCGTCACATACCGTTTAAAACCGGCAGCTACGTAGTCTTCAAACACCCGTTCCATCGGAAACAGCAAGGTCAGCGTCAGATGCCGCCCCGGCGACAAGCCATAGGCCCGGCCACTCAACAGGGCCCGGGCCCACCGCAAAGCCGGTTGATACGGTTCAAAAAGTCGGTTACTGGCAGTAACGGCCCGCCAATCGTCCTGAATCCGTTCGGAAGGCGGAATGTCTTCCATGGCGAACACCAGTTGCCGGATGCGGCTTTGATTGGCGACGGTTCGGGCACGGGTCTGCACAAACTGGAGGGCCGATTTCAACAAACGATTGGCCGGTAAATTTGCCGTATGGGTATCAAACGTGGCGACCATACGCTCGGCGTGAAGACTGTTTTGCCGGACCTGGGCAACCAGTTCCAGCTTTCCTTTCAAATACCGCTGATTAGCCGTTTGGGACACATACGACCGCTGCAAGCCCCTGGTGATCAGGGGTGTAACTTCATCCAGAAACAGGGCGATAAAAACTTCCCACAAGGGCAGACGATTCGTTCCCAGTCGCACGGACCTGGAGGATCGGAACGGGCTGTTGCGCAGGTGAAGCAGCATTCTGAGCAGTGCCGTGCGGGCCTGATCGGCCTCTGCGGCTTTGGGCAGGATTTCAAGCTGCGTTCCGTCCCGGGTTTCGAGCAGCCCGACATAATTCTTTACCCGGATGCATTCCCGGCCTTTTTGCAGGAAAAACGTCATGACCGCATCGTCCTCGTTTTCAGTCACGAAGTTTTTGAGCGCATCGAAGGTGCCATCCGGAAGATACAGTTCCGTCAGCGAATTGGGGAAATCCGGAAAATCCCGGGTGCGCCGGATGAGACCGTATTCGGCAATGGAATGCGTCATTGTGAACGGGATATACAGATCAGAACGGCAGCATTACGCATCCTGCATCAACGTCTATTGCCCGGGTTGGCCGACCGCACCGGTTTCTTTTTTAACCGTTTTCCGAAACGTCATGACGTACTTTCCGTCGGCCAGCAGCGTCAGCCGGTTGTTACTGATCCGGTAAAGCGTAACGCTTTGCAGGGCTGACAGAAAACCGCTTTCGAAGTTGTAAGGACACGCCCGGCGCGTGGTGGCAACGGTTTCAAACCGCACGTTATCGCCTTCGGCCTGCACCTGTCCCTGTAGGGTATTGCAACCCGTAAACCCCTGCAACTTTCTCTCTTTCAGGTTAATATTGAGCGACGGTATCTGCCGGTTGACAAACTGTTCGGCGTGGAGCCGCTGACCGCGGTAGGTTTCCAGCACCCACTGGCTGTTGAGCCGCCCCACGCCGTTGAGAAATGTCCCGCACCCGCTATACCGCTGGCCGTTGGTTTCAATCGTTACCCCGTACGCATACGCCTGGCCGCTCCGGTTGTCGCGGCACACCACCGGGCTGATGATCACTTTCAGGCGACCATCGCGCTGACTGGCCGTTCCCGCACGACCGGAAGGCCGGCGGCTCGATCCGGTGGGTTCCGCCATCAATTGGGCGTCGAACAGAATACCGTTCCCGCGCGGATCCCGCTGCGATTTAGGTACGGCTGCGGTGAGCAGGGGGCCGTTCGGGGTCTGAAAACGAATGGCTTTGGTAAAATCGATGTCCAGCGTCCAGGCCGGAGATGAACTGTGCGCCGTAAAATCGATGCCCAGCTTACGTTTGGTACCAAAATCCGATGCCGTTATGTCGCCCATTTCCGGCGATTGGGTGTTTCCGACAGGCGTTTTCCGGCAGCCGTCGGCCAGAACAAAAATTCCGATGAGGTAAAGAAGTTGAGTAAGTTTCTTCATAAGCCGATGAGTTACTTTCAAAACGTAGACACGCCGGAATTTGTTGAAACCAATTTCAGGAACCCAATCGTACGGGCTGTCGGGTGCGTGTCGACTCGTAGATTGCCTCAAACAGAGCAACCACTTTTCGACCTTCTTCGCCCGTCACCAGCGGCCGGCGTCCTTCGCGAATCGCCTGCCCAAAATCCGCCAGTTGCCGCGAAAAATAATGGCTGGACGAATCGACGCTATTGAAAACCGCGTCATCCTCCACTTTCCAGATGGGCTGCTGATCGGCTTCACCCGGTACCGACCACACATCGTTGTAGGGGGCGTCCTGAATGGACGTCATGCCGGCAATGAACATGGATCCGCCGTCGGTCTGGACGCCAATCGACGCGCCATTCTGTCCGTGAATGTGCACTTTTCCGTATAAACCCGGTTTTTGCGAATTGCTGACGATCACATTGCCGATACCGCCGTTTTTAAATCGGACAATAGCTACGGCCGTGTCGTCTACCTCGATTTCGGGGTGATTCAGGTTGGCCCAGACGCCGTACACTTCTTCCATTTCGCCCATGTACCAGAGCAGTAAATCCAGCTGGTGTGGTGCCTGGTTGACCAGAACGCCCCCGCCTTCGTGCTCCCACGAACCGCGCCACGGATCGCTGCGGTAATACTCTTCACTGCGCCACCCGAATAACTGGGCCATGCCGAGCACCGGTTTTCCAATTTTGCCGTCATCGATCGCCTGGCGCATTCGCAGGCAGGGTTCGTAAAACCGGCGCTGACTCACCACGGCGAGTTGCCGGTTGGCCTTGCGGGCCGCTTCGATCATGGCATCACAATCGGCCAGCGACGACGCCAGCGGTTTTTCGACCAGCACATTCGCCCCGGCTTCCAAAGCCGCCACGGTCACGACGCGGTGGGCGGGGTGCGGGGTGCAGACGATGCAGATGTCCACATTCTCGCGGTCGACCATGTCATAGATGTCGGAATAGGCTGTGATGCCATATTGATTGGCAAACTCGTCGGTTTTGGTGTGATTCCGGCCGTAGATGGCAACCAGCTTGGTGTCAGGTGTTTCTAAAGCAGCCCGGGCGTGGTTATGGGCCACTTTGCCCGGGCCAATGAGGGCGATGTTGAGGATTCGGGGCATATTAATAACTAATCATTTCTTTTAAATTGATTTCAATCATATCGGATCCGGCTTCAAAAAAAGATGCAATAAGCGGTAAAACACTATCCAACCAGTCTACTAAATCCCGATTACGAATATTGCCAACTGACAAATGAAGAATTTTCGGTGGTGACCCTTTCAAAAAATAATACTCTGAAAAATCACTGTCTTTTGTAATAATGATGCGATTTTGCGCGACAGCTAGTTGACTAATCTCTTCATCTCCCAATAAATAACCTTCAAAAAACGAGGTTGTATAGATAGCGTCAAATCCTTTACGAGACAGGAAAGAGGCCAGAACCGGAGGAAGTTGGGTATCTACAATAAATTTAAGATCACTTGCCATCAGGCGGCAGTAGGAAATACCGTAATTGATCCCGCATTTGCCATACGCGACGCATACAGCAAACACGCCTGAATATCAGCTTTTTCGATATAAGCATAATCTTGAAGAATTTCTTCCTCCGTCATGCCTGAGGCCAATAATTCCAGCATTTGAGCGACAGTAAACCGCATGTTACGAATCGTCGGTTTTCCCCGGCTGACCATCGGATTAATGGTAATCCTTTTCAATAAGTCTTCCATCCCAAATTAAGTTTGTCAATGTTCAACACGAAATGCTTATCAGGACTCCAACGATTGTCCTAAAAAATGGCTCCTACTTACAAATGTAGAAAAGTCATGAAACTACTGATTCTATTTATTCTGATTTTAACCCTTTCGATTTCCTGTGACCGATCAAAACAGGTCGCATCACCTTCCGATTTGCTCTACCGGAAATGGGAGTTGATCGAGACAAAAAGCGGGACCGAAAATTGGAAACCGGTATCGTACGCGTGGCAAATCGAGTTTCGCAGCGATGGCGGTATCGTATACCACAATACCACACCGCCCTGCTGCTCGCCGGTCCGGGTTGAACGCCAGAAACAGCGATTGAAAGTTACCGAACTCTACGGCGGTCCCGGTTGTGAGTACGTCGATTGCGCACCCCCGTCGGAATTGAGGCTGGTTGCGTTAACGGCTGACGAATTAATTGTGGAAAGTGTTTTTGGCCCCTCCTATCCGGCGGGTCAGTATCTTATGAAGTACAAACCGGCCCAATAATTCTTCTTTTTCACACGATGAAAACCGCTTCCTACCTTGTGCTTACCGTGTTTGTTGCCCTGGCGTGTGACCATGCAGATCGTGGCATTTCGCCTTCTGATCAACTTTCCAAACGCT
Source organism: Larkinella knui (assembly GCF_003858645.1). GTDB lineage: Bacteria > Bacteroidota > Bacteroidia > Cytophagales > Spirosomataceae > Larkinella > Larkinella knui. Next base: position 719,299 of record NZ_RQJP01000005.1, on the reverse strand, counting down.
GGAAATCCGTCGAAATCGGTAAAGATGGCAAGGACTGGCGGGAAATTACGACCCCGGAGATTATTGAATTTCGGACCGATGGCACGGTTTTGTACGAAAACCGGGCGCATTTATGCTGCTCGCCAACCAGAATAAGCCGGCAGCAGAGCGTTCTAAACGTGCTGACCACCGGAGATAGCGACCCATATTGTGCGACGGTAAACTGCATCGGGGTTTCTGAACTGCGTATTTTATCGCTCCGCAAAACGGATCTGGTCGTCGATTATCGAATGGGAAATAATTCGATGTATTCGATTCATTACGTGGCAGCCCACTAGTTTGCGGTATTCAGCTTACGGTTTTCGCCGGACCGTCGATACGGTGGCTGATGTCTGCCGTAAACTGAATACCGCCAATCGATCAGGGCTTTAAAACCACTTTTATCAGCCCTTTTTCTTTCTCATACAACCGCTGAAACCAGTTGGCGCCTTCCGTCAGGGGAACCTCCGCGCTCAGGATGGCTTCGACGTTGATTTTGCCGGATGAAATTAAATCCAGGGCCGCTTCGTATTCCCCGTTGATCGAGCAGGAACCCTGAAGCCGCAACTGCCGGGTAACAATGGCCTGCAACGAAACATCGACCGATTTCGAAAGATTGCCTACCAGCGTTACCGTTGCGCCTTTTCGGACACAGTCTATGGCGGTTTTGACGGAGGGTCCAATACCGACGACTTCAAACGAAACATCCGCTCCACGCCCGTGCGTCAGCGCCTGAACCTCCGCCGTAATGTCCTGCGTACCCGCATTGAGGGCAACCGTTGCGCCGAGTTTGAGGGCCAGAGCCAGCCGGTCGTCGTCCAGATCGACGGCGATGATGGAACCGCAACCAGCTAGTTTGAGCGCCTGAATGACGAACAAACCGATCATGCCCGCCCCCACGACAACAGCCGTATCGTTGATCTGAATGGGGGTCAGACTCAGCGCGTGCAACGCCACCGCTACCGGTTCAACCAAAGCCGCCTGCGTAAAACTGACGTTATCGGGAATCTGGTAAAGAATGTGCTGTGGCACCACGATAAACTCGGCAAAGGCACCCTGACGCCGGAAATCCGGGGTCGAAACACCCAGCACTTCACGACCGTCGCTGAGGTTATACATGCCCCGGCGACTGAACCAATCGTCTAAGGCATAGACTGTTGAATCGAAGGTAACCCGGTCGCCAATGTGCCAATTTTTGACATTTTCGCCGGTTTCCACCACAATGCCCGAAGCTTCGTGGCCCATGACGATCGGCGGAATCCGTCGCCCGCTGCTGCCGTCCATCCCGTGGACGTCGCTGCCGCAAATACCAACGGCTTGTACCTTTACCAACACATCGGACGGGCCGGGTTGTGGGCGGGGCAGGTCTTGTAGTTCAAAATGTTTGTACTCAGTTAGGACGAGAGCTTTCATGTGATTTGACGTACCCACGGACTTTAGTCGGTGAAATTTTAAGCCAGAATGACCCGATTTCGAGGACTTTATTCTGTGGGTACTTTACTGTTTATGATATATGGCACTAAATGCTTCTTTTGGTACCTGCTCATACGTTCGCCGGAGCAGATACGGATTGATTTCAAACGTGACAACCTCCGTCAGATCATCCGGTTCTTCGCCAAAGAGATCTTTGGTCAGGGCGGGGCGGTACTGTTTTTTTACCCAAATCAATTTCTGTTCGGGCGATTTGCCCCAGGCCGGATTATCGCCCAGAACAAACTGGATTTTCCGCCAGTCGTTGTAAAAATATTCCTGCAATAAAGGAATGATGCGGTCACAGAAGGCATCACAAAGTTCTTCGTGCGACTGAATGTTCATCAGATAGGCATGCCCAATCAGGTGATCGCGGTCGTAAAGATATTCAATTCGCTCGTTTAGTGCTCGCAATACTTCGCTCAACTCAACCCCATCGACCGGAGCCAGCAGGCCGGGATTGGGCAGCATCTCACGAAAATAAAACCGGCGACGTAACGCAATGTCTAATAAAGCGATGGAACGGTCGGCGGTATTCATGGTGCCCACGATGTAGAGATTGGCCGGAACCCCAAACCGTTCCTGAGAGTAAGGCAGAGTTAACCACAACTCATTGGGCGCACCCAGCCGTTTATCCGGCTCGATCAGGGTGATTAATTCACCAAAAACCTTGGAAATATTCGCGCGGTTGATTTCGTCAATAACCAGCAAATGGGCATTGGCCCGGGCGATTCGCTGCTGGCGACTTTCGGCCACATCGTTCAGGCAGTCGGCCATGGAGGCATAACCGGCTTTTTGGAGAGCCGCCAGACACGCCTTGTAAAAAATACCTTTGGCCACTTTGTAACTGATCTGCCCGCCCAGGGTTTCGGGTCGAATCCCTTCCATGAACTCTTCGTAGCCAAACGAGGGGTGAAACGTAACCCATTCGTTTTCAAAGGTTTTACTCAATTGATTTGCTTCGAACGACTTGCCGGTTCCGGGCGGACCGTAGAGGATGAAATTTGGCGGAATAGCGGGTCGTACAGGCTCGGTTTTTTCATACGTTTCCGGCTCCTCCTCCACCCGATCCCAGTCATCGGCAGCCCGATCGGAGCGGAAAATGGCCGTCATAATTTCTCCACGGATGGCTTCATCGTCGGCAGCCTGGTAAATAACCGGGTTGTGAGTGGCGGTATGCGGCCCCCGTTTGGTGGTCACCAGCAATTCCATCAGGCAATCTTCCCAGCAACTCCGCAACACGGGATGGTTCAGTAAATGATCCGACGATTGTCCGATAATGATGGAGATATAATCGGATTTCTCAGACAAGGGTACGGCGTCCACCACGGCGATGGATTCGATCCGCTCGCGGCATCCTTTCTTAACCGTGAGCCAGAATTCAATCTCGCCCTGCCGCGGTCGGTACAGCCGCAATGCCAGGAAAAAGTTAATGAAGGCCGACAGGCCTTTCCGATCACGGTCGACGACAAACGCCAGACGGGCATCGCCGTTTGGCAGATTGACCATGTCGATCAATTCCTTGAGCAACCCGAAATATTTACGGGTTGCTTCCGGCTGGTCGATGGTCCTTAATTTTTCAATTAACTGGTATCGCTGCTGGGTTTGGGTCATAAGGTTGTTTGGCATCCCGCCTATCGAATCTACTACATTTTGGCAAATAGTTCGTAATTTGGCAGTTCAGTTCTTGTTTTGGGTGTCTTACATATGAAAAAATGGTTTGGCTGCGGATGGATAGCCCTAATGCTGGTAGCTTGTACGCTCAATGACCCCACTCCTCTCGATCAGGTTTGTTTGATAACCGAAACGGTGCGGTATCAACTGCAAGATGCTGCTCAACAGGAAATTAGCCGACAATCATTCCGCTACGAAAATGGTCGTTTAGCGGCTTATAGTGACAAAACCCCCGATCGTTCCATCTCCTTTTCTTTTAAATATGTGGGCGGCAAGGTTGCTTCTGCATACACTTCAGATGAGGCCACCGTGCTCAGTTTCAATTACGACGAGTTCGAACGAATCAAAAGCGCTTCCTACATCGTCAACAACAAAGAGCAATCCGTGTTTTCACTTTTTTACGATTCCAACAGTCGTACGGTTCGTTTGGTGCGCCTGGTCGAAACGCGGGTTCTGCTACCAACCAACTCATTCATTGCCAGCCGTACGTTTCAGTTTTCGTATCGGGAAATTGCCGATAATACCGAAGATCTGGTTTCTCAAACCGTTCAGAATGGGTATAAAGATGGTTCGCGAACCGAAGAAGAGCTTGTATTCGAACAAAATTCTCAAAACCATTCTCCTTTCTACGATGCCTCCGGGCAGGCCATTGTTCTGGCTTTGCTGGCACTGACAAATCATACCGAATCAAATGCGGCCAGCTACCTGCAACGCTATGACACCCGGTCGTTTACCCGTCAGGTAACGGCTCCCAACGGCTCCGTCGTACTGAGTGAATCCAGCCAGTTTAGCACTAGTTTTGACGGCAGTTACAACCCGAGTCAGTCCACCCAGTTTTCCCACCTGTCAGTTCCCGCCGACACCTTTCCCGCCGACCGTCGTTATCAGCAAACGTACACCTACAATTGCATTGAGTAACGCCCGACGACTGGTTCCGGGGATTAGTTCAGGGCATCAAACAGAATTTCCGCCGGATGTTGGGCGATACGACCCGTGCCATCTTTGATCTGGTGTCGGCAACTCGTACCGGGAGCGGCAATTAGAACCTCCACCGGTTGCTGCCGAACCGTCGGAAACAACACCAGCTCGCCAACCTGCATCGACACCTCATAATGTTCTTTTTCGTACCCGAACGAACCCGCCATGCCGCAGCAACCCGACGGAATCAGCTGCACTTCGTAATTTTCGGGTAACGACAGCATCTTTTTCGTAGGCACCTGCGAAGCCAGCGCTTTCTGATGACAATGGCCGTGAAGTTTGATCAGTCGTTTTTCGGATGTAAAGGCGGTTTTGGAAATCCGCCCGTTATCGATTTCCTGCGCAATGAACTCATCGACCAGCAGGGCATTCTTGGCCAGTTGCTGTGCTGCGGCTTTCAATTCTTGCGGTACCAGATCGATATATTCGTCCCGAAAGCCTAAAATGGCGGAAGGTTCGATGCCAATCAACGGGGTTTCAGCCGTAATCAAATCCTTCAGACGCGTAACGTTCTCACGGGCAATCTTCTGCGCATCCCGCACCAGGCCTTTCGACAGATACGTTCGTCCACTTTCCAGGTGATCGGGAATCACCACGTCATAACCCAGCCGTTCGAGCAGTTGTACGGCTTTTATCCCAACTGCAACGTCATTGTAATTCGTGAATTCATCGCAGAAAAGGTACACTTTCCGCGTAGCAGAACCCGCTGAATAAGAGGCAGAAGAGACCTTGTCATCAGCCTTTTGCTTTCGCCCCTTGGCCCACGCCCGCAACGTCGTCTTTCCCAACTCCGGCATGGTTCGATCCGGGTGAAAACCGGCCATCCGGTTGGCCATCCGGCGGAGCACAGGCGTGTCATAAATGGCGTTATAAGCCCAGGGGGCCAGACTTGCCAGCGACATCAGCTTGGTAAAGTTACCGATCATTTGCGAGCGCAAAGGCGTTCCATTGGCGTCGTAATAATGCTGTAAAAACTCCGCTTTCATCCGGCTGATATCGACACTCGACGGACATTCGGACTTGCAGCCTTTGCAGGATAAGCACAAATCCATTACTTCCTTGATTTCTTCGTGGTCGAAATGATTGGGCTTGTCGGACTCAGTCAGAAACTGGCGGAGAATATTGGCCCGCGCCCGGGTGGTGTCGCGCTCGCGCCGGGTTGCCATGTAACTGGGACACATGGTTCCGCCGGTCACGGCGGTTTTGCGGCAATCGCCCGAACCGCTACATTTCTCGGCCAGATTCAGAATACCGTCTTCCGCCGAAAAATCAAAAATCGTGTCGATCGGCCTGTTTTTCTGATCCGGTTGATACCGCAGAAACTCGTTCATCGGCGGTGTATCGACAATCTTCCCCGGATTAAAAATACGCTGTGGATCCCACGCCCGTTTGATGGCCTGAACGAGCTGGAAATTAGCGTCACCAATCATGAACGGAATAAATTCGCCCCGCAGCCGCCCGTCGCCGTGTTCGCCCGAGAGTGAACCGCCGTATTTTTTCACCAAAGCGGCCGTATCCGCCAGTAAGGCCCGAAACTGCTGCCGTCCCTCGTTCGATTTAAGATTGATCAACGGCAAAACGTGCAACTCACCCGCTCCGGCATGGGCCGAATACTCCAGCGTCAGACCGTGTTTTTCGGCCGCCATCTGATCCAGTTCATCGATATAATCCGGCAGGTCGCGGACATCGACGGCACAGTCTTCGATGACATTGGCCGGTTTATGATCGCCCGGAATATTGTACATGATGCTCAATCCGGCCTTGCGCAAACTCCAGGCTTTGACGGCTTCCTGATCAAACAAAACCGGGAAGGCATACCCCAACGCCTTCTCTTTCAAGGCGGTAATAAGTCGGTTGGCTTTCCGGGTCACGGCCTCAACGGTGTCATCGAAAAACTCCACCATCAACACGGCCTTGGGATCGCCCTCGACAAAATCCCGGTTTTTAGCCTGCTCGATATTTCCTTTGGTCAATTGCAGAATGTAATCGTCGACCAGTTCAGACGCCGAGCAACCGTGTTCCAGCGCCACCAGATTCGCTTCCAGCGACTGCCGGATGGTGGCAAAATGGGCGCAAACCAGGGCGCTTTTTGTGGGCGGCAGTGGCAGCAAATTCAGTTTGGCTTCGGTAATAAAACAAAGGGTTCCTTCCGAACCGGCAATGAGTTTGCAGAAATTGAATTGCGGGTCGGGTTGGGATTTGCCATCCCAATCCGCTGTCAGTGGCTCAAAAAAGGGCAGCAATTCATCGAGCGCGTAGCCCGTATTCCGGCGGGTAATCGTCGGCTTGGGAAACCCTTCCCGAATCTGTTTCTGATTGTTCGGCCCATTGAGCAGATCCCGGATCTGTTGGTATAACCGCTGCTCCAGCGGGCTAACGACCTGAACACCCCGGCATTTGCCGTCAAATTCTTCGCGGCTCAAACTCCGGAACGTCACCTCAGCGCCATCGCTCAGGACGGCTTTGACTTCCAGCAGATGATGGCGCGTGCTGCCCCAGACAATCGAATGCAAACCGCAGGAATTGTTGCCGATCATGCCGCCGACCATGGCCCGGCTGGCCGTCGACGTTTCTGGCCCGAACATCAGACCGTGCGGTTTTAAAACGGCGTTTAGATCATCGCGGATCACTCCCGGCTGAACCCGAACCCAACTTTCTTCGGGATTAATTTCCAGAATACCCGAAAAGTATTTGGAACAATCGGCCACGATACCCGCCCCAACGACCTGCCCGGCCAGCGACGTTCCGGCGGCTCGGGGAATCAGCGACGTCTGGTTTTGCCGGGCAAACCGCACCAGCCGTTTGATGTCTTCCACCGTTTTGGGCAGGGCAACGGCCAGCGGTTTTTCCTGATACACCGACGCATCCGTGGCATACAGCAATCGCATGGCTTCGTGTTCGGGGGAGTCGTTGTGGTAGAGTTCGCCATCGAACGATTGGGCGAGCGAAGAGAAAGTGGGGGCAGGAATTTTAAACATAAAAGGATATATCCGATCTGGAAACCGGCGAAATTAGGAACGAATTTACCGAAAAAAAACAAAAGGGGAACCGCAGTTTAGCCGGGTCGGGAAAAGATACTCCATTCATTCGCAGACAATTTTCATTCTAAACAGTTTATAGCCTACAAACCACTTTCTTGAACAGCTATGAGCGTCAAAAGCATTTTCGGAATACTGTTAACCTTAGCCGGTCTGGTCGGACTGATTTATGGCGGAATGGATCTCACCAGCGGTGGCGTTGCGCGGGCGTCCTGGATTTACCTCATCATGGGCGGTATTTTCTTTTTTTCCGGTATTAGCCTGATCCGCAGTACGAAAGATGTGACGTAGGCAACCGATCACCTCAGGACGTAGGCCCGTCGGACGTAGTAAACGGTTGTCGCCAGCATGGACACTCCCATAAAAATGATCGGCGCTATTTTGCTCCTGACCAGCTCGGCATTGGCAGCAGAACGGGCCCAGTCCCAAAGCGTCCAGACCATAAAAATCATGGTTACCAACGTCAGCATAGCCAGCATTTCGTGCGTATTGCGGACCTGGCGCTCCCGGTTTTCGGGCGTGAGCGCTGTAGGCAGGTTATAAAAATCGGCCGGTATCTGGCGGACACCCCAAAATAGACTGCCTATAAAAGCGGAAATAATCGGAACGACCACTAAATTACCCCTTCCACCCCAGCGATCCGGTTTTCCTTCCAGCCCAAAATGAACCGGGATCGTTTCAGGCAACTGGGCATAATACCCGATGATCAGGGCAACCTGCCCAACCAGCAACAGCAAGGTAAGTCCGTTCAGCAGACGTTCTACGGGCGGAACCGTGTTGGATAAAAGGGATTTCATGTTGTTTTTCAATCAGGGGTGGTAGATCGTTTCTTCAATCGCGTCCGGTTTTAACTTCCGCAGCAGCTGGAAAAACCGGATTGGTAACAGAATGGCGGCCATGGTCAGGCCCGCCAGCAGACCGATCCAGATACCGGCGACATTCAGATGCAGCCAGAAACCGAGTATATAACTCATCGGTAATCCCACGATCCAGTAGGCAAATAAAGTAATTACGGTTGGCACGTTAACGTCGGACAGCCCGCGTAAAACCCCAATTCCGACCACCTGAACACCATCGGACAACTGAAAGAAACCGCCCATGATGACCAGTGATGCTGCAAGGGCGGCCACTTCCGGATTATCCCGGATATACCAGCTTACCAACCAGTCGTTGGCCGTCAGAAAAATGACGGCGGCCAGCCCCATGAATGCCGTGACAAGCCACAAAGCCGCCACACCCGCCCGACGCACCGCCGTTTGGCTGGATCTCCCCAGCGCATTGCCGACCCGGATGGCTCCCGCAGCCGAAATACCGGTTGCCATCATGTAGGTCGTGGAAGCCATATTGATAGCAATCTGGTGAGCCGCCAGTTGGTCGGCCCCGAGCCACCCGGCCATCATGGCCGCCAGCGAAAACGTTGCGACTTCAAAGAAGAAAGTAAAACCGCCCGGCAATCCTACTTTCAGAATTCGAACGACCTGATTGCGCACTCGCAACAGACGGAATGCCGGCTGAAAGTAGGGCTGGAATTTAGGCGAACGGCGAATATACAAAATAATGGCAGCCGCCATGAAGCCCCGTGACAGCAGCGTTGCCAGGGCCGAACCATAAACGCCCATTTCGGGAAAAGGCCCGGCTCCGGTAATCAGTAAATAATTAAATAAGGCATTGAGAACCAGGGCCGACAAGGTGATTGACATCGCCACCCGCGGATACGAAAGTCCGTCGCACAACTGCCGGGCCGCAATAAACAGAAAGAGCGGCAGGTTCGACAAACTGAGGATGAGCATGAAATTCCGGCCAATCTGCGTCACTTCCGGAACCTGGCCGAAAAGATCGAAAAAATAGGCAAATCCGGCCCCAACCAACCCCAGTACCAGACCCAACAACAGGGCAACCTGCAAACCCGCCCGAAACAACTGATTGATTTCGGCGGCATCCCGTCGTCCGCGGGCCTGGGACACGAGCGCGGCTGTTACCGCTAAACCGCCAACGCCAATGCTCGACACCAGAAAGGCCAGCGATACCGACAATCCGGCACCGGCCAGCGGCACGGCACCCAGCAACCGCCCCACAAACAAATTGTCGGTAACCCCCATCAACACAACCCCTAACTGGGCAATCACAATCGGAATACTCAGCCGGAGGGTCTCCCCCAGTTCCGGTTTATAAATTCGGTACCACTGCTTCATCCTTTTTTAACAGCAACTTTTTACTCCCCGTTCCGATCCGGCCCAGTCAATAAATGATTAATGAAAGGGCAAGACTTTTTTTCTTACTTTTGTCAAAACATACTTATAGACGCCCAAATCGATTGAAAGAGTACGGCAGCAATATCCAAAAATTAGTCGAACATCTACAGACTATCGAAGACCGCGAAAAGCGCACCCGCTACGCGCACATCCTGGTAGAGCTGATGCGGCAGATCCATCCCAACATGCGGGATAATCAGGACTATTACAATAAATTGTGGGACGACCTCTACATCATGTCGGGCTTTAAGCTGGATGTGGACAGCCCCTACCCGCCCCCCACGGCCGATGTGCTGGGCAAAAAACCGCAACCCGTTCCGTATAATACCCACGGTTTGCGTTACAAACATTATGGCCAGAACATTAACTTGCTGATTGCCAAAGCTATTTCGCTGGAAGATACCGAAGAACGTCTGGCGTTCGTGTCCTACATGGCCCGGCTGATGAAAACGTTCTATTCGACCTGGAATAAAGAGGCCGTCGAAGACGAAACCATTCTGACGAACCTGGACGAAATGGCCAACGGCAAACTCCACGCCGATATTATGTCGATCCGGACCAACGGTTTTGTCGATGCTACCCCGCGCGAACGGACGGGCGACCAACCGCCCCGGCGCAACCCCGGTGGCCCGTCGTATAGCCGGAATGACGGACCCGTTCAGCCATACAACCGGAACGAAACGTCCGGGAACCGCCAGAATCCTAATTTTTACCCCAATCAGGGACCACGCGGAAATCGTGAGGGTGGCGCCGGTGGTCGCGACAACCGCGAGGGCGGACACCGCAACGACCGCTTCAGAGGGGGTAATAATCCCAATAACCGCAAAAGACGCTAACCATTCCAGGGAGTTAAAAGTTAAGAGTTAAAAATTAAAAGTTATGACGGCACCGTTATAGACTCGGTTAGCAGTGCCATTTACTTTTGATTCTAACTTTTAATTTTTAACTCTTAACTTTTAACTTAATTTATGGCATCTTTCCGAATTGCCGGTGATCAGCATTTAAAAGGTGAAATCAGCCCGCAGGGCGCTAAAAATGAAGCGCTTCAGATTCTTTGTGCGGTTTTGCTGACAGACAAGCCGGTCACTATTCATAATATTCCTGACATTCGCGACGTCAATAAACTGATTGAATTACTGGGCGATCTGGGCGTTCAGGTCGAACAATTGTCCAACTCCTCCTACCGTTTTCAGGCTGATCAGGTTGATGTTTCCGTATTGGACACGGCCAACTACCGTGAAAAAGCATCGGCTTTGCGCGGATCGGTCATGTTGCTGGGTCCCATGCTGGGTCGCTTCAAAACGGGCCGGATTCCACGGCCGGGTGGCGACAAGATTGGCCGTCGGCGGCTGGACACCCACTTTCTGGGTTTTGAAAAACTGGGCGCGAAGTTCAATTTCGATTCTGAAGAAAGCGGAATGTTCAATGTCGATGCGAGTCACTTGAAAGGCACGTACATGCTATTGGACGAGGCATCGGTAACCGGCACCGCGAATGTGGTGATGGCCGCCGTTTTGGCCGAAGGAACCACCACCATCTACAATGCCGCCTGTGAGCCCTATTTACAGCAACTTTGTTCCATGCTGAACCGTATGGGCGCTAAAATCAGCGGTATTTCCTCCAATTTGCTGACCATCGAAGGCGTGGACAAACTGGGTGGAACCGATCATACGATGTTGCCCGACATGATCGAGATCGGTTCGTTCATTGGTCTGGCCGCCATGACGCAGTCAGAAATTACCATTAAAAATTGCCAGATACCGCAGTTGGGCATCATTCCGGACGTATTCAAACGGCTGGGCATCAAAATGGACTTTCGGGGCGATGACATTTTCGTACCCGCTCAGGAGCATTACCAGATCGAGAGTTTTCTGGATGGCGGTATGATGACGGTTTCCGATGCACCCTGGCCGGGTTTTACGCCGGATTTGCTCAGTATTGTGCTCGTAACGGCCATTCAGGCGCAGGGAACCTTGCTCGTGCACCAGAAAATGTTTGAAAGCCGGTTATTTTTTGTCGATAAACTGATCGAAATGGGGGCCCAAATGATCCTCTGTGATCCGCACCGGGCTACGGTTATTGGCCTCAACCGCCAGCAGCAACTGAAGGGAATCCGGATGTCGTCACCCGATATACGTGCCGGCGTTGCCCTGTTGATTGCCGCCCTTTCGGCCAGAGGAGAGAGCATCATCGACAATATCGAGCAAATTGATCGGGGGTATCAGAACATCGACGGACGTCTCAATGCCATTGGCGCAAAGATTGAGCGGTTATAAGCACGATACGCCAGAAGGTTGCAGGAAGCCGTTCGCCATGCGAGCGGCTTTTTTTATTTAGTACATCAACTTGCTTTTTAACACGGATAACCCCAATAGGATGCCTTTTATTCTTTATTTATATAATCCTATTAGCGAACGAGTATATGATAAACGTAAAATTTTTCTGATGAACGGTAAGCTATTTGGCACGAAACGAACGTTGTAGTTTACAAAGGATGCGCGGCAGATCCTTGATTAGTATTCCTAAGAACAACAGACCAATGAACCTTACCAGCGAACTTTACCAGCGGCTGAGCGCCCGCCGGAATGCCTTGTTACTCCACTACAGCCACAACGACACGCTCAAAAGCAACGATCCGGCCACCTACCAGAAATACCAGAGTGAACTTCGGGATTTAAACCGGAAACTGCGCCTTATCCGCGGGCAACTACAGGAAAATCCGACCCTGTAAAATCGAATGATCGAAAAAACGGTTTACTAATCTGCCGCCAGTTTCGGGCGGCAGATCACGGGAGTATGCTTTTCAGGTATAGGAAGTTTTGGGCTTGGGAGTCGTTTCCTTCATACTCTCCGGTTCCGAATCCGGGGTATTTTTGTGCAGATAGAAGGTACGATGACAGCGTCGGCAACGAAAATACTTGAGGGGAAGGTAATCATAAAGTCGTCTAACGTATAGTGGTCGGTTCGTTCTTTCCAGATGCATGGCTGTCCGACAATGGCTGCATTCGCAGACTTTTTGCGTCTTAAAAACGATTCCAAGCAGTAGAATGCCATAAACAACAAATAAACTAAGTAGTGAATAAACCAAGATTATCATCAATAGTTACGGGTGATGTGTGGACTTGATAGCTTACAAAATTGTGGTACTTACGACCTATAGACAATTTTAGTTGCGTCACCGTACAGAAAAATCCAATTTTCTTACTCAATGGCCCCAAAATCATTCGATAGGTAGGTCTCAATCCTGAACATTAAGGCATTAATCCGGTTGCTTTTCCGGGCAACGAAAATGCCTTTAGCGCACATGCGGCCTAATTCGTATCTTTGTTGCTTTATTGATACGACTCAAAATGGCGAAATCGCCCAAATACTACGTTGTCTGGAAAGGGCGACAGAAAGGAGTATACGACACCTGGGACGCTTGTCAGGAACAGATCCAGAATTTTCCCGGTGCGCTGTACAAATCCTTCGAAAGCCGTACGGTAGCTGAAAAAGCATTGGGCGAAAAACCGCATGTGCATTTGCAGGGCAAAGGGCCGGGCACCGACGGCAAAGCCGAGAAACTTTTTGTGGGTAAACCCATCGCGGATAGTATTTCCGTGGATGCCGCCTGGAACACGGCAACGGGCGACATGGAATACCAGGGCGTCCATACCACGACGAAACAATTGCTTTTCCACCAGGGCCCGCATCCCGATGGCACCAACAACATCGGGGAGTTTCTGGCCATTGTTCACGCTCTGGCGTGGCTAAAACAACGCGACAGCAATCTGCCCATTTACTCCGACTCGCGGACGGCCATAAGCTGGGTGTTAAAGAAGAAAGCCAATACAAAACTGGCGGAAACACCCCGGAATGCTCACCTGTTCGAACTGATCGACCGGGCCGAAAACTGGCTGAAAGCCAATGTATTTTTGAACCGAATCCTGAAATGGGAAACCGAGTACTGGGGCGAAAACCCCGCCGACTTTGGCCGAAAATAAATTAAATTTGAAAAGTTAGAAATAGGCTACTAACACGACAGACGGGCGCGTTCACTACTTTTAATTTTTAACTTTTCACTCTTCACTGACCTTGTTTCGCTTTAAACAATTTACCATCCACCAGAACCGGACCGCCATGAAAGTCTGCACGGATTCGTGCGTGCTGGGGGCTTATGCCGACCTGGGACTCGCGGGGCGATTGCTCGATATTGGAACGGGAACGGGCTTGCTGACGCTGATGGCAGCCCAACGAAATCCGACCGCCCGGATCGACGCCGTCGAAACTGACGAAGAGGCCGTTTTACAGGCGATTGAAAATGTGACTAACAGCCCCTACTCCGAGCGGGTGAGGGTAATCAAAGGGCGTATTCAAACCTTTTCCGCCGAACCCTATACCCGAATTGTCTCCAATCCGCCTTTTTACACCAACCATTTGCGGTCACCCAACCAAGCCGTCAACCGGGCTTTGCACAACGACGAACTGCCTTTTGAAGAGTTGATTGCCAGTGTAGTCCGCTTGTTAAACCCGGATGGGCAGTTCTGGGTTTTGCTGCCGCCTTTCGAAATGAACCGATTAAGTATCGTGGCCGAACAAGCCGGTTTGCGGCCTTTCCGACAACTGAATCTTCGGCATCATGCCTTGAAACCGGTTTTTCGGACCATTGTGGGTTTTGTTTTCGATGCTCCGGCTAACCCGGAAACCGACGAACTGGCCATTTTTGAAGCCGACGGAAAAACGTATACCGAATCATTCCATCACTTATTACAACCTTTTTATCTGAATTTCTAAAATCCTTCCGACCTTTGAAGCATCGATACTAAACAGCGGGCGTGGTTGGTTTCCATCCATAACGAATCGATCCATTACCAGCTCTCCCGGGTTTAGAATGTATTTTATGACTGATAAACTCCAACTTTCCGTCGTTATTCCGCTTTACAACGAAGATGAGTCGTTACCCGAACTGCACGACTGGATTGTGCGGGTGATGACGGAACAAGGGTATTTATACGAAATCCTGTTTATCGATGACGGCAGTACCGACCGCTCCTGGGAGGTCATTTCCCGGCTTTCGGAACGCAATCCGAACGTTCGGGGGATCCGGTTTACGCGCAATTATGGCAAAACAGCGGCCCTCCAAACCGGGTTCCAGGCTTCGCGGGGTCAGGTTGTCATTACGCTGGACGCCGATTTGCAGGATAGTCCCGACGAAATCCCGGAATTATACCGCATGATTACCGTCGAAGGGTACGACCTGGTTTCGGGCTGGAAACAGAAGCGCTACGACCCGTTGACCAAAACCATACCGACCAAATTTTTCAATGCCGTATCCCGCTGGGTTTCCGGCGTCCACCTGCATGATTTCAATTCCGGTATCAAAGCTTACCGTCAGGCCGTTGTCAAATCCATGAATTTGTACGGCGAGATGCACCGAAATCTGCCAATTGTGGCCAAATGGAACGGTTTTTCAAAAATTGGCGAGAAGGTCGTGCAACACCAGGCCCGCAAATACGGAACCACCAAATTCGGGCTCGATCGGTTCATCAACGGCTTCCTGGATTTGCTGGTGATTGCGTTTGTACAAAAATTCAGTCGGCGGCCCATGCACTTTTTTGGCACCTTCGGATCGCTTTCGTTTTTTGTCGGAACACTTATTACCATCTACCTCATCGGCGAAAAACTGTACAATATTGCGAAGCATTTGAAGTATCGCAACGTCACGGACAATCCGCTGTTTTTTCTGGCCTTAGTGGCAATTATTCTGGGCGTTCAGTTATTTTTGGCGGGTTTTTTGGGGGAAATGCTGGTACGGCAGTCCACTACCAAAACCGGTGATTATTTAATTGCTGAAAAAACTGGCGGGTTGAATTGAAAAGATGATTAAATAGCCATTCAACCATTTTTAACCATCCAGCCATTTAACCACCCAACCGCATTTAGTTACTCGACTATAAAACATGAACAACCAATTTAAAGCACATCCCTGGCATGGGATCCCAATCGGTGAAAACGCACCGGAACAAGTAACGGCTTTCATCGAAATTGTACCGACCGATACGGTGAAGTATGAAGTTGATAAAGAAACGGGGTATTTGAAAATCGACCGGCCGCAGAAATATTCCAACATCGTTCCGGCCTTATACGGATTCATTCCGATGACGTATTGCGACGAACAGGTGGCTTCGCTGGCCCGCGAACGCTCAGGACGCGAAATTGAAAAAGGCGACGGTGACCCGATCGACATCTGCGTGCTGAGTGAGCACGCCATTACGCACGGAAACATCATTCTGCAAGCCATTCCCATCGGCGGCTTCCGGTTGCTGGATAAAGGAGAAGCCGACGATAAAATCATTGCCATTCTGAAAGGCGATGGAATGTATAAAGGCTACGAAGATCTAAGCCAGCTCCCCGACAGCGTCGTGCAACGACTGAAGCATTACTTTCTGACGTACAAGAACTTACCCGGCGAACCGATGACCTGTGAAATTGTCAACGTCTATGGTCGGCAGGAAGCTCACGAAGTCATTCGCCGGTCCATTGAAGATTATTGGCTGCTGATCCGTAATCAGGCCCGGTAAGGAAAACCGGAAAAAAGAGACCGGAAAATGAGGGCTATTTTTTGGAGCTTTCCTCCCTTCCGCTCTTTTTTCCTTTCCTCCTCAAATATCTACATTCAACATAAAGTAAGGAGATGGGGAGCCGTCTCCTTTTTATTTTTGTTAACTAACCGGGTTTGAAATCAATATCTTTCACCTATCTTAAATTCATAACTCAGTAAACCGTTATTCGTCGATAGAAAATATGCGTCAGTTTTTTAAGTACGTTTTTGCAACCATCGTTGGCTTAATGCTCTTTTCCTTCGTGGCTTTCCTGATGTTGCTGGCCGTTGGTTCGGTCCTTTCGGCGGCATCCGGTGATGAAGTGGCCGTTAAGGAAAATTCGGTTTTGAAACTTAACCTGAACAGTCCCATTCGTGAAATTGGCGTCGAAAACCCGTTCGCCGGATTTGGTCCCCTCAATTCGTCGGGCGACGTTATTGGCCTGATTGATCTGAAACAGGCGTTGGCCAATGCCAAACTCGATCCGAACATCAAAGGCGTTTATGTTCAGACGGAATATCCGCAAACCGGCTGGGCCTCGCTCGAAGAAATCCGGAATGCGCTGATCGACTTCAAGAAATCGAAAAAATTCGTAGTGGCTTACGGCGAAGTGATGACCGAAAAAGGCTATTACATTGCGTCCGTTGCCGACAATATTTACCTGAATCCCGCCGGAGCCCTGGAGTGGAACGGTCTCGATGCCGAGTACACGTTCTTTAAAGGCACGTTCGACAAACTGAAAATTGAACCATTGATTTTCCGGGTTGGCGAATTCAAGAGTGCGGTTGAACCGTTCATCCGGGAGGATATGAGCGAGGCCAACAAAAAGCAAACCACTTCTTTCCTGAATTCCATCAACAATCACTTTCTGGTCAGTGTGGCCCAAAGCCGGGGTTTGCAGGTTCCGGAACTGAAAAAACTGGCCGACGACCTGTCTATCCAAACCGCTGGTGACGCTCTTCGGGCTAAACTGGTTACGAAAGTGGCATATTATGACGAGGTGGAAACCGACATGCGGAAGTCGTTGAAAATCGATGAAAAGAAGAAAATCGACTTCATCACGCTCGGCAAGTACGAAAACGCCAAGAAATACACCGAAGAAGGAAATATCAAAAACCGCATTGCCGTCATCGTAACGGATGGGGAGATTGTCAGCGGCAAAGACGACGACAACATCGCGTCCGATCGCGTGGCCGAGCAGATCCGCAAGGCCCGTCTGGACGAAAAAGTAAAAGCCATCGTGATCCGGGTCAATTCGCCGGGGGGCAGCGCCCTGGCGTCGGATGTAATGTGGCGTGAAGTGGTACTGGCCAACAAAGTTAAACCCGTCATTGCCTCCATGTCCGATTATGCGGCATCGGGTGGTTATTACCTGGCGATGGGTGCCCGGCAAATCGTGGCCGAACCCAATACCATCACCGGCTCGATCGGTATTTTCGGGATGCTCTTCAATACCGAAGGCTTCTTCAAAGACAAATTAGGCATTACCTACGACCGGGTCGTTACCAACACGTATTCCGATTTCCCGTCGTTTACCCGTGAAATGAGCCCGTTTGAGAAAAATGTGCTGCAACAAAGCGTCAACCGGGGCTACGAGATTTTTACGAGCAAAGCCGCACAAGGCCGCAAAATTCCGGTCGATAGCCTGAAAGCACTGGCTTCGGGGCGCGTTTGGTCGGGCGTTCAGGCCAAAGCGAACGGACTGGTCGATGAACTGGGCGGTTTGGATACCGCCATTAAACTGGCCGCAAAAGCCGCCAAGCTGCAGGAAGGCGATTACCGCGTCCGCTATACGCCCGAAAAGAAGAATGCATTTGAGCAACTGTTCAAATCATTCACCGGCGACGAAGAAGAACGCCTACAGGCCAACCTGGGCGAACTGGCGCCGTATGTCAAATACCTTAAATCGTTGAAGCGGATGGAAGGGGTTCAGGCCCGGATGCCGTTTGGACTGGATATTAAATAGTACCCACGGACTAAAGTCCGTGAGCGTTGTATATATACTATTCACGGACTAAAGTCCGTGGGTACGTGACCCGCACGGTTTTCGAAACCGTGCGGGTCTTACTTTTTTGTATCTTACAGTCGCATTGCTGCGCCTATGAAGACACTGCCGGTTCACCTCGATTTGTTTGCTCTGATTATTTTGCTGGGCGTTGCTCAGGGACTATTTCTCGGCATCTTTTTTTTGACGGGCGAACGGGGGCGGGTCGTTTCAAACCGGTGCATCGGCTGGTTTATGCTGGGTCTGGCGGCCATCATTGCCGAAATTTTCCTGTGCTACACCAATTACATGTTTCAGGTGCTCTGGCTGATCGACTTTTCAGAGCCCGTCAATTTTACACTAGGCCCGCTGTATTTTTTCTTTTTCTACGCCCGGCTCCACAAACGGCTGCCCAGGCGCTGGCTGTGGCACCTGATACCTACGGTTATCTGGACCCTCAACTCCATCACCTGGTTCTATCAACCCATCGAGTTCAAATACAACTCTTACCTTCATTCGTATCACCCCGAACTATCTTATATAGAAAGTGACGAATACCTGCCGGAAGATTTTACGAACCTGCGGGATTACGTCAGTGAAATAACGCTGCTGAGTTGCGCGATCTATGCGTTTCTGTCTTTTCTCGAAATTCGCAAAGCATTTCGCCGACGGGGGCTTTCGCTTTTGAAACCAGCCCCCAACCACCTGGGCCAACTCCGAAACCTGGTGCTGCTGAATTTATCTTTTCCCATTCTGGGGATCTTTATCAAACCCCAATTCTATGAGGATCTGGGCGATTACATTCTGGCCTGTTACCTCACCCTGCTGATTTATACCACGAGTTTTCTGGTGATGCGCAGTTCCGATTTCTTCGTTGAAGAACCGGAACCGGAGCCCGAACCTCCATCAGCCCGCAAAAAATACGAGAAATCAACGCTGTCGGAAGAAGTGGAAGAAGCGGTTCTGCAAAAACTTACCCGGCTAATGGAAGATGAAAAACCGTATCTCCAAAGCGATCTTTCTCTGCCCAAACTGGCGCAACTGCTCGGCACGTCTTCTCATCACCTTTCCCAACTGCTCAACGACCGGCTGGAGCAAAGCTTTTTCGATCTGCTGGCGACCTACCGCGTCCGTGAAGCCCGGCAGCTGTTGCAGGATACGGGAACCACCAACCTTAAAATCGACGAAATTGCGGAGCGCGTGGGCTACAATTCGACCTCGGCTTTTCATACGGCTTTCAAGCGGCTGACGGGGCAGACTCCGGCCCAATTTCGGGCCACGGCGACTTCGTCCCGGTCGGCGTGAACTTCTTGACGATCGGAAAATGGCGTTTTTGGGCCGGTTAGCGGTCATCTTTGTCCCAGCAAACGAAAAACGCCATGCAAGCCATTACCGCCCCCAGAACGACCCCGACTCAACGACCAACTGCCCCTACGCGACGCTATGACCTCGACTGGCTGCGCGTTTTTGCCATTCTGATTCTGGTATTTTACCATACCGGCATGATTTACGTCAGTTGGGGTTTTCACATTCAGAGTAAAGAAACGAGTCCGTTATTCGAAGACGTCATGCGCTGGCTGCACCGCTGGCGGATGCCCTTGCTCTTTTTTATCTCCGGTGCCGGAACCTACTATGCCCTCCGCCGGCGCACCTACGCAAACTACGCCGGTGAGCGTTTCAAGCGGCTTTTTATTCCGCTGTTGTTTGGCATGTTCGTCATCGTGCCGCCCCAGATTTACTACGAATGGCTGTTTCGGGGCCGGTTTTCCGGCAGTTACGCGGAATTTTACCCCAACGTGTTCGGCTTCCAACCGTATCAGGACGGGGGCAAAGGCGGAGCGTTCAGCTGGCACCACCTGTGGTTCGTGCTGTATCTGTTTTTGTACGCCCTGATCAGCATTCCACTTTTCCGGTACCTAAAATCGCCGGGTGGTCAGCGATTAACCGACCGGCTCGAACGGCTTTTTGTCAAACCGGGTGGTGCCATGAGCCTCGCCGGCCTGCTGATTATCAGCCAGTTTCTGTTACGACCGTTTTTTCCGGAAGATACTCACGCGTTGGTAAATGACTGGGCTTACTTTGTCTTTAATCTCCTTCTTTTCTGGTTTGGTTACGTGCTGGTCAGTCGGCCTCAATTTGCCGACATTCTCGCCGGACAACGGCGGATTTTCCTGTTCGGAACCCTGCTTTGTACGATCTACCTGTATGGTTCCAGTGCTTATCTCAATCGCCATCCGGAACTGGAGGAGCAACTCCGGTGGACGATTCTGTATCGCTTCAACGTCAATTGCCTAACCTGGTTTTCGGTATTGGCATCCGTTGCTTATGGCTACCGGTATTTAAACGTGAACCGCCCCATCCTGCCCCACCTGACGGAAGCCGTTTACCCGTTTTATATTCTGCACCAGACGGCGATTATTGCCATTGGCTATTATGTCCTGAAAACCAACCAGTTCGGAATTTACGACGGTTTTTTAGTCATCAGCCTGTCAGCCCTAGCCAGTTCCGTTGCCGTCTACTGGTTTCTCATCCGGCCTTTTAAAGTAACCCGATTGCTCTTTGGATTGAAATAAGTTTTTCCACCTCACTAGTTTACTACCATGAAATGGAACGTTCTAATTACCTTCATTCTGTTTTTCTACGCAGCGATTCCCACGATCGGCCAACCGACGCAACCCGCCAGAACGGGCGGTTCCGTTGAGTGGCCCGCTTACGGAAATGACGCGGGCGGCATGCGGTTTTCGCCTTTGAAGCAAATCAATACCGGAAATGTCAAGCAATTGACCGTCGCCTGGACGTTCCGAACCGGCGAACTGGAGCAATACAAAGACACGTATGCCGAAGAAAAAGCCGCTTTCGAAGCCACACCCATCATGGTGGACGGCACGCTTTTTTTCAGCACTCCATCGTCGCGGGTTTTTGCCATCGATGCCGCCACGGGCTTAAAGAAATGGTCTTACGATCCCGAAGTCTATTTACGACAGGACTTATCCGAAATCACATCGCGGGGCGTTTCAGTCTGGCCCGCTGCGAATGATAAAACCGCTCCGAAAGCCGCCAAACGGATTTTAATCCCTACGCTCGATGGCCGACTCATTGCGCTGGATGCCGCCACCGGCGAACCCGTTTCCACCTTCGGAAAAGGCGGAACCATCGATTTGCGGCAGGGCGTCGGTAACATCAGCGTGACGTCGCCCCCGGCCGTCATTGGCAATACCATTGTCGTGGGTTCCTCGATGGGCGACAACCAGCGGTTTAATTACGAGCGGGGCGT
The DNA here is from genome assembly GCF_003858645.1 of Larkinella knui. Classification (GTDB taxonomy): domain Bacteria; phylum Bacteroidota; class Bacteroidia; order Cytophagales; family Spirosomataceae; genus Larkinella; species Larkinella knui. The sequence continues at coordinate 698,030 of NZ_RQJP01000005.1, read as the reverse complement.
TGTTCGGGCGTATGACGCCGTGACCGGCCAGTTACGCTGGAGCTGGGACCCCATTCCGCGGTCCAAAACCGACCCCGGCTTCGAAACCTGGAAAGGCGCCAGTGCCGCGCAAACCGGCGCGGCCAACGCCTGGTCGATCATTTCGGCGGATCCGGACCGGGATCTGGTGTTCATTCCGACGACTTCGCCCAGCCCCGATTATTACGGTGGTGAGCGGCTGGGCAAAAACGCCAACGCCAGTTCCATCGTTGCCATTCGGGCTTCAACCGGAAAAGTGGTCTGGAGTTTTCAGACAGTTCACCACGACATCTGGGATTACGACAATGCCGCCCAGCCGCTGCTGTTTTCGTTCATCCAGGATGGCAAACCGGTTCCCGCCGTTGCCGTAGGCACCAAGATGGGGCATGTTTTTATTCTGCACCGCGAAACCGGTGTGCCCCTGCTGCCCGTGGAAGAACGACGCGTTCCGGCTTCCGACATTCCCGGTGAAGAAGCGCATCCAACCCAGCCTTTTCCGGCGACCTTGCCTTTGCTGGGTTTGCAAAAACCGGACGCATGGGGTTTCACTCCCGACGAAAAAGAAGCGGCCCAACGCCGGATTGCTGGTCTCCGCTACGAGGGTCCTTTCACACCCCCTTCGCTGAAAGGTTCACTCATCGCGCCGGGGAATGTGGGCGGAATCAACTGGAGTGGCATGTGTTATGACCCCGAATCCGGTTTGCTCATCACCAACGTCAATCGGCTGGCTGCCGTCATCACGTTGCTTCCGAGAGCGAAGTTGGCGCAGTCCGTCAAAAACGATCAGGAATTGATGCGGGCTGAAACCGGTATGCAGGCTGGCACGCCCTACGTGATGAAACGCAGTTACCTGTTTGGTAAAAGTGAAACCGGGTTGACCATGCAAACCGCTCCGCCCTGGGGAACGCTGGCGGCAATCAATCTCAAAAAAGGGTCGCTGGAATGGGAAGTCCCGCTGGGTTATATGCTCGATCCCGCCAAATACCCCGAAGCAAAACAATGGGGTTCGATCAATTTCGGCGGGGCCATTGCCACGGCGGGTGGCCTGGTTTTCATCGCGGCTTCGCTGGACGGTCACCTGCGGGCGTTCAAAACCAGCGACGGAAGTCTGCAATGGGAGGCTCCGTTACCGGCTGGCGGGCTGGCCACGCCGATGACGTATCAGCTCAACGGCAAACAATACGTTGTCATTGCCGCCGGAGGTCACGGAAAACTGGGAACGAAGCTGGGCGATTACGTGGTAGCCTATCAATTGCCCTGAAAAATACCGCCCGATGGCTGCTTTAAAATCTTTTTTTCATACCCACGCAACCATTTGAGCTTCTGGTTCGTATATCTGACACAGAAGCCTTTGGCTCGACCTACCTATGATAACGAAGCGCCAGGGGAACCGCTGATGTTACCGGCTCGCGTCATGAGGTTCTGCTGAACACCGCCCGGTCGTTCCGAATCGCTCGGAATGGCCGGGTGTTCTGTTTTAAGTCAGAGAATTTTGATCGGATTTTTGTGTTCATCGATGGCCACGAACGTAAACGAGCCGTGAACCGCCCGTTCCCGGTGATCACGGTACATTTCTTCAACGTAAATTTCGACGTCGATCCGCAGGCTGGTATGGCCCAGATGCGCCACCGTACCGATTAATTCGACAATGGTTCCGGCCGGAATGGGCTTATTAAAGTTGATTTTGTCCGACGAAACCGTCACGACGCGTTTGCGCGTAAACCGGGTGGCGGTGATGAACGCAATTTCGTCCATCATCTGCATGGCCGTGCCGCCAAAAAGGGTGTCGTAATGGTTGGTCGTATTGGGAAAAACCGCTTTGAAAACGCGGGTTTCCGCCCGTTTTATTCGTTCCTCAATGGATGTCATAGGCTGGTTGTTGCATTCCGAAATCTTAATGCGCATTTCGGAACTTCGCCATCATTTCCTCGTGCACTTTTTTGTTGTATTCTGTCCGGACTTCCTGCAAACAATTGGCACATAAACAGGTGGCAAACCGGGAACGGACGTAATTCCGCTGATCGTCCGATAGTTGAACCGCAACGCACTGGCAGAGATTGATGCTGCCAACCTTGCATTCAAAAGCCGCTCCGCAGCGCGGGCAACCGACGGTTTCGTGTTTGTTTGCTGGTGTTTCCATCGGTTTATCCAATCCATAGCATACAGGAAATAGATTTTTTAATGTTAATGCTGGAATTACCCCTAATCCCCTAAAGGGGACTTTAGCATCCGGACATCTGCGTCCAAGTCACCCTTAGGGGATTGAAGGGTAATTTTAGCCTTTCACATTTTAAATTAAAACCCGCGGTTATACATGCTCAACCACCAGATTACGCACCGTTTGGGCCGCCTGCACCATGTTTTTGAGCGCCTGTTCGGTTTCCGGCCACCGGCGGGTTTTCAAACCGCAGTCGGGATTGACCCACAAGTTCCGAACCGGCAACACATCGGCGGCTTTGTTCAGCAACGCAACCATTTCGTCCGTCGTCGGCACGCGCGGGCTGTGGATGTCGTAAACGCCGGGGCCAATTTCGTTCGGATAATTGAATTGAACAAAAGCATCCAGCAATTCCATCTGCGAACGTGACGTTTCGATCGTAATGACGTCGGCGTCCATGTCGGCAATTTGCTGGATGATGTCGTTAAATTCGGAATAACACATGTGGGTGTGAATCTGCGTTTCGTCGCCCACGCCCGAAGCCGATATGCGGAACGCCCTGACCGCCCAATCCAGATAAGCCGCCCAGTTTTCCCGGCGCAACGGCAAGCCTTCCCGAATGGCGGGTTCGTCGATTTGAATTAGCTGAATACCAGCACGTTCCAGATCCACTACTTCATCCCGAATGGCAAACGCAAGTTGCATGCAGGTATCCCGGCGCGGTTGATCGTCGCGCACGAACGACCATTGCAGAATCGTAACCGGTCCGGTCAGCATGCCTTTTACCGGTTTTGGGGTCAGCGATTGCGCGTATTCCGCCCAGCGAACGGTCATGGCTTCGGGTCGGTGAACGTCGCCATAAATGATGGGCGGTTTGACGCAGCGGGAACCGTAGCTCTGTACCCAGCCGTTCTGGCTGAAGGCAAACCCGTCGAGCAGTTCGCCAAAGTATTCGACCATGTCGTTGCGCTCAAATTCGCCGTGGACCAGCACATCCAGACCGATTTCTTCCTGCCAGCGAATGGCTTTTTGGGTTTCAGTCCGAATAAAATCCTCGTACTGTTCCCGCGTTTTTTCCCCTTTTTTGAACTTCGCCCGGTTGATCCGAACGTCTTCCGTTTGCGGGAAAGAACCAATGGTGGTCGTCGGAAAAAGCGGCAGATTCAACCGCTGATGCTGAAGCGTCTGGCGCTTTCCGAATGCGCTGGCTCGGTGCGTGTCCCGATCGGTTAACCGGCTCACGCGCTGCTGAACATCCGGGCGATTGATGAGCGGAGAGTTTCGCCGGGCGGCCAACACCGCTTCGTTTTCGGCCAGCCAGCGTTGGGTCTGTTCGCTGTCGGGCTGCGCCGAAAGGGTCGCCAGTTTAACCACTTCATCCAGCTTCTGTCTGGCAAAAGCCAGCCATTGTTTGATTTCCGGCGTTACTCCGCCCGCTTCCGTTTCCGAATCCAGATCGCAGGGGGTGTGCAACAACGAACACGAAGGGGCCACCAGCACGCGGTCGCTACCCAGCGCGTCGGTCGCTTTCCGGATCAGCTCCAGCGAACGGTTCAGGTCGTTGATCCAGATATTGCGGCCATCGACAACGCCCAGCGACACCCTGGTTTGGCTGGTAACAAAAGCGGTATTCAGCAGGTCGTCCAGTTGATTCGGGCAGCGAACCAGATCGATGTGTAGCGCATCGACCGGCAATTGCGTCGCCAGGCTGAGGTTTTCCCCGAAACATTCAAAATAGGAAGCCACCAGAAATTTCAGGTTCGGGAAGCGTTCCCGCAAAAACCGGTACGCCCTGGCATAAGCCGTCCGCTGTTGTTCGTCCGAATTCAGGACCAGACCCGGCTCGTCGAACTGAATCCATTCCGCGCCCTGTTCCTGCAAACGACTGAGAATCTGTTCGTAAACCGGCAGCAGTCGGTCGAGTAAATCCAGCCGGTGAAAACCGCCTTCTTTTTCTTTTCCCAGCAACAGATACGTTACCGGCCCGGGCACTACCGGTTTTGGAATACTGCCCAATACGGTTTTGGCTTCCTCAAAATCACTAAAGATTTTTTCAGAACGCAGCGAAAACGACTGGTTTTTGCTGAATTCCGGAACGATGTAGTGGTAGTTGGTATCGAACCACTTGGTCATTTCCATCGCGATCAGATCCAGGCCGTCTTTCTGATAGCCGCGGGCCATCGCAAAATACAGGTCCAGTTCGTTGACGCCCGGTTGGTTGGCAAGGGGCCGAAACCGCTCCGGAATGGCGTCGACGGTCAGCGACCAATCGAGGATCTGGTCGTAAAACGAGAAATCGTTGCACGGAATGAGGGTGATTCCGGCCTGTTGCTGGGTCAGCCAGTTGTCGCGTCGGATGCGCTGACCGGCTTCGACCAGCTGGTCGTGGGTACTTTTTCCGGCCCAGTACTGTTCACTGGCCTTTTTGAGTTCGCGGTGGCTACCGATTCGTGGATAGCCGAGGTTGTGTGCGACCATTTTTTGAGTGTTGGTTAATAATGGTACAGAATTCTTTGCCGAACTCCCTACACCCGCACGCTGCGGAACACCCAACACAATGACACACCTTACCCGGCCCTTGAAAGACAGGAAGATAAGAAGAAGTCAATACCTGATGGAAGCCCAGAAGCGTGTAGGCTGAATCAATTTGGCTAAGGCAAGTCTCCTGGCTTGTGACGGTATTTGCCGTCCTTCTCATCCCACCTCCCGTGGAACAATGGACATCGAGGGCAAACCCTTTTCTAGGGTCACTGACAGTAGCAACGTCTGCTCGTGATTTTCACACGATTCCTTTTTCATTCCCCGAATCTCCCGGGGAAACCATTAGCTTATTTGACGGAAAACAAAGAACAACGGCACAAACTAACGGCAATACAACGGGAAAACCAAACCGTCTTTTCAAGCGGTATGCCTACAAAATTGCCAATCGGCCAACTATCGTACGGTTTTGGAAGTTATACCGGTACTTATCTTCTCGTAGCAAAACCCATGCGTTACCTCCTGCCTTTTGGCGTTCTGATTTTTGTATTGAGCAGCTGCGGTGACAGTTCCCGCCGGTCTGAAACCACGGAGACAGCCTCCGATTCGACGCTTGCGTCTACGGATACCGTTTGCTTCCGGCAGGTGATGGGGCGCGACACAACGACGCTCCGGCTTGTCATCAACGGTCCGGTTGTTACCGGCGAACTGGCCATTTTACCGTATGAGAAAGACCGGGCGCGTGGTCTGATTAATGGAACCTTAACAAATAATCAAATCCGGGCCGACTGGCAACGTTCGGGCGAAGGCGTTACGCAACCGCATGAAATCGTCTTCACGCTCACCGGCGACACCGTGAGCTGGCGCGAAGGAGAGCGTGTTGAAAAACAGGGGCGCTGGGTACTGAAAGAACCGGAAAGCGGATTTGACTACAAGTTACTGAAAACGGAATGCTGGTAAATTATTCTAACCCTAAGTCGGTCAGCACTTTCTGCGTTTTGGCGTCGTAACTATCCACCGTTTTTAATTCAATGGCGAATGAATTATTCTTCCCGAACGAACCGGCGTCGATTATTTTTGAAACGCGGTAGTCCAGATTTTCCGGTTTATAACGGACATTAAATAAGGGCTTCGGCTTGTTGGGATATTGACTGTGGTACAGTAACTGTTTTAACGCAACGGCGCGCTTTTCCGGAGCAGCAGATTCCAGAATATCACCTAATTCAACTTTCATTTGCTCATACCATTCGGCCACAACTTCGGCGGGCAATTCAGCATCCCACTGCGAAATGTGTTGCCATTCCCGGAGCACACCTACCACGATTTTTTTGGCCGATCCTTTGCCATTTTCGGCAAACCGCAGGGTATATAACAGAATGGGAATTTCAAGATTTTGCTCCGGACCCAACCCTTCAATGTATGCATATTGATACCCTTCGTACAAATGCCGTTCGTTCCGAAACCATTCTTCGAATCCAAAGCCGTTAGTTGCTTCAAAAGCCGTCCTGCTTGAAGTGACATTATCAGACTTATAATTAGGGCCGGATGGTTCTTTGTATCCCCTATTATTATTCGTTAAACGAGCAAGATAAAACATACTGGTAGGTTTTGGTACTATTTAAATTTGTTATTACGTTTAAATCAAAAAAAACGACTGCACTTTACTATCCGGCCACATGAAGTACCGCACCGTTTATCAAAATCTCGAAAAAATGAATCGCAAAAAAGTCGGTAGTGAAAAACAGAATCACTGGAAACAGACTCATAAACGCTGCGGTTCAACAGAAGGGATCAGCTAGTAATCAGTAGATTAGTGAACGAATCATTCGCCAAAAACCGGTTTCGGTACACTTGCTGACTTTACGTTTTGTCTATCGGTTGTAAAGTCGGTTTGGCGGTGTTCACCTGTCAAGATCGTAGTTCTACAGCAAATGTCGCCAAATCTGACAATTTAGCCAAGAATTTTTACGCATAGCAGACTATCATTTTTTTTATTTGGCAGCTACAGCGTCATTACCGAACTTTACGCCAAATTAAAACCACCCATTATTTACATGATATTTTTTGAGGATACGGTTTCTGTCGTCAAAGTAGCCGTATCACTGCTACTCGCGCTGGCCAGTTGGCTCCTAATCCGGTTTCCCGCTCCTTTCCGGCACTACCTAAATCCGCGGCCTGCCCTGACCCTCTGGGTTTCCTTTATCGGGTTACGGGTCATTCCGTTCATCATCGTCTATCTGATCATGGACTTTGCGCCCCGCAGTGACACCGAATTTTTTTATAAAAAAGCAATTGCCGCTTTTGCGGGCAAAATGGTCTACCGCGATTTTCTGTCGTACCACGGACCGCTGTTTGGCTACCTCATCAGTCTGCCGCTCTACCTCTGGTACAATGCCAAAATCCTGATTCCGTTCATGGCCATCGTCGAGTTTGCCATTGTCTGGGCCACCTGGCGGTATTACCAATCCAGCCGGCCGGATGCGCTGCTGATGGCCGTTCTGTATTTTCTGCTGCCCATGCCGTTTGTCGCCATGATTCTGAGCAGCGAAGAAGACATCTGGTTCTGGGGCGTCGGCCTGATTACGCTCGCCTACGCCAGCCGCGCCCAGGGAAGTCTGTGGATCGGCATCATCTGGGGACTGTCGATGATTGTCATCAAAAGCATGATCATCGTATTGCTGGTGCCGCTGTTTTTCCTGGTCGATAACAAGTTTAAATACGTGCTGGGGCTGGCGATCGTCGGAATTCCGTCGATTGTCATTCTGTATCTGCTGATGGGCGATGCATTCCTGATGCCGCTGCAACACTCCGGCTACAACATGACGCCCAATATTGTCAGCATTACCCGACCGTTTCTCAGTGGCGTCTATAACCAGATCAGCCTGACCCGCCTGAACACGATCAGTCTTTGCATCACGATGGCCCTGTCTTCCTGGGCAGCAATCCGGTACCGGCATCTCGGTTATCGGCAGATTTTCCCTTCGCTCTACGTTTTAACATTCGGTATTTTTATGCTGGCGCAACCCAGCGCACCCGGTTTCTACCTGTTCATGTACATGATTGTGGTACTGTACGAGATGGTAAAAATCGAAGACCGTTCGTTTAACGTCCAGCTCATTCTGCTCAACTTCCTGATTGTGATCGAACCCATCATCTGGGTCATCTACGTGGGCATGCTCAACTACGACGACTGGCACACGGTTTTCTCTTCCGGCGTCAATACCGCCGACTACCTCATTCAGGTGGTTGAAGTTGGGTTGCTGCTGGCATTGGTTTGGCGTACCTTTGTTCATCTTCGATCGCTGGACCGGGCCGCGAGCCAATCGTTTGCGGCCTCGTCTCAGCGAACGGGCAGTTCCCCGGTATCGTGATGTTAGTCGTATAGCCACACCGTCCAGAATATGTTTATAGTTTACGCGAAGGTCATTACGTCCCTTCTGGTAAGTATTGTTTTGCTTGTTGCTGTCTTCAAACGTTCGCAAATTGAATCGTTTCTGGACCAGAAAAGCGTGCCGTGGCTGCTGATTTTCTGGATTATCCTTCGGTTGATCCCCTTTGTTGCCGTATACCTGATCTTCGACTTCTCGCCACAATCGGATGTCGCCCATTACTATTACCGCATTGGCTCATCGGCAAAATCGCTGGAAATTCCGTATCGTGACGTCAATAATCCGTACTCTCCCTTTTTTGGGTTCTGGATGGCCATTCCGCTGATGCTGTGGAACAATACCCGCTCCCTGGTTCTGTTTCTGACGCTCATCGAACTGCTGGCGGTCTGGCTGACGTACCAGACGTATCAGGATGTGATGCCGCGTCGCGAACGGCTGTTTCGGGTTTTGTTTTACCTGCTGCTTCCTGTCCCTTTCGTAATGTCCATCCTGAGCGGCCAGGAAGATGTTGCGCTCTGGATTTTTGCGTTGCTGGCCGTGGTGCTCCTCAAACGCGACGGCAATGAGTATCTCTGCGGTTTGGTGCTGGCACTGGGCATTCTATCGACCAAAGCCGTCTTTATTCTGATCATTCTGCCGTTTTTTCTCCTCAGCCGCCGGCTGGTTCCGTTCATGGCGGGTCTGGCAACGTTGGGCCTGCCCGTGCTTATTTTCTTGTACATTAAAACCGGTATGCTCTTCATTGAACAACCGCTGGAGGAAGGAAAATACCTGAAATCGCCCAACTGGGCTTCGGTTCTTCATCCCTGGACCTCCGGTTTTATCAATCCCGACTTATCGGTCTGGAATTATGCCGGTTTGGTACTCTGCCTGCTGGTGGGCGCCCAGATGCTGCGCCTGAGGGGGAAGCACGATTATCGAACGTATTTTCCGCTGTTCTACATCGCCACCTTCAGCATCATGACCGTGGTTCAAAAAAACGCCGTGGCAAACTATACCTATTTGTTCATGCTGCCTCTGGTGTTTCAAATGGTTGATTTTCGCAACCGGAGCGCCTTACTTTTTCTGGTTCTGTTCAACGTGGCGGCTGCCGTCCATCCTTCCTTCTGGTGGCGAATCGGTCAACCGTATTACCGAACGGTGGGCGAAATTTTTAATAATCCGGTTTATGCGCTGGACTATGCCATGGAAGTTTTCATTGTCAGCTATCTCCTTTATCTGGTCATTAAAGCCCGGAAACAGCTCAAACAAGCCCCCAACTCCGGACAAATTCACCGGGCTAAACCGCTTTAGCGGATTTCCGGTCCAGAAAACCTTTTTTATCGGGCGATTGAAGCGGATATGTGTTTGCGCGAATCTCTTTCACGCCCTATATTTGACTTTACTTACCTGACACGCTATTGACTGCTATGACTGACGTTCGTACTGACTGGACCCGCGACGAAATCGCCGATATTTATAATTCCCCCGTTCTTGACCTGATCTACCGTGCCGCAACCGTTCACCGTCAGCACCATGATCCGCAGGAAGTGCAGGTTTGTACCTTGCTGTCGGTAAAAACCGGTGGCTGTCCCGAAGATTGTGCCTATTGCCCCCAGGCTGCGCGCTATCACACCAGTGTGAAGGTGCACAAACTGATGGAAGTAGACGAAGTGCTGACGGCGGCTCACCAGGCAAAAGAAGCGGGGAGCACGCGGTTTTGCATGGGTGCCGCCTGGCGCGAAGTCCGCGACAACCGGGATTTCGATAAGGTGCTGGAAATGGTTCAGGGCGTCAACCGAATGGGCATGGAAGTTTGCTGCACGCTCGGTATGCTCACCGAAAGTCAGGCAGAAAAGCTGAAAGACGCCGGTTTGTATGCCTATAATCACAACCTCGACACGAGCGAAGAATACTACGGCGATATTATTTCGACCCGTACCTACGACGACCGGCTGGACACGCTCGGCAACGTTCGGCAAGCCGGTATTTCGGTTTGTTCGGGCGGCATCATCGGCATGGGCGAAAGCCACCAGGACCGCATCGGCATGTTGCTCACCCTCGCCAATTTGCCCGAACACCCCGAATCGGTACCGGTCAATGCGCTGGTGCCGGTGGAAGGAACACCCCTGGAAGATCAACCGCGCGTGTCGGTCTGGGAGATGCTCCGGATGATTGCCACCGCCCGGATCATCATGCCCAAAGCCATGGTTCGCCTGTCGGCCGGGCGGGTGCGGATGAATACCGAAGAGCAGGCCCTGTGTTTTCTGGCCGGTGCCAACTCCATTTTTGCCGGTGACAAACTGCTAACGACACCGAATCCGGAAGAAGATCAGGATCGGCAGTTGTTCCAAACCCTGAACATTCGCCCCCGCAAAGCTTTTAAGGATGCCCAAAAACCAGCCGTGGTATTTGAGCAAATCCCGTTGTAAACGGTTTTGGACAGAAGTTCAAAAAACAGGCAAGCCGATCGATCAGCTTGCCTGTTTTTGTAGTATAAATTGAGTAGATTCGTTTTTAGCCCAGCGATTGAACGGTGGGCTTGCTAGTTCACAAACACATCCTTAGCCTTTCCAATCGTATTAAGCAACGCGCTCTCGACGCGATCGATGGCTTTTTCAAACGTCCATTGTTCCTGAACCAGCCGCCGGGCATTGCGGGAAAGCCGGTCCGATAACGCAGAGTCCGTCAGAACCCGCTCGACAGCCCGGGCCATTTCCTCCGCTTTCCGATTGACTAACAATCCGTTGTAATTATCGATGACGGTTTCACGAACCCCGCCTTCTGCAACGGCAACCACCGGCAAACCGCAGGCATTGGCCTCCAGCGGAGCCAGTCCGAAAGGTTCCAGGGTCGATGTATAGAGCAGACAGGAAGCCGTGTTGAGCAACTGAACCAACTCCGGATGCGGTATTTTTTCCCGCGGCTCAAACTGAACCTTCAACTGCTTACTCAAGTCTTTTAGCTTATTCACGTACGCCGTATCGCCCATATCGCCCACCCAGACCAACTTGGGACGAATGGTTTCCGGAATGAGTGCCAGCGACTCGATGGCCAGATCCGGGCGTTTGTGCTGGAAAAAGGCACCAAGCCCCATTACAAACGGCTCACGGGGAAAATTATGAAAGGGAAACAGACTGGAATCGATGCCTAAGTAGCAGACTTCACCCGCTCCGCCGTAGGCCCGAAGCAGGTTTTCATTACTGAAATAGGAATTGACCAGTACTTTGTCGTAGCTGCGGTAGTTCTGAATTTCTTCGCGAACCCGTACCCGCGCCTGACGAATACGAAAAATATCATCCCAATACTGACTCCGGTAGTCGGCTTTTTTCCAATTCGCGTTGGCGGGTGGCAAGCCCTCCCAAATCAGATCGGGCGATGATTCAAACAGAAACCGGTTGGGTTCACCGAGGTAAAGTGCCTTTGGAATGGTGATAAACCGACCGATATACGGCATTGAAAAGAAAATGCAGGAGTTGGCAAACAGCACATCGAAACCGCCCGCGTTGATCTCATCCGCACACCGGCTGCAAAAGTCAAGCATCCGTCGAATGCGGGTTTCGGGTTCAAATCGCACCGCCCAGATTTTATCTCGGTATTCATCCCGAATGCGAATATCCATGAACAACGGCAAAACATGGGTTTTCGTAACGTACTGGTCGACATCCAGAAATTTACTATCCGCTTCCGACGACGTCCAGACTTCAATGGTATGACCGCGCTGCGCCAATCCTTTAATATGCTGGTGCAGAGCCCTGCTCCCCCCCCCGCTCCGCAGGTTATGCCAAACTGCAATTTTCATCAACTACCGATTAGTCAGTAAAACAGTTGCCAATATAGTACTTTAATTTGGCAACTGTTTTACCGCTTACCCAATTCTATCACTTCCATGTTCCTTACCCGACCCGCGTCGAGCGCAAAACGCAAACAGGTTCGCACGGGATGAAAACCGTGTTTGCCAGCCGCTCCGGGATTGATAAACAGCAAGTTATTGATTTTTGGATCCCGGACAACTTTCAAAATATGCGAGTGACCACAGACAAAAATAGCCGGTGGATTTAGCTGTAAATCAGGCCGAACAATAGGATTATACCGGGGTGGCGTCCCTCCAATATGCGTCATCCAGATGGTGAGCCCTTCTTGTTCAAACCGCTGGTGTTCGGGGCATTCGTAGGCAATATCTTTGGTGTCGATGTTGCCAAAAACGCCCCGGAACGGTTTAAACGCCTTTAAATCATCAATAATTTTGATCGATCCGATATCACCCGCGTGCCAGATTTCATCGCATTCGGCGAAGTGGGTAAAGATCTGCGGATCTAAAAAACCGTGGGTGTCCGAAAGCAGGCCAATGCGCGTCAAGGTGAAAGTTGTTACACAGGGTTTATCAAAGTTAATCAGAGATTAGCAGAGAGTCTTTGATTAACCCTGATTTTCTCTGATAAACGCTGTGTAATAACGATCTCTACTGCCAGCCGCCCCCCAACGCCCGGTACAGGTCGATGAGCGACAGAAACTGCGCCCGTTTTGTGTTAATGAGCGATAATTCAGCCGACAGGACGCTGCGTTGCGCCGTAATAACTTCCAGATAAGACGCGTAACCACTGGCGAACAATTCGTCGGAAACCGTGGCAGCCTGTCCCAAAACCGCCACTTCCTGCGCCTGCCAATCGGCCACTTTCCGGTAATTTTCAATGCCCCGTAAACTGGTCATAACCTCACTGAATCCCGTCAGTACGGTTTTTTGATACCCGTAAAAAGCTTCCCGGCTTTGCGCAACGGTCAGTGAATAATTCGATTTGAGATACCGGCGATTGAAAACCGGTGCCGACAAACCGCCCAACACGCCAAGTGCCAGCGAAGCAGGATCCAGCAGGACCGACGCCCGGAACGAATTCAGCCCCACGTAGGGCGTCAGATTTAACGAGGGCAAGAACTCCGCGCGCGCCACTTCCACATCGATATTAGCGGCTTCCATGGCCAGTTCGGCCTGCTGAATATCCGGTCGGCGACGCAGCATCTGACTCGGAATGCCGGCCGAAATCTGCGCCGGAAGTTCCTGATTGCTGATGGTTTTGTTGCGCACAATGGGCTGCGGAAACCGGCCCAGCAGCTGATTCAGCTGGTTTTCCGTCTCCACAATCTGCTGCTGCACCTGCCCTTCCAGACTCCGCGTGTTGAGCAGCTGGGCATTGAATTGCTGAACCGCCAGTTCGGTAACGCGCCCGGCGGCTTTCTGCACCACCACCAGTTCGGCGGCCCGCTGCTGCAACGCCCGGTTTTCCCGGATAATTTCCAGTTCACTGTCCAACGCCAGCAGGCTGTAATAATGCCGCGCCACTTCGGCAATGAGCGACGTAACGATCAGATGCCGCCCCTTTTCGGAAGCCAGAAACCGGACGTAAGCCGCGCGTTTTCGGTTGCGCAATTTGCCCCAGAGGTCGATTTCCCAGTTGCTCCGAAAACCCAGAAAGTAGTCCGGCGTCACATCCGGAATGCGTTTTTTATCATCGATGTTCGGGGACAGATTGGTATCGAAATTCCCGACGCCATTCAGCGTATACCGCCCAAACCGGTCGACTCCGGCGGCCGCTACGGCACTAACCGACGGTACCAGAGCACCCCGCGTGTACTCGAAATTTGCCCGCGCCATTTCAATTCGCTGCGTAGCCATCTGCAAATCCGGATTACGCGCCAGGGCGGTATCGATCAGGTTTTCCAGATCCGGGTCGGAAAAGAAAGCTTTCCAGTCCAAGTTTCCGACCGAAGTTGAATCCGTATTTCCCGCAAAAGACGTGGGCAACGTTCTGGCTTTTGGCAGTTGCAGGGGTTCGGAAACCCGGCAACTGCTTAACAGACAGAGGGGTAATAAATAAACAATGAGTTTTTTAACACTCGATTTATGAATGAACGGTTGTGCCATTTTCGTGAGGTTGAGTTAATACCGCCATCCGGTCGTCGTCCCGGGGCGGTTTGGATTGCAGCATTTTGGCTAATTTGGCAAACACGACGTAGAGGCCGGGAATCAGAAACAGCCCGAACAGAGTGCCGATCAACATGCCACCCGCAGCCGCTGTACCGATGGAGCGGTTGCCTAAAGCACCGGCACCCGACGCAATGCAGAGCGGAATGAGTCCGGCAATGAAGGCGAAAGATGTCATCAGAATCGGCCGTAAACGCGACATCGCGCCCTCCATGGCCGCTTTCAGAATTGACAGCCCTTCCTGCTGTTTCTGGTTGGCAAATTCCACAATCAGAATGGCGTTTTTACCCAGCAAACCGATCAGCATCACCAGCGAAACCTGGGCGTAAATGTTGTTTTGCAAACCGGCCAGTTGCAGACACAGAAACGACCCGAAAATCCCGGCGGGCAGCGAAAGCAAAACCGCCAGCGGCAAAAACAGACTTTCGTACTGTGCCACCAGCAGGAGATACACGAAGACCAGACAGATTACAAAAATCCAGATCGCCTGATCGCCCGACAGCACTTCTTCGCGCGTCATGCCCGACCAGTCGAACGTAAACCCGCGCGGCAGCTTTTCTTTGGCTACTTCCTGAATGGCTTTGATGGCGTCGCCACTGCTGTAACCGGGTGCCGACTCGCCATTGATCATGGCCGAGGTGAACATGTTGTAGCGGGTCAATTGCTCCGGCCCGTAGACACGTTCAAGGGTCACAAAGTTGGAATACGGTACCATTTCGCCCTGCTTGTTCTTCACCCGCATGTTCAGCACGTCCTCCGGTTTCGCCCGGTATTTGGGGGCGGCCTGAACCATCACCTTATACATCTGATTGAAGCGGATGAAATTGGACGCATAATAGCTTCCCATCAGGGTCTGGAGCGTACCCATGGCATTGTCGATAGAAACGCCTTTCTGAGCGGCTTTATCCTGATCGACATGAAGCACGTACTGCGGAAAACTGGGGTCGAAACTGGTGAACACGCGGCTGATTTCCGGCCGCTTTTCCAGTTCCGCAATAAAATCATCGGTTACTTTTTTCGTCTTTTGCAGGTCGTCGCTGCGCGTACGGTCCTGTAACCGGATTTCGAACCCGCTCGAATTCCCAAAACCGGGTACGGTCGGTGGAGAGAAAAACTGGATTTTAGCATCGTTAATGTTTCTGGTTTTTTCGGCCAGAACCGCAATCACATCATCGACCGACTCCTGGCGTTCATCCCAGTTCTTGAGATTGATCATGCCCATTCCGTAGGATGCCCCGGCACCGTCGGTCATCAGACTCAGCCCCGCCAGAGTGGAAACGTTTTCGACCGATTCGAGTTGGGAAGCCGCCTGCTGAACCAGATCCATGACCTCTTCCGTCCGTTCGACGGTGGCACCAACGGGCGTGGTGACGTTCACGTAAATCATTCCCTGATCTTCCGTTGGAATGAAACCGGCGGGCAGAATGGTATTGATTCCCCAGGTGGCCACAACAAAAAGCAGCAATACGCCCCAGGTGACGACACTCCGGGTGACAAACGGGCGCAAACCACGCCGGTATTTTCCGGCAACCGCTTCGTAGCCCCGGTTGAATTTGGCAAAAAACCGCCCCAACACTCCTTTCTGTTCGCCATGAACGGGACGGAGCAACAAAGCGCACAAAGCCGGGGTCAGCGTCACGGCATTGACGCCCGAAATCACAATCGAGATGGCCAGCGTCAGGGAAAATTGCCGGTAAAAAATACCGACCGGACCCGACAGAAAGGCAACCGGAATAAATACCGCCGACATCACCAGCGTAATGGCGACAATAGCCCCGCTAATCTCTTTCATGGCCGCAAACGTGGCCGCGCGGGGGGCCAGTTTTTCGTCGGTCATTTTGGCGTGAACGGCTTCCACGACCACAATCGCATTATCGACCACAATCCCGATGGCCAGCACCAAAGCAAAGAGTGTGAGCAGGTTAACCGAAAAACCGATCACATCCATGAAAGCAAACGTTCCCACCAGCGCCACCGGAACGGCCAGCGCACAAATCAGCGTTGAACGCCAGTCCTGAAGGAACAGGAAGACCACGATGAACACCAGAATGAACGCTTCGAACAGCGTGCGGACCACCTCGTGAATCGAGGCATCCAGGAACCGGGACACATCGTAGGCAAAGTTGTAGGTCATGCCCGGCGGAAAAGTCGTTTCCTTCAACTCGGCCATGCGTTTTTTAACATTCGCGATGACTTCCTGCGCGTTGGAACCCGGCCGCTGCTTGAGCATGATGGCCGCCGAGGGACGTCCGTCGTTTTTGGATAAAATACCGTAATCGAGTGAGCCAAATTCCACCTCCGCCACATCTTTCAGGCGAAGAATGGAGCCGTCATCCAGCGTACGAATCGCAATGTTTTCGTATTGCGCCGGTTCGATAAACTTCCCCGTATACCGCAACACGTACTGCAACACCTGCGCATCCCGGTCGGCACTTTCCCCGGCTTTTCCGGGGGCGGCTTCCACGTTCTGCTCCCGAATGGCCGCCGTGACTTCATCCGCCGAGACGTTGTAGACCGTCATGCGGTCGGGTTTGAGCCAGATCCGCATGGAATATTCCCGCGCCCCCAGAATATCGACAAAGCCCACACCGTCGATTCGCTTGAGTTCCGATAAGATGTTGATATCCGCGAAGTTATAAATAAACTTCTCGTCAGCCGTCGAATCCGAACTAATCAGATTCAGGTACAGCAGCATGCTGTTGATCTCTTTTTCGGTGGTCACCCCGGCCTTGATCACTTCTTCCGGAAGCTCGTCCAGAACCGTGGTCACCCGGTTTTGGACGTTGACAGCCGCCAGATCCGGATCGGTGCCGACTTTAAAAAATACCTGAATCAACGTCGAGCCATCATTCCCCGAAATGGCGGTCATGTAGGTCATGTTAGGCACCCCATTGATCGCCCGTTCCAGCGGCATGGCCACGGCTTTGGTGCTCACTTCGGCATTTGCGCCGGTATAACTGGCCGTTACGACCACCGACGGCGGAACAATGTCGGGGAACTGCGTAACGGGTAAATTCATCAGCGACAGAACGCCCAGCAGCGTAATCAAAACCGAGATTACGGCGGAGAGTAAAGGCCGTTTTATGAATAGATCAAACATGATTTCGCGATAAATTAAGCCTAAACAGTACGACCGTGCCGCTCATCGCTGGTGCGACTAAAGCGGGCTTCGCCCATTTAGAGTGGATGGAATTGCCGGGAATATCGGTCGGTCAGTTGGTGACGACCTGGCTTTCGCCGGATTTAGCGGGATTTAGCGTCAGCAAACTTTCCGCCGACAGGGCTTGCGGAACGATTTGCATCCCATCGCGGAGGTTCTGAATTCCCTCATAAACCACCTTATCCCCGGGTTGCAGTCCGGATTTTACCAGGTAAAACTGGGCGAGACGGCTCTGGGGCACAAAACTGCGCATTTTCACCTTGTTGGTCGCATCGACCACGTAAACGTAGTTCTTATCCTGAATCTCAAAAACCGCCTTCTGCGGCACCAGAATGGCATTATCGACCTCGTTTCTCAGGCGAATTTTTCCCGTGGCACCGTGTTTGAGCACACGGTCGGGATTGGGAAACCGCGCCCGGAAGGCAATTGTACCGGAGCCATCGTCGAAGACACTTTCCATGGTTTCGATTTTTCCCGGTTGTTTATACGGCGAATCATCGGCCAGCAACAAGGTTACTTCCTGACCGCTGCTGCTGTGTTTCCCTTTTTTGATGTACTCGAGGTATTCTTTTTCCGAAACATGGAAATAAGCGTAGACATCGTGGATGTCCGAAACGGTTGTCAGCAATGCGCCTTCTTCGATCAGGCTGCCCATTTTGGACGGAATCCGGTTGATCACACCGTCAAACGGTGCTCTGATGCTGGCGTGTGCCAGCCGCAGCGAAGCTTTTTCCTGAGCCGACTGGGCTTCCTCGATGGCGGCTTTGGCCGCATCCAGCTTCGATTTTGACAACTCCAGTTCGGAGGCCGAGATCACTTTCTTATCGACCAGCAAGCGCACCCGGCCGAGCTCTACTTCGGCGGTTTTGGCTTCGGCCATGGCGCTTTTCAGATTGGCTCTGGCTTTGGCCAGTTCAGACTGGTATTCGGCCTGATTGATCTGAAACAACAATTGTCCTTTCTTCACCTGCCGACCTTCATCGACCAGTATTTTATCCAAAAAGCCGCCAACGCGGGCCCGGATTTCCACGTTCCGGACGGCTTCAACATTCCCGGCGTATTCACGCTGCAACGTGGTGGATTGGCGGGAGATTTCATATATAGGTAAAGCGGGTTTTTCAACCGCGGTTTTTTCTTCGGTCGGGCTGCCGCAACCAGCTACTAAAACGCTGACCAGCAGAGAGATTGCAAGGGGATATGCTTTCATAATGATGTTATTTTCGAGTTAAGCGTATAGGTAAGTCAGGACATGGCTCATCCGAAGCGGATGCCCGTCCTTTTTTTTAGCAGGAAAACCTGGGTTTTGTCGTACGCAGCTACAAGAAACTATCCGGCGAAGTTGGCCGAAATCATTATGATTGAGGTGGAGGTGATGTAATCTCCTGGACGTGAGAAAATACGCGAATGAACGTCAGACCAAGGGGTCGGGAAACCAGATGCCAGCAAACCGGCTTTAACGAGAAAGAGAAGAGTGGAGTAGAAAAATAGTCATGTTCAATGGTGGCGACATCGGGCTCTTCCCGGGATTCATCCTGCTCCGGAACAGCATCGATAATACCCAGCCAGTGTTCCAGAACCAACTCACCAATACTTTCAATTTTATTAACGGACAAGTCTTCCTTTTGCGCACCGTGAATCATTCTGGGGGAGTAATGTTCGGGCACATCAACACTGATGT
Source organism: Larkinella knui (assembly GCF_003858645.1). Taxonomy (GTDB): domain Bacteria; phylum Bacteroidota; class Bacteroidia; order Cytophagales; family Spirosomataceae; genus Larkinella; species Larkinella knui. The sequence continues at coordinate 679,190 of NZ_RQJP01000005.1, read as the reverse complement.
TAATGATGTGCAACGCCATTAGCCAACAGAATAACCGGTGCAGAAAGAAGCTTTTTCTCCGTTTACTCATTTGATGATCTATTCTTTACGTGTTCAAAATTAAGCACTTATATCGGAAATATGCAACTATTTCAACTAAAATAGGCCAAATTTGCAAATATTTACTTCTTTTTCCCCGATCATTACAATTTACAATCGGAAATAAAAAGACACCTGAAGGTATTTTCCAGACAGCTACGGCTTCAACAGGCTTGCGTTCAGAGGCACCACTGGCGACTGCTTGCCGGAATCGGATGGCCTTAAGATTACCCGATCGTTGTTTTAAAAAGAACGCACAAGACCAAAAAGAGTTCGGCAATTCAAAACCTTGCTTTGAATGCCGGTCTATTTTTCATAAAATACGATCCGATTGCTTCCCTATAAATTTACCTCTGATTGGGACTACTGTATGCAAACCTACATCGCGATTCTACGTGGTATAAACGTGAGCGGACAAAAAAGAATTGCTATGAATGAGTTGAAAAGCTTGTTTGAGGAGTTGAATTGCCGCGATGTCAAAACCTACATTCAAAGTGGTAATGTTATTTTTAATCATACGTCGGTTGACGATCAGCAACAAGCCAGGGAAATTGAACGGAAGCTTGTTCAGAAATACACATTCCAGGTACCGGTATTGGTTCGATCCCAGTCCGAATGGGCGCATATCGCTGCACATAACCCGTTTTTAAAAGAGACCGGTATTGAGATCGATAAATTGCACGTTACATTTTTATCAGAAGTGCCCAGCGCCGTGAATAGTGACAAAATAAAGGACTTGCAATTTGGCAAAGACCGGTTTATTCTCGCCGGAAAAGAAATTTATGTGAATTGCCCAAGTGGCTACGGAACGACAAAATTGAGCAATAGTTTTTTTGAAAATAAACTCAAAGTAACCGCAACAACCCGTAATTGGAAGACGGTGAATGAACTTTTAAAAATAGCTGAATCGGTTTCTGATGAGGCCGGAAAATAGCCCGAATCCCCCCTTGAATTGTCGTTTTTACCCCCCTAAAAATAGATCTTGCACCTGTATATTTGTTCTGTAAAGCGGATCGTACGGGCGATCCGTGCGTATGTTAAACAACAAAAAGATGAGAAAACTGAAATTACAAACGCAGGTGTCGCTGGACAGTTTTATGGGAGGGCCAAACGGAGAAATGGATTGGCTGGTGTGGAATTGGGACGATGAACTAAAAAACTACGTCATCCAGTTAACCGACCCGGTCGACTGCATTTTGCTGGGCCGAAATCTGGCAGAAGGGTTTATTCCGACCTGGGCAGCGCGCGCGGCCGATCCCGAAACCGCTGACGCCGGGGCGCACAAGTTTAACACGACACCCAAAGTCGTTTTTTCGAGAACGCTCCAGACCAGCCAATGGGAGAATACCCGACTGGCAACCGGGGATCTGGTAGAAGAAGTAATGCAATTAAAAAACCAGCCCGGTGGTGACTTGATTGCTTACGGCGGAAGCGATTTTGTTTCTGATTTAATTAAACACCGGTTAATTGATGACTATCATCTTTTTATAAATCCCGTCGTCCTTGGAAATGGCATGAGTCTGTTTCAAGAAGTAGAACAAAAGTTAAATTTGAAATTGGTGAAAGCCTCCCCTTTTAGCTGCGGGATTATTGTACTGCATTACCAGCCGGAAGACGGGAAATAAACTACGTATTAAATTTTTGGATGGGAACGCGGATTGAACGGATTGAACAGATCGCACGGATTTTTATCCGCGGAAATCCGTGCGATCTGTTCAATCCGCGTTCCTTATTTCCTACGTTAAAATCAGCTCTTTCATTTCGGACCGGATTTTTTTCTTATCAATTTTACCAACACTGGTTTTTGGGATTTCACTAACAATAACAATCCGGTCCGGCATATACCATTTATTGATTTCACCGGTCGAAACCTGAATTTGCAAAGCGGTTTTCAGGGTTTCGGACGTTACTTTTCCAGCATAATCCGGTTTTAACACGATCAGCGCGTGGGGGCGCTCCCCCCACTTTTCATCCGGGAAACCCACCACTGCCGATTCCGCTACGCCTTCGATCTGTGACAGTAAATTTTCAATCGCCAGCGACGACACCCACTCACCACCGGTTTTAATGACGTCTTTCGTTCGGTCGGCGATGATTACCCAATGGTCGGGTGTGATGGCGGCAACGTCACCCGTATGCAGCCAGCCGCTCCGCCAGAGCTCTTCACCCCGCTCGGTTTCCTTGTAATAGCCCTGCGTCAACCAGGAGCCCCGCGTCGTCAGCTCACCCAGCGCGTGGCCGTCGTGCGGAACCGGCCGTCCCTCATCATCCTGCAACTGGATATCGACAAAAGGTGCGATGCGTCCGGCCCGTGTCCGGAGTTCAATCTGCTCGTCGATGGGTAAACTGCGTTCAGCATCATTCAGGTAGGTCAATGCCAGGATTGGGGCGGTTTCTGACAGACCATAGCCCGCGTAAACCTGAATTCCCAGTTCCAGGGCGGCTTTGGCCAACCCTTTCGTCAGGGCCGACCCGCCGATGATCACCTTCCAGCGACTCAAATCCACCTGTTTCGCAACCGGACTGTTGACCAGCATGGCCAAAATAGTCGGGACGCAATGCGAAAACGTCACTTTTTCACGCAGCAATAACGTTAGCAGCATCTCCGGCTCGTATTTTCCGGGATACACCTGTCGCGCCGAAAGCATGGTCGCTACGAGCGGAAAACCCCAGGCGTGGACGTGAAAAAGGGGCGTAATGGGCATGTAGACATCGAGTGCGGAATGAAAGGGCACGGCTTCATACCCGCATACATAAGTCATCAGTCCCATCGTGTGCATGAACAACTGCCGGTGCGAAAAATACACGCCCTTGGGGTTGCCCGTTGTGCCGGTCGTATAGAAGGTGGTGGCCCAGGTGTTTTCGTCAAAATCCAGAAAATCGTAGTGGTCGGATGCGGTTTTTAACAGATTTTCGTATTCTCCGGCAAAACCATCCGGAACACTAACTTCCTGATTTTGATACACTTTATCACTCACCAGAATAATCTTTTCAACGGTCGTCAACTGGCTTTTGATGGCGTCGAGTAACGGCAAAAAATCCTCGTGAATCACCACGACCTTGTCCTCCGCGTGGTTCATGCAATACAGAATCTGAGTCGGCGATAACCGCACATTGATCGTGTGCAAAATCGCGCCCATGCAGGGAACGGCAAAAAAGCATTCCAGATACCGGTGACTATCCCAATCCAAAACCGCTACGGTATCGCCCGGCTGAACGCCTGCGGAAGTCAATACATTAGCCAGACGCCGAACGCGCTGGTTGAATTCCACGTAGTTCATCCGGTACAGATCTCGGTAGATAATCTCGCGTTGGGGTTCGTATTTAAGCGACTGCGCCAGGATCGTTTTTACCAGAAGCGGTTGCTCCTGAGACGAAGCCGTACGGGGAATCAGTTTCGTAGCAAGCATGATGGAAGCGTTTAAAAGGCTATTTCAGCCATTGAATAGGACAAAAAAATCTTGCTGAAAGTATAGATTTTCAGTCACATCCTTCCACAATGCAATGCTTTTATTTTAGAGGAGCAAACCCGCCAGTGTTGCCGACATATACGAGGCTAACGTCCCGCAGATCAGGGCTTTAAATCCCAATTTGGCCAGATCGCTCCGGCGTGAAGGTGCCAGTTCTCCAATACCGCCTACCTGAATGGCGATGGACGAGAAATTGGCAAATCCGCAAAGGGCAAAACTGGTAATAGCGATGGTTTTGGGATCGAGTGTGCTTTTGATTTTCACTAAATCCAGGTAAGCGACAAATTCATTGACGACCATTTTAGTGCCCATCAACGACCCTGCTGCCTGAATATCCTTCGACGGTACGCCCATTGCCCAGGCAAAAACGGAGAACACATTGCCCAGAACATAGTTGAGGCTCAGGTTCGGAAAACCAAAAATATAGAAGCCAATTCGGAACAAAATACTATCGACCAACGCCATCAGGGCGATGAAGCCAATCAGCATGGCAATGACGTTGAAACCCACTTTCAGCCCTTCAGCCGCTCCGGAAGCAATGGCATCGAGCAGGTTAGCGTGGCTTTTTTTGATTTCCAGCTTAACAATACCCTCGGTTTCAGACACTTCAGTTTCCGGAAAAACGATCTTGCTAATCACCAAAGCCCCCGGCGCGGCCATCAGACTGGCCGCCAGCAGATACGGAGCCGGAACACCCAATGAAATATAAACCGCCAGAACGCCCCCGGCAATGCAGGCAAAACTCCCCGTCATCGATGCCAGTAGTTCGGATTTGGTCATGGTTTTCAGATACGGCTTGATCATGATCTGCGCTTCCACCTGTCCGACAAACGTACTCGATACGTTCGACAAAGCTTCGGCACCGCTCACGCCCATGAGCCATTTCATGACCCGCGCCAACACCGCCACAACGCGCTGCATGATGCCCAGGTGGTAGAATATATTGACCAGAACGGCCACGAAAATGATGGTCGGAATGACCTGGAAAAAGAAAATAAAGCCATTTTCCGGACCGAATGCTTTACTGAGCAACGCCCGGTTTACCAGTGGCGAAAAGACAAATTCGGCCCCTTTAACGGACTTTTGCAAAAGCCGGTCGACAAACTGACCCAGCGTCTGGAAAATCTGCTGACCGATGTCTGTTTTCAAAATAAAAACCGCTAGTCCAAACTGAAGCAGCAGCCCAACGCCAACAGTTCGGTAATTAATTGCTTTGCGGTTGTTTGACATGGCATAAGCGATGCCCAGAATCAGGGCAATGCCGATCAGTCCGGTAAAACGGCTCATTCAATACGCTGGTTAGTTGAAGTGTACGGTAGTTTACAAAAAACTTGTGAAGATAAGAAGGAATGCTCGGTCCCGGATGAGAATTATACGGTTTTCTCACCTTCCAGTATTTTCTCTACCGATCGAAAAAGTTCTGGCACTGCGGCTGATCGGTTTACTACTTTCCGACTTTGCTACCCATTATTTTGTTAATTATAAGACATAACTCTGCATATATAGTTATACCAGTATCTCTGTCTATCAGTAGCTTGAAATCGATAATCAAACTAATTAATAGACGCATATGAATAAGACATTATTCGCATTTTCTCTAGCAATCGTGCTGATTTCAAGTAATGCTTGCCAGAATCCGGTGGATGATGTGCTGATTGGCTTTAAAGATCCGATTGAGAAAGGAATTGTTGAAATACGCTTCAAAAGTCTGAAAGGAGCAATTCCCAAAACGATTGAGCTGGTGGTTACCGGACCCGATGCGGACGAAGTGGTAACGACCCTCAATACGACCAGCTACAAAGTGAACGAGGATGGTGTATTGTTGCTGGCAGCCTCTCCCGAAGCCACGTATTCGAAGTCCGATCCGCTCACGTTCTCTGTAGCAGCCCAATCCGCCGGTTATCTGGATATTATACAAGGGATTCAACTGGCCGATACCGGGCGGTATACGGTATCACCAGCCTGGATCAAAATGAGTGATCCGCCAGCCCACCTGTCGGCAACGCAGGTAACTGAAATTCAGACACCTCTTGCCGCTGGTTTAACCGTTTCGACGCCGGTCATTAACCAAAAAAAGGACAACATAACGGTTTTGCTCGAGCCTGGTTCTGAATTCAAGGGAGCCGATGGAGCCGAACTGAACGGACCTATCACAGTGGCTTTGTGGCACGTTGAAAACCGCGGAAATTCGCCCGCCCAGTATTTACCCGATGGTCCGGTCCTGTCGGCCGTAACGGGATCTGGTGGTGAAAGCCTGGGCTCATTGCAACTCAGTCAGATTGCGGGCGCATTTTCGCTGGAACTCCACACTAAACAATTTGAAGTCGTCCAACAGATTTCAAAGCCGGTTTCCTGTGTTATGTCTCTGAATCCGGAAGTCAGTAACCCGGCACTGGGTCGGCCTATCCAGCCGGGCGACGCCATTCCGTTGTATCGCTACGATCGGACCCATTGGCAACAGGAAAAACCGACGCTTGTAACCCGAAATTCGTCAACGGGACAACTGGAATGCAAAGTAACGCTTTCACAGACGGGAATATGGGTCGCAGGCTGGACGCAGGCGGTTTGTGAAGAAGGACCGGTTTTCGCAGTTAGTAGTAACCTCAACCGGGTCGATATCAAGTATTTATGCAAAGTTGTGGATGCGACTACCCGGCAGGAATTGCGTTCTTTTTATACGTTTTTAAATAACGGCGATCGCATCACACTGACGCATCTGCTCCAGAATCAGGAAATCCGCTTTCAGGTATACAATTACAATGATGCCTACAGCAGTGGAAATCCGGGTCAGCCTTTGCTGGAAACCGCACCGCTGCAAACCTGCAACCGAACACCCCAGACGCTGGATTTGCAAAAGTTACCGACTCCGCCACCCATCGATGTGAGCTTCGATTTTGCGTGCCCCCCGCCCACGACCTTGAATGAATCGCTGCTTCCGGCCAGGATTCGGTTGCAATACAGCGAATCAGGAAAGCGGAACTGGCGCGACCTGGTCACTTTAGAACGAAAAAGTGTAAAAGCAATTTCCTACAAATTGCAGGTCAAAAAGCCGTATGACATTCGGGTCAGCACCGACGGAGGAGCAACGTGGCCTTTGGAAAGAAGCCGTTTTGTGCCGGATAACAACACGCTGAAGTTCGACTTGGCATCACCCGAGTTTTGCAAATAACGAGAAAGCCGCCTTTAAAGGCGGCTTTCTCGTTATTTATGAACTTCGGCTTCCGGTTGCACTTCCGGTTCCGGCGATTCCGGCTTAGCCGGTTTTTCATTTACGAATAGTTTCGCCTGCATCACTTCTTTCTGCGTAACTTCGAAGAATTTCTTCTGAATGTTGAACGGTTCACCCGTTGCTTCATCTACACTGCATTTGACGTATACACCGTCCTCCTGAAGTTCGTAGGCGTTGACATTATCGCGCAGGTTGTAATCCAGAAGATGAATAGCCTGCTGCTTAACGCGTTTATCCACCAGCAGGAATAAGGATTCGATGCGCCGGTCGAAACTACGCACCATCACATCGGCACTGCCGCCGTATATTTTCGGATCGTCGTTGTTGTGAAAATAAAACAGCCGCGTATGTTCCAGAAAATCGCCAACAATCGATCGCACGGTAATATTCTCACTCAGTCCCTGCCGGTGGGGCCGCAGGCAGCAAATACCGCGTACGATAAGCCGGATGGGAACGCCCGCCTGAGACGCCTTGTAGAGTTCATCGATGACTTCCTGATCTTCCAGGGAATTGATCTTGATGCAAATTCCGCTCGACAAGCCGTTTCGGGCATTTTCGGATTCGGTTCGGATGAGTTTGACGAGTTGCTTCCGCATGTCGCGCGGAGCGGTAATTAAATATTGATAATCGTTCGGCAACGAGTGGCCGGTAATGACGTTGAAAAACTCCGAAATATCGTGCGTATAAACCTCATCGGTGGTCAAAAGGCCAATATCGGTATACAGTTTTGACGTCTCTTCGTTATAATTTCCACTCGACAGGTGGGCGTAACGAACCACGCGAGAGCCTTCACTCCGGACAACCAGCAACAGTTTCGTATGGGTTTTATAGCTACTGATCCCGTAAATCACGAAACACCCGGCTTTTTGCAGCCGTTGTGCTTCCCGAATGTTATTTTCTTCGTCAAAACGCGCCTTGACTTCAAATAAAACGGAAACGTGTTTGCCATTTTCGGCGGCTTTCAATAAGGCTTCCGTTACCCGCGAACGTTTGGCCAACCGATAGATGGTCAACTTAATGGCGAGCACATTGGGGTCTTCGGCGGCCTGTTCCAGCAACGACATCACCGGCTCGAAGTTATTATACGGATGATGCAGCAGAATATCCCGCTCTTTCATCAGTTCAAAAATGTCCGTATTTTTTTCCCGACGCATTCCCAAAGCCGGTACGGGAGCCGGGGGTGTGGGCAGTTCGTCGCGAAATTCCGGATGCCGGACAACTTGCCACAGGCTCGTATAATCGATCAGCTCGCCATTTTCAAACAGGTTATAGTCGTCGATCTCCCACTTTTTTTTCAGCAGGTTAACCATCCATTCGGACGCATTGGGTTCAATTTCTACGCGAACCACGCGCCCGAGCCGGCGGTTTTTGATTTTCTGCTTGATTTCGTCGATAAAGTCGGTTTCGATGTCGTCACTTTCTTCCAGCGTAAAATCGCCGTTTCGGGTAATCCGCATCAGATTGACCGAATCAATCTCTACATTCCGGTATAACTTCTTGATTTCCTGACGGATAATCTCCTCGATTGGCAAAAAGCACGTCTCATCCTTACGCTCAAACGGCATGAAACGGGGCAGATTGGCCGGAATCTGGACGAACGATAACCGCTGGTTTTCGTCATCATCACCTGCTTTTACCGGGCGACTTGGGTCCTGGGTTACGACGCTGAAAATTAGAACCTTTGCCAGCAAGACCGGGAAAGTATGCGTATAGTCGTAGACCATCGGCGTCAGCATGGGATAAATCGTACGGTCGAAATAGTCGACCGCCTTCACCCGTTCATCGTCGGTGAGGTCATTGAGGCCCACAAACCGGAACTCAATGTCACCAAACGACGCTTTCAATTCATCAAAAACCGCCAGTTGGTCCCGGCTAAACTGCTGGGCTGCGGTCATGAGTGCCTTACGAAACGGTATTTCCCGCAAGCCCGAATAATCGACGCGTTCCTTCCCGTAGTCGAGGTAATTGTACAAACTACCGATACGGATGGTGAAAAATTCGTCTAAGTTAGACGCCGTTATAGCCAGAAATTTAAGGCGATCGAGCAGATGACGTTCCGGCGTTCGGGCCTGGTCGAGCACCCGCGCGTTGAATTTCAGCCAGCTCAGGTCACGGCTGATGTAATTGCTCTGGTCGATTACATTCGCCAGTTTTTCGTTTATTTTCATAGCCTTACCGTCTTCCAAATCGGATGGTAAAGTTACTTTACGGCCTGAGAAAAACGAGAAAAGATTCCCGAAAGAACCCTTCCGTTCCATATTATCTTTTTGTGAAGGACTTTTGCCGGTCATAGGTAGGGTGGACTTATTCAATTCAATAAACGTCCAGTTGGACAACTTCGTACGAAACTTTTAGTTTGCGGCCCAACCGGTACTTTATCGATTCAGATTCTGTATCAACGTGGCAGTATGCCTAAAAAATAGTTAAAAAAAAGCGGGCTATTCGCCCGCTCTGTCTTACACGTCTACTTTTGCATATTTAGCGTTTCGCTCGATGAACTCCCGGCGGGGGGCCACTTCATCGCCCATCAGGGTCGAAAAGACGTGGTCGGCTTCGGCGGCCGACTCGATCGTCACCCGCTTGAGACTGCGTTTCTCGGGGTCCATTGTGGTACTCCACAACTGTTCAGGATTCATTTCTCCCAACCCTTTATAACGCTGCACGTTCACGTTTTCCTCACGACCCGATCCGGCCAGTTCCCGAATAGCGGTTTCCCGTTGCTGCTCGGTCCAGCAATACCGCTCTTCTTTCCCTTTCTTGACCAGGTAAAACGGTGGCTGAGCAATATACAGAAACGCATTATCGATCAGCGACCGCATATGGCGGAAGAATAAAGTCAGAATCAGCGTCCGGATGTGGCTTCCATCGACGTCGGCATCGGTCATGATGATGACCTTGTGATAGCGCAATTTATCCAGATTCATGACGGTTTCCCCGTTGATGCGTTCGTAGCGAATGCCGAGTGCCGTAATGATATTCTTGATTTCTTCGTTTTCGTAAATCTTGTGCTCCAGGGCTTTCTCAACGTTCAGGATTTTACCCCGCAACGGCAGAATCGCCTGGAACGCCCGGTTACGGCCCTGTTTGGCAGACCCACCGGCCGAATCCCCTTCCACGAGGTAGATTTCGCAATTCTCCGGATTGGTATCCGAACAGTCGGCGAGTTTACCGGGCAAGCCCATACCGCTCATGAAGTCCTTGCGGTCCGTCATGATGCGTTTGTAAGCCAGATCAGCAGCAATCCGGGCCTGGGCCGAGATCAACACCTTCCGAACGATGGATGCGGCTTCCTTGGGGTGTTCTTCCAGCCACATCTCGAGCATTTCGGCCACCGTTGAACTAACAGCACCAACCACATCGCTATTACCCAGCTTGGTTTTGGTCTGGCCTTCAAACTGCGGCTCGGCCACTTTCACCGAAATAACGGCGGTCAGCCCCTTGCGGAAGTCACTGCCGTCGAAGGTCAATTTGCCGGAGTTTTTACCCAGCAAATGCGCATTGCGTTCGGCGTACCCTTTCAGAATCCGGGTCAAAGCCGTCCGGAATCCCTGAACGTGCGTACCACCCTCGATGGTATTGATGTTATTGACGTAGGAAGAGATATTTTCACCCGCTTCCATATTATAAACCATCGCCACCTGAACCGGCGTAACGCCGGTTTCGCGTTCCATGTAGATGGGCTCCATGCCTTCCAGCGAAGGACGGCTTTCGTCCACATACCGCACAAATTCAGTCAGACCACCTTCCGAATAAAACTCGGTGTTCAGGGGTTCACCCTGCTCGTTGACATCCCGCAGGTCGGTTAGCGTAATGCGAATGCGCTTATTGAGGAAAGCCAGCTCGCGCAAACGACCGGCCACGGTATCGTATTTGTATACGGTTTCGGTAAAAATCGAATCATCGGGCTTGAAACGCACGATCGTGCCGGTATCATTGGCCTCACCAATCTCCCGAACGGGATAAACCGGTTGGCCAATGTGGTATTCCTGCTCAAACACCTTCCCTTCGCGGTGTACTTCAACGTGCAGAAACGTCGACAGGGCGTTCACGCAGGAAACACCGACGCCGTGCAAACCACCGGATACTTTGTAGGTATCCTTGTCGAATTTACCACCGGCGTGAAGCACGGTCATTACCACTTCAAGGGCCGATTTACCCAACTTGGTCTGCATTCCGGTTGGAATACCGCGACCATTATCTTTAACCGTAATCGAGTTATCTTCGTTAATCGTAACCTGAATTGTATCACAATAACCGGCTAAAGCTTCGTCGATGGAGTTATCAACTACTTCCCAGATAAGGTGGTGTAACCCTTTGATGCCAACATCTCCGATGTACATGGCCGGTCTTTTTCGAACGGCTTCGAGACCTTCCAGTACCTGGATATTGTCTGCATCGTAGTTCCCTCTTGATCGTTCTTCGGGTGTGATGTCGGCTTCAATCAATTCGTTTGTCATAGAATGCAATCAGTATAGATCCGTTTTACGGAATTGTTATAAGAAATGCGGTTAAAAGGACGATTCCAGATAGTAAAAATACAAATTTTTCGAGTCTTTTCCTAACCCAATTCAGCTTAACGTATAAATATACCTACAAAACAATGGACAGCAAAATTTTGCCTTTACTAAAAGCACTTAAAATCAGGAATAATCCCGGTTTTACTCCATTGCAGCCACCATTTGATCTGAACGTATAACCGCCCGGAGTCCTGTTTGTTGAAGCAGATTAGAAAAACGGCGCGGTCCTTTTAAATTATTCCAAACTAAACCAATCTCTTTTTCGTCTATCTAAAGGGAACATTCATAAAGCCTGACAAGTAGATGAAAAAAGTATTGTTTTTCGTAACCATTTCCGCGTTCGTACTGGCTTTCAGCCAATGCAGCGTCAACCGCCAGATCACGCAGGCAAAAGCCCTGGGCGACTGCAAGTTCAATATCACGTCGGCCGACAGTGTTTATCTCTCGGGGATCGACGTCCGGAAGCTGAAAAATCTGGAAGATCTGAACCCTATGAAGTATCCGCAGCTGGCCACGGGCTTTATGACCAAAAGCATCCCAATCAGTGCCCGGCTCAACATCGACATTACAAACCCCACCAACAAGACGGCGGCAATCGATCAGTTGGAATACAAAATCATGCTGGCGGAACAGGAATTATTCAACGGTTTTGTCAATCAGCGCATCGAAGTTGCACCGGGTGGGGGCTCAACGCGCGTTCCGATCAAATTGAACGCCAATGCCTATAAGCTCATGACCGACGACAAAACGCGGGATGCGTTCACGGATCTGGTCCGGAATATGAGCGGTTCAAACAGCGCCAAACCCTCGACGCTGACGATCAAAATCAAGCCTACGCTGGCCTTGGGCAATAAAAAAATCAACTACCCCGGTTATATTACCATCAACCAGGAGATGACAAATAAGATCTTTTTGGGACAGTAAAGGGCATTAAGAGTTAAGAATCAAGAGTAGGCTGACGCACACGTCCGATGCCGCCCCACCGTAACTCTACATTCTTAACTCCTAACTCTTACTTCTTAACGCTATTGGTTCCGGGCGGTCAGAAGCCACTCGTACGGATTTTGGGGCTGAGGCAGTCCGTCGGCCTGAAGTTGCAGGTACATGAGGTGTAAATGGGTTGGAGAGCGGGCAGGATACGCATTAAAGCCCGTTCGGCCCACTTCGCTGATCTTCTGGCCCGACTGCACCCAGTCGCCCGGCCGGACCAGCACGGCGTTATTGTGGGCGTAATACCATAACCCGTCGAGCACCGGATCATAAATCCAGATCCAGTTGCCGCCCCGGTATTCCTGACCCGGCGTCCAGGCGGTTTCGATAGCCAGTACGACCCCGCTGGTCATGGCCAGCACATCGGCAGGTCGGTCGGTGTTGTCGTCGATGCAATCCTGGTTTCGATCCGTGATAAAAATATCCTGCGCGGGATGGCTCCCCCGAACGTTGTAATCAAATAAGTCAAAGCCTCTGGCGCGGTACCCTTCACCGTGCGAACCGCCGATGGCATCGGCTGAATAATTGCGGAGGGGAAAAGAGAAATAAGCGGTCCGCAGCAGGCTGTCCCGGCGAACGCTGTCGAGTCGGAATGGTTCGGCCGTGCGAAATTTACCGCGTAAGCCAAACATAATGCCACTAAACAACTTCCGGGCCGAATCCGGCAGCACGCTTTCTTCCCGAATCTGGGTGTATAATTGCTGGAATTGATAACACATGGAATCAACCCGGGGAAGATCTGCCCAGATCCTGGTCTGCGACGAAGCCGTATTAGACAATCCAATCCACAAAGCGCTTAGGATGCCGACCCACCGCATAGTTTCCCAAAATCCTGATTTCACGTTAACGTGTTGTATTGTATCCGTACGAAGACCGAAAAATAAGAAAAAAGTCTTGAATATGATTAGTCAGGACACGTAATCCGGTAGAATCGATAGGTCAATGTAACGCCAATGTAGGTGTAACTGTCTTTGGAATTGGGGTTACCATTCAATAATTTGTTGGTTCCTCCGAAGGTATTCGGGCCGAAGTTGTCCAGATAATCAGAACCGGAAAACCGGGTGCCGTATTCCAGACCCAGACTCCAGGGCCGCTTAAATTCATATTTAATTCCGACACCCAGCGGAAAATTAAACAACGATTTTCGCTGGTATCCCGGGTTTTGGGGGTTGGTTTTGAAGGTAAACAGGCCCAGGCCGCCAAACACATAAGGCGTCCAGTTCTTGACTTTCCGCAGGCTGGAATAGTTCAGAAAATTGTATTCCATCAACACATTCAACTCCCGAATGTTGGTTTTAAACGCCAGATTGCGAGCCTGTTGAAAAGGGTCATTAAACCGGCTGTCCTTTCCGGCAATCTGCCCTAAACCGGCATTGATCCGCACCGTAAAGGGCTGGCTGACATTATAGCGTACCAGGATGTTTCCGGCCGGACGGACGTTACCCGGCACCAGGCTCGGTGCCAGATCGCCCTTGTAAATCATTCCGCCTAACCCTGCGCCAACTTCCCAGGTCGACTGCGCCCGGACGGAAAAACCCAGCAAGACACAGAAAACCGTCAGGAACCCGTACGCTGTAAAAAACCGGTGGATGGATGAATTGCTCGACACTAAAAAATACGGGTAATAGCCAGCTGACAACGGGTCCTTTATTTTATCGGTGGGCATTTAATTCGTGGCGTCAGGACATAATGGACCTGAAAACTGATTGTCATGTAACCATCGTTGAAGACGCCATTGGCTCCCCGCGTTCCGTAGTTGGGGTCACTGGCAAGCACCGACAACGGGTCGCTCGTATTTAAATATTTCTGCAGTTCCGCCACGCGGTCTCCGCCTTTGCGGGCTGCCGTTGGCTCCAGACGACGGTCGGCCATCACCCGCGCCAGATCGTCCTTCAGGATCGTTGGATCCGGATACGCTCCGCCCACATCATCCAGGTAATCGGTAGACGTAAACCGATAATTGATTTCGCCAGACAGCCCAAACCGGTCGTTCAGTCTATACCGAACGCCGAAGCCGACCGGAATAGCGAGCGTCATCAGCGAATACGGTTTTACGCCGTTTTGCCCCTGTCCTTCCGTCCCCAGCGGTTGCAGTTTTACCCAGCGCTGCTCCGTATCGTCGGGCGTGGTTCCGAAACCCACCGGCGTACGGGCCTCCGGGCTGTGCGCAACGGCGGCCAAACCCACAAAAATATACGGAGTCAGCTTGGCGCGGTAGTTCGGATTGCGGCCATCTGGCACAAACTGATAAATCCCCGTTAGGGCAAATTCTTTCAGATCATTGCGAAAATGCAGGTTACGGGCATACTGCACGATGCCCGAGTTGAGATCCTTCCGGTTGTACGTATAGTCATCCCCCGCAATACGTGCCCAGGTAAACGAAGCACGAGCTGCCAGTTTCGGGGTAAAATGCCGGGTATACATAGCCGCGGCATTCCAGCGCATCATTATGAAAGTTGATTTAAGTGGTTTGCGATATCCGGCAATTTCGCCATAGTAACTAGCCGTTCCCAATCCCAAACCCACTTCCGAATAGGGGACAAAGGGGTTTCGCCCGTTTTGAGCCTGTCCATCAACTGGTTGCAGTGCCAGACAAACGGCTGCAATCAAACTGGTAATCAGTAGGTTATTCTTCATGTTTCTTTGCATACTACCGCGCCGGAAATCCGGAGCCTCTGATTCATCGACCTGAGTCCTGACCGGTTTGGTCAAGCTT
This sequence comes from Larkinella knui, assembly GCF_003858645.1. Lineage (GTDB taxonomy): Bacteria > Bacteroidota > Bacteroidia > Cytophagales > Spirosomataceae > Larkinella > Larkinella knui. The sequence continues at coordinate 664,190 of NZ_RQJP01000005.1, read as the reverse complement.
CTCCTCTCAAACGCCCGTTTTTAGTATTTTATTGGGTCATTCGGTAAAACTGTTGTGTATTAGGAATTAAAATTAGGCGCTGGTGAGCCATACCAGCCCCCGATCGGCCCTAATTTCGAATGTCCCAGCCCCAGCTCAATTTATTTCGCAGGGTGTTCAAAAAGCTATCATCGCTCATTTTTACGAGTTTAGCCGCAAATTTTTCTTTCCGAACACTCAGACGCGTACCGGTTGTGATGGTGCGAAAGCGGGAATCGACCGATACCAAAAAGGTATTACTGCGGCTTTCCACTTCGAATGACAATTGAGCCGAATCCGGCACCACCATGGGCCGCACGTTCAGGTTGTGCGGACTGATCGGAGTAACAATAAAGTTGCTGGTATGCGGCAATAACAGAGGACCTCCGCAACTCAGCGAATAACCGGTCGATCCCGTAGCCGTTGAGATAATCAGCCCGTCGGCCCAGTACGAATTCAGGAATTCGCCGTTGAGATACGTGTGGACGGTAATCATCGACGACGTTTCGGTTTTGGTGATCGTTACATCATTCAATCCGAACGGGACGCCGTCGAACAGGTCTTCGTCCGACTGAAGGTTCACCAGGGTCCGTTCATCGAGCCGGTACTCGCCAATTGAAAGGGCCTGAAGCAATTGGGGCAGCGAATCCGGATTCTCGGGTGAAATCGTTGTCAAAAAACCGAGCCGGCCAATGTTTATACCGACAATCGGAATGCCGCGGGGTCCGGCATGGGTGAGCACTTCGAGCAACGTACCATCCCCACCGAGACTAAACGCGAAATCGGCATCAAAAATATTGAGGAAAGACGTATACGTTAACGTAGTGTGATGGGCAATACCGGCAGAATCCAAAAACGAACGGTAGATTTCAGATAGTTGCACTTCTATTTGCCGCCGGGCCAGTTCATCAAACATGGATTGAATGAACGGGGTAGCCAGGTCAACAAAATTGCGTCCATGAATAGCAATTTTCATAAAAATCGTCAGTCAGTTCGTCAGTCAGATGTGCAAAGATGAAAGAAAAGTCCCACATTCTGCTATTGACTGCCGACTGATTGGCTGATGAATCAGGAATCCAGGTAGCGGAGCAACATATCGAGTCGTCCCTGATCGATGGTTTCGATGGGTGTATTGGCAAAAGCCGCTTCGATGTTGTAGCCAAAGCGTTCGAGCGTGGCCACCACCGCGGTAATGTCTTTGCGGTTCAGTTTGAGTGTCAGCCGCGATTTGTCCGGCATTCCGTAAGCTGCTCCGGCAAAATAACTACTGATGATGCGAACGTTATTGGATTCGACTAACCGACTGATTTCGGCCATGGAATAATCGCGTTCGTTAATAGACAGAATCAGAATAGCACCGGCTTCCTGAACACCCAGCAATTGCGCGAATTGTTTCAGCAGTTCGATAGCGGATACGGTTCCTACAAACTCCTGCTCCTCGTTCACCACCGCAATCACCTGAAGGCGATGTTCGGTAATCAAGCTCAAAAGTTCGTAAAGATGTTGCGTTTCATAGACGGAAAGGTGCTCGAAAAGCCGCATTACCTCACTCAGCTGGTGGGTGTCGTCGGGAACATCCATCAACAGATCTTCATTAACCAGACCCTTATACTGGCCCTGATCCACAATCGCCAGTTGCCCAACGCGGTGTTCCTGCATCCAGTCGAGGGCCTGCCCAACGGTATCCGTCGGCTTCAGGGCCGGTATCATCGGGTCTATAAGTTCGGAGGCCAGCATCGAAGTGAGTTGTTTACTACTTATTTCTGTTTACCAAACCCCACAAGTCATATCTGATCGATTCGCTGTGCGGTATGAGCAATACAGTATAAGTGAAAACTAAGAAATTTCCGTTAGAGTTTCAAAATCTTTTCGCAAATTTCTTTATTGTCTCAGGCAACGGTCAGGTCACTCTGCCGGCTGGTCGTACTCAGGGATTGGCGCTCGAGCCAATCGGTCAACAGACTGTTGAAACGATCGGGGTGTTCCATCATTGGCGCGTGACAACATTTATCAACAAAGTGCAATTCTGAGTTCGGAATCAGGCGATTGAACTCGTGCGCTACTTCCGGAGGGGTAATGGTATCGTTCAGCCCCCAGATCAATAACGTCGGGATGGTAATGTGCTGGATTTCCTTCGCAACGTTATTCCGTTGAGCCGACTTGGCGATTGCCACAATCCGCAGACATTTGGGAATGCTGTTGGTGATATCAAAAACCTCATCGATCAATTCTTTCGTGGCTACTTTCGGGTCGTAGAACGTGTAGGCAACCCGTTCAGCGATGTAATCGTAACTACCCCGTTTGGGATATGACCCCCCCATGGAGTTTTCGAACAATCCGGAACTGCCGGTCAACACCAGCCGTTTGACCATATCCGGATGTTTCAGTGTATACAATAATCCGACGTGGCCACCCAGTGAATTCCCCAGCAGGGTCAGATTATCCAGCTCTTTAAAGGCCAGAAACTCTTCAATAAATTTAACCAAGCCTTCTAACCCAGCTTCTCTGATTGGCATTTCGTAAATGGGCATTACCGGAATTACGACCCGATACCGGTCGGCGAACGTGTTGATCACACCGTCCCAGTTGCTCAATGCACCGAATAATCCATGAAGTAAAAGCAGTACCTCGCCTTGTCCCTCATCAATGTAGCGGAAGTTGCCTTCTTTCCGAACACGGTAGTTCATAGCGGTCTTGGTTTTGTCGTAGAAAAATTGGAAAAATACAACGAAAAGGTCACTATTTAGTTGTTTTCACAAAGGTAATCCAATTTCTTAATATTTCTAATCCGCACTCGGTCAATGCCGCTTCGGGGTGAAACTGAATGCCCCAAAGTGGTAAATTACGATGTCGAAATGCCATATTTTCGCCCTCAATCGTTGCCGCCAGCGGGATCAATTCCGTAGGCAGATCAACCAGCACCAGCGAATGATACCGGGTAACCCTGAATTCGCGGGGCAGGTTCATTAATAAAGCATCATCGGTCTGTTTCCTAACCATCGACAATTTGCCGTGCATGGGTTTGATGGCCTTCACCAACTGCGCTCCGAAGTACTCGCCCAGGGCCTGATGCCCCAAACAAACACCCAGCATCGGAAGTTGGTCGTGGTAGTGTTCAATCACATTTAGCAGACAACCCGCCTGCCGGGGTGTTCCGGGGCCGGGCGACAAAACGACGCCGTCGTACGCTTCCGCCGTTAGTTCGTCCAGTGACGTCGTGTTGCGCACCACGCGGCACGTGGCCCCCGCCTGCTTCAGGTAATCGACGAGCATGTAAGTGAACGAATCGAGGTTGTCCAGTACCAGTAAATGCATGTTGACGATAAACTAAAAGAGCAAAAGTAATCATCCTATCCGGTAACCTGTATTTTTGTAAAAAATAGAACTGAAACCTGATGCAGTCCAAACCATCCGTAGTCATTGTGGGAGCAGGCATGGCCGGCCTGACCTGCGCCGTTTACCTCCGTCAAGCCGGTATTGAAGCCACCCTGCTGGAAGCATCCGATGGTGTCGGCGGGCGCATCCGCACGGATGTTGTCGACGGTTTTCGGCTCGACCGGGGGTTTCAGATCTTGCTGACGGCTTATCCCGAAACACGTAAACTACTGGATTACAGCGCGCTAAAGTTACAACGTTTTCGGTCGGGGGCCCTAATTCATCACCCAACCGACCGAAATTCGGCTCAGTGGATTCCGTTTATCAATCCGCTTCGCGAACCGTCGGGTCTATTCCAGACCCTGGCTTCTGATGTGGGAACGTTTGGTGATAAACTGCGGATCATCGAGTTGATAAGGCACGTGGCGGGGTTGTCGACCGACGAGTTTTTCAATCAGGAGGCCACTGATACAGCGACTTTTCTCGAAACATTCGGTTTTTCAAACCAAATCATCAACCGGTTTTTCCGGCCCTTTTTTGGCGGTATATTTCTGGAGGATGCGCTGGTGACCTCGAGTAATTTTTTCCAGTTCTGTTTCAGGAATTTCTACTCCGGCGATGCTGCGGTTCCGGCGGCTGGCATGGCAGCCATCCCGCAGCAACTGGCCGGGCGACTGAATCCGGCCCAGATCCGGCTGAATTCGCCGGTGCGGCAAATTCGGGATTCGACGCTGTATCTGGAAACCGGAGAAACCGTTCGGGCCGACGCCATTGTGCTGGCCGTCGATGCCTCGGCCGCCAGTCGTCTGCTGGGTACGGAAACGCCAAAACGATCGTTTACTTCCACCACCAACACCTATTTTGCCGCTGCCCAATCGCCAAAAATAAATCAATCCGGCACTAAAAAACTGCTTTTACTGAATGCAAACCGGCAATCGGCCATTCACAACCTCGCCATTCTGAACGACGTGGCCCCCTCCTACGCGCCCGACGGTCAGGCGTTGATTTCGGTCAGTACGCAGGGTCTTGAGGTGGTGAATGAGGGCGCGCTGGCCGAACGGATTCAGAAAGAACTGGTGGGGTGGTTTGGTGCGGAAGTGGCCCAGTGGCGCTGGCTGAAAACCTACCACCTTCCCGAAGCCCTGCCCGCCTACCTGCCGGGCACCAGGCATGCCCCCTTGCAACAGGCTGAACACATTTTTCAGTGCGGAGACCAAACCGCCTATCCATCGCTCAATGCCGCCATGCAAACCGGACGAAAAGTGGCGGAACTAATCATCAATCAGCAGCACGTGTGAAACCGGTATCTGCTTTCATAGGTGTTCACGATTGATTTCATACCAATGCGTTGGCTTATCCGCTTTTGTTTATTTCTGCTGATTTTACCGCTGGCCTACTTTGCGGCATTTCCGCAGATTTTTCGTTGTCAACTCATCGAGCACTCTTCTGAATTTCAGCAGGTTAACAGCCAGGTCTGGGTCGACAAAACTACTCCGAAACACCAGCGGGTGTATTTACTGTTTGAAATCAATGAGGCAAAAAAGCGGATCCAAACCCTGTGGAAAAGTCCGGCAAAAGGTCATGCAAGGGTGGTTTTCTGTCAAACGCCGGAACAATACGAACGGTATTGTCACGACGACGAAGGGGCCGGCTGCAGCCTGGGAACACCTTGGGGAGACTCCTGGATCATCATCAATCCGTATGGCCGGAATCCCGACGTGCTGGCCCACGAGATGTGCCACGACGAAATTTTTACCCGTTTGGGTTGGTTGACCACGCAGCGTCAGATTCCACAGTGGTTCAACGAAGGGTTGGCCTTGATGATTGATCAGCGGTTTACGACGGCAACTGACAGCCTGCGCCGTTACGAAGAATTCCACGATCAGTGGCAGCAACAGTCGCTCGGGCAGCAAATTGTTCTGCAACTGAACGAACTGGAATCGTTACAGGATTTTTTCTCCGGCAATACCAACCGGGTCATGCTGGCGTATATGACCGCCGGGCGGGAAGTGTCGCGCTGGTTGTCGGTGGTGGGGCGGCAGGGTTTGGTAACGCTGGTCGAAGCGATTCAGAAAGGCGAAGATTTTGAAGCCGTTTATCAGCAAATAGAGAGATCAGCCCATCAGAAAAAGGAATGAAATTTTCTATCTTGCGTCAGTATATACGGCTCCGATTCAATTGAAGACTTCTTCATACGGTTTTGTAAAACGGCTTCTGATCCCACTTGTTGGGTTGATTACGGTTTCCTTTGCCCAAAGTCAAACCGTCTCCTTCACATTCAAAGACTACCTCACGCTGCCCCGCAGCCGCAACCTGCACAATATCTCCGGGATGGACTACATTCGGGAACGACAGGAATGGCAATTGGCGGGCGATCGCGGTCAGTATTTCCTGTTTCGAAACATTCACCAACTGACCGATTGGGTCTGCGAGCCGGATTCGAGCTTTCAGACGGGTTTATTTTTGGAAGCCGTGCGGTATGATGCGGCATCGGATACGTATTTTTTCGCCGTAGAAAACGATACAGAGTCCTACGTCGGCTTTAAACAACACGCGATTCCACGGCCCGGTGAGTCATTTGAGCGGGTACCTCTGCCCCGCGCCATGCCCCTGCCCGCCACCAATAAAGGCATCGAAGCACTGGCCGTAACGTCTCAGTACCTGTGGGTGGCGCCCGAAGCCGGATCGAGGGACGAAGCCAGCGTGGACAGTGCCCTGATTCATTTTTACCGGTATAAAAAAGTAAACGGATCTGTGGTGTTCGACGCCGAATTCAGTTACGGCATCGACCGGAATATCTGCCCGGTTGATGCCAATGAAGCACTCGGCGGAGTGTCGGAAATGATTTCCATACCGGGTGACGAAAACCGCTTGCTCGTTCTGGAGCGCTGTTACGAGAAAACGACGAAAACCGTTACGGCGAAACTGTATGAAGCGCAGGTGGACGAAGCCAATCGGAAATTGATCAAACGGAAAGATAAACCGGCGTTCGACTTCAACGGGCGGAACGGTTTTCGACCTGACAATGTCGAAGCGATGGCGTGGGGTGAAGACGAAGATGGCAAAAAAATTCTGGTTGTTATTTCCGACGACAATACCGGCAAAAACCAGTGGACGCAAATTATTTTACTCGAAATGCAGCCAAACTGATTTTTAGGAAGCGGTTAAAATCCGGATAAAGTGATCCTCCATTTTTATAGACTTAACGAACCCTAAAACGCACTTGCCCTCAGCGAATTACAGGCCCTCTTACGCCCTTTCAATTCCAAATGCCTTCCATTTTTTATTTGTTACCAGGGTGTAAAAAACAGTAAATTGTTTGGACTTTTTAGTTAACGGTTCTATTTTTAGGAATCGAAACTTGACTTGACCTACTAATTTATGATTAGAAAAGTGCTCCTGACGGCGCTTTGCGTTGTCTCGTTTGGCATTGCTCAAGCCCATCGCCCGCTAAAACGAATCGTTAAAAAGCATCCGGCACCCCGCGCCATTCGGGCCGATACCACCGATCATGAAACGGCTTTTTATGATCGCATTCCGCTGGTTCACGACATCCTCGGTTACGCCAAAAAGTACATTTCTTCGCGGTATCGCTCCGGCGGTTCGTCTCCCCGCGGCTTCGATTGCTCCGGTTTTACCCGGTTTTGCTTCAGTAAATTCGGGATCACGCTGCCCCATTCGAGTGCCGCCCAGGGCAATGTCGGTGTCAAAATCGATCAGGAAGTAGCCCAGCCCGGCGACCTTATTTTCTTCAAAGGCCACAGTTCACGCAGCAGTCACATTGGCCACGTCGGCATGATTGTCGAAATTGTGGGCGACCGCATCAAATTTATCCATTCGGCCTGGAACGGCGGGGTGCGCTACGACTGGCTGCACGCGAGTTACTACCAACAGCGCTACGTCGGCATCCGGCGGGTGGTTCACTCCTGAGTACCCAAACTTAAAACCGTTCCGACACCACTCCCACTCACGGCTTCGGCTACCTGATTGGCGTGGCAGATAATGACTTTCCTGACGCCCTTTTCGAGTGCGCTGAACGCATTGTCCAGCTTTGGAATCATGCCTTTGCTGATAACACCCTGGCTTTTGTAATTGGCATAACTTTCGGGGGTCAACTCAGCAAGTACGCTGTCTTCATTGTTCGGGTCCGCCAGAACGCCTTTCTTCTCGAAACAGTAGACCAACGTTGTTTCGTTGCGAATGGCCATATCGACCGCAATGGCCGATGCCATCGTGTCGGCGTTGGTATTCAGCAAACTTCCCGAACGGTCGTAGGTTAACGGGGCAAAAACCGGGACCAGGTTCTGCCGGATAAAATACTGAATCTGGCCGGAATTTACTTCTTCAATATCACCAACAAAGCCGTAGTCGATGTTGCCAACGGCCCGTTTTTTCGACAGCACGGTATTTCCATCGGCTCCCGTGAGTCCGATGGCATCGACGCCAATAGCCTGTAACTGAGCGACAATCTGCTTGTTAACCAGACCGCCATACACCATCGTTACCACGTCGAGCATGGGCTGATCCGTAATCCGGCGACCATCGACCATCGTGGTCTGTATTCCCAGTTTTTCGGCCACCTGGGTCGCTATTTTTCCACCCCCGTGGATCAAAATTTTGTGACCGTAAATACCACGGAACGAAGTCAAAAACTGTTTCAGCGCGTCGGGATTATCGATGACGTTACCGCCTATTTTTATGATAATGAGGCTTTTCATAAACTCTGTAATACGCCTTTCAATACGGCCTGCGCCGACCATTCGCGGTTGGCGGCCTGTTCGATAACGAGCGACTGCGGGCTGTCCAGCACCTCGTCCGTTACTTTCATATTTCGCCGAACCGGCAAACAGTGCATGAATTTACCGTTGTCGGTCAGGCGCATTTTATCCATCGTCACCATCCACGACGGATCTTGTGTCAATACCTGCCCATAGTGCTGGTAGGATGACCAGTTTTTACCGTAAATAAAATCGGCTCCTTCAAAAGCTTCGTTTTGGTTGTAGGACACCCGGGCGTTACCGACAAATTCCGGAGCCAGATCGTACCCTTCGGGATGGGTTACCACAAACTCCGCATCCGTGTGGTTGATCCACTCACAAAACGAGTTGGCAACGGCCTGCGGCAGCGGTTTGAAATGCGGCAACCAGGTCAGCACGATTTTAGGACGTTTCCGCACTTTGAATTCTTCGATGGTGATGCAGTCGGCCAGCGATTGCAGAGGATGCCGGGTAGCCGATTCGAGATTGATAATGGGAACCCCGGCGTATTTTTTGAACTGATTCATCACCACTTCTCGGTAGTCCTGCTCCCGGTCTTTCAAGCCGGCAAAGGCCCGGACGGCAACGATATCACAGTATTTCCCAACAACGGCAGCCGCTTCCTTGACGTGTTCGGCTTTATCTCCGTTCATAACCGTGCCTTCTTCCATCTCCAGTCCCCAGCTATCCTGCCCCACGTTCATCATGATTACGTTCATTCCGAGGTTCTGAGCGGCTTTTTGGGTGCTCATTCGGGTACGCAAACTGGAATTGAAGAAGATCAGGCCAATGGTTTTGTTGTGGCCCAGGGCCTGATCGGCAAAAGGATTCTGTTTGGCATTCAGGCCCTCCTGAATGAGGGCATTCAAATCAGTTACGTCGTCGTACGCTAAAAAATTGGTCATTCTTGTAGCAAAGTCAGGTTAAAGCGGTTAAGAAATTACGCGCACTTCTTTGCTCAACGCTTCCAGAAACAGATCCACTTCCACCCGGCCCAACGCCAGCGAGGGCAACAACCGAATGGTATTTTTACCAGCTACGCCCGTAAAGATGCGGTGTTCGAACAGCAAAGAATTTCGCAGTGAGTCGACGGGGAAATCATATTCGATGCCGATCATCAAACCCCGGCCCCGCAGGTCTTTATAACCGCCAATCTGACGGACACCGTCCATAATATAATCGCCGATTTGGGCCGCATTTTCGATCAGTCCCTCTTCCTGCATGATGTCCAATACCGCAATCCCGGCCGTACAGGCCAGATGGTTTCCGCCGAAGGTGGTTCCGAGTAACCCGTACGTCGCTTTGAATTTGGGCGAAATCAGCACGCCACCAATCGGAAAACCGTTGCCCATGCCCTTCGCCATCGTAATCAGATCCGGTGTAATACCGCTGAACTGGTGGGAGAAAAATTTTCCCGAACGGCCATACCCGCACTGAACACCGTCTAAAATCAAGATCGTGCCCGTTTCGTCGCACTTCTGACGCAGGGCTTGCAGGAATTCATCGGTTGCCACCTGAATGCCGCCCACGCCCTGAATTCCTTCAATGATGACGGTACAGATTTCGTCGGTAATACCAGCCTGAGCGGCTGCGATGTCGTTGAAAGGCAGGAAGGAAACGTGGTCGTTGTAGTTGATGGGCGCCACGATGGCCGGATTGTCCGTAACCGCTACCGCACCGGCGGTGCGCCCGTGAAATGACTTGGTGAACGCCACCACTTTTTTGCGGCCTGTATGAAACGAAGCCAGTTTCAGCGCATTCTCGTTGGCTTCGGCCCCGGAATTACACAAAAACAGCGCGTAGTCCGGATAACCCGCCATGAGGCTCAGTTTTTCAGCCAGTTCTTCCTGCTGCCGAATCCGGACCGAATTGGAATAAAACGAAATCCGGTTCAACTGCTCCGTCAACGCCCTGACGTATTTTGGGTGGGTATGTCCTACCGAAATAACCGCGTGACCACCGTATAAATCAAGATAACGGTCACCTTTGGTGTCCCATAAATAACTGCCCTGCGCCCGAATGGGTTCGATGTCGTAGAGAGGATATACGTTGAAAAGCATTTTGAACCTGGATTATGCGAATTACTTACTTTAAGATGATTCCTAATTAGCCTGCAATTTTACGCATTCTGGCGGTAAATCTTTGCTAAAAATGTAAAAAACGGGTCTGATTACCTGCTTTTTATAAAATGGAGTGCCGAAGGGCCGGATTGTAGATCCGCTGATCGCTTGCCCACCATCAGGAGCGCAAGCCAACCGAAAGAAAAAAGACATCGATAGGCTTAACGAGGAGCCACAAAATTTTGAATGGCCCTTAAAACGTCGTCCGGGCTTTCAACCATACCCAAATGACCGGCACTTTCCAACGCAATGGTTTGTGCCGTGGAAACCGACTCAAACAACTCCTGGCTCTTTTCAAACGGTATGATTTGATCCTGTTTTCCGGCTATGATCAGTACCGGAAACGAAGCATTTTGCAGGATGTGGACGCGGTCCGGTCGCGAAGCCATGGCCTTTACGCCCGCAATGAGGGCGTTTGACGGCAGTTCTGAAAACCGCTCCACATAGCGTTTAATTTCATCGGGATGGCCTTTACTGAATGATTCCCCAAACATCTTGGGAACGGTTTGTTCGATAAAGGGCCGCGAACCATTCGCCTGCATCAGCGCAACGGCTTTCTGGCGGGCTTGTTTTTTATCTTCATTGTCGGCAAAAGCCGTCGAATTGAGCAGTATCAATCCGCCAACGAGTTCGGGATAGAGTTCAGCAAAAGCCAGCGCAATATACCCGCCCATCGAATGCCCGACCAGCACAACCGGCTGTTGATTAGCGGGTTGCACCCTACTAAACAACTCCTCCGCGTAGGCCTCAATCGTCTCGTGGCTAGATAGTTCAGAAAGGTCAGGTTTGACAATGCGGTATTCGGTAGTCAGACCGTCCTGCAAAGGGTTCCAGATGGAAGCATCCACGCCGTGACCATGAATCAGCACAAGGACCGGTTTATCGCTCATTTTTCAACTGATTTAAAAAGGTGTATAGTACTAACCCGAAAGTCACAAAAACAGTTTGGCGTAGTAACCAGCCCGAGGGCCGATCACTACGCCAACTATTTGAGCGACCAGGACCGTTTTACAATCCGGCCTTTGACTGCGTTTACGGGATGCTAGGCCTGAGCGAGCACATCGACCAGGATCAGAACCAGACCGGCAATGAGCATCAAAACACCAATCAGCGATAAAACACCGCCCAGAAGCGATAAGATTAACCCGATGATGGCGATGACGATACCCGCCCGGAGCGTCCGGCTCATTTCTTTTGCCGCGTCCGGTGCCAGTGAATTTTTAATTTTTTTGTCGACTTTCTTCATCATCATCCGCTCCGCCAAATTCATTTTGTGCGTAGAGGTCACGGCTGAAGAAGTTGTTTTATCGGTCGATGTTGCCGCCTTCGCACTCGCTTCGGCCAGCAGGCTCTGAACACGGGCCATCCGCTTCTCAAGCTTTTTGTTGCCAGCGAGTTTATTGTCGTTGCGAGCTACGGTTTCCTGTAATTTCTGTTCAACGTTTTTCAGTGCAGCAGCAGCTGTCAGAGGAGTTGCCTGCTCGGCGGGGGTCACAGCCGGGGTTTCTACCGCTGCCACCGCTACGTCTTCCTTCGTTGATACCGTTGACTGAACGGCCGGAACTTCCTGACGGCTGCCAAAACGTTCAACCGGCATTTTCTGGTAGGTTGCGTACGGACGGCTACAAGCACTGAACAACGCGGTAGAAAGCAGTGAATACACTGCCAGTTTGGAAAGTGTTCTCATGTAATTTGAAATGGAGATTAGATTAATACTGTGTATTCGTTGTAACTAATGGGCAAAAAAGCAGAATGATTATCAGCCTTGCAAAAGTTGAACCTGTTTTTTGTAAAAAAGTCGATAGGGAATCGACTTTTTTATCCAGCGCACAAAAAAAGCGTCATTTTACGCCAGAATAACTAAAAGGCCCGGTTTTTGAAAACCGGGCCTTTTCACAAAACGATTACCGTTATACAATCAAGCCGACCAGCAGCAGAACAAGACCGACTACCAGGAGCGTAAACCCAATGGCATTGGAGGTAGTGGCCAGGGCTATGATTAAACCGACCAGGGCCACAATCGCACCCACCGTCACAAACACATTAACGGCTTTGGGAGCGTTGGGATGGTTGGGTGCCAGGGCTCTTTTAATCTTCTTGTCGACATTTTTCAGCATCAGCCGCTCGGCCAGATTAGGCTTTTTGGCAACTTTCGCCTTCTCCGATGCAGTAGTAGACTGGCTCGCTTCCGAACTCAGCAACGACCGTACGTGGGCCATCCGGCGTTGCAACTTATTGGCAGCCACCTTATTAGTACTACTGGCAACGGCCTGATCAACAGCCTGCTGAACCTTGTCAATGTCCGCAAGTTGCGGAGCGGCTGCCAGGGGTTGTGGCTGAGGAGTAGTGACGGCCACATCCTGAGTGCTGACCACCGTGGGCGCTTCAACCGGGGCGGTTTTTACTTTTTGGCTCGAAAAATGCTCAACGGGCATTTTCTGATACGTGGCATAAGGGCGGCTACAGGCGCTGAATAAAACTGTGGCGATCAACGCGTAAAACACGTTTTGGGAAGAAGTTTTCATACGAATGCTATTGGTGTTTTGAAGAAGCATGAAGGTTGCTTCGTATCCAAAACTGCTCAAAGGCGTATTTGTTCTGTTTCCCAAAAAAAATCTGACGAATCGGGATCAGCAACGCGTCTGATCCCGATTCGTCAGGTCATGCCGCTGACCTCAATACGTGCAGCGACGACTTGCCAAATTTCTCCCGGGCGTAGTCGATGGTAATGGTTAATTCCTTGACTTCCTTGGTTGACGGGAGTTCATACATGGCATCGGTAATGATCGACTCGCAGATGGAACGAAGCCCCCGGGCACCCAGGTTGTAGACCATCGCCTGATCGACCACGTAGTCGAGCGCCAGATCATCCCAGTACAACTGAATGTCTTCCATCTGAAACAATTTGGCATACTGTTTCGTAATGGCGTTTTTCGGTTCGGTCAAAATTCGGCGTAACGCTTCGGAACTCAGTGGTTCGAGATACGTCAATACCGGTAGACGACCAATCAGCTCGGGAATCAAACCGAATGATTTCAGGTCCTGCGCCGAAACATGGCGCATCAAATGCGCCCGCTCGAGCGAATCGTTCAACCGACGCCCCCCCGAAAAGCCGATCGGCCGGGCGTTGACGCGTTTTCCGATGTGCCGGTCGATGCCGTCAAAAGCGCCCCCGCAAATGAACAGGATATTTTCAGTATTGAGCGCAATCATCCGCTGGTCGGGATGTTTACGTCCGCCCTGGGGCGGCACATTGACAATCGAGCCTTCGAGCAATTTCAGCATGGCCTGCTGCACGCCCTCGCCACTCACGTCACGGGTAATGGATGGATTGTCCGACTTGCGGGCAATTTTGTCGATCTCATCGATGTAGACAATACCGCGCTCGGCGTTTTCGACATTGTAGTCGGCGGCTTGCAACAAACGCGTCAGGATGGTTTCTACATCTTCACCCACGTAGCCCGCTTCGGTAATTACGGTTGCGTCGGCAATACAGAAAGGAACTTGCAAAATTTTAGCGATGGTACGGGCCAGATATGTTTTGCCGGTTCCGGTATCACCAACCATCACAATATTCGATTTTTCAATCTGGATTTCATCGGTTGAAGGCGGCTGCATCAATCGTTTATAGTGGTTATAAACGGCAACAGTCATCACTTTTTTAGCCTCGTCCTGGCCAATAATGTATTGGTCGAGGTAGCTCTTCATCTCCATCGGTTTGACGAGGTTGAAGTTCGGGCGGTCTTCCGGATTCGACCGTTTGGGCTTGGTCTCTTCCAGCACCACCTGATGGCCTTGCTCGATGCAGAAATTACAAATATGGGCATCAATACCCGACAGCAGGAGGGTCACCTCGTTTTTCCGTCGTCCGCAGAACGAACAGCTCACTTGTGGCATAAAAAATATTTGTAAACGATTTAGATCGCGTTTTGCTTAACGTTGTGTTTGAGCAACCGGGTTCCGGTTCAATGGATAAAAAGCAGGACCGGTTTGAGGAACAAAGTCGTACCAGAACAAATATACTATAAAAATCGGTTGCGTGCTTTTACGGATTGGCGGCCTTCGGAGCCAACGCGGTATTTTAGGATGCTTACAAATCAGTAAGCATCGATCGCAGCGCATCAGAAAGCGAAAGGTTCCATCTCCGGTTTCACCGGTTTTCCGTAAACTTTTTATTTTTCGGGTATAACGCCCAGTTTGGCCCGCTCCGTTTTAACCCATTCGATCAACTGCTGCTTCTGCGCTTCGCTCAGTTTGGCATCCTGGTGCACTAGGGTATACGCGGGTAAAGGCATATGGCTTTCCTCCACTTCTTCGGCTACTTCTTCCAGTTTATGATCCATCCGTTTTTTGTCGTACTGGGCAAAATTGGAAAAATTAAGTTCGTCTTTTCCCTCGTCAATGTGATGAGCCAGCCACAGACTCACCGGGCTGATGTTGGCATACCAGGGATAATCCGTATGGTTGGAATGGCAGTTGTAGCACGCCAGCTTTAGGGTTGTCGTCACGGAATCAGGCACTTGCACAAAATGGGTAATGTCCTGAGGGGTATCCGCAGGGCCGTCATTTTTGTCAGGCCGAATGAATTGAATCCCAACCAGGATGACGAGAATGCCGATGAGTACTTTTTTCTTCATAAGAGGATTAGTTAACTGCGATGCTAAAAATACTGACTTTCCGATTACAAAAAAACGGGAACCGTCGATGACCGTTCCCGTCTGCAGGAGGAAATTCCGCTGATTTTATTTTTCCCGACGCAATACCTCGTCGATCAGGCCGTATTCTTTCGCTTCTTCAGCCCGGAACCACTTATCACGATCGGAATCTTTTTCGATTTCTTCTTTCGTTTTTCCGGAATGCAGGGCGATGATTTCGTACAATTCATCGCGAAGTTTCACAATTTCGCGGGCGGTAATTTCGATGTCGACCGATTGGCCCTGGGCTCCACCCGATGGCTGGTGAATCATCACCCGGGCATGTGGCAGCGCCGAGCGTTTTCCGGCAGCGCCACCGCAAAGCAATACCGCACCCATCGATGCCGCCAGGCTCGTACAAACCGTTGCCACGTCGGGCCGTACATACTGCATGGTGTCATAAATTCCCAAACCGGCATAGACCGAACCGCCCGGGCTATTGATGTACATCAGGATATCCTTCTTCGGATCGGCGGATTCCAGGAAAAGCAATTGAGCCACAATGATGTTGGCGATATTATCATCAACACCCATGCCCATGAATATAATCCGGTCGGCCATCAGCCGGGAGAAAACGTCGACTTCACGGAAGTTCATCGGCCGTTCTTCAATGACGGAGCGGGTCATGTTTTCAACGGTATGGTTCATGTAACCATCGACCGTCAACCCGTTCAGACCCATGTGGTGAACGGCAAATTTGCGGAATTCATTTCCTTGATTCATACTGATTATTCTTTCTGTTTAGCGCAACGAAAATACAAACTTAACGGACTCTCTAGTATCCGGTTGTCAGCCTTCACTCTTTTTTTCAAAGACGATCGGGACCTGAGACTGAAAACCGGTTTTGAAACCAACTTCCCCTTCGTCTTTGTTACGATACAAAAATGGACAATCAAACCCGATTTTGATAGTCGGTTTGACTTATTATATTATCAGAATTTCTTGAGACGTCATGACCATAAGTTCCCAAATCCGTTTACTGCGCCAACAGAAAGGCTATTCGCAGGAAAATATGGCCGATATGCTGGGCCTTTCTACCACCGCTTTCGGTGACATCGAACGCGGAAAAACTGATTTAACGATCTCGCGTTTGCAGCAAATTGCCACGGCACTCGGCACCACCGCAGCCCAGTTGCTCTCGGGAGAACTCCCGCTCCAGCAGGAACTGTATCCGGCGGAAGTGGTCCATCAGGTGGAAACGCTAAAATCCGAGCGGGAACGCAAAGACCTGGAGATCGAAAAACTCAGAATGGAAGTGGCCTACTGGAAGCGAAAAGCCGAAGACATGGCGCTGGTGGAAGTTGTCCGCCAGCTGGTTCCACCGACCAACCGAAACCGCATCGGGTTTTAATTCCCACCGTTGATAGGGTAGAAATTAAAACCCGATTTGATACTCAACACCGCCGACGGGCTGGTTACGCCGGTTGGCGGGTACTTACCAATTCTTTAAATTCTTCCACGGAAACCGTTCTGGGCTCCAGTGTCAATTTGCTTTTGATCAATTCGATCACTTTATCATCGGAAATGCGGTTATACATTTTCATGTAGTTTTCGCCTTTCTCGTCCATCAGGTATTGCTGGGCGATTTTGTCGATGCTTTGATTCATCTGTTCGTCATCCCCGTAGAAACCAAACTGCTCGCGAACCATACCGCGCGTCACGTTCAGCACGTCCTCATAAGCTACGTTGATTTCGTTCTCGCTGGCAATCTTGTTTTTGATCAGCTGCAGTTTCACCGAACGGGCGAACGCATCGTATTGCTCGTTAACCTCGGTTTCGGTCACATTGCCTTCGTTGCTCGTCAACAACCATTGCTTCAGAAAATCGTCCGGCAACCCGATGGTGATGTTATCCAGCAAAGCCTGCTCAATATCAAGCCGTTCCAGTGTAGCCGACTCCCGTGCGTAGTTCCCTTTGATTACTTCCAGTACTTTCTCCCGAAACTGCTCTTCGGTTTCAACGACATCTTTACCCAGCACTTTATCGAAAAATTCCTGACCGATTTCGGCCGGTTCGTTCCGGGTAATATCCTCGACGGTAAACGTAAATTCGCCTTCCAGTTCGGCGGCTTCTTCACGCTTCAAACCGGTGGCCAGCGCGCGGGCTTTTTCGTCGACAAAGGTTTTCTGAATATCGAAGGTCACCGTATCGCCTTTTTTGAGGCCAACAAATTTCGGCAATTCTTCGGCCGCAATCTGCTTGCTCGGGAAGGCGGTTTTCGTAGCAAACGCTTCGCCGTCTTCTTTTCCCTCCTGTTTCAATTCCCCATAAATCATATCGCCTTCCGCCGATTCGTCAACGTGCGTCTGGCCACTGAACCGGGTTTTCAATTCCTCGATAGTCGAATTCAATTCCGTTTCACCCGCTTCAATCACATAAGACGGCACGGGCGGTAAAGCATCAAAGTCAACTTCAAAATCAGACGCTAAACCGAGGTGGTAATTGAATTCAAACTCATTCTGGCCGTCCCAGTCGATGGCGTCGGCTTGTTCGCGGTCGGGTAACGGGTCACCAACCACTTGTAATTTATTATCGCGGATGTAATTGCTGACCGTATTTTTCAACAATTCGTTGATTTCCTCAACCAGTACACTTTTACCGTACATCTTCTGAATCAACGACGTAGGCACTTTGCCGGGACGGAATCCCTTGATGCTGGCGCGACGGCCATAATCTTTCAATTTCTTGTCTACTTCCGGCTGATAATCGCTTTTGGACAGCTTTATTTTCAGCGAAGCGTTGGTTTCCGTCGATTTCTCTAATGCAATTTCCACAGTATACGTATTAAAAGAGTGAAAGAGCGAAAGAGTGGAAGAGTGTAATCCGTATCGAATCCGATTCGCTCTTTCACTCTTTCACTCTTTCATCATTTTGTACGGGCGGAGGGACTCGAACCCCCATGCCTTGCGGCACCAGATCCTAAGTCTGGCACGTCTACCAATTTCGCCACGCCCGCGAATAAAATTAGTTTGTGAAGGTAAACGTTACGGTTTTAAAGCTTCACCGGAATGGATGCACTTCAAATCGGTCTTCGTTGCCGCTCCTAAACTATTTTTTGGCCTGCAAAAGTACAAATGATTTCTGTACTGTACAACCTCTAACCGAAGGAGTATTATTTTTTACAACTATTCCTTTGATTTGCTGAGTCAGTTTTTTAATATTAATGTATATCGGGCAGGTGAAAGCGATAGAGTAGCGTATAAAAGAAGAAGAATACACCCTTATGGAAGTAACGGCTGAACCGGTCATTGACCTTGAGCAGGAGCGTAAAGAAATTTTAAAGTGCTACCGCCGGTTGTTGCGGGAAGCAAAACCCATGTTAAAGGATAATGACGCCAAATTGATCAAAAAGGCGTTCAATACCTCGTTGGAAGCTCATCAGAGCATGCGCAGGCGGTCGGGCGAACCGTATATTTATCACCCGCTGGCGGTCGCCCAGATCGCCGTTGAAGAAATCGGCCTGGGCACCACCTCCATTGTGGCGGCCCTGCTGCACGATGTGGTCGAAGATACCGACATGACGATTGCCGACATCGACCGGCTTTTCGGCCCGAAGGTGGCGCGGATCATCGACGGTTTGACCAAGATTTCGGGAAAGTTTGAGTACGGCACGTCGCAGCAAGCCGAGAACTTCCGCAAAATGTTGCTGACGTTGTCGGACGATGTGCGCGTAATTCTGATCAAACTGGCCGACCGGCTGCACAACATGCGGACGCTCGATTCGATGCCCCGCGACAAGCAACTCAAAATTGCCTCCGAAACGATTTACATCTACGCTCCGCTGGCCCACCGGCTGGGATTGAACGCGATTAAATCGGAACTGGAAGATCTGTATCTGAAATACGCCGAACCGGAAGCTTATAAAGACATTGCCCGCAAACTGCGGGAAACCAAAACCGCCCGTGACCGCTTCATCGCCCGCTTTATTGAGCCGATTGAGGAAGATCTGAAAGAAATGGGCTATGATTTCGTGGTAAAAGGGCGTCCCAAGTCCATTTATTCCATTTATAACAAGCTCAGTAAACAGAAAAAACCGTTTGAGGAAATCTTCGATCTGTTTGCCATCCGGATTATTCTGAACGTACCGCCCGAAAGCGAAAAAGCCGGCTGCTGGCAGGCGTATTCGGTCGTGACCGATCATTACAAGCCCAATCCCGACCGGTTGAAAGACTGGATCAGCACCCCCCGCGCCAACGGCTACGAGTCGCTGCACACGACGGTCATGAGTAAAGCCGGCCAGTGGGTTGAAGTACAGATCCGGACAGCCCGCATGAACGAAATTGCCGAAAAAGGGTACGCGGCTCACTGGAAATACAAGGGAAACGACACCCAAACCGGGCGCGGTATCGAAACCTGGATCAGTCAGGTGCGCGAAATGCTCGAATCGGCCAGCAACGAGAAAACCGGTGCGATCGAGTTCTTAGACGATTTCCGGAGTAATCTCTACAGTGAGGAGGTCTTTGTTTTTACGCCCAAAGGTGACCTGAAAGTTCTTCAGCGCGGTGCCACGGCGCTGGATTTCGCCTTCGACATTCACACCCAGATCGGGGCGCGGTGTATGGCGGCCAAGGTCAATACGACGCTGGTGCCGCTCAGCCACGTGCTGAACAATGGCGATCAGGTTGAAATTATTACGTCGAACAAGCAGAAACCAAATGAAGACTGGTTGCGGTTTGTGGTTACGTCGAAGGCCAAGACCAAGATCAAAGACCTCATCAAAGAGGAAAATAAACAGCACATCACGGACGGGCGCGAAGCGGTTGCGAGAAAGTTGAAAACGCTTCGTCTGGAAATGACGAACGAAGTGCTCAATCAGCTTCGGGCCTATTTTGGTTCGAAGACGTCCAATGATTTTTTCTACCGCGTTGGCAAGGGACACATTGACGTTCAGGAACTTAAAAAATTCAAGTCGGATAAGGAAGCGAAAGAAAACCGCCAGAACAAACTCAATACCGACACCCTCCAGGACGGGAAACAGTTTGAAAAAGAGCTGAAAAAGCTCCACGGTGAGCGGGCGGATGCCGATATGCTGCTGATCGGTGAAGACATGGACCGCATCGATTACACGCTGGCGAAGTGCTGCAATCCGATTTCGGGCGACGACGTTTTTGGGTTTGTGACGGTCAATGAAGGCATCAAAATTCACCGGACCACCTGCCCCAACGCCGTCGAGTTGATGTCGAACCACGGCAACCGGATCATTAAAGCGAAATGGACTTCACAGCGCGACCTGGCTTTTCTGGCCGGTTTGCGGATTACGGGCACCGATCGCGTGGGTCTGGTAAACGATGTGACCAAAATTATCAGCAACGAATTGCACATCAATATCCGGTCGATTACGATTGACTCGAAAGACGGAATTTTTGAAGGAACCCTGAAGTTATACGTTCACAACACGCGCCACCTCGAAGAGTTGATGAAAAAACTCGAAAAAGTGGATGGAGTCGTGAAAGTAGCCCGGTTTGATTAATTTTGTACTGCTTTAGCGAGTTCAGGAATTTATGCGTTGAAGAGTTTGGGCTCTAAACACCTCACAAAGAGGCTATTACCATTCTTTCAAACCTCACAAGCCGAACTCCTGAATTCATAAATGTGAAGTTATGCCTATAGCGAAACAAGCCAACCTCGATGCCGCGAAGAAAATTTTCACGGCTTATTTAGAAAGCAAAGCCCTGCGGAAAACACCGGAACGCTTCGCTATTCTGGAAGAGATTTATAACCGCGAAGATCATTTTGATGTAGATGAACTCTATATCTCGATGAAAAATAAAAAGTATCAGGTCAGCCGGGCAACGGTCTACAACACGCTCGATGTGCTGGTTGACTGCGATTTGGTAACCAAACACCAGTTCGGAAAAAATCTGGCGCAATACGAAAAATCGTACGGCTACAAACAGCACGACCACATCATCTGTACGGATTGCCACCAGGTGATGGAGTTCTGCGATCCGCGCGTGCAGAATATCCAGACGCTGGTGGGCGACATGCTGAAATTCAACGTGATGCACCACTCGCTGATTTTTTACGGAAGTTGCCAGCGCGACCATTGTGAAAATCGTTCCAAAAACGAGGAGGAAAAGGATCTGCAGGAACACGGCGGACAACCGCTGGTTTCGTAAATACTAACAATTACGGGGCAATTACGCCCGAACACTTCGTTTCAACGACTAAAAACCAACTCGATGAACGCAGTCATTTTTAAATTTTTATTATGGTAGATGTATTACTCGGCCTTCAATGGGGCGACGAAGGCAAGGGGAAAATTGTGGATGTACTGGCCCCACAGTACGAAGTGGTAGCCCGGTTTCAGGGAGGTCCCAATGCGGGACATACGCTGGAATTCGATGGGTATAAGCACGTGCTGCACCAGATTCCGTCGGGTATTTTCCGGACGGACATTAAAAATATCATCGGCAACGGCGTTGTTCTCGACCCGATCGTATTCCGGAAAGAAATTGACGGTTTAGCCAAATACAAGCTCGATCTGACTCGTAACTTGTTCATTTCCAAAAAAGCGTCGATTATTTTGCCGACCCACCGCCTGCTCGATGCCGCTTATGAGCAAGCCAAAGGCGAATCGAAAATTGGTTCTACCCTCCGCGGAATCGGACCAACGTATCAGGACAAAGTAGCCCGTCAGGGTCTGCGCGTTGGCGATGTCCTGTCGCCCAACTTCGGCACCAAATACGCAAAACTCGTTGCCATTCATAAGACGACACTCGATCACCATCAATTTGATTATCAGTCAGTTTTGCCACAGGCGGAAGCTGAATTCTTCGAAGCGGTGGAGTTCATGAAGCAGTTTCAACTGGTTGAAAGCGAATACGAAGTCAATCGTGCGCTCAATGCCGGACAGAAAGTGCTGGCGGAAGGTGCGCAGGGTTCACTGCTCGACATCGACTTTGGTTCGTATCCCTTCGTAACCAGCTCGAACACGATGACGGCGGGTGCCTGCACCGGTTTGGGAATTGCTCCCCGACAAATCGGTGAGGTATTCGGGATTTTCAAAGCCTACTGTACCCGCGTCGGCAGCGGCCCCTTCCCCACCGAACTGTCGGACGAAACCGGCGAGCGGATGCGGGCAGAAGGTCGTGAATTCGGTGCCACAACGGGCCGTCCGCGCCGGTGTGGCTGGCTCGATTTGCCCGCACTGAAATACGCCATCATGATCAACGGGGTGTCGCAACTCATTATGATGAAAGTCGATGTATTGAATATTTTCGACACGATTAACATCTGTACGCATTATCAATTACCGGACGGCACGGTGACGGAACAATTGCCTTACGATTTGTGTGATACCGCCGTGGTTCCGGTTTACAAAGAATTCAAAGGCTGGAAAACGTCGCTGACCGATTTCCATACCTATGAAGAAGTTCCGACCGAACTGGCGGCTTATATTGACTTTTTAGAAGCGGAACTGGGTTTACCCATCAGCTTCATCTCGACCGGTCCGGATCGGGGCGCAATCATTCACCGCGAGGCAGTCGTATAACACCCGGTTTGTCATACCCATTTTTGAAAGACCCCTAAGGATTTAAACCCTGTGTGGGTCTTTTTTTGTTACTTTTGGACTATTCAACCCAATCCTTTTCCTTGATTTAATGGATCGATCATCGCTCTTCAACCGTCGCGGTTTCCTGAAAAAAAGTACACTGGCAACGATGGCCGGTATGTTAGGTACTAAAATTGCCTTTGCCGACCACATGCCCGGCGGTTACCTGCCGCTTGCTTTTCGGGAAACGGGTCTGGCGGAACCCAATCCGATGCTGATCAAGCATAAAGATCTGATTGTGCTGAACGATAAGCCGTGGAACGTCGAGCCGCCCGCTTATTTGCTCGATGACGCCGTTACCCCCGCCGATAAAATGTTCATTCGCAACAACGGCCTGATTCCCGACAGCATCGACGTCGCAAAATGGGAACTTACCATTAACGGAGAATCTGTAAAAGCACCCAAAACGTATTCACTGAGCGATCTGAAGAAACGGTTTAAAACCTATACCTACCAGTTGGTACTCGAATGCGCCGGGAATGGGCGGTCGGGCTACGCCCCCCAAACGGCAGGCAATCAGTGGAGCGACGGTGCCGTAAGTTGTGCCGAATGGACCGGCGTCCGGCTGAAAGACATTCTGGCGGATGTGGGGTTGAAAGACGATGCGATTTACATTGGCTATTACGGCAAAGATCTGCACATCAGCCAGGACCCGGCCAAGCCGGTTATTTCGCGGGGCGTCCCGATCAAAAAAGCGCTGGAAGACGAAACGCTGGTGGCCTGGGCGATGAATGGCAAGGATATTCCGCTGACGCACGGCCACCCGCTGCGGCTGGTGGTGGGCGGCTGGCCGGCATCGGTTTCGGGCAAATGGCTGCACACGATCGCGGTGCGCAACAAAGTGCACGACGGCGCAAAGATGACCGGCAAAAGCTACAAAGTACCGATCAATCCCGTTCAGCCGGGCGTCGACCCGCCGGAAGATCAGTTCAAAATCATTGAATCCATGCCGGTTAAATCGCTGATTACCTTTCCCAAAACCGGGGCCACAGTGGATCTGGGGCAGCCGATCACCTTACGCGGCCATGCCTGGGCGGGCGACCGTGCGGTTAAAACCGTGCAGGTTTCATTCGATTTCGGGAGCACGTGGCAAAATACCAAACTCCAGGCTCCCAAAAACCGGCTGGCCTGGCAACACTGGACTGCGGACCTGAAGCTTCCCCAGAAAGGATACTACGAAATCTGGGCGCGGGCTGTCGACGATGCGGGTGTTTCGCAGCCGATGGTTATGCCCCAATGGAATCCGGAAGGCTACTGCAACAATGCCTGCCACCGGATTGCAGTGAAGGTGGTTTAATTACAACCCGTTATGCGTCCGTGAAATACCGGTCGCCGAAGGTTTGGTCAGTACCCGCCGAAGTCGCACGACCTCAGCCCGGCGCACAATCAGGGGCACGAATTCAGTTGTGACGTTTTGCGTATCGATCCCGTAAGCCCGCTCATCGGCTAAACTGATGCGTTTCAAACCGAAATAACCGTTCATAACCAATGTATCGAGTGTATTCAGTTCGTTCTCGTAGGATAAAAACCGGTTGATGATAATAAAACGAAAATCACCAATAAAGTTGGGATGCATACCCAGAGGCCGGTATTTAGGGTTCAGCTGAACTTCATGGTTGCGAACCATTTCCTCTACTACCTCCCGAAACAACAGGCTGATCCGCGGCTGCACCCGAAAGCCCAGCCGGAACGTAATCCGCACGACCTCTTCCGGTTCCAGAATATCGATTACGTATTCCGTTGTATACGGATCATCCATGAGTTCAACGTGGATGAGCCAGTAGACCTCTGCCCGCTTGGGCTGGCCCTCCAGAATGGAATCGATGATGTGTTCTTCCACCAGTTGTGGGTTGGCAGAAGAAGTCAGATAGACCAGGTTCGTAGCGTAGGGCGGTATGCTTGCGTCATTGCTCAATTGCTTCAAAACCGGCAGGTGATCGCGCAGGCTGACGTAGCTGGTTAACCGCCGTTTGATTCGGCTACCGAAATACCAGATCAGCATAATGCCGATAATCAGGAATCCCAGCAACAGGGATACCCAGCCGCCGTGGGCAAATTTACGAAGATTGGCAGCCAGAAAACTGCCTTCGATAAAAAGGTAAACGCTCACCAGCAATCCCACCAGCAGCAGATTGACATGCCGCACATGTAGATACATCGCCAGCAACAGGGTGGTCATCAGCATGGTCAGGTTGACGGACAGACCGAAGGCGGCTTCCATGTTTTTCGACTCTTTAAAATACAGCACAACCGCAAAACAGCTGATCATCAACAGCCAGTTGAAAGCCGGAATGTAGACCTGTCCGCGCATATCCGACGGAAAAACGATCCGCAATTTGGGCAACAACGTAAGCCGGAAGGCTTCCGACACCAGCGTGAAGGTTCCACTAATCAGCGCCTGACTGGCGATAATTGTTGCCAGCGTAGCAATTCCAATGCTTGGCAACAGAAACCAGGTGGGTACCAGCCCGAAAAAAGGGCTCTGATTACCCAATTTTGAACCCTGATGGCCCAGGAGCCACGCAGCCTGCCCCAGGTAACAAAGCATCAGACACAACTTGACCAAAATCCAGGAAACCTGAACATTTCGGCGACCTACATGCCCCATGTCGGAATAAAGCGCTTCGGCTCCGGTAGAACACAAAAAAACGCCCCCCAACAGCCAGAAACCCTCGGGATAACCGGCAATCATCTGGTAGGCGTAATAGGGATTCAGGGCCCGGAAAACGGCGGGGGTTTGCAGGATTTGCGCCAGGCCCAAAGCACCAATCATTGTGAACCAGACCGTCATGATGGGGCCGAAGGCGATACCAAGCCGCTTGGTACCGGCTTGTTGCACCACAAACAAAACAAACAGGATCAGCAATACGATGGGGATGACGGGCAAATCAGGATACCGGGGCAGGAGCCCTTCAATGGCCGACGATACGGAGATAGGCGGTGTGATAATGCTATCGGCAATTAAGAAGCTACCACCCGCAATGGCAGGGAACAAAAGCCATCGGGCATACCGCCGGATGAGCGCATACAGGGAGAAAATACCGCCTTCGCCGTTGTTATCGGCCCGGAGTGTTATCAGCACATATTTCAGGGTGGTCTGGAAGGTCAACGTCCAGAAAATAGCCGATGCCCCACCCAAAGCCAGTGTTTCGGTAACAACGCGGTCTTCAATAATGGCCCGATAGGTATACAGTGGCGATGTACCGATATCCCCGAAAACAATGCCAACGGCTACCAGGGAACCAGCTGTCGTTAATTTGTCCAGATTCGAATGTTTGCTCATAGGTATGTAGGCCCGAACGACCGGAACGTATCCTCACGCTTACCGCGTAAACATTCCAACCCGGCGGGAATCCAGTTTCAGGAAAATAAACAGCAGAATCGAAAATGACCACAACGACGAACCGCCGTAGCTGAAAAATGGCAGCGGAATTCCGATCACCGGCATCAGCCCGATTGTCATCCCGATGTTAATCATCAGGTGAAAAAAGATAATACCGGCCAGCGAATAACCGTATACGCGGGCAAAGCGCGTTCGTTGTTTTTCGGCCAGCAACACAAGGCGGCACAATAGAAAAACAAACAAACTTACCACGATCGCACTCCCCACAAAACCGTGTTCTTCGCCAATGGTACAGAAAATAAAATCCGTACTTTGCTCGGGAACGAAGTCCAGTTTAGTTTGCGTCCCCTCCAGAAACCCTTTTCCCTGCAGGCGACCGGAGCCAATGGCAATCTTGGCCTGCGTCACGTTCCAGCCCGCACCCAGCGGGTCGGCCGCCGGGTTGATCAGCACCTTGATCCGGTTTTGCTGGTGCTTCTGCAACACGCTGTTGACAAAGAAATCAACGCCGGCAACGATGGCAATCATCGAAACCGCCGTGATGCCAATGACCAGCACGTTCTGAACCGAACGCTGATAGCGTGGCGTCAGAAAGAAAACCAGCACGGCCAGCGCCAGAATAACCCCGAATAAAATCAGTTTCGGAACAATCAGCGTCAGGATGAACAGGGTCACGATGACAATGGCAATCAGGGGATAAATGCCCGGCAATCCTTCCCGGTACAACATGATGATGAAGGAGGCAAAAACCAGCATCGAGCCGGTTTCGTTCGACGCGATGATGAGCAGGGCCGGCAGGGCAATGATTCCGGCGCACCACAACTGGTCTTTCAGCTTGGTCAGGTTGACGTTCGGAAAGTCGATGTAGCGGGCCAGTGCCAAAGCCGTCCCGAGTTTAGCAAATTCGGCGGGCTGGAGCAAAAAACCCCCGATTTTAAACCACGACCGTGACCCCTTGATGTTCGAACCGGCCACCAGCACCAGCAACAGCATCAGAATGGTGATGCCATAAATGACAAACGCAAATGTATCCCAAAAGCGATAATTGATAACCAGAATGGCAATAATGAGCAATACGGTCGTACCGATCCACATCAACTGCTTTCCGGCGTTGGTGGACATATCGAACAGATTAGTTTGTGTTTCAGGGCTGTATACGGCTGCGTAAACATTCAGCCAGCCCATCAACACACACGCTATGTATAGCATGAGTGTTACCCAATCGATGTTCTGAGTAATTTGTGGTTCTCGGGAAACCAAGTGAATTATAAATTATGAATGATGAACTATGACTTAATTTCCGTTGGTGGTCACCGGCCGGGATGCCAGTGAAGGAGCTTCCGCCGGGACCGGTGGTACGGACCGCTGAAGAATCGTTTTTACGATCATCGGTTTGGCAACGCTGTCCTTTGGCGGTTCAATAAACTTTTTGGGAGCCGGTTTTTGGGGTGGAACGATTGCAGGCAGGTAATTCGCTTCTTTCACCTTCTTATCGAGGGCATGATTATCAACGCGCCGTTTGATATACTTCTCGATTACCAGCGAAGCCACCGAAGCCGCAGCAATACCGCCCCAACCGGCATTTTCGACAAAAACCGCAATGGCAATTTTGGGATTTTCGCGCGGAGCAAAGGCGACAAAAATAGAATGATCTTTTCCTTTCTTGTTTTGGGATGTTCCGGTTTTGCCGCAAATGGTGATGCCCGGAATGTTGGCCGCCATCGTCGTTGTTCCGTGTTCCACCGCGCCCTGCATCCCTTCGGCAACAACCTCAAAATGCTGGGGATCAATACCGACGTCGTGTTTTTCGAGGTACTTGGGGTCGATTCCCTGTCCCGGTTTCCCAATTCCACTGACAATGTGCGGAGTATAAAACCAGCCCCGGTTGGCGACAATAGCCGCTACATTGGCCATTTTCAACGGGCTGATCAGCAATTCGCCTTCACCAATACTCAACGAATAAACGGTTGAGAATTTCCAATGCCGTTCACCATAAAGTTTGTCGTATAATTCAGCGTCCGGCAAACTCCCTTTCAACTCGCTGGGCAGATCGATGCCCAACCGCTGTCCGATACCAAATTTCGCCACCATGTCGTGCCAGTGATGAAGCCCCATGGCCGACGCTTTGAAGGTATTGCGCTCCGCGTTGTTATACAGCAAACGGCGGAAAACGTGGTAAAAATAAGGATTGCAGGAATATTGAACCGCCCCGGAAAGATTCAGGCGCCCGGAACGGTTGCAGTGGCATTTCATCGGCGAACCCGCGTGGCTAAAGATGGATCCGGGCGAAACCGCTCCGTCCTGCAAAGCCACCAGGGCCTGAATCAATTTAAACGTAGAGCCGGGCCGGTAACTCGCCATAACCGGGCGGTTGATCAACGGCTTGTACGGATTTTTAGCCAGTTTCGAGTAGCTTTTTGAGAAAAACCGGCTCGATAACGAATTGGGATCATACGTTGGGGCCGAAACCATGCACAAAATCTGTCCGGTCGATGGCTCGATAGCCACCACACTCCCCACTTTATTCTGCATCAACGTATCGGCATACTGCTGAATTTCGGCATCGATACCCGTATACAGGTTCTTTCCGGCAATCGCCAGCGAATCGAAAGCCCCGTTTTTCCAGGAGCCTTTCACAACGCCGTGTACGTTCTGCATGACAAACTTGATTCCGCGCTGGCCGCGCAGTACCGATTCATATTGTTCCTCCAGACCGCTGCGACCAATGTAGTCACCCTGGCGGTAATAAGGCGTTTCCTGTTCTTCAAGTTGTTTTTTGCTGACCTCACTGACGTAGCCCAGCGCGTTGGCCATCGTATGGGCCGGATAGGTCCGCATCGAACTGGTGACATGCTCAAATCCACGGTAATCGACCAGGGCATCCTGAATCCGGGCAAAGTCTTCTTTTGACAGTTGCCGGAGAAACAAAGACGGTTTTTGGTACGAGTAGGCTTTCGCAGCCGCCATAATGCTGTCAAATTCCGTGCGCTCCAGATTCAACAAATGACAGAAGGCGGCCGTATCCGGAATTTGGACTTTTTTGGGCGTGACGTATAAATCGTAAACCGGGGTATTATAAACCATAAATTTACCGTTCCGATCATAAATCTGACCGCGGTGCGGAATCTCGATGACCCGCTTTATGGAATTACTCGACGATTCCAGCGAATAACTGTCATCCAGAATTTGCAGATAAAACAAACGCGAAAGATAGACCAGTCCAACCAGACAGAAAACGCCGATGACAATGTATTTTCTGTTCTCAATCATAATTAATTACCCCTAAATCCTCGCTACACATTTCGTACCAACGTAGTTACAAATATAACGAGATAAGGATTAGAGTTAAGAATTATGCGTGAAGAGTTACGAATAAAATAACCGGTTTGCCTCCTTGAATTTTATTCGGGTCTCCCCGGGTGGCTGAACGGTCCAAAACTGAAATGAACGCCTGATGGGCGTTTCTTAAAGGCCTTTTGCCAGCGTTTTCACCCGAATCAGGTACATATCGGCCGTGATGTACAGCGTAGAGCCGTCGTTGCCAAAGGCACAATTGGCGGTGGCGGCTCCGGTTCGGATGCGACCCAGTAGTTTACCCGGCCCATCGTTCCGGTCGGGCGCTATGATGACAATCCCGCCCGGGCCGCTCGTCCACACGTTGCCATTTTTGTCCACTTTCAGGCCGTCCGGCACGCCCTGCAAATTCTGTTTCATTCCCTCGGTGGCGTCGTAAAAAATCCGGCCTTTGCCCACGGTTCCGTCCGTCTGCACCGGATACGCCATAACGTACGGTTTTTGGGGGTCAGACTGTCCGATGTACAGCGTTTTTTCGTCGGGCGAAAATGCGATACCGTTCGGGCGGGTCAGGTCGTTGATAATAAGCGTAACTTTGTTGTCGGGCGTCACCCGGTATACCCCAAAAACGTCCAGTTCACGCGCTTTGGTGTCTTTTTCCCGATCCGGCAGGCCGTATGGCGGGTCCGTAAAATAGACACTCCCGTTCGAATGGGGTGCCACATCGTTGGGGCTGTTGAAGCGTTTGCCCATATAATTGTCAGCCAGCGTTTTTTTGCCACCTGATCCACCCGCCAGCACAAGCGCCGAGATGCGCCGGTCGCCGTGTTCGGCCGAAATGAGCCGGCCTTTTCCGTCCAGCGCCAGGCCATTGCTGCCCGGTTCGTCGCTGTAGTGAGCCACACCCGTGTAGCCCGATGGTTTTATAAACGGCACACAGCCTTCTTTTTCCGTCCATTTGTACACCGTGTTTTGGGGCACGTCCGAGAAAAGCAGATAGCCGCCCTCGCTGCCGGAATCTTTCACCCAAACCGGCCCTTCTGACCAGACAAAACCGGAAGCCAGGACTTCAATCCTGGCGTCTTTGGGAATCAGCGCGTCCAGTTTAGGATCAAGGCGCTCAATGGAGCCGATGGTCGGGTAATTGGTTTGGGCCACTGCAACACAACTGAGCGATGTCAACAGCACCGACAAGATACTTTTTTTCATACGTTTCGGTAAGGCTTTAGGATTCAGGGGCAAATTACGATTTTTTACGGTTTTCGATTTTCAGCGTTCGCATTCACCAGCCGTTGTGCTGTCGAAGAAAACCGCGACCCCGGACTGACGGATTACTTCACCTCCACGCTGGCATTTCCGACGCCCGGGTGTCCGTCGGTGGATGCGCCTTCGGCAACGATGCGGATGGTGGTGCGGGCGTCGGAAGCAAAGAAGCTGACCTGAGCTTTGCCATCGTCGCCGGTCTGAATCATCGGTGCCCAATGCAGGGTTGGCCGGTAGTCCGGGCGGACGTGTTCGGGTTTGTTTTCATCGTATCGCGGAGCATAAAACTCGCGAACGGTCTGAAAACCCGGTAGAGTTGCCACGAGTGTCCCGGGTGTTTTTTCCTTGCTGTAATCGTAATTGGGCGATCCCCGTTTGGTATATACGGCAATGACTCCGCCACTCGCCCGGCTCCCGAATATAGTGGCCGCAGCGCCTTTCAGCACATCGATATAGTCCACATCGTAGACCGAAACCGTTAGGATACTTTCTTTTGAAACCGGCATGCCATCAATCGTAAACAAGGGTTCAACAACGCCCGCAAAATTGGCCGACCCGCGAATCTGTACGGTCGGATTCATGGAACTACCGGACACGTTGACCCCAGCAACCCGGCCCCGCAGCAGATCCAGTACCGTCTGGGCACCCCCGGTCATGGTTTGGTCCACTTTGATCGTGTTGCTGGCCTGCCCATAGATTTTCCGTGAGTCCATGGGCACTTCCCGTTTTTTGCGAACGGTTACTTCCTTCAATAAAATTTCGCGGTTCCGGCGAATCTGGCGTTCGATTTCCTGGTATTCTTTGGCTCTTTTCAGGTAATCGGCCAGCTCATCACGCTGGAAAACGATCGGATTGTACGGAATCCGGGTCATTTTAACCGTCGGATTCACCAGATTATCGAGTTTGATCTCCACATTCCGGTTATTTTTCCCCATCACCGCCTGAATCATCACACGCGTAGAATCGTTGAATTTCAAACCGTATACGCCAAATCGCCCGTTCTCGTCCGCTTCGCCCGTCAACACATCACGGGAACTATCGGGGTGCATAATCAAAAACGTCAGCGTCACCTTCCCGGGCGTTTTCTGATTGGGCCGAACCACCTGCCCCGACAGCACCAGCCCGTTTTCGACCAGATGTTCGGGGACCGGATACGTATCCTGCAACACGTCTTTCCAGACAAACTGACGCCAGCCCTGCGTCATCATGAGCACATCCAGATCCGGCAAGCGTTCTTTATTGGCCGGATCGAAATAATAACCCGGTTCCTCGATCAAGCCCTTCAGGTCGGAGCCCAGCAGCAGATACGAAACCAGGTTGGCCGCGTACGGTTCTTTTTCCACTACCTGACTGGCGTCGGTAGCCGCCAGCGAAAGATTGGCCCGAACCGGAGCGCCCGACGCATCGGTCACGGCAACCTCCACCTGAACTTTTTCGCGCGCTCCAAAGGTCGGTTTAGACGGTTTTAAACGAATGTTCAGGCGGTCTTTTTTTTCAATAAAAGCAAGACGTTCGCAAACCGGCTGGTTGGTTTCATCGAACAGGGTAAATTGCGAAATGCCTTCCGGAAACAACTGGCGGGAAATTTGAAAGACAACCGCTTTTTTACTCATATCACCTTGAGCCACCTGAATTTCTTTGCCCCGCGACTGCGCAATGAGCGTAAAACGGCCCTGGGCACTGGCGGGTTTGTTGTTCCGGACGTAGACCCTGACATTTTCCCGATTGGTAATATTATCGACCAGCAGCACATAGCCTTCCGGCCGGGCTTCCGGGAGCGCGTATTGATAACGGCTCCCATCGCTCAAATTGACAAAAGCCGTATAGTGCTGGCCCGGTTCCGGTTTAATCGAAAAATAACCCATACCGCGATGTTTGGCCGAAAATCCGGTAACGGTATCGCCCGCCGAACTCAGCACAAAACCGCTTGATTCCAGCCCTTTTCCCGACGGACTAACGGTTTTGAAGGCCACCCGGCTCTCGATACCGTTGATCAGTTGGCCGCCTTCCGGAAAAAACTGTACATCGGGTTGCAGCACCGCGGGTGTACTGCCCGTCGTTAGAGCGGTTTCCGTATCGGTGTGCAATATCGTGAGCGGTTTTGTGAAGAAATAATCCTCCGGAAAATTCCGCATCCAGCCCGTATAAGCGCGGAGCACATACCCGCCCGCCGGTAACGAATCGCCCAGTACAATAGCGCCGGTGGCATAGCCGTTTTCAGCTTTTAAAATTCGGTGAACGACTATTTTCTGGCTCTCGATTTGCAACAAATCCACATACAGAACTTTGCTGACCGAGTCGGCCAGATGCAGCGGACCATCGAACAGATAACCTTTCATCCAGATCGTTTCGCCAACGGTGTAGTACGGTTTATCGGTCTGAACGTATACTTTTTCTTTTGGATAGGCCGTACTGAACGCCCGCAAACGCTCGACCAGCCGAACGGCGAAAGTGTCATCGGTAAAACGGAGAGCCAGCAAAACCGGTACGGCCAAAATCCAGCCATACTGCCGAAACAAAGCACTTAGTAGATTCATTTAGTAGTTTTTCAAATTATTATGGCAAAAAAACGAATACTCGCCTATAAATTAGCAATCTTAACGCCCAACAACCCTAAAAAATGGCCAATCTTACACCAAAAACTGCGCTCGTTGTTGGAGCGACCGGGCTGATCGGGAATCTGTTGACGCATCGCCTGGTGGATTCTCCGGTCTACGAAAAAGTAAAAGTGCTGGTTCGTCATTCCCTGGGCTGGCAGCACCCGCATTTACAGGAAATTCAGTACGATTTCGATCATCCAAACGGTTTGCTCGTCCAGGCCGACGATGTTTTCTGCTGCCTCGGCACAACGATGAAAATAGCGGGTTCAAAAGAAGCATTTCGAAAAGTCGATTATCAGTATCCATTAGACGTTGCCCAACGCGCTTTGGTCAACCAGGCCCGGCAATTTTTATTAGTTTCGGCGATGGGGGCCAATCCCCGCTCGTCCATTTTCTATAACCGCGTCAAGGGTGAACTGGAACGCGATATTTCCGCTTTACACTATCCGTCTTTTCTGATTTTTCGGCCTTCCCTCCTGCTGGGCGAACGCAAGGAACCGCGATTGGGCGAGCGAATCGGAGCTGGCCTTGCGAAGCTCTTCAATCCGTTGATTCCGGCCAAATACAAAGGTATCAAAGGCGAAAGTGTAGCAAACGCGATGTTTCAGAAAGCCCAGCAGAATCTGACGGGGAAACACGTCTTTGAATCGGATCAGCTACAGGACTTTTAAAGTATGTATTCACCTTCTCTGATTCGCTACGGTCGGCAGCGGCCGCTGGCAGAGCCCCGTACGCTGCGCGCCGGCCCGCTCACCATGCTGTATGAAAACGGTTTTCTGCGGTATATTCGCCTGGGTAACCACGAAGTGGTTCGCATGATTTACCACGCCGTACGCGATCACAACTGGGCCACGGCAACCTGTACCATCGAAAACGAAACGGTTGACCAGTGGGCGGATTCGTTCCGGATTCAGTATACCTGCCTGTGTCGAAATGCCACCGTCAATCTGCGCTGGACCTGCGAGATTGCTGGCGACCCGGACGGTACGATTCACTTTGCCATCGACGGCGAGGTTTTGAGCGAATTTAGCCGAAACCGGGCTGGCTTTTGCGTTCTGCATCCCATTCCTGAATGCGCCGGGCAACCCTGCACGCTGACGCATCCCGATGGCAGCCAGTCGGTGGCGGCTTTTCCCCGGGCCATCAGTCCGCACCAGCCTTTTCTCACGATCCGGGAAATGCAGTGGCCTACGGTCAACGGTGGTGCTGCGGTGTTGTGGTTTGTCGGGGATATTTTTGAAAGTGAAGACCAGCGAAATTGGGCCGATGCTTCCTACAAAACCTATTGTACGCCCTCGGCACGCCCCTTTCCGGTCACTCTTAAAACCGGTGAAACGATTCAGCAATCGGTTGAGTTGCGGCTGATCGGACCGGTTTCCGGACCCTTGGATTTTCAGGCGGATCCAGCCGAAATTACCATTGCATTCGGCTCGCCGAGCGCTTCGCTACCGGTTATCGGACTTGGTGCCAACCCGGAGGTCTTAACAGATCCGGTTATCCAGCTGCTCAAAGAAGCCCGCTTTCACCACCTGCGGGTCGAGGTCAATTTTCAGAAACCGGATTGGCCGGAAACGTACCAAAAAGCCATCGACGATGCCGTTCAGCTCGATTTAAAGCTGGAAATCGCCCTGATCTTCAATCAACTGGCCAATTATGAACTTTATAGTTTTCTGAAAGAACCGGTTGATCCGTCACTCGTTTACTCGGTATCCATTTTCAGTAATTTTGCCAAATCAACGCCAGCGTCGTTACTCGAGCAGGTCGTTTCGCCAATCCGTCAGGCTTTTCCCAATGCGCAGATCGGTGCCGGAACCGACGCTTTTTTCGTTGCGGTCAACCGGCAGACGCCACCGCTCGAAACCGTCGATTTTATCAGTTATGCGATCAGCCCGCAGGCCCATGCCATCGATACTTTGACGCTGATTGAAAATGTGTCGGCCCAAGCTGACACCGTTCGGGATGCCCGCCACTGGATTCCAAACGTGCACGTATCGCCCGTTACGTTACGACCGCGTTCCAATCCCGATGTGACCGGCAAAGCCCCGGATTCGGCGATGAATCAGATGCCCTTTTCCGTCGATCCACGGCAAATGTCTTTGTTTGGGGCCGCCTGGACGCTGGCAAGCCTGAAGGAACTGATTCAGGCAAAGGCCCGTTCGGTCACGTATTACGAAACGATTGGTGAACAGGGCATCATGCAGGGCGATTTTCCGTCGGCTTATCCCGACCAGTTTTTTTCAGAAACCGGTATGGTATTTCCGATGTACTGGGTTTTTCGGTTGGCAAACGGTTTTCGGGATGGTCAGGTTGTTCCAACCGTCAGCAGTCGGCCTCTTAACGCAGAAGCCCTGTGTCTTCAAAAGGGCCCGAAAGCGGTTTTGATGCTGGCGAATCTGACCAATGAGCCGCAAACGGTTGTCGTTCCGGTCAACCGAACGGTCGTCGTGCGCCTACTGGATGAAACCTCATTTTCCAAAGCCTGTTTTTCGCCAGCCTCCTTTTGGGAGGAATCGGCCCAAAGTCTCAGCCCCGAAAAGGCGAAACCGTTGCGGTTGCGCCTGGCGCCTTACGCAACGGTTTTCGCGGAATGGGAAACGAGTGATTAGCTGAAGTTACCAGGCGGTTTCAGGAATATCAAAACGCATTGACAATATCTTCCAGCGCAACCCCCAGCCACTGCCGGGCGATTTTATCCAATTGAGCGTCGTCGCCCTGAATGTGTAGCGTCGTGTGGGTGTGCGTCAGGCGACCGCCGGGTTGCAAGGCTGCTGCGGGCGACGAACTTTCCAGCTCGTAGAATTTCCCCATTTGCGGCTGGCCGGGTTTCATCGGTCCGTCGTTGTAGGAGTTGACGACATCGCCCGCATAGGGTTCTTTCTGAATTTCCCAGGCTGAATTGACGTATTCCCGATCAGCCGGATTGAACGTGAAGGTAACCAACGTCAGCGTTTGTGAACTGGGATCGTAGCTGCCGAGCCAGTTTTTGGCCCGCGCCGGCGGCACCCCAATCTTGCCGCGCGCCCTGGCATCCGCTTTGAAGAAACCCACACGGTCTGTCAGGACCAGCCGCGACGCCGGTACCTTTCCAAAATAACTGTCATTAATGGCCTGGCCCGGACCGGGTTGAAACGGCACCACAATCGTCGCTTCCGGCGAAGCATTGAACATCCCCAAAATCCAGACCGACAGCAATCCTTTCTCCTTCGCCCAGGCTTCTTTCCCCTTGTTAACCAACGTGTTGACGGACTCCACACCAACAATTTTCAGCGAATCGCTCAGAGGAACGCCCGATGCGCCCAGCGCCTGACTAATCTGTTCCGGACGCAGCAGGTGCACTTCGCGTTCAACGCCCACGCTGAACCGGGTCCCGGAATAATTGGTCAACTGAAAATCCCTCGTAAAACGGGCCGAATGCTCGTCTTTGGATGCGATCGTGAAGGGTTCGGAATCGATGGGCGCGGGCGTTTGCCATTCATCCCCATTGAATGGAGCGCCGGGTTTGAAATAAATGGCAAACTGCCCACCCTCCGGCCCCAGCCAGAAGCGGTCTTCTCCGCCGAACGCATTCATGTGCGGCATGAGTTTGCCCGATTGGATCAGTTCGCGGTTAATCCAGCCGTAGCTGGTTTGCCCATCGGCCGTGCTCGTCATCACCCGGCCCTGATACGCCGGACAAATCAATACCTGCGCTTTACCATCTTGTAGTGTCACTAAATCGGGGTGGTGTTTCTGGAGAAAAGCCGCGTCGGAGGCAAACATAGTGGTTTGGGTTGTGTCGTTTTGGGAAGTATTGTCGTCAGAAGAGGTAGATTGGCAGGCCACAGTGCCCGCCAGCAAGGGCAAAATGGCCAAATAGTTTATTTTTTTCATAAGTAGGCTTAGGATTCGTCAGAATTTCCCGAAATTTAACCAGTTCTTATCCACTTCCCGAAAACCTTACCTAATCTTTCTGCGACCATGAACTTCAATGCCCATATTCGTCCGGCTGATTCTCAGGATGTTGGAACCATTTACCGGTTTCTGTGTGAACTGGAAGAAACTCAATTAAACGCTGTGGCCTTCCGGGCGGTATTTCAGCGCAACCTTTCCGATTGTCGGGTGCATTATTTGGTCGCCGAAGTCAACGATGAAGTAGTTGGTTTCATCAGTTGTCACGTTCAATACCTGCTTCATCATACCGGCAAAGTCGGCGAAATTCAGGAGTTGTATGTTGTGCCGGAATACCGGAATCACCAGATTGGCCGACAACTCGTGGCGGCTTTGGAGCAATTGGCCGACGCACACGGTTTTGTCAATCTGGAAGTGACGGCCAACCAGAAACGGACCCACACACACCGGTTTTACCAGAACCTTACGTTCCGTCCGTCGCATTTCAAGTTTGTGAAGGAGTTTCAATAACCGCTAGTCGCGTTTCGAAAAGTAGTCATTCACGTCTTTGTAGCCCTCTTTAACCGTTTTTGTTCGGGTCGAAATGCGGTATTGGCTGAACAAGTCGCCGTATTCCCGGGCGGCTTTTTGCCCGGCGGCATCATTGTCGAAATAGAAGCAAATTTCAAAACGGCGGAAGAGTTTCATCCATTCCCGTTTGAACATCGTCGCACTTCCCAGACTAACGGCGGGCATTCCTTCCTGCATGAGTGTCATGCAATCCAGCGCGCCTTCGGTCACATACAGCGTTTGGCCGGTTTTAATGAGGTCTACCACGTCGGCATTGAACAACTCCACGGGAACACCGCTCAAAAACTGATACCGGGATGTTGAATCGGTGGGACGCCCGATGAGCCGGCCTTGCAAAAATACGATGCGGTTTTTCCGGTAATACGGAATGATGATCGGATGGCGGTAGAAAATCAGGTTTCCCTTCTCGTTGAATAAGCCGCATTCCTGCAAATCCAGGAGGTTATAGGTCTTCCGTAAAAAGGATTGTGCCGACTGGTAGTCGTTGACCGTAAAAAGGCGAAACTTCCGCAACGTCGACTCTGAAAAACCCCGGCCAGCCAAATACTGCCAGGCTTCTGCCCGCACATCCGTTGGGGGTTGTCCTTCACAAACCCGCTGAAAAGCTTCGTAGATATCGCTATGCAGTGGCTTGTAAACGTAAGCGTTTGTATCCGATGGCAAGGCGATTTTCTCCGGCTTGGCGACCACCGCCGACTGTATTTTTTTCAGATGCCCTTTTTTATACAATTCCGGATTATACTCCGGCAGGTAATTGAAGGCCAGCTCGTGCATGGCCGCCGTATAATCCAGATGAGCAATCCCGGCATAGAAGCTGATCACATCGCCGTGTTTGCCGCAACCGAAGCAGTGATACGAGTTAGTTTGCGGATAAATAACCAGCGAGGGCGTTTTCTCAACGTGAAATGGACACACGATTTTGCGGTTTTCGTGCAGCTCATACCCCAAATCCCTCACAACCCGGACTATGTCGATGGCTCGGGTTGGCGTTAGCAGATCCATGTAGTTACCATTTTACCCTGCATGTTAACATAAAAAACCGGACATCAAAGCAGGTGCTTCGATGTCCGGTTTTTTATGGAGTAAAGAAGTGAGACGTAAGAGAAAAGATTTAGACGTCAGTTGGCAATTGTCTCAAATCTCTTGTCTATGCTCTTTTGTCTCAAAAACTAATTCAGGAAGCTCAGGCGCAATTCGGCCAACTGGTTGCGGATCGAGGCATCGATCTGCCGGTCGCCGATGCGGAGAACATAACCGCCGATCAGTTTCGGATCAATTTGCTCTTCCAGTTCGATTTGCTTGCCGGTCGCTTTGCCAACGACACCGATGAATTCCTTGCGAATTTCTTCCGTCAGGGGCAGCGTTGTGATCACCCGAATCTTCTGGATTCCTTTCAAATCATTGTACTGCCGAACGAATTCGTCGGCAATGCTATCCATGATACCTTCCCGGTTTTTCTTCGTAATGATATTGAAGATCAGAAACGATAACGGATCGACGCGGCTTTCAAAGATAGCCCGTAAAACGGCCATTTTCTTTTCATGGCGCAAAATCGGACTTTTCAGCGCCAGCATCAAGTCGCGGTTTTTGCGAACCACGTCCAGGAAAAACAACATATCCTTGTACACTTCTTCGACTTTCTGCTTCTCCTTCGCCAGGTCGATCAGCGATTTAGCGTATCGGAATGCAACTGTAGATTCTGCCATCTTATGAGTGGTGAGTTCAGAAGTAAGAGTGAACGCGTCAGCTAACCGATCGGGCGGCAAACTCTTCACTCTTACTTCTGAACTCTTAATTTAACCGTGCTTCTGCAACGAGACTTTTAACAAGTTCTTCCTGTGATTTCTTATCGCTCAGTTCTCTCTTCAGTACTTTTTCAGCAATGTCGAGTGACAGTTCGATCACTTCGCGTTTCACTTCAGCCACCATCGCCTGACGCTCCGTCTGCAATTCTTCGCGGGCTTTCAGAATAATCCGATTGCCTTCTTCGGTTGCCCGGTCGCGCGATTCGGCAATGACCCGGTCGGCGGTTTCTTTAGCGCCCCGCAAAATGGCATCGCGTTCAGCGCGGGCCTCGGCCAGCAACTTCTGGTTGTCGGCTTGCAGTTTGGCCATTTCGATCCGGGTTTTTTCGGCCATATCCAGGGCTTTCTGAATATCGTCTTCCCGTTCTTTCAGACTTTCCGTAATCGGTGTCCAGGCAAATTTTGACAGGATAAAATACAGCAGTCCGAAAACGACTACCATCCAGAATAACAACCCAATATCAGGAATCAGCAGATCCATGGATTTTCGAAATTAGGATATATGAATAGGATAAATTCGCTTGTTGTTGAAATCAGCCCGTCGGCTGACTAGTTCATACCGACGGGCTTTTTCCAGTTTTTTGAGTCGTGTGCCGACGCCTAATGCAACCGGCGACTCGAGTGCTTATCGACTGGTTAACCCAGTGAAATCAGCAGACAGATAACGGCTGCGAACAGAGCCACGGCCTCGATCAACGCTGCGATGATCAACATCGCGGTTTGAATCCGACCAGCGGCTTCCGGTTGGCGGGCGATACCTTCCATCGCCGAACCACCAATACGACCAATACCCAGACCTGCACCGATAGCGGCCAGACCTGCGCCAATGGCGGCACCCATTACTGCGAAGCTACCTGTAGCTTCCAGAAGAATAGAGAGCAACATTGCAAACATGCTCGAAAAACAATTTATGGTTAAACAAAAAATACAACTGAATTAACGGCAATACCCAATCTTAATGCGCTTGCGGGCCTTCGTAGCCCACACCATGGTCGGCTTCGTGATGGTCTTCAATCGCACTGCCGATGTACATCGACGAAAGCAGGGTAAAAATGAATGCTTGCAGGAACGCAACCAGCAACTCGATCAGGTTCATGAACAGCGAGAACACGATGATGAGCGGGCTAACGCCCCACCCCATGCCGGAACCGCCCAGATCCTTGGCAATGAAAATCAAGCCCAGCAAGCTCAGAATAATGATGTGGCCCGCCGTGATGTTGGCAAACAACCGAACCATCAGGGAGAAGGGCTTCATGAACACACCCACGATTTCGACCGGAATCATGATGGGCAGCAGCGCCACCGGAACACCGGTAGGTTTGAAAAGGTGAGCCCAGTAATGCTTGTTGCCGCTCAGGTTAACAATCAGGAAGGTGATAACGGCCAGCGTCATCGTGATAGCGATGTTGCCGGTCAGGTTGGCACCGCCCGGCAGAAGTCCCAGCAGGTTGTTGAAAAGAATGAAGAAAAACAGCGTCAGCAGGAACGGCAGATACCGTCCGTATTTGGGACCGATGTTCGGTTTGGCAATCTCGTCGCGAACAAACAGAATAACCGGTTCCAGAAAAGACTGCAATCCTTTGGGTGCCTTGCCTTTGTTTTTCTCATAGCCGTTGCGAACGGAGAAAAATACAACTAAAAGCAAAACCGCACTCAACAGGAGAGACGCTACGTTTTTCGTGATGGAGAAATCGTATACTTTGATCGACTTATCGGCTTCGCCATTGGCTCCGGCACGGTATATTTTATTGTGTTCTTTTACGTAGCCGTTGTAGGTGGCTTCATGAGCGAAGTGCGAAGACGAAAACACGTCCAGCCCGCCATCCTGCGTATACAGAATGACCGGTAAAGGGAGCGTTAAGCCGTGCGCAAATTCCCAGCCATGATCGTCCTTGATGTGGTGCATGATCATGTCGCCCACATTAAATTTCTTCTTTCCTTCTGCCGCGTTGTGGTCAGCATGCTCCTCGTGTTGCGCATTGACCGACACCAACGTACTCAGAAACAATACAATACTTAAAAAAAACGTAT
Source organism: Larkinella knui (assembly GCF_003858645.1). GTDB lineage: Bacteria > Bacteroidota > Bacteroidia > Cytophagales > Spirosomataceae > Larkinella > Larkinella knui. Next base: position 622,877 of record NZ_RQJP01000005.1, on the reverse strand, counting down.
GAATCCGGAAACGCATCATATGAAGTAAATGGTATGTGTTACAAACCGCGTCGCAAGTTACGACTCAAAATGTAGATTTCAAAGGCTGTATAAAATATATATAGTGCAAGAAAGTCCAGGATAAACAGTTTGACACCATGGACGCCATGCCACAAAAAGAACCCGACAAATACCAGGCACAAGATCAGCCGGGCCACGATGGTAGCCATGTAAAACGGAATGAATTTTTCGCGATTATTCTGAAAACCAACCTCCATGAGCCGGTGAATCAGGAATGAAATGCTCAGAAAAAAAATGAGCATAAATTTCCAGTACGGATGAAGCCAGGCAGCAGCTCCATACTGTTCGGCTATAAAAAATACAATTGCCAACAGGGCGGTGGCCCCAATGCTGTAGCGCATATCAGGGCTGTTTGGGTAAACTTCGAATAAAAAGATACAACGACGAACCAATGGCTACCAGCGATAATACGAGCGTCCAGATGGGCTTTTGGTTGCCCTGCCATTCGTCCAGTTTAATACCGCCCCAAACGCCCAGGCCAATTGTGGCCAGCATCTGAAAGCCGATCGCTGAATATTGTACAAAAGAACTGGTTTTGCGGGTGGCCTTCCTGAACGGCTTTTCCGGCTCATCAGAATTGAATTTATCGGGTTCCATACGGCAAGTCCTCGGTTTTGATGTCAGTTATTTCGTATTTTTGTCTGAGTGGCACGTTTTTCGATACGGTTTTTGCGTTGACGACGTTACTATTCAGTGTTGGTTCCGCGAAGGTAGAAAGCCTTCCGGCGGTTACCAAGAATATTACTCTTTTCCATGCAAGGCGGGTTTTTCAACCGATATTTCCCTACGTATTCTGTAGCTGACCAATTCCGGTCCTGCTTCCTATCGGTTGTTGTCCTGGTTTTGGTCAGCAGCTGTTCACAATACAGCCAGAAGAAGCTCCCGGTCGCCTATCATAACCTGAACGCCCGCTACAACGCCTACCTGATTGCCCGCGACCGGCTTCGGGAAGTGGAGCGCTATCAGCATAAAACGTACCAGGAAAATTACAACCAGCCCCTGCCCATTCTGCTGCCGCTCGATTCCACCAGGTTAGAACCTGTAAAAGCACAACTGGACGACGCCATCAAGAAGGCATCGCTGGTAGCGGAGCGCCACCAGAATAGCAAATGGCTGGATAATAGCTATATACTATTAGGCACCGCCCGCTTGTATCGCCAGGATTATGGCAATGCCATGGAGGTGTTTAAATATGTCAATACCAAGGGCGAAGGCGAGGATGAAAAACACGAAGCGTTGATTGGCCTCATGCGAACCTACGTGGAAACCGGTGCCTACACAAACGGTTTAAATGTGGCGGAATACCTTCGTGTTCAACCACTTAATAAGGCCAATACACGGGACTATTATTTAACGAAAGCGTATTTACACCAGCAGAAACAGGAATACGCGGTGTCGGCGGCTTTGCTGGATGCCACCTTTCCTTTCCTGAAAAAAGGTGAAACGACCGCCCGTTTGCATCTGATTGCCGGTCAACTGTATGATCTGACCGGAAAACCGGAACAGGCCATAGCCCACTATCGCCAGGTATTAAAAAACCGGCCCACCTACGAGCAGTCGTTTTATGCCACCATTTACTCCATTCAGGGCGGGCGCACCAGCAACGAACGGTTTACCCGCATGTTGAATGACCGGAAAAATACCGACCTGAAAGACAAGATTTACTACACGATGGGGCTGCTGGAAGCGCGGAATGGACGCTACCCGAAAGCCATCGAATACTGGAAGAAATCAATCCACGAAACCACTTCCAACACGAGCCAGATTCCGTATACCTACCAGGAAATGGGAAAGCTGTATTTCGAAAAATTACAGAATTTCCCAACCGCCAAAGCGTATTACGACAGCGCACTGGCTTTGTTGCCCCAACAATCCGCGGATTATAAAGCCCTGGCCAATCGGAAAGTGTTTCTGGATGAATTCGTTGAGCAGCAACAAACCATTCAGACCGAAGACAGCCTGCAAAAACTGGCCCAAATGAATCCGGCCGCCCTCGACCAGCATCTGAATGAAGCCATCGACCGCAAACAGAAACAGCAGCAGGCTCTGCTGGCCCGGGCTCAGGAAATTGCCACTCAGGCGGCCAATCGCCCGGCGACTTCGTCAGATATTCCGGCCGATCAACGGTGGCTTTTGTACAATCCCATCATGGTTACGCAGGGCCGGACGGAATTTATGCAGAAGTGGGGAACCCGCCAACTGGAAGACAACTGGCGTCGAAGCCAAAAAGAATCTTCGGCGCAAATTGGAGCGGTCGATTCTCCGCCCCAAACCGGAACCGCTCTCAATGCCAATGGGCCGGAAAGTTCCAGTTCGGGCGTTTTGTCGGCCGCCGAGCGAAAAGCTCAGAAAGACGCCCTATATGCGACCATTCCCTTTAGTCCGGAAGCGTTGAAACTGTCCAATCAGCGGTTGGAAAATGCGTATTATCACCTGGGCAAATTGTATAAATTTCAATTCAATCAGCCGGATCAAGCCATTCCAACTTTCGAAACCTTGCTGACCCGGTATCCGAATACCGGCGTCAAACCAGAGGTTTATTATTTGCTGATGGTTTCGAATGATCAGTTGAACCGCACCTCTACTTGGAAGGAAAAGCTGCTGGCGGAATTCCCAACCTCGTCCTATGCCCGGCAGGTCGGAAAAACCGGTACGACCGGGGCCCATACGGCAACCGGCGAGACCGAAGCGCAGCGCGTTTATACGGAAATCTACAATCTCTACAAAGCCAATAATTTGAGTGAAGCCCTGAGCCGGGCCGAAACCGCCATGAGTGCCCTAACCGGTAGTCTGATTGAAGATAAAATGGCCGTACTGCGTGTCATCCTGATTGGCAAAGTGCGGGGTGTTGAGCCCTACCGTCAGGCACTGATCGAATTCATCCGCGATTACCCAACCAGTTCTTTGTTGCCGAAAGTGCGAGAAATGCAGATAGCCGCCGAGCAGCCAACGGCTAAACGGAAGTAGCGGTTTTGGTTAAAATGTGTACATTTGACAAAAGCGGCAGCATAAACCAGTATCAAGTTTAATCCCTGATTCCCCTATGTTTGAGTTACAACCGGGTCTGTATCGACGCCTGATTGCAAGACTCTGGAAACTGACCCTGGCGGGTATTGTCCTGCTGGTTCTTTACATCGTTGCGGTTAGTTTCAATTTTCTGTGGCTGTTTGGTGGAATGCCCAGCCTGAAAGCACTCGAAAATCCGCAGAGCTATCTGGCTTCGGAAATTTATACGGAAGATGGCGTTCTGCTCAGTAAATATTACCTCGAAAACCGGACTCCAATTGAAATTTCCCAGGTTTCTCCGAATGTCATTTCAGCCCTGATGGCCACCGAAGATGCCCGGTTTGTGAAACATTCCGGCATCGACGCCCGCAGTATTTTTCGGGCCATCAATGGCGTGCTGACGGGCCGGAGCAGTTCGGGCGGGGGCAGCACGCTTACGCAGCAAGTTGCCAAAAACCTGTTTGAAACCCGAACTGAAAAATACCGGGGCGTCTTCGGCAGTATTCCCTACGTGCGTGTCATCATTGACAAGACCAAAGAGTGGATTCTGGCCGTGCGGCTGGAGCGAAACTACACCAAACAGGAAATTCTGATGATGTACCTGAACACGGTGTCGTTTGGCAATAACACCTTCGGGATCAAAACCGCGGCCAAAACGTACTTTAACAAAGAACCCTGGCAGTTGAACGTCGAAGAAGCGGCCCTGCTGGTGGGAATGCTTCAGAATCCGTCGCGGTTCAATCCGCGTCTGTACGAAGAGCGTTCACTCCTGCGCCGGAACGTGGTGCTGTTTCAGATGCGGAAATACGGTTTTCTGACCGACGACCAGTTTGCGCTGTATAAGTTGAAGCCGATCAAACTCGATTTCAACATCGAAAACCAGAATACCGGCCGGGCGGCTTACTTCCGTTCCGTCATCAAAAACGATATTCAAAAGTGGTTGGATGAGTACAATGAAGCCAATCCGGACGACGAGAAAGATCTGGAAACCAGTGGCTTAAAAATTTATACAACCATCGACTCCCGGCTTCAGAAAGCTGCGGAAGAGTCCGTGTATGAACACATGCGGGAGCAGCAGCGGAAATTCTACGAGCACTGGCGGGGCCGGAATCCGTGGACTCAGAAAATTGGAGGTGCTTACCGTGAAATACCGGGTTTTATCGAGCAGGTAGCCAAACGGACTCCGCGCTACATTGCCTTGAAAAAAGAATACGGCGATGATGAAAAAGCCATTTGGGCGGAAATGCGAAAACCGGTGAAGATGAAGGTATTCGTCTACGGAGGACGGCGCAATGAGAAAGATACTGTAATGAGTCCGCTCGATTCGATCCGGTATTACAAACGGTTTTTGAATGTCGGGTTTATGTCGATGGACCCGCGCAACGGCCACGTGAAGGCGTGGGTGGGCGGTATCAACTTCAAGTATTTCAAATTCGACCACGTCAAGCAGGCCAAACGCCAGCCGGGTTCGACGTTCAAGCCGTTTTTATACCTGACCGCCATCGATAAGAATTTTTTGACGCCCTGCGATCGAATCACCGACCAGCCCGTACGGTTTGAACCGTATGAGGATCATAACGGCCCCCGGGCCTGGGTCCCCAAAAACTCAAACGGCAAATACAGTTATCAGCAACTTTCCTTACGTCAGGCTTTGGGTCGTTCGATCAATTCGGTCAGTGCACATCTGATTAAACAGGCTAAATCCGCTTCCGTCGTCGAGTATGCGCACAAACTGGGTATTGAAAGTGACTTGACTGCAAACCCGACTTTGTGTCTGGGAACAAGTGATGTGTCGGTGTTTGAAATGGTGGCCGCCTATTGTACGTTCGCCAATGCCGGATACCGGGTTAAACCGCTGACGGTTTTGCGGATTGAAGATAAAAATGGCAACCTGCTGACCAGTTTTTTCCCCGAAAACAAACTGGTGATCAACGCCAATACCGCCTACCAGATGCTGTATCTGATGCGTGGCGCGGTGGAAGACCCCGATGGAACGTCACAACGGCTCCGCACGCAGTATAAACTGCTGGAAGGCGGTAATGAAATTGCGGCCAAAACCGGTACGACGTCCAGTTACTCCGATGGCTGGTTTATGGGAATGACGCAAAATCTGGTGTCGGGGTTATGGGTTGGCGGTGATGACCGGAGCATTCACTTTCGCGACATGGCTTTGGGACAGGGTGCCCGGGTTGCCATGCCCGCCTGGGGCATGTATATGCAGAAGGTGTATGCCGACCCCACGCTCAGACGTTCGTATCCCAAAGTACCTTTCCGAAAACCCGACGGTTTCAATCTTTCGCTGGATTGTGGGGGCGGTTCGATCGACTCCAGCCAGCGTTACATTCCGCCGAAAGTTGTAGAGTCGGAAGAAGAAGAAATTCTGAATTGATGAAAATCCTGCTCGCTCCGGATAAATTTAAAGGGTCGCTGACGGCCCGGCAGGTTTGCGATGCCATGACGGAGGGTGTTCGGCTAGCGCATCCTGACGCCGAAATTGTGGCGTTGCCAATGGCGGATGGTGGAGAGGGAACGGCCGAAATTTTGACGCTAACAACCGGCGGTGAATGGATTACGATTCCGGTTGCCGACGCACTCGGCCGAACGGTTCAGGCTTCGTACGGGATTTCATCCGATTGCCGGACGGCTTTCATTGATATGTCACAAGCTTCGGGCTTGCGACAGCTTCAACGCAGCGAGTATAATCCGCTGAAAGCAAGCACTTTTGGTACGGGCCAACTGATTCGTGATGCGATAAGCCGGGGCGTTACCCAGCTTATACTCGGTATTGGCGGCAGCGCCACCAACGATGCCGGCATTGGTATGGCGGCTGCTTTGGGGTGGCAGTTTTTAGATAAAAGCGGCCATCCGGTTCAACCCTGCGGTGAAGCATTGCGGCAAATTGACCAGCTTATTCCCCCCGCTTTGCCCCTGAATCTGACCGTCGATGTCGCCTGTGATGTGACGAATCCCTTGTATGGACCCAACGGTGCGGCCTTTATTTACGGTCCGCAGAAAGGCGCATCGGCCGGGGAAGTTGAAGAATTGGATCAGGGGCTGCGTCATCTGGCCCGTGTCATTCACCGCCATTTTGGTATCGATCTGGCCGACATACCGGGTGCCGGGGCGGCTGGGGGTCTGGGGGCCGGTGCGCTATTCTTTCTAAAAGCGACCCTGAAAGAAGGCGTAAACGTTGTTATGGAGCAAACCCATTTCGCAGCGCATTTACAAGGCACCAATCTGGTTTTGACCGGCGAAGGCAAAATGGACCACCAGACGTTACAGGGGAAATTGATCAGCGGTATTGCGCGGCAAGCCCAAAAAGCCGCTGTTCCAACGATTGCGCTCTGTGGGACGCTCGAGGCATCGCCGGACGATATCAAGGCGCTCGGCCTGACGGCTGCTTTCTCGGTTTTGACCCATCCCCAATCGCTCGACGAAGCCCTTTCTTCTGCTTATGAAGCGGTTAGTCACACAACTTTTAATGTACTCCGTTTGTTTATCAGGAACGCGGATTGAATAGCATTCTTTGCGTCGTATAAATCGGTTCAGTCCGTCCAATCCGCGTTCCCATTTCCCGCAAAAGAGTATGGCCGAATTTGATTATAAACAGGAACTGGCGAAGGTTCCGCATGAACCGGGCGTTTACCGGTATTTCGATGCGTCGGGGGAGGTGATTTATGTCGGAAAAGCGAAAGATCTTAAAAACCGGGTCAGTAGCTATTTCGTTAAATCCAACCAGCACGACCGCAAAACACAGCGACTGGTCAGCCAGATCCGAAAGATCGAGTTTACCATTGTTCATACGGAATTCGATGCGCTTTTACTGGAAAACCAGTTGATCAAGCGGTTTCAGCCCCGCTATAACATTCTGCTGCGCGACGACAAAACGTACCCCTTCATCTGCGTTACGAACGAGCATTTTCCGCGGGTGCAGACCACCCGTCGCATCGACCGTAAGCTGGGCACGTTTTATGGCCCATACGCCCAGTTGAGGCCCATGTACACCCTGCTGGAAATGTTCAGCCAGCTGTTTACGCTGCGTACCTGTAACCTCAACCTTTCGCCGGAGAATATCGAAGCCAAAAAATTCAAGGTTTGTCTGGAATACCACATCGGCAACTGCAAAGGACCCTGTGAAGGTTTGGTCAGTGAAAATGAGTATTTAAAAGATGTTGACCAGATACATTCCATTTTAAAGGGTAACGTTGCTCCGGCGCAGAATTACTTCAAAGACCGAATGCTGGAATCGGCCAATCAACTGGCGTTCGAGCAGGCTCAGCACTACAAGGAGAAGCTGAATGTATTGCAAAACTTTCAAAGTAAATCGACCGTTGTCAATCCCAAAATCTCGGATGCGGATGTCTTTACGATTGCTTCGGATGAAACGGCGGCTTATATCAATTTCATGAAAGTGGTGAACGGCACCATTACGCAGACCAATACCGTTGAAGTTAAAAAGAAGCTTGACGAAACGGATCTTGACCTGCTCACGATGCTGATCGTTGAATTCCGGACGCAGTACGGCAGTGAAGCCAAAGAGATCATCACCAATATTCCGTTGGAGGCCGATCTGAAAGCCGAAATCACAGTTCCGCAGATTGGCGACAAAAAGAAGCTGCTCGACATGTCGATGAAAAACGTGCTGTATTTCCGCCGGGAACGGGCCGAGCGTGCTGCTGCCGAAGCAACGGGTAATGCCAGTAAAAAAGACCGGGTTTTGATTCGTCTGAAGCAGGATTTACAACTCAAAACGTTGCCCAACCGCATCGAGTGTTTCGATAACTCCAATATTCAGGGGACGAACCCGGTATCAGCCATGGTTTGCTTTATTGATGGAAAACCGTCGCCGAAAAATTACCGCCATTTTTCCATTAAAACGGTAGTGGGTCCCAACGATTTTGCATCGATGCACGAAGTCGTCAGCCGCCGGTATATCCGCGTCCTGGACGAGCAAACCGGTTTGCCGGATTTGATCGTGATCGACGGGGGCAAAGGCCAATTGAGTGCAGCCTGTGAAGCCCTGAAGGAATTGAACTTATACGGCCAGGTACCCATCATCGGCATTGCCAAGCGGCTGGAGGAAATCTATTTTCCGGAAGACAGCCTTCCGCTGTATATTGATAAAAAATCGGAATCGTTGAAGCTGATCCAGCGCATCCGGGACGAAGCCCACCGGTTTGCCATTACCTATCACCGCGATAAACGCAGCCGGAATAGCCTCATCAGTGAACTGGAGAACATTGAAGGTATTGGCAAAAAGACGGCCGCTAAACTATTGAAGTATTTCAAGGGTGTCAAAAAGATTCGGGAGGCCCCAATCGATGATATTGCCACCGTTGTGGGCGCCGATAAAGCGCAGAAAGTCAAGCAATATTTTGAAACGATCGATCAGTCGTAAGGATTCAGGCGACCCAGATCGGAATAGAGCATGAAAAAAGGGAAGCGTTGGCTTCCCTTTTTCTATTTTGAAATCACGTTCGTGATTAATATTCCCACAAACCGTGCTCCTGTTCCATCAATTGTTGTTCGAGTTGGTAAGACTTCATTAAGCCCTCCCGTTCGCTGCCATACTGACCGATCAAGTCACGATCTTTCGGATTTGATACTTTGTAAATACGGCCCCAGAACAAGCGCAGATCGAAGGCATCGGCCAGGTTTTTATGTTGAGCCTGGTTTTGTGAGTTATACCAGATAAACTTCTTCGGATCGCTACGGAACAGTTTGTCCAGATCTTTGTATTTGAAATAAGCGACCTGGGTTTCCAGACCTGACGGGCTTTTATCCGCCGGAATAACGATGCCTACCGTTTGAATGTCATAATACAAACGGGACCGTTTCCGATCAAACACCCAGTCTTCTTTAATATCCAGTACACTGAATTCGTCACTCAAACGTTCGATTCCCGTAAAAGGATTGGCTTTTGCCATGGCGCTCGAGTCTACTTTCGGCACTTCCGGAACCACGGGCGCGGGTTTAACGCCTTTCTTTCCTTTGGTATTTTTGGCCGTAGCTTTTTTCTTCGGAGCGGGTGTTCCCCAGCCGTCGTCGACCGGTTTAGCCTTGGCAGCTGCTGGCGCGGGGGTTCCCCAACCATCGTCTACCGGCTTTTTCGCAGCGGCTTTTTTATCTTTTGCATCGCCCCAACCATCGTTTGTTTTTTCCTCGGTGCCAAAACCGGCGGCTTTTTCTTCAGCAGTCAGCGCGACGGTTTGTTCGGGAACGGCCAGCTTTTCGGCAAATTTCTCAACCTGCATGGGCGTGTTGACCGAATCGTTGGGATAGGCCACCAGCACGCCCGCTTTTACCGCATCGATCAGGTATTTGGTAATCTGGTTGTTTTTCGAGAACATCGCCTGGTTCTGCTTCTCATTCAGGTCCACCCGACGCCATAATGTTTTCTTCATCATGATGTCGTTTTCATTGATTTCCCGAACCGATAGCGGATTGGTTTTTGTATTATCCCGCTCCTGCGCCTGTGCCACCCCACCTGCCATCACTGCCAATACCGCAGCTAAAGCTACACTTCCCGCCTGTTTCATGACCTTGTGCTTTTTGCTTTTATCTTTCACAATAACGAATCAATTATCAGCTCTCGTACTAATTAGTACAAATTAATTGGGAAAAATTTCTGAGTAACAGGGACTTCACTAATTTCTCCCCGGAAGTTCTGGCGTTGTACACCTTCAACTTCAACCACATAGCGCATGCCCGGCTGAGCTTCGGCAGCCAAATTGCCGACACTGCCTCCGTTAGGTCCTAGTGATATTGGACCCGCAACGCGCCGACTTCCCTGAGCGAGTGATACGGTAAACCCAGTTACGCGGAATTTTGCATCGTCCGGCATAAAGTTTTTAAAGCTCTCATCCGGAATAGCCCGAACCTGTATGCTGCGAACAGCGGAAACAGCTGCACCACGACGTTCATCATACTCTGCTCCTCCGACGATAAGCCTCAAGGTTGGCCGGGGTACTCTGTTAACCTTGAATTGATTGGTCCCCAGTAAACTACCGCCGTTGTTGACATTCAGACTAACCTGCGCAGCGCTCGGAATAACCGTGATTTTGCCCCGTTCTCCGCTGGTTATAACGGTTGCTCCGTCGGCCGAAAACGAAGGGTTCCATAAGGCTCCCAACTGCGGGCTCTGAATGCTTAACTTATTGGCACAACCCAGATACAAAGGAGGCATGGACGCCGTTTCAATTTCGTAAGATGGTTTGGCGACAAAGTATTCCTGATTGAAATTAACGGTTTTCATTCCGTCGGGAGCCTGGTAGCTGATGGAACCCGTCAGGGCCCGTTTAGCTAACCCGTTTTTGTCATACGTTCCCCCCTGAGCGGTAAATTCAATTTTACCAACACCGTTCTCTACCCGAACCGAACCGCCATTCAGACTCATCCGGGGCGTAATACCGCTCGATGAAGCCGCCAGGAACATTTCTCCTTTAAACTTGGTACCGGCCACAACAACTTTTGACTCCATACTTACCATAGCAAGAATTTTGTCAAACTTAATGTCCTGAGCACCTACTTTGCTGGCCAGATAATCCAGTACTTCACCTTCCATCCGCCGAACGTCGGACTGACGCTGACTAAGCACGGCCAAAGCGGCCGGAACCGGAGTTTGTTCAAAATTCAACTCGGCAAAATCCTTGTTTTTTTGTTCTTTTGAACGGCTGGCAATGGGATCATCCTTGGCATCGAGGGCCAAAGGCGTAAACCTGGCCGAAGGATTATATTTTTGCAGTTGCTGCGTGTATTGGTTCAGCTTCTCTTTTAATTCGTATGCTTTTCCGTTTTTGCGGCCACCAACCATGATGATTCCGACTTTGTCTTCCTCATTGGGGTTTTTGAGCCTGCCCTGCTCATCAAGTCCGCCACCCGCTTCAGTAATTAACTGTTGCTTAATGACATCCAGTTCATTAATGATCGAAGCCGTGATGGTCCGAACCTCTTCAGCTTGTTTAACAACGGCTACGTCAGCGGCCCGGTTGCCTGATTTGTCAACCGTTGCCTTGATATTGTCTATGGTGGACTGATTGATCCGGTTTGCCGACCCCGTTGATGTTTCGAGGCTATTATTCAATAACATAAATTTCTCCAGTAAAGCCGAGCTGACTTGTAAAGCCAGCATTGCGGTCAATACCAGATACATCATCCCGATCATTTTCTGACGGGGTGTTTCTTTTGCGCCTGCCATTAGTTTATGGTAGAGTAACTTGTAATGTAGATAAAAAAGGTATCGTTTGAAGTCTGTGAGTTGACAGTTAACCGAACCTGCCGCTGGTTAACTGTCAACTCCCTTCAACGATTGATTACTTATTTGCCGTTGGTATTTCCCCGCATGGCCGTCAGCATACTTCCGTATACGTTGTTGAGAGAAGCCAAGTTATTAGTCAGTTTCGACAACTCACCTTTGAATTGCTGCGTATCGCGACTGGCTTCCGACATATTTTCCATAGCACTGGTCAGGTTGCCATAGAATGCATTCATGGCCTTCAGGTGCTTGTTGGTATCCTGTAACTCCAGTTCATAAACGGCGTTCAGCGCACCCATACTTTGCGTGATTTTCTGGAATTGCATCCGGTATTCTTTCGCATCCTGGGTAGCGTCGGCCATTGCGTTCATCGAGGTTACCGCTACTCCGTACGATTTGTTCATTTCGTTGATGGAACCCGCTGCCTGCCGAACGTTCTGCGTATACTCGTTGGTGGCAATGGTCGCTTCCGAAACATCACGCATTTTACCAACCGTATCGGTGAAACTGCGCAGACCCGTACCCAGTTTTTCGAAAATATCCGGCGAAACTTTCGCATCAGCCAGCATCTTATCCATATTGGCCGTCAGTCCGCTGCTTTGTAAAGCCGGGCGACGTTGTGGCAATTCACCATCATAGTCATCTGCCAACTCCGGGTATACCCGCGACCAATCAGGTTCTTTCTGCGTATTTTGGGCAAACGTTTGAAAAGCAAACAGAACAAAAATAGCAACTTCAGTTAGCAGACCAATGGTTAATATTGTTCCTCCACCTTCCCAGTGCTGGATTTTCCCCAGTGCGCCTAAAATAACGACGGCTGCACCAAGACTATACATTGTTGGAAGGATTTTGTCAAAGAAAACACTTGAACCGTTACCGTTCTTTTTAGCCATGATTAAAGCAATAATTAAATGGGTATTGTGTTGTTTTTGTTAGTACTTAATTGAAGTTGAGTCGGTTTAAACTCCGGAGCCAACCGGATTAACGACGGGCCGACGCCCGGGCCCCTTTGGAAGCGGTTCGTCCCTGGAGGTTGTCCATAACACACCGGAAGCCGATGTAGGAGCGCTTGTTGTTTTCGTACTCGTAATACCGCGTTCCCGTTTCCAGGTAATATGCGATGTCTTTCCATGAACCACCGCGCACTACTTTCCGGGGTTCATCGGCATTCTGATTATCCGGGTTCATATCCCAAACGATAGCGGCTGCATTTTCTGCGTACGCATCGCGGGTCCATTCCGCTACGTTACCGGACATGTTATACAGTCCATAGTCGTTCGGATTGTAGGCATTGGCCGGAGCCGTGTAGGGATACCCATCCGCATCAAAATTTCCACGTTGTGGCTTGAAGTTGGCCAGATAACAGCCTTTGCCATTGGCGACGTAGGGCCCACCCCAGGGATATTTGGCAGAATTACGTCCACCGCGGGCGGCCCATTCCCATTCTGCCTCCGAAGGCAGACGATAGCGGGGCGAAACAAACTGTCCTTCTTTCGTACGATAATCGTTGTACAGGTTCGTGCGCCAGTTACAGAAATACTGGGCTGCCTGCCAGCTTACGCCAACAACCGGATACGTATCAAAGGCCGGATGCGAAAAGTAATATTCCAGCATCGGATCGCCATTGTGGTACGTAAAGTCATTCTTCCAAACCGTTGTATCCGGATAATACTTGGTCATGATTTCCTCTTCACCCAAAACCGAAACGGAATCGGTGAGTAAAGCATTGACAAACTGCCGGTATTCATGGTTGGTAATTTCAGTATCATCCATGTAAAATGAGCTGATCGTTACCCGCCGGTTCATGTTGGTCTGGGATGCGGCCAGATCTTCGTCAGCCTGCCCCATCATAAAGGAACCCGACGGCACCAGCACCATACCATACGGTGTGGTTTGTTTCCAGCCTTTCCGTCCGTTGGCCGTAATTTCACCATTGACGACACCGACGTCCTCTCCTTTTCCTTTTCCGCCACCAAATTTTGATTTGATAAACCCGCAACCCTGCATCAGCAGAATCGTTGCCACCACCATCACCCCTCGGGCTGCGTTGCCGGTAAACCACTTAATACTCATAGTTGTATGATACGTTAAAATCTGTTTCGCGTGCAAACCAGTCTTAGAACGAAAATAAAGCATTTTATTGTATACGTACATTTGAATTGATTGAATGCATTTAGTATTCCAAAAAAAGTCAAACCAACATGCGATCAGTTTTACCACCTATCCAACTAATTTGTTCAAAATTATCACTTTGACGTTAAACAGCCTAACAATAATTACGCCAATATTAGGAGGGTAAACCAGGGGTGGAATGCTGTCAGTTTCGTAATGGTTCTTTCAATAACGGAATCGGGGCGTTCTGATGATTGGTTTACGGCCCGCGCGGGGTTCAGGCAAGGAATAAGATAACAGTATTTCGTGCGAAGTTGGACTTTTAGCATCGCGGTTACTGACCACAAAATCGAAAGCATACCCAAAGCGCAGCGCATTATTCCGCAACAAACTAATTCCGGCGGTGGCGGTGAAAGCATCCCCCTGACGGTAGCCAAATCCTACCCAGTGGCGCTTGTCATACATAGCCAGCGCACTGATTTCGACGGATGAATACGTCGCGTTGGTGTTGAATTTGTAAATGGCGGAAGGCATGATATCAATCAGTTCATTCCAGGCATACCGGTAACCAGCCGTCAGATAGGCCGTACGATAAAGCGGATTGAGCCCAACGTCGTTTCCTAATTTAAAATCAGGCTGCGTCAGGTGCTTCATGCTCGCGCCTATATAATACGTGTCCGAATTGTAATAAACGCCCGCGCCCAGATCAGGCTGCGTCTGATTAACACGGCCGTTCTGAATCAGCGGATCTCCGGGATCGTTGGGCCGAAACCGGTCGTAATTGATCGACCGGTTATGGATTCCTCCCTCGACACCAAAAGAGAGCATTCCTTTTTTCACAGGCAACCGGAAAGCATAGGCTGCCTGAATCTTTTGAAATCCCTGCGGACCAAATGTTTCATTGGCAGCGTATAAACCCACCCCACCGTGGATTTTACTTAAGGGCATATTAAATGAAAACAGCTGGGTGCTGGGGGAGCCTCCTTCGTCAAAAGTACCCTGATAACCAAGATATTGAGTGCGATGTACCAACTGAAACCGGGTAACTCCCTCCGAACCGGCTGCGGCCGGATTGTAGTAGACCGGATTGAACATATACAAGCTGAATTGCGGATCCTGATCTTGTGCCTCAACGCCCGAAGTCGTTATCACGTAGGCCACCAGCAGCAGGACAACGTAGAACTTACGATTCATAAAATATCAGAGCAATCACCAGATTAATTTTGAATGACCTGCCAAAGTGAGAAACGGTCCACTCCGTTGGTAATCACGCTTAAGCGCATGTTAGTTATTAAACGGAGATTTTCCAAAAATATTGGTATAAAAAAGGAGACTCTTTAAAACTAGATTGCGCCGATTGAGTGATCGGCCTGATTGCAAAACAATCAGGGTCCCGGCTCATTCAATCAGCGCAATTCCAGGGCAGAATCGCTCGGCCCGTCAATGATTATTGGCCTTTTTCATATACAGTTCCAAGGCCCCCGCCATCGACGGCGCATTGGGCAAAGGGGCTTCAATGTCCAGAATAAATCCGGCATCGGTAACAGCCCGCGCCGTAGTTGGTCCAAAAGCCGCCATCCGGATGCCATTTTGCGTAAATTCCGGAAAGTTATGCAGCAATGAATTGACCCCCGACGGGCTGAAAAAAGCAATAATATCGAACGAATGAATATCCAGATCCGACAGATCGGCGGGTACGGTTTCGTACATCACCGCTTCGGACAGGTGCAAACCGCTGGTATCCATAAAATCCGGAATATCGTTTCCGCGGATGTTGGAGCAGGGAAACAGAAATTTCTCGTTCTTATGCTTCCGAATGAGATCAAACAGATCGGCAGCGGTTTTATTTCCCGTAAAGATTTTTCGCTTCCGAATGACAATGTACTTCTGCAAATAGTTGGCAGTCTGCTCGGTTACGCAGAAATACTTCATATCGGCCGGCATTTCCAGTTTAGCTTCCTGACAAATTCGGAAGAAGTGATCGACCGCATTCCGGCTGGTAAAAATAATAGCCGTGTGGTCGAGGATGTTGATTTTCTGCTTTCGAAAGTCTTTGTAGGAAACGCCCTGAATCTGGATAAAAGGACGAAAATCAATCTGCAGATTATATTTACCTGCAATCTGGAAATAGGGCGAATTAGTGTCGGCAGGTCGGGCTTGAGTAACTAAGATGCTGGCTACTTTCGTCAGCCTTTCCTGGTCGTACTTAGCAGAAATCTCACTCATCGAATACCTCGCGTTTTGTGTTTAAAGCTTGCCCAATGGTTACAGTGCGAACCGAACCCCAATGGTTAGCGGTATCAATTCAACGATGCAAAGGTACGAAAATAAATACAGATTTTTGATAACCGCTTTGTTTGCAATGACAACATATAACAAGGCCAGCCGAATGATATAAAACCCCACGAAGGGAACAATCAGCCACATACTCGGCCAGGTGCCGGTCATGGACGAGTTAGCCGCAATGGTGGCCACGCTAATGGCACCAAACGTAAAGAAGAGTAAAGATGATTGTATGACCTTAAAGAAATGCAAGTTCACAACCTCCTCCAGCCGGTATAAACCGCCAATCGTCACGATAAAGAGATATTTTGCCAAAAGCAGCAAAAAGGCCAGAATACTGAGTTCGAAAAAGGTAATCGTCAGATCCAGCAGCCCCTGCCCCCGCAGCAGCAAGGCTCTTGACAGAAATAAATCGATGTTTTTGCTCTGGATAATCAGGTATAAATAAGCCGTAATAAAACCCAGATTCATTAAAAAAAGCAGATTGGTCCGGCTCAACGGGCGATTGACCAAAAACAATTCATCGCGAACTGTCACCGACAGCAGGTCGGCCAGATTGAAAAAACGGAGGAAGGCCCGGTGGTGAAAATTGAACAGGTACGCATTGATGGCGACGATGAACAGCAAACACAACGTGAAGAAATTGGTATACACCGACAATCGGCGCGGTAAAATACTTAACCGGGTGTCGGTTACCACCACGTCTTTCTGGGCGGCCGATTTCCGGTGGCCGATAAATACCATTTTATCGTCGACACCGGGACTGCCGTGGAGCGTTAGGAACAGTTCAGGTTTCCGATAGGCCCGGTACAGACTATCCAGATTCAGCACCAGCCACTCGTTGGCGATTAATTTGCGCTTGAGGGCCGCATCGATAAATAAATACCCATCCTGCCGGGTCGAAATCAGGAGATTATACCGGCGATTACTTTCAATATCCAGAAAAAAACTAACGGAAGAAACCAGAGCGTGCTGCTCATCGATGAAAGGCACGTACGATTTGTAGGACTGGTCGTAGACCAGCCAGTCGTTGCGGAAGTCGTGGACGGGAAAAAACTGCTGATTTGGCCCTACTCCCTGCGCACGACTTCCCACCGCCCACAGGGTCAGGGCCAATGAGAACAAAATAAAACGAATCCGCACGAGACAGGAATTATAAATTAAGAGTTAAAAGTTAAAAATAGCTGACGCATGAATCCCGAAAGCGCTCCATCCTATTTTTAACTTTTAACTCTTAATTCTTAACTGGTTAATTCTTTCCGAGTGCTTTCAGCATCGTTTCACCGATCAGTGCCGGTGATTCGACCACGTGAATACCGCATTCGGCCATAATACGCATCTTAGCGGCTGCGGTATCATCCGCACCACCGATGATGGCACCGGCGTGGCCCATCCGGCGGCCTTTTGGAGCCGTTTGACCGGCAATGAAACCCACCACCGGCTTTCTGTTTCCGTCGGCTTTGATCCAGTTAGCGGCTTCGGCTTCCATCCCCCCACCGATTTCACCAATCATTACGATGCCTTCCGTTTCGGGGTCGTTCATCAGCAATTCAACGGCTTCTTTGGTGGTTGTGCCGATAATCGGATCACCGCCGATACCGATGGCCGTGGTCTGGCCCAATCCTACTTTCGAAAGCTGATCAACGGCTTCGTAGGTCAAGGTACCGGATTTGGAAACGATGCCGATGGTCCCTTTTTTGAATATAAAACCGGGCATAATGCCCACTTTGCACTCTTCCGCCGTCATCACACCGGGGCAGTTCGGCCCGATCAGCCGTACGTCTTTCCCCGTCAGATATTCTTTCGCAATCATCATGTCTTTCGTCGGAATACCCTCTGTTATACAGATAATCACCTTGATACCGGCGTCGGCGGCTTCCATGATGGCATCGGCAGCAAAAGCCGGTGGCACAAAGATGATCGAGACATTAGCCCCGCCCTTTTCAACAGCTTCCTTCACGGTGTTGAAAACAGGTCGGTCGAGATGGGTCTGTCCGCCCTTGCCCGGGGTAACCCCGCCAATGACATTCGTACCATACTCGATCATCTGTTGAGCATGAA
Source organism: Larkinella knui (assembly GCF_003858645.1). Lineage (GTDB taxonomy): Bacteria > Bacteroidota > Bacteroidia > Cytophagales > Spirosomataceae > Larkinella > Larkinella knui. The sequence continues at coordinate 605,101 of NZ_RQJP01000005.1, read as the reverse complement.
ATGAACCTTCAGAGCCCGTAAAGCCCTGGACGATAACCTTGGAATTTTTGTTAACTAATACGCTCATGATGAATGAAAAGCTGTGCTATGCGTGTGAAGGTATAAGCTCTTGGAACCGCGCAAAAGTAGACGGAAATGGCTAAACAAAAAAGTGAAGAGTGCAGAGTTATGCGTGAAGGGCGGGTTGAGGTATCCTAACTCTTCACTCCTTTTTGCCTTTTTTCCTGAAAAATTGTTATTTCCCATATGAACTTATCAAATATGGTGTCAGATGCCGTGCTGGCGTTTACAGGTATCTGGGTTTTTTGGCGGTATTTTCAGGCATTGAGCTGGTACAATCGGGTGTTGTGGGGACTCTTTCTAATCACGATTTCGATGACGGCCCTGATCGGCATTCTCCTGTTCGCGGGCATCCAGGGCGTTGTGCCCTTACACCGTTCGCTGGAAACACTGGCGGGGAGTCTGGGGGTCGTGTGTGTGATTGTTGGCGTTTGGGGGTTAATTCAGAAACAGCAAATTACGAGACAGGGATTTATCATAACCGTTTCACTGGGAATCGGGTTGTTTCTTGTGCTCCTGCTGAATCCTACAGTGGGCGCTTTCACCCCCGTGATCCCCTCGATGGGCATGGTAATCGTTCTGCTGATCGCCTTTCTGGGCGTTGTGCGCCGGGACCCCCGAGCCTCCTGGGTTGTTTTAGCGGTTATGATTCTGGCGCTGGCGATCCGGCTGGGTCAGCTAAAAAATTTACCCATCCATCCGGTTGATTTCTATCACTATACCCTTTCATTATCACTGCTTTGCTTCGGAAAATCGGCCCAAAACATGAGTTGGGACAAGCGGTCGGGCGGAAAGTAATTTTGACCCGCGGGGCTTTGACCGCTACGGCAGACCGTTTTTTTTGGCTAACTTGCCGACATGGATAACTTCGTTGTCTCGGCCCGGAAATACCGTCCGGCTACCTTCGATACCGTCGTCGGACAGGCACACATTACGACCACTCTTAAAAACGCGATTTTAACCAATCACCTGGCGCAGGCATTTCTGTTTTGCGGACCACGGGGGGTTGGAAAAACGACTTGTGCCCGCATTCTGGCCAAGACCATCAACTGCCAGAATCTCGGCAAAAGCGATGCGGTTGAACCCTGTGATCAGTGTGAATCGTGTGTGAGTTTCAATCAGAACGCGTCGTTCAATATTCACGAACTGGATGCCGCTTCCAACAACTCGGTTGAAGACATCCGGAATCTGATCGATCAGGTCCGGTATCCGCCCCAGTCGGGTAATTATAAAATTTACATCATCGATGAGGTTCACATGCTGTCACAGGCCGCTTTCAACGCGTTTCTGAAAACACTGGAAGAACCTCCCTCCTACGCCATTTTTATTCTGGCCACCACGGAGAAGCATAAAATCCTGCCAACGATCCTTTCGCGTTGTCAGCTCTTCGACTTCAACCGGATTCAGCCGCGCGACATCAGCGACCATCTGGCCAGCATTGCCCAAAAGGAAGGCATTCAGACGGAATACGAAGCCCTGGAACTCATCGCCCAGAAAGCCGATGGCGGTTTGCGGGATGCCCTTTCGATGTTCGACCTGAATGTCACGTTTTCGGAAGACCGGATTCTGCGTTATAAAGAGGTTCTGGAAAATCTCCACATCCTCGACTACGACTATTATTTCCGACTGACGGACTTGGTACTGGCGGCTAATTTGCCGCAAAGCATGCTGTTGTTCGACGAAATTCTGCGGAAGGGCTTCGATGGCCATCAGTTCATCGTTGGCTTGAGCGAGCATTTCCGGAACCTGCTGGTTTGCAAGGATGCCGCCACCATTCAGCTGTTACAGGTGACCGAAAGCATCCAGCAGAAGTACCTCAAACAAGCCGCCGAAGCCCCCCTGAGCTTTCTTTTGTCGGCCCTGAGTGTCGGTGCGCAATGCGACCTGAATTACAAATCGGCTAAGAATCAGCGGCTTCACGTGGAGGTTTGCCTCATGAAACTGGCCAACCTGCCGAACGTGCTGGACTTAACGGCTTTGCCAGCGCCGACCGGCGATTCGGAGAAAAAAGAACCCCGGAGTGCGGACCGGGCCGAAAAAAAAAAGGACAGCTCAGCCGACAGTAGCCCTCTAACTTCTGACCCCGAACCCGTTGCGCTTCCCTCCCACACGAACGAGCCAACGAACGGCTATCATCCCCAGCCGAACGGCAACGGGACCGTAAAACCGCTGCCGGAACGCGCTCCGGTTGTTGCTGACATACCAAAACCGGTCAGCAGTAAGCTACGGACCACGAGCAATCTGGTGTCCATCGACCGGCCGGTTCCGGCCATTTCGAGTGTCGTGGCAACCGCTTTAGCGGAGGCTCCCGAACTGCCAAAAGTGGATAAACCGTTCATTTTTGAGCAATTGAAAGCCGTCTGGCAGGCGTATGCCCGCCTTCGGGATCAGCAGGACGGATCCCGAACGGAGCAGGTGATGCTGAATCGGGAATTTCTTCTGGAAGGGACCACCATTCACATCGCCCTCGACAACTCGCTGCAAGCCGACCTTCTGAATGATTTGCGCCAGGATTTGCTCACCTATCTCCGGCAGGAATTACAAAACTCCCAGATTCAACTGGTTCATACCATTGCGCTACAGGAAACCCGCAAAATGATTTACACGCCCCAGGATAAATTCAATTACCTGGCCGAAAAGAACCCCGCCCTGCTAGAGTTGAAACGAACGCTGGGCCTGGATGTTGATTATTAAAATGATGAATTATGAATGATGAACGATGAATGGTTGACACATACATTCATCGTTCATCATTCATAATTCATCATTAAAAAACGCTTTCACCGGATTCTCCACCAGAATTTGCTTCCAGTCCTTCTTCGTGAACCCTTTCCGGTTTAACTGCGGCATCAACTGGTTGAACAATACCGTATAATCCCGACCAATGGAGCCGCCGTCGGGTTGGGCCGGGTCGTACCAGCCGGCATCGTGCGAGAGTAGGGTCCGGTGCAAAAACCGGTTTTCCTTCATCAGCAGCAGGGTTTCGGCGTATTGACCGACGTTCTTGTCATCCAGTCCGTCCAGACTCACCCAGGCCCCTTCGCGAACGGCGCGGGCGTAGTGGGCCATATGCTGCCCCTGCGCATGGACCCACACAAAAGCCGACGGATCGACGCCTTCCTGTTTCAAAACATCGAGCTGTTCAAAAGCCGGAACGTACGGTCCGGTATGGGAGCAAATTGTGAGGCCGGTGCGTTTATGCGTTCGGGCGGCTGCCGTAACCAATTTGCGGTGCAGTTCGGACAAGGGACCGGGGTTGACGCCAATTTTCAGAAAAGCGGGCCGGATTCCGGTACCTTCGATCCCGTGCTCAAATTCGGCTACCCAGCGATCGGCCAGTTGGTCGGCGGTTTCGGTTCGGGCGTGGGCGGGCAGAAATTTATCGTTTGACGCCCCGTAATACCCGGTATTCGTCAGGATGTTAACGCCGGACTTTTCCGATAACTCCTTCAATACCAACGGATCCCGGCCCAGATAGGCGGGCGTACAGTCAATCAGCGTCTGAACCCCCAGGCGTCGTAACGTCTGTAAATACGGCAGCATTTTGGCCACCACCGCCTGTCGCAGCCATCGCTCGGGACTGATTTTATCAGCCCCAATAAAATCAACCAGAAGGTGTTCGTGAACAAGCGTCAAACCCAGTTTCGACGCCTGAATGGAACCGGTAACGGTATTGATCGTCGGCTTTTTTTGAAAAACCGGCCAAAGCCCGGCCGCCAGTAGCATTTTCGAAAAAAGCCGACGTTTCATCCTGCTGAACCGGTTTTATGATTTCAGGTAATTTTTGGCTTCCTGGATAGTTGACTTGTATTCGGCCAGACTTAAAACTTTTTTATACATCAGTTTAGCCCGGTTTCGGTCGCCGGACTGAGCCGCAATTCGGGCCAAACCACTGTAGGCATGGGCCGCAAATTCTTTTGTAAATACCTCATCCAAAGGCATTTTGATTGCGGTTTGGTAATTATCAGCGGCTAATTTGAGGTTACTGTTCATTTTTTCTTCCAGCATTCCTTCCAGTACTTTGACGGGCATGGCCAGAAATTTCTGCGGAAAATCGCGCAATCGATCGATGTACGGCTGCGCTTCACGATACCGCCCGGCCTGCACGAGGGCTTCGGCATACCGCAGGGTAAAAATAGGATTCTGGGTGTATTTGTCAGCCAACGGTTTCAGGCACGCAGCCCCTTTGGCGGGCTGGCTTTCGTGTTCCAGGTAAATCTGTCCCAAATAAAGCGCGGTTTCGGTCCGGGTGAAAACGCCCCGACGAATGGCGGTTTCCATCTGTCTCATTCCCAGCGCCATATCGCCATCCTGAAAAAACAACAGCAACGGTTTCGCCACCGGATGATCCATCGGATACCGTTCAATGTAATAGTTGTAAAGACCGGTCGAAAAGTAGAATTCCGGGTTTTTCTCCATCAGCTTAAATCCTTTTTTCAGGTAACCATACGCCTTTTGGGCCTCGCCAACGGCCTTCATCATCTCGCTATCATAATGGTATTTCATCGCCAGATATCCGTGCGACGCCAGCGAAAAAAAGACGCCTTCCGGGTCGTTTTCATTCCGGTCCAGCATTTTTCTCGACAAGGCAATTCCCTGATTCAGGTAGTTTATGTATTGTGTGGTGGCGGCCTTGTTTTCTTTAAGGGGCAGGTATTGCCAGTATAGCTGAATGGATTTCAGGACCGGCACAACCGGATGTTGGGGATATTTGACTTTGACCTGCCGGATAAACTCGTCGGCTTCATCGAACTCGTAATTATAAATCTTATCCGTTGCTTTTAAGATAATCTGCTGAATTTCAGCGTCATTCAACAGTTGAGACTTCGCATATAACGGCACCAGTAAGAAAAGCAGTAGCCAGAATTTTTTCATGAGATGGCGTGTTGACAAGTTACGGAAATGTTCTTTTTTGAAGAATACGATTTGACGCTTACTTTTGTTAGTTCTCAAAACGCCTAACGACACCCCCACCGAAAAAGTTTGCCATGATTCGATTCGAGCATTTTGTGTTAGATAACGGCTTAACGGTCTACGTTCACGAAGATCCAACCAGCCCGATGGCTACGGTCAATATTTTGTATAATGTCGGGTCGCGCGATGAAGATGCGGGAAAAACCGGTTTTGCTCACCTGTTTGAACACCTGATGTTCGGCGGTTCCCGAAACATTCCGAGTTACGACGAACCGCTGCAAAAAGTGGGGGGCGAAAACAACGCGTTTACGTCGCCCGATATTACCAATTATTACATCACCTTGCCCTCGGCCAATCTGGAAACGGCCTTTTGGCTCGAATCCGACCGGATGATGGGCCTGTCGTTCGACCCTACGGTATTGGACGTGCAGCAGAAAGTGGTGATCGAGGAATTTAAGCAACGCTACCTCAACCAGCCCTACGGCGATGTGTGGCTGAAGCTCCGTCCGCTGGCCTACAAGGTGCATCCGTACCAGTGGGCCACGATCGGCAAAGACATCAGCCACATCGAAAATGCTACGCTCGATGACGTCAAGGACTTTTTCTATACCCATTATCTGCCCAACAATGCGGTCATGGTGGTGGGCGGCAACGTCACACTCGAACAGGTCAAGCAATTATCCAGAAAGTGGTTCGAGCCCATTCCGGCGGGTAAAACCCACGTTCGCCATTTGCCGCAGGAACCCGTCCAGACGGAAGCGCGGTTTCTGGAAACCGTAGCCGACGTACCACTCAATGCGCTGTATAAAGTCTACCACATGCCGGGTCGTTTCTCGGATGATTACTACCGTGCCGATTTGTTGAGCGACGTGCTGGGCCGGGGCAAATCCTCCCGATTGTATCAGAAACTGCTAAAAGAACAGGCGCTTTTTACCGGTATTTCGGCGCATTCAACCTCATCGCTCGACCCCGGTTTGCTCGTGATCAGCGGCTCGTTGAATCAGGGCGTTTCGCTGGAAGAAGCCGACGCGGCTATCGAATCGGTTGTGGATGAAGTGATTAGCCAGACGATGGCGGAAGAAGAACTAACGAAAGTGAAGAACCAGGCGGAAGCAACACTGGTTTTTTCGGAGATTGAATTATTAAACCGCGCCATGAACCTGGCCTACGCGGCCAACGCCGGTAATGCCGATTGGGTAAACCAGGAAACGGAACGGATTCAGGCCATTACGCCGGACGATATTCAGTCAATCGCCCAAAAACTGCTTCGAAAAGAAAACAGTTCGACTCTGTATTATCGGGCCGCGTAGGTTCATATTTATGAAAATTCGCGTAGGACAAGGATACGACGTTCATCAGTTGGCCGAGGGCCGGGCGTTCTGGCTGGGCGGGATTTTGATTCCGCACACGCACGGCGCTTTGGGGCATTCGGACGCTGATGTGGTTTGCCACGTCATCTGCGATGCGTTGCTGGGTGCGGCCAATCTGCGGAACATCGGCTACCATTTTTCGGATAAAGACCCGCGCTGGAAAGGCGTCGATAGCAAGCTGCTACTGGCTGAAGTGATGACGATGATCCGCGAAAAAAAATACGAAGTTTCGAACGTCGATGTCACGATTGTGTTGCAGGAACCGAAGCTAAATCCGTACATTCCGGCCATGAAAACCTGCCTTTCAGGCGTCATGCAAATCCCGGAAGACGATATTTCCATTAAAGCCACAACGTCCGAACACCTGGGTTTTGTGGGCCGTAAAGAAGGCATTGCGGCTTTTTGTGTTGCCTTGATCCATTCCTGAATCACCCTGATAAACCGTTCTATTTTCATCGATTGACCCGACAAGCTATGCGTTTATCTGTCCGACAACTGCGCCTTTTCCCGGCCCTTACCGCCTTTTCTTTTTTTCTCGTTTCGGCCCATGCGCAGCCGAAAGTAGCAACGGCCAACGGTCCGATCGATTTTGAAGAGTACGAACCGGTTTCGACTCTGAAGACGCCGGAACATAAACTGACCCGCGCCAAATATCCGTTTATCGACGTCCACAACCATCAGTATGACATGGATAAAACCGATCTGCGGAAGCTGGTTACCCAGATGGACAGCCTGAATATGGGCATTATGGTCAACTTGAGCGGACGCGGTTTTACGTCGAATGTGGCCGAAAGCACCACGTTTATCGACAATGCGTTGTCGAACGTTCAGAAGTCGTATCCGAAACGACTGGCCATTTTTACCAACATCAACTTCGTGAATCTGGGGGAACCCGGCTGGACCGAAAAAGCCGTAAAATTGCTGGAAGAGGACATTAAGAAAGGGGCAAAAGGGCTGAAAATTTATAAAAGTCTGGGATTCAATGTCAAGGACACGGAGGGCAAACGCGTTCGGGTCGATGATCCGCGGCTTGACGCTATCTGGGCCAAATGTGGCCAGCTTGGCGTGCCGGTCTTGATTCATACCGCCGATCCGAAACCGTTCTGGGACCCGATGGACCGCTTTAACGAACGCTGGCTGGAGCTGAAAACCCATCCCGGTCGCAAACGGTCGGAAGACAACCCGGTTTCCTGGGAACAACTGATTGCCGAGCAACACAATGTGTTCCGTAAACATCCGAAAACCACGTTTATCAACGCCCACATGGGTTGGTATCCGAATGATCTGGTCAAACTGGATAGCCTGATGAAGGTTTTTCCGAATATGCTGGTCGAAATTGGTGCGGTGATTGCCGAACTCGGACGCCAGCCCCGCGCATCCCGGAAGTTTTTTGAAAAGCATCAGGACCGGATTCTGTTCGGGAAAGACAGCTGGATTCCGTCGGAATACGCGACCTATTTCCGCGTCCTGGAAACGGACGATGAATACTTTCCCTACCACAAAAAATACCACGCGTTCTGGCGGATGTACGGCATGGCGTTACCGGACGAAGTTTTGAAAAAAGTGTATTACAAAAACGCCCTGCGGATCATTCCGGGACTGGATAAATCGCAGTTTCCGAATTAAGTACCCATGAAAATCACTCAAATCGACGTTTTCAAGTATAATATTCCGCTCAAAGCCCCGATTGCGATCTCATTGGGGACGATTGAAAACGCCCGGAATTTGCTTGTCCGGATTCATGCCGACGGGCGGGTCGGCTGGGGTGAAGGTTCGCCGTTCTGGATGATCGTGGGTGAGACCCAGGAAACCGGTTTTGCCGCGGCTCGTGATTTTGCCAAACTTCTCATCGGTCAGAATGCGTTGGATCTGGAAGGAAATCTGAACCGACTGGACGCTTATCTGCCCAATAATCCGACGATAAAAAGTGCGTTCGACATGGCGCTGTACGACCTGGCCGCCCAGGCCGCCGGAATGCCTTTGTACGCTTTTCTGGGTGGAGATCGCTTTCCGCTCATTACCGACGAAACGATCTACCTCAATTCACCCGAGCGCATGGCCGAGGACGCCGTTCGGATCAAAGAAAAAGGCGGTTTGGCGATCAAAGTCAAGCTGGGAACGAACCAGCGCGACGATATCCGGCGTGTGGAAGTGATTCGGGAAGCGGTTGGCGACGGTATTCCCATCCGGACGGACGCCAACCAGGGCTGGAATTACGTAACGGCCGTCAACGTCCTGAAAACCATTCAGGGCTGGAATATTGAATATTGTGAACAACCGGTCAAATCCTGGAATATTGCCGATCTGAAGCGCATTCGCACCCAGACGACCGTTCCCATCATGGCCGACGAATCGCTGTTCAGCCCCCGGGATGCCCTGCGGCTGGTGCAGGAGGAAGCCGTCGATTACTTCAACATCAAATTATCCAAAAGCGGAGGCTTATTTAACGCTCAGAAAATCAATGCCATCGCTGAAGCCGCCGGAATCCCGTGCATGATCGGCTGCATGTCGGAATCCCGCCTGGCCATCACGGCCAAGGCGCACTTTGCGTCCGCGCGACGAAATGTCACATTCTACGATCTGGACGCGCCTTTTGAACACGCCGACGACCCGGTGGTGGGCGGTGTGACGTATAACGGATACGAAATTGAACTACCGGATGAACCGGGAATTGGAGCCACCTGCGACGAAACGTTTCTGGCGGGGATGGAGAAGCTGGAAATTCGGTAGTAGCGCCTGCTCATTTTGCCACCCCATTCCGGTGGTGGTTCCCAGGTAATGCCTGGACATCATACCCTAGTTTTTGTAGAAAGCAGGAACGTACCGGTTTAAGATCGGGCGGTCAGACGTGCCCATTTGCCGCCGAGGCATTTCTTTAAGCAGCACTTATTTATGTTTGGTAACTTCAGGAAACCATTCTGAGAATGGAGTGCCGCTAATCGACCGTTCGCTCAAACCGCGCTGATAATAAATTAATTCTTGCGTGACTTTTCAACGGGATCATCGTCTGACAACTAACCTTGAACGCGTTCCCCGACTATGATCACCAAACTTCACAACCGCTACGAAGCACTCGATTCTCTTATTCGGAAACGAGCTACGGGTTCTCCCAAAGAATTGGCCCAAAAATTAGGCATCGGCGAACTTATAGAGCTGGAAATTTCTTTGTCTATGGTACACAATTAAACTTGGAGCAATACCAATATTAGTATCGCTCTAGAAATATTATTAAGAGAAAAATGAGCAGTTTAATTAAAATCATACAGATCATCTATCTGGCTTACTATGCCTACTATCTGGTAAAAATGGGTTCCGATGAAGGTACAAAAAAAGAAGAGACCGAGTGGTTTTTAATTGCTTTTTTAATAATCTTAATTCTTAATGTGATTTATTTTTACCGTAAAAAGAAAGCAGGACATAACCCATGATTGTTTCAATGAATACTAACTATTTGATACTCATCCGTACTCTGTCTGGATTGTGTGCAGGCGGTCTGCTATTGCTTTTGTTAGTCAAATCTGACGTTGCTCTATTTACGAACGATATACTAAGCACGATAGCCGGTTTTATAACGGCAATTGTTTGCCTGGTGTTTTTTATCAAATTTTCTAAAAGAACCGGTAAATGATATGAAACAGATAATCAATAAGCCGACTGGCAGTAACATATCCGGTATTATTCTTCTCTTATTCCGTTTAAATAAAATTTTGTCTCATTGTCAGACTATGTAAAATAACTCGACTCTATCTGGCTGGTTATCGGATTTTTAACTGGATTTTTTACCGTCTACTTATCTTATCGTTTTGAGAATAAATCTCGAAAATAATTTATACCTTTTTTAGCAGCAAATGAAGAAAAGTAAAAACTTACTAAGGGCTAATTACCAATAATCATTACGATTTAATTGCCATTAATTTTCTACCCTATGTTTTGTTTGATCAAAAATAAATGATGGTATAGCGTACTGGTTTTTGCTGGCGCATGGCGTTACGCAGGCCTGGAAATACCGCTCTATAAAGCGTTCAGTCTGGTTTATCATCCTACAGCAGCGGCTTACTGCTCTGGATAACCGTGGTTGCTTTATCACCATCAGTGATGTCCCAGCGGATAAAGTGACTTTTTACCAGTCGCTACGTCTGATGACTAATCCCGGACGTTATCCAAACTCCTATCATGGAACTTGTCATCAAAGACCTTAGCAAGTCGTATTCCGGCAAACCGGTGCTTGCGTCTCTCAATCTATCCTTCCAGGGTGGCGACATCATTGGCCTGTTGGGTAAAAACGGTTCGGGAAAAACCACCCTGCTGAATTGCCTGATCGATTTAATTGCCCCGGATGCCGGCCAATTGTTTTTCAATGGCGAGGAGCTAACCGGCGACCGGCTGGTCTTTAAACAGACGCTGGGAATCTTGTCCGATGTCATCCCGCCGGTTCCCGAATTTACCGGAGCCGATTACCTCCGATTCATGGGTCTGATTCACCGGCTCGACGACGCCACCTGCAACCGGCGTTCGGCCGATTTGACCGACTTCTTTTTTGAAGACCCGGATGTGCTCAAAAAAAAGATTAGCCACTACTCCACCGGAATGATCAAGAAAATCAGCCTGTGCGGAGCATTGCTGCACACCCCGTCGGTATTGATTCTGGACGAACCCTTTGCCGGTCTTGATCCGATAGCCGTCCGGCAATTGCTCGCCTTTCTGCAAACCTACCTCCGGGCCGATCGCCTGATTCTGATTGCTTCTCACGACTTGAATTATGTCGAGGAACTGGCCAGCCGCATTCTGGTGCTGGACGAGACGCAGATCAAATTTGACGGAAAACTGGCGGACTTCACCGGGCAGGGCACCCGAATCATTAGCGAAGCGTTGTTCGACCTGCTGGTGCCGAAGGAAAAAAAGTCCACGTTCGACTGGCTTTAACCACCCAAAATCATGGCCTCTATCCTCTTTTTTGCGTTGCGTCGGCGATTTACGGATTACTTCAGAAATGCCGATTCGGTCATTGGGCTGGTGCTGCGGATTGCGTATATCGCGTTTCTGGCCCTGAACGCGGGTGTCGTGGGCTGGCTCATCGATCGTTCGGCCTCCTCTGATCAGTTAAAAATCGATCCTATCCAGATCATTTTTATAGTCAATGCAATTGTGTGTGGTCTTTGGGTATGGATGGAGTTTTTTCCCGCTTACAAACAACGGTCAAAACTGGTTTCAAAAGCCTTCCCGATTCCATTTCACTCCCGGTGGTTGGCAAACCTTTTCTATGATACCGCCACCTTATCCGTTGTTGGAACCGCGCTGCCTTTCTTCATCCTGAAAGCCGTTTCGAAAACATACACCAGCACCCACCTGCTTACCTCTCTTTTGCTGCTGGTCAATGCGGTTTTTTTCGTGCAACTGGTAAAGGCTTTTCTGGAAGCTACCCACCGCCGACAGGGTCTGTTTCTGTTCATCTGGGTTGCTCAAAGTGTAATGATCGTTCTTTCGATCCACTACTGGCTATTTGATCCGCTCCTGACTCTATGTATTGCCTTTGCCGGTCAGTTGCTTCTCCTCTTTTTACTGGATCGGGCCGCCAGCGAAATCACCAAAGCGACGGTTTTCCTGTTGACAACGACGCGCCTTTCACCGGTTTACCTGGCCTGCATCAACAATGCCAAATCCCGGAATGCGTTCGGTTTCGGTTTTATCTTTAAAATCGGCTTTCTGGTTGTCTTCAACTCCGCCATGACCAGCGAATTGAAAATGGGCAGCTATATGGTGATGCTCTATCTTTCGCCCGCGATTTTATTTACCTATGTTGCGAATAATTTGTGGGGGTATTTTCCGGCTTTGTGGATCACTAGTACGCTGGGAAAGCGATCGGACGTGTACCGCACCTACGGGCAGCTTATCCTGATTCCGGTGCTGATCGACCTGGCGATAACCCTGGCCCTGCTCGCTTTCAGAAAATCCCTGACAATCGAATTGGTCTGTTATTATGGCCTTGTGACCCTCTCACTGACCTTGAATGGGCTGGTATTCTCCCTCTACAAGGCGTTTTATGTGCATAACGGCCTGAACTTCGGCCAGATGAAAAGCAGTGTGAATAGCTGGAGTGTTCTGACGACCTTTCTCGTGGTTATGCTGGCCATCGGATCCGTAAAAATGGGTCTGATCACGGCTTTACTCTATAGCCTTGGACTGGTGGTTATCACGGTCTACTTGTTCCGGCGGAGGTTGCCCAACGATCCGAAAGGAATCCATCGGACGTATGAAAGCCTATTCCTGAACCGGGAATAACCGCCTAAAAACCGGCGATCGGCTATAACGCCTATAACCGTGCTGCTAGGGGTATGACGTAGGTTTTACAGGAAAGGAAATACCAGTGCGTTTTACACCTCCTCGGCCTGCAACTGCTTCTCGTACAATTCGCGATAGACCCCATTTGCCGCCAGCAGTTCTTCGTGGGTGCCGTGTTCGACCACTTCTCCTTCGTCCAGCACGAGGATTTTGTCAGCCAGCTTGGCGGACGAAACCCGGTGGGAAATTACCACCGACGTACGGTTTTCCATGATCCGGTGCAGGTTATTCAGGATGATGTTTTCGGTGTTGGTATCCACTGCCGACAGACAGTCGTCCAGAATCAGGATTTTCGGGTCGCGGGCAATGGCGCGGGCGATGGAAAGCCGCTGTTTCTGGCCACCCGACAGCGTAACGCCCCGCTCCCCGATCCGGGTGTCGAATTTTTCCGGAAATTCGATGATATTCTGGTAGAGATCAGCGTCTTTGACGGCTTGCTCGACTTTTTCCTGCGGCATTTCGGGCATCCCGAATTTGACGTTGTTGCTGATCGTTTCGGAGAACAGAAACACTTCCTGCGGCACATACCCCATTTGTCGACGAATGCTCGTCAGGCTGTACTCTTTCAGGGGAATCCCGTCGATCAGAATTACACCGTCGGTCGGGTCATACATCCGGGTGAGCAGATTGGCCAGCGAGCTCTTGCCCGAACCCGTTGTGCCGAGAATGGCCACAGTTTCGCCCGCTTTGACATTCAGGTTGAAGTTTTTCAGGGCAACAATGCCCGAATCCGGGTAAACAAACCGGACATTGCGGAATTCCACCTCACCCGCGATTTCGCGTTCCAGCGACTTTTCCGAAACCAGATCGGTTTTCACGGCCAGAAACTCGTTGATCCGTTGCTGGGAAGCGGCCGCGCGCTGGGTCTGGCTCGTGGTCCAGCCGAGGGCCATAACCGGCCACGTCAGCATGTTGACATACAGAATAAATTCCATGATGTTGCCCGGCGTCAGTCGCCCGGTCAGGATTTCCTGCCCACCGACATACACCACCAACACGTTGCTGAAACCGACGAGCAGCATAATCAACGGAAAGAATAACGAATCAACGCGCGTCAGCTGGAGTGACTTTTGCTTGTAAACGTCACTTTCAACCGTAAAATTAGTCGCCGAATTTTCTTCCCGCACGAATGCTTTCAACACCCGGATTCCCGAAAAGGCTTCCTGGACAAACGTGGAAAGCCGTGAAAGACTCCGCTGAATTTCTTCCGAACGTTTGATGATGATGGTATTGACCACGTAAATCGCGACCGACAATACCGGCAGCGGCAACAGAACGTACAGGCTCAATCGGGCGTTGATCGAAACCATGTAGCTGATAACCAGCACAAATAGCGTGATCAGGTTCAGGCCGTACATGATCGACGGACCGACATACATCCGCACTTTGCTGACGTCTTCGGAAATTCGCGCCATTAAATCACCGGTATTGTGCTGGCGGAAAAAACTGAGCGGTAGCGTCTGGTAATGCAGGTAGATTTCATTCTTCAGGTCGTATTCGATGTGCCGCGACATGACGATCAGCGTTTGCCGCACCAAAAACAGAAAGAAACCTTTCAGCAGGGCCATCGCCAGAATCAGCAATCCGTAAAACAGAATACTGAAGGCAAAAACATCATAGAGATTGCTTTGAAGACGGCTCCCGTTGTAGAGAAAATAAATGTCGAGAGTTTCCTTCACCAGGTCGAGCGAATACCGCACCAACTGCGCCGGAATGATGCCAAACAGGTTGGAAATGACCGTGAAAGTGGTTCCCCAAATGAGGTACCATTTGTATTTCAGCAGGTATTTATTAAGGTGGGAAAGTGCTTTCACAAATCAGAAGACGGCTTTCAATGGAACAAAAAAGGCTATTGGTTCGGTAACAGAAAATGGGCTGGAATAGTTTGTCATCCTGAACTGGGATTACGCGGATTAAGGGATTAACTAAGATTGACTGGCGGCTATTGAATCCTCTTAATCCCTTAATCCGTGTAATCCCAGTTCAAGACAAGTATAGTTCAAGACATTTTCCGTACTTTTGTACCCAATTACCAATCTTCGAAATATCGAACCGAGTTCTTTGTTTCTTGCCGGACCAGAATGCTAAACAGACGTTTATTGCGGATTAAAGTGATGCAGGCTTTTTATGCGCTGCGACAATCCGAATTATCGAATCGACAGTTGGCTGTCGACACCATTACCGAAACTTTTCAGCGCGACCTGAATTCCATGGAGGTCCAGAATCTCCAGCAATTGGAAGGATACCGCCGACTGGCTACGGTTTTGTTTGAAGAAGGATTGAAGGAAGGAAAGCCGTCGGACGAGGAAGAAATACCCCGCAAAGTGTTGATAGCGGCCAACCAGGCCCTGGTGGAGTACCGAAACAGCCTGACGAAAGAACGTCAGCGGGTGTTTCAGGCCCTGATCGACGACGTTCGGACGCTGGACAATTCGCTCATCCGGCTGTTGAGCCTGCTGCTCGAACTGGCGCATGTGGCCCAGATCGATCGGGAACGGACCTACAAAAATCTGGATACCCGACAGATTGCCAAAGAATCAGGGTTGGACAGTAACCGGATCATTAAGGCGCTGAAAGCCTACAAACCCCTTGAGGTTGAGCAGATTCGCCGAAAAATCGAATGGGGTGACGACCTTCAGATGGTTCGAACCATCTACAACGATGTGCTGAAAGAGGATGAACTCTACCGCACCTATTGCGAAAGTGAACAGCACACGGCCGATGAAGATCAGCAACTGGCGCAGCACGTTCTGCGCAACGTGTTATTAAAGCAGGAACCGGCAAAAAGCTTTTTTGAAGAAATCGACCTGAGCTGGTCCGAAAACAGCGAGATTGTCCGGAGTATGGCCATCAAAACGCTTAAATCCGTACAGGGTCCCGAAGGATTGAAACTCGTGGCGTTGACCGAAGACTGGGAGGAAGACCGGTCGTTTCTGGAAACCTTGTATAAAAAGGCGGTAGAAAACGACACCGAATACGAAGCATTGCTGGCCGAGCAGTTGACCAACTGGGATGTGGAACGGGTGGCGCAACTGGACAAAATAATTTTGAAACTGGCACTGGCCGAGTTGCTGAATTTTCCGAATATTCCGGTAAAAGTGACCATCAACGAATACATCGAGCTGGCAAAACTGTATAGTACGCCAAAAAGTGGCAAATTTGTCAACGGTATTCTGGATAGTTTGTCTGAGAAATTGAAAACCTCGGGGCTGCTCCGCAAAAGTGGCCGGGGGTTGCTGGATAATAAATAAGTTTACCCGTTTCCAGTTGTTTCTAGTTAATAGGAAAACTGATAATTAAGTTACGATTATGAGCAGAACAAGTCAAACCCTGATTGCCTTTGTTACGGGCTGTGTGACCGGAGCCGCATTGGGTCTACTCTATGCACCTGAAAAAGGGGCCGTTACCCGTGACCGGCTGACCTATCGTTTGTCAAAATACCGCGAACAACTTCGCTACCTGCTGGATGATGTTTTGAGAACGGATAAGCTGCCCGCCAGCCTGGCGAAAACCGAGGGCGAACGGGTAGTGAGTGATGCCCGCGAAAAGGCCGAAAAACTGCTGGAGGATGTTGACCGCCTGATGGCTCAAATCAAGCAGCAGGGCGCATAATAAGTAGTATAGTCCGGGCGGGAGTGGTCCCGTCCGGACTTTCATTTCGTTAAAAAAGTGATGAAAAACTTCATAATCGGGCTGTTCCTTCTTTCAGGAATGGTGGCCTGCAACCAGACTCAAAAAGACTCGACCAAAGAATTATCGGATAAAATGCCCAAAATTGTCTTCGCCGATACCGGTGTGTATGACTTTGGGGACATTACCGAAGGGGACACTGTTTCGCGAAATTTCAAGTTTAAAAACGAAGGCAAGTTTCCGCTGATCATCAACAACATCAACGCTTCCTGCGGGTGTACGACGCCGGAATGGCCTAAAAAACCGATTGAGCCCGGCCAGGAATCGTCGATCAAAGTGTTGTTCAACAGCCTGGGAAAACGGGGGGTTCAAAACAAAACCATAACCGTTTACGCCAATACCGACCCGGCTTACACCGAACTCGCCTTTCGGGTCATGGTGAATCCGCGCCCGGATTCGAGCCGGACAAGCACTGCACACTAAGCGCCAGTGAAGTACTGATCCACCCGATAAAACGTCAAAAACTCCTTTTAAACCACTATTTGTCCCTATGAATTTCCATTCTGTTTTGTTGCAAGCGCCGGCAGGTTCGTCCAATTCCATGGTTTGGAACATCGTGCTCTGGGTCGGTATTTTTGTTGTGTTCTACTTTTTTATGATTCGCCCTCAACAAAAAAAGCAGAAGGATCAGAAAAACTTTATCGAAAACCTGAAAAAGGGCGACGGTGTGGTGACCATTGGCGGATTGCATGGCAAAGTATACGCGGTTGAAGGCACCACAGTTATCGTTGAAGTGGACAAAGGCATCAAGCTCACGTTTGAAAAAACCGCCATCTCCCGCGAAGCCACGGTTAAATTACCAGCCTAATTAAATTTAATGATGAACGATGAATTGCGGATCAGCCCATTCATCGTTCATCGTTCCCTATTACACTTGTGCCGTTAACGACTTCTCAATCCCGCCCTGTCCAACTGCCGACGCTGATTCTGTGTCTGCTGGCAGCTGCCGTGATCTGGTTGCTGAATGCCCTCAACAAGAATAATTATACGGTAAGCGTCCAGTATCCGATCGAGTTTATCTACGATCAGAAATTGTACGTGCCAACGACGCCCTTACCGAAAACGATCTCGGTCAGCATAACCGGCAACGGCTGGAAGCTCTTCCGCAAGTCGTGGTTGCCGTTTCGGTCGCAACCCATCCGGTATTCAATCAGCCGTCCCCTCCAAACCAAATACATCAATACCGCTTCACTGGCCGCATCGTTAACGGATCACGCCAGCGATGTGCGGGTTAATTTTGTGGCAGGAGACACACTGGCGCTGAATTTTGACCGGCTGGCGGCTCAGGACGTTCCGGTAGTCGTTGATAGTGCGGGTATCGATCTGGCAGACCGGATGGTGGTTTCGAGTCTGATCAATGTTTCCCCGCGCACCATCCGTTTCGAAGGCCCCGCCCGTCTGCTGCGGGCCATGCCGGACACCATCAAAGTGACGATTCCGGCCCGGCGGCTGGCGCTTAGTTATGATGAAGAATTGCGGTTGCCCATTCCCCGTCATCCCCTGCTGCGGGCCAGTGCCGATCAGGTTTCGGTCAGTTTTGAAGTTGCCGAACTCCTGCAACCCCTGCCTCCTCCTCCACCCCAACCCGAAAAACCGGTAAAAACCGCCAAACCGGTGAAAGATCCTAAATCGACCAAAGCCAAATCGGCCCGCAAAAAATGAGCCTACCCTCAAAAAGGCCTTTACTCATTGGTGTTACCGGTGGCATCGGTTCCGGAAAAAGCACCGTTTGCCGCATCTTTGAAGCCCTCGGCATTCCGGTTTATTACGCCGACGAACGGGCTAAATGGCTGGTCGATCACGATGCCATTTTAAAATCGGATATTACCCGTTTACTGGGACCGGAAGCCTATGACATCGCCGGGCGCTATGCCCGAAGCTGGGTAGCCGCTCAGGTGTTTGGTAATCCCGAATTGCTGTTGCAACTCAATGCGTTGATTCATCCGCGGGTGTATGCCGACACGGACTTGTGGGCGCGCGATTATACCGGAAAACCGTATGTAATCAAGGAAGCGGCTTTGCTGCGGGCCGCCGGCGAAGGCGGGAACCGGCTCGATAAACTGATCGTGGTGCAGTCGCCCCTGGAACTCCGCATTCACCGCGTCCATAAACGCGACCCCCAACGCACCGAACAGGAGATTAAAAACATCATCAGCCGGCAACTCAGTGACGAAGAACGAATTGAAATGGCCGATTATGTGATTTATAATAACGAAACCCAACTGCTGATTCCGCAGGTTCTGCGGCTCCACGAAACCTTTCTGCGAACCGATTTGTAATCCACCTTTTTTACGTACCTACGGACGTTAGTCCGTATTTCCTTGAAGCTATTTTGTAATTTGGCGGTAAGAGATTACACTCAAAAACACGGACTAAAGTCCGTAGGTACGTCGTATGAAAAAACGTTACTTTCTTGCCGCCTGCGCGTTTAGCTTCCTGGCGGGTGCTTTCGTCACGGACGATGATCCTAAAAAACCGCTGACAGCCGAAATCGTCGATGCCGCTTCCCGGGTGTTCGGTCTTGAATTTACCCAATCTGAACGGGACTCCATGATGGGAAATCTTACTAATTACCGCAGCAATTACGAAGCGCTTCGGAAAATAGAGTTGACCAATGACGTTGCGCCGGCACTGTATTTCAACCCTTTACCCACCGGTTTTAAATTGCCACAGGGACCGGCTTCCTTCAAAGCCAGCCCGGTTGGAAAAATTGCGCTGCCCGCCAATCGCGACGATCTGGCTTTCTACACCGTGGCTCAGTTGGGCGAATTGCTGAAAACCCGTCAGATTACCTCCGAAGAACTGACCAGATTCTTCCTCAACCGGCTGAAAACGTACAACGCCAGGTTGTTCTGCGTCATTACGTTTACCGAAGAAACCGCCTTGCAACAGGCTCGTCGGGCCGATGCGGAAATCAAGGCGGGAAATTACCGGGGGCCGCTGCACGGTATTCCGTATGGCGCGAAAGATTTGTTTGCCAAAACGGGGTATAAAACCACCTGGGGTTCGGTTCCGTATCAAAACCAGACTCTGGATTACGACGCCACCATCATTCAGCGACTGGAAAAAGCCGGAGCGGTTTTGTGTGCCAAACTGACGATGGGCGAACTGGCGATGGGCGACGTCTGGTTTGGCGGAAAAACCCGGAATCCGTGGGACCCGACGACCGGTTCCAGCGGTTCCTCAGCCGGTTCCGGATCAAGCGTTTCGGCGGGCTTGCTGCCCTTTGCCATTGGCACCGAAACCCTGGGTTCCATTGTGTCACCGTCGAACGTCAACGGCGTAACCGGCCTTCGTCCCACCTACGGACGCGTTAGCCGCTACGGCGCTATGGCCTTGAGCTGGTCGATGGACAAAATTGGTCCGATGTGTCGCTCCGTCGAAGATTGCGCCCTGGTTTTCAATGCGATCTACGGCCCCGATGGGCATGATCCGACGGTGATCGCGGCTCCGTTCCGGTATGCTCCGCTGGCTTCGTTGAAGGGCCTTAAAATCGGGTATCTGAAAAAAGCGTTCGACGCTGAGTATCCCACCAAAGCCAATGATCAGGCCACACTGGAAACGCTCCGGAAACTGGGCGCGGACCTGGTTGCGTTTGAATTACCGGACATTCCGGTGGGCAAAATGTCGCACATTCTGAGTGCCGAAGCGGCCGCTTCCTTCGATGAATTGACGCGTTCGGGCAAAGACGATCAGCTGGTTCGTCAGGTCAAAAACGCCTGGCCGAATTCTTTCCGGTCCGCCCGGTTCATTCCGGCCGTCGAATACATTCAGGCCAACCGCATTCGGACCAAACTCATCAACGAAATGGCGCAAACCATGAAAGGCTTCGACCTGTACATTACCCCGACTTTCGGAAACTCCAACCTGACGCTGACCAACCTGACCGGCCATCCGTGCGTGGCCCTTCCTAACGGCTTTAATGCGAAGGGCTTACCCACGAGCATCACGTTCATGGGACACTTGTTCGACGAAGGCCGATTGCTGGCGGTTGCCAAAATGTATCAGGACGCGACGGCCTTTCATAAAAAACACCCGGCTCTCTGAACGTCCCGCGTTGACGGCAAGAAGTCCAGAGAACCGGGAACTGGTAGCTATTCGCCTTTGGCTTTGGCCAGTTCCGCGAACGGAATCACCCCGGCGCGTTTGGCCCAGGTGTCGTAGAGTGCGGCCATGGCTTTGACCCGTTGCGGTTCTTTCGCGCTCAAGTCCTGTAGTTCGGTCCGGTCGGTTTTCAGGTTGTAGAGTTCCCATTGGTTGGACGGAAATTCCGACACCAGTTTCCAGTCGCCCTGCCGAACGGCCCGGTTGCCTTCGTGTTCAAAATAGAGCGCATCGTGGCCTTTCCAGGCGGTCCCCCGAAATACCGGTACCAGACTCACACCCTCCGCCTGGGTGATGGCATTGCCTTTGTGCGTTTTCGGATAGGTGGCTCCTGCCAGATCCAGACAGGTCGTCATGACATCGACGATGTGGGCGGGGCGCTGGTCGACCTTGCCCGGTTTCACGATTGACGGGCCGTAGGCGACAAAGGGCGTGGCGGTTCCGCCTTCATACTCCCAGTGTTTGTAGAACCGAAAAGGCGTATTGCTCAGGTTTGCCCCTCGCTTTCCGTACGCCGTAAAAGACGTTGGATCGCTCGACGGCTTCTTGCTGCTTTCGTAAATCGCCGGCAGAAAATTGCCCGTTCCAATGTTTTCGTGGCTGGCTCCGTTGTCCGACAAAAAAAGAATGACCGTGTTCTGATCCTGCCCCATTTCTTTCAGTTTCTGCCGAACCCGGCCAATGTTCTGGTCCATCCGGTCGATCATGGCTGCGTAAACCGCCATCTTGTCTTCCCAATCTTTTTTCTCGGGTTCGCTGAGCGAATCCCAAGCCGGAATGGACGCGTCGCGGGGTGAAAGCGAACTGTTCTTCGCCAGAATGCCCATTTCTTTCATCCGCTGAAACCGCTCTTCCCGCAGTTTATCCCACCCTTTCTGGTAGGCTCCCCGGTATTTGGCAATGTCTTCGGGCAGGGCGTGCAACGGCCAGTGCGGAGCGGTAAAGGCCAGATAAAGGAAAAACGGCTGGTCTTTGGGGTTTTGATCCATAAACTCCAGCGCATGATCGGTGAACGCGTTGGTCGCGTAATAGCCTTTTTCCGGCGTATATTCCTGATCGTCCAGCGCGATGGTAAGCTTCTGGTTAGGCCGGTACGGGTCCTTGCCAAAATAGCTGCTGGCCCCGTCGATCAATCCAAAATACCGGTCGAAACCGCGTTTCACGGGCCAGCCTTCCGGTTTGGTGCCGACGTGCCATTTTCCGGCCATGTAGGTTTTGTATCCCGCCGGTTTTAACGCTTCCGCAATCGTGACGCAATGCTGGTTGAGGTAGCCCTGATAAGCGGGTTGTTGTCGGGTATTGACCATGTCGCCCACCCCCGCCTGATGCTGGAAAAGGCCCGTCAGCAGCGACGCCCGGGTGGGGCAGCAGCGCGACGCGTTGTAGAACTGCGGCATCCGAAGGCCGTTTTTGGCCATCTCGTTGAGGTTGGGCGTCTGGATTTCGGAGCCGTAGCAACCAATGTCGGAATAGCCCATGTCGTCGGCCAGAATCAGAATAATGTTCGGTTTTTTCACCGGCGGTTGCAGAGCGGGAGAAAAAACGAAGGTCAAAGCCAGAAGAGCCACCAAGAATTTAAGTACCATCTTTTCAGGTCGTTAAGGATTATTGATCAGAA
Organism: Larkinella knui; assembly: GCF_003858645.1. Lineage (GTDB taxonomy): Bacteria > Bacteroidota > Bacteroidia > Cytophagales > Spirosomataceae > Larkinella > Larkinella knui. Next base: position 583,006 of record NZ_RQJP01000005.1, on the reverse strand, counting down.
AATTACTACCGGTTTTAAGCCCCGGCGGGATTCATTTAAACAGGCCGGTATTGCCTTTTTCCCAAACCGGCATCAGCCGTTTTACAACGTCCGGGTGCGCATCGGCCACGTTACGGTTTTCGTTCGGATCTTGTTGGTGATCATATAATTCCACCGTAGGTTCCTGCGCCCGAAAATACCGGGTCAACCGGTAGCGATCCGTGCGGACGGTGATGCCGCGCTTGAAATAACTGTAGGCGGCATGCTCACCCCAGTCGGCCGGTTTACCTTTTTTCAGAAGAACGCTGAAGCTTTTTCCGTCGAGCCGGGCCGGTGCTTGTAACCCGCATAACTCCATCAGAGTGGGATACAGATCAATCGAACTCACGATTTCGTTCCGAACCGCGCCGGTTTTCATACCGGGCGTTTTGACAAGCAGCACGCTACGGACGGCCTGCTCGAAAATCGTGTGTTTGCCCCAAACCCGGTAGTCGCCCAGGTGCCAGCCGTGATCGCTCCAGACCACCACAATCGTATTTTCAGCCATGCCCACCTGGTTCAGTGCCGCCAGAACCTTGCCCACCTGCGCATCCGTATAACTCACACTGGCGTAATAGGCATGGCGCAATTTGCGGGCGTAGGCATCCGAAACCGGTTTTTCCAGTGAAGCCTGTTCGTCGCCCAGCGCATACTGATTGAACTCGGCACTCTCGTGCAAACTGGCCGGGTTGACGTTTTCGGGAATGGTGGGCGACGGCGTCAGCGGAATCTTCGCTTCGTCATACAAATCCCAGTATTTTTGGGGTGCATTGAACGGCAGATGCGGTTTAAAAAAACCGATGCCCAGAAAAAACGGTTGCTTTCTGCCCGCCAGTTCCTTCAATTTTGCCACCGCCAGATTGGCCGTCAATCCGTCTGGATACTCCTCGTCGGCCACGTTCGCGGCTTCATACGGCTTGACTTTCGATTGCTGCCCCTGCCGGTTCGAACCGTCGGCATACCCAAAAAACGCATTCCAGCCCGTTTTCCATTTTCCCGCATCAAACAGCATTTCGTCCCAGCTATGCGGCAACTCCAACTGATTGCTTTTCGGGTCGTTGTAGCCATACACGTAGCCGTCAGGCGAGTGGCTGATTTTCCCCATGCCAACGGTGTAATAGCCATTCCGGCGCAACTGGTCGATGAACGTTTCCGGCTCGTCCGTCCGGGGTTTGCCGGACACCTGCTTTTCAAGGGCTTCGTTGGTAATATCCACCGGATTCCGCGGCAACCGCCCGGTGAGCAGGCTATACCGCGACGCCCCACAGGTCGGTTGCGTGACGTACTGCCGCGTAAAAAGCACGGATTGCCGCGCCAGCCGATCCAGATTCGGCGAATGAACCACCGGATTGCCGTAGCATTTCAGATCAGGACGCAGGTCGTCGATGCAGATAAACAGCACATTCGGACGCTGCGGCTGACTTTCCCGTTGTGGGATAAAAGCCAGGGTGACGAGCAAACCGAAAGCAAGCGAGCAAACCAAAATCCCTTTCATCCTTTACATGAATTACACCCATTTTTAACAGCCCACGGTTTGAATCGTGGGCTAACCAGAATCATTTTTCTTTTTTCAATAACCGGGATTCTGGGTAAACTCACCCGGATTCGTTACCCGGTCGATCTGGGTTTGGGGAATGGGCCGAACCAGGTGCATTTCCTTGATATTGGGGGCCGCATCGAGGTTGTATTTTTTGACCCGCGCCAGCAGTTGTCCGGTGCGTTTGAGATCATACCAGCGGTGCATTTCACCCGCCAGTTCGCGCCCCCGTTCGTCGAGAATAAAATCCAGGCTAAGGTCACTGGCCGTGATCTGCATCTCTTTTTCTTTTCCGGCCAGAGCCGCGCGGGTTCGCACCACGTTAAAATAAGCAGCCGCTTCGGTCAGTTTATTCTGACGCCAGGCCGCTTCCCCGGCAATGAGGTACATTTCGGCCAGCCGGATGACGATGAAATCCCGGCGACCATCGGTGGCGTTCACGCTCGTTCGCAGCGGATCGATGTATTTTTTGATCACCGGAAACCGCCGGCGCTGCCCCCCGCCAATCTCATTGTTGGTGATGGTCGACGCGCCTACCCACGTATCCTTGAAGTCGATGTACCAGTAAGGAGCCTGGTTCTGAACGGCATCCGGCACCGAATACGGGACAATTTTAATGGCGGTATCGCCCGGCATGACGGTTTTTCCGTTAATCGTGCCTTTGTTGTTGGCAAACCAGACGGTTTTGAACGACCCTTCCCAGCGGCTGTCTTTCGCCGGATCGAACAGCTTGATCAGGTAGTTGGTCGGCATAAACCGCTGATACGCCCGGCCATTGGGCAGATCGCGAATGATGGTCGGATTCTGGGTATAATCGAACAAAAAGAACAAATGGCTCTCATTACCGGCCCCGTTCGTCAACGGATCGGCGGTGTATTGGACCGACCACACCACCTCCGCATTCGCATCATTGTTAATATCCCACAAACTGGCGTACGACTTAAGCAACTGAAAATCATACCCTTTCGTCACCTGACTCGCCAAGCGTTCGGCCTCGGCCCAGTTGCCCAGCGTCAGCTGAACGCGGGCCAGCAGTGCCTCCGAAGCCGGTTTGGTAATCCGCCCGTACGCAGCCGCTTTGGCGGGCAGATGTTCAATCGCGTATTGCAGATCCGGCACAATGCCTTGTTCATAAATCGTTTTTACGGGCGTTTTTTTGGCCGTGGTCTGTACGCCGATGGTTTCTTCCAGCGAAAAATGGACGTCGCCAAACTGCTGAACCAGATGAAAATAATACAAGGCCCGCAGAAAACGAGCCTCGCCAATGATCCGCGTCCGGTTGGCTTCCGTGAGCCCCGCCACGCCCGGAGCCCGGTTGATGACGGCGTTGGCCTGGTTGATGCCCACGTAAAAGTTATCCCAAATCACCGTTACGAAGGCATTGGAACCCAGGAAGTTGGCGGAGTAATTGTTGATATCGGGATAATTGGTGACCCCGCCAAAACCGTTGGTGAACATATCGGTTCCGGGAACGGTCAGGAAGAAAGCCTCTTCGCGGCCATAAAACCGGCGCAGGGGCGTATAAACCGCTTTCAGGCCGTCTTCCAAACCGCCGGGCGTCGAATAGTAGCTGTCGGCGGTGGCCAGTCCAACGGGGGTTTCTTCCAGAACGCTCTGGCAGGAAAAGAGACCGACCAACAGCAGGGTCAGGCAGAAAATAGAGTTTATATTTTTCATGGCTGGAACAGGTCGCTTAGAATTTAAGATTCATGCCGAATACAAAAGTGGCCGAGGTCATCGGCGTGCTACCGCCCACAATGCCGGTCGCCGTTTCGGGATCGACCAGTTTATAGGGCGAAAAGATGAAGGCATTGTCGGCGGTGGCATACAGCCGCAGGCTCGAAATGTGCGCTTTGCTCAACAGGCTTTTCGGCAGCGAATACCCCAGCGTAATGTTGCGGATTTTGACAAACGAACCATCGAAGAATCGCACGGCATCGGCATACAACGGCGCTGATGCGGCATACGGCATCGGGATTTTGTTGGTCGGATTGTCGGGCGTCCAGTAATCGAAGTTCAGGCTGTTGTACCGTCCCTGCCACTGGTTTCCGCCCAGGTTATGAAAATCACTCCGCAGCATTTGCCCCTGGCGGGCGTAGACGAGGAACGAAAAGTCGATGCCTTTGAAGCTAAACCGGTTGGTAATCCCGCCACTCCATTTGGGCACGATGGAACCCAGTATGGTCCGGTCGTCGGCATTGATGACGCCGTCGGGCTGGTTGGTCAAATTTCCGGCAGCATCCCGGCCGTTGACGTCCGCAATCCTGATGTCACCGGGCCGTTGTTTGGCTTCGGCGGCTGCCTGAGCCGCTTCACCGGTTTGCCAGATGCCGAGCTGTTTGAAATTGTAGAAAACCGAGATGGGCTGCCCAATAAACCACTGATTTCCAACGTCGTCCCGGCCGTTGAACAAGTCGACAATCTGCTCTTTGTTCGCGAACAGATTCAGGCTGGCGTCCCACTTAAAACCGGAAGTGGCGTTGATTACATTGCCACTTAGGGTCAACTCCCAGCCCCGGTTGCGGGTGGCCCCGATGTTTTGCAGTACCGACGCATAGCCGGACGAAATTGGAATCAACCGACTCAGGAGCAAATCGCTGGTTTTGGTATCATAGCGTTCCAGCGAACCGGAAATCCGGTCGCGCAGGAAACTGAAATCGAACCCGACATTGAGCGTCCTGGAGATTTCCCATTTCAGATCGGGATTCGGAATGATGCTCAGGCCGTAGCCATACCCCGGTTCGGTCCCAAAGGCGTAAATCGAGCGGCTCAGCCCGCCGAGCGTTTGATACGGGGCAATGGACGTGTTGCCCACTTCGCCGTAGCCCACGCGCAGTTTCAGGAACGACAGCACGGTATTGCCCGCCAGAAAGGCTTCGTCCGAAATCACCCACCCCGCCGATACCGACGGAAAAAAAGCCCAGTTGTTGCCTTTCGACAAGCGTGACGAACCGTCGGCGCGTCCGGTCAGGGTGAGCAGATACCGGTCTTTAAAACCGTAATTGATCCGGCCCATATACGACAATAACCCCCACTGGGTCAGCGAACTGGTAATTCCGGTAACGGTTCCCGAACTGCCCAGATCGTAGAAGGACGAGGTGGCAATCGGAATATTCTGACCACCGGCACTCGACGATTCAAAGCGGTTTTTCTGCGTACTGAACAGCCCCACCACGTTGAGCGAATGCGGCCCGAATTTCTTGTTGTAGCTCAGGATGTTTTCGAGTGTGTAAGCAAAGTTTTGCTGATTTTCAACCGTCGCCCGGCTGGTGCCGCCCGCCAGCGTTCCGGAGTAAGTCCCCCGGCGGTAGGTGCTGAAATCCGGGCCGTAGTTCAGGCGGTACGTCAGCCCTTCGGCCAGCTTGTATTCCCCGAAAAGCGTCGCAAACACCCGGTATTTCTTGGTTTCATCGACGTACTGATTCGGCTGAAATTCGAGCAGCGGACTGGTCGTGTTGCCTTCGCGGGGGTTCGGATAGGCCACAAAAGCGCCTTCTGCATTGTAAGGTTCAATCAGGGGCGAAAAAAGCAGGGCATTGGTGTAGGGCGCGTTCGACATTGCATTTTGCAGGTCGGTCGACACCGTCGCGCTCACGCCGATCTTCAGCCGTTCGGTCAATTTGGTGTCGATGTTGGCCCGGAACGAATACCGGCGGTAATCGCTTTTTTGCAGTACGCCTTTTTCGTCGAAAAACGAACCGGACAAATAATACGTCGTATTTTCAGACCCTCCGCTGGCCGAAAGCTGGTGGCTTTGCTGAACGCCATCACGCAGAATCAGATCCAGCCAATTAGTCGAAATTCCCTTGCTCAGGTTGTCGATTTCCACGCTGCTCATCAAAGCCGCATCCTGGCTGGCATTGTCGGGCGCGAGTCCGCGTGAAATCCGCGCATACCGGGCAAACTCATTGCCATTCATCAGATTCAGGTCTTTTTTAGCCTTTTTGATCCCATAATAGCCATCGTAGCTCAACACCGCTTTCCCTTCCTTGCCGCGTTTGGTGGTGATCAGGATGACGCCGTTGGCACCCCGCGACCCGTAAATCGCCACGGCGCTGGCGTCCTTCAGCACTTCCATCGACTCGATGTCGTTCGGGTTGAAGTCGTTGATATTCACATCCGTCGGAATGCCGTCGATGACATACAGCGGGTTGTTACTGGCGTTGATCGACCGGTTTCCCCGAATCCGGATGGTGGGATTGGAACCGGGCGCGCCGTTGGCCCGGACAATATCGACCCCGGCGAGCCGGCCCTGGGCGTTCGACAGGAAATTGGCCGCCGGAGTTTCGGAAATGTCTTTGCTGGAAATGGAAGAAATAGCCCCCGTCAAATCCCGTTTTTTCTGGGTACCGTAGCCCACCACAATAATTTCGCTCAGGGTTTTTTCATCCGTTTTCAGAACGACGTTCAGCGTGGTTTTGGAGCCGACGGGGACTTCCTGCGTCAGATAACCGACAAAGCTGAAGACGAGCGTCACCGATTTATCCGGCACACTGATGCGAAACTGGCCGTTTCCGTCGGTGGTGGTGCCCCGCTGGGTGCCTTTCATCACAATGGAAACGCCGGGTAGCCCTCCGCCTTTTTCGTCCGAAACCGTACCCGAAATCACCTCTTCAACCGGCTGCGTCAGCAGGGACGTTTCCGGCGACGAATGGGGTTTAACCGCCGGAGTCACACCGGGCAAGCGGTTCAGAATGATCTGTTTACCGGCCACCTCGTAGCCCAGATTCAGCGGTTTCAGCATGTCTTCCAGCACCGTTCCCAGCTTTTCACGCTGCACATTGAGCGATATTTTCCGGTCGGCCTGAATCAAACTCGTGCTATACAGGAATTTGACTTTTGTCTGTTCTTCAATCAGCGCCAGAATCGTTTTCACGTCCTGATTTTGCATCTGAATCGTCACTCGGGTATCTAAAATAGCCTGCGCCCGAATGCCGGTCGCTAAAGCGATGCTGGTGACCAGTCCCGAAAGGAGCAGTTGCAGGCAACTCAACTTCAGGGCCATTCGCCAGGAGATCAGGATAGGGAGATTTTTTTTCATGTATTCAGCTAATTTGGGTTGTTGGGATAAGGGCAATGGGATGCCTCTGCCTTTTCAGGGGGCGAAAGTATGACGTTTTTTAGTAATCAGAATGGGTTTACTGAATTAAATCACTAGATTATCTATACAATCCATCTAAAACACAATTATTAAGCGGAAAACCGCTATCGCTATTGGCACCCTTTTGCCGTAATAACAATCTGCGCATCAACGACTTCGTAATGCCCTTCAATGCCTTTGCAAAGGAGTGTCAATTTGTCAAAAAGAGGTTCATCGGTTAAAGAGGCTGTTAACAGACAGTTGCCCAGCAGCTCTTCATCATAGACAATATCGATTCCGTAAGCCTCTTCGAGCGTCGAAAAAATCCGGGAAACCGGGGTATCTTTAAATGCAAAGCTTTGCGCCTGAATGGGTTCGGGTTCGGCAACCAGCGATTTTTTCATCCGAACTTCGTCGCGGGAGAATGCCAGTTGCTGGTTCGGGGTCAGTACCACGCCTTCGAGTTCCCGATTAGCCCGCATCGCGTTGGCGCGGCTGTCGGTTCGGGCAAAAACCGACACTTTTCCGGTTTTCACCTGCACCACGACCTGCTTTCCGGCTTCGACGGCTTTGATCCAGAAACTGGTGCCCAGCACTTTGGTAACCAGCTCGTCGGCATACACAAAAAACGGTTTGTCCGGATTCTTGGTCACCTGAAAAAAAGCTTCGCCAGTCAGATACACCTCCCGTTTTGATTGCTGACCAAAATGCCGGGCAAAGCTGATCCGGCTATTGGGTTGTAATAAAACCGTACTTCGATCAGGCAAGCGGACCGTCAGCGGCCGATCGGATGGATTACTTTTTTCCAGTAAAGCAGTAGCCGACTGATCGATTAACTGCTCATACTGCGTTGGAAGGCGGTTTTTCTGGTAGACCCAAAGTCCCAGACCAAGGAGTAGGGAGGCAGCCGCCAGCCAGCGCCAGTTGATCGGGATTCGACGGACGGGGGCGGGTTGAATCCGTTCCTGAATAGTCCTAAACATGCGCCCGACCTGCTCCTCATCCGGATAATCCTGCATGACGGCATCGTCGATCGAGCGCAACACCATTCGGGCATTGTCAACAAGCTGCTGTTTTTCGGGATATCGGTGCAGGAATTGCCGCCAGAACGCATCGGTTTCCGGGGTCGGTGCATACACCCAGTGTTTGAAGGACGCATCCTTTAAAAAGTCCTCCAAATCAAAATCCGCGTACTCCATCCTATTCCTTTTGGGCTACTTGAGTAGATGATGCCTTTAAAAAGAAAGAGGAAGCGCAACCGTGGTTTAACTCACTGGCGGAGAAAAAAAAGTATAAACAGCAGGATGGTACTGAGCAGGAAGGCAAACTGGCGGAGTTTATGAAGACCGCGATGCAGCAAATTCCGGACCGATTGTTCGTTGATCGCCAGGAGATCCGCAATCTGGGCGTAACTGAAATCCTGGTAATAGTAGAGCATCAAAACCTCGTACTGGCGAAGCGGTAATTTTTTCAGTTTAGCCTGCAAATCAGCCGTTTGTGTTTGCAGCCGTTCGGCCTTGATCACCTCCGCTTCCTGAGCCGGGCTGGTCGGCAGACGCCACTCGTCCGTCAGTTCCCAGCTTTCGGACGCCAGCTGATCGGGCCGGAGGGATTTGTGAATTTTCCGGCGCAGGGACCGAAATAAATAAAACCGGGCTGATTCCACCTCACTCAGGCGACTGCGGCTTTGCCATAGATCCACAAACAGATCCTGAACCGCATCTTCAACGGCCTGCTCATCGCGCGACAGCTTTTTACCGTAACTGAACAACACCCGCACATACCGCTGATAGAGCAATCCAAAGGCGGTTTCGTCGCCCAGCCGGAATGCCTGCCACAAGGTTTTATCGTCTGTATGTTCCGAAAAAGACATCAACGTACCCAAGTAAAAGTCGCCGGTTTTGATTCAAAAATCAGCCGGTTAGCTTTTAGCTGGGCCTAACCGGACCGCCAACCTGCAACCCAAAGGTACAATTACTTCTTAAAATGTGTCTACTTTATAGGCAGAAATGGGTAAACATCCGAAGCGGGGGCCCCTTCGAACCCGACCGCTTGAGTAAGCCATCGAATTCATTTTTTCACTACTTTTGAACACACTTCACACTGACTGACTTTTATGTTCCGTACCGTATTTTTAGTGCCCTTCCTGTTTGTTCTGAGTGTTCGGTTTCCCGCTTTTTCCCAACAGAAACAACGCTTTCAAAATCTTCAACAAGCGCTGGCCGCGTCTGGACAACTTGCTGGTTCACAAGGTCCTTCCAGCGTTAACTGGATCGACGGCGGAAACCGCTTTTCCTTTATTGGTCCGGGCAACAGCATCAAATCGTTTTCGCCCAAAGATCAGCGCGAAGACGTGATTTTCGATGGCAGCCAACTCAAATTTCCGGGAACCGACCAGCCGTTTACCTACGAATCGTTCCAGTGGTCGAAAGACTCGAAATACCTACTTTTTCAGACTAATTTCCGCCCCGTCTGGCGTCGGTCGGGCCTTTCTGATTTTTACGTGTATGCGGTGGCCGACCAGTCGCTGAAACTGGTGGCCAAAGACGCCCAGACCGCCGAACTGTCGCCCGACGGTTCCAAAACCGGCTACGAGCGGGACGGCAACCTTTTCATTTTTGACTTTTCGACGCAGAAAGAAACGCAGCTCACCAACGACGCGGCTCCGTCGCTCTACAACGGGCGGTTTGGCTGGGCGTATGAGGAAGAATTTGGTCTGGCGCAGGCCTGGGAATGGTCGCCCGATAGCAAATTTATCGCTTACTGGCAGATTGACGAGCGCCAGGTACCGATTTACGCCATGACCGACTACAAGGGATTTGACGAAAATTTTATCAAACTCCCCTACCCACGCGTAGGCGACAAAAACCCGACGGCCCGGATTGGTGTCATCGAAATTGCCAACGGCAAACAGCAGTGGATGAAGGTGGAACTGGGTGCATCCACGCCGGGCGACGGGTACATTCCGCGCATCTACTGGACGTCGCAGGAAGGACAACTGGCGCTGGTTCATCTAAACCGCAAGCAAAACGATCTGAAGTTGTTTCTGGCCAACGTCCGCACGGGTGATGCCCGGCAGATTATGGAAGAAAAGTCGAAAGGCTGGGTCGATATTTTCGATTTCTTCGCCGGTATCATGCATTATTTCTATTTTCCGGCCAATTCGCAGGAGTTTTTCTGGGTTTCGGAACGGGACGGCTGGGCGCATATTTACCGGTATGATTACACGGGCAAACTGATCAATCAGGTCACGAAAGGGAACTGGGAGGTGGTGTTTGTTCACAACATCGACGCCAAAAACAAAAAAATCTACTACACTTCCACAGAACAATCTCCGCTGGAACGGCAATTGTACGTGGTCGATTTCGACGGCAAGAACAGGCGCAAACTGACCCAGACGGCAGGTCGGCACAAGATCGATTTTGCGCCCAACAGCCAGTATTACATCGATCGGTATTCCAATGTCACCACGCCCACGAAAGTGGAACTTTGGGACACCAAGGGCAAGATGATCAAGACGTTGGAAGCCAACGCTACGGTTGCGAAATTTCTCGAAAGCTACGCGTATGTGCCCAAAGAGCTGACCCGTTTCACGACCGCCGATGGGCAGAAAATCGATATTTCGATCCTGAAACCGCTCGACTTCGACGCCACTAAAAAGTATCCGGTCGTGCTCGACATTTATGGCGGCCCCGGCGCACAATCGGTTTATAATGAATTCAATACGTCGGGCTGGCACCAGTTTCTGGCGCAACAGGGCTACGCCGTCGTGAGTGTCAACAACCGGGGCAGTGGCGGGTATGGGAATGCCTTCGAGAAAGTCGTTTACGAAAAACTGGGTCAGTACGAAAGCCTCGACTTTGCCGAAACCGCCCGGTATTTAGCCACATTGCCCTGGGTCGATGGCAATCGTATGGCGATCAGAGGGCACAGCTACGGCGGGTATATGAGCAGTTATACGATGCTAACGCACCCCGGTATTTTCAAAGTTGCGCTCGTGGGCGCACCCGTCACCGACTGGCGGCTCTACGACAGCATTTACACCGAACGCTACATGGGCTTATTACCCGAAAATGAGGCTCAATACCAGAAAAGTGCGGTTTCGCCGAACGCCAAAAACCTCCGGGGCAAAATGTTCATCGCCCACTCGACGATGGATGAGAATGTTCACGTCCGCAACACCATGCAGTTGATGAACGCGCTGGAAGACGCCGGGAAAGACGCCGATTTGCGCATTTATCCGCCGGGTGCCCACGGAGTGGCGTACAACAGCACCAGCACGCTGCTGTTGTACCAGCAGTATACGGAGTATCTGGAAAGGTATTTGAAGAGTGGTTCGGCAAACTGATGTAGATCGGTTTACAGAACCACCTTTAACGTCGGTTCAGTCATTTTTAGTTTATTCCGTTTTCCAACAACTAGACCTCCATCTTCAACACCCGCCCGACATCCTTCTGGTGCAGTCGCCCAATGGGCAGTTCCTGCCCGGCGACTTCGATGTGGCTGGGCGACCAGGCCGAAATCTTGTCGATGGACACGATAAAGGACCGGTGAATCCGGAGAAAATCCCGGCCCGGCAGCATGGATTCCACCGAACTGATGGCCTGTTTTACGATCAGCGGTTTGGCGGTGGTGGTGATGATTTTGATGTAGTCTTTCAGGCTCTCGACGTACAGAATGTCTTTCGTGTAGACCTTCACCATTTTGCGGTCGGCGCGGAAATACAGAAAAGCGTCGCGCTCCGACGGCACCAGTTCCTTCTCCACCGGCGGCTGTTCCGGTTCGCTCGCCGGAAGCGATCCGGCGGGGGGCTCGAGTCGCATGACTTTGGAAACCGCCCGTAAAAACCGCTCGAATGGAATAGGTTTCAGCAGGTAATCGACCACGTCCAGATCAAAACCGTCGAGCGCGTACTCCCGATAAGCCGTTGTAAAAATCACTTTGGGAGGATTTCGCAAACTCCGCAGGAAGTCGGTGCCGGAAAGTTTGGGCATTTTAATGTCCAGAAACAGCAGATCGACCGGCGTCGACTGGAGCAGGCTGAAGGCTTGAACGGCATTGTGGCATTTGCCAACGATTTCAAGCCCGTCGATCAGGTCGATATACGACTCGATAATTTCCACAGCGTGTGGTTCGTCATCAATTAGCAGACAACGTACGTTCATAGTTGGTGTGTATTTGTTGTTGTTAATTTATACCGGCATTTCGACAACCGGAAAGGCATTTTCTTTCAGAACCACGGACTCTTTCGGTAACCGCAAAGTCAGATCGACCAGAAACGTTTCTTCTTCCGGCTGAATTTTCAATTCATACCGCCCCGGATACAGCAGTTCCAGCCGCTTCCGAACGTTCTGCAAACCGATTCCCCCAACGGAGGTTGCCCCAACGGAAGTTGCCCCCGCCGGCGTTCCGGCAAACGCATCCGTATCGCGGCTGTTGACCAACTTGAATGTCAGCACCTGGTCATCGATGGCCAGATCCAGAAAAATCCAGGCCTGTTCCAGTTGTTCACTGGTGCCGTGTTTGAAGGCATTTTCCAGAAACGGGATCAGCAACAGGGGCGCCATCTGTATTCCCTGCAAATTGCCGTGGAAATTCATCGAAACATCCAGCCGCGAACCGTAGCGCAACTGCTCCAGTCCAATGTAGTTTTTCATGAACGCGATCTCTTTTTCCAGCAACACCTCCGACGCGTTGCAGTCGTAGAGCATATAGCTCAGCAATTGCGAGAGTTTTAATACGACCGCCGGCGACTGTTCCGATTTTTGTAACGTTAACGCATACAGGTTATTAAGGGTATTGAACAGAAAATGCGGATGAATTTGGGATTTAAGCAACTGCATCTCCGCATGAAATTTCTCCTTCTCAATCTGCCGGTAAGCCTGCTCTTTTAGATACCAGATCTTTACCAGTTTGATGGCGGCCACAAAACCGGCGACGGTGATACCGCCCCGGAAACCGGCCATCAGCAGGTATCTCAGACTGCCACCCCGAACCCGCGACGTACTCAACCAATTGTGCAACGGCGTAACCACCCAGGCCGACAGAGCGGAGGAAGCAAACGCACTCAATACCGAAAAAACAACGACACCGACAACGATCTTCCAGTACTGGCCCTGGTCCAGATACCGCGGAAATAACACGTAGATAATACCGTATGCCAGGATCATGTGGGCGGGCATAAAGATGATCGCATCAACGCCCGATGACAGAAAACCTATCAAAAACGCCATCGTTTCGCCATAGCCACGGTGCAGAAAATCCATTATTGGAAAAACGCCGTACAGCACCGTGAAATAAAGCCAGACGACGCCCCAGAAAAGTCCGTGACGGGCCAGCCGATACCGGAGGTGATTAGAAAAGATGAAGTTATTGTTAGACAGTTGCATACGATTGCCCGATTGCCGACCGAAGATAGATAAACGACGCCGAAACCGCCACGAATCCGGCGAATTGTAGACGAACGGTGGCGAATCGTCGCTCAATGGCGGCAGTTACCGTTGCGCGACACTCGTCGTCGGCTTCCTGTCGTATCAACCTCAAACCAGCACTTTAGACGAATAGTCAAGCAGGCGGTTTGAGCACGGTTTACTTTTGAATCAAAAAATACGACTAAAACAACAACTACTAATGAGCCGCTCCGGCGGCAGCACCATGAAAACTGATTCCAACTTCCGACTGGCTCTACTGGCCACCACTCTATTCCTGACTTTAACGGTTTCCTCCTTTGGGCAGGGCCGCCAAGCCCGACTATCAACCGCGCCAAGCGCAGGCTTTTGGGTAGTTGAATCGCAACCCAAACAAAAGTGCGTTGTATTCTTCTACAATGACGATAACCAGCTCATTTACAAAGAAATACTGGCCAAAAAAAGGCTCAATCTTAAACAAACTAAAACGAAAGAGAGCCTGAATGCTGTTCTCGAACAGGCCTTGCAGCAGTGGGCCATTTCGCAAAAACCGGGTGGCAGCCCGATCCAGTCCGATCAGCAGTGGCTGGCGACGGAGTTTAGAAAATAGACCAGAGAGGGAATATACTCCCCGCAGATTGCCAGCCTTTATTTCACGTCTCTTGTCTCAAATCTCTTGTCTAGAATATAATTTGGTTAAATTGGTTTGAGTCCCCCGGCTTGGGCAGTTGCTCCGGGCCGGGGGCTTTTGTGCTAAATTATCGCCGGATTGATGAATCGAAAGTTGAATTGGCGGTTGGAATCCGTATTTTCGGACTTCGATCCATTCCTCCGTCTTTCATGCAAACCGGTCGTACCACGCCCCAAACCCGCACCGAGATTCTGGCGGGTGTTTCTACGTTTCTGGCAACGATGTACATTATCGTGGTCAATCCGGCGATTCTCAGTCAGGCCGGTTTGCCGTTCAGTGGCGTACTGACGGCGACGGTTTTGCTCTCGTTCGGCTGCAGTCTGCTGATGGGATTGTATGCCCGCAATCCGATGGTGGTGGCACCGGGGATGGGATTGAACGCATTTTTCACCTTCACCGCCGTGAAAGGCATGGGAATCCGGCCCGAAGTGGCCCTGGGAGCGGTTTTCTGGGCGGGTGTTCTGTTCCTGATCCTGTCGGTTTTCAACATTCGCTCGGCCATTGTCAAAATTATTCCCAAACCGTTGCGGTATGCGGTTTCGGCCGGTATTGGTCTGTTTATTACGCTCATTGGCTTCGAGAATGCCCGGTTTATCGTGGCCAATCCGGCCACGCTGGTTGGTATCGCCAGCCTGAAAGATCCGATCATCCTGACGTTCATATTTGGTCTATTGCTCACCAGCGTTCTGGTTATCAGGCAAATACCGGGGGCCATTATCATCGGCATCGTGCTGACTACGCTGGTTGCCCTGCCCGTTGGCCGGTGGTGGGGTGACGCGTCGGCGGTTAATTTCGGGCAGAAAACACTGGTCAATTTTCAGGGCATTCTGGCCGCCCCCGACTTCAGTTTAATCGGCAAACTGGATCTCGTCAACTCGCTGCAATGGGCGTTGTGGCCGGTTATTTTCGCCTTTGTCTTCACGGATTTGTTCGATAGCCTGTCCACGTTTGTGGGTGTTGCCGAAGCCGCCGATCTGTACGATGCCGACGGAAATCCGCGCAATCTGAACCGTTCGCTGCTGACGGATGCCGTGGCAACGACCATGGCCGGTTTGTTGGGAACCAGTCCCGGAACGGCCTATATTGAGTCGGCGGTGGGCATTGCGCAGGGTGGCCGCACCGGTTTGACGGCCATCGTGGCCGGTACGTTGTTTCTGCCTTTTCTGTTTTTGTCGCCTTTGCTGTCGGTTATTCCCGCCATTGCCACCGCCCCGGCCCTGGTTCTGGTTGGTGCATTCATGATGAAACCCGTCACCAAAATCAACTGGGGTCAACTGGACGATGCCTTACCGGCTTTTCTGGCGCTGGTTCTGATTCCGTTTAGCTACTCGATTACGCAGGGCATTATCTGGGGATTCCTGACGTGGACGGTCGTCAAGCTGGCGGTAGGCAAATCAAACGAGGTGCCGGTCGGCTTATGGATCGTCGATTTATTCTGCATTCTGGCGCTCTTTTCCGGTCATTAATAGTCATGGAAGTACGGCCACCAGTTCCACTTCGACCACCGCCGTTTCTTCGTACAGTCGTTGAATCTGAACCCAGGTAGCGGCCGGAAAATCGTTGTTATAATACTTTTTCCGGACGTCGTTGTGCTTTTTTATCTCTTCAATTTGGGTCGTATATAAATTCTCTTTGACCACATTCTGGAAAGTCGCACCGTAAAAAGCCAGCGTTTTCTGAAGACCATTGTACACGTTCGTCAGCGCAGAAGCCGTTTCGCCCCCGCCCACGGTTCCCGAAATGTAAATGGTTTTGCCCACGCGAACGGCCTGAGCGTAGCCCGCTCCGTCTTCACCGGCTTTGCCAAAATGAAATTTCTGTTTTTCAATTGCATTCTGGCCGGATTGTGCATGAACTTCATTAAAAACAACCGTCAAAAGCAAGACAAGACTAGAAATAGCAAGTTTTTTCATCGTATTTTAGTTGTTTAACGCCTAATGTATGTCGCATAAACTATACAAAATAATTCGTTGGAACAAATTTCTAATTTTCGGCTGGATCGTAATTCAGTTCGGCATTGGCATCGACCCGGCTCAGGCTCAACGGTATCAACCCCAACCGGTTACGGCCCTGCTCGGTGCGTTCGATGAAGAAGTGAAGTTGGTGCAGAAATCACTTAAAAACCCCAAAAGCCAGACACTCAACGGCATCCACTTCATGACCGGCCAGATCAACGGGCGTACTGTCGTGGTAGCCGAAACCGGTATTGGGAAGGTCAATGCGGCCATGACGACGGCCTTTGTGCTGGCCTATTTCAAACCCGAACGCGTCCTTTTTACGGGCATCGCGGGCGCCATCAATCCCGACCTCCAACCCGGCGACATCGTGATTGCCCGCCAAACCGCCCACCATGATTACCACTCCATTACGTTCCAGCAACAGCAAACGAACCAGACCCGCAATGCCATTACGAAAGAAATGAACCCGACGTACTTTCTGGCGGATTCGGTCCTGCTGAAAACGGCGCAGGAAGCCGCCAAAACCGTCCCGTTCGAGAGCATTCCCTCCACTTCGCGGCCCCCGTCGATTGTCGTTGGCACGGTGGTGACGGGCGATGTGTTTGTTTCGTCCGACGAAAAAGTCGCCAGTTTATGGTCGGAGTTCAAAGCCGACGCGACCGAAATGGAGGGAGCAGCCGTGGCGCAGGTCTGTTACCAGCAGCAGGTTCCGTGTCTGGTTATCCGGAGTTTGAGCGACAAAGCCAATGCCAACGCCCGGCAGGATATGCTGACGTTTTTCAAGATTGCCGCCCGGAATTCAGCCAATCTGGTAATGACGATTGTGGGGCAGTTAAAATGACCTGGTTATGATTGAGCCAGTTAGGGCGCACCTCCGGAGCTTTGCCTGGTTCGATTCGATCAGCAGGAAATCCCTCCGGGATGAAGGACGCTCCTCCGGAGCTTTTGGTGATCGTGGTCCGATTTGGTTCTATTAACAGGGAATCCCTCCGGGATTGCAGGCGTAGGCGATTGCGATCCGGTTCTATTAACAGGAAATCCCTCCGGGATATAGGGCGCTTTTCTCGCTCCTGGTTCGATTCGGTTCTATTAACAGGGAATTCTCCGGGATATAGGACGCTCCTCCGGAGCTTGCTTCGATCGTGGTCCGGTTTGGTTCTATTAACAGGGAATTCCTCTGGGATTGCAGGCCTAGGCGATTGCGATCCGTTTCTATTAACAGGAAATCCCTCCGGGATTGTAGGCAATGCGATTGCGGTTTTATCCCCTGGGATTTTAAGGAGCAAACAGTCCATTTTTACCCCGGAGGGGTTTTCTGTTAATAGAACCAAACCGGACCACAACCGGGAAAGCTCCGGAGGAGCGCCTTATATCCCGGAGGGATTCCCTGTTAATAGAACCAAACCGGACCACAACCGGGAAAGCTCCGGAGGAGCGCCTTATATCCCGGAGGGATTCCCTGTTAATAGAACCAAATCGAACCAGGAGCGAGAAAAGCGCCCTATATCCCGGAGGGATTCCCTGTTGATAGAACCGAACCGGACCGCGATCACCAAAAGCTCCGGAGGAGCGTCCTATATCCCGGAGGGATTTCCTGTTAATAGAACCGGATCGCAATCGCCTACGCCTACAATCCCGGAGGGATTCCCTGTTGATAGAAACGAAGCGAAACACAACCGGGTAAGCTCCGGAGGAGCGCTCTATTCTGCAATACACTCCATCCAATCACGTCGACTCACGTCCGTCCTCAATCCATTCAAACAGGTATTTCGTATCAAACGGTACCGCAAACTTTTCCAGCAAATTCAGATACTCCTCCCGGAAGGTCCGCTTCCGGTGGTGTTCTTCCTGGTTCAAAATATACCGCACCACCGCGTCGACCTGGGAATGTGAATAGGTAAAAGCGCCGTAGCCTTCCTGCCAGTAAAACGGTATTCGGGTCCAGCGTTTTTCTTTTACAAAAATCGACGTGGCGGTTTTTACCTCCTTCACCAAACCGGCAAGCGCGAGTGCAGGAGAAAACCCAATGAACAAATGGGTATGATCGGGCATGCAATGGATGGCCAGTACTTTAGCACCCCGACTTTGCACAATTCCCGTGATATAGCGATGCAATTCCTCTTTATGTTGCCGTGGGATGAGGTTCTGGCGGCCTTTAACGGCAAACACAATCTGAACGTAAAGCTGGGTGTAGGTATCGGCCATAATCAAAATGCGCTTTCTGACTTCCGTTGGACTTTTTTTTGATCACGAAGTCACCCGATTAATGCGGTACACCTAAAAAAGTCGTTTCTTCGAAGGTTGAAAAAGCAAACGCTTTTTCTATTTCCAGTTTAGCTTCTAAACCCTTCCTCCGTGCGTAAATTTTTCATTGGCTTCCTGATTTTTATCGGTGCCGTGCTCCTGCTGGGGGCTGGCTATGGCTACTACAACAGCCGCGACCGCCATCCCGGTTATTCGCTAAACCTCAACATTGCGGCTCCTACCCAACCGCGACCGCTCCAGGTGGGGTTTGCGGCTCTGAAAATCACGCCGAATCTCCCCGACCGCTGGACGGACAAAAACAAGGATGCGGCCTATAAACCGGACGACGGCGATACGTATACCGACGGCAACAACAACGGCGAGTTCGATGCGTACTGGATGGCGGGATTCAGCCAAAAGCGCGCGGCCAACGGTGTTCACGATGATTTGTGGGCGCGGGTGGTGGTCATCGACGACGGCCAAACCCGGCTGGCCCTCGTGGCGGTTGACCTCCTCGGCTTTACTCACAAAAACGTCATCAACGTTCGTAAAGCCATCCCGGCGAGTGCCGGAATAACCTATTCCATCATCTGCAGCACGCACACGCACGAAGCCCCGGATTTTCTGGGCATGTGGGGCGGCAGTATTTTCAAAAGTGGCGTAAACAAAGCGTATGAACTGTTTGTTGAGCAACAGGTTACGCGGGCTATCGTGGAGGCTGCCGGAAAGCTGCGCCCGGCGCGGTTGCGGTTTGCGCAGGACCTGAACGGGGCCGATTCGCTGCTGATGGACACCCGGAAACCGCTGGTTCTGGATTCGGGGCTGTATGTCATGCAGGCGCTGGATGCCGTGAAAGACAGCACCTTGGGAACGCTGGTGGTTTGGGGCAATCACCCCGAAACCTTGTGGAGCAAGAACACGCTGCTGACTTCCGATTTCCCGCATTATGTTCGGGAGTACCTGGAAAAAGGCATCATGAAAGGTGATTCCGTGGTTCAGAAAGGGCTGGGTGGCACGGTGGTTTACGCATCCGGTTGCGTGGGTGGACTGATGACGACCTCCCCCAAAGTCACCATTCAGGACCCGCTAACGGGCGAACGGTTTAAAGAGCCGACGTTTGAAAAAGCCGATGCGCAGGGAAAAAGCCTGGCAATGCTGATTCACAAGGCCTTACAAGCGGATACGGCGACGGCAAAACCGGCCGATATTCGGCTCAGGGCCCAAACCATCGAAATACCGCTGGCCAATAAACTCTTCCGGCTGGCCGTCGGGCTGGGGGTTTTGGATGCCGGTTTTAGCAGTTGGGGGAACTTCCGGAGCGAAATTGCGGCTTTCCGATTAGGCGATGCCTCTTTTCTGTGCGTGCCGGGTGAGATTTATCCCGAAATTGTAAACGGCGGTGTTGAAAACCCCGTGGGTGCCGACTTCCGGATCAAGCCCCTGGAAACGCCCCCGCTCCGCAGTTTGATGCCGGGCCACTACAAATTTGTAATCGGTTTGGCAAACGACGAGCTGGGCTATATTATTCCGAAAAGTGAGTGGGATACCGAAACACCGCATATCTATAATCAGAAAGACAAACCCTATGGTGAAGTCAACTCCACGGGGCCGGAAACCGCTCCGAAATTATACCGGGCTATGGCGGAATTGTTACATGGTTTATAAACACGATTGACCCGAAAGTTTTGATTCCTATGCGGATTTTAATTGTTGAGGATGAACAGGAAGTAGCGTCATTTATAAAAAGCGGACTGGAAGATTATGGCTTCGAAGCCGACGTTGCCGGCGATGCTTTGCAGGCGCAGGTGATGCTCTCTACGACGGATTACCCCACGATTATTCTCGACGTTAATCTGCCGGTAATCAACGGTTTTGAACTCTGCAAACTCATCCGAAGCCGCTACGAAGATGTATCGATCCTGATGCTGACGGCCCTGGGAAGTACAGAAAGTAAGCTGAACGGTTTTGACGCCGGAGCCGATGATTACCTGATCAAACCCTTTGAGTTTCGGGAACTGGTGGCCCGGTTAAGAGCCCTCAACCGCCGTAGAACCGCCACGCCCGGCGATTCTGCGGTTCTTAAGATGGCCGATCTGGAACTGAATCAGCAGAGTAAAACCGTGAAGCGGGGAAATCAGAAAATCACCCTGACCGCCCGCGAACTGGCACTGCTGGAATTTTTTATGAAGAATCCCAACAAAGCACTTTCCCGCAATGAAATTACCGAAAAAGTATGGGATGTCAATTTTGATACCGGCACCAACGTTGTCGATGTCTATGTGAATTATCTGCGGAAGAAAATCGATAAAGATTTCTCGCCTAAACTGATTCATACCATTACCGGTATCGGGTATATCATGCAGGAATCTGAAGAGTAACGGATGAAAATAAGAGCGCGAATTTCGGTTACCTTCCTGATCATTGTTGCCGCTAACCTGGTGCTTTTCTCGCTGGCGATTTATTTTATTTCCGAATATTTCCGACAACGCGATTTCTATTACCGCCTGGCTGATAAAGCGCGCATAACGGCCCGATTACTGATCGAAGAAGACAAAATCGATCCGGCTATTCTTCGTTTAATTGAACGCAATAACCTGACTTCGTTACCGGAAGAACACATTGTTATTTACGATCAACAAAACAATCCGATTTACGCCAGTGCCGATACGACCCGCGACCTTGTGGGACAACGCGACCTGCTCGACCGCGTTCGTAAACAGAAGCAACTGTATTTACGTCGAAACGACAAGGAGATCGCCGGGCTAACGCACACGTACCGACAGCAGGAATTTGTCATTATTGCCACTGCCTACGACGAATCGGGCTTGACCGAAATTGCCCATCTACGGAATATTCTTGGTTTCGGACTGGTTTTCAGCCTGTCGCTGGTCGGTATTTCGGGCTGGATGTTTGCCGGTCGTTTCCTGCAACCGATTTCAAATGTCATCCGGCAGGTGGATAAAATTACGGCATCGAACCTGAATCTGCGGGTGGATGCCAGCGACAACAGCGACGAAATTGCGCAACTGGCCAACACCTTCAATTCCATGCTCGATCGGGTGCAGGAAGCATTTGAAGTCCAGCGAAACTTTGTAGCCAATGCCTCCCACGAACTGCGAACGCCACTCACGATCATTACCGGACAGATTGAAGTGACGCTGATCAAACCGCGTACCGTTGAGGAACACGAAGCCAAGTGGAAAGCGGTTCTGGACGTGATCAAACGACTGAATGTGCTGTCCAACAACTTGCTCGAACTCACGCAGGTCAGCCTCGACGATGCGCCGATCAAGTTTCAGGAGGTTGCGCTGGATGAAGCAATCTATCAGGCAACCAAGATGTTAACCACGCGCCGACCGGATTATCAGGTTATTTTTTCCTTTGAAACGGAGGCCATGTATTCATCACTGACGGTTCAGGGCAGCCTGGCACTGCTGATTTCGGCGTTTGTCAACCTGATGGAAAATGGCTGCAAGTTTTCACCCAAAAACCAGGTACAGGTGATTTTGGGAGCCGATGAGCGCTGGGCAACCATCCAGTTTAAAGACGAGGGCATTGGAATCGACCCGGCCGACATCAAGCACATTTATGAGCCTTTTTTTCGGGCCGAAAACGCCAAACGGATTCTCGGATACGGTATTGGACTGCCGTTAACCTACCGGATCATCCAGTTACACCGCGGCCAGATTATGGTTTCGTCCAGGCTCAACGAAGGCACTACGTTTACGCTGAAGCTCCCAAAAACGTTCTAATCGTTTCCTAATCGACTTCTAATCACTCTCTCATTGACTTCTAATTGACCCTTAATTACCCGCTTTACATCTGGTTATACCTTTGTTGCTTCACTTAACCAGCAGTTGTAAGATGGAAAATCGTGGCAATATTCAAAAGAAGTCGGGCAACTTTGTCAACTGGGGCACGGTCTGGGGACTCATTTTTGCCACCATCGCCCTCGACGTTTACATCAATTACCGGGAGGATACGCAGGATAAGGAAATTTATCGCTCAAAATACGAAATCAAGGCATCGGAAGCGGATTCGCTTCGCGCTGTAAAAAACGAGCTGGAAAAACGGCTGCTGGAGTTAAACCCGCAGGAAAAAACGGATTTATCCACTTCAAAATGACTTTCTAAAATTTGTATAACGCATGAAAACAACACAGATAAGCTTTCAAATCGTTGATTTGAGCAACGTGGAGGGGGACATTAAAGGAGGTGTTGTTTCATTTCTGGTGGCCGTTCCGCTTTGCCTCGGCATTGCTCTGGCTTCCGGTGCCCCCCTTTTTTCCGGAATCATTGCCGGTATTGTCGGCGGTTTGGTGGTTGGCTTATTCAGTCGCTCGGCGGTGAGCATTTCAGGCCCCGAAGCCGGACTCATCGTTGTTGTTCTGGCCGCTATCGAGACGCTGGGCTCTTTTCCGGCCTTTCTACTGGCCACCTTCCTGGCGGGTGTGCTTCAGATTGGGATGGGGTATATGCGGGCCGGAATAGTCAGCAACTTTTTTCCGTCGTCGGTCATCAAGGGAATGCTGGCCGGTATTGGTATTATTCTGATCATCAAGCAAATACCGCATCTGGTTGGTTACGATGCGGATTCGGCCGAGGAAATCTCCCTGTTTCAGCCCGAAGGTTTTACTATTTTCAGTCAGTTCCAGGCTGCCATCGGGCAACTAAACGGGGTGGCGATTCTGATTGCCCTTATTTCATTGACGATTCTGTTGCTTTGGGAACGTCCTTTTTTCAAACAAAATAAAATTCTGAAAAACATTCCGGCGGCTTTGGTCGTGGTGATTTCGGGCATCGCGATCAATGAACTGATTGGGCTTTTTCAGAACAACTGGGCGTTGAAGGGCAATCACCTGGTTCAACTGCCGGTGGCCGATAGCCCGGCGGCTTTCTTCAACCTGTTCACCCTGCCGGATTTTAGCCAGTGGATGAATCCTCAGGTATATACGGCTGCGATTTCCATTGCGCTGGTTGCCAGTCTGGAGGCTTTGCTGTCCATTGAAGCGACGGATGAATTGGACCCACTCAAGCGTAAAACGCCGACCAACACGGAACTCAAGGCGCAGGGAATTGGCAACATGGTCAGCGGGTTGATCGGCGGAATTCCGTTGACGTCCGTTATTGTCCGGAGTTCGGTCAGCATTAACGCCGGAGCCCGAACGAAGCTGGCGGCCCTGATCCACGGTTCGTTGCTGCTGATTTGTGTGATTGCGCTGCCGACCGTTCTCAACCGGATTCCCTGGGCTGCCCTGGCTTCGATCCTGCTGATTACCGGGTATAAATTAACCCGCATCCAGATTTTCAAACAGCTTTTTAATGAAGGGATCGCCAAATTTTTGCCGTTTGTTGCCACCGTCGCGGCCATTTTACTGACCGATTTGTTGACCGGAATCGGCGTGGGAATGATCGTCGCGCTGTTTTTTGTTCTGCGGGAAAACTACCTCAATGCCCACAAAACGGAGACGTTTCAAGATGGTGGTCAGGAACGCATCCGCATCAGCCTCGGCGATTACGTTTCGTTTCTGAGCAAAGCCAGCATGGTGAAATTGCTGACGAATGTACCCGAAAACGCCATTGTGGAAATCGACAGCACCAACTCGTCTTACATTGACAGCGATGTACTGACGACAATTCAGAATTTTAAAGAAACGGCTCACAAGCGGAATATCCGACTCGTTTTCCTGCGTGAACCGGCTGATTATAAACCGGTTCCGGAATCGATCATCGCCATGCGTAACCGTCACCTGCGGGAAATCGAAGAGATGAATTAAGTGTCCCGGCTTTCCTTTTTAGCCTAGTCCTATCTTTGTGTGATAGTTAATTCGGTGAGCCGGACCGGTATTTGCGGTCCGGCTCATTTTTTGGTTGGTAACCAGACGCCGACAGAAACTGTAAACCCTCGGGGAACTTCTCCTCCGTAAAATTTTGTGGCACTTAATCCAACCTGATAACGGGCATCTAAAAAAGCAGTTAGTGGTCCTATCGCAATCTCAACTCCTCCCCCACCCCAGATTCCGGTTTCAATTCGCCGTTCAAAGAGGAGCTTATCGCTAAAAATCTGTGAGCCTTCGTTGTCCATAGCCTTCAGTCTTCCTCCCAGGGCATAACCAACGCTGGGGCCGAATAAACCATAATAAGACAGCCGTTTATTCACTTTTTGTCGGTACGAAATTAACAATGGAAGTTCAGCCACTTCATACTGTTGCACCATTTACCGGTTCCGGCAGGTTGGCCCAGTGCTGTTGTATAATCTACTTTTGATTGCCATCCCTTCTGGATGACCGATGGGTCGAGCCGAATGTGCCAATGACCTGTGAGCGAAAGCTGAATGGGAATACCAACGACAAAACCGGGCCCTAAAGACCCGTCACGGACCGCACTCCGGCCACGGAGCGTCGACCAGTAAGTGCCACCCCGCACCCCAACCTGAATCTGCGCGTGCAGATTCAGCGAAAAGACAGTCAAAAGAAGCGCAGAAAAGAAGAGTTTTTTCATCGGATTCAGCTGCTGTTTGTCCGATAAACGACAGATCTGCTTTTATTCATATAACGGTCGATAAATATCCAATCAATGGCTTAACCATTTGCCGGTACAACGGGTTTATGGAGTGATTTTAACCGTACCCAATGAACCTAGCAACCCTGGCCAACGACCCCGTAAAAGCCGCTAAGGCCGTTAAATTAGTTTACGTCAACGATTCCATCCCCGGTATTCACCGCTTGCGGTCGGGCGATCAGTTCGTCTATGAAGATCCGAAGGGAAATCGTATTGAGGACGAAGAAACTTTGTCCCGTATCAAAAAAATGGCTTTGCCGCCAGCCTGGGAAAACGTCTGGATCTGCCCCAAACCCAACGGACACCTTCAGGCCACCGGAATCGACACCAAAGGACGCAAGCAATACCGCTACCACACCAACTGGAACGCCATCCGGAGCGAAACCAAGTTTTTCCGGATGATTGCCTTTGGCGAACAGTTGCCCAACCTCCGCGCCCGCATCGAGCAGGATTTGAAAAAACGAGACCTGGCTAAGGAAAAAGTGATTGCCATTGCCCTCAGTGTGATGGAGCAGACGCTGATCCGAATTGGTAACGCATCGTACGAGAAAGAATACGGCCACTATGGTCTGACGACTTTAAAGGATAAACACGTGAGCGTGGCAACCGCCCAACTCCAGTTTCGATTCAAAGGCAAAAAAGGCGTTTACCACGACATTACCGTCCGCGACCGGCGGCTGGCGCGACTGGTTAAAGCCTGCCGCGACATTCCCGGCAAGGAATTGTTTCAGTATTACGACGAAACCGGCGAACACCGCAGCATCGACTCCGGCATGGTAAACGCTTATTTACAGGAGGTTACGGGCGTGGAGTTTTCCGCCAAGGATTTTCGCACCTGGGCCGGAACCGTCAACGCCTTGCGGTTGCTAGCCGAACTGGAACCGTGTGAGACGGACAAGGAAGCGAAGAAAAACATCAATACCATTCTGGAGCAGGTGGCGCACCGGCTGGGAAATACGCGCACCGTCAGCCGGAAATATTACGTCCATCCCCAGATTCTGGAAGCGTATGAGTGTCAGGATTTGAACCCGTATCTGAAACGCAAAAGCAAATTCCGCCAGACATCACCGTATGGACTGGATCCGATTGAGAAGCTATTGCTGACGTTTTTGAAGGATAAAGTAAAAGGGTGATGAATAACCATGTAACACCTGACAGGTTTTGAAAACCTGTCAGGTGTTCACGGTACAGCCTTCACCCACTGATGATGGTCACAGCGCTGGCAGGCGGATACGATTTTTTTATCAAAGTCAACCACCTGACCGCATTGGCAACAGGCATACAAACCGGCTTCGGAAAGGGTATCAACGGGATTTTTTAGCTGGTGGGGAAGAATGGGCAAACCGGGTTTGACGTCGTCCGCCTTGAATTTGAAAATGCTGACCTCGCCGTTGTGTTCCAGGATGGCGGTTTGCACCTGGCCCAGATTCTCGATACCCGCCAGCCGGAGTTCGGCAAACAGTTCGTCCAGCCCCAGATCTTCCTCATCGAAATTCTGAACCAGAATGCAGCCATTTTCAATCACGTAGACCGGTTTTCCCTCGAGAAACTCCCGGACTTTTGTGTTCTTATCGCTCAAACGGGTGAAGAACTTGTAACAGCTCATCATGACCACAAAAACCACAGCGGCCGCCAGTAGTGGCACATCGTGGTAAAACATGGGATCTCCGGCGGCTGAACCCAGGCCAATTACCAGCACCAGCTCAAATACCGACAATTGCTTAACCTCCCGTTTGCCCGAAATTTTCAGGGAAACGAGCAGAATCAAAAACATAATAACCGTCCGCAAAGCCACCTCACCCAGGTAACTAAACGGAAAGTCATGAATAAACAGGCGTTGCCAGTCAAAAGCCTGAATCGGCTCTTTATCGTTCATCTACAGGGGTATCGATTTACTCAGGCGGCTTTATCTTTCCGAATTTTCAAATTGCGGTTTACCGCCCACTCTTCGGCTCGGGCTGTCGCAATTGGAATCGCCCGTTCTTCCGGCATCCCTTCTTTCAGGAGCGCATTCGCAATTGAAATGGCTTTATTCCGCACGGGTGCCATGAAATTTTTCAACGACACCGGATACGCTTGCTTCGTCCAGGGCATAGTTCATTAAGAGTTAAGAGTGATGAGTTGAAACAGATCCGACGCTTTTTAACTCATCACTCTTAACTCATTTGGTTTGTTGCAGGATCTGGCTGCTGAGCCGGAGGAGTTCAATCTCGGCGGTTTTGGTATTGAATTCAGCATTGATCAGGCGGGTTTCGGCAGCAACGGCATTGCGTTGCACATCACGAAACTCGACCGCCGTGGAGTTACCGACCCGGTAGCGTTCGAACGCAATTTCGACGTTCTGGTTGGCAATCCGGAAGCTTTCCAGTTCCAGATTGACCAGAATAATACTGTTGCGGTATTGCGAGTACGTCTGCTCTAGCGCCTGTTGCAGTTGCAGCCGCTGGTCGGATTCCTGATACTCCGAAACGAGCGCGTTCGTTTGAGCATTGGCAATCAATCGGCGCTGGTTGAAACCGGTAAAAATCGGAACACTGGCCTGAATACCGTAGACCAGCGCGTCGTTGCGGGCACTCCGAACCCCAAAACCGCCCTGATTATTGATGGCCGTAAAGTTATAGCCCCCCACCAGATTCACCGTTGGCAGGCGTCCGGCCTGCGCCAGCTTCACGTTCAGGTTGGCAACCCGACGGTTCAAAGCGGCCGCAATTAACAACGGGTTGTTGGTGGTTAACTGTTCTTTAAGCTGGTCGAGCGAGATGTCGGTTCGAATGATAATGGTATCCCGAACGGCAAACTCGGTGGACGGATCACGAACGATAAGGGTATTGAGCAACACTTTGGCATTGCGCACATTCTGTTGCTGCGTCACCAGGGCCGAACTGTCGGTGTTGTAATCGACCTGCGCACTCAGAAAATCGACCCGGGAACGGGTGCCGACTTCGTAATTGGCCCGGGCCAGTTCAAGGCGGTCGCGGGAGATGTCGAGCGCCTGCCGGAGCGAAACCAGTTGCTGCAACTGCCGGATCACGTCGTAATACCCCGTTGCCACATCGGCAACCGTCGCTTCGATGTTGGCCCGGGTGTTGACTTCGCTGATTTTGACGACTTCTCCCAGCCGGTCATAGGCAATAAAGTTACCAAAACCGTTGAATACCGTCCAGTTCAACTGCACACCAATCTGCGTATTCCGGTTGTTGACTCCGTACAGATACTGCGGAGGTTGCAGCGCATTCAAATATTCCTGACGAAGGTTCTGGAGGTTATTGTTGTTGGTCAGGTTACCGGTAAGAAACGGGAAAAAACCGGCTTTGGCCGTCTTAAAATCCGTACGGGCAATTTGTTCCTGCGACCGGAAGATGCGAATCTGGTAATTTTTTTCAAGAGCAGCGGAAATCGCATCCTGCAGCGTCAGGATTTCGCCCTGCTGGGTAATCGTTGAAGTGCGTCGATTGCGTAAGGAAAGCGGTTGAGCAGGCTGGGACCAGGCAGTATAAAACGAAATCAAAAAGGTTAAGCTTAGAATGAAGCGCATTCTGGTATTATTTTTAGGTAATTGACCTTCAAAATTAAACTATATTCTGTCATTGTTGGTATACCGGAATTAGATTTGGAATGTTTTCTTATCAGACGAACGATTTCAAACTCCTGTATAATCAAAAGATTACCTTTGCTTCATGATACAACGCTACCTGATTATTGGCCTTGCAATCGTATTGGTAACGGCTTGTTCCACCAAGAAAGACGCGAATCTGATTGTTCACAATGCCGCTGTTTATACCGCCGATTCGCTTTTTACCCATGCGCAGGCTTTTGCGGTAAAAGATGGGAAATTTGTGGCGGTCGGAACGTCGGAACGTATTCTGAACGCGTATCGGTCGGACAGCATCGTCGATTTGAAAGGGCAACCGGTTTACCCCGGTTTCTATGATCCGCATGCGCATTTTCTGGGGTTGGGCCAGGTGCTGAATCAGGCGGATCTGGTTGGCACCAAGTCGTTCGACGAGGTAGTGCAGCGACTCAAAACATTTTCGGAAAAACACCCGACCAACCTTTGGGTGATTGGCCGGGGCTGGGATCAGAACGACTGGCCCGACAAACGGTTTCCGACCAAAGAAAAACTGGATGCCGCTTTTCCCACGATTCCCGTTTGCCTTACCCGCGTCGATGGTCACGCCGTTCTGATCAATTCAAAGGCAATGCGGCTGGCGGGCCTTTCCAAAGGAGCCAAAATACCGGGTGGGGAAATTGTTCTGGCGAATAACGAACCAACGGGCGTTCTGGTCGACAATGCAATGGGCCTGGTTCGGCGCGTCATTCCGCAGCCCGACGCCAAGGACAAGGAACGCATGTTGCTGGCGGCCCAAAACGTGTGTCTGTCGCTGGGCCTGACCACGGTTTCCGACGCCGGACTGAACCGGAACGACATCGAGCTGGTCGACCAGTTACAAAAAGCGAATAAGCTAAAAATCCGTGATTATGTGATGATTAGCCTCGGTGAACCCAATCTGGACTATTACCTCAAGCGGGGCCCTTTCCAAACCGACCGGCTGACGGTTCGCGCCTTTAAACTTTATGCCGACGGAGCGCTGGGATCGCGGGGTGCCTGCCTCCGAAAACCGTATACTGACCGCCCCGAAACCGCCGGTTTTCTGCTGCTCAATCCCACTGAACTGAAGCGGGTTCTAACGCTGCTGGAAGCGAGTCAATTTCAGGCCAATACCCACTGCATCGGCGACTCCGCCAATCACCTGATTCTGGATTTGTACGGCAGCTTGCTGAAAAACCGGAACGCCCGCCGGTGGCGAATCGAACACGCGCAGGTGGTTTCGCCGGATGATTTCTGGAAATTTAACCGGTATTCAGTCATTCCGTCGGTGCAACCCACGCATGCTACCTCCGACATGTACTGGGCCGCCGACCGCCTGGGCACAACCCGGGTGAAGGGCGCTTATGCCTTCAGGGATCTGATGAAGCAGAACGGTTTGATTGCCTTCGGGAGCGATTTTCCGGTCGAAGCGCCCAATCCGCTGTACGGTTTTCATGCCGCCGTTGCCCGGGTCGACGCTCAAGGGTATCCCGCCGGTGGTTTTCAGATGGAAAACGCGGTCGATCGCGTTTCGGCTCTAAAAGCCATGACAAGCTGGGCGGCCTATGCCAATTTTGAAGACCACCTGCGGGGTAGCATCGAGGCCGGTAAACAAGCCGATTTCGTCGTTTTACAACAGGATATCATGAAAATCCCGGCAGCGCAGTTGCGCGACGTGAAAGTTGTACAGACCTGGGTAGGGGGCGAAAAGCTTTTTCAGCGATGAGCGAGCACCCGAATTGAAAGAAGTACCATCCTCCGCCATTCAATCTTAAACCGTATGCAACCTCCGCTTCGCATTGATCATCACCCCGCCAACTCGTTGCGCCGGACCATTTACCGGGTGCTGGAAACTACCACCGGACGAAAACGGGGCATGAGCCTGGTGTTTAATCTGATCCTGATCGCCTTGATTACGCTCAATGCCGCTGCCATTATCCTACACACGGTTCCGTCGTTCAAGCTGCGCTACGACCGGTTTTTCATCGATTTTGAGCTTTTCTCGGTTATTTTTTTTACCATTGAATACTTCGTACGGGTCTGGATTTGCGTCGAGAATGAGAAATACCGCCACCCGGTGACGGGTCGATTGCGCTATGTTCTATCGACGACGGCCATCGTCCACCTGCTGGCCATTCTTCCGTTTTACGTGACGCTATTCCACACCGATCTGGCTCTGATCCGTATTCTTCGGATTTTCCGGATTTTCCGCCTGTTTCGCATTACGCGCTACTCCCGTGCGTTCCGCGTCATTCAGGATGTCGTTGAGGATAAAAAGGAGGAGCTGGTCCTGAGCGTCTCATTCCTGATGTTCATGCTGGTCATCATTTCAAGCATTATGTACTACCTGGAACACACCACCCAGCCCGACAAATTTTCGAGCATTCCGGCAACCTTGTGGTGGGGAATAAACGCAATGGCCACCGTCGGATACGGCGATATTCACCCCATGACTCCTTTGGGAAAAGTGCTGGCGGGTATTACGACGGTGATGGGAATCGGCTTATTTGCCCTTCCGACCGGTATTCTGGCGTCGGGTTTTGCGGAACACATCCGCTCCCAAAAAAGTGGTCAAAAACACCACTGTCCCCACTGCGGCAAGGAATTGTAACGACCGTAAACCGGTCCTTATTTCGCTTTGTATTTCGCAATCGCTTCCTTGATTCGCTCGATGCGATTGTCAGGATCGGGGTGGCTGCTCATAAATTCGGAAGGACGGTTGGGACCACCGGCGGCTTTCAGAATTTCCATTACTTCAATCATCGCTTCGGGTTTGTAACCGCTTTCGATCATCCAGCGAACGCCCAGTTGATCGGACTCAATTTCATCGTCACGACCGTATTTTAGGCCGATCAGATTAGCGACATAAGCCGCAATGGCAGAATTTCGGCCGGGCGAATTGGGATCTTCGGTGGCGATTGCGGCTGCTCCTGCCAGGCCCTGGGTCAGTTGTTGCTGGGCAATTTGTTCGGCAGAATGCCGCCCGACTACGTGCGTAATCTCGTGGCCAAGTACGCCCGCCAGTTGGTCTTCGCTGGTCAGTTTGTCGAGCAAAGCCGCCGTAATAAAAATCTGCCCGCCAGGAACGGCAAAAGCATTGACCGTCTGGTTGTCGGCCAGAACGTGAAAATCAAATTTGTAGGGGCTGCTTTTCACATCGGTAGCGTTGACAATTTTTTGTCCGACGCGCTTGACCGACTGCTGCACTTTTTCGTCGGGATACAACCCGCCAAACTGCTGGGCCATCTGGGGGGCGCTTTCCAGGCCAAGCTGTATTTCCTGATCGGGCGTCATGCTGATGTGCTGTTTTTCGCCCGTCACCGGATTTTCCTGCGTGTTACTGAAATAGGTAAAAACGGCAATTAAGGCCGCAATCAAACCAAAAACTAATCGACCGGCTCGCGAGCGCATGATGTGTGGGAATTAAGAGGGTTCTAACTTTAGTCGTATACTTAACTAAAAAGTAACAAAAAGTTCTTCGCGCTTTTCAGGAGATCCTCCAAAAACCGGCTGATTGCCCGAATTTAGCCGGTTTTGAGTTTATTTCACCTTTTAACCGCGC
This sequence comes from Larkinella knui, assembly GCF_003858645.1. Classification (GTDB taxonomy): domain Bacteria; phylum Bacteroidota; class Bacteroidia; order Cytophagales; family Spirosomataceae; genus Larkinella; species Larkinella knui. The sequence continues at coordinate 551,360 of NZ_RQJP01000005.1, read as the reverse complement.
CATCACCTGACAGCAACAGCCTCCTCAATTTCTTCTGAACTGGAATTTCGAAATACCGGTGCGACGCCAGGCTGAGCGTAATCAACACCGAGAAGAAAAGGACCAGTAAAACCGGCGATTCAAAAACCGTGCTGGAGATCTCCAGCTTAGTTACCAGCAAAACAAAAGCCAGCTGCAATGGAAAATGCAACAAATACGCTGAATAGCTGATATCGCCCATAAACGCCATTCGTTTGCCCAATGCTCCCCGTCTGGTTTCCAAAATAACCAATGTTAAAATAGTTAATGGAAATACTACAGCTCCGATAAAAAAAGGAATCATTCGTTCAAACAAAAAGATGTACCGGCTACGAATTGAAAATAAATCCAACAAAGCCAAAAATAGGCTTTCAGAAAAGTGATAATAAAGTTCCAGACTAGTCAAGGTCCAGGCAATCACAGCCAATGCAATAACTACATTTCCCCAGAAGCCGTTTACCAGTACAGCGAACCGATAATGAAACAGTTTATATACCAATCCGCCAACGAAAAAAGAAAATAGTCCTTGTGCTAATTGATATCCGGTATAGGAGAAAAGGACGTAACTGCTGATCGCCACTACGAACGCAACTAAGGCATGATCTTTTTTCAACCAGCATACGATAAAGAAAATACCGTATAACAGAATTTCAATGGAAACGGACCAAACCGGCCCATTGAATGAATACCCTTTCTGGAACCCCCAATTGGAGGCAAAAAACAAGTGCAAAACAAAATGATAAAGGTCATTATGGGTGTATATGAAATAACATTTAAAAATCAAATAATAGACGGTCTGCAAAACAAGAACCAGTAGAAGCGTAACGAAGTGCAATGGATATAAGCGTGACAAACGCCGGATAGAAAATGCGTAAAAGGAGATTTTATGAGCATTGATTTGTTTAGAGTATAGCCAGAAAAATATAAATCCGGATAAAGTAAAAAATAGTTCTACGGCTTTCTGGCCTGCTTCGTAGAAAAAATAAAGCACAGTATACAGCGGTTGTCTTTCGGCAACGAAACCGGTATACGCCGTGCAGGTATGGAATAAATGGCGCCAGTGAAACAAGACGATTGCCAGCGCGGCAAGCCCTCTTAAGATGTCTAGTGAATAGTAACGGTCTGAAGGTGAGTAGGTTTTGGTGTTCATTATTTTCCCAGTGTTCCTCTTATCAACTACTAAATCGAAAATAAGTTGCGCGAATCTACCGGTGACGTATCAACTGAATTGCTTTCATGCAACAAGGTCCATCAGGCGTACTTGATGTAACAACTAGTATCCTTACCGTGTGTAATTTCTTAAACCGTTCGCTAATTTTTTACTCTATTATTTAAGCTATCCGGACAAAACTTACCACTTCATCCGTGCCCGAATTGCTGCCGATACTACAATTAGCACCTTACTTACCACCTTACAGGAAGCTGTTACTCAGTTTTCAAACTCGTATTGAATCAAAAAAAATACCTAACTTTCTTGTCTGGCAATAGACTAAAAAAAGGCAATCAAATAACTGATTTACCGGCAGATAGGTATATCGCCAGTCAATAAGTTAAATCGTGCCTAATCTGTTAACTGATCTTTAACGCAGTACGATGGAAAGAACAATCGTAGTATAGTATCAGTAAGCTGATTAATGAAGCCTCCGAAAGTCTTCGGTTATACTAACTATTCATACCTGAAAACACCTTTTCAGCCGGGTAGTTTCTGGTTATAATCATTAAAAATATTCAAGAATTATTCAATAAATTGCTTAAAAAACCCTGACACCAATACTATAATGACAAAATTTACTTACCGACACCCTTTATTCACAAAGGGTATTTTACCGCTCATCCTGTTTTACCTTTCACTTACCGGTGCCTGGTCACAAGCGGTGGATGCTGATCATTTCCGGATCGATTCGCGTTTAAAACTGATTGTATGCAATCAAATGCCCGCAACACCGGGGGCTACCATTCAGTTGGATAAACTGTATTCATTTTCCGGAAGTGTAGGCAATGCCTTTCAGATTGGCAAAGCGTATTCCGTAACAAACAGCAATGTTACGTATACCTTGTTCTTTACCGATTTACCGCTTATTCACGTTAAAACGGATAAGAAAGCAGCCATTAGTCTGGACGACGATGTTCTCACCAGAGGCAACATATTCATTGCCGATGCCAGCGGGCAACCCTTCACGTCCAACATGGGCATTCGGGTGAGGGGAAATCTTTCAAAAGGGTATCCAAAAAAATCGTACAAGGTGGAGCTATCGACGGATGCCGCCGGGAACGAAGCAAAAGACGCTGCCCTACTCGGATTACGGGAAGACAGTGAATGGATATTGATGGCGATGTATAAGGAACCCGCCCGCAGCAACAACAAAGCCGGATGGGCTCTATGGCAACGTATGCATCACGTGCCGTATGCGGCCAAGGAACCACAGGCACGTTCGTATATCGGGATGCGGTATTGCGATGTGTTTGTGAATGATGATTATAAAGGCATTTACGCCTTCACGGAGCAGATTGACCGCAAACAGCTCAAATTGAAAAAGCAGGCTGATGACGGGACCGTCCGGGGGGAGCTCTACAAAGGAGATACCTGGTCGGGGGCCACCAAGTTCGATGGTTTGCCGGTTCTGCCCCCCAATACCGGACTCACCTGGGCCGGTTATGAAATAAAGCTGCCTAAACAGCCTTTCTGGGGAAATCTGTATGAGCTTGTGGAATTCGTCTATAAAGCCCAGGCCGATGAATTCAAGACGCAGATCGGCACCCGGATGGATCTTCCCAGTCTGATGGATTATTTCATTTTCCTGAATGTGATTCGGGGAACGGACAATTCCGGAAAAAACACCTACCTGGCGCGCTATAAAGAAGGTGATCCTTATTTTATCGTCCCCTGGGATCTGGACGGTACGTATGGCTATCTGTGGGACGGCTCAAAAACAAACCGGTATGTCGATATCATGACCAACGGCTTATTTACCCGCCTTTTATCGATCGACAGCTACCAGCGAAACCTGCGAAAACGGTGGTTTGCCCTGCGGCAAAATGAACTGTCCCTTGCCAATATAAAAAATGACCTGGCGGTTAATAACACGTTTCTGACTGCTCAGGGAGCGTATCAGCGCGAAGGCATGGTGTGGCCGGTGACGCTGGCCGTCAACGACCTGGAGTATATCTACTCGTGGCTCGATAAACGGATGGCTTATCTGGATCAGTATTTTGGAACGTTGCTCGATGAAAATTCGCCCCTGACGACGGTCGGTAATTTTGAAGGCTTTATGGGCAACGCCGATTGCAACACGATCAGCGGCTGGGTGTGGGATGCCAACCAGCCCCGGGCCGCCATCAGTTTTGAAATTCTGAATGGACAGACTCCGGTGGCCTCGGGACTGGCCAATGTGTATCGGGATGATTTGAAAGACAAAGGGAACGGCATGCACGGTTTCAGTATAGCGTTTCCGGAAAGCCTGAAAGATGGAAAACCGCATACGTTGAGTGTGCGGGTGGTCGGGAGTGCCTTTATTTTAAAACAGTCGAACCGGAATCTGACCTGCGCCGGTACGGCTACTCCCACCAATCAACCACCCGTGCCACCGGCGAACATTCCCGCTTTAACGGCCACGGTGAATACGCCGTATTCGCAAAGTCTGCCCCCGTTTACGGATCCGGAAAAGACGCCCCTGACTTACAACCTGACCGGTTTGCCGGCGGGTTTGAATTTCAACAAAACGACGTTGCTCATCAGCGGCACGCCACAGACGGCCGGTGTTTCTTCGCTTACCTACACAGCTACGGACCAGCCTGGGCTGAGCAAAACCGTGCTGGTATCGCTCACCGTCGGCACTACGCCTACCACGCCACCTCCCACCACGGTGAGTGGTAATTTCGATGGGTATCTCGACAAGGTGGAATGCGGCACGATTCGGGGTTGGGTTTGGGACCGTGACAAGGGCAACACGGCTTTTACCGTCGAATTTTATACAGAGAATCCGGCACGCGTCTGGGGCACAACGACAGCCAACATCTTCCGGCAGGATTTGAAAGATGCGGGAAAAGGAAATGGTGCCCACGCCTACAGTTTTACGGTACCAGCAGAGCTGAAAGACAATACCGAACGACTAATTTATGGCCGCGTTTTGGGCAGTACGTATGTTTTGAAAGGCTCGCCCAAAGCCTTGAAGTGCCCGCCGGCAAATGCCCGTTTAACCGCCGAACCAGTTGAAGAGTTGAGCGTTGTCATTCTGGGCAATCCGGTTAATGGCCGGGAAATCACTGTGGAGGTGCGCGGAGCGCAGGGCCAGCCGCTGCGGCTTGAGCTCACCGACGTGCTGGGTCGGCTGGTGACGGAGCAGCTTGTGAAAGAAGCCGGAGCCGTTGAGCAACAGAAGTTGTCCGTCGGCCCGTCGGCGTCGGGCCTACTGCTTTTGCGGGTGGTGAGCGGTCAGCGGTCGGTTACGCTGAAAGCGCTCCGAAACTGAGTCGTTCGACTTCGTCGAAACAAAAATGGCCCGAACGTAAATGTCGGGCCATTTTTGTTGTAGTAATTCTATTTTTGAACTCGTAGAAAGCCATCACTTCGAGACTTCAATTCGCCAGTCGGGTCCGCTGCTTACTTTATATTTTTCGGCAAAATTTCCCTTATTTACCGCTACTGAAAAATTCAGTAAGCTGTTGAAATAGGCCACATTTTCGCCTTCTTTCGACTCACCAAAGGTATTCACCAGCACCACACGGTCGTCGAACGTTTTCTCGTCTTTGTTGAAAATCTGTACCCGCACGCGTTCGCCGGTTTCGGCTCCCAACCGGGCAAAAAGCGATTTTGGCAGGTTGGTCCAGACGTTTCCGTACTGCACATCCAACACCGGAACGGTTCCGCTCAAAACGCCGTTTGCAAAAACCGGTTTTTGATACGGTATTTTTCGAATTTCAGCAGGCAGTTTTTTTCCAACCTGAGCAAACGTGATCACTCGGGCCGCCAGCCGGGCTCCCGTGTAGGCATACACGTCACGGCCGTGAAAGGTATACGACTCATTGGAATTGCGCAGGCGGTTTACGGCCTCATCAATTTCCCGCACCTCCTGAATACCCAGCTTTTCGGCAATCAGCGTGAGTGTTCCATTGTCGGGCGTTACAAAATAATGACCGGAGCGGGTGAGCAATACCACGGATTTCCGATCCGTACCAACACCCGGATCACAAACCGAAACGAAAACCGTACCTTTGGGGTAATAGGGAGCCGTTTGCAAAAGCCGGTAAGCGGCTTCCCAGATGTTATAAGCCGGAATTTCGTGGGTAAGGTCGAAGATCTTCAGCGCAGGCGAAACGCCAACCGAAACGCCTTTCATGGCCGAAACCGCCCCGTCTTTCAATCCGAAATCGGACTGAAAAACCAATATGCCGTTCTGGGCGAAAAGTGCGCTGGCCGTCAGCCAGCCGTGGATAAAAAACAGGATGGTTCTGCGTTTCATTGGGGTACGGTTTCGTGTTGCTCTTTTCAACAGCTGCGGGGGCCGACAGCCAGACTTAAACCAGGAATGAGACTGCAATTGTAAACTTTTCTGAATTCCGGATGCCTACTCAATGAAAAAGGGAATTGGAACCGGATTGAATCGTAAAAGCTACCGGATTGTGTTTTCCAAAACAATGACCGAGGGGCCGTCCGACAGCCATTTTTTACCGAGTCCAGTCATATCTCCTTGTGGTAAAAAATACACAAACGAACCCAAAACCAGGTCGATGTCGCCATCGGCATCCATATCGCCCGCATCCATGACCACCCATCTTCCCTTCTGGGCTTCCGGAAATGAATAATTGTCAAACTTTAAATTGCCCTTATTTTTCAAATAGATGAAGCTTTCCTCGGGGTAGCGAAGATAGTCGGGGAAAAACGAAATAGCCGCAATATCCAGGTCACCATCCAAATCATAATCGCGCACCATCGCTTTGTAGGCCCCATTTAACGGATAAAAATACGACTGTTTAAAGTTGGATTTTCCATCATTGAGAAAAATATAGATACCGTGATATTTTTTCAAAATCGGTGTTTTATCCGCATTATCGCCACAAACGTAGACGATATCATCAAAACCGTCTTTGTTAAAATCGGCCAGCTCTATATACTGGGAGCCATTGAGTGGCAGAAAGGTCAGCAAGCGTTTCTCCTGAAATACTCCTTCTCCTTGATTTTCATACAGAAAAACACCCTCATCACCCTGCGCCATGAGGACATAAATATCCATCAACCCATCGTGATTGGCATCCTTGATCACAGCCGTGATTGCACCCGGTTTTTCCCGCAAAATCCTTCGGTCATAGCCCCCTCGTCCGTTGCTGGCATACCAGGCCAGCTGGCCGGTCTGATTACCAAATTCACAGGCCACGACATCATCAAACCCATCTTTATTTAAATCGCCATAAGCCATAAAAACGGGTCGCCGTAGATTGGGAATGGCCACATTCCCCAGTTTGTAGACGGGTTCCGATCCACTTTTGACCAATCGCTGCATGGCTCCCTCCGAGGCATCCGTTGGAAAAACACCCCGGCCAACCGTGGTCAGGTAGAGCTCCGTTGACTTTTCATAAAACTGAATCGGTGTCGATTCCAGCGGAATACTGTACTTTTCCTGAAGATCAGGGGTCAGGAATGTTAAAATATTGCGTCTGTTTTTTCCATCACCGAATACGATGCCCCGGTTATCAGGAAGAATTTTGACCAGGGTGGTCAGGGAAGGTCGATGGGAAAAGGAAGTTTCCCGGTATTTGAAATGCGGCAGCCCGATCCGAACAGGCTTTTTGCGAAGGGGCGGCAAGATGGTGTCCGGTGCATTCTCGCGATAATAGCTCACTATTTTGGCCCAGTCTTCTTTGGCCAAAACCGGTTTTTCGGGATAAATATTGGCATTGCGCACCTGGGTGCCGCTTGCGCCCGCATCAAATAAACTGTCGGGGCGCGATCCGCCACTGTAAATACCCATCCGATGCCCCATGGCCGGAAGCACATCCTGCCAATTCGCTTTTGATAGGAATTCGGGACTCACGAAGGCGTGACAGCGGCTGCAATGCGCCATCGACAGCTCTTTCCCCGAGAGTCCCGAAACCGGTATATCGCTTAATTCAGTTTTGTCATTCTGTTTTTTAGCCGTACATGAACTCAGTAGGTATACTAAAATACAACAGGGAAATAATAGTCTCATATACAAAAACCGAATTCGAGCGATTGGCAGCTACCATAGTCAATAAGGCCGAATGACTCTTTGCAGAGTGTCCGCATCGCCGGCAATTTAGCAGCTTTACCGGATACTATTTCGGATGAAGAAAAGAATCTGCTGTGAATTAGGGTGATCCGAAGCCTTATTACGGTACTGGCCGAAAAAATCGACCTACTTGCCCGTTCCCTTCAACTGCTGCACCAGCCAGTTGGTCATCAGTTCATTTTGCTCGGGATAAGTCCAATGGCCGGTATCTTCGTATAATTTCAACTGTTTCGGGGCTGAAATTACGTTGTAAGAAGCATACATGGAAGTTGGCGGGCAGGTTTCGTCGTTGAATCCCCACGAATAATAGCCGGGCACTTTGATCATCCGGGCAAAATTGACGACGTCGTAATAGGCCACGGTTTTGATTTTGGCGGGCGTGTTATTGAATGCCAACGACTTGCCGTAAAACAAGTGCGGCCACCCGCCCGCCCGGCCTTTCAAATACCCCGTTACGTCGGACAGAGCCGGATAAAACGCCCCCAGCCACTTCACACGCTTGTCTAAACCGGCCGTGGTGATGGACAAGGCTCCGCCCTGACTCCCACCCGTTACGGCCAGATTACTTCCGTCATACTGTGGCAAACTCACCAGAAAATCGTTGGCCCGAACGCAGCCCAGATACACCCGCTTGTAGTAATACCGGTCGCGGTCGTCCAGATTGAAATTCTGGTAACCGCCCAAAGCACCGGCACTCAAATTGGTGTACACCACCGGGTCCATAATAACGGGAATGCCATGAATCCCGATTTCCAAGGTGATAATGCCCTTTTCTGCATCGGCGATGTTGCCTCCGTACGGACGGATTCCGGCCCCCGGCACCCGCAGCAAAGCCGGGTATTTCCCCTCCTGCTTCGGTACGCAAAGAATGCCGTAGAGCCGGGAGTTGGCATAATTCTGTATATTTACATGGTACACATTTACTTTTTCGGTACACCGTTCGGGCAGGAGTGTCATCCGGGCATCGAGCGGAATGCGGCTCAATTCGGCTCTGGCACTGTCCCAAAACACCTGAAAATCGGCGGGATTTTCGACGGTTGGCGCTACCTGCAACGGATTAAAACCCGCCGTCGCCAGGTTGCGGTAAGTTTTGCCGTTGATGTCGGCGGTGGCGACGCAGCGCAGAAAACCGGGTGTTTTCATCGTACCGCCATCGACCGTTGTGGTTCCATTGGCGAGCGTTACGGTTTCCTGTTTTGTTGGGTCCATTTTTTCCGGCCCAACCTCATACCGGATTTTGGCACCCTTGACGGGGTTGCCATTTTGCAAAACAGAAATGGTAAATTTAACGGGTTCGCCGGGGCGGTATTGCCAGTCGACATGATCGGGGGCCACAACAATTTTAATGGGACGTTCGGCGGGTTGGGCAAGTGCACAAACCGTAACAAGCAGGTACAAATGGACCAGCAGGAGGCATTTTTTCATAAGGAATCGGGCTTTGAAATCGTAATCAGTAGTTTTTATTGGTAAGTAAAAAAAGCGCGTTCTCTACCTGTCAAAGGAGACTAACTTATTTGATCCCGGAAAAAGGCCGCTGTGGGCTGCTAGTTTCTGAACAATGCATTCTTTCCCGCTATAAACAGCAAAGCCCGGACGACAAATCCGGGCTTTGCTGTTTATAGCCGATTGGGGGCGCTACAATTTCCCCGTCGAGCCATCCGGTTTTACGTACATAAAATTCGCGTTGATCGGCGCGCCGAAGTAATTGATTCCCAGTACATCGAGCCGTTTTTTGTGAACTTCCAGCCGCTGTTTAAAATTATCGATGTTCTTGCGTTCTTTGGGCGTCCAGCCAATTTCAGCCATCGCAATGGCCCGCGGGAACAGCATGTATTCAACATGTTCCGGGGTCTTGATGTATTCCGTCCAGAGGTTGGCCTGAACCCCGATGATGTGTTTCAGTTCCTCCGCCGATAAACTATCGGGAGCCGGTTCGTACGAATACGTTTTTTCCAGCGGCAGCAACCCGCCAATCGACACCGGTTGCGAAACCGTTTTGGGGTCAGCCTGGTAGTAGTCGAGGTAGAAAAACGTAGTCGGCGTCATAATCGCGTCGTGATTTTGGCGGGCCGCAGCAATACCGCCATTGACACCCCGCCAGCTCATTACGGTTGCATTTGGCGACAAACCACCTTCCAGAATTTCGTCCCAGCCAATCATTTTGCGACCCTTCGAGGTAATGAATTTGTCGATTCGTCCGATAAAATAACTTTGCAATTCATGCTCGTCTTTCAGCCCCAGTTTTTTGATCAGATCCTGACAAAACCGGCTTTCGATCCACTGTTTTTTAGGACATTCATCGCCCCCAATGTGAATGTACTGGCTCGGGAATAAGTCCATCACTTCGGTTAGTACATCCTGCAGAAACTGGAAGGTTTCCTCCCGCGGGAACAGCACATCCTCGTGCACGCCCCACCGGCCCGTTACGGGCACGATTTTATCCGGATTACTCCCCAATTGCGGATAAGCCGCCAGCACGGCCATCGAGTGTCCCGGCATCTCGATCTCCGGAATCACGTTGATAAACCGGTCCTGAGCGTATTTGATCACCTCCCGGATTTCGTCCTGGGTGTAAAAACCGCCGTAGGGTGTTTTGTCAAATTTATTGTTCCGGTAATGACCCAGCATGGTTTCTTTCCGGGTCGAGCCGATTTCAGTCAGTCTGGGGTATTTTTTGATTTCAATCCGCCAACCCTGGTCTTCGGTCAGGTGCCAGTGGAACATGTTGATTTTGTGAAGCGCAATTTCATCAATGAATTTTTTAACCGCCGGCACGGGGTAAAAATGCCGTCCCACATCCAGCATAACACCGCGATACCCGTAGCGCGGCTGGTCTTCGATGGCGCAACAGGGCACCGACCAGTCAACACCCGGAGCCACGGCAGCTCCAAACACCTCGGCGGGCATTAATTGCAGCAGGGACTGAACACCGTAGAAAAAACCGTTGGGCTGCTGTGCCGTCAGTGTGATGCGCTTGGGCGTTACATTCAAAAAATAACCTTCCCGGCCCAATTTCGGGCTTTGTTGCGTTACAAAAACAATCGTGCCGCCTTTCCCTGTCTTGATTTTGGGGGTTCGGCCGGTCGATCTGGCAAGTTGTCCGGCCAATAGTTCAGCCACTCGACGCACTTCCGCGTTGTCGGTTGCGATACTGATCACCAGGTCGTTCGGCAATTTAAAATTCCCCTTTTGTTCGTCCAGACGGACGGGTTGGGGCATGATGGCATAACGGGGCGTCTGCGCTTCGGACAGCCGAATTGTCAGACAAAAAATCACTGCACAGAGAAGCAAATTTTTCATTCAGTAAACGGATTAGTTAGGGAATTTCTTCGTGCTCCAGCAAACACTGCACGACATAAGCCTGCGTGCCGTAGAGTTTTGCCATTTCGCCCAGCCGGGAAACGTTGATAACCAATTTGTTTCGGAAATCGGCCAGGCAATACTTGTCGATAGCCTGCTCGATGGGCCTGGTAATGAGTCGTTCGGCTTTGGCCACTACGCCGTTGACGATGATCAGTTCGGGATTAAATAAATGAACGGCAATGGATAACCCTTTTCCCAGTTCACTGCCCACCTCATTCAACAAATCGATGGCCAGTTCATCACCCGCCCGGGCTTTGTCAATCACCAGCTGGACGTCAATATCTTCAAAGTTTTCTTCGGCCAGTTTGGAGACGCGTCCTTCCCGCAAACCGGCTTTTACCCGGCGAATCAGCGACGATGCCGAGGTCAGGGTATCGAGGCAGCCCACTTTTCCGCACGTGCACAATTCGCCATCGGCCTGAAGTTGAATGTGGCCCAATTCGCCCGCAAAACCGGCCAGCCCCTGCAAAATCTCGCCGTTGTTGATAACGCCCAGCCCCACGCCCCAGTCGATGTTGATAGACAGTACGTGGTTCTTGCCTTTGGCCAGGCCAAAGCGGTGTTCGCCCAGAATGGTGGCTTTGGTGTCGTTGATGAGGTAGACGGGAGCATCGAAACAGTAGGCCAGCAACTGCTGCAACGACTGCTCCGGGCGGTTTAGTTTTTTGTAGGTATAATTAATACCGGTTCGTGGGTCGACCAGACCGGGCAGGGCGCAACCGACGCCAATAACCGTTAACTGGTACTCCTGGATGCGCTGTGCAATTTCCTCCAGCGGCTCTTTCAACGCTTCCAGAAAAGCAACGGAGTCTTCTAAACGTAAGTTGACGTCAAGGCGATCGAGCACCCGGTTGGTTAAATCGAAGATAACAAGCTTGACGTCATGAACACTGATATCGACCACTACAACCGCCTGATTACCAGGTCGTAGCCCAAACAATGCCGGTTTACGTCCATACTGAGCCGCGCCGGTACCGATTTCCTGTACCCAGTGTTCAGCGGCCAATTCATCAATCAGCATGGTGACCGATGGCACGCTGGCATGCAGCGCTTTCGCTAACTGAGCCAGCGTTCGGGAACCAAGCCGATACATTTCTTTCAGTATACCGCGCTTTAAACGACTTTTTTTCTTGTCTACAATAGATACTGTATCATTTGCCTCCATAAAAATCAATACACGTGTAAGGGCTCCATGAGATGAAAATCGTTGAAATATAAGAAGTATATTTTAAAATAATTTATTAATAGCGCGATTCTATTAAATTATTTATAAAATAACGGTATTTGTTTTGCATTATCCTTATAGAATATATACAAAACGAACGCGAATGTATATAAAAACGGAAGAAAATGCGGAATTTACTTCTCTAGCTTCCAGACTATTTTGCTATACTTTCACCAGGGGCTTCCCTTCTTCCATCCAGGTGCGGATAATTTGAGTAAGCGGTTTGGTCTCGATCAGAAAACCGTCGTGGCCATACAGGGAGTCAATTTCTTCGTAGCGGGCATCCGGAATGTGCCGGGCCAGAATTTTTTGTTCGATAGGCGGAAAAAGAATATCGGATTTGATGCCAACCGATAGCGTTCGGGAAACGACCTGTTCGAGGGCCAAACTGATGCTGCCCCGGTTTCGGCCAACATTGTGCGAATCCATTACTTTTGACAGAATCCAATAGGTGTAGGCATTGAACCGGTTTGCCAGTTTTTCGCCCTGATACTGCTGGTAGCTCGACGCTTTGTACTGATCAAGCTGCTCGTTATTGTCGAGTGCCTGCGTAAAACCGTAGGTGTCGTAATTTCGGTAGGATAACAAAGCCACCGCCCGGGCCGCTTTCAGACCCGTTCGGCCGGCGTCGTCGCGGCTTTCGCTCCACGTTGGATCAGCACGAATGGCCATGCGTTGCGCTTCGTTGAAGGCAATTCCCCAGGGCGACATCACGGCGTTGGAAGCAATCAGGATCAGATTTTGAATGACTCCGGGTTGTTGAATGGCCCATTCCAGCGCTTGCTGACCGCCGAGCGAACCACCAATGCAGGTTTGAATCTGTTCGATGCCCAGTTCCTGCCGCAGCAGATCCAGTGCCTTCACAATGTCGTGAATGGTCACCAGCGGAAAGTCATGGTAATAGGGCTGGCCGGTTTGCGGATTAACCGACAACGGCCCGGTTGAGCCATAGCACGACCCCAACACGTTGGCACAGATGATAAACTGATGCGCCGGATCGTAGAATTTACCCGGCCCGATCATTCCCTCCCACCAATCGCCGGGATCGGCGCTGCCCGTCAAAGCATGACAGATCCAGACGACATTTGAGCGGTCACTGTTCAGCGTTCCACGGGTCGTATAAGCCAGCCGGAAGCCCGATAAAGCTGCGCCTGACTCTAAAGCGAAGGTGTATTTGTAATCAAAAAACCGGGTTTCCAATCGAAAAAAGAGTTGTTAGTTTACGGTTTCTACTTCTCCGTTCTAAAAGTGTTTGCACACTTTACAGACCTTTATAGCCAGAAACCGTAAACCAGGAACTAAAATTAGGCAGCGATGGCGGCAAACGCCAGTTCAAGATCAGCCTTAATATCGTCGAGGTGTTCAGTACCAACCGATAGGCGCAACTGACCCGGTGCAACACCCGCACCGGTTTGCTCGGCGGCACTCAGTTGCTGGTGCGTAGTAGCCGACGGGTGAATAATCAGCGTTTTTGAGTCTCCAACATTGGCTAAGTGGCTAATCATTTTCAGACTATCGATAAACCGGTCGGCGGCTGCCGCACCGGCTTTCAGTTTGAACGTCAATACGCCACCAAAACCCCGTTTGAGATATTTTTTGGCCAATTCATGATAGGGGCTACTTTCCAGTCCCGGGTAATAAACGGCTTCGACCTGCTCATGCTGCTCCAGCCACTGCGCAATGGCGAGCGCATTCTGAACGGTGCGGTCAACGCGCAACGACAGCGTTTCAATTCCCTGTAGAAACAAAAATGAGTTGAAAGGACTCAGCGCGGGGCCCCAATCGCGGAGTCCTTCGACCCGCGCCCGAATGATGAACTGGATGTTTCCAAACGGTCCGCCAATGCCAAATACGTCGTTGAACACCAGGCCGTGGTACCCTTCGGATGGTTCGGTAAACTGCGGGAATTTGCCATTTCCCCAGTTGTAATTCCCACTGTCGACAATCACGCCCCCGATGCTCGTTCCGTGTCCGCCAATCCACTTCGTTGCCGACTCCACCACCACAGCCGCGCCATGTTCGATGGGCCGGAATAAATAACCGCCTGCGCCAAAGGTATTATCAACAATCAGTGGCAAATCATATTTCTGGGCCAAAGCCGCAAAGGCCTCAAAATCCGGCACGTTAAATTGCGGATTACCAATGGTTTCCAAATAAATTGCTTTGGTCTTGTCGTCGATCAGCCGCTCAAAACTTTCGACCGTATCTCCGTCGGCAAAGCGGGCATCGATCCCGATTCGTTTGAACGAAACCTTAAACTGGTTGTAGGTTCCACCGTAGAGAAAGGACGTCGTTACAAAATTATCGCCGACACTGAGAATATTGTTCAGCGCAATGAACTGCGACGCCTGGCCGGAGGCAACGGCCAGGGCCGCCACTCCGCCTTCGAGAGCGGCAATGCGCTTTTCGAAAACGTCGGTAGTGGGGTTCATTATCCGCGTATAAATGTTGCCAAATTGCTGTAAGGCAAACAGTTTGGCGCCATGTTCAGCATTATCAAACACGAACGACGTGGTTTGATAGATCGGAACAGCCCGTGATTTGGTGGTGGGGTCGGCTTCCTGGCCTGCGTGAAGTTGAAGGGTTTCAAAATGCAATGGTGTTGACATAGTTGTCGACTAGTTAAATGGTTAATGATTAATAGAGTCAGGATTACAATTCAGCATCAGCCGGGTTACTACCCGGGAGCCGGTGAGATCGTGCCTAAGTACGCTGCATTCGGGTAGAATTCAGTCCGTTGCCGATAGCCTCTCCCGGTTGTCGGTGTCGTTGGAGTGTGTGATTAGTAGCCCGCAGGGGGCATACAGCATCGAATGTTGATCATGTGTATGTTCGATTTATATCTCCTATCGGTATGCCGGAGCAAACCGTAGGCGGGATGTAGCACCTTGCCGCGCGGCAGGTTGCCAGAGGTTCACCGAGCCCGGTCTCTTGCCTCTTCTTTATAAACCAAGCGCAACAGGAAGCCTGTCGCAAAGATTCGGGGTGATTCGAATCGTATGGGAACTTGATTTGAGCCGCAAGTATAGCGAACGAAGGCCGATGCTGCAAATTTTTTAAACTGAAACAGTCTCTACGCCCTCAAATGACACAAATGGATTAGTGTACGGTGGAACGTGTACACAAAAAAAGACCTTCTGTTTTCGGGCCTTACGGCCTTGAAACAGAAGGTCTTACTACAGTAGAGCTACCCACTTGCGGGCATCTCCGATTAATTTTGCTTACATCGAAAGCTTCCAGCCATCGCGGTATTGCCGCGAAACGAACTGATTTGCATCGTCGAAGTTGGTAATTTTCATATTTTTACCGTCCCACATCAGGCGTTGACGACCGGGGTAGTTGAAGCCTTTTCCGTCGGCTTTCGGCGTCCGGAGCATGTAACTCCGAATGGCCAGGTTACCCATCAGAACCGATTCGGTCAAGGGTCCGGCAAAGTCGAACGAAGAAGTCAATCCTTTGTGTTCCTTGCTGTTAAAGCCGGCTTTACAAGCTTCGGTCCACAGGATCTGGTGACCATTTTCCGGCCACGGTTTTGCTCCGTCGGCGGGTTTTGGCTTCGGTGCCGCTTCCAGTTTCTGTCCGTCTTTGGTATACAGTTTCGGATCATCGCCGTACATGCCGCAGGCAATCAGCCCTTTGTCACCGACCATGAACATACCGTTTTCGCCACCTTCGGGATACGCTTCCCCGGCCGGTAAAAAGTCGGGGCGGAACGGGCGAATACCGCCATCGGCCCAGATCAGTTTTACATCGGATTTATTTTTAGCCGAAGCCGGGAATTTCAGCTCCACGTGCGACGCTGGCGGACAGCCTTCCGGGTTGTATTCGGGCGTCCAGTCTTTCAAAAATACCGAGCTAATGCTGGTTTCTACTTCCGTGGGGTAGCCCAGTCCCAGCACCCGGAACGGAATATCCATGATGTGACAGCCGATATCACCCAGGGCACCCGCGCCGAAGTTCCACCAGCCGCGCCATTTGAACGGGTGATACGCGGGCGTATAACCCACTTTCTGGGCGGGTCCCAGCCACAGATCCCAATCCAGATCAACCGGCGTATTCTCAGCGGGTTGCGGTACCGGAATTCCTTGTGGCCACACGGGGCGGTTGGTCCAGATCTGAATTTCGTGCACTTTGCCGATCAATCCCTTGTCGAACCACTCCACCATTTGTTTCTGCTGCGGATTCGACGATCCCTGGTTTCCCATCTGCGTCACCACTTTGTATTTGCGGGCTGCTTCAGTCAGCATCCGGGCCTCATGGATGTTATGCGTCAACGGTTTTTGTACGTAAACGTGCTTGCCCCGTTGCATCGCTGCCATGGCCACTACCGCGTGCGTATGGTCGGCGGTCGAAACCGTAACGGCATCGATGGTTTTGCCTTCCTTCTCCAGCATTTCGCGGAAATCCTTATACCGCTTGGCGTTGGGGTGTTTCGTAAAGTTCTCTTTCACCCGGGGCAGGCCCCAGTCCACATCGCACAGGGCCACGATGTTGTTGGCACCGTTGTTATAGGAGTTATTGGTATCACTGAACCCTTTTCCGCCGAAGCCCACTCCGGCAATGTTCAGTTTATCACTCGGCGCAATAAATCCTCTACCCAGCACGTGGCGGGGTACGATAAAGAAACTACCAGCAGCCAATGCTCCGGCCTGAATAAATTTGCGACGCGAGGTCTGCGACGGTTTTTCAGAAGATTGCATAAATCAGTTAAGGACTATAGGTAAATCACTACAAATAAAGTCCAAATTAGGAAAGATTTACCAATAAAAGACGAAAAAATGGTTAAAACCGGTTGAGTGGTTCGACGGCTGAAACGGTTTGGATGCTTCGATGGGCAGGCGGACTGGTGGAAACCGGCTGGCAGGCTGGCGGCTTAACGGCCCGCCCGAATCCCGGAACAGGTAACGATCTCCTTGTGAACTGTTTACTGATGAAACCCATTTTAGCCCGCTGGTGATGCCGCCTTTTTACCCGGTGAGTCGTCCAGCCCTTCGTTTTGGGGCCGTAAAATTTTTCCCTAACCGGCTTGCCATTCCTTCGGGCCGTTCGTTACCTTTGTGTTAAGACACCGTTTCGTATGGCCCAATATTATCGCTTTGACAAAGATAACGCTTCCCGTCGCGCCGGAACGGTAGCCCTGAAAGATGCGATCGGGCAGATGCTCAAGTCCTATCAACTGCAAACCCGGTTCAACGAAACGTATCTCGAAGCTTTTTGGGAGAAAATGATGGGCAAAGCAATTGCTTCCCGCACCAACCGGCTTTATGTTAAAGACCGCAAGTTACACATCGAAATCAACTCCGCTCCGCTCCGTAGTGAACTGGTTATTGCCAAGCAGAAAATGATTCAGCTCATCAATCGCGAGATGGGCGCCGACGTACTGGAAGATGTTATTTTTATCTGACTATCAACCGGTTGCGTCCACAACTCCCATTGTAATTTCACCCAAACCAGCACACAACCAACGGCTTTGATCCGGTAGGGCACAAAAAACTCGTTGCGAATAAAGCGGGGGAAAATGTCCGTTGGCGAAAGTGACGTAAATACAATCACGGTCAGTAACAACGTCCAATCCAGGCGCGTGGGCGACTCGAGTGTCAGCCACCAGAGCGCCACACCGGTTACGGCCAGCACGTACGTGGGCGATTCGGCCATTTTGTTGAAAATAATGATAAATACCAGGAAGTACGCAATCATCCGGCGCTGAAACAATCCATCCTTCCAAAGCCGGAAACGCAGAAAAGGCAGCAGAAAAAGCACCATGCCGATTGCTTCCACGACCCGCAGATTGGCATCGGTTTTAGCCATTCCAAACCACACTTCCAGGAGACCCATGACCGAAACCAGTCGTCCTAACGTACTGACCATAACCACCCTGAACCACTCCTGGTATTCGCTCAGCAGATTGTCCAGCGGAATCAGGGTGGCTGGTGCCAGGGCAAATACGATTGTCCAGACGGTCATCGCCAGTAAAAACTGCGGTTTTTTGGGATAAAAAACGAAGAACAAAGCCGCTGCCATGCCATAGAACTTTACAAACCCGCACAGAACGAAGAAAAAGGCCGCCTGCCAGACCCGTTCACCACGCAGATGATACAATCCCAGAAGCATGGCCCCCACAATCAGGTTGTTGCTCTGCATGTTCTGCGCCGTAACCAGGGCCTCGGGAAAAATGATCAGCAGGGCAATCCACCGTTTTCGGGCCGCATCGTCTTCGCCCTCCAGGTAATACCAGATTCCGAAAGCAAGAACGACCGAATTGATCAGATTCCAGAAAAAAACGCCGACGCCGATCGGGGCGTAATAGAACGGCCCCATGAGCCACGCAAACGTGGGACTATACTTGTAGTTGTCGTTGTATAAATCGGGATGCAGCCCATAAATGCTCTTGTTGAGAAGCAGGTTATGAAACGGTTTCGAGAACATCAGGTAGTTGTTGATGCTGCCCATCAGGTATTTTTGAAACCCCGCCCCCGTCAGAATAAGAATAAACAAGGCCACCAGTCGAGGCAACGTCAGCCAGCGCAAGCTCATGCGTTTAAAGTTGGTATAAAGGTTTCCGAAAAGTGCTGCATGGTCTGGAATTCGCCGTGGGGAGCCAGGTAGCGTAACAGGGCTTCGACGCGGTCGAGCAATTGCTGATGAGAATAGCGCCGGACGTAGGCCGGGATTTTTGGATACGCCGACAAATCCGTGAATTCCCAGGGGTGAACATAAAGATTTAAAAAACCGTCCGTCTGCAGGGTGTTCAGACACAGGCGTTTGTAGATAGCAAACGGAAAATTTTTCAGGCTCAGCCAGAATAACGGCAACCGCAAGCGGGGCGTTACGGACGCCGGAATGTGCAGAATATCGCCACTGCGAAAAGGCGTTCTCGGCTCCCGAAGGTGGTTATACCGCCCCGGCAAAAAGGTGGGATGTAACGATGAATTGTAGCGATAACCCGCTTCAAGCAAATCCGTTTCGTCGACCTCACCCATCCGCGCCCGGCGAAAACCCACCACCGGACGGCCCGTGATCGCTTCCAGCGTCCGGCGCGATTTCAGCAAATCGGCGGGTTCAAACGTCGTATGAAAAAAACCGTGCGACGCAATCTCGTGCGTTTTGGCCAGGCTGCGGACCAGTTCCGGTTCGTGAAAGGCGTAATTGGCAGTGGTAAACAAGGTGGCCCGAATGTTCAGAGCCGCCAGTCGGTCGGCCAGCAGCCGCAGCCCCCGCGTCGAAACAACAAGCTGTTCGTTGAGCGATAGATTGTGACCATACTCAAGAGCCGTATCGAACTCCTCGACATCGACCGTGAACATAATCTGACGGGCTACCGGGTCCATGTTTCGACACTAACGACTTTATCCGCCAGATTCGATTCCTGAATCAGGTAGGATGGCCGGTTTTTTACTTCCTGAAACGCTTTCCCGAGGTAAATCCCGATGATGCCCATCATGATGAACTGAATGCCCCCGATCAGCACAATCAGCAGGACAATCGAGGTCCAGCCCGAAACCGTATTAGCGGTAAAATATTTTTCGTAGAGAACTTCCGCACCGAACAACAAGGCGAACAGAAACATCCCGAAACCCAGCACCACCGACAAATACAGCGGTTTGGTGGTGAACGAGGTGATGCCCATGGTAGCCAGATTAAACATCTTACGGAATGAGTATTTACTTTTTCCGGCGTAGCGCTGAGCGGGCTGGTATTCGACCCGGCTTTGGCGAAAACCCATCCAGGTAATCATACCCCGCAGAAACAAATCCGTTTCTTTATACTGTTTCAGACTTTCAATCACTTTGCGGTCGAGCAACCGGAAATCAGCCGCGCCTTCTTCCAGGTTCACATCGGAAACCGCCCGGATGAACCGGTAGAACCAGCGGGATGTTTTTCGTTTCATCAACGGCAAGGTCGGGTCGGTTTTCCGAATGGCACAAACCACGTCATAGCCTTCGTGCCACTGAGCAATCAGGGTTGGAATCAGTTCGGGGGGGTGTTGTAAATCGGCATCGAGGCATATCACGCAGTCACCGGTTGCGTGATCAAAACCCGCCCGTAAAGCGGCTTGATGACCAAAATTCCGGGAAAACGACAGGTAACGAACCGACTGATAGAGATGGCTCAACTGCTGCAAAACATAGAGCGTATTGTCCATGCTGCCATCGTCGACGATCAGGATTTCAAACTCCCGATAGGGCGCCAACACACTTTCCAGCCGGCTCACCAGAACCGGCAGGTTTTCTTCTTCATTGTGGGCCGGAACGACAATACTAATTTTGCCAGTATGTCGGTTCATAAATTCAGTCGGCATCTTATCTTTGCGTACCTAGAGATGGTAGTATATTCTTTTGAATATATAGAAACAATAATAAGTATTTTTGCAGCCAGTTCCAGTAAGTAGTTCCCGGCAAATTAAAAAATAGTAGCCAAGTTCGCTAATATCAGCTAGTTATCTAAAATTAAATTTTTATTAGAAATAAAAACAAAAGACTAACGAATTGGTTGCCTTTGCGCTGTAGAAACCCAAAATGGGCCTTTGACTATTGACTTACCAACCGGAAACCAGTTTGAAACAAGAGCGTTTTCGTTTCTTCCAAAAACTGAAATTAATTTGATACATCCCCCTTTTTTACAGCCCGGTCAACGGGTGGGCGTGCTGGCGATGGCCAGCCGTTTAGACTACGAGACCCTCGAGCCGGCTTTCCGGATTCTCCGCAATGAGTGGGCGCTGGAGGTGGTTGAAGGTGAATCGCTCCGAAGTAGTTATTTTCAATTTGCGGGAGATGACAACCTGCGTGCCCGCGACCTGCAACAGATGCTTGATGACCCGGCTATTCATGCCATTTTTTCGGCGCGCGGGGGCTACGGCAGTTACCGGATTCTCGATCAGCTTGATTTTACGCAGTTTCTAAAAAAGCCGAAGTGGATTGTGGGTTTTAGCGACATTACGGTTATGCACTGCCACCTGCACCACCTGGGCGTTCAGAGCCTGCACGCCATTATGCCCAAATTATTTGGGAGTGAGGGCGTCGAAGAAGCGATTGAAACCTTACGGCAATGCCTTTTTGGCGAAACCGTTGAGCCGTATACCAGCCCGTCGCATGTACTCAATCGCCCCGGAACTGCCACGGGGCAACTGGCAGGCGGTAATTTGACGCTGCTGATGCATAGTTTGGGGACGCCCTCTGACATTGACCTGACCGGCAAGCTCCTGTTCATTGAAGACATCGACGAAACGCTTTTCTCTGTGGATCGCATGATGATCCAACTCCGTCGCTCCGGTCGGCTGGCGGGTCTGGCCGGTTTGATGGTAGGTCAGTTTACGGAAATGCGGATCAATGAGTCGGCACCGTTCGGCAAAACCGCTCCTGAAATTATTGCGGAGCACCTAACCGGGTATGATTTTCCGGTTTGCTTCGATTTTCCGGTCGGCCATGTGGCCCGCAATTTAGCCATGCCGATTGGGCGGATGGCGGAATTGGAGGTGACGCATGAGGGAGGGAAACTGAGGTTTTAAACGAATACGGAATCTGCTGAAAGAACGGCTAATCGAAACGTGCCCCCAGCGAGGGCAGTTTCAAGCCCTCACTTCTTCTTTCCGCTCGCCATTCCGGCACCTTTCCACTGCTCCATATAATCGACCGTCAGATGGCATAACGATTTGACTCCCAGGCCAAAACCGCTTTCGTCAATGAAAAAATCCGGGGTATGATGCGGGGCGGCATCTTCCAGTTTTCGGCCTTTGGGCATTCCTCCTAGAAAGAAGAAAAAACCGGGTACTTTTTGCTGGAAAAAAGAGAAGTCTTCCGCACCGGTATCGAGCGGACGGATGAGCACGTTGTCTTTTCCGGCTACGGATTCGAGCGTGGGCACCATCTGATCCGTCAGAGCCGGATCGTTGTAGGTTACCGGATACATGACGTCAATTTTGACATCGGCTTTCGCGCCGGCACTTTCCGAAATGTTGGTGGCAATTTCGTTGATGCGCCGATGGATGGTTTTCTGCATTTCCGGCGTAAACGAACGGATGGTTCCAATCATGTTGACTTCTTCCGGAATGATATTCTGCCGGATACCGCCGTGCACGGCTCCGACGGTCACCACCGCCGGGTATTCCGTAATGGCCAGATTCCGGCTGACGATGGTTTGCAACCCCATCACAATTTGCGATGTCGTAACAATCGGATCGACGCCTGACCACGGAGCGGCTCCGTGTGTCTGTTTGCCTTTCACTTTCACGCTGAAAAAATCAACGGCGGCCATCGTGGCGCCAGGGCGGTATTTGATCGTTCCAACTTCCGTTTGGGAGTTGATGTGCAGACCAAATATGGCGTCGACTTTCGGATTTTCCAGAACGCCTTCTTTCACCATCAGTTGCGCCCCGCCTTCTTCGCCCGCCGGCGGGCCTTCCTCGGCGGGTTGAAAGATAAATTTGACGGTTCCTTTCAGATCGTTTTTGACACTCGCCAGAACTTCCGCAACGCCCATCATGATGGCCACGTGCGAATCATGACCACACGCATGCATGACGCCCGTTTTTTGCCCGTTATAGTCCGTCGTTACGGTTGATTTAAACGGCAGATCACCCCGTTCCGTCACCGGCAATCCATCCATGTCGGCCCGCAATGCCACCACCGGGCCCGGTTTTCCGCCCTTTAAAATACCGACAACACCGGTTTTCGCCACGTTGGTTTTCACTTCGATACCCAACGAATGGAGATGAGCGGCAATTTTGGCGGAAGTTTGGAGTTCGCGGTTGCCTAATTCCGGGTTCTGGTGAATCTCACGTCGCCATGTAATTACTTTTTTCTCCAATCCATCGGCCAGTTTATTCATCTGATTCTTCAGGGGCGACTGAGCCTGAAGCACAATCGGAAAAATGGCGTAAATAAGTGCGTAAACCGTCTTTTTACTCATACTCTATACGTCGTTATGAAAGTCCTTTGAACCAATTTTTGAAATGCAATTAACGAGTTTGATGCTGAATTATACGGAAATTATAACAAAAAGTTGTACTCAAACTTCCCAATCTAAAAGCGTCGTGACTTACCCCAATAAATATACTAGAAATACCATACGGTTCCAACCCTTATGATTTCTTCTCTCTGCTCGCTTCTGCCGAAAGCCAGTTCATAATCTGTTATCATTCAGCGATATACTGTTTTCTTTTTAAGATTGCATCGGCTTAAAAGCGGTTTGATTCGCTTCATGCCCCTTTGCTTTTTAGAGCCGAACCTGTTTTTGTATAATTTACCAGCAGCCTGATCTTCTTCCAAACCCGATTGAGAAGCCTGCAAATAGGTATGTCTGAAAAAAAATTTATTTAACGTCTTGTTTGGTTTATTTATTGCTCGTATAGAAGTACTTTTGCATCCATTTTTTTACGTTCATCCAAATAATAACCTATCTATGAGAAAACGTTTAGCCGGATTCTGGCTAATGTGCGTGCTTTTTGCTCTGCCCGCGCTAGCCCAGGATCGGACGGTGACCGGTAAAGTCACTTCATCCGACGACGGCTCCACTCTCCCGGGTGTGAGCATTCAATTGAAAGGTACCAGCCGTGGTACCACCACCGATTCAGACGGAAACTACAGTCTGACCAATGTTCCAGCCAACGCCCGTTTGGTTTTTAGCTTCATCGGAACCGCTACCCAGGAAATTGTAGTCGGTAATCAGTCTGTCGTCAACGTCCAACTCAAATCGGACGCCAGTCAATTATCCGAAGTTGTAGTAACGGCCCAGGGCATCGAGCGCGACCGGCGTTCGCTGGGCTATTCGACGCAGGATGTGCGGGGAGATGTGCTGGCCCAACGCTCGGAACCCAATGTTCTGAATGCGCTTCAGGGTAAACTGGCCGGAGTAAACATTACCACCGCCAGCGGAGCGCCGGGCGCTTCGACGAACATCAACATCCGGGGTGTCACGTCTTTTAACGGAAGCAACCAGCCTCTGATCGTGGTCGACGGCATCATTTTCAGCAACGACCTGAATCAGACCGAAAACACCCTTTTCGGATCACAACCGGCCAACCGTCTTTCCGACATCAACCCGGAAAGCATCGAGTCCATCAACGTGCTGAAGGGCCCGGCGGCTGCGGTTTTGTACGGTTCCAGAGCTTCGGCCGGCGCCATCGTGATTACGACCAAAACCGGTCGGAACATGAAAGGCAAAACCGAGGTTACCGTCAACTCGTCGTTCAACGTACAAAATGTGTACGGTTTGGCCGAATTTCAAAACGATTACGGCCAGGGAACCCAGAATAACTTCGTCAACTCGTCAGGTAACTCGTGGGGGCCGAAATTTGGGGGTGCGCTGACGCAGGTTGTGAACGCACAGGGCGAAACCGTTCCGTATCAGGCCTACCCCAATAACGTCAAGGATTTCTACCGTCAGGGCAGCATTCTTCAGAACTCATTCAACATCGCTTCCGGCGACGAGCGTCGGAATTTCATTCTGGCCGTAGGCAATACGCTACAGAAAGGGGTTATTCCCAACACCAAATTTAACCGGACGAACATTCAGCTTGGGGGTGAATCGAAACTGAGCAACGGTATTAAAGTGAACGGAACCGTAACCTACGTTCAAACTGTTCAGAATGGAATACCAGGTGGTAACGGCGGGAGTGCCTTCGGTCAATTAACCCGGATTCCCCGCAGCTATGACCTGATTGGCCGTCCTTATCAAAACGCGGTCGGTCGGAGCAATTACTACATAACTACCCAAAACCACCCGTTGTGGAGTGCATACAACGAGACGCTGCAAGGTCAGGTTGACCGGGTTTTTGGCAATATTCAGATTGGTTACGACGTCACCAAGTGGCTGAATGTTTCGTACCGGGCCACGGCCGACACGTACACGGATCGCCGGAAACTGGTGGCCGCTATCGGTTCGGCCCGGACGCCCGCGGGTGAACTTCGGGAGGATATTTTCTTCCGCTCGGAGCTAAACGGTGACCTGATCATTTCGGCTCAGAAAGACAATCTGTTTCTGGAAGGTCTGAATGCCAACCTGTTGCTGGGAAATAACATCAACCAGCGTAAAACGCAGAACCCTACTCTCATTAGCCAGCAGCTGTCCATTCCCGGTTTTGAGAACGTAAGCAACGGGGCGGTATTCTCGGCCAGTACGGAAGCAAATACGCTCCGCCGGTTGGTGGGGTATTACGGCCAGCTTTCACTGGGCTACCAGAACTATTTGTTTCTGGAATTAACGGGCCGGGTCGATCGGTCGTCGACGCTCCCCAAAGCCAGCAACACCTACTTCTATCCCTCCGCAGCACTTAGCTTTGTACCCACCGACGCTTTCAAACTCAATTCGAATGTGTTGTCATACGCTAAAGTGCGGGCCAGTATCGCCCGCGTAGGCCGGGATGCGGATCCGTATCTGTTAAGCTCGGTTTACGTACCGGCCGCCTACGGAAATAATGCGGCCAGCCTTACCTTCCCGATTTCTGTCGGTGCCAGCCTGCCGGGTTTTGGGATCAGCAGCCGGATCGGGAATCCTAATCTGACGCCGGAGTTTGTGCGTTCGTATGAAGTTGGTCTTAATTTAGGGCTGTTCCGCAACCGGGCCAGCATCGATTTTGCCTATTTCGACAGTCGCAGTACCAACCAGATTTTTAACGTATCGGTTTCTAACTCCAGTGGGTATGACACCCGCACCACCAACGTCGGCTCCATGCGGAACCGGGGGATCGAACTGGTTCTGAACACAACACCGGTTCGTACCGCCAGCGGATTCAAGTGGGATCTGGTTCTCAATTTTACCCGCATCCGCAATAAAGTGGAAGAGATTGCGCCCGGTGTCACCCAGTCACCCATTACCGGAAATGCTTTTACCGGCATCAACCCGTCTATTGTGCTGAATCAGCCCTACGGTGTGATTGTGGGAACTGCCAACGCCCGCAGCCCGCAGGGTGACTACCTGATCAACCCGAATACCGGTCAATTTACACCCGGTATTGCCGGTCAGGTCATTGCAAACCCCAATCCGAAATGGACCGCCGGTTTAACAAACACGTTCAGCTACAAAGGCTTATCGCTTTCGGTTTTGGTCGATACGCGCCAGGGTGGTCAACTGTACTCATTTGGTGCCGTCGATTTGCGGAGCCAGGGTCACCTGAAAGTAACGGGATTTGATCGGGACCAGCCCCGCATTTTGCCGGGTGTAATTGAAGTAACCAACGCCGACGGAACCAAGTCGTATACCCCGAACAACATTCAGGTAAGTGCCCAAACCTACTGGGCGGGTCTGGGTGGTCTGGCGTCGGAAGCAGCCGTGTTCGATGCAACGGTTTATCGTTTGCGTGAGGTAGCCCTGAGCTACAGCCTGCCCGCCAGTCTGATTGGAAAAACGCCTTTTGGCGGTATTTCGGTTGGGGTAAGCGGTCGGAATCTGTTCTTCTACGCACCAAACTACTACATGGATCCGGAGGTAAACACGCAGGGTGCGGGTAACATTCAGGGGCTCGATTTGAATGGCGCTCCGAACACCCGGAATTATGGGGTCAATCTGCGGTTTACGTTTTAATAAACCTTCATCATTTTCTGACAATGAACTTCTCAAGTTATAAAAAATACCTGATGGTGCCCATCCTGTTGTCGATGGGTGCCTGTGGCGGTTTCGTTGACGATATCAACGTATCGCCCAATAACTCGGCCACAGCCACTCCTTCTGTTCTCTTGCCAACCGTGCTGGCCGGTGCCGGTTTTGCCAACAATGGCGAACTGAACCGGTTTGGCTCCGTGGTTATGAACTACCTCGCCGGGGCCAACGGAAGTCCGGCAGCTTATGATATTTTCAATACCAACGGAGCTGATTTTGGGAATCAATGGCGCTTCGATTTATACGGAGGAACGCTGGTTAATGCCCAGAAACTCATTGAAGTGGCCAACCAGACCGATTCAAAGATGTATACCGGTATTGCCAAGATCATGAAAGCGTATGCCTTCAGCATGGCAACGGATATCTGGGGGGATGTTCCGTATTCACAGGCGCTGAAAGGCGAGGAATTTCTGCAACCCCGGCTCGACAAACAGGAAGATATCTACAAGGGAAACCAGGCTCAGGGTATTCAAAGTTTGTTCGACCTGGTGCGGGAAGGGCTGGCGGACCTGGAAGTGGCTTCGACCCTTACGCCGGTACAAGCGGCTTCGACCCTCAAGCCGACAACGGATGACATCGTTTACGGCGGAAACCTGGACAACTGGAAACGCGCGGGTAACACCATGCTGCTGAAACTGGCCAATACCATCAGCAAAAAAGAGCCGGCTCTGGCCAAACAGATCATCACGGAGGTGCTGACCAAGAATATGTACATCACCAGCAATGCGCAGGATCTGAACGTCAAATTTGGTAGCAGCGTCGGCAGTACCAGCGCCATCTGGAACCTGGCCATTTTCGGTTCATTCAGTAACGAACTGATTATGAGCACCCGGTTTTTGAACGTACTGCGTCCCAGTGCGACCGACCCAACGAAAACCGATCCGCGGCTACCGGTATTTTTCACGAAACCAGCCGCTGATTATGTAACCATTGACAACGGTTTCCGGGGTACCTTGCCCTCGCCCGCCACCACCTGGTCACGCTACGCTCCGTACGTTACCGGTGCTCAGGGTGAAGGACCGGTGCGGCTGGTTACTAACTTTCAGCGGGCGTTTATTCTGGCCGAATCGGCCCTGACGCTCGGCACGCCGGGTGATCCGCAGGCGCTTTATACCGAAGGCATTACGGCTTCGATGAAATTGGCGGGCATCACCGACGCGGCCATTACGGCGTACCTGGCGGCCAATCCGAATGTGGCTACGCTGACGGGAACCAACGAACAAAAACTGGAACAAATCATCACCCAAAAGTGGATTGCATGGACGGGCAATGGGCTGGAGTCCTGGAACGACTGGCGCAGAACCGGTTATCCCAAGCTGACCGCTTCACTGAATGCGGTCGGTATTGACGGAACGCGGCCGGTTCGGGCGGCTTACATCACGCAGGAAATCGAGCGAAATCCGGCTTTCCCGAATCCGGGTCCACAGTCCAACGTACGCGTGTGGTGGGATGTTGATTAATCAGTCATTCGTTAACAAAGATACTATCATGAAAAAAATAACTCAATTCCTTCTGCTTACCGTACTCGCGTTTGCCGGCGTTTCCTGCAAAGACGATTACGTTTACAGCGACCTGGTTCAGGACAACCGGCCGGCCGTTCCTGTAACTTACACAGGTGCAACGACCTATGGTTTCGACCCGTATTACGAAGTATCGCTGGCGGCTGGTGGTAACATCAAAATTACCCTTTCAATCCCGGCTTCGAGTGGGCGGACGATCAAGGAGATCACCAAAGTAGCGGCTGGCGCCACCAGCATCAACGCCGGAACGCTGACAACGGCGGGCAACTACAACACCGCTCCCATCGCCGGAAACGGAACGACGGCGGAGTTTACTACGACTGTCAAGGATTTTGCCGCGAAAAGACCCGCCGTTCCTACGACTCTGCTGGCTTTGCCCAATTTCCGGGAAATTGCGTTTGTTTTCCTGGTCACGCTGGACAACGGTTCTACAGTTGTAGCGACGCCCGTGCGGGTGCGCATTCTGGCCTGATTGGTATGCATTACAAGTAAAAAGGCGATCCCGGTGCCGGGATCGCCTTTTTACTTATAGTCTTTCGGATAAAGCGTGGTTGATGCCGCGTTTATTCCACCCCTTTTACCTGCATCTCTAAAGTGTAAACCGACTCCGATGCGGTAATGAAAAGCGTGCTGCGGTCCTTTCCGCCAAAACAAATATTGCCAACCCAGCGCGATGGAACCGGAATCACCTGAAGTTTTTCGCCGGTGGGGTTATAAACGGTTACACCCCGGCCACTGAGATACACATTGCCCTGCTTGTCGAGCGTCATCCCATCGGAACCCTGCGAAACAAAAAGCTGGCGGTTGGTCAGCGAACCATCGCCGTTGATCTGGTATTTATACGTTTTGTTGGCGCGAATATCGGCCACATACAGAAACTTACCATCAGGCGTTCCCACAATGCCGTTGGGTTGCATCAAATCGCCGTCGACGACAACCGGTTGTTTTTTCCCTTTGGGCAAATAATAGACTTTTTGACCGTCAAGATCCGGTTTTTTTCGTTCCCAATAATCCCGCTGGTAATAGGGATCGGTGAAATAAATACCGCCTTTCGAATCAATCCACAAATCATTGGGACCATTGAGTCGCTTGCCTTCAAAATCAGTTAACAAAACCGTCACTTTACCTTTTGGGCTGATCGACCACAGCTCGTCTTTTTCGTCGGCGCAGGAAATCAGATTCCCTTTTTTATCAAAAAAAAGTCCGTTGGAACGTCCGGTTTTGTCCATATACAAGGACAGCTTGCCGTCTGTATCGTACTTCCAGATTTTATCGTTGGGCTGATCGGTAAAATAAATATCCCCCTTTTTATTGACGGCGGGGCCTTCGGTAAATTTAAACTGGCTGGAAATCTGTTTCGGTACGGCCCCCGGTGCGGTTACTTTAACCGAATCGGCTCCGTTGACCGGCTTTTCGCGGCTCACGCTTTTCAATGAACACAGCAGCAGACTCACGAAAAGGAGGCTGCCTTTTCCAATACATTTCATAGGCATACGAGTAAGGTTCAGGAATATGCGAAGATAGCAAATTCCACTTACCAGGGCACTTCCCGTTTGTCTTTCCAGAACTTACCCGTGTCGTGAAGTGGAGCTTCTGTAGCCAGCCAGACGGCCGTCTCAGCTCCCTTTTCAACGGAGCGATTGGCGCCGGAGCCGCCCATACTGGTTTGTACCCAGCCCGGATTAGTGCAGTTTACGGCGATGTTTTTTCCCGCCAGAGCAGCCGCAAATTGCCGGGTCATCGCGTTCAGGGCGGTTTTTGAAAGACTGTAGGCCGGATAGTCGTCCTGCATGTGAGAAAGAGAACCCAGATCACTGGTCATATTGATGATTCGCCCACCAATTTCACTTTTTTCCAAAAACGGCAGAAAATCCTGAATCACCATGATTGGGCCGATAAGATTGGTTTTGAGCGTACGTTCCAGCGACTCCGCATTGAGTTTGCAAATGGATATATGCCGGTCACTATCTTCCAGAATGGCCGCATTATTAACCAGAACGTCTAAATGACTGGCTTTTTGGGAGAAGGCCCCATAAGCGTTTTTGATGCTGACCGGGTCGGTAACATCCATGTGAAGGAAGATGGCTTCATACCCTTGCTCACATAATTCACGAACGGCATCACGACCTTTTTCTACATCGCGCGAAGCCATGAAGACCGCATAGCCTTTCTTGCACAACTCGCCAGAAATCTCTTTTCCCAGTCCCCGGTTTGCACCGGTTACTAAAGCAACTCTTTCGTGATTGGTGTTCATGACTTCAATGATTGAATTGTAGATTTTAATCACGCCCGGCACTAATGCCCAGTCATAATTACATCAGTTCTACAATTCAATCATCAAAATTGTTTAAAAAGACGCCTTATTTGGGAGCATGTAAGTTACATATGATTGCACAATCAATAGCCTATTTCCGTTTTAACAGGCCCGATTATGAATCTTTACCCAATGCTTTCACGGCTCCATAAAGCATGTCAGTCATTTTGCGTGAACTTTCATCACCCAGGATATCGGCATAACGACGCATCAGGTTGTCCCATGCTTTTTTGATATCGGGCAACATCGTGATGCCTTTTTCAGTGGCATAAACCAGTGTGTGTTTTCCCTCGATCTTCCGCTCAACCAGTTTTTTCAATTCAAGTTTTTCAATCAGGCGGGTAATGGTCGACGGCGTCAAATGCAGCTCTCCACTCAATTCTTTAGGCTGAATACCGGGGTTCTCGATAGCTTCTTTCAATACAAAAGCGTGGGAAGCGGTTAGGCCCAACCGACCAAATTCATCGTCGGAAATGTTAGTCATTACTCTCGCTAATGCGTTTGCCGTAAAATTAAGGCAACTACTGTACTTTGAAATCCGTTTTTTTTCTGCGATCATGACTGCTAGGGTTTTAAAAATTCAAAGACTTTTATGTTACCGTTTCGTAAATATAACGAACTTAATTAAAATTAGTTTGTCAAAGCAATTGTTTTTTAAAGTAAGCCGGATTCTTTGTTACTAATTTATTAACACAAATGACAACAGTTTTTACAAAAATCAAAAAGTAATAATACTTGTCGATACATTTAAGTTATTAAACGGTACTAAAGATGCAAGAAAATAGAAGATATGTACAATTATTCAGATTTCCTTTTCTCAGCTTATTATAAAGAGAGAGCGCCGGTTTCTCTACGATACTTCGGGTAGTTACTAGCCTGCGTGTTACGCTGAACGCTGATTTTCTTATCGATAGTCGAAATCATTTAGAAGGCAGGTGAATTTCTGCCATCATACAACGTGCCGATCCTCCGCCATTGGCTTCGATGGTTGACAAATCGAAATGGAACAAAGTAGCAAAATCGTCCAATTCGTCCTGTTGCCGGGCCGACAGCGAATTATACGCCCGGGTCGACATAATGAGCAATTTTTGACCTTTTCGGGACGTGACCAAAAGCATATTTCCGGCAAAATGAGCCATCTGCTCCATCGTAATATCAATCACGTGTTTGCCGCTGTTCACCAGCGACTGCCGGATCATCAGCCGCTCGTCGGGGTCGGCAATGGCCGACAGACAAACGATAGCAAAAACGTCGCCGATACACATAACGACATTGGTATGATAAACCGGTATGCCGAGCTGATCGACCGCCGAAAAAGTCACGACACTATAGCCGGTCTGTTTGCTGAATTCGGCCAGAACGCTGGCGTCGGTTCGGGGTGACAAACAGGCGTAGGCAATTCGCTTCATTCGGTCCAAAACCATACTACCGGTTCCTTCGAGGTATTTCCCCTCCTGCTCAAAATGCGTCAGGTCAATAATTTTGGCAACGTGGTAATTTCTGGCGAGATCGTCGATAATATCCAGTCGCCGTTCGAGCCGCCGGTTTGGTGCCTGCATGGGATACAAAACCACCGTGCCACTGTAATGAAACGACACCCAGTTGTTGGGAAATATCGAATCAGGCGTATACGGTTCCGGCAAATCGTCATAAATAATGACATTGACTCCGGCGGAAATCAGTTGATGCGTCATTTCATCGAACTCCCGCAGCGCCTTTTGCTGGGCAACATCCCGGTTTTTAGCCGCCAGTTCGCGGTCCTGAAATGCATTGCTCCCGGCGGTTTCTTCATTAAACCCAAACCGTACGGGCCTGATCATTAATAGATTTGAAGTCGTCTGCGATTGCATAGGGTTAGGTAATTGGGTTATAACTCGGCACGTAACAAGGGCAAACTCATGCAGTGAGAACCGCCCCGTGCCCTCGACAGTTCAGCCGATGGTAGCATAATGAATGTATTTTCAATTGTTTCCGGATCGGCTTCTCCGCGTTCAAACCGTTCCAGCAAGTCGGCCGCCCGAACCGTTTCAAATCCAGCCTGGCGAAAGGCTTCCAGGGTTTTGTCGTTCCGGTCGTATCCAATCACCACACCGTCTTTCAGAGCCAGCAGATTACAAGAATCAGTCCATTGTTCACGGGCCCCGAACGGAAATTCGTTGTTGCCGGAATAAATAAACTGCACCGGTTCCGAACATCCCAGATCATCCCGGCTGATGGAGGTCAGCAGGTCCTCGAGGTTTTCGATTTCAACGGGTTTGTGTTCAGCCCCTTTGGTAAACTGAATGATCCGCAATGCTTCCGGAACATCTTTAGGGGCCAGGAAATGCAGCAGATCGCGTTTTTTGGCCTCATCGCCCACCCGTCCCAGCGAGCCCAACAGCACCCACATATTGCGTTTTACCTGCGTAAAAATGGTATCGATATGCATATAATCCCGCTTCTTGGGAATCTTGACAATCGTAACTTTATCGACCACATTCTTATCGAACAGCAAACGAATCACCTGTTGGGCGGCATAGAGGGTGGTTCGTTCGCTACACCCAATCAGCAGGTGGTTTTTAGCCACCATCATCACATCGCCCCCCTCGAGTGTCGTGCGGGAATAATCGTTACTTACCTCGTTGTCAGGCAATAAGAAATGATGTTCATTATCGGGGATTTCAATAATCTTATCCCGGTATTTACTAAATAACGGGTGGTAAAAAAAAATATACTGCGCCAGAAAAGCCTCCCGGGTGCGGGCCAGTTTGGCGGGTTTATTGAGCAAAATATGGCTATTAATAACTATGCCAATGTCACGCGTAAAGATAAGATTGGGCAGTGGCGCAAACAACATCGTCCGGTCGGGCAAGGATCCGGAGATGAGAATTTTGGACAATTCGACGGGATCGTATCCATACAACTGGTTCTGAATGTGGAAACGACACCGCTCAACGGCGCAAATGCCCGAAATTAACCGGGTACGAATCACCTCATCCTTCAAAATATCAGTCAGCAGGTACTGAAGATCGATAACGGCGTCGGACTGAAAATAATCCGGATGGTCCGGTTTGAAGAAATTGCGCTCCGGATCGGTACTGATCCAGGCAAGTTTGCCGCGAATTTTATCCGGATCGAGAAAATACAGTAAAATTTTTACGTAGAAGTCGTACTCATCTTTCCGCATCGTTTCCAGATGAACGATATCTTCGAAAAGCCAGTCCTGCGCTTTGGATGGCACTACTTTGCCCAGCCCACGGTCGGGGCTGTGAATCAACAGCCGTTTCAACGAACCGACTTCGGAGGCTACCCTGATTTCCTGTGTGCGGACCGGATGATTACCATTTTGCATAAAAAAGGGGAAACTGCTTCAGGTTGCAAGGTAAGGCTTTGGGTAGTGAAAAAAAAAGCCGGGTCCGTTCCGTTAACGAAATGCAGTGAGCGTCAACTTTTAACGGGTCTAAATTGTTACCTGATCGTGTAGCTATCGCTTCATCCATTACCTTTGCAGTTTAATTAAGTAGTAATTAACCTCCTGTTATGCTAACTATTAGCAATTTACAAGCATCTATTGGCAGTAAAGAGATATTGAAAGGTATTAACCTGGAAGTCAAAGCCGGTGAAGTACACGCGATTATGGGGCCCAACGGCTCCGGAAAAAGCACACTGGCATCGGTGCTGGCAGGTCGCGAAGATTATGACGTAACCGACGGCAGTGTCATTTTTGAAGGGAAAGACCTGTTGGAAATGGCCCCCGAAGAGCGGGCCGCCGAAGGTATTTT
Source organism: Larkinella knui (assembly GCF_003858645.1). GTDB lineage: Bacteria > Bacteroidota > Bacteroidia > Cytophagales > Spirosomataceae > Larkinella > Larkinella knui. Next base: position 517,323 of record NZ_RQJP01000005.1, on the reverse strand, counting down.
CCTGGCATTCCAGTATCCGGTTGAGATTCCGGGGGTCAGTACCACCAATTTTCTGAAAACGGCCATGAATGAGATCCGGAAATACCGCGGTCAGGAATCACTGGATGCCGTTCAGTTTCTGAAACTGATGAAGGAAAAGATGAAACTGGTCAATATTGACCAGTCGCTGCTGAGCCGCTCCCTGAACGAAGGATTTTCGGGCGGTGAAAAGAAACGGAATGAAATTTTCCAGATGGCCATGCTGGAGCCTAAATTAGCTATTCTGGACGAAACCGATTCCGGCCTGGACATCGATGCGCTGCGGATCGTGGCCGAGGGCGTCAACCAACTGCGTTCCCCCGAACGGGCTACCATCGTGGTTACCCACTACCAGCGCCTGCTCGACTATATTGTTCCTGATTATGTTCACGTTCTCTATAAAGGCCGCATTGTGAAATCCGGCCCGAAAGAACTGGCATTCGAACTCGAAGAAAAAGGCTACGACTGGATCAAAGCAGAAGTGGAAACGGTTTAAAATAAGTGATGGATGATGAACGATGGATGATGAATTGATTACGTCAGTTAATTCATTATTCATCGTTCATCATCCATCATTCATAACTCATTAAGAATGACTCCCAATCAGCCCAATAACGATCTCAAATCCAAGCTACTGGCAGATTTTCGGACCTCGGAAGAGCGGATGAACGGTGCCAGCAAGTCGGCTTTGCATCAAATCCGGCGCGAAGCCCTCAACCAGTTCGACCGTCTGGGCTTTCCAACCGTCAAGCACGAAGAGTGGAAATACACCAATGTCAATAGTTTAGTTAAAGAGGTATTCGAATTCAATGCCTCGTCCGAGATAACGCTGGAAGACCTGGCTCTGTTGGAATCCTCCCGTTTAGACGGCAATGTTCTCTACTTTGTCAATGGCCGCTATCAGCCCCAGCTGTCGAAAATTGTTAGCCCCACCAGCCAGCTTTCGATCACTACGCTGGCCGATGCGGTGAAAACCATGCCGGATTTACTAAACCAGTATTTTGCCAAATACGCAGACTATCAGGACAATGCTTTTACGGCACTGAATACGGCTTTTGCGCACGAAGGTGTGGTTATTAAAGTTCCGGCGAATACGGTTGTGGAAGCGCCGACCATTCTGCGTTTTGTGTCCGACGCCCGGCAGGTAAATGTGGCCTCCCAGCCACGGAACCTGTTTATTGTCGATAAAAACGCGGAAGTGAAGGTGGCCGAATCGTTCCGGACGCTGGGCGATCAGGCCAGTTTTACCAATGTGGTAACGGAGATTGTGATGGCAGAAGATGCCCGGATGGAGTATTACAAGATCCAGAACGAGTCGGACATGGCCTATCACATCGGCACCACCCAGGTGTATCAGCAGGACCGCAGCCACTTTTATTCGGCCACGGTAACGCTCGATGGCGGTTTCATCCGCAACAACCTGAACATTGCCCTCGACGGTTCCAACTGCGAAGCACACATGTACGGTTTGTATTTTCCGAACGGACGCCAGCACATCGACAACCACACGCTGGTGGATCACCGCAAGCCGAATTCCCACAGCAACGAATTGTATAAAGGCATTCTGGAAGACCGGGCGACCGGCGTCTTCAACGGCAAGATTTTCGTTCGTCAGGATGCCCAGAAAACCAACGCCTACCAATCGTGCAAGAATGTGGTGTTGTCGAACGATGCCACCATGAACACCAAACCGCAACTGGAAATTTTTGCCGACGACGTCAAATGTTCGCACGGTACGACAACCGGTAAACTGGACGAAGAGGCCTTGTTTTACCTCCGGTCACGCGGTATTCCGAAAGTGGAAGCCCAGTCGCTGCTGATGTTCGCTTTTGCGGAAGATGTCATTAAGAAAATTAAAATTGATCCGCTCCGCGAGCAAATCGAGCGCCGGATTCAGGCCAAACTCGCCCGATAATTAAGAAGTATGAGTTAAGAGTCATGAGTTAGTTAAATGCATAAGCCAACTCTTAACTCTTAACTTTTAACTCTTCATTCTTACTTCTTTATGGAAACTGCGACACACGAGATTCTTGATATAGAAGCCATTCGCCGGGATTTCCCGATTCTCGATCAGGTTGTGAACGGGCGGCAGCTGGTTTATTTTGATAACGCGGCCACGACGCAAAAACCGCTGCCCGTCCTCAACGCACTGACTCGGTATTATGAAGGCTACAACGCCAACATTCACCGGGGCATTCATACGCTGGCCGAGAAGGCCACGTCGGCGTTTGAAGCATCGCGCCGGGCCATCCAGCAATTCCTGAACGCAGCCCATGTCGAAGAAATTATTTTTACGTATGGCACCACGGACGGTATTAACCTGGTGGCCCAGACCTACGGACGGCGGTTTTTGAAAGAAGGGGATGAAATCATCATCAGCACGATGGAACACCATTCGAACATCGTTCCGTGGCAGATGCTGTGTGAAGAAAAAGGCTGCGTACTGAAGGTAATCCCCATTGATGATGAGGGCGATCTGATTCTGGAAGAATACGAAAAATTGCTTTCTGAACGGACCAAATTCGTCTCGGTGGTGCACGTTTCAAATGCCCTGGGAACGATCAACCCGGTCAAAATCCTCATCGAAAAAGCACACGCCGTTGGTGCGAAAGTGCTGATTGACGGGGCGCAGGCCAGTTCGCACATCGACATCGATGTTCAGGCGCTGGATGCTGATTTTTACGTCTTTTCGGCGCACAAACTGTATGGCCCGACCGGTATGGGCGTTCTATACGGCAAACGCAATCTGCTGGATGCGATGCCGCCCTGGCGGGGTGGTGGCGAAATGATCAAGGAGGTTACCTTCGAAAAAACCACCTACAACGATCTGCCCTATAAATTTGAAGCCGGTACGCCCAATATCGCCGATGTGATTGCGGTTTATGCGGCATTGGACTACATCGATACACTCGGCAAAAAAAACGTGGCGGCTTATGAACACAGCCTGCTCGAATACGCTACGGAAGCACTTGGAAGCATCGACGGTTTGCGAATAATTGGTCAAAGTGCCGAGAAAATCAGCGTTGTATCCTTTGTGCTGGATGGGATTCACCACCAGGATACGGGCGTCATTCTCGACCAGCAGGGCATTGCCGTCCGAACGGGCCACCACTGCACCCAGCCGCTGATGCGCCGGTTTAACCTGACGGGAACCACCCGGGCCTCCTTTGCGGTTTACAACACGAAAGAGGAGATCGACCGGCTGGTACAGGGTTTACTAAGGGTCAAAAAGATGATGCTCTAATCTTAACGTATTTCAATCATGATTACGGAAGTAACACTGAAAAAGAGTCAGGTAATCAACAGTTTTCAGGATTTACCCGAAGACGTTACGGCTAATGATCTAATTGAACGAATCTTATTTATACAGCGCGTCGAACGGGGTTTGCAGCAGATTGAAAGAGGTGAAGTAATTGCTCATGAGCAAGTTATGCAGGAACTTAGAGCACTGAAAAAGCAGTGATCATAGCTTGGAGTGCTGAAGCAAAAGAAGAAGTCAAGGATATTTATTCTTATTTACTTGATGAAGCTCCTGTTCTGGCAGATGACTGGGCAGACGAATTAGAAAATAAGTTAAAGCTAATTACGGACTTTCCGGAAATGGGAAGAAAGGTACCTGAGTTTTACATTTCATTCATCCGTGAAGTAGTTGTGGGCCGTTATAGACTGGTATAGACTTATCAGGATGAAGTCATTAAAATAGTTGCAATTCGTCCCATGGGCCGACCTTTGGGTAAGTTATAAATATGACCATCAACGAGAAACAGGACGAAATTATCGAAGACTTCGATCTCTTTGACGATCAGCTCGATAAGACGCAGTATATCATCGATATCGGGAAGAAATTACCGCCCATGCCGGCGCAATTCCAGACAGATGAGAATCTGATTCGGGGATGTCAGTCGAAGGTGTGGCTGCACGCCGAGATGCGGGGCGACACCGTCCATTTCGAAGCCGACAGCGAACCGACGGCCCAGATCAGCAAAGGGCTGGTGAGCTTGTTGATCCGGATTTTGTCGGACGAAAAAGCCGAAGACATTGCCAATGCCAATCTGTATTTTATCGACCGGATTGGGTTGAGTACTTTAGTAACCTCCCGACGTGCGGGCGGGCTGGCTTCGATGATTCAGCAAATGAAGCAGTTTTCCGCAGCCCACATCGGTACGAACCAGGCCGCCGAGCGGTCAACGATTTAATCGACAAGGTCATGAATGATGAAGAACTGAAAGAAGAAGTGGTAAAAGCCCTGAAAGACGTCTACGATCCGGAAATTCCCGTGGATGTGTACGAGTTGGGGTTAATCTACGAAATTAAAATATTCCCGGTCAATAACGTCTACATTTTGATGACGCTGACGTCGCCTTCCTGCCCCTCGGCCGGAACCATTCCGAGCGAGATCGAAGCCAAAGTGCGGGCCATTGAAGGCGTTAATGATGTAAGCGTCGAGCTAACGTTCGACCCACCCTATACCACCGAAATGATGTCGGAGGTAGCCAAGCTGGAATTAGGCTTTATGTAGAATGAACGGTTAAGGGGTGGTTGTGGTTAACCGGTTAATCAGGGGTTGAATGTCGGATCGCAATCTTAACCTTTTCAACCATCCAGCCCTTGAGCCCTTATTCATTAGGATAACGATTTACTATAAACTTTAAAACTCAATACAATGTATCCTCCACATTTAGTCGCCCCGATGAAGGACGACCTGCTTAGTGTCGGTTTTGAGGACCTGAATACCGCCGAGAAAGTCGACGAGGTAATGGAAAATGCCGAAGGCACTATGCTGGTCGTTGTCAACTCGGTTTGCGGATGCGCGGCCGGAGCGGCTCGTCCGGGTGTCAAAGCGGCTTTGAACCTGAGCGGTATCAAACCCGATAAACTGGTGACGGTTTTTGCCGGTGTCGATTTTGAAGCCACGGCCCGGATGCGCGAATACCTGCTGCCTTATCCTCCGTCATCACCGGCAATCGGTATTTTTAAAGACGGTGAGCTGGTGCATTTTATCGAACGGCACCATATCGAAGGGCGTTCAGCGCAAATGATCGCTCAGCACCTGGAAATGGCTTTCGAAGAGTTCTGCGAAAAGGCCTAATCGACTTTGTTTTGTATTAAAAAGACCACTAGCGTTTTTGCTAGTGGTCTTTTTAATACCCCAGAAAAACAGACCAATATTAAACTATACGAATATAGTCATTAAAGATATAATCAAAATTGCAAAATAGTAGATAGTTGTATTTTTTTGTGATATGAAACAACTCTACTGTCTAGCCATTCTCTGTCACCTTTTTTCAATTTCGGCTTTCGCTCAACATTCATCTCCTCACCAGGCTTTTGGCTTCGCGGAAATAGGGGCTTTCGGCTCAACCGCCGAACGAACACCGTTCTGGATGAGGTCCAATCAATATGGAATTATTCCTTTATCGGCTCCCGCCGGAACCTTGCGGCTCGGCATTCAGGGATCTCTGCTGCTGACCGATACAACCTCGGTCCGGTCTTTTACCCATCCCGGTCGGGAATGGACGCTATCCTATACCGCGGAGGGAGTTGGTAATGCCGGAAAAACCAATCAAATTCTGCTGCCGGAAGCGTATGTAAAACTAACCCACCGACGCATCGAACTGGTCATCGGACGCCGACGGGAATCCATCGGCCTGGTCGACTCCAGCCTTTCGTCGGGTTCACACAGCTGGTCCGGAAATTCCCTGCCGCTCCCCCGAATCCAGCTCGGCACCCGGGGCTTTGCGCCCCTCGGTCGCCGGGGTACGGTGGCCATCAGCAGCCTGTTTTCGCACGGATGGTTTGCCAACACCCCGTTTGTGCAGGGTTCCTACCTGCACCAGTTTCAGTTTATGCTGCGGATCGGCAAACCGTCGTGGCCGGTTCGCTTTTACGGTGGAGGACTCAAGAATGCCCAGTGGGGAGGCCGGTCGGATTTTCTTTCTCCCGCACTGGCGGTAAACGGCCAACTGCCCAGTCGACTGAGTGATTTTCCCAATGTAGCTTTTGCCATTCGGACCAACGGGGCCAATAATCCTCGCATCACGGCTTACGACTATGTCAATTTATACGGTAATCACGTAGGCCATTATGACTTTGGCACGGAGTTGCTGTTCAAGAGAATCAATCTGATGTTCTACCACCAGCATCCCTTCGAAGATTTGACGGGAATTGTCTTTCAGAACTTTCCGGATGGCTTATACGGTATCCGGCTCCGAACCAGCAAGCGGTCAAAAGCGGTATTCCACCTGAATACACTCGTCCTGGAGGTGCTGTCTTCAGTCTATCAAAGCGGCCCGCCTTCTAAAAAAAGCTTATCGTTTGGCATCGCCGGCGATAATTATTTTAACAACTCCCAATACAAGGAAGGCTGGATTTACCGCGACCGGGTGATTGGCACCCCCTTTATGACCCGTTTAGCAGACGCCAAGCCAGCGTATCAAATTGGCTATGTTGTTAACAATAACCGCGTGCAGGCAACGCACGTCGGGCTGAGTGCGACCATCGCCCAGCAGGTGGAACTGGTCGGTAAGTTCTCCTACAGCCGCAACCGGGGCACTTACCAGACACCGTTACCCGGTTCGCCAACGCAATTTTCGTCCATTGTACAACTCGGGTTGCCGGTACCGTGGCTGGGAGGTTGTTGGCTAACGGCTGCGGTTGCCGTTGATTCGGGGCAGCTCTATGAGAATGCCACGGGCGGTTTTATCAGTTTGCGCAAAACCATCTGGCAAACATCACACGCCCGAATTCCCAAAAAACCGGTCGGATTCCTTTGAGCTATTGCACCACTTTGGCCTGCCCCAGAACCCGCAGCAAATTACCGCCCCAGATCTTGGCAATAGCCTGTTCCGAGTAGCCTTTTCGAACCAGTTCAAGCGTCAAGGCTTCGATCTGGCTAACGTCTTCCAGACCGTTGACGCCCCCGCCCCCGTCGAAATCGCTGCCAATGCCGACGTGGTCGATGCCCACCAACCGGACAATGTAGTCGATGTGTTTGACAATGTCCGAAACGCTCGCCCGCTCGTAAGCATACCGCTTCTGGATCGAATCCTCCTTGGCATCGAGCCGTGTCCGCATCTCCGGCGTTACGACCCGCCCCACGCCCGACATCCGGACGGAATTTAAGGCCTGGCGGTGTTCATCGGACGGTTTCCGGAGGTAATCGCTCACAAAATTTACCTGGATCACTCCTCCTTTGGCCGCCAGTGCTTTAATCATTTCATCGGTCATGTTCCGCGGAAAATTGCAAAGCGCACGGACATTGGAATGGGAAGCAATTAAAGGCGCTTTCGATAACGCCAGCGCGTCGTAGAATGATTTATCGGAAACGTGAGAAATATCGATCAGAATACCCAGCCGGTTCATTTCCGGAACCACTTTCTTTCCAAAATCACTCAATCCGTTGTGAAGCGGCCCATCGGGGTCGGTAGCGGAGTCGCAAATGGCGTTATTGGCAAAGTGGGCCAGCGTAATGTAGCGGCACCCCAGGTCGTAGTAGGTTTTCAGCATCGCCAAATCTTCGCCCACCGGATAGCCGTTTTCCATCCCGATAAATACCGCCCGTTTACCGGCTTTCTTGATTCGGTAGGCATCGTCGGGTGTTGTGGCCAGTTCGGCCAGATCGGGGTGTTTTTTCAGAGCGGCATCGATACGTTTAAAAATCGCCAGTGCTTTCGCTTTTGCTTCCGCGTGGCCCTCCGGCGTGCGGGGTCCCTGCGCCAGATAAACCGCAAAAAACATGGCGTCCATACCGCCTTCTTTCATGCGGGGAAAGTCGATTTGCGATTTATCACGCACCCGGTCGTGGCGCTCGCCAACGTCAAAACCGTCTTTCACCATGTTGATCGGTGCGTCGGCGTGGGTATCGAGCGTAAGAATGCGCTGGTGAATTTTATGGGCTTTCCGGGTCAGGCGATCGGAAGGCATGAAAAAGATAGTAAGCAGCAGAACTAAAGAAAGAATGGGGTTCATCAACAATTGGTCTAAATCCCAAGTTAGAAAAGAATAGCGAAAATAGTGCTATTATCGCCACTGAAATCGGCTGAGAGACGGTTCGCGGATCTGTTTCTGCTGGCCTTCAGCGTCTTCAAAAATTGATTTTTTAACAAACCAGTAACCACATGACCCCAACTGCCCTCATCACCGGTGCCACTTCCGGCATTGGTCTTGCCATCGCCACTGCTTTTTCAAAATTGAACTACCGGCTGATTTTATGTGGACGCCGACAGGAGCGGCTGGACGAATTACAACAGTCGCTCGGCCAGAACTCGGCATGCTATACGCTCAATTTCGATGTCCGCGATCGGGCCGCTGTCGAAACCGCCATCGCTTCCCTGCCTGACGATTGGAAAACCGTCGACATTCTGATCAATAACGCCGGCAATGCCCACGGAATGGGGCCGATTCACGAGGGCGACGTTGACGACTGGGATGCCATGATCGACGGCAATGTAAAGGGATTGCTGTATGTTACCCGAGCGGTTTCGCCGGGAATGGTAGCAAACGGCCGCGGTCACATCGTCAACATCAGTTCCATTGCCGGAAAACAGACCTACGCCAACGGGGGCGTATACTGTGCCTCCAAAGCCGCTGTCGAAGCCCTGAGCACAGGCATGCGGCTGGATTTGACCCAGCACGGCATTAGAATAACCAACATTGCCCCCGGTGCCGTCGAAACCGAATTTTCGCTGGTTCGTTTCAAAGGGGACGAAGCCCGGGCCGCCAAGATTTACGAAGGCTTCTCGCCCTTAACCGCCACCGACATTGCCGACGCCGTCGTCTATGCCGTCACCGCTCCGCCCCACGTAACCATCGCCGACATGACGATTCTGGCTTCCGCCCAGGCCGCAGCCACGACGATCTACCGGAAATGAGGTGTTGATGGTTGAATGGCTAAGAACGGCTAAATGGCTGAACTGTGGTTGGGATGGCTAAGAATGGTTAAAGATGCCGTCAGCCATCCAACCATTTTTACCCATTCCAACCATCCTTCAATCATCAAAACCTAAAATTTACTTTAAAATCATGCACGTCGACGTCGCGTGGGCGTAGAGTTTGCCCTGTTCGTCTTCGACCCGTGCTTCGGCAGTGGCAACGCTGCGACCGACGTGAATGACGCTTCCGGTACAGATCAGCCGGCCGGTTTTCGAGGTCACCGGCCGGACCAGGTTCACTTTCAGTTCAAGCGTGGTGTAGCCCACGCCAGCCGCCAGTTTGGTGTGAATGGCACAGCCCATGGCGGAGTCGCAGAGGGTACTCAACAAACCGCCGTGTACGACGCCAATGGGATTATAGTGGAATTCGGACGGAATGACGCTAAAAACCGCTTTTCCATCTTCCATCGCCACCGGATCAAAGTCCAGGGTCTGGCAAATGGGCGGAAGCGGGTTGACACCATCCAGAATGCTTTGTAAATACTCCAGTCCAGACATGGTTTTGGCGGCCTGTGCGCCCTGCATGGGATCTTCCCAGTTATACGATCGTTCTCTTTCGTCTGCTGCCATTGGATAATTGTGTTGGGGATTTTTAAATGGGTATTCGGTTTACAGTTTACGGTGGCTGACGCGTTAGCTGGCATGCGTCAGCCACCGTAAACTGAATACCGTAAACCGTAAACTTATTAATTCGTCTTTCCTTTCTTCATGGCCTGCATCAGCTGGCCGATGTGGTAGGAATTGTGGTGCATCATAAACACCAGGCCCTGAAAACGGGTGACCTCGCCCCAGGGTAAATGAACCACCTCGTTCCATTGCACTTCGGAAGTTTCGCCGATGGCCGTTGTTACCGCTTCCTGCGCCTGCCCAAGCAAACTGCGAATGTACGGGATTCCGATTTCTTTCCCTTCATCCTCAGCGCGCAGTGTCTGCGGCTGAAAGTCAATTTTTGTCCCAAACAGCGGGCGGGAAAAGGTGAGCATAGTTTCGGCAATGTGGAGCGCAATAAAACCGGCGGAGGCCGTTTCGGGAGTGAGTCGATTCCGGCGGTTGTCGTCCGATAGTTTACTTAACGGCCCTGCCAGGGCCTGCTGGTGGGTTTTCCAAAGTTGGCGGATCAAGTCGGTTTGCATAACTAGCGGTCAGTTCCGGTCGATTTTTAACGTTAAAATCTGGTTTGAAATCTGCGCCAGTGCCTCTACGGCCTCCGGGCCCAATTGCCCGCCAACCTGTTCGTGCATCGCTTTCCAGCGAGTCTGACAGCGCCCGGCCACCTGCTTTCCCGTCTCGGTTAGAAACAAGCCCGCCCGAACCGCATCGGTGATCCAGCCGTGGCGCTGCAACAACTGCACATCCCGGCTCAAAGCCGATTTTTCGATCTGCAGTCGTTTGGATAACGTCATCTGCCGGATTCCCGGTTCCCCGAAAATCTGCATGAGCAGACTGGCCTGGGCAAACGTAACGCCCTCAGCGGCAAAGGCTTCGTTATACAGCGATGTGATCACGCGTGAAAGCATGCGCAACCGCCCGGCAATGCAAAAATCGTTGTGCCGGGAACAGGTTTCATCCATTTTCTCTGCCAAGATTTTCCGCTTTAGAATGAGAAAGATCGGCTAAAACGCCCTCTTTCAACGAAAACGTTGAAACCCGAATCTGTTGAATCCCGTAGGCCCGCAGTAAATAATCGATCAGACAAGCGCCCACAACAATCATATCGACCCGCAATTCAAGCATGCCCGGCAGTTGCATCCGCCCGGCGTGGTTTCGCGTTAAAAGTTGTTCATACGACCGATAAAATTCACGCACGGGCAACTCGAAAGCCGTCTGGCGCGCATCCGGCAATTGCCCTTTTTCGTGCATAAAGTACAGATCGACCAGCGTATCGAACGACCCCGACGAACCAACCAGAACACCGGGCGCATACTGATGAACGGCATTCGTGAGCGGCAATAACTGCTCCTGAAAATACCGGCTCAATCGACTCACCGCCGTCTGACTAATCGGGTCGGTTTCCATAAACCGCTCCAGCAGCCGCTGTCCGCCCATTTCGAAACTTTGTTTCCAGTAAATCCGTCGGTCGGTGCACAAAATAAATTCGACGCTGCCACCACCGATGTCGACCACCAGCGCCATTTGCTCATCGAGCGCCCCCGCAGCCCGGACGCCGGAATAAATGTAACCGGCTTCTTCATCGCCCGAAATCGTGCGGATGGCAATACCGGTTTCCTGCCGGATCCGTTCGATAAATTCAGCTTGATTCCCGGCATTTCGAATGGCGCTGGTTCCGATTGCAACGACCGCTTCGGGCCGGACGTGATGGTCATCGATGACCGACCGAAAATACCGCAAAACCGTTAAGGCCCGTTCCGTGGCTTCGTCGGTGATAACGCCCTGATTGATACCGGCTTTCCCGATTTTTGTCGGCCGGCTCTCCCGAAAAAGCGTCTGACCCGCGTCTGTAATCATTAAATGAAAGGTATTCGTTCCGAGGTCAATAACGGCCTGTTTCATGCAAGGAAGGGTATGGATGGTCTGAATGGTTTTGATAATTTAAATGGCTGAAAAGAGTTAAAGGGGCAAAATGGTTGAAAGGCTACCAGCAATTAAAACCATCCTTAAACCATGCAACCATTTTAACCATTCCAACCATCAAACCTATTCAACCAGCTACTCATTTCATTGTTAATCATTTCGTGCAAAACTATTGGTTTTTTCCTTCCGGAAACATACCTTTGCAATCCGTTTGGTATCAGAAAATTAACGAATTGCAGGATATGCTTATCATAAACGTCAAAGAAAACGAGTCAATTGACAAAGCCCTCAAGCGCTTTAAGAAGAAATTTGAAAAAACCGGCGTATTGCGCGCTTTACGTTCCCGGACTGCTTTCCAGAAACCGTCGATCAAACGTCGTCAGGAAATTCTGAAAGCCGTTTACCGCGAAAAAATGTACGGCAGCAATAGTGAAGTATAGTTTGTAGTCCAAATCTCGGCAACAGCATGGGTTGGCAGTAGGCATTCGCTTACTGCTTTTTTTATGGTATCTTGGTCCTGTATTCCTATTCTCAACGCTCCTATGGTTTCGCTTTTCCTTGAACACATTCGCTACGAGAAACGCCTGAGCCACCACACCCTGACGGCCTATCGCATTGACATCGACCAGTTTCAGACGTATTTAAAAAGTCAGTATGAGCTGGAAAAACCCGAGAATGCGACCTTTCAGATGATTCGCTCATGGATTGTCAGTCTGGTCGAAACCGGTTTGGATAAGACATCGGTCAATCGGAAAATTGCTACGTTGCGGAGTTTTTTTGATTTCATGCTGCGCCGGAAAGTGATTGACACCGATCCGATGCTGAAAGTTTCGGCGCTGAAAACCAGCAAAAAAATTCCGGTTTTTGTCGAAGAAAAACCCATGGAAACCTTGCTGGATGACGTCGACTTTCCGGACGACTTCAAGGGGTTGCGCGACAAACTGGTGCTCGAATTACTCTACGGAACCGGGATTCGTCTGGCCGAACTGGTGGGGCTCAAAATGACCGATGTGAATCTCTACGAAAAAACCATTACGGTTTTAGGCAAGCGCAATAAGCACCGGATCATTCCGGTACCGAATCCGCTGTTCGCCCTGATTCAGCATTACCAGCAAACGAAGGAAACGGAATTTGGCCCGAAAGCCGACCCGGTTTATCTGATTCTGAGCGACCAGGGCGTTAAAGCGTATCCGGTTCTGATTCAGCGGATTGTAAAGCGGTATCTGGGTCTGGTGACGACGCTGGAAAAGCGAAGTCCGCACGTTCTGCGGCATACTTATGCGACGCACCTGCTAAATCGGGGCGCCGATCTGAACGCCATCAAGGATTTGCTGGGCCACAGCAGTCTGGCCGCTACGCAAATCTACACGCACACCACCATCGATAAATTGAAGAAAGCGTATAATCAGGCCCATCCGAAGGCCGGGTAAGTTGGGTGGTTTCAATCTGCTTACTACTTTTACGGCATGAATTCTTCAGCACTTTCCGACACCCTGCTTGACCTGATCCGGCTGCAACCCAATGCCGAAAAAGCCGTTGCGTACCTGACTCAGCAGGCCGACGCCTACCAGCATCAACCCACGCAAGCGGTTTTTTACCGTGTTTTCACCGCCATTCCGCGTTTTGTCGGCAAACAGACGCTTACGGTATCGTCCGAAAAAGCGCAGGAAATAAAAGCATTACGCGACGGCTTTTCGGTTGAAGGCTGGACGCTCGACCGGCTGGCGCGGGTTTGGTGGCTCCTCCAGCTGTCGTCCGACGATCAGGCGGTTTATTTCAGCACCATCGAAAACCTGTTCAAAGCGGCCGAAATGAACGAACTGGCGGCTTTGTATTCGGCCCTGCCCGTCCTGCAATTTCCCGAACACTGGCGGTTTCAGGCCACCGAAGCTGTGCGGAGCAACATTGCCCCGGTTCAGGACGCCCTCATGCTGCACAATCCCTACCCGGCCGAACAACTGGACGAACCGGCCTGGAACCAGCTCGTCATGAAGGCATTTTTTAGTGACAAACCCGTCGACCAGATCATCGGTTTTCAGGAACGAGCCAACTCCAGCCTGGCGCGGATTGCCGTTGATTATGCGCAGGAACGGCGGGCGGCCGGACGCAGCATTCATCCCGAACTCTGGACGCTGGTAAAACCGTTCGTGACGGAAGCAAACCGGGCGGAATTGGAAACGTTATTCAGTACCCACGGACTTTAGTCCGTGTTCTTTGAGTTTAATAAACACGGACTAAAGTTCGTGGGTATGTTACAGCCAGCGATACGATAAACCGACGGAGAACAGCAGATTCGAGCTGTTTTTAAGCTCGTTATACTTAAAAAAGACGTGCTGATACTGCGCCTGGATTTCACCGCCGAGGTTATTATTCTTTCCAAACTGAAACTTGGCCCCCACGGCCGGTGCCAGCGCTCCCCGAACACCGGTTTTCTGATCGACCAGGGTTCCGTAGTACTTGGCATAATCGACATACGCACCACCGGCTCCGAGTTGGACATACGGCCGGACAACGGCCGTAATATCGTTCAGATACACCGATCCGATGGCCAGCAGGGGCACCACCGTTAGCGCCCGGGTTTGCACCGCCGAGACTTCCGACCCATCATCAAACGTATACGTCTGACGCGGCAACCGTTCACTGCTGTACTGCTGTCCGATGCGCCCGCCGACCGAAAACCGCCCCGGAAACATGGCTTCAATGGCCACCGCGAAGTTGCGCGTCCCGACCTTGTCCATATAGTTCTGCTGGCTGCCCATTGGCAAACCAACCCCGTAGAAAACCGTGGCCCGACCGGACACAAAACGTTCGTAGAGCGAATTCGTGAAGCTTTTGGATTGATCTTCCTGTTCGGCATCCGTCTGAGCCATCGCTCCCAACGCCCAGATCAGCCCGATTACGCTAAATAAGATTCTCTTTTTCATGACTGTTAGAAGATTAGAGCGTAAAGAGACAAGGACCGGTTTATCGGTTGTGTCTCGTCCCGGCTCCTTGCTCTTTATTCATCATTGATTGGTCCGCAGGTATGCCGACTGTTGAAACACGTTTGAAAGGATGGAATTGACGGAAGTTTCGTCAAAAATACCGCTGCCGCGAATCTGGGCTTGCCAGATCACGTTCAGCTTCTGGTCGGTTCGGTTCGGATTCCGCAAATCAACCAGCTGAATCATCCAATAGGTATCACTGACCTCGTAAAATGAATAATAGCTCGGATAACCGTATCCATAGCCATAACCGCCTAAACCACCTAAACCGCCGTAGCCCCAATAATCGAGGTAATAGGGCGAATACGGCATCGATGTCACGCCCAGATAACTGTTGTTGATCCGCAGAACGGCAACGCCCAGATCAGGATTGGCATTCCGGCTCACCCGCTGATAGCCCCGGCTGGTCAGTTCCTGCGCCAGACGATCCAGAAACTGCGGCTCCATGCCCGCCATCGATACACGCTGCTGGTCGTTGACCACTTCCACAACCGAATCCGGCAAACTGAACGTGCGGTAGTTGGCAAAGTTGACCGATCGGTCGTGATTGGTAATAAAAACCTGGCTTTCTTCGGGTGTCAGGTTATCGATTGGGTCGGGTCGGCAGGAACTGATTCCACCTCCAATTCCGCCACTTATGCTTGCCCACAGTAGGATCCGAAATACAGCTTTCATGATTACTGAATGAAATAGTACAACTTAGTTTTTACTTAAATAACGATAAAAGCACCGCGTCTAGTCAACGAAACGGCTGGTGTTACGGTTTTTAATAAAAATCTAATGGCCCTTTTTCCGTTATCCTGGTAATTGAACCGCAATCGTCCGGGATGCCGCTTGCAACTGGGTTGCTCCCCGACTAACTTTGCTTTTTAAAGCCGACACACTCATGAGTTTTTTAGATACCATTCGCGGGATGAAGTTTTTTGACATGCACGTTCACATGACGGCCCGCACCACGGATGATTACCAGGCGATGGCCGACGCCGGTGTTGTGGCCGTTATCGAACCGGCGTTCTGGCTCGGCCAGCCCCGCACGGGCGTCGATTCGTTCCGCGATTATTTTGCGAGCCTCGTCGGCTGGGAGCGGTTTCGGGCGTCGCAGTTCGGCATCCGGCACTACTGCACGATCGGCCTGAACTCCAAAGAATCCAACAACGAGGCCCTCGCCGAGCAGGTCATGGAGATTCTGCCTTTGTTTATTTACAAAGAGGGCGTCGTTGGCGTCGGTGAAATCGGGTTCGACGACCAGACTCCTGCCGAAGAAAAATACTACCGGGCGCAGTTGGAACTCGCCAAAGAAGCCGGGTTACCGGTTCAGATTCACACGCCCCACCGTGACAAAAAACAGGGCACCAGCCGCAGCATGGACATCGCGCTCGAACACGGTCTGGACCCCGGCATGGTGATTGTCGATCACAACAACGAAGAAACCGTTAAGGAAGTCCTGGATCGCGGCTTCTGGGCCGGTTTTACCATTTATCCCTTCACCAAAATGGGCAATGAGCGCATGGTTGAAGTGGTGAAACAGTATGGACCCGAGCGGATTATGATCAATTCGGCCGCCGACTGGGGCATCAGCGATCCGCTGGCCCTGCCCAAAACCGCAGCCTTGATGAAAGAACGCGGTATTTCCGACGAAACCATCCGGCTGGTTACCTTCGAAAACGCCGTAACGGCTTTTGCCCAGAGCGGCCAGATCAGCCTCGCCGACTTCGAACAGCCAATCGACATCGACCAGAGCCAGCGCTACAATGGCAGCTCGGTGTTGCGCGGAGGCCAGGCCCCGCGGGTGGATAAATCATCAACGATTATTAAATAATGATGAATGATGATCGCCGAACGATGAATGGGTACGCGTTAGCCCCATTCAACGTTCATCGCTCATCGTTCATCATTCAAAAACATGCTCCTTCCGCTTCTTCGCCTAACCCGCCCGGCCAACCTCATCACGTCCATTGCCGACGTAATGGCGGGAATGGCCATCGCCGGTTATTACCTGATTCCTGATGCTGATCCGGCACCGGTGGGCTGGCTTTGTCTGTCGACGGTCGGGTTGTATGGTGGTGGCGTGGTTTTCAACGACGTTTTTGATGCCGAACTGGACGCCGTCGAGCGGCCGGAACGACCCATTCCGAGCGGGCAGGTGAGTCTGGCAACAGCAACCTTACTGGCCAGTTTTTTATTGCTAATCGGCATGGCCGCGGCCTGGATGGTGAACCCGACGGCGGGATGGCTGGCGGTCGCCATTAGCGTTGCCTCGCTGGTTTACGATAAATTCGGGAAACACAATGCCATCATCGGTCCTCTGAATATGGGCTTGTGCCGGGGGCTGAATCTAATTCTGGGCATCAGTGTTTTGCCCGATCAGGTTCCTTTGTGGGCATCGCTGGGCGTCATTCCCATTGTCTACATTGCTGCTATTACGATGATCAGCCGGGGGGAAGTTCACGGCGGAAAACCGATGGTGCTGCGGGTTGCGGGTTTGTTATACGGACTCGTGATTGGCTGCATCGGTGCCATTGCCCAGCAGCAACACCAGTTAGGAACGGCCATTCCGTTCCTTTTACTCTTTGGCTTCTTTATTTTTCCGCCCCTTTGGCAAGCCATCCGGGAGCCAACCGGCCGAAACATCGGCATGGCGGTAAAATCGGGCGTATTATCGTTGATTGTGATGAATGCCGCCTGGGTAGCCGCTTTCGCTTCTTTTCCGCTGGCCATGCTCGTCGTTTGTCTGCTGCCCCTGTCGCGATTGCTGGCCAAAGTATTTGCGGTGACGTAACCGAACGGTTCCGGCCAAACTCTTGTTTTAAAAGACAAACCGGTGGTTTGTTTGTTTTACGTATTTATTTATTCTATTAACTCATTGTCCTAAGGAATGAATACCCTTCACCAGTCATTCAACGTTCACTTCACCTACGACGTATTCTTTTCCGACCGTCTGTTCGACCCTACCAATTCAACGTTAGTTGATTTCCTGAAAAACCGGCATTCGGAAGGATTTCGCAAAAAATTACTATTCATTCTGGATGAAGGGGTTACTACTAGCCATCCCGATTTATTAGAACAGATCAAAGCGTATTTTGCTCCGGTTTCCAGTGTTGATATGGTTCCTGATTTGATCGTGATTCCCGGTGGCGAAGGGTCTAAAAACGATCCGGCGCTGGTCGATCAACTCATCGACGCCATCGACCGCTACGGCATCGACCGCCATTCATACGTGGTGGCCATTGGTGGTGGTTCGGTCCTGGATCTGGTGGGCTATGTGGCCGCCATTTCGCACCGCGGCATCCGGCACATTCGGATTCCAACCACGGTTTTGTCGCAAAATGATTCGGGAATCGGCGTTAAAAACGGCGTCAATTACCGGGGAAAGAAAAACTTTCTCGGCTCGTTTGCGCCCCCCACCGCGGTTTTCAACGATTCGGAGTTTCTCAAAACACTCGACGACCGCGACTGGCGGGCCGGTATTTCCGAAGCCATCAAAGTGGCCCTCATTAAAGACCAACCCTTTTTTGAGTGGCTGGAAACCAACGCCGAAAAACTGGCCGCCCGCGATCTGGACGCCATGCAGTACCTGATTCACCGCTGCGCCGAGTTGCACCTGAACCACATTGCCAGTGGCGACCCGTTCGAAATGGGCTCGTCGCGACCACTGGATTTTGGCCACTGGAGCGCCCACAAGCTCGAACAACTCACTGATTTTGAGATTCGTCACGGCGAAGCCGTAGCCATCGGCATTGCCCTCGACAGTCTCTATTCCCAACGGCTGGGCTGGCTCAGCGAAGCCGATACTAACCGCATTCTGAATCTGGAACGAACCCTCGGTTTTTCGCTGTTTCATCCGGCGCTGGATGGCGATGGCGTGTTGAAAGGACTCAATGAGTTCCGTGAACATCTGGGTGGTCAACTGACCATCATGTTGCTGAAAGCCATCGGAAAGGGTGTGGAAGTACACGAAATGGACACGGAGCTGATTCGCGAAGTGATTGGAATCCTAAAAGAGAACGAAATACAGCCCGCATGAAAACCCCGCTGGGACATCTCGGTTATTGCACGAATATTCATGCCGGTGAACATTGGGCGGAGCACTTCATTGCGCTGCAACAGGCCATTCCCAGCATCAAACAAAAGCTTTCGCCCGATGCGCCCTTTGGTATCGGACTGCGGCTTTCCAACATTGCCAGCCTGGAGCTGGTCCAGCCGGAGCGCCTGCGGGAATTTCAGAACTGGCTGACGGAAAACGACTGCTACGTTTTTACAATGAACGGTTTTCCGTTTGGCGGTTTTCACCGGACACGCGTCAAAGGCCAGGTTCACGCCCCCGACTGGCGAACGCCCGAGCGCGTCGAGTATACCATCCGGTTGTTCCGGTTGCTGACGGCATTGCTGCCGATCAGTATGGCAGGCGGAATCACCGAAGCCGGTATTTCTACCTCACCCCTTTCCTACCGGTACTGGTTTCAGTGGAGCAACCGGGACGAACGCGATCTGGCTTTTGAAGCGACGACCCAGCGCCTGATGACTGTGGTGGAAGATCTCGTTCGGATCAAGCAGGAAGAAGGCATCAGCCTGCACCTCGACATTGAACCCGAACCCGACGGATTGCTGGAAACCGGCGACGAGTTTATCGAATGGTTCAACCTCTATTTGTTGCCCATCGGCCTGGAGCGGCTCAACGACGAGTTTGGGATGTCGGCGGGTGAAGCCGAAGCGGCTTTGCGCGAACACGTGCAGTTGTGCTACGATGTTTGCCATTTTGCGGTGGGTTACGAACGCCCGGAGGAAGTGCTGAAAAAACTGAAAGACAACGACTTGAAAGTCGGCAAAATTCAGATCAGCGCGGCTTTGAAGGCCACTTTTCCGGTGGAAGAAAACAGCCGGGCTGCGGTTCTGGACCAATTCCGGCAGTTCAACGAGCCGACGTATTTGCATCAGGTAGTGGCGCGGGATGTGAACGGTGAATTGCTCCGGTTTCCGGATTTGCCGGAGGCTCTGCTGGCATTTGATAAAAATCACGTCGAATGGCGGTCGCATTTTCACGTTCCGCTTTTCGTGGCCGACTACGGTCTGCTGCAATCGACGCAGGAAGACATTACGGAAGTGCTTCGTTTACAGAAAGAAAGTCCGTTTACGGAGCAACTGGAAGTCGAAACCTACACGTGGGAAGTGCTGCCCGAAGATCTGAAAATGCGACTCAATGATTCGATCGGGCGGGAATTAGATTGGGTCTTGAACGAAATTAATACCATCGGCTAATGGAACGAGACAAACACCTGACAGGTTTTCAAAATCTGTCAGGTGTCTGTCCTTTCATTAGCCGATAGCCCTCAATATATATGAAAAAAACCGTAGTAATCGACGTTGTGGGCTTATCAGCCTCCCTGATTGGTGAGCATACGCCCTTTCTGAAACAATGGGTAACGGGCAAGCAGCTTTCCAGCATCGAGCCGATGTTGCCCGCCGTCACAACTTCGGTTCAGTCGACGTATGTGACGGGAAAATGGCCAACCGAAACCGGTATTGTCGGCAACGGCTGGTACGACCGTACGGAATGCGAAGTCAAATTCTGGAAGCAGTCGAACAAACTGGTGGGTGGCGAAAAAATCTGGGAACGCGCCCGGCAACTCGATCCGTCGTTCACGGTTTCCAAGATGTTCTGGTGGTACAACATGTATTCCTCCGCCGACTTTTCGGTTACACCCCGCCCCCAATACCACGCCGACGGGGTGAAAGCGCCCGATTGTTACAGCCATCCCTCCGATCTGCGCGACCGGCTTCAGGAAGCACTCGGCACCTTTCCGCTGTTCAGTTTCTGGGGACCCAACGCCAACATCAAATCGACCCGCTGGATTGCCGACGCGTCGTTATTGGTCGACCGCTGGCACAACCCGACGCTGACGCTGATTTATTTGCCGCACCTGGATTACTGTCTGCAAAAATTCGGACCCGATTTCAGTAAGATTTCGAACGAACTGCACGAAATTGACGACGTATGCAAGGATTTAATTCAGCATTATGAACGGCAAAACGCCGAAATTATCATTCTGTCGGAATACGGAATCACGAACGTCAGCCAGCCCATTCACCTGAACCGCCTGTTCCGGGAAGCCGGTCTGATCAACGTTCGGGTCGAACAAGGGCTGGAATTGCTCGATGCGGGCGCGTCACGGGCTTTTGCGGTGGCTGACCATCAGATTGCCCACATCTACATCAACGACCCGGCCTGTGCCGCTCAGGTGCGCTCCATTCTCGAAAAAACGCCGGGGGTTGAACTGATTCTGGACGAAGCCGGGAAGAAAAAACACCACATCGACCACGACCGGGCGGGTGATCTGGTGGTAATGGCCGACGCCAAAAGCTGGTTTACCTATTATTACTGGACCGACGACGCGAAAGCGCCGGATTATGCCCGACTGGTCGATATTCACCGGAAACCGGGTTACGATCCGGTCGAAATGTTTATGGACCCGGCCAATTCGCTGATCAAACTAAAAGCCGGTTATAAACTGATTCGTAAAAAACTCGGCTTCCGGTATTTAATGAACGTCATTCCGCTGGACGCTACCCTGATCAAGGGTTCGCACGGCCGTGTGGGTACCAGCCCCGCCGATCACCCGGTTTTTGTGTCCTCAAGCCCGGGGTTGTCGAACGAAAAACCGCTGGCCGCTATTGAGGTCTACAACAAAATATGGGAAGCACTGACCGCTGACGTTCTTCAGAAGACTCCCTGATACTGACTACCTTAGCCTGCCAAAAAGCCGGATGTTTGTGAACATTCGGCTTTTTTTGTATCCCGTTCAGTAATAGAATCCCATCAAAATCCGGGCGATTGAGTTGTTATTGAATAGACAAAAGAGAGTAGACAAGAGACATGAGTAAAAGGTACAAGCAGCGGGTTGTTTTTTATCCTTCGTCTTACTTTTCTTGTCTATTCTAGCTTTCTGATTTACTCAACGACCGGAAAAACCGTATGGAAACTAAAATTCCGCCCCAGCATCAGGATGTGCAGCCTGGTCTGGAAAGCGAACTTGACCCGCAACCGAAAGTGATTCGGTATGCCTATGTCGGGTCTGGCAAATTGAAAGGAAAAGTGGCTTTGATTACCGGCGGAGACAGTGGCATTGGCCGGGCGGTAGCCGTGCATTTTGCCCGCGAAGGTGCCGATGTAGCGATTGCCTACACCCACCGCGAAGAAGGTGACGCCCGGAAAACCAGAGAGCTGGTGATCGCCGAAGGCCAGCAATGCCTGCTCCTGCCCGGCGACCTGCGCGACCCGGCCTATTGCGAAAGACTGGTGGAAGATACCGTCCGGCGGTTTGGCAAACTGAACATTCTGGTCAATAATGCCGGCTTGCAACTCCAGCACAAGCGGTTTGAAGACATGACCGACGACGATCTGGTGAACACCTTCGAAATCAACATCTATTCGTTTTTTCGGGTCACGCGGGCGGCTTTGAAACACCTGCACGAAGGCGACAGCATTATCAATACCACATCCGTGACAGCTTTTCAGGGCCGGGCCGATTTGCCGGAATATTCGGCCACCAAAGGGGCCATCATGAGCTTCACCCGCGCGTTGTCGTCCAATCTGGCCAAGAAGAAAATTCGCGTAAATGGCGTAGCCCCCGGCCCCATCTGGACACCCCTGAACCCGGCTTCCGTCGGTGCCAAAGAAGTGGCCCAGTTTGGGCAGGATGTTCCGATGAAGCGCCCCGGTCAGCCCAGCGAAGTGGCTCCGGCGTACGTCTATCTGGCCTCCAACGATGCCAGTTACGTTACCGGCCAAACCATCCACCCCAACGGCGGAACGATTGTAAATACCTGATCCAACCTTTCTACAGCGATGAATTTAGAACTTGAAACCCCGCCCCAGCACCAGAATCAGCAACCGGGTCTGGAACTAGAAATGCATCCACAGCCGATTTACATGCGGGATGATTACGTCGGCAGTGGCAAGTTGCAGGATAAAATAGCCCTGATTACGGGCGGAGACAGCGGCATTGGCCGGGCCGTTGCCGTCCATTTTGCCCGCGAAGGCGCCGACCTCGCCATCGTCCATCATCCCCGCGAAATCGAAGACGCGCAAAAGACCAAATCGCTGATTGAAGCCGAAGGACAACGCTGTTTGTTACTCGCCGGAGACCTGCGAAATCCGTCATTTATCAGACAAGTAGTCGACCACGTGGTCAGTGAATACCATCACATTAACATCCTGGTCAACAATGCCGCCAACCACGTTGAACAACAAGAGTTTACCGACATTTCGGATCAGCAGTTAATCGAAACGTTCGAGCTTAATATCCTGGCTATTTTCCGGCTTACCAAACTGGCACTGGCCCATATGAGTGCCTACGATTGCATCATCAACACGACCTCGGTCGTTTCCTACCGGGGCAGCAAGGCCCTGGTCGATTATGCCTCCACAAAAGGGGCCGTAACGGCTTTTACGCGCTCTTTGTCGCAACATTTGGTGGAACGCAACATCCGGGTCAATGCGGTAGCGCCCGGCCCGATCTGGACACCCCTGATCGTATCGACCAAAACGGAAGAAGAAGTGGCCGAATTCGGCAAGGAAACGCCCCTGGAGCGCGTCGGACAACCGGCAGAAGTGGCTCCGGCCTTTGTTTTTCTGGCTTCCGAAGATGCCTCTTACATCACGGGCCAGGTCATGCACGTGAACGGTGGCGAAGTGGTCAATTCCTGAAACAGACCCAATAAGCAGACGAAAACCGGTGAAAGGCGGCCGTTTTTCAAACGGTATAATTAGACAATAGAAAGAATCTTTCTATCACCCCGGATGGAGGTTGGTACGATAAGTGTTGGTTCTGAACGGTAAGGTAGCATTCGTATAAATCTGGACAATATACTAAGTTGGATATTTCGATCAGCCTATTGACTCTGTCAAATGGTTTTCCAAACTTAGATAGTCCGTGGGTTCTTTGTTTAACTTTAAAACCATGTGACACGTATGAGAATTCAAATTCATTGCGTCCATTTTACGGCAGACCAAAAGTTGCTGGACTTCATTCAGAAGAAGCTTGACAAATTAGAAACCTTTAACGACCGGATTATCAGCGGTGAGGTTTATTTGAGGTTAGAGGGGAGCGACACCAGCAAAGTCAAACAGAAAGTTTTCGAAGTTAAACTGTTTTTGCCGGGTGATTCCATTTTCGCCCGCCAGCAAGGCACCACGTTTGAAGAAGCTACCGACGTGGTGGTCGATATGCTCAAGAATAAGTTGAAACGTCATAAAGATAAACAGCGAAATATCTCCGCACAGCAAATCAATGAGTCGACGGATTTGGTTGAAGCGGACACGGTAAACGAAGACATCGAATATTAACCGACCTGTTTTCCAACAAAAAAAGCCGCCCTAAAAAGGCGGCTTTTTTTGTACCTACGGGCGGCCCGTGGGTACTATAATCCAAATGCTTCTTTGATCTTATCGACGTAGTCAAGTTTCTCCCACGTAAACAGCTCAACTTCAACCTCTTTCGTGGTACCATTCATACCAAATACTTTCTTCACAATCTGGTTCTGACGGCCCATGTGACCATATGCAGCGGTTTCGGAATAAATCGGATTCCGCAGTTTCAGGCGTTGTTCGATGGCGTACGGACGCATGTCGAATAGCTCCTCGATTTTGGTCGCAATCTCACCGTCGGTCATGTCTACTTTCGCCGAATTATACGTATTAACGTATAAACCGCACGGTTTGGCCACGCCGATGGCATAGGAAACCTGAACCAGAATCTGATCGCACAGACCGGCTGCCACCAGGTTTTTGGCAATGTGACGCGTTGCGTAAGCCGCCGAACGGTCTACTTTCGAAGGGTCTTTGCCCGAGAAGGCCCCCCCACCGTGAGCGCCTTTGCCGCCGTAGGTATCGACAATAATTTTACGACCCGTCAAGCCCGTATCACCGTGTGGTCCGCCAATGACAAACTTGCCCGTTGGGTTGATGTAATACGTAATGTTATCGGTAAACAACGCTTGCAGCTCCGGTTTGAGTTTGGCTTTTACGCGGGGAATAACAATGTTGATCACATCTTCCCGAATCCGCTCGAGCATGACCGCATCCGTGTCAAAATCATCGTGTTGCGTTGAAACAACGATCGTATCGATCCGGATGGGCTTGTCATCATCGCTGTATTCAATCGTCACCTGCGACTTGGCATCCGGCCGGAGGTACGTTAAAATATTCTTATCGTGATTGCGGATGTAGGACATTTCCTGGAGAATCTTGTGGGCCAGATCCAGCGGCAACGGCATGAAATTATCCGTTTCGTTGGTCGCATACCCAAACATCATTCCCTGGTCACCCGCGCCCTGATCTTCCGGATTGGTGCGTTCAACGCCCTGATTGATGTCGGCCGACTGGTCGTGAATGGCGGATAAAATGCCGCACGAATCGGCTTCAAACATGTATTCACTTTTGGTATAACCAATACGCCTGATAACCTCCCGGGCGATTTTCTGAACATCGAGGTACGTATTTGTTTTTACCTCCCCTGCCAATACCACCTGTCCGGTTGTAACCAGTGTTTCGCAGGCGACTTTGCTGGATGGATCGTATGCCAGAAAATGATCGATCAATGCATCGGAAATCTGATCCGCGACTTTGTCGGGATGGCCTTCAGAGACTGACTCCGAGGTAAATAGATAGGGCATTGTACGTAAGATTTAAGACTAAAAACAGCCGCAAAGCTACTGGAATTTTACGACAGGTCAAATGCTAAATTTAGGTTCGATCCAAAGCGCGGTCAAACTGCTGAGGAAGAGCAGAATCCAGATCCAGTCGGGCAATTTAACGGAGCGTTGGTTTTGAATACCGGCCTGCGTTTCTACCTCCCCGGATGAGCGGAATCGCAAATAATCACTCACCAGCCGATTCCCGAAAACCGCATTCTTATCGGGTTCGTCAACATAAACCGCCAGCGAATCCTGAAAAGGCAGCCAGCCCGTGCGGCCGAATACATACCGGGTTTGGGCAGACCAGGCATTGATGGGGGAATAATCGAGCCTGGCCGTATCGTTTCCGATCCGGATTTCGGCGGGTTTTCGGGATACATTATTGAAGTGAATGACGGATCGAATGCCCTTAAAAACGGGTGACTCCAGCTGAACATTGTCTTTTAACGCAGGTTGCAGTGGCGTCAGAATCGACGTCCAGATCCGGTCATACGTCACGCTGTCGCCACTCAGTTTCAATGGAAACGTTTCACTCACCAGACTGACCCCGATTTTGGCGGTCGTTTTCTGAATAGCCACCGGATAACCGGCCACGGGAAGCTGATTCAGGGCAACGGTTAACCGATACGGCAAAGCCTGAATTCCGTTTCCAATCGACACCGTCGTTTCGTTGGCGATTTTCTTTACGTTCCAGTCGGTACCCAACGCTTCGTTAATGGTTTTAAGATCGGCTTCGGCGTCCGACAGGTTCATAAACAGCACCGGTTTTCCCTGAATCACGGCTTTTTTGACAACAGGATTCGTCGCATTGGCCGGATCGGTAATAATCACATCGGCATCAGCGGCCCGGTTGATGTTCAGCCGATTGCTCCTGTTTTTCGAAATGGTGGAAGTAAGCTGAACGGAATACCCTTTTCTGCCCAGCCAGTCGGCCAGCGTTTTGCTTTCAAAATCCGGACTATCGAGAATAAACTGATACGCAAAGTCCGGGGCCTTTCGGGAAAAATAATGAAGTGTATCCAGCGGTTTCTGGTCCAGCACCAACTCGATTTCGGTGCGTCCTTGTGAAAAGGCAGGAAACTGAAATTTAAAATCCGCAGGGCCGGCTTTTAGTAGCAAACTATCGAGAATCTGCTTTCCAAAACGGAGCTTAAGCATCTGTTGCTGCGATGAGTAAAGAGTGCCGCTCACCACCTGCATTTCACCTTTTCGAAGAAAGGCTTTCCAGCGAATCAGCTGCAACTGATCGGGTTGATAATACGGAATCCATTGCACAGTTTGTCGGCTCAACTGACCCAGTATTTCCGGAGAAAAAGCGCTTCCAATCAACGTTACGGTATCGATGGAACCATCAGTAAGTTGCGAGCGGAAGGCCGAAGTTGCGACGGTATTGGTCCGAATGATTTCCCGGTTTCCCAGACTATCTTTCAGATGGTTGATATACGCAGCCGGCACCGTATTGTCGGCAAGTAAAACCAGCTTTGAGCCAACCGGTTTTCGCCATTCGAGTTGCAGAAAGTAGCCCGCTAAAACACTCCAGAACAAGAAATTTAAAACCGCCCGAACCCATTTCCGTCGAGCTGAAAGTGATTTATTTCTGATGATCAGCGCCAGTTGCAGGAGCAGCAATACCGCTAAAAGTAACAGGAGAACCCAGTTAATGGTATCAGCGGGATTAAAGGCACTTATAACCTGATCAACTACTTTCATTTCAAATGACGCCAAAACGATTGTTCCAGTTTACGTTCGCTGGAATACGATCCCATTTCTGACTGTTTTCTGCTTCTGGATGAAATTCCGGCCATGGAATATAATTTCGTTTTTAGTGCAGTTTTTTCTGCATTAGATAGCATTTTACCGCGTTCTAATTTCTGTAAACTACTGACAATCGGCCAATCCGATAAACGACTGTTCATGACCTGATTCATCAGAAAAGCACTCAATTGCTGTACGGTTCTTTTCTGGTTTTGACTTAAATTTTTCAGTTCCAGATACCCCAACACTTCGCCAGCCAGTCGTTCCAGTTGTGCTGGATTATACTGCCGTTCCTGCGTAAAATTGGCATTGACATTTTTCAATTCACCGGTCAGTCGGGTTTCCTTTTCTTTGATCGGCGGTGGATCGTAGCCACTTTTCTTCACAAACGTCCGGGCTTTATGCTGGGCCGCTTTCAGATAAATCAGAGCTTTATTTTCAAAAGGCAGCGCTTTTTCCGGTTCGTATAAACGCAGGTGTAA
Source organism: Larkinella knui (assembly GCF_003858645.1). GTDB lineage: Bacteria > Bacteroidota > Bacteroidia > Cytophagales > Spirosomataceae > Larkinella > Larkinella knui. Next base: position 489,930 of record NZ_RQJP01000005.1, on the reverse strand, counting down.
TTCGGATTGCCACATTTGTTCGAGCGCCATTTTCAACAAACTACGGGTCGATTGTTCGTAAAATGTGTTGGCTTCTCCGTTATCGTGCGAGTGAATATATTGTTCCATCAAAGCCGCCACTGGGTCATCGCTTTCTGATTTTCCGGCTTCGTGTTCATGATCGTGCTGATCGGGAGCGGGCAACTCTTTCTTCTGCTGTTCTTCGGCCTTTTCCCCTACTTTGAAAGCAAACGGCTTTGGCGCATTTTTCTCTTCGTCCGTGTCGTGTTTATGGATGAATCCTTCCAGCACATTTCCCTCAGCAGCCAGATCATGCCCACCAATCGAATTCTCAAATTCTTCTCCCAAATACTGCCCATACCGCAACCGAAGCACTTTTTGATCAAAACCAATTTCATTGGACGTACGCTTAAAATCCTTGGCCGCCCGTTTTTTCCGTTGGGAAATCAGCTTTTCGGTATCGATAATAATCTGCCGCTGGCTGCGAAAATACTCCGGCATAATGTTCACGGCCATCGTAGCCAGTTCCGCTTCTTCCACGTTGGCCGTGTCTTTATACACCACAAAATAGGTGTCCGATTTGGCGAAATTTGCTTCCGGTTTTTTGTTATCAAGGGCCGCCCAATAGTAATAAAGTTCATCCCCCGGCGCAAAATTGAGTGCTTTAAGGTCAATGATTTTCGTTAGCCTGGCCTCTTTAAAATTAGTTTGCGGCAACGGAAATTTAACTTCCCGGAACTTAACACTTTCGCCGGAACCCCGCGCCAACGTGGCCACAATAAAAGCCTGCCGTACGTTAAAATCGTCCGAAATCCGGGCTGAAACGTGCAGATTTTTATCATCTTTCAGAAAATGAAATTGGTATAATTCTTTGGAATCGGGTTGAATTTTTGGAGCCAGATCGGGTTGTGCTTCCAGTCGGTAATAGTCAGTTTGGTAAATGAGGGAATCTTTGCCAGTCGGTTTTTTCCAATAAGCTTTGATCGCATAAAGGCCCGAATTAATCAATTGATCCTGGTACTCAAATCCGCTTGCTGTTTTTTTAAACGTCAGTTCTTCACCCCGGCTGTTGACTAACCGAACCGAAACAGCCTCATGCTGAGTAAATTTTAATCGCCAGGTTAGCAACGAACCCGTGATCGCTGCTGCGTTCAAATCCGTTGATTCTTTTCCAGGAAAACTTGTATAACCCGGCGGTTTAATTTGTAAAACCGCCGATTGAAAAGCAGGAACAACCGGCCTGGTATCTTTGGCAATGGCAGGAATATAGGTTGCCAATTGGTTGTGAACCGGCTGATTCGACGGCAACAGTAGAGAACCATAATAAACGGTTAGTGAAATCAAAACCAGTAAACCGTATAAGGCAGTTTTTGAAAATAGTACTAAGAATAAGTGACTAACCGGAATTTTAATCGCCCGAATTTGCTCATTCAACCGTGCCAGTTGGAGTTGTTCGGCTATGTTCAATTCTTCTTTATCCAGCAGCGGCAAGCTGTATTCAACATCACCAAATGTTTTATGAATAATGGCTATCGCCTGTTGTTTTTTGCTCCGAAAAAGACCGGTAAACCAGACACCAAATCCAAACCCAAAAATGCCAATACCGCTTGCTATTTCAACGGGAAAACCGGCAATCCGGGCAACATAGCCAGCCGCAATTGCCAGCAAAATACTCTTCAGCAACGCATTCGCAATGAGCTGATAGGTAATGGCCGACAAGGTACGTTTCAGTTCATTCATGCGTTCTGTTTCAAAGCCATCCAACGCTCAACGCCTACCAAACAAATGAACACGAATAAAATCCAGTTGCGGACACGTTCCGGTTGCTTTTTTTCCGACTGGGCAGTGGGAATAAACAAGGTGTTTAACTGTTGCCTGCTCAATGGAAATGCGCTCGGTTTAAGCTTAAAATGCCGGATTAGACATTCGCCCAGCCATTCCGGAAGCTGCCCGGTTCTTACCAGTTCGGCGGTTTGTGGCGTCAGTTTTTCTTCCGAATAAATCACATTGGCGCTGGTCGGCGTTTTGAGTTTTCCCGAAACCAGGTAAAGCGTTTTAGGTACCGGATTAACCACCTCCTGATCGGTTAAAATCCAGTCGTATCCGGTTTGCGGATTCCTTTTTATATCGACCCGGATGCCCAGCGAGTACACTTCCGACAGCGCATTCAACGCTGCCACAATGGTTTGTTGTTCGGTTTTATTTTTGAAATTTACCAAAGCCGTTAACGGCCCGGCATGCTCCGGAGTAGGTTGAAAACGGAGCGTCGGGTTTAAAACCGCGCCGTTTGTCAACTGATTTGACGGATTGACAAACAGCTTTTTGTTGGCCGGTAATTCCAGATAAGTACGGACGGGTTGGCGACCAGAATCAACGATCGCATGAAGTTTATAAGAAGCCGGAACCCGAATAAACGGCGCGTCCGCCAATTGGTGGTTATTGCGTAAGTACAGATGTAATTCCGAATTATTTTTCTGCAACACATTGATCGACGACTGTAACAGGTTCGCCGTAAAAGTCCGCTGATCAGGCAATTGCTCCGGATCGTTTAGCCGTTCCGTGGCTGCAGTACTCCAATAAATGGCTTCTCCTTTTTTGATGGCATCTTCGAGTTCAAACCGAAAATTATCGACCACCGATTTGTCCGGTTGCACGAGATGAATTTTCTGACTACCTGCCGGTTTTCCAAACCCGTTGAACGTCGGCTGACTCACTAAAACTGCCAGTAAAACCACGATAAAACACCGTAGAATCAGCAACAACAAATTGTCCAGTTTAACGCCCCGCTGCGGTTGCTGGTTCTTTTCCTGAAGCCAGCGGGTAGCCGCCCAGGCCAGAGTTTTGCCCCTTTTCTGGTGCCAGAAATGGATAATGACCGGGATTATCACGGCCCCAATTCCCCATAAAAATAACGGCTGGATAAATTGCATTAAATTCTCCTCCTGGTCAGAAAATCGGTTAACGCCCCGGCAATGGGATCACTCAGTTTTACGCGAATAAGATGAACGTGTGGCAGCAACAATTCTTCTGCCATTTTTTTGAAATAAACCGAAACCGCCTGCTGAAATGACTCTTTGATTGCCTCCGCCTGCACTTCAATTTCCCGGTCGGTTTCCAGATCTTTAAACCGGTAAAAACCGCTCAGGTTAAAATCCGTTTCCTGCTCCCCGAGCAGTTGAAATATAACAATTTCCCGGCGCGGACTAGCCACACTTTTAATCAGTTTCAACCATTCGTTATCCACTTGCAGAAAGTCAGAAACCATCACCAACAGCTCCTTTTGTTTCTGCTGGAATTCCGGAAACCGTGCCTGTTGTGGCAGCCATTGCCCGGAAGCCGTAGCGTTTTGTAAAGCAAATAAAATCCGTTGAAACGCTTGCTTCCCAGTCGGTACCAACGTTTGCAAAGCCCCATTTTGCAACCCGTATAAACTCATCTGGTCGCTTTGCCGATAGCCCAGATAGGCCAGTGAAGCCATCAGGATTTTGGCATACTCCAGGCGGCTAACGCCCTGCTCACTGTAATTCATCGACCCGGATAAATCCAGTAAAAAGCGGATTTGCAGGTTGCTTTCCGTCGCTGATTCCCGCACGAGATGCTTGTCGGTTCGGGCAAAAAGTTTCCAGTCGATGCGCCGGGGATCGTCGCCGGGCTCATAGTGGCGGTATTGTTCAAACTCCGTCCCCGACCCCGAGCGTTTGCTGGCGTGAATGCCCAACAGCAATTCGTCGCTGACGAGTTTGCCGGCGAGTTGCAGGTTGTTGAGTTTGATGAGATCGGTCGCTAGCATGATTTGGAGTTGTTTCGCGGAGTTGAGCGGAGGAAAAAGGAGTTAAACAGAGTTTTTTAGACTATCTCCGCTTAACTCATTTTCCTGCGCTCAACTCCGCGAAACAGCTCTTTACTTTAATAACTCGTTTATCACCTGATCCGTCGTAATATTCTCAGCCTCAGCCCGGAAATTGAGGGCGATGCGGTGGCGCAGGATCGGGTAGGCCAGCGTTTGAATGTCCTCCGGAATCACTGAAAACCGCTCGTTCAGAACCGCCCGCGCTTTGGAACACAGCACCAGCGCCTGCCCCGCGCGCGGCCCCGCGCCCCAGTCGCACCACTGTTTGACAAACGCCGATGAACTGCTCTCGGGGCGCGTCGACCGGACGAGTTTATTGATAAAATCGATTAACTCATCACTGATGTGAACCTGCCGCGTAAGATACTGTAAGTCAACGATCTCCTGATCCGTCAGGATGGTTTTCAATTCCGGACGAGCGGTTCCGGTGGTGCTTTTCAGCACGTTCAATTCTTCCAGTTCAGACGGATAACTGAGCTTGATGTACAGCAAAAACCGGTCTAGCTGGGCTTCGGGAAGCGGATAGGTTCCGGCCTGTTCGATCGGGTTCTGGGTGGCAATAATCAAAAAAGGCCGGGGCAATTCGTAATCCGTTCCGCCGTAGGTCACCTTGCCTTCCTGCATGGCTTCCAGCAAAGCCGCCTGCGTTTTGGGCGGTGTCCGGTTGATTTCGTCGGCCAGCACCACATGGGCGAAGATCGGCCCCCGGTTGAATTTGAAAAATTTCTTACCGGTATTGTGGTCTTCTTCCAGAATTTCCGTTCCGATAATATCGCCCGGCATCAGATCCGGCGTAAACTGAATCCGTTTAAAATTCATCTCCAGCGCTTCCGCCATTGTTTTCACCATCAGCGTTTTAGCCAGTCCCGGCACGCCTTCCAGCAAACAATGGCCACCCGCCAGCAGGGCAATCAGGATTTCATCAATAGCTTCCTGCTGTCCGACAATCACCTTCCCGATTTCTTTCTTCAGGCGCGGAAGCTTGGCGACTACGGTTTTGTAATGGGTCAGTTCCTTGGTTTCCACTGGTTATGCGGTTAATGCGTACGTAACAATGTTGACGCCAAATTTGGTATTATCCTCGGCCAGAAAACGTTTGTTGCGGAAGTCGTAATCCCACTCGCACCCGTAATCCTTGTTGCTATACAAAACGCCAATGCGTCCGTCGATCAGCACGGCTTTGAGGTAATCGTGCACCAGGTCATCGCCCCAGCCGTTCAGTTCGAACGTCGTGGTGGGCGGGCCTTCCTCAAATTTGAAAAAGCAGGTATAAATCGGGTGGGAATTGGGAATTTTCTGCAAGGCTTTCGGACCAAACGTACGGGTCATTTCCTGCTCGAATGATTTAGCAAAAAGGCCGTCGATGTCGTGGTTGCAGTCGTCGACAAACACAAAACCGCCGTTCTGGACATAGCGTTTGAAATGGTCGCGTTCCTGGGTCGAAAACTCCACCAGTTTGTGGCCACTGAGGTAGCAGAACGGGCTTTTGAAAATTTCGTTACCCGTTAATTGAACCACTTTTTCTTTTTCATCCACGGGAATGGTGGTATACTCGACCAGCGAATGCAGCAGGTTAGACGGCATTCGCTGGTCCGTATCCCAGTCGCCGGAGGTATACTGGATGCGGGTGAAAAAGAAGGGTTTCAAGTTGATGAAATGTAGTCTTATTGAATGGCATTCAGGACTTAAAGCTCCGCGATGACGACAACCTCGATTTCCTGAACACCCTTTAATTTTTTATCATTTGTTAGAAATTGATCACAATGGCTCTCAATTGCAGTTGAAATTTGTAAGGAATCCATTGCCTTTAAAAACGCATAGGTAGCCCGTAGTTTTGAAGCCATTTTGGCTATTGGCAAAGTTATCTCCACTAATCTGAAGTCAAGTTCTTTTAAAACGGCGTCGAAATCATTGATTAAATCAAACCGGCCTAGTTGTTCAGGTTTGACACAAAATTCACTAACCGTAAGAACACTGGTTTCAAATTCAGCATTGTTTTCAACGGCATGAAGCAGAAAATCAGCCACTTTCTGATAAAATTCAGGGTGATTTTCCAATAAATAAATCAGCGGAGCCGTATCAACAAATAGTTTAGAACCGGTCATTTTCCCGCAGTTGATTTACATACTCCTGAGCATCCTGAGACCACACCTTTTCACCTTTACCACGAACTTTCGCTAATGTATTCTTGATCCGGTCAATACGGTTTAGACGTTTCATAAGTTCATGATAAACCATCTCTAACTCTTCCGAATTCAGCGTGTTTATTTCCTGAATAATTACTTCAGCTCTGCTCATGGCCATGTTCCTTTTTTAACTAACAAACTGAGCCTTATTCCGTTTCTAACAGCCCTTATTTATTTCGAGAGAAAGGTTGTATCGCGCACGGGGCCGCCCTTTAGGTTGAGCGAAGAAAAAGGGGGTTAAGCGGAGATTTATTTACTATCCTTCGCTTAACTCTTTTTTCCTCCGCTTACCTCCGCGAAATAGCTCTTTCTCTAAACCGCGTCCGACAGCGAACTGAACGTAAACTCCCGGATTTTCATCGGCGGAATCAGGTAATTCGCGGTCGATTCCGTACTGACCACGCGCTCCGGTTTGCCCAGGGCTTCGAGGTTATTCAGCATAATAACCGGACTTTCGTTAAACCGGAAGTTCTTGACCGGGTGCTTGATCTTCCCGTTTTCGATGTAAAACGTCCCATCGCGCGTCAGGCCCGTCAGCAGCAACGTCTGCGGGTCGACCGAGCGGATGTACCAGAGTTTGGTCACCAGAATACCGCGCTGGGTGCTTTTGATCATGTCTTCCAGTGAAGCCGTGCCGCCCGCCATAATCACATTCGCCGGTGGAGGAACCGCTTTCACGCCCTTCTTCTGCGCCCAGAACCGGGAATAGGCCATGTTTTTCACGACACCTTTTTCAATCCAGTTGATTTTCTCCTGCGCCCGGCCGTCGCCCGACCACGGAGCCGCCGGCAATTCAGGATTGGTGGGGTCGGAATAAATCGTAACCCGCTCATCCACAATCTTCTCGCCGACCTTGGTTTTGCCGCCGGGTTTGCTCAGAAACGACCGGCCTTCGTCGGCGCTGCGGGCATCCAGATTGGAAAAAATACTTTCGAGTAAGACCACAGCCGCCGTCGGTTCCAGAATGACCGTGTATTTCCCCGGTTCCAGCGCCCGCGCGCCTACCGAACCCAGGCATTTCTGAACGGCAATTTTGGTCGCCGAAACCGTATCCAGTTTGGAAAAATCACTGTAGCCGCGCGTCACATACCCCGAACCCGTTCCGTCGTCGGTCCGAACCGTCAGCGAGAAATTCACGTTTGTGCTCGGGTAATACGCAAACAGCCCTTTGGAGTTCATCATGGCCGAATAGCCCCGAAAATCTTCGAGAAAACCGGCAGCCGCCAGCTTTTGCTTGCTCGATTCCTGCAAACTTTTCGCAACAGCTTCCGCCCGAATGGCGGGCGTGATTTTGGCTGTCGAGTCGAAATAACCGACGGATTTCAGGTACTGTTGCGGTTCCAGAACGCTCACATACTCCGGGTTTTCGGGGGCCAGTTGCGCCAGTTCTTCGGCCCGGCGAACCACTTTTTCCAACGACGCATCGTTCAATTCATCGATGGCGGCAACCCCGGATTTTTTTCCAAACGACGATCGCACCTGTACCGTCTGCGTACTCATCGCACCACTCGTTGAGACTTCGTTTCGGGCATACCGGATGTTTCCCCGCTCCCCGCCAACGAGGTTCACCTCGCACTCGTCCGCTTTCGAATAACTCAATACCTTCTGAAGCAGTGACTTCGCTTCAGCTTCGGTTAGTAAAGCCATATTTTTATCGTTTATGGTTCTCAGTTTACGGTTTTCGGTGGCTGACGCATTCCTGGCTAACGCATTAAAATCGTGCGTCAGCCAACCGTAAACCAAAAACCGTAACCTGTAAACTAGATTTTTCTTGCTGTATTGATCACATTGACGCCATTGAAACGGGTGGTGGAACTGCCGTGCGACACTGCGCTGACCTGCATCGGCTGGCCTTTCCCGTCGAAAAACGAGCCGCCCAGGCGGTAATCCCGGTCGTCGCAAATCTGAACGCAGGAGTTCCAGAATTCCTGGGTGTTCGACTGATAGGCCACATCTTTCAACATGCCCGCAATCTGTCCGTCCTTAATTTCGTAGAACAGCTGACCGCCAAACTGGAAGTTATACCGCTGTTGATCAATCGAAAACGAGCCGTCGCCGATGATATAAATGCCTTTTTTGACGTCTTTGATCATCTGTTCCACCGACAATGGTGTTTTGCCAGCCGCCAGCGACACGTTCGCCATCCGCTGAAACTGTACCGAGCTCCAGCTATCCGCGTAGCAGCAACCCTGCGATTCGTTCTCGCCAATGATGTGAACCTGGTCCCGAATAGCCTGGTAATTCACCAGCGTACCGTCTTTCACGAGGTCCCACTGTTTACAGGCCACGCCTTCGTCGTCCCAGCCCACGGCGCCGAGCGAACCGACCTGTGTTTTGTCGGCAAACAGGTTGACCTGCTTGCTGCCGTAGTTGAAGTTTTTGGATTTCCACTTATCGAGGGTGGCAAAGGACGTTCCGGCAAAATTGGCTTCGTAGCCCAGCACGCGATCCAGTTCCAGCGGGTGACCCACCGATTCGTGAATCGTTAACCAGAGGTGCGAAGGATCCAGCACCAGATCGTATTTTCCGGCTTCGACCGACTTGGCCGTCAGCTTTTGTTTGGCGTGTTTGGCGGCCGCCGTTACGTCTTCCAGCATGTCGTACCCCTTGTTGTAACGGGTCGTAATGCCGGTTATTTTATCACTCGGATTAACTTGTAAATAATCGTAGCCCATGCCCATCGGCGCACTCAGTTCACTCCGGGTCTCAAACTTTCCGGTTTTGGGATCAATGGCCGTCACCGTAAACGTGGGCCACATCCGGTGAATATCCTGATCGATGTACGAACCGTCCGACGAAGCAAAATACTTCTGCTCATTGACCATGAACAACACCGAATTGACGTAATTGGCCCCGTTTTTCAGGGCCGCATCGTTGACCGTCAGCAGCAAATCCACCTTTTCCTTGATGGGAACTTCGAAGGCGTTCTTCCGGATGGGCGCTTTCCAGCTTACTTCGCCGAAGCCTTTTTGCGGGGCCAGTTGCACGGGCTGTTTCAACAACCGGGCGTTGGCTTTGGCGATGGCCACGGCTTCTTCGGCGGCTTTGGCGGTTTGGTCTTCATTCTTGGCGTCGACCACAGCCGCAAATCCCCAGCAGCCATCGACAATCACGCGCACGCCCACGCCGTAGGATTCGGTGTTGACAATGTTCTGCACCTTGTCTTCGCGCGTAATCACAAATTGCCGCAAATACCGGCCGATCCGGACATCGGTATAACTGGCCCCTTTGGATTTGGCCGCATTCAGGGCGGCATCCGCCAGGCGTTTTTTAACGGCCACATCCACGCCCGGTTCCAGTAAGGCTTCCGGCGCGACCGATCGGCCAAAAACCGCACGGTCGGCCAACAGAAAGGCCCCGGTGCTTAACCCGGCTACTTGAAGAAAATCTCGACGGTTCAAAATTGGTTAATGATAAAGTGATACGGTAAAGCTATTTAAATTTTCGTCTTGATAGGGATGGGAACACGGATTTGGCGGATTAGACGGATTTTCGCAGATTAAAATCAGTTTTGATCCGTTCAATCCGCCGAATCCGTGTTCCCATCCAAAAGCGATGGTCTAATTTTAACGAAATCCGGTAGGCTTTCTGTGGTTTTTGACCGGAAAAATGCGAAATAAGCCGTCTTAAACAATCCCTCATTCTGAAGGATATTTTATCGATCACACCGCATCCGACAGCGAGCTGAACGTAAAATCCCGGATTTTCATCGGCGGAATCAGAACGCCACCGGCACGGACGGGTTTGCCCAGGGCCTCGACGTTGTTCAGCATAATGACCGGGCTTTCGTTGAACCGGAAGTTTTTGACCGGGTATTTGATCTGACCATTTTCAATCAAAAACGTCCCGTCGCGGGTCAAACCGGTATACAACAGCGTTTGCGGATCGACGGCGCGGATGTACCAGAACCGCGTTACCAGAATTCCTTTTTGGGTACTTTTAATTAAATCCAGCAGCGACTGATTCCCGCCCTGCATGATGAATCCACCGGAAGGCGGTACGGCTTTTACGTTATTTTTCTGTGCCCAATACCGCGAATAGCTCATGTTTTTGATGATACCGTTTTCGACCCAGAGCGTTTTTTCCTGCGGACGTCCGTCCACGCCACCGCCCCCAAACCGGCCTCCGCCCCCGCCCGTGAACGGAGAACCCGGTATTTCAACGTTGGCCGGATCGGAATAAATGGTGATCCGCTCGTCGAAGAATTTCTCGCCGAGCCGGGTTCCGCCCCCCTTCCGGCTCAGAAAACTCCGGCCTTCTTCGGCATTCCGCGCATCTAAGCTGTTCATCATCAAACCGATGAGATCGCTGGCCGCCGTTGGTTCCAGAATCACCGTGTATTTCCCCGGTTCCAGGGCTTTCGCATTCGTGGAAGCCAGCGCCTTGTTCATGGCCACTTCGGTGGCTTCTTTGGTACTCAATTTCGACACATCGTTAAAATCGCGGGAGGCATACCCCGAACCGGTTCCGTCGGCGGTGCGGGTGGTCACCGAAAAATCGACCGATGTGACCGGGTTGTACCCGAATAATCCTTTGTTGTTGGCAATGGCCGAAAAACCGGCGCGATCTTCCATGTAACCGGCAGCCGTCAGATTCTTTTTGCTGCACGGATCGATGCTGTCGAAAGCCGCCTGGGCGCGAAATTCCGGATTGATCTTCGCCGTACTTTCGGCGTAGGCACCGGTTTCGATGTATTTCTGTGGCCCCAGCATGGGTACGTATTCCGGATTTTCGGGCGCCAGCCGGGCGGTTTCCTCCGCCCTTCGGACGGTTTTTTCCAGCGACTGATCGTCAAATTCGTTGATGGTGGCCGAACCGACTTTCTTGCCAAATACGGCGGTAACGGCCAGTGACAGGTTATCGGTTTCGCCACTGGTCGAGACGTTGTTCCGGGCGTACCGAATGTTGCCGGTTCGGTTGCCATTCAGCGTTACGCTCATTTCATCGGCTTTGGAATAGCCCAAAACCTTATCCAGTAGTTTCTTTGCTTCGTCTTTCGTTAGGATAGCCATGACTCCGTTTGTTGGTTTTGGGTTTACGGTATTCGGTTTACGGTGGCTGACGCGCGCGTCCAACACTTGCGTCAGCCACCGTAAACCGAATACCGTAAACCGACTCTTATATCTTCCGACCGGTATTGATGACGTTCACGCCGTTGAAACGCGTTGTGGGGCAGCCGTGCGAGACGGCGCTGACCTGCGAAGGCTGGCCTTTCCCGTCAAAAAAGGAACCGAATGTCCGGTAATCGTCTTTGTCGCACAACTGGGCGCACGAATTCCAGAACTCCTGCGTGTTCGACTGGTAGGCGACATCATCCAGCATTCCGACGATCTGCCCGTTCTTGATTTCGTAAAACAACTGGCCGCCAAACTGGAAGTTATACCGCTGTTGATCAATGGAATACGAACCTCGCCCCATGATATAAATGCCTTTATCCACGCCTTTGATCATGTCGGACACCGAGCGTTTTTCGGTGCCGGGCTTCAGCGAAACATTCGGCATCCGCTGAAACTGGATCGAATCCCAGTTGTCGGCATAACTGCAACCGTTCGATTCGGTACCACCCAGAATTTTCACCTGATCGCGGGTTGCCTGATAATTCACCAGAATACCGTCTTTGATCAAATCCCATTCTTTCCCCGGCACCCCTTCGTCGTCGTAGGCCACCGTCCCCAGCGTCAGCGGCTGCGTTTTGTCGGCCACGATGTTGACCAGTTTGCTGCCGTAATTGAAGTTTTTCGATTTCCACTTGTCGAGCGTCGCAAAGGAAGTGCCAGCGTAATTGGCTTCGTAGCCCAGCACGCGATCCAGTTCTGTCGCGTGGCCGACCGATTCGTGGATGGTCAAACCAAGGTGGTTGGGGTCCAGCACGAGGTCGTATTTTCCGGATTGAATCGACTTGGCCGCGAGTTTCTCCTTCGCCTGCCGGGCGGCCACCGTCGCATCTTCCACCATGTCGTAGGAATTGCGGTAGCTGATTAGGCCGTTCGGGCCAGGAATTTTGTCGCTCGCCAAACCGTCCAGGTATTCGTAGCCCATGCCCATCGGCGAGCTGAGTGCATCCCGGGTTTTGAACTTACCGGCCTGACGATCAACGGCCGTAACGGTAAAGGTCGGCCAGATTCGGTGGATGTCCTGATCGATGTAGGAACCATCCGTCGAGGCAAAATATTTTTGTTCGTTGATAAAAAACAGGTTGGAAGTCACGAAACCGGCACCGTTTTTCATCGCCGAATCGTTCACTTTCATTAGCAGATCGATCTTTTCCTGAACCGGAACTTCGAAGGCGTTTTTTTTCAGGGGCGTTTGCCAGCTCACGTCGCCCACGCCCTTCTGCGGAGCCAGGTCGACGGGTTCTTTCTGGATTTTGGAATTGGCTTTGGCGATGGCGACGGCGGTTTCGGCGCATTTGGCAATGGCCTCGGGCCGAACGTCGCTGGTGGCCGAAAAGCCCCAGGTGCCGTTGGCAATCACCCGGATCCCAATCCCATACGATTCGGCATTGGTGATGTTTTGCACCTTCATTTCCCGCGTGAAGATAAACTGCTGCAAATACCGCCCGATCCGAACATCCGCGTAGGTAGCGCCTTTGCTTTTGGCCGCATTCAGCGCTACATCGGCCAGTTTTTTCTTTAAAGCAGCATCGGCGCGGGGTTCAAGCAGGTGATGCACCGAAACCGCGTTGCCCAGCACGGGAATCGAGCTACCCATCAGAGCGCTCATTCCCAAACCGGAGAGCTGGATAAAATCCCTTCTTCTCATTTCTTGTTGATGGAGTTATGGATAGTAAAGATTCGGAATAGCGCGAATTTGAAACCAACTTTCCGCAGAAAATAGAAAATCAGCCACTAAGCCGTGCGAAACTAACCTACGAAAATGGTTAAAAATAGCCAGAAGGGCAAAATAACCGCCTTTTTTAATCACGCAAAAACCGGCGTCAGTCGACGATACCGCTGGACAATGGGACGGATTGGGGCGAGGTAGACGGATTTCCGACCCGACTACGGACGGACGGGATGGATTCCCCGCACGATGTGCGGGGCTACTGATGCGAGCCTTTCAGGCTCATATGACTGTTGTGCTGGTTTTATTTTTCCAGCTTGCCGATGATCAGTAATTGGCCGGCGTAGCAGGCGTTTTCGGCGTATCGACGCGGGTCGGTGATGGTCTGGTTGCGGTTTTTGAGAATGGCGGCTTTGTCGAGTTGCTCCGGCGAAACCGTCAGCGTAATGGTGTGCGTTCCCGCGTCCAGCGTCGGCAGAAAGAAATAATGCGATCGGTAATACGTGGCATAACTGTCGAAGCGCGGAAAAAGCGGACCGGGCGCGCCATCGACGGTAACGGCATATTGACCACAACCGGGGCCGATGACATCGTAGAGTCCCGCCATCGTTCCTTTCAGTTTGAACTGAATCGATGCGCCCGGCTGGTTCGATTTCAGGAGATAGTCAAACCGGTTCCGGAGCTGGCGGGCCACGGTGTCGGTAGCCGGTGTCAGTTCCTGCCAGTCACCTTGCCGGGTCAGCGATTGCACCGGAATCATCTGGGCATCTTCCCAGTTATCAGACACAAACGGTTTCGGAACGGCATGGGATCCGGGCCGCCCCACGGCCGCAATTTGCTGCATGGCTTTGCTGAGTGCTTCCACATACAGCCGGTGGCCGGTATCCGAATAGGGATGGGTTTTGTCGGGAGCGAAAACCGTTTTATCCGGAAAGTCTTCTTTTTTACCCCCCCAAACCAGCTTCCCCTGCCGATCTAACCGAATCACTTCCAAGCCCATATGAACCGACGGAATGCCGTACTGGTTGGCAATTTCTTCCATCGCCCGGACAGAATTCGGCATCCGGTGTGCCAGCAGAGCCGGCGCCATCGGTGCGTTCAGCGTATAGACGAAACAAATGTCGGTGCGCCGGTTTTGCCGCCAGATTTGCCGGACAATCCCTTCCATCGCTTTATGAATTTTGGCCGGTTGCTGACCGCCATCGTTAACGGCAAACTCGACAAAAATCAGATCCGGTTTATGAACCAACACATGCTGGTTCAGTCGGAAAACGCCGAGGTCCGAGCCGGTTCCCCCAATGGCGGCATTGATGTGGGTCAGGTTCGCTTTGGGATACTGCTGCTGAAACCAGCGCAGCGATTGTTCCCGCCAGCCATTTCCAGCCTCCGTGATACTGCCACCGAAATAGGCAATGGAAACCGGTCCGCCTTTTTGTACTTTTTGAAAAAAATTAGGCAAACCGCCCCGCGCCAGAAACTCCCGGCTTTCCGACAAGGTGTCGGTTTGGGCCTGAACGAAACCGGAAAAACTGACCAGAATAGTCGAAAAAAGAACGAAGAAAAAGCGCTGCATAGATGAAGGTATTGAATTCTGGTGATGGCTGCTCGGTTTTGGCTTAAAAGTCCTACTTTTTCTCGTGTTGCGCCACCATCTGGTCGAACTCCTGGGCAACCGCCGAATCCAGCCGGGCCTTGTTTTTCCAGGCCATCGTTCCATACACCCCCGCCTGGCTGTAGTCGAACGGTTTGAAGCCAATCTGGTTAACCACGTCGGTATTTTTTAACCGGAAATCAAACGCTTCGGGATCGACAAAACCGGGATTAGCGACAATCGAGTGCTGATCTTTGCCCGCCAGTTGCCAGTCCTGCACGGATTGTTTGCCAAAAACCGGCTCTTTCGAGCGGGCGTCCCAGTAGCAGTTCTGGTCCGTTACCAGGTTAAATTTCGCCCAGTTACTGCTCAACAGCGTTCCGGTATTGTAGTAAACGATATTATTGGTAAAGGAAAACGAGCGGTGCGGTTCGACGCGGGTGCCCTGGAGCTGCGCCTTGATGTTGTCGGCAAAAATGTTGTTGCGGATGAGGTTATCCTTGCCATAATGCTGGTGAAAACCGGAGCTTTTGCAGGCATACACCAGGTTGTTTTCCAGAACGATACCGGTCGAACCTTCGTCGGTATACAGCCCCCAGCCGCCGTAATCGAAGGCGTAAATGTGGTGAATCACGTTGTTCGACACCACGGTTCCCTCCGACACGCCGAGCGTATACACCCCGCCCATGTCGCTCAGAACGCCCCAGCCCAGGTGATGAATGTGGTTGAATTCGACCCGGTTTCGCTTCGACGGACTGAAAGCGTAGCCCCACACCCAGCCCACGGAAACACCGGAGTAGCGAAAATCAGCGATTTCATTGTGAGACAGCACGTTATCCCGACCGTGGAAGATAATCAGGGCCACCGCGCAGGGGAAAACATAACCGCCCGAACGCAGGATGTTGTTGTCGACGGTGATGTGATGCGTCAGTTCCGACGAGTCGGGCCGGATGATGGTTTCGCCAATTTTGACGCCACTCGCGCCCAGATCGTGCAGATAACACCGCTCGACCCGCCCGTTGGCGCAGGCCCGGCGGAACCAGATGCCGCTGCCGCCGGTATGCGCAATTTCGCAAGTGATAAAGCGGATGTTGTCGGCAAAATCCAGTTGAACGGTGGCTTCTACGCGGGCGGCTGCCTGTTCCGGTTCCACACCAAACGGTGACATTCGGTACCCGGCGATCTGAAACGAAAGGTTTTCGAAGCGGATGTTTTTCACCCGTTTACCCCCGGTTTCATCGCCTTTGATGATCACGAACTTCTCGTTCACCGGCGCAAAAGCCGTGATTTTGTCGATGGTTTCGCCGGGTCGGGGGCGGTAATAGAGTGTGCCGGTTTTTTCGAGAAACCACTCGCCCGGCGCATCGAGTGCGGCTTTCAGATTTTCGAGGACGAACAGGGACTGGTTCGTAATTTTGTTCCACGGCTTCATGCCCTCACCGGTAATGTAGAGGGCGGTATCGGCTTTGCTAACGGCCAGAACCGGTTTTCGGGTATTGTCCCAGTTGTGATAAAACGTCACCACCGCCTGGTTCAAGTCCGCTTCGGGAAGCCCGGAAAGCCAGTTGAGACTTTCGAGTGGAACGGTAATTTTCTGGGCGGCAAAGTCAGCAAACGGCCCGGTTCCTTTGCTCAAAACCGTCTCCGTAACCGTTTTGGGTTGAAAAAAACCGTCGTTGGGCGTTTGGGCACGGATGGCCCGCTGCCCGTTGATGTACAACTGCTCGAACGACCAGTCATACCGGCGCACGTCCGGCACATCGGTTTTCCAGAGATCGTCGGACACTTTCTCAAACCGGTTCAGGCGCATACCGCCGTAAAAAACCGGGGTGCTGCCCGCTTCGCCTTTGAAAACGAGCGGGGCGGTTTCTGAACCGGAATCGTCGGTGGTCAACACCAACGGTTCGTTCAGTACATACTCGCCTTTCCGAACCACAATTTCGAGGGGCCGGGTGAGCGGTTTTTGCCGTCGCAGCAGCCGGGCGCGGTTGCGGGCCCCCGTGAGCGTCGCCAGCGGTTTCTGAAGCGTTCCGGGATTTTTGTCATTCCCCGAAGGGGCTACGTAAATGGGTTGGGCAACGGATTCAAGGGCCAGCAGAAAGAGGCTGGAAAGCAGAAAAAGAGGAACGGTTTTGCGCATGGTTCAGGAATGTACTGTCCTCAAAAGTCGTTCGCAGCCGTGTTTTACTAGTATACAAACGTCAAACACAAAAGTAGGTGCGAGAGTCAGGCTTCCCTGACCCGTTTTGCACACCCTCCTGGAAAGTTACTTTGCTTTTTTCAGCCACCGGTCAAACCAGTCAAACGCATCGATCTGCATGGTTTGGTCAAATTTGTGCTCGCCATCGTAAAACCGCCCCGTGTAGCGGTCCCCAGCCCCGGCCTTTTTAAAAACCTCACCCAGAATTTTATCGGCGGTTTTCATTTCGGGGAGCGTATACAGTTCATCCTGGTTGTTGCTTTGGATCATGGTGGGAAGCGGCACCCGCAGGCCCAGAATTTCCGGGAAATCCAGGTAGCGGGGCAACAAAGGCGTATACGTCATCCACGTATGCGTATACGCTTTGTGAAGTGCAAAGTCGTCCCAGGTTGTCATAAATCCGACGCAGACGCAGCATTTGATCCGGGGATCCAGGCCTGCCAGGTACACGGTTCGCAGCCCCCCGCCCGACAATCCTCCACACCCAACCCGCTGGGGATCAACGTCTTTTCGGGCGCATAAAATGGACAGCGCCACCTGATCTTCGCTTAGAAAAACGCCCGGCCACGTCGTACCGGCACAAAACAGGGACTTTGACATGACGTGTTCATGCTCGGACGACCATTGGTTATAGGCTTCGATGTGTTCCGTTTTCTCCGGATCCGCGTCGGTTTTCCCCCGCGTATCGAGTCCCTCGTATTTCAACCCGACCACATCCTCATACAACACCCGCCGGCTGCCGAACGCAAACGCATCGTGCACCAACACCACATACCCGCGCTTGGCTACATCATTGGCCCAGGCCCTGCCGCTGTAATCCTCCCGCTGGTGCTCGGCGAGCAAC
This sequence comes from Larkinella knui, assembly GCF_003858645.1. Taxonomy (GTDB): domain Bacteria; phylum Bacteroidota; class Bacteroidia; order Cytophagales; family Spirosomataceae; genus Larkinella; species Larkinella knui. The sequence continues at coordinate 472,476 of NZ_RQJP01000005.1, read as the reverse complement.
GGATGCTGATCATCCCCGGTTTTGACGATTTTCCGATACCCGAAATACTTCTTCCCGGCATGGTCATGCAGGGCCAGAATGGCAGGCAGCGGCTCTTTGGCACCCTTGGGTTTCAGAACAACCGCCCTGGTGGGTCGGCCGTAGGGCAGTTGCCAGCTGATTTCCTCGATCGTCAGTCCGTCATACTCGAAGGTCCGCTCGATGCGAACCTCGGGCGTGGCCGGTTGCGGAGGAGCCGCCACCAGTTCCCGGGTCTTTTCCAGGGCTTCCTTTTTCCAGCGGGTCAACTGCTCCGGCTTCCACCGGGCATTTCGAAAGGAAAGAGAAGGCTGCGTCTGAAGAGAAGCGGCCCAGGAGCCGTAGGCGCCGATAATACTCTTCGTTTCCGGTACCATTTCGGGTTGTATAGGATTGGTTTGGTTTTCACTGACTGCCGTAAAGTCAATGCCGGGCGGCAAAAAAGGAACAGTACCGGTCAGTACCGATGCCTTGATAAATGTTCTGCGGGTTGGGTTGAATTTCATATCGGCTGTAGCCATTTCGGATGCGTTGGCCAAAGATATTCTTCCCGGAACAGAAAGAAAGTGAAAACCCGGTAAATTTAGCCAATTGGCATCCGAATAGCTTAGTATCGGCAATGTGACACTTGACCGGGCCGTTTAGTTGCTCCACCGAACTCCTTCTAGTTTAGAAAGGGCTGTTTCCTCATTTTTGAATCATAAACAGCAACTACTAAACGATAAAGGAATGAACCTACGTTACTCCCTGCTGGTCAGTTGGGCTCTGTTGAGCGGATTGAGCGGCTGCAAACAAAATCAGAATGAAATCGACCCTACTTCAACTGTGGTCCACCCGACAGAAGTTGGTCACCCGACAGAAGTGGGGCAACCTCAGGGCCAGGCCACCAGTAAAACCATCGGTCCGGAAGGCGGAACGCTTGCTTCTGCCGATGGTAAAGTGCAGCTAATAGTACCGGCCGGGGCACTCAGCAAGGCTACCGACCTTACCATCCAGCCTATTTCCAACCATGCACCGAATGGGCTGGGACTGGCCTATCGCTTTTCACCCGATGGAACGCAGTTTGCCAAGCCCGCCCAACTAACCTTTCAATATGCGAAAGCAGACGTATCGCTTAACGACCTGGATGGATTTGGCGTGGCTGTTCAGGGGCGTGATAAAAGTTGGTCGGGGATGTCCCGTGTCAGCGTCGATACCGTGAGCCGGCAGATTACCGCGTCTATGCCGCACTTCAGCGACTGGAGTGCCTACGAAATTGCCCGGCTGGAAATGATTACTCTTGAGGGCGGTCCGGCAAAGGATAGCTATGTTGATTTAGGAGCCTCGACGAATCTGCAAGTCGATAACTGTTTGTTACCACCGGTACCGCTTTCGGGAAAACCGGGTTCTTCAAACGAAGTCAAAATAGGTCTGGATGTGAAAGACGTCAAATGGTCGGTAGTAGGTGGAGATGCAAACGGGAAGGTCAAGTCCACGGGGGTCAATGAAGAAGACTTTGAGATATTTTATAAAGCCACCTATACCGCACCAGGCAATTACCCACCCAGCAACCCGGTAACGATTGTAGCGGAGGTTACCTTCAAAAACAGTCCGAAAAAGGTTTATTTGCTACTGCGTATCCTGGTTGGGAAAGATTATTTCACCGGCAACTTCGGTGGAGTGCCCTTCAACTTTACCAATCTTGCCTTCACCCGGACGAGCACACTGATGCATATCGGTGGTTGGAATGAAAACCCCGCTCAATCGCTGAATATTTTGCTAAATGACCTGAATCCGGATAAGCTACAGCGACATTATGCCTACGGCAAGGCGGCCGATACAGGTGCCTGGGCCGAGTTTTCCCGCAGTTACGGGGGGGCTGATGGTTGGTTGTCGGCTAACTTTCCCTGCGGTGCCAAAGCCCCCAAGGTTTCAGGCGGTGGCGTTACCATTCTTCAGGTCGATGAAGTTCACGGGGTTGAATACATCCGGGGCCGCCTGACGGGAACATTCTATAACCTGATCGGGCCTTGTCCGGCGCCGTTTAACAGTGAGTCAATCGAAGGAGAATTCAGGATCAAATCGCTTAAATAAGGGCGAAACCGCAGTTGGAATCGTTCGGTCGTCTGAAAAGGGATAGCCCGCCCACACAAAGCGCGGGCTATCCTGCCGAATCACGGTTAGGCCTGCTTCTCCACACCGACTGCTTCCTGCGAATTGGCGTCGCTGGTCCGACGGACCGGAGTCAGGGATTTCTTCCCGCCTTTCTTTCCCCGAAACCACCAGATCAGAAAACCGGTTACGGGCAAACTGGCCCCGATCAGGCTGACAAAAAAGGCCAGGATTTTTGTGGGCAATCCCCCAATCTGTCCAACGTGAATGTCAAAATTCATGCGGTAAAGTTTCTCCCCAGCCGCTAATTCTTCATACTTTCGAGACTCTTCAGACGGTAATTCCCGCAACGTGTTCTGATCAAAAAACCGCTCGTAGGTTTTATAAATGGTTCCCTCTTTCGGATTGATGGCTATCTCAAACGGATCCTTCGCGGCCTTGGGAAACGATATGCTGAGTCGGGCCAGTTCGCCCGGCTGTTCCCGGCGCACCAACTGCCAGAGCCGGTCTTCCGGTTTCGAATACAAACGGGCGGTTTGGGTGGTATCGGATACCGGGTCGCCCTCCTCGCTTCCGTAAATGCCCGCATACGGTTTGCCGGTCAATACCCAGAAATACGCTTTGTCGAACCACCGAAAACTGTAGACGATCCCGGAAATCGTCAAGGCCAGGGCCACCAGCAGGGCGTAAAAGCCCAGCACATTGTGCAGATCCAGATTCACGCGCTTCCAGTTCGCCTTCCATTTAATGGCGAAACTCTTCCTGCGGGTCGCTGAGGTCCATTTTTTCGGATACCACCAGATCAGCCCCGTAATCATGGTAATTAGAAAAATAAGGCAGGCGGTTCCGACGATGGGGCTGCCGATTTTGGGAGGAAGAAAGAAAAACCGGTGCCCGCTTCGAACGAAAATAAAAAAAGCTTCGGCGGTCGAAGGGCCTTTTTTATGGTGAATGATCGCGCCCGTATACGGATTCATAAAAACCTGCTGGTACTTGCCTTCCGAAAGCTGGTAGGTGGTAAAAACGGATTTATTCGACGCGCCGTAGGTGATCGCCGTGAACGCAACGTGCTTTTTTTCCTGTTGAAAAACGAACCGGTCGGCTTTTTCCAACAGCACGGAGGGCGCTAGAAAAGGCTGATTTTGAGGCACAACGCGCTGGTAAGGTTCCGTAAAATACCAGACCTCATACCGAAACACCCAAAAACAGGCGGTTATACACACCACAAATACGACGATGCCCGAAAACAGGCCCAGCCATAAGTGGAGCCATTCGTTGACTCGTCGGAAAAGAGAGCGTTTTGATTTCTTCATGGTTGCCGGGCAATAGCGTAAAACAAAAGGAAAGAAACCGGGGGTTGGCTTTCAGCAACCCCCGGTCCATTAAAACCGGAAGGTCAGTGAACCCGTTACCTGCCGCAGCGGCTGGGGCAACCCCCAGTTGGAGAAATAAGCCACGTCGGCCAGGTTGTTGCCTTTGAGTGTGAACCGCCATTTCGGCTGGTCGAAAAATACCGACGCATTGAGGACGGTATACCCCGGAATGGTGATCAGATTGGCCGCGTCGAAATAGCAATCCGAAACGTAATTACCGCCAACGCCCAGACCCAGGTTTCGCAGCGTTTTCCCTACAAACTTGTACGTTACCCAGAGATTGGCAAAATCCGTGGGGGCCTGAGCGACGTAATTGCCGACAAAATCGACCGCTTTCACCACTTTATTTTCATTCTTTGCATACCCGGCAACGATATTCAGACCCGCTACCGGATTACCGATCAGCTCAATTTCGTAGCCTTTGCTTTTCTGGGAACCATCCTGCAGCGTGAAGCTATTTTCGACGCGGGTGGCGTTCCGAATGGCAATGTCGTAGTAGCTGACACTTCCGCTGAGTTTCCGGTTGAACGCGTCGGCCTTCACGCCCACCTCCCACTGGTTGGCATTCAGGGGTTTAAAGACCGAGGTTGTTCCGTCGGGCTGAACCACGGGGGCCACATTCTGGAAACCGTTCATGTAATTCCCAAATACCGACACCTGATCCGGTATGAGCTGGTAAACCAGCCCGAATTTGGGCGATACCGCCGTCTGCCCGTAATCATTTTTAGCGGCCACGCCATTGGTGATGGTCGGATTGTTCACAAAGCGATCCACCCGTACACTCAGCATGACGACCAGTTTCCGGGTCAGATTGATCACATCCGACGCGTAGGCGCTGTAGGTGCTCAGCTTTGTCTCGTTGTTCGAGTTGGTTTTGGTAGCCACCAGCGCATTTACTTTTTCCAGATTGATGCCGGGAATCGGCCGCTTCGTGTTGACAACATCGTAGGTGCCGACGTCCGTGAACCGGAGCTGACTCGTGAAGGTGTACAGATCCACCCCCACCAACAGCCGGTTTCGGAAGCTACCCAACTGAAAGCTGCCCACAAAATTCTGCTGGGCGTTGATGGAGGTAAAAATCCGGGGGCCGTAGTTCGAGATGTTGCGGTTAAAGGTGGTATCGCTGGTCCAGTTGGGATAAATCTGGTTGCTGTGTTCGATGCGGTTAGTGCCAATGGCCACGTTCGTTTGCGACGTCCACTGCGGATTGATCACGTACCGGGCGCCCGCCGAATAATTCAGTGCGGTAATACTGGCGTCGATGTTTTCTCCGCCCAGCGATGTTTTGACGGGAATGGGAATATCCTTAAAGCTACGATAGGACGTTTTGGGTAAGTTTTGATAATACGCCACCGTCGATCGATTCGTCGAATTAAGCTCCGCGTCGAATGAAAAAGACAACCGGTCATCCACTTTGTACGACAGACTGGGCGTAACCGTATAGCGACGGTTGTGACCGTAGTTCTGGAACGACCCTTCCGAGTGAGCAGCCGCATTGACCCGAAATAAAACCGTTCTGTCGGCGTTCAACGGCGTATTGATGTCGGCCGTAAAGCGGCTCAGTTCGTAGCTTCCCGCCGTGTAGGCAACCTCGCCTTTGAATGTTTCGAACGGTTTTTTCGTGACCTGGTTGATCAGTCCGCCGAAACCCACCAGGCTGGAACCAAACAACGTGCCGGAAGGGCCTTTGATAACCTCCACGCGTTCCAGGTTGATGACATCCGACTGGTAAATCTGCACCGCCATGCCGTTGCGGACGGTCGTGTTCGCCGTAAATCCCCGGACGGTGGCACCCGTTCCGCCCGCCGGATTATTGATCGGGGCAACGCCCGGTACGTTCCGCAGCGTCTCTTTGAAATCGGTAATGACCTGATCGCTGATTAACGCTTTGCTGACGGCGGTATAGACTTGCGGGTTTTCCAGATTTTTGAGGGGCAGGCGGGCTACATACTCCGATTCTTTAGTGGCAAATTTGTTTACATTACCCCGCACCCAAACGTCCTGCAGGGTGGTCGAATCTTCGTTGAGGCTAATGGCCGGAATCGTAGTCGTTTCGTTCGGCGCAACGGTCACATTCAGCTCAATCGGTGAATAGCCGAGTAATTGAACGACCACCGTTTGCGGACCTTCCGGCACGTTTTTGATCAGGTATTCCCCTTTTTCATTCGTAATTGACCCTTTGGCTAATCCTTTCAGAGAAACGTTTACGAATCCGGCGGGCTTGCCGTCAGCGGTTTGAACGAAGCCTTTGATGGTTCCTTTTCCGGATTCTACCGGTCGGTTTTCTGCGTAGGACGTGGAGGAGAAAATCTGGACAATGAGGCAGCAAATGCTTATCCTGACGATAAGCACCAGGTGTGTAAAATGTTTCATACTTTTGTTTACTCTGTTAATCGTTTTAGTGGATGATTTAACGGATACCCGGTGTAAGGTTTGGCGACAGTGCACCGGGTTTTTTATGCGTTTGCAATAAGTACAAGACCGATTCAATTCGTTCTGGCAATGTTTATACTTATTTAGACTTATTACAAACAATTAAGCAAACATACGATAGATCAGAAGCGCACGCAACTAATTTGGCAAAAAATCGTGCCTCTGGTTTGCTGGAGCGTGTTTTTGGCCGTACTTCCGACTTTGAAAAATCGTCGAAACTATGCTACCGAATCTGAAAACAACCGGCCTGTCGCTGGTTCTGTGCGTCGCGTTGACCGGAACGCTGATGGCCCAGGATGCGCGTGATATCAAAACCGGGATGGTGATTCCCGACGAAACGTACAGCGATCAGCCATATATCGTCAAAACCAACGACGGCGCATGGTTGTGCGTGTTGACCACCGGAACCGGCCACGAAGGGGCGTCGGGCCAGCACATTATTTCCCAACGAAGTCTCGATCAGGGCAAAACCTGGATCGACAAACGGGATGTCGAGCCGGGCGACGGGCCGGAAGCGTCGTATGCTGTGCTGTTAAAAGCCCCATCGGGCCGGATTTTCGTTTTTTACAACCACAATACCGACAACATCCGGGCGGTGAAAGGCGACAATCCGCCGTATCCCGATGGCCTGGTCAAGCGGGTGGACAGCCAGGGGTATTTTGTCTTTAAATATTCCGATGACAACGGCAAAACCTGGTCGGCCAACCGAATCACCCTACCCATCCGCAATTTTGAAATCGACAAAAAAAACCCGTATCAGGGGAAAATTCAATACTTCTGGAATGTCGGCCGGGCGTTTACGCACAACCAATCAGCTTACGTTCCGATCCATAAAGTCGGCGGTTTTGGCGAAGGTTTTTTTACCACCAGCGAAGGCGCCCTGTTGCAAAGTCCGGATTTATTGACGGCAAACGATCCGGCACAGGCCAGTTGGAACACGCTGCCCGACGGCGAAATCGGCCTGCGGACCCCGGCGAAGGACGGCGGCCCGATTGCCGAAGAGCAAAATGTTGTGGTGCTGAGCGACGGTTCTTTTTTCTGTGTTTACCGGACCATCGACGGCCATCCGGCCTATACCTACAGCCGGGATGCCGGCCATACGTGGGAACCGCCCCAGTACATGCGGTATGGCAACGGGCCGTTGATGAAGCATCCGCGAGCGGCTAATTTTGTCTGGAAATGCGAGAACGGAAAATACCTTTACTGGTTTCATAACCACGGCGGGCGGTTTATTCGGGAGCATCCCAAACGGCGCAACATGGCCTACGAAGACCGCAATCCGGCCTGGATTTCGGGCGGTGTAGAAGTCGATTCGCCCAAAGGGAAAATCATCCGGTGGAGCCAGCCCGAGATTTTACTGTACGACGAAGACCCGCTGATCCGAATGAGTTACCCCGATCTGATCGAAGACAAAGGGGCCTATTACATCACCGAAACGCAGAAAGACATCGCTCGCGTCCATCAGGTCGATACAAAACTGCTGACGAGTTTGTGGAACCAGTTCGACAATTCGAAAAAAACACAGGACGGTTTGGTAACCACCTGGTCGTATCAATCGGGAAAATTTCCGCAATCGGTTGCCGCTCCGTCCCTGCCCGATTGGTATGTCCGAAACACGAAAAAGCTGGAACAGCCGGGCATGAATGTGCCCAACGGGTTTACCATCGATCTCAGCTTCAACCTCACCAACCTGTCTGATAACCAGATTCTGCTCGACGCCCGTGACCCCACCGGAAAAGGCTGGTTTTTGCGAACGACGGACAAAAAAACGGTCGAGTTTGCCATGAACGACGGCCGCACCGAATCGGCCTGGGCCTGTGACGAAGGTCTGCTGAAACCCAATCAGAACCACCACCTCAGCGTCATCGTCGATGGCGGTCCGCACATCATCGCCTTCGTGGTCGATGGCAACCTCAACGACGGCGGCAACACCCGGCAGTTTGGCTGGGGCCGGTTCAATCCGTATCTGAAGTCGGCCGGTGGTGCTGCGCAGATCAGCATCGGAACACAGCTCAACGGACGGATCAGCCAGCTTTCCATTTACAACCGGGCATTGACGGTGTCGGAAGCCATCGGGAATTACAACGCGTTTTCTAAAACCCACTAAACCAAGTTTAAAAAATAGCAGGTATAAACTCCGGGGCATACGCCCTCCAATGTGTACTGAAGCGTCCGTCGAATGAGTATCCACAACGGAATTTAAGCTTATGAACCTATAAACCAACCCGATGACTATGCCGCGTCGCCTTTCGTTGATTCTGCTGACTTTGTCCGGTCTGGCCTTTGCGGGTTCAGCGTTTCTGTATGCATCGGATGATCTGGCAAAAACCGGCCCGGTTTTGATGCTGACGCTGGTTTTGCTGGCGCTGGCTTTTCGGGGTTTTGCCCAACTGAAAGGCTTTTCCTACACCGTCTGGATTCTGGCGGCCGTGACGCTGGCGATGTTTTACCCCACGTATTTCTTCACCGTTGGCGGTTTTCAACTCAAACGGCTCATCGTTCCCTTTGTGCAACTTACCATGTTTGGCATGGGTTCACACATGAGTTTCGACGATTTTAAGGGCGTCGTCAAAATGCCGAAAGGCGTCCTGATCGGGGTTTGCAGCCATTTTATGGTGATGCCGCTGGTCGGTTTTTCGCTTTCGCACCTGTTCGATTTTGAACCCGAAATTGCGGGGGGCGTTATCCTGATCGGCTGTGTTTCGAGCGCGATGGCGTCCAATGTGATGTCGTATTTGTCGGGGGCGAATCTGGCCCTGGCCGTTACTATCGGGGCCTGTTCGACCATTTTATCACCGTTTATTACGCCGTTTCTAATGAAATGGCTGGGTGGCCAGTACGTCGAAATCGACATTGCCCACATGATGATCGACATCACCAACATGATCGTCATCCCGATTGTAGCCGGGTTTATTTTCAACCTGTTTTATTTTGGCAAGGAAACCAAACGCACCCGAACCGTCCAGTTGCTGGCTTTTGCCGGTATCATTCTGGTGACGAATCTGGTCATGATGGTGGTTACGAAAGCCGACGGAATGGGTTTTCTGACCGCTCTCCTCACCTCGACCTTCTGGTTTTACCTATTGCCGATGATCAGCGCCATCATGCTGAAAAATGCGAAGTCCATCGACCGACCCAGGATCGAAAGCGGTTTGTCGTTTATCGCCATGCTCGGCATCGTAATCAATACCGTTATCATCACGGCTTCGGGGCGCGACAATCTGCTGCAAGTTGGTGGTCTGCTGATCATTACCTGTCTTTTGCACAACGTAATCGGGTTAAGTATCGGCTATTTTACGGCCTTGCTTTTCGGCCTGCCCGAGCGGGATCGCCGGACGATTGCGTTTGAGGTTGGGATGCAAAACGGCGGAGTGGCCACTGGATTAGCCCTGAAAATGGGCAAAGTGGCGACGTTGGGACTGGCCTCAGCTATTTTCGGTCCGTTGCAGAACGTGACGGGTTCCGCACTGGCCAACTGGTTTCGGAAACGACCAACGGGCGAAAATACCGCCAGCGGTTTGCCGGACCACCCTGAACTGGAAGTGCCCGCCAGCGCGTTTTCGGGCAGTCGATCGCAATAAGCTGGATTACCGGTAAGCGACTGTACAAATTTCGGCTGCTTGAACCCCGGAAAGGTTTTCTTACTAGCAAACGCATCGCACCAGTTTAGACCGCCCCGCCGGGGCTTCGTATGAACAGGGAATGTGTTGCTATTAACCGAAAACCCCTGCGGGGGGAACCACCATACCACGGCTAACTAAGTTCCTGTTCATTCACCACCTGTTGGCATTAATAGAAAACCCCTCCGTTGTAAACAACTCTACTCCAGGCAACTAAGCTCCTGTTAATTCACCAGTAGCAAGGTCGACAAAACCCCGACCACGTACAACAACCTGACCCGCAGCACCCGCAGGCATTTGCTGATGTGAAATTCGATGGTTTTTTCGGCCAGACCGAGTTGTTCGGCAATTTCCTTGTTAGCCAGACCGCTGCGGCTGAGTTCAAACACTTCCCGGCTTTTTTCGGGCAGATTTTTCAATTCCCGCAGATACACTTCCTGTACTTCCCGAACCTGAATCCAGTCCTGCACGACGTTGGCCGAATGCGAAACGAGCACTTCCGAATACACCTCATCCAGCGAAACCGATTTGTGAAGAATTTGCTTCCGCAGGTGGGAAATGATCCGGTTTTTCAGCGCCGAAAAGAGATAGACGTTGATGGTTTTGTCGATGGAAAGGGTTTCCCGCTGAACCCAGAGCGTTACGAATAGATCCTGGACCAGATCTTCAGCAACATCACTGTCACCGGTTTTTCGGTAGGCCAGTGCGTAGAGTTTTCCGGAAAATCGGGCGTGCAGTTCCGCAAAAGCCGCCGAATCGGCCTTCGTCTTCACCAACTGCCACAGCGTGTTGGCGTCACTATCGCGGTACAGGTTGTGCATCGAATCTTAAAAGCATGCCGGATGCAATAATACTAAGCTTTCGGATAGTATTTGTTATAAACTTTCTTCAAATCCCACCAGGGTTGCCGGGCTTTCGTGCGTCTTATCCCTAAAGACGCCAACGAATGGCCAGTTGCCCCGACGAACCTATGAGCCCAAAAGACATTTCACCCGACCTGCTGAAAAAGTATCTCGCCGGAACGTGCAACCCCGAAGAAGTTGAACAGGTGGAGCAATGGTATGCGGCCCTGAACGCGGAGAAAGCCGATAGGCGGGAATTTAACCAGCCCCGGCATTTGAAAAAGATTCAGGAAATCGTCAACCTCAAAACCGAGTCTGAAACCCCGCCGGAACGAGCCGACAACGTACGCCCGCTGGCCCCAGGTTTCTGGCGGTATGCTGCGGCTGCGGTGGTCATTCTGGTTGGAAGTCTGGGATTGTATTTTTACCTGAATACCGCCCAACCCGCATCGGAACCGACGGCCAGGGCTGTTTCCATTGTCAATACTGAGAAGCAGGTGGTTCGTCACCAATTGCCGGATGGCAGCAAAGTCTGGCTGAATCCCGACGCCAAAATTCAGTATGCGGCCGGTGCTTTTTCCGAAACGTCGCGCACGGTGAGCGTCGAAGGCGAAGCGTTTTTTGAGGTCACCAAAGATCCGGCCCGGCCTTTCTTCGTCAAGAGTAATGAATTGCTGGTGAAGGTGTTGGGCACGAGTTTTAACGTAAAATCCAACCCGGACCAATCGCGGTACGAAGTTTCGGTGGTAACCGGCAAGGTGTCGGTGTCGGTTCCTGACCGGAAAGGCCAGGCAAAATCGGTGCTGTTACTGCCCCGCCAACAGGCGGTTTTCGAAGTGGCATCGGGCTTGCTGACGTCTACGGAACTCTCGAAATTCCGGGAAAAAGTGGACACCTGGCAACCCATTTCGCTCACGTTTGAGGACGAAAAACTGTCGGAAATTGCGATGCGGCTCCAAAAGAAATACGGAATAAAAATCAGGCTCGCTAACCCCAATCTGGCCAATTGCCGCCTGAAAGCCACTTTTGACCACAACCGCCTGGCGGAAATCCTGGAAATAACAACCCAAATGGTAGAAGCTACCTACGAAATGCGGGGTGACAGTATTGTGATCGACGGGGAAGGTTGTGGCAATGCGGAGTAAAACAAAAGCCAAAAGACGCGTACCAATTACATTCTATAAACCCTCTTCTATGCCAAAACGACAGCACCTTTTCTTACCGGGCTTATAAAGGAAATCAGGAGTGATTGCGGCACTCCTGACTCTGAACAAGCGCTCCAGAATACCATCACCCGGAAGGTGATGATTGGCTTCTTGTTGTTCAATTTAACCACCCAAACCTATGCATTTTTTTCTAAATTACAAGACAGCATATGCCATTATGCGGTTATCGTTGCTCCAAATTCTGCTCATCGGATTGCTTACGGCCGTTGCCTACGCCCGGGAATCCGACGCGCAGGATCTTCTGAAAAGGAATATTAGCCTGAAGGCTGAAAATATACCGCTGCAAAAAGCGCTTTCCGAAATCGAAAGCCGGGCCAACGTCCGGTTTGCCTACAGCCGGAACATGATTCCGGTCGACGAAAAAGTGAGCATCACGGCGCTGAACGAGCCCCTTTCTACGGTCCTCGACCGGCTTCTGGCACCCCTGCAAATCGAATACAAATCCACCAATGAGCAGATTGTGCTCAAACGAAACCGAAAAAAGACGTCCTTTCTGAATACCGGCGAGGTTCTGCGGGAAATCAAACCCTTACCGGTCCAGCCCAAAGAGGACCTTTCGGTTTCGGGCAAAGTTACCGACGAAAAAAACGAAGGGCTTCCGGGCGTGAGCGTCGTCCTCAAGGGGTCGCAGCGCGGAACCTCCACCAACGCCGAAGGCCGCTATACGATTGCGGTACCGGATGAAAACGCGACGCTGGTTTTTTCGTTCGTGGGGTATTTGCCGCAGGAAGTGGTGGTCGGCAATCGATCGGCGGTTGATATTCTGCTAAAAACCGACACCAAGGCGCTGGCCGAAGTGGTGGTGGTCGGCTACGGAACGCAGCAAAAGGAAGACATTACCGGGGCCATTTCGACCATCTCCGAACGGCAGTTGAAAGACGCGCCCGTGGCCCAGGTGGGACAATTGTTGCAGGGAAAACTGAGCGGGGTGCGCATCGACCAGACTTCGGGACGGCCCGGCGAAGGCATGAACATCAAAATCCGGGGGGCGGTTTCGATCACCGCCGGGGCCGATCCGCTGTATGTGGTGGACGGTATGCCGATTTCCGGAAATATCAACACCATCAACCCCGCTGAAATTGAGAGCATTAGCATCCTGAAAGATGCCGCAGCGTCTTCGCTTTACGGGTCCCGGGCGGCCAACGGCGTGGTGCTGATCCAGACCAAAACCGCCGTTCCCGGAAAAACGCAGATCGATTTTAACGCCTATTACGGGTTTGAACAGATCCCGAAATCGCGCCGGCTAACGATGATGAACGCCCAGGAATACGCGCAGTTTCAGAAAGAGATCGCCGAACTGAACGGGCGCCCGGTGAATCCGGTTTTTCAAAATCCCGAACAATACGCCGGAAAAGGCACCGACTGGTACGACGCCATCACCCGAACCGCTCCCATTCAGAGTTACAACCTGACCGTCAACGCGGGCATGAAAAATTTCAGCACGTCGGTCACGGGCGGTTATTTCAGTCAGGAAGGCGTCGTTGTCGGAACGGGCTACCAGCGGCTTTCGCTGCGCGTCAACTCGGTTTTTACACCCAGCCCGAAGGTGAAAATCGGTTTTAATGTAGCCCCGAATTACGCCACCAACACCAATTTTGCCACCGACGGCGGACCGTATGGTTCCGAAAACATCGTTTCGGCGGCCCTGGCGACCACGCCTTTGGCGAGTCCGTACAATCCCGACGGCAGCCTGACGCTGACGGCTTCCGACCCGGCGACGTTTGGCAATCCGAACTGGTTGCGCGTTGCGAAGGAGAAAGTGTACGAAGGCAAAAACCTGCAACTGCTGTCGAATGCCTTTGTCGAATACAAAATCCTGAAAGGGCTGACGGCCAAGACGACGGTGAACGTTCAGATGAGCAATGCTAATGTGTTTCAGTTTAATCCGTCGACCATTGGCGTCATGTTCACGCCCCCGCCCCGCATTCCGAGCGGTTCGGACAACACGAGCCGGTCGTATAACTGGGTGAATGAAAACTCGTTGATGTACCAAACCGATTTCAACGGCCACTCCATCGACGCGCTGGTGGATTTTACGGCGCAACGCTACCGGGGTGAAAGCACCCTAGTGACCGCCACCAATTATGCCGACGACAAGATCCAGGCCGTCAGTGCCGCCGGGCGGGTGGTGGTCACCAGCGGGGTGCAGGAGTGGGCGCTCCTCTCCTACCTGGCGCGGTTGAACTACAATTACAAGAGCAAATACCTCTTCACGGCTTCGGTTCGGCGGGATGGTTCGTCGCGGTTTGGGCCGGACAATCGGTGGGGAAATTTCCCGTCGGCTTCCGTGGGCTGGATTGTGTCGAAGGAGAGTTTCTGGACTCTCAAACCGGTTTCATTCTTCAAACTCCGCGCCAGTTACGGCACCACCGGTAATTTTGACATCGGAAATTACACCTTTCGTTCCACTGTCAGTCCGGTTTATTACGCCTTCAACAACAGTCTGTTTCAGGGCCGGGCCACCACCAACCTGGGTGACAACAGTTTGGGCTGGGAACGCAAGAAACAGTTGAACCTGGGTGCCGACCTCTATTTCCTGAACGACCGCATCCAGCTGACCTATAATTACTATTCCACGAAATCCAGCGATCTGCTTTTTAACGTGGCCGTTCCCCAATCGTCCGGTTTCAATACCATCCAGACCAACATCGGCGAGTTGAAACTGTGGGGCCACGAAATCGGGATCAATACCTACAACATCAACACCAAACGGTTTTCGTGGAATACCAATTTCAACATTTCCTTCGACCGCAACAAAACCGTCAGCCTGTCGACCAAAGAAACGACGGCTTTGTTCCACGGTATCAGCAGCTACGGTTTTTACAGCCACCGGTCGCAGGTCGGCCGGCCCATCGGGTTGTTCTACGGAGCCGTTCAGGATGGCGTCTATAAAAACCAGCAGGATTTTGACAGCTCGCCCAAATACGCTGATTCACAGGTCGGAACCATCAAGTTTCGGGATTTGAACGGCGACGGCAAGATCACGTTTCCGGAAGACTATACCGACATTGGAAACCCCTGGCCGGATTTCATTTTCGGGATGACAAACACCTTTACGTACGGTAATTTTGACGGCTCCCTGACCCTCACCGGCACCTACGGCAACCAGATTCTGACGCAATACGAAAACTGGACAACTAATCTGGATGGCGTTTTCAACGTCCTGCGGGAAGTAAAAGACCGCTGGAAATCGCCGGAAGATCCGGGTTCGGGAAAATACGGCAGCGTGAAACAGGGAACGACTTACCTCGAGCGCGACCGCTGGCACACCCGCTACATCAAAGACGGCAGTTACCTCTCGTTCAAAAACATCACCCTCGGCTACGCCATTCCGGTAAAAGCCAGCGGACCGATTCGCCGGTTGCGGGTGTATGGCAGCGTTCAGAATGCGTTTGTGATCACCCACTATCCCGGTCCTAACCCCGAAGTGAACACCCGGAATTCGGCCAGCGGCAGTTCGCCGGGCATCGACGAAAATTCGTACCCGGTACCCCGCACGGTTAGTTTTGGCGTCAACGTCGGTTTCTAAAAACAGCAAATTCGATCACCATGAAAAATAGATTTTTACTCGCGGGACTTTTGCTGCTCACGGCAGGTGCCTGCAAGAATTTTTTGGATGTCGTTCCCGAAACCGTGCTGACACCGGCCAGTTTCTACCAGTCGAAGGAAGATTTTGAGCAGGCCGTCGGTGGAATTTATGCGCCCTTGCAGGGGCTGTATAATCAGGATTGGATCTTGAACGAAATGCGGTCTGACAACACCCATTTTGTGTTCAACATTGCCCAGCGCGGCCCGAAACCGGAAGAAGATCCGTCGACGTTTACGCTGGAAAACAACAACCGCAATACCGCCGGAAAGTGGACCAACGATTACCTGATCATCGCCCGGGCCAACCAGGTTTTGAGTACAATCGACCAGGTTGATTTCGACAAGGCGATTAAAGATAACCTGAAAGGTCAGACGTATTTCTTACGCGCTTTTGCCTACTTCGATCTGCTCAAAAACTTCGGGGGCGTCCCGATTTTCCTCGAACCCGCCGGTTCGTATAAGGATACGTTCAAGCCGCGCGCCGATAGCAGCGAAGTCTACAAACAGATCATTGCCGATGCCGAACTGGCCACCAGACTCCTGCCCGCCAAAGCCGCCCAAACCGCCGGGCGCGTTGCATCGGGAGCGGCTTATACGCTGCTGGCTGACGTGTATATCAACCAGAAACGCTGGCCCGAAGCCGAAGCGGCTTTAAAATCCGTGACAACCCAGGGTTACGCGCTACTGCCCGACTACGGCGATGTTTTCAAGCCGACCAATGAAGGAAATAGCGAAATCATCTTCGATGTTCAGTACGCAGAAGGCACTTCGCAGGCGGTCAGCAATTACATGCCGTATAAGTTTTTGCCGGTACTGGCTGATCCATCGGTCATTACGGGTGTAAAACCGTCTTCCTCAAACACAGATGGCTGTTACAATACGCCAACGCCGGACTTGCTGGCGGCTTATGAAGATACGCTCAAAGACAAGCGGTATAAAGCTTCCATCGGTTTCTATTCCGGCCCCTCGCCGTTGGTGGGGGTTACCTATAAGAATACGCCGTACATCAAAAAGTACCAGTTTCCGCACGCCCGCTACGGCGAAACCGGTGTAAACTGGCCGGTGTACCGGTATTCGGAAGTGCTGCTGCTGCTGGCCGAAGCCACCAACGAACAGGGGCGTTCGGCAGATGCGGTGGGTTTTCTGAATCAGGTGCGGACCCGGGCCGGGCTGCCCAACACAACGGCTACCAACCAGACGGCGTTGCGCGACGCGATCCTGCGCGAACGCCGGATCGAGCTGGCTTTTGAGAACAAACGCTGGCATGATCTGGTCCGCAGTGGCCTGGCTGTCAAGACTATGAGCGAGTACGGTGCGCGCATCAAGGCCAATCCGCAGAAATATTATTACCCGCTGGGTAGTGCGCCCGCAGCCGCGGCTTTTAACGTTACGGAGCGGGATTTGCTGTATCCGATTCCCATCGGCGAAATCATCATCAATCCGGATATGAAACAGAATCCGGGATATTGAATCCTGACCGATATTCCTAAACCAATAAATCCATATGTCTTCATCCAGAAGCTCCGGCAACGGTTTTTATTCAGCAGCCCGACAGGGGTTGCACTGTATAGTGCTATTTTTAGGAATTTCGTACTCCGTCAGTTGGGCCCAACCCCGCCTGGATAAAACGTTCTTCAACGGAAAGGATTTGTCCGGCTGGTCGGCAACGGACAGGAGCTACTGGTCGGTGAAAGACGGCGCCATCGTGGGCCGGGCCGACCAGCCGGTTGCCAAAAACCGGTTCCTGTGGTCGTCCGTCAAAGTGGCCAATTTTTACCTGAGCATCGATGTCAAACTCGAACCGGACGACCGCAATGCCGGGATTCAGTTTCGCTCCCAAAAAGCCGACGCCACCGGGCAGGCGCTGGGATATCAGGCCGATATGGGCCGGGACGTTTGGGGACGATTGTACCACGAACACGGTCGGCAGAAACTGGACTGGTCGGATCGGGGCGAAAAAGCCGTCAGGCGCGGGCAGTGGAATCACTACGAGATTCTGGCGGTGGGCGACCGGATCTGGACGGCCATCAATGGAAAACTGGCCGTTGCCATCAAAGACCCGGGCGGTGACGCGTCGGGATACATAGCGCTTCAGATACACAGCGGTGAGCCCCAAACCGTTACCTACAAAATCAACCGGCTGGTGCACAACCCGAACGTTGAACTGGCCGGTTTGACTGAATCGCAACTGGATCAGCAATTGAAATTACCGCTCGATAAACGCCAGAGCGGGTTACCGTTGAAGCTCCAATCGGACGACGTCATCGCTTTTGCAGGCGGAACCAACATCGCCACGATGCGGAAAGACGGTATTCTGGAATCGCTGATTCTGGCGGCCCACCCGACAACGAAACTCCGCATCTGGAATCTGGGGTGGGACGGCGATACGGTTTTTGAGCAATTCCGGGATGTCGGTTTCAAAAGCTGGAGCAAGAACCTGGACAGCCTGGGCACCGATGTGGCGTTTGTGCAGTTCGGGCAACTGGAATCATTGGGCGGTGTCAAAGCCCTTCCCCAGTTTGTCGCTTCGTATAAAAAACGGCTGGACGAAATCCGGAAAACCGACCGGCGCATCGTCCTGCTTTCGCCCATTCCGTTCGAACCCGCCCGTTCGTACCGGACTCCCGAAGCTCAGTCGGCGAATCCGCTGACCACCGCGCCCGTTGAGCAGTACGCGGAAGAAATCAGGAAGCTGGCGGAATCGGAAGGGTACGGTTTTATCGATCTGTTTCACCCGCTGCAGGCATCGCCGTCGTTCGGATCGCTGACGACCGACGGGATGCATCTCAACCCGGACGGGCAGCGACTGGTGGCCGCTTTGATCATGAAAGCGCTCCAGTCTCCGCGCGAGTTTTCTACGGAACTGGTTCCGCTTCAAAAAGAGGTGCTGACCAAGAATGTCCTGTGGTTCAATTACTGGCGTCCGAGCAACTGGGCGTTTTTGAACGGCGACCGGATTACGCAACCCTTCAGCCACGACTGGAAAGACAAGGACCGGCGGATTTTTCCCGAAGAAATGAAAGCCTTCGAACCGCTGATCCGGGAAGCCGAACAGCGGATCAGGGACGAACAAAGCAAGCTGGCTCCGGTCCGATAATGCTTTCCTGAACCGCCATTCCAGCCGGATTAAAACACCAGCCGACGGTTTCAACCGTGGGTAAATCAGGCAAAAAACACTGGCAGAGTAACCGTTTTAACGGTTTAAGGTCCCCAAACCGTTAAAACGGTTATTGATATCGAATGACCAACTGATTACCGTTATCCCCGGTTAAAACCGGGGGCTGTATGACCCGGCAAACGCCTTATGACTCCTGTTACTAAACCCATTATGCATAAAATACCGCTCCTGATTACCTTGGTTCTGAGCCTGTTAGGCCGAACAAATGTCTGCCGGGGGCAGATCAACCCGATGTCGGTTTCGCCGGCGGAAACGGATAATTCAGTAGCCGCCGAGCTCAAATCATTCCAGCTTGCCAACGGCTACAAAATCGAATTGTTTGCTTCCGAAGAACTCGGCATTGCCGACCCCTGCGCCATGCGATGGGACGAAAAAGGGCGGTTGTGGGTGCTGACCATTCCGTCGTATCCGCAACTGGAACCCGGCCAAAAACCGGTCGATAAACTCACCATTCTCGAAGACCGCAACGGCGACGGCAAGGCGGATACGTCCTGGGTTTTTGCCGACGGCCTGATGATGCCGCTCGGGTTCGAACTCGGCCACGGCGGGGTGTATCTGGGCGAACAAACCGAGCTGGTGTTTCTAAAAGATACCGATCACGACGGGAAAGCCGACACGCGCGAAGTCCTCCTGTCCGGTTTTGGCACACATGATTCGCACCAGACGATCAACTCATTCATTTGGAGCCCGGGCGGTGAGTTGTTTTTTTCGCAGGGGCACAGCATTTACAGCCGGGTCGAAACGGCCTGGGGCATCGAAAAAGCCGACCGGGCCGCCATCTGGCGGTATCGGCCGCTGCGCCGTCAGCTCGATCCTTTTCTGGATGGCTCTACGGCCAGCGTCAATCCGTGGGGGATGAATTTCGGCGAGTGGGGCGAAATGTTCCACAAAGCCAACGACCCCGAGCTGTTTTACACCGTTCCGGGTCTGGTCAAAACCGCCCAACGCGCCCTGCTCCCGCCCATCGGCAAGCTCGTCATCAAAGGCTCGATCATCGAAATCATTCGGACAAAACACTTACCGGACGATCTGAAGGGTGATTTTGTCATTGCCGGATACTACAACAACAAAATCGAGCGGATGCGGGTCACCAGCGATTCATCCGGCTATTCGGCCCGTTTGCTCGACCCGATTCTAAGTTCGGGTAGCCGCAGTTTCCGACCCATCGACGTCAAGGTGGGTCCCGACGGTGCTTTGTATGTGCTGGACTGGTACAACCCCATTATCGGCCACTACCAGGCGTCGATGCGGCACCCCGACCGCGACAAAACCCACGGACGAATCTGGCGGATTACGGCCACCGGCCGACCGCTGGTTCAGCCGCCGAAGCTGGCCGGGCAACCGGTTTCGGTTTTGCTGGATCAATTGAAATCCGATGAACACTGGGTGCGATACCAGGCAAAGCGGCTCCTGGCCGAAAAACCGTTGGCGGAAGTCAAACCGGCTTTGACCGACTGGATTGGCAAACTGGCCCCCCAGGATGCTAATTACGAACATTGCCTGATGGAAGTGCTCGGCGTTTTTGAAAGCCACGAACTCGTGAATGAAGCCCTGCTCCGCCAGCTCGCCCAGGGCAAAGAATCGGGGGCGCGGGCGTATGCGGCTCACGTGGCCGGTCGCTGGTCCGACCGGCTTGCCGATCCGCTGGCGCTGCTGGAACCGTTGATTACCGACGAAAATGCGCGGGTTCGGCTGGAGGCATTGGTGGCCGTCAGTTCCGTTCACCGCCCCGAAGCGATGGTTTTGGCGGCTCAGGTGCTGAATCAGCCGATGGACAAGTTTCTCCGGTATGCGCTGAACAAAACCGCGTATGCCTTGCAGGAAGCGTGGGAACCGGCGCTACAAACCGGAAAAATCGCGTTCAAAAAACCGGCTCATCTGGCCTGGCTCGTGAGCGTTATACCGCCTTCGTGGTATTCGGCGGATCAATACCGGAAAGTAATTGCCACCGAAAATCTTTCGCCCGACGTTCGGCGCAGTCTGCTGCTGAGCCTGGCGAAAACCGGAAAAGCCGCCGACATTGCGTTTATCCTGAACCAGCCAGCCGCCCAAACCGATGCGGCTTTGCTCGAAAATCTGAGTAAACTCGATGCCCAACCGGTTTCGCCCAAGGCCGCACTTTCGCTCAAAAACAGTCTGTTACCGTCGAAAACCGCCGAGGTCAACATGGCGGCCATTCACCTGGTGCGGGCGTGGAAAATCCGTTCGGCAGCGACTACGATCCGTTCACTGGCGACCAGCTACCCGATCGATCAGCGGGTGCGGGCCGAAGGATTGAAGGCATTGGTTGAATTGAACGGACGGGCGGCTCTGCCGTTGTTGCAGAAACTGGTCGGTTCGGCCGAAACGCCCCGCGTGATCCGGCTGGCGGCATTGAAAGGCATCAGTGAACTGGATGTGACCCTGGCGGCCGGGGCCACCGTGCGGGAAATGCAGCGGTCGGGCGGTTCTGCCGAGGCCATGCGCGAAGCCATCACGCCCCTGATCGATCAGCGTTCCGGCATCAAAGCGTTGCTGGCAGAACTGGCAAAAACCGCCCTGCCGAAACCGCAGGCCCGGCTGGCGCTGGAAGCTCTGGCCACCAAGGGAATCAACGCGCCCGAACTCAGCGCCCGCCTGAATGCGCTGGCCGAAGAACGGACGATTGTCGCCCGAAAATACAGTCCGGAGTACGTGGAAAAACTGGCCAAAGCCGTCGGGGAACAGGGCGACGCCAAACGGGGCGAATTGATTTATCGGGCGAATCCCAGTTGCCCGGCCTGCCACGCGCTGAACGGCCAGGGCGGCACCATCGGTCCGAACCTCTCCGCCATTGGCCGGGGGCTTTCGTCGCGGGAAATCATTACGGAAGTGCTTTGGCCCAACCAGAATATCAAAGAAGGGTACAATCGCGTGCAGGTGGAAACGAAAAAGGGGGAAATCATTCAGGGCATCAAGGTTTTCGAAACCGCCGACGTGATTCACATCAAAACAATGGCTTCTTCCAAAAGCCGGATTATCGACAAAAAAGAACTGGCGAGCCAGACGGAAAGCGGTTCGCTGATGCCAACGGGGCTGATGGATGCCTATTCGGAAGAGGACGTGCGGGACTTGATCCGGTATTTGAGCGAACTGGGGAGTCATGAACCCGTTAAATAAAAAAAGTTGAAGCTTCCGGGCGATAGTTTGTATTTTGAATGAGGACGAAACATTCGAAACCAACGCATGACCAGACTCAACTTTCTGATGGTAATGACATTGCTGGGATTTCTTTGGCTACCCGCCCAGGCCCAGCAAGGCGAGCGCCTGCACCTCGACACCACCGCAACGGCCAATCGGGAGGTGTTTACAATCGTTGAAGTGCCCCCTACATTTCCGGGTGGCATGAACAAACTGGGCGAGTATATCCGTACGAATCTGAAGTATCCCGAAGCCGCCCGGAAAGCCGGACAGGAGGGCAGGGTTTTCGTTTCGTTTATTGTGAACGAAGTGGGCGGGATTGAAGAGGTACAGGTGTTGAAAAGTCTTGGCCCGGAACTGGATGCGGAAGCCAAACGGCTTATCGAAAAGATGCCCACCTGGATACCGGGGAAGCAGGCGGGTCGGGCGGTGGCCTGCCGGTTCAATCTGCCGGTTAATTTCAGGATTAGAGGGAGCCGGTAACCGCTGGAAACCGCTCCAGATTGGTCCCGGAATGCGGTTTTCTGGTCATGCCCGCCGTTTACCGGTTACTCATGATTCACCCGGGCTTTGGAAACGACACCACGACGGGAAAAAATAACCATCAAAATCAGATAGCCTACTGACGTCAGCCCATAGACCCAGGGCAATCCCTGCTTGCCCTCCTGGTAGTACAGGTAGGCAATTAATCCCAATACCAGCGCTTCAATGGCGAAAACCAGGACATCAAAGTTTTTAATCCAGCGGCTCAACTGGTGATGCCACACCGATGCCGCAACCAGCAAAAGTCCTAACAACAGAAAGAAACTACCCAGCACGGCATGGTGGTCTTCCCACTTCGTAACGCCTTTCAAAATGATAACAACGCCCGCCAGCACATGCGCGATTATCCTGCCCTTTTCGCCTTTACTCATTGCCATTGCTACAGTTACGTTTAGCCGAACCATTAGATTGCCGGTAAAATAACGGTAAAAGTAGCTCCTTTTCCAAATTCAGACTGGGCTTTGATGAGTCCGGAGTGATTGCGAATAATTTTACGACAGTAGGCCAACCCCACCCCACCACCTGCCAGAGCTTTGTTATACGGCCCCTGGGAAAAAATGTCAAAGATCTTTTCAAGCTGGGATTTTTCAATTCCTACCCCATTGTCTTTAATCTGAATCTCAACAAACCCGGATTGTTTTCCAGCCCGTAACGCATCGTTTAGGGGAGAATGGGGCAACGTGCTGCAGGAAATTGTGACAACCGGTGTGGCATTTTTGTTTGAAAATGTAACCGCATTATTGACCAAATGATAGAAAAGTTGTTCCAGTTGGAGCGGTATGCCGTTGACCAGAGGCAGTTCGTCTACCTGGAGCGTTACATTTTTGGCCTTCAACTGAGGACTTAGCCGGGTGCATACGTCGGCGATGATCTTGTTCAGATTAACCTGTTCAAAGAAAGCTTCCTCATCATCTAACACTGAAAAACCGGACAGAGCCTTGATCATCATGGAAACTTTTTGCGCATTGGAATTAATCTTCAGCGCCAGATTCCTGGCCTGATCGATGTCCGTCTTCTCCGTCGCATCGATTAGCATTTCACTAAAAATCCTCAATTTCCGAAGCGGTTCCTGGAGATTATGGTTGGAAATAGGCTGATACTGCCGGTTTTCATCCTGCGAATTGGTCAATTGCTGGCTCAGATTTTGTACCGTATCGTGGCTCTGTTCCAGTAGTTCAACCTGTTGCAGATGAAAGGAAATCAGATCAGCGAAGAGGCTGAACATGCCGGTAATTTTCGAATTATTGAGTTGCGCGGGATTGGGATCGATGGCACAAAGCGTACCGAAGAACTCACCGTTTTTGAGGATGATGGGAAATGAAATATAACTTTGAAAACCGTATTGTAAAGGCGTATGGTGATTCGTATAAACATCACTTTCCTGTACATGGTCGATAATGACGGCCTGGTGATGGGCCCGGATTTCGTTACAAACGGTGGATTCTACCTGTAATTCGCCACCCGGAACCAGCCCAAACTGGATTTCATCCCGAACAATACAGGCAATCCAGCGTTCCTCTGTCACCCGGGCAACGGCGGCAAACCCCATCCCGGTTGTCTGACACACGACGTCCAGTAGGGTGGCTATGATGGGAATCTGTTTTACCCGCTCAATATCTCTCGATAAATCAACCTCTTTATGAATCATTCCGTCGGGCAGTGTTTCTTTTGAGTATAATCATTTACTGCCTTAAAGTGTTTATCCAGTCAAGCGATCGTTCTATTCGGAGTTTGTGGTAGGAGTCGTTTATGCCTATGCTCTGCGTTCAATTTTCCCCACCAGAAAGATGTAGGAACAGGCGCCCAGCAATCCCAGGGCCCCGATGAAGACCAGAGCCGGTTTGAAATCGCCGTCTTTTGCCAGATACCCGATAACAATCGGAACAATGATGGAAGCGAGATTGCCCATGAAATTGAAAACGCCACCCGTCAACCCAATCAGGTGTTTGGGTGACAACAGCGACACGAAGACCCAGGAAATCAGGGCCATACCGGCTCCAAAAAACGAAAGGGCCATAAAGAAAATAATAGCGGCCGTTTCGGTGCTGTAGTTGGCACCGACAATGCTGGTCGATAAAATGAGTCCGACGATGATCGGCGTTTTCCGGGCCGCACTGACCGACCAGCCCTTTCGGACTAACTTATCGGATAAAAAGCCCGACAAAAGCACCCCGGCGCAGGCCGCCAGAAAAGGGATGGACGCCAGGTAGCCGGATTTGATAAAATCCAGCCCCCGGTATTTCACTAAATAGGTCGGAAACCAGGTCAGGAAAAACCAGAGTGTGGCGTTCACCGCAAACTGCGCAATGTAGACACCCCACAGCGTCCGGCCTTTGAACACCAGCTTGATGTTTTCCCAACTCCACACACTGGTGTGCGTCGTCCCCGTTTTTTTTCCCCGGAACAAACCGCCCCCTTTTTCAATATACTCCAGTTCAGCTTGGTTTACGCCCAAATGATCCAGCGGATCACGGTAGGAAAGGTACCAGATGACGCCCCAGACTAAACCGACCAAACCGGTAATGACGAACAGGCCTTTCCAGCCCGCATACGCCTGAATGGTTACTAAAACCGGGGTCAGGGACGCCAGGCCGATGAATTGTCCCGAAACATACATGGCCGTAGCCGCTGCCCGCTCGTTGTCTGGAAACCAGCTGGTTACGATCCGGTTATTGATTGGATACGAAGGCGCTTCGAACATACCGGTGGCCAGACGCAGCGCAAAAAGACTCGCAAAACCCCGGGCAAAGCCCTGGCAGACGGTGGCCACCGACCAGGTAATCAAACAAAAAGCGTACAGAATCCGGGGGCCAAAGCGGTCGGCTACGAGCCCCCCCGGAATCTGCAAAACCGCGTAGGTCCAGCCGAAAGCCGAAAAAATATACCCCATTTCAACCGGAGACAATTCTAGATCCTTGCTCAGGCTGGATGCGGCCACGGACAGGTTACTGCGGTCCAGGTAATTGATAACGACATTGATAAATACGAGCGCCAGCATCCCGTACCGAACCCGGGTTTTTTGAGCCTTGCCAATGACTTGCTCCATCTTTTGTTTAGGGTTTAGAGTTTACCGGTTTGCAGTTTACGGTTTACGGTGGCTGACGCAGGCTGCTAGCCGCGTCCTTGTAGAATGCGTCAGCCACCGTAAACTGTATACCGAAAACCGAATCACTATTTCGCTGTCCAGCCGCCATCGACGGTGAGCATAGAGCCAACCATATACGTGGCGGCATCGCTGGCAAGAAAAATCGCGGCTCCCTGAATCTCCCGCAAATGACCCCAACGGCCCAGCGCGGTGGCTCCCACGACAAATTTCTTGCCTTCTTCCGTATCGGCAATCGGCACATTCATATCCGTCAGGAACGGCCCCGGACAAATGGCGTTGACGGTAATGTTGAACGACGCCAGCTCCAGAGCGAGTGCGCGGGTCATCTGAACAACCGCACCTTTGCTGGATGTATACGGCGTTCGGTTGGCCAATCCGACAATGCCCAGCGTGCTGGCCAGGTTGATGATGCTTCCCCTGCCGGCTTTTTTCATGAACGGCGTAACGGCCCGGCAACAAAGCCAGGTGCCCGTTACATTGGCCGTCATCACCTGGTTGAAATCTTCCAGCGTCAGTTCGTCGATGGGTCCCCGGATGTTGATTCCGGCGCTGTTGATCAGAATATCGATACGCCCGAAAGCGTCGATAGCCGCCTGAGCCATGGCTTCTGTTTGTGGCTGATTGGTAATATCAGCGCTAAAGGAACGGGCTTCGACCCCAAAATCCTGGCTAAGTTCCTCCGCAGCTTTCTTGCCTTCTTCCGCATTCCGGTTTACCAGCATCACATTGGCACCCGCCGAAGCGAGTCCGGCAGCCATTGCGAAACCCAGCCCTTTGGACCCGCCGGTGATGATGGCGGCTTTTCCGCTTAAATCAAATTGCTTAATTCCTGGTAGTATTTCGTTCGGCATGGTGGTGTTTTTCTATCGGCGAATCACAGGATATGGACCACCTGACCCCAGACGGGCCAGTGGTTGAATTTAAAATTGGCACCTGGCGGAGTCTTCAGGACGCCCCGCCGGGGCTTGGAAATCTTTGGCCTGGATTACCCCCTCCGGGGTAAAGGCCTGGCTTATAGGATACCAGAGGCTAGTTAAGCCCCAGCCTGGTAGTACTGTACGAAAGGCAGGAAAGGATATTATTCTCCTCAGCGGCCAGCCGGTCTTCGGGCGTCAGCTGGGCCACGGTTGGCAGACCGGCTTTGTACGAATGTTCCTTGACCATGCGGAGCGTCCGGGTCATATCCTCCCGCGGTATTCCGCCGAAAGTCGCCCAATACTCTTCTTTACGACACGGTATTTCCAGCGGATCGCGGGTGATCATTTCCAGATTGAACGTCACGGCCGGGTTGTGTTTTTTACAGAGTGCCACCATTTTGGGCAGGTCCAGAATGCCTTTGCCGAGCGGAACTTCCGACAGCAGAAACCCATCCGGATACGCGGCAACGCCCATGTCTTTCACGTGCGTCGTGAACACGTAAGGCGACAACGTCTGAACCACTTCCATCGGGTCTTCGAGCAGGGCAATGCTGTTGCCAAAATCCAGCGTCACACCGATCCACTCACTGTTCATCTGTTTCAGGATTTCGACCAGTTCGCCCGCCCGCCAGTCTTTGTGGTTCTCGACCGCCAGTTTGACTTTGTGTTTCCGAAGAACGGGCTCCGCCAACTGCAACGAAACCAGTGCATTTTTCTTCAGAGCCTGCCACTCGTCGTTGGAATGATAGGTTTCGTAGCGCCGTCCACTCGAACAGACTGTCCGCAGCACCGTAGCCCCGGCTTCCTTCGCGTTGATGACGTCCTGCTCAAAAGCCGCCACCTGGTCGGTTTTTTTGGGCAATCCAATGGACCCTTCCAGATACAGCCCCGTCTTTTCCCGCTCATCACGGACTTTTTTGGCAAAATCCGCCGACCAGTCCCGCACGACCGTCTGCACGCCCCCCGCGCCAATTTCCTTACAATGATCGATCAGATCGAGCGCATTGGCAAAACCGGGATACTTTTTACTTTCCGTTTTCGACTGATAGCGACTTCCGTACGAATGTACCACAATTCCCATCGGCACGCCTTTCAAAAATGCCGGTATTTTGGGCAACGAGAGCGCCAGAAAACCGGCACTCGATTTTTGTAAAAATTCTCGTCTGTCCATTCTGATTACGGGTTTGAAATCGTCTGAATCGGATATCGTTTTGGCAAAAATCTATTTCCCGCCCGATGCTTTGGCTTCCAGCATATAGCTGTTCAATTCTTTGGCCGTCCAGGGCACCACGCGCCCCTGCGACGTAACCCGGGTCATCCCGACGGTTCTGCGGCCAATCGGACCGGCATTATTGCCCCATTCGTTGCGGATATACATCAAAATGGAGGTGAGAGAAGCATCATCCATCGTCGAATGCGCGGGCATAACCGGCAAAATATCCGGCACATTATACACTTTGTTGGCGACTTCAACCGGCCCTTCCATCCCGTGTAAGAGAATGAGCGCCAGGCGTTTTTCATCACCTAACACCCAGTCTGAGCCAATCAGGGGCGGTCCGAACCGGTTCAAACCAGCGCCATCCGTGCCGTGGCAGCCCGAGCAGGTGCTCAGGTACAGCTGTCGGCCCGAAGCAAACAGTTTTTGCTCGTCGTCGCTCAACGGATTCTTCTTGGGCGTACTTCGAACGGCGGTATGTCCCGGCCATTCAAACAGCGAGGCTAACCCTTCCAGGCGCGAAGGTTCGATTTTTGCGTCGGAACGGGCCAGAATGGCGGGCGCGGAGGCCAGTTTAATCGGTTTTTTCGTCGTATTGCCCTGAATCGACAGACTGGTAAGTACGGCTTTTTCCTGCCAGCCCAACGCTTCTTTATCCAGCATCGTCAGCAAAGCCGCCAGTTCGGCCGGGTTTCTTTTCCGGACAATGGACGTCGTGAGCATTTCCAGAAAGATCTCCTTCGAAGGCTCATGTGTCTGCCATTGGGGCTCTTTCAGAACGGTTTGCAAAAAGGCGAATTCCTGATTGTACAAGCTGCTGAGTGCCGCATCCCGAATCAAAGCCGTGTTTCCATACCGGTTTACAATACCGGCCAGAAGTGGATGAGAAGCGCCCGGTTCGAGAATACCGGCCGTAAACGTCATCTGAAGGATCTGCTCGATGGGCGCTTTTTCCCAGGCTTTCAAAAGTTGCTGTTCCAGTTTTACCCGAATGGTTTTATCCGTTTTAGCTAGTGGTTCCAGCAACCGCAGGGCAGTGGTTTTAACGAGTGCATTGGGGTCGGTTACCAGACTAAAAAGCAGATCAGGATTGCTCAACTTTAGCCCATCCAGCGTCCATAAAGCATGAAACCGCCCCAACGGGTTATCGCCTTTCAGGGCCAGATCGGTCAGCGGCTGGCGCACCGTTTTATCATTCCGCTCCACCAGCAGCCGCTGCGCCATATCACGGTGCCAGCCGTCGGGGTTCGACAAGTCACGAATCAGTTCTTTGGAGGATGCTTTTGACAATTTAACCGGTTTTGCCGGCTTCCAGTTTTCGGGCACAATCCGCCAGATCCGGCCCCGGTTGATGGGCATGACCAGCCCCCGGTTGATCGTCTGTCCCCGCAAATACGGCGTCACGTAGGCCTTGTGCTGAATCAGTCCCCGGTACATATCCGCGATGTAGAGCGCACCGTCGGGACCGGTGGCCTGGTGAACCGGGCGGAATCGCTCGTCGGTCGAAGCCAGAAATTCTTTGCCGGGATGTGGGTCCTGCGCGTTCAGGATCAGCCCTTTATCTTCCACCCGGTTGCGCTTGATCAAATTACCGGCGGGTTCACAAACGAACACATTGCCGTAATAATCCGCCGGTAACGCCTTTCCGCGGTAGACCAGCGGTGAACAGGCCGCGGTAAATTCCAGCAAGTGTCCTTCTTTATCGAGCGTTCCGGGAATGTAGCCCCGGTTGACGGCCGGATTGGGCCGGATCGGATACACCCGGCGGTCGATGGTCAAACCATGGTCGATTCCGGTGGTGGGTGTGTGGTTTTTGTTCCGCGAAAGGTAATTGGGCGGCACCAGATCGGCGTGGAGCTGTGACCAGTTGTAGTTGTAATACAGGCGACCTTCATCGTCATGACTGATGCCCCACTGACCCCGGAATTCCGTGCTGTCGCGCTCCCATTTTCCGTCGTTCAGGCGATAGCGAAGGCGCGATTTGGCGTTGTAATACCAGTTATCCATGCTGCGCCAGAGTCCATTTCCGGCGTGTTCGGGCAGTCCGCTACCCGCATAGTTCGGATCAATCATGGTTTTTGTATCGGCCTTCAAATCGCCGTTGAGGTCTTTTGTCATCCACAAAGCGCCATTCTCAGCCACCAGCGCCCCGCCCGGAACCAGGGCAATGGCCCGGGGCATCACCAGGCTATCCAGGTAAATTTTGCTGACGTCCATCTGACCATCGCCGTTCGTATCTTCCAGCACCGAGATGCGACCAACCCGCTTATCTTCACCCGTGCCGTCCATGTTGGGCATGAATCCCCGCATTTCGACCACCCAGAGCCGACCGTCTTCATCGAAGGTGATTACAACCGGATCCTGAACCATCGGTTCAGCCGCAACCAGCTGGGCCTTCAAACCCGGCTCGATTTGAAATGTGGCCAATTCTTCGGCGGGCGTTCGGACGGGCGACGGGCCTTCCTCGCGCGTCGTTATAAAGCTAAGCAGGCCCAGCAGACCGGCACCAAGCAGATAAAGTAGGTAAATGCGCTTAACCATGAGACGCTATTTGTCATTATTACATAATAAAGAATTTTTTGTAGAATACTACTCATCAACGTCGTCGGAACCAACGATTATTGTAAGTTTTCAAGTGATTTCTGAAAGGAAATTAAGGTTCCTGATGTGACGCCAATCCGGACGTACTGGCCGCGCAACGAACGGATTCTGGTAGCAAAAAAGCCTCCCTGATCTCCTGAGCCGGGTTGGGTTCAACCGTTTACATCCGGATTACACGCGAAAAATTCGTTTCCGAAAAACGTCCAGAGCCGCAATGGTAAAGGCGCCCAGCGGCACCGTCGTCATGATTTTGAGGTCCTCGGCAAAGGTGGTGTCTTCGTCCAGAAATCGAAAAATCTGGGCTGGAGGGTTGTTTTGATACAATCTGGTAAAAATATCGTCGGCCGGGTGACGATGGTTTTGCAGCACATTCAGGAGCACACTGTCCAGAAACCGCTTGAAAACGCGCCGTAACCACGGTTTACGGCGTTTGGGTTTTCCGGTAATAACCAGATTCTGAACGATTTCGTACAAATACCGCTGCGTCCGCTGAAAGGTATAACCGGTCGATGGCTTCGTGTAGCCGCCGGCCGTCCCGATCCGGACCACATGCTTCCCCGGCCGTTCTTTGGTCAGTTCGTCCGACATCGGAATAATGCCAAACTCGGTTTCCTGAACCGTATACGTTCCGGTATCTAAAAACCGGTCGATATAGCTGCGCAGAGCGGTTTCGTAGTACTCGTCCGGTAAAAGCGCATCGTTGAAAACGGTATATTCTACCAAAGCCGTCCGCTCGTCGAACGGCAGGACGTATAAAAACCGGCAGTCGCCGTGCTGCTCAACCCGAAAATCCATCATGCAGGGTTTGCTAACATCGAAGCACGGCTTTTCGGCCACAATCGTCCAGCCTTTGAAATGCTGCAGCAGATTGTGATTTTCAGAGCGGTTCAGCTTCAGTAAATATGTGCTGTCAAATACATAGTTAGCGATGTAGGGCTCATCGTCGGCAATGACAAAACCGCCCTGTGGCGTGTCTTTCACCCGATTGATGGTAACCTGCCGGAACTCGATGGAAGGAAACTGGGCGAGGTGATTCTTCACGAAAGCATAGAAATCACTGCCCCGCAACATTTTATACTGGTAATCACCGATGTCGAGCAATCCGTTAAATGTGGTTCCGAAAAAACCGACGGTGTTCCATTTTCGAAATAAAATCGACTCAAAAGGCCCGTCTTTATCCTCCCAGAAGCACCACGTCCGATCATTCCGGTCTTTGGTTTCTTTATCGAGAATCAGGATGGAACGGTCGCGCAGCGGTGACAGGCTCAGGTAATACGCCAGGCTCAACCCAGCCATTCCTCCTCCCGCGATGATGAAGTCGTATTTTTTCATTCAGAACAAGAAAGCGAAAAAGCCGGAAAGGAAAAAGGGAGAAAGGGAAAAAGGCTCAAAAACCTCTTTTCCCTTTCTCCCTTCGTCCTGGTGTCTCTTTTCTTTCTAATTATACATTCACATGCCGCTCGGCGTGGTACGATGAACGAACCAGGGGGCCTGACTCGACGTATTTCAGCCCGCGTTTCAGCCCTTCTTCGCGATACATGGCAAAGGTTTCGGGATGAATCCACTCGATTACTTCGTGGTGCATTTTGGTCGGTTGCAGATACTGCCCCAGTGTCAGAATGTCCAACCCGTGCTCGACCAGGTCATCCATCGCCTTCAGCACTTCGTCGACGGTTTCGCCCAGCCCGAGCATAATGCCCGATTTGGTGCGCTGACCGTAGTCTTTGGTACGGCGAATTTGCTCCAGACTGCGTTCATACCGGGCCTGCGGCCGCACGCGACGATAGAGCCGTTCGACGGTTTCCATGTTGTGCGAAACCACTTCCTGTCCGGCTTCAATCATCCGGATCAACGCGTCCCAATTACCTTTCGTATCCGGAATCAGCGTTTCAATGGTGGTAGTGGGCGACACTTCCTTCACGGCCCGAACGGTCTGGTACCAGATTTCGGCACCCCGGTCTTTCAATTCATCGCGATTGACCGACGTAATAACGGCGTGTTTAACTTTCATCAGCAGGATGGCTTCCGCCACACGCCGGGGTTCGTCGGTATCGTATTCGTTGGGGCGGCCCGTTGCCACGGCACAAAACGTACAGCTACGCGTGCAGACGTTGCCCAGAATCATGAAGGTTGCCGTGCCGGCTCCCCAGCACTCGCCCATGTTGGGGCAATTGCCGCTTTCACAAATGGTATGTAATTTATGGGTATCGACTAATGTACGGACTTTAGCATATTCCGGGCCAATGGGCAGTTTCACCCGCAGCCAGTCGGGGCGTTTCTTTCGCTGATTTTCGGAGGGAATTACGGGAAGTTCAATCATAGCAAACCTCAATCCAGTTTTTTACACAATGGATTTTCGGGAAGTAAAGTTCGGGAATACGGAGGAAAGGAAAAAGGAATAGCCGACGGAATGGCGGAAGAGAAGCCTGGAAACAGGAGAAAAAGCAACGGTTTTTTGGTAACTTTTTCTCCTGCCTCTTTTTATTTCTTGTTTCCGAAAAACAGCGTTACGAAACCTGAAGTATAAACGCTGCGATTATTAGTATCATTCATAATAATAACCTGTTTGGAAAATGCTTCGGCCAGAAAGCCAATTTCCAAACCGGTCATGTTATTCCGGAAAGCACTCAGTTCGAAGGCAACGGCGGCTTTAAAATTCAGGCCAAGCGTTAGTTTCGATTTATCAAACCCCTGAAAAAAACTCCCGGCACCAACAATCAGCTCCGGCTGTAAACTGGGGTCGAACGGACGCGTATCCACCACACCCGGTCGGGTTGTATACTGCACGTAGTAGGGTTTTATAATTCCGAGGGACGGCCCAACGGCCAGAATGCCGTTGATCGCGATGCCCTCATCTGCCGTGCGGGTAAAAAGCGAAATTTCGCGACCGTATTGCGGACGAACGACAAACAGATAATTCTGCTTATTGTACACATACCGCGCGCCGGAATAGGGCGTCTGCGACTGCACTTCTTTGGGATGCTTCACATTGACCAGTTCGACGGCAAAATAACGAAACTGCCGTTTGCCCTGAAACAAGGTTGGTAAAGCCTTCGAATGCCGAAAAACAAAACCGCCTAAAATGCCGGAGTTGGTATTGGTCGTTACGCCATAGGTGGTAACGGTCGTATACTTATCTTCATCGGTGTCGGCGGTCTGAGCCTGCGCACTGCAAGCGGTCAGCAGCAAGCCCATGATGGATACTATCTGTAAAACTCGTGACACGGTCGTGATGGAAAACTTTTGTAACGATAAAAATAACAGTTTACTTTGACACTACGAAATTAGTGTTGGTGTCGGCCCTAACTCCTTCGCTCCCATGAGTAACGGTCTGAACCATGGGTTGGTTGCGTGAAGCAATTTATATTTTTCATTTGACAGTTTATACGAACCGGATTTTATCTTTTGGTACCATGCCCACGATACAAACTACTTATTTAGGCGATTTACGGACGGAAGCCATTCACCTGCAATCCGGTACCCGCATCATTACCGACGCCCCCACCGATAACATGGGAAAAGGCGAAGCGTTCTCACCCACTGATCTGGTGGCGGCTTCGTTGGGAAGTTGCATCATTACCACGATGGGAATTGTGGCCCGGCGCGAAGGTATTGAGCTGATAAACGGGGAACTGACGATCACCAAAGTGATGTCGAAAGACGCACCCCGGCGCATTGTCCGCATCGAAATCGATATTATGATGCCGCCGTCGGAAGCGTATTCAGACACATTTCGGGCTAAAATGGAGCATACCGCCCACACGTGTCCCGTGGCGCTTAGCCTGCACCCGGATCTGGAGCAGGTAATCCGGTTTGAATGGCAAGAATCAGTACAGGTTGGGGCTTAACGGCCTGGCTTAATTTTTCGAAAGCCGCGCCCGAATTTCCGTTAGTCTGTCTTCATAGGACGCGCCAACCGGAATTTTAAAATGGGCAATGGTGATTTCGTTCCGGGCAATTTTCTCAATTTTCCGGAACGAAATACTGTATGAACGGTGAATGCGGATAAACTGATTTTCGGGCAGCATCCGCAGACTGTCGGACATGGTTTGCCGGCTCAGTAGTTTTCGGTTTTTGAGAACAAACGTTACATAATTCCCATCCGATTCCAGGTATAAAATATCATCGAGCCACACTTTTTCTTCTTCGTAGCCGGTTTTTACAAAAATAAACTCCTCGCCACTACCATCCCGCAAATTCTTATGGTCCAGCGCTTTGTTACAGGATTTCAGAAAGCGGGCCAGCGGGAATGGTTTTAGCAGATAATCGATCGCATCGAGTTCAAATCCCTGAACGGCATAATCGGAATAAGCCGTTGTAAAGACGATCATCGGCACCGTTGGCAGGCATTTGACAAAGTCGATTCCCGATATATCCGGCATTTTTATATCCAGAAAAATCAGGTCGATTTTGTTCTGTTGCAGAAACGGAATGGCCTCGAAAGCATCCGTAAAACCGGCCTTCAGGTCGAGAAAAGGCACTTTGGCGGCATGCAGCCGTACGACTTCCAAAGCCTGCGGTTCGTCGTCGATAGCGATGGCAGTTACCATGTGCGGTACACTAATGGTGATCGGGATTTCAAATATCGGTTTTTAAATTGTATAAACATGAAGTGGTTAATTGTTTTCTATTTCCCACCATTAATTATGTTAATAGGGTCTTTGCTTTATTATTTTTACCCACCGAAAAAGATCAATCTATGGTATGGTTATCGAACCAGACTTTCTATGATTAATGGTGACACATGGACGACGGCCAATGGATTTGCTTCAAAATATATTTTAAATTTAATTAGTATCTATTCTATTATTTTATCCATAACCTTATTGGTTTTACGAAGAGACGGACTAATTCATGTATTTTATAATTTAAAGAATTTCTTCCTGATTACAATGTTTTTACTTTCGTTACTAATCTTACTCAGTATCATCCTGGCCGAAT
Organism: Larkinella knui; assembly: GCF_003858645.1. GTDB lineage: Bacteria > Bacteroidota > Bacteroidia > Cytophagales > Spirosomataceae > Larkinella > Larkinella knui. The sequence continues at coordinate 437,624 of NZ_RQJP01000005.1, read as the reverse complement.
TAAAGTTAAATGCCATTTTTGACAGCTCAGGAAATAGAAAAAAGTAATCAGTAACGATACGAATAGATTACGGAAGGGATGCCGGTTACCTTCAAAATCGAATGGTTAGTGCAATAAAGTAATCCTGTTCCGACGCCTGAATCGCCAGCGTATACCGGCCGGGATAAATCAGCTCCAGCCGTTTTTTAACATTTTCCAGGCCAATACCGGAATGTTCTTTCTCCGGGTCGTTGGTCGGTCCCGGATGGAGTGAATTGTGTACTTTAAAGTAAATGGTTGAGTTATCCAGCGTCAAGGTAATGAAAATCCAGGACGGATTTCGCAAACTGATCCCGTGTTTGAAGGCATTTTCGACAAAAGGCAGCAGCATCATGGGCGCAATGGACACGTCGCGGTCGGGCTCCTGAATCGTCACCCGGATCTCAATACCGTGGGTTTCATCCAGCCGCATCCGCTGGAGATCGATGTAATTCCGCAGGTATTCCACTTCTTTGGGCAGCGAAATGCGGTCCCGGTTATTTTCCTGCAACATAAACCGCATCATGTCTCCCAGTTTCTGAATACCGTCGGCGGTTTTTTCGCTGTTTTCTTTTAAAGCCGTGGCATAGAGGCTGTTGAGGGCGTTGAACAAAAAGTGCGGATTGATCTGGGATTGCAGCCCCGCCAGTTCGGCGGATGTTTGGGAAACCTCGGTTTGCAACGCTACTTTCTCTTTCACCGAGGTCCGGCGCAGCAGGGCAATAATAACCGCCCCCAACAGGGTCAGCAACGCCAGCGCGTTGTTAAGCCCCGAATCAGGATACCGGAAATACGTTCGGGCACCCCAGACCATGGCACTGAGCAGGATCCAGAGTAGCAAACCGACCAGCCAACGGCCCAGAAAATCCGCCGTGCGGAAACTCCGGATGTACGGCAGTACTGCCGTATACACATAAGCCTGAAGAATGTAGACCTGGATCGGAATGGCCAGCATAAGCAGTATTTCGCGAAACGGGCTTTGCCAGAGCGTTTCGGGCAGGGTGGCTGCCAGGACAAAAATCACTAAAAAACCGTATAAAGGTACCCAAACCAGGTAGCTGATAAACCGGAAATCCTGGCGGGCTTTTCGGTGCAGGTAATAGCCTAACTGGCAAAGCAGTTCGTACGCAACCAGGAAAATACCCAGGCCGATGGCATCGGCCAGCACATTCCGTTTCCGGTATAACGAATAGACTTTCAACCCGATAATGGCCCTCGCATCGTCCTGCCGGAAATGAACCTGAAGTTTGGAAAAATAGTAAACGGTTACGCTGCTCACGACCAGTAAAACGCTCAATCCGGCATATAACCGTATTTTCTCATCGGTATCGTTGTTGTTCCAGTTCGGAAGGGTGAGGTAATGAAAAACGTACCAGGCTGCCAGAAAAAACAACACCCCGGCAATGAGCGGAAAATTGTTGTTGATCGTATGGTTATACCCGGCCAGATCCCGCCAGATGATAGCCGAAGGAACCCGGTTTTTTTCAGCCAGGTCGATCATTCGATCAATCCGGTGAACTTCTTCATTCAACCGCCGAACCACGTAAACGAAGGCCGCTCCCACGGCGAACCACAATTCAAAGCGTCGTATACCCGCTAAATCCCGCATAGTTGACTTGTTTTTGAACAAAGCTAGGCCGGGAAAGGCAGTATAGGGATGAAATGGGGTGAACCCGCAGAAAAAAGGGGTAAACGAAGGACTGATTCAAAAAACAGTAAATAGATGAATTTAGTGTAGGAACCGCTGTCCGTGTGAGTTGTCTGGAAGGAAACCACTTCCCAGCCGTTTTTTTCAACGTAATTGACGGCCTGCATCACCGTTTTGAAACGCTCGGTTATTTCCCTACTGAATCGATCCGGCGGGTCAGGACTAACTCTTCTTTTGTTTCGTCGCCAGATTCTGTTTTCCCGCCAGTTCCGTAATGGCCACCACCAGCCGATCCAGTTCTTTGGGCGTTGTGTAGACGTGGGGCGTCACCCGAACGCCGTCGATGGGGCCGAGTGTGATCGGTGTGGTGTGGATTTTGTACGTTCCCAACAGCTCGCTTTCCAGCTCGGGTCCCTTCATACCGGTGATGCCGACAACGGCCAGGGCACCGGCAAATTCGGGTTTTAGGGACGTGAATAAGTTGACACCGGAAATGTCCTTCACTTTTTCGGCCCAGTAGTTTTTCAGATAATGCAGTCGCGCAAATTTCCGGGCTGAGCCGATGCTCAGGTGAAAATCCACCGCCGTGCCGATGGCCATTTCCGCAGCAAAGGAGCGGGTGCCGAGCGACTCAAATTTGCGGATGTCGGCTCCGTCGGGCTCAGGACTGGATAACAAGGCCCAGATGTTCCTGATTTTATCTTTCCGGACATACATCATTCCGCTACCGAACGGCGCACAGAGCCATTTGTGCAGGCTGGTTGCGTAGTAATCGCATCCCAGATCCGGAATTTTATATTCCAGATGGGCAAAGCTGTGGGCTCCGTCGCAAATCACCTCAATTCCCTGCTTGTGAGCGGCATCCGCAATTTTACGAACCGGCATGATCTGACCGCTCCAGTTAACGACGTGGGTCGTATGAACGACTTTGGTTTTGCTGGTAAACGCACTGACGTAGTGCCGAACCAGTTCCTCTTCATTTTCGGAAGGCAGTTTCAGGTCGAGCCAGACGAGTTTGATGCCGTCCCGTTTTTCCCGCTGTTTCCAGGCATTTATCATGTTCGGATAATCCTGCTTGGCCAGAATCACTTCGTCGCCCGGTTTTAGGGTCAGCCCAAAAATAACCGTATTCAAACCTTCCGTCGCATTGCGGTTGATGGCCAGTTCGTCCGGCGAGCAGCCCGACAAATCCGCCAGTTTGGCGCGCAGCGACTCCCGGCCCTGATCCAGAATTCGCCACATGTAGTAGCTCGGGGCTTCGTTGCAATACTGGTAAAACCGGATGTGTGCATCCTGAACCAGTTTGGGCTGCGGGCTAACCCCGCCGTTGTTCAGATTCAGAATGTTCGGCGAAACCGTGTATTCGGCTTTGATCCATGACCAGAAATCTTCATCCTGTGCGATCTGCTGCGGGCTGCTGGCGGTGTGTTGAAGCCGCTGAAAAACCGACCGGTTAGCCTCGGTCAGAAAATCGGGCAAAACCAGTGGCGTAGTGGCGGCTGCGCCGAGTTGGCGGAAGAACGTGCGACGGGTAGACATGGCTCAGGAGGGACTATGGCGTTTATAGCACAAGATAGAAATAAAATTGCCATAACGCTATCAACGCCAAATAAAACCTACTAAAAATACCAGAATCTCTAAATTTTATTCTGCACAATTCCGCCAAACAGGGAATAGCTAATGTCTGGCGGTATCTGCGTACTTCCGGCAAGGGGTACGTGGAAACTACGCATTTTTCAAAAAGCGTACTTGTGCGCTAAAAGACCCGCCCCGACCGACCTAATTTTGCATTGTCAAATCTGACATATCCACACCATTGATACGATTCTAATAACAACAAACTAATGAAAACGGTCTTGATAATCAGTACACTCTGCCTGGCCCTGGCTATTACCCTGCGGGCGTCGAGTCAGAAAAAAATTACGCTAAAACAAACATTGGAGCAGCAGATTGCTTCGTACGTTTTGTATCCGGAGGTCTTGCAACAGATCGACAACGAAGATTTTGTCGTCATCAAATTCCGGGTTGATGGCGAACAACGCCTGGCCGACCTGCGTATTTCGAGCGGTGACAACAAAAGCCTGAACGCAACGCTGATTAAGCAACTAATGGGCAAAAAAGTATTTTTGACGGAGCCAAATTCAAACGAAAACCAGGAATACCTGGCCCGGGTGCGCTTCCGCCTGATTTAACCGTACTACCTATCCACCCACAAACGGCAACGGCCCCGGAGCAATTCGGGGCCGTCGCCGTTTTAGAGAACTCTCCAAAAGCGCTACGTAGCGCTTTTTGTTCAAAACGAGACAAAGATTGTCCATTTTGAGCTAACCTCTGTCCGTCTTAAATCCCCTACTTTGTTTCTTACGGTCCATCATGCCGTCTAATCATTCTCACCTTAAAAGAAGCCGTTTTAAAAATGAAAAAACGTTTTACAATTCTGCCAATCCATGTTTCTATGAAAAATTTTCAGTTGGCACTAGGGCCGATGGCCCTTCTCTTCGCGTGTGTTTTAACCGGTTTAAAAAGCAAAGAAACGCCCGGGAAAAACCAGCTTACCGCTCCCCAATCGGATGAGGCTACCATTAAACGCGGCAAATACCTGGTTGGCATTCTGGGCTGTCAGGATTGCCACTCTCCTAAAAGAATGGGGGCAAAAGGCCCGGAAGTTATTCCGGAATTGCACTTATCCGGTTACCCAGCCGACCGGCCCGTCGGAAAAATTGTACCCGAAGCCTTGAAAAACGGCTGGATGCTTTTTGGGTCTGATGGCACGCTGGCCGTTGGCCCCTGGGGAGTTAGTTTTGCGGCTAACCTCACTTCCGACGCTACCGGGATAGGCACCTGGTCGTATCAACAATTCAGGACGGCACTGACGCAGGGCAAATCCAAAGGGCTGGCAACGGCGCGGCCCCTGTTACCGCCCATGCCCTGGTTCAATTACACCGACATGGCGGAAGACGATATTCAAGCCGTTTTTCAGTACTTGAAGAGTACCAAACCGGTAAAAAACGCCGTGCCCGCCCCATTGCCCCCGGCAAATTGAATTAACGCAAAGGAAAACGAGAGACGTTTTTCTCCCTGAAGTCTGTCAGCTAACCGCAACGGGACCAATTTTCAACCGGCTTTCGAAACAGTTTTCAACTCCTTTATCCCGCTGTCTTCCAGCACAAAAAAAGCCGTACCGAGAGATCGGTACGGCTTTTTTATAGGACTGAAACAAGGTTACTGCGGATTCTTGGTAAAGGCAATGTAATCGGCCAGTACTTTACCGCACTCGTCCAGATAGAGATCCTTTTTCGGCGCCTTGCCATCTTTCGGATCTTTCGCCGGCGTAGTCGAATCGTTGGTCGCAACCGGCTCTCCGGCGGCAGCGCTAATTGATTTCCGGCGTTTCTCGGCTTCGTCGCGCTCTTTTTTGCGCTTCGATTCCTGGAGTGAGACGACGGTTTTCTCTTTCGCACGTTTCAATTCGGCAAAGTCAGCCATAAGCTGCTTCATTTCCGTATCCGACTTTAGCCGTTGTTCGTAGCGGTCACGAAGCTTGCTGATAATTTTGTCGTCCAGGCTCCGGGTTACTTCAAAACGCGCCGAAGCGATCTGATCCCAGGGCAACGCGCTCGGCTGCGAGCTTTCGCCGTATTCTTCCGCGCTGAAAGCCGACGGCAGCTCAATATCCGGCGTTACGCCTTTGTGCTGCGTACTGCTACCGTTGATCCGATAGAATTTGGCAATGGTCATTTTAACCTGTCCAACTTTATCAGCTTCTTTCAGCCACGTGTTCAAATCCACCATGGTTTGAACGGTTCCTTTTCCGTAGGTCTGGCTTCCAATGATGAGCCCGCGTTTGTAGTCCTGAATGGCTGCGGCAAAAATTTCCGACGCCGACGCACTAAACCGGTTCACCATTACCGCCAGAGGGCCATCATAAACGATCGACGGATCAGGATCGGTTTGCACTTCGATGTCGCCCTGGGCTTCTTTTACCTGAACAACCGGACCCCGCGAAATAAACAGACCGGTCAGCGTGATGGCTTCCGTCAGTGATCCTCCGCCATTGTCGCGCAAGTCGACGACAACACCGTCTACTTTCTCGGTTTTCAACTCATTCAGAAACCGCTGAACGTCGCCGGTTGTGCTGGCAAAACCTTCTTCGCGTTTCCGGGCCCCTTCAAAATCACGGTAAAAAACCGGGATCGTTATGACGCCTAATTTGTATTTCTTCTGATTCTGCGTGATTTCAATGACTTCTTTCTTGGCGCGTTGCTCTTCCAGTTTGATTTTTTCACGCACCAGTTTAATCTCTTTCGGAGGAGCACCGGCGATGGCGTCGTTCGACTGAATTTGCAGACGGACGGTGGTTCCTTTCGGGCCTTTGATCAGTTTTACGGCGTCATCGACCTGGTAACCAACAATGTTGACGATTTGGCCACCTTCGCCCTGGGCCACACCCACGATCTTATCGCCTTTCGACAACAGCTTGCTTTTGAAGGCCGGGCCACCGGGAATCACTTCAGAAATCTTGATGTAGTCACCATCTTCCTGCAAAAGAGCCCCGATTCCTTCCAGTGACGCACTCATTTCCTGATTGAAACGGTCGGCCGAACGAGGTGACATATAATTGGTGTGCGGATCGAGCGATTCGGCAAACGAGTTCATGTAGATCTGAAACACGTCTTCGGCTTTGATCCGGTTCATGTATCGGTCGAGGTTTTTATACCGCGCCTTCATGCTGTTGACCACGGATGTATCGGCCTTGCCGCTTAGCTTCAATTCCAGCGACTGATTTTTCAACAGCTTGCGCCACAGATCGTTTTGCTCGTCCAGGCTCTTCGGCCAGTTGGCTTTTTCGCGATCGGTATTGAACGTTTCATCGGTCGTAAAATCGAACGGTTTTACGAAGTTCTCCTGAACAAATTTATTCCGTTCCTGATAGCGTTTGCGGAAAACATTGTAGATGTCGTAAGCCGCCGTCAGTTCACCGTTTATCAACTGGTCGTCGATGTTGTTGCGGTATTTCTCGAACGAGTTAACGTCCGAAGCCAGAAAATAGGCTTTGTTACCGTCTAATTCTTTCAGATAATTGTCGAAAACAACGGAGGACAACGAGTCGTTTAACCGCACTTTGCGATAGTGATGAGTCGTCAGCAAGCGGGCGACCAGTTGTTCGACATGTTCCTGCGACACCGACGGTTTTAAATCATCGGCGCTTGGTGGTGGCAGCGGTACGGCTGACATCCCTGCTTGTGGACCCGGCTGAAGGCTCAGCATCAGCACCGGAACTAATGTAATGAGGTACTTTCTCATGTTCCCCTTTCTATGATTAATGTAGCACCACTCTCACTCTCAACTTACATGGTTAACAACGAACGGCGGATTAAATGGTTAAAATGGCTCGCTAATTTTAGCCGTTTAACAATTTTTAACCATTCAACCAGCCGTTGATAACCACTCACTTATTTTTTCACAATTTCCAGCAGTTCAATATCAAAAACGAGTGTTGAGTTCGGTCCGATCTGCGGGCCGGTTCCCTGCGGGCCATAGGCCAGCGTTGAGGGAATATACAGTTTCCACTTGGAACCGACCGGCATCAGTTGCAAAGCTTCGCTCCAGCCCTGAATCACCTGGTTGACCGGTATTTCAAGGGGTTGCCCCCGTTCAACGGAACTGTCAAAAACCGTTCCATCGAGCAATCGCCCGGTATAATGGGCTTTCACCGTGTCGGTGGTCATTGGTTTTGGCCCGGTTCCTGCCTTAACCACTTCATACTGCAACCCGCTGGCGGTTGTGGTGATGCCGGGTTTCTTTTTATTTTCTAATAAAAACTGTTCGCCAATCTTTTTGTTGGCATCGGCTTTGGCCGACCGTTCCCGCTGGAAAAATGCGCCGATGATCTGGTTGGCCTGTTCGGGAGCAATCTGCATATTCTGCGATTGAAGTGCATCCTGCAACGCTTTCGTAATGGCTTTGATGTTGGCATTGCCGAGGTTCTGCTGTTTCAGCCCTAGTCCGACATTTACCCCAATGCTATAACTAACGGAGTCGATGGCATTGTTTAATTTAAGTGGAGAAGAAGCTGAGGCAGCGGCCGGAGCTTTGGGTTTGGCAACCGGTTTTTTCGTTTGAGCCAGTACTTGACCCGATACCAGTACAGCCGACAGCAGGCCGGCTAAAGTCCATTGTTTAATCGTCATGTGTAAGAGACAAAAGTTGTATTCAAAATGTGCTTATGCTGAAAACGTAAAGATGCAGGTCAAAAGTTTGGTAATAGTAGGATTTAATAAAACAAATTATTGATGAATGGTAGTGAGCAAGGGCCGGTGGACCTCCCTGCGGGTACTTCTGCCGATGAAGGCGACCGGTTTTCGGGTATGAATTTCTCCGAACTCACTAAATTAAAGAACAAATGCGGAGATACTCAATAAGCGGAGATAAATAATCAGTATTTTTTTTGGCGCCCGGAAGGTACGGTTAAAATGCGATTAAAACCGCCCTGATCAGCCTGATCAAATTTCGCCGACTCAATTCTTAGAAAAGTATAAACTTCGGCGACGAATTTTCTTGATAACGTCTGTTTTAGTGAAATTTAGTGCGTAACTTTGCACCCGAATTCTTAGAACCATCATAAAACGATTTTTCCACTCATATGGTATCAGTTAGACCCGACGAGGTTTCGGCCATTCTCCGGGAACAGCTATCGAACTCCAGAACCACCGCCGAACTCGAGGAAATCGGTACGGTGTTGCAAATTGGTGACGGAGTAGCCCGCATTTACGGACTATCAAAGGTCCAGGCCGGTGAATTGCTGGTATTTGAAAACGGATTACAGGCATTAGCCCTGAACCTCGAAGAAGACAACGTCGGAACCGTATTGCTGGGTGACTACAGCGAAATTAAAGAAGGTGCTACGGTGAAGCGTACGAATCAGATTGCCTATGTCAACGTTGGCGAAGGTATTCTGGGTCGGGTTGTTAATACACTGGGTATTCCCATCGACGGTTTAGGTCCCATTGTTGGCGAAACGTTTGCCATGCCGCTGGAGCGTAAAGCACCGGGGGTTATTTTCCGCCAGCCGGTTACTGAACCGCTGCAAACCGGTATCAAATCCATCGACGCCATGATTCCCATCGGTCGGGGTCAGCGTGAGTTGATTATTGGTGACCGCCAGACGGGTAAAACCGCCGTGGCCATCGACGCCATTATCAACCAGAAAGAATTTTACGACAAAGGTCAGCCGGTATTCTGTATTTACGTGGCCTGCGGTCAGAAAGCGTCGACCGTTAAGCAGGTTGAAGCCACCCTGCGCCGGGCCGGAGCCATGGACTACACGGTTATCGTTGCCGCTCCCGCGGCCGATCCTTCACCGATGCAGTTCTTCGCGCCTTTTACCGGGGCCGCTATCGGCGAATATTTCCGGGATACGGGTCGTCCGGCGCTGGTTGTTTACGACGATTTGTCTAAACAGGCCGTTGCCTACCGCGAAGTATCACTGTTGCTGCGTCGCCCACCGGGCCGTGAAGCTTATCCGGGTGACGTATTCTACCTGCACAGCCGCCTGCTGGAACGGGCCGCCAAAATCATCAACAATGACGCCATTGCGGCAACGATGAACGACCTGCCGCCTTCCCTGATCGGTAAGGTCAAAGGGGGTGGTTCGCTGACGGCTCTGCCGATCATCGAAACACAGGCGGGTGACGTCTCGGCCTACATTCCGACGAACGTAATTTCAATTACCGACGGCCAGATCTTCCTGGAAACGAACCTGTTCAACTCTGGTATTCGTCCGGCAATCAACGTGGGTATTTCGGTATCCCGCGTGGGTGGTAACGCCCAGATCAAGTCGATGAAGAAAGTGGCTGGTACATTGAAACTGGATCAGGCGCAGTTCCGCGAACTGGAAGCGTTTGCCAAATTCGGTTCGGATCTCGATGCATCGACGAAACTGACCATCGAACGGGGTCGCCGGAATCAGGAAATTCTGAAACAGCCGCAGTATTCGCCGGTATTGGTGGAACACCAGGTTGCCATCATTCTGGCCTCAACCAACGGGTTTCTCGATAAAGTACCCGTAAACCGGGTCAAGGAATTCGAAACGGAATTCACGATGCTGTTGACCACGCAGCATCAGGATACGCTCGATCAACTCCGGGCCGGTAAACTGGACGACAGCATTATTGCCGTTATCAAGAAAGTTGCCACCGAATTAGCCGTTCGTTTCGCATAAGGTTTAGCGTTTGCAAATTCAGGAGTACAGGAATTGGAGGGTTGGAGAAGTGACGTGTCCGGGACCGCGGGTATAGAAACCGTCCTGGTCAGTGCCTTCTCCAACCTTCCAAAACCACATCTCTACAACTAAAAACAATGGCCTCACTAAAGGAAGTACGAAGCCGGATTACCTCTATTATCTCGACGCAGCAGATCACGAAAGCCATGAAAATGGTGGCTGCGGCCAAACTGCGCCGGGCTCAGGACAACATCATCCAAATGCGGCCCTACGCCCGTAAGCTGAGTGAATTGCTCAGTACGGTGGCGGCTGGCGCTGAACTCGCTGCCGATAGCCCCTACAATCAGGTCCGGCCGATCGAACGGGTGCTGCTGATCGTTGTAACGTCCGATCGGGGGTTAGCCGGCGCTTTTAATACCAACGTCGTCAAGGAGGCTCTTGTCCTGATCAATGAGCGCTATCCCGAGCAGAACCGCCGGGGTAACGTTGAAATTATGGCCATAGGCAAACGGGGTGCGGAAGCATTTCTCCGCCGGGGTTATAAAGTAAATACCACCTTTGTCGATACATTTTTGTCGCTAAGTTTTGCCAAAGTTCGGGCGGCTGCCGAAGACGTCATGAATGCTTTCACGGCTGGTCAGTACGATCAGGTAGAAATAGTCTTCAATGAGTTTAAAAACGTAGCGACGCAGATTATCCGCTCCGAGCAATTTCTGCCCATCGTTTCGGCACCAACGCACTCGGCCACCAAGACAACGAACGTCAACTACCTATTTGAGCCTTCGGAAGAAGAAATTATTACGGAACTGATTCCCAAGACGCTGAAAATCCAGTTGTACAAAGCCGTTCTGGAATCCAACGCATCGGAACACGGTGCGCGGATGACGGCCATGGACAAGGCCACTGAAAATGCCGGTGAACTTCTCAAAGAACTGAAGCTGGTGTATAACCGGACCCGTCAGGCCGCCATTACCAAAGAAATCCTCGAAATCGTGGGTGGAGCCGAAGCACTGGCGCAACAATAACGATTCTCCAGTTCATGACCGAAAACCCGTTGCCTGATTCGCAACGGGTTTTCTTTTTGGAATTCAACCCTACCGAATGGAACGTTTTCTGACCGTATTGGCTGCTGCGCTTTGTGCGGCCCCGCTGTTTTTCATAGTGGCTATTCGGTGGTTGATCCCCGCCATCAAACGGTGGTTTTTGCGGGGTGCTGACCTGGACTTTTCCGGGAGCCTTTCCCTGGGTGCTGGCATTGCCCTAGGTAGTTTTATCCTGATTGGCAGCCTGGCCTGGTTTTTTTCGGGACGAGGGTATCTGCGACCCACCCAGATGATTACGGGACTCATGATGGCAGGCTGGTGCCTGGCCTGGGTTGTATTTGCCTGGAATGAACCACACACGCTGGACTACCACGGAAAGCGGGCTGTTTTAGATGCCGAAATACGGATTGACAAATCGCTGCTGAACGGTCGTCCGCTGAAGGAAGCCGTTGCCCTTTCTTTTACCGGGGGTGATTTTGATCGCTTTCATTGGGACCAGGTTCGGCACGAAGGCGGTTTTGTGGTTCTACCGTGGGAAATAACGGTCCATACGGTCTACCACTGGGCCATCTGGTCGACGGTTGACTACAAGAAAAGTTACTTTGAGCTGGATTTGCCTTACCGTCCTTCTCACTCGACGGACTGGTCGGGGTGGGCCGCTCCTACAGCCCACGAGGGCGCCATTATTCCCCCCGGACTGACGCTCCGGTATCGGTTAAATTTGCTTGCTCAGTCAGAGACCAGCCCATAAGCGGCTTCGCTGTTTTCAACAGTTCCTATGGACCTTGAACACGAAATTGCCAGCCGGTATGCCTGTGCCAAATGCCGGAACCAGGAAGTATCTATCGAACGGATTGCTACCACCGGCACCGGGCTGTCCCGCATTTTCGACATTGAGCACAACGTATTTATAGCCTGTTCGTGTGCGAGCTGCCGTTATACCGAATTCTATAACCTGGAAATTCTTCAGGGAAAAGATAATCTGGGCGCGGTACTTGATCTAATTTTCGGCTGATAATCAGCCTTTTCCAGAAATTATAGCGTATTTTCAGGGATTGATTTTCGAAAATGTATTCTTTTTCAAAAAAAATCAGGGATCTTGAAACATTTTCCATAGATTAAATGTATTAACATTAAATGTCACTACATTATTAACCAAAAATAAAAAGACAATCATGGCAACTGCTGCTCCCGAAACCATCGTATGGACCATTGATCCATCTCACTCCGAAATTCAATTTAAAGTACGTCACCTGATGGTGTCGAACGTAACCGGCAAATTCAACTCGTTCGAAGGTAAAGTTGAAACCGTTGGCAACGACTTCGAAAACGCATCGGTTTCTTTCTCAGCCGACATCGACAGCATCACAACGGGCAACGAACAACGCGACGGTCACTTGAAATCAGCCGATTTCTTCGATGCTGAAAACCACCCGCAACTGACGTTCGTATCAACTTCCGTTAAAAAAACCGGCGATGATACGTACGAGATCATGGGTGATCTGACCATTCGCGGCACGACGAAACCCATCACGCTGAAAGCAGAACACGGCGGGCAAATGGGCGATTTCTACGGCAATACCAAAGCCGGGTTCGAAATTACCGGTACGATCAAGCGGAAAGAATATGGCTTATCCTGGGATGCCGTTACCGAAGCCGGTGGCGTTGTGGTCAGTGATGATGTGAAGCTGATTCTCGATGTTCAGGTAGCACACCAGTAACCGTTTTTTTTAACTATTTTTAACCATCCGTCTTCCTTGGGCGGATGGTTTTTTTTGGGGTTGGTTACCGGAACCAGCACATTCTATAACCAGCTTACTATAAAGAGGTTACGGTAGAACTACAGTAAGATTTCAGACTAAAAATTGGTGTAAAATAGACGAACTATCTTGGTTGAAAATTAGTTATTTATCTGACTAAATACTAATGAGAAATCAGTAAGCGTTAACAAGTAGTTCACTTAAATCTTGGACTCGTTACTATTAACCTTATTCGCAAACAACCTATGAATATCAAGAGCATAATTGCCAGTCTGTTCATGTTGGGTCTGTTGGCAAGTTGTTCGCCATCCGTGAATGTCAAATATGACTATGACCCAAAAGTAAATGTTCGCCAGTTCAGCACCTTCCGGGTTGAAGCCGACCAACGCCGTAATGCGGACCCCATTGCGGGCAGTAACCTGAACCAACGCCGGATTGCCGACGAAATCGAAAAGTCGATGCGGGCGAAGGGTTACAAACCGGTTGTGGGTGGAGAAGCCGACCTGGTGATCCGGTTTTTCTCCGACTCGAAAGACCGTCAGCAAGTTCAGTCCAACAACATGTGGTCGCCGTATGCGATGTGGTATAACCCCGGTTATAACAATGTATACACCCGCCAGTATGAAGAAAACCGCGTGGTTGTCAATGTCTATGATTCCCGTACCAACGACATCATCTGGCAGGGCTGGGCATCGGGTCAGTTGAACCAGAGCAAAAAAGAACGCAGTCGTGATGTGGCTTACCGGACCACGGTGGAAAGCATCATGAAACAGCTGCCCGAAAGCGCCGGTTCTGATTACAGCTCGGTAAAAGAGAAATAAGTTAATTTTAAAGCCGTCAGGTCCTGGAGACGCGACGACTTTATAGACAGCCGCTTGCTTCCAACGAAGTGAGCGGTTTTTGTTTTTAGGGCGTTTGTGACAACCATCCTGTTAGCCTGGCCGTATACCGCACGAGCTGATACGATCCGAATACGCCCAGAACCTCAACAACCGTTCCGGCCGGTAAGGTCTCGATTACAGCAGCCCGGCTGCTGGCGGCATCCAGCAAGTCCGTGCTGGCGGGCAAGGGAGCCCGGCGCAACGCCCGGCGCGCTGGTTCAACGCTACTGCTGGAAACATAACCCGTTAGGCCATCCGGCAATTCGATTCGCAGCCAGGTGGCCGTTCCGCCCGCAACGGTGAAGGCGGACGAACGCGGTAACGTGCGCAGAATAGGCGCGTCGCCAGTGGGAGACTGACGAACCAGCGTCCGGGCAGCCGAAATTCGGACAGAGTCGCCAAGCGTTTCGGATTCAATCAGGCTTTGGCGGGCCGGACCGGTTCCGCGCCGGACAAAAGGCAGGGGATCAACCGCTCCGGTGTTGAAACTGTAAATGCCGAAATGCAGATGCGGGCTGGTTGTCCGGGCGTTACCGGTGTTCCCGACAAAGCCTACCGTATCGCCCACCGAAACCCGTTGCCCCTGCTGAACCGCCTGCGAATCCAAATGCGCATAATACAAGGTTTGATTTCGGCGGGAATCCGACAGATAGACCACATTACCGCCCAGATTATTGGTTCCGACCCCGGAAATATAACCTTCGGAAGCAGCAACGGCGGGCGTGCCCCGGGGGGCAAAAATGTCGATCCCTTCGTGCCGACGACGACCCGCGTCGCGTGGGACGCCAAAATAACTGCTAATCTGGCGGCTGTCGCGTCCGGTAACCGGAAAGCTCAATACCGGCTCACGGGTAATGGAAACCGTATAACGGCCACTGCGCAGTAATTCGGGCTGAATTCTAACCAGGTGAGTTCGGGTCCGCCGAATTTCCACTTCCAGCTGATTGGTATCGGCCTTCGCCGAAATCAAGCGGTCGGGGTCCTGGTTCCGTTCGTTCAGTTCAAAAATATCGATAAATACCTGAACCGGCCGTTCGCCCTGCACATCGACTTTAATAATGAATTTATCACCCCGCTGCCCATTCAGGCGATACCCAATGGCAAAAGGGCGGTTGGATGAGAAGTAGCCGCTTTCCCGATACGGAACCGCAATGAGAACGGAATCTTTCAAGGCCCGGTTGGCCGTAGCCAGCCAGTCGGTACCCAGCGCCGTTTGTTCCAGCCGCGCGTCCCGCAGTGACTGGGCATATTGCTCATGCGGTGATACGGATCGAAATAATTTGCCCGGCCCCACGCTGGTGCAGGCACCCAGCAGAGTCGGTATGACAAAAATAAGAAGACGGTTGATGAAGGAGCAGTTCATTGGCAGGCAGTCGTTTGACTACTAAACCACGACCCAACCGGCAAGGTTTCGGGAAATAAGCCAGTGAAAAAGCAAGATTCGGCTTTTCACCAGGCATTCTGCTTATTTCCCCATCCAGACCTTGAAATCGCTCACTTTTTCCCGGCTTACGATGGCTTCTTTTTCGAATACCGGTTTGAGGGTCAGCGACAGGCGGTTTCCGAAATAGGGCTGAATTTGCTCGACGGTGCTGTGGGTAACAATAATGCCCCGGTTGATGCGGAAAAACAGGGCGGGGTCCAGCGCATCTTCCAGTTCATCGAGCGTATAGTCGATCAGGTATTTCTGATTGTTCCAGGTTTTGAAAAAGCTGAATCGTTCGTCGGTGAAGAAAAAGGCGATATCCTGCACTTCAATGGAAAGCAGCCGCTGGCCAAGCCGCACCAGAAACCGTCTGCGATACTCTTTCGGCTGTTGCAGTTGCAATTCACGAAGCAGTTTATCCAGATTAAATGCCTGGCTCGACTCCTTGTTTGCTTCGGTACGGCGGGCATTCAGATCCTTAAATTTTTTCAGACTGCGTTGTAAATCCTCCTTTTGAATGGGCTTCAGCAAGTAATCGATGCTATTTACCTTGAAAGCCTGCAAGGCATATTCGTCGTAGGACGTCGTAAAAATAACGGTACTGTTCACCTCCACCTGATCGAATATTTCAAAACTCTGCCCGTCGGCCAGTTCAATATCCATAAAAATCAGATCGGGCGACGCGTTGTTTTTGAGCCAGCCCACGGTATCTTCAATACTGGCCGTTACGCCCGCCACTTCGAGCGTCGGATCGACTTCCTGCACCAGTTTCCGCAACTTCCGTACGGCCAGGTCTTCGTCTTCAACAATCAATACATTCATCAGAATATCGTTTCAGGAAACGACAGCAAGTACTTGGATCACTTTCAATTTTCGAAAAGAATACCGACTGAAATGCGTTTTCTAAAGCCTGTGTTGTAGAAACCGGCGCCGGAACTGCACCGGTTTCTACAACACACTTCAATTTTTTCGTCCCTTTGAGGTCATAAAATAGATTGGGATGCCCAGGCCGGCAATTAACAAACCCATACCGGTATTGAAGGTTTTCTCTTTCAGCAGAATCAGGCAGATGACAACACCGGCGATGATGTATAAAGCCGGAACCAGTGGGTAACCGAACGCTTTGTAAGGCCGCTCGGCATTGGGTTCATTCCGCCGAAGCAGAAAAAGACCGCCGATGGTGATGATGTAAAAGACGAGCGAAGTGAACGTACAATAGTCCAGCAAATCACCGTACGTCCCTGATAAACAGAGCATTGAAGCCCAGGCACATTGCAGCCACAGCGCAACCCCAGGCACCGAATTCTTATTTAATCGGGATGCGGTTTTGAGGAACAATCCTTCTTTGGCCATCGCATAATAAAGCCGCGCACCCGACAGAATCAATCCGTTGTTACAACCGAAGGTAGAAACCATGATCAAAACCGCCATAATGGCAACGGCCACATCCCCGAAAATAAGCGAAACCGAAGCCGTTGCCACCCGATCGTAAGAAGCAAACTGAATGCCCCGGCCCACCACGTCGGTGGCGGTGGGTGAACCCTGCAACGGCAGCAGGGAAAGGTAGGCGATGTTGGCCAGTACGTAAATGGTCGTTACCAGCAGCGTTCCTACGAAGAGACTCAGCGGAATGTTCCGGCGCGGATTCCGGATTTCACCGGCAATGAACGTCACGTTGTTCCACGAATCGGCCGAGAAAAGCGAGCCGATCATCGAAACGCCGAGGGCCAGCAGCAACGCCATGCCACCAAGCGACACGACTGAGCCATCGGCTGCGGTTTGTGTGGCCGCCCAGGCATTCTGAAAGTTCGCCGAGAGGGTGCCGGTTTTCGACCCCACCCCAATGCCTACGACGATCAACCCCAGCAACGCCAGTAGTTTAGCCGACGTAAACACGTTCTGAATGAGTTTTCCGCTCTGGATTCCCTGACTGTTGATCCACGTCAGCAGCACCACACTGCCGCTGGCAAAGAGCGCCGATGCCTTGATTGGGAAGCTACCGACGCTGAAAAGGACATTTTCAGGATTTAAAACCGGGATAAAAACCGCCGTAAATTTGGTGAACGCCACCGCAACGGCGGCAATCGTTCCGGTTTGAATAACGGCAAAAACCGTCCAGCCATACACGAAACCCAGCAGCGAACCGTAGGCGCGCTGGATGTACACAAATTGTCCGCCCGCTTTGGGCATCATCCCCGCCAATTCGCCATAGCTGAGCGCGGCCGTAACGGTAATGACGCCCGTCAACACCCAGAGCAAAATCAACCAGCCCGCCGATCCAACATTGCGGGACATGTCGGCGCTGACAATAAAAATACCGGATCCAATCATAGAACCCGACACCAGCAGCGTTGCATCAATGAAGCCCAGCGAGCGTTTTAGTTCGGTTTTCTCTTCGGTTAACAGGTTGGAAGAATCAGACATGAGTGGGGTTTTAGGCTTGGAACGGATGGAAAGCGGAATATAAAGAAAAAATCTGCGCTTCGGTAAAACCGGTCCTAAAAACCGGTTTTCGGTATGCCATCCACCGCAGTGGGCTGCAGTTTTCTGGGATTGATTGAACGGTCGGTTCGTGGCGGGAAAAGTCGCTTTTTTGACGTATTCCGACATCGGCCAACGCGGCTCAACCTGCGTTCTTTGTACCCGTAAACACGAATGAACTCCATTTATGAAAAAAGTATTGCGTATTTTCCTGATCGGGATCGGCCTTGTGGTCGTTGCCTTGCTGGGTTTTCTCAGTTTTGTCGCTATTCGGGGCATTCCAACTTACGACCCGCCGGTTGTTCAGGACATCACCATTGAAGCCACACCGGCACGGCTGGAACGGGGCGCTAAAATTGCCCAGATGCATTGCATCGCCTGCCATTCCGACAAGAATAACCAATTGACTGGCAAACACATAAGTGACCTGCCCGGTGTGTTCGGAACCATTTACTCCATGAACATTACGCAGGATAAAGAAGTCGGTATTGGCAACTGGACCGATGGCGAACTGCTTTATTTTCTGAGAACGGGTCTGCGGAAAGATGGCTCCTTTGCCGGTATCATGCCGAAGTTTGCGACGATGGCCGATGAAGACCTGAAATCCGTCGTTGCCTGGTTGCGGTCGGATGCCTTTCCGGTTCAGGCATCAAAGAAAGAAGCGCCGAAATCTGACTTTTCGCTGTTTGCCAAATTACTGGCAAATACCGTCATCAAACCCCTGCCCTATCCGCAACAACCAATTGTCATCCCCGACAGCACGGATGAGGTGGCTTTCGGACGTTACGTTGCCGATGGTTTAGGAACCTGTTTTGTGTGCCACTCCGCCGATTTTACCAAGCAAGACCCGCTGAAACCCGAATTGACGGTGGGGTATTACGGGGGCGGTAATGAGATGAAAACGGCGGACAACAAGCCGATTTTTACGGCCAACCTGACCTTCGACGAAGAAACCGGTATCGGCAAAAAATACACGAAAGAGCAATTTATCAAAGCCGTTAAAGCCTGCGTCCGTCCGGACGGCAGCCTGATTCGCTCCCCGATGTTTCCCCACCAGATGACGGACTATGAGGTCGGAGCGATTTATGAATACCTCAAAACCGTGCCTAAAATCAGGAATGACGTTCCCGGCAAAGAGCGGGAAGCACTGGCCAGTAAGTAAATTCGGGTTTACTCAATCGTAATTTCATCGGCCGCGACCCAGGCTTCTTTTCCGGCATTGGGCATTCCGGCTGGTACTTTTCCAACGTTTCGGGCAATTATCCGCACATACCGCCCCACCACCGGTTCAAAGGTGAGGGTATGGCGGATAATTGCCTTTTCACCGCGTTCCGTGGGGTCCAGCGTTACGGTTTTGACGAGACGAAAATGCTGACCGTCGTCCGAAACCGCCACGTCAACCTGTTTGGGAAGCAGAATATTGCCAGCCGTCGCTTTCACCAAGCCAATCGTCACCAACTGAATCGACTGCGGTTCTGCCAGCTCGATCGTCGCATTCAGGTCAGCGGTTTTTACCCCAGCCACGCCCTGCATTTCTTCAATGTATCCAATGGTGGTGCCGTATCGACCGTCGATCAGAATCGACGGTTCCGCATTTTTTGGTTTTGTAGCCGCCGTTGCCAGGTGAATGGTTTGACCGGTTGCCTTTGAAACCGCAAAGTCCCAGGCCTGAACATCGCCCAGTACGCGGCTATTTTTCACCGTTACGGCTTTGACGGAAGTTGGCCGGGTCAGGGTAAAAGGCCGGTCATACCGCGGAGATTGCGCCGTTGGTGCCGAACCGTCGGTCGAATAATGAATTTCGGCCGTTGGCTCCTGGGTTTCAAGCCCGATCTGCAAACTGCCGTCCGGTCTGGCGACGGGTTCGGCCCGCACGTCGTAATAGGCCCGGGAATACGTCACCTGAAGTGCATCCAGACGCCTGAAAAGCATCGGAAGCCGGTGGGTAAAATCCGGCCAGTTTTTCTGTTCCGGAAGTGTCCAGACCACCTCGGCAACGGCGGCCGCCCGCGGCCAGACCATGTATTCTACCTGTTCGGCGGTTTTCAGGTACTCCGTCCAGACATTCGCCTGAACGCCAAGGATGTGTTTTTGACCGCTGGCGGGCAAATCCTCCGGCGTCGGATCATACGAATACGTTTTTTCCAGGGGCGTAAACCGCCCAAAAGCCAGCGGTTCCTGCGACCGGTCGGCCTGGTAATGATCCAGGTACATAAAGTCACCGGGGGTCATGATCACATCGTGGTTTTGCCGGGCGGCCTGAATGCCTTTCCCGATTCCGCGCCAGCTCATGACGGTGGCACCCGGCGACACGCGAATAGCCGGACTGTTCCCATCCAGTATTTCGTCCCAGCCAATGATTTTCCAGCCTTTCGAAGTCACCCATTTGTCGATCCGGGCCGTAAAATAGCTTTGCAACTGGTTCTCATTTTGCAGCTTCAGTTTCCTGATCAATGTCTGACAATAGGGACTTTTTTTCCAGGCGATTTTGGGACATTCGTCACCGCCGATGTGAATATAAGGTCCGGGAAACAAGGCCATCACTTCGGTCAGCACATCCTCCAAAAAGGTAAACGTCTTTTCGTACGGACATAAGACATCATTGAAAATTCCCCATTTAGTGGCAGTTTCGTAGGGTCCATCCGAACATCCGAACTCCGGATAAGCGGCCAAAATCGCCAGCGCGTGGCCCGGCGTTTCTATTTCAGGAATAATCGTTACGTAGTTGGCGGCCGCATACTGCACGACTTCGCGCACCTCTTCCTGCGTATAGAAGCCACCGTATGGTTGTCCGTCAAACTGGTGCGGATCCGATTCATAATAGTGCCCGATCAGGGTTTCCTTACGCCGGCTCCCCACCTGGGTTAGTTTCGGGTATTTTTTGATCTCGATCCGCCAGCCCTGGTCATCGGTCAGGTGCCAGTGAAAGACGTTGAACTTGTGAAGCGCCAGCAGATCGATGTATTTTTTGATGAACGAAACCGGAAAGAAATGCCGCGCAACATCGAGGTGTAAGCCACGATAGCCATAACGAGGCTGGTCCTCAATTCGGCAGGCCCGAATTGACCAGTCAACCGGTTCGGTTACCGGTGTTGGGCTAAAAATCCGGGGCGGCAGGAGCTGGTACAGGGACTGAACGGCGTAAAAAAAACCGGCTGGTTTGGCGGCTTCAATCGTGATGGAAGTCGGTTTTATGTCCATCCGGTAGCCTTCTGTGCCCAAACTGGCGTCTTCGATTACCACCAGTGAAAGTGAATTTCCGGCGGGTGCGGTTTTCGGTTCAGGTTGCAGTTGGAGCGTCAGGCCGCTGGCGGTATGGAGTTGCCGGATGAAGTTTCCGGCAATCGTTTTTAGTTCAGAATTGGCCGCCGGAGTCCGAACGACGGTCGAATTCGTGAAACTAAATCGACCGGCGCGGGCTTCGAGTTTGGCGGGCCTGGGAATAACCGCATACGCCGTATCCGCCTGACTGAAGCCGGAGATGGAAAGCAACAAACCCAGCCAGAGGCAGATGGTTCCGGTCATAAGCAAATTGAGTTTTGGAAGATCAAAAATACGGAAAACAAAATTGAACGTGTTCCTGCTATTTCGCCCATCGCCCTGATAAGTGGGTTCCGTGGACGATGGAAAGGCTAAAAGCCGTTGCCGCAGACGTAAACCGTCGAAGAGTACAAACGATCCCTCTTCGATGGTTTATACAATAGAATTCACTGAATAAATTCAGAAACACGCTAGTTTATTTTACCGCTTTAGCCAAATTCATAAACCTGCAAAACATCCTACTAAATTCCGGAAATTTCATATTGAAAATTTTACATTTTCATGAAAAATCTATATTATATTTCGATATTATAAATATTGTTAAAATTAAATTTGCAGTTATAGAATAAGTACCTATCATTGCAATGCCGGATCACACCGGCTTTCTACAAAACCTACAGGCGCAAACCATCTCTGGCAAACTTTCTAGCTTGCCCATCATACTCCCCACTTCTGAATCCGTTTGATGTCTCTCTGCGATGGAGAGCACCCGTTTTTCTAGTGCCTTACATCCACCCATTCATTGGCTATTATTTACATTTTACACAACCCAAACTATTCAGTAATGAAGCAAATCTATGCACTGCTGCTCGTCTGGACAGTCGTAAGCGGGCTTGGAAAAGCCTGGGCTCAGGACCGAACGATCTCCGGAAAAATCACCAGTTCAGCCGATGGCTCGCCCCTGCCCGGCGTAAACGTCGTAGCGAAAGGCTCCTCAAAAGGCAGCGTTTCGGATGCCAACGGTACGTATACGCTCCTGGCTCCTGCCGGCACGAAAGCCTTGATTTTCTCGTACATCGGCTTTTTAACGCAGGAAGCCCCCTTATCGGCCTCCTCCAATGTCGTCAACATCTCGATGACGGAAGCCGCCCAGAGCCTCGACGAAGTGATTGTGTCGGGTCTGGCAACGAGCGTCAAACGAAGCAACGCGGCCAACGCCGTCACCCGGATTTCTTCCGACGAGCTGGTTGGTAAAACCCGCCCGGTAACGCTCGATGCGGCCATGAGCGGGAAAATTGTCGGTGCCAACATCGTGCAGAACAGCGGAGCACCCGGCGGAGGGATTTCCGTGAAACTACGCGGCATTTCGTCCATCAACGGGAGTTCGGAACCGTTGTATGTCATCGATGGCGTGTTTGTCAACAACTCCCAGTTTGCCACCGGCGCGGGTTCCGGCTCGTTCAGCGGGGCGGGGACCAACCAGGACCAGGCTCCTAACCGCATTTCCGACATCAATCCCGCCGACATCGAGTCGATGGAAATTCTGAAAGGACCCAGTGCGGCCGCCATTTACGGAACACGCGCCAATGCCGGGGTTATCATCATCACCACCAAAAAAGGCAAAGCGGGCAAAACCAAAGTGAGTTTTGGCCAGGATGTCGGCTTTTCGTCTGCCATCCGGTTGCTGGGCTACGAAGGCTTTAGCCTCGACCCCATCGGCCCGGAAGGCCAGAACAAATTCGACTATGTTTTCGGCAACGGAACAGTCGGCAGCGGCAGCAAAACCGAAATTGACCTGTGGCAAAAAGCCACCGCCGAAGGCAAGCTGTACGATTACGAAAAATACATTTACGGAAATACCGGAAAAATCACCAACACGCGGCTGAGCGTTTCGGGCGGAAACGACAAGACCAAATTTTACATGGCAGCCGGTTTGAACGACGAAACGGGAATTCAGAAAGGCACCGGTTTTCAGCGTAAATCCATCCGCCTGAACGTGGATCACAAACTGGCGAAATGGATTGATTTCTCGATCGGATCCAATTTTATGCGGACGGGTGCCCAGCGGAGTTTCAGCGGAAACGACAACCGGGGCGTTTCAATTGGCTACACATTGGCTTACACACCGAATTACGCCCAGCTTTTCCCGGTCAACGGCGTTTATCCCGCTTCACGCTATACCGGCGACAGCCCGGTTGCCATTGCCGAACGAACCATCAACGACGAAATGACCAACCGGTTTATTCAGTCGTTCACCAGCAATATTTACTTTCTGCAAAAACCCAACAGTACCTTGAAACTGGCTTTTCAGGGCGGTTTGGATTACGTCAATACAGAAGCCGAAGTCTATTTTCCGGAAGATTTACAATCGCAGCTCACCCGCCCCACCCCCGGTGCTTCGCGGTATTCCAAAAACCGGAGTTTCAACACCAACCTGCAGGCCTTCCTGATTTACAACTGGCAGTTGCTGGGTGGAAAACTTGACCTTACTTCGCAGGTGGGAACGGTACGGCTCGGTACGGACAATGATTTTAGCTGGATTCAGGGCGACGGTTTACTGCCCAAACAGAAAAACCCCAATACCGGCAGCGTCAGAACCTTCAGTGAAACGTGGCAGACCTGGCAGGATGTGGGTTTGATTGCCCAGCAGGAAGCCAATTATCAGGATAAAATCATTGGTACAGTCGGTATTCGTTTTGACAAATCGAGCCTGAACGGCGACAACAAGAAATGGTACGGTTTTCCACGGGCCTCCTTAGCGGTCAACCTGGCCAAATTCGGTTTCTGGTCGTATGAGCCCATCAGTCAGTTGAAACTTCGCGGGGCTTTTGGCCGAACCGGGGGCGTACCGGCCTACGGTAACATCTTCACCTCGCTGGGAACGACCATTATCGACGGGCAACTGGGATCGGTGACGCCAACGAGCGTTGGAAACCCGACCATCGAGCCCGAAACGGCGCAGGAAATCGAGTGGGGTGTCGACCTGGGATTATTCAAAAACCGGGTTAATCTGGAGGCTACGTATTACGACAAAAAAGTATTTAATCTCCTGAATCCCTACACCTTATCATCCGGAACGGGCGTGACGCAGTTCAATGCCTATCCGGTTGGCGACCTGCAAAACCGGGGTGTTGAGTTGGGCTTAAACGTCGTGCCGGTCGAGATGTCCAATTTCACCTGGACGTCGTCGGTGCAATACTGGTTCAACCGCAGCAAGATCACTCGGCTGGAAATTCCGAACACGACGGTGGGTTCCGGCTTCAGCATCTACGGTCGCAACCAGTTGCGGCTGGGCGAATCGCCGACCCGCTGGTATGGATCGCCGAACGTTCCGGATGCCCAGGGCGTGGCGCAAGCCACCCGGTATGAAGATGCACAGCCCAAATACCAGATTTCGTTTTCCAACCAGTTTAAATTATTTCAGCACTTCGACTTTGGATTCCTGCTGCATACCAGCCAGGGGAACTTCAACTCCAACCTGACGACCAAGCAAAAAGATACCGGCGGAACGACGACCGACTGGAGCAAAGTGGACAATCTGTACGGAACGAACCTGCCCAACGGCCGGGCGCGTCTGCCATCGAACCCCAACGTAACGGCCCGGGAATTCATTCAGGACGCGAGTTATGTGCGTTTGCGGGAAGTGTCGTTGTACTACACCGTTCCGAAAACGATTCTGGGCAAGGCGTTCGCCAATGTGGTTTCCAACATTCGGATTGGTACCTCGGCGCAGAACCTCCTGACGTTCACCAAGTATGAAGGCTACGATCCGGAAGTTTCCAACTTTGGTAACCAGTCGGTGGGCGCCAGCGTCGACAATGCCGCTTTCCCAAACAGCAAACGGATTTTCTTCCATTTAGCTGTTGATTTTTAAGAATTACCCCAACCCCTCAAGGTCGGGCATTCATTCTTCCAAAAACTATGCATCTATGAAATTTTCTCTAAAACATACGATTTTACTCGCCGGGCTGGCCTTTGCCTTGCCGTCCTGCAGCTTTTTTGAGGTCGAAAATACCGTCGACCCCAACAACCCGCCCCTCGAATCGGTCCTGACCAATGCGTCTCGCATTCAGATCAATCAGTTAGGAATCGGTATTCAGTCGTCCATGCGCAACGGTCGTTCCAATTACGTCCTGGTGGCAGGGTCGATTGGCCGGGAAATCTACAATCTGGCTTCTACCGAGCTAACCTGGACCACCGAGCTATTGGGAACCACCAACGGCGGTTTTAGCGCAACGACCTTGTTCAACGGTTACTACAGCGATTTTGCCCAAACCCGGCGACGGGCGGAGTATTTCCGGATTGCGGCCGAAAACTCCGCTCCGGGCGCGCTGACGGATGCGGAAAAACAGGGCATTCGGGGTTTCGTCAACACGGTCGATGCCTACACCCTGCTCTGTATGCTCAACATGCAGTATAAAAACGGCGTGCGGATCAAATACACCGACTTGTATAGTCCGGGCGACATGCTGAAACCGGGGCCGTTTGTTTCCTACGAAGACGGGTTGAAAGAAATCCGGCGACTGCTGGACGAAGGGGCCACGCAACTGGCTGCGGGCGGAACCGCGTTTGGTTTTACGATGACCAGTGGCTATGCTGGATTCAACACGCCCACAACTTACCGGAAATTCAACCGCGCACTGGCGGCCCGGACGGCCATGTACCAACAGGACTGGACCGGTTTGCTCAGTTTATTGTCGGAATCGTTTTTTGACCTGAATGGCGCTTTGACAACCGGACCGAACTTTACGTATTCAACCACTTCGGGTGATTTAACCAATCCGCAATTCCAGCAGCTCAACACCACGGCTTCGCCCGTGGTGCCGCAGTCGCTGTACATTACCCAGGCCGAAGCCGGCGATACGCGGGTGACGAAAAAAGTGACCAAACGCACTTCGTCCCGCGCGCTGAATGGCTTGATCGGCGATTATGATGTATCGTTGTATGCCTCCAGTACGGCTCCGATTTCCATTATCCGCAATGAAGAACTGATCCTGATGTATGCCGAAGCGATGATTCAAACCGGCAAACTGGCGGATGCCGTAACGGCACTGGATAAAGTTCGGCTGGGGGCCGGGCTGAAAGACCTGGCGACCGCTAAACCGGCGATCGTGAACGACAAAAATGCGATGATTGATGAGCTGCTGAACCAGCGCCGGTATTCGCTGTTTTACGAAGGCCACCGCTGGTTCGACATGCGTCGCTACGGCCGGTTGGCGCAATTGCCCAACGATCAGCCAACCCACAAGGTATACGACCAGTTGATTCGCCCATTTGCCGAAGTACAGTGGGATGCCAAAAATCCACAATAAATAGCTAAACCCAACCCATTCTATGAATCGATTTCAATCCATGCAGGTCGTTCGGCGGTTTCTGGTCGTGCTGGCCTTCCTAAGCTCGTCGGCGGGTTTTGCCCAGACGAAGCTCAAGTTCGAGTTATCCTACCCGGCTGCCATCAGCTCGACTCCGCTCACAGGCCGGATGTTCCTGATCATTTCGCGCAAAGACAGCACCGAGCCCCGCTTGCAGGTGGGCCGGTATGGCACACAGTTCTGGGGCGCTGATTTTGAGAAACTGGCCGCGGGCAAAGCCGTCACCATCGACGGAACCACGCTGGGCTATCCGATCAATGCGCTGAAAGATGTTCCGAAAGGCGAGTATTTTGTGCAGGCGGTTTTGAATAAATACACCGAATTCAAGCGCTCAGACGGCCATACGGTCTGGATGCACATGGACCAGTGGGAAGGCCAGCAGTGGACGCGGTCGCCGGGAAATGTGTACAGTGCCGTTCAGAAAATCACCATCGATCCGGCCAAAAGCGAAACCATTAAGCTGGAAGTGACAAAAGTGATTCCGCCCATTTCGGTGCCTGCGGATACCAAATGGGTGAAACACATCAAAATCCAGAGCAAAAAACTGACAAAATTCTGGGGCCACCCGATTTTCATTGGTGCGACGATTTTGCTGCCAAAAGGATATGACGAAGAACCGGGTCGGCTTTATCCGACGGTGTATCAGCAGGGCCACTTTTCGACGGCCCCGCCGTTCCGGTTTAGCGAAAATCCCAACAACGAATTCTACAAAGACTGGACGGCCGACAACGGTCCCCGGTTTATTGCGATCACGTTGCAGCACCCGTCGCCCTATTTCGATGATTCGTACGCGGTCAACTCCGCCAACAACGGCCCGTTTGGCGATGCCATTCACGAGGAATTGATTCCGGAGATTGAAACGAAATTCCGTTGTATTCGGGAAGGATACGCCCGTTTGCTCACCGGCGGTTCGACCGGCGGCTGGGAATCGTTTGCACTACAGGTCTGGTACCCTGAGTTTTACGGCGGCACCTGGTCGTTTGCGCCCGATCCGCTCGATTTCTGGAACGTGGAAGGCATCGACATTTACAAGGACAAGAATGCGTTTTACAAAGAATACGAATGGTATAAAGTGCCCACCACGAACACCCGCATTCCGGCAACCGGCGAACCGCGGCTAACATCGGAGCAACGGAATATGATGGAACTCGTCAACGGAACCAAAGGCCGGTCGGGCGGGCAGCTCGACATCTGGAGTTCGGTCTTCGGGCCGGTCGGTGCCGACGGGTATTTCAAACCGCTGTTCGACAAAAAAACCGGGGTGATCGACCCAACCGTGGCCGCTTACTGGAAAGAACATTACGATCTGCGGCAGTATCTGGAGAAAAACTGGGCGACGGTTGGGCCGAAACTGGTGGGCAAACTGAACATCATCGTTGGTCGGATGGACGATTTCTTCCTTAACTTTGGGGTGTATAAAGTGGACGAGTTTCTGAGCAAAACCACCAATCCGGCCTACGGCGGTTCCATTACCTACGGCGACCGGGGTGGTCACAGCTGGCGGCCCTATTCCAACGGCGAGTTGCTCAGGATGATGGATGCCCACATTAAAAAAATGGCTCCGGCCAAAAGTGCGACGAAAGCCAATTAGTCAACCAACGCAATTCTATGAAAACCACGTATAAAATACCGCTCCTGCTGGTGATCGTCTGGACGGCTTTGCGGCAGCCTCTGTTTGCGCAGCCGGGCGTTAACAAAGCGGATTCGCTGTACATCGTCCAGAATTACACCAAGATGGAACGGATGGTGCCGATGCGCGACGGCGTGAAACTGTTCACGTCGATTTATGTACCGAAAAACACCTCGCAGAAGTACCCGATTCTGTTCGACCGCACGCCCTACAGCGTGGCGCCCTACGGTGAAGACAAGTACAAAACGTCGCTGGGGCCTTCGATGCTGTTCGCCAAAGACGGCTACATCTTTGTTTATCAGGATGTTCGCGGACGCTGGATGTCGGAAGGCAATTTTGTGGCGGTGAAGCCCCACAATCCCGATAAAAAGAAGAAAACGGATGTGGACGAAAGCTCGGACACCTATGATGCCATCGACTGGCTGATCAAAAACATTCCGAACAACAACGGTAAAGTGGGTACCTGGGGCATTTCGGCCCCCGGTTTTTACACCACCATGACGGCCATCGACGCCCACCCCGCCCTCAAGGCGGTTTCGCCCCAGGCTCCCGTAACGGACTGGTATATGGGCGACGACCGGCACCACAACGGGGCGTTTTTCCTGATGGGCACCTTCGCTTTTCTGTCATCGTATGGCCAGCCGCGCCCGGTTCCAACCACCAAGGGCGGACCGCGTTTGACGGGGTATTACACGCCGGATTCCTACAAGTTTTACATGAATGTCGGGCCGCTTTCGAAGGTGAACGAGAAGTATTTCAAAGGCGAAAACGCGCTCTGGCAGGAAATGATGGTACACGATGCGTACGACGAATACTGGCAAAGCCGGGCGGTCGTTCCCCACCTGAAAAACATCAAACCGGCGGTGATGACCGTTGGGGGCTGGTTCGATCAGGAAGATTTGTATGGTCCGCTCAAGACGTATGCCGGCATCGAAAGCAAGAATCCGAAAACGAAAAATATTCTGGTGATGGGGCCGTGGATTCACGGCGGCTGGGCACGCAGCAACGGCGAAGCCCTGGGCAACATTCGCTTTGGTGCCCAAACGGCCCCGTATTACCGGGAAAAAATCGAATTTCCGTTTTTCAATCATTACCTGAAAGATGGGCCCGATCCGCAACTGCCGGATGCGTCTATTTTTCTGACGGGTTCCAACGAATGGAAGCAGTACAGCCAATGGCCACCCAAAGAGTCGCAGGAGCGGAATATTTATCTGCACACGAGCGGCAAGCTGTCGTTTGAGCCGCCGAAAGAAACCGAACCGGTCTTCGACGAATACATAAACGACCCCAAAAAACCGGTTCCGTATACCAACAACGTCCAGATCATCCGGGGCAGTGATTTCATGTACGAAGACCAGCGGTTTGCGGCTGCCCGCCCCGATGTGATGGTGTATGAATCGGAACCGTTGACGGAAGACGTTACCATTACCGGCAATGTCATGGCGAATCTGTTTGTTTCCTCGACCGGCACCGACGCCGATTTTGTGGTCAAACTGATCGATGTCTATCCCGACACGACGACGGCCACCAGCCCGATTCCGACCACCAAAATGGCCGGTTTTCAGTTGATGGTTCGCGGAGAGGTGATGCGGGCCAAGTTCCGCAACAGCTTCTCAAAACCGGAACCCCTGAAACCGGGCGAGGTGGCCGAAGTGAAGTTCGACATGCAGGATGCGGCCCACACGTTCAAAAAAGGGCATAAAATGATGGTGCAGGTGCAGAGCTCGTGGTTTCCGCTGGTCGACCGCAATCCGGGGAAGTTCATGAACATCTACGACGCGACGGAGGCTGATTTTCAGAAAACTACCCAGCGGGTTTACTTCTCCACCAAAAACCCGTCGCACCTGAAAGTGCGGGTTTTGAATAAAAGTATCTGAGGATTTGATGAACAAAGCCGGGCCGTAAAGGAATGCTCCCTTACGGCCCGGCTTTGTTTTGGTTGAAGTGCAGGGCACTTCGGTGGAGGAAAGTAGCGAAAAGTGCTTATCGTTTTTTTCGGCCCGAATAATTGCCTGAATAGCTGGACTTACCGGTATTCTCCTTTTTGGGGTTCCCCAAAAGCCGCTCGATCAAATCCGGGCGATTGAGTTTGTTCAGGCGATCCCGTATCCAATTCTTGTATTCGGGTTTATACCAGAAGAAAAAGCGGTTCTGGGCCTGCTTTTCGTCCCGCGTCTTCGCCGTTTTGACCGGTTTCAGGGTATACGGATGAACGCCGGAATAGTAGATCACTTCGGCCACGGTCATGGGCGTGGGCGTAAAATCCTGCACCTGTTCGAGCTGAAAACCAAGGTCTTTGGTTTCGGCCGCCAGGTTGGCCATATCCTGCTCCTCACAGCCGGGATGCGACGAAATGAAGTACGGAATCAGCGGCTGCTTGAGGTTATACTTTTCCTGAATCCTGTCGTATTTTTGCTTGAAGAGCTTAAAATACTTAAACGACGGTTTGCGCATGACCCGCAGCGTATCGTCAGACGTATGCTCGGGAGCAACCTTCAGCCGGCCCGACACATGACGCGTGACGAGTTGCTCCATGTATTCGTCGTGGTTGCCGTCGGCGTTGTTTTTATTGAAGTCATCGACCAGCAAATCGTACCGGACGCCCGAGCCAACAAACGCCTTTTTGATGGCCGGATGAGCATCGACTTTGCGGTATAGCTCCGTCATCGGTTTGTGCGACGTATCGAGGTTCGAGCAGATCACCGGGTGAATGCAGCTTGGGCTCTGGCAACGGGCGCAGATCGATTCGTCTTTGCCCTTCATCTTGTACATGTTGGCCGACGGTCCGCCCAAATCCGAAATGTATCCTTTGAACTCCGGGTGTTTGGTAATTTCGTCCACTTCTTTCAGGACCGACTTCTCGCTCCGTGAGGCCACAAACTTACCCTGGTGTGCCGAAATGGTACAAAAACTACACCCGCCAAAACAGCCCCGGTGCATATTGACCGAAAACTTGATCATTTCGTAGGACGGAATCGGCCCGCGCTTTTTGTATTTCGGGTGCGGAAGACGGGTGTACGGCAAATCGAACGACTGATCGATTTCAGCCTCTTCCATTGTCTTGAACGGCGGATTGATTACCAGCAACTGGTCGCCCACCCGTTGAATGATCCGGTTGGCCTGCCACTTGTTCGACTCCACCTCAACAATTTTGAAGTTGGCCGCGTACTTGATTTTATCTTCCAGACACACCTCATGACTCGCCAGCTCGACCGAACTCCAGTCGTTGTAGTCGCGTAATTCGGTGTTGGCATCGTGCAGAAAAGCCACCTGATTGATATTCCGCATCGACGAAAACGGAACACCCTGCCGCGCCAGTTTCAGGATTTCGCGGAGGGGTTGCTCCCCCATGCCATACACCAGCATATCGGCCCCGGCATCGACCAGAATGGAAGGCATCAGTTTGTCCTTCCAATAGTCGTAATGCGTTACCCGGCGCAGGGAGGCCTCGATGCCACCGAGCAATACCGGCACATCGGGGTACAGCTCTTTCAGAATTTTGGTATAAACGATGGTGGCATAATCGGGACGGAAACCCGCTTCCCCACCGGGGGTATAGGAGTCATTGGAACGCAGGCGTTTGTTGGCGGTATAGTGGTTCACCATAGAGTCCATACACCCGGCCGTAACGCCAAAAAAGTATTTGGGTTTGCCAAATTTTCGAAAATCGCGCAGATCGTCTTTCCAGTTGGGCTGGGCAATAATGGCGACCCGAAACCCTTCACTTTCCATGATCCGGCCAATCACGGCGGTTCCAAAGGCCGGATGGTCTACGTAGGCATCCCCCGATACCAGCACAATATCAACTTCATCCCAGCCTCTTTTTTCGACTTCTTTCATCGTCAGAGGCAGCCAGTCGGTAAGGGGTCTTTCAATCATGAGCACGTAAATTAGTGTACTGAAAACCATCGAATTTACGAAATAATTCAATCTAATCGATAACAAATCGGATGGTCCCTCCGCTCATCCGGTTCCTACAGCAAGTCAATCCCGCCCGTTTCGGCCCGATTTCCTCCGTTTATCAACCCAACCAGGTGCGTCCGGATTTTGGATCCAATTTTAAAAATCAGGAACCGATCGACGCCCGATCTGGATTCCCCGGCCCTTCATACACTTCAAAACAACCGTTTTTAGAGTCGTTCCCACCATTTATAAAGTCAAAACCGCCCGGCGTAGTGTTGTTGTCCGGCGACCCGGCAAACGGTGTAGTTTTGATTCGTTCACCACTCTATTCCCAACCCGAAACCGCTTCCATGGAACCCCTGAAAAAAACCGCTCCCGCCAACGCCCGGGCAGCCCGGTACAATGAACCGTACAACCGCGTTCAAACCCTGATTCAAGGCTACGTCGAGTCCAGACGGGTCCAACTCAAATAGCAGGCTCCTTCCCATGGCTATCCGCAGTTTACTCCTTTCGCTTGCCGTTTCGGTTTTGCTGGGCTACTCCTTCACCGTTGGGTTAACCAACTCCCATTCGTTCCTGAAAAAACTACCGGACGCGCTGAGTCTTCCGCTGTTTTTGGGCTGCGGATTTCTGTATGTGCTGGCGGCCTGGTGGGCACTTAAAGGCTTTAGCGACCATAAATTCACCGCGCTGGTGTCGCTGGGATTTTGCGCCCTTGGTTTGGGCGTTTATGCCGTCGGATTTTCGATGGAAGCGGGCCGGGGCAAAGCCGCAGCGGGGCAATACGACTACGATTTTTCATCGCTCGAACCCACCGAAAAGGTGGTGGTCGCCCAAATTGCGCATGCCGCCGGGCTGGGTTTTCAGGATGCGGTTTTTACGGAACACTGGCACCTGGCCGATAGCACGAGCAGCTTCCGGATTTGCGTACAGAAAGGCCACGTAACCGCCCTCAACCTTTCGAATCATCCGATCCGGAACCTGACGTTCTTTTCGCAGCTTCCCAACCTGAGCGATTTATTGCTGAAAAACTGCGGTTTATCAGATCTGAGCGACCTGAAATCGGCCAAGCTCGACCGGCTCGACGTGTCCGACAATCAGATTGCGGATTTGAGAACCCTGCGGGGCTGCCCCAACGTCCGGTGGCTGTTTGCGTCGAATAACCACCTCAAATCCACGGAGGGTCTCGAGCAATTCAGCCAGTTGATTAGTAAAGATTTGACGGGAAACCCGCTCCCCTAGCTGCCAGCAAGGGTTCCATTTACGAATACGTCACCGACGAAAGCGGGAAAATCGTGCCCGACGATGCCCGAAACAGCACGACGAAATCCCTCCGGGCTACCCCCCTTTAGGTTCTTCCCGCTTTTTGAACGGTATTTTTTGCGGGTTCAGTCAACTGTAAAGTCCCGCTCCTGCTTTTACCCGGCGGTATACGGTTGCCATTCCGGCCTTGCCAGCGAGGTGTCGCAGGTCCTGTGATGCATTTGGCCGGGGCGTTGGCCGACCGTTTCCTCATTAGACAAGGCAGTAAAAAGCGGCCTGTCCCATACGGGGTTTGAAGGTTGTATAACATGATTGATTGAGTAGTACTAAACAGCCCGGTCTCATCTGAATCCGGGCTTTGTTTTTAACCGACCAGGGCCATTCCCTAACTAGTTTTGTCCCGTTGGTCCTCTTGTCAATTCTTCGGGTTTTGTCAATAAACAGCCTGAATAAGTACGGTGGGAATAGACGGAAACGACCTGGCTACTTGTCAGGTCGTTTTTTTACGGCTGCGTTCCATTTGAAAAGCCCGCATACGGCCATGCGGTTGATGGGAAAACGCATGGCCTCGCAATTAAGCCGGACGGAAATGGTGGCCATGGTGGCCCTGGCGGCTTCGATCGGTATTCCCATCATGGCACCCGACCGGGGTCTGCTGCCAGCGCTCATCTCTGCTTTTGTAATCGTGGCCGGTGAGCGAATTATTTCGAGACTGGCGAGCAAAAATGAAAAGGCCGAAGCCCTGTTTGAAGATGAACTCGACATCCTGGTGGAAAATTCGGTGATGAAGCTCGATACCATGCTGCACTGCCGGGTAACGCGGGAGCGGGTGCTGGCACAGCTCCGGTCAGAAGGTCTGTACCACCTGGGGTCGGTGAAGCGGCTTTATTTGGAAGCGAACGGCTCGTTCTCGCTCGTCGAAAATCCCGATCCAAGTCCGGGGCTGTCGGTACTCCCCGAATGGGACACCCAATTCCGGAGTCGGCAAAAAACCGTTCCCAATCGGCTGGTCTGTGCCAACTGCGGTAATCCCAATCCGGCGGCTCGTCAGGGAGCGATCTGCAGCAACTGTGGCAACAAGCACTGGACGGCCGCGGTAGAGAATGGATAAGCGAACGGTTTATTTCTGCGAACAAAGCCCGCCAAATCAGGTTAAGCTGATAGTTTAATCTTTAAAGATTCCATGGCAGTTATTGGCGAATTTATCAGAAAAGCGATTGATGTATATGGCTTTATCACGTCGGAACCCGATCCGGCAAAAGCGCAGCTCACCGTATTACAGAATCTGCTGGACAAAGCAAAACTGACTGCCTTTGGCAAAAAATACCGCTTTAGCGAAATCCTGAACAGCGCCGATTGCATCGACGCTTTCCAGCAGGCGGTTCCGGTGCATGATTATGACAAAATGTACGACGACTGGTGGCATTACTTGCTGGAAGGCCACCAGAATGTTACCTGGCCGGGAGGTCAGCAGTATTTTGCGTTGAGCAGTGGAACCACCAGCAACAGTAAATCGATACCGGTGACGGACGATATGCTCGATACGATCCGGAAGTCGGGAATGCAACAGGTTATGAGCCTTAAAAACTTCGACCTGCCTGCCGACTTTTTCGAGAAGCAGATTATGATGCTCGGCAGCAGCGTCAGTCTGATCGAAAAGGACGACCACCAGGAGGGCGAAATCAGCGGGATTAGTGCCGCGAATATTCCGGCCTGGTTCCGGGCATTTTATAAACCGGGGGTGGAAATTGCTTCGATTACGAACTGGGACGAAAAAGTGCGAAAAATTGCTCAGGAAGCACCGGGCTGGGACATCGGGAGTCTGAGCGGTATTCCGTCGTGGGTTGAAATGATGCTCAAAGAAGTCATTTCCTACAACCGGCTCAACACCATTCACGACATCTGGCCCAACCTGCAGGTCTACACAACGGGTGGTGTGGCTTTTGAACCCTACCGCAAAAGTTTCGAAAAGTTACTGGCCAGACCGCTGACCTACATCGACACGTACCTTACTTCGGAAGGCTACTTGGCAACGCAGAAAAGGCCCGACACGTCGTCGCTGGCGTTGATTCTGGACAATGGAATTTTCTTTGAGTTTGTCCCTTTTTCGGATGCCAACCTGGACGAAGACGGGCGGGTGAAACCGGACGCGGAAGTTCTGACGCTGGAAAAAGCAGAAGAGAACACCGAGTATGTGCTGCTGATTTCGACCGTTTCGGGAGCCTGGCGCTATATGATCGGCGACACGGTTATGCTGACGGACAAGCCGCGGTCAGAAATAAAAATTACCGGTCGGACGAAGCATTTCCTGAATGTGGTGGGCGAACAGCTGTCGGTTTTCCAGATGAACCAGGCGATGCAGAAAATGCAGAACCGGTTCGACATCGAGATCAAGGAATTTGTGGTTGCTGCCATCCGGAAAAACGGCGAATACATCAACAAATGGTTTATTGGTTCAAACCGCACCATCGATGATCAGGCGTTTGCCGCTTTGCTGGACAGCGAGTTGTGCGACGCCAACAAGAATTATAAAGTGGCCCGGAGTAAATCCTTAAAAGGCGTTGAAGCCGAGGTGATTCCGGTCGAAAAATTCTACCGCTGGAGCGAGGAGTATAAAAAACTAGGCGGCCAGACGAAGATTCCGAGGGTGATGAAGGAAGACGATTTTCTGGAGTTTGAACAGTACGTCAGCGGACTCTCATAATTCCTTTTTTTGCTTTTCCAGCTTCTCCTCTTCCTGCTTTTTCACCTGTTCCACAATTTCCGCCGGGGAAACGTATAAACGGGCAATTTTGTCTTTGTAGGCCTGCGGCAGCTCGGCGTGGTTGAGGATAAACTGCTTGGTTTCAACCAGGTAGCTACCGAGCCCGTGACTCACGGCGTAGGCGTCGGCAATTCGCTCTACTTTTTTTATGTACCCCGCCGACAGCACATAGGAAAGCCCAAAGCCTATCAGTCCCAAATTGCTTCGGTTTTCATAATCCATAATATGCCCCAGTTCGTGGCCGATCCACCCAATCATGATGGCATCAGGAATCTGGTGGATGGGAATGGCCGTATGCGTCAATTTAAACATGGCGCTGATGTAAATCCGGTAAGACCGGGCGCTCCGCCGGTTTATCAGAGACCGAAAAACCGGCTGGGCCTGCATCACCGACGACTTGATCCGCTGTTTAAAGACAAACCGGATGGCGGTATTTTTCAATTCCGGGTAGAACGACAAGGCGACAAGCACATTTTTTTCAATAACCGCAGGGATCGTTTTGTTCATTCTGAACTCGGCCAGTTCGGGCGTGATTTCCCGATTCTGCGCAGTGATTCCGGATGTCAGCATACTTCAGCGAATGAAAACCCATGGGTAAAACCGGGTGTATGAATAACGCGTTTGCCGGCGATTGGTTTTGACTTTTCAAGGAAGCCGCGAAGCGGTTTACGGCTGCCGATTCACCCCCGCCCCCGCACCGGACCGGGTTTGTCCGTTTTCAGGTCGATCGAATAACCGCTACCTTTGTGAATGGATTACTTCAAAAATCTTCTTGACGTCCTTACGATTGAACGCGAAGAAGACCGCAATCAATACCGCCGACTGACCGAAAGCACGTCCGTGGCCGAACGCCGGGCCAACGGCCTGACCTGGTATCCCATCGCCATCCGCGGTTCGGAAATGAGTCGGGGCGATTACCTAACGGTCGAAGTGGAACGGACCACGCACCAGGATATAGCCCATCAATTCCGGTCGGGCATGCCGGCCGTATTTTTCAGCAACCACGATCCGAAAAACGACCGGGTAGAAGGTACGGTTTCTTACCAGAGTGGCAACCGGCTCAAAATCACGCTGCTCGTCGATGAACTGCCCGACTGGTCGCGCGATGGAAAACTGGGCGTCGAACTGCTTTTTGACGACAAAAGCTACGATGAAATGCAGGACGCCCTCAAACTGGCCAACACGCTGAGCGGGAATCCGCAAAACCGCCTGGTAAGCATCCTGACCGGCCTGTCTTCGCCCACGTTTCACACCGGGCTCCCCCCGCTATCGATTCCGCAACTGAATGAAAGTCAGAACCGGGCGGTCGAAAAAATACGGGAGGCCAACGAACTGGCGATCGTCCACGGCCCGCCCGGAACCGGCAAAACCACCACGCTGGTGCAGGCCATCAAAGTTCTGCTGAAACAGGATAATCAGAAGATTCTGGTCGTTGCCCCCAGCAATACGGCGGTTGATTTATTGAGTGAAAAACTGCACGGGCAAGGGCTGAATGTGCTGCGGGTGGGCAATCCGGCTCGGGTATCGGATCGGTTGATGGCG
Organism: Larkinella knui; assembly: GCF_003858645.1. Classification (GTDB taxonomy): domain Bacteria; phylum Bacteroidota; class Bacteroidia; order Cytophagales; family Spirosomataceae; genus Larkinella; species Larkinella knui. Next base: position 400,411 of record NZ_RQJP01000005.1, on the reverse strand, counting down.
CTCACGCTGGATCACAAAATGGCGGAGCACAGCCTGATGAAAGAAGCTAAAAAGTTAAAAAAGCAGGCGAATGAGTTCAAAAATATGGCTCATAAGTACAAGCGGAATTTTGGCAAAGCCGAGCGGGACCAACGGAAAGCGCTGTTTGACGAGGCCCACCGGATTATGAAAGACGTTGCGAATACGGAGCAGTACATCATCGACGATTTGATCAACAAAGCGCAGGTCGTCACGGCGACGCTGGTAGGTTCCAATCAGTACATGATTCGAAACCTCAGGTTTCATACCGTGGTTATCGACGAAGCCGGGCAGGCGCTGGAACCGGCCTGCTGGATTCCCATTCTGAAAGCCCAAAAGGTGGTTTTGGCCGGTGACCATTGCCAATTGTCGCCCACCGTCAAATCGAACGAAGCCGCCCGCAAGGGGCTGAATACCACCTTGCTGGAAAAATGCGTCGCCCTGCATCCCGAAGCCGTGAGCGTTCTGGAGGAGCAATACCGCATGCATGAGCACATCATGGGTTATTCGTCGCAGGTATTTTATGCCAATCTTCTCAAAGCCCACCCATCGGTGGCGGCCCATTCGCTGTTTCCGGGCGACAGGGCGGTGCAGTTTATCGATACGGCAGGATGCGGTTTTGATGAAAAGCTGGACGGAACCAGTTCCACCAACCCGGAAGAAGCCGCCTTGTTACTGAAGCATTTAACCCAATTTGTGAGCGGGTTAAGCCCATTTTATACCCCGCAAAACTTTCCGACCATTGCGATTATTTCACCGTATAAACAGCAACTGGCGGTTCTCAACGAGCAGTTGGCCCACATCCCGGATTTACAGCCTTATCTTCCTAAAATTGCGGTCAATACGATCGACAGTTTTCAGGGGCAGGAGCGTGATATTGTTTATATTTCCATGACCCGCAGCAATGCCGATGGTGAGATCGGTTTTTTGTCGGACATTCGCCGGATGAACGTCGCCATGACGCGGGCGCGGAAGAAATTAGTCATTGTGGGTGACAGTGCGACCCTGGCGAGTCTGCCTTTTTACGCCGACTTTATTACGTATTCCGAGAAGCTTGATGCGTATCAGAGCGCCTGGGAGTGGCTGTGATACTGACCAATTGACCTCAACCCATGGAACTCAAAACCGATCGTCTTGTACTTAAAGAACTAACCCGTTCCGATTTAGAAAAAATTCACGAACTTCATTCGCAACCGGAGGTCGACGAGTTCAATACGCTAGGTATTCCCGACAATATCGAAACCACCGAATCTTTATTAAATGGATGGCTTGCGGTAAAAAAAGTGGTTCCCCGAACGTCTTTTATTCTGGGTATTTATCGGCTCATAACCGGTGATTTTATCGGGCTGATCGCTCTAACTTTAGGCAAACCAAACTACAGCATTGCCGAAGTCTGGTACAAAACCCATCCGGCTTATTGGCGGCAAGGATACACCAGTGAAGCGTTGAATGAGCTGATAAGATACGGGTTTTTACACCTCCAACTGCACCGGATTGAAGCCGGTTGTGCCGTCGAAAATCGGGCGTCGATCAGGGTGTTGGAAAAAGCGGGTATGACGCGGGAAGGACGGAAACGAAAAATCCTGCCCCTACGGGGCACCTGGACCGACGCCTATTTTTATTCCATTCTCGAAACAGAATTCGACCCGATCAGCAAGAACAAGCTTCTATAAATCAAGTAGTTATTTCTTTATAACAGAAAGAAGAAACAACACCAGTCCACCAATAAAAAGAAACGCCGAAAACAGAACTGCAAAAATCATCAGGAAGCCCTTGGAACCGGTTTTCGGCATCACAATCAGCTTGTCATTCGCTTTAAATCGCTCCATAGCCGGATGGGTTATCCGGTAATTTCCGGGCTGCTCAATCGCAAATTCGGCAATTGGAACAATCCGGTTTCCCGACATATCTTTCCGCTGCGATAATAAGTTGACAAATGCACGAACCGGAACGGTTTTTCCACCTGATAAATCAGACAATTGAAATGGAATACCGGTCGGAATTATACCGGTACTGGAAGGACGTTTCACTGCAATCTCGTACGCGCCGGGATCTTTTAACGCGAAATCAAACTCAGGTAGTTGAGCCGACCATTCGATTCTGGTTCCGGTGTTATAAACTGCAATTAATTTGCCAATGCTTTTAATGAGCAATGTGGCCCCTAAAACTGCCAGAAATGCGAATAAAAAAATCGACCAGAGTGGAAACATGCGTTATAGCAGGAAATAGATGCGAGATGATACCGCGTTCGTTAAAATTCCAGCAGCGTTCCCTGTTCAGGGAAGATCAGTTTCAGTTTTAAGGTATTTACTTCACGAAGTTGTTGTTTAATGCGCTCTTCGTTTTTACCCGCCGGTTTTATATGCGTAATGACAACCGGAAATTCATTCAGTATATTTTCGCCGGTTAATTTACCCAGATTTGCCATTTCATGCATCAACCAGTTGGGTGTTAAATGCCCATAAAGCTGGTTATCAGGCTGTTCATTGGGATACGATACTTCGATCAGAATCCCTTTGAGTTTTTTCGATTGAATCAGCGGATAAACCGCCTGCCAGAGCTGGGATAAATACGTCGATTTTTCAATTAAATCCGGTCCGGTATCACCCAGATACAGCATATACGAATCTCCACTATTGATCAGAAAAGCGGCACTTTGGTAGGAATTTCCGTGACTTAACGGAAAGGTTCGCACCCGCATACCGGTTGCTTCAATCGGGGTTTCATTTCCCGGCGAAAGCACCGTATACCGGTATTTACCCAGAGCCGGTTGATCGCCCTCGTTGGCCAGATTCGGCCAGCTTTTCCAGTTAAAATAATTCTTTTTCAGCACGTCGATACAAGCCGTCATCCCGTAAATCGGCTTTCGCGCATCTTCCGTCGAATTGATAATTAACCCCGCCAGATGATCCAGATGGGCGTGACTGATCAGGTAGGCTTTGATGTAGTCTTTCAGAACCGTTTCGGAACTAACGCTGAATACGTGTTTCTGAACCGCTTTTTCGATCCCGGCGTGGAGTGTCCCCGCATCGAGGCAGATGTACTGATCCGTTCCCTGCGGAGCCAGCAGATACGCCGAAAGATTACTTTCGTCAATACCGCCTTTGACGCCCAACGGTAGGATCTTAAACGTTGACGTGGCCGGTTTCTGGGCGAAAGCACCGGACCACACGGGCAGAAAAAAGAAGAACAGTAGAATTCGGACCGACATGGAGCAGCGGGTTATCCGCTAAAACTACGGGTTTTCAACGACCAATTCAAGACTTCAGCCGCTCCAGGGCAGGCGCGGAAAAGCCGCTGGTTTGGCCGCTCCGGTTTAGTACTGCATGAGAATGAAGGATTTAAAACAGCCAAATTTGGTAAACCGCCCGCCTGACGCTAGTATAATCTAACCCGCTGTTTCCTTTCTGCTTCCAGACTAATCCGAATGAAATTAGCAATGGAAACTGAAAAAAACCGCCAGAATAGCGTTACTACCAACCCGGCCGAAGTCACGGTGGGGATTGTGGGTTTGGGACTCATGGGATGCAGCATTACCACCTGTCTGTTAATGGCGGGCCATCCGGTGGTGGCCGTGGCCCCGATTCCGTCCGACATGGAAACCGCCGAACCCCGCGTCCGTGAACACCTCCGAAAATCATTTGAAGAAGGGATATGTTCCGAAAAACCAGCCTTTTACCTTCAGAATCTGATCATTACCGAAAACTACGGAGAGTTAAAAGACGCCCGGCTGGTGATTGAATGTACGCTCGAAAACCTGGCCATCAAGAAAGACGTTTACCAGAAAATTGAGGGAGCTGTTGCCAACGACACGGTGATTACCAGCAACACGTCGGCCATTCCGATCAGCGTTCTGCAGCAGGAAACGAGCCGCCCGGACCGGTTTCTGGGTTTGCACTGGTCCGAACCGTCGCACACAACCCGGTTTCTGGAAATTATCTGCGGAGACGCCAGCGACCACCAGCAGGCCGAATGGCTCTATAACCTGGCGCACCACTGGGCCAAAGAGCCGACGCTGGTGCGCAAAGATATTCGGGGATTTATTACCAACCGGCTGATGTACGCGCTGTATCGGGAAGCTTTTTATCTGGTAGAAAATGGCTACGCTTCCATCGATGATGTGGATCGTGCCTGCCGCAACAATGCCGGATACTGGATGACCTTAGTCGGTATTTTCCGGTGGATGGACCTGACCGGCGTACCGGCTTATCATGCCGTTATGAAGGATTTATTTCCGACCCTGAGTACGGGCACCGAAGTGCCGAAATTGATCGATGATGTGGTCAAAAACGGCGGAAAAGGCGTTTTAAATGCGAATGGCTTTTATGACTATACACCGGAGGAAGCACGTTTATGGCGTGAAACGTTTGAAGAATTCAGCTACGATATTCGCCGTCTGGCGCTGAAATATCCGGTCGATGTAGTGAAAAAGAAACTGGCACTTCAGGCCAGCGAGGGCGACGAAACGCCCCTACCGACTACCGGACGCAACCCCTAAAGTGGTTAATTTTTTATACAGGTTTTTAAGTAATTCCTGGGCGGACCCGAACCAGAATTCACTCCAGCTAACCGAGGTTTGGGCATTTTTTCCCAACACGGTTTTGAGCGAGTTATTCCGGCGTTTGAAATAAACCAGGTAATCGTCACAAACCCGAACTATTGACAAAGTATCATTCTTACCTACTTGATTTGTAGTAATTAAGGCTGCCAGATAAGCGCGGGCATCTTGTTCACTATCGGTGTAAGTCAGGTTCGTACTGTTGCCGTCGTAGTGGACAACGATATAGTCTTTCATAGCTGATTACGGTGTCTTTGAAGAGGTAAGCAAAAGTAAGCAAATTTGAGTATTTGTACGGATAAAAATTTGATAAATTTTAGTAATTATTGTAAAATTGTTATTTAAAGGTTACTAAAACCGTCGATTGGTTATATCCGGCAAAACAACCCAGTCCTCCGTCAATGGTAGTGGGCAATAAAACCGGCTCGGCAAAGGGATTACCGTCCGATTTTTTTTGCAATTCAAGAGCCTGGTGGTATTTGTAATACGCTTCATCGACATTGAGTAAACTGGCTTTAACGGTTGCCTTGTCGTACAGATTTACAAAGCTCACTTTATCGGACACGGTCTGTGTCGCAGTATTTTGATTCAGAAAGCCGCGGTATGATTCCAGCATTTTACCATCGCTGGTCTGATCGGATAGCAAGGTAGTGAGCGTCCCCAGCGATTCGAAAAGAACCGGAGCGGTTTCGGGCTTGGGCCTGGTGCCTGCTTCGGCTTTGCAGGTAGGACAGGATTTGGCGTACGTAAACACACCGGTTGTCTGGTAATAGTTGGTCGTTACCGGGGCATCCTGCCAGTAATACCGGACAAAGTATTGTTTCTGCTGGTTTGAACCTTCGGCCGAATCGAGCCGGATGCGCTGCAAACGCGCCGACTGCGGTACGGTACAGACACCGGAAGCCTTCAGGCCGTCGGGCGTTTGCGCCGTCAATTGGTAGGTTTCTCCCGCCCGAATCGGGAATTTCTTCGGGTCGGCCTGATAATAATCATTTTTCCCGTTGTAGGTCAGCTGAATCGACCGGCTACCGGCTGCGAGCGTTACCTTCGCGTCTTTTACAATTCCAAAATTGGAAGTGTAATTGGGATCACCCACGGGACGAGTTATGTTAACTTTTACGGCTAAAACCGTGTCCTGGGGCGAAATAAAGCCGATGATAACCAGCTTTTTGGCAACTTGACTTAAACTGGCGGGTTCTATTTCCTGGCGCATATTCTGGCAACCGGTGGCCAATAGAGTAATCAGCAGAGATACAACGTATATCCGTTTCATGAGCGTACTATGTAGGTAAGACAGAGAGTTATTCACTAAAACCGCGCAGAGAGTACTCCATTGCACTCCATGCACTTCAGGGCATTCAAAACCGCACAAAAGATGCTCAATTACATCCCCTTGTACGTCACTTCAGGCAATCGAAATCAAAACTTAAATGTATAACTGACGGTGGGAACTACCGGGAAAAGAGAATAGCGATAGAGCACCGACTTAGACGGTTTTCCGTCCGTTTCAACTTTGCCTTCCAGCGAATAATAAAAAGGGTTCCGCCGGTTGTAGGCATTATAAACACTTAATTCCCAGATACTTTCGCGCGTTCTTTTCTTCGTATGAAATTGCAGGCTGATATCCAGCCGGTGAAAAGGTTCGGCCCGGAAACTATTCTTCTCACCGTAATCTTTAACGTTTCGGGTGTCGATAAACGGATTGACCGCCGGGTTTGAATGATCCGGATTGTTGGCACTCACGGCGTAACGCGACATCGGTACGGTTAGCGCCTGCCCGGTTCCATACACCCACGTTCCCGATAGCGTCCAGCGCTGACGGAGCTCGTATACGCCGACAATCGAAAAGTCGTGCCGACGGTCGTAGCGGGGAAAGAATTTCCGACCGCCGTTCAAGTCGGCAAACTGCCATTGGGTCCACGACCAGGTGTAGCCAATCCAGCCCGACAACCGACCGGTTTTCTTCTGCAACATCACTTCTCCTCCATACGACCAGCCTTTTCCGGCCGTCACGTTATCTTCCCAACGGGCGGGCTGGCCCGTCGTGGTGGTATTGGTCAACAGAAAACTAGCCCCTTCCTTGTAGCTGATGTTGTTGGTCATCGTTTTGTGGTACCCTTCAACCGTCAGCGCGAGGTCGGAATTAAAATCTTTTACCAGCCCCATCGCAAATTGCTCCGACTGCTGCGGCTTCACCCGGTCGGTGGTGGGCACCCACAGGTCGGTGGGCAAACCGACGCCCGTACTCGACAGCATGTGAACATACTGGTTCATCCGCGCATACGCCCCTTTGATGGTCCAGTCGGAAGGCAGTTTGTAAGCCACCGACAAGCGGGGTTCCGGCCGGACGTAGTGCGCATCTTTGTGATAAAAGTAGCTCAGGCGCAGTCCGGCATTGATGCGCCAGCGGCTTGTGGGTTGCCAGAAATCTTCGGCATACGCCCCCGATTCGACCGCATTGATGGCATGGCTGGTTTCAAGAGACGGGTTGCCGGTTTCGGATGTTGCCGACACAACGGCGCTGGGCGTAAACCGGTGGGGCGTTACCTGAAACCCGAAACGGAGCTGGTGTTTTGAACTGGCATAGACATCGAGGTCGTGCTTCAGCGTGAAATCCCGGATGCCCGACAGGTAATCGAGCCGAAAAACAGGGCCGGGTTTGTTGGCAATGGTGATGGCTTCTTCGTTGGAAACCTTCATGCGGTATTGACTCACGATCAGAGCCGTATGACCCGATACCTGATTGGAAAACCGGTGGCTCCAGCGCAGTGTACCCGTTGTATTGCCCCAGCCGAGTCCTGCTTCCAGGGTGCGGTCGTTAGCAACCCGTTGGCTTTTAAACTGGTCGGCGCCCGTATAGCCGCTTAGATAAACGCGATCGCGCGGACCCAGATCGAACGAAATTTTGGCGTTATAATCGTAAAAGCCCGAGCGGGACGGAATGCCGGATTCGGGTCCGGGCGACACCAGTTGGGTGAGCAAACCCAGATAACACTGCCGGGCCGAAACCAGAAAAGAGGCTTTTCCTTTCTGGAGAGGACCTTCGAGGGTCAACCGCGAGGCAATGAGACCGATGCTACCCGTACCGTGCAAATCGTTTTTATCGCCTTCCTTCATTCCCATCTCGATGACCGACGACAACCGGCCGCCGTATCGGGCCGGAAAACCGCCTTTTGTCAGCTCGACGCTCTTCAGGGCATCACCGTTAAAGACCGAAAAAAATCCGAGAAGGTGACTGGGGTTATAGACCACCGCTTCGTCGACCATAATCAGGTTCTGATCCGGGCCACCGCCCCGGACGTAGATTCCGGCGTTGCCTTCTGAGCCTTTTTGAACGCCAGGAAGCAGTTGAATGACTTTTAGCACATCTTTTTCGCCCAGCAAAGCCGGTATTTTAGTAAGCTGGGCGATGGGAATTTCAATGCGGCTGAGCTGAGGATTATCGCTGTCTTTTTGCCGGGACGACTGGCTTTTAACCGACACTTCGGTCAGCGTTTGTCCGGGTGTAAGCTCAATATCGAGTGTCTGCTGGTTAGCGGGGAAAATAGTGCGGGTAACGGTTTCATAGCCGACATACGAGAACGTTACAGTCAGACTATCCTTTGTGGAAACCGTCAGGGTGTAGAAACCCGATTCGTTGGAGACGGCACCCGTCTGCTGGCCTGGCAGATAAACATGAACGCCCGAAAGAGGTTTCCGATTGCCTGTTTCCCAGACAGACCCCGACAGTGTAGTCGAGGTCTGTGCTACCACGGGAATAACTGCTAACGCGAAAAATAGGCTCGCAAGAGTAGAAGTTGTTTTCAAAATATCAGACAGAGAGTAGTACTAAGTAATTATACTTATCACAAAGTAAATACATTATCAGACACATTAAGTAACCAATCAGAAAAAAAAGTATATTTATTTTTAGAAGCACTTGATTATATGAAAGTATTTTTTTGTATAAAACTTTAATTATCAGTTATTTAATTGTTATTTTACAAACAGCAAATTTTAGATTATTTTAAAATTTTAATCTAATTTTAATCTCTCTCTTTTCAACGGCCGCAAAAATAAATACGTTTTTTAGAGACAAAAAACTGGAACAACAGCATAAATATTTACTAAGTAGTATATAAGTACAACAGGAGGTGTGGGCCGTTGTTTTAGAACAGACGCCGGAGAAAGCCGTGCAAAACCGCCGGTTTTATCAGGTCATTCACCGGGGTCGGGCTAGGGGACGAATGAAAAAAAAGCACAAACCACTCAATCACTTTTCAAGGCAAGGAGTTGTCCGGGGAGGAAATGAAGGTTATTATTGTCTGATAAATAGGAATAGCGAGGTATCAATTAGATGAAGTTAGCAACTGAGTCTTTAGCTAAAAACCCACATATCTAGTATAATAAGCCTATTTTATATTTTATCTCTCTGCCTTCTTTATAAAATACCTGTCCTATACCACCTTTATTAATTAACTTTTTTGTTGGTTAAATCCAATCCTGCCGGACAAATTTCAGTCTGGTTGTTCTAAAGCTGATCCTAAACTTATACTGTATTTATTATTTGATTCCACTTATACTCAACGTGTATGATTAGTCTTGAATCCAGGGTGTATACCCTTCCCTCCCAGGCTGTACGTACGCCAAAGGACAATTCTACGGTGTATGCCCGGGTCGGCAAGCGGCTGTTTGATCTTTTAGTCCTGGTGCTCGTTACAGCACTCGTACTCATCTGGCTGGTACCGCTGATCGCGCTGGCGATTATTCTGGACTCGCCGGGCCCTGTTTTTTTCGCTCAACTGCGCACCGGACGGAACGGACGCCCCTTTCGCTGTCTGAAATTTCGCTCTACGACTTATCATCCAACGCCAGGATTTCGGTCGAATGAGCCAGAAGTGACTTCGGTGGGCCGGTTTCTACGGGCAACCGGTCTGGATGAGTTGCCGAACTTTTTCAATGTTCTGATTGGAGATATGAGCATTGTCGGACCTCGCCCTCACACCCTGCAATATGACGCTCAATACTGGACGACGCCGGGGTATCGCGACCGGCATTCCGTCCGTCCGGGAATTACCGGTCTGATTCAAACCCGCGTTTCTCCGGCGGCAACGCCGGGTTTGATCCAAATGCCGCACTTGCTACGCTACGACCGGTGGTATGTTCAGCGGTATTCGCTTGGGCTCGATTTCAAAATCTGCTGGTGGACCATTGCCGACCGATTAAAAGCCGTAAGGTAATGATGACAACCCTAAAGCGGCTAATTAACAGACAACAATTGTTACTAAAATATAAGAATAGTAACACAATGGCATAGTGTTTGCTTTCGTTAGAGAAAGCTATGCACTCAACGCTATTGCCCATGAATACAGCACGTACCAGCATTAAAGTCAGAGACCGCAGAGGAAGGGCTATTACAATTTCTGCCAAACAAATTCTCTTTTTTGAAGGCTGGAGCAATTATAGCCGCATTTTCCTCAACAAACAGAATGGTTTTGTTTCCAGTTATACCTTGAAGGAACAACAGGAATACCACCCCACATTCTGGCGGATTTCGCGCTCTCATCTGGTAAACCCGGAACACATTGTTCAGATGGATTTACACGATATGCACAATAGCTGGGTCGAATTATCAGACGAAACCCGTTTATCGGTTAGCCGCCGGAGGGTAAAATCAATCGTCACACTGGCTAAATATTTCAATTTGGTACTTTCCTGACTCTACCTCCCAATGAATCGCTGGTAATGGATCTTTTCCGTATCAATCAATGCCACTAGTACGATTTACTCAACGTTGAAAATGAAAAACAGGCACGGCCTGGTGTTCATCGCCTAATTGCCCGAGGGCAATACAGGCGATCGCCAGGCTAGTGGCAGCTTATTTCAGGCTTCAAACCGCATCGGCCAATCTGCTTCATTCGGCCTTTGCGGAGTTGGTATACAGCGCGTTTATCAAGTGCTCTCCCATCCGCAGTGAGTCCGGGTAACCGATTGTAATCGTACAACCGATCAGGACGTGATCGGTGAATGGCTGAAATTTCCAACCAGGTTGACAGATCTCTTTTAACTATCGGTTATTACTCAACGTGTAACGTAAAATGCTGAATCAGTATCACTGGTTTTATTACCGGCTGCGATCCTTATCAACGGCAGAAATTATCTTCCGGCTGAGACAGTATTTCCAGAAACAGGCGGATAAACAACAGGTGGGCTGGAAAGCAACGGCAACGCTGTCGTCCTGGCCCGACAGCGTGTTGGCCATCCATACCGACCATCTTTCGGCTTTTTCCTTTTCTTACCAGCATAAAATATTCGAACATACCCTCGACTACCGTTACCCGATTGACTGGCATCTCGATATTGGCACCAACAAACGTTTTCCACTGACTTATGCAAAAGAAATAAATATCCAGAATGACGCTTTTGGTAACGCCAATTATGTGTGGGAAGTCAATCGGTTTCTTTTTCTTCCGTCCCTGGCTTTGCGCTACCGACTCACTGCCGACCCGCGGGAATTAAGCCGGTTGATCACCATCGTATCGTCCTGGGTCAAGGCCAACCCCTACCTGCTTGGCATCAACTGGTACAGTAATCGGGAAGTGAATATCCGGCTGATCAACTGGTTCGTCTGCTGGAATATTCTGGATGCTTCCGTTCTGGCCAAGGCCGACCCGGTTTTTCAGCGGTTTGCCGAATCGGTCTGGGTCCCGGCCATTTACCAGCACTGTACCTATAGCCGAAACAATCTACCCTTTGCCTCGGCTGCCAATAACCAGCTCATTACCAGTTATGCGGGGCTGTTTGTGGCCAGTTCGTTCTGGAAATTCCCGGAATCGGCCGCCTGGTGCGCTTTTGCCAAAACCGGTCTTGAGCAGGAAATGCAGCGTCAGAACAGCCCCAATGGCGTCAACCGGGAAGAGGCTGCCGATTATGTACAGTTTATTGCCGATGTTTTTCTCATCAGCTACATCACCGGTATACGAACCGACAATCCCTTTTCGGCCCTGTATGCCAATCAGTTGGAAAATATTCTTTCATACGTTGTTCATGTACTCGACGACCAGGGCAACTTTCCGCCCTATGGTGACGAAGGAAGCGGACGATTGTGGAGCCTCGACGATCAGAGGCCTTTCTCTAATTTTCGGTCGTTACTTACCTCAGCGGCTGTTTTATACGGCGATCCCGTTTTTAAACAACGGTCGCACGGGTACGATCTCAAAAACCGGCTGCTTTTCGGCGACGAAGGATGCCAGAAATTCAACGCCATTTCCAGCAAGGAAACCACGCTGAGCAGTCAGTTTTATCCATCAGAAGGGCATTATATTCTCCGCAAGCAGGAAGATCAAAGTGAAATTTATGTCCATTTCAACGCAGCTCCGCTGGGCTATTTAGCGTCGGCAACCCACGGTCATGCCGATGCCCTGTCGTTCATCATGCATGTCGACGGACAGCCTTTCTTCGTTGATTCAGGCACGTATGTCGATGCGGGCCAGTCGGATTGGCGCCGGTATTTTGTCAGTACACGCGCCCACAATACGGTTTGTATCGACTACCAGAACCAGGCCTTTCAGGACCACGATCTGCGGTGGCTCAGTCAGTATGCCATCAGCATTCAGAAAGCCGAACTAAGCGACAATACCGACGAAATCAGTGCGGCCCACAACGGGTATGATCGAATCGGTTGTTCGCACCAGCGCCGGATGGAGTTCGATAAATTAAATAACCGCCTGGTAATCGACGATCAGGTCGACAGCAAACGCAACGGGAATCACACGGTTGAAGTCCTTTTTCATGTGCACCCGGCCGTTCGGTTCCGGGCCAAGGGCCGCAATCATTTTGTGCTTTCGCATCCGCAAACCAAGCGACTGGTGATTCTGCAAATCGATCCGGCGCTACAGGTCGAGGTTGTCAATGGTCAGATGCATCCTGCGCTGCTGGGCTGGTATTCGGCCGGGATGTATCAGAAACAGGCCACCTGCGTTTTCAGGGCCTATCTGACGCTGGGGGCAGAAAGCCGCGTAGAATTACAACACCAGATTAGCGTACAGTCGTGACGAAGCCAACCGGCACGCAAGTCAAAATCAGTTAGAAGTAATAGTAACATGGATAGAGTATTTAAGAAAAAAACCAGTCAATTGACTGGTTTTTTCTTTAGATAACCTGATATTCTCACTAAAAAACGAAATGTCAATGGCCATACAGCAACCGGAATCCTTTTGTAAACATCTGGCGGGCCGTTTCGGGAGAAACAACCAAAAATGAATTTTTATCTCTGGCAATTATCTGCACATTAAAGCCTTCCATGAAAAACTGGTTGGCACAACCAATAGCTTGTGGCAAACTCGTAAAACAGCAGGATGGCAATTGCTTCCGCGAAAAATTTGGTGTTGCTAAATTCGATGCGTTAGAGAATGCGTTCATTGAAGTACAGTTACGGTAAGACATTTCAAAGATACAAATCCGGAAATAAATTAAGTAATACTACTTAGCAATGTTATTATTCGGTAGTAGTTTTAGCTTCAAAAAAAGCCCTCAAAAGGGTTTAATACGCACTAAAAGCTGAATTCTCAGATATATTTTCCTATTTTATCAGACAACACCACATTCGTATGATCCCATTGTCTTTTTTAAGGCTGTCCAGGTTCATGCAAAAAGCCTGCCTCCAAAGGAAGCAGGCTTTTCAGTTAGTCCAGGTTATTGAATTGATTGATCGATGGCTACTGTTTCAAAATCTTCAGGGTTTTCGCCGGGCCTTCACCGCGTTGAATCCGCAGGAAATAGACTCCCCCCGGCAACCCATTCGCTGGAATCGTCAGGGTAGCTTTTCCGGCTTCACGATGGGTATCCTGATCCGAAACCGGCAGTTGCTGTCCCGTCGGGGAAACAATCGAGAACCGGTATGGTGCCAGCGGAACCAGCGGCTCGCCGGAGTCCGACGGCAAATTGACCGTCAGTTGATCCCGGAAAGGATTGGGATAAACACCCCATACCGCGGATTCGGGAGCAGGCAGGGAATTGGACACGGCCGTTTCGGCATTCTCCCGCTTGCCGGAGCTTCGGATATAAAACGTAATGAGTCGTGTAACGAGTTGATTGCCTGTCGCATTCGGATTTTTGAAACCGGTCACTTTCAGCATATAGATTCCAACCAGGGGCGGAATTCCTCCATTATCACCCAAAAGAGCCCAGGGCGCAAAATTTTCCTGAAAAGTGACATTTTTGGGTCCGGTCAGTTCAAATTTGACGCTCGACACCTTCGTCTCTATTTCGAAGAAAATGTTGATCATGGCCGGCAACGCATTGGCCATCAGCACCGTTTCCTGATTCAGCTCCTGGATGTAATTTTGCGGTTCCGGTCCCTTTCCGGCCTTGTACAGTTTGATGACAATATTTTCCTTTACCGTCATGTTGTACGTAATGGTCACGGAAGCGGCTTTGTTATCGACGGCTTTTACACTAACCGTAACCGTTTGGCTGGTTGTGGGCACACCACTAATGACGCCGGTCGTTTTGTTGTACGTAAGCCCTTTGGGTAAATTCGTTACGTCGACAGAAGTAATACTGCCATCCGGATCCGAAAAGTTTTGCTTACCGATGGTGTAGGAATAGGCGATGCTTACCGTTGCCGTCTGGCCGGGAATTTCCCGGATCAAAACCGGGGTCTGATTCGGGGCCTCAGAAACGGGAGCGGGATCGACCGTCAGTCGGAAAGTCGTCGTGACAGAACTGCCCTGATTGTCGGTTGCCTTCAGGGTTACAGTTGTCGCCGAGGGGGCCGTGGGCGTACCGCTGATGACCCGGTTCGCCGGCGTATACACCAGGCCGTTGGGCAAACCGCTCACCAGTTCGATGGTCGCTATGCTGCCATCCGGATCGGTAAAGACATCGGCTCCCAGGGTGTAGGTAAAGAGCTGCCCGGCGGTGGCCGTCTGATCCGGAATAAGACGGCTAACCTGGGGGGCCTGGTTCTGCGGGGCAGATGGAGCCGCCAGCACCACCAGCTGGAAAGTAGCCGTTACCGTTTCTCCGTCGTCATCCGTGGCGACAACCGCAATGGTTGCGGTTTCGGGCTGGGTCAATGTGCCGTTGATCGTGCGGTTGCCCGGTGTATAGATCAGGCCATTGGGCAAACCGCTAACGTCGATGCTGGCAATGGTACCGTCCACATCGGTAAAGGTTTCAAGCGGAATCTGAAAGTTGAAGGATTGCCCAACGATGGCCGTCTGGTTGGCGGGAGCCTGCGCGATGGTCGGTGCCACGTTCACATTCGGTATGGGAGCCGGTTTGGGAATTTCCTCGACCAGTGCATTGACCACTATTTTAAACGTAGTAGCCGCCGACGCACCCTGCGAATCCGTTGCCTTTACGGTAACGGTTGCCGTTCCGGCACTAACTGGCGTTCCGTTGATGCCGCGATTATCCGGATTGTACGCCAGTCCTTCGGGTAATCCACTCACCTGAATACCGGTCAGGTTGTTATCAGGATCGGTAAACAGACCGGCGGAGAGGGTAAGGGCAAACGGTTGTCCAATCAGGACGGTCTGATCAGGAATGGTTTGATTGACAACCGGCGGGCGGTTTGGCGGAGCCGCCGAAACCACCACCGTCACCAGGGCGGGCGTATAACCTCCCTGCCCATCCGAGACAATCAGACTGGCCGTAAACGTGCCGATCTGGGTGGGAGAACCGCTAAAGGTACGGCTTGCCTGGTCGTAGTTCAAGCCCACTACCCCGCCGGTCATGGCATAAATCAGCGTCTTGCCGTCGTCGTGCGTAAACTCCGGGATCGTATACGAAAATGGGCTGTTGACGTACGCGTACTGAACAGGAATTGGAACAGCTACCGGCGGTTTATTGGCTGGATCGGCTGGTTGAGCCGTACTGGACGGACACGTCAGGGTTGTGGGCGAACCTTTCAGATAATAATCCGAATTTTCGATCCGCATGGTAATGACGTGCGGCTTGTTATCCTTTATACTGGCCGGGATCAGGAACTGATAGCCGTGCATTCCATTGCCCTTTTTAGCAGCCACCAAATCCGGCCGGAGAACGTTGGCCGTAAAGGTGCCGATCACCGTAAGACCGTCGAGCACTTCCACGGGCATCGGCGTATTGGGTAGATTTCGATCCCAGACCCAGCCCCAGATGTCGCCCTCGCAGTTGTACTTATCCAGATAGCCCTCAAAATTGCCCGTTCGCTTCGTCGCTACAGGCGCTTCACGGATGGTCACCGGCAAAAGAGTCGTAGACACCACCGCTGACAAGTCAGTTGCCGAGTAGGTCAGCGAAAACACCCCGGCGGTGGTAGGCGTACCGCTGAGGGTACTGGTTTCCGCCGAGTAGGTCAATCCCGGCACCACGTCTCCTAATTTATGAACCAGTGGTTCGGCGTCCGGGTCCGTAAAGGGGGGCAATGTATACGAAAATGGCTTGCCGACCTCCCCGGTTTGCGCAGTCAGAATGGGGGCCACCGGCGGACGGTTGGTTCCAACCGGATCGTTAACCGTCAGCCGGAAACTCCCGGTAACGGATGCCCCGAGATTGTCGCGGGCGGTGAGTGTCACGATCGACGCTTCCGCACGCGTGGGTATACCGCTAAATTCTCCCCCTGCGCTTGCCCATTGAATGCCTTGCGGCAAACCGCTCGCTTCTACGCTCACAATTGAGCCATCCGGGTCGGTGAAGGCCTGGCCAATCGAATAACTGAATGGCTGGCCCACCACTGCCGACTGGTCGCTCAGCGGCTGATTCAATACGGGTACGGTATTGATCACCGGCGGTTCGTTCCGGAGCAAATCTTCGTCGAGGTCGATCCGTACGGGTTTGTTTCCGTTCTGCGCATACCGCTGGCTCCACCGCTCCTGAGCAATTGAATTTGACTTCAGTATATCGGATAATTTATACCCGACTGCGGCACCCGCGGTTTGTACCTGAGTAACCGGCTGATTCAACAAGCCCGCATTGACCACCATTTTAACCAGATCCGATAGCTTTTGCCGGGCATCCGGACTGCCGAAATTGGCCAGTGTAAGCATCTTTGCGCCATGTTCGTAGCACTGCGCAATCTGTTCATAATACTTTTCGACCGATACCGAATTGTAGAACATGCCGTCGACGGCATTGATCATAAATGCGCCCGGCTTGAGGTTGCTCCGCACCAGATCCATCGAAAACCGGTGATTATAATCCGGTCCGTCGTTGAATTTGAGACCATCGGCCGACTGGCCAAGATTTTTGAAGGCAAACGTGGCTCGCAGCCCCGACAGCCGATCCCAGACACAACCATGCTGATTGACAACCACAATTCCGGGGTCGATACCTTTAACGGTACTGTTGATTTTATCAATGAACCCCTTGAGCTGGCGGTGCCGAAAAACATACCAGTCATTTCCCCGAACACCGATTTGTGAAGCATACGGATTGGCTTTGTCATGAGCCGGTGGCATGACCCGGTTCCACCCACTAAAGTCCGTTCCCCAGCGTTGGTTAAGTTGCGACAACGTAAACCGGGTTTGTAGATATTGACGGAAAGCTGCGAGTTCGGACGCACTGTAATCGTAGGGAACGACGTATTTGCTGCCCGTGGGAGGATCGAAAACCGGCGAATACTCGGACTCCAGAGCGGGCGAGGAAACGACGGAAAAAAACAGAAGCTGCCCCTGTTCCTGAAGATAATGATAGCGGTTGGCGGCCTCCCGCACGAACGCGCTGGCGCGCTCGATGGTGGGTCCGTGAGAAAATGAAAATTGAACGATATTCCGCTGGGTGCTGGTACTTCGGGAGCTGTCGGCGGCCTGCATCGTTTCATGAACACCCCAGAAACCGCCCAACTTATCAGCTTCACGACCCACGTGAACCCGGAGTGCAATCTTAAGGCCGACCCGTTGCGCCGTCCGGACATGGGAATCGATGACATCCCAACCCGGGCTACTATTGACAGTGGGATACACCTTGTCCCAGTTAATAGTAATCTCTACGGCATTACAACCATAGAGGGCCGAACGCTCAATGTGGTCGTCATCGATACGGGCGTCTGTTTCAAAATTAAAAATGGTTAACCCGATGTAGCGCTGGTTGTCAATAACCAGTGGCGTCTGCTGGACCGTTTTCGCAACCTGCGCGGGTGGACCATCGGTTGGTCGAGCCGCGGCAAAGGCAAACGGCCTGGAAGCAATCAGAAGCAAAGCAATTTTAATGACCTGCTTCAAAGTTTGGGCAGCAGTTTTTAAACGCGAATTGCGGACAGGTAGATTGGTAATCATAATAACGTTGAGTGATTTTTACTGTAATTCAACAAAAGAGCTTTTCGAGCTAAATGCCCACTTTTCATTCCCCCTCCCTCAAATAACCCATGTAGTGCCACAAAACTAGGTTAGTAGTCGCATCTGTTCGTCTAGTTAAATGTCTGATAATATATTTAGCAACCGGTTGTAAAATGAAGTATGCAAAAGAGGTGCCAATGAACTTATTTGTGATTTATTGGTATAAATTTTTGATTTTCAAATATTTACAGTAAGAACAAAAATCTATAATACGGTTTCATGGAAGGAAAACTTATACCGTAATTCGGTAATTATGTCTGATAATTAAGCTTGCTGAATTTCGATAATGCGCATGCGGGTTCTCTGCCTGTTGCCGGTGCAACCGCGAATGCCCCCCTCCCGACTCCGCGGCAGGATCGGATTTCTGAAGAGAATAAACCGCCTTTTCAGGCTATAGCCGAGCGAGCGGTCAATACGCCCACATTTACGCCGGTTTGCCGATAAAGCGCGATCAAGATGCCATGCCAGTGGCTTTGGAAGGAAAATTAACGGGAACTCTGATCAAAATGTAGTGAAGGATGCCCGGGCGCAACCGGACGAAAATAGCAAGTTGATACGACCGTGAACGTCGGACGCATCGCTACGATTTTTTTGCAAACTATCTACACGCTATACCTATACGTCATAACCATTCCGGCCTGGGTTTACCAAAACCGCACTTACCCAATCGAAAGGGCAACAAGCAAAACCGATGACGTTGATGGGTCCGCCTGCCAATCAATCCGCCGTATACGGTCCGCCGGTTTCGCCCCAGCCCCAAACCGGCATGGGCGCATCGGCCTGGATGGGATTGTCGGCCGACGTTGAATTCAGAACGGCAATCCGGCTCCCCCATTCCAGATACCCCAACAGCGCCGAGCGGAATTCCGGATCGTCGGGCAGACCAATTTCATCCGCACTTTCGAGCAACAGGCTCATCCAGCGACGGCGTTTTGCCTCATCCAGGTGTTTGCCAAGGTGATGCGCGATCATGCTGGCGTGGCTCCCGCCATCGGTTTCGGTATACAGTTTGGGACCGCCAAACACTTCACCGATAAAGTGAGCAACATGGCTGGCATGTTCGGGTGACATATGCCGGAAGACGGGCTCGAGTAAGTCGTCTTTCAATACTTTCTGATAAAAAAGTGTGGTCAGTTGCTCCAGCCGGTTTGTTCCGCCCAGCCAGTCGTTCAAGGTAGGAATCGTGCGTTCGTTCATAAGATTGTAGTCGAATTTGCGGAGTAAATATTGTATGGTTTTCCCATAATCTCGTCAAAAAAGGTCAGTCAAATCGCCGGGCGGTTTGCCTGACCCTTCCATTTTGGAAAACCGGTTTTTCAAAATGGAAGGGTCAAAGCGGTGACGCCTTTGATCGACCCTGCTAACAAGTTGGTTATCAGCAGATTTAAATTCGTTTTGAAACTGGCATTCGTTTGGCATTCACCCCGGCATATCAAACCTGTCTGAATCGTATGACACTCCTTCCCTTTGCCGCCGTCTTGCTTGCCCTGCTGCTCAGTGGCTTTCGTATCGCCCAGGAATACCAGCGGGGCGTTGTTTTTAGGCTGGGACGTTTTCAATCCATCAAAGGCCCCGGTCTTTATTGGCTGATTCCCTTCGTGGATCGGCAACAACGGGTCGACATTCGAACCAAAACGGTGGACCTCGAGCAACAGGAAACCATCACCAAAGACAGTGTAACGATTAAAGTCAATGCCGTTCTGTGGTTTCGGATCATTACGCCCAAAAACGCCATTATTGAAGTGGCCGACTATTATAAAGCCGTCTATCAGTTTTCAGTTACGGCCTTGCGCAACATTATTGGCCAGCACTCGCTGGACGAAGTGTTGCGGGAGCGGGAACAGATCAACAGCCGACTTCAGAGTATTGTGGATGCAACCACCGAGCCCTGGGGGATTAAAATCGAAATGGTGGAGATGAAAGATGTAGAAATACCGTCGGCCATGCAACGCGCCATGGCCCGCGAAGCCGAAGCCATTCGGGAAAAAAGAGCCCGGATCGTGAAAGCGGAAGCGGAACTGGAAGCTTCGATCAAACTGACACAAGGGGCCACGGAAATGGAAAAAAGCCCCATTGCTCTGGAATTGAGACGGATGCAAATGTTATCCGAAATTGGCATTGACAACAATACGACTACCATCGTGCTGGTTCCGTCGGACTTTACAACCGCAGCAAGAAGCTTTACCGAACTGGTGACCAAAACGAAAACTGATGAAAGCAATACCGCTCCCGGTCCGCTTTAATCCACGCGCCAGTTCGTCCAATGGATGGGGTCACGCTGTCGTTGCCAGCGTATTCAATCCGTTTCCAGTAAGGCAAAACTCTGCCGGGCGATCTCCAGTTCTTCATTGGTCGGAACGACGAGGATTTTGACACCGGCCTGGGCGGGATTGATTTCCCTCAGACCGGAACCGGAGGTTTTATTTTTATCAGGGTCCAGATGAATACCCAGAAAATCCAGATTCCGGCAAATCCTTGCCCGCATGTCCGAATCGTTTTCGCCCACACCACCCGTGAATAGCACCGCATCCAACCCATTCAGGACGGCAGCAAACGCTCCGATGTACTTTTTAACCCGGTAGGCATACAGTTCACTGGCCAGCTCAGCCGCCGGATTGCCTTCGTCCCGTAGTTTCTTGATATCCCGCATGTCGCTAAAACCGGTCAGGCCCGCCATACCGGACTGTTTATTGAGCAGCGTGTAGACCTCATCCGGGCTGTAGCCATTGGCCATCAGATGGAAAACGACGGCAGGATCGATATCGCCCGAACGGGTGCCCATCACAAGTCCGGCCAGCGGACTAAATCCCATGCTCGTATCCAGTGATCTGCCGTTCTGAATCGCCGTTATGCTGCACCCGTTTCCCAGGTGAATGCTGATGAGTTTGGCTTCCGGTTTTCGGAGCCAGGCCGCTGCTTTCTCGCTCACATACTTATGACTGGTACCGTGGAAACCATACACCCGGATTCCTTCCTGCCGGTATAGCGCTTCGGGTATGGCATACCGGAAAGCGTATTCGGGCATAGTCTGGTGGAAGGCGGTATCGAAAACCGCTACCTGTTGAGCCTTGGGAAAGGTCATTTCGGCGATTTCAATGCACGTAAAATTGATGGTATGCAGGGGCGCTAACGGAAAGTAGGATCTGATTTTTTCTTTCACTTCCGGTGTAATCAGGGTCGCCTGCGTAAACCCTTCTCCCCCATGCACAACCCGGTGCCCGATGGCGACGATCTCATCCGGATGCCGGATAACGCCAAACCGCGAATCGGATAGCAGAGCGACCAGTTTTTCAAACCCCCGGGCGTGCGAGGCAATGGGCTCATTCTGCTCAAAGACCGGATTGCCCTGCCGACTCGGCACGGTATGACGGATCAACGAATGATCGGTTCCAATTCGCTCAATCAACCCCGTACAAAGCGGTTCCGGGGCAGGCATGTTGAAGAGCTGGTACTTTAATGAACTACTGCCCGCGTTGATAATGAGAATGTACATAGTGTATGGCCGTTTCGGTTAGGGATTGTCCTGACATTGAATGGCCGTGATGACAACCGTATTAAAGACATCGTCCACCGTGCAGCCACGGCTCAGGTCATTGATGGGTTTGTTGAGTCCCTGCAACATGGGGCCAATCGCCAGGGCGCCGGTTTCCCGCTGTACGGCTTTGTAGGTGTTGTTTCCGGTATTCAAATCCGGAAAGATCAGCACGCTGGCCCGACCCGCCACGGACGAATCGGGGAGTTTCTGACTCCCCACCAGCGGATCGACCGCAGCGTCGTATTGAATGGGACCTTCCACATTTAAGTCGGGTCGTTTTTGCCGCACGATGGCCGTCGCCTGCCGGACTTTATCGACATCTTCTCCTTCGCCCGAGGTGCCGGATGAATACGACAGCATGGCAATACGGGGTTCGATGCCGAACCGGGCGCTGCTTTCTGCCGACGAAATGGCAATGTCGGCCAGTTGCTCGGCCGTTGGATTGGGATTCACGGCGCAGTCGCCGAAGACGGAAACGCGGTCGGGCAGACACATAAAAAAGACCGACGAAACCAGCGAAACACCGGGCTTGGTTTTGATGAATTGCAGGGCGGGGCGAATGGTATGCTGCGTGGTGTGAACCGCTCCGGAAACCATGCCATCGGCGTGGCCTTTGTAGACCATCATGGTGCCAAAGTAGGAAACGTCCAGCATCAGATCCCGCGCCATGTCGATGGTTACATTTTTGGTTTTACGCAATTCATACAACGTTTCGACGTAGGAAGCGTAAAGCCCGGAGCTGGCCGGATTGATGATGGGCAGGCTAGCCGGGTCCACCTGAAGGCCCAACCGCTTGATGGACGCCATAATTTCGGATTCATCACCCAGCAGCGTTATCCGGACCACATTCTGGGCCACCAGCCGGGAGGCTGCAATCAGGATGCGATCGTCGTTTCCTTCGGGGAGAACAATGTGCTTTTTCACACTCCGGGCGGTTTTCACCAGCTGGTACTGAAACATGTGCGGGGTGATGCCTTCGACGTGGAAAGTAACAATTTTGTCCTCAAGTTCCTTCGTGTTCACGTTGGATTCAAACAGGGTCAGAGCCAATTCGATTTTGGTTTTGTTATCGGCCGTAATGCGCGAGTGAATGGCTCCGATGGCGGTAGTCGTACCAAAAGTCCCTTGTTTGACCGACAGAATGGGCAACACGGTTTGCAGTCCCGAAATAAGCCGGGTAACGGGCTCATCGGGTTCGGTATCAGCCGTCAGCACCAGGCCGGCCACTTTGGGATAATTCGCCGACAAATTGGCCTGAAGCGCTCCAATGATGATGTCTCCCCGATCGCCCGGCGTAACGATCAGGACGTTTTCCTTGATGTAATTCAAGAAGTTGGGCAGCATCATCGCGCCGGTAACAAAATTATCTACCCGGTTGGAAAGCAGACTTTCTCCCAGCAGAACCTTGGCACCCAGCGCTTCGCGGATTTCGTTCATGGTGGGGCTTTGCAAGTATTTTTCCCACGGAATGACCATGAGCAGGATGTCGGCCGGTAATTGCATGCGGAGTAGCTCCCGCACGTCATCGATCTGATCGGCTTTAACCCGGTTGGCCACCAGCCCCAGCACCTGCACTTCCCGGCTGTCGAACCCTTGCAGGGCGCTCAGGGCCGAGCTGACGATCTGGGCCGTTGTTTTCGCTTCGCCACTAATCACCATCAACACGGGCGCGCCGAGGTTTTTAGCAATGGCGGCATTCGATTCAAATTCGAAGGCAACACCTTCGCCCAGAAAATCACTGCCTTCAATGACGGTAAAATCACAGGTATCTTCGAGCTTTTTATACTTGCTGATGATGGTATTGAGCATATCGCTCCGCCCCGCCGTTTCCATGCGTTGCAGGGCTTCCTGCCGCGTGAAGGCATAGGTGTCTTCGTAGGCGATGGGCAGGGAGAAGTAGTCCAGAATGGCTTCGATGTGAATTTCTTTCTGGCCGGGCCGCTGCTCGCTGATAATGGGTTTAAAATACCCGACTTTCATGGTTTTACCCAGCAGCCAATTCACCAGCCCAAGGGACACTACTGATTTGCCGGTATACGGCTCCACTGACGCGATGAAAATGGCTTTAGACATAGCACTGTATTGATTTTGTTGATCCGGCCCGCCTGAGTCGCGATCCGATCCGGAGAGGTGATCAGGCAACCGGGTATAGATATAGTAAGCCAAAAGGCCGGAAAAATGTTCGGTATACGCTTCCCAAACGGATCGGCAGAAAAAAGGATCGCTCCGATTGAAAAACCACGGCCTTGCGGCAAACATCCAGCGAGACGAGGGTGGAAATTGCCTGACGGCTTCTGCTGGCCAAAGTCATTTTGCCTGCATTTTAAAAAGTATAGCGGTCATCACCCCACAGATTTTCGAAAAAGTTTGTCAAAAAAGGTAAAAAATCTACTAATGGTTAGTTCTGTTCTATTTTCAGCCCATCGAACGCCGTAGACTTGCCCCCAACTACCATCTCTGTCCTTTCTAAATTGCCAATTGTACTAACCCGGTTATGAAACGGAGACTGTTTATTCGAAATACGAACCTCATGGGCGCGCTGCCCTTTACTTCAGAGCTGGTAGCAGGAGATTCCTCCATTCTGGCGTGCCGTGAACAGGAAGTCAGGGCGGCTGCTTCGGCCCACACAACTCAAGCAACACAGGCTGCCGGAACAACCCCGAACGGTTTTCCGGCCTTATTCCGGGCGCGGTCCGGCCCCGGATCCGTGGCCAAAACGGGGCCGGAATCCCGACGGGATGCGGTATTGCCCCGCTACAGGCTACGTACCTTTCGTTTCCTGCTGCTAGTTGGCATAACCGTCCATTTTGAACTGACGGCGCAAACCGTGCCCACCAAGCAAGTCCGCACTCAGCAACAAGCCTGGCTGGGCTATTTTAACCAAACCCGGTTGAGCAATCGCTGGGGAATCTGGCTTGATCTTCATGCCCGCCGTACCGATCATTTTCTGGACCGCTGGAGTACGCTGATTGTTCGTCCGGGGATTACCTATTACGTGTCCGACCAGATTCGGCTCACCGCCGGTTACGCCTACGTCCGTCTTTATCCGGCGGTTGCGCCCATTGGGGATGCCGATCCGCTGGTTCGACCCGAACATCGTCTCTGGCAGCAGGTCAACTGGCAGAGTCATTATAAACGCCTGCACCTCAACCAGTGGATACGGCTTGAAGAACGCAATATTCACAAAACGCTCGGTACGGAGCTGGCCGATGGGTATACGTTCAATTTCCGCTTTCGGTATATGATTACCGTCCAGGTCCCGCTCAAGGGAGACACGCCGAAACCCGGCGTACCCAATTTCGTACTTCAGGATGAAATTCACATCAATGCCGGCAAGCAAATCACGTATAATTATTTTGACCAAAACCGCTTCTTTGTTGGTCTGGCTTACCCGTTCAGCAAAACGTTTACGGCGCAGTTGGGTTATATGAATCTGTATCAGCAGCAGGCGTCGGGGAATGCGTTTGTCAACAACCACGCAATCCGGCTGTTTTTATTTCATAACCTCAATTTGACCAAACCGTAAGTCGAATTTTGTTCCCTTATTAGTCAGCCGGGCAAACGGTCGAATTGCGGGAAGGCCAGTTCCGTTCAATGGTTACCAGTAGGAATACCTTTGGCAGTTGGACGGTTTACCAGCATTGGAACATGAAAATAGCTACTTACAATGTCAATGGAATTATCAGCCGCTTACCCGTTCTTCTGCGGTGGCTGGCCGAAACAGCGCCAGCTATCGTATGCCTGCAGGAGTTGAAAGCACCACAAGAGAAATTTCCCGAAAACGCGCTGCGGGATGCCGGTTATCACGCCCTCTGGCAGGGACAGAAGAGCTGGAATGGAGTCGCTATTCTCGCCCGCGGTGGTCCGATTCAGGAGGTTCACCGATCACTTCCCGGCGACCCGGAAGATACGCAAAGCCGGTACCTCGAAGCCATCGTCAGGGGTTTACGGGTTGGTTGTCTCTACCTGCCCAACGGAAATCCGGCACCAGGGCCCAAATTTGACTATAAACGCCAGTGGTTTGAGCGGTTAAAGGTGCATGCAGCCCAACTGCTAAACGACGCGGCACCGGTGGTCTTAGCCGGGGATTACAATGTTATTCCGACCGAAAAGGATGCTTACAAACCCGAACGATGGCTCGATGATGCCCTGTTCAGGCCCGAAACCCGGGCGGCTTTCAAAACGCTGATCGATCAGGGATGGACCGACGCGCTGCGAAAGCTCCACCCTGATGAGCAACTGTATACGTATTGGGATTATTTCCGGAATGCCTACGGTCGGAATGCCGGATTGCGGATCGACCACTTACTGCTCAACCCACGCCTGGCCCGTCATCTGGTCGCTGCCGGGGTCGACCACCAGGTTCGTGGCTGGGAGAAAACCAGTGATCACGCTCCCACCTGGATTCAGCTCGCTGACGGATGGGAGGAATGACTTTGAACGAACTGGTTCATGGTTGCCGTCCCCTGGTCGACTTTCTGCACGGACACTTCGAACTTCGGCAAGTCGATTTTTGCCAGAAGCTCTTCTTCCAGCAAAGCGGCCCATTCGGTCAGATACAGGATGACATCATCGCGGTGGTTGTGGCGCAGGAAGCGGTTTTCGATCGGCAGACGCGACAACACCCGCCGGTCAGCTAGTTTTTCAAGATTTTTCAGATCTTCCAGCGAAAGGCCAGCCTGCAACATTTCGCTGATAACCAGATCAATGGGCATCAAGCTGGTAGGACAGTAGTCGGCCACCTGCTCGTTCCAATCGCCGTAGCGCTCCATGGCGTAGGCATGAATCTGACCTTTCGAGAGTTTGGTGAGTTCCTGAGCGAGATTGCCGCAGTTGCAACCGCCCATGTGCCCCCATTCATACGGAGCGCCTTCACGCAGTTTCCGGGCTGTTCGCCGTAAGGCGTCGATAAGCGGGAGATTCGGTCGTGCCATAGTCGTATCTGATTTGTGGGATACCAACCCAACGGATTGTGATTCATTTTTGTTTCAGTCGAACAAGTCCATCCCGACAGAAAGAACGTTAGCTACTTTTTCGGCGATCAGGCTTTCCTGCGAACCCGCTCCACTGCCCAAACAGCCTACCCTTTTGGCACAAAGATGCCAACTTGCGTCAGGGTGTTTTTGACAAAGTTAGGCGATTGCCTTATCCGAATCAACCCCATACCCGGTCCATCTCACACCCGCCTTCTTTCAAATTAAGGCGGTATTTTGACCCCGTTCGCCTTTCAATACGCAGCGGCCAAACCCAGCAGGCGGCAGGGTTCGACACCCTGCAAAAGCCGACTCAGAGTGGAGTCGGCTTTTGCAGGGCATGAATTCCGGTTTAGTTAAAGGCAACCAGTCGGGAAACGGCGATGGTTTGCCGGGTGGTGGCCAGTGTTAACGCCTGCTTGGTCGTTTCTACCCCATTGGTGATAACCACCTGATAGAGGCCGTCGGGCAGCGCACTGATGTCTAAAAGTAGACGAGCCGTTTGCTGACGTTGGCCTACCTGTTCAACGAAAAGGTCGGTGCCCGCCTGATTGGTCAGCCGAATCACCACCGATCCGCCGGTTTGTTTGTCCAGCGCAATCCGGAGTTTGCCTTCGGCCGTGGTATACATGCCACTCTGAAAAGCCGCAACATTCTTGGGCCGGCCGATGGGTTTGTTGCTTTCAGCCCAAGAAGCCGAGCAGGTAACGACAGTCAATGTAAAGGCAACGAGCAGGGAGTTGAAGAGCGTTTTCATGGCGTATGAAGTTTAGTTTTTGTGTCCGTTTGAATGAATCAAAGGTCGGCTTCAACGCCCGAAAAGGGTGTCACAAATGAGTCAATCCCTGCTACTTTTGGGAACGTGCGGAAATAACCCAAACGGGACAAATCAGAAGGAAACCGGAGGAGCCCAAACCGCTGATTTTCCGGTGCGGACGGGGTCAGGTTGCCGGTCAGTAAAAACTTTGGGCATGATGCCGGAGGAATCGGTATCTTGTCTGCCAACCCTAAAACGCTCGAAACCAATGGAATTAACGGTCGTTCGGAAGTTTTTCACCGACATATCAACTATTTCGGAGTATTCAGTCAACGGAATCGTTACCGGTTTTTTTCTGGAAGATCGCGACCGTGGATTGAGTACCGAAACGCCATTGCTTCAAATCAAACAAATCAAGGTTTTTGGGAAAACCGCCATTCCGGTTGGTCGCTACGAGATCGCGGTAAATTTCAGCAATAAGTTCAAAAAATTTCTGCCGCTGCTGGTCAACGTACCCGGTTTTGATGGCATCCGAATTCATGTTGGCAATTTTGAAGCCGACACACTGGGCTGTTTGTTACCGGGCACGGATCGGCAGAAAGACATGGTGCTCAATTCGAAAAAGGCGTTCAATGCCTTGTTTTCCCAACTGATGGCCGTTATAAAAAAGGAGAAAATATTCATTACGATCATTCGGGACGAGGAAGCTTTCCTGGCATTTTCGGCAACAGAACCTCCTGTAAACCAACCGGTTTGAGCGAAACCATTCCGGTAACCAAAAATAAAAAAATCTAGGCAGGAGCACTAAACCGGCTCTGGTATTCAGTGGGCAACTGGCCGAACTGGTCCCTGAAACATTTGGCAAAATAAGAGAGGGAGTTGAACCCTGCTGCATATGCCGCACCTGGCGCGTCACGACGATGGCCCCAATGACGAAAAGCTGCGTAATGAAAAACTGCCCGACCACCAGCCCGCGCCGGACCGACACCCCGCCGACCTGCTGCTCAACGTGACGACTCCCGTCCGTGCCGGTACACAAATCGAAACCGATTATACCTACAGCCTTCACTCCCGGACTAGCTTACCAGCATGGCCGAGGCCCGATGAGGTTATCAGACGGGAAATGCGTAGGAAAAGGCTATTTTTTAGTTCAGGCTAAAACTGTCTTTCGCAACACCGGATCGAAATTAGCGTTGAAAGCATACGTACATTTTTACGCATCAAACCTAAAATCGTATGCAACAACATGTCACCAACGCCCTGCTAAAAACCATTTTGCCGATGGTTTGCCAGACGGCAGCCTCGCAGCAGGTTATCTTGTCCAACCAGGCTCGGCTGCTCTCGCTTTTAACCAATAGCGATTACAACGCGATTATGCAGGAACAACAGCAGCTTATTGAAAGGCACGGGCAAAATTTAATGGAAATGGCGCTGCGCGAAGTCAATAAATTAACCGATGAAATTTAAGCTCAGCCCCAGTTAGCCGGGGTGTTTTTCCGGATTGGCCTTCACCCACTGCTCATGCACACCGCCCCTGCTGCGGTTATTCACTTCGCAGGCTCTTGACCGGATTCATCAGGGCGGCTTTCAGGCTTTGGAAACTCACCGTACAGGCGGCCACGAAAAGGGTTGTCAGCATGGCAATTGCAAAAATACCGGGACCCAGTTCGATCTTGTACTGGAAATTTTGCAACCAGCGGCCCATCACCCACCAGGCCACGGGGGCCGCCACCACAAAGGCGACCAGAATCAATTTGGCGAACTCCTTGCCAAACAGCCATAAGATGCTACCCAGGCTGGCGCCCAGCACTTTCCGAACCCCAATCTCTTTGGTCTTTTGAGCGGCCATGAACAGGACTAATCCGTACAGACCCAGACAGCCGATGAACACGGCAATACCAGCGAAGAAATTGACCAGCTTCGACATGGTTTGTTCCTGCTGGTAGCTGCGTTCAATCTGGGCATCGACAAAGTGATGGGTGAAATAGCTGTCGGGATAAACCTGGTTATAGAACTTTTCCAATTGACTAATGGCCCGTTGGAAATTGGCCGTTTGCAGTTGCAAATTGGCCGCGTAATACCGGGCCGACCGGGTGGTCAGGAAGAGCGGAGCGATGGTACGCCGGAGGGCCTCCTGATTAAAATCTTTCACCACGCCCACAATTTCCAGGGTTTTTCCGTCTACCCCCAGCGGTTTGCCTAGTACCTCAGCCGGGTTTTTGGCCCCTATTTTGCGAACGAACGATTCATTGACCAGCGTTTCGCGGGAGGTATCCGACGGATACAGGTTTCGGCCAGCCGCGAGTTTTATGCCGTACAGATCCAGGTAATTGGCGTCGATGTATTTCCGCTGAATGCTAAAATCTTCCTGTTTCGGCCGGTTGTTGTAGGTCAGGCTGTTGGAACTTACCCACCCCGATTGCGGGGCTCCGCTCATCGAGTAGCTAAATTTCTCCACCTCCGCCATACCGCTCGCCAGATTCCGGAACGTATTGAGCTTGCTAATATCCTGATTGGGCACCGAGGGCAATTCGACCATCAGGATCGCATCCTGGCGGAATCCCAGGTCTTTATTCTGCACAAACTTCAGCTGAGTCGCCACGACGATCATGCCGATGAGCAGCATTTGGGAGATGGCAAACTGGGTGATTACCAGACCCCGGCGGACGGAGAAACCGCCGATCTGCTGCAGGTTGATTTTGCCCGTTAAGGCCGTAACGGGCCTGAATCCGGCCAGCACCAGGGCCGGATACACGCCCGACAATACGATGACACTCACCACCAGCGCGAGTAGATACCCGATCACGGACGCATCAAAGTAAAACGTGAACTTAAACGCCCCATTCAGATACTCCTGCACCAGCGTCTGGCCCGTCTGAAACAAGCCGATCGCGATCCCCGTTGCCGTTAACGTAATCAGTGCGGTTTCGCCCATGAACTGCCAGAATAATTGCCCCTGGGTGCTGCCCATCACTTTCCGGACGCCCACCTCCCGCGATCGCCGGAGGGCCTGCGCCGTCGCTAAATTGACGAAGTTGATGCTGGCCGTAATGATCAGAAAAATACCAATCAGGAACAACGAAAGAATCAGGCCTTTACTCACCCCGCCGTGGTCGGTCGAGAAGTGAATGTCGCGGAGGGGCTGCATCGGAAACCGGGTATCCTTGACGCCATCCGGCTTGTATTTCCTGATGAAAGCCATCATCTGCCGGTCCCAGTCGGCCTGGGTAAAGGCATCGTTGAGCAACACAAAACACTGCGTACTGCTGTTGGTATTGCCAAAATCTTCGTCCATCCCACCCTTGTATTCTTTCAAACTGGCCCAGGACGGCATGATTGAATACGGAAAATCGGTATTGTCCTTGTAATCGGCGAAAATACCGACAATCCGGGCGTTCAGACGACCACCAAACCGGATCGTTTTGCCCACTACGTTATCGGTGGTTCCAAAATATTTGCGGGCATTTTTTGCACTGATCACGACGGTGCCGGGTTGGCTGAGATCGGTGGGTCCACCCGCAATCCAATCGTAATCGAAAATGCGGAAGTAAGAGGGCTCCACAAACGCAGCCAGCCCTTCGGTTTCTTTAAACTTTTTGTCGGGGCCGTTCGCCACGGCCACCGCCACAATCGGATCCTCTTCCTGCTCGATCATGGCCAGTTGCTCAATATCCGGATGGTCGTTGCGCAGGGCTTTCCCAAGCGGATACGGCACTCCCGGCGTATGAAACTCGCCCTGGGGCGAAAGGAATTTCGACACCACCCGAAACGTACGATCGTAGTGCGTGTGGTGCTTGTCAACCCGGTAATGATAGCGCACAAGGGCGAAAATCAACATCGCGCAGGCCATACCCAACGCTAAACCGGCAATATTGATCAAGGTATAGGCCTGATTTTTAAGTAAATTCCGCCAGGCTATTTTGAGGTTGTTCAGAAACATAAACGTATGAAATTTGGGCCACTCAAACCGTTTGGAATTCAATGCTCAAATGACGTACCACAAAACACATCCTGAAGAGAATCAATGCATTACCGTTCCTTCTGACGGAATACGTGTCCGCAAATGGACGAGCTAACGTTCAGTTGCGGACACGCGGTTTGCCAGGTATACCAAGGTGTCAGGCTGTTCGTGTGCCCGGTTCCAACGACTGCAGGTTCAAATCACAACATCACATTGTTGCCATGGAAAGCCTTGAGTGCCTGTTGCTTATAATTCCGGCCTAAGGGAAGCGACTTTTCACCAACCTGCACGGAAAGGGGCGAAAAAGCCTTTACTTTTTCGATGGCGACCAGAAACGAACGGTGGATGCGAATGAATTTGTTTTCGGGCAATTTCTGCTCCAGGTAACTGATTTTCTGATACGTAATGATTTGCCGGTCGTGGGTTTTCACCCGAACGTAATCCCGCAGGCTTTCGATGTAAAGAATGTCTTTCAGATACACTTTAACCATCTCGCGGTCTTCGCGTAAAAAAATATACGCCCGGTCGAAGTCGTGCGTCAGCGGACTAGCCGCTACCTCGATACCGGGCGATTGATTTCCCTGATAAACCTTACTGATAGAGCGCAAAAACCGCTCGAATGTCACCGGTTTTAACAGGTAATCCACCACATCGAGGTCATAGGCATCGACGGCATAATCGCGGTAAGCGGTGGTCATGATCACCAGTGGACGGTTTCGGAGCGATTTGAGCAGTTCCAGTCCGGATATTTGCGGCAATTCGATGTCTAAAAACAGTAAATCAACGGATTTGGATTGCAGAAACGTGAAGGCTTCCACGGCGTTGGTATAACTCCTCACCAGGGTTAGCCCCTCCACCTGCCGGACGTACGATTCCAGCAGATTCAGCGCCAGCGGTTCGTCTTCAATGATGACACAGTTCATGGTCGGTTAGGCGTTGAAGGAATGTGTAACCACGGCATCCCTGTTTTTACCCTCTTCTTTGTAGATGGCAGAATTCGGCCGAGTCGATGTGTCGGGATCGCGTTCGATCTTCAATACCGCCAGATAGGTTTCGTCTTCGCTGAACAGTTGCAGGGAATACCGGGTGCCGTAAATGATGTCGAGCCGCTGGCGCACGTTCTGTAACCCAATCCCCGCATGAGCGTTCGAAGCTGACACCGGCGGATTGGGGGATTTACTATTCTCTATCTTGAAAATGAGAACGTTATCATTAGTCAACACATCGACCCGCACCCAAACAGACTCCAGTTGCTGGCTGACGCCGTGTTTAAAACTATTTTCAACAAAAGGTAAAATGATCAAAGGCGCGATCAGAATCCCGTCGAGGGGCGTATAAATATTGAGCGACACATCCAGCCGGTCGCCATACCGGATTTTTTCCAGCGTGATGTAATTCTCGATATACTGGATTTCTTTCTTCAACGGAACCTGCGGTAAGTTACTGTCGTACAGCATATAACTCATTAGCTCCGACAGCTTGAAAACAATTTCGGGGGATTTGGGCGACCCGTTTACGGTGAGCGCGTAGAGGTTGTTGAGCGTATTGAACAGAAAATGAGGGTGAATCTGCGACTTAAGCAATTTCAATTCGGCTTCCAGTTTCTCACTGGCCAGTTTTTGGGTTTTCTGCCGAAGTTCCTGGGTAAGTTGCTGGTCGATGTACCATTTTTTCATCAGGTGAACGGTCGCCGGAATAGCAACCATGGAATACACCACAAACGTGTAAATCAGTATTTTCGGCACAAAAAACACGGGTGCCGACAAAGCCGACGGAAAGTAAAGCGGGTAAATAAAGCAGTAGGCTACCAGTCTCTGAAGCATACCGACGACCAGCATCGAGAGGACTAAATACGCCAGAAAATACCCATACCGCTTGCGAGTCAGAAACTTGTCGATCAGCAGGTAAAGCGTCACGTAGGTTGCCAGCATTTTGACCGGTAGTTCGATCAGCGAGATGGCAAAGCGCTGGCGGTATTCGTCGTCGACACTGCCGCAGATCAGTACTTCATAGACCACCAGCAGCAGCCAGAAAAGACCGTGCCAGGCAATTCGATAGCGAAATAAGAGCTTATTGAGTGATTCCATCGGTCGAAGTCAGGCCGTCCCGGCAGTTAACTCCTTAAAGTTACCGTTTTGGGTGATGCTGCCAGCCCGAAACCGTTTTTTTTAGACAAACGACACCACGGCCCGACGAACGGCGATGCCGGCCTGCCAACGCTTTTTGTCCGGTCTGGCCAGCTTCTGTCCGGCGGGTTCCTACTTTGGGCTAAAAATCCGGTTTGGTACGAAAACAGGCCGTTTTTTAGCCGAAAAGTATCACCCTCATCAGTCCGATCAGATGAAACAACAAATCAGCTTCAGACAGGTAGCCGTTTGTGTAGGCGGCTTGTTAAGCGCCTGCTCAACATTCGCGCAAACCGATGTCTATTATCAATCGCATCACTGGCAACTCCACACGGATGCCATTTCGCAAAGCACAGTGGTGGCTTTCTACGACAACCATAACCAGCTGATTTACCAGGAAACCTTACCCGGCAAACACATCCGATTAACCAAAAAGAACATTCGCCGGCTGGATCAGACCTGTAGCCTCCTGGCCACCAACCAGTTGATCGCGTCGACGATTCAGCCGGATGTCCTGACGCCCAATCCATCTGCTTTTGGTTCAGAACCCCGGGAAGGACGCTGGTCTTTGCTGGGAACCTCGGTGCCCGATTCGGTTTTTGCCGGTTTCAGAGCCAATGTCATCCCGGCACCCCATCGTAAAATTGCGGTATATTACACCCAATCCAGTGCGGGTCCTGTTTCCATCCAGCTACTTGATCCGGCTCAAAGGACCGTTTATCAGGAGGTGAGTGAGCATGCCAGCTACAAACGGTACTTCGATCTGGAAGACCTGGGGTATGGCATCATCAGTTGATCCTCTCGAACGCCCGGTACCGGTATCAGTACCGCCTGGATGTTCACCATCCCAATGCGAAAAGCCGACCGGTTTTATGGTCGGCTTACGGCGAACCGATCACAAAAAAACGCCCGCCGGAGCCGCTACACGTACAGGTGAATCAGCAACAGCCCAATCGCAATCAGGGCCGGAAGCGCCTGCGGAAAGAAAATCTTTTTATCAGCGGTAACCGTTCCATACAGCCCGGCGATGGCCACGCAGGACAGAAAGAACAGGGCGACGTAGTTCTGCCAAACCGGATCCCGGATGAGCAATGACCACACCAGTCCCGCGGCCAGAAAACCGTTGTATAACCCCTGATTAGCCGCCAGCGATTTGGTAGCGGGAAATAAATCGGCGGGAAAGTTCTTGAAAATTTTCGGTCCCCGGGTCGTCCAGGCAAACATTTCAAACCAAAGAATGTAGCAATGGATCGCGGCAATCAGTCCAATCAGGAGTTTAACCAGCATCGGTATACGGTTTAGAATTTTAACGCAAGCAGCCCTTCGGCCGGCTTCCTTCACTCCATCAACCAGATCCGGTCGGTTTCCGCCCCCTGCTCTGTCCATTCGACCAGCACACGCTGCGATTCCAGGGTGTTGACGCGCTTGCCAATGTAGTCGGGTTTAATGGGCAGATCGCGGTT
Organism: Larkinella knui; assembly: GCF_003858645.1. GTDB lineage: Bacteria > Bacteroidota > Bacteroidia > Cytophagales > Spirosomataceae > Larkinella > Larkinella knui. Next base: position 365,719 of record NZ_RQJP01000005.1, on the reverse strand, counting down.
ATAGCGCCGATCGATCAATACCACCAGTTCGACGGTTCGGGGCCGTCCGAAAGCCGTCATGGCATCGAGGGCAGCCCGCACCATCCGCCCCGTCGCAATCACGTCATCGACCAGAATCACCTTCTTATTTTCGATCAGAAACGGCACATTGGTCGTATTGGGTCGCAACGGCGATTCGCGTCGGCGGAAGTCATCGCGGTAAAAAGTAGCATCCAGATACCCCAGCGGTATATCTTTCTGCAACGTCCGGCTGAGTTCACGGGCAATCCGTTCGGCAAAATAAATGCCGCGCGGCTGCATGCCCAGCACCACCGTTTCGGCAAAATTCTGGTGGTTTTCAATCAGTTCCTGACACAACCGGCTGATAACAATCTCCAGCAACGGACTGGCTAGGATAAGGCGTTTTTGGTTCATGACTGAAAGATAGTAGTCGGTTTTCAGTTTTCAGTTTACAGGGAGTGTTTTTTGTTGAACGGTTTCTGCGAACTTTGCAACTGGTTACGCTTGACGGATCATTCAAAACGGTTTTCTATGAAATTTCTCATCGCCGGGCTCGGCAACATTGGCCCGGAATATATGCTGACTCGCCACAATGCCGGTTTTATGGTTCTGGATCGCCTGGCGGCTCAACACGGTTTTACGTTCACCATGAACCGTCTGGCTTATACGGCCGAATGGCGGCATAAAGGAAAAATCATCCACCTCATCAAGCCCACCACCTACATGAATTTGAGCGGCCGGGCCGTTGGCTCTTATCTGAAACAGTTCGATGTCCCAATTGAAAATCTGCTGGTTGTTACGGATGATAAAGACTTGCCGTTTGGTAAATTACGTCTCAAACCGAAAGGATCGGCGGGTGGCCACAACGGACTGCGCAGCATCGACGAAGTGTTGGGAACGCAGGAATATGCACGACTTCGATTCGGTATTGGCAATGATTTTTCGAAAGGCCGGCAAATTGATTTTGTTTTGGGCAAGTTTCCAGCGGAAGAAATGGACGTCTTACCCGACCATCTGGATCGTGCCGGTGAAGCGGTCCTCAGTTTTTGTACTTCGGGACTACAACACACGATGAATTTTTTCAACCAAAAATAGAACTATTTAAAGATTTTTTCATTTTTGCCGATAAAAATTTCCTTTGGCTAAATTGTGTAATTTATAGTATTTTATTTCAATATAACGTTTAAACAGCCTATAAACACGGTTATAACCTATTACAAATCAATACCATACCCATAGCACACGCTATTCGTATTAAAAAATATAATTTGTACTCTTAAAATTTATTGCGATATTTGCATTGTTCTTCAACGGGAGAGCAATTGAACAAAATCAGGAATTTCTAAGTTAATTTGAAAAATAAAGATTTTGTTTCGTTACTTCTGAATTATTGTTGCGTCTTAAGTGTAGTTAGGTTACAAAGCTGCCAGACGGTACAATTAACAGGTTAGCCGGAAGTAGCCAAGTCATTAAAGAAGAAAAGGTTAAGGGTTTAGGAATAGTCAGTATAAAGCCTCTCGCAATGATCGGGAGGCTTTATCTTTTTTAAGGGTAGCCCAATAGAGCCCGACTTGAACTTTCATTTCTGATCGGCGCACCTTGATCAAAAATAACGGTTCAATTCGGGCTCCGTTCGGACGTTAGCTCACTGCTCCACCATTCCAAACCGCCTTGTCCGGTCCCAGCAGCGACAGGCTGCCGTCACGGTCTTCGGCCATCAGAATCATTCCCTGCGATTCAAGCCCCATCATCTTTCGCGGAGCCAGATTGGCCAGAAAAGTTACCTGTTTCCCAATGAGGTCTTCGGGGGCGAAATGTTTCGCAATACCGCTCAGAATCTGGCGCACGCCGGTTCCATCGTCTACTTTCAGTTTCAGCAGTTTATCGCTTTTAGGAACGCGCTCCGCTTCCAGAATGGTGCCGATGCGGATGTCCATTTTGGCAAAATCGTCGTATTGAATCTCCGGTTTGGCTTCCGGAATGGTTTTCGTCGCCAGTTCGTTCATGCGTTTGGATGCGTGCAGTTTTTCGATTTGTTGGTTAATCACCTCGTCTTCTAACTTCTCGAACAGCAGCACCCCGTTGCCCAATGCGTGGCCGTGGGGCAGCAAATCAGCTTTGCCCGCGTTCAGCCAGTGGAAGGCCGACCCAACGGCGTCTTCCGGGGTAATCTGGTCCGTATTCAATACTTTCCGCAGCTTTTCCGATGTAAATGGCAGAAAAGGTTCGCAAACGATGCTGAGGTTGGCCGAAATCTGCAAGGCAATGTTCAGAATGGTATGAACGCGCGGCAGGTCGGTTTTGGCCACTTTCCACGGCTCAGTTTCGGCCAGGTATTTATTACCCAGCCGCGCCAGATCCATCAGATACGTCAGGGCTTCGCGGAAGCGGTATTGCTCAATGGCCTGCCCGATGCGATCCGGAAACTGGGCCAGCTCGTCCAGAACCGCCTGATCGGTGTCGTTCAGATCGCCCTTCGTCGGCACTTTCCCGTCACAGAATTTCTGGGTCAGCACCACCGCCCGGTTGACGAAATTGCCAAAAATCCCGACCAGCTCGCTATTGTTGCGGGTCTGAAAATCTTTCCAGGTAAACTCACTGTCTTTGGTTTCGGGGCCGTTGGCCGCCAGCACGTAGCGCAGCACGTCCTGCTTACCGGGCAGCTCGTCCAGGTATTCGTGCAGCCATACCGCCCAGTTTCGCGAAGTCGAAATCTTATCGCCTTCCAGGTTCATGAACTCGTTGGCGGGCACATTGTCGGCCAGAATATAGCGGGATGCCGAACCACTCGCTTCGTGCATCAACATCGCCGGAAAAATGATGCAGTGAAACACGATATTGTCCTTTCCGATGAAATGAACGAGTTTCGTGTCTTTATCGCGCCAGTACAATTCCCAATCGCGCCCCTGCTGTTCGGCCCATTCCTTGGTCATCGAAATATAGCCAATCGGCGCATCGAACCAGACGTAGAGCACCTTGCCCTCCGTGTCGGGCAGCGGCACCTTGATGCCCCAGTCGAGGTCGCGGGTCATGGCGCGGGGTCGCAGCCCTTCTTTCAGCCACGACTGGCATTGTCCCATCACGTTGGTTTTCCATTCCGGATGGCTGTTGACGTATTGCTCGATGCGCGGTTGCATCCGGTCCAGCGGCAAATACCAGTTTTTGGTCGCTTTCAAAACCGGTTTAGCGCCGGAAAGCATCGAACGCAGCGGTTCTTTCAGTTCGGTTGGGCTGAGGGTCGAGCCGCAGTTTTCGCACTGATCGCCGTACGCATTGGGATTTCCACAAACCGGACAAACGCCCACGATGTAGCGGTCGGCCAGAAATTGCTTCGCGGTTTCGTCGTAATACTGCTCGGTGACTTCTTCCGTAAAATTGCCCGAATGGTACAGATTCAGAAAAAACTCCTGCGAGGTTTCGTGGTGAATCGGTTTGGACGTTCGGGAGTAGAGATCGAATGAAATCCCAAATTCTTCAAACGACTGCTTGATCTGCCCGTAATATTTATCAACCACTTCCTGCGGGGTAATGCCCTCTTTCTGAGCCCGGATGGTAATCGGAACGCCGTGTTCGTCGGTGCCGCTGATAAAGGCCACGTCTTTGCCCGTTGCGCGGAGATAGCGCACGTAAATATCAGCAGGCAGATAACAACCGGCAATGTGTCCGATGTGAATCGGGCCGTTGGCGTAAATCAGGGCCGCCGTGACGGTATAGCGTTGCGGATTTTCTAATGACATGTTCGTCGGTTTACGGTTTTCGGTATTCGGTTCAACACAGAAACAATGGCGGGTTCCGTCTTCCGTCAAATCGTACCTTTCAAAACCTAATTTTGGCGCGAAATTAGCAAATCGGCGGCAAACGTTGTTATGTTTACAAAAATGCCCGTTACAGGCGGGATCTGAATAACACCATGGAAAGCACGAATAATTTCCTGAACTGGGTTGACATCAAAAACTTCAAGTCGATCAAAGACCTGCGGCTGGACTGCAAGCGGGTGAACGTCTTCATCGGCAAACCGAACGTGGGGAAGTCGAATATTCTGGAAGCGTTGGGATTGCTGGGAAGTAGCTACAATGACAATAAATATTTACAAGACACTATTCGATACGAAAAACTTGTTGACTTGTATTATGATCATGATATCTCACAAGACATTTCAATCAGTACAGACCAAACACAAGCCACGCTTTCGGAAACGGTTATTAGTAAAAACTCAGAAAGCGCATTCAATCTTAACTTAAAAGATGAAAGAAGTTTATACAAATTCATCAATTACCATCTTAGCGAGAAAGGTCAGCTTTTAGGTATCTTAAGTGATTTAAATAGGAAAGATTCTCGCTTAAGTCCAGTTCGAAAATACGATTTTAGTGGTCGAACCAAATTCGAAAATTTATTTCAAGATTTTCTTTTGCCCCCCGATGGTCGCAACTTATACGCTGTTTTGAACAGGCGTGATGACTTGATAGAAGAATTTGTAAAATTATTCAAATCACAGGGTCTTGAATTTGTCTTTTTAGAAAAAGACCAAACTTTTGGAATACAAAAAAGACAAGGGCCACGTGTAAAATTATATGAGTTTTTTACCATCGCCGACACCTTCCGCCGGTTCATGTTTTACATAACCGCAATTGAGTCTAATAAAGACTCCGTGATAATCTTTGAAGAACCAGAAGTACATTCATTTCCTCCTTACACTCTTGAATTAGCGTATCGAATCATCTACGATGAAGATGATCAGTACTTTATTTCAACCCACAGTCCCTATTTGCTGCATACGCTGATCGAAAATCTGAAAGACGATCAGCTTAATGTATTCATAACTTACTACGAAAACTATGAGACGAAAGTCAAAGCCATGACACCGGATGAACTCCGAGATGTGTTGGATTTTAGTACAGACATTTTTTTCAATCTCGACAAGTTTTTACCGAATGCCGGACGTACTGTTTCTGCCTGAGTGTTACGCTGATACTGCTTTGATCAACTTGTTAGCTCCTGCCAATACCCGGATTGATCACATTTTCGGTATACGCAATGTCGTTCAGGAAATGAAAAGTATAGCAGAAAACCGGCCCAATTTCACCGTTGTCGGCATCATCGACAACGATAAGCGGTCACCAGCTTATTTCGATGACTTTGTCCTTATTGATCAATTCGAGAAAATAACCTTCAAAAAGAAGAGTGATACGAACCAATACTTAATTACTCTCGATAAAGCCATTGAAACATTTCTTTTGTGGAATGCCGAAAAGATTAATCTTAACATCACACAATACGGTTTTCCAACAAACCTGAAGCAATTTTGCAAAGCCGTAAAACGAACTACTATCGGCTATGACCCCAATTACCTTCAACTCCTCGCCGAACTCAAAAACCGCCGGGCACCCGGTTTCATCACCCTCGAAAACATCCTGAATGACTTCCTCACAACCTGATATCACCCTCGTCACCGGCGCCAATGGCCTCATCGGCAGCCACATCATCCGGCGGTATCTCGACGCGGGCCGACCGGTGGCGGCTCTCCGGCGAGCCGGTAGTGATCTGGGTTTGCTCAACGACATCAAAGACCGCGTCACCTGGTTCGAAGGCGATATTCTGGATATTCCGTCGCTGGAAGACGCGCTCCAGACCGTGCAGACCCGGGGCACCGTGGACGTGATTCACGTGGCGGCCATGATTTCCTATTCGCCGAAAGACCGCGACCGCATGGATAAAGTCAATGTGGAAGGCACGGCCAATGTGGTCAATATCTGTCTGGCGAAAGGCGTCCGGAAGCTGGGGTACGTCAGTTCGGTGGCCGCCATCGGTCGCCCGACAATTAAGGGAGAGAACGACAACGCCCCCATTGTGATCGATGAAGACCAGCGCTGGGAAGAATCGCCCCAGAATTCATTTTACGGACAAACCAAATACCGGGCCGAACTGGAAGTGTGGCGTGGTGTGGCCGAGGGACTAAATGCGGTGATGGTCAATCCGTCGCTGGTGCTGGGCGAAGGCGACTGGACCCGGAGCAGCACGCAGCTTTTTAAGTACGCGTTCGATGAAAAACCGTTTTATCCCGCCGGGATCGTCAACCTGGTCGATGTGCGGGATGTGGCCGAAGCGGTTTTTCAGCTCATGCAAAGCGATATCACCGCGGAACGCTTTATTCTGAGTGCCAAAAGTCTTTCTTACAAGGACTTCCTGGATAAAATGGCGGATGCCATGGGTAAGAAACGACCAAAATACCGGGTCTCCCCGAAACTTACGCAGTTGCTGTGGCCCGTCGAAGCCGTCCGCGCCTGGATTACGGGCAAGGCGCCCCTGATTACCCGCGAAACCGCCCGGTCGGCTTCAGGCCATTACCAGTACCAGGGCCGGAAGATTGAACAAACACTGCCTTTTCATTACCGGAATATGGACGAAACGATTCAACGGATTTCTGTGTTTTTCAAGCGTACACACGACCAGACGGAATAGCCTTTGGCCGTGTATCTGCACTAAAATGCTGATGTACAATTCATGCAAAAAACGGCGTAAAAACACTGCCTCCTTTTTTTGCGAGAATAGTTGCGGAATAGATTATTAGTTGTATATTTCTACTACATTTCTACGCTGAATAGTGGTGTATAGTATATACGTAACCCCTGTACAAAGTGAATATGGAGCAAGAGTTTGAGGAAAGAGAAAGCGAAATAAAGGCCTCGATACAGCGATTTGAGAGTATGCTGGACGGCTCCGAAAACCAATTTTTCGATCTGGATGTCTACGAGCAGATGGTCGAACATTATATGGAAGAGGGCGACCTGGAAAAAGCCATGAAAGCCTGCGAAGCCGGACTCGGAAACTTCCCCTACTCGCTGGAGCTGATGTTGGATAAAGCCCAATTACTGGCTACCAACGGAAAGTATGAACAAGCTCTGAATCTTCTGGATAGAGCCGCCCTGTATAATCCTAGCGATCCGGATGTGCAATACATGCAGGGAACCATCAGCAATCTGGCCGGCAATTACGAGCAATCCATCGAAATTCTGACCGATTTGCTGGAAACCGCCGACGAGAAGGACGACATCTATTTTCAGATTGGGCAGACCTACCAGAATTGGGGAAAATACGAGCAGGCCATTGAGAACTACAAAACGTCGATCAATTATAATATTAACAACGAGAATTCACTGTATGAATTAGCGTTTTGTCTGGATTTGATCGGGGAACTGGAAAACAGCCTGGATTATTACCAGCAACTCATCGACCGCGACCCGTATTCGCACAACGCCTGGTATAACATTGGCATTGCCTACAGCAAACTGAGCCGCTACAAAGACGCTGCCGAAGCCTATGATTATGCGACGATTATCAAAGAAGATTTTGCGTCGGCGTATTTCAATCTGGGCAATACCTACATGAACCTGGGTGAGTTCGTGAAGGCCGAGGAAGCGTATCGCAGTACGTTGAAGTATGAAGAGGCCACGCCCGAAACGTATTGTTACCTGGGTGCCAGTCTGGAGAAACAAAACCGCTATGGTGAGGCCATCACCCGCTACCGTGACGCCGTCCACCTGGATAACCTGTGGGACGAAGGCTATTACGGGATTGGGGTCTGTCTGAGTGAATTGGGCAAATGGCACGAATCCATCCCGTTTTTGCGGAAAGCACTGAAACTGAACGAGAAAAATGCCGAATACTGGCTGGCGCTGGCCGAAACCGAATACAAGCTTGGCAACGGCGTATCGAGTCTCGAAGCGTTTGAGAAAGCCGTCGAGGCCGACCCGGCCAATGTCGATGTCTACCTGCAATGGTCGCTGGTGATGTTCGATCAGGGTGATTTTGCCAGGGCCCACGAAATTATCGAGATGGGTATCGAGGAACTGCCGCAGGAAGCCGATCTGTATTACCGCGCGGTGATTTACCTCATTCATGCCGGTCACTACCGCGAAGCACTTGTCAGTCTGGAAGCGGCTTTGACGCTCAATTACGACCAGCACGTGCTCCTGTTCGATTTTTTTCCGGAGTTGGAAAAGCAGAAAGCACTTTACAAGATTATAGAACAATACCGAAAAAAATGATTTTGGCGGATTCCGCCGGAAGAGCCGCCCTTTTTTAGAGCGGCTTTTTTTACGGGCATAGTTTTTGCAATCGACTCCAATAACCCAACATTCACGTCAGCGTTATGCAGAAAAAGTATCGTTTCTTCTTATTCTTCAGCTTATTAACCGGATTAGCAATTTCCCAACCGGTAGCGGCCCAAAACCGGCTCAAGAAAATCACCTATTCAGACGGAAGTGTCCGGCAGTTTTTTTACGATTCCAAAGGCAAGCTCGCCAAAGAAGAACTCACCCGCGAACAATCGCCACTCAGTCAAATTCAACACGACTACAGTACCAATGGTAAACTGGCTTCGTATTCCATGCGGTACCAAAACCCCGAAGCACCCTGGAACTACGGCTACTCGGAGAACTATAAGTACAGTCCGGAAGGGCGTTTAAGCTCGAAGGAACGCTATTTGCTCCGCAAGGGGATGTCGCCGGATAAACCCGATAAATCGCTCTTTTTCTCCGATTCACTGATCTACAATGCCGCCGGTCAGATTGTGGGACGTCAGCGCTATACCTACGCACCAAGGGGTGATTTGTCGGGGCAATCACCAATCACCATGACGACCAATCAATACCGGTATGATGAGCGGGGCAATCTGGTTGAAGAAACCGTTACGACCAATCCTTTGCAGCGAAACGCGGCTTCCACTACGCAGACCCGCCGGATTGTGTACGAATATGACGCGAAGCCCAATCCGTATTGCCTGGCCGATTGCCCGATTTTTGATCAGATGAGCTGGTCAAAAAATAATTGCATCCGGGCTTCTACCTACCAGATGGGAGTGGGTAGTCAGACAAAGCCATCAGTCAGTGAATACCGTTACGTGTACGATAACGACTTGCCGGTCAGACGAATACAGGCACAAAACTCAACGGTTCTGGAGCAATACGAGTACGAAACAAACTAAATGCGTTCTTACTTCAGGCTTTCACTGGCGCGCTTTTTCAGATCATAGGTGTGCGGTGGAAACAGCATCAGCACGTCGTTTTCGTCGAACGCTTTTTTAACGGCTTTAATGGCTTCACTCAGGGCTTTGGTGGAGTCAATTTTGGCCGGATCGATCCAGAACCAGACCAGAAACTGGATTAGTTCGAGCGAAACTCCTTTGTAATGCATTTCAACCGGTTTGTCGGTCCGGATAAACGGCAATGATTTGACGGCGCTAATGGCCACCCGCTGGGCTTTGCTCAAATCATCGAGGTGCGAAACTCCCGCCGTCAGTTCGATGCGCCGTTCTCCCGTGCGCGAATAGTTGATGATGGGCTTCTGAAAAACGTCTTTACTCGGAATTTCGATGGTTTGGCCTCCGCCGTTATCGAGCACGATGGAGCGAAGTTTGATGCGGACAACCCGGCCCATAAAACCGTTCGTATCCACCATATCACCCACTTCGACAGGCCGCTGCAAGGCAATAATGGTGCCCGAAATGAAATTGGCCGTCAAATCCTGAAACGCAAAACCGATGGCCAGGGCCAGCACACCGGCACCAGCCAGCAGGGAAGCCACGGTTTTTTCGAGGCCCAGCACATCCAGCGCGATGAATAAACCCAGCGTCATCACCACCAGTTGGGCAACGGTTCCGGTCAAATTGATCAGCGACAGATTGTCACTAAACCGGTCGAAACCCCGCACGACCAGCCGCCGAAAATACCGGGAAACAAAATTAAACAGCAAAATAACCAGCAGCGCCACCGCCAGATTCGGCAAGTATAGAATGGCGGTTTTGACCCAGCCTTCCAGGCGATCGAAAATGAGTCGGGCGACGTCTCCTAGGTTTAGCATAGACACAAAGATAGGGTAAAGACCGATGCCGGATGGCCGGACCTCAAAAGTCAGCGGCATCCGTTACGGTCCTATTCGTTCCAGTAACTGCGCCGTCCGGATTCCGTAGGCACACTGAAAATGCCCCAGCGGACACCTTGTACGCCCGTGCAGCCCGCACGGTTTGCAATCGAGAAGTTCTTGAATTTCAACCACCTGCGAATCATCGGCCAACGGTCCGAAACCAAACTGGGGCACCGTGGAGCAGAAAATTGCCGTTGTCGGCGCATTCATCGCCGATGCCAGGTGCAGCGGAGCGGAGTCGTTGACAAAATTCATCTGTGCGCCTTTCATCAAAGCCGCCGACTCCAGAAAGGATAATTTTCCCGCAAGATTCACCACCCGGTTGCTGCCGGCCTCCCGGCTAATTCGTTCAGCGACTTCAACATCCGACGGTGCACCCAGCAGGTAAACGGTCAGGGAGTCCGGTAGCTGTCGCAAAAAATCAATCCATTTTTCTTCCGGATATTGTTTCGTAAACCAGACCGACGTGGGCGCCAGGCAGACATACGGTTTGGTTTGGTACGGTTCTATCCGGTCAAAATCGCTGGTTGATGGATACAGCCGGGGTTTAAAGGCGGTCCGGTTGGTAAACCAGCTGATCAGTTCCGTGTTCCGGTCAATTTCGTGAACATCAGGCGCGATCCGGTGTTCGACCCGGTAGGAGAAAAAGCGGGAAAACGGATTTTTACCAAAACCGATGGTTTCTGAAGGGCCCGCCAGCGCCGTTAGCAAGCCCGTTGCGCCGAAGCGCTGCAGATTGATGACCTTGTCGTACTGTCGCTGACGAACGATGCGGATCAGACGAAGCAAATCATTGTATTTGCCATTTTTTTTATCCCAAATCAGTACGTCGTTCAGATAAGGGTGGTTCATTAACAGGCCTTCGTTCCCCTTTCGGAGTAAAAAGTCAATGGATGCGTCCGGAAAGTGAAAATGAAGTTTTTCCACCAACGAAGTAGCCAGAATGACATCGCCGATGAAAGCGGTTTGGACAATGAGAAACCGTTGAGATTGGTTCATTTAGCAAGTTTCAGGATCTCTTTACATCTCAGCAATTTAATCAATTCAATATTAGGTTAAAAACGCCTGATTCCAAAAGTACGAACTCGTATTCCCCCATCTTTTTAGGCTTGGATCAAAAAACCGGTCGTGCTTCCCTTACTCAGTTCTTCCGGAGAAGCTGTCCATTAGTGTACAATTCCTGTCCAGAAACGGACAAATTACCCGCTGCATATCTTCGCAAACCGGCCTTATTTGACTGTAAAGGCCTTATTTAGTACTTTGGCAAGGCATTTGTTTAGCAAATAACAAGAAAATAGAAAACGACAATGGGCAGACCGTATCTGGGCGAGTTCGAGGAGCTGGTTTTACTCACGGTGGCGGTGCTGGACGGAGGTGCGTATGGCGTTACGATAGCGGCCGAACTCAAGCAGCGCACCGACCGGACCATCAGCCTGAGTGGCGTTCACATCGCCTTATACCGGCTGGAAGAAAAGGGATTTGTCCGTTCTGAACTTGGGGGAGCGACCACTGCCCGCGGAGGGCGTCGAAAGCGGTTATTTGCCATTACCGCAGCCGGTAAACAGACCCTCGGCGAAATGCGGCAGGTGCGCAACGAACTCTGGGATTCCATTCCTAACCCCTCCTGGTCGTAATGAAGAACACTCCGCAACCTCCCGCTTGGGCCGACCGCCTGCTGAAAGCCCTGTGTCCGCCCTACTTGCTGGAAGAGCTTTTGGGCGATCTGCACGAGCAGTTCGCCGAGCAGGTGGCTGAAGTGGGCGCGCCTGAAGCCCGGCGGTTTTACGTGCTGGAAGTCATCCGGTTCTGCCGGCCCTATTTTCTGAAACGACGGGCCGCCTATCTGGCCAAACCGGTTTCAAAAGCCGGTATCCCGAATTATTCAAGTGCTTATCCTCAACCTCATTCTCTGCATCCCGATATGCTCCGTAATTACCTGAAAATCGCCTTTCGCAACCTCTGGAAAAGCAAGGGCTACGCTGCCATCAATGTTGTGGGCCTTTCGGTGGCGTTCTGCATCTGCGTGTTTCTGTTTCTGACCGCTTATTTACAGCTAACTTACGATTCCTTTCACAAAGACGGCAACCGTATTTTTCAGACCTATTTCTTCGCAAATGATCCGGAAAAAGCCACCCGCAGCGGTACGATGCCGTTGCCGCTGGCCCCCGCTTTAAAGGCCGACTATCCCGAGCTGGAAGCGGTAACCCGCGTGGTGGCGGGCCGAAAAAGTCTGGTGGAGGTAAACGGAAAATATTTCGATAAAATGGTTTTGCAAACCGATCAGGATTTCCTGAAAATCTTCTCGTTTCCGTTGATCAAAGGAAGTCGGGAAACCGCCCTCCGGGATTTGAGCAGTATTGTTCTCAGCGAGAACATGGCTGCTGTGCTCTTTGGCAGCCAAAATCCAATCGGAAAAACCGTGCAGATCGGCAGTGACGCCAATAAGCGGCAATACGTTGTAACCGGTATTGCGGGCGATGCGCCGAACAATTCAACCATTCAGTACGATGCATTAATCCGGGTCGAGAGTTCGCCCGGCTATCAGGCAGGAAAAGACAATTGGAGCTCCAATTCCCATACGGTTTATGTCAAATTACCGGCCCGGATCGGCAAGGCAGCTTTCGAAGACCGGCTCAAATCATTTGTCCAGAAATACCTTCAGAATTCGCTGGACGGACTTAAAAAGAAAGGCGCCAAACCGGATCAACGGGGCGATTTATTCGCCCTGCGGCTGCAGAACCTTTCCGATGTTCATTTTGACCGGGAAATAGCGGGAGGCAGAGGAACGCCAATTGCGCTGGTGTATACGATTCTGGCCATTGCCTTTTTTATCCTGTTAATTGCCAGTATTAACTTCATCAACCTGAGCATTGCCCGGTCGTTCAGTCGGGCGCGCGAAGTGGGCGTCCGTAAATCGTTAGGGGCGCTAAAAACCCAGCTTTTTGTCCAGATCTGGGGCGAATCGACGGTACTTTGTCTGGCGGGATTTTTGGTCGGACTCCTACTCGCCTATTTCCTTTTGCCCCAATTCAATGCCGCTTTCGACGCCAGGCTCACGTTTGATCACCTGCTCCAACCCGGTTTTATAGGTCTGATTTTGGGCGTGTTTGCGCTGGTTACGCTCGTAGCCGGTGGCTATCCGGCCTGGCAAATGGCCCGGTTCAACGCGGTGGAAGTGCTGAAGGGCAAGCTCTCCCTGAAACGCCCCGGCGTTTTACGCAACTCACTGATTGTTACCCAATTCGCTCTGTCTTGTTTGCTGGCATGCTGCACCATCATTGCCGCCCAGCAAGTGGATTATCTCCGGACCAGACCGCTCGGTTTTCAAAAAGAACAGGTCATCAGCATTCCGGTGGGCAATCAGGTCAATGGTCGGCAGGTACTCGGGCGGTTGCGGAATAAACTGGCGACGGATCCGTCGGTGGTGGCCATAACCGGCACGAATGTCAACATTGGCCGGGGTATGGACCGGGTCAGTTCCCGGTCGACCAGTGGCTACACCTATAAAGGAAAAGATGTTTCTTCCGACTGGCTGCTAGTCGATTACGATTACCTCAAAACGCTCCACATCAAGCCCTTACAGGGCCGTGATTTTGACCGGGCTTATTCAACCGACTCGACGAAAAGTGTGGTTATTACCGAAAGTATGGCGAAAATGATAGGCGAAAAAAATCCGGTTGGAATGTTGCTCGGTGACGATGCTGATTCGACGGATGCCAAATCCCGGATCATCGGCGTCATTCCTGATTTCCACCTGTATTCATTGGCCGATGAAAACCGCCCCATTACCCTGCATATTTCCAATTCGGAAACCATCCACTACATCTTTATCCGCGTTACTCCGCAAAGTCTGGCGGGTTCGATGGAGAAGCTGAAAAAAGTGTGGCAGGAAGTGGCTCCGCAGTCGGAATTCATCGGTACGTTCATGGACGAAAACGTTAATGCGTGGTACCAGAACGAGGAGCGAATGGCCCAGATCTGTAGCCTGGCGTCCGGCATCGCCATTCTGCTGTCGTGCCTGGGATTATTTGCCATCGCCATGATGGTGATCGAGCAGCGAACGAAAGAAATCGGCATCCGCAAAGTGATGGGTGCCAGCATTCCGAACATCATCGTGGTGCTGTCGCGCGACTTTGTCAAACTGGTGCTGATTGCGCTGCTGATTGCCATTCCCATTGCCTGGTTTTTGATGAATACGTGGCTGGACAACTACCTGGAGCGCATTCACATCAGCTTCTGGGTGTTCGCCGGCGTCGGTCTGTCGGCCATCCTGATTGCGCTGGCTACAGTCAGTTTTCAGACCGTCAAAGCCGCTCTGGTGAATCCAGTGAAGAGTTTACGTAGTGAATAACCAACCAATAAAACCATGAAAATCGGCTTATTTATCCTCCTGCTCAGTATCGGCCCGGTTGCAATGGCGCGCTCCGTGGTGCAAACCCGGCTTGTCGATAACGGCAAAACGCTGACGATCCAGATTAGCGGACACCGGGACGGCCGCAAAATCCATTTCGACCAAACGTTCGATGTGTCCAATCAGAACATCCTGCAAAAAGAACGGATCAAATACCGCGCCTTTCGTTCAGTCGGATTGGTGCCTCCAGTCGCCGAATTTCCGGGCTTGATTACAGCCGCTGTGGGGCTGGTTGCTCTCGCCGGTACGGCTTTGGCCGTGTGGTCTCAAAACGTGAAAATAGCAGCACCGCGTCCCATATAGCGGTTTTTAATCCACGGGTTAAAAAAACGCCCTCATCGTCCTTTCAGGGTGTATTGCACCGACGCCACCCCCTGAATCGGTTTTCGGCCGTAGCCCGGAATGTAAACAGCCTGATTGTATAATTCCGGTTTTTCGAAGATAAACCGGTTGGCCAGTACGCCCAGATCCAGCGTTAAACGCGGCATAATGTCGACTCTCACTCCGCCGGAAATACCGGCACTCAGCAAAAACGACTCTTTTGCCGCCTTACTTTTGATAGGATAACAGGGGGCAACAATGCATTCTAAAATAGAGACATCCTCTCCTGATTGGTTGAGATAGCTATTGGTCAAGTGCGCTCCAAAGAACGGCCGAAACCTCCCGGTTTTATTCAAATATGCCCTGCCACCTACCCGCAAATACGCTCCGCTAACGGTCCCTTCCCAATACCGCCATAAGAACTCATTGTTATTTTGCGGATAATGACTGGGGAGTGTATAGCCCCCGTGAACAAAGAAATCATAGCCCGGACTTTTCGTCCAGGTCGCGTTCAGTTCTACGGTTTTATCGAAGAACGGCACCGCATTCAGTCCGATTTGAAAGGAAGTCGGTTGCGCAAACAATACACTGTTCAGCACGAGCAACCCAATCGACAGCAGGGAGATTGTCTTCATACTTGTATTGTGATGAAATTTTCTTTGACTAAATTTAGTTCTTAATTCTATACCTGCAACTGCGAACGCAGAAAACCACCTGCCGGTATCGTTTGTCATGAGACCCTGTGCATCCCGATAGGGTTGGAAAAGAATGGAAGATTACGAAGTATATACCTTACCGAACGGAATCCGGATTGTTCACAAACAAGTACCGCATACCCAAATTGCCCACTGCGGCATTATGCTCGACATTGGCAGCCGCGATGAACTGCCCCAACAGGAAGGTCTGGCCCATTTCTGGGAACATATGGCTTTCAAAGGCACCAAAAAGCGCAAATCCTTTCACATCATCAACCGGCTCGAAACCGTGGGTGGCGAGTTGAATGCCTACACCACCAAGGAGAAAGTCTGCTTTCACGCGTCGGTTTTAGGGCTGCATTTCGAAAAAGCCACCGAACTCCTGGCCGACATTGCCTTTCACTCGGTGTTTCCCGAAAAACAGATCGAGAAAGAACGCAGTGTTATTCTGGAAGAAATGGCGATGTATTACGACTCGCCCGAAGACGCTTTGCAGGACGATTTCGATCAGGTAGTTTTCAAAAACCATCCGCTGGGCGGCAATATTCTGGGCACACCCGAAACCGTGAAGTCCTTCACACGGGAACAACTTCAGTCATTTATCGGCGAAAATCTGGATACCGAACGGGTTGTATTTTCGTCGGTCAGCAACATGCCGTTCAGCAGAGTAAAGAAGATCGCTTCAAAATACCTGAGCGACATTCCGCACCGGACCTCAGAACGGCAACGGCTCGCTCCTGTAAACTATGAACCACAACGGGTGACGGTCGAGCGGCCCATTACGCAGGCGCAGTGCGCCATCGGCCGGCCGTCCTATGCCCTGGCCGATTCGCGTCGGCTACCTTTTTTCATGTTGGTCAACCTGCTCGGCGGACCGGGCATGAACTCCCGGTTGAACATGAATCTGCGCGAGAAATACGGGCTGGTTTATTCCATTGAAGCCAGCTATACGCCCTTTCTGGATACCGGTTTTCTGGGAATTTATTTTGGCACCGACCAAAAGCACCTGGACCGCAGCAGTGCACTCATCAGCCGGGAACTGAAAGCGTTGCGGGAAAAACCGCTCACAAAATTGCAATTGCACAATACGAAAGAGCAATTGATGGGACAGCTGGCGATGTCGGAAGAAAGCAACCAGAGTTTTATGCTCACCATGGGAAAAAGTATTCTGGACACGGGTAAACTGGATTCGCTGGAAGAAATTTTCAGTGAAATCCGGCAGGTCGATGCGGGTTTGATGCAGGATATGGCCAACGAAATGTTCGACGAAAGCCAGCTGAGCTATTTGACGTTTGTGCCGGAACCGGATGAGGATGAGTAATCGGTGCCCGGTCGGTACCGTTCGATGCTTGAAATCGTCCGGCGATTATAAAATAGTACCGGCTCATTCCCGTTAACAGAATAGTTGTATTTTTACGTCACCACCGGTTTCGTTTTCACTGGCCTAAAGTAAACCGGGCCGCACAGGCTCACCGTCAACAGGCATGGATTTTCTGCCACCCGAAATTTCAGCGTATTCCGAAGCGCACACTTCGCCCGAAAGTGAGTTACTGCGCCAGCTTAATCGAAACACCCGCGCCCGGATGCTGTATCCCCGCATGCTGTCGGGCCACTTGCAGGGACGGTTTCTGTCGATGATTTCCCGGATGCTTCGCCCCCGCCGGATGCTCGAAATAGGCACCTTTACCGGTTATTCCGCCCTGTGTCTGGCCGAAGGTCTGGCCGACGACGGCGTGTTGATTACCATCGAAAAAGACGATGAACTGGAAACTTTCATTCGCTCCTACTGGAATCAGTCGCCCGTTGGTCATTTGATCGACCTCCGGCTGGGAAACGCCACGGAAATAATCCCGGAACTCGAAGGACCGTTCGATCTGGTGTTTATCGACGCCGACAAAGAAAATTATAGTTTGTATTATGACCTGGTTTTCGACAAAGTCCGACCGGGTGGCATCATTTTAGCTGATAATGTGCTGTGGAGCGGGAAAGTTGTGCAGCCGGTTGGCAACGGGCGGACGGCGGCCGAACGGCGGGCCGACAAAGACACGCAGGCTGTGCTTGATTTTAACCGCAAAGTGAAGGAAGATTCGCGCGTCGAGCAGATTTTACTGCCCGTTCGGGATGGATTAATGATGATTTACAAACACTAACAGCGTATGAAAAAGAGACTATCGACTCTCTCTCTAATTCTTTTCTTTACCCATTCTTTTCTCTTTTCCGGTCAGGCGCAGGTTCCTGCCGAAGTTCCCGAATCCATCCGTTTTGCCGATCTGAACGTTCGCTTCGATGAGGGCGCCCGGCGAATTATCCGACAAGACATCACGTCCCTGGTCCAATCCAACAAGAAGTATTGGGAAGCCAAACTTGACCGTGTCGTCCTTTATTTCCCGTTGATCGAAGCAATTTTGGCGGAGGAAGAAGTTCCGGTCGATTTAAAATATCTGGCGGTTCAGGAAAGCTCGCTGGTTCCCGACGCGGTTTCAGCATCGACCGCCGTTGGCTACTGGCAATTTAAAAAGGAAACCGCCACCGATCATGGGATGCGCGTGGACGACGAAGTAGACGAGCGCAAGAGCATCGTTGCCTCCACCCGCGGAGCCGCCCGGTATTTCAAGCGAAACAATGCCGTTTACAACAACTGGGTGTCGTCCCTGTTTTCGTATTACCTCGGCACTACCGGTATTAGTAAACTCGTTCCGGCAGAATGGTCGTACGCCAGGGAAGTCACGCTGGACGACAAAACCGACCGGTATATCCTCCGGTTTTTTGCCCACAAAATAGCCTTCGAAAACGTCCTGCCAGCCTACCGAACCACGAATTCGATGGCCCTGGTGGCTTACCCGTACGGCAGTGGAAAAACGGTTTCCCAGGTCTCCGAAGATCTCAAAATAAACGAAATCGAACTTCGCAAATACAATCGCTGGATTCTGGGAGACGAGATTCCCGCCGATAAAGAATACGTTCTGGCGATTCCGGCAACGGGTGATCAGGTGGCGGCTTTACGGCGTCAGGCCCTGAAAGCTCAGGCGGTAAGCCAGACCAAAGCGCCGGAATCGGCTAAGGTCGATACCGGTTTTCCGGTGTTGAGAAAGGTTAATTACTCGAAAGGCAAACCCGACGTTGTTTTATACGAGATCAACGGATTGCCCGGCATTCAGGCCTTGGCGGGCGACAACGCGTCTACGCTGGCCCGCAAAGCCCGGGTAAGCGTGTCGAGTTTCCTGCGCTACAACGACATGAGTGACCGCGATCCGGTTACGGAAAATGAGGTCTATTATCTGGCGAAGAAAATGCGGAAAGCCGTTGTTCCGCACCACACCGTTCAGGTTGGGGAAACCGCCCGGAGTATTTCACAGATGTACGGAATCCGGCTGAAAAAACTCCTGCGCTACAACCGTATCGACCGTTCGGATCGCTTGCAGGTCGGGCGGGTTATGTGGCTGCGCGAACGCCGTCCGGGCAATCAGCCGGTCGAGATCATCAAAACCCCGGCCACCCCGGCTCCTTCATCCAGACCGATTGCGTCTCAGCCTACGGCCAGCCCGAGCGAACCCCGCCTGAGCCAGTCTTCGACAACCGATCGTCCGGCTAATTCGATTCCGAAGAATGCGTCTGAGCGAAAAATGTATTCGCCCAAACTAGTTGAACCGAAAGAATCACCGGCAACGACAAGCCCGACGACTCCGGATTCGCGGGTGTCGACGACCAACACCGGCAGCGCTCCCGTCAGCAGTCAACCCGTCGATAGCCCGGCCAGTACAATGACGAAACCGCCGGTTGCGGCTCCAACCACCAGCAGCCCGAGCACGACCGTGCAGAATTCTGGCTCAACACAACGGGTCGTTATTGTGCGTCCCGAGAATTCAACCAAATCGGACTGGGATGCCACGCCTGTACGGACCACCACCCCGGCACCCGCTCCGGTGAGTCGCCCAACCGAGCGCAAGCCCGCAGAGCCAGCACCGGTAACGGCCAGCGTGAAGCGCCCAACTACCGAAACAACGGACGAAGTTCCAACCCGGGAAACAACGAGCTCCAAACCAGCACCGGTCACGGTGGCTAAAACAACGGGAAGTTCACGGTCTACGACGCATAAAGTGGAGGCTGGGCAGACGTATTACAGCATATCCCGGCTTTATCATGTTTCGGTCGATGACCTCCTGCAGTGGAACAAACTGACCCAGAATGACAAACTGGCGGTAGGCCAGTCGCTGGTTATCAAGGGCGAAGGAGACGCTGTCAGAAGTCAGCCGGTGTCGGCTGCCAGCCCAACTGCCGATCCGCTGGTGACGGAAGAAATCGTTTATCATACCGTACAGAAAGGCGAAACCATGTTCCGCATTTCGAAACAATACGGGGTTACGGTTGAACAGATCCAGACCTGGAACCAGCTATCGGGTGGCGGTGTTAACGTGGGTCAGCAATTGAAAATAATCAAGAAATAAGGCTTGTTCAAAAACCGATGATACTCATTGATACTACCTGCATCAGTGATGATGTGGCCGAAAAATTTTTTGTCTGTAATCTGGAAAAGTGCAAGGGTGCCTGTTGCGTCGAGGGCGATTTGGGGGCGCCCCTGGAACAATCGGAATTAGCGGTTCTGGACGAGATCTATCCGCTGGTAAAACCCTATCTGATGCCCGAAGGCGTTGACGCCATCGAAAAGCACGGTATGTATGAATCCGACGAAGAGGGCGGTTTTGTGACAACGACCATCGAGGGGCGCGAATGTGTTTTTGCTACATACGACAAACGCGGTATACTCAAATGCGGAATCGAGCAGGCGTATAACGACGGCAAAGTTGATTTCAAGAAACCCATTTCGTGTCATCTTTACCCGATCCGGATTACGAAATACGAAAGTTTCCACGCCCTCAATTATGATCGCTGGCCTATTTGCAGCCCGGCCTGCGACTTTGGCGAACACCTGGGCGTGGAGGTCTACAAATTTCTGAAAGAACCGCTAATCCGGATGTATGGACCGGCCTGGTACGGCGAGTTAGTAAAGGAAATTGAGGAAAAATAGGGAGCGACTTCAGGTAGTTATGGAACAGCGTGATTACTTCGAAGATGTTTATGACGTAGTCCGGCTCATTCCTTCGGGCCGCGTAACCACCTACGGAGCGATTGCCCGTTACCTGAGTCTGCGCGCGGGTGCCCGGATGGTGGGCTGGGCCATGAACGCGGCTCATGGACGGGATGTTCCGGCCCACCGGGTGGTCAATCGCATCGGTGTTTTGTCAGGGAAGCATTTTTTTGGCAGTCCAACGGCCATGCAGGAGTTGTTGATGGCCGAAGGTGTTGAGGTCCAGGACGATCGGGTTGTGCAGTTCAAGCAGGTATTGTGGGACCCCACCACTGAATTACACTAACTTCTTAAAGCAGTTTTGACCAGCGAACACTGGGCACTTCCAGAAAACAAGCCTGCATACTAATGACCAGATGATTGTAATCGTCCATTAGATTGGGCTTTTGCAAATACCCATTCGCTCCTAAACCGTAGGCTTTTTGCACCAGATCTTCCTCAATCGAGGTTGATAACATCACGGTAGGAATGTGCTTTAAAGCATAGTTGGTTTTGATGGCTTCAAGTACTTCTATTCCGCTCATCCGGTGCATATTTACATCTAAAATAATTAATCCGCACCGGGCAATTCGTTCTTCCGCATCGGCCCCATCGATCAGGCTATCCATCAATTGTTCACCATCTTCAAACTGTAGAATCTGGTGCTTGGCACCAACATTTTGAAAAGCCCGGTGAATAAATTGACGATCATCTTCGTCGTCATCAACAATGATCACACAGATTTTTCGCTGCAAAGAAGGTGAGTTCAATAACTTGGCCGACTGTGGCATTGTTGTAGTAATAAGTTCAAGATACGGTTATTCTTACTGATTAATAGAGAAAACACATCAATTGGTATCAAAAACAGAGCAGGAAATGATAAATTCTAAAAACACTAACTTATAAGTAAGAAATGGAAAGGTCTTAACTGATCTATTTTATTTTGCTCTCAGAATTAAAAATACAATTAATTAATGGATTTACAAATTTTTAAGATAACCCCGTCCGCCCAGATAGCGCATTTGGCGGGCAATCTGGCGGGTTCGCTTCTGGATGTAAGCCGATGGTTTTTTGATGGAAAATAAACGGGGATTGGGCAATACGGCAGCCATGCGGGCGGCCTCAGTTCGCGTCAGTGTTTGGGCCGAATGACCATAATACCGCCGGGAAGCGGCTTCAACGCCGAAGGTCAGCGGACCGGTTTCGGCAACGTTCAGATACACTTCCAGAATGCGTTCCTTGCCCCAGATCAATTCAATCAAAAAGGTGAAGTAGACTTCCAGACCTTTCCGAAGATAGCTCCGACCGCTCCACAAAAAAACGTTTTTAGCCACCTGCTGGGAAATCGTGCTGGCACCACGCGGCCGTTTCCGCCGTTTATTTTCTTTGATAGCATCCTGAATTTCGTCGAAATCAAACCCCCAATGGCTCGAAAAAGCCTGATCTTCCGACGCAATAACCGCCAGTGCGGCTTCTTTGGAAATGGCTTCGTAGGGCGTCCAGTCCTTATAAAGCTTGCTGTTCTGATCATCGGCTACGGCTTCCATCTTGCGCGAAATCATCAGGGGTGTAATGGAAACCGGCAGGTATTTCAGCAACACGACCCAGCCAAACGAAATCAGAAATAAAAGCGTCATCAGTTTGGCACCAACCCGAACGGCGCGTTCCAGCCACGGACGCGCACCAGCGCGCCGGGATTGACCCGAACGGGATGGAACCGGATTTGGGGTAGACGATCGCAAACGATTGACTTTAACGGGACGGGGCGTACTCATTAAACGCAAAAATAGCAAAGAGTGATGAGTTAAGAGGTACCAGTAAGGAGTTAAATCCGTCAGCGCGCGGCACGATAAGCTCCGTTTTTACGCTTAGTTCTTAACTAACAAACAAATCGGCGGCTACGCGATCGGCAAAAAGCTTTCCCGTTTCGGTTAAAGTGAGTAAATGGTTCTCCAGCAAAAGCCAGCCCTGGTTGTATAAGGTTTGTAATTCGGTTTGGCGGAGTACTTCAAAATCCGTTCCGGCCAGTGCCGTCAGTTCCCGTACATCACACCCCCATTTGGTGCGGATTCCGGTCAATAAATAGTCATTTACCTGATCGGCCTGCGACAACTCTTCGACCGTGCCGGGAATTTCACCCCGTTCAATGGCCCGAATATAGTGCGAGTTATGGGCAACATTATACTGACGACTGGGTCCGTTGAACGAGTGGGCGCTCGGACCGATACCGAGATACGGCCGTCGCTTCCAGTAGCTGCTGTTATGGCGGGCTTCCCAACCCGGGCGGGCAAAATTTGAGATTTCGTACTGCTCGTACCCTTTCTCCGCCAGCGAATTCACCAGCATCGTAAATTGTTCAGCCGCAAATTCGTCGTCCGCAGCCTGTAACCGGCCTTTTTTCTGCCAGTTTCCAAATACCGTACCCGGTTCAATGGTCAGACAGTAGGCCGAAATATGGGGCACTCCAAATGAGAGCGCTTTGGCAAGATCGTTCTGCCAGATACCGTGCGTTTCGGCAGGAACGCCATAAATCAGATCGATTGTCAGATTGTCAAACCCGGCTTCCTGCGCCAGTTGCACACAACTCCCGGCTTCCGCGGCCGAATGCGCGCGGTTCATCAAGCGAAGATTAGGCTCATGAAAGGACTGAATGCCAATACTTAACCGATTTACATACCGCCGAAAAAGCCGCAATGGTGCCATCGGATCGGGCAACCTGCCGACCAGATCATCCGGGTTGGCTTCGAGGGTAATTTCCGCATCTGACGCAATGGTATAAAACCGGTGGATCGTTTCAAAAAGCTGATCCAGTTCGGCTTCGTTCAGGAGTGACGGGGTTCCCCCGCCCAAGTAAATAGTCTCCAGATGACGGGTTGGCAAGTAGTCTTTTTGCAATTCAATTTCCCGGCAAAGCGCCGTAACCAGGGCGGTTTTTTGCTTTAAACTGGTACTAAAATGGAAGTCGCAGTAATGGCAGGCTTGTTTGCAGAACGGGATATGGACGTAAAGATGCATCGGCGAAACTACAAATCTTAGGCCGTTGAAGTTCCCGGACGAGTGGACATCCGGTTTGCGACGCAACTATCAAAGACTCTTTTCCAGAATAATCGTGGTGTGCGTGTTGGTGCCCGCAATGGTTCCAATGACATCGAAACCGTGCCGCAGATTCAGAATGAGCATGTCGCGCCATTGATTACGGGTATGCGTCCGAATGGTCTGATACCCTTTCGCCTTACACGCGTCATGTTGTCGGTTCATCAGTTCACCGGCGATGCCCCGACGGCGATAATCCGGACTAACACAGCCTAACCAGCTGTAGAAATGACCCGGTTTTCGCTGATAGCCCATTTTATACCCCACAATCGCCTGATCGTCGAGCGCCAGGAGGGTCAGCAAATGCCGGTTTCTGACGTCCTCAAATTCCTGAAGAAGCTCTTCGGATGTCTGTCCGGAAAAAACACGTTGATGCAAGTGAAGAATGCCCGGCAGAATGGCAGTGGGAGGAAACCCGTCGTAAATTTCGTAGTGAATTGGCATGCCCAAAGTTGGCACAAAACCGGCTCAAAATTTAGTGAACGGTCAAAGAAACGAAACTAACCGGGGGAGTGGCTTATTTTTCGGGGCACTTTTTGCAATGCTTCCCTTTCTTTTTCCATTTTTTGCAGCACTTTTTGAACACACAGTCCATCTCACCCATAAACGGATTTGTACCGAATTCTTTGGGTGTTGCTGTTAAAAACGGAAATTCAAACGATGTTTCAGTCATTTCATTCATGGCGCTTTCTACATTGCGCAACAAAAGTATTACTTATTTAGAATAAGTACAAATATACTTTTTAAATGGGTTACTAAAATCCCACTGCCGTTAACTCTGATTTTATGAAAGACCTGCTTTCAAGACTGAACCGACTTCGCCCCTACGCGCCTTTGCTGCTCCGGCTGGCCTTCGGTTATGAACTCATCGACGCGGCCGGCCACACGGCACTACACCCGTCCGAAGGCATTCCGGGCTACAGCGACTGGCTGAAAAGTCTGGGATTTCCGTTCCCGCTGCTGAGTGCCACCTTATCGGCTTATGCTGAATTTCTGGGAGCGATTCTGATGATTATCGGCCTCTGGACGCGCTGGGCCGCTTTTTTTCTGCTTATTAATTTTGGATTTGCTGTTTTTATGGGGCACGTCGCTATTCAGGATACGTATAAAAACGCGTTTCCGGCTATCAATTTGCTGGCAATGAGCGTATTTCTGCTCCTCAATGGACCCGGAAAACCGTCGATCGACGAAGGCTTATGAGGATTTTAAAGCTCAAATTCACCAGTCAGATACAGTTTTACCTGGCCACCGATTTCAACCCGGTCACCCAGTAATTTACACTGTAGAAAACCGCCCCGTTTTGAAACCTGCCGGGCCGTCAATTCCGTTTTGCCCAGTTTTTCGGCCCAGTAGGGAATGAGTGTCGTATGAGCCGAGCCCGTTACCGGGTCTTCGTCAATGCCGGATTGAGGGCCAAAAAACCGGGACACAAAGTCGACAGGGCCACTTTCCGTCGGATTCCCGGGCGCCGTCACAATCACGCCACGCGCCGGAATCGTCGCCAGTTCCCGGAAGTCGGGCTCCAAATCCAGAATCTGCTGTTCATTTTCAAAAACAATCAGGTAGTCGGTTTTTCCCTTCAGCACTTCCAGCGGTTTTATACCGCCCAGGCTCGCTTCCAGGGCTGGCGGCTGAATGGCAATGTGCGTGGTATCGGCCGGAAAATCCAGAATTAGCCAATCGCCTTCCCGCCGAACACGCAAAATACCGCTGCGCGAGTCGAAGGCGATATCATCCCCTTCCACGGTTTTTTCCAGAAAAAACACCACATAAGCCGACGCCAGCGTAGCATGGCCACAGAGGTCCACTTCGACGGTAGGCGTAAACCAGCGAATATGATAAGCGCCATTCCCGCCGTCGGTGGGAACATAAAAAGCCGTTTCAGCCAGATTGTTTTCAGCGGCAATACACTGCATGGTTTCGTCGGGCAACCATTCCGTCAACGGACAGACCGCAGCCGGGTTGCCGCCAAAAAGCTGGTCGGTAAACGCATCAAGTTGATAAAGGCGGATAGGCATAGTGAGTTTAGGATTTCAGCGGGTTGCTGGTGCAATTGATAATTGATTTTCTATCTTCTTCAATTGAGACACGTTAAATTCCCGTAGCGACGGAATTTTGAGCGTGGCGATGTCGAACTTAGGCTCATCAAACTCATAATCAGCCGGAACCGCTACCGTCATCATACCGGCCGCGTGGGCCGATTTCAGGCCATTCCCGGAATCTTCAAAGGCCACACAAAAGCGCGGTTCGACGCCCAACTTGCGGGCCGTTCCCAAGTAGACATCCGGGTGCGGTTTGTTGCGTTTTTCCAGGGTAGCCGAATGCCAGAGCGTAAAATACGACCGAATATTCAACCGATCGATAACGGCTTCGATCAGGTGCATGGGCGACGCCGACGCAATGGCCATCGGTATGCCGTGCTGCTGAAACAAGTCCAGAATGTCCGGAACACCCGGCATGGCTTGTGCATATTGTTCGATTTGCCCGTACACGTTCTGAATTATTTCAGCGCCCACTTCCTCCAAACTTCGGTTGGTCCACGGGTGTTTTTCGTACCAATACCGCACCACAGCATCGGTGGGCAGGCCGGTTGTTCGTTTGCACATTTCGTCGTCCATTTCCAGGCCAACCGTGCGAAATACCTCAATTTCAACATCCCGCCAATGCGGCTCCGAATCGACCAGAAGGCCGTCCATATCAAATATCGCTGCCTGAATCATTGTCTTTTCCGGTGCGGTTTTCCGGTTACGGTGGTTAGCGCGCAACATGAAGGCGTCCGTTCGCGCGGGGAACTGCACTGTAAACCGAAAACCGTCAACTCTCTTTAAATATCCGCTTGTTTAAACGGCTTAATATCAACACGTTCCCACACCTTGCCGGTAACATAAACCTCTGTCTGCAACCAGTTGTTCAGTTGCTCTTCCGAATCAAAATCCAGCAGCATCATCGAGCCGATCATCTTCCCGTCGGGGTCGAGCAAAGCGCCACCGAGGATAAAATGGCCAGCTGCTTTTAGTTGCCGTGCACCGTCGAAATGGTTCGGGCGAACCGCCAGACGCCGGTCGAGGGCCTGTTCGTCGGTATAATCGTAAGCGTGTAGAACGTAGCGCATAATTTTCAATATACGACAAAATAACACCGAAGTTGAGTCGAATAGTGCTTGTTTTTGTCCAAATCTAATCCTTTTCCTATTTTCTAGCTAATTTCATAGCTTAAAAGCGTACTAGCCTTTTATTCATCAATGAAACAACTCTTCATCGGATTGGGTTGCCTGCTGATTGTCAGGGCAACGGCCCAACCTCCGGCTCCCCTTTCCTCCCAACTCACCGTTGAAAAAATAATGCAGGACCCCAAAGTCTGGATCGGGACATCGCCCTCGGGAATTTTCTGGGCGGAAGATTCCAAAACGATCTATTTCAACTGGAATCCTGCGCAGGCGAAAGGCGATTCGCTTTATAAAATAACGCTGGGCGGAGATCGCAAACCCGTAAAAGTGGCCCCTGCCGAACGGCGAATTTTGCCGCCGGTGACGGGCGGAATTTACAACCGCGCCCGTAGGCTGAAACTCTACGAAAAAGACGGTGATTTATTTCTGCTCGACTGCAAACCGGAAAAAAATAGCGAAAATCCATTTCGGCAACTGACCAATACCGTTGAGCGGGAAAGCAACCCGGTTTTTTCGGGTGATGAGCAAAAAGTGGTTTTTGCCCGATCGAATAATTTATTCACGCTGGCGCTGGCAACGGGCGAACTCACCCAGATTACCAATCTTGATCCGGGTTCTAAAAAAGCGGACCCCAAAAGCAACGAGCAGGAAACCTGGCTCAAACGTGATCAGCTGGCACTCTTTGATGTATTGAAAGAGCGCAAAGCGAAAAAAGACGAGGGCGAAAAAATTACCAAAGCCGGCCAGCCCAGGCGCCCCAAGCAGTTCTATACAGAAGGCCGGACCGTGCAGAATCCGCAACTCAGCCCCGACGGCCGGTTTGTTACCTTTTCGCTGCTGAAGTCGGCGCAGGGAGCAAAAACCGCCCTGGTGCCGAGTTACGTGACGGAATCCGGTTTTACGGAAGATCTCACCGCCCGGACCAAAGTTGGCGCGCCATTTGGCAGCTCCGAATTCTACGTCTATGATATTGAGCGGGATACAATTCAGGCGGTTTCGACAAAAACGATTCCGGGCATCACCGATGCACCGGATTATGCCAAAACCGGCCCTTCACCGGCATCCGTTCCCGACAGCAACCGACGCGGACCATCGGCCGGCGAATCTACGGGAGATACCGCCAGGAAGACCAAAAAACCGGCAGAGCGTACCGTCACCATCAGCGGGCCAATCTGGTCGGAAGACGGCAAATACGCCGTTGTCATCGTTCGCGCTTTCGACAACAAAGACCGCTGGATTATGCGGCTCGACCCCGCTACGCGGCAATTAAAACTCCTTGATCGTCAGCGGGATGAAGCCTGGGTAAGTGGTTTCGGCCCCTTGACGGGAATGACCGGTTTTCTAGCCGATAACCAGACCTTCTATTTCCCATCTGAAGCGGACGGATATGCCCATCTTTATACGGTTAATGTAGCAACGGGTGAAAAGAAACAGTTGACAAAGGGCAAGTTTGAAGTGCAGCAGATTCAATTGTCGAACGACAAAAAACACTTCTACCTGACCACCAACGAAGTTCACCCCGGCGAGCAGCATTTTTACCGGATGGCTGTCGATGGCGGAGAGCGCGTCAAACTTACCACCATGACGGGGGCCAATGACGTAACCCTCTCGCCCGACGAAACGAAACTGGCGATTCGGTATTCGTACAGCAATAAACCGTGGGAGTTGTTTTTGATGAACCGCCGGGCGGCCCCGAATGAACCATCCCTGCAGAACAAAGGGCGGCAAAAACCGGCTCAGCCGTCGGCTCCGGTTCAGCTGACCCACTCCTTAACGCCCGAATTTCAGGCGTATCCCTGGCGCGACCCGGCCATTGTAACCATTCCGGCCCGCGACGGCCAGACCATTTACGGGCGGCTTTTCAAACCCGCCAAACCGAGTGGCAAGGCGGTTCTGTTTGTGCACGGCGCGGGGTATTTGCAAAATGCCCACAAATGGTGGAGTCAGTATTTTCGCGAATACTTGTTCCATAACTTGCTGACCGACAAGGGCTATACGGTGTTAGACATTGATTACCGCGCCAGTGCGGGCTACGGTCGGGACTGGCGGACGGGAATTTACCGGCATATGGGTGGCAAGGATTTAACCGACAACATCGATGCGGCTCAGTGGCTCGTCAAAACGCAGGGCGTGGATGCCAAACGAATTGGTTTGTATGGCGGTTCATACGGCGGTTTCATCACGCTCATGGCCATGTTTACGACGCCCGACGTATTTGCGGCCGGTGCGGCATTGCGCCCGGTTACGGATTGGGCCTCGTATAACCACGGCTATACCGCCAACATTCTGAACGAACCGTTTACCGACACGCTGGCTTACCGGCGAAGCTCACCCATTTACTTTGCAAATGGCCTGAAAGGTCACCTGCTCATTTGCCACGGCATGGTCGATGTGAACGTGCATTATCAGGATGTGGTACGACTGACCCAGCGGCTGATCGAACTGAAAAAAGAAAACTGGGAAGTAGCATCGTATCCGGTTGAAGATCACGGCTTTGTTGAACCAACGAGTTGGATGGATGAGTACAAACGAATATTAAAATTATTTGAAGAACGGCTTTAACCGACACGAACTAAGCGCTTTAGAGCGTTGTTACCTAAACGGGCGTTTTCTGACCGGGAACGCCATTTTCCTACTCTATTTTTACTCAGCATAGTCGCATGATGATTACTCGCAAGGAGTTTCTGACGTCACTCCTCCTGTCAACTACGGTCTTTTTGTCCGGTTGCACCAGCACGAAAAATGGCACCGACCCGACCCCGGAACCCGATACCTATTTAGTCAGTAGTGCCGAAATTGCTTCGTTGACCCGAACCCAGTTGGCGAGCCAGGTCAGTCAGCAGTTTCCGGCTCAGTATCAGGCGCTTCTTTCCGCCTTTCTGGTTAACGACGTCAAGGTTTACAAACTGGTGTATAATACGAAGTTGCCCGACGGAACAGCCACCAAAGCGTCGGGGGCCGTGCTCATTCCGACGTCGACCACGAAGCCCCTGGCACCCGTGCCCATGATCAGCCAGCAGCACGGCACGATTCTGAGCGATATCGATGCGCCATCGAACTTCGGCCCGAACAGTGATGCGGCTTTTGGTGGAACGCTGTTTGCGTCAATCGGTTTCATTATGGTTTGCCCGGATTACATCGGCTACGGCGAATCGAAGGCTTTTCCGCACACCTACGAACACCGCGAAGGGCTGGCAACGGCTTCGCTGGATATGATTCGGGCTGCGAAAGAATTTGTGAAGCAAAAATCGATCAAATGGGATAACCGGCTTTTTCTCACCGGCTACTCGGAAGGCGGTTATGCCACGATGTCGTTGCAGAAAAAAATTGAAGAAGAATTTCCGGCCGAATTCCCGCTGACAGCTTCCAGTATCGGTGCGGGCGCTTATCACAAGACGGCCTTCATGAAGTATATTATCAACGAAGAAACCATCGGAATTTCCAGTTATAACCGGTTGTATTTGTGGACGCTGCTGACCTACAACGATCTTTATAAATTGAATAAACCGATGAGTTATTACCTGAAAGAACCCTATGCTACGCAGGCCACTCAGAATGGTAAGAACATCACGATCAATGGCACCATCAGCAACATCTTTACCGACAGCTTTAAAAAAGCCGTGAATGACGGCACCGAAACCGGTTTTTTAAATGCAGTGAAAGACAACGATGTGTATGACTGGAAGCCTAAAACGCCGACGTATCTGTATCACGGCACCGCCGATAAACTGGTGTTTTATTTTAATACGCAGGACGCTTATGACGCCATGAAAAAGCGGGGCGCCACCAAAGTAGAAATAATGCCGATTAAAGACAAAGACCACGCCACGGCGGTTACCGATTATCTGTTAGGCACTTATATGTATTTTACCAGCTTTCAGTGACCAACGGCCAGCCAGGGAATCTGTAAAAATCCTCCTCACCAGGGAGGATTTTTTATTTTTTCCCAACAAATGGTTACGTCTGTCAGTTTATAGCATGAAAGACACAAAATAATTCCAACCAAAGTCATGAAAAAATTGTGGATAGTTGCTTTGCTGGCCGTATTCGGCTTTACAGCAAACGCGCAAACGGTGAAACAGGAAGCCAAGGAAACTGCGAATCAGGCTGGTCAAACCATCGATAAGGCGGCTGATAAAGTAGGCGATGAAGCGCGTGAAACGAAGCAGGATGTAAAAGACAAGTCCCGGAAAGCCGGTAAGAAAATAAACAAGGCAGCTGATGACGCGGGCGATGAGGTTCGGGAAACAGCAAAAGAAACGAAGCAAAAAGCGCGCGAAGCCAAACACAATGCCGGTAAGAAAATGGAAAAAACCGGTAAAAAAATGCAGGGCGATTCGTAAGCCTGAACAAGTTTAGTAAAAATGGTTAAAGAGGGTTGCGATGGAGAGTGGTTGAAACCCAAACTCCTCAAGCCATCTTTAACCATTTTTGCTATTTAATAGTCATCACTTCCCCGTCATTTTCTTGATAAAGGCTGTTTCGGCAGGAAGATAAGGTTCGCCGTTTTCTCGAAAAATATCGTGGAACCAGACGGGCGGCTCAGCCGTATAGGTTTTCTGCCACGAATCCCACGGGTAAATAGTGTTCGATTTCCCGGACACAAATCCCCAGTTAATCATTCCTACTTTCTCGGTTTTGGCGCTTGGCAGGCAGCCCGCAAATGTACTTTGTGCCGGTCGAGCCATATATTCCGTACAGATCAGAGGTCGGCCAAATTGTTTGAGGTCCCTGATCCGCTTTTCAAACTCGGCGGGTGGGGCATAATTGTGGAAGGTAATGATGTCGGAATTTTGGAACAGAAACCGGTTCATGTCATTCATCTTTTCAAGCGACGACCAATCGCCATTCCACGGTGCGGCCGTGATCGGCTGAGTTGGTTTTGCCTCCCGTGCCCACCCAAAACCGGCTTTCACCAGTTCAACACCGAGCTGCTGTTTCGTAGGTAATTCGGTTTTAATGGTGCCATTTCGGCCGTAGCTGTTGGCATTATCGTTATCGGGCTCGTTCACAATATCCCAGGCCAGCACTCGTTCGTCGGTTCGGAATGAACCCACCACATCTTTCACATAACTTCTCAGGCTCTCCCACTTGGTTTTGTCGCCCAGAATGACAGCACCAGGGCCTTGCACCCAGCCGGAATTATGACGTCCTAAAACCGGCTCATGCTGCTTGCCCAGCTTCGGCAGGGGGTCCCAGCAGGAGTCGAACAACACCAGCATGGGCCTGATCTTGTGTTTGGCGCAAAGCGCCAGAAATTGATCGATGCGCTTTTTAAAGCCTTCCGCGTCTTGTCGCCAGACCATATCATGCAGGAAAACCCGCATGGTATTCATTCCCAAATCTTCGGCATAGCCTAACTCCTTGTCGATCGTTTTAGGGTCAAAACTCTCCGCCTGCCACATTTCCAGTTGATTGATGGCATTGCTGGGCATATAATTACTTCCGACGAGCCAGGGTTGTTTAGCATACCACTCGTTGGCCTGCTTCGCCGTCCACTGCTGGGCCCTGATCGAAGGCGATAAGGCCGCCAGAATGACCACAAAAGCGATTCTGAAACTAAAGTTGATTCTGTTTTTCATAAAAAGAGGAAGTCCTGTCTTTTGTCAGACTACGAAACACGTCCGCAAGATCAAGTTTGAATGGCTTACGCAAAGGACGGAACCTCGCGCGAGGTTCCGTCCTTCTTTCGCACGCTGCCGACCACCCGGCCAGCGGGTATCAATTTGATGTTACTGAACCGAAAACCGGTATTCCGTCGTGGTTTTGTAGGTTTCACCCGGTTTGAGAACGGTACTTGGAAAGTTAGGCTGATTGGGCGAATCAGGAAAATGCTGTGTTTCCAGACAGAACGCCGACCGTTTTTCGTACGCCTTACCGCTTTTGCCCATTACTTTTCCATTCAGAAAATTGCCGCCATAAAACTGCACGCCCGGCTCGGTGGTCAGCACGTCCATGGTAATCCCGGTTTGGGGAGAAGTGACGGTGGCAATGACCCGCGGTTCGGTTGTCTGGCCACCGTTCAGCACGAAATTATGATCGAAGCCACCCCCGTTTTTGATCTGAATATGATCGGCATCCTGACGTTCACCAATGGCAACCGGTTTGCGCAGATCAAACGGTGTTCCATCAACCGGAGCCAGTTCGCCCGTTGGAATCAAGGTCGCATCGACCGGCGTGTACCGATCGGCCCTGATCTGTACCCGATGATCGGCCACGGAGCCGGAGCCTTCGCCATTCAGGTTGAAATACGAATGGTTGGTCAGGTTCACAACGGTATTTTTGTCGGTAGTCGCCTGATAATCGATTTTGATGGCGTTGTCATCAGTCAGCGTATACGTAACGTTGGCTGTCAGCGTACCCGGATACCCTTCTTCACCATCCTGAGAAACATACTGCAATTTCAGGACGTTGTTGCCAACCGGTGTAGCATCCCAGACCCGGGCATTAAAGCCTTTTTTGCCGCCATGCAGCGAGTTAGGGCCGTTATTTACGGGTAGCTTGTACGTTTTGCCATCGAGCGTAAACTGACCTTTGGCAATGCGGTTGCCATACCGGCCCACCAGCGTTCCAAAGAACGATTCCGTGGCCAGATAGTCATCGATGCTGCTATGGCCCAGCGTTACATCCAGCATTTTGCCGGTTTTATCGGGAACCAGTAAACTGACAATGCGGCCACCGTAATTCGTGATGGCGACTTTCATTCCTTTGGCGTTCGTCAAAACGAATAAATCCGTTTTTTTGCCCTCGACGTCTTTCTGGAAACGCGAACGCGCCGGCAAACCGCTTACTGAATCAGCGGCTGCTGTGCTTGTACTATCCGACATGGTGGAAGATTCTTGTTGTTTTTGGGAGTTATTACAGCCGGCCAGCATTCCCAGCAGGACGACCGAAAGAAAGTAGTGTTTCATGAGCGAGTTTAGAAGGTACTGGGTTAATACACCCGGATTATCAGACCGGATCACCGATCGGACCAAGCCGACTGTCAAATATCAAACTTATTTTGTAAAAACTATAAACCCAATTCACGTGAATTAATACCGGTATCCCTGGCCGACATGCGAAATAGCTCCAGAATCTCCTCATAACTGACTAATCGCCCACGGAGGTAATCCTGTTCTTCCGGGTCGGCAAACCCCTGTTTTTCGCGTAAATCCCGGATGTTTGCATAAACTGAGATCAATACATCCTGGAAAAAATCCATAAATTGCTGTTGCGTCATCTTCGTATGAAACTGTTAACCGTCCAACCATTTTAACCATCAAAATTATTAAATTCGTATCTTTGAGCATGAGCAACCGAGTTTCTGTTCAACTTTTTGGCATCACCCGCGAGATTGTCGGCTCGTCGGCCCTTACACTCGATCTGCCCCAACCCGGTCAGGTGGGCGAATTATTGAGTAACCTCAAGGAGCAATATCCCGCTCTAAACGGTTTGCGGTCGTTGTTGGTAGCCGTCAACGGTGAATACGCCGAAGCAGACCAGCCGCTGCATCCCAACGACGAAATTGCCCTCATCCCGCCCGTCAGCGGAGGCTAAAAATAGAACGATGAATGATGAACGATGGATGAGCTAACGCAGTAATTCATCGTTTATCATTCATAATCCAATCTCTACTATGGTTTCGATTACGACAGATCCCATCGATATGAATGCGGCCTACCAATACGTTTCGACGGATTCGGCCGGGGCCATCACTTTTTTCTTCGGAACGGTTCGCAACAGCACCAACGAGCGGCCCGTCGAGCGGCTGGAATATGAAGCGTATGACCGCATGGCGTTAACAAAAATGCAGGAAATTGCCGACGAAGCCTGCCAGCGCTGGAATGTTCGGAAATACGTGATCGTTCACCGCAAAGGTAATCTGGCCATTGGCGATATTGCCGTTTTGATTGCCGTGTCGACGCCCCACCGGGCCGATGCGTTCGATGCCTGCCGCTACATCATCGACACCCTCAAACAACAGGTTCCGATCTGGAAAAAGGAGATTTTTGAAGATGGACAGGTCTGGGTCGATGCGCATCCCTGAGGCTGTTAGAAGTCAAACTCCACGTGGGTTCGGGGTGAACGATTTTTGCTGACTTCACGCGGTTTGATCGCGTATTGCGCCATAATCGGGTAATGATCCGAAAATTTAATATCCCGATAAGTGATGTAATTGAGCGGTTCCAGAAAACGGGCGTTGTAGAACTGGTTGTCGATGCGGAGGAAACCCGGCGCTTTGTTGTAGCTAAAACCAAAGCCGCGACCGGCGTCTTCAAAGGCATTCCGGAGCACCCGGCGCAGTTTTCCGTACGTATAGCTGTAGGGCGTATCGTTGAAATCGCCACAGATAATAACCGGATGCGGACTGTTGCGGTAATATTCCTCCACTTTGACAATCTGATTCCGACGCATGGTCAGGCCCTGCCGGAGTTGCCGCAAGACGGTCCGCGTATTGCTTTTAACCTGATTCGTGGCCCGTTCATCCAGCATGCCGCCCACCCGGATTCCCATCGACTGCAGGTGTACGCTGATCACCCGAACCGTATCCTTGCCTACTTTTACATCGGCCCAAACCAGGCCGTTAAATTTATCGAAAACTTCATCCCCACGTCTGACAATCGGATAGCGCGAGAAAACCGCAACACCGAAAAATTTCCCCGGCCCGTCTCGCTCGGGGGCATGCAGGGTGGCATAATACGGATAACCGGCTTTCTCTAAACGCCGGATGGTTTTAAATACGACGGAGCTATTGTCATTATAAAATTCCTGAAAACATTTTACATCCGAAGGTTCTTTCAATACCCATTCAATCATGTTAATGGCATCATCCGGGCGCTGGGTATCGACCAGATCATACTTATTGAAACCCATCGCATTGTAGCTCATAATCTGAAGCGTCGGAAGTTTGCCGCTGTTGCTGTCCGGCCGGTTGTAGGTCAGTGTGCGTCGCCAGAAAGGAACCCCGATCAACATGGTAAGCACGGGCAAAATCGCCCGCCAGGGTCGTACCAATAGCCAGAACACGATAAAAAGCAGGTTGAATCCCCAGGCGATCGGCAGCGAAATCATCAGAATACTGGCCGTCCAGTGACCAATCGGCACTTCATAGAGCAGGTAATAAACCAGAAGTGTATACAGGAACAGCAGCAAATTCAGCGACCAGAGCAGCGACGAAAAAAACGAAGAAACCAGTACGCCAAGCCTAAGCGAAAATTTCATACGAACGAATCAGATGGGTGCGGATCAGGCAGACCGACTTTTTTCAGTAACGACAGATATAGGGCGTAGCGGTACAAAGTTACGAACGTTTGTTCGGAAAATAGCCCGTTTAATCAGCTGTAAAAAATGTTACAGGCAGTTCGGCAAATTGATTGGGAAACAATTCATAAAATACTTATCTTTGCAGCACTTATCAGCATTTGTGCATGGCAGGGAGTTTTTGACTCCCTTTTTTGTTAATTTATGGATGTAAAGGCGAAAGTCAACGAACTGTTACAGCCGTATCTGAACGAAGATCAGTATTTTGTCGTTGATATTCAGGTATCCCCTTCCCGTACTCGTGCTAAAATAACCGTCTTGCTGGATAGCGATACCGGAATCACTATTGAAGAGTGCGCAGGTATCAGCCGTAAGTTGGGCAACCAACTGGAAGAGCTGGAAGTATTTGACGGACAGTCTTTTACATTGGAAGTTTCGTCGCCGGGTGTGGACGAGCCCCTGGTTCTGAAACGACAGTACCTGAAAAACGTGGGTCGTGAAATACAAGTCTTGTTGAATGACGGGCAGATTCGCAGCGGTAAACTGGAACACATCGGTGAAGATCACATTGTGATTACGGAAACTCCGCTCAAAAAACCGAAGAAGAACGATCCGCCGATCGAACCAGCGGCCATTCCGTTTACTTATATTAAGAAGAGCACAATACAAGTTTCATTTAAATAAATGCGTATCGGTTTCAAAGTCATGTTTTCAGTTAGTTGTTTCTGTTTGTTCTGACTGGAAACCGGCAACTGAAAACCGTAAACTGAAAAACTGAAAACTGAAATTATGGATAGCGGAGTACTCATTGAGTCGTTTGCAGAGTTTGCACGGTCGAAAAATATCGACCGCCCGACCATGATCAAAATTCTGGAAGATGTATTCCGGACGATGATTCGCAAAAAATACGGCACTGACGAAAACTTTGACGTTATCATCAACGCCGAAAGTGGTGACCTCGAAATGTGGCGCACCCGCGAGATTGTGGATGACAATTCGGAAGACATCTGGGATTATGATAAAATCCCTCTGGCAGAAGCCCGCAAAATCCAGGCCGACTTTGAAGTGGGCGAAGAAGTAGCCGAAGAAGTTAAATTAGAGGATTTTGGCCGTCGGGTTGTCCAAACCGCCCGGCAAACGCTCATCCAGAAAATCAAGGATCTGGAAAAAGAAATCCTTTACGACAAATATAAAAATCAGGTTGGTGATTTACTGAACGCTGAAGTTTACCAATTGCTTAAAAATGAAGTAATTTTGCTCGACAATGAAGGCAATGAAATCAGCCTTCCCAAAAGCGAGCAGATTCCGAAAGATCGCTATCGGAAAGGAGAAACCACGAAAGCCGTCGTCCACCGCGTTGAAATGATCAACGGTACGCCCAAGATCGTTTTGTCACGGACATCGCCGGTATTTCTGGAGCGACTT
Organism: Larkinella knui; assembly: GCF_003858645.1. Taxonomy (GTDB): domain Bacteria; phylum Bacteroidota; class Bacteroidia; order Cytophagales; family Spirosomataceae; genus Larkinella; species Larkinella knui. Next base: position 328,379 of record NZ_RQJP01000005.1, on the reverse strand, counting down.
TTTGAAAACGAAATTCCGGAGATTTACGACGGTCTGATTTCCATTCGCCGGATCGTTCGCGAACCCGGTGAGCGGGCGAAAGTTGCCGTCGAATCGTATGACGACCGGATTGATCCGGTCGGTGCCTGTGTCGGAATGAAAGGATCGCGGATTCACAGTATTGTTCGCGAACTGGGTAACGAAAACATTGACGTTATTAACTATACCGATAACTTTGAGTTATTGATTAGCCGGGCATTGAGTCCGGCCAAGATCAGTACGATGACAGTGGATCGTGAAGCCAAGCGGGTATCGGTTTTCCTGAAACCCGATCAGGTTTCGCTCGCCATTGGAAAAGGAGGTCAGAATATCAAGCTGGCTGGTCGGTTAGTCGGTATGGAAATCGATGTATTCCGTGATGTCGAAGGCCAGGAAGACGATGAAGACGTTGATTTGTCGGAATTCAACGACGAAATCGACAACTGGATGATCGAAGAATTACGCCGGGTAGGTTTGGATACCGCCAAGAGCGTTTTAGCACGTTCGAAAGAAGAACTCGTCCGGATGACCGATCTGGAAGAAGATACAGTTGAAGAGATTCTGGCTATTCTACGCCAGGAATTTGAGTAAAATGATGAACTATGGGGGATGAACGATGAATTAAGTCGATCCATTCATCGTTCATTATATATAGTTTATCATTAAAATGCTTTTTTCATTCTAAACCATTTGTATGGCAGAAGATAAATCCATGCGCCTTAGCCAAGTGGCAAAAATACTCGGAGTAGGTTCGTCTACTGTGGTGAGTCGTCTTTCTGCCAAAGGGATTAAGGTTGATAGTAACCCTAACGGCAAGATTTCTACGGATCAAGTGGAAATCTTGGCGAAAGAATTCGGTAATACTGAACTGTTGAATGGTGGAGCTGTTCGCAAACCAGCTTCAGAGACTTTTGTGCCCGAGCCCAAACGCCGGGAAGATGATGAGTTGCCGCAATATTTTCGTAATGAACCCGCCCGGCCCTCCCAGCCGGTGCCCCCTCAGCCTGTTGCCAATCCGGTCGTTCCCAAGCCCGTTTCTGTTCAAGAAACGCCGGTAACACCCCAACCGCAACCGGTTACTCAACCTGAACCCGTTGTAGCCGAAAAGATTACGACTCCAGAGCCGAGCCAGCCCAAACCGCAACCGGCCCCGGTAGCTCAGCCCGCCCCAATCGAAGCCCGTCAGCAGCCGACGCCGGTGGAACCCCGGGAAATTCCCGTGCCCGCACCTGCTCCCAAGCCGGAAGCAGTGGCTCCTGTACCCGTTATAGAGAATAAACCGGAACCCATTCAGCCTGTGACAACAACACCGGTTGAGCCCCCACGCCCAATCGAATCACCTCAGGTTGAAACACGTCCGCAAGTGACATCACCGGAAATTAAGGAACCCGCCCAGCCGGAAATTTCCAATCCCCGATTGCCGGGATTGACGGTTTTGGGTAAAATCGATTTAGAGAGAAAGCCCTCTCCGCAACGGTCGAACGACCCGAATGCACGGCAGCAACAACCGAACCGCAACGACGGTCAACGCACTAATGGTCCCCGACCGGATGGTTCGCGACCAGACAGTTCGCGACCCGATAACCGGCCCGGCCAGCAACCGAATCGGAATGATGGATCGCGGGACCGGCGGCCCGATCGCCCCGGCGAGCAAAACCGTCCCGGTGTTCAAGGGCAGGGTCAGGGCGGCAACCGCCCCGATCGCGACCGGAACCGGCCACAGGACAACCGGGGCCAACAACCTCCGCGTCCCGTTGAGCCACGGCCCGTTACGCCCCGGATGGAAGAAGCACCCGTTCGGCCTGAACCCGTTGTTGATCTGCCCATCGATGAGCCCATCGAAACCATCCGCGCCCGTGGCGAGCAGCTACGTGGTCTGACGGTTTTAGGTACCATCGAACTGCCTTCCGAACGCTCCAAGAAACAGAACGGACCCGTCGCTTCAACCGACGAACGCGATAAGAAACGCAAACGCAAACGCCTGCGTCGTGACCCGGTCAGTGGCGCACCGGCCGCCGGAGGAGCTCCTCAGCCGCAAGGCCCGGGAGGTGCACCCCGCACCCGTGATGCGAATGCACCGGCCAACCGTACGCAGCAACCAGGTCAGGCCAACAAGCCAGCCACGGGAACGGGCGCAGGAACCGCTAATAAAGGGAAAGCAGGAGCCCGGGGAGGCACCCGTGACCGCCGGGAAGAACCAACCCAGCGCGAAGTAAAAGATTCGATCAAGGCAACGCAGGCCCGGATGACCGGTAACAAACCGAACCGGGGTGCCGACCGTCGTCGGGATCGTCGCCAGGAACGTGCTGAACGCGAACGCGAACGGATCGACCAGGAGAACGAAGAAGCAAAAATCCTGAAAGTAACCGAATTCGTATCGGCCAACGACCTTGCGTCGCTGATGGATGTATCGGTCAACGAAGTTATTGCCACCTGTATGAGCCTGGGGATGTTTGTATCCATCAACCAGCGCCTTGATGCAGAAGCGATTACGGTTATTGCCGATGAATTCGATTACGAAGTGCAGTTTGTCTCCGCCGAAGAAGAAATTGAATCGGGCCTGGTCGATGAACCGGACAACGAAGAAGATCTGGTTCACCGCGCACCGATTGTAACCATCATGGGTCACGTCGATCACGGGAAAACTTCCTTGCTCGATTACATCCGCCGGACACGCGTTGCGGCTGGCGAAGCCGGGGGAATTACGCAGCACATTGGTGCCTATAGCGTAAAAACCACGGACGACCGCATGATTACGTTCCTTGATACGCCGGGTCACGAAGCCTTTACGGCCATGCGGGCACGGGGAGCGCAGGTAACCGACATTGTTATTATTGTTATTGCTGCGGACGACAGCGTCATGCCACAAACCCGCGAGGCAATTAACCACGCGCAGGTGGCCGGTGTGCCCATTGTTTTTGCCTTCAGCAAGGTCGATAAACCGGGTGCCAATACGGAACGAGTACGGGAAGAACTGTCGCAGATGAACATGCTCGTTGAAGAATGGGGTGGTAAATACCAGACACAGGAAATCTCGTCAAAATCCGGTTTGGGTATTTCGGAATTACTGGAGAAAGTCTTGCTCGAAGCGGAACTGCTCGACCTGAAAGCCAATCCGAATAAAAAGGCAACAGGTACCGTCATTGAAGCCGAACTTGACAAAGGTCGGGGTTATGTGACGACCATGCTTGTTCAGTCCGGTACGCTCAGACAGGGGGATATCGTGCTGGTTGGGGCTCACTTTGGCCGCATCCGTGCCATGACTGACGACATCGGCCAACGCCTGAAAGAAGCCGGACCATCGACACCCGTGCAAATCCTGGGTCTTCCCGGTGCTCCGCAGTCGGGGGATAAGTTCAACGTAATGGAAACAGAGCGTGAAGCCCGCGAAATTGCCAATAAACGCGAACAGTTATTGCGCGAGCAAAACCTGCGGACCCGCAAACACATTACACTGGAAGAAATCGGTCGCCGGAAAGCCATCGGTAACTTCAAAGAGCTGAACGTGATTGTGAAAGGTGACGTGGACGGTTCGGTGGAAGCCCTTTCGGATTCGCTGCTGCAACTTTCGACGGAAGAAGTACAGGTCAACATCATCCACAAAGCCGTGGGTCAGATTTCCGAATCGGATATTCTGCTGGCGTCGGCGTCGGATGCGATCATTGTCGGCTTCCAGGTACGGCCTTCGGTCAGCGCCCGTCGTCTGGCGGAACAGGAGCAGATCGAAATTCGCTTGTATTCCATCATTTACGATGCCATTGGCGAAATCCGGGATGCCATGGAAGGCATGCTGGCCCCAACGACCGAAGAAGTCATTGTTGGCAATATCGAAGTTCGCGATGTGTTCAAGATCAGCCGCATTGGTACCGTGGCCGGTTGTATGGTAACGGAAGGGATCATCAGACGAAACAACAAAGTCCGCGTTGTCCGCGACTTTATCGTGGTCCATACCGGCGAAATAAGCGCCCTGAAACGCTACAAAGAAGATGTCAGTGAAGTACGTTTTGGTTATGAGTGCGGTCTTAGCATTAAAAACTTTAACGATATTCAGGTAGGTGATACCATCGAAAGCTTCGAATTGAAAGAAGTGAAGCGGACGTTATAATTCACTAAGTTCGATACGATAAAAGCCTTTACTGCCATCTGCAGTAAAGGCTTTTTCAATATAGTGGCATTTTATGAAAATCCTTACTATCTCTGACCTCCACGGACGAAACAGCTGGCAGCAAGTCGATGTTACGCAGTATGATAAAGTAATTTTTCTGGGCGACTACACAGATAGTTACGAGCTTAGTGACCGGATTATCCTGGAAAACCTGCAGCAAATTATCGGGCTCAAACAGCAGTACCCCGACAAGGTGGTTTTGTTACTTGGCAATCATGACGCCCAATACCTACATTTTCCGCACTACCGCTGTTCCGGTTTTCGGTCGTCGATGCAACCGGCTCTGAGCGCGTTATTTACGGAACAGAAGTCGCTTTTTCAGATTGCCCACCAGCAAAATTCGTACGTATTTACCCATGCAGGGGTGTCTAATCGATGGCTGGCCCACTTGCCTAAAGGCGATCTAAGCTCAAAACTGGAACCAAATTTGCAGACGTTGGATCAACTGGCCACGGTGCTGAATGCAATGCACGAAGATCGGATGCTCCGAACATCTTTGTTTGATATCAGTTACTTACGGGGCGGTTATGAAGAAGCCGGAGGGCCTGTTTGGGCCGATAAACTGGAAACATCGACGGATTATATCGCGGGTTTGCATCAGATCGTTGGTCATACGCCGGTTCCCGAATTTGTAACCATTGGCGATCAAACCGGCTCAATTACCTATACGGATGTTTTGCAGACGCAGGAAGCATTCTACACGCTTGAAATAGTGAGTATATAATAGGCTTTCTCCGATTTATCGATGTAAATTGGTCAATCCGTGTCATCCGTATGCTATTCTTGCTAAATTCGTTAGAGTCAGAACAACATTGCTTTATTTGGCCGTTATAAAAGAAAATAATCGCTACAGCGAACCGTTTGAATGAGTTTCCTATATCCTTCGTTTCTGTTTGGGCTGCTGGCTGTCTCTGTCCCCGTCGCCATCCACCTGTTTAATTTTCGCCGGACTCGTCGGGTATTTTTTACCAACGTTGCCCTGCTAAAAACCGTCCAGACCGAAACCAAGTCGTTCCGGCGGTTGAAGCATTACCTGATTCTGCTGTTCCGGACGTTGTTTGTGATCTGCCTGGTGCTGGCGTTCGCGCAACCGTTTATTCCCAGCAAAAGCAAACTGGGTTTGTCACGGACCGGACTTACGAGCTTGTATCTCGATAATTCGTACAGCATGCAGAACGAGTTAAACCAGAAGCGGTATTTGGACATTGCCACCAGCAAATTGGACCAACTGCTTGGTTTGTTCCGTAACGCGACATCGCTGCAATTGATTACCAATGATTTCAGTAGTCAGGAGCAGGCCGTCGGTACCGCCGAAGCGCTGCGCGACCGGGTTACGACGGTTCGATTTGCCCATACGCCCCGCACTTTGCCCGACGTCTACCGGCGTCAGCTCAACCTGCTGGCTACGCATAACCCAACCGGACCCAATCAATTATTCTGGTTTTCCGACTTTCAGAAAAGTACCGCCGGCGATCTCTCCCGGCTGAAAATTGATACGACCAACCGGCTTTTTCTCGTCCCTCTGGAGACCCAGCCGACCAAGAATGTTTTTGTCGACTCCGTTTGGCTGAGTACCCCATTCATTCGCGAGATGCAGAATAACACGCTCAATGTTCGCGTCCGCAATAGTGGCGATGAATCCGTTCGTAATTTGCCCGTTAAGCTTTTTATCGACCAGACGCAGGTTTCAACGGCTTCCGTCACCCTGCCGGGCAAAGGAGCTGCCACGGCAACCCTTAATTTCAATGTTACCCAAAAAGGGTTTCGCCGGGGGCGGATCACGTTCGAGGACTATCCGATTACGTTCGACAACGAGTATTATTTTGTCATTCAGGCATCGCCTTCGATTCGGGTCCTTCATCTGTATGACCAGAAAACGGAAGCCAACTATATCGAGAATGTATACGGCAACGACAGTTTGTTTGTTCGCCGGAGTTTCAGTGCCCAGAATGTGGACGTTGGTCAATTGAAAACCGCCGATTTAGTGGTGCTGGAAGGCGTCAGTCAGGTGAATGGTACGCTGCGGAGCGAACTGGAGCGGTTTGTGCGACAGGGCGGGAGTTTAGTTATCATTCCCCCGACTACGCCTGATGCAACGGCCTGGTCTTCATTTCTTGCCAGTTTAGGGGTTGCCGGTTTACAAACTCAGGCTCCTCCCCTTCCGCCCACCCAACCGCTATCGGCTCCCAACCGCCAGAATCCATTTTTCCGTGACATTTTTGAGCAAACCAACCAGCAGGGCATCGAAAATCTGCCCAATGCCGTTCCGGTTTGGCAATGGCGGGTGGTGGGTGAGCGGTTGCTGACGTTGCGGAATGGAACGCCTTATCTGACGCAGTCCCGAACGGCTGGTTCGACGGGCGGACAGGTCTACATCTTTGCCAGCCCCTTGAATACCGAGTACGGTAATCTGGCTCAACATGCCCTTTTTGTGCCCATTATGTATAAAATTGCCGCACTGAGTGTCAGGCCACAGCGTACAGCGTATTCATTTGATGACAACACGATCGAAGTACCCGTCAGCAATGCATCGCCCAATTCCGTTTACAAATTGAAGCGGGACAAACTGGAAATCATTCCCATACAACGCGTCAATGGACAGCAGTTGCTGATGGAACTCCCCAAAAGCAATCAACTGAATGAGGGCCAGCAGCTGGCGTCGGGTTATTATGAGTTGCAATTGAACGGCAAGACCGAGAAATTACTGGCTTTTAATCACGGAAACCGGGAGTCGCAAATGGATTTTTACAAGCCTGACGAGCTCCGGCGCATCTTTGCCAACCAGCCGAATGTGGAGGTCTTCGACAGTATTCAGGACGATGATTTTGTGGAAGAACTGAGGCAACAAAACCTGGGCACAAACCTCTGGAAGTATTTTGTCATTGCCGCCCTGGTGTTTCTGCTGGCCGAAGTAGCGGTGATCCGGTTTATGAAGGGATAAGGTTTTATGTTTAACCCCTGTTTATTGCGCTAAGCATCACACTTTCCGTTCCCAAACCACAAAGTCAAACGCGACGGCGTGCCGCTCATCGGCTGGATGATGACGCCGGCTGATTTCCTGCCATTCCGATTTATCAAAATCCGGAAACCGGGCATCGCCTTCAAAGGAAGCTTTTACTTCCGTCAGGTACAGCCGGTCAGCAGTAGCAATCGCCTGCCAATAAATTTCGGCCCCACCAATTACAAAAGCTTCATCAATACCGGTTTTTCGGGCCTCTTCAAGTGCTTTTTCCAGCGAATCGACCATAACAACCCCTTCAGGACGGTAGTCAGGGTTGCGGGTAATGACGACATTAAGCCGGTTCAACAGCGGTTTTCCCAATGACTCGAACGTCTTGCGGCCCATCAAAACCGGGTGATGAGATGTCGTTTGTTTAAAGTACTTGAAATCGTCGGGCAAACGCCAAACCAACTCATTATCCTGACCAATAACGCCGTTTTCAGCCACGGCTGCAATTAAACTGATTACCATGGTTCAAATTTTATTCCCCCGAAAATAGTCTTCTACCATCATTTTTCGCTTGCCTTCGGCCTGTAGTTCATCCACCGACAGCCAGCCGTCGTCAGCTTTAATGAGCAGTATTTTTTTGCCATCGGAATAAGCCTCACCCGGTTCGGCAGGGAAGGGCGACTGGCCGGCCAACGAAACCGCATAGATTTTATAAATCTTCCCATTGATCCTGGTCCAGGCCGTCGGATACGGCGACATACCCCGGACAAAATTACGCACGGCTTCGGCCGGTTGAAACCAGTTGATCTCACAGGTTTCGCGGTGGATTTTGGGTGCTAATTTCAGTTCGCCGGTCTGCGGCTGCGGTTTGCGGGGGTACGTCCCCTCTTCAATGGCCCGGACGGTTTTCAGCACTAACGCGGCCCCTTTTTCCATTAACCGGTCGTGAAGGGTTCCGGCCGAATCGTCCGGGTGAATCGATTCGGTTTCCTGAAAAATCATCTGCCCGGTATCAATTTCTTTCTCGATAAAAAACGTGGTAACACCGGTTTCTCTTTCTCCGTTGATAACCGCCCAGTTGATGGGAGCAGCGCCCCGATACTGCGGCAGCAACGAGGCATGAAGGTTGAATGTACCAACCCGGGGCATGGCCCAAACCACTTCCGGCAACATACGAAATGCTACGACTACCTGTAAATCAGCTTGATAACTTTGTAATTTTTCTAAAAATACCGGATCTCGCAATTTTTCGGGTTGCAAAACCGGAATACCGGCGGCAACGGCTGCGCGTTTTACCGGCGATTCCGTCAGTTGTTGCCCCCGCCCCGAAGGCCGGTCCGGAGCCGTCACAACGGCCACGACTTGGCAGCCGTCGTCGAGCAGTTTGTTCAGGCTGGCCACCGCAAATTCGGGCGTGCCCATAAATACGATGCGAAAAGAATCACGTATCAAAACAGTAAATAGTTATTTGATCGAATTGCTGATTAGGACATTGGGAGAATGCTATGGAATTGTTATTTTTGTCTTCCTGAGTTCCACTATGAGTAGTCGAACAGCTATACATACAATTCCGCAGAAAGGCTCCTGACGCTTCCTACAAAGAAACAAGATTTTGTATGGAGAACGGTCAGCGAACCGTTCTTTTCTTTTTTGTAGCCATTTATCACCTGATAACGGGCTACAGTGGGTCTGTAGGGCCTCAGGAACGACGAAACCAAAGGCAAAGAAATTTATAGAGTAGATGTAACATGGGTAAGATTTCGTATTACACTGAAGAAGGTCTGAACCGGCTGAAAGCTGAATTGAACGACCTGAAGACCAAGGGGCGGAGCGATATGTCACGCCAGATTGCCGAAGCGCGCGATAAAGGTGACCTTAGCGAAAATGCTGAGTATGATGCCGCTAAAGATGCGCAGGGATTGCTGGAGATGAAGATTTCGAAAATGGAGGAAATTGTTTCCAACGCCCGGCTTCTGGATGAATCGTCGATCGATGCGTCGCTGGTGTCGGTTTTATCGACTGTTAAAATAAAAAATCGCAAAAACGGGGCTACGATGACCTACACCCTGGTTTCGGAAGAGGAAGCGGATTTGAAATTAGGTAAAATCTCCGTCGGTTCGCCCATTGGGAAAGGATTGCTCGGCAAAAAAGTAGGCGACACCACCGAAATTAAAGTACCCGCCGGAACCCTGGAATTTGAAGTACTCGAAATTGGCAGATAGAACTTAAAGTAAAAAGAACCGCGTGGGCAGCCCCGAACCATGAAAGTTCCCAGGAGCTTTTGATTTTTCGGGGCCGCCCACGCGGTTCATTATTCATTTATTCGCATGGCTTCTATCTTTTCCCGAATCGTTACTGGTGAAATACCGGCTCATAAAATAGCCGAAACCGACGATTACCTGGCCTTTCTGGATGTGTTCCCGATTGTTAGAGGTCATACGCTGGTTATTCCCAAAAAAGAAATTGATTATCTGTTCGATCTGGATGACGAGTTGTACGTTGGCCTGATGAGATTTGCCCGGCAGATTGCACCGGCCATCGAAAAAGCCGTTCCCTGCAAGCGGATTGGCGTAAGCGTTATTGGTCTGGAAGTTCCCCATGCCCACATTCACCTGATTCCGATGAACAGCATGGCGGACATGAATTTCAACCATAAGCTGAAAACAACCCCTGAAGAGCTGGCGGACGTGGCCGCTCAGATTCGGAGCTTCCTCTAACGGAACCCTGGTACTTATTTCAGCACGGCTTTCAACGCATTCGTCGCCACTACCGGTGACGTTTTCTCGTACAAAACCGTGTATACCATCTCCATAATCGGCATTAGAACGCCGTGGTGCCGGTTGATTTCGTGAATGCTTTTCACGGCGTAATAGCCCTCCGCAATCATATTCATCTCCATTTGCGCCGACTGCACGCTGTAACCCCGGCCAATCAGATGCCCGAACGTGCGGTTGCGGCTAAAGGGCGAGTAAGCCGTTACCAGCAAATCGCCTAAATATGCCGACGCACTCAAATCGCGTTGCATGGGATAAACCTTGTCGACAAACCGCCGGATTTCCTGCATGGCATTGGACACCAATACCGCCTGAAAATTATCCCCGTAGCCCAACCCGTGCGTAATTCCACAGGCCAGTGCAATGATGTTTTTCATCACAGCGCAATACTCCACCCCATAAATGTCGTCGAGCGGAGAAGTCTGGACGAAACGTCCGTTAAGGAATTGAGCGACTTCTGACGCAAATTCCAGGTTCTGTGAGGCAATCGTCAGATAGGATTGTTTTTCGAGCGCGACTTCTTCGGCGTGGCACGGTCCGGCAATCACGCCAATCCGACCCGACGGAACGTCAAATGCCTGCTCCGCCCAATCGGTAATCAGCTGATTTTTCTCAGGAATCATCCCCTTGATGGCCGAAATGATACTCTTCCCGGCCAGTTGCTCCGGTTTCACGCCCTGCAGGGCATCGCTGACAAAAGCCGCCGGAACCGCCAGAATGATGAACTCACTGGCCGTGAGCGCATCTTTGATTTTTGTACAAACCCGTACTTTGCGCGGACTGATCTGAACGTCGCTGAGGTAACTGGGATTATGATGAAATTTTTTGATGTGGGTGGCGTCGCGCTGACTACGCAGCCACCAGCGAATGTGATTATTTCCTTCCGACAGAATTTTAATAATCGCAGTGGCCCAACTGCCACCGCCCACGACGGTAATCCGAGCGGGTTGATTCATAATGACCGTATTCATTAAAGACGAAAGACAAAAAATTGAGAACAGAGATCGCTGACAGCCAGCCGATTAGAGCTTATCGATCATCCTTCTCTTTTCTTTGGCCTCTCAATTAAGTATCGAAAATACAAAAAACGCCCGCACCTCTAACAGGGCAGGCGTTTTCGCTTTCTCAACCTTATTGCTAAATCAAATCTATTCTTCCGGCTTCTCCGGTTTTTTCTCTTTGCCTGGGTCGCGTTTTATAACCGGATCGCCATCTTTCAGGCGCTTCGAGACCGCAATAAAGGGTCCGGATACGACTTCATCACCCGCTTTCAAACCCGATTTGACTTCGATATTTTCAAAGTCACTAATGCCGGTTTTTACATCACGTTGAACGACTTTGCCATTCTGGTGAACAAACACAATCTCTTTGACTTCTTCCTTTTTGGCCGGAGTCTGAGCCGCCGGTTTCTCAGCGTTATTGTTGTTGTCGTTATCACCCGGCTTCTGGTTCATCGCTTCCTGAGCGGCTCCCCGCGTCGTAACAGCCGCGATTGGAACGGCCAGCACCCCCGGACGACGATCCGTGATGACTTCTACGGAAGCGGTCATTCCCGGTTTAAGGGGATAGGTGCGTTTCGCCCGCTGCGCCATTAAATCCTTATACGAGCTGTTCAGTACCTTGATCCGTACTTCAAATTCGGTTACGGCATCCGTCGACATACTCGACGAAGCTGATGTTCCGGTACCGGTCAATCCGTTGGCGGTATTGGCAATTTCGGTAACGATCCCTCTGAACTTGCGCCCCGTGGTGGAGTAGGCATCGACGTCGATATCCGCCGTATCGCCCAGGCTAACGCGCACAATGTCATTTTCATTGACGTTTACCCGCACTTCCATGTTATTCAGGTTGGCAATCCGGAGCATTTCAGTACCCGCCATCTGCGACGTTCCAACGACGCGTTCGCCCAGTTCGACATTGAGTTTGGAAACCGTACCATTTACCGGCGCATAAATTGTTGTTTTGCGAAGGTTTTCCGTGGCGTCGCGCAAGCCGGCTTCGGCACCGGCGACGTTAAATTCGGCCGCTTTTATATTGGCCTGAACCGACTCGATGTCCTGTCTGGCTACGTTGTAATCGGCTTCAATCTGCTCAAAATCAGAGGCCGATATAACCTTGTCGGCCAGCAATTTCTTATTCCGGTCGTAATTGGCTTTCGCCCGAATCAGCCGGGCTTCGGACTGAGCCGCCAACGCTTTGGTCTGCAAATACTGGGCGCGGCTGGAGTTGACCGTAGCACGGGCGCGGGCCAGCAACGACTCGTAGTTGTCGGGGCGAATCTTAAGTAACAATTGCCCTTGCTTGATGGAGTCGCCTTCCGCGACATACAAGGCGATAATTTCACCCGACACATCCGGGCTGATTTTCACCTCTACTTCAGGCTGCACTCGCCCCGAAGCGCTCACCCGTTCAATGATATCTACTTTTTTGACAGCCGTAAAATCAACTTCGGTCGGTTTGGCTTTACCGATCAGGCCGGTTTGCTTGGCGGCTACGAGGCCACCCACCAACAGAATAACAATACCACCCAGTATCCACCAGATGCGGTTCGATTTGCGTTTCATAGAGATGAACGATGAATAATGAGAATGAATAGGATACCGAATACGCAAAACTAACAGCGCTTGCAAATTATTCAATATTCATGATTCATCGTTCATTATCCGTTAAAAAGACAAAGGTTTGTTTTGGTAAAAGTCAAGAATCTTGGTCCGGAATACGTAGTCAAACTTGGCCTGAACCAGATTGGCACGGGCTTTATCCAGGTTATTTTTAGCAATGTTGTAATCCACCGAGTTCAGCGCCCCGGCATTGAATCGGCTTTCGGCAGCCTGGAACGCTTTTTCCAAGGATTCGACCTGAATCTGGGTGGCCCGGTAGCGGTTAGCTCCTGCCAGCATATTGGTATAGGCGGTTTCAATATTCTGACGGAGAGTTAATTTGGTATTATCAACCGTAAGCTCCGATGTTTTCTGAGTAATTATTGCGTTGGTAATCCGGTTACGAGTTACAAACCGACCAAAAATCGGGATGTTCAGGTTCAGCGAAGCACCACGGTTCAGGTTATTATTCAATTGTTCACCATACGTGAAATTCTCATTTCGATAAGCCGTATTGACGACCAAAATCGTACTTTGAACACCATTCACAATAACGTTGAGCGGATCTAGCCTTGTTCCGTTCTCAAACTGTTTCTGTCTGCCCACACTTGAATATAAGGTGCTAAGGCTTCCGTTCAATGTCAATGTCGGTAATAGTTGGGCCTTCGCCACTTTTACACCCTCCACATCACTCCGTACCCGCAATTCGGCGGCTTTCACGTCCGGCATAAACTGGAGAGCCGTTTCATAAACTGCCTGGGCAGTAGCCGAATACGGCTCCAAAGTAGGATCGTCAAACTGGTATTTTTCGACTTCCAGCGTACCGGGTGTCGGCGCACCGCTATTTCCGGCAGGCAAATTCATGGCCTGTAATAAGGCCAATTTGGCTAGATCCAGGTTATTCTGTGCATTAACAATCGCCAGTTCATCGTTGGCAACTTGAGCCCGAAGATCGTATAATTGAGCTTCGGCCAACGTACCGGCATTCACTAATTTTGTGGTGCGATCCAATTGCCCACGGCTTGTTTCGACCTGACGGCGGGCAATGTCGAGTTGTTCCTGATACGTCAGAACGTTCAGATAGTTTTGCACAACCAGAATCGAAACGTTATTCTGAATGGCTTTTAGATTCATCTGGGTCGATTGCAGAAACAAATCGTTTTGCTTAATCGCCCTTTGCACGGCAAACCCATTGAATACGGTTAACTGGCCCGAAACCTGGTAGTTATTGGAGGAAACCGACGATTCCACAAATTCGTTGGTTGCCGGGTTAATATTCCGACCAGAGCTGAATGACTGACTTGCGAAGCCGTTCACGGTCGGGAAAAGGTTCATTCTCGATTGCCGAAGCTGCAACTCACTGCCCTGCACATTCAATTGCCCCTGCTTGATCTGCAGGTTATTCTGCAACGCTATGTCGATACACTGCCGCAGCGAATACCGCTGGGACGCCGGAACCGTCTGATTGCTCTGAACCGTTGTCTGGGCATTCGTTGCGTTTACGATAAGCCCCAGTAGCGATGCCAGGATCGTAATTCTAAACCGGATCGCCCGACTGTTGTAAGTAGTAAATCGCTTCATGGTTGTTCAATGTTACAAAGTATCTTGCGTACTCATTAACTATTTTAGATAAACGGTGAAAATGCAAATGAACGTGGTTTTAAACGGGGATGTACTGCCGGAAGCCTCTGTTTTGCTTTCGCCAAACGACCGGGCCTTTCAATACGGTGACGGACTTTTTGAAACCATCCGTTACGAAAAACAGGAAATCCAATTCTGGCCGCATCATTATGATCGGCTTATCCGCGGCATGACGGCGCTTTCACTCCAGGCTCCTCCCCAATTTGACCTTACTGTACTCCAGGCTCAGATTATCGAACTCCTCCGGACCAACAACCTGATCGACCAGCCGTCACGAATTAAACTCCAGGTCTGGCGACAACCCGGAGGCCTATACACGCCAACCAATTTTCAAACTTTCTACCTGATAACCGCCCGATCGGGTCCGGCTTTTGCCATCACGGAAAAAGCCAGAGTTGGTTTTTTCGACGCCATCCGGTTATCACCTTCGCCGGTTTCTGCCTACAAAACGCTCAATGCCCTGCCCTACGTGCTGGCGGGCATTGCCAAACGGGAGCAGAATGCCGACGATATGATTCTGCTGGATGCCCACGGGCATATGTCCGAGTGCATTGCGTCCAACCTCTTCTGGCTGCGGAACGACCAGCTCTTTACGCCCTCGCCCGACAGCGGCTGCATTGAAGGCATTCTGCGTCGACAACTTCTTCGTCTGGCTCCGCACCACGGCCTGACGGTTCACGAGGGCCTTTTCCTGCCAGCCGTTTTGGCCAGCGCCGATGCGGTATTCTGTACCAACGTCACCGGTATTCAGTGGATTCGGCAACTCGGCAACGCGCTGGTCAAGCCGACACAGCACCAGCGCATGAATGCGGTGTTTGCGGATTTATAATCACCCGGTGTTTTTAGCCGCGCTCCACGGACGGCACCTGAAAGGATTCCAGCCAGCCGTCTTTCAACCGCAAAATCCGGTTTCCGTATTCGGCGTTCACTTCCGAGTGTGTGACTTGTACAATGGTTACGCCATCTTCCTTATTCAGTTTTTTAAACAATTCCATGATCTCCTTCGCGTGGTCGGAGTGTAAATTACCGGTGGGTTCATCGGCAAAAATCACCTTCGGGCCGGAGGCAACGGCGCGGGCAATGCCGACCAGTTGCTGCTGACCGCCCGATAATTGCGTCGGAAAAAGGTCTTTTTTAGCCACCATATTGAAGCGGTCGAGCAGTTCGGCCACCCGGCTTTTTCGTTCCGACGACGACAGCCCTTTGTACAGCAACGGCGTTTCGATGTTTTCATACACCGTCAACTCGTCGATCAGGTGATAGGCCTGAAACACAAACCCGATGTAGTTCCGGTGTAATTCGGTGCGACGTTTCTCCGACAATTTCTGAACCGGCTGGTCAAAAAACAGGTACTCCCCTTCCGACGGCTCTTCCAGCATCCCCAGAATGTGAAGCAGCGTGGATTTGCCCGATCCCGATGGCCCCATGATGGAGACAAACTCGCCTTCGTTGATATCCAGCGTGATATTACGAAGCACGTACGTCTTACCGAAACCGGCGGGGTAGTACTTGGAAACGTTCTGTAGTGAAATCATAATTTGGTATAGTTGAAAATCTGTAAATCCTTTTTAATAAGGTAAGAATGAAGCGTTAAACGGGTCGCCTAAACCGCAGAGGACGCGTACTTTTAATTCTTCATTTTTAACTCTTTATTCACTCCGCAAACTGTCGGCCGGATTCGACAAGGCGGCCCGGTAGGTTCGGACTCCGATGGTCAGTCCACCGAGGCCCAGCAGCAAACCGATGCAACCGCCCAGCGTTTCGAAACCGATCGAAACATGATAGGCAAAATTAATCAGAAAAGCCATTCCGGCCAGATACCCCAGCGGGATGGCAATCGCTCCGGCAATGAGCAGTAATTTAACAAAATCCCACGACAGCAGCCAGATAATTTGTCGAACCTCCGCGCCCATTACTTTCCGGATGCCCACTTCCTTGATGCGGGTTTCGGTCGTATAGGTAACCATACCCAGCAAGCCCAGACAGGCAATCGAAAACGCCAGACCCGTCAGCAGACTCATGAAATCAATGTCGTCTTCGTGGCTGTGTCGCTGGTATAAAAAGTCATTATACCATTGGCCCACAAATGGATCGTACGGATTCAGGCGTTTCCAGATGCGTTGAATGTCGGCCAAGGCGGATGCTTCTGCCCCGCTGGCAATTTTCACATTCACGTACCGGAACTGCCTGGGCTGGTAGCTTAAAACAAGCGGTTTGATAGCCCAGTTGAACGTCGTAAACCGGAAATCTTTCAATACCCCGGCAATGGTCACTTCCGTATTCCCCAGCCAGAGCGGTTTTCCGACCATCTCCCGCGGATTGCCCAGCCGGAAAGCTTTGACAGCCTCTTCATTGACCAGAACAAACCGACCCAGAGAGCCCTCTCCGTTGGTGTCAGTAGCCATCTCCGGCAAATTCTGGCCCGCCAGTAACGTCAGGTCCATGTTGGCGACAAAATTCTGATCGACGGCAAAAACGAAAGCCCGGGTCGAATCGCCCCCCGAATACTGTTGGCGCACAGGCCGCCAATCTCCGCCATGACCGCCAAACAGTTCCGATGTGGCCGATACCCGTTCGACACCGGGAATTCGATTCAACTCATTCGCCAGCCGCTGATACGGAACATCGTTCAATGGAATATTCAGTACGTTTTCACTGCGAAAACCGTAGTCGGCCGTGGCCATGTAATTCTGTTGCCGCGCCATCGACAGGAGCGCAATCATGGCAATCAGCGCGATGGAAAACTGCGCGACAATCAGCGATTTGCGCAGCGTAATTCCTTTAAAAACCTTTAAACCCGTCTGGCTCCGCAACACCTGGGCGGGCCGGAAACCGGACAACACCCGCGCCGGAACAAAGCCCGCCAGCAAACCCGCTGCGATGCTGAATCCGACAAAAACCGCCCACATCGTCCCGTTCAGTTCCACCCCGCCAATGAGCCACTGCTGCACAAACGGCATGGGCTCGATCAGCAACAAAAGAAGGTAGGCAACGCCCAGAGCCAGTACCGATAAGACCACCGACTCAGCCATGAACTGAGCCATCAGCTGCCAGCGCACTGCCCCGGACACTTTCCGGATACCAACTTCGCGGGCGCGGCTCAGTGATCGGGCCAATGTCAGGTTGACGTAATTGAAAACCGCCAGCAGTAACGTCACTAACCCCACCCCCATCTCGGTGGCCAGTTTGCCCCAGGTTTGCTCCCAGGTGCCCATCGCCAGGTCTTCGTGGGAGGGTGAAAGGGTGGTCATCGACTGCGCCCGAAACGTATAGCCTTTTTCGGACTTGAAACGCAGGTCTTTCGTGTTTCTGGCAGCAATGGTCGGCAAGGCTTTTTCGAATGACTCGACCGAGGTACCTTCTTTCAAACGAACGTACGTGTAGCCTACCGCATATTGTCTCCAATCGGTCTGCTGTTGTTTCCGGTCTGGCGTTGAAAGAGTGGACATTGAAAGCACCAGACTGAAACGAAGGTGTGAGCGGATTGGCAGGGGCTGAAATACGCCCGTAACCGTTATTTCGCCGAGTTCCTTGTGGTGAATGACTTTGCCAATCGGGTTCGACAGACCAAAAAACTTTTCGGCGGTTTCCGGTGTCAATACGGCGGTATTCGGCTCCGTTGCCGGTTGGCCCGATGCGAGTTTATAACCCAAAACCGTGAAAAAAGCCGGATCGACGGCACAATAGGATTCCTGCAGTATTTTCCGATCGACTGTAAATTCGGCATAGTCCCGAATCACCCGGGTGGCCTGATCGACAAAACCGTACTCCCGTTTCAGCACGTCGGCCAGCGGCAAGGGTGTGGTAGCAAAGGCCGTGGTCTGGTTGTCGTTACCCGTCACATCGGTAAGAATGCGGTAGGTTCGCTCCGGATGCGGATGAAAATTACCGTAATCGAAGGCACCTTTGATGTCGATCAACGCCAGCAAACACACCATGATTCCTGATGCCAGACCGACCACATTGATCACGGAAAACAGTTTGTGTTTCCAGAGATTGCGAAAAGCGATGACGACGTAATTGCGAAACATAACAGTGTTGGATGAACGGAATACTTATAAATACTCAAGGCTTATGCCAGAAAACCAAACAGCTGATAATTAGTCAACTAAGCGCATAAAAAACAAAAGAGTGTCCGTCACCGGACACTCTTTTGTTCACAAACGGACAGGAAAGGCAGTTAAGAATTAAGCGTTAGGAGTGAAGAGTTGGCTGACGCACAAAAGCACGCGTCAGCCAACTCTTCACTCCTAACGCTTAACTTTTAACTACCTGTTTACGTGTACGCTGCCGCTGCCGGCGGATATGCGGACGGGAACTCCGCCACCGTTCAGACGGCCCCGAACGCGGTCTTTTTCAACCGTTCCGTCAAATTTGCTCAGGGGAATATCGACCCGGTTTCCCGACAGATCTAAATCGATTCCCTGATCGAGGGGCATTTTGACATTGACGCTGCCCGGACCACCCGACAAACGAACGTATTCGCCCAATTTTGTAATTTCAACGTCCATACCGCCCCCGCTGGTGCTGGCTTCGACGCTGCCCGAAATACCGGACAACCGAACCGAACCGCCCGACGTACCGGCAACCAGTTCGCCCTTGATGCCTTCGCCCCTGACGCTGCCACCACTGGTGTGGGCATTGACCCGGCCGCTTAGGTTGGTCAGATTGACACTCCCGCCCGACGTCCGTAAATCCAGATTGCCATCGGAATCTTCGGCGTGAATCGAGCCGCCACTTGTAGCAACGTCAATGTCTTTCCGGCAATGATCGAGGTGAATGCTGCCGCCCGACGTCCGGCCTTTGATCAGGCCCTCAACGCTGGTCAGATGCAGGCTCCCTCCGCTGGTGGTAAAGTTCTGGCTGCCCACCAGATTACTCAGCCGGATACTGCCGCCACTGGTGTGCAGATCGGTAGCGAAGCTTTTGGGAGTATATACTTTGAATGAAATGTTGATCGAACGCTTCCAATCCCAGTTGTCCCGGTTTTTGCGTTTGGCCGTCGCAACGACCGTACTTCCTTCAACGCCTAGTTTGATCTCATAGTCTTTCAGCCGCTCTTCAATTTCTTCTTTGGAGAGTTTGTTGCTCGGCCAGTTATTGCCCCGAACGTACATTTCAACTTTTACGCCGTTCGACGGGCTTCCGCCTTCCACCGAAATACTCCCGCCGGAGGTCTCTACCCGAACGGTATTTAAACTACCTGAGAAGTTTTTGGTGTCGTACGGAGTTTCGTCTTTGTCCTGGGCCAGCCCCCTGAAGGTCAGGAGTACGGCAAAAAGTGTAGTTAATAGGAAAAGTGAACGTTTCATGGTATTTGTGTTTGAGATTGTTTGAGAGTTTGGTGAAAAGATGCGGAATGAATCTCCGGAGTTGCATCGTTCTCCTTCGATGATTTCTCAAAGAATATACCAAAACCGATAACACCCTATTTTTCAATCAGTTACTAAAAATAAATTCTCCGAGGTTGTCCGGGAACGGACGACAGATAAGTCGACCCGAAGGCCCGGACCACCGACGCAGCGGGGCTTATTCACTCCGGAGGCTCTTCACCGGATTCGTCAAAGCGGCTTTGACGGACTGGAAGCTCACCGTTACAAAGGCAATCACGACGGCCACCATACCGGCCACCACGAACACCCACCACGGAACATCGATCTTGTAGGCAAAGTCTTTGAGCCACTGGTTCATGCCGTACCAGGCAATGGGCGTGGCAATCAGAATGGCAATCAAAACCAGCCGGAGGAAATCTTTCGACAGCAGGCCGACGATGCTGGTGGTGGTAGCTCCCAGTACTTTCCGGACCCCGATTTCCTTGGTGCGCTGCTCGGCCATAAAAGCCGCCAGCCCGAACAGGCCCAGACAGGCAATCAGAATGGCCAGTACGGAAAACGTCAGCACGATCTGGCCGACGCGCTGTTCGGCGCGGTACATGGCATCGAAACTATCATCCAGGAACGAGTAACTAAACGGCATTCCCGGCGCCATTTGTTTCCACTTGGCTTCGATCTGTTTCACCACGACCGGAATATCCTGGCTGCTGAGCCGGAAGGATATGGCGCCCAGACTCGGGTCCAACATCAACGCCACCGAACCAATATTCTGCCGCAGCGACTCAAAGTGAAAGTTTTTTACAACGCCGATAATCGTGTAGGTTTTGAAAACTTTTCCCGCATCGTCCATCATCCGCCACACCCGTTTCCCGATGGGATCTTTAAAGCCGAAAACCTTCACGGCGGTTTCATTCAAAATGATTCCGGTTGAATCGGCCCCAAAATCACGCGAGAAATTCCGGCCTTCTTTCAGTTCCATGCCCAGGGTCGGGATATACTCATAATCGACACCCCACTGTTGCGTCGAAACCGCTTTATTCTGATCAAGCTGGCCTTCCGGAAACAACGGGCTATCGCTCCGGTTGGAGGGCACGGGCAAAAAGCCGGACACGGACCCGTTTGCCACTCCGGGCAGTTTCCGCACCTCCTCCTTGAAAGCCTGCGTCTGATTTCCCAGCGCGTAGGCTTCGTTGATGGTCAGCACCTGATTGCGGTTGAAACCAACTTTGGTCGTTTGAATAAAATTGATCTGGCGGTAGACCACCATCGTTCCCACAATCAGAATCACCGACATCATGAACTGGAACACCACCAGCCCGCTCCGCAAACCGGCGCTTTTCAACCCCAGATTGATCCGGCCTTTCAACACGCTGATGGGTCGGAACGACGACAGGAAAAAAGCCGGATAACTCCCCGCCAGCAAACCGACACCCAACGGCAGGATGAGCAAAACCGGCAGAAACCGCGGAATAAACAGCTTATCGATGGTGAGTTGTTTGCTTGACATGTCGTTAAAGAATGGCAACGCCAGCGCCACGATCACCAGCGCCAACCCCATCGACAGGATGGCCATCAGAACCGATTCGGTCATAAACTGCCCGATCAACTGCCGCTGTACTGAACCCAGCACTTTCCGAACGCCCACTTCTTTCGCCCGGTTGGCCGAACGGGCCGTCGAGAGATTCATGAAATTGATGCAGGCAATCAACAAAATAAAAATCGCCACCGCCGAGAACGTATAGACATACTGAATATCACTGTTGGGGGCCAGTTCGATGTTCTGCTTGGAGTGCAGGTGGATGTCGGTCATCGGAATGAGGGCGTAGTTGATCCGGTTTCCGGATTTGCGCAACTGCTCGATCGTTGTGCCAACAAACTCCTGAGCCTGCGGCCCCACGTACTTCTGTATGATGGTTTCAAAATTCTGATTAAACTGCTGGGGATCAACACCTTCTTTCAGGAGAACATAGGTTTGATGGTTGTTGCTCAGCCAACGCCCCCACTCATAATTGTCACTCCGCATGCAGACAAAAAAATCGGTGCGGAAATGGGAGTTGGCCGGTATGTCGCGCATAACGCCCGTCACCCGATAGGTAAACTTATTGTCGAACAGCAGCGTTTTCCCGATTGGATTCTGATTCCCGAAATGCCGTTTGGCCGCCGATTCACTGATCACCACCGTATTGGGTTCCACCAGCGCCCGTTTCGGATTGCCGCTCACCAGCGGCAGCGTAAACACATCGAACAGCGTCGAATCCGCATACAGGATGTCGTTTTCCCGCAGGTTATTCGTCT
Source organism: Larkinella knui (assembly GCF_003858645.1). Taxonomy (GTDB): domain Bacteria; phylum Bacteroidota; class Bacteroidia; order Cytophagales; family Spirosomataceae; genus Larkinella; species Larkinella knui. Next base: position 306,603 of record NZ_RQJP01000005.1, on the reverse strand, counting down.
GCCCCGTCTGCTTGACGAGAAACGTGCCCCGCCCGTGTAACCGGACGAAGTTTTCAACCTGTGGGTAATCTTTCAGCAAGGTCGGCCCCATCGGATCGGGCGAAGTAGCCATGTGCATGTCATTACCGCCAAATTTGATGTCGGTATTGATCCGGTAAATCCGGTCGGCTTTCTCATGAAACCGGTCGTAGCTCAGTTCGTCGACAACGTAAAGCATGATCAACAGGCAGCAGGCCAGCCCCAATGCCAGTCCAAAAATGTTGATGAAGGTAAACCCACGGTGTTTGCGCAGGTTGCGAATGGCGATTTTGAGGTAATTACGGATCATGATGTACCCACGGATGTTAGCCCGTGTTTTTGGGATGATTAAAAACGTTCGTTTGACCAGACTCACACGGACTTTAGTCCGTAGGTACGTTATTCGGAACGAAGTGACTTAACCGGGTTGGCGATGGCGGCTTTGACGGATTGATAAACCACGGTGGCCCAGCAGATCAGCAGTGTGAGCAGGCAGGCCACGACGAAAATCCCGACGCCGATGTCGGTTTTGTACGGAAAATGCTGCAGCCAGCGATCCATCGAATACCAGGCAATCGGGATGGCGATGGGAAACGAGAACAGCACCAGTTTCGTAAAATCTTTGGAAAGCAGCAGCACCACGCTGGACACCGAAGCGCCCATCACTTTGCGCACCCCGATTTCCTTCACCCGCTGCTCGGTCGTGAACGTGGCCAGACCAAACAAACCCAGACAGGCAATCAGGATGGTTAGTGCCGAAAAGGCCGTAAAAATCCGGCCGCGCAGTTCATCCGCTTTGTAGGCCGACTCGAAATCCTGATCCAGAAACCGGTATTCAAACAGGCGATCCGGGTAGGTTTCGCGCCATTTCCGACCGATAAACTCGACGGTTTTGTCGGCGTTTTTCGCGTCGATTTTAATGTGAATCACTCCGTTGTTCGGGCGATACAGGATGATCATCGGCTCGATGGGCATGTAGAGCGACTGCTGGTGGAAATCCTTCACCACGCCCACGACCTTTGCCGCCGGCGGAGCGGGCTGACCGGCCTGCGGCAAACCGCCCAGCAGCACTTTCTTGCCCAGCGGCTCTTTCCAGCCCATGCGTTTCACGGCGGCCTGATTCACCAACACGCCGTTGGCCGTATCGGCGGGAATCTTATCGGAAAAATCACGCCCGCTGACCACCTTCATCCCCATCGTTTGCAGGAAATCGTGGTCGATAACCATCGGTTTGAAGCCCATTTCTTTCAGCCCGGCGTTGGATTCGACGCCGAAGATAGTACGCCCGCCAATGTTGCTGGTGGGCGACGACGCCGTGGCGATGCTGCGGACATTCGGATTGGCCAGCAGGTCGTTGCGCAGCCGGTTGTAGCGATCGCGGGGCTGGCGGTCCTGATAATCAATCGTTAACACCTGTTCCCGATCATATCCCATATCCTTGTCACGCATGTAATTCAACTGCTCGTAGACGATCCAGGTACAAATCAGCATGATCAGCGAAATGGCAAATTGAACCACAACCAGCGTTTTCCGGAAAAAACTGCCGCCTTTGGAATTGAACGACCCCTTCAGAACCGTCGCCGGTTCAAACGAAGAGAGGTAGAAAGCCGGGTAGCTGCCGCTGACGAAACCCGTAAATACCACGATGACCAGCGCAATCAGCAGAAAGGTCGGGCGCAACAACTCCCGAAACTGAATCTCCTTGCCCGAAACCGTATTGAAAAACGGCAGCAGGAGGGCGACCAGCACAAAACTGGCCGTCAGCGCCAAGACCGTCATTAATACCGATTCGGTCAGGAATTGGGCCATCAGCGCACTCCGGAGCGACCCCATCACTTTCCGCAGCCCCACTTCCTTCGACCGTTTGGCCGAGCGGGCGGTGGCAAGGTTCATGTAATTGATGCTGGCCAGCAGCAACATGAAAAAGGCGACGGCGCTGAAAATGTAGACGTAACTGATGTCGCCGTTGGCTTCGCCGTCGAGTTTAGAATACAGGTGAATGCTCGTCAGGGGCTGCAGCTGGTACGTAATCTTGATGCCCATCCGCTTGAAGATCGACGCCATGTTTTTGTCGTACAGCTGTGGAAACTTGCTTTCCAGAATTTTCGTATCGAAGTTTTTCGGCAAAACCAGGTAACTGACGATGTAAAAACCGCCCCAGCCGTCGGCCTTCCGCTCGTTCGGACTCAGCGACAGGAGCGCATTGAACGTAAAATGCGAGTTTCGGGGTACATTTTCAATAACGCCCGTCACCTGATACGAGGTAGTATCGTTGGTTTGCAGCGTCTGGCCCAGTGCAGGGCTCTCACCAAAAAATTTCCGGGCGGTTTTCTCCGTCAGCACCACGCTGCCGGGTCGGGCCAGCGCGGTTTTAGGGTCGCCCTCGATAAATTTGTGGGTAAACACGTCGAACACCGTGGAGTCGGCCGCGTAGATGTCTTCTTCATAAAACCGCTTCTCGCCCTTCCGGAAAGCTACCCGACCGTTGGGAAAAAACCGCACGTAGTTTTGTACAAAAGGATAGTCCTGTTTCAGGGATTTTGCCAGCGGGGGCTGGGTGCTCTGCCACTTGTTAATCTTGTCGGGTTCGGTGATGTACGAGACGATGCGGTAAATCTGATCTCCTTTTTCATGATGCCGGTCGAAACTCAATTCATCGGTCACGTAGAGCAGCAGCAACAGGCCGCAGGTGACGCCAATGGTCAGGCCCAGAATATTGATCAGGCTGTAAAATTTATCCTTCAGAATACTCCGCCAGGCGATGGTCAGGTAGTTTCGTAACATAGAATCAGCAGAAAATAGGTTAGGTACCTGCACCTGTTCAACTTTCATGCCGCGCCATTAAATAGACTGATTAACAGATAGATACAAGATGAATCTTCTTTATTTTGTCCGAAATCGTACAATGCATTGTCCGCGGGAGTACAAGCCTGATGGCCGCTGTTCGGCCACTCACCGGAATCCACTCCACCGAATCCGGCAACCAGCCCGGCTTGTTCATCGGTGACGTATCACTTTGGCAAACCGTTTACTCATTTACGAACCGTTGGTATTCGACCGGACCCGGCGCATTTAATGCCTTTGGAACCAGTAATCGGCTCTCCATTAGTTAACTAGGAAATTTAGTTTGATTTTGGGGTAGAGTCATTGAAAAGGGATCGTTCCAAGCAATTGACAATCAGCCGCCTATCTGGCTCAATTTTTGCCACTCTTAACTAGTTACGTCTTGGTAAGGTGCCAAAATAGGAACTTATAGACGTGCTATTCAGCGTGTATGGATTTTCTTGACGAAACCCTTCGGGCTCAACAATTGGAGAGTTTTCAGGAGGTAATTCCCGTAGCGGTATTGTATTGTGTGCCCGTGTTTCAAAACGACCAGGTAGTGGATTTTCGCTTCGTCTGGGGCAACCGAACGGCACTTGAGCTGTCGGCATTGACTTCCAGCGAGTTTGGCCTCATGACCATGCTCAGGCTCTTTCCTCATTTTGTCGATACCGGTATTTTCAGGCGCTACGTCCAGGCGTGGGAAACGGGTGATAACCAGCGATTTGAGCGTCCACACCCGATTAAAGATCAAATCCGCTGGGTCGACGTTACGGTTAGTAAAAAATACGACGGAATTATCATTACGTCGCTGGATATTACCGAATCCAAGCTCATTCAGCAGGAACTGGAGCGCCAGTCGGAATTGCTTAAAACGATTGTCGAGCAATTACCCGCCGGACTGGCTCTGTTTCAACCCGTTCGCAATGCGGCCGGTGAAATCAATGACTTCCGGTATGTATTAACGAATACGGCCAACGCCCGAAACCTGGGTCTTTCGGCGGAACAGCTCACGAACCGGAATTTGCTGGAGGTCTACCCATCTGCCGGGGAGCAGGGCACTCTGGGACGCCTAAAACACGTGCTTCAAACGGGGACGCCGATCCATTATGAGCTTGATTATAAGGTCAATGGCCTTACGCTGTGGATAGAAGGGCATATGACACGCGTCGATGATACCGTGTTGCTGACCTACCTGGATAATACGGCCTTGAAGCAACAGCAAAAGGTGCTTCAGCAACAAGCCGATCTGTTGCAACAAAAAAATGAGGAGTTGCACCAATCCAACCGGGCGCTCATGCGGACGAACCAGCGGCTTCAGGGTTTGCAAGCCATCGAACGGGCCTTGCACAACCGCAATCTGACCGGGCAGGAGCCCGAAATAGCCGCCTTGTTGCACATCCGGGAGTTGGTTCCCTGTGAGCGGCTGGCGGTTTTCCGGTTTGACGACACCACCGGCCTGGCGCAGACGGAACGATGGCTGGTCGGCAAAGAAATGGACGCCCGTACGGGTTCCGGATTGCCCAGCCAGTTGTTTAAAATTGAGCCACTTCTGAGTGGAAACCCCTGGATAATTGATCACTTACAGCCGGATTCCGCCGGTATTCCCCCGGAAATGGCCCTCTACCAGCGAGGATTCCGGTCGCTGATCGTCATTCCGCTGTTCAGTCAGGAGCAATACATCGGTGCCTTTGTCCTGATGGACTACAAGCCCCATTTTTTTACGGAAGAACACCTCCAGATCGCCCGCGAAGTGGCCAGTCAGTTGGCGATTGTCCTCTACCAGCAACACCTCAGCAAGCAGCTTCAGCAGCACACCGAACAACTCGAACAGCGGGTGGCGGAACGGACCCGGGAAATCGGGCAGCTATCCGCCTTGCAGAATGCCATTCTCAAACACGCTGGCCAGGCCATTGTATCTACCGACATCCACGGCGTTGTTCAGACGGCCAACCCGGCCAGCGAAAAATTAATGGGCTACCGGGTCGAGGAACTCATCGGCAAAGTCTCGCATGTTGAATTTGCTTCATCAGATAGTCCAATTCCGCTTATTTCGTACCAGCCGCGGGAAGTAGCCAGACCAACATCCGAGTTGTTCGGCGCAGTGCTGGCCACCCAGAATTACTTCCACAGTGAATGCATTGCGGTGGGCAAGAATGGCGAACAAGTACCTATCCTACTGGTGACCAGTACGTTACAGGACGAAGAGGGCACCATTATCGGGTATGTAGGTATTGCAACGGACATTTCGGCGATGAAAGCGGCCGAAGAAAAACTACAACAGAAAAACCGGGAATTGAATACGTTCTTCGAGGGTGCCCTCGACATGCACTGCATTTCCGACAGTCAGGGGAAGATTTCAAAAATCAACCAGGCTTTTCAGGCTGCGCTGGACTATTCGGAAACCGAGTTGATGGCCATTCCTTTTCTGCATTTAATCCACCCCGATGAGCAGAAATTTGTCTTTCAAAATCTCCTGTCGGGCATTCTGCAACGGCCCGTTCGCAACCAGATCAACCGGTTCCGGAAAAAAGATGGTTCTTACCGTACCATCGAGTGGAACGCCGTTGGAATTGATAATCTGGTGTATGGTTCCGCCCGCGACATTACCGAACGGCAACAGGCCGAGACCCAGTTGCGAAACGTAAACCAGCGGCTTCAGCTGGCGACTCAGGCCGTTGGCCAGGGAATCTGGGAAGATGATCTGGTGACGAACCAGCTGTTCTGGGACGATCGCATGTGGGAAATGCACGGTATGGAACCCGGCCGATCCGACTGGACTTTGCAGGAGTATTTAAAAATGGTCCATCCGGACGATCTTACCAATTTCATCAGGCGTACTCACCTGGGAACACCGGCAGAAAGGATCACCAACATGAGCCGCATTATCCGACCGGATGGCAGCATAATCTACCTGGAATACAACGGTCTGCTGGTTAAAAATCAGGAAGGCCGTTCGGTTCGGGTCATTGGCGTGGCCTGGGATGTGACCCAGCGAAAGCAGGCCGAGGATGCCTTGCGCGACAGTGAACAGCGGTTTCGGGAGATTGCCGAAAATGTGGATGAAGTCTTCTGGATTCACTCCGTGGAGCCGTTCGAGTTGCTGTATATCAACCCGGCTTATGAACGCGTATTTGGCATTGCATCGCCCCACCCCCGCGGCACCCACGCTTTTCTGGAGACGATTGTGGAAGAAGATCAGGCTGCGGTGATGATCGAATTTGAGAAATACCGGCAAGGGCAGGAAGTCACCATCCAGTGTCGGGTGAAGGGGACGCACCGGGCCGCCCGCTGGATCGATATTCGAACGTTTGTCATGAAAGACAGCCAGGATAACCCCGTGCGGTACATCGGAATTGCCAATGACATCACCAGCCAGAAAGAGAAAGAACGGGTGTTGCAACAGTCGCTGGAACGGGAACAGGAGCTCAGCAAGCTAAAATCGCAGGTCGTTTCCACCGCTTCGCACGAGTTCCGAACGCCCCTCACCACGATTCAAACCAGCGTCGATTTAATTCACCTGTTTTTGGAACAACCCCTGGAGACGGCCAAACCGTCCATCCAGAAATACCTGAAGGTGATTGAGGAGCAGATTCTGAACTTTACCGGGTTGCTTACGGACATGCTCACCATCGGCCGGATTGAAGCGGGAAAAGTCACTTTTAATCCTACTTGGGTCGATGTTCTGCCCTTGTGTCAGGGCGTGATTGCCAGCCATTTCAGCCATCAGGCCGACCGGCGATCGGTCCTTGTTTCGATCGACGACCCCTCCTGCCGCGCTTATCTGGACGAAAAGCTGATGAGTCACGTATTGGTCAATTTACTTTCCAATGCTTTTAAGTTTTCAAAAGGCGATCCCCGGCTGACGATCAGTTCTCAGGATAGGCAATTGATTATTCAGGTTATCGACGAAGGAATCGGGATTCCGGCAGGGGATCTTCCGGCTTTATTCCAGACTTTTTTTAGGGCCGGCAATACGGCAACCATCCAGGGAACGGGACTCGGTTTGGTCATTGCCCGGCAGTTTGTGGAGCTTCACGGCGGTACGCTTACGGTTCAAAGTGAAGAAAATACAGGATCGACTTTTACGGTTGTTTTACCCATCGAACAAAACAGTCCGGCCCTCAAACCGGTGTAGGGCGGGTTTCGTGTTTGCAGTTTACCCCATTTGGCTCCTATGGCTACAAAAATACTACTCATTGAAGATGAAACCCCTATCCGGGATAATGTGACCACCTTACTAAGCTTAAAAGGATATGAAGTTTCGTCGGCTCCCAATGGCCGGGAAGGCATCAGCATGGCGATGCTGGGAAAGCCTGATTTGATTCTTTGCGATATCATGATGCCGGAGATGGATGGCTATCAGGTGCTGGATGCGATTCGGAGCAACCAGTCGCTGGCAACGGTTCCGTTCATTTTTCTGACGGCCAAAACGGAAGATATCGATGTGCGCCGGGGCATGATTTCGGGCGCCGATGATTACCTGACCAAACCGTTCACCCTCGACAGTCTGCTGCTGGCCATCGAGAGCCGGCTCCAGCGGGAAGCCCTGCGGGAAGCCGACTTGCAGGATCGGCTCGACGAACTCCGCCGGACCATCACCAGCGTCTCCAACCACGAATACAACACCCCGCTGAGTGGCATTCTCGGTTTTGTTACGTTGCTCATGGATCATTACAATGAGTTCGATCAGGAAGACAGCCTGTCGATGCTGGCGATGATCAAGGCTTGTGGTCTGCGCCTGAAACGATCGCTGGACAACCTCCGACTGATTGAGGAGTTGCAGCGTATCCAGCCGGCGACGTCCTCCTACGCTTTTTATACCACCGGTATTTCGATGCTGGATACCGACGTGCTGGATCAACAAATTGACAAAGTAAATGACCGGCACGATCAGGAAATCCATTGCCTGATCGACGTAGACAGTGCTCACATTCAACTTTCGGAAACGAGCCTACGAATTGTTCTGGACGAATTGATTGATAATGCCCATAAGTTCTCGGATGGATCGCGTCCTATTCAAATCACCGGTCGTCCGGAAAATGACCAGTATCGGCTGACGATTCTGAATTTTGGACAGCGATTTAATCCGGAAGATATTCCCCGGATTGCTCCTTATGTGCAATTCGACCGCAAAAGCTACGAACAACAAGGCTCGGGGCTGGGCCTTTCAATCGTCAAGAAGTTGCTGGAGTTAAACAACAGCACCCTGGCGATTGAAAGTCTGCCCACCGGCGAAACCTCAGTAACTATTCTTTTCCAGCGGAGCTGACCGGCTGATTAGTCACTTCGCAGGCTCTTTACGGGATTCATCAAAGCCGCCCGGATGCTTTGGAATGAAACCGTCAGGAAAGCAATCAGAACGGCCAGGCCGCCCGCCAGCGCAAACACGTCCCACGAAATACCGACTTTGAATTCAAAGTTCTGGAGCCACTCGTTCATCGCATACCACGCCACCGGCGAAGCAATCAGCAGCGCCACCAGCACCGGTTTCAGAAACTCTCTCGACAACAGGAGCACAATACCGGATACCGATGCGCCCAGCACTTTCCGAACGCCAATTTCCTTCGTGCGTTGCTCGGCCGTAAAAGCCGCCAGCCCGAACAAGCCCAGGCACGCAATGATGATCGCCAGAAAGGTTGCGGTTCCGATGAGCTGGCTCGTCCGGGTTTCGGCCTGGTAGGCCTTTGCCAGCGTCTCATCCAGAAAACTGTATTCAAAAATCCGATCGGGGAACGTCTCCATCCAGGCTTTTTCGATGTGCGCCAAAACGCCCTTCAGCGCTTCCGCGTTCGGCTGATCCGTCTGGAGTTTGATGCCAGCCTGGTAAAAATTAGTGGGTACAACCTGAATCAGGGTCGGGTCGATTTTCTGGTGCAACGAGTTGACGTTAAAATTTTTGGCAACGCCAATAATGGTGGCAAATTCCTGCCCGTCACCATAATAGACTTTCTCCCCGATCGCATCGGCCGGTTTGGCAACCCCCATCCGGTTCAGAAAAACTTCGTTGGCAATCACCTTGAAAGAAGTGCTATCCCGATCCTGAAGGCCCGCTCCGGCGAGCAACTGAATGCCATAGGTGGATAGATAATGCGAATCGCCCATCTTCAACTGGGTTTTGATATCGACGGCTTTCGTACCTTTCCGGTATTGCATGCCCTGCATCCAGTTGCTTTCGGCCGACGCGCTGTTGAACGAGAAACTGACGTCTTTTACCTGCGACGACTCCGCCAGCCGATTCCGCAACGTTTGCAGTTTTGCCGGACTGTTATCCGGTAATCCCACCGTAATAATCGCGGCTGTGTTGAAACCCAGGTCGGCATTTTTGAAAAAAGAAAGCTGCTGATTGATCAGTAACGTACTGGTAATGAGCACCAACGAAACCGTAAACTGCACCACCACCAGCCCCTGCCGCAGCGTAATCGTCTGCCGCCCCTGCGGCATTTTGTTGTTTTTCAACGCCCAGATCGGGGCCATGCCCGACAAGCGGAACGCCGGATAAATTCCGGCTAATAAGGTGGTCAGTATAAAAAGGGCGGTCAGAAACGCGACGGTTTTTCCCGAAAACAAATCGGCCGACGTCAATGGAATTCCCAGCAGATCGACCACCGTCGGGAGGCCCAGCCACGCTACCAGAATCGACAGCAGCGTGGCCGCAAAGGTCACCATACCGGCTTCTGTCAGAAACTGATAAATCAGCGACAGCCGGTTGCTGCCCACCGCCTTCCGGATACCGATTTCTTTGGCCCGCTTGAAAGCCTGGGCGGTGGTCAGATTGATGAAATTGATACAGCCGATCAACAGCACAAACACGCCGATCAGCGAGAGAATATTGAGCAGTTTCAGGTTGGCCGACCGACCGCCTAAATTGTGGCCGTAATGTATTTCTGCCAAAGGAGTCAGCGCAATTGCCTGGTCTTTAGCCGCTTTCTCGTCCCGGTATTTGGTCAGAATGGCCGCCGAGCGTTGCGTCACCTGCTCCGGTTTTGTATCTTTTTTCAATAGGATAAAGACCTGAAAATTATCATTCCAGCCATTCCACCGATTCAGATCGTAATCAGGCATACTGGTTTTAACGGACGGAAACGAAACGAGAAGATCGAATGGAAAACTGGTGGTTTTGGGGTAATCTTCCAGCACTCCCACCACCATCAAATCCGGCTTGTTGTCGAGCCGGAGCGTTTTGCCCAGAACGTCGGACGTTCCAAAATACGTTTCGGCCAACGCCCGCGTCAACACCACGGTATTGGGTTCTGACAAGGCCGTTCGGGCATCACCGGCCAGCCACCGGTAATCGAGCAGCCGGAATAGTTCATTGCCGGCATAAACCAGCGAGGTTTTAAACCGGTTGCCGGTTGATGGGATCGACACCGTGCTGCCGCCGATTTGCAGCAACGGAACCACCAGCTCGGCTTCCGGCACATCGTTCCGCATGGCATTTGCCATCCCGCTGTACGTTCCCGGATAGGTAAACTTGTCGTTTATATTGTAATTTCCGACGCGGTAAATCCGGTCGCCCTGGGTCTGGTAGTGGTCGTAACTGGTTTCGTGGGCAACGACCAGAAAAATGATGAGGGCGCAGGTCAGACCCAATACCAGCCCCAGGAGGTTGATGGTTCCAAAAGCCAGATTCCGACTCAGGTTCCGCCCGGCAATTTTGACATAGTTGCGTATCATAGCAGGACTTAGTAAAAAAGGTGAAGGGTAATCAGTTGATTTTGACTGAGCAAAGGGCCGCAGTAACTTCAGCACACTCAGGCCATACCGCCAGCGGGCCTTGCGCTCGCCCACGGTTGTGACCCAGTATTCGTAGAGTTCCAGCAAATCGCCCTGCACTTCTTCGACGGTGTTGGGATCGCCCCACCAGTCCAGTAAGGTCGAGGCCCAGCGGGGCGGTTTCATCTTTTTGGTGAAGAGTTATGAGTTAAGAATGAAGAGTTAAAAGTTATGAGTTCGGAAAAGTAGCATTGCCAATCATTGACGGTTCGTTCATAACTCTTAACTCATAATCCTTTATTCCGACCGCAGCGACTTTACCGGATTCATCAAAGCCGCTTTGATGCTCTGGAAGCTAACCGTCAGCAGCGTAATGGCCAATGCGCCGGCACCCGAGACGGCAAAGATCCACCACGAAATCTCCGTTCGGTACTGGAAGTTTTGGAGCCAGGTCGCCAACGAATACCAGGCGATTGGCGTGGCAATACCGAACGCGATGACCACCAGCTTCACAAAATCTTTCGACAGCAATCGCCAGAGATTGAAGACCGACGCGCCCAGCACTTTCCGAACGCCAATCTCTTTCGTGCGTTGTTCCGCCGTGAACGATGCCAGTCCGAACAGACCGAGACACGAAATGAAAATGGCCAGACCGGCGAAGAAACCCGCTAATTTGCCAATCCGCTCTTCGGCGGCAAACTTCAGGGCGTATTCCTGATCGGCAAATTTGTAGTCGAAAGGCGCATTCGGAACCAGTTTTCGGAAAACCGCTTCAATTTTGGGTAAGGCCACCGCGGTACTTACGTTCGGATGGATGCGGATGTTGATCCAGTCATGGTAGTTCTCCATCAGAAATACCGTCGGAACCGTTTTTTCGTAGGGCGACATCGCTACCATGTCTTTCACGACCCCCAAAACCGTGTAAGTTTCGGCCTTCCGCCAATTGGTGGCCCAGACCAGGGTTTCCCCGACCGGGTTTTTCAAGCCGATCATTTTGGCAAACGACTCGTTAATGACCAGGCCCGACGAATCGGTCGTGCGGCCCCGTTCAAAATCCCGGCCCGCCCTGAACTCCCAGCCCACGGTTTTGCCGTATTCCGGGGTCACCGAGAGGGTGCCGCAACCGTTCGGACAGGGAATTTCGTTGCCTTTTCGGGAAAAACCGCCATTCCACATCGTTATGTTGGTTACCGAACTTCGTGACTCCGCGACTTCCGAGACAACGCCGGTGTTTTTCAACTCCGTCCGGAATAGCTCATACTTGCCCGAAAACTCCGCCGTTTTCTTCTGAATCATCAGCAGGCCGTCCCGGCTATAGCCCACCGGACGGTTTTTGGCGTACTGAATCTGGCGATACACCATACTGGTGCCGATGATGAGCGTCACCGAAACCGTGAACTGGAGAACGACCAACACCTGGCGGGGAATCGTGGCGAAACGCCCGACCCGAATCACCCCTTTGAGCACTTTAACCGGCTGAAAAGAAGACAGATACAGTGCGGGATAACTGCCCGCTACAAAACCCGTCAAAAGCGTAAAACCAACACTGGCCAGCCAGAAGTACAGATTCGTCCAGGGAACACTTAACTGCTTGGCCGCGACGTCATTAAACCAGGACAAGGAAAGCGTTACCAACACCAGCGCCCACACAAAGGCCAAAAGAACGACCAGAAATGACTCGCTAAAGAATTGACCGATCAACTGCCCCCGGAGCGAGCCAACGGCCTTGCGAATACCGACCTCTTTGGCGCGTTTTTCGGAGCGGGCCGTACTGAGATTCATGAAATTGATACACGCCAGCAGCAACACAAACACCCCAATCAGGCCGATGAGCCAAACGAATTGAACCGGTCCCGTATCGTCCATATTGTAATGCCCATGCAAATGCCAGTCACGCATCGGGAGCAGGTGAATCTGCGGCTGTCGGGCAATTTGTTCCTGCTGGCCTTCCAGTCCCTTCAGTTTATTTAATTCAATGTCCTTAATGAGGGCAGAAACCCGATCAAAATCCGTATTGGGCTGAATCTGGGCGTAGATAAACAGGAACCAGTTGTCCCACTGCTGCTCCTTCACCCAGGGGTTGACTGACGTCCATAAGTCGAAGGGAGCCAGGAACTTGATGTCATGAAAACCGGTGTTGTGGGGTAAATCTTCATAGACGCCCGTTACTTTCGCATCCATTTTTGTATTGATCCGAACGAGCTTGTCGAGCGGATCGGCCTTTCCAAACAGAGCCTCGGCGGCCGAGGCCGAAAGCAGGATCGAATGCGGATCGTTCAGCCCGGCCCAGGTGCCCCGGAGCATTTTCAGGCTGAGCATTTCCGGCGCACCGGCTTCGATAAATTGACCTTTTTTGGTAAGTTTCGTGTCTCCGGCCGCCAGAATATAGTCGTCCGGCTGCTGCGAAATCAGAATGTGTTTGAAATAGCTCTGGTAATTGGCTTTGAGTTCAGTCGCCAGCGGATACGGCAGTGAGGTTCCTGAATACCGGGTTCCCTCCTTTCGAATGCCGCGCTCGGTAACCTGCGCAATACTGTCGTAGTTCTGGTGGTAGGTGTTGAACGACAATTCATCATAAATCCAGAGGCCATTGAGCATGGCAACGGCCATGCCCACCGCCAGTCCGCCCATGTTGATCCCCGAATAGCCTTTGTGTTTGACCAGGTTGCGGAAGGCAATTTTCAGATAGTTTCGTACCATAGCAGGATGTAGAAAAAACGGATTCGAATAGGCTTCTTTTCGTTTGGCAAAAGGCCGCAACAACTTCACAACACTCAGGCCATACCGCCAGCGGGCCTTGCGCTCACCCCCGGTTTTGACCCAGTACGCATACAGTTCCAGCAAATCACCCTGGACCTCCTCCACGGTGTTGGGATCGCCCCACCAGTCCAGTAAGGTCGAGGCCCAGCGGGGCGGTTTCATCTTTTTAGTGAAGAGTTAAGAATGAAGAGTTCGGAAATGTAGCATTGCCAATCATTGATGGGTCGTTCATAACTCATAACTCTTAACTCTTTACTCTGAGCGTAGCGAGCGAACCGGATTCGTCAAAGCCGCTTTGATGCTCTGGAAGCTGACGGTTAGCAGGGTGACGAGCAGTGCGCCGGCACCCGAGACGGCAAAGACCCACCAGCCTATTTCGGACCGGTAATCGTACTTTTGCAGCCAGTTGTTCATAAAATACCAGGCCGTAGGCGTAGCAATGCAAAAGGCGATGACAACCAGCATAACGAAGTCTTTCGACAGCAAACTCCAGAGACTCAACACATTGGCACCCAGGACTTTCCGGATTCCGATCTCCTTGGTTCGTTGCTCCGCGACGAACGAGGCCAGGCCGAAAAGACCCAGGCAACTGATAAAGATCGCCAGGCCCGCAAAGAAGGTTGCCAGCTTGCCAACCCGTTCTTCAGCCGCAAACTTTTTCCCAAATTCGACATCGGCAAATTCGTATTCGAACGGCGCGGACGGAATGTGTTTCTTGAAAACCGCTTCGATGGCGGTCAGGCATTCGGCGGCACTTCTGGACGGGTTCAGTTTCAGGTTGATCCAGTTTACGTTGTCATAATCCAGCATATAGACCGTTTGCTTTACGGGCTCGTAGGGTGACTGCATCAGCATGTCTTTGATCACGCCCACCACCTTGAACTCTTCCCTATTTTTGCCTTCGCCCCAGCGAATAATGGTACCGACGGGATTCTTGATGCCCATAAATTTGACCGCTGCTTCGTTCAGAACGACCGAGGAAGAATCGGATGTAAAGTCCCGCGAAAAATCCCGGCCGTCCTTGAACTGCCAGCCGACGGTTTTTCCGAAGTCGTGGGTTACCCAGATCGTTGCGAAGTCAGTATCCAGGTTGGGATCTTTGCCCGGCCAGTGAAAACCGCCATTGTTCGACCACACGCCGGTGAGTGGACTGGATGATTCGGCCAGTTCCTGAATAGCCCCCGCCCTTTTGAGGTCCGTTCGGAGAACCTCAAACTTCCCGTAAAAATCCGGCGACTTCATTTGAATCATCACCAAACCAGCCCGATCGTAGCCAATGGGCCGGTTTTTCGAATATTGAATCTGATTATAAACGATGATGGTGCCGATGATCAGGGCCAGCGAAACCGTAAACTGCACCACTACCAGTATTTTTCGGGGCAAAGCGGCAAAACGTCCCGCCCGAAAGGTCCCTTTTAGTACTTTGACGGGCTGAAACGACGACAGATACAGCGCGGGGTAGCTACCGGCAATGAAACCGGTAAATAACGTGAATCCAATCCCGATCAGCCAGAACTGGGGGCTCGACCAGACCATCGTGATCCGTTTGGCGGCCATCTCATTGAACAAGGGCAAAACGAGCCACACCAGCCCCAGCGCCAGCACAAAAGCACAGGTTACCACCAGCAGTGATTCGCTAAAAAACTGGCTGATCAATTGGCTGCGCACGGAGCCGACGGCTTTGCGAATGCCGACTTCCTTGGCGCGTTTTTCGGAGCGGGCCGTGCTCAGATTCATGAAGTTGATGCAGGCCAGCAGCAGCACAAACAGGCCGATAAATCCAAACAACCAGACGTATTCGATCAGCCCGCCGGTTTGTACGCCATTTTCCCAATTCGACCGCAGACGCCAGTCGGACATGGGATGAAGGAAAATTTCCGCCTTATATTTCTTGTCTTCCGGCGCAACCCGGTTGAGTTTCGAATGGATAATGTGCCGATTAGCCGCTTCAAAATCGGTCTTGTCCGCAATCTGAGCAAAAATCTGAAACGAATTATCATCCCACCGGCTTTCGTCCCTGTCCCGTTTGATCCAGTTTTCCGAGGTAACATACAACGCCCAGGGAGCGATAAACGTCAGATCGCGAAATTGGGCGTTAAAGGGAATATCTTCATAAACACCGGTTATTTTCGCATCCATTTTGTTGTCGATCCGGATCAGTTGATTCAGCGGATCCCGATCGCCCAGAAGCGCTCTGGCTGTGGATTCGGAAAGCAGAATGGAGTTGGGTTCTTTCAGGCCGTCGTACGTTCCCTTCAGCATGTGCAGCGAGAGCAGCCGGGGCGCATCCACATCCATGAAGTTTCCGGTTTTAGTAACCTTTTTCTCCCCCAGCGACAAAAAATGACTGCCCTCCCAGGAAGACATGACGACGTATTTGAAACTGTGACCATACCGGTTCTGAAGCTCTTTGCCCAATGGAAAGGGCATCGCCGTTCCGGTATAGATTTTTCCGTTGCTGGTCTGGTGTTGCATCACCTGAGCGATGCGGTCGTAGTTTTTGTGGTACTTATTAAACGACAGTTCATCGTAGATCCACAAACCGATGAGCATGGCAACGGCCATACCGGTAGCCAGCCCGCCGATGTTGATGGCTGAATACCCTTTGTGCTTAACCAGATTCCGCAGGGCAATTTTGAAATAATTTCGTATCATATCCGGATTCAGAAAAAAGGGTGATGACTCGTTTTCTTTTAATTTAGCCCATGGCCGCAGTAACTTCACAACACTCAGGCCATACCGCCAGCGGGCCTTGCGCTCGCCCCCGGTTTCGACCCAATACTCGTAGAGTTCCAGCAAATCGCCCTGCACTTCTTCGACGGTGTTGGGATCGCCCCACCAGTCCAGTAAGGTCGAGGCCCAGCGGGGTGGTTTCATCTTTTTGGTTAAGCGTGAAGAGTTAAGAATTAAAAGTTAAGAATGAAGAGTAAAGAGTTCGGAAAAGTAGCATTGCCAATCATTGACGGGTTGTTCTTAACTCTTAACCCTTAATCCTTTATTCCGAGCGTAGCGAGCGAACCGGATTCATCAAAGCCGCTTTGATGCTCTGGAAGCTGATGGTCAGCAACGCGATGCCGATCGCCAGCAAACCCGCCAGCGCAAATACCCACCACTCGATATCGATCTTGTAGGCAAAATCCTGGAGCCAGCGGTTCATGCCGTACCAGGCAATCGGCGAGGCAATCAGAATGGCAATACCGACCAGTTTCAGGAAGTCTTTCGACAACAGTGCCACGACGCTGGCCACCGACGCACCCAGCACCTTCCGAACGCCGATTTCTTTGGTGCGCTGCTCCGCCGTGAACGTCGCCAGCCCGAACAAACCCAGGCAGGCGATGAAGATGGCGATACCCGAGAAGCCGATAAAAAGCCCGCCTTTCTGTTCATCGGAGCGGTATTGTTCCGCAAAAATCTGGTCCAGAAAGGTGTATTCGAACGGCTGGTTGGGGTTGACCTCTTCATAAACCGCCTTCACATACGCCAACGCAGCCGGTATGTTCTGTGGCGACACCCGAATCAGCAGGTTGTCGCCCCGGTCGGGGTGTAAAACCAGGACCAGCGGTTCAATTTTGTTGTGCAGGGAGCGCAGGTGGAAATCACGGATGACCCCGGCAACCGGTATTTTTTTCGTATCGAACTCGATGAGTCCGACGGTACGGTTTTTCCAGCCCAGCCGCTTGAGCATGGCTTCGTTGACGAGCACCGCTCCGGCCGAATCACTGGCCAGGTCGGGCGAAAAATTGCGTCCTTCTTTTAGCTTGATTTGCAGTACGTTGAGAAAATCGTGGTCGACGGAAAAGTACTCGGTGCTTACCGACTGTTCGGTTCCCCCCGCATAAAAGCTGAACGTGCTTTTGTCGTTTATTTCGCCCCCCACCGCACCGTTGGTTAAACTCACGCCTTTGATGACCGGGTTTTGCTGGAGTTTACTTTTCAGAATGGTGATCGTTTTCTGAACAGACGGTATTTTGAGCGGAATGGAGAGCACCTGCTCCTGATTGAATCCCAATTGGGTGTGCCGCATAAACTGCAACTGGCGGTATACGATGATGGTCCCCACAATCATGACCATCGAAATGGTAAACTGCACGACCACCAGCGATTTCCGTAGCAAAGCGCCTTTGCCGCTGGTTGTAAAGGCCCCTTTCAACACGGCGGCCGGTTTGAAGCGGGAAAGAATGAAGGCCGGGTAAAGGCCACTGACAAACCCGATTACCAACGCAAAACCGGTGAGTTGCAGAACCGTCCGGATATTCCACAGATCGATGGTCAGCGTTTTGGCGGTCATCAGATTGAAACCGGGTAAAAGCGCATAAAGCAATACCAGACTGGCCACCAAAGCCAGAAACGACAACAACATGGATTCGGCCAGAAACTGCCCCATCAACTGAAACTGAAGGGAACCGATCGCTTTCCGAACCCCGATTTCCTTGGCGCGTCCGGCCGACCGGGCGGTGGCCAGGTTGATGTAGTTGACCACCGCAATCAGCAAAATAAACAATCCAATCGCCGAAAACGTGTAGACATACGCCAGATTGCCGCCGTTCTCCTCGCCCATCAGATGCGTTGACCGAAGGTGCATATCGGCGAGCGGTTGAAAGGTGATGTCGAATTGAACTTTCTTGCCGACAACGTCGCCAATGGTTCGGGCGATGTATTTTTTGTAAAAACCGGGCATTTTGGCTTCCAGCTTCCCACGATCGCTGTCCTGATTCAGCAGGACATACGTCATCGAGTTAAAACTGTCCCACTTGCTCTGGCTGATGCCGTTTAGTTTCTCATTGGAATACGGCAGAATGGCTTCAAATTTCAAATGATGATTGGCGGGGGCGTCTCGAATCACGCCAGCGACCGTAACGGGCACCTGGTCTTTCACCAGGACCACTTTACCCAGTAGGCCATCGGTTTTGCCAAACAGATTAACGGCCAGTTTTTGCGTCAGAACGACGCTGTTGGGACTCAGAAGGGCCGTTTGCGGGCTACCCTGAATAAATTCGTAATCGAAAAATGTGAACAGTGTCGAGTCGGCGTAAATAATATTCTTTGCGTACAACACGTTTTCGCCCGCCCGGAACAAGGTCTCGTTTCGGGTTTGTACCCGCAGAACCTGCCTGATTTCCGGATACTCCCGCTGCAAGGCGGGTCCCATCGGGGCGGATGCGACGCCAAGCTTGTACTCGTTTCCTTCCCATTTGATGTGCAGGTTGAGCCGGCTGATGCGGTTGGCGTGCTGGTGATAGCGGTCGTAGTTCAATTCGTCACGAACGTACAGGCTCAACAGAATGGCACACGTCATCCCGACGGCCAACCCCAACAAGGTCAGGGTGCTGTACGCCTTGTTTTTAACCAGTGTTCGGAAAGCGATTTTCAGGTAGTTCCGGATCATATCAGGATTCAGAAAAAAAGGTGATGCGTATTCATTCGACCGTTTCGGCTTCGCCAGGGGCCGCACTAACTTCAACACACTCAGGCCATACCGCCAATTGGCTTGGCGTTTGCCGGCGGTTTGGACCCAGTAATCGTACAGTTCCAGCAAATCGCCCTGCACTTCTTCGACGGTATCGGGATCACCCCACCAGTCCAGCAGGGCGGTGGCCCAGCGGGGTGGCCGGTGGTTTGGTGAGTTGGTGGGGTTCATAGTTTGATCGTATTTTTCACCCGCCCATCAATTGCAGCGTTTGCGGGGGCAGCGCATCCCACAACTGCTCGCGAATGCTTTTTACGTCCACCAGGGCTTTTCGGCCAGCCGCCGTTACACTAAAAAACCGCTTCCGGCGACCACCGCGCTCGGCGGTTGCGCCACTCATTTTCGATGACAGGTATCCCTTTTCCTCCAGCCGTTGCAGCGTCGTGTGAACCGTACTGAAGCCCACCGCCCGTCCGGTTTTCTGCTCGATTTCCTGCGTGACGGTCACGCCGTACGCACTTTCGTCCAGAACGGCCACCGTCAGTAAAACCACTTCTTCAAACTCACCCAAAAAAGCCCTTTTCATGGCGTATCTATATGATATGATAATGTCGATCAAATGCAATGCCAACTAACAAAAAAGGCCTTGAATGGCCTTAAAATGCAGATCCCAGAATAAGTCGATTGCGAAGATGTCCGCTTTTGGACAATGACTTTGCCAAAAACGGACAATGGGATTGCCGGCCGTTTTGGTACCATCGCATCCGGAATAATGACGTGGCTCCGCCGATGGTCAGCCTTCGTTATTCCGGATGCGATGGTCTACTTTTTTATTCCGAACGCAGCGACTTCACCGGATTTGTCAAAGCGGCTTTGACGGATTCGTACGAAACCGTGAGCAGGGTAATCCCCGCCGTTAGCAAAGCAGCCAGGGCAAAAATCCACCAGCTCAGTTCGATCCGGTATTCGTATCCCTGAAGCCAGGTGTTCATGAGCCACCAGCCCAGCGGAGCGGCAACCAGAAAGCCGAGCAAAACCAGTTTGCCGAACTCCCGTCCAAACAGCCACAGCAGTTGAGCGGAAGTGGCACCCAGCACTTTCCGAACGCCGATTTCTTTCGTCTTCGACTCGGCCATAAAGGCCACCAAACCGTAGACACCCAGACAGCCCATCAGAATGGCTACGAGCGAAAACACCTGAATCAGCCCGAGCAGAATCCGTTCGGTCAGGTAAAATTCATTCACCAGATCGTCTACAAAAGCCGCCCTGAAAACACTTTGCGGAAACTGCTGATTCCAGACGTCTTCCACCGCCTGTACCGTTGTCGTCAGCGTAGCCGGCGTTAGTTTCAGAGCCGCCATGGCAAAATCCGCAGGACGATTGAGCAGAGCCGTTGGTGGAATGCGGCCGTGTAGTTTGCCCACCTGAAAATCGCTCACCACGCCCACAACGGTTTTGTCACTGCCAAAAACCGCAAGCCGTTTGCCCAGAATCTCGCCGGGCGAATGCAGGCCCAACTGGCTGATCATGGCCTGATTGACCAGCGCTTCGTTGTTGGTCGAATCGTTGGTCTGAAAGTTGCGCCCGGCAATGAGCTTTAGTTTAAACAACGACACATAGTCTTTGTCACCGGTTTTAACGGTAACCGGAAATTTCTCCGGTTCGGGGTGGCGGTCGTAGGTAAACGGAACCGGCGGTCGGCGATACGAAGCGGGGGGATCGCCCGCCAGCGCCACTTGTTCAACACCGGGAATTTGAGCCAGTTGTTCGCGCAGCGTCTGCTGCTGGCCCGGGTTGGTGGTCGGCACCGGCACGGTCAAAACCGATTCTTTATTAAAACCCAGATCGGCCTGCTGCATATGCCGCACCTGGCGCGTCACGACGATGGCCCCAATGACGAAAAGCTGCGTAATGAAAAACTGCCCGACCACCAGTCCGCGCCGGACCGACACCCCGCCGACCTGCTGCGTCGTCATCCGCCCGCGCAAAGCCGCTACGGGGTTAAACTGGGACAAAACCACGGACGGATAAAATCCTGCCAGCAGAATGACCCCCAGCACCAGGCCGCTAAACCACAGCAGCGAACCGGGCCGAAACACATCCAGCACCGACAGATCGGCGTTCAGTTTCGCCAGGGCGGTATTCAACAACGGCAGGTTGAGCTGAGTCAACAGCAACGCCAGCCCCACGGCAGCCAGCACGACCAGGGTCGTTTCGGTCAGAAACTGCCCAATCAACTGACCACGCGTACTCCCGATGGCTTTCCGCACGCCCACTTCCTTCGACCGTTTGATAGCCCTGGCCGTGGCAACGTTGATAAAATTGATACAGGCGGCCATAACCAGAAACAGGCCCACGATGATGAGGGCGTATAGAATGGGTCGCGGAGCATGACCGCCATACTGGGGATTATGGTTGAGGTCGCTCAGGGGCAACGCTCGAAAATCAAACCGCTTTGCTTCCGGTGCGGCCAGGTATTTCCGGCGAATGGCGGCAAAAGCACGGGCCAACTGCGCAGCGGACGCGCCTTCCCGAAGCGCCACAAAACACAGCGTGTTGGGGCCGCCCCACTGCTGCAGAAAGTGCGAGTCGCCCGTTAAGCCGGGGAGTGTCGCGTAGGAAACCAGCACTTCGAGCGGCAGTTTGGTATTGGACGGCGGGTTTTTGATGAGGCCCGTAACCGTCAGATTCGTCTGGTTATCAAACCGTAAGGTCCGGCCAATCGGGTCGGCATCATCGAAGTATTTCCGGGCGTAGCGTTCCGACAAAACAACGGTGTTCGGGGCGGTCAGGGCGGTTTTGGGGTTACCCTTTGCCCATTTCACATCGAAAACCTCAAAAAATTGCGGCTCGACAAAGCCGATGTTGCGCGACTCTTCAAACTTCTTCGCCAAACCACCTTTTCCATCGGGCGTTCCGATGATTTTTCGGAACGCCAGTTCCAGGCGGACGGCAGTTTCCACGAACGGGTAATCCCGGCGCAACACATCGCCCAGTGGCCGGGGTGTGGCATCGCTCGGAACCAGGTTGTCATGCCGAATGTCGGTCACAATCCAGTAGGTGCGATCGGCCTTGGTGTGATAGCGGTCAAAGCTGAACAGCCAGTTGACGAGCAGAAAAATCGTCAGGCCGCTTGCCAGACCGACGGACAATCCGACCGTACTGATGACGCTCGAAAGCCGGTTGCGCCAGAGATTCCGCAGCGAAATTTTAAGGTAATTACCTAGCATAGTTGGGTTTAGAATGGAAGTTGAAACGTAATGATCCGGTTTACGCCTGACGGCAAAGGGCCATCCGGCCGGGGGTTTTAAAAAACCCAGCACATCCCACCAATACCGCCAGCGGGCCCGCCGTTCGCCAACTCGCCGAACTTGATAGGCAAACTCCTCGTGCAAATCCCCCAGAACCTCCTCCAGCCGGTGGGGAGCGCAGAAGACTTGCAGCAGACGGTCGGCGAGTTGGGGCGGTTTCATAGTTTTTTTAGTAGTGATGGGAGCGCGGATGAAACGGATCAAAAAACGGATTTTAATCGGTGCAAATCGGTGCAATCCGCTCAATCCGTGTTTCCATCATTTTTTCGTTATTCGCTTTTCAGACTCTTTACCGGATTCATCAGGGCGGCTTTGATGCTCTGGAAACTCACCGTCAATAACGTAATAAGTAACGCCCCGAAACCGGCAGCAACAAAAATCCACCAGGAAATTTCGGTCCGGTATTCGTATTTCTGCAACCATTCTTCCAGAAAACCATACGAAATGGGCGCAGAAATCAGACAGGAGATGATTACCAAAACCACGAAATCTTTTGATAATAAAACCCAGAGATTGGCCACCGAGGCCCCCAGCACCTTCCGAACGCCAATTTCTTTGGTGCGCTGTTCGGCCATAAATGATGCCAGACCAAAGATTCCCAGACAGCTGATAAAGATGGCCAGACCCGCGAAGAAACCCGCCAGTTTGCCGATGCGTTCCTCAGCCGCAAATTTGGCCGCAAACTCCTGATGGGCAAACTTGTACTCGAACGGCGCATCGGGATTGATCTTTTTGAATACCGTCTCCAGTTTTTCCAACGCCATTCCGGCACTCAGCGCCGGATTCAGTTTGATGTGAATGGAGTTCAGCGTCCGTTCGTGGGTGTTCATCATAAAAACCGTCGGCACCACCGGATCAAAAGGTGATTTCATCACCATGTCTTTCACCACCCCGATTATTTTCCAGTTCTGACCGTGCCAGCGAATGGTTTCGCCGACCGGTTTTTTAAGTCCGGTTTGTTTAACGGCCGCTTCGTTGAGGACAAACGTCATTGAATCCGTCGGAAACTGGCGGGAGAATTCGCGGCCCTCCTTAATTTTCCATCCCACCACATCGCCGAATTCCGGGGTCACACAGATGGTTCCAAAAGCGGAGGTCTGATTCGGATTCTTACCCCGCCATTCCAGGTTATTGGCCGATGACCAGATGTTGGTGGCCGGACTCGACGCTTCGGCCATGTTGGCAACGGCTCCGGTGGCCAGCAACTCGTTTCGGAGTATATCATATCGACCCTGAAGTTCGGGCGTATTCATGGCGATGTTAATCAATCCTTCGCGGTTATAACCGATCGGACGGTTTTTGGCGAATTGAATCTGTCGGAAAACAATGAGCGTTCCGATGATGAGCGTCACCGAAACCGTAAACTGAACCACCACCAGCACTTGGCGGGGGATAGACGCCAAACGCCCCATAGCAAACCTCCCTTTCAACACGTTAACAGCCTGAAAAGAAGACAGATAGAGCGCCGGATAGCTACCCGCTACAACGCCCGTAAAAAGACTAAAGCCGAGGCTCAACAACCAGAACCGGGCATCCGACCACCGCATGGTCATCTGCTTGTCGGCCACTTCGTTAAAAACCGGCAGCACCAGTTGCACCAAAGCGAAGGACAGCACAAACGACAGGGCCACGACCAGAAACGATTCGCTAAAAAACTGGCCGATAATCTGGCTGCGCTGCGAACCAATTGCTTTCCGAATGCCAACTTCCTTCGCCCGTTTCTGCGAACGGGCGGTGCTGAGATTCATGAAGTTGATGCACGCCAGCAACAGCACAAAAACGCCAATGAGGCCAAAAAGCCAGACAAACTGAATGCGTCCGCCAGTGCTCACCCCGTTTTTAAACTCCGAATACAAATGCCACCGGCTCATGGGATGTAAAAAGAGGGCCGGTTGCGATTTACTTTCCGTATGGTGGCGAAAGACGTCCTTAATTTTCCGGGAAACATCGTCAAACCGGCTGTTGGGATTGAGTTGCGCAAAAATCTCGAAGGAACTGCTGCCCCAGTTATTCATGTACGAATGGTCCGTATCATCGGAGAAAATCAGTTCGATGGGTGCCACGAAACCCAGGCCCTTGAGCAAGGTATTGTGCGGCAAATCTTCGTAGACGCCCGTGACCTGCACCGTGTATTTGTTGCCGACTTTAATGGTTTTATGCAGCGGATCAGTGTCACCAAAAAGGGCTTTGGCGGTTGATTCGGAAAGCAAAATCGAAGCCGGATCTTTCAGACCAAGGCGCGTGCCGCTGCGCATTTTCAGGGTCATCATTTCCGGGAACTCCGGTTCGGCAAAGCTCCCGCCCCGGGTAAATTTCCGATCCTGAAACGCCAGAATCTGCTCCGCCCAGGAATAAGCCACGACGGATTTGAAGTCGTCCGGGTAGTTGGTCCGCAGTTCCCGGCTCAACGGAAATGGCAATGCCCCATAGGTTTCGATGCCCTGTTCGAGCGTCTGGTTTTCCAGCACCTGCGCAATCCGGTCGTGGTTCTGATGATACGTATCGAATGATAACTCATCATAGATCCACAGGCCAATGAGTATGGCAACGGCCATACCGACCGATAATCCACTGATATTGATGGTCGAATAGCCTTTGTTCTTGATGAGATTCCGCCAGGCAATTTTGAAATGATTCCGGAGCATAATCGGGTTCGTTAGCTGTGTTGTTGAATAGTCTTTCTTAATAGCAAACGGTTTGATGAATCCCAGCACATCCCACCAATACCGCCACTTGGCCCGCCGTTCGCCAACTCGCCGAACCTGATAAGCAAACTCCTCGTGCAAATCCCCCTGAATCTCCTCCAGCCGGTTGGGAGCACAGAAGAGTTTAAGCAGACGGTCGGCGAGTTGGGGCGGTTTCATAGTTTTTTAGCGGTGATGGGAGCGCGGATGAAACGGATCAAAAAACGGATTTTAATCGGTGTAAATCGGTTCAATCCGCTCAATCCGTGTTCCCATCATTTTTTCGTTATTCGCTCTTCAGACTCTTCACCGGATTCATCAAAGCGGCCTTAATCGCCTGATAACCCACTGTGAATAAAGTAATGAACGTGATCGACAGTCCGGCAATGACGAATACGCCCAAACCCAGATCGACGTGATACGCGAAGTTGTGCAGCCATTGACTGAGCGCCCAGCCAATGAGGGGAAAAGCGATCAACAGCGCCATTCCCAGCAGCTTCATGAAATCCATCGACAGCATGACGGCGACGTTGCCGACCGTGGCACCCACCACTTTCCGGATGCCGATTTCCTTTTGCCGCCGTTGGGCCGTAAAGGCCGCCAGCCCGAACAATCCCAGGCAGGAAATCAGGATGGTAAGTCCGGCAAAATACCGGGATAAAACCCCAATCCGGCGTTCGGCCGCATAGAGGGCTTTGTAGTTTTCGTCCAGAAACTGGTAGTCAAAAACAAGGCCCTGATGATAGGCTTCGAATACCTTCTGGATTCGGGCAATGGTCTGCTGTTCAGCCCCGCTCTGAATTTTCACCATAATGTTGGGCATAACGGGGTAGACCTGAAAAAAACAGGGTTTTACGGTTGAATAGAGCGATTCGAAATTAAAATCCTTCACCACGCCCACAATTTGCCGTTCGCGATCCCAGAACTTGACGGTTTTGCCGATTGGATCTTTCAATCCCATGCTTTTAATGGCCGCTTCGTTGAAGATAATCTCCCGATCCGAGTTCTGGTTATTGGAAAAACCGCGCCCTTCTTTCAGTTCCATCCCGAGTGTTTCCATGAAATTATAGCCCACTTCCAGGTTGGAAAAATCAATGTCTTTACCCGGCGGTTTTCCCGGCCACTGAAACCCGGAAATGGCCCCGTGATCGCCGGTCAGATTGTGGTAATAACTCGACGCGTTGACTACGCCGGGACTATTTTTAACTTCACCCAGAAAGGCTTCGGCGGATTTCAGCTTGACGGAATCCATGGCCAGCGGAATCTCGAAATGGATGATATGATCGCGATTGTAGCCCAGGTTTTTGGTCTGGATGTAGTCGATTTGCTGGTAAACCACCAGCAC
Organism: Larkinella knui; assembly: GCF_003858645.1. Taxonomy (GTDB): domain Bacteria; phylum Bacteroidota; class Bacteroidia; order Cytophagales; family Spirosomataceae; genus Larkinella; species Larkinella knui. The sequence goes on along the minus strand of NZ_RQJP01000005.1, from coordinate 280,539 downwards.
CGAGACGATGAACAGAATCGAAATTGTGAATTGAAAAACCACCAGTCCTTTTCGGACCAGCAATTCGCCAACCGACGTTTTGAGTTTTCCTTTCAACACCGCCGTTGGATTGAAACCCGAAAGGTACAAAGCCGGATAACTGCCCGAAATGAGGCCGGTTAGCAAGGTGATGCCCAGAATGGACCCGATCAGCGTGGCGTCAAATTCGAAATGAATGTGTTTTCCGGTAATGATATTGAATTGAGGAAGCAGCAAAACCACCCAAAAAGCCGCCAGAAGCAGCGATAGAAAGGTCATCAGAATGGATTCACCGAGGTATTGAACAATGAGCGAACTTCGAAACGCACCAACTACTTTCTTGATGCCTACTTCTTTAATCCGACCGGAAGCTTTCGCCGTCGACAGGTTCATAAAATTGATGCAGGCAACGATTAGGATAAAGACAGCGATGATCGAAAATAACCGCACGTATGCAATTCGTCCCCCCGCCTGATGGCCGTTTACAAATTGCCCGTGGAGGTATTTATCGGAGTATTTAATGGCGAATAATTGCGTCTTGGTTTTGTCTTTGGTCTGCAAGAAGTCCCTGATTTTGGCATTAAACTGGCCTATATCGGTTCCTTTTCGTAAAATCAGGAACGTGCTGGGATCGCTGTTTCCCCAGTTTTCCATACCCGGCCGTCTGACAAAGAAGACGTTAAAACTGAAGATCAGATCAAACTGCTCGGTTGAATTAGCCGGGCTATTCTCGAAAATACCGCCCACGCGGTACGTCCCGGTAAACTCTGCATTATCCCATTTGACGGCCTTACCGATAACATCTTTCGTGTTACCAAACAGCTTGACCGCCATCTCTTCGGAAAGCGCGACGGTGCTATTATCCGCGAAAATACTGTTTCTGTCGCCCTGCAAAAAGGGACAGGTAAAGACCTTGAAGTAATCTTTCCCAACAAACTGCCCTCCTGCTTTCAGGCGGTTTTCGCCCGCAGAAATCACGCCTTTGCTGGCAAACCAGGAAGCCGGAACAACCGTTACCGCGTGCTCAACTTCGGGCATTTCGGCGGCCAGGGCATCCGCCAGCAAACCGGGTGTATGGTTGATGGTTTCCACAGCGTCTCCGTGGAAATGATTGGCCATTACCTGAAAAAGCTGATCGTCTTTTTCGTTGTATTTATCAATGTGGAGTTCATCATTCACCCACAGATAAATCAGTAAGGTACAGGCCAGGCCGGTGGACAAACCGATCAGATTGAGCAGGGTAAACTGGCGGTCTTTCACCAGATTCCGCCAGGCGATTTTGAAGTGATTCCGGAGCATACCAGGGTTCGTTAAATACGTTATCGAATACGCAGTTTCTTTCCTTTTCATCACAAACGGTTTGAAAAATCCCAGCACCTCCCGCCAATACTGCCAGCGGGCCCGCCGGTAGCCCAGGCGTTTCACCTGCCAGGCAAACTCCTCGTGCAAATCGCCCTGCACCTCCTCCAGCCGGTGGGGAGCGCAGAAGAGTTTCAGCAGACGGTCGGCGAGTTGGGGCGGTTTCATCGTTTTTTTAAGGTGATGGGAACGCGGATGAAACGGATTCGACGGATCAAAACGGATTTTAATCGGTTCAATCCGCTCAATCCGTGTTCCCATCACCTCTTATTCACTTCTCAAACTTTTCACCGGATTTACCAAAGCCGCTTTGATGCTCTGGAAACTGACCGTCAGCAAGGCGACGGCCACGGCCAGAAAACCGGCCAGCACAAACACCCACCATTCCAGATCGATCCGGTACGCAAAATCTTCCAGCCATTGATTCATGGCGTACCAGCCAATGGGCGTGGCAATGACAATGGCGACCACGACGAGCCGCAGAAAATCTTTGGAAAGCAGCGCCACGATGCTGGCGACGGAAGCGCCCAGCACCTTGCGAACACCGATTTCTTTGGTGCGCTGGAGTGTGGTGAAAGCCGCCAGCCCAAACAGACCCAGGCAGGCGATGAATACCGCCAGCCCCGCGAAAATGCCGAACAGTTCCCCAATCCGCTGCTCCGACTGGTACATCTGGTTAAACCGCTCATCCAGAAACGAATACGAGAACGGGTTATCAGTTTCGGCTTTCCACTTCTGTTCCAGCGTTTTAAGCAAAGCCGGTACATGATCCGTCCGGATGCGCAGAGCCAACTGATACCCATCTCCGCCGTACAGCATGATCATGGGTGCAATGTGCTGGTGTAGCGACTCAAAATGAAAATCCTTCGTTACCCCGACGACCGTATACGTCCGGCTGTCGCCCGGACTGCCGTCGCCCACGGTTGCGATGCGCTGCCCAATCGGGTTTTTCCACCCAAACTGACGGACGGTGGCTTCGTTGACCAGCACCGCAGCGCTGTCGCCCGAAAACGCTTTGGAGAAGTTGCGGCCCAGCGCCAGCCGAATGCCCAGGGTCGCCAGATACTGATCATCGATCCGGTAGGTTCTCAGCCGGTAAGGACTCGTTTCAGCCGGGGCATTTACGTCCCGAACACCGTCGAAACCGCTGTTGGAGTTTCCGGCGGGCAGATACCCCGCCAGACTGACACGGGTGATTTGCGATTGTTTCGCCAGGTCGGTTTTGAACGCATTCAGTTTATCCCCCAACACATACGTGTCGTGCAGAATCAACACCTGTTCCTTGTCGAAACCGACTTTCTTGTTCTGGATAAACCGCAATTGCCGATAGACCACCAGCGTTCCGATGATCATACCGATGGAAACGACGAACTGGATGGTAACCAGTGTATTCCGTAACCAGCCACTCCCAACGCCCAACTGGAGCCGCCCTTTCAACACACTGATGGGTTTGAACGACGACAGAAAAAAAGCCGGGTAACTACCCGCCAGCAGCCCGACCAGCAGACAACCCGCCAGTGTGTACGCAATCATGCGGCCATTGAGAAGGGTCCCGATATCAAATTGCTTGTTAGCCAGTTGGTTGAAAGTCGGCAGTACGGCAACCACCAGCCCGCAGGCCACCACAAGCGCCAGAAACGTAATCAACACCGATTCGGACAGGAACTGGCGAATCAACTGCTGCTGCACGGAACCCAGCACCTTGCGAATACCGACCTCTTTGGCCCGGTTGGCCGACCCCGCCGTCGAAAGGTTCATGAAGTTGATACACGCCAGCAAGAGGATAAAAACCGCAATGGCCGAGAAAATGTAAACGTATTTCTCATCGCTGTTCGGCTCCAGTTCACCCTCCCGGTCCGACTTCAGATGGATGTCGGTAACAGGCTGGAAATTAAATTCGAACCGGTCGCCTTTGCGGACGTATTCGTCGTAGCTCATGCCGAGAAATTCCTTCAATTCCGGGCCGAGATACGTCCGGACCATCTGCGTACTTTGAGCCGCCAGCTTCTCAACCGGATAGTCTTTCCGCAGCAGGAAGTAGGTGTTTGCCCCGCTCGATAGCCACTTTTCACGCGCGTGAAGCGAGCGGTAGGAGTTAAAAAAGTCGTAATGAAAATGCGAGTTGGACGGTACATCCCGGCAAACGCCCGTGACCCGGAACAGGCCCATGGTCCCCATCGTCAGGCTTTTACCGATGGGGTTCTGAGTGCCAAAATACTTCCGGGCGGTCGATTCGGTGAGGACGACGGTATTGGGTTCGGTCAAAACCGTCTTGCTATTCCCTTTCAACAACGGGATCGAAAAAACCGTAAAAAAACTGGAATCCGTAAACACCACCCGTTCTTCCTTGAACCGTTCGTTGCCGTTTTTGATCACAAACGTCCCCTGCTCTTCCAGACGCGTAAAGGCTTCCACACCCGGATAATCGTGCTGGATGGTGGGTCCGGCGGGGGCGGGAGCATACGCGATCTTCAGTTCCTTCCCGCCAATACTGCCCCGCAACGTCATGCGAAAAATCCGGTCGGCTTTTGTGTTGAATTGGTCGTAGCTCAACTCATGCTGCACGAACAGCACAATGAGCAGGCAGGTGGCCAGACCCACCGCCAGTCCGGCAATGTTGATGGCGGAGAAAGCTTTTTTACGCCAGAGATTTCGCCAGGCGATTTTGAAATAGTTCTGAAGCATACTTGGGCTGATTAAAGTTGATGTCGAATGGTCTTTTGATCTTCTTTTCATCGCAAATGACAGCGTAAATCCCAGCACCTCCCGCCAATACCGCCACCGGGCCCGCCGGTAGCCCAGGCGTTTTACCTGCCAGACAAACTCCTCGTGCATATCGCCCTGCACCTCCTCCAGCCGGTGGGGAGAACAGAAGACTTGCAGGAAGCGGTCAGCTAAACGGGGCGGTTTCATCTTTTTGAGTTATGAGTGAAGAATGAAGAGTTAAAAAATGCGTCAGCTAACCGTACGGGCAGCCCCGTCTTCATTCTTTATTCCGAGCGTAGGGAGCGAACCGGATTCATCAGGGCGGCTTTGATGCTCTGGAAACTCACCGTGAGCAGAGCAATCAATACCGCCAGACTACCCGCCACGGCAAACACCCACCATTCGATGGTAATCTGATACGCAAATCCCTGCAACCACTGACTCATCGCCCACCACGCCACCGGCGATGCAATGACGATGGCGATGGCCACCAGCTTCAGGAAATCCTGCGAGAGCAGCCCGACAATGTTGGCCACCGACGCGCCCAGCACCTTGCGAACGCCAATTTCTTTGGTGCGTTGTTCGGCGGTAAACGTGGCCAGCCCGAACAGACCCAGGCACGAGATGAAGATGGCCAGGAAGGCAAAATACGTCGATAACTTACTGACAACCTGTTCACTCTGGTATTGGCGGGCGTATTCCTGATCGGTAAAGGAATACGTAAACGGAAACGTTGGGTTCAGCTTTTTGCAGACGGTTTCGATCTGCGCCAGGGCTTCGGCGGTTTTACCGGCCTCAATCCGGACGATCACATTCCCGGACCGCTGACGGGTATTGAGGTGGGCAATCAGCGGCCGGATGGTGGTGTGCAACGACTGAAAATGAAAATCGTTCAACACCCCGATGATGGTTCCCTTTCGTCCTCCCCAGTTGATGGTTTGACCAATGGGATGTTTGTAGCCGATCACCTTCAGGGCCGCTTCATTGATCAGGTAACCGGAGGAATCTGCACCAAATTCTTTCGAGTAATCCCGGCCTTCCCGCAGACGGATGTTCATGGTCTTTACAAAATCATACCCAACGCTAACGGGCGTAAACCGGACTTTATCATTGGGATCGCTCCCCGCCCAGGAGATGCCTTCGGTTCCTGCGCCATTCGACGCCGGTGACGCCGTCATGTGCGAGACATTTTTTACACTTGGAATCTGCAAAAGCTCCCGGTTCAGGATGTCAAAGTTCTTTCCCAAATCGCCCTCCAGCGGAAAATAAATGAGATTTTCACGGTCATAGCCTAAATTCTTGGTCTGCACGTACTCCACTTGCCGGTAGATAATGATCATGCCGACCATCAGAAGAATGGAAAGCGAGAACTGGAAAACCACCAGCCCCTGCCGCAACCAGGTCGATTTGGCATCGAATTTCAAGGTGCCTTTCAAAATCCGGATTGGGTTTAGGGATGACAGAAAAAAGGCGGGATAACTCCCGGCAATCAGGCCCGTTACCAGCGTTAAACCCACCAGAATTGCCCAGGATGAAAGGCTGTCGAATGGCAACGTAATTTGTTTGTCCGTCAGGCTGTTAAATACCGGCAAGGTTAGTCCAACGAACAGAACCGCCAGCACAACGGAGAAAGCCGTCAGCAGCATCGCTTCGCCCACAAACTGCCCGATCAGAATCGAACGCATCGCTCCAACGACCTTCCGCACCCCCACTTCTTTCGCCCGTTTGGCCGAGCGGGCCGTGGCCAGATTCATGAAGTTGATGCAGGCAATGAGCAGAATAAATACCGCCACGAAGCTAAACAGACGAACGTATTCGATGCGACCGCCGTCGATCTCGGCATTTTTGAAAGTGCTGTTGAGGTAATATTCGTGGAAGGGCTGCATGGCCAGTTCGGTGTGAAAAGGCTTGTTCCCGTCCCGGTTAAATTTGTCCAGCAGATGCCTGATTTTCGCGGCCACTTTCGCCGGATCCGCATCTGCGCGAAGCATAAAAAACGTGAGTGGATCGGTGCTGTCCCAGCCTTTGGCCCAGTCGTTTCCGTCGGCCACATAGGCGTCCCAATTGCGGAGGCAGTCGAACTTCAGGGTGCTGTTTGGGGGAAGATTTTCAAAAACCGCCGTTACCCGCAAATCCGTGCGGTTGTCGAACCGGATGGGTTTGCCCATGGCGGCTTCGGGACTCCCGAAAAAGACCTCGGCCATGCTTCGGGAAATGGCCAGACCGTTGCGGTCTTTCAAAGCCGCTTCGGGCGTCCCCTGCAACAGTTTGAAGCTGAACATCTTGAAGAAATCCGGCCCGACGGTATTGGTGGCCTGTTTGTTAATTTTTGTACCCACCGAAAACGTCTGGTCACTCACCCACTCGTAGGGCGTCGAATACTGAATTTCGGGAATCGACTTTTTCAATTCCTCCGCCAGCGGGCCGGGTGTCCAGATGACGCCCTGCAGTTTCCCGCTGAAAAACTCCCGCATGTAAATCCGGTATAACTGGTTTTTGTTGGCGTGAAACGCATCTACACTCCGCTCGTCCTGCACCCAGAGCATGATCAATAGACTGCACGCCATGCCCAGCGCCAGCCCGAGCATATTGACCGCCGAGAACGTCTTGTTCCTGACCAGATTCCGAAAAGCGATCTTTAAATAGTTGCGTATCATACTGGTAGTCAGTTGATTCGTTGTTGAATACGGTTTTCGCTTTACAGCAAAGGGCCACCCAGCCGGGGGTTTGAGAAATCCCAGCACCTCCCGCCAATACCGCCACCGGGCCCGCCGGTAGCCCAGGCGTTTCACCTGCCAGGCAAACTCCTCGTGCATATCGCCCTGCACCTCCTCCAGCCGGTGGGGAGCACAGAAGAGTTGCAGCAAGCGGTCGGCTAAACGGGGCGGTTTCATCTCTTTTAGTTAAGAGTTATGAGTGAAGAATGAAGAGGTCGGAAAAGTAGCATTGCCAATCATTGACGGGTCGTTCATAACGCTTAACTCTTAACTTTTAACTCCTACTTATTCCGAACGCAGGGAGGTTACCGGATTCATCAGGGCGGCTTTGATGCTTTGGAAACTGACCGTTAGGGCGGCCACGATCACCGTTGCCAGCAGCGCGATTCCGAAAATACCGGGCGTGATGTCGATCTTGTAGGTAAAATCCTGCAACCAGTTCGTCATCACCCACCAGGCCACCGGCGTCGCGACGATGAAAGCCACGGCAATGAGCCGGGCGAACTCCTTGCCAAACAGCCACAGGATGTTGCCGATGCTGGCACCCAGCACCTTGCGAACCCCAATTTCCTTCGTTTTCTGAGCGGCCATAAACAACACCAGCCCGTAAAGACCCAGACAGCCGATTACCACCGCAATACCGGCGAAGAAATTGACCAGTTTGGCCATCGTTTGTTCCTGAACGTAGTTTTCCTGCAATTGCTCATCGACGAATTGCGCGGTGAAATAACTGTCCGGATAGATCTGGTTATAGTCTTTTTCCAGCTGGCGGATGACCCGCTCAAAATTGCCGTTGTGCAATTGCAGACTGGCGTAATAATAATTGGTCGCCCGGGTGGTCATAAAAAGCGGATAAATTCCACTTTTCAGATCGCGTTCGTTGAAGTCTTTCACCACGCCCACGATTTCCAGGTTCCCGGACGCATGCAGGATTTTGCCCAGCACCTGAGCCGGATTCCGAATTCCCAACTGTTTGACGAAGGTTTCATTGACCAACGCTTCCCGCGACGTATCCGAAGGCTGCAGATTCCGACCGGCCAGCAGTTTCAACCCGTACACATCGACGTAAGCGGCATCGATATGTTTTTGCTGGGGCGTAAATTTTTCCGGTTCGGGCCGGGTATCGAATTTGATAAACGTCTGGCTGATCCAGCCCGTCTGGGGCGGTCCGCTCATGGAATAACTCAATTTTTCGACCTCGGGAATGGCCATAGCCCGGTGGCGGAAGTCCTCCATTTTGCCGAGATCCTGCTTGGGCGAAGCAGGCAACCGAACCGTTAGAATGGCTTTTTGCCGAAAACCGAGATCTTTCGTCTGGATGTACTGCAACTGGCTGGCCACCACGATCATGCCCACAATCAGCATCTGTGAAATCGCAAACTGAGTAACGACCAGACTCCGGCGGATGGAAAAACCGCCCACCTGCCGGGAGGTGATTCGCCCGGCCAGAGCCAACGCCGGTTTGAAGCCCGTCAGAACCAGGGCGGGATAAAAACCGGACAGGAAAATGACCCCAATCACGATGAGCACCAGCCAGCCAATGACGGATGGATCGTAGTAGAATGTAAACCGGAACACCCCGTGTAAATATTCCTTTGCCAATTGCTGACCGAGTTGAAAAAACAGGAGCGCAACGGCCGTGGCGGTGAGGGTTAGCAAGGCGGTTTCGCCAATGAATTGCCAGAACAACTGGGTCCGCGTACTGCCCAGCACTTTCCGAACGCCCACCTCCCGGGATCGGTTCAGGGCCTGCGCCGTGGCCAGATTGACAAAGTTGATACTGGCCGTGATGAGCAGAAAAACGCCGATGGCAAACAACGACCAGATCAGCCCCGAACTGACGCCCCCGGTTTCGGTCGAGAAATGAATGTCGCGTAGGGGCTGCATCGGAAACCGGGTATCCTTGATGCCGTGCGGTTTGTATTTTTTCACAAAAGCCAGCATCTGCCGGTCCCAGTCGGCTTTCGTAAAGTGGTTGTCCAGGCTCACAAAGCACTGAACACTGCTGTCAATATTGTCAAAACCGTCGTTGAGCGGGCGACCATGAAATTCGGGCAGACTGGCCCAGGATACCATGATGGGATAGGCGAAGTCGGTATTATCCCGGTAGTCGGTAAACACGCCAACGATCCGGGCATTCAGCGTTGCATTGATTTTGAGGATCTTACCGATGACCTGCGTCGTCCCAAAATACTTGGTGGCATTTTCAGCACTCAGAACCACGGTGTTGGGTTGCGCCAGTTCCGTCGGACCGCCCGCCAGCCATTGGTAATCGAAAATTTTGAAATACGACGGCTGCACGAAGGCGCCCACGCGGTGAGCTTCCTTGAATTTCCGGTCGGGTCCACTGGCTGCGGGAATAGCGACTAAGGGGTCCCGATAGAGCTCGATCATCGCCAGATTTTCAATATCCGGATGGTCGTTCTTCAGGGCTTTCCCCAGTTCATAAGGCACGCCGGTTGCATTAAAATGGCCTTCGGGCGTAACAAACTCCGTGGTCACCCGGTAAATGGCATTGTATTTCTGATGGTGTTTATCAATGGTATAATGGTAGCGAACGAGCGCAAAAATCAGCAGCGCGGCACCTATGCCCAACGCCAGCCCGGTCACGTTAATAAAGGCGTAGGTCTGGTTTTTAACCAGATTTCGGCGGGCAATTTTGAAATAATTCTGAATCATATCCGATCTTACTAAAAGGGTTGACGAATCGTCTTTTGGTTTACGCTTTACGGCAAATGGCTTGAAAAATCCCAGCACCTCCCGCCAATACCGCCAGCGGGCCCGCCGTAGCCCCAGACTTTTCACCTGCCAGGCAAACTCCTCGTGCAAATCACCCTGCACCTCCTCCAGCCGGTGGGGAGCGCAGACGAGTTGGAGCAGGCGGTCAGCTAAACGGGGCGGTTTCATCGTGCTTTTTGCTATCGAATAAGATGGGAACACGGATTGAGCGGATTAAACGGATTCGCACCGATTAAAATCCGTTTTGATCTGTCCAATCTGTTCAATCCGCGTTCCATCATCTCTTCATTATTCGCTTTTCAGACTTTTTACCGGATTCATCAGGGCGGCTTTGATGCTCTGGAAACTGATGGTCAAAACAGCCACTGCGACGGTCAGCACGCCCGTCAGCGCCAACATCCACCACTCCATCTCAATCGCGTAGGCAAAGCCGTTCAGCCATTGCCCCATCGCCCACCAGGCCAGCGGTGAAGCCAGCAGCGTTGCGATGACCACCAGCCGGAGGAAGTCTTTGGAAAGCAAAATGACAACGCCCGAAACCGTGGCCCCCAGCACCTTCCGAATGCCCACTTCTTTGGTTCGCAGTTGAGCCGCGTAGGCCGATAAACTGAAAAGCCCCAGGCAGGAAATGAAAATGGCAAAAACCGCAAAGACGTTCAGCACATGGCCCACGCGCTGTTCCGAATCGTAGAGCCGGGCCAGTTTTTCGTCCAGAAACGTATAGCTGAACAGACTTTCGGGGGAAAGCCGGGACAGCGTAGAGCGGGCAAACTGCACCGTTTCGGGCAGCTTATCGCCGTGTATTTTCAGTAAGAAGTAGTTCGCCTGATCCGGATACTGAACCACCACCAGCGGTTCGACGGCGGTATGCAGCGAAGCAAAATGAAAATCGTTGACCACCCCCACGACCTCCCCCGTATCGCCGTAGGATACTAGTTTCTGTCCGATGGGCTCCGTCAGCTTCAGGGCTTTCACAGCCGCTTCGTTCAGGATAATGGGGAAGTGCGCGTTGTTGGTTTTCCGAACAAAATTCCGGCCGGTTTTCAGACCAATTTTCAACACGGGGAGCGTATGTTCATCGGCCCACATAAACCGCATCTGACTCGCATCTCCGGCTTTTCCCACTGGGGTGATCATATCCGTGCTAAACCGGTCACCCGGCAAAACCGAAATCAGCGCCACATCCGTAATGGCCGGATTTTTCAACAACTCATTTTCGATGGTATTCCTTTTTTCGTGCATTTCCCGTCCGTAGAGTTTGACGGCTACCACCTGTTCCTGATCGAAGCCGAGCTTCTTGTTCTGGAAAAACCGCATTTGCCGGTATACCACGATGGTACTGAAAATCATGAAAACCGAGACGGCAAACTGAAACACAATCAGCCCTTTCCGCACCAGGGTCACCGACGAAACCGGGCTTCTATTGCCTTTCAGGGACGTAACCGGTTCAAAACCGGAAATAAACCACGCGGGATACAGACCGGCCACCAGACTGATCAGGCCCGCCAGAAGGAGCATGATCAGGCCGTTGGAAGGCGTGACCAACTGGCTGAAATGCAGGTTTTTGGCCGTAAATTCATTGTAAAATGGAATGGCCACCCAAAACACCAGAAGGGCCACGACCGAGGCTGTCAGCGTCAGCAGGAAGGATTCGCCCAGAAACTGTTTCAGTAACTGCTCTTTGCGGGCACCGAGAACTTTCCGCACGCCCACTTCCTTCATCCGGTTGAAAGCCTGAGCCGTAGCCATGTTGATGAAGTTGACGGACGCTACCAGCAGAATAAACAAAGCCGCTACCGAGAACACGTACACGTACAGAATGTCACCGTTGGGCCCCATTTCCTTTTCCAGCTTCGAGTGCAGATGAATCTCCGTAATCGGCTGAAGGTGCGTCTTTCGGGTGGCCAGAATTTCGTTCCGGTTTTCGCCTTTGGCTTCGTAGAACTTCACCATAAATTCCGGAATCCGCTGCTCAACGTCCGAACGCGACACCTGGCTGTTCAACAGCACGTAATTATAAAATCCGGACCAGCCCCGGTTTGTCAGCGACTCTTTATCGGCATACGTGGTCATCGAAATGAGGTAGTCGAATTGCAGGTGCGTCGGGAAGGGAAAGTCGCTGACCACCCCCGTCACGGTCAACGGTCGTTTGTCCAGATCGTCCTGGATAAGCTTGCCCAGCGGTTCGTCGTTGCCGAAGTATTTTTTGGCCATTGCCTCGGTCAGCACAATGGCGTTCTGCTGTTTCAAAGCCGTTCGCCGATCGCCCTTCACAAACGGCAGGTCAAAGACATCCACTGCGGTTGAATCGGCATAAAACCCCTTTTTCTCTTCAAATTGCCGGGGTTCATGGCCCGCTGGCGTATAGCTGAATACCCGGTCCGGATACGGGCGGTGAAACCGGACGACGGTTTGAATGGCGGGAATCGCCTGTTTCATTTCGATCCCCAGAATGGGCGAAGTAGCCGCCCACCGCCGGCTTTTTTCGCCGATGTTCTCCGAATTAATCCGGTAAATGCGGTCGGCTTTCGCAAACCCCTTATCGTAACGCAGTTCTTCTTTTACGTGCAGGATAATGAGCAAACCGCACGCCAGGCCCAACGCCAGTCCAGTGATTGTAAGCGTGCTGTTGAGACGGTACCGAAGCAGGTTTCGCCAGGCAATTTTGAAGTAATTCCGGATCATCATCGGGTTCGTTCGATCTATTGTTGAATATTCTCTTGACCTTTTTCCCGTCGCAAACGACAGTATAAATCCCAGCACATCCCACCAATACCGTCCCCTCGCCCGCCGTTCACCCACCCGCCGAACCTGGTACGCAAACTCCTCATGCAGATCGCCCTGCACCTCCTCCAGCCGGTGGGGAGCGCAGAAGAACGTGAGCAGACGGTCGGCGAGTTGGGGCGGTTTCATCTTTTTTAGTTAAGAGTTATGAGTTAAAAAATGCGTCAGCTAACTCTTCACTCTTCATTCTTAACTCTAAATTCTTCATTCCGAACGCAGGGAGCGGACCGGATTCATCAGGGCGGCTTTGATGCTTTGGAAACTGACCGTCAACAGGGCAATTCCCACCGTCAGCAAACCCGCCACCGCGAACATCCACCATTCGATCCTGATCTGGTAGGCAAAGCCCTGTAACCACCGGTTCATGGCATACCCGGCAATTGGAAAGGCAATGAGCATGGCAATGGCGACCGGTTTCAGGAAGTTGGCCGACAGCAGCGCCACGATACTGGGAACCGAGGCTCCCAGCACCTTGCGGACGCCAATTTCTTTGGTGCGCTGTTCGGCGGTAAAAGCCGCCAGCCCAAACAAGCCCAGACAGGAAATGAAAATGGCCAGAAACGCAAAGGCATTGGCCAACTGGCTGACCACCTGCTCACTGTTGTACAATTTGGCGTATTCCTGATCCGAAAACTGGTAGGTAAACGGAAAATTGGGATTCAGTTCTTTGCAGATTTTTTCCAGACTGGCCAGGGCTTCTTTGGTTTTGCCGGCTTCCGTCCGAACCAGAATACTGCCCCATTTTGTGTTTTCATCCAGCCGGACAATCAGCGGTTCGATGGCCTGGTGCATGGAAGTGAAGTGGAAATCTTTCAGCACGCCAATAATTTTACCCTGCCGGTTTCCCCACCACATCGGCTGCCCAATCGGGTTTTTATAGCCAATTTTCTTTACAGCCGCTTCATTGACCATAAAGCTGAGCGAATCGGTGCCGAATTCCCGGGAGAAATCACGGCCTTCGGCGAGTTTCAGGTTCATGGTTTTCAGGAAATCAAACCCCACCACGGCATCGGCGAACGGTACGGACAGACTGGGCTCTTTGCCAACCCAGCTGATGTCACCCACGTGGTGGCCAATCACGGTCGGCGATTCTTTCATTCTCGAAATGGTCCGGATGCCCGGCAGTTGACCCGCCTGTTCCTTGAACAGATTGTATTTTTTGACCAGTTCGCCCTCTAATGGAACATACAGCAGGTTTTCGCGATCATACCCGATATTTTTCGACTGGATATAGCCCATCTGCCGGTAAATCACGATCATGCCCACAATGAGAATAAGGGAGAGCGAAAACTGAAAAACCACCAGAGTTTTCCGGAAAAACGTCACGCCCGATCCCGACGACAGGATGCGCCCTTTCAAGGCCCGGATTGGGTTCATCGACGACAGAAACAGGGCCGGATAACTCCCCGATACCAAGCCGGTCAGGACCAGCAAGGCGACCAGACTGGCCCAAAAAACCGGCTGCCCGACCGGCAGAACCAACTGCTTGCCGGTCAGCGCGTTGAAGGCGGGCAGGAGAATCAACACCAGCGAAACCGCGAGGATACCCGAGAAAAACGCCAGCAAAACGGCCTCTCCCATAAACTGCCCGATCAAGGCGGACCGAACCGCTCCGACGACCTTCCGCACGCCCACTTCCTTCGCCCGCCGGGTGGACCGGGCCGTGGCCAGATTCATGAAATTGATGCAGGCAATGAGCAGAATAAAAACCGCCACGAGACTGAAAAGCCGGACGTATCCGATGCGCCCGCCGTCGACCTGGCCGTTTTTAAACGTGGCATTCAGGTACTTTTCGGGATAGGGTTGTAAGGCAAGTTCGGTGCGCGATCCTTTGGTTTTGGGTATGTACTGGTAAATAAAATCCTTGATTTTGGCTTCGACTTTTGCCGGGTCGGCCCCCGGACGAAGTTGCACGAGCGTTTCAGGGCTTGTATTTGACCAGTTATGAACCCACTGATTTTCTTTCACATACGCCTTCCAGCTTCGCAAAAAGTCAAATTGCTGCGACGAATTGGCGGGCAGATTCTCAAAAACCGCCGTTACCATCAGATCGTCGCGGTTTTCGTAGCGAATCGATTTACCCAGGGCTTTTTCGGGCGTTCCAAAAAACAGTTCCGCTATTTTTCGGGAAATGGCAACGCCTTCCGGCGTCGTCAATGCCGTTTCGGGCGTTCCCTGCACCAGCGGATAACTGAACATGCGGAAGAAATCGGCCCCGGCAAACGACCCGTCGGCTTTGCTCACTTTCGCGCCCGCTTCCAGGGTGACGGTTCGGCTCCGCTCCAGACCGCTGGCCAATTCAACGTCGGGAATCACCCGTTTTAATTCCTCCGCCAGCAGTCCCTGGGTTTCATACGCTGCCTCTACTTTGCCGTCGTAATACCCGCGCTCATAAATCTGAAAAAGCCGGTTGCCATTGGCGTGAAACCCGTCGACGCTGCGTTCGTCCTGCACCCACAGCAGAATGAGCAGACTGCACGCCATGCCCAATCCGAGCCCCACCATATTGATGGCCGAAAACGCTTTGTTGCGAACCAGGTTCCGCCGGGCAATTTTGAAATAGTTACTGATCATCGTTGGGTTCATTGCATTCGTTGTTAAATGTTCATTGGGACGCAATACCGTCTGTTTTCGTTTGATCGCGAACGGTTTCAGAAACCCCAGCACGCTCCACCAATACCGGCCCCGGGCCCGCCGTTCGCCCACCCGCCGAACCTGATACGCAAACTCCTCGTACAAGTCGCCCTGCACCTCCTCCAGCCGGTGGGGAGCGCAGAAAAATTCGAGCAGTTGGTCGGCGAGTCGGGGTGGTTTGGTCATACGGATAAATGATGAACTGCGCAGCGGATTTCGGAAGGTGTATCCATTCCTTTTTACAGACTCGTAGCCGGTTTGAACGGATTCAGCAGCCGCGTCCATAAGGTGGCGCGGACATCCTGGATCTCCTGCAAGGTCCGGCGGCCATAGGCCGTCACCGTAAACAGCCGTTTCCGCCGGCCCCCGCGCTCGGCGGTAGGCTCGCCCATCTCCGACTTCAGCATGCCTTTATCTTCCAGCCGTTCCAAAGCCGCATGGACCTGATTAAGTCGCACCGAGCGGCTGGTCTGCTCGCTAATTTCGTGGGTGATCGCAACGCCGTACGCTCCGCCTTCCATGACGGCCACGGTTAGTAATACGATTTCTTCAAACTCGCCCAAATAGCTGCGTTTCATCGCTGTCAATTAGTTCTATCTTTGCTGATCAAATGCCTTGCCAACTTACAAAATCGGCCTCAGAAGCGGTTTTAAAGGGGTTGGAAGCCGCGAGATTGTACGATTTCGGACAGTCGCTGTCCGGTGGTGAACAGCCGAACCGGTTAGAAAATCCGGCAAAACCGCTTATTACCCTATCCGTAAATCCATCCGTATCTCATGGCAAAAAATCACCAACTTGCCGGCCAACGCATCCAGGCGGTTTTGCTCCTTTTCTGGGCTCTTTATTTCTCGATGGTGCTGTGCAGCAACAGCACCGATGCGCTCAAAGCGCTCGGTTTGCTGCCGTCCGGCTGGACTTTTGTTTCCGGAAATTTTGAACTGGTTCGTACCGTTGTCGGGATTTACCATTCGCCGACCTGGCTGGCCGGGCTTTTCTTCGCCGGTGTGCTCGTTTGGCAGGGCGTGGGAGCGGTTTTACTCTGGCAGGCTTTCGTGGCAATCCTTCGCCAAACGCCGGCGCAGCAAGCCGCAGCCTACCGCGCGCTGACGGTGACGACCGGTTTATGGGCGGCTTTCATTCTGTCCGACGAATTCTTTCTGGCCTTCGAAACACCCGGTTTGGAATCCACCCATTTCAGCCTCCTGATTGCAGAAATAGCAACGTTCATTGCCATCAAGCAGTAAGAGATGTTTGGATTTTCCAGGCCATTTTTTGCAGGCATTAAATCACAAAACGCCATTTGAATGAATAAGAATGAATGCCCACGCTGGGATTCTCCCTAGCAGTCAGGCTCTTGCCACTCCCAACCACTTCAAGATCCTGACATTTTCATCCTGACAAAAAATAATTCACTGAAAATTTGCGCAACCATGTGATTGCATTTATATTTGCAATTATGTGGTTGCAAATGAGTTAAAAATGGAAATAAGAAGAGACATTTTTCAAGCTATTGCCGACCCGACAAGACGAGCAATTATAGCATTGATTGCCATACAGGCCATGACACCAAATGCCCTTGCCGAACATTTCCAGACAAGCAGACAGGCGGTATCAAAGCATATTAAAATATTGACAGAATGCCAACTGGTCAGACAGGAACAACAGGGCAGGGAAATTTACTACTCACTTGAAATTGAAAAGATGAGAGAGATCGATAAATGGATTGACCAATTCAGAAAAATTTGGGAAACCCGCTTCAATCAACTTGACGACGTATTATCAACCATTAAAAACCAGAAAAAATGAACGATTTATTATTTGATTTTACACTGGACAAATCAAAAAAAACGGCATTTATAAACCGGGAATTTGATGCCGATCTTTCGCTGGTATGGGATGCTTTTACCAAACCTGAAATTCTTGATCAATGGTGGGCACCCAAGCCCTGGTCCTCAAAAACAAAAGTGATGAATTTTGAACCGGGCGGAAGAAGGTTCTATGCTATGGTCAGCCCGGAAGGACAGGAACGTTGGTCCATTCAGAAATACACGTCGATTAGCCCGAAAACCAATTTTAAATTTCTGAATGCTTTTGCCGACGAGAATGAAAATCCTGAATTGCCGGGTTCCGAATGGGATCTGAATTTTATTGAAGGAAATGGAAAGACAAAAGTGAGCGTTACGATTTATAATGAATCCCTTGAACGCATGGAGAAGATGATTGAAATGGGCTTCAAAGAAGGTTTTATGATGACATTGAAAAATCTGGAAGGCCTGTTGGCAACCTTATCGCAAAAATGATCTTCGTTTTCTTAATTCTTCATTCTTAACGGGATCAGGTTCTCCGCTTGCTCACCGCTTCCATCAAACCACGCATATAACCGAGCGCGTAGAGCGTTCCGATGGTGCTGTAACCGGGGTTCTGGTTGCTGTCGCCGTACATCGTCGGCACGTGATCGGGACGAATCGGCCCTTTGAAACCGACGGCGTAATAGGCTTTCATGGCCTGGTACATGTCGATCATGCCCTCATCGTGAAAGGTTTCCTCGAAGGCAAACTTGCCGCCCCGCACATTCCGGAAATGGACGAAATGGATTTTCCGGCGCTTTCCGAAGTACTCGATGAGGGTCGGAATATCGTCGCCCATCAAGGCAAAATTGCCCTGACACATCGTAATGCCATTGCTCGGGCTCGGATACAGATCCAGCAAACGTTTGAAGGAATCGACGGTATTCATGATGCGGGCAATGCCCCGGATGCTGTCCACCTGCGGATCGTCGGGATGCATCGCCAGTTTCATCCCGACCTTCTCGGCTTCGGGCACCACGGCTTTGAGGAAGTATTCCAGATTTTTCCACAGCGTTTCCTTCGACACTGCGCCGTATTGGGTCAGCGGCAAATCCTTGATCGCTTCATAATCGAAAGCCGTCACCAGCGCCCCTCCCCGACCCGGACGGTCGTTCTGCGTGCGGTACCAGCCAATCACCGGCATCCAGTTGTAGCAAATGGTGTCGATTCCGGCCTGCGTCAGGCTTTTCATCAACGTAATGAAGTTGGCGATTTCCTCGTCCCGACCCGCCAGCCCGAGCTTGGTTTTTTCGCCCAGCGAAGGCGGCCCTTCGATAACGCTTAATTTCAGGCCCACTTTCTCCCAGGCTTCTTTCACCGCCAAAACCGCTTTGGGCTCCCAGGGCTTGACGTCCTTCAGGCCGACCATTCCGGGATTGATACCGCCCACCGCTCCAAAAACCGCCATCTGCTTCGTGAGCGCGATTTTCTGCTCATTCATCCCGCTGAAATACGCTTCACACAGCTGCATGCCGGCATCTTTGAGTGGCCCTGAATCGGCAGGCGGCTTTGCTCCATTCCGCTTCGGAGCGGCCGAAGCCGAAGGAATACCGCCCACCGTGAGGGCAGCCAGAGAAGTCCCTTTTTTAAGAAAATCGCGACGTGAAGTTTCCATAAAACCGAAAGAAAATCCCGGCACGCTTTTACCTATAACGATGAACGATGGATGATGTGCGTCAGCCCATTCATCATCCATCATTCATCATCCATCATTCATTTCTGACCCATCATTCCGTCTTCAGGCTTTTCACCGGATTCATCAGGGCGGCTTTGATACTTTGGAAACTGATGGTCATCAGGGCAATGATGAGGGAAGCCAGAACGGCTGCGGCAAACATCCACCATTCGATGTCGATGCGGTTTTCAAACTTTTTCAGCCAGTTGTCCATCGCCCACCACGAAACCGGAAGGGCCACCAGCGACGACAGCAGCACCAGCAGCAGGAAATCTTTCGAAAGCATCAGCACGATGTTGGAAATGCTGGCGCCCAGCACTTTCCGGATGCCGATTTCCTTCGTGCGCTGCTCGGCCGTGAAAGCCGCCAGCCCGAACAAACCCAGACAGGAGATAAAAATGGCCAGAAACGCGAAGTAATTCGCCAGTTTGCTGATGATGTTTTCACTCTTGTAGTTGTTGCCAAACTCCTGATCCGTAAACTTATACTCGAATGGGTATTTCGGATTGAATTTTCGGAAGGTCTTTTCCAGGCTGGCCAGCGCTTCGCGGGTCCGGCCGGCTTCGGCCCGAACCAGCACCACGCCGGAGAATTCGTTCCGCTGCATGTGCAGAATCAGCGGCTCGATGGCCACGTGCAGCGAATTGATGTGGTAATCCTTCACCACGCCCACAATGATGCCCTTCCGGCCCCAGAACGTCATTTCCTTGCCCACCGGATCTTTAAAGCCGATCTTCCGGGCTGCGGCTTCGTTGATCAGGTAATTGGTGGTGTCCGTGCTGTAGTCGGGTGAAAACGCCCGGCCTTCTTTCAGCCGGATGTCCATCGTCTTGAGGTAGTCGTAATGCACGGCGGTCTGGTTGAACAAAATCCGTTGCGTGGTGTCTTTCCCCGGCCAGGTGACACCGATGGTGGAACTGCCCACTTCCAGCGGGTCCGACCACGAAGTGGAAACCGCCTTGATGCCCGGCTGCGTCAGAAGCTCGCTGCGGAAGGTTGGGTAGTTCTTCTGCAAATCGCCTTCCAGCGGCATGTAAACCAGATTTTCTTTATCGAAACCCAGATTTTTGGTTTGGATGTACCGAATCTGGCGGTAAATAATGATCATTCCCACAATCAGAATAATGGACAGTGAAAACTGAAACATCACCAGCCCCTTGCGGAAGAGCGTCGCGCTGGGTTTGAATTTAAGAACCCCTTTCAACACAACGACGGGTTTTAGCGACGACAGGAACAAGGCCGGATAACTGCCCGACACGACACCCGTTACGAGCGTCAGTCCCAGCAGAACCAGCCAGAAAACCGGATCGGCGAACCGGAAGGTGAGTTTCTTTTCGGTAAGCTCGTTAAAAATCGGCAGCAGCAGCACCACCACCAGCAGGGCAACAAACAGGGCCAGAAACGAAATCAGCAGCGATTCGCCCACAAACTGGCCCATCAGCGAAGACCGTTCGGCCCCCACCACCTTCCGTACGCCCACTTCCTTCGCCCGCTTGACCGAGCGCGCCGTGGCCAGATTCATGAAGTTGATGCAGGCAATGAGCAGGATAAAAACCGCCACGATGATAAACATCCGGACGTATTCGATCCGACCGCCATCGAGCTTCCCGCTTTTGAAATTGGAGTGCAGATAGGCTTCGCTGCTTTTTTGCAGAAACAGCTCGATGTTGTTGGTTTGCCTGTTCGTTTTCTGCTTGATGTAGTCCTTGATTTTGGCCGACAGCTTGTCCGGATCGGCTTTTTTGCTCAGCAAAACGAACGTTCGGGGGCCATTGTTTCCCCATTCTTTTACCCACTTGTTGTTTTTGACAAACCGCTCCCACGAAACCAGGTAATCGAATTTCAGCGAGCTGTTTTCCGGCAACGCCCCCATCACCCCGGTCACCATCATGTCGTCGGTATTGTCCACACGGATGGTTTTTCCCAGCGCATCCTGGTTGGGAAAATACTTGTGAGCCAGTTTTTCGGAAATTACAATACCGTCTGGCCGCGCCAGGGCGGTGCGGGCGTCGCCCTGTTTAAGCGGAAACGAGAAGATGGTCAGGAAATCACCGCTGGCATAGCGACCGTTTTCTTTGCCAAATGTAGTGCCCACCGTCAGCAGGATGTTTTGCTCCCACGTCATCATGGCGGCTTTCTCGACTTCCGGAAAATCTTTCTTCAGGTTTTCGGCCAGAATACCGGGTGTCGCGGGCGTTGAGCTAACGTCCTGCCCGGCCCAGGCCTGATTTTCCATGACCCGATAAATCCGGTCGTCATTCGCGTGAAACCGGTCCATCGCCAGTTCGTCCTGCACCCACAGCAGAATAACCAGACTACAGGCCATGCCCAGCGCCAGGCCAAGGATGTTGATTAACGAAAACGTTTTGTTGCGTTTCAGATTACGCCAGGCGATTTTGAAGTAGTTGCGAAACATAGGCTGGAGATGATTAGCGCAGAAAATGAAAAGTGTTTAAAAGATGTTTTTCCAACCCCGATAGTTGCACAAGGCGGCAAGAATAGTAGCTGACTGTCAACCCCTTACAACAGGAGTATCCTAACCAGCAATCCAGAAAGGACTGCGTATCGTTAATATCAAAAACGCTCCCAACCCTGACCACTCAGCACTATGAAAACCATCGCCCGACTTTTCGATCATTTCGACCGCCTGGACACCCGCATGAACCGCTGGTTAGTTACCTACAGCATTCCTATTTTACGGGTCAGCCTGGGCCTGGTTTTTCTGGGTTTTGGTGTGTTGAAATTTTTTCCCGGTATCAGCCCAATCGAGGTTTTGGCTACGAAAACGACGACCGTTCTCACCTTGGGTCAATTGCGCGGACACGGTGCGATGGACCTTGTGGCCACGCTCGAATGCATCATCGGTATCTGTTTTATTTCGGGTCGGTTTCTGCGCGTCGGCGTCTGGCTGATGGGGGCGCAGATGCTGGGGGCGATGTCGCCCCTGGTGCTCTATCCGGCCGAGCTTTTCCCCGGACCACTCCACGCCCCCACCCTGGAAGCCCAGTATATCATCAAGGATATCGTTTTGATAGCCGCCGGTCTGATTATTGCCTCTACCTGGACCGGAGCCCGGATCGTTGCGGAACCCCAGAGCATGAAAAGCACCTTGTTCAAACGAATACCAGGTGTGTATAAACCCGATGCCATTTTCAAACCCAGTCTGTCACAAGCCATCCGCCAAAACTAGCTGTGCGTGCACGGGACTCTCCGGCGAATAACCGTTTTTTACTCACTCTTCAGGCTCTTCACGGGATTCATCAGAGCGGCTTTCACCGACTGGAACGAAACCGTCAGCAGGGCAATGAAAACGGCGAGCGCCCCGGCCAGCACAAACACCCACCAGTCGATGTCGATCCGGTAGGCAAAATCCTGCAACCATTTATCGATCGCATACCAGGCGATGGGCGACGCAATGAGGATGGCAAACAGCACCAGCTTCAGAAAATCCCGCGAAAGCAGCGCAATAATACCGGCTACTGAAGCGCCCAATACCTTGCGAATGCCTATTTCCTTGACGCGCCGTTCCGCCGAAAACGAAGCCAGTCCGAACAGGCCCAGGCAGGAAATGATGATCGCCAGCGAAGCCAGAATGCCCACGATTTCGCTCACCTGACCGTCGGCCCGGTAAAGCTCGGCAAAATGCTCATCCAGAAAGGAGTAGTCAAACGGTTGGTCGGGCGCGAGTTTCGCCCAGACGGATTTCGCGTAGGCAACGGCGGCCGGCGCATTTTTTCCGTTGATCCGAATCGACATTTCACTGTAGCCCCAATCCTTCTGGTCGAAGATGCAAAGCGTTTCAATTTTATGGTGGAGCGAGTTGAAATTAAAATCTTTTGCCACCCCGACAATTCGCCCCAGTGAATCCATTCCGCCGAAGCCGAAGTTCCGCCCGATCAGCGATTGTATCGTAGCTTTGGGTTGTTCTTTCAGCAGTTCTTTGGCCAGTGTTTCGTTGATAATATATGCTCTGGCGTTATCGGTTTTGCTGTCTTTTAAAAAATTCCGACCGGCGATAATGGGGATTTTATAGAGCGTCAGATAGTCCGGATCGACAATTATCTGCGACGTGGCCAGTTCGCGAACCGGTCCATCACCGTGAAATTTAACCCCGGTCTGGTGCAGGTTATTGCCGAGCCGTTGCTGCGAACCCGTAACGCCTGTGATCAGTGAATTCGACAGAAGCTCCTGTTTAATGGCGTCGTATTTCGGATTTGTGTTGGCATTTAAGGGAACAACAATCACCTGATCACGGGAAAAACCGGGGTCCTGGTGTTCCATATACCGCAGTTGTTTTACGACAAAAGCCGTCGCAATAATCAGAAAAACCGCTCCGGTAAACTGGCCGATCACCAGCATATTCCGGAATGAACCTTTGTTTTTACCAAGTTCCAGGCTGCCTTTCAACACTTTGGTAGGCTGATACGACGAAAGGAAAAAGGCGGGATAACTGCCGGAAATGACACCGATTAAAACAGCGAACGCGATAAATAAAATCAGGAGCAAGGGATTTGTAAACACGGCTAAATCCAGTTCCCGCTGACTTAATTCGACGACAAAGGGCAGAAATAATTTAACCAGTACGATCGCAAATACCAAAGCGATAAAAGACAATAGAATGGATTCGCCGATAAATTGACCGGCCAACTGCGTTCGTTCGGCCCCAACCGATTTCCGAATACCGACCTCTTTCGCTCTGCCGGACGATTTCGCCGTGCTCAGATTCATGAAATTGATGCAGGCAATCAGCAATACGATAATGGCAATGACCGAAAAGATGTACGTGTAATTTTTATCGAATTTCTGGAAATTGAGGTAATCATGCGTAATCGACACCGAGTTATCGTGCACTTCATTCAGGGGTTGGAGAAACAATTCGTAAAATTTCCAGCCTTCACCATTCATGTGTCTTTTGAGGAATGCCGGAAACTTTTTCTCCAGGGCCGCGATGTCGGTATTGGGAGCCAGTTCCAGATAGGTCACCAGCCAGTTTCCACCCCAGTTGTTCATCGCATCGGGTTTAACAAACGTATTGAACGAGAATACCCCATCGAACTGTAAATGCGATGTTTTGGGCGTATTTTCAAGAATACCGGTCACTTTAAACGCGATGGTGTCGGAATCATACCGCACGAGGGTTTTGCCGATCGGGTTTTCTTTTCCGAAGAAATTAGCCGCGCTTTCTTCCGTCAATACCACGCTATTCGGGTTTTTCAGGATCGTTTCCCTGTCGCCTTTGAGTAGTTTAAAATCAAAGATTTGCAGAAAAGAAGAATCAGCCCACAACATCTGGGGCATGACGATCTTTTTAGTTCCGTACGTTAACCGCACTTTCTGATTGGGCCGAACGCGGACAAAATTGCGGATTTCCGGGTATTCTTTGGTCAGCGTTGGCCCCATCGGAAACATGGATAACGCCACATTTTGCGGTGCTACCATACCCGGAAATTTCTGCACTTCATCGAGCCGGTAAATATTCTTTTTGTGAATTCCGTCGAAACTGTTTTCGTACGTCACGAACAACAGGATCAGAATACAGGCCGCCATTCCGATGGCGAGTCCAATGATATTAATGGCTGAAAAAACCTTGTTTTTCCACAAATTCCGCCAGGCGATTTTGAGATAGTTTTGTAGCATTTTTAGTTAAGAGTTATGAGCTGAAAATGAAGAGTTAAGAGTTAAAAACAGGAATGGTGATTTTTAACTCTTAACTCTTTATTCCGAACGCAGTGAGGTTACCGGGTTTGTTAGTGCGGCTTTGACCGACTGGAACGAAACCGTCAGCAGGGCGATCAATCCGGCCAGACCACCCGCCAGGGCAAACACCCACCATTCAATGGCAATTTTGTACGTGTATTCCTCTAAAAACCGGCTCATGGCGTACCAGCCAATCGGCGCGGCAATGGCAAAAGCAACCAGAACCAGTTTCAGGAAATCTAGGGACAACAGCGAAACGATGCTGGCGACAGTCGCTCCCAACACCTTCCGAACGCCGATTTCTTTCGTCCTCTGCGTGACGACGAACGACACCAATCCGAACAAACCCAGACTGCCAATCAGGATGCCGACGGCGGCAAAGAGCGTGAGGAAGTTGGTCAGTTTGCGTTCGTCGTCGTAGAAAGCCCGAATGTCCTGATCCAGAAAGTTGGCTTCAAAATAATAGTTCGGAAAAAGCGCTTTCCAATGTTGTTCAATGTGTTGCAACGCTTTGGGCTGCTGCCTGGCGTCGATCCGGATACTGGCCTGCTGAAAATTCCAGTCGGCATACAGGAAAACGTGCGGCACAATACTCGACCGCAGGCTTTGCGAATGGTAGTCTTTGACGACGCCCATGACCGTAAACGGCTGATTTCCATCCAGGTTGATTTGTTCACCAACGGCTTTTTCGGGATTCGGATACCCCAAATCCCGGGCGGCTTTTTCGTTGATCACCGCGACGGTATTCGTATCCGCCCGGGTCCACGACCGACCGGCGATGAGCGGTATTTTAAAAAAGTGGAAGTAATTCGTATCGACGTATTGAACGCGGAACTGGTATTCGCCATTGGGCAGGTTGCGGTGATGCACGGATCGCCACCACCAGTTGTGGTTGCTCGACGGGGTGGTCAGCGCAAAAGCCACATCCTTCACCTCCGGATGCTGGAGCAACTGCTGCCGGAATCGCTCCCGCAAAACGCCGTTGCCTTTGTCCGGCATCGTCACCGTTACAATCGCTTTCTTATCGAAACCCAGGTCGGTTTCGTAAAAATACCGGATTTGCTTGCTACCGATCAAGGTACAGATGACCAGCACCTGGGCCATGACAAACTGCGTCACCACCAACGAGGAGCGCAGCGAAACTCCCCGGGGTCGGGGGATGTAAAACCGCCCCCGCAACACCTTCACCGGCTGAAAACCGGACAGCACCAACGCCGGATACAGACCCGCCAGAAACGTGACGACGATGCCCAACACCAGCAGAAACCCGATAGCCCCGGCATCCCAGACGGTCGACTGCGCAACCTGCGTGTTGAGCAACTGGTCGGCATACCGGATCAGTTGCGTAGCCAGCAAACTGCCCAGGCCGATGGCGGCAAAAACCAGAAAAGCCGTTTCGCCAAAAAACTGAACCATCAGCTGCTTCCGGCTGCTGCCCAGCACTTTACGGACGGCAATTTCGCGGCTTCGCTGAACGGCCTGCACCGTGGCCAGATTGACAAAATTGATGCAGGCAATGATCACCAGAAACAGACCGATGGCGGCCAGCGTGTTGAGCATCCACTGCGGAATGACGTAATTGAACGGATCGGGGTCAGTTTCCGTGTTGCGGTGAACCTCGGTAATCGGCAAAAGTTCAAACCCGGTCAGGGCGGAGTATTTCTGGTGCTGGCGGGCCAGTTGCTTCAGAGTTGCTTCGACGGCGGAGGGCGAAACACCCGGTTTCAGAACCACGTAGCCGTGGTGCATCGAATCGCCCCCACCCCAGTATTCTTCGTTGGTATACTCGTGTTCGATCCGTTTCAGCGTCTCGCGGGACGCCAGCACCTGAAACTGAAATTCCGAATTGACGGGCGCTTTGCGGATGATGCCCGACACCACCAGATCGATCTGGTTGTTAAACCGGATGGTTTTGCCCAGCGGATCATCGGTGTTAAAAAACCGCCGGGCTGTCGGTTCGTCCAGCACCACCTGATAGGGCTGACTGAGCGACTGCTGCGGGGAGCCTTTCACCCAGTCCACATCGATCATTTCCAGAAACCGAGGTGGCGCAAAGAAGAGGTGTTTAACGTTGAAAATCGCTTGCCCCACTCGCAAACCCTTGGAACCGTAGCCGTAGGCGTTGGCCGCCACTTCGACTCCCGGAACCTGTTCGTTAAGTGCCTTGATCACGCCCTGGGGAACGGAGGTTCCCTTCTCGCCGAACTTGTCGACAGCAATCAGCCGGTAGAGCCGGTCGGCGTTGGCGTGATACCGGTCGAAGCTGTATTCAAACCGCACGATCCAGAACAACACGATGGCAACACCCAGCCCCAGCGTCAGCCCGGTGAGGTTGATGAGGGCGTAATTCCGGTTACGGAGCAGGCTACGGCCGGTGGTTTTGAGGTAATTGCGAAGCATGTGCTTTTTGAGTCTGTTTGTTTACCGAAATCCTGCAACCCGATCTGAATTGATGGGAACGCGGATTGAACCGATTGGGCGGATTTTCACGGAT
Organism: Larkinella knui; assembly: GCF_003858645.1. Lineage (GTDB taxonomy): Bacteria > Bacteroidota > Bacteroidia > Cytophagales > Spirosomataceae > Larkinella > Larkinella knui. The sequence continues at coordinate 253,869 of NZ_RQJP01000005.1, read as the reverse complement.
AAAAATCAGTTTTAATCCGTTTCATCGGCTCAATCCGTGTTCCGATCTCATTCCGACCGCAGGCTCTTCACCGGATTCATCAAAGCCGCCCGAATGCTCTGGAAGCTAACGGTTACCAAGGCAATCGTGCCCGCCATGACACCCGCCAGGGCGAACATCCACCACTGAATAGCAATTTTATACGCGAAATCCTGAAGCCACTTGTCCGTAAAATACCAGGCAATCGGGGCGGCAATCAGGAGCGCGATCAGCACCAGTTTCAGGAACTGGAACGAGAACAACCCGAAAATGTGGGAGATCGATGCGCCCAGGGCTTTCCGAATCCCCACTTCCTTCTTCCGCGACTCGGCCATGAAAGCTACCACGCCGTATAAACCCAGACAACCGATAAAAATGGCGATACCGGCCAGCAACCGGAACAGCGTATACAGGCGTTCCTCGGCCGCGTAGAAATTGGCGATGGTCTTGTCCAGATAATCGTATTTGAACAGAAAGTCCGGGAAGGTCGCCGACCAGGCCGCTTCGACTGCCGCCAGTGTTTTGCTTACCTGCGTCGAATTACCCGAAATCTGAATACCCAGATTTCCATAGGCGTCACGGTGCGTTGTTAGAATACACGGTTGGGTTTCCTGATGCAGCGAAAAGGTGTTGAAGTTTTTGACCACACCGACCACCGGAATGCGCCGACCGTTTACCTCGATCAGTTTACCCAGAATCTGATCCGGTTTTCTCATACCCAGTTTGACCACAAAACGCTCATTTACAACGGCTTCACGCATCGTGTCCGCCGGCAGATTGATGCGTCCGGCAATCAGTTTCAGGCCGTAGGTGTGGATGTAGGACGTGTCGGAAGGGCGCATGACAACGCTGTAATCTTCCTCTTTTTCGCGGTTTTCGTAGCGAAAACCGGTCCACCAGTTGCCGCGGGCCGAGGGCGACGAAATTCCGAAACTCATCGATCCAATGCCGGGCAGCCCCGTCAGTTTGGCCCGCAACGATTCGAGTTGACCCGGTTTTTTCTCCGGAATGGGAATCATCACGATGGCATCTTTGCGAAAACCCAGATCGGCATTCCGGAAATAATCCATCTGATTATATACAATTACGGTACCGATAATCAGCGTCTGCGAAATCGTAAACTGAAGCACAATCAGGCTCCGGCGGAGCGTCAACTGCCCGCTGCCCGACCCACGAATCTTGCCTTTCAAGGCTAAAACCGGCTGATAACCAGACAAAACCAAAGCCGGATAGAAGCCCGCCAGAACCGTTGTGAATACCGCCAATAGCAGCACAAAACCCAATACCGTCGGATCATTCAACAGCGTCGTTGGTAACTTCACATTGAGTAATTCGGCCACCGAAGACAAGGAGACGTTAGCAATCAGTAACGCCAGCACGACGGCCAGTCCGGTCAGAAAACCGGTTTCGCCCAGAAACTGCCGGACCAGTTGCGTCCGCGAACTGCCCAACACTTTCCGAACGCCCACTTCTTTCGACCGACGGATGGCCTGGGCCGTCGCCAGATTGACGAAGTTCACACAAGCCGTTACCAGCAGAAAAAGCCCGATCAGCGCCATCGCCCAGATCATGGATTTGCTGATGGTTCGTTCGCTGTAGTTACTCAATTCGGTGCTGTAATGAATTTCGGTCAGCGGGTCCAGTTCGTAAAGCTGGTTCCTGGCGTCTTCGCCTTTCACGTATTTATGAAGAAAAGGAACCAGTTTGCGTTCCATCGCTTCCGCCGTGGTATTTTTAGGTAACATCAGGTAAAGTTGCGCCCCCGTGTAGGAGGAATTCCAGTCGTCCCAGTTGGTGTTGGCACCGTACTGCTTCAGGGAGGCAAACGACACCAGCATTTTGAACGGAATGCTGCTCGTAACCGGCGGGTTTTGCACCACGCCCGACACCAGCACATCCAGTTTGTTATTCATTTTCAGCTTTTTGCCCATCGGATCGGCGTCTCCAAAATACTTGCGCGCCAGCTCCTCCGACAGCACTGCCGTACCCGGACGATTCAAGGCCGTGGCCGGATTCCCGCTGATCCACTGGTAATCGAACAAACGGAAGTATTCCGGCTCGGCGAAGGCAACAACCCCATTCGCTTCCTGAAACCGGCGCATGGTTCCTTTGGTCCGGGTATCTTCGGCGGCAATCAGCGGACCGCGAATGTCATGGATGAACGTCAATTGGTGTTTCAATTCGGGGAAATCATTGCGCAATGCAGCCAGCAACGGAAGCGGTATGCCCACATTAAAACCTTCTTCCGGTTTCGTAAAATGCCGAACCATCCGGTAGGTCCGGTCGGCGTTGGCGTGGTGCCGGTCGAAACTCAGCTCATACCGAATCACAATGAATAACAGCAGACAACACGCCAGGCTCAGCGTCAGGCCGACGACGTTGATCACGGAATAATTCCAGTTGCGCCGAAAAGCGCGAAGGGCAGTCGTGAGGTAATTTCTTAGCATTGTTGTTTGAGTTGTGAATGAAGCGTGAAGAATTAGGAGTTAGGAGTGATGAGTTAACAGTTGGCGACCCCGTCTTAACTCATCACTCTTAACGAGCTATTCCGAGCGCAGCGAGGTCACCGGATTCATCATGGCCGCTTTAATGGACTGATAACTCACCGTCAGAAAGGCAACCAGTACCGCCATGGCCCCCGCCGTTGCAAATAGCCACCACGACAGGTTGGCCCGGTATTGAAACGTTTCCAGCCACTGCGAAACCGCCCACCACGCCAGCGGAGACGCCAGCACCAGCGCGATGAAAACCAGTTTCAGAAAATCCTTTGAAAGCAGGGTGACAATACCGCCAACGCTGGCTCCCAGCACTTTCCGAACACCAATTTCCTTCGTCCGCTGCTCGGCCGTGAAAGCCGCCAGTGCGAACAAACCCAGACAGGAAATCAGGATGGCCAGCGTTCCGAAGTAATTGATGAGCGTATTGACCTGTTGTTCACCACGGTACAACTTCTCGTAGGCATCATCCAGAAAATGATACTCAAACGGGTAGTTGGGATTGAATTCCCGCGAGATGCGTTCCAGGTCATCGATGGCTGCGGTGGTTTTCCCTTTCTCCGTCCGCACCAGCAAATAGCTCGTATTGCCGGGAATCAGGGTCAAAATCAGGGGTGTAATCGGACTGTGTAGCGATTGCAGGTGGAAATCTTTCATCAACCCGATAATTGGCCCTTTGCCCATCCAGAAACCCACCTGCTTGCCCACCGGATTCTTCATACCCATCATTTTAGCAGCCGCTTCATTGATGATGTACGACGCCGAATCCGCCTTTCGGGCACTCGAAAAATCCCGACCCTCCACGAGTTTAATATTCATCGTCTTGATAAAATCATAGCCCACGGACATGGTCGCTGCGTTGGAGTTCTGATCCGGTTTTTTACCCGGCCAGGTCAAATCGCCGGAGGTGGCCTCAATATTGACGGGTAAACTCATGGTCACCGACGCCGAAGCAATCGACGGGGTGCGAATCAGTTCCTGCCTAAAAGCCTCCATCTTGTTGTAGGTGTCCCCTTCCAGCGGCACATACAGGACGTTTTGCCGGTCAAGACCCAGGTTTTTCGTGCGGATATACTCCATCTGGTTCGCCACCGCGAGCATGCCGATGATCAGAAAAATGGACAGGGTAAACTGGAAAATTACCAGCGTTCGGCGGAATAAAACCGCTCCGGAACCAAACCGCAGCGTTCCTTTCAGAATGCGGATCGGTTGCAGCGACGACAAAAACAAAGCCGGGTAGCTGCCCGACACAAAACCGGTGATCAACACCAGAATCAGGATGCACAGCCACAGGGTCGGGTCTGCCAGGTTCAGCGTGAGGTGTTTGAAAAAAACAGCATTGAAAGTTGGCAAAACTACGCTCACGATGCCCAGGGCCAGAAAAACCGCCAGCAAACTCGTCAAAACCGATTCGCTCATAAACTGTCCGATCAACGAAGACCGCAAGGCTCCCACCACTTTCCGGACACCCACTTCCTTCGCCCGCATGGCCGAACGGGCCGTGGCCAGGTTCATGAAATTAACGCAGGCAATGAGCAGAATAAACAGGGCTACCAGGGCAAAAATCCGCACGTATTCGATCTTGCCGCCAACGGCCTTCCCGTTCTCATACTTAGCGTATAAATGCACATCTTTTAGGGGCTGAAGAACCGGCACCGGCACTTCCTTCCAGTTCGTATTGCGCCGGTAAATGTCTTTCATACGGGCCTCGGCTTTGGCCGGTTCGGCCTTGGCATCCAGCCGGACGAAGGTCATAAACGAGTTGTTCCCCCATGTTTTTTTCCAATCCTCCTCCTGCACATCGTAATTGATGATCCAGTCGAACTGAAAGCTTGAGTTGCCGGGCAAATCTTCGAGGACGGCTCCAACGGTATAATACGTTTTGTTATCAAATTGCAGGCGTTTTCCGAGCACATTGGTCGTGCCGAAAAACTTCTCCGCTACGTTTCGGGTAATAATAATCTGGTCGAGTCTGGAATGCGCCACCAGCGGACTTCCGGCAACGGCGGGATAGTCGAAAAGCAGAAAGAAGTCTTTCGTTGCAAAAAAGCCCTGTTGTTTCACCGATTTCTCGCCCACTTTCAGGAGCTTTTCCTCCGGAAACTGCACTTTGGCCGCGTACATGACTTCCGGCACATCGCGTTTCAACACCTCAGCCAGCGGACCCGGTGTAATGCTACTGGTATAAATGGTTCCCCCTTCGGTGCTATTGGTCCGTACGTAAAAGATGTCATCGAGATGGGGCAAAAACCGGTCGTAGCTCAGCTCATCACTGACCCAAAGGCCAATCATCAGGCTGCACGACATGCCCAGGGCCAAACCAAAAATATTGATAAACGAGAAGAGTTTGTTTTTCAGCAGGCTCCGCCAGGCAATTTTGAGGTAACTTTTCAACATGGTTTCAGGAAATGAAAGTGCGCATCAATCCCTACTCCCAAATGATGTACCAGAATAAGCAACAAGCTAACTACCAATATCTTAACCTAAAGTAAATAAAATAAAATGTCCGCAAACGGACGATTTTACGGCCATTTGCGGACAGAAGAAAACACCCTTTATCCGGGAAACTTCATTTTACCATAAATTCAACCCGGCGGTTTTTCGCCCGGCCGGCTTCGTCGGTATTATCGGCAACGGGCTTCGTTCCACCGTAGCCTTTGGTTTCAATACGCTGGTCGTCAATACGATTTCGGATCAAATACGTCGCAATTACTTTGGCCCGGTTTTCGGACAAGGCCAGATTCAGGCGCGGATCGCCGACGTTATCGGTGTGCCCGCTTATTTCGATCCGCAGATCCGGGTTCTTCGTCATGGCCTGCACCAGTTTATCCAGTTCCGCGTACGATTCCGGCAGGAGACGGTATTCGCCTTTTTCGAAGAAAACCTGATTCAGCACCAGTTTGTCGCCGGTTTTCAGGCCTTCAAAACGGTCGGGTATTTTAGCGGGGGGCGCAACCTTGGCGACCACGGTATCTTTCGGAACCTTCTGAACAACCGGCGGTTTACGGACCACGACCGGTTGGAGTTGGGGTTTTACCGGGGCTGGTTTTGGCACGACCACCGGTTTGGCCACAACCACCGGTTTCGGGGGCTCGGCTTTAAACAAAAACGCACTGGTAATAAGACCGGGGCCGGTTTGATTGGGCGGTATCCAAAAGAGGCTGATGCTTCCGCCCAACGGATCATTGAAATAATCGACCCGCAAGTCGTAATACTGGCCCGCTTTCAGACTAATCTCACCCCTGAACGTCTGATTATCATTCAGTCGCCAGACATCGATAACTTTTTTGCCGCTCACCCAAAGCCGGATCCCATCGTCGACGTTAGCCGTAAATTTGTAGATTCCGGTGGTGGGAGCGTATAACTTTCCGGTCCAGCGTACGGAATAATACGACCGCCCAAGCCCCGGCCCCGGGCGGCTGCCTTCCCAGTCAAAGTTGATCTGCGGATCAATTCGGGTGAACACTTTCCGCTCGAAATTCGTCCCGTCGAAATACTCACCCTTTAATCCGTTTCCGGTTGTCGTCTTCGGTTGGCCGTTTGCGCTTTGCACGCTCAACAAGCCAATCAGCGCCCCAATCAAACACCTCGCGACCATAGCTTCAGCAGTTAAGTTTCGGATGTATTAAAGATAAAGGCGAGCGGTTTTTAATGGTAACGTTTTGGTACAGACGGCTTTTATTCCGTTAAGAGTTAAGAATTATGGGTTATGACGGGAGCGCCCGCGCAGGACGAAAGACATTGTTTGGGTGAAGGAGATGGAAAGCGATGTTTGGGTGAGGAATGGAAGACATTGTTCGGGTGAAGGATGGAGGCCTTTCCTGTGGATCGTGAATCGCCCGTGCCCGTGCAGGATGGAAAGCGTCGTGTGGGTGAAGGCCGGAGGCCTTTCCTGCTAATAGAAAAATGGCCTCTGGGTAGTCAAAGCTCCGGAGGAGCGGCCTAAAAGACACGTTCAGACCGCTCCTCCGGAGCTATCGGTATAATGGGTAACCCGCTTTCTATTAACAGGAAAGGCCTCCGGCCTTCACCCACACGACGCTTTCCATCCTGCACGGGCACGGGCGATCCACGATCCACAGGAAAGGCCTCCATCCTTCACACGAACAACACCTTCCATTCTGCACGGGCGCTCCCGTCATAACTCTTCATTCATCACTCATAATTCATAACTCATAATTCCTACCTCCACCTCCTATTCATTCCGAGCGCAGCGAGGTCACCGGATTCATCAAAGCGGCTTTGATGCTTTGGAACGAAACCGTCAGTAACGCAATAAGAATCGCCAGACCACCCGCCAAGGCGAATACCCAGATACGCAGACCAATACGGTAGTCGAATTGCGAGAGCCAGTCGTTCAGGAAGTAGGCGGCAACGGGCGACGCCAGCAAACAGGCAATGATCACCAGCCCGACAAACTCGCGGGAAAGCAGCCCCCACAGACTGGCGACGCTGGCACCCAGCACTTTCCGGATACCGACTTCTTTGGTTCGTTGCTCGGCCAGAGAAGCGGCCAGCCCGAACAGGCCCAGGCAGGAAATAAAAATGGCCAGAACCGCGAAGACGCCCGCCAGTTTTCCGATCAGTTCCTCCTGCCTGAACTTGCGGTTATAGGCGTCGTTGACAAACTGATAATCAAAAGGAAATGCCGGATTGAATTTCTGAAAAACAGGCTCGATTCGGGCCAGGGCTTCGGTTGTCGTCAGGTGGGGAGCCAGCCGGAAAATCACGTAGCTTTCAAACGGCCGTCCGGTGATCAGAATGAGCGGATTGACGGGTGTGTAGGGCGATTCAATGATCGAGTTTTCGACCACGCCCACCACGCGCAACTTCGTAGTGGGATCCCAAACAAAGTTCAACTCCTGATTCAACGGATTTTTCAACCGCATGGCCTTCACGGCGGCTTCGTTGAGAATGGCCGATACCGAATCCGTACCGTTGGCGTAAAAATCGCGACCGGTTTTCAGCTTGATTCCCATTGTTTTCAGGTATTCCGGCGAAGCGGCAATGAGATTGAGCCGCATGATTTCGTCGGGTGCTTTCCCCGGCCAGTCAACCCGCGTGTCGCTCGTAATCGTCGTGGCCGGGCTGGACGCTTTGGTGACGCTTTCAACGGCACCCGAACCGAGCAATTCATTCCGAACGGCCTCGTAATTTCTCGCCAGATCGTTGGTCAGCGAAACCGTCAGCAAGCGGTTGGGATCGTAGCCCAGCGGGCGGTTTTTCGCGTATTGAATTTGCTGATAAACCAGAATCGCACTGATTATGAAGGCAATACAACCCGTAAATTGAGCCACAACCAATACCTTGCGCGGCCAGTTGGCATTTCGTCCGACGCGAACACTTCCTTTCAGAACCCGCACGGCGTTGAACGAGGAGAGATAGAAAGCCGGATAACTCCCCGCCAACAGCCCGGTCAGCGCCGTAAAGCCCAGCGAGAGCAGCCAGAAACCGGGTTTGGACCACGGAAACGCGAGTTGCTTTTGGGTGATTTCGTTGAATACCGGCAGAAAAACCAGCGTCAGAACCAACGCCAGCCCGAGCGCCAGACCGGCGATTAACAGCGATTCGCTCAGAAACTGGCCAATGAGCTGCGACCGAAACGATCCGATGGCTTTCCGAACACCCACTTCCCTGGCCCGTTTTTCGGAGCGGGCCGTGGCCAGATTCATGAAATTGATGCAGGCAATGAGCAAAACCGCCAGACCGACAATGCCAAAAAGCCGCACGTACCGAATGAAACCGCCGGTATTTTTCCCATTTACAAATTCGCCGTACAAATGCCATTTTGTAACCGGATGCAGAAAAGCCTCGAAAACCGACTCGGGATTGTGCCGCTTGATAATACCGCGCAGTTTCTGGTTCACTTTCTCCGGATCAGCGTTCGGATGCAGCTCAACCAGGTATTCGATGACGTTGTTGTTCCAGTTGGTCCGGCTGTCTGCCACCCAGGGGGCGTTGGCTTCCAGGTGGCTGAAGGGTACCAGAAAATGAAAATCCCAGGCGGTATTGGTCGGCAGTTTTTTCAGTACGCCGGTCACTTTCAGGTCAAAAGTGTCGTTGAGCCGAACGGTTTTTCCTAGGGGATCCGTCTGCCCAAAGAGCGATTCGGCGGTTTGTTCGGTCAGGACAATGGAGTTTGGTTCCCGCAAGGCCGTCGCCGGACTGCCCTGCAACAGTGGCAGATCGAACAGCTGAAAAAATTCACTTCCTACATTTTGCCCTTTCCGAATCAGCTTTTTATCCCCCACTTTTAGTCCATCTTCCGGTCGCCAGTTGATCAGTGATTCGGTCACCCGCTTGATTTCCGGAATCTCGGTTCGGAGCACATTCCCCAGTGGCAGGGCGCCGTTAGCCTGGGTGGTAGTTTCGCCGTTGGCCGTCCGGTTGAGCATGATCCGGTACAGATTCGCTTCGTTTTTGTAAAACCGGTCGAACGTCAGTTCATCCCAGACCCAGATGCCAATCAGCATGGCGACCGCCATGCCCACCGCCAGCCCCAGGATGTTGATAAAGCTAAATCCTTTGTTTTTTCGCAGAGTACGCCAGGCGATTTTAAGATAATTCTGTACCATGAGGGGTCCGTTTTGATTGCGTTTCAAGGTACGGACAACCCCATAATTGAGAGAGTTAAAAAAAGTTAAGAGTGAAGCGTTAAGACGGGCCGCCCGTTTTAACGCTTCACTCTTAACGCCTTATTCCGAACGCAGTGAGGAAACCGGGTTCGTCAAGGCGGCTTTGATGCTTTGGAACGAAATTGTTGCCAGCGCCACCAGGATGGCGGCTCCACCCGCCAGCGCGAAGACCCACCACTCCAGATCAATCTTGTACTCGAAGTTCTGTAACCACTCCCGGGTGGCATACCAGGCAATCGGCGAGGCAATCAGAAAAGCCACCAGCACCAGTTTCATGAAATCTTTCGAAAGCAGCGTCACGATGCTGCCCACCGAAGCCCCCAGCACTTTGCGGACACCGATTTCCTTCGTCCGCTGTTCGGTCATGAAGGTGGCCAGACCGAACAAGCCCAGGCAGGCAATGAAAATCGCCAGCAGCGACGCCGTAACGAAGATTTTTCCGTATTGCTGTTCGGTCTGGTACTGCTTGTTGTAATTTTCGTCTACGAAGAAAAACTCGAACGGATTGCCGGGATACGTCGCTTTGTAGAGCCGCTCCAAAGCCGCCATTTTCGTCTGAATCTGATCGGTGCCCAGCTGAATGGTGAGCCAGTTGCCGTAGTGGCTGGGCATGAAAATAATGGGATCGATGGCTTGCCGGAGCGACTGGTGATGGTAATCTTTCACGACTCCGACGATTTCAAAGGCTTGCCCCCAGTTGATGATTTTGCCCACCGCGTCGGCGGCCGACGGGAAACCCAGTCGCCGGGCTCCGGTCTCGTTCACCATCAATTTACCGCTTTTTACGTAGCCCGCTTCGCATTCGGTGGTCAAAAAATTACGGCCGGCGGCCAAGGCAATTCCGTACGTCGTCAGATACCGGTGATCGATGAAGCCCATCGAATACACTATTTTGTCAGCCTCCGCCTGCGGATTTTGCTTGACAATACCGCTGGTCGAAAAATTGTAAAAATTTCCCGGGACGGTTCCTGTACTGGAAAAGCTTTTGATGTAGGGCAACTGTTCCAGTTCGTGTTGAAAAGCCGACGTCCGCGCCTGAAACGAGTCATCTTTCCCGACTTCCGGCCCATGAATAACCACGCGCTGGTCCAACCGAAGGCCCAGGTTCTGGTTTTGCATAAACTGCAATTGCCGGTACAGGACGAACGTACAGATAATGAGCACCACCGACACACTGAACTGAAAGACCACCAGCGATTTCCGCAGCGCACCGCCTTTGGCACTGTTGCCAAAAGCACCTTTCAGGGTTTGAAGCGGCTGGAAGGACGACAGCGCAAAAGCCGTGTAACCGCCCGAGGCCAGTGCTCCAAAAAGAAGCAGGCCCAATCCGATGAGCCAGAAACCATTGGAAGTCAGAATGCTAAGTGACAAGTCTTTTTTGATCAGGTCATTAAATACCGTCTGCAATCCGCTGATCAGCAGAATCGCCAGACCAAAACCAAGCAGATTGAGCAGGAACGATTCACCCAGAAACTGCCCGATCAACTGTTGCTGTCCGGCACCGACCACTTTCCGAACGCCCACTTCTTTCGCCCGTTTCAAGGCTCCCGCCGTCGAGAGGTTGATGTAGTTGAACCAGGCAATGGCCAGAATCAGCACGGCAATACCGCCGAGTAAATAGACAAAAGCCAGTTTACCCGTGGTCGGGTACGAATCGCTGAGCGACGCGCCCAGGTGGATGTTGGCAGCAGGTTGCAGCACCATGCGGTTTTCCTCCTGCGGGCGGATTTTCTTTTTCAGCGCATCAAATTTATCCTCCAGCTTCCGGTAATCCGTTCCGGTGGGCAACTGTAAATACGTCATCAGGTACGCTCCGTCGAAACTGTCGAGCCGGGCCCAGCCGTTGCCATTGAGGTTGGCGGGATTGGCCAGGGTTTGCAGCGAAAACACCATACCGAACTGCATATCCGAATTTTGAGGCATGTCGGCATACACCGCCGAAACCGTAAAAGGCGTTGTTCCAAACTGATTGTTCATCGTCACCAGCTGCCCCAGCGCCTTCGCATCGCCGAAATACTTGCGGGCGTAGGATTCGGACACGGCTACCGTGTTGGGACGGGTCAGAGCCGTAGCCGCATCGCCCTCAACCAGCGGAAAGGTGAACAGGGTAAAAAAACTGGCATCGGCATAGGCAACATCGGTTTCCCGGAAGGCTTTCGGTGACAGACGGTTTTTTCCGTCAGAGGCCGAAACGATACCGGAAATCGAATTGTCGACCACCCGGCAGTAGTTTTTTACTTCGGGAAATTGCTGCTTCATCAGCGTTGCCACCGCCGGAGCCATATCCGGCCAGACCTCGCCCGCTTTGTTTTGCCACAACATCCGGTAGAGCGTCGGCAGGTTGGTATGGAAGCCGTTGACGCTTTTCTCAAAACTGATGTATTCCAGAATCAGCACAAAAGCGGCAATACCGAGCGCCAGCCCGGCCATGTTGACTCCCGAAAAAACCTTGTTTTTCCAGAGGTTTCGGAACGCAATTTTGAAGTAATTTTTGAGCATGGCCGTTCAGGGTTTTAAAATAGCTGCTACATCTAGTCCAAACGATGTACCAGAAATTATAAACTCTTTATTATCAGAAAGTTACACAAATCAAATTACACCCTATTGTCCGCAAACGGACGGCCCGTTTTTCGCTTTCGGACAAGCCTCTGAAAACGTATATAGCGACGTATAGAGGTGGTCTGACTGGAGCAGGCATTCAGCAGCAAACTATTCATTTTTGGGGTAAAATCTCTATTTTTAGGCCATCTTCGCCGTTGGCCTTCATCACCAGATCCATGACTCAGCTTCTCAGACTAGCCGCTTTTCATTTCGGTATCGCTTTCGCTACCTGTTCTTTCCTCTACGCTCAGGAATCCGTTGCCGTTGAAAAACGCTATACGGATGAAATCAAAGCACTGGCGAATCGCCCGGCGGTGAAGGCGGTTTTTCAGAATTTTACCGACTGGGAACCGCAAACGAAACAGGACCTCATCAGACTCACCGAAACTCCGGCTCCGCCGTTCAAGGAAGCGGTGAAAGCCCGAAAATATGCCGCGATGCTGAAAGAAGCGGGCATCGATTCGGTCTGGATCGATGAAATCGGGAATGTAATCGGTAAACGCAACGGCCGCTCCGGCAAGAAAACCGTGGTAGTCGAAGCGCATCTGGACACGGTTTTTCCGGAAGGCACGGACGTGAAAGTGAAACAGAAAGGCGATACGCTCTACGCGCCCGGCGTGGGCGACGACACCCGCGGATTAGTCGCCATTCTGACGGTTTTAAAGGGTTTGGAAAAAGCAAAAATCGAAACCGATGCGGACGTCTGGTTTGTCGGGGCGGTCGGCGAAGAAGGGCTGGGCGACTTACGGGGCGTCAAGCATCTGTTCAAAACAAACGGTTCCAAAATCAACTCGTACATCGCCGTCGATGGCGACGGCATCAGTGAAATTGTGCACCGCGGACTGGGTTCCTACCGCTACCGGGTCACCTTCAAAGGGCCGGGTGGGCATTCCTACGGCGCATTCGGGATCGTAAACCCGCACAGTGCGCTGGGAAAAGCCATTTATTACTTCACCAGCGAAGCCGATAAATTTACCCGCCAGGGCATCAAAACCACTTACAGCGTGAGCGTGATTGGCGGAGGCACGTCGGTGAACGCCATTCCATTTGAGTCTTGGATGGAAATTGATATGCGGTCCGAGAGTCCCGAGCGGCTCAACGGCATCGATCAGCTGCTGCAAGCCGCCGTGCAGCGGGCGTTGAAAGAAGAAAACGGATTGAAACGCAGCGGGCCCGATCTGACGGTCGATGTAAAGAAAATCGGCGACCGCCCTTCCGGCAGAATCGAGCCGACGGTGCCGCTGGTGCAACGGGCGATGGCGGTTTCCAGACACCTCGGTGCCACTCCCCAACTGGACGTTTCATCGACCAACGCCAATACACCGATTTCGCTGGGCGTTCCCGCTGTAACGATTGGCAGCGGTGGCAAGGGCGGAAACGTCCACGCACTGAACGAGTGGTGGCTGAACGACAAAGGCGTTCTGGGTCTGCAAAATGTCCTGCTGGTATTGCTGGCAGAAGCGGGCGTGGCCAACTAGGGACTGGATTCTAAGCAGAATCTAATCACCTCATTACAGTCTAAATGCCACGATTACAGTACCTTTGGGCCGGAAACGTCCACTCGCTTCATGACCACACTGATCCTTATCGTCTTTGTAATTGGCTATACGTTAATCACCCTTGAGCATCCCATCCGGCTGAATAAAACCGCTACGGCCTTGATTACCGGCGTACTATGCTGGACGATCTACATCCTGTCCGTACCGGAAACCGAACCCGTTCTGGCAGAACTGGGCCATCACCTGACCGATATTGCCCAGATCCTGTTCTTCCTGATGGGCGCCATGACGATTGTGGAACTGATCGATATTCACGACGGCTTTTCCATCATCACCGACCGCATTGCCAGCCGAAATGCGCGGCTACTGCTCTGGTTGATTTGCGGTCTGACGTTCTTTCTGTCGGCCATGCTCGACAACCTGGCCTCGGCCATTGTGATGGTATCGGTGACCCGAAAACTGGTTAAAGACCCGGAACAACGGCGGCTGATGGCCGGGATGATCATCATTGCTGCCAATGCCGGGGGTGCCTGGTCGCCCATCGGTGATGTTACCACCACCATGCTCTGGATTGGCGGTCAGGTCACCACCATGAACATCATATCACAACTGTTTCTGCCCAGTTTGGTCGGTTTGCTGGTGCCGCTGCTCTGGCTGACGTTCACCATCAAACCGACCGCAGAAACTGAGGTAGCCACGAACAAGAAAGGCATCAGCCGACCCTACGTTACCCCGCTTCATCGGCGCGACCGGGCCACGATGTTTTACACCGGCCTTACAGCCATCCTTCTCGTTCCGATTTTTAAAACCATCACCCACCTCCCGCCCTACATGGCCATGATGCTGGCTTTAGGAGCCGTTTGGGTTGTTTCAGAGGTGATTCATGCCGACAAAGATGAAGAACACCGCCAGCGATTTACGGCGGCTTATGCCCTCAGCAAAATCGACATTCCCAGTATTATGTTCTTTCTGGGTATTCTGCTGGCGGTCGGAACGCTGGAAGCAACCGGTATTTTACAGGATATCGCCACATCTCTCAACGAAACCGTGGGCGACCTCGATGTCATTATTCTGATCATCGGACTCGCTTCGGCCATTGTCGATAACGTCCCGATTGTGGCGGCTGCGATGGGCATGTACGACCTGACGACGTATCCGGCAGACGCCAAAATCTGGGAATTACTGGCCTACAGTGCCGGTACGGGCGGTAGTTTGCTGGTTATCGGCTCGGCCGCCGGAGTGGCGGTTATGGGTATGGAAAAGCTGGAATTCGGCTGGTATCTGCGCCGGATCAGCGGTCTGGCCTTCCTTGGGTATGTCGCCGGTGCATTGACGTATTTTGGCATTTACGGACTTACTCACTGAGTCAGACCGGCCACGTTTCCCGGCGATAGGCACTGTCCCAGAAAACGTATTCCAGCCGGGACGACGTTAAATACGCTTCGACCATGCGGTTTCTGACGGATTCGGAAGCCTGTTCGCCCAGCCGGTCGCAGCGGGCGAGCATTCTGGTAACCGCGACCGCAAATTCTTCTCCGGCGTAGGCATCGATCCAGTTCTGGTACGGATTGGGCGTCGTCTGGTTGGCGTAAATGGCATCGCCGACCCGCTTATAAATCCAGAAACACGGCAGCAAAGCCGCCACGGCCACCTCGTAGGATTCATACGCGCTGCTCGCCAGGAGGTAATTCGTGTAGGCAAAACAACCGGGGGCCTTGCCGCTCGTCAACTCAATTTTATATTCCGCGAAGTAGCTTTCGTGCAGGGCGCGTTCTACCAGAATGGCGTTTTGGGCAAATTGCAGGAACTCCAGCAACTCTCCGCTCGTGGACGACCGGGTGCCCGCTACGGCCAGCGCCCGCGCAAAATCCGCCAGATACAGCGAATCCTGGTAAATGTAAAATTTGAACGTTTCGACCGGTAAGGCCCCGGTTTTCAGTTCCTGATTAAACGGATGTGCCAGTATTTTTTCGTAAACCGGCAACGCGGCATTCCACACCTGTTCAGTAAATTTCATGAGCGGATTTGCATTGGTTTTGGGGCATAGGAATGATTCAGCGGGCCGGAACCCTGCCCGGTCGTGATGTCTTTTCCGGCCTGAATAGCACCAGAAACGTACGCTTTCGCCAGCGAAACAGCCTCCGTCAGCGCGTGGCCCAACGCCAGATACGTAGCAATCGCCGACGAAAGTGTGCAACCGGTTCCGTGGACATTTTTACTGGCAATGTATTCTGATTCAAACACCTGCGTTGCTTCGCCCCGAACCGCCAGCACATCATAGAGCCGGGCCGCAACAAGATGCCCGCCTTTCAGCAATACCGCCCGGCAACCCTGTGCGATTAGCTCTTCGGCCGCTTCCCGCATCTGGTCAACCGATTCGATCGGTTTTTTCAGTAGCATTCGGGCTTCGTCCAGGTTGGGCGTAATCAGGGTGGCGCGGGGAAAAAGCTGGGTTTTCAGCACACCGACGGTTTCGTCGAGAATCAGTTTCGCGCCACTCGTCGCCACCATCACCGGATCGAAAACCACGAACGGCGGCTGAAAACGGTCCAGAACACCGGCAATCACCTCCACCACATCGACGGTATTGATCATCCCGATTTTTACGGCGTCGATGGTGATGTCCTCAAAAACCGCTTCCAGTTGTTCCCGCAAAAAAGCCGCCGGAACGGCGTGAATCGCCCGGACACCCTGCGTATTCTGGGCGGTTAGCGCCGTAATGGCCGCGGTTCCATAGGCCCCCAAAGCCGCAAACGTCTTTAAATCAGCCTGAATGCCGGCCCCACCGCCACTGTCCGAGCCTGCAATGGTCAATACCGTTGGATAGCGTTTCATACGATTTTATTCAGGGCGTTTTGGATCGTGTTTTTCAGTTGGTAAGCCGCCGTTCGGGGCGATTCGGCACTACAGATCGCGGAAATAACCGCAATGCCGTCCGCTCCGTTTTCAATCGCTTCGGCGGTATTCTCCCCATTCAATCCGCCAATGACCACCAGCGGATGGCGGCTGTTGGCGCGCACCCATTGCAAACCCGCCAGTCCCCACGGCTCGGCGTGATCGGTTTTGGAAGGCGTCGCGTACAACGGACTCAGAGCCAGATACGTAAGCTCCCAATTTTCGGCCTCCCGAACGTGTTCCTTCGTTTCGGCCGATAAACCGATGATTTTTCCGGGCGGCAGCAGGGCACGTACGGTTTCGTAGGGCAGGTCGCTTTGTCCGATGTGAACGCCGTCGGCATCGCTGGCCAGCGCCACATCGACCCGATCATTGATGATCAGCGGAACGTTATACGGTTTCAACAACGCTTTCAGACGGATGGCCCGGTCCACAAACGCCCGCGTGCCGAGCGATTTTTCGCGCAGTTGCACCATCGTAACGCCCCCTCTGACGGCTTCCTCGACGACCCAAAACAGGTCGCGGCCCCGGCAGGCAGGTTCATCGGTTACTAAATAGAGTTGCATAGTTTAACTTGACAACAGAGGTGAGACAAGAGAATAGAGATGCGGTTCACCATTGACTTGTTCAAGGTGTCTTTTGTCTCACATCTCTACTCTTTATCTGACGCATTTATCGCACCCGCGCCAGTTCAACGAGTTTTTCAGACGTCAATTCAAAAAGTGCATCCAGAAAGGCGATCTGGAAACTACCGGGCGCGGTGGCTTTGCTAAAAGCCAGTTGTCCGCAAACGCCCATCGTTGCCGCAGCCGTAGCAGCCGCCAGAAACGAATCCGGTTGAACCGCGCAAAACGCCCCGGCAATGGCCGACGCCGAGCAGCCCATGCCCGTCACTTTGGTCATGAGCGGATGGCCGTTTTCCACGTACGAAACCCGGTCTTTCTGCACAATGACATCGATGGCCCCGCTGACACTGACGACGCAGCCGAACCGCTCGCTGAGGGCGTGGGCCGCGTCCAGGCTGCTCATCGACGACGCCGTACTGTCGACACCTTTGGTTTGCCCGCCCAAACCGGCCAGCGCCAGAATTTCGGAGGCATTGCCGCGAATCACCGCAGGCGGTGCGGTTTCCAGCAGTTCGGCCAGCACGGTATTTCGGTAGTGGGTTGCGCCCGCACCAACCGGGTCCAGCACAATCGGTTTTCCGAGGTCGGCGGCTTTTTTCATCGCCAGTTTCATAGCCTGCACCCAGGGTGCGGAAAGTGTCCCGATGTTGATCACCAGAGCGCCGGCAATGCCCGCCATTTCTTCGACTTCCTCGATGGCGTGGGCCATCACCGGCGACGCACCGACGGCCAGCAGGGCATTGGCGGAGTAATTCATCACCACGTAATTCGTGATGTTATGCACCAGCGGAGCCACAGCCCGCAGGGCGTTCAAATCGTGTTCGAGGGTCGTATTCACCAATACCGGGTTTTGATGTGAGCAAAAGCTGAATGGACGCGTGGGTGCGTTCCCGATACGGAAATCCAAAAGAAAGAAGCGAGCGTTCTCTCCAGCTTTTCCCTACGACAGTCTCAACTGTGTCAGGTTCGAAGGGTATTATCTCAGTCCGCGCAGGACACCCCCAAAGCCATTCATGGCCGCTAAAGTAACGGTTTACGAGTAAGCCGGAAAATGATTTTTCGTTTTTCTTGTCGGCGTGGGGTGATGTTGAACGGTATTTCTGTTCAGCCGACATAAAAGTATGGTTGAAAACCCTCAATGCGTATGGAAGCCGTTGCCGAACCACAGCTTATTTGAAGGCTAAAGCGAAGGGTACGTGGCTAAGACGCTGGTCATCGAATTAGCCGAAAAGCCCTGGAAGGGCGTTCTGTTAATAGCACCATTGATCACCCACGTGTCTTGGAAGCTCCGGAGGAGCGGCCTAAGCGTGTTTTCAGACCGCTCCTCCGGAGCTTCCAAAACACGTGTGGACCCGTTTCTGGACTATTAACAGGAAAGGCCTCCGGCCTTCACGCGAACGACGCCTGACATTCCTGACTCCTCACGCTTGACTTATACCTCCTCATTCTTTACTCGTAACTCATTACCCTCCACTAACAATTCTTCACTCTTACTTATTAACTCTTAACTCCTTATTCCGAACGCAGTGACTTCACCGGATTCATCAAGGCCGTCCGGATGGCGTGATAACTGACGGCAGCCAGCGCCACAAGGAAGCCCAAACCGCCCGCCAGGGCAAAAATGGACCAGTTCAGCGAAATTCGGTAGGCAAAACTAGCCAGCCAGCGGTTCATTAGCCACGTCGATACCGGGATGGCCAGCACAAAAGCTACGGCGACGAGCGTCAGCGTCCGGCGGTTGAGCAATAGCCACAATTGACTGACTGTCGCGCCCATCACTTTCCGGATGCCCACTTCCCGCATGCGGTTGATGGCCTGAATGCCCGCCAGCCCGAACAGGCCCAAAGCCGCAATCAGCAAGGCAATGCCGGTGGCGAGCTGGGTCAGCGTGGTCCAGCGTTGGTAGTCGCGGTAACGCGCTTCCAGATCCTGATCCAGAAAGGAGTATTCGAAGGGCTGCCCGTCGGAAAGCTGCGGCCAGTCGCGGGCGATGCGGGTTACTTTTGCCGGCAGATTTCCGGGCGTCAGCTTCAGGTAAAAAACACCCTGAAAGTCAAGACCCAGTTTGTAATAGGCCGGCTGAATAGCTTTCGTCAGCGGTTCGATGTTGTGGTCGTTGACCACGCCGATCACCGTCCGGCCGTCCAGGGTTTCCAGCGGTTTGCCGAGGATGAGTTCATCGCCCAGCAACTTGGCCAGCGTTTCGTTGATCACCACCGCCTTGACGCTTTTTGCTGTATCCGACCGAAAATCCGGCGAAAAGAGCCGACCCTCTTTCACCTTAATTCCCAGAAGGGTAAAGAAATTGTAATCGATCGACTGCTGAAGCGCCCAGTATTGCTGTCCTTTAATTTTGGTTCCGTTGCGGTTAAAAGCATCTTCGCCGTAGCCGCCCGCACTGCTGGCCACCAGCAACACGTCCGGATTGGTGGCCTGATAACGCAACAACCGCTCATAAATTTTGGGGCCGCTGCCGTCTTCGAATTTTTGCAGGTTTTTAACCTTGAGAACCAGTTCTTTCGTCAATCCGAGTTCTTTTTCCTGCACAAAATTCAACTGTTTATGCATCGTAATGGCCGCCGTCACCAGCACCAGCGACAGCACAAACTGCGTCCCCATCATTCCCTGAATCACGAGCGGATTGATTTTATAGGTGCGGTTTTGACCCAGAAACAAGTTGGGCTGTAAGCGCGCGAACAGCAGCGCCGGATAGATTCCCGCTACCAGACTGACCACCAGCACCATGCCCAGTAATCCCAGCAAATTGCCGGTTTGCAACACGTCGAAAACCGCCAGCGCCCGGTCGGTCAACTGATTGAACGTGGGCAGCAGAATGAAGGCCAGCAGCAGGCTGATGACCGATGCCAGGCCGACGACCACCACGGTTTCGAGCCAGAGTTGCACCGCCAGCTGCTGCGGAGCCGCCCCCACCACTTTCCGAACGCCCACTTCCTGCAACCGCCCCGCCAGTTTCGACAGCGAGATGATGATGTAATTCAGACCGGCCACGAGCAGAATCAGCAGGCTGATGGACACCAGCAGGTAGACATTCGTTGGCGAAACCGTGCGGTTCCAGCGTTCATTAAACGAAAAATGCGTGTCCGTCAGCGGGCGAATGGTCAGTAAAAAGCCGTTGTTGGTCAGGCGGCTTTTGTGCTCGGGCGACGCGCCTTTCAACAAATCCTGAATCAGTTCGTTGAAGAGCTGCGGCCCCAGCGATGCCAGTTTCGCGGTTACCTGCGGCAGAGCAGCGTTGCGACTGAGCTTGCCGAGCGTGTAGACGTTGCTGGTGTTGTAGCGTTGTTCGAGCTGCCGGGTGTAATAGTCATCGCTCTCCAGCCGCACCACCAGTTCCGCACTCAGGGCGGTGTTCGACGGCGGGTTTTGCATCACGCCCGATACCGTGTAGAATTTACCATCGTACTGAATGGCCTTGCCGACCGGATTGGCGTTGGCAAATAATTTCTGCCTCAACCGCTCGGAAATAACCGCGTTGTGCAATCCAGCCAGCACCTGCTGCGGTTGGCCGATCGCCAACGGAATCGAGAAAAACGTGAAGTAATTGGAATCGGTTTGCAGAATCGCCTTTTCATATACGGCATTCGTTCCGTATTTCACCACACTTTCGGATAGTCTACCCATTCGGATAACGTCCTGAAATTCCGGCATTTGCTGCTTGATCTCGATCCCGAAAACGACCGAAAAAATCAAGCTCCGGTGTTCCTCGGCCGGAAAAAACGGCAAATTCAGCGGATGCTGTTTGGGCTTGCCTTCAAAATCGAACAAGTCGGTCGATTCAAACCGGTAGATGCGGTCGGCGTCGGCATAAAACCGGTCGAACGATCGTTCGTGCCGCACAAAGGCGTAAGTCAGCAGCCCAAAGGCCAGGGCAACGGACAGGCCCGTTACGTGAATGATTGAATAAACCGGATCGCGTCGGAGACTGCGGAGGGCGACTTTGAGGTAATTCCGGAACATGGGTCAGGGCGGTTTTGGCCACTTTTCGGGCAACTTTCAAAGAGACACGCTTTGGTATTCCAACGTTGCAGCGTCGGTTCGCCGAAGGGTAAATAAAAACCCCGACTGAAGCGAATCACGTTCAGTCGGGGTCCATGTATGTCAATACCGGTTAAGCGGTTGAGTTGTCAGGTTTATTTCCGGGCGTTCGACAGGCCCAGATTCCGCTCCGTTTCGGCAATGATCTGCTGTTTTTCGGTTTCGCTTTTGCCCTGCAGATTGATCGTCCGCTCGAAAACGTGTTCCTCGCCGTCGAGTTTGTACTCATATTTCAGCTTTACCCGATTATTTTCAGCATCCTCGATGACGGTTTTGGTGTAGGGTGTTCCGTCGGGTGCCACAATGACGTTTTTCGGCAAATTACTATCCTCGTTCCTCGACCGGTTGCCGGAATTACCGGTTCCTCTGGCCACCACCGCCACTTCGCCCGACTCGTAGCGCGTCGGTCTGACACCACCCCGGGGTGCCACCGGCGGTTTTGGAGCGCGGGGCGGACTCACCACCACATGCACACCCAGCGAATCCTGAATCGAGCTGATGAGCGCGTCCTTTTCCTCCTTGCTCATTCCCGACGCGTCGAATTCCTGGTCGTAATGAATAGCGCGGCTGGACTGTTCGACGTCGATCTTTATACGCAACGTTTTGCCGTTGTCGTTGATGCTCCGGCTGATCGACGAGCGTTCCTGCCCAAGGGCCGCGACACTGATTCCGAAGAGTGCGAGGGTAATTGCTGTTTTCATGTGCGTTTACTGTTTGTCTTGAACTGGGATACGCAGATTAACTAATTAAGAGGATTGGACTGCGTTAACGAATCATAGGTAATCCCGCTACGGCGGACCGTTTTCATCCGTGTAATCCCGGTTCAGAATTATTCTGATTTTAAACTTTGAACCGGATTCATCAACGCGGCCTGAATGGACTGAAACGACACGGTCAACACGGCAATCAGTATGACCAGACCACCCGCTGCTGCGAAGATCCATCCTTCCAATCCGACACGGTACGCGAAATCCTGCAACCAGCGATCCAGCGCATACCAGGCAACCGGAGCAGCAATGAAAAAGGCAATTATAACTAACTTGAGAAAATCCTTGGAGAGCAATAATACCACGTTAACGACGGATGCGCCTAAAATCTTGCGTATGCCAATCTCTTTTGTTCGTTGCCCGGTTGTAAAGGTAATAAAACCGAATAGTCCTAAACAAGAAACCAGGATGGTTAATGTTGCGAAACCATTAAAAACTGTTGCCAACACCCGATCTTTCTGGTATTGAGCCTCAAACGACTGGTCCAGAAACGCATAATCGAACGGATACAGCGGGTAATGCTTCTGCCAGATGGCTCTCACAACCGGCAACTGGCCGCCCTTCAGGTGCAGCATGACGGTGCTGGCCGGAAAGGTGTTGTATACCAGCACCAGCGGCTCGATCAGGTTGTGCAGGGATCGGTAATGGAAATTTTTCACCACGCCAACCACCTCCCCTTTGTAATTAAACCCGCCGATGGTTTGCCCGATTCCGTCCTTCCACCCCGCCATTTTGACAAAGGCTTCGTTGACAATAAAACCGCCAGACCGGTCGGCCTTCGATTGAGACGACAGGTTTCGCCCGGTCTTGAGTTTCATGTTCAGCAAGGGCAGAAACTGATCGTCGACAAACAGGTAGTTGCTCATGATTTCCCGTTTTCGTCCATTCGTTACAATGTTGGTAGACGCCATCGGCATCAGACCCGAGGGCTGCAAACCGGAGCCCACCGTGACCGCGCCGACTTCACTGCGGTTTTTCAAACTGGTGGCAAAGGCGGTGGCCGCGACCCGCGCCGTCGAATCGTCGGGCAGGTAAACACTCAGAATTCGGTCTTTCGTAAAACCCAGATCTTTCGTTTGCAGAAAGGTCATTTGCCGGTAAATCACCAGCACACCGGTAATCATGCCAACGGCGAGGATGAACTGAAAAACGATCACTGATTTACGGAACCACGCGCCTTTTCCGTAGCTGCCAATCCGGAACACCGGACCGCGGCCTTTCAGCACCTCCACCGGGCGGTAATTGGACAACACAAAAGCCGGATACAAACCGCCCGCCAGGGTGATGAGAAGCCACGTAAAACCAGTCAGCAGCACGGCTTCTGACAAGACGATTGACAGGCGAATTTGTAACAGTTCGTTGAAAAATGGACTGCTGGCATACACCAGCACCACGGCGATACTGACCGAAAAACCGCTCAGCAGGAGTGATTCAAACAGAAATTGCCGGATTAACTGGCCGCGCTGTGCGCCGTTGGCTTTCCGAATTCCGACTTCTTTGGCCCGTTCGGTGGCTTTGGCGGTCAGCAGATTGATGTAATTCAGCACGGCAATGGTCAGGACGAAGACCGACAGGAAAGCGAACAGATAGCCGTACTGTTTATTGCCTTTGGGCGTGTCGGCCATTTTGCCCTGGCTGTAATGAACGTCTTTCAGGACCTCCATCGGGAAGCTGATCGAGTAGCCCTCTGCGCCCATTTTTTTCAGTTCCGGATTGGCGTATCGGTTGGCAAGCTGCGTGAGTTTCCTGCTAAAAACCGGCAGATTGGGCCAATCCCGGAAAAGGACGTAGGTGTAGCACGGAAAATCATCTTCCACCCATGAGCGGCTCCCAGTAAACACTTTGGACAACAAGGCGCTCACCGGCAGATCGGTATTGCTCGGCGCATCGGCCATGACGCCGGTAATCTGGTAAAGCTGCTTGTTGAATTCGAGGGTTTTCCCGAGCACATCCGTTTTGCCAAAATACGTTTTGGCCAGCCGTTCGGTCAGAACCGCACTGTTCGGATTCGCCAGCGCCGAAGCCGGATTTCCCGCCAGAAAGGGGTGCGAGAAAACCGAGAAAACGTTGTTGTCGGCAAAGTAGACGTCCGGCTCTTTGAACACCTTGTCCTGATGCCGCACCACCGCCGAAGCAGGCAGCAAACGGACGGCGGTTTCGACTTCCGGATAATCGCGTTTCAGGGCCTCCGCCAGCGGAACCGGGCTGGAAGCTATCGATAAAACCGACTCCGGCGTTTTCATATCGGTCGTTATGCGCACAATCCGGTCGGCGTTGGTGTGAAACCCGTCGTACGAAAATTCATGATCGACATACAAAGCCATCAGCAGACAGGCCGCCAGCCCGATGGCCAGTCCACCGACGTTCAAACCGGTGTATAACTTGTTGCGCCAGAGGTTGCGCAGGGCGATTTTAAGGTAGTTGCTCAGCATGAATTATATATTGTTTGACTAACCCATTTAACATGGATAGGAACACGGATCGAGCGGATGGAACGGATCAGAACTGATTTTTCATCCAATTTTATCCGTGAAAATCCGGTCCATCCGCTCAATCCGTGTTCCTATTCCGACCGCAGACTCTTCACCGGATTCGCCAACGCGGCTTTGATGCTTTGAAACGAAACCGTTAACAAGGCCACCAAAACCGCCAACCCACCCGCCAGCGCGAACATCCACCACGAAAGGTCAATTTTGTAGGCAAAATCCTTTAACCACTGGCTCATGGCGTAACCCGCAATCGGCGACGCAATGACCATAGCAATCAGTACCAGTTTCAGGAAGTCTTTCGAAAGCAGCGCAACGATGCTGGCGACCGATGCGCCCAGCACTTTCCGAACGCCAATTTCCTTAGTCCGCTGAACCACCACCAGCGACACCAGACCGTATAAACCGAGTCCGCAAATCAGAATGGCAATCCCGGCAAACGTATTGACCAGCCGGAATAGCAGGTTCTCGGTTTCGTAAAATTGCGCCAGTTGCTCGTCCAGAAATTCATACTCAAAAACCGCATCGGGATACAATTTCTCCCAGACGTTCCGGATGCGCTGAACGGTTTGCTGCGGATTAGACCCCGAAATCCGGATGCCCAGCCGCTCGTACATTTTAAAATAGCTGGCAATAAAGCACGGCGCTATTTCGTCGCGCAACGACCGCAAATGAAAATCTTTCACCACGCCCACAATCGGCAGCGCAACCGGCGACAGGTAATACTGCATTTTGCGGCCCAGCACCTGCTGCGGATCACGGATATTCAGCTTCCGCAGCAGGGCTTCGTTGATCAGGTATTCCCGAATCGTATCGCTTTCCGAAATATTCCGGCCCGCAACGAGTTGTAAACCGTACGTATTGAGGTAACCGGCATCGGCCAGCCGCTCCCGAATCGGAAAAACCGTCCATTCGGCCTTGTCGCCAAACTTAAACGAACCCCCGTTCATAATCAGCGCCGATGGCGGGCGGTGGCTGGCACTGATCGATTTGATTTCGGGATACTGAAGCAGTTCATTTTTAAACGTTTCCCGCGCTGCTTTCTGCGGATTGGGCAGGTTTACCACCACGACGTTGTCTTTCCTGAAACCCACATCGGCGTTTTGAATATACCGAACCTGCGTGGCCACCACCAGCGAACCGATGATCAGAGCCTGGCAAATCACAAATTGCATGACAATCAACGACTGCCGGACGGAATAGCTACCCCCGGATTTGGCCGACAGTTTGCCTTTCAAAGCCGCCCACGGACTAAAACCCGACAAAACCGCAGCCGGATAACCGCCCGCCAGCAGAATGACGACGCCAATCAACAAGGCGATAAAACCGAGCGTCGGGCCGTCCAGACGCAGCGATAAACTGATACCGACCCACTGGTTGAAAACCGGCAGGCTCAATACGGCGATCAGCAGGGCTAAACTGGTGGCCGCCAGCACAATCAGGGCGGTTTCGAGCAAAAACTGCCGAACCAGTTGCGCCCGGGTGCTGCCGAGTGTTTTGCGAATCCCGACTTCTTTGCCCCGCCGAAGTGCCTGGGCCGTGGCCAGATTGACGAAATTGATGCAGGCCGTCAGCACCAGAAACAACCCCACCAGCCCCAGCGACCAGAGCAGCGACGGGCGGATGGCGGTGGCGCCACCCATCATCCGCCGAACATCGAAATGACTTTCCCGGAGCGGCTGGAAATGAAATTGGAGGACATTACTACCCAAATGCTTCTTGACCAGAGCGGGCATGGCGGCTTCCAGACTACCGGCCGATTCAGGGTCTTTGAGCGTCACAAAAAGCCGGTAATTGCTATTGAGCCAGCTCCAGTCCGCCTGGTTATAATCCGGGCTGAACACCTTGAGGGTTGCCAGAGAAATAAAAAAACGAATATCGGTGTCGGTGGTTTTGGGCGGGTCGGCCAGAACGCCGGTTACTTTGGCGTCGATCCCGGGTTTTAGATTCAGCGTTTGGCCCATTGGGTCGGCGTCGCCAAAGTATTTTTTGGCCCACGATTCGGTCAAAACCACACTATTGGTTTCCCGGAGGGCGGTTTTCGGATCACCGCGCAACCACGTATAATCCAGAATAGCAAACAGTTGCGGCTCGACAAACGCCGTACCTTTGTGTTCCATGAACCGAACCGGTTTTCCGTTTTTCAGATAACTGACGGTCAGTTCGCGGTTCATGATCAGAAAAGCCGCCTGCTCAACCTGCGAAAAATCCGTTCGTAAGACCTGCGCCATTGGAAGCGGGGCTTCGGGATAATACTCGACAGAGCCATCGTCGAGGTGCATGTCCGTTACCACCCGAAAAATCCGGTCAAATTTGGCGTGGTGCCGGTCGGTGCTCAGGTGGTAGTGGACGAACAAAAAAATGAGCAGCCCACCCGCCATTCCGACGGACAAACCGAGGATATTCAGCAGCGTGTAGCTCCGTTGCGACGTTAAATTTCGCCAGGCGATTTTGAAGTAGTTCTGTAGCATACATCCCGTTGGCAAGCCGGTTTTGGTTGCCCTAAAGGTACTCGCCATCCCGTTTCCGCCATCGTTCTACCTTATAAACAGCCTGTTAAAAAAAGTTAAGAGTGAAGAGTTGGCTGACGCAAGCTGAAACACGTGCGTCAGCCAACTCTTCACTTTTCATTTTTAACTCCATCGGAGCGAAACCGTTGCCAATGCAATGATAACCGCCATAGCGCATGGCATACCAAGCGATTCAACTAGCGAGGGCTGTACAGACGCCAACTACCCGGCCTGTTTGCTGATCGGCGCGGTGGGCACTGGCAAAATTGTTGTTTCGAAAGGTCGGTCGGGACGGTACCGAAACCGGTCATGAACACCCCGTCGATTCACGATTAGCGGGTCGGATTAACCGACAGGATTACTTGGGGCCGCTGAAGAAAATCGCCGACAGGTGACTATTTTTTAACCGGTTTTGACTCACTTTTGACTTTTATAGTTCCAATATTTTATTATTAATATTCTATTATTAACTTAACGTTGAAATTCAGACTTTACAATTGGCCTGAGGGTCGTCAAAGCTGAATTTGGAAGAAGTCAAATTTTACCAAATTTTGTCCCAATCAATGGCAATAGTATGTTGATATTCTCTACTTAATTGTTACTAATTGACGAATAAATTGGGGAAAATAGTTTTCCTTTGTCTTATTCAATCCTACTAAACCATCTCTATTAATTATGATAAACACCTACTTCCATTATTTGAGTTTTCCCCCGGTATAAGTAGTTCCCACTCAATTCCTGAATGCGGTTTCCGGCATTAACAGACGCCGGAGTCTTAGTGACAACTATGCTCTTCCTGCTGTCCACGCTTGCTGTACGTGAGAGTCTTTTTACGCTTTAATGCTTACCAACTCTATTTCTTACTTAATCTAATCCCTCTTATGTGTATGAAAAAGTCTACTCATGGGATACCTCCAGAAAATAGGTATCTATTGGTACTTTATCTAATGATTGCTACTGTCACCGGGGCATTTGCTCAAAGCTCGACCATAAAAGGGAAGGTCAGCGGGGGACAGGGAGACGCACTCCCTGGCGTGAGTATTGTGGTCAAAGGCACCACGCAGGGAACAACGACAACGGCGGATGGTACTTACACCCTCAACGTACCGAATAAGAATGCAACCCTGGTCTTTTCATTTATTGGCTACGTAAGTCAGGAAGTCGCGATTGGAGGCCGCTCGGTTGTTGACGTCAAGCTGGTGGACGACATCAGTACGCTCAACGAAGTGGTGGTCGTGGGCTATGGTGAGCAGAAAAAAGAAACCATTACGGGTTCTGTAGCCACCGTAAAAGGAACGGACTTGGTTAAATCACCAGCCATGAACATGAGTAACTCCATCGCGGGACGGATGCCGGGCGTTATTGCCACTAACTCCAGCGGTGAACCGGGTTATGATGGTTCTAAAATCCGGATTCGGGGTTCCAACACCCTGGGGAACAACGACGCCCTGATCGTAATTGACGGGGTTCCGGCGCGGGCCGGGGGTTTCGACCGGATCAACCCGGCCGATGTGGAAAGCATCTCCGTTTTGAAAGATGCCGCAGCCGCCATTTACGGTTCACGGGCTGCCAACGGGGTTATTCTGGTAACGACCAAACGCGGTAAAACCGGTAAGCCGGAATTATCCTACAGCTTCAACCAGGGCTTTTCGCAGCCAACGGTTATTCCAAAAATGGCAACCGCTGCGCAATATGCCCAGTTGAACAACGAGATCAATGTGTATAACCTGCCCGCTCAGTACTGGAAAGCCGCTTCGGATGCGTTCAATACCACGGGAACGTTTACCCGGCCGGATAACGGAGCCATCGCCAAAGCCGCCTTCACGCCCGACGATATCAAGAAGTTCAACGACGGTTCGGACCCCTGGGCGCACCCCAACACCGACTGGTTCGGCGACGCCCTGAAAAAATGGTCACCACAGGTGAAACATACGTTGCAATTGATTGGAGGAAGCGAAAACATCAAATACCTCGTATCGGCCAACTACCAGAATCAGGATGCCTATTACAAAAACTCCGCAACGGGTTACAAGCAGTATGACTTCCGCCTGAACCTGGATGCCAAAGTCAACAAGTACATCAATACCGTGGTTGGTGTGGTTGGTCGTCAGGAAAACCGGTTTTTCCCGACCGTTGGTGCGGGTGCTATTTTCCGGATGCTGATGCGGGGGTATCCCAACAAACCGGCTTTCTGGCCAAACGGGCTACCCGCTCCTGACATCGAAAACGGTCAGCAGCCGGTTCTGGTGACAACCAGCGCAACGGGTTACGACCGCGATACGCGCTACTACCTGCAAAGCAATGCCACCGTTAACATCACCAACCCGTGGATTGCTGGTCTGAAATTCAGCGGTAGCGTAGCTTTGGACAAATACATTCAGCAAGGCAAAACCTGGCAAACGCCCTGGTACGTCTATAGCTGGGATTACACATCGTACGATGCCAACAAACAGCCTATCCTGAACCGGGTAGCCAAAGGACCGGCTCAGGCAACCCTCAACCAGTATACGAACGACCAGTTCAACTCCCTGCTGTCGGGTATTTTGACGTACGACCGCGTATTTGGTGCGAACCACGGCATCACCTTGCTGGCGGGGATCACCAAAGAAGCCTCCAACTCGAACGGTTTCTCGGGCTATCGGAAGTATTTTGCTTCAACGGCCATCGACCAGTTATTCGCCGGTGGTAGTGCCGAAAAAAACAGCAACACCACCGCTGCCTGGGAACGGGCCCGGATGAGTTATTTCGGTCGGGCGGCTTATAACTACAAAGAAAAGTACCTCGCCGAGTTCCTGTGGCGGTACGATGGTTCCTACATGTTCCCGAAAGCAAGCCGGTGGGGTTTCTTCCCGGGCGTATCGGCGGGCTGGCGTATTTCCGAAGAAAACTTCTTCAAGAATGCCATTCCGGCCATCAACTCCCTCAAATTGCGGGCGTCATACGGTCAGTTGGGGAACGACCAGGTCTATTTTAATGATGCCCTGCGCGAATACGATTACCTGCCAACGTATGCCTATGGCGATGCGGCCAATGCAAACTGGGGTTATGTAACGGGCGGCCAGGTGGCCCAGACGCTGTATGAAAACGGCGTACCGAACACCACCCTGACCTGGGAAGTAGCTAAAAATGCGGACATTGGTCTGGAAGGATCGGCCTTGAACGGCAAGATTTTCTTCGAATTCGACGTATTCAAGAACAATCGCTCGAACATCCTGTGGCGCAAAAGTGCTTCCATTCCGCAAACCACCGGTATGACCCTGCCTGCTACCAACATCGGTAAAGTAAGCAATAAAGGGTACGAATTCCGGGTGGGTTACAACGGCCAGGCCGGTGAACTGAAATACAGCGTCAGCGTAAACGGCGGTTATGCCAAGAACACCATTACGTTCTGGGACGAAACACCGGGCGCTCCCGAATGGCAACGGTCGACGGGCAAGCCTATCCCGAGCAACGTCAACGATCCGAACCAAGCCAACGGTACACTGCTCTACCAATATGACGGTATCTTCGTTTCGCAGGCCGACATCGACAAAAACACCCTGGATTACAGCGGTGTCGGTGCCAGCTTGCTGCGCCCCGGCGACATGAAACTGAAGGACATCAACGGTGACGGCAAGATTAATGGCGACGACCGAGTTCGGGCCGACCGCAACAACCAACCCCGCTTCCAGGGCGGTTTCAACGGAACGCTGGCCTGGAAAGGCTTCGATTTCAGCATGCTGATCCAGGCATCGGCGGGTGGCCAGATCTTCCTCCAAACGGAGTCGGGCACCATCGGTAACTTCCTGGCGTGGAGCTACGATCACCGCTGGACAGTTGACAACCCAAGCTCGGTTGATCCCCGCATTGTTGACCGGAGCAACCAGTACTTCTCCAACGGTACGAGCTACTGGCTGAGAAAAACCGACTACATCCGTCTGAAGAACGTCGAAATTGGTTATTCGCTGCCTAGCACAATTGCCAGCAAAATCGGTCTGAATAACTTGCGGGTTTACGTAAACGGACTCAACCTGGCTACGTACGCTCCGGCGATGAAAGGTATTTTCGATCCGGAATCGACCAGCGGCAGCGCGCAGTATTATCCACAGGCACGGGTTCTTAACGCCGGTTTAACAGTTAGTTTCTAAACCAAACGCTCAATCAAGACATTATGAACTATATAGTAAAATGCCTGTCGTCCACCCTGCTGTTGGGCGCGACAATGGTAGCTTGCAATAGCGACTTTCTGGACACGAAACCGCTCGATAAAGTGTCGGGCGACGCGGTCTGGTCGGATCAAAACCTGGCAGAAGCTTTTGTGACGGGCGTCTACAATGGCCTGCGGGACGGCATTCTGGACCAGATGAGTTTGGATTGTCAGACCGACAACGCCCTCTACAGCTTTGGTAAACAGGACGTTACTGAAGCAAACGTAAGCCCTTCCAATTTAGGAACGGTTAAAAACACGATGGAATGGGGTGCCATGTATGCCCGCATCCGGGCGGCCAACATTGCCATTGCCAATCTGGCGAAACCCAAGTTCGACAATGCAACGGTTGCCGATCGGATGAAGGGTGAAATGTACTTCATGCGGGGTTATTTTTACAATCAGCTCCTGCGTTACTACGGTGGCATTCCGATCATCAAGTCGCCGTATACGCTGGACAACCCCGATTTCACCATCGCCCGGAATACGTACGAAGAGTGTGTGAATGCCATCGTGAGTGACCTGGATTCGGCCGCCATGCTGCTGAAAGGTAAAACCCTCACCAGTGGCCGTGCTACGCAGGGAGCTGCCCTGGCGCTGAAATCGCGGGTGCTGGTGTATGCCGCCAGTGATTTGCACGACATTCCGACCGCCAAAGCCAAGTCGACCGTTATTGCCGCAGCGACCAAACCCGAACTTCTGGGGTATGTCAGTGGCGACCGCGTTGCCCGCTGGACGAAAGCCCGCGATGCCGCCAAAGCTGTGATCGACCTGAACCAGTACGGCTATAAACTGAACCTGACGGCTCCTGTTTCGGCTGCGGAAGGCCAACAGAACTACATCAATGCGTATTTGTCGCGCAACGGTGGAGAAGCGGACGGTATTTTCCTGAAATACTACATCCGCGCTTCATTCGACGACTGGGGCTCGTGGTATCCGCGCAACAACATGCCGAACGGCTATCACGGCTGGACATCGAGTGAACCAACCCAAAATCTGGTAGACAACTACGAAATGATGGACGGTACGAAGTTCGACTGGAAAAACCCGGCCCACGCTTCGGCTCCCTACGAAAACCGTGATCCCCGTTTCTACGCTTCCATCCTCTACGACGGCGCTCAATGGAAACCCCGTACGCCCGATGGAGCCGGTATCGACCCGGCCGGTCAGATTCAAATGGGTGAATACGAAGTAGGTAGCTCAGCCGCTCCCACGAAGTATTCCGGTTTGGACACGCGGAACAGCTCGATCGAAAACTGGAACGGAACCTGGACGGGTTACGCCATCCGGAAGTTTATGGACCCGGACCCAACCCTGGTGGATCAGAACATCCGTCAGGAAGTACCTTCCATTCAGATTCGGTTTACGGAAGTGGTGTTCAATTATGCTGAAGCGCTGATTGCACTCGGACAGGAAGCCGAAGCCAAGACGTGGATCAACAAAATTCGCTTCCGGGCGGGTATGCCGGCCATTACCGAAACCGGTGCCGCGCTGGTGACCCGGTTCCAGAACGAAAAAAATATCGAAATGCTGTTTGAAGAACAGCGGTTCTATGACGTTCGACGCTGGATGACGGCCCCGGCTACCCAGGGAAAACAGGCCCAGATCATCATCATTTCGGGCAAACTCAAACCCGGCAAAACCGTCACGACGTATAAGTATAGCAAAGACAACTACAACTATACGTACAGTGTGCAGGATCTGGGGACTGGTAAGGAAAACCGGAAATGGCACGACAAGATTTACTTCCTGCCGATCAGTCGGGATGAAATCAACCGGAACAATAAACTGGTACAAAATCCCGGTTATTAAGTCGGTCTGTTGGTTTAGCGTAAAACTGGTGCCAGCACATAGCTATGTGCTGGCACCAGTTTTTGGTAATAATTCGCTCTTCTGCCATGAAACGAATACTCTTTATACTAGTAGGACTTGGATTCGTTACCCAGCATACCATTCTGGCCCAGGCCACCGAAGTGATTCGGATCAAGGCCGGAACGGGGGGAGAAAAGGCGGTTCCTATGGCAGCCCGGTATCGATACGAGCAGTTTCGCGACGGCAAAGTCGTGTACGTCAACGGAGTGATGTCCGCAGCCCGCTTCAACTACAACGTTTTGCTGGGCGAAATGCAGTTCATCGATTCGCGGGGTGACACGCTGGCGCTGACCGAAGAACCCCGGGTTAGAATGGTTGGTGTTGGAACAGACGTATTTTTGTATGATCCCCAAAAAGGGTATCTGGAAATCATTGCCGATTATTCAACCGTAAAACTGGTCGCGAAGCGGGGATTAAAAATGGCGAGAAATGAGCGAATGGGCGGGTATGAGCAATCGTCCGGTTCGTCGGCCATTACCCGGTATGACTTTTATTCGTCGGAAAATGCGTCGATGAATAAGCTCGACGGCCGGGGTGATCTGGTGGTAATAAAAGGCAAAGACTATTTTATTATTGACCGGAATAACCGTTCTTACCCGATGAATAAAGCGAATGTATTGAAAGCGTTTAGCAAACACCGTGAAGAGGTAACGGCCTTCCTGACGAGCGAATCCGTTGATTTCCACCAGGAGAACGACTTGAAAAAATTGCTCAAATACTGTAGTGAATTGCAATAAATAATCCTTCTGTGCCTTTATCTGCTGCTAATTTTATGACGTTCTATTTTCGTGCGGTCGGTGTTTGTTTTATTCTGACGATGGGCTGGTTTTTGAGTAGTTGCCGGGAAACGTCTTCGACCACTGAGCAGAAAGCACCCGACAACACGCCCCCGCTTTTTACCCTGCTTTCGCCCGAGCAAACCGGCGTTACGTTTACCAATACGTTGAACGAAGGACTGAATACCAACGTGTTGATGTACGAATATTTTTACAACGGTGGCGGGGTGGCCGTCGGCGATCTGAACGGCGACGGTTTGGAAGATCTTTACTTCAGCGGCAACATGGTGCCGAATCAGTTGTATCTGAACAAGGGCAGCAAAACCGCTGGCCCCATTCAGTTTACCGACGTAACGGCTGCTGCGGGCGTGGCCGGGCGCGAAGGCCCCTGGCGGACGGGCGTGGCGATGGCCGATGTCAACGGCGACGGGCGGCTCGATCTGTTTCTTTCGTATTCCGGAAGTTTGCCGGCTCCTAAACGAATTCCCCAATTATTCATCAACGACGGCCCCGATGCGCAGGGCATTCCCCATTTTTCCGACCAAACCGCGCTCTGGGGTCTGGATAAACCGGGTCAGACGACGAAAGGCACGTTTTTCGATTACGACCGCGATGGCGATCTGGACCTGTTGCTGCTCAATCATAATCCCCGGCTTTTGCCCATTCTTGATCCGGACGCGACGGCAGAACTGGTAAAACAGGTAAACCCGGAAATCGGCATCCGGTTGCTGCGCAATACCGGAAAACGGTTTGAAGACGTCACCGAAAAATCGGGGCTGTCCAGTTCCGTGCTGAGTTATGGCCTGGGCGTGGGCGTTTCGGACCTGAACGCCGATGGCTGGCCCGACCTGTATATTTCTAATGACTACAACGTTCCCGACTTTCTGTACATCAACAACCGCAACAAGACATTCACGAACCAGCTAAAGAATAGCATAGGCCATACGTCCCATTTCTCGATGGGAAACGATGTGGCCGACGTCAACAACGACGCCCGGCCCGACATCATGACCCTCGATATGTTGCCCGAAGACAACCGGCGGCAGAAACTTTTGCTGGCCCCCGATAATTACGAAAAATTTGATCTGGCCGTCAATTCGGGCTTTTATTATCAGTACATGCGGAATATGCTGCAACTCAATGTCGGCAATGAGAAAGGGGCCGTCGGAACGCCTGAGTTCAGCGAACTGGGGCAATTGTCGGGTATTTCGAACACCGACTGGAGCTGGGCACCGTTGCTGGCCGACTACGATAACGACGGCTGGAAAGACCTCTTTGTCACAAACGGCTATTTGCGCGATTATACCAACCAGGATTTTCTGAAGTACATGGGCGATTTTCTGCTAAACCGGAAAGTCATGCGTGAAGATCTGCTGCAACTGGTGTATAAAATACCGGCTTCCGACGTGACCAATTACGCCTTCAAAAACAACGGTGACCTGACGTTTTCGAATGTCAGCCGGGCGTGGGGCATGAATCTGCCGTCGAACAGCAACGGAGCGGTTTATGCCGACCTGGACAACGACGGCGATCTGGATCTGATCATCAACAACATCAACAAACCGGCTTTTATTTACCGGAACGAAACCAATACCCGTTCCAAAAACCATTATCTGCGCGTAAAACTGGAAGGTTCCGGCGCCAACCGGTTTGGGCTGGGCACCCAACTAACCTTGTCCCGGAAAGGCCAGCAACAGTACCTGGAGCAAATGCCG
This sequence comes from Larkinella knui, assembly GCF_003858645.1. GTDB lineage: Bacteria > Bacteroidota > Bacteroidia > Cytophagales > Spirosomataceae > Larkinella > Larkinella knui. Next base: position 218,732 of record NZ_RQJP01000005.1, on the reverse strand, counting down.
TCGCGGGGCTACCAGTCGACCGTATCGCCCATCCTGCATTTTGGGCTGGGCACCGACGCTACCATCGACACGCTGCGGATCGTCTGGCCAACCGGCAAACAGCAAGTGCTGACCAACGTAAAAGCCGATCAGCTGCTGGTGGTGTCGGAAAAAGAGGCAAAAACCACCCCAGGCCCTTCGTCCCCTGCTCCTACCCTGTTTACCGAAATCAAATCGCCGGTTGCTTATCAGTCCGCCAAAAACAGTATCAATGACTTTAAACGCCAGCCGTTGCTGGTCAATCCGCAGTCGTTTGCCGGACCCTGTCTGACCAAAGCCGATGTCAACGGCGACGGTCTGGAAGACGTGTTCGTGGGGGGCGGAAGCGGTCAGGCGGGGGGCGTTTTTCTCCAGCAACCGAACAAACAGTTTCTGCAAAAAGCCCAGCCCGCGCTGGAAACCGACAAAGCCAGTGACGATACCGACGCGGTTTTCTTCGATGCGAACGGCGACGGCTTTCCGGATTTGTACGTTTGCAGCGGTGGCTACGCGAATTTTCTGCCCGACGATGTGCTGCTGCAGGACCGGCTTTACCTGAACGACGGAAAGGGCAATTTCACCAAAAATCCGGCGGCATTACCCGTCATGCGCACCAGCAAAAGCTGCGTCCGGGTGGCCGACATCAATGGCGACAAAAAGCCGGATCTGTTCGTGGGGGGCCGGGTGATTCCGGGTCGGTATCCCGAAACGCCCCCGAGTTTCCTGCTGATCAACGACGGAAAGGGCAATTTCAAAGACCAGACGGCCGCTCTGGCCCCGGATCTCCAGCGCATCGGTATGGTGTCGGATGCGGCCTGGACCGATCTGAATAATGACAAAAAACCGGAGTTGGTCGTGGTGGGCGAGTGGATGCCGGTGGCGGTTTACGGGAATGTGAACGGCAAATGGACCGATCAGACGAAGACCTACTTTGAGAAAGAATACCGCGGCTGGTGGAACAAACTGCTGGTCGACGACCTGAACGGCGATGGCAAACCGGATCTGGTGGTGGGCAATCAGGGACTCAATACGCAGTGCAAAGCCAGCGATAAAGAACCGGCTGAACTGTTTTACAAGGATTTCGACGACAATGGCGCCGTCGACCCGATTCTGTGTTTTTACATTCAGGGCAAAACGTATCCGTACGTAACCCGCGACGAATTGCTGGATCAGATCAGTTTAATGCGACCGCGTTTCCCGGATTACAGCAGCTACGCCGATGCCACGATGCAGACCATTTTCACCGAAGACGAACGGAAAGACGTCAATCGACTGGAGGCCAATTTCCTGAAAACCGCCTATTTTGAAAGCTCCGCTCAGGGGAAATTCAAGGAAAAAGCGTTGCCGGTGGAAGTGCAGATTTCGCCGGTTTTTGCCCTGACGGCGTTCGATTATGACCACGACGGGCAGAAAGACCTGCTCCTCGGCGGCAACATCAACCGGGCGCGGTTGCGGTTTGGGAAGTACGACGCGAACTACGGTATTCTGTTGAAAGGCAACGGCAAAGGCCAGTTCGCGTATGTTCCGCAATCTCAATCCGGTTTCCTGCTCAAAGGCGACGTCCGAAGTATGTTGCCGCTTGGAAATACGGTTTTGTTCGGGGTGAATCAGCAAGGTGTTAGGGCCTATCTTTATAAATGAGTTATAACACAGGGTTTATCAGAGGAAATCAGAGCTTATCAGAGAAACACTTTGGTTAACTCTGATGCTCTCTGATAAACCCTGTGTAACAACCTCTTATAGTCAATGAAAAAAATCTTTTTCTCTTTTTTACTGATACTTGTTGTAAGCGCTTGCAAGACTGAAAAGACGCCGGAGCTCAGCAACCGGGAGATTACCAGGGTTATTACCGAGATGACCGAAGTCATGATTCACGACGTGACCAACCCTCCCCTGGCGGCCCGGTTTTTCACCTATGCCTGTCTGGCCGGCTACGAAGTGATTGCTCAGAACGACAAAGCCTACCGGAGTATGCACGGCGTTTTGAACGACTATCCGGCGATTGAAAAACCGCAGGATGCCAGCGGCTATGCCACCCACCTGAGCGCGATTCTGGCGATGCTCAAAACCGCCCAGAAGATTCAACCGTCGGGCAACCGGCTGGAAGCACTGGAAAAGCAGTTGGTCGATTCCTGCCGGACCGCGGGGTTTTCCGACGACGTCATTACCCGTTCGACAAACTATGCGGTGGAGATCAGTAAACAGATTTTGAAATACGCCAAAGCCGATCGATACAACCGGATCAGCAATTATCCCCGGTATACGCCCTCCGAAAAACCGGGGAGCTGGTATCCGACCCCGCCGGGTTATTTTGCCCCGGTCGAGCCGTATTTCAATACCGTCAGGCCGTTTACGCTGGATTCGGCGGCTCAGTTTAAGCCTGCGCCCCCAGCCGCCTATTCTACCGATACGAAGTCGGCTTTTTACCGGATGCTCCTTCAGAATCAGCAGGAAGGTGGAGCGACGCTCGCCGAAGAGCACCGGCAAATCGCGGCTTTCTGGGATTGCAATCCGTTTGCGCTCGAAAACAACGGCCACATGCTGGTGGGTTTAAAGAAAATTTCGCCCGGTGCCCACTGGATGGGCATTACCGGAATTGCCTGCGCCAAAGCAAAGAAAAGCTTCGCTGAATCGCTGAAAATTTATACGGCGGTAGCGATCGGCCTAACCGACGGTTTCATCTGTTGCTGGGACGAAAAATACCGCAGTAACCGCATCCGCCCCGAAACCGCCATCCGCAAGCTCATCGATCCGGACTGGAAACCGTTTCTGCAAACACCTCCCTTCCCCGAATACCTGAGCGGCCATTCCACCATCTCGTCGGCTTCGGAAGTGATTTTGACCCATTATTTCGGTGATCATTTTGTGTACACCGACACGGTTGAAGAGCGCTACGGCCTGAAAGCCCGATCGTTCCATTCCTTCCGCGAAGCCGCCATCGAAGCCGGTCTTTCGCGGTTCTACGGCGGTATTCACTTCATGGACGCCATCGACCAGGGCCGCGCGCAGGGTTTGAAAGTGGGCGAATGGGTGGTTAAGAAGGTGGAAAAATAGAACCGCCCTGTTTTTCTGCTTAGCCCCTTACTCCACCTTTACATTCTGTACGCTATTTCTGCCCGGCGGAAAGGTGTGCCGCCATTTTTCGCCATAAACCGACTTGTAGACAATCGTTATCTTCACTTTACTCAGACTCTCACGAATCGCCCGCTCGGCTTTTTTATTGCGCAATTCAATGAGAGCCACCCGTTCACCCTGCGGGATAACTTGTTCTTTCCAGAGATCGCTGACCATGCTCGTGCTGTCGACAACGTGAGCCTGCTTTAAAATGGCATTTTCAAAATCGGAGACGGATGCGTATGCTTTCCCGGCATAATTAAATGAAGCTTCTTCAATAAAAGCGGGACCAAGCCCATTGTTTCCAATCATAATGGCATACCCATAATTCCCGTCTTCCATTTTAGAGGTATTGTAGCTATCCAGAATCGGCATTACGGATGCATATTGCTGTGTACGTTGCAGATACGCCTGGTAAAACGTGATGCCGATGGCGCAAAAACTGGAAACAACCGCCAGAATACTCAAATAAGTATCCAGCGATACGACGACTTTACGGGTCCGGTTAGCCATAAATGACAAAGAATACTAGTTTAATCCTTTCATTTTAAGTACCAAATTAGTTAATTCCAGTCGGACCATCCCACTAATTCTATCCCAATTTCCTTTCCCATATGAAGTCAACTGTAGTGGTTTTGCTTTTACTAGGCAGCCTTAAATCGTTTTCCCAGGAAATTAAAAACCCGTCCCCAAAACCGGATAGTAGCATTCAACTCGATTTCGAAAGTGCGAAAGCAATTACCAATCTGTTTACCAGAACGAAAACAAGCGACGCCGAACTGGAACAGATTGCCAACCTGTATGGCAGCCAGCAGTTGATTAAAAAGGTTTCCAGTTACGATAAAACCGGAACGGAAACCGTCTTCAAACAAACGCTGCGGGACATGGTGGAAAGCAAAACCGTAAAAGGCAATGATCCTTTCGACTGGAAAGCCGTTAAAACGAAACTGCCTGAAATCCGGCAATTAATCCGGCAGCTGGAGACAAAACCGTCACTCGTATCGGATGTAAAAGCCCTGATTGCGCCCTATTCGCCCGCTGATCTAAAGGTAACGGCCCGGGCTTGCTTTTTGGTCGGCGGAGGATCCCTGGGATTCACCATTGGTGGCGACGATACCTTTAATGTGGCTTTGCAGAAAATCGGTAATGATTATGACGGATTGATCTACCTCGTTGCGCACGAACTTTATCACACCATTCAGCAGGTGGGCGAGCGAAACCGGACAAAACAAAAAACCGCAACCGCCCCCCCAAAGCCGATTATCAATACATACATCCTGCTGGCCAATCTTTGGGCGGAAGGATCGGCGAATCGGGTCGGTGATTTTACAAAAATCAGGAATCCAGGCAAATTTTCGGAATCGCAACAGAAAGACTATGCGCGGAACGGCGCACGCGCACGGCAGAATTTCGCCTTGTTCGAGAGTCTGCTATTTTCCGCTTTTCACGATTCCACCGCCAACATTAGCGAACTTTACAACATTGGTTTTACCGTCGCTTTTGACGAAACCTGTTACTTTACAGGATACCGGATGGCCACCGTAATCGAAGAATACCGGGGAAAAGAAGTTCTGGCCGGTTTAATAAACAAAGACCCCATCGAATTCTGCCAACTATATATCGCTATTTATAAGCAATTTCCAGACAAGAATATAATTCGGTTCAGCGGCTCAACCGAGGCTATTTTAACAAAAATGGACGCCTGGAAAAATAAATTTTAACGCGATTATAGGCAATGTCCGACTTATCAGCGGGCAAATTCCCGCCGATACCGGCAAATCAACCGGAACCGGATACGTCCATAGAGTAGGCTTCGGCCCGCAGTCTGGCTAACGACTTCCGATACCGGAATCAGGCTCCCAGATATAAAGCCACCAAGGTATCGAGTTGCTCCTGCTGGGTAAATCGATCCGATGAAGAAGGCAGTTCCCAACTCAGCTTAGCACCGGTAAAGGTTTCTACCGTTCCGGCAATTCGCTGCAACATCTGCTCGAGTTCCCCCGGAGTCATCTTTGATAGGGTGGCCGGATTGGCCGTAAATTGCTCAATAATTCTTTTTTCAAGTAATGCGGTCATAGGAGTAGTTCGTTAGTGTGGTTAACCAGGGTGTTGAGTAAATCAGAAAACATTCCGTCATTCATGTACTGTTTATAGACAGGAAATGTTTACCGGAGGTTGTCAAGAAAACCAAAAAATGAGGGTATGAAGATAAATTTTTAATTCAGTGGCAAGCGTGATGCATTAACGCGCCAATCAGCCGTCCTGTAGTAAGACGTTGCGAATCGAAAAAGTAACGGATCGGAGAAAAATAAATTGCCGGAACAGACGATTTCGTTCCGGCAACTCGCTATCGGATTTAATGTAGAGCGAAACCGTGGTTTATGAACCAGGGTTTGAAGCGGTTTTTCCGATTATACAGTACGAAAACCGGCAGAGTTATTCACACTGGTTCCGACAAAAAGACGCCAGAGGCTACAATTTAATTAGTCGTTTACGCGCTTATATTTTTCAATGATAACGCGGTCGATACCCAGTTTTTCAAGCTTTTCAACGCCTTTCTGAACCAGCGTATCATTTACAATTTTCACCACAAACTGAAACGTATTATTTTCCCATTCCTTGTCGATAAAGTATTCCAGATGCTCGGTATACGTACTATCGACTAACGTATATTTTCCGCCCCCTGCCGTAAAGGCAGCAGCCGAAGAGTCCTTTCCCTGGTTTACCGGATGACTTAAGAAAGCAAAATGAGTGGCGTTAATAATTTTAATCATTTTCTGTTTCGGATTAAACGTAGAAAAAGTGGTGTCTTTTTCCGTTGCTGTTGCCGAAATCAATTGCCAGGTGCCCACAATCGGCACCGAAGCCGGTTTTGAATTACACCCATACACCATCAAAACAACGACTAGTAAAATCCGTAAACGGTCGTATTTTCCATTCTTAATTTTTTGATTCATAGCCGGCGGGTAACGGTTTAATGGGTAGCTAATGTAGTCTGTTTATTCCGTAAAACTACTAGCAACAAAGGACTAACCAAGTAGCAATACGCACAAATTCTGATACCAATAACGGCCTGATCAACGCATCCCGCGTCGTTCGTCCGAATGCTCCCTACGTTCGGCTGTCGTCGATCGGGCAGCAGGTCCGGTGACCGCTAAAATCCGGTCGCTTCGCCCAGACCACGACGGCTTGCCGCGGCCTCACTTCTTCAGCAGGAACAGTTGCAAATACCGCTCTTTTCCTTTTGTAACAAACCGGTTATACGCCAGCTTATCGCCTTTATTCGACCAGACAATACCGTTCCAGGGCTTTGCGTCATCCGGCGCGCGGGGCGTCAACCGCTGGAAATCGCCCGTCGCTACCTCCGTCACAAACACGCTGTTATCGGCGGCATAGGCAATCCAGCGGCCGTCGGGGCTAAAATTGAACGTCGTCTGAATCGGGAAAGGCTGCCGGGTCAATTGCCGGATGGCGCCACCGTTGGGCGAAACACCAAAAATCTGAATCGTTCCGGTCGGATCTTTCGCCAGAAAACCGATCACCGAACCGTCCGGTGGCGTCCGCAACCAGTGGCGGGGTCCTTCTGCGCCCTGCTCCGTAAACGTGATCCGGCGCTGACGCACGCCTTTGGGCGGGTTCGGACGGGTGGTTTCGGTACCCTCCAAAGGCTGACCGTCAGCAGCTTGGGTCAGGTCGTCGGGCAGGTCGGCCACGAAGATTTCCGTAACGGTTTTGCCCGCCTTGTTTCGTACGTTACCCTGAAAAGCAATGGCCCGCTTCTGCCGGCTTCCGTCCGGTTTCAGGTAACCATTGCTGCCAATCCACCCCTCGTCGAAGGCCTTGTCAATCTCGTCACTCCCCGGTTTGGGCGATTCCGTCGCTTTGGTCACCACCACCGAAAACAGTTCGCCCGGGTTATTTTCCAGGGAACCGTCGTCGGCCACGGTCACCTTACCCAACGGGGCCATTACGCCCACCACGCGCAGGTCTTTCACCGCCGGATTGGTTTTGCTCAACACCCTGAGCGGATAATCATTGTACGTAAAGCTAATCCACTGACCGTCCGCGCTCCACATGTGCGCGTGCGTACCGCCCCGCAATGCCCCCGGCGTAAAGGGCGGTTTGACGTTTCGGGCATCCAGAAAAATCGGTTTTCCGGGTTGGTCGATATCAATAGCGACGCCCGTCCGACGGTCAAAATCGTACGGTTTCTGCTGGTTGGCATTGCGAATTCCGTGAATGAACAGGACCCGGTTTTGCGTGGGCGAAAAGGTGGCCGCGCCCACGCCGGGGCCAAACTCGGTCTGGTGCTCAGTCTGATAAAGCGGCCGGATTTCGCCGGTTTCGACGTTCACCATTTCAATGGAGCCCGTGCCGCCAATGCCGCCGTCCTGGTTTCGGGTGTCATACACCAGCCACTCGTCGGAAGGAGAAAAAGCCTGGTTGTTGTGAATCGTATGCCCTTTGGCATCAAACGTAAGTTGGTGTTCGGTAAAATTAAAATTCATTCGTGTGTGAGGTTTAGGAGCGCAGGCCTGTATGCCCACGCCAAAAAGTAGCCAGCCGATCCGGGATTTCATTTGGGTTTGTTATTGGAGATAATTTCGCTTGTATTCGAGTGGGGTTACGCCTTTGATCCGCTTGAAATGCCGGTAAAAATTCGACAGATTATTAAAGCCGCTTTCAAAACAGATGGACTCGGCGCTCAGTTTATTTTCGACCAGCGCCCGGCACGCGTGACTAACGCGAATTTCCGTCAGAAATTCATGGTAGGTTTTGTGCGTCATCAGTTTGAAATACCGGCAAAATGAGGTCACACTGAGATTGGCAATGGACGCAATTTCTTCCAGACCAATTTCTTTAGCATAATTCGACAAGGTATAACTGCAAACCTTATTGAGTCGCACCGTTTCCAATTCGTTCGATTGGTAAAAAGCCCGCTCCGATGTAATAGTCTCCATATCAGCGGATTGCGACAACAATTCCAAAATCGACAGCAGCACAATCAGGCGTTGCAGCGAGTGGGCTTCAACGGCTCGGTGCAACAGATCCGCCACTTTTTCGCTTGTTTCTCCCTTGATCAACAGACCCCGCAACGCCTTTTCATACAGCCGCCGGATGGGCTGGGTTTCGGCCAGATTCAGAAAATCGCGACCCAGACAGTCGGGCCGGAACTGCATCACGATCACCTCGACCGGCAAAGCGGGGTCTTCCTGGAAATACGCTTCGTTACACCGCCAGGTATGCGGCAGGTTTTCGCCCACCAGCAACATTTCGCCGGCCGAAAAATTACTGACATTGTCACCAATAAATCGAACGCCCTCGCCCCGGATGATGTAATGCAATTCAAGTTCGGGGTGGTAGTGCCAGATGTTCCCAAAATTGGATTTAACTTCGTGCCGGACGCTAAACGAATCCTGCGCGTTGACGGGTACTTTATGAAATTGCGGCTTCATCCATCAGGAAATGAGACATGATAAAATCGTATAGTAACTAGAAAAATCCAAACAACACAATTGCCGTCGAATGTATTATTTTTGCCAGTAAAATGAAATAAAATACTAGCGCAGTCATATAACCGCGTTTGCAAGCTAATCAAGAAGTATTTATTTTCGTTCACGAACTGAAAAAATTCTTATAAATTATCGTACTTCTCACGCAAGCAATGGCGCGGGAATCCTGATCTGAACCAATGAAAACTCTTCCCGTTGTTGATTTGCTGGTAATTGTAGCCTATCTGGTCGGGATGATTGCCGTTGGCATTTATTTTTCCCGCAACAACAAGAGCGCCGAGCAGTTCACCAAGGCATCAGGCAAGATTCCGGGCTGGGCCATCGGCATGTCGATTTACGCGACCTTTCTCAGCAGTAATACGTTTTTGGGCGTACCGGGCAAAGCCTTCGGCAGCAACTGGAATTCGTTCGTTTTTAGTCTCGCCATGCCGCTGTCGGCCTGGGTTGCCGCCCGGTATTTCGTTCCGTTCTACCGCAATACCGGCGAAGTGTCGGCGTATACGCACCTCGAACACCGCTTCGGGGCCTGGGCCCGGACCTACGCCGTTAGCTGTTTTCTGCTGACTCAACTCGCCCGCATGGGCTCGATTTTCTTCGGAATTGCCCTGAGCTTGCAGGCGCTGACCGGTTACCCGATGGCCACGATCATGATCGTAGTCGGTATTTGCATCATCCTCTACACCGTCATGGGCGGTATGGAAGCCGTTATCTGGACGGAAGTGGTGCAGGGCGTCATCAAAACCGCCGGGGCGTTGATCATTCTCTGGCTGGTCGTCGACGGAATGCCGGGCGGGGTGGACAAAATCATTGAAATTGGTAAGGTCAACGACAAATTCAGCCTGGGCAGTTTTGCCCCTGATTTCTCGCAATCGACGTTCTGGGTGATTTTTCTGTACGGTTTCTTCATGAACCTGAACAACTTCGGGATGGACCAGAATTACGTCCAGCGGTATCACACCACCACTTCGATCAAAGAAGCAACGCGCTCCATCTGGCTGTGTGTTTACCTCTACGTACCGGTTTCGCTGATGTTTTTTGTGCTCGGTTCGTGCCTCTACGCCTATTATATGACCAATCCGGAGTTGCTCGACTCCATCCGGATGCAGGTCGCCGGAGAACGCTTGCCCGACGGCAGCCCCGAAGCCATCCGGCAACTGGCGGCCACGCTGAGCCCGGCCGAATTTGGCGATAAAGTGATGCCGCATTTCATGGTCAACAAGGTTCCGGCGGGTTTGGTCGGCCTGATCGTTGCCGCCATTTTGTCGGCCGCCATGAGCACCATCAGTTCGAGCATGAACGCATCGGCCACGGTTTTCTCGGTGGATATTTACCAGCGGTATCTGAAACCCGATCTGTCGGGTGCCCAATCCCTGCGGCTGTTGTACGTAGCCACCACGGTTTTCGGTGTGCTGGGCATGATGGCCGGTATTGCCATGATTGGCGTCAAAAGCGTGCTGGATATCTGGTGGCAACTGTCCGGTATTTTTGCCGGAGGCATGCTGGGCCTGTTTTTACTGGGCATGATTTCCCGGCAAACCCAGAATACCGAAGCGCTGACGGCCACCCTTGTCGGCGTCCTGGTCATTATCTGGATGACGTTTTCACCCCAGATTCCGGATGAATATGCAGCTCTGCGCAGTCCGTTTCACCTGAATATGATTATGGTCGTGGGAACGCTGACGATCTTTCTGGTCGGCCTGCTGCTCACGAAACTCAAAGGAAAAAAGCTTGAACCTGTTCCTGAACTCAACCCAAAAGATACCGTCCTTAAACTGTAGATTATTCCTAAACCCTAACTTGTTACTGTTCCTCAACCCTAACCCTTTCTTAAGTTGCTACATCGCGTCGATCAGAGAAACAAAGAGCAATTTTGACAAACTCGATGTTCTCTGATTGACCCGGTGTACTTGTTGTTCGAAATCTTCACGTACTCACCATGCCATCCTCTATTTCCTCCGTTGGATCGTTACCTCGTGGTTTCATCCCCGTCATGCTCACTCCTTTTCAGGAATCCGGTGCCGTCGATACGGCAACGCTGGCGCAACTGACCGAATTCTACATCGAAGCCGGAGCCGCCGGGCTGTTTGCCAACTGCCTGTCCAGCGAAATGTATGAACTAACGGAAGCGGAGCGGCTGGCGGTTACGAAACTCGTTGTCGATCAGACGGCCGGACGCGTGCCGGTGGTGGCCACCGGAACCTTCGGCGGACCCATCGCCCGGCAAGCCGACTTTGTGAAACGCATCTACGATACCGGTGTTCAGGCGGTTATTGTTATCACCAGCCTGATTGCCGATGCCGATGAATCCGATGCGGTTTTTCTGGAACGGATGCACGAGCTGATTCGATTGACCGACAACATTCCACTGGGTTTCTACGAATGCCCGGTTCCTTACAAGCGACTGATTAGTAGTGATATACTAAAAGAATTGATTCCCACCGGACGGGTTATTTACCACAAAGATACCTGTCTGGATGAAGCTGAAGTAGCCCGCCGGATTGCCGCTGGTGCCGGGTATCAGTTCGGGTTATACGACGCCTACATGGTCAATGCCGTGTCATCCTTGCGGGCCGGAGCGGCTGGTTTGTCGTGTATTCAGGGCAACGAGTTTCCGGAATTGATCGTCTGGCTGGCGAATAACTACAACAATCCGGACCGCCAGGACGACCTCAACCGCGTGCAGCAATTCTTCGTGGATTGCATGGATCTCGTTCATTCCGCCTACCCGACCATCGCCAAATACACGCTGCAAAAACGCGGATTGCCCATTTCGCTGTATACGCGCCGGGATGTTGATCCGCTAACACCCGCTTTGCAGCACGACATGGATGCGCTGATCGAAACCGCCAACCAGCTTCAGCTGGAGCTGGGAATCGAGCCGGTTCAGGTTGGAAAGCTAATCAGTGAATAGCCCAATTTTAACCCCGGAGGGGTTTCCTGTCAATAGTACAACAACCAAACAATCACCTAAGCCCCAGCGGGGCGTTCTAAAGCCAGGACGCCCCGCTGGGGCTTAGGGACATCCTTCAATATTTTTCCCTGGTAACAGGTGGCTCCTCCGGAGCCAAACAGCCCGGAATCCTTGTTCTTTTTTCAAATTGACACAAAGCTTTTCCGGAGCCAGATAGCCCGGAATTCTTGTGTTCTTTTCAATTAACAGGACGCTCCTTCGGAGCCAGAATAGCTCATACTTATACCATTGACAGGACGCTCGTCCGAAGCCGGGCCATCCTTACTCTTCGTTTCTTTATGAACTACATCAACTTGCTTTTCATCTTTTTATTCGTTTCAAAAACCGCCTTCGCTCAGGAAAGCAACACCATCGGCATGAAGCTGGTCTCCATTCCGACGGGGCGCTATTACATGGGCTCGGAGGGCGAAGGTGAAAATGCCGACGAAGCACCGGTGCACCGCGTCGCCATCAGCAAACCGTTCCGAATGGCGGTTACGGAGGTGACCAATGCGCAATACGAAGCGTTTGACCCCGACCACAAAAAGCTGCGCGGGAAAGCCGGTTTTTCCAAAGACGATGACGAAGCCGTCGTGTTCGTAAGTTATCCCGAAGCCGTAGCGTTCTGCGACTGGTTGAGTAAAAAAGAAGGAAAGCCGTATCGACTGCCCACCGAAGCCGAGTGGGAATACGCCTGCCACGCCGGAACCGTTACCGATTTTTCGACCGGGCGGTTTTTACCCAAAAGCTACCAGAAAAGCCAGAAAACCGACCGTGATCCGGTCGTTGTGTCGCTGAAAGTGGGTCAAACGCCTGCCAATCAATGGGGCATCCAGGACTTGCACGGCAATGTCGAAGAATGGTGTTCGGACTGGTATGGCCCATACGAAGCCGCCGACCAGCGCGATCCGGTGGGCCGGGCATCCGGTTGGTTCCGGGTCACGCGTGGCGGAAGTCACGGCACACCGATGACCTATTTACGGGCCACCAACCGCCTGGGCATGATTCCCGAAGACAAACACTGGCTCGTCGGTTTCCGGGTTGTTCAGGCCGAACAGCCCGCCAGTCAGCCGCTACCGGCCATTCCTGCCAAAGCCAATGCCCAGAATGTTTCTCAAAAACCGTTTTCGTGGAAAACCGTGTCGTCTTCGCAGCCGGTTTTCAGAGAGCCGATTCGGTATGCCAACAAGCCGGATTGTGATGCGGGCGTTCCGTATTATTCGCACAACCACCAACCGGCCATTAGCTGGTGTTCCAACGGCGATTTGCTGGCGATCTGGTTCTCGACCGAAAAGGAATCCGGGCGGGAAATGACCGTGGTAGCCAGCCGGTTGCGCGCGGGACAGTCGCGTTGGGATGCGCCCTCCGAGTTCTTCAAAGTGCCGGATCGCAACATGACGGGAAGTTCGCTCTTCCACGACGGAAAGGGAACTCTCTTCCACATGAACGGCGTCGAAGCCAGTGGCGACTGGCAGAACCTGGCGATGGTTTTACGCACCAGCCGCGACAACGGTGCCACCTGGTCGGCCCCGCAACTGGTGGCACCAGAACACGAAAGGCGGCATCAGGTCATTGCCGGACTGTTTCAAACTAAAGAAGGCTGGTTGGTTCAGGCGTGCGATGCCGACGCCAGTTCGTCGGGTGGCACGGCGGTTCACGTCAGCAAAGATGGCGGCAAAACCTGGGTCGCCCCGTATACGGACCCGCAAAAACCGGACTTTAAAACCGGCGCTTCCGGCGGACTGATTGCCGGGATTCACGCGGGTGTTACGCAGTTGAAAGACGGCAGTTTGATGGCCTTTGGTCGCAACGACAACGTCTCCGGCGCGGACGGTATTCCCAAAATGCCGATCAGTCTTTCGAAAGATATGGGCAAAACCTGGACGTATTCGCCCTCGGAATTTCCGCCGATCGGGGGCGGCCAACGGCTCATTCTCCGCCGGCTGAACGAAGGTCCGCTCCTGTTGGTCGCGTTTACGCATCATCCCGAAGAAACCGACGAAACCCGGAAAGGCATGCTGTTTACCGACGCCAGCGGAAAACCGTACAAAGGCTACGGCATGTATGCGGCTCTTTCGTTTGATGAAGGGAAAACCTGGCCCGTAAAAAAGCTATTGACCGACGGAAAATACCGGTATTTGAACGGTGGAGCCTGGACCGGCGCGTTTGAAATGGATGCCACCAACGCCGAACCGCGCGGCTATTTGGCCCTCACCCAAACCCCTGATAATCTGATTCATCTCATCAGCAGCAGCATTCATTACCGGTTTAATCTGGCGTGGTTGCAGGAAAAAATGGTGCGGGAAACGGCCAAGCCCTAAAAAACAGTCCACGGTTTCAACCGTGGGTTCACAGGGACAAAACGCAATGGCAAAAACCGTTTCAACGGTTTCGGGATATCAAAACCGTTGAAACGGTTCCCAGTCCCGTCCCATGATCCTATTAACCCACGGTTGAAACCGTGGGCTGGGATTCGCCGATACCGTAATCGCTTTTACTACGGTCACAAAACCGGATTCTATCCGTATTTTTGCGGGATGAAACCGCTTCGCATTGCCACCGCCCAATTTGAACACCACAATGGCGACAAAGCCTACAATCTGTCCATTATTCGCCAGTTAGCCGCGCAGGCATCCCAACAGGGAGCCGATGTCATTGCTTTTCACGAATGTTCCATCACGGGTTATACGCACGCCCGGCACCTGTCGCGTGAACAGATGCTGGAGCAGGCCGAACGATTACCGGACAGTGACAGCATTCGGGCATTGACCGAAATCGCCCGTGAACACCACATCGTCATTTTAGCCGGTTTGTTTGAAAAAGACGAACAGGACCGGCTTTACAAGCCTTATGTGTGCGTCGATGAAAACGGGCTGATTGCTAAATACCGCAAACTCCATCCGTTTATCAATCCGCACCTGTTGCCGGGGGATCAGTACGTCGTTTTTGAAATCAAAGGCTGGAAATGCGGGATTCTGATCTGTTACGATAACAACATCATCGAGAACGTTCGGGCCACCACCCTGCTGGGAGCCGATATTATTTTTATGCCCCACGTCACGATGTGTACGCCCTCAACGCGCCCCGGAGCCGGTTTTGTCGATCCGGCGCTCTGGGAAAACCGGGAGCAGGACCCCACTTCGCTGCGGCTGGAATTTGACGGCATGAAAGGCCGGGCGTGGCTGATGAAGTGGCTTCCGGCCCGGGCCTACGACAACGGGATCTACGTGGTTTTCTCCAATCCAATCGGCATGGACGACGACCAGCTCAAAAACGGCTGCTCGATGATTATCGACCCGTTCGGTGATGTGGTGGCCGAATGCCGCACGTTGGGAAATGAGCTGGCCATTGCCCTTTGTACTCCCGAAAAATTGAAAATGGCGGGCGGGTACCGCTATAAACAGGCGCGCAGGCCGGAGTTGTACCGCGACATTATCGGACAGGAACACCAATCCGAGCAGAAAGTGGTTTGGTTAAATCCTGAAGCCGATTCGTAACCGGGGTGCTACTTAACCAGCCAGTCGTACGAAAACCGGGTGTAGACAATTCTGGCGTACTTATCCTTTTCGTATAGCAGGCCAATGTTGCCATCTTTCTGAATCACCAGATCGGAATAAGCCGCCGGACCGCCGTAAATTTCCTTCCCCGCCGACCAGCTTTTGCCGTCGTCGGTACTCACCCGAACGGTTAACTTCGTCCGGCTGGTCTGGCTGTTGGGATTCGAAAACAGCAGAACGTGCTGGCCCCGGCGGGGTTGGTAGTCGATCATGCTGGCCTGACAAACCGGGTCGGGTAAATCCGCGGCCACCCGCACCGGTTCCCAGCTTTCCCCGGCATTCCTGGAAACCGTCAGCAACCGGTTTTTGACGTCCCCCGACTGATTCCGGCTGTTCATCAGCAAACCGCCGTCCGAGGTTTCGGCGGCAATGCTTTCGTTGCTGCCGGGATACGCCACATCCGGGGTTAATTTCCAGGTTTTCCCATGATCGTCGGAATAAAAACCATGCGCCCGGCAATCGCGAAACTGCGGCTGGGCCGGACCGGCGGTGTGGTTGGCTGCGACAAAAATCCGGCCCTTGTAACGCCCTTTCTGTACCTGCAACGCGTGGCCCGGCGTGTTGGCATACCACCGCCAGTCTTCCGCAAACGCATACGCCGGGTTCACATCGGGTTGGTGGGGCCTGGAAACCTGCGTGGTAATGTTCACCGCATCGGTCCAGGTTTGTCCGGCATCGGTGCTGGTTCTGTACCAGATTTCGCGAATGGCGACTCCGGTCCGCAAGTCGCTTTCCGAGACAACCCCGGTGTTGTAGATCAGAAACAGTTTTCCCTGCGGCAAGCGGCTTTCGGTCTGATCAAAAACCGGGGCGGGGTTTCCGGCCTGAAAATTTCCATTGTCGGCAGCCACCTGAAGCGGGCTCCACGTCTGGCCGTTGTCATTACTGATGCGCAGGACAATGTCGATGTCGCCAAAATCGTCGCAATCTTTCCGCCGGGCTTCCGCAAAAGCCAGCAGATTGCCGTTGGGGGCTTTCACAATGGCCGGAATCCGGAAGCACTGATAACCGCCGTCGCCATTCTGAAAAACCGTCGTTTCGGCAGCGGGCGGATTGGAAGCGGTGATCCCGCCAGAAAAAATCAGTTGACAGAGCAAAACGCTGACGGAAAGGAGCACTGTTTGGAACATATTCTGAAGGGTTAGGAAAGGAATTGTTTCGTTTTTCAATGAACCGGATATCCCAGATTGCGCTTGATTTCTTTGAGAACAAAGGTGCTGTTCAGGGTGCCAATGTTCTCAATTTCAGACAGTTTGTACTTCACAAAGTTGTGATACTCGTCTAAACTGCCGACGTGGATTTTCAGCAGAAAATCGACCTGGCCGGCCATGTGGTAACACTCCTGCACTTCGGCCAGCTTCTTGATTTCTTCTTCAAACTTATTGATGAAGGCCTTGTCGTGATACCGCATCGACACCTGGCAAAACGTAGTGATGGGCTGACCCAACAGGTTTTTGTCCAGAACAGCGACGTATTGTTTGATAAACCCAATTCCCTCCAATCGCTTGATCCGCTCATAAACCGGCGAGAGTGTCAAGCCCAGTTGAGCGGCCAGTTCCTTGGTGGTCAGCTTCGCATCTTCCTGCAAAAGCCGCAGGATTTTCTTGTCGATTTCATCCAGTTGTTCCATGCCGAAAATTTTTCTTTATCCCGCTAAATCCGCTGTTGCGCTTCAGTGATTTTATTTGCTTAAAAGCAGTATCTCAACAATATTAACTGATTTATTGAAATAGTATCCAAAAATAATCTGTATAAATATATTTGTACCGTAAATAAGATCGAGCCTGACCCGGTTAGGCCCGACCGTATGGTTTCTTCAGGTTACACTTCCAACGACTTTAAAAATGAAACGCGAAACCATCTTAGTCATCGGGGCCAACGGCCAGATTGGGACGGCACTGCTGCCCCGGCTGCACGCGATTTACGGACTCCGGAACGTCATCGGGGCCGACCTGCGACGGCCCGATCGGGAGCAGGGGCAGTTTGAATGGTTGGATGCCACCCAAGCGGACGAACTGGCGGCCCTGGTCCGGCGTCACCGGGTCACCCAGATTTACCATTTAGCGGCCATTCTCTCGGCCAAAGGCGAATCCGACCCGATCTGGGCCTGGAACCTGAACATGCAAACGCTCCTCAACGTCCTGGAAGTAGCGCGCATCCACCAGATCCGGAAAGTGTTCGTTCCGAGTTCGATTGCGGCTTTTGGCGACGATGCGCCCAAGTATGAGACGCCCCAGACGGCCGTTCTGGACCCGGCCACGGTGTACGGAATCAGCAAGGTTGCCGCCGAAAACTGGTCCCTGTATTACCACAAACGCTACGGTCTGGATGTTCGCTCGCTGCGGTTTCCGGGCCTGATCAGCTACCAGTCCATGCCGGGTGGCGGCACCACCGACTACGCCGTGGCCATCTTCCACGCGGCCGTTCAGGGAAAATCCTACGATTGTTTTCTGGCCGAAAACACGCTGCTTCCGATGATGTACATGGATGATGCCCTGCGGGCCACGCTGGAGCTGATGGAAGCGCCCGAAAGCCGGATCAGCGTCCGGACTTCCTACAATCTGACCGGTATGAGTTTTACGCCCGCTGACTTGACGGCATCCATCCAAACGTATTTTCCCGAATTTACGACCCGGTATTTGCCGGATTTCCGGCAGGCCATCGCCGATTCGTGGCCCAAAACCATCGACGATACGGTGGCCCGGCGGGATTGGGGCTGGAAACCGGATTATGATCTGACGCGAATGACGCAGGAAATGATCACGCGACTTTCGGCTGTTTATCAACCACTTATCCATACTTCTTAACGTCATGTATAGTATCAAAGATGAACTCCGGCAGGAACTCGACACCATTCGGGAGGCCGGTTTGTATAAATCCGAACGCATTATTGTTTCGCCCCAATCGTCGGTTATTGCGATTCACGGCGGTCGTCAGGTCCTGAACTTTTGCGCCAATAATTACCTCGGGTTGTCGTCGCATCCGGCGGTGATCGAAGCCGCCCACCAGACGCTCGACAGCCACGGTTTCGGCCTGTCGTCGGTGCGGTTCATCTGCGGCACGCAGGACATTCACAAAGAGCTGGAACGGAAAACGGCGGAGTTTGTCGGCGCAGAAGACTGCATTCTGTACGCGGCCGCTTTTGACGCCAATGGCGGGGTTTTCGAACCGCTGCTGGGCGAGGAAGACGCCATCATTTCGGACGAACTCAACCACGCGTCCATCATCGACGGCATCCGGTTGTGCAAAGCCAAACGGTTCCGGTATAAGCACAACGACATGGCGGATCTGGAAACACAACTCCGGGCGGCATCGTCGAGCCGACGAAAGCTGATCGTGACCGACGGCGCGTTTTCGATGGATGGAACAATTGCCCAACTGGACAAAATCTGTGATCTGGCCGATCGATACAACGCAATGGTGATGGTGGACGAATGCCACGCCAGCGGTTTTCTGGGCAAAACCGGTCGCGGAACGCCGGAATACCGGAATGTATTCGGGCGAATCGACATCATTACCGGCACCTACGGCAAAGCCCTTGGTGGCGCGTCGGGTGGTTTTACGGCCGCCCGGAAAGAAATCGTGGACCTGCTCCGCCAGCGTTCCCGGCCTTATCTGTTTTCCAATACGCTCGCTCCGGCCATCGTCGGCGCGTCGCTGAAAGTGCTGGAAATCTTGCAATCGTCCACGGCCCTGCGCGACAAGCTGGAGGTCAATACCCGGTATTTCCGGGAGGCCATGACGGCGGCCGGTTTCGACATTCTGCCCGGCGAACACCCCATTGTTCCGATCATGCTGTACGACGCTCCGCTGGCGCAGACGTTTGCGGCCCGGCTGCTGGAGGAAGGAATTTACGTCATCGGCTTCTTCTACCCGGTGGTGCCCCAGGGCAAAGCCCGGATTCGGGTGCAGATTTCGGCGGGTCACGAACCGGAACACCTGGAAAAAGCGGTTCGGGCGTTCACCAAAATCGGTCGCGAACTGGGCGTTATTCCGGCAGAAAAAACCCTAACAGCGACACAATCCTAACACCAAAAAGCCTGAAGGGCTTTCATCATTAACCCCGGGTATCGCCCGGGGCCGTGGATGCGAATCCAATGCATTCCGACGCGGGACCGGGTATCGCCCGGGGCCGCGGATGTGGATACAATGCGTATTGGATGGTCTCCGCCTATGCATTCCAACACGGGACCGGGTATCCCGACACGGCACCGGTATCGCCCGGGGTCGTGGATGCGAATCCAATGCATTCCGACGCGACCCCGGGCGATACCCGGGGCTAATGATGAAAGCCTTTCAGGCTTTTGATTAGTGCGTACCAAGCCATTCCAGAATGTAATCGGCATCTTCTTTCCAGGTCCGCGGGCCCAGCACGAAGTGGTTGCGGCCCGAAAATTCCTTGTAATCCAATACCGAACCATTGGGCTTATACGCATTAAAATTCCGGTAGTTCGGGGTCGGCCAGATCCCTGTCGTTCGGCTGGCGGTTTCTTAACGAGGGTTATAAAACTTTTGCTTTCAAAATAAGTTTTCCATTCGTTCCAACCACTGCCGGCGACGAAGGCTCCGGTAATGAACAGGACGGTTTTGGTACTGCTGGCTTTCCTGAGCGTTCGTTTAGAAGTTGTCTACTGCTTATTAAAACAGGACAACATTCGGCAGGATTATGGCCAATCCGTTTAACCTGGCTTAAGAAAACAAAACCGGTCGAAAAAACCGCCCCGGCAGAGCCGCGTAAAAAGCTTTTTCAGAATGTGTGACTTATTCCATTTTTCTCCGTCCAACCGTATGTAAAACCGAAAGACCGGCCTTTGTACCATCGATCCTACTTATTGCCATGAGAAAACCAACACTTGCCCTGATTGTTCTGGCCCTTATTTTCGTTCTGGCTTTTATCGCTGCCAGCGGCATACTGAGTATTCTTAGCGGTCTGGTTGCTGCGGGCCTGGTCATAACTGCCGGAATTGTTCAATCGGCAGAATGGGTAGACGAAAACTACAACCTGATTCCGGACCCGGATGCGTCCACGAGTGCCAGAATCAAGACCCGCGCCTTTGTTTCCAATACCCAATTATTCCATTAATGGGAAAACGGGATGGCATTGCGCCGATCGGGAATGGACAAAGCAAAAGCCTCCTCATCCATTCCGGCAAACTGCTTCAGCGCATGCCCCAATAAGTCAATTTCCGTCATTTGCCTTTCGACTCTTTTTCTTTCATCAATTCCGCCTTCTGATCATCGCGCAGGGTCGGATAGTTGATGCCCAGTTGCTCCAGATACGTTTTGTATTTCGTTGGGTCGTAGTAGTATTTCTTCAGTTCCGGCTTGAATTTGGCCATAATCTCCCTGTTCAGATAAACCGCCGGGTATTCTTTGGGCGAGATCAGGGGCGTGTATTTGATTTCTTTCGTTTGCTCTTTGGTATAATATTCCCAGGCATTTTTGATGATTTCGGGTTTCATCAGCATGTCCAGCAACGTCATAGCCTCGGCTTTGGCACCGGCCACCACGCCCTTGTGCGCAATCGGTGTCGCCATCGAAATGGCGTTGGCCCAGTGGTGGCCCGGCAGACCCGGAATGTTGGACGGATACCGCAACACGACCGTCGGCAGCGACCAGGAAATATCGGCGATGTCGTCGGAACCGGCCCCACCCGTCGAAATCAGGCCTTGTCCGCCCATCATGGTTGTCGGAGCACCCGCCGGCAAGCCGAGCGTATCGAGTTTCATCGCCAGTCCTTCCACTTTGGGAGCCTGCAATTCTTTTTGTGATGCCTTCGCCAGCATCTGATCCTCTTCCGACCAGGTGGGCAAGCCAACTTTCTTCATATTCTGGTACATGGCTTCGGCAATCGGTTTGTTAAAGTGTCCCGGCCAGGCCGAACCCAGAATTTCGTACGTAAACTTCGTATCGGTCATCAGCGCAGCGCCTTCGGCCATTTTAACGCCCGTATCGAACAGTTTCTTGATTTTCGGATACGACCGTTCGCGGAAATAATACCAGACGGCGGCTTTCGACGGTACGACGTTGGGCTGATCTCCGCCGTCGGAAATGACGTAATGCGAGCGTTGCGTCAGTTCGAGGTGCTCGCGCCGGAAATTCCAGCCGATGTTCATCAACTCGACGGCATCCAGCGCACTTTTACCCCGCCAGGGCGCTCCGGCCGCGTGGGCAGCCTGGCCTTCAAACGAAAATTTGACCGACACCAGACCGGTATTGCCCGCATCCCCGTGGGAGACGCCGAGGTTGTTGCCCACGTGCGTAAAAATGCAGGCATCCACGTCTTTGAAATAGCCGTCGCGCACGTAAAACGCCTTCGCCCCCACCAACTCCTCGGCAACGCCCGGCCAGAGCATCAGCGTGCCCGACAGTTTTTCCCGCTCCATGATCTGCTTCACCGTCAGAGCGGCCACGATATTCAGCGCCTGGCCGGAGTTGTGGCCTTCGCCGTGGCCGGGGGCTCCCTCAACCAGCGGATCATGGTAGGCCACTCCCGGTTTCTGGTTGGCTTTCGGAATGCAGTCCACGTCGGACCCGATGGCAATGACGGGTTTGCCGCTGCCCCAGGTGGCGATCCAGGCCGTGGGCATATTGGCGATTCCTTTTTGCACCTTAAAGCCTTCTTTTTCCAGCAAAGTCGTCAGATACCTGAACGTTTCCTCCTCCTGAAAACCCAGTTCGGAGAAACTGAAAAGCATGTCGTTGATTTGCTGCGCCTGGTCTTTGCGCCTGTCGATTTCGGCAACAGCCTCCTGTTTCAGCCGCTCCAGTTTATCGGGCGACTTGGTTTTTTTCGATTGTGCAAAAAGGAGTACCGGTACAATTGTCAGCAGTAAAAAGATTTTTGTAAAGTTTTTCATGGAATAGCCAAATTTTATTTAACAATCAGTCGATAAGAGTGTTTAAATATACGGAACAAACCCCTAAAGGCACGTTTATTTGTTCATTCGCTTTCATTTCCCGGTATTGGCAGAATTGTTACCTTTGCGGCTGATTTCCTGTATCGTTCCGATGACTTACCTGGAATTTTATAAAAAGCTACAGACTCTACCTCCTCCTTATCAGGCTGAGGTAGGCGACTTTATTGACTTTCTAAAAGCAAAGCAGAAGAAGGTCGATCAACTCGGAAAACGTCCGGTTTTTGGTAGTGCGAAAGGGCAATTCAAGATGTCTCCCGACTTTGATAAACCGCTGGACGACTTCGCTGATTATATGTAATGGATTTACTGCTGGATACACACACCCTAATTTGGTTTCTCAATGGCAACACCAAAGAGTTATCGTCTACGGCCCGATCTAAGATTGAAGATATTCGGAATAGTTCATTCGTCAGCGTGGTCAGTTTGTGGGAAATGGCGATCAAAATCCGGCTTGGCACCCTTACTTTCAAACCGGGTTACGACAATTTATTAGCCTTGATTGATCAAAACGGTTTTGAATTGTTACCAATCACATTTCAGCATACCCAGGCATTATTAACATGAGATGCATCACCGTGACCCATTCGATCGATTATTGATTGCTCAAAGTCTGGTGGAAGACCTGATTCTTGTGACCAGGGACAGCAATATTCCTCCTTATCCAATCCGCTGGCTTTGGTAGCATCCGTTTTATTCAGACCATCTCCTCAGTTCCCCATTCTATTCCTCCGCTTTCGTTTCCCGGTATTGGCAGAATTGTTACCTTTGCGGCTGATTTCCTGTATCGTTTCACTTGATTGATAGAAAACAAATGGAGAAAATTAAAGTGGCAAATCCGGTTGTCGAACTGGATGGCGACGAAATGACCCGCATTATCTGGAAGTTTATCAAAGACAAGCTCATCCTCCCTTACATCGACGTTGACATTAAATACTACGATTTGGGCGTTGAATACCGCGATGAGACCAACGACCAGGTGACGATCGATGCCGCCAATGCCATCAAAGAATACGGTGTCGGTATCAAATGCGCCACCATCACGCCCGACGAAGACCGTGTTAAAGAATTCAATCTGAAACAAATGTGGAAATCGCCGAACGGCACCATCCGGAACATTCTGGACGGTACGGTTTTCCGCGAACCGATTGTGATCAAAAATGTGCCGCGTCTGGTTACTAACTGGACCGCCCCGATCATCGTCGGCCGTCACGCGTTCGGTGACCAATACCGCGCGACGGATTTCCTCGTACCGGGCAAAGGCAAGCTGACGATGAAATTTGAAGGCGAAGACGGAACCGTGCAGGAATACGAAGTGTACCAGTTCCAGGGTCCGGGTGTGGCGATGGGCATGTACAACGTCGACGAATCCATCCGCGGTTTTGCCCATGCGTGTTTCAACATGGCGTTGCAGAAAAACTGGCCGCTGTACCTGTCGACCAAAAACACGATTCTGAAAAAATACGACGGTCGTTTCAAGGATATTTTCCAGGAGATTTACGACGCCGAATTCAAAGCCAAAGGCGTTCACTACGAACACCGCCTGATCGACGACATGGTGGCTTCGGCCCTGAAATGGGAAGGCAACTTTGTCTGGGCGTGTAAGAACTACGACGGTGACGTTCAGTCGGATACCGTTGCGCAGGGTTTTGGCTCACTCGGTTTGATGACGTCCGTGCTGGTTACGCCCGACGGCAAAACGATGGAAGCGGAAGCGGCCCACGGTACGGTAACGCGCCACTACCGCGAACACCAGAAAGGCAACCCAACCTCGACCAACCCGATTGCTTCGATTTTTGCCTGGACGCGCGGTCTGGCTTTCCGGGGTAAACTGGACGGCAACCAGGCGCTGATCGACTTCAGTCTGGCCCTGGAAGAAGTGTGCGTCGAAACCGTTGAAAGCGGTAAAATGACGAAAGATCTGGCGTTGTCGGCTTTCCCGAGCGGCACCAAACTCGTCGCTGGCGAACACTACCTCAACACCGAAGATTTCCTGGAAGCACTGGATCAGAATCTGAAGGTGAAGCTGGGTTAATTGGTAAGGTAATAGATAGGCGATCCCCGCCTGGCTTACACCTGACAGGTTTCAGAAACCTGTCAGGTGTAAGCCAGGCGGGGATCGCCTATCTATTTTATTCTGCTCCGTGTTGCCAACGCCCGGTTTTGTAAATTTCGATCGAGTTGGTCTACACAATCCCGGCGCCCTTGGCATACTCCACATGAAAAGAAATACCGTTACCTGTTTACTGCTTTGGCTATTGCTGGCAATGCTGGCCAATTCCGGTTATGCCCAGAAAAAAACCGTTGCCAAAAAACCGCCTGTGCTGAGTGACCGCCAGCTTTGGCTGGCGGAAATGGATAAAATGGTCCGGCCGGTTCTGCGCAGCCTGGCCCACGATAGTCTCCGCATCGTGATGCCCCAGATCACCTCCCAACGGGTCGACAATAAGGCGCAACGCATTCAGGTACAATACCTCGAAGTGCTGGGTCGGGTCCTGAGCGGCATCGCGCCCTGGCTGCAACTCGAAGGCGGAACGGCGGAGGAGGTGGCGCTGCGCAACCAATACCGCCAGTGGACGCTGAAAGGGCTTTCGAATGCGCTGGATTCGACGGCCAACGATTACATGCGTTTCGATGTGGCTGCCCAACAACTGGTCGACGCGTCGTTTCTGGCTTTTGCGTTGGTACGGGCACCGTGGCTGTGGGAAAATCTCGACCCAAAAACCCGGGATCGGCTGGTCCGTTCCTTCAAAGTGACCCGCCGGTTTCGACCGGGATTCTCGAACTGGCTGCTTTTTTCGGCCATGACCGAAACGTTCTTCTGCCGATACGGCTACGAATGGGACCCGATGCGGGTCGATTATGCCCTCCAGCAACTGGAACAGTGGTATGTGGGCGATGGCCTGTATTCCGACGGGACGCACTTCGCGTTCGATTATTACAACAGCTATGTGATGCATCCGTATCTGGCCACGATTTCCGGGCTCATCAGCAGCAAAACCGGTTCGTACAAGGACATGACGCTGAAAATAAAGAAACGGAACGAGCGGTTTGCCGTCATTCAGGAACGGCTGATCAACCCGGATGGCACATTTCCCGCAACCGGCCGTTCGATTATTTACCGCGGAGCAGCCTTTCATCATCTGGCAGACATGGCCTGGCGGAAAGCCTTGCCGGAACAACTGAAACCGGCTCAGGTCCGCGGTGCCCTGACGGCGGTTTTGAGAAAAACGCTCGAAAGCCCGTCGACCTACCGCAACGGCTGGCTGACCCTCGGCCTGTATGGTTCGCAGCCCGACATTGCCGACGTCTACAACAACCAGGGTAGCCCTTACCTCTGCACCGCGCTTTTTCTGCCGCTCGGATTGCCCGATTCGGACCCGTTCTGGGCCGATGCGCCGGTCAAATGGAGTTCACAGCGAATCTGGAGTGGCGAAGACTTCCCGAACGACCACAGCGTTGATTTAAGGTAACTTTTTTAATAAAAACACGTTCGCGAAATCTTTCGGGCATTCTTGTATTTACAACTATAGATTTGTTTTTTCGTAAAAACTCAATTCCTGGAAGCATGGCAAGAAGTGATTTATGGACAAGAGAGCAAACTATCTTAGCCTTTAACCTTTATTATAGAATTCCTTACGGTACAATTCATGGAAGAAATCCTAAGCTTCTTGAACTTGCAAAACTCATTGGCAGGAAACCTGGAGGATTAGGTAGAAAAATGCAAAACTTGGCAAGTTTCGATCCAGTACAACAAGTACGTGGCATCAAAGGGCTAACTCATGTCAGTAAACTCGATGAAGAAATTTTCAACGAATTTGTAAATAATTGGGAAGATTTAGCATTTGAAAGCGAACGTATACTTGCGGAAAAACAACATATTTCTCTTGAGAAAAAAGTAGAAATTGAAGAACACAAATGGCAAAGTAGAAGCGGAAGCAATGTCATGCGTTCTGTTAAGGTAAGGGTTGGCCAGAGCTTTTTTAGAGATATAGTTCTAAATAATTTTGATTCAAAATGTGCAATTAGTGGTATCAACATTCCCTCAATGCTTAGGGCTAGTCATATTGTTCCCTGGTCAAAAAACGAGCACGCCCGTGTGAATCCCGAGAATGGTTTATGTTTATCAGCCTTATATGATGTGGCTTTTGACCAAGGCTTTATTGGAGTAGATACTGAATACAAAATTGTATTGGCCCAAAAACTCAAGAAACAGAAAAAAGAAATTTATTTCCAAGAACATTTTGGCAAACTTGAGGGCTTAGAAATTAGACCTCCAAGTAAATTTTTCCCTCGCAAAGAGTTCTTGGAATATCACTTAGACAAAATTTTTGATAAATGAAATACGGCACGTTAACGAATCTCATTTACGCAGAAGAGAAGGGCATTGAACCAAAAATGGTGATGTAACTACCTTACTTCACTGGTCCGACCGTCATGCTTATACAATTGGATTCCTAAGGAATCTCTCACCAAATTATAACCTCCTCCAACCTTTTCCCTCCCAAATGCGTCTTACTCTTAAAACCAGTACACCCATGAAGACGCTAACCCTGATTTTCTGCCTGCCGCTGCTCATGGCCGCAGCCTGCCAAAACGCTCCGTGGGACCACGAAGTGGCCGTCAGTGCGGATTGCCCGGCCTATGCCGAATGGAAAAAAGCCGCCGAACTGCGTGAGGTGGCGGGGACGGTCATCAACGAAGCAGAGACGTCGCAAACCAGTACGTGGCTCTACATTCGGACCAGCGATAGTACCCGCTATTTTGCCTGCAACCTGCCCGATCAGGCCCGGAAAACCGGCACGAAAGTCGTTTTCAACGCCGACGAGTTTGCGCCACCGCCGAACGTGCGACTGGCGGGTGTTCCGGTTAAACTGACGAAACTGCGGCTGGTGCCCTGAAATCAGTTAGGAATTGAGTTGCGAAACAACGCGCTGGTCGGCCTGCCGGATTAGTTTCCGAACACTCCGTAACCCCCTCAGCATGAGCCTGACCCGGAAATACAGCACAATGGGTTTCGGAAAATGTTTGCGGGCAAATAACAGGCTGCAATGGTGGTAACTTAAATTAAAAAATTTCTCTTCGATTCCCGAATCGACCCCGCCCTGATTGCTGGCGTGGTGAACGAGCGCGGCTGCGGCTACATACCCCATACGGCAACCCGCCCGGTAGGCCCGTAGTCCAAAATCGGCATCTTCGTGAACGGCGACACCCGAAAACCGTTCGTCGAACGGGCCAATTTTATCGAAAACGGAGCGCGATACCGAAAAATTAGCCCCCGTTATTACATTAACCGGTCCGTCGGTGGGGCAGTCGTCACCACCTTTAAACTTCAGATACCACGTCAGCCACGAAGGACTCAACTGGGGTGAAACGTGCGTTTCGATAATCCGTCCCTGAACGACTTCCAAACCGTTCTGATGGGCCTGAAAATGGGCCTGAATAAACGTGGATTCGAACTCGGTGTCGTCATCGATAAACAGAATGACTTCGCCCCGCGCGTGTTGCAGCCCCAGATTTCGGGCCGCCGTCAATGATGGTTTTTCGCTTTGAATGAGTCGGAAGCGGTTTTGATTGGCTTCCAGAAACTGCCGGGTTTCGGGTTCGTGCCGGCGGGTCTGATCAACCACAATAATTTCGTAGTCGTGGAAATCTTGCCGAAAAGCACACTGCAGACATTGAATCAGCAAGGCTTCCCGGTTGTAGGTCGGGATGATCAGGGATACAAGCACAAAAGTACGGTGTCAGTACGCTAAAGACGGTTTTATAATTTCTCCCGAATGAGCTTCAATACGTCGTCGGGTTTGGAAGGCAGCGGTGCATCACGTTTGATGAATTTTCCGTCGCGGCCCACCAGTCCGGCAGCGGGGATGGTCTCGGCCCGCAACGGACCCAGCACCGTATTGAACTGGTCTTCTTCAACGTAGAGGTGCAGGCCCTTCGGCTTGTTTTTGGCCACCCACTCCCGCCAGAGCGCCATCGACGTCTGGTTGGTACACACGTAGGCAAACAGGACATCACGGCTGCCGATTCGCTCCTGAAGCGCCCGGGCCGCCAATACTTCCTGCCGCGAAGGTTCCACATCGGTCGACCAGGCCAGAACATACATCAAACGCCCGCGCGCCTGCTCCCTGATCTGGTCAAAAATCTCTTTGCCGTATCCACTATACTGAATCAGCGTAACATCCGGCAACACTTCAACGGCTTCGTTGACCTGCTTTTCACCAAATTTTTTAGCGACCTCGCGCACCGTTACGCTGTCTTTCACCTCCAGCCGATACAATTCGTCCAGCGAAAGCCGGTAGTGCGGGTCGCCGACCTGCGGCATAATGTGCTGAAACAGCAGTTCCTGGCTCTTCAATTCCGTCGTGGGCAGGTTGGTCGCCAGAAAATTAGCCTTCAGGTAATCCAGCCCGGTGCTGTCCACCACTTTCCGGTATTGCGATATCGTCGTTTCGTACACCAGCAGCTTGGCCAGGGTATCCTGATGACGCTGTAAAATCCGTTGCAACATGGGCATATCCCGGCTTACCCCGGCTTTTCCGGCCTTCAGTTCATCCACCCGCTTCCGTTCTGTCTCCGACAGATCCCGGATGTACCGATCCACCAGCGTGGCAAACGTACCCACCGGAATGCCGCGTCCGGCCTGATCGGCAATCCGCGAACCGGCGTAGGCAGCAAACCGCTCCATGGCGGCCGTCCGTTGAACGGTCAGAAAAATATCGTCGGCGGACCGAAGGCTCGAACTGTTCGACAGACTTGTTTCCAGACGCGTATCCTGCTCGGCCAGCGCCCGGTCATAGAGATACGTGGACACTTCGTATTTGATCGTCGATTTGATGTACTGATCCAACAGGGGCAAAACGTCGTTGGTCTGGCGGTATTTTTCGTAGGTAGCAATAAACTCGTTGGTCAGAATCTTCCGGCTGTCTTCTGCCGACCGGCCTTCAACCCGTTTCGCTAACTGGCGGTTATCGACTTTGGGTTTATTTTTAAATTCAAACGCCTTATACCGGGTCAGTTGGTTGTTCACCTGCGCATTGGTGCCGCTAAACCGGAAAGGCGCTTCCGACAGAAACAGCGAGTCGGCATCGAGCGCGATTTCGATCGTTCCGGCCGAAGCCAGAAACGCGGTGGAAATCTGGCCGAAATTAAAATACAGTTCTTCGTAGGGATACACCAGCGGCAGCGTGACCCGGAACGAACCGTCGGGTTCCAGCGGAGCCGGGCGCGCCATTTCGCGACTGGCTTGCAGGATGTTATTGCGCGAAATGATGACGTTGGGACTCTGGCGATACAACTGAAGCGTCAGGTTTTTAATCCGGCCGCTAACAGTAACGGAATCGGATTTTAGCTGGCCGTATGCCGTGGGAAGTTGGCCGAAAAAAAAGGTCAGGAGAAGGCCTAAAGCCGGAATTAAGGTATGGCGAAGCGTTAGCATGAAGGCAATAGCTGAAGTCGATCAATTTGGTAAAGATACAAGTTAAAATGCCAACTGCACACTACCAAACGATACCGGCTTGCCGGGCTATTTGACCTTGATTCCGTGATACGTTTCAACTTCCCTGTAATCCTTCCGCAACGGATGGCCCTGCCAGTCGGTGGGGAGCAGAATCCGGCGCAGGTCGGGATGGCCCTCGAAATGGATACCGACCAGGTCGTAGATTTCGCGCTCGTGCCAGTCGGCCGTCCGCCAGACGTGGCTAACCGTCGGAACAACCGGCAGCGGTTCTCCTTCGGCGTTGCGGGGCACCACGACTTTCAGCATCAAATTATGTTCGTACGGAATCGAAGTCAGGTTATAAACCACCTCCATCGTGTTGGCTTGCAGGCCGTTATCGATCCCGGTCATGTTGGCCAGAAAATCGAAAAAAAACCTGTCATCATCCCGCAAAAACCGGCAAACGTCGGCAATTTGCGCCGACTCCACCACCAGAAAAGGCTGCGGGTTTGCGGTATTGGTTTGCAGGATAACACCGGTGCTAAAGTGGCCGGCCAGCCGTTCGGCGATTTCGGAAAAAGTCATTCCGCAAGTTAGCGAATTGAGTCTATTATGATTTCTTCCGCATCAAATTTAGAGCCCCAGCCGCACTCGACAACTTTTTTGTTGCCCGTTAACCGGTAGGTAATGACCGCCGATTTTTCCATAGATTGACCGACAAAGCTTTCAATTTTGGCCGCCGATTCGGCGTCGGGCGCGTATTTAATCTGCTTCTGCAAATCACCATAATGAAGCGTCACGTGCGTCCGGCAACCGTCTGCGGCCAGATTATCGGCGTGTAACATGGCTTCCGCTTCCAGTTCGGGGCCGGCATCTTTCTCGTCTTTTCCACAGGCGAAAAGACAAAATACCGTCAGAATGATCAGGATCGTTTTCATAGAGTTCTTCGTTTACCCGTATGACCCTTTTATCCTTTACTTGGTTGGAGCGCGTGCTGATTTTTGAAAACTAAAGTGATCCAGTTTCCGCCAGTTCATTCGCTTCCAGTGCTAGCAACGCCGTCGGCGCGGGTTCTTCGGTCAGTCGGCTGTTGCGGATTTTCTCCTGAAGTTTCAGGAAACCGCCAATCAGGGCTTCGGGACGCGGTGGACAGCCGGGCACGTAGACATCGACGGGAATGATCCGGTCGACACCCTTGACCACGTGATAACCATGCTGCCAGTAAGGCCCTCCGCAGTTGGAACACGAGCCCATCGAGATTACGTAGCGCGGTTCGGGCATTTGTTCATAAAGCCGCCGGATGCGGTCGGCCATCTTGAAGGTTACCGTTCCGGAAACAATCATGACGTCGGACTGCCGGGGCGAAGGCCGGGGGAAAATCCCGAACCGCTCCAGATCGTAGCCCGAAGCGAACGTCTGCATCATTTCGATGGCGCAGCAGGCCAGCCCGAACCCCATCGGCCACAGCGACGAGAGCCGCGCCCAGTTCAGGAGATCTTCGGCGGTGGTCAGCAGTACCCCGCCTTCGCCGGATTTAAATCGTTGGTCGAGTAACCCGCTCATTTTTTAAGAGTTGACGGTTTAGGGTTTTCAGTTTACGATAAGTTACCAGGCACTTAACCGTAAACTGAAAACCCTGAACCGTCAACCAATTACCTATTTTTATATTTCTGATTCACTTTTTCGTACAAAGACGCCGGCACCGGCGTGTTCATTTCCGGCACTTTGGGTTCCGGTTTCACCCAATCCAGATACCCTTTTGCCCAGACATACGCCAGACCGAGGGCCAGCAGGGCCACAAATACCAGCATTTCGGTCAATGAAAGCCAGCCCCACAACCCGTTTGTCTCGTCAATTAACACTTTCTGGCCAAAAACCGTTGCCCACGGAAACAGAAAAACCAGTTCCACATCGAACAGGACAAAAATGATGGCCACCACATAAAACCGAACATTGAACTGCACGTTGGCATTGCCGACCGGTTCTTCGCCTGATTCATAGGTGGTCAGTTTTTCGAGGTTGGGGCGGTTGGGCCGAAGCAGGCTCCCAACAAACAAAACCAGCCCAACAAACGTCAGGCCGGTTATGATGAACAATAAGATGATACCAAAGTCGGATAGCATCTCCATTTATTTCATATACGTTCCAAAAACAATGTCCCAGAACGGGGATGAAACGCCGTAATTTTTCTCGTGGCTTTTATAATGGTGGACGGAGTGATTGATCCACAGCCACTTAAAGAAATTTTTGGGCGGAGCGTAGGCATGAACGATAAAGTGGACGAACAAATAGCCCGAATAGCCCACCAAAAAGCCGGGAAAAAACGCGTACGAGGCCTCACCCAGCAACAGAAACATGACGCCAAACAAGGCAGCGCCCACAACGATAGCCGCGGCCGGTGGCATGGCCAGCCGGGTTTTATCTTTCGGGTACTCGTGGTGAATCCCGTGGAAGGTGTATTGCATTTTAGCCTTCGTCGGCGTGTCGGTATCCATGTGAAAAACACCCCGGTGAACGGCGTATTCGACCAGCGTAAAAACCAGCGTACCGGCAAAAAACAGCAAAACGATCCAGCCAGCCGACATATCCGTGTACGCAAAGGCGTACCAGGCAAAAAGCGTAGAAGTCACCAGATAGATTGAAATCGGAACGGCGATGTGGGTACGCGATAATCGTTCGAGAAGGGGGTTCTCGAACAACGTTTTGGTCCCACTATTTTTGGGTCTGATTTTGGTGATAGTTTGTTCCATAGAGGTAAAAATTAAATGCCGCCGGAACGTTGGGGAACGCACCAGGCGAGGTTGTATACGTATTATGCGCAAATGTAAACTACTTTTCAACAGTTAGTCAAGCAAGTTGACCGATTCCTACTTTGTAACCAACTGATCTTCTACTTTCTGTTTGATGGCGTCAAAATTCCCTTTCGGAAGTTTGGGTTTGATAATCAGCCGCAGCGATTGATCGTCGCTGAGGTAATTCCAGGCCCAGTTGATCAGAATGAGCAGGCGGTTTTTCACCCCGACAATAGCCATCAGGTGAATAAAAAGCCACACCATCCAGGCAAAAACACCCTGAAAACTCCAGAAAGGCAGATCAACAACGGCTTTTCCCCGCCCAATGGTTGCCATGGTACCCAGGTCTTTATACGTAAACGGCTCCACCGGCTGATTTTTTACCATACGAATGAAGTTTCGAGCCAGGTGTTTGCCCTGCTGAATCGCCGGCTGGGCAATTTGCGGGTGACCATGCGGGTATTTTTCTTCCGTCATCAGGGCAATGTCACCAATGGCATAAATATCCGTAAAGCCCTCCACCTGACTAAACCGGTTGACCATCAGACGATTACCCTTGCCGATGGCTTCCGTCGGCAAACCGTTGAGCGGATTGGCTTTTACACCGGCCGCCCAAACCAGGTTGTTGGTCCGGATGGTGGCACCGTCGGCCATATAAACATATCGCCCGTCGAAATCCTTCACCCGGGTATTTAGTTTCACGACTACCCCGAGCTTTTCGAGGTATTCCTGCGATTTTACGTGCGAATTCTCGGACATCGGCCCCAGCAGTTCCGCCCCGGATTCGATCAGGTAGATTTGCATCATCTTGAAATCCAGTTCGGGGTAATCGCTGGGCAACACGGTTTTTCGCATTTCGGCAAAGGTTCCGCATAACTCGACACCCGTAGGCCCTCCGCCCACTACGACCACATTTAAAAAACCCTCTTTTTCGTCTACGCTATCCACCGAGAGGGCGTCTTCGAAGTTCTGGAGTATCCGGTTTCGGAGCGTAATGGCTTCCGAAACCGACTTCATCGGCAAAGCGCGCTCGATGATGTTCTGCATACCGAAAAAGTTGGTATCGGCTCCGGTAGCCACCACCAGGTAGTCGTATTCAATGGGCCCTAAGTCAGTATCGATGGTCCTGGTCTCGGGGTGAACGGCCGTGACGGTTGTGACGCGGATATGAACATTCTGGCAGTTCTGAAAAACCGCCCGAAGCGGAAACAAAATAGAGCTGGCTTCCAGGCCGGAGGTCGCCACCTGGTAATACAGGGGCTGAAATTCGTGGAAGTTATTTTTATTGATCAGAACCACCTGAAACTCTTTCCGACTGGAGAGTTTGCGTGCGAGTTGCAACCCTCCGAACCCCGCCCCCACAATTACTACGCGTTTTCGGTCGGTACGTGGAATATTTGGGTTCATGTTCTCTAGCGTTAAACCTTTGCTGGAATAACTCCAATCGTTTCCGTAAGGTTTCAACCCGACGCCCTGACCATCATGATTTTACTTCTACGGCCTTACTTTCGCTCATCACCTTTGCTTTCCCCCGCTCAAACGTCAGGTCGATCCGTCCCAGGTAAATACCGGCGAAACCGACCTGGTTGATCAAAACCGGCAAACCGTCCTGGCTCAGAACGTTTACGGGAGCATCCAGAAAGGTGTGTGTATGACCACCGATAATCAAATCGATGTTGCGGGTTTTGGACGCCAGCACGCGGTCGGAAACGTTGGTATCATTGTACTGATAACCCAGATGCGACAGGCAGATGACGTAATCGCATTTTTTATTGTTCCGCAAATCCGCAGCCACCGCGTTGGCCGTTTCCACCGGCTCGGTATATACGGTCTCCTTGTACAACTCTTTCGGAATCAGGCCTTCCGGTTTAATTCCCAACCCAAATACGCCAATCTTCAACCCGTCTTTTTTGAAAATCCGGTACGGTTCCGTCCGGCCATTCATCGCCGTATTTTTAAAGTCGTAATTGGCAATCAAAAACGGAAAATTGGCTTTTCCGAACTGCGTCACCATGTTGTCCATACCGCCGTCGAAGTCGTGGTTGCCGATGGTGCTGGCGTCGTAACGCATCCGGTTCATGGCCTGCACTTCAGGTTCGCCTTTGTACAGATTGAAGTAGGGCGTTCCCTGAAACAGATCACCGGCGTCGAACAGCAGCACATTGGGCTGCTCGTTCCGAATCTGATCGATCAGCGTGGCCCGGCGGACAATACCACCCCGCCCGGCGTTGCGGCTCCCGTCCATCGGAAACGGGTCCAGGCGGCTGTGAACGTCGTTGGTATGCAGGATGGTCAGCTTGGTGAGTTTCGGTTTCGCCAGTGCCTCCGGTGCTAGCCCACCGATCACGGCGGCCGTACCGAATAGTTTCAGAAACTGGCGTCTATTGGATTGTAATGCGTCCATCGATGGTCGGATTTATGGGCTGGCCGGATTGGCCAAGCTGGCGAAAATAATCAATGAAAACATCCCGAAGGGCGACGTTGAAATCTTTCCGGGCCACGGCATCTTTCAGAAAAGCCGTTTTCCCGCCCCGATCGGCAATGTAGTCGCTCATCAAAACCGTATAAGTCTGATTGGGATCAAACGTCTTTCCGTTCGTAAATGTCAGGTTTGTAATGACGTTATCCTTAATCACAACCCGGACTCCGCCCACCACCAGTGACTTTTCATCGGCCTCGCTGCCCACGAAATATTCAAAAAACTGCCGCAGCATCGAGCCTTTCAGCGTCAGCATAACGAGCTGGTTGTCAAAGGGCATCACTTCATAAATGTTACCAATCCGGATCGGACCTTTGGGCAGCCCCGTCCGGATACCGCCGTAGTTCAGGTGCGAACAATCGGCCGCTTGCCCCAGCTTCTGCTGCGCATACTGCAACATGGCGTCGGTCAGCATGTTGTTGATGGCCGATTCGGGTTTAGCCCGGTCCAGCGGCACCGCCGATTGCACCAGCACCTCGTTCATGGTTTGATCCATTTTCTGCTTGTAGGGTTGCAGAAAGCGGGCCATACCGCTGTCGGCCGGAGCCGCCAGGGAGTCGATCACGACGCGCTTATACGCCTGGTCGGTCAGGTGATAGCCCGTTTGGCAAGCCGTTGTCAGCAACGCCAGAACCGGCAGAATGAACGTTTTTTGGATTCGCATGATGGTTATTCCTGAGTTTTTGGCCCGGTTTCTACCAAGGGCCGGGCGCCAAAATATTGCAATTCATACGCAAAATTCAACCAGCCCTGCGACCGGCGAATGAGCATGGTTTGCCACTCCCGCGTTGTAAACAACGTATGCCACGGTCCGTAGGCAAACCGGTATTTCAGGGGCATATTGAACCCCGGAGCATCGGCAATCCAGCGGTGTTGAATTTCGATAAAATCGCCCTTCTCGGTTACTTTGTATTCGAGCACGGGCGGGGCGGCATGGTTCAGGAACTGATCAAAGATCGGCCGCAGATCGATGTTGGTTTCCCGACACAGAATATCGATAATCTGTTTGGTGGTTACGATGGAATGTTTTCGCTCCAGCGCGACCTGGCGCAGGGCCATGAACCAGACATTGTCGTCGTCTACCACACACCGCAGCGAATGCAGCAACCACGTTCCCTTGTAATAAATGTCCGTATCCTTGTGCTGGAAATTAACACCCCGGGGGCCGATTAACGGATATTTGTTTTTAATCAGGGGTTTTTGCGTCATCAAATACTTGATGGCCTGCGGAGGGCCGTGCGTATTTTCGACGTAAATGGATTCCATGTAGGTAGCAAAGGCTTCGTGAATCCACATTTCGGCCGGATCGGAACAGCTCAGGCTATTGCCAAAATACTCATGGGCACTCTCGTGAATGAGGATAAAATCGAAGCCGAACGGATTGTTCTGGTATTTATTCCCGTAGCCGATGGCGCTTTGGTGCTCCATGCCCCAATACGGCGTTTCGACCAGCGAGTAGCCATCCCGCCAGTAAGGATAGTGACCGAAATACCACTCGTAACAATCCAGCATCCCAATCACCTGCTCGAAGTGCGCTTTGGCTTTTTCTTCGTTATAGCGCAGCACATGGTAGTTCAGGTCGAGGTATTGATAATCCCGGCTGCGGTATTGGCTCTGAATCGAGACATAATCCCCCAGGTTAAAGGTAACGTTGTAGGTATTGATCGAATACGAAACCGCCCAGACAAACTCGGTCTGGTTATCGCCAACCTCCCGCTCTTCCAGAAGCCGTCCGTTCGAGACGGCTTTCAGACCGCGGGGGACGCGGAACGTCATCTGCATCGATTCGGGTTCATCGGACAAATGGTCTTTGCAGGGCCACCACGAACTGGCGCCCAGCCCCTCGCACGAAACCCCCACCCAGTCGTTGCCGGTGCTGTCTTTGCTCCAGGAAAAACCGCCATCCCAGGGCGGATTCACCGCTTCCCGGGGCTTTCCATGGTAGGCGACTTTTATTTCTTCTACATTATCCACTTCCTGCGCAGCCCGCATCGTCACAAAAATGGCGTTGCCTTCGCGCGTGTAGCGCAATGCTTGCCCGCCCTGCGTGATCGCATCGATGCTCAGGTTTTCAAACAAATCAATTTGCATGCGTTTAAAAGGCGTCCTCACCCGATACCGGATGGTATTGCTCCCCGCAATGGATTTTGTAGCCGGATCGACCGTTAAATTGAGGTCATAAAAGACGACATTATAGCACGTTCTTTCGGGACGAAGCGAACCGCGCAGCGAATCCTGCCGGGTAAAGCGTTCGGGTTCAGAAGTTTGCTGCGGTTGTTGAGCAAGAAGAGGAATGAAACATAAAAAGGCCGCGACGGCCATTACCCATTTTTTCATGAATGCGTGTCCAAATTCTACACAATAATAAGCAATTATAGCCCGCCAACCAGTATCAGCAAGGCGTCAGTGCGATGATTTATAACCGGTTTGGTCTTATCTTGGGTCAGCAAACGCACTCCAATTCGTGGTATGAAAAAACCAGGCATTTCCGAATTCGGCGAATCAGACCGGTTTCACCTTGTGGAATCGTTTTCGATCGACGATATGAAACAGTTTTTGCTGCGCGAATTGGGCCTAACTCCACCGGTGGAAAAAAAGCCCTTTCGCCTGACGGTTAAATCGGTACTGGTCTTCGGGATTATGGCCGGATTGGGTGGGATTGTGGGCTTTTTTCTGGCCAAAAATGCCGGAACAATATCCTGGTGGCACTTTCCGGTCGCCATCGGCGGTTTGTTTCTGTTGATGCCCATTCATGAAGGCATCCACGCCCTGGTTTTCAAAGCGCTGGGCGCGCCCGATGTCGGCTTTGGCTATTCCATCAAAAGCCTGATTATTTACGCCTACGCGCAGCGATTCGTCATGTCGTTACGGGAAAATGCACTTGTGGCCGTTATGCCCTTTCTGGTTATTACAACGGGTCTGGTGTCGGCCTGGGTCATCTGGCCATCGCTGGGTTTAATCTGGGGCACCATTCTTCTGTTCCACACCCTGGGCTGTCTCGGCGATTATGTCCTGGTGCGGTATGCGGTAAAAAACCGGCACCGGATGATGTATACCTACGACGACCTCGATGAACGAAAATCGTACTTTTACGAACGTACCCACGAACCGCCGGGCGGCCCCGTTTAGTCCGTGATTACGACAGGTTTACCTCCCAAACCAACCCGCCCGAAAGCATTTCGGCACAGGAACCATCAAACCGTCTGCGAAAACAGCTGCGTCCGGGGCTGGGCATGGGCAAGCCGCGCATCGAACGCCATGCAGATATTCCGCAGGAACGGCCGACCTTCCGGAAGCACCCGCAATCCTTCCGCGTTGAAATCGATCAACCCATCAAACCGGAACGACTCCAGGCGGTCGCACAAAACCGCCCACTCGTCCTCCGTCCAGCTATCCCAGGTCCAGCGGGTTTCGCCCTGGCACATGATGTTCAGAATCTGCCGGCGCAGAAACTGATCTTCGTCACTGAGCACATGGCCGCGCAACAGCGGCAATTCGCCCGCCCGAACCCGGTTCAGGTAGGTATCCAGGTCTTTTTCGTTCTGGGCAAACGCCGACCACACATCGCCAATGGACGAGGTTCCGAGGCCGATCAGGACGCGGGTTTGGGTGGTGGTGTAGCCCATAAAATTCCGGTGCAGCGTCCCGGTTTGCAGGGCTTTGTATAAGGCATCGTGCGGGAGGGCGAAATGGTCGATGCCGATTTCGACATACCCCGCCTGTTCCAGCAACGCCCGCCCGGTTTCGTAAAGCACCCGTTTCTGTTCGCCCGACGGCAGATCTTCGTCCCGAAAACCACGCTGGCCGTTGCCTTTGATCCAGGGCACATGCGCGTACGAATAAAAGGCTATGCGGTCGGGCCGCAACATCAGCGTTTTATAGAAGGTATCGGTAATCGAATCCGGCGTCTGAAACGGCAGTCCAAACACGATGTCGTGGCTAATGGATCGGTAACCCATCTGGCGGGCCCAGTTCGTCACCTGCCGAACGTTTTCGAACGGCTGAAGCCGGTGAATGGCTTTCTGGACCACCGGAGCATAATCCTGAACGCCAAAGCTAACCCGCCGGAAACCGAACTTGTAGAGTACCTGCAGGTGTTGGCGGGTGGTATTGTTGGGGTGCCCCTCCCAGCCGTAATCCGGAGATTCGATGGGCGTGGCCCGCTCAAAGATGCCCGTCAGCAGCCGTTCCAGCTGGTCGGGCGAAAAAAAGCTGGGTGTTCCTCCGCCCAAATGCAGTTCCGCAAGGCGCGGACGTTCCGGCAGAAGGTCGCAGTATAACATCCATTCGGCCAAAACCGCATCGATGTACGGACCTTCGACGCCGTGGTTGCGGGTGATGCGTTTGTTACAGCCACAGAACGTACAGAGGCTCTCGCAATACGGCAGGTGAATGTACAGACTCAAACCGGTTGGGCCGTTTGTGGCCGAAACCGCCCGTTGCAGATTTTGCAGCCAGGCGGTTTGGCTGAACGTGGCGGGGTCCCAGAACGGCACCGTCGGGTAACTGGTGTAGCGCGGGCCGGGAACGTCGTATTTCTGAATCAGAGACGGCATACGGTTTGGGTGATTGGAGCCACAAAATTGGCAGCGTTCCCAACGGCGAACCCTGACCGGGATCAGCGCAACGGCTGACGCTCGTCAGGGTTTAACCCGGTATTCATGCCCAATTTGCCAAAAAATTAAGGTATGCCTACAGCAACCATTTCGGCCACCACCTGCTACCACTGCGGCACCGACTGTGCAGAACATCCCATCCGGTATGACGAGAAACCGTTCTGCTGTGAAGGCTGCAAAACGGTATATACCATTCTGAACCAGAACCAGCTTTGCCAGTATTATTCCATCGATCCGGAAGGAGCCGGAATCCGGCCGGGTAACAGCCTGAAAACGGAAAATGCCCCGCAAAACCGGCTCGACTTTCTGGATCATCCCGCTATCGTCGCCCAACTGCTGGAGTTTTCCAGTGCGTCGGTGGCCCGGGTTACGTTTTACGTTCCGACCATCCATTGCAGTTCGTGTCTGTGGCTGCTCGAACACCTCTACCGCATTCATCCCGGTATTCAGCAATCGCGGGTGGATTTTCTCAAAAAGCAGGTTCACCTGACCTACCAACCCGATCAGCTCACGCTTCGGCAGGTGGTCGAACTGCTCGCTTCGATTGGCTACGAGCCGCTGATCAGTCTCAACGATGTGGTTAAAGAACAGCAAAAACCGTCGTACCGCCCGTTGCTTTACCGGCTGGCGCTGGCGGGTTTTTGCTCGGGCAACATCATGCTGTTCAGCTTTCCCGAATACCTCGGCCTCGACGATCCGTCGTTTAAACACCTTTTCGGCCTGCTCAATATCGGGCTGGCGATTCCGGTGGTTTTTTACTCGGCATCGGGCTACTTTGAATCGGTCTGGACGAGCCTGAAAAAAGGCATCATCAACATCGACTTCCCCATTCTGCTGGGTATTCTGGTAGCATTTTTCCGGGGCACCTACGAAGTTCTGTTCCTCAACGGTGCCGGTTATTTCGATTCGCTGACGGGTCTGATTTTCTTTCTGTTGTGCGGCAAATGGTTCCAGCAGCGCACCCACGAATTTCTGTCGTTCGAGCGGGATTACAAATCGTATTTTCCGCTGGCGGTAACGGTTTTAAAACCGGAGGGTGAAACCGCCATTCCCGTAGCGGAACTCCGCAAAGGCGACCGCATCCGGGTTCGCAACCAGGAGCTGATTCCCGCCGACGGATTGCTGTATCAAGGGCAGGCTCTGATCGATTACAGTTTCGTCACGGGCGAATCGGAGCCGGAAGCCAAAGAACCGGGGACGCTGCTGTATGCGGGCGGCAAGCAGATCGGCGAAGCCATTGAACTCGAAGTGGTGCGGGACGTATCGCAAAGCTACCTGACCCAACTCTGGAATAACGACGCTTTTCGCAAAGGCGATACCTCCCGGATGCGGACGTTTGCCGATGCGGTTGGGAAGTATTTTACGCTGACCGTCATTACGTTAGCAACGCTGGTGGGATTCTATTGGTACAGCCACGACCCGGCACGGGCCCTCAACGCTTTTACGGCGGTTCTGATCATTGCCTGCCCCTGTGCTCTGTCGCTATCGTATCCGTTCGCGCTGGGAAACGGCCTCCGGAAGTTGAGCCAGCAGAAGCTATACCTCAAAAACGCGGAAGTTATCGAGCAAATGGCCGATTGCGATACCGTCGTTTTTGATAAAACCGGTACGCTGACGGAGACTACGGGCGAAAGTACGAAAGAGCGAAAGAGCGAAAGGGGGGCTTCGGAAGGACAATTGGGAGTTGTAGAGGATTTTTCGGTAGCCTTGACGGATTTTGAACGGGCGCTGGTGGTCTCGCTGGCGCGGCAGTCGGCTCACCCCCTCAGCCGAAAACTGGCGGCTCATCTGGACGGGGTTCAGCCGCTGGAGGTCGAAGATTTTACGGAAATACCGGGGTATGGCTTGCACGGATTCGTGGAAGGGTGGGAAGTGAAGATGGGTTCCCGCGCGTATGTCAATCCCATTAATCCGGGGACGGCGCAGGCACCAGCCGTTCCAAAAACGGCAAACGAGTCCGCAGGGGCGAGTGTCCATATCACCATTGAGCAGCACTACCGGGGCTGTTTCCGGTTTCCGAACCAGTACCGCCCCGGTCTGGATGCGATGCTCGACGCGCTCCAATCGACGCACAACCTGTATCTGCTTTCGGGTGATACCGACGCGGCCCGGCCCGAACTGGCCCGCTGGTTTAGCCCGGACCACATGACGTTCAATTGTCAGCCGCAGCAAAAGCTCGACATCGTGCGCCAGTTGCAAGACCAGGGCCACCGCGTGTTGATGGTCGGCGACGGGTTGAACGATGCGGGGGCGCTGAAACAGGCCCACGTCGGCATTGCCGTGACCGAAAACACCATTCAGTTTACCCCCGCCAGCGACGCCATTCTGGAAGCCGCTTCGTTGTCCAAATTGCCCGCTTTGCTGGCTTACAGCCGCTTCGGTATGCGCCTGATCCGGTTCAGTTTTGCGGTTTCGCTGCTGTATAACTTCATTGGTTTGTCCTACGCCCTGACGGGGAATCTGTCGCCCGTCGTGGCTGCCATCCTGATGCCCGTCAGCTCCGCGACGATGCTGCTGATTGGGACGCTGGGAATGCGGTGGAAGAAAATCGGGGGTTAAT
This sequence comes from Larkinella knui, assembly GCF_003858645.1. Lineage (GTDB taxonomy): Bacteria > Bacteroidota > Bacteroidia > Cytophagales > Spirosomataceae > Larkinella > Larkinella knui. The sequence continues at coordinate 176,775 of NZ_RQJP01000005.1, read as the reverse complement.
GCAAGAATCGGCAAGGAAATCATGCCGGACAGAAACGATTAAAATGAAACCTGAACCTGCACAAAACTATTTGCGGAATTGCTTTCTGTTGATGCTACCGATTTTGGTTTGGAACCTCGCTTTAGCAAACCAGTTGCCTACTGCGTTTCGGCCCGAGGTATTCTGGAACGACATTCCGATCTGGTTGGCTTACGGAGAAAATGGCTCTCGGACGTTGGTTTTCGCCTTGACTTTGATTATGCCGCTGCGGTTTTCGGACCGGACGCGTAAAAATGGACGTTATTTGTATCTGGCCGGTTTGCTCATCTATGCTGCCTCCTGGATAGCGTTGATTTATTTTCCAGATAGTCCGTGGAGTACAAGTTTACCGGGATTCATGGCACCGGCGTACACGCCCTTTTTCTGGCTGGCAGGTATTGGGTTGATCGGCCATTCTTTTTATTTCAACCTGCCTTTTCGCCCTTGGTTCTTTTTCAGCGTTTCGCTCCTTTTTCTAAGCTTTCACTGCTTTCATACCGCCACTATTTATTACCGGATTCATTGAGTTGGCTATAAAAAATTCCAGCCCGCGGCTTTGGCTATGAGCTGGAATTGGCCTGAATCATACCCGGTTTTTACATATAGGCTTCGTCGCGCCCGCGCCGGAGCTTCACGATTCCGACTTTATTCATCAACAGAATGAGCGGGTAAGCAGGGTCGAATTCGTGCCAGCGGAAACCGCCGAAGTTGGCCCGCCCGCCATACCGGTGGTGGTTGTTGTGGTAGGATTCGCCCATCATCAGAAAATCGAACGGCAGCAGATTTTTGGCGGTATCGTCCACTTTAAAGTTGATATACCCGTAGCGGTGCGCACACCAGTTGATGATGGCACCATGTACCGGCCCCATAAAAAAGTGGAACGGCAGCAGCAGAAACAGCCAGGGTGACGTCGCAAACTGGATGTAAAACAGGACGTAGAACGTTCCCCAGGCCACCCGAACCGGCCAGCGATCCCCGAACCATTCCATCCACGGCCAGTTGGGCACGCCCTTTTTGAACTTCGCCGGAATGGTGTCACGGTTATTGAGGATGTCGTTGTAAAACTGCCGGGTCTTCCACATCATATCCATCATGCTCTTGGAATACTTCGGCGAGTGCGGATCTTCCTCGGTGTCGGCGTAGGCGTGGTGCAGCCGGTGCATAATACCGTACGCGCGTGGACTCAGAAACGACGAACCCTGGCTAATGAAGGTCACAACGTAGAAAACCTTCTCCCAGCCCTTGCTCATGGTAAACATCTGGTGGGCGGCATAGCGGTGGAGAAAGAGGGTTTGCATCAGCACCGACAGGTACCAATGCGCGAGAAAAAAGGTGAGAATGATCATTAAGAAACAAGAATCTGGTGTAATAGCCCCAAAAGTAGTTCCCGTGTTTTATCGCCAGTCTAACACCGGTCAGCCGGCCGAATGAGTTTTGTCAGCCGGCAGCGCCACCTGAATTCTATCAGCCACCGGCCTGACGAACCTCATACGTTACCCACCGGATTAGCCGCACTTTTGACCCGGCAAACGCTCACGAATATGAACATTATCTTCTTTATGATTGGTATTAGTCTGCTGCTGGCGCTGGGGTTCTTCGGAGCTTTCCTGTGGTCGATGAAAACCGGCCAGCAGGATGATTTGTACACGCCTTCCATGCGCATGCTACTCGACGATGAACCAACAACTCCCTCTATCGATACCAGCCCGTTACCAAAATGAACGTTTCACAAAAACCGCCTACTATCTCGCTTGATCCGGTCCGTCCGGGACGAAACGCTGCTCCTGTCATCGAGCATTTCGAATACGACAACCGCATCGTCCGCAATTTTGCCGTTGCCACCATCATCTGGGGGATCGTCGGCATGCTGGTCGGGGTGCTGATTGCCAGCCAGTTGTTTGCACCGGCGGCCAACCTCGGCAACCAGTATACGACCTTCGGACGGATCCGGCCGCTGCACACCAACGCGGTTATTTTCGCGTTTGTCGGCAATGCCATCTTTATGGGTGTTTATTACTCGCTGCAACGGCTTTGCAAAGCCCGGATGTTCAGCGATTTGCTCAGCAAGATTCACTTCTGGGGCTGGCAGTCCATTATCGTAGCCGCAGCCATTACGCTGCCGCTGGGTCTGACCACCTCCCACGAATACGCCGAACTCGAATGGCCCATCGACATTGCCATTACGCTGATCTGGGTGGTTTTCGGGATCAATATGTTCGGTACGATCATAAAACGCCGGGAGCGCCACCTCTACGTCGCCATCTGGTTTTACATCGCCACGTTCGTCACGGTTGCGGTTCTGCACATCGTTAACTCGTACGAAATGCCGGTGAGTCTGTTCAAAAGTTATTACGTCTACGCCGGGGTGCAGGATGCGCTCGTGCAGTGGTGGTATGGTCACAATGCCGTGGCATTTTTCCTGACCACACCGTTTCTGGGCCTGATGTATTACTTTCTGCCCAAGATGGCAAACCGCCCGGTGTACTCCTACAAACTGTCGATTCTGCACTTCTGGGCGCTGATTTTCATCTACATCTGGGCCGGTCCGCACCACTTGCTCTATTCGTCATTGCCCGACTGGGCGCAGTCGCTGGGGGTGGTTTTTTCCATCATGCTCATTGCACCCTCCTGGGGCGGAATGATCAACGGGCTGCTGACGCTGCGGGGAGCCTGGGACAAGGTTCGGGAAGATACCATTCTGAAATTCATGGTGGTGGGGGTTACGGCCTACGGGATGGCGACGTTCGAAGGGCCGCTGCTGTCGCTCAAGAACGTCAACGCCATCGCCCACTTTACCGACTGGGTTGTCGCCCACGTCCACGTTGGCGCACTCGGCTGGAACGGTTTTCTGACGTTCGCCATCCTGTACTGGCTGATTCCGCGCATCTACAAAACGCCGTTGTATTCCAAAAAACTGCTGAGTACGCACTTCTGGCTCGGCACGCTGGGCATCCTGTTCTACGCCGTTCCGATGTATATTTCGGGCTTCACGCAGGGCATGATGTGGAAGGAGTTTACGCCCGAAGGCACGTTGAAATACCCCAATTTCCTGGAAACCACGCTCCAATTGCTGCCCATGCACCAGATGCGGGCGGTGGGGGGTACTTTCTACCTGCTGGGCGCGATTCTGATGGCGTATAACCTCTTCAAAACGATGGCCGCCGGGAAACTGGTAGTCAACGAAGCTGCCGAAGCACCGGCCCTGGAGCAAGCCTATGTTCCCACGGGAAGCGACACCTACTGGCACCGCTGGTTTGAGCGTAAGCCCATTCCACTGCTGATTGGCTCGCTGGTGGTCATTCTGATCGGTTCGATGGTGGAGTTGATTCCGACGTTTATGGTCGAATCCAATGTTCCCACGATTTCGTCCGTGCAGCCCTATACCGCATTGGAAGTACAAGGCCGCGATCTCTACATCCGGGAGGGTTGCGTCAACTGCCACAGCCAGATGGTGCGGCCTTTCCGCAGCGAAACCGAACGCTACGGCGAGTATTCCAAGGCGGGCGAATTTGTGTATGACCACCCGTTCCTGTGGGGCAGCAAACGGACGGGTCCGGATCTGCACCGCGAAGGCGGCAAATACCCTGATTCCTGGCATTACCACCACATGCGCGACCCAACATCGATGTCGCCGGGATCCATCATGCCATCGTATCCCTGGCTGCTGGATCAGAAACTCGACATTTCGAACACGTCGGACAAACTGAAGGCCCTGGAAAAAGTAGGCGTTCCCTACGACGACGCAACGATCAGCTATGCCAACGAAGACCTGCAAAAACAGGCCAAACAGGTAAGCGATCGGCTGGCGAAAGACGGCATCAAAGTCGATCCCGACCGTGAGATCGTCGCCCTGATTGCCTACCTCCAGCGGCTCGGCACGGACATCAAGAAAATGGAAAACGCAACCAAATGAGGAATGAGTTAAGAGTGAAGAGTTAAAAGTTAAAAATAGGCTGACGCACATGAATTCTTAACTCTTCATTCTTAACTCGTCACTCCCAAGATTATGTTCAAGCAATTTATCTCCAAAATCCCCGGTGCGGACGTCTACATGGTCGGCTCCTTCGTCACCTTCCTCGCCTTTTTTATCCTGGTTGGGCTGTATCTGGTGTGGGTTGATAAAACCCACATCCGTCAGATGAGCCGGATGCCACTCGATGAAACGTCAACCGATTAACCTCCTCTTTCCATGAATGTATTCATTTTATACACTGCCGGGCTGCTGGGCCAGGAACCGGCGAAATCCATCTGGGACATCTCGTCAGGTCAGGATTTGGTGCTGGTCATGCTAGCTCTTTTTCTACTGGTTGGCATGATCACGGTTGGGGTAGTGGCGCTGAACCTGGTATTCGTTCTGAAAAAAATAATAGGTCCCGAACCGGTGGCAAAACCGGTCGATACGCGTTCCTGGTGGCAGCGGATGGCGGGTTTGCACGCGTTGAATCAGGAAAAAGACCTGATGATGGAACACGCTTACGATGGCATTGCCGAACTCGACAACCCGACCCCGCCCTGGTTCATGGGCCTGTTTTACGGCACCATCGTTTTTGGGGTCATTTACCTGCTCATCTTCCACGTCTTCGGAACGGGTGAAATTATGATCCAGGAGTATACCCAGGAAATGGCCATTGCCGACAAACAGCGGGAGGAATACATCAAAAAAGTGGCCGGTTCCATCAACGAAAATACCGTTACGCAACTAAAAGATGCGAAAGGAATCGATGCGGGCAAAGCAATTTTCACGCAAAACTGCGTCGCCTGCCACGGTGCCAATGCCGAGGGGAAAGTGGGGCCGAACCTGACCGACGCCTACTGGCTGCACGGCGGTAATGTAAAGGCGGTTTTCCACGTCATTACGGAAGGTGTTCCCGAAAAAGGCATGGTTTCCTGGAAAAAACAGTTAAATCCGCTTCAGGTGCAGCAAGTTGCCAGTTATATCCTGTCGCTGCAAGGCTCGAACCCCGCCGGAGCGAAAGAACCGCAGGGCGAAAAAGAGGGAATGGGCCAATCCGTTGCGACTCGCTAACTCAACACATTCATGAAATCCGACGTAGCACTTTCCCCTTCCGACTTTCGCGATACCCTGCCCACCGCCGATGCTTCGGGCGGACGGCGGTGGCTCTATCCGCGCGAAACCACGGGCCGGTTTACCCGCTGGCGGACGGTTGTGGCCGTGGTGCTACTGGTTGCCTTGTTTGCCGGGCCGTTTGTCTGGATCGACGGACATCCACTGTTCCTGTTCAATATACTCGAACGGCGGTTTATATTTTTCGGCGTGCCATTCTGGCCGCAGGATTTTTACCTGGTTGCGTTTGGCCTAATTGCCTTTATCGTATTTGTGGCCCTGTTCACAGTCGTGTATGGCCGGGTGTGGTGCGGCTGGGCCTGTCCGCAAACGATTTTCATGGAGATGGTTTTCCGGAAAATCGAAGGCTGGATCGAAGGAGACTACAACGCCCGGAAACGGCTGGACGCCAGCCCCTGGACAACCGAGAAAGTGGTCAAAAAAGGCCTGAAACACGGCGTTTTCTTTCTGATATCGTTCGCCATCAGCAACACCTTTCTGGCCTACATCATTGGCCGCGACCAATGGCTGACGCTCATCACCGACAACCCGGCGCAGCACCTCGCAGGTTTGGCAACCATCGTCGTCTTTACTTGTGTCTTCTACCTCGTTTTTGCCTGGTTACGCGAAATCGTCTGCACCACAATCTGTCCGTACGGTCGGTTGCAGGGCGTTTTGCTGGACAAGAATTCGCTGATTGTCGCCTATGATTACATCCGGGGCGAACCGCGCGGGAAACGAGTGAAGAATGAAGAGGTAAGAGGTAAGAGTTTAAGAGCGGACCAACCTTCCCTCTTCGCTCCTACTGCGCCAAAGGGCGATTGCATCGACTGCAAACTTTGTGCGCAGGTTTGTCCGATGGGCATCGACATTCGCAACGGGACCCAGTTGGAGTGCATCAACTGCACCGCCTGCATCGATGTTTGCGACAGTGTCATGGACAAAATCGAACGACCGCGCGGACTGATCCGGATTGATTCCCAGGCCAACATCGAACAGGGAAAACCGTTCCGGTTTACGGCCCGGATTCTGGCCTACAGCGGTGTCCTGCTCGTTTTGTTGGGAGTGATCGGTTATCTGCTTGTTAGTCGCCCGGTGGTGGACGTCACGGTTTTACGAGCACCGGGGCAGTTGTTCCAGCGTGAGACAGGCGGCCAGGTATCGAATCTGTATCTAGTGGAGGTGGTCAATAAAACGTACCGGACGCTGCCGATTCGATTCCGGTTGAACCGGGTTGACGCCAGACTTCGCTTCGTACAACCGCTGGCATCCGTTCCGGCCGGAGAGTTGACCAAGGGAATGTTTTTTATCGATTTACCCGAAAAAACCATCCGGCAAAACAGCACTCCGCTTCGCATCGACGTGCTGGCCGGTAATGAAGTGGTCGATCAGATCGAAACCACATTTTTGGGACCGGTCAAATAATTGAGTGAATTAGTGATTGAGCGAAGTAGATTCCTTATTCACCCTGGACCGGTTTTGCCTTTCACTCAATCACTAATTCACTCAATCACTCCATAAAACCATGAACTGGGGAAAAGCTATCATACTCATTTACATCGTCTTTGCCGGATTTATTGGCACGATGGTTTACTGGATGTGCCGCCAACGCGTGGATCTGGTGCGCGACGATTATTATCAAACCGAAATGGCTTATCAGCAGCAGATCAATCGGGTCGCCCGAACGGCGAAACTGGTGGAGTCACCGGCCATTCACTTCGATGCAAGCCAGCAGTCTATTGGGCTAACGCGATCAGAAACCGGGTCATCCGGCGGCAAGCTGACGTTTTACCGCCCTTCAGATCGACGGCAGGATCGGAGTGTTTCGTTGCAGCCCGGACAAACAACGGTTTCGACCGCCAAACTCGCATCCGGTTTCTGGCGCGTGCAACTGAACTGGTCGGAAAACGGACAGGAATTTTACACGGAACAAACCATAACCATTCCGTAAGGTGCAAAACGTCTGGATCATCGCAGCCCTGACAACGGGTTTAGTCGGAAGCCTGCACTGCGTCGGCATGTGCGGACCGCTGGCGATGGCCTTGCCCGTCGGCCGATTGCCCCGTTCGCAACGCGGACTGGCGATGGGGTTGTATCATTTGGGAAGAATTACTGCGTATTCGGGGTTAGGGTTGCTGGTCGGCACCGTCGGCCAGGGCTTCTTGCTGGCGGGTTTACAACGGTCGGTTTCCATCACCGCCGGGCTGTTTTTACTGGCCTGGGTTTTGTTTCAACACGGAAAGCTTGCGGGCCTGACCCGGACTGGGGGAAGAAGCTGGGTTACCAAAGCAATGTCCCGGTTTTTACAAAGCCCTACCCTGCAGGCCTTTACCGGGTTGGGCTTCCTGAACGGTTTATTGCCCTGCGGTTTTCTGTATGTGGCTCTGACGGGTGCCATTACAACCGGCAGCGCGGCAACGGGCGCATTGTACATGGCGTTATTCGGCCTGGGAACGGTTCCGGCTTTGCTGCTGGTGCGGTTTGTGCCAACATTTTTTCCAGTGAACCTGCGACGCCGGTTTTCGGTATTGATGCCGGTCATCACCATTGCGCTGGCCTTTCTCTTATTGGTTCGGGGCTTTTATCCTTCCACCGTCATTGACCACACGGGCCACGAAGTCCCCATTTGCCACACGAAGTGAGTTAAGAGTTAAAAAACTAAAAAGACGCGTTCAACGGCGAAATCTTGTTTTAACGGTTAGACGTTGTTGGAATGAAAGCCCGAGGCCTGTCCTGTTAACAGGCAATAGCCGACATCTTCAGGCCGCTCCTCCGGAGCTACCCCTACAGATGTCGGCTATTGCCTATTGACAGACCGCCCTTCCAGGGCTCTCCCCGGTTAACTCCTAATACCGGTACAGATCCGATTTGTAGGGGCCTTCGGTGGTTACGCCGATGTATTCCGCCTGCTCCTGATCCAGTTTTTCCAGTTTCGCGCCCACGTGATCGAGGTGCAAAGCCGCTACTTTTTCGTCCAGGTGTTTCGGCAGAATGTAGACCTTGTTTTCGTATTTATCCGAATTGGCCCACAGTTCGAGTTGCGCCAGCGTCTGGTTCGAGAACGAGCACGACATGACGAACGACGGGTGGCCCATCGCCACACCCAGGTTCACCAGACGGCCTTCGGCCAGCACGATGATTTCCTTGCCGTCGATTTCGTACAGATCGACTTGCGGTTTGATTTGGCTTTTGGAATGACCGTAGTTGGCATTCAACCACGCCATATCGATTTCGTTGTCGAAGTGGCCGATGTTACACACCACCGCCTTGTCACGCATCGTCTTGAAGTGACGGTCTTTCACGATATTGATGTTGCCCGTTGCGGTTACGAAAATGTTGGCGCGGGTCGCGGCCTCATCCATCGTCACCACCTCGTAGCCATCCATCGCAGCCTGCAGCGCACAGATCGGGTCAATTTCCGTCACCAGCACGCGGCAACCAGCACCCCGCAATGATTCGGCAGAGCCTTTTCCTACGTCGCCATACCCCGCGACAACGGCCACTTTACCGGCCAGCATCAAATCCGTTCCGCGACGGATGGCATCGACCAGCGACTCGCGGCAACCGTATTTGTTATCGAATTTCGATTTGGTAACCGAGTCGTTGACGTTGATGGCGGGCAAATGCAGCGTCCCGTTTTTCATGCGCTCATACAAGCGGTGAACGCCCGTCGTCGTTTCTTCCGACAAGCCTTTGATTCCGGCAATCAGTTCGGGGTAGACGTCGAAAACCATGTTGGTCAGGTCGCCACCGTCGTCCAGAATCATATTCAGCGGTTTCCGCTCTTCGCCAAAAAACAGCGTCTGCTCGATACACCAGTTGAATTCTTCCTCGTTCATGCCTTTCCAGGCATACACCGAAATACCGGCGGCAGCAATCGCGGCTGCGGCATGGTCCTGCGTCGAGAAGATGTTACACGATGACCAAGTCACTTCGGCACCCAGTTCAACCAGGGTTTCGATCAGAACGGCGGTCTGGATCGTCATGTGCAGACAACCGGCAATGTAGGCACCCGCCAGTGGTTTCGACGGTCCGAACTCTTTGCGGAGGGACATCAAACCCGGCATTTCGGCTTCGGCCAACCGGATTTCCTTGCGGCCCCATTCGGCCAGCGCGATGTCTTTAACTTTGTACGGAACGTAGGTGGATGTTTCTGTAGACATAAAATGGGAGTAATTAATGCTTGATGAATAGAGTGGTATTCGGTTTACGGTTTTCAGTGGCTGGCGCATTTTATGTTAGCGCGCGAAGACTAACGCGTCAGCCACCGTAAACTGGAAACCGTAAACCGAATACCATTTATTTTAACGTAGCCACCGCATCTTTAATGCGCTGAACGGCTTCGGCCAGGGCTTCGTCGGAGGCTGCGGTCGAAATCCGGAGGCAGTTGGGCGCGCCAAAACCCGATCCGGCTACCGTCGAAACGTAGGCGGTATTGAGAATCCAGGTGGCAAAATCATCCGAATCGTTGATGGTCGTTGTTCCGTCCGATTTGCCGTAATAATAGCTGATGTCCGGGAACGCGTAGAAAGCACCTTCCGGCACGTTGACCTTAAAACCGGGAATGTCTTTCAGCAACTTCACCACCAGATCCCGGCGACGTTCGTAGGCTTTCGACATTTCGTAGGTCGGTTCCATGGGGCCGGTCAGGGCAGCAATCGTGGCGCGTTGTGAGATCGAGCTGGTTCCGGACGTGACCTGTCCCTGCAATTTCTCAACCCCGTCGGCAATCCACTTGGCGGCTCCGATGTAACCAATCCGCCAGCCCGTCATCGCAAAACCTTTCGCTACGCCGTTAACGGTAACCACGCGGTCTTTGATTTCCGGAATGGAACCAATGCTGAAATGGCCCTTATCCGTAAAATTGATGTGTTCGTAGATTTCGTCGGCCAGCACAATGACGTTTTCGTGCCGGGCCACCACGGCGGCAATCGCGCGGAGTTCCTCTTCGCTATACACCGAACCGGTCGGGTTGTTGGGCGACGCGTACATCACGATTTTGGTGCGATCCGTAATCGCGGCTTCCACCTGATCCGCCGTTACTTTAAAGTCATTTTCAAAGGCACCGTCGAGGATAACCGACTTCCCTTCGGCCAGTTTCACCATTTCGGAGTAGCTCACCCAGTATGGAGCCAGAATGATCACTTCGTCGCCAGGGTTGACCAGCACCTGAATCACATTCGCCAGCGAGTGTTTCGCACCCGTCGAGACCACGATGTTTTCCGGTTTCCAGTCGAGGTTGTTTTCCCGTTTGAACTTATCTGCAATGGCTTTCCGCAGATCGGCATACCCCGCTACGGGCGAATAACCGTGGTAGCCTTCGTCGATGGCTTGCTTGGCGGCTTCGCAAATGTGTTTCGGCGTCTTGAAATCAGGTTCTCCAACGCTGAGACTGATTACTTTGTGGCCCAATGCGGCCAGTTCGCGGGCTTTTTTGGTCATCGCCAATGTCGACGATTCCTCCAGCGCGATAATGCGGTCTGCCAATAAACTGGCAGTTTCTACCGATGCAGACATGAGATTATGATATGATTAATTCAAGACTCGGGTCTTTTTAACCCGAATGCAAAATTACTAACTATCTCATGATAAGTGCGTATAATTTAAATATTTATACGGAATGGCGAAAAAATTGAAGGGTTCACCGCCGGTTTCTAGCCGATAATCTGAAACGCATCGGCGTCGCGGTCGGCCGGAAACCGCTCCCGATACGCCCGCAACTCGTCCAGCGACAAGGTCGTCTGGTAAATGGTTTCGGTTTGGTTTTGCCGGAAAAGGATCTCTCCTTTCGGGTCGATTACCGATGAATCGCCCGCGTATCGGTGCCCGTTGCCATCTTCGCCAACGCGGTTGACACCAGCTACATACGACAGATTTTCGATGGCGCGGGCTTGCAGCAGGGCGTTCCAGGCGGTGCTGCGGGAGGCTGGCCAGTTGGCAACGTAGAGCAACAGATCGTATTCCAAACCGGTATTTCGGCTCCAGACCGGAAACCGGAGATCGTAGCAAATCAGGGGACAGATGTTCCAGCCGCGCCAGGATTTTACCAGTCGTTTGGTGCCCCCGGCATACGTCTGATCTTCCCCCGCCATTCGAAACAGATGCCGCTTGTCGTAGACATCGAACGACCCGCCGGGCTCCATCCAGATCAGGCGGTTGTAGAACTGGCCCTTTTCCTGCACAATGTAGCTTCCCGTCACCACGGCGTCGGTCTGGGCCGCCATCTGTTTGAGCCAGCGGAACGTGGTCAGATTCATCGGTTCGGCCAGGGCTTTGGCGTTCATTGTAAAACCGGTCGTAAACATTTCCGGCAACACAATGAGGTCGGTTTTTTCGGGCAGCGCGAAGATTTTTTCTTCCAGCATCGCCCGGTTGGCCGTCGGATCTTCCCAGTGGAGGCTGGTTTGGAGCAGGGTCAGGTGAAGCATTGCTTCTTATTTCGGGAACTTCATTTTATAATCCGCTTTCACGTTGCCCCGCGTGATGTCGGCCAGTTTTTTCTTCATCAGCTGGCGCTTCAGCGGAGGCAGGTAATCGGTAAACAGCTTGCCTTCCAGATGGTCGTATTCGTGCTGAATGATGCGGGCGGCCATGCCGTCGTATTCTTCGATGTGTTCGTTCCAGTCGGTATCGAAATACTGAATTTTGACGAATTCCGGCCGAAAAACTTCCCCCCGAATCTGTGGAATACTCAGACAGCCTTCTTCAAAACCCCATTCGTCGCCGTCTTCTTCCAGAATCTGCGGATTGATAAACACCTTCTTGAAACCCATCAGGCTGGGGTCTTTCTCTTCTTCCGGTTCGTCTTCGTTCAGGGCCGTTCCGTCGACAACGAACATGCGGATACTTTTGCCGATCTGCGGAGCAGCCAGCCCGATGCCCGATGCGTTATACATCGTCTCGAACAGGTCTTCACTGAGTTTTTTAACATCGGTACTCCCTTTCTCGATGTTCTGCGCCCGTTTCCGCAAAACGGAATCACCGTAAGCTATTATTGGGTAAATCATCACCTTTTGGATTCCATAAAGGATTGTAAAATAATCACTGCACTCACTTTGTCGATGTTGCCCTTGACACGCCGGTCTTTCTTGCTGACGCCACTGGCAATCATGGATTGTAACGCCATCGACGACGTAAACCGCTCGTCGTGCCAATGCACCGGAATATCCGGAAAAGTGGCTTTCAGCCTTCCCACAAAGCCTTTCACCCGGGGCGTGTTGTCGGTATCCGTACCGTCCAGGCGCGTGGGCAAGCCCACCACAAATGCTTCGACCGGTTCGCTGGCTACATACCGCTTCAGGTAATCCAACAGCTGGTGCGTCGGAACGGTTTCCAGTGCCGTCGCGATGATCTGCAACGGGTCGGTAACCGACAAACCGGTGCGCTTTGTTCCGTAATCGATAGCCAGTAATCGCGGCAAAGTAACTTTTGTTAAATGAATTGCAAATATACGGAAATCCGAACGGGGGTACTTATATTCACCGCAAATCCTTATCCGACCTGATGCCAACGATGAATTTTTGTCCCCAATGCGGCAGTTCATTAACGCCCGGTTTTGCCGGAGGGCGCGAACGACTCGTGTGTTCGGCCGCGTGTGGTTACATCTACTGGAACAATCCGCTGCCGGTGGTGGGCGCCATTGTCGAGTACGAAAACGATACCGTGATCCTGATCCAGAACCGGGGCTGGCCCGCTGAATGGTATGGGTTAGTGACCGGTTTTCTGGAACCGGGCGAAGAACCCGATCAGGCGGTTTTACGGGAAATCAAGGAAGAAATTGGTCTGGAAGCCGAAATTGTGGAACGGCTGGGCGTATACACCTTTTACCAGCGCAACGAGGTCATCATTGCCTACCACGTCCGGGCGTGGGGCACGATTCAGATCGACGAAGAAGAGCTTCAGGACTACAAACTGGTGCCGGTTAAGGAGCTGAAACCGTGGCCGTTCGGAACCGGCCCGGCCGTGAGAGACTGGCTAAGAAAGCAATCCGAACCGGGCTGACGCGGATGAAAGGAGTAAAAGGGTTTGACTGCGGTAGCCAATCATGATTACTCCTTTCATCCGCGTCAGCCCGGTTCAGATTGCGTTATACCGCACAATATCAATTCCTATTCCGTTCGGATCAACAATGGCAAAATGGCGGTCGCCCCAGGGCTCGTCGCGGAGTTCGATTTCAATCGGCACGTTCAGCGACCGGATGTGTTCGTATTCCGCATCGACGTCATCCACTTCAATCGTCAGGTAGACGCCTTTTCCGGCAAACGGTTTCTGGAAAACCGGCTGTTGCGACGGGTGGTTGGGCAACAGAAAACTCAGTTCAGCCTGCTGGTTGGGCGTGTGTAACAGCAGATAAAAGTCATTTTCGAATGTAATGCCGAAGTTCAGCACGGTTTGGTAAAACGCCTTGGTTTCGGCCAGTTTGTCGGTAATAATGCCTGCGTTCAGTTTCATAACGATGCGGTTTTAAAGAATTCCCATATAGATCTGAGTCACATTGTTCGCCGGATTTTCAAAATCCATATGGACATACACTTCCCGATTTACCGCACTTAGCTGATGCCCGGCCTGCACTAAACCACCGGCCAAAGGTCCGTACGTGGCCGCCAGATTGCCCCAATTGCCGAGGTGTTCGACCGAGCCGCTGTTGAACGAAGCCAGCTTTTTAAACGCCAGTCCTTCCGCCGGTTCGCCCTGCATCGACTGAACGGGCAGCACAATGTCCAGGTCGAAAACCGTGTCCGGCTTCCCGTCAACACCGGTATATTGCCAGCAAATGGGGCCCGTAATTTCCAGATCGAGCCGGACGGCTTCCCGGTACAATTGCCGGGCGACAGTCCGGACAAATGGCGTCAACCCCGCCAGGGTGGTTTGGGTTGAAAAGGCCAGGGTGGTGAGAGGTTTCGCTTCTTTGAGTTGCATAACAGAAGGGTGTTTGATTGCCTATGCCCCAAAGTAAGCACCCGGTTATGACAGCCGTATGTCAGCAGTCTGAACCGAAATTACACCGATTAACGGATTACCGGTGATTAGCTGCCGCACGCTTCCCGGTCAGACATCTCAGTTAATCCGTCAATCGGTGTAATCCCGGTTCAAGATAATGCGCCTGTACTTCCTGCGCCAGTTCTTTCATGGTTTCGTGGAGCGTATCGGGCGTTTCTATCTCAACCCATTTGCCAAACATCAGCAGCCACCGGCCCAATCCTTTGGCATATTGCGTCATAAACTTCATTCGAAGCCACGGCCCTTCCACCTCGTCTTCCGATACATACCCGTAGTGGTACTTCACTTCCTGAATATGCCGCACCACTTTTTTGTCAAATCGCACCACCACTTCCTCCAGATGCTGCGTTTGCTGGATTTTTTCGAGGTACGCCGTCAGCGAAAGGCGGTTTTGGCTGGAATAGGTATGACCGGTATAATCCAGCCGCCGGATTCGGTCGACGCGAAAATCGCGGTAATCCTGACGGAGACGGCAAAAAGCGATCAGGTGCCAGCCCGCGCCGTAGTGATACAAACCCACCGGCTCGACCTCCCGATCGGTCGTTTCGTCTTTGTAGGCCGACCGGTAGTCCAGTTGCAAAACCTGTTGCTGACCAATGGCCCGCTGAATATCAACCAGTAAAGCATCCGAAAACGGGGGCGTGGTGGGCCGTTTGGCCACCTGAACGCGCGGTTCCAGATCTTCCAGATGCTCCTGATCCTTGCGCTTCAGCACGGATTTAATTTTGTACAAAGCCGACTCAAACTCCGACCGGATCGACTCGTCCGCAAACTTCTCAATCACTTTGGCCCCAAAAAGCAACGCGCTGGCTTCCTCGCGGGTGAGCATCACCGGCGGCAGGTGATAATCTTCCAGAAAATAACCGATACCGGCTTCGGCCCCGATGGGCACGCCCGCTTCTTCCAGCGACCGGATGTCGCGGTAAATCGTCCGCAAACTGGTACCGAAACGCTTGGCCAGTTCCTGTGCTTTAACAACGCGTTTGGTCTGGAGGTGAATCAGAATGGCGGTCAGGCGGTCGATGCGGTTCATCTCTGGGCGTCGGTTTTTCGGCAAAGGTAATCCGTCTGCGGGTTTGGGGGCAATCGGGGCGCGTTGTTTCGGCTAAACATTTTTTCAGAGCCGCGTGGGGGTAGAAAGCCCGATGGCGGTCATAGAGGCAGATTCGGGAAAAAGCCCGGTTTTATCAACTCCACAGCAACAACAGTAAACACCCGTAAACGATACGATTGTCATGAAAAAGTTACTTTTATTTGCCGCCTTCCTGTTTTGTATTGCCTCACAAGCCCATTCGCAAGATCCGGATTCCCTGCGGACGGATCTGAACCAGGCCCGGCATGGCCGGTATGTAATCCGCCCCGCCCAAATCGGATTTGTTCCGCCATTGAGCACAAACGGAATCGATAACGCCCGCTACAGCAACCGGTTTTCATTAAATATCCTCGGCGGGTATGCAGCCGCTCTCGACGGTGTTGAATTCAGTGGCTTGTTCAGCCTGGAAAAAGATTACGTAAAAGGGGCGCAGTTTTCGGGAATTCTCAACGCAACCAGACATGAGGTGGATGGCGCGCAGTTTGCCGGAATTCTCAACGTCGCGGGCGGACCACTCTACGGAACGCAGTTCGGCGGAATTGCCAACGTGGTTGGAAAAAGTGTCAAAGGTGCCCAGTTTGCCGGAATCGCCAATATTTCCGGTGGGCAACTGACCGGCGTACAGGCTGGCGGCATTGCCAACGTCACCAAGGAAAATGTCAAAGGCGCTCAAATTGCCGGTATTGCCAACATTGCCGAATCGGTCGAAGGGCTGCAAATTGCCGGAATCGCCAACGTAGCCAAACGGGTCAAAGGCACGCAGATTGGTCTGATCAACGTGGCCGAAACCGTCGACGGTGCACAGATCGGTTTGCTAAGCCTGTCCAAAAACGGCTACCACCGGTTTGAAGTCTGGACGGGCGACGCCCTCCACGCCAACATCGGCTTCAAGATGGGCGGCAACCGCAAGTTTTACAACATCTTCGCCATCGGTGCCGCCTGGCCCAAAGGTGACAACGTTCGCTGGAATAGCGTGCGGTGGGGCTATGGATACGGGATTGGAACCAACCACTTTATTGGCAAACGCAACCAGATCAGCATCGAAGCCATGTCCTACCAGATTCAGGAAGAAGGCAACCACTGGGACGAACTCAACTTGCTGAACCAGGCCCGCGTAAGCTTTATTTTCCCGCTTCACAACCGCCTGGCGCTCACCGTAACGCCCACGTTCAACGTGCAGGTCACGCAAATGCAAACCAATGAAGGTATCGGGACGCAATGGGTTAAATGGGATGTTTACGACCGGACGTTCAGCCGACGGTGGTCGGACGAACAAACCCGGGTTCGGATGTGGCCGGGCCTGAATGTCGGTATTCAATTTTAACGCGCACTGTTGTAGCAAACCACCCATTAGTAGGGATTCGTCGAATCGGTTGGAAGCCAGGAAAGTGCTTTCAACCGATTTTTAGTTTAAACCGGTTAGCCACAGCCGATTTATCTTACCGGGCAAGTTGTCAGAAAAATGCCATGCATTGCAAGTTTGCGGGGATAAAGTAAAAAAATTAAAGGAAGTTTATCAATTTTACAACACCGTGAACGTCACCGTTCAGCGCATTGTAGTATATTTAAATACCCTATTCTGTTTAAACCGGACCCACCATCCGGGTCAGCCCATGGATAACAAGTTTATTGAAAAGGCTTCCGGTGCCATTGCCGACAAATACCGGTTGCAAATTTTACAAGCCCTTTCCGAAAAAGGCACATTGAACAATTCGGACATTCAGGAAATGACCGGGCTATCGCAGCCTTGCGTTTCTCATCACGTTAAGACGTTGATCGACAGCGGCCTGGTAAACTCTCACAAGGAAGGCCGAAACCAAAACCTGAGTTTAAATAAAGAAGGATTAAAAGACCTGTCCGGCTTCCTGAACAAACTGACTTAAAAAAATTTCACCAATGCATCCAAACTTTTAAATGTATAGATGTGTTACTCAGCCGAACCAAGACATTAATCGATATGAGTAATTTACTGTTTTCTCCAGTTCAACTCGGCTCTTTAACGCTAACCAACCGCATTGCCATGGCTCCGATGACGCGCAGCCGGGCCTATAATAACATCCCCAACGAACTGATTGCCCAGTATTATGGGCAGCGGGCGTCGGCGGGTTTAATCATTTCGGAAGGGGTTGCACCTTCTCCTAACGGTCTGGGCTACGCCCGGATTCCGGGTCTTTTTAGTGCCGAACAGGTGGCGGGCTGGAAACTGACAACGCAGGCTGTTCACGAAAAAGGCGGGCACATTTTCGCACAATTGATGCATACCGGCCGCATTGGCCATCCGCTTAATCTGCCCGCGGGTGCCGAAGTGATCGCTCCTTCGGCGATTGCCGCAGAAGGCCCCATGTGGACCGATCAGGAAGGTATGCAGGCCAATGCCCAGCCCCGCGAACTGACCACCGACGAAGTGAAGCAAACGATTCAGGAATTTGTTCAGGCGGCTCAAAACGCCGTGGAAGCCGGTTTTGACGGGATTGAATTACACGGTGCGAACGGGTATCTGATCGAGCAGTTTCTCAACCCCAACAGCAACCAGCGCACCGACGAATACGGTGGCAGCGTCGAAAACCGCGCCCGTTTTGTTCTCGAAATCGCGGAACAGGCGGCACAGGCCATCGGCAAGGAGCGCGTTGGCATCCGGTTTTCGCCTTACGGTGTTTTCAACGACATGCCGAATTACCCGGAAATCAATGAAACCTACACCTATCTGGCCGAAAAACTGAACGACCTCGGCATCGTCTACCTCCACGTTGTCAATACGGCAGCGCCGGAAGGAGCAGAAACCACCCTGCCATTGATTAAAACCATTCGGAGCAAATTCAGCAATACGCTGATTCTGAACAACAAATACACGGCTGAACTGGCCGAAAAAGACTTACAAAAGGGACTCGCCGATCTGATCGCTTTTGGTTCTCCGTTCATTGCCAACCCGGATCTGGTCGAACGCTTCAGCACCGGTGCCGAACTGGCCCAAGCTGATCCGGCGACGTTTTATGCCGGTGGCGAAAAAGGCTTCATCGATTACCCCGCGCTGGTCGAAGCCCAGGCGTGATGTAGACAAGATCAAATAGACAAGAGACTCTATCCTCTCTTGTCTATCTGATCTATTATTTCACCTGCTGATCGGCAAAGTTGATAAATTGTTCCCAGTCATACCGCTTGACATCGTGTTCACCCGCCCGGATGTGGTAGTGGACCGTCTCGCCAACGGGCGTATGAATCGGTGGCCAATGGTCTGTTCCGATTCCTTTTTTGCCGTACAATTTGTAAACCGGATCGGTTTGCCGGGCACTCAGAAACTCCCCTTTGGGGTCGGCCCACTGGTCGCCCTGCGCACTGGCAACATAAAGCGGGCGGGGAGCAATCAACGCCAATAATTCATGCTGATCGAACGGCAAGGCTTCCGGTCGGCCGTTGTAAGTTCGGTATTGAAGACAAAACCAGTAAGGAAAACTCGTGTTGACGCGCTCAATGGTTTCGCCGAACACGCGTTTCGACAAAGCCGCTCCGCCTTCGCCCGACTCATTGGCAATAATGGCGGCAAAGCGCAAATCCTGCGCTCCGGCCCACAAAGCGGCTTTTCCCTGCCGCGAATGGCCCAACGCAATGGCGCGTTTGGCATCCACCAGGCCATCGGTTTCCAGATAATCCAGCATCCGACTCATTCCCCACGCCCAGACACCAAGCGCCTGCCAACCGTCGTTTTTCTGATCCGTTGGCGGTCCCAGCACCGAGCGAATCCCGGTTTTCCAGCCTTCCGGATGGTCGGGTTCAAGATCGCCGTAATAGGCCGTCGCCACACTGTAGCCCTTCGAAATGATCAGTTCCAGCGGCCAGCGGGACATCTGAACTCCCCGGGCGGCTTCCGTCGCCCGGTTATTGACCACTTTTCCGTCGCTCCGGTTAGGAAGCCAGCGGGTAGATAACGTAATACCGGGTTCGGTGGTAATGCTGTGATTCCCCATGTAATTTAGGCCCACAAAAACCGGCGGTCGTTTCGTCTTTTTGGGTACATACAGCAAAATATCCAGCGACGGCAGATTCGGGTAGTCCGTCCAGTGAACAGAAATCTGTTTACGGATCGCCGTTCCGCCCAGGGCCGCTGAATCCACCGCTGTAACTTCGTAGCGGGTTGCTAACCTTCGTTCGGGCGTTACTCCGTAAACTTGGGTAGCGAACTGTTTTAACAACACGGGCCGTCGCTCGCTTTCCCACTGGCGGGCCGTCGTTATACGCTTCCCGGCCGCCGTAACCAGCGGGTCGGGCAAGGTGTAAGGCGGTATTTTGCTTTCGTCGTAATTGGGTTCGAATTTCTGTCCAAAAAGTGCGGACTGAGGCAATAAAAGTCCTGACAGAATAACAAATTTGACCAGATGAGTCCGCATGGCGTTCAAAACCGTTAGAAAACCGGCAACTTTATAAAGGCTGAGCGGGCGCTGTTTTACTTTGCTGATCGAGATTTCCAATCCTGACCCGCACGACCCGCCTGCTTCCGCCCCACTATCCTCGCTTTCTCGTTCGTTATGCCTCCTATCCCGCCAGTTATGGACTCCGGCTGGCCGATGGCATACCGGTCCCCTACCTTTGTTGCACTTATTCAAAACAACAAAGAACCAATGAACCTCACTAAATTCGGCGCCCTGGCGCTCTGCAGTATCCTGATTAGTTTGTCGTCTTGTGAAAACCAGCAACTGGCGCCTTCCGCTCCTCTCCAGTCCAATACCGGTCAAGCAGCGGAATCCAGCCGACTGGCGGTGGATGACATTATTGTAAGCGTACCCAAAAAACATACCCTGGTTAAACAAGGCAACGCAACGCTGGCGTATGACGCCAACGGAAAACTCATAAAAGTCACGGAAGGCAATCGCACCACTACATATACCTACAGCGCCGGAAAAATCGCCGTGTTAACCTTGGTGGCCGGTACGAAAACTCAGGCGGGTAATTATTATTTAGACGCCAATGGCCGTTGCACGAATTCGGACGTGGCAGATTATACCGTCGAGTACGGCATTCCCAATACAAAGCTGAACTGGTTCATCTACGAATACGATGCCAAAGGCCGGCTAGCGAAACGATCCAACTCCATTTATCCAAATATCCGGATCGAATTTACCTACAATGCCGACGGTAATCTGGCCCAGGTGCAGGAGTATAACAACCCCAATGATGTGATTCAAACGAATATTTATGAATACCAATATGCGGGATCAGCCATGATTGTGGACAATAACCGGCTTAATCCGGTCGGCTTATTCAATGTCGACCCGTACCTGCGTATTTATGGAAAAACCAGCCGACACCTCATGCAACGCCTGAAAACGATTCACTCGGTGTATGGCGGCACCACGACCGATTACCGGTTCAGTTACGTTCTTAACGACGACGCTTTCGTAACGACCAGCAAAATGTACAGCCTCTCGAATGGTGCCCTGCTCAAAACGACGCCCTACGAATATGTGGTGTCTAACCTGACCATCCTGCCCTAAGCCACCGGGAAGCCGTTTATTCTAAATCAAAAAGCCTCCCAATTCGGGAGGCTTTTTGATTTAATGCCGGACGGTATCAACTTTGATCGCTCCTCCCCGCCGAAGCGAGTCCTTGCGTAAGTTCTTCAAATCCGGATCGCCCGTAGGCCGCCGGTCGTCGATCTGTCCCCGGCGCATCCGGTCTTCCATTCCGGTTTTACTCGTTTTCTGCTTCGTAGTATCCTGCGATACCGTGCCCGGGTTTACTTTCGGGCCATGACCGGAAGTCAATCCCGCAAAACCAGAAACAGAAATACCGATCAAACTGGCAATTAGTAGCTTTTTCATGACATTTATAGAGAAAAAAGCAGACATCGATTGATGTCTGCTTTTCATAGATTACCTAACTGATTCTCTATTAATTATCTTTTAGCGTATCACGCTGCATGGTCGAGTTGTTGCGGTTCCGGTTTTTCCGGCTCTTGCGATCGTTCTTCGTATCATTACCCGTACCGCTGGTGTTCATGTTCGTACCGGTCGACGAATTCATATTCGTACCGGTCGAGCCGGTTGTTCCTGTGCCCGTCGTACCGGTAGTTCCCGTTGTCGTTGAGCTTTGGCCCGTGTCGGTCTGATTAGACGTGGGGTCGGTCGAACGGCGTTCGCGGTTCGTTTGTCCGGCCTGTCCTTGTGGAAAAGTAGTTGAACCCGTTGTGCCGGTCGTACCGGATTGCTGCATTTGTGGATTGGCCGTTGAACCGGTCGGGTTTTGAGTCCCTAAAGTCGATTGACCTTGTGGATAACTGGTGGTTCCAGTAGATCCCGTCGTACCCGTAGACTGACCATTGACGCCCTGTGTTGTTTGTGGGCTGGTCGTCTGTGTTTGAGGATCCACCGTTGTACCGGATGTAGTTCCGGTTCCTGCAGTGCTACCTGTCGTACCGGTTCCTGTTGATCCGGTGGTGTTTTGTGCTTTGGCGTTGAGGGCAACCGCCACTAACATAGCCCCCATCATCACTAGCTTTTTCATCGTTGAGTTTTGTTTTATGATGGTCGTTTGAACCAAATCAATTATAAAACAAACTCCCTTCATACTAAAGTTGTTCAGGAAAATTTAAAATTTTTGAGCCAGCGGGACGATGATTCTTTCATATTTAAGGGTGCCAGTGCAGCCCGATGACCAATCCATAGCTATAGGGACGGACGCTGAAACACCGTGAGTTATCGTTGATTGCGGTCAGATTATAAACGATTCCCGGTTCTACCTGAAGCCGCAGATTCTCGGTCAGCCGCCGTTCGATGCTGTACGAAGCCTGCAAAAAAGGTTGCCAGCGTTGTTTGGAGCGGCCGCTGATTAAATAGCCGACACTGCCACCGGCCGCTATAGAATGCCGCAAACCGGCCGACTGATCCGGATTGAAATACAAACGGCCTTCCGCGCTCAGGGCGACATATTGCCAGGTCGTTTTGACGTGATGTTCTTCCGATTTGTAGAGCGGAGTAAGTTTGATCGTTTGCTGATCGATCCACTCTACTTTCGAAGAATCCGACCGCAAGGCCCGGGTCGAATACGTCAATTGCTGCTGCAACTGCTGATATACGGCGCCAACCCGTAAGCCCAGAGAGCGGCTCAGCGGCCACTCAGCACCGGCCTGCACCCGCCAACCGGTTCGGGCCGAAAAAGACGTTGCCGTTCGAATTTTCTCCATCACCACCTCATCGTGCCGCACGGGTGTTACCTGCCGGTAAGTATACAAGGGCATCACACTGGCAAAATAAGACGGACGAACGGCAACCCGTTCGGGTTCGATCGTGGATGTCTGATTGTTCGAAGCGGTTGACGGAATGGCGGGCAATGGTCCTGCCGGGAAGGAAAGCCGGGTGGTTTTACCCGCCATAAAACGGAACACCAGTTCTGGTTTTCCTACTTTCTCTTCCGCCGTACGCGTGATTGCTTCCAGGGATTGATTGGTCGTAAAGTTTACTTCATCCGGTAGTTGTTTGGTTCGGTGTTCCGTTTCTATTTTCGCCTGATCGGTTGCGGTCGGTCTATCACGTCGTACGGGATTGTCGTCGGGCAAATCCGGTTTTCGCCGGCGTTTTTGAGCCATCCCGCCCTCCGAAAGCGGTTCGTCGGTCACCGGCATTGCGGTCCGTGCCGGTGATTTCATTCCGGGTTTGAAAACGACTTCGGTCTGCGGTAGTTGCTGACTACCCCGCGGCTCCGAACGGTCTGTTTTAGCGTCTGTTGGCTCAGCAGTCAGCCGCCCGCGCTCCGGTGACATTGCAGCTTGAGCGGTCTTCGTTTTGGAAACGAGTTTGGCAACCGCCGGTGATTTAACAAACGAGCCCGTCGATAGCTCCCGGTATTGCCAGATTCCGATCGCCAAAAAACCCAGCATACTCAGCAAGGCCGTGCTCCAGCCGAGCCGTCGTCTGAAAGTACCACCCGGTTTTTCAATCGCCGGGGGCTTGGTGCCCATAAAAATACGTTCGAGGGCGTTTTCAGCCGGTTCAGACTCGTAGTTTTCGAGTCGCTGCCGGAAGAGCCGTTCCCATTCGTCTTCAGTAGTTGCCATAGCTGACGATGCCCATTTTCTTCAATTTTTGTTTTAAAACTTCTTTTGCCCGGGCCAGTTGCGACTTCGAAGTTCCTTCCGAAATCCCCATCATCCGGGCAATCTCCAGATGGCTATAGCCATCGATTACGTACAGGTTGAATACCATTCGGTACCCATCAGCCAGATCCTGCACCAGAATGAGTAATTCTTCGGTTGAGATGCGGGCCAGAATGTCATGATGCTCGGTGTTGCTGGTTTCCGAGGCTTCTTCGTAGTCGGTTTCCGATTGTTCGTGATGGTGCTTGTGATACCAGTTTATGGCGGTGTTGACCATCACCCGTTTCATCCAGTTCAGCAACCGCTCGGGCTGCTCAATGGTATGAATTTGCTGAAAGATGCGAATAAACCCTTCCTGAAACATGTCTTCCGCTTCCGGGCGCGAATGGGCGTAGCGACGGCAAAGGCCCATCATCCGGCTTTTGTGACGTTCGTACAAAGCCGTTTGAGCCCGCGCATCGTGGCGTTGGCATGCCCGCAACAATTCTATTTCAGACAAAGGATTTCTAAAGGATCGACGGTGTTTGTACGAATTACGGTTTTTCCCTAAACCGATCAAACAGGTAATTCGTAATTTATTTAATGGCAAGACTCACCGTCGCCGACGACTTGTTGTTTTTCACGTCTGTTAGTTCATAGGTAAACTGAAACTCTCCTTTAAAACCCACTGGTGGCCGATAGAGGATCACGCCGTTCCCCATCACCTGTAAATCGGACCGGGATGGATTATCCGTAATCATCATACTTTGCAAAGGCGCACAAACCTGATCATTGCCCAATGCATAAATAAAAACAATCCGTTTTTTAGGATCTGTTGGCAGAATAGCCGCCGAAACCTGTCCTTTATCGTGATTGGCCACCAACGTACAGGCCGCATCCGGACTGTTGATCGTGATCCGGGCCGTAGCTTCGAGACAGTCGCCATTATCACAGCGCTGGTACGTGAACTGATCCTCACCCGTATACCCGTTTGTCGGATAATAGGTAACAATATTGTATTTCGAGACCTTCGCAATTCCTTTGGCGGGCGCTTTGGTAATGGTAACCGGCAGATCGAACCGCGACCGGCAAAGCTGGTCGTTAGCCAGCACGGGAATGCGTAATGAATCGGTAATGAACCACTGTTTCCAATACACTTCTTCGTCCTTCAGCAGTATTTTGCAATCTTTATACGGGTCGCCGACCCCAATTTTCACCGGCGACAAAAATGTGCCGTTTCGCCGGGGAAATACCGCGGTAACTTTGTAAAAGAAATAATCGAACCCGTTGAACCCCGCATTGGGCGTATAAAGAATTTTTCCATTTTCAACGGTTACCTTTCCGTTGTCCGGCTGCTGTTCCACTTTCAGGCTGGCCAGGTCGACGGTGGCATTACAAAACTGGTCATTTTTCAGAACGTCCATGGTAATGGACTGGTTTTCCGGAACCCGGTACCAATCCGGAATCGGCCCGGCGTTGCAGGGAATATCGCTGCTGTCGGCGGCCATATTGATCCGAAAGGACCGGGCCAGTTTCGATTCTTTGCCCGCCCCAACCACAAACTGATCTTCACCGACAACAAACGTCGAGTGTGGCGTATAAACTAACAAGCCGCTGCCATTAAACCTGGCCATTCCAAGCCGGGGCGTCTGGGTAATGTGCAGCGTTGTGATGGCACTCAGGCCGGAAATGGATTTAAGATCAATGGCCACCTGCTGATCAGGGAGCGTGTAATATTCGATTTCTTCCGTGTCCACATCGTACGACCCGGGTGCCACATCCTGGGCAATCCGATCGCAAGCCACTGTGCTCAGAAGCAACACCGTAAATACCGTACTATAGAATCTGGATTTAATCATACCATCGTCGAGACAACCCTCTAAAAGTCATGACAAGGCTGATAACGAAAGGGTTGCACAAAACTAGTTAAAAGTTAAGAGTTAAAAATTAAAAGTAATTCCCGTCAGCCAACCAGGCAGTGACGCGTCTCAACTTTTAATTTTTAACTCTTAATTCTTAACTCCTTACAGGTTTTGCCGCTTCAATTCCTGCACGGCGTAGCTGGCGGCCCGGGCGGTCATGGCCATGTAGGTGAGGGATGGATTGACACACGAGGCCGAAACCATGAAAGCACCGTCGGTACAGAAGACGTTTTTCACCGAGTGAACCTGGTTGAATTTGTTCAGCACCGATTGTTTCGGGTCGTTGCCCATCCGGGCGGTTCCCATTTCGTGGATACCCAGCCCCGGCCACGACCCGTTGTCGTTTTTGGTTACGTTTTTCAGCCCCGCCGTTTCCAGCATTTCGGCCGCATCGTTGCCCATGTCTTTCCGCATCTTCATTTCGTTCTCCTTGAACTCCGCATCGAAGCGCAAAACCGGCAGACCGTATTTATCGGTTTTCGACTTGTCGATCACCACTTTATTTTCAAAATAGGGCAGGCATTCGCCAAAACCGCCGAGGTTCATCACCCACGGCCCCGGCTTAGTCATTTCGTCTTTGAATGAGGCTCCAAATCCTTCAGTGGCCGTACCGCGCCCCCAGTTCATGCGGGAAGCCCCGCCCTGGTAGCCAAAACCGCGCAGATAATCACGCTTTTCCTGACCAGGCAGGTTGCGGAACCGGGGCACATAAATCCCGTTGGCCCGGCGACCATAGTAATACTTATCCCCGAACCCTTCGTAGGTGCCACTGGCTCCCACCCGGAAATGGTGGTCCATCACGTAGTGCCCCAAAACGCCACTTTCGTTGCCCAAACCGTTCGGGAAGCGATTGGACGTGGAGTTCATCAGGATATAGGTCGACGCCATCGACGACGCACACAGAAATATAATTTTGGCGTTGAACGTCAGTTCTTCTTTCGTCAACTGATCGAGCACCCGGACGCCCGTTGCTTTTTTCTTCGCTTCATCATAAATCACCGATGTAACGATCGAATGCGGCCGAAGCGTCAGGTTCTTGGTTTTCATAGCCGCCGGCAGCGTGGCCGACTGCGTGCTGAAGTAAGCCCCGAACGGACAACCGCGGCTACACAAATTCCGGTATTGGCACTGCGCCCGGCCCAGCGCGCTTTGTTGCGGAGTAGCCTTGGTGATGTGCGCAACCCGGCCGATGGTGATCGTCCGCTCCTTAAATTTCTTTTCAACCTCGCCTTTCACGTGTTTTTCGAGGCAATACATCTCCATCGGCGGCTGAAACTGACCGTCGGGCAACTGCGGCAAGCCATCACGCGAGCCACTGACGCCGATGAATTTTTCGACATAATCGTACCAGGGCGAAATGTCTTTGTACCGGATTGGCCAGTCGGCACCGACACCTTCTTTGATGTTGGCTTCGAAATCCAGATCGCCCAGCCGGTAGCTCTGACGGCCCCACATCAGCGAACGCCCCCCCGTGTGGTAGCCCCGCATCCAGTCGAAACGCTTGTCTTCCAGGTAAGGATTCTCCTTATCGTTGACAAACAGGTAACTGGTTGCTTCCGAAACCGTGTAACCCGTCCGGGCCTGAACGGCCTGTTCTTCCGCAATTTCGGACGTAACCCGGCCCCGGTGCGGAAACTGCCAGGGGTCGGTCATGGCCGTTTTGTAGCCTTCGATGTGCTTGATGTCTTCGCCCCGTTCGAGCATGAGCACTTTCAAACCCTTCTCCGTCAGCTCTTTCGCTGCCCATCCGCCACTGATACCCGATCCAACCACAATGGCGTCGTAGGTAGTGGCTTTTATACTATCTATGTTAAGGTTCATTTGAGTCGAATAAAAAATGTACAAGGAATGGCAACTAGGTAGCCCAGGCTTTCTGGCCGGGTTTCAAATCAATGCAACCCTGGAACCGGCCCGGAACGGCAATGTACGTCAGGGCCTGGGTTGCGCCGATTTCCGAAGTAAAATAGCCATTGAGTGTCAATGATTTCAGGGTGTTGAAGAAGGGCGTATACCGCTTTTCAGCCGGCATGGAAGCCATGGCTTTGCGCTCATCGGCAGCTTCGGCCTGGAGTTTCGTCATGATCTCGATGCGCTGCTTTGGATCGAGCTCCACGAAGTTTTTACTATACGCTTCCTGGCTCAGTTTGTTGGTATGCGCCAATCCGTCCAGAAATTGCTTCTGGTCTTTTTGCGGATAACAATCTTTCAGTATTATATCAATGATTTCATTGACCTTGGCGGCTTTCGCACCGGGGGTGCTGGTCGTGGGGATAATGACTTCAGTCATTTCAGCCACCATCGTGTCCTGGTCGGCCGTAAACAACAGAGGCTTTCCGCTAAAGGCCCGCCTGGTGGCCGATGCTTCGAGCGTATCCGCGAGTGCAGGCAGCGCCAGGGTGGTTCCCATCAAAGCCGCAACCCGCATCAAGGCATCTCTTCTGTTCATAGAATTAGGTACGTAAAAGAAGTAGTGAGATTCAAAAAACTAACGGAATAATCCATGACAAATATATACAATCGATCGGCTAATTGTATGGCGTTTGGAATGTTTCACATTAAAAATGAGAACCGAAAACCGCTGCGGGCCCTACAAAGCGGAAATGAAGGTCGCGGCCGGGAAAATAACCGTATGAATCTCCTGAAAAACAACTCTAAATGAAAACGTCAGCCCGTTTTCTTTTTTCGTTTCCAGAACTAGACCGTGCGATACGGTACTTGAAAACCGCTATTTTCATCCTGTGTCCCGTTTTCAACTTCTTTATTCTTAGGCTTTAAATGCCTTCCATCGAGTCCATTGCGCCATTTATCCCTTTTTTTCGGCTTTAGGCACCGACGGTACAATATCCGCTGTTTTCATCCGACTTCCCTAGTGTATGAGAAACGTGGCACTGTCTGTACCCATCAATCCGGAAGGAACTGAAAATTCAGCTCCGAACCCGCGGCAACCCGACGGGGCGGCCCGGATGGTTCAGCGTGAACGCCCCCGGCTGCTGGATTTTATCCGTCGACGGCTCCCGACGCGCGAGGATGCCGAAGATTTGCTGCAGGATGTGTTGATGGACTGGGCCGAAATTGACCGGCGAACCCAATTGCCATCGCCCGCCGATCAACTGACGCAACCGATCGAGCATGTGGCGGGCTGGCTGTTTGCCGTCGCCCGGCGGAAAATCGTCGACTGGTACCGAAAAAAGCGCCCGGTTTCGCTGGAAGAGCAATCAGCTGGCTACGCCGACGACGATGGAGAACCTCTGCTGATGGCCAGTTTGCTGCCGGCCAACGACCTGACCGCCGATGAAGTACTGATGCGGGAAGCGATGATGGAAGCCGTCATGGAAGCCGTGTCGGAACTGCCCGCCGAACAACGCGAGGTGTTTGTCCGCCATGAACTGGACGGGCAGAGTTTTCGGGAGATGGCCGACGAAACCGGTATTCCGATCAATACCCTCCTGTCGCGGAAACGGTACGCGGTTTTGTACCTCCGGGAGCGTTTACGGAGCTTATACGACGAATGGATCACTAATTAAACACAACAACGATGGAACCCCTGTGGATTTTAAAAGGACTGGGCTTTCTAGCCCTCGGAATTGCTCTCTTTATGCTGGTAACGCTGGTCGTCATGCGGCTTTGGAACTGGCTGGTACCCTCGGTTTTTAACGGACCGAAAATTCGATTTGTTCAGGCGCTTGGCCTGCTTTTTCTGACCCGGTTACTGGTTGGCGGCTTCGGCGGTGCCCACGGCGGCCACTGGCGCGGACACCCCGGTTTCGATCGCCACCGTGCCGCCGTCTGCCAACCGGATGAGCGGGCGTCACATCCGTCGAAAACCGGGCAATTGTCGGAACAATAACCGTTTCTGCCCCAAAATCCCCTAAACGGGACCTGGACACGGAACTATCCAAACACGCAAAGTCCTATTTAGAGGATTTAGGGGCAAAACGAAAACATTACAACCAATTAACACCATGAAACGATTTTGGATTAAAAGAGTATTGGGGATGCTGGCATTTGCCGCGCTGTTTGTAACGGCGGCTGGCTGGGCCGTCTCGGGGCTTTGGAACTGGCTGGTGCCGGTTCTGTTTGCCGGGCCAACCATCACCTTCGTTCAGGCCCTGGGTCTGCTGCTGTTAACCCGGCTGCTGGTCGGTTTTCGCGGAGGCTGGGGGGGGCGCCGATTCGGTGGCGGGGGTTGGGGCGGTGGCCACTTTGGTCACCCGCGACACGCCTACTGGCGCGAGAAACTGTCGAACCGCTGGCAGGACATGACGGCCGAAGAGCGCCAGCAGTTCAAGCAAAAAATGAAGGAACAATGGCGGGGCGGCTGTGGCCCACGCGGTTTCGGCCGGGGCTGGGAGCAGGAATCCCGGCAAGCGGAGCCCGGTAATCCGGCGGGACCCACAACCACGCAACTTTGAGGGTTTGTATTTTTCGGTCGGCAGGGCGTTTCCTGCCGACTTTTTTATGATGCAATGGGCCTAAAGCCGTCATGCGGTGTCCCGATTATCAACCCTCTTTTCGGTAGGAATTCTTAGCTGCGATCGGTTCGCTGGCGGAAGAGCGCAATCAAAATGCTAGCGCCAAAGAGGAACTGGCTAACTAGCAGAGCGCTCATACTCAAGAGGAACCCTACCGGTTCACCCAACGGGTCATTTTTGTAGAGCGGCCCGACTACCAGGAGTAGCGGGATAAAAGTCCCTAAAAGATGAATGACGGCAAGCAGGTAATTCGGCGTTTTATGGTTCAACCTGATTAGCCAGTAAGCTACCCCAGTTATGAACAGTAGTGCTGATCCTGCCAGAACAAAGTAGGTGCTATCAATCAAAAAATACGTATCGTAAAGTTGTACGGTTAACGTATGCTGGCCGGAAAACAAGCCCGTTAGAAGAACGATTGGAATCGCTAACCAACTATTTAAATACGGCTTTTTGAGTAAAAAATTCATTGCAACCGGGATCAACAAGAAGGTGTTACGTAATTGGTTTCGGCTTCAAAATGGCCCTCGACGAATCCATCCGGCTTTTTTCAGCAGTTGAACCAACAACCCAATCACGAGCAGATTTCGCCCGTTCAGCAACAGCACGCCAAAAACCGTTGGATCAACGAGCCGGGGGTAAAATACCGGATATACCAGATTGGTCAGTAAAAAAATAACGCCCACGACGGCGATTTGTTGGACACGCAAAAAGAGCACAAACGGAAGTAACCAGATCAGGTACTGGGGTGAAAATACTTTGTTGGTGATGATAAAAATCAGTAAGGTCGCCAACAAACAGACGAGCAGACTTTCAGCGGAAACCGCCCCGCTCCGCCGATAGTCGCGTTGGAGCCGAAAAGCGAAAAGCGCCAGTAATCCGCCGAAAATCGCTAGAAATAGCCACGGCAACACCTTCAAAACCGGGTCAACACCCGCGGCCAGTAGATGAAAAGCGCCGTAATTAAATTCGGTGCTGACCTGAGTCAAATCCGGCAAATGCACCATCATTAGCAATCCCGCTGCACTGCTTTCGATTTGAAGACCCCGCAATTGATGGTACGTCAGAAATGAGAATACCCGATTGTCAGACAGGATCATCATCGGCACGACCACAAGTAAAATGGAAAGTCCGGTTCCGGCCAAGAGCGCCAGCGATGCCCGGTATTGTCTTCCGACTACATAATAAACCAGCATAACCGGAACCAGAATAACAGGATACAATTTGGCTGTAATTGCCAGACCCAGCCAGATTCCGGCCCTTAGCGGTTGCCCGAGCAACACCGCTGAAAAAGCGAGTAACGTAAGCAAGGCCGGGAATAAATCGTATCGCCAGAGCAGAAAATCCCGGCTCAAAATGATAAACAGCAAATAAACACTCAGCAGTTGCCAGCGCGATAACGCATTTGGCCAGCGCCGGGCCACCTGTAGCAACACCACGGCAAACGCCAGCATCAATAACAGGGAATCCAGCGTATAGAGAAACGCATAGGTCCGGTAATCCAGGTCCGTTTCCAACGAGACCAGGTGAGGCATTACCAGCGGAACCAGCGCCAGCGGTGGGTATTCTACCGTAAAATCACGGTACGGTATTTTCCCCTCCGAAAGCTGTGTGGCAATCGAATGATACACTTTCATATCGCCCTGTGCAGAAGCCGATTTTCGTTGCCACATCAGAAAACTGTACACCAGCAACGAGAAGGCCATTGCCGCAACGGCCCATTTGAAAGAACTTTCTTTAATCGTCACCTCGATAGCGGGTTAAGTACAGCATAACCCTGCAGAGCAATCGTTATCCTTTGTCGAACTGCAATAAAACGAATTTGATTTGATATTGCCAGACGGACGCTCAATCGGTGCCATTATCTCAGTTAGAGATTCCTTCATTGTAGTTAAACAGCGCGTAATGAGCTCCTTCCCGATCACCGGGCACATCCTCTTTCTGATTCTGGGCGGCTGCTTCGGAAACCGGAGTGGTGAACGGCATTTTACCCGTCGCCTTGAATTTACCGGTTACAATGTCCAGCAGGGCGTCCGGCGTGGTACCAAACGTGGCCAGAACCGCTTTAAAATGCCCCATCGTCGACGGGTTATAGATTTCATCGATTACCCACGGATTGCTGTAGTTAACGGCCAGAATAGTCGGTTTCTTGGCCGTTAACTGATTGATATAGGCCACATCCACACCGTTTTTTGACAAAGAAAGGTATAACGGTGAGCCGTCGGAACCGAACAAAGATTTGGGTGCGGGCTTAATCCAGACCAGGACCACATCGGCCTCCTCGGGGGTCTTGACAAACTCCACGGGGTAGCTGGCATCGCCCCCCGTAAATACATCACCCGGCCCGGTAGCGCCATTCCGTTTCTGGTATGATTCGAAGTAGACTTTCGTTTTGGCCCTGAGCGGCACGGTTTTGGTTTCATTCCGCAGCAAAACAATGGATTTTCGCAGGGCCAGATCGGCGCGTGCCTGAAATTTGGCGTTTCCGACCAGTCGTTCGGCGGCCGCTTCATCCACATACGGATTTTCGAACAGGCCGAGCGCAAATTTCTCCATCAGCAACCGCAAAACGGAATCGTCCACCAGCTTCATCGCCACCATCCCACTCCTGACGGTTTCCAGCAAATTGGCCGGATCAGCCGTACCCGAGTACAGGTTGACGCCCGCTTCCAGCGTTCGTTTGTAGCGTTCGTTGATCGATAGGTCCTCGGCTCCCCACGGCATCATTTCAATGGGGCCGGTATCGGAATTGATGATGCCCTTGAAGCCCAGCTGCGTCCGGAGCAGATCATGAAGAACCGCCCGGTTGTAGGCATACGCAATAGGCGGGTATTTGGTGCCGACTGGCAGCGAGTAATACGGCATGATGGCCGACGTTCCGGCGGCAATGGCGGCTTTGAAAGGAATCAGGTTATTTTCCAGCATACCGCCGGGAAAAACCTCCTGCTTTCCCCACTCAAAGTGCGGGTCCTGCCCTCCTTTGCCCGCTCCCCCACCCGGAAAATGCTTGGTTGTTAAAGCCACCGACGTCGGCCCCAACTGAGGCCCCTGAAATCCCAAAATCACCTGCGTCATCATTTGCGCAGTCCAGTCCGCATTCTCCCCAAAAGTGCCATCGACGCGCTGCCAGCGGGGTTCGGTTGCCAAATCGGCCATGTACATGTAGCCTTTTCGCAACCCCACGGCGGCCCATTCCTGACGGGCAATATCGGCGAATTCCCGAACGAGTTTCAGATCCCGCATGGCCGACAAACCCAGTTCGCCGGGCCAGGTCGAGAAGACGGTTTTTCCAACGCTGGTGCCAATCGCCGGGGCATTCGTAATGTGGTTGCGCGGATTGGAGGCCACGATGGCCGGTATGCCCAGCCCGTCGCTTTCACAAAGTGCCTGTAACTTGTTCGCCCATTCGGCCGTCATTCTCGCGCTGACATTGGCCCGCAGAATAAAGTGACGAAGGTGAAATTGCGTGACGGCTTTGGTCGTACCGGCGGCATTCATGATGGGCGCAGGCAGCGGTTTTCGCGTAAACATATTCATGCCCGCCACCAGGTCTTCTTCGTTGAAATCGCTTGTTATGGGCTCCTTGGTTTTTGGAGTATCAAACGACCAGTCGTTTTTCAGGCGGGTGGTGCTGATGAGCATGAATCCGACTTTTTGCTCGACTGACATTTTAGCCAGCAAATCGTTGCTTCGTTCTTCGGCCGACAGCCGCCAGTCTTCGTAGCGATCAAGCTGGCCATTTCTGTTGAGATCCTTGAATTTCAACCCACCGATTTCCAGTAATTTTGCCGTTCGGACCTGCAGGATGGGTTGTTTTACCGATGCTTTCGATTGGCCATACACCGGGCTGTTGGCCCGAAACAAAAGGATCAGTACAATACCCGGCCACCACAGGCCGGTCGTTTTTCCAACGGCAGAACTACTCGTCTTACTGGCTGAGAACGCATCCATTTCCTGGGTCCGGTTTTATGGTCTACGTAAGGTGCGCAGGACGTGAATCTACTGGTTGGCCAAATCCATAGCGAATGGGAAACGAGAAAACCGCCCTTTTCTAAATCCGGATAGCCGTAAAATCAGGTATATCGGTTAACTTGATTGAATCATCACCACGCAATTGCTTTGAAGGTATCCTTAAAACAAATTTTATTGGTGTCGTTTCTCCTGCTGACGGCCTGGATTGTCGTGGATTTTACGGTCGACCAACCCGCCGACCACCGGCAGTTCGACGCCCGGGAAGTGGCGCGGCTGGAAGCGGACATGTGGCGATCTTACTACGACCGGCGTCCGGCAAAGCTGTTTTTTCAACTGGCGGACGTGATGCGGTCGCAGTATGGCGCCCCGTTCTGGCGGTCGTTTGCCATTGCGTACCGGGCTGGAAAAGCCGCCTTCGTTTTTAAAGACGGCCGAAATCGGGCGGAGTATAAAAAGGTGCTACCGCAGTTGGAACAGTATTTCGGGTATCTCAACAATCTGAGCAAAACGCCGTTCGACGTTCAGAAAGCGGCCCGGATTGAACTGGAGTGGTGGATTGTGCGTCGGGAGCGAAACCGGCATCCACCCGCCGAATGGGAACGACTACTGGCCGAGGAAGCCGGATTACTGTATCATCTGCCCGCTGAAGGTTTTCAACCCTACGCAAAATACCGGACCGAAGCCATGCTCTACCGGGATGCGCGAAATGCTCACATGGAGGAATCCGATTGGCTGCATGTCCGGCAATTGCTCGACCAGTCGTGGACGGCTTTCCACCAGGCGGTGCAATGAGGTGCCGGTTAGATCGTTTTTTTTACAATCAGTTTGCTGATGGCCTTTCCGTTGATCGAGATTATTTCTTTGGCATCCATCGCCGGTTCGAGATCGATGGCCCGGAAGTTGACGCTGATGCCGCCTTTCGGCCTGACCAGCGCAACGTACCTTTTGTCATCGCCTGAGCCAACCTCCCGAAACTCTTTGATGGTGGCGTATTTATAAGCGTATCCTTCTTCCAGACCGGCGGTTTTCTGGCCAAACTTGTCGAAAGAACTATAGATATTCTGATAGCCGCCAGAAGGCAAACCGCCCTCGCCAAACCGAACCGAATCGCCCGCCCTCAACACAATACCGCGCTTCGTTGTAACCGGTCCGGTGATGCGTTTTCCGGCGGCCGGTAATTGCGCCAGACCATTCAGCGAAATACTGGCTAAAGCAAAAAACAGGATCCATTTCATAGCGAATCAAAAGGATTTTTAGGTTTACGGTATTCGGTTTACGGTGAATGTACCCACGGACTTTAGTCCGTGTTTTTTATACGAACACTTAGAAGTTCTAAACGTGGTGCACGGACTAAAGTCCGTGGGTACGTCCACCATAAACCGAATCTAAATCTGCGCGGCCAGAACCGCGATGCCTTCTTCAAAGCTTTTGGGTTCGTAGCCCAACACGCGACGCGGTTTATCCAGCACAAAACCCGTGCGCGGGGGGCGCTTCGCCGGTTGCGAAAACGTCGACGAATCGGCCTGCGTAATCAGCGACTTATCGAGCTGGAAGTAGTCGGCAGTTTTGATGGCCATTTCGTAGGGATTCAGAAAATCTTTCCCGGAAATGTTATATATTCCCTCCGCTTCCTGATCGGCGATCAACCAGCAGCCCAGCGCCAGATCTTCGGCCAGCGTTGGTGTACGCCATTGATCCGTCACAACTTTGATCGTCTTTCCTTCTTCCAGCGATTTTTTCACCCACAGAATAATGTTACTCCGGCTCATATCGTGGGCAATGCCGTAGACCAGAACCGTCCGGGCAATGGCCCACTGAATACCCGAGTGAATAACGACTTTTTCGGCGGCATATTTGCTCCAGCCGTAGAAACTGATTGGATTAGCTTCGGCCTCTTCGGTGTAAGGTCCAGCGGCTCCGTCGAAGATAAAATCCGTCGAAACGTGCAGCAGAAACACATCGTTACTGCGGCAGGCTTCCACCAGATACTCAACGGCTTTCACATTCTGTGCCCAGCAGGCTTCTTTCTCCGACTCGCACTGATCCACATTGGTCATGGCCGCGGTGTGGATAATCACATCCGGTTTGGCTTCCCCAACCACATCGAGCACCTGCTGACGGTCGGTGATGTCCATAGGCTGGTACAAATACCGGTCGGACTCCGGTAACCGATTGGCACCACGCGCTGTGGCAATAAGTTCAACATCAGGCTTCTGTGTCAGCAAATCGACCAATTTCTGTCCGAGCAATCCGTTGGACCCGGTGATAAGAATACGTTTTTTCATAACTTGTTGGAATGCGGAGCTATCGTCATTTCGGATACGAATAGCCAAACTGTTTGGTAATCTTTTTCTTCTTCATCCACTCGCCCGAAACCGTCATTCGAAGGTCTTTCAGGGGGCGGTTGAGCGGATTGGCGGGCTGTTTGGCAATGCTGTCCACCACGGCTAACCCATCAATAACCTCGCCAAAAACCGTGTAATTCCCGTCCAGATGGGGCGATCCGCCCAACGTTTTATAGACCTGCTTTTGCGCATCGGTCGGCTGGCGTCCTTTCATCTGGGCAATGCGCTCGGTCTGTTTCTGGAACGTTTCATCGTCCCAAACCCGGCCCTGAACTACGTAAAACTGGCAACCGCTCGACGCTTTTTCGGGATTATTGTCGCGGGCTGCGGCCAGGGCACCTTTCTTGTGAAATAATTCCGGGACAAATTCCGCCGGGATCGTATACTTTACGTCACCATTCCCCAGCATTTGCTCTGGTTTGGCCGTCCGGGATTCCGGGTCACCGCCCTGAATCATAAAATTCTGAATGATGCGGTGAAACAGCAAACCGTCGTAAAACTTCTCCCTGGTCAGTTTGATAAAATTGGCCTTGTGTTTGGGTGTCTGGTTGTACAGAATCACCCGCATGGCGCCAAAATCGGTGTTGATGGTCACCAGATAATCCTTTCGTTTGGAAGGCTTTTTACCCAGCACCGAACCGGTTATGAACAGGCACATCAGCAGGACAATAATCCGCATGGTAAGTGTGTTAATGGCTCTCACTTCTCTGGTTTCTTCTCTTTTATCGGAACTACAATTTCAACGCAAAATGGTGGCTGACAATGTTAAACCGCTTGTTCAAATACAGCCGGTGGGCATCATACCGCTGCGGATTTTGGCCCGAATCGAGCGTAACGGCCACACAGCCGGCCTTGCGGGCTTCGTCGATCACAAAGTCGAGCAACTGGCTGGCGTAGCCTTTCCCGCGCTGATCGGGCAGGGTCGACAGATCATCAATGTAGAGTGTTTTTCCGCTGAAAAGCAGATTCATGTAGCGGTAGCCGATGGCCGCGGGGGCTACGGTTTCGGACGGTTTCTCATCCGACGTATCAACGAATGCCACGACGTAGCGATCCTCTTTCTGCAACAGGATGATTTGATTCAGTGCCTGTTCTTCGGTCAAATGCGGACGCAAGGTCACCAGAGCGGGCAGACAACGGCGAAGATCAGCTTCGGTTTGGGCAATTTTAATCATGGGAAACGGTGGCAGAGGGCTTGGGCCGACAAGTTACAAGTTTTGACGAACTGCCCGCAAAATTTCATCCCCGCCTTTGGCTAAAATGCTTTCGGCGAGATCATGTCCAATCTGTTCGGCGTCTTTCATCGGGCCGCTAAATTCTTCCCGCAACAGTTCGTTGCCGTCCAGGCTTACCACGCCCCCGGTCAAGGTCAATTCGTCGTCCTGCAAGGTGGCCAGCCCGAAAACCGGGATGCTGCACCCGCCTTCCAGCCGCCGTAAAAAGGCCCGTTCGGCTTTCAGACAGGCTTCGGTGGGCGCGTGGTTGGTCAGCTGACGGACGGTATTCAGTTTGTCGATGGGTAAGGTCGCAGCCGCTTCGATGGCCACGCTTCCCTGACCAACCGCGGGGGTAAAATCCTGCGTCGGAAGGTATTCGGCAATGAGGTCGTCGTACTCCATGCGGTGAACGCCCGCATAGGCCAGCAGCAAGGCGTCGCACTGACCCTCTTCCAGTTTCCGCAGCCGGGTTTGCAGATTACCGCGCATGTCGACGGTAGTAATGTGCGGACAAAAGTGCTTCAACATCGCCACCCGGCGTGTCGAGGAGGTGCCGACGACAAACTCCCGGCTCCCCGTCAACGACAGGCTTTTATCGTGGCTCACCAGCACGTCGTTGACCCGTTCGCGCTCCGTAAAGGCAATAATGGACAGGTCGGCGGGGAGCGACGACTGCAAATCTTTGGCACTATGAACGGCAATGTCGATGGCTCCGACGCGGAGTTGATCTTCCAGTTCCTGCGTAAAAACGCCTTTGCTGCCGATTTTTGCCAGCGAGCGATCCAGAATCTGGTCGCCTTTGGTTTCGATCAGGACCAGTTCCGACTCGACTTCAGCCGCTTTCAGCAGATCCTGAATGTAATAGGCCTGCCAAAGCGCCAGCTTACTACTCCGCGTTCCAATTCTTATTTTCATGGTAGCAAATGTACCAAAGTGACGGAAGTTAACGGAATGATACCGGTAAAATGTCGACTGCTAACGATAAAAGTTGAACCAGCAGGCGAATTCTTCCCTGTCTCCATTGTTCTGTTATTCCGTTATCGCTCGCGTGTCGCGAGTGAGGTTTATCCAAAGGGCCTCCGGCCCGTTCCTTCCTGTCCGCTAATGACCAACGCTCCAATAACCCATCCCCGGGCCGGAGGCCCTTTGAATAAACCTCACTCGCGACACGCGAGCGACAACGGGGCAATAACGGGAGCAACTGGGACACGCAAGTGACAGCGGAGGAAGTGACTGTTGAAGGGAATAAAAGTCTAAACTGACTAAAAAGGTCTCTATGTCGGAATTCCTGAAAGCAACTGTTGAAGACGCACCGTACTTTATTACATTGACAACAGTGGGATGGGTTGATATCTTTACCCGATCCATTTACAGTTACGAAATCGTAAAAAATCTACAGTTTTGCCAGCAGAACCGGGGTCTCGAAATTTATGCTTACGTAATCATGTCAAGTCACTTGCATCTCATTGTGCGTCGTCAAAAGCAACATGGGCTGTTGAATGAATTGCTACGGGATTTTAAAAGTGTCACGGCAAAAAAGATACTGAAAATGATAAACGAGTCCCCAGAAGAAAGCCGTAAAAGTTGGCTCATGCACTTGTTTACGTATTACGCTAAATATGAAAAGCAAAATAGCGCGTTAATGTTCTGGCAGAAGACAACTCACCCGGTTCAGCTGTGGTCGAACAAAATGATTGATCAGAAGCTGAATTATATTCACATGAATCCCGTCAAAGCAGGTATTGTGCCGGAGCCACAGGATTACATCTTTAGCAGTGCCTGTCCCGAATCGCCTTTGCGTGTCTTGGACGCGTTTTAGGAGCCTCCGTTATTCCGTTATCGCTCGCGTGTCGCGAGTGATTTCTATTCAAAGGGCCTCCGGCCCGTTCCTTCCTGTCCGCTAATGACCAACACCCCAATAACCAACACCGGGCCGGAGGCCCTTTGAATAGAAATCACTCGCGACACGCGAGCGACAACGAGGGGCCTCCGGCCCGAACCATAAGCTTCTAGAATGAAAGATTCTTGTCAACAAACCGGGCGCGGGCCGGAGGCCCTTTTGATAAACCTCACTCGCGATACGCGAGCGATAACGGGGAGTCTCACGAACTAGAAATAGTTAATCTACTGCATTTTTCCCCCATAAATTGAAAAGGTAATGCCTCCAAAGGAATGGCCTTCATTGATATTTCCGAATGCCGTTAGCCCTAAACTACACCATTGAAGCGGAAAAATATATCTTACTTCAATGGGAACACCCAATTTCGCATAAGTAACCTTTTCATACATACCCCCCGAAATTACTCCATGAGGGTCTGGATCACTTAGCTTTTTTCCTCGATCAACACCCCAAACACGACTCAATCCCGTCGAAACGATGAAACCGTTAAGTCTAACGCCATACAAGGCACCTAACTCCGAACATTTTATTCCTGGAGAATCATCTTGAAATAACTCAGCATTAATAACATAACGCCCTGAAATTACACTTAGAGCACGTTTAGGTTGGAAACTTGCTGATGTCATAATCCCCGGGTATTTACCTATTTTCTTCTGGTCATTTCCGGTAGTTACATTCGATCGGGACGTAACTACTTCACCATAAGCTAACGAAAAGCCTGCACTTACCCAGTAGCGATTGTACTCTTTTTTAGCCGTCATAGCTTTATCCTGGGCATACGTAAACGTATTTAGCAACGCGAGTAACCCAAGGCCAAATAGTGCTCTACCAACGATTTTACAACCATTTTTTAGGACCATAAATAGAGAAAATTGCGAACCGGATTGAGATTATTTAAAAATTAACACGCTTCTAGTTAAAAGAGAGAGCCGCACTATAAAACCAAGAAATATCTACATGGTATGAAACTTCTCAGGAAACTAACAGCTCCGTTGTCGCTCGCGTGTCGCGAGTGAAGTTTATCCAAAGGGCCTCCGGCCCGAACCATGAGTTTCGGGAATGAAAACTTCTTATCGACAAACCGGGCGCGGGCCCGAGGCCCTTTGAATAAACCTCACTCGCGACACGCGAGCGACAACGAGTATCATTTATCTTCCTCAAACCCCCACCGTATCATTTTCATCCGTGGGAATCTTCTCTTCGATGAACGCAACGATCTGGCTGGCGATGTCGATACCGGTCGTTTTTTCGATGCCTTCCAGACCCGGCGACGAATTGACTTCCAGCACTAGCGGCCCCCGTTGGGATTGGAGCATATCAACGCCCGCAACCCGCAGGCCCAGCGCTTTGGCGGCATTGATCGCCGTCCATTCTTCGTCGGCCGAGAGCGTAACGGCCTGACCCGAGCCGCCCCGGTGCAGGTTGGAACGAAATTCGCCCTCTTTGCCCTGGCGTTTCATGGCCCCGACCACCCGCCCGCCCACGACAAACGCCCGGAGGTCGGCACCTTTGGCTTCGGCAATGAATTCCTGAATCAACACATTGGCTTTCAATCCGTAAAAAGCCTCAATCGTCGATTTGGCGGCTTTGGTGGTTTCGGCCAGCACAACGCCCATTCCCTGCGTGCCTTCGAGCAATTTGATGACCACCGGCGGTCCGCCCACCAGCGTAATCAGCTGGTCGACGTCTTTGGGATGTTTGGCAAATACGGTTTTGGGCAACCCCACGCCCGCTTTCGACAACACCTGCAAACTCCGCAATTTATTGCGCGACCGCGTAATGGCCTGCGAACGGGCGGTTGTAAAGACCTTCATCATCTCGAACTGACGAACCACCGCACAGCCGTAATCGGTGACGGAAGCCCCGATACGCGGCACAATGGCGTCGATTTGCTCCAGGGGCTGGCCTTTATAAAGCACCTCCGGCTTTCCGCCTTCGATCATCACCTGACACCGCAAATGGTCGATCACAACCGGCTCGTGTCCGTGTTGCTCGGCAGCTTTCACCAACCGCCGTGTCGAATACAAGTCGGGATTGGTAGACAAAATAGCAATACGCATATCCGTAAATAAGGAAAGTCGTTTGGTGTAGAATCTGGGAAGAACAGGCCCGGGTCCGCTAAAATCAGGAGGTCGGGGTCCGTTGTTTTAGGTGATACGAAACGTTTTGCAGTGATACGTCAACAACAAATTTGTTCCGCAATAGTTTGCGGCCCAGCAAGACCGGGAAACGCATGGTTCCGCGGTTTGCCAGCGAAAATTCGGCCCGGATGAGTCGTCCCATAATCAGAACGCGGGTTTTGATAACGAACCGCTTTTCGGATTGACCGAATGAATTTTTGATGGTTTTATACTGAAATAAATCGGTTACAAACTGCTTCTTTTTCTGGCCGCGTTCGCCAATCAGCGTAAACCGCAACCGAAAACTGTCGCCGTTGGGGATCAGTTTTACATCCGTACAATGCAGGGCGGACGTATAAGCACCGGTGTCGATTTTGGCTTCGATGTCGGTCCAGCCCAGATCCGGAAAATCCACGCGGTCCGCAAAACCGATAATCTCTTTGGGGCGTTCGGCCAAAGCCGTCTGCGTCGGTTTTTTCATTTGCCGTTGCGAATCAAGCTGCTGAACAGGAGCGATAAATCCATCATGACCATCTTGGCGCGGACGTTCCGTTCGATGTGGTATACCGCTTCGTTCAGGTTGCTAACCATGTGTTCAAGGTGTTCGGATTCGAGTACTTTGCCGAAGTTTTCCACAAACGTACGCTCTTCGGCGGGGAGTCGCAACAGCTCGTTGACGCCGTGTTTCCACAAAAACAAATCCCGGCAGAGGGTCAGGCTGTAGTCCAGCAAAGCCCGTTGTTTTTCTTTCCCGAGCGCATCGAATACATCCGCCTGCTTCACCAGCGCGATCAGATCCTGTCGATAACAAAACCGCATCCACTCGGCAAACCACGCGTGCCGGTCCGACCCCGGTTCGCCGTCTTTCTGCTCCGGTTCTTCGTCCGACAACCGGATGGCTTCCGACAGATTTCCGTCCGCCAGATACGCTACTTCCCGGGCGCGTTTCTCGGGCAGATTCAGGTGCTGGCGCAAATGTGTGGCCACTTCCTCATCCGTAAAAGCCTGCACAGCCACGCGCTGGGTCCGCGACAGAATCGTAATCAGCAGTTTATCGGACTGGTTGGTCACCAGCAGAAAAAGCGTTTGGGCGGGCGGTTCTTCCAGCAGTTTCAGCAGCGCATTGGCCGTTGCGGTATGCAGGTTTTCGGCACACCAGATCAGCACGATTTTGTATTCCCCTTCGTAGGCTTTCAGCGACAGTTTGCCCATCAGCTCGCGCGCTTCCTCGACCGGAATATTGCCCTGTTTGATGCTGATGGCCGCCAGCCACTCATCCAGCACGCGATACGGATGCTGACCAATGAACTTGCGCCAGTCGGCCATAAACGTTTCGCTGGTGACTTTGCTGCCCGCCACCGGAAAAATAACCGACAGATCCGGGTGCACCAGTTTATTCATTTTTGTGCAGGAAGCACACCGCCCGCACGAGTCGGCCAGACCATCCGGAAAGTCCTGCCGGTTTTCGCAGTTGATGAATGTCGCAAAGGCCAGCGCCAGCGCCAGGTTTGCGCTGCCCGGCGGACCGTCGAAAAGCTGGGCGTGGGCCAGGTGGTTGGTCTGAACGGCCCGAATCAGCGCCCGCTTGGTGTCCTCATGTCCGATAATTTCGCTGAATTGCATGGTGTTTTTACATCGTAAAGCGCCGTTCGCCTACCAGGCGTCCGACCGAAGCCGGAGTTAAAAAAAACCTTTCAGGGGGCTCAGGGCCGTTTGCCGGTGTACTTCCCGCAAAATAGCTTCCTCCGCATCGTCAAAGGCCAGTCCCCGGCGGCCGATGGTTTCGCGGGCGACCTGCAAGGCTTTTTCAAGCCGGTATTTAGTAAATCCTTCGGCTCCTCCGCCCCACGAAAACGACGGGATGTGTTTGGGTTGAAAACCGGCTCCGAACACATTGACATTTACGCCCACCACCGTACCGGTATTGAACATGGTGCTGATGCCAACCTTGGTGTAATCGCCCATCATCAGCCCGCAAAAAAGCCGACCGGTATTTTCGAGCTGGTTGGTCGCATAGCTATACAGGCTTACGTTGGTGTAATCATTTTTGAGGTTGGAATTGTTGGTATTCGCTCCCAGATTACACCACTCGCCAATGATCGAATTGCCCAGAAAACCGTCGTGGCCCTTGTTGCTGTAGCCCAAAAAAACCGAATTCCCGACCTCACCGCCTACTTTGCAATACGGTCCTATGGTGGTATTGCTGCGCATTTTTCCGCC
Organism: Larkinella knui; assembly: GCF_003858645.1. Lineage (GTDB taxonomy): Bacteria > Bacteroidota > Bacteroidia > Cytophagales > Spirosomataceae > Larkinella > Larkinella knui. Next base: position 133,372 of record NZ_RQJP01000005.1, on the reverse strand, counting down.
CCAGTTGACCGTGGCGTTATCACAAAGCGCAAAAGGCCCGAGCATGACGGCACCTTCCTGAATCAGCGCATTTTTACCAATATAAATCGGCCCGTTCTCCGCGTTCAGAACGGCCGCCCGCATGACCGCACCTTCTTCCACAAAAATGTTTTCCGGCGCGTAACACCGGGTGTAAGGGTCGGTGATGGGCTGCGAGGTCCGGCCCGCCGTCAGGAGTTCGAAATCGGCCCGAATCTGATCGCCGTTGTGAACAAAAATATCCGGCAGACTTCTCAGAATAGTCAATGGCTCTGCGAATACATCGAGTGTCCCGGCAGTAGCCGCCGAAGGAAATGACTCCAGCGGTTTTTCGGTGCGAAAGGCCAGCAACAAACCATCCGGCGTTACCAATCCGGACTCCGGTTTTAATCCATTCAACCCATTAATTAAGGCATTTGTGGGACAAACTGCACCGTTTACGAAAAAATTGTCGCGAACTGTCCGACAGGGATACTTTATTTGCAAGTACAACTCAGTCAGAAACGAAGGCGTTGTTTTGAGCCGCATGGCCCATTTTTCAGTAATGGTGCAGATGCCGATCCGAATTTCACTCACAGGCCGGGTAAAGGTAAAGGGCAAGAGGGCTGTGCGGAGGGTCGGATCGTCAAATAAAATCAGGTTCGTCATAAACTACTCGACAGTCAGAATGCAAATATCCGAGTTTAATCGGGAAAGTGGCAGACTGAATTTTATCAAATAGTTTAATTTTTTGAAGTACCGCTTTAAACCATTGACCCTTCTAAATGGTCAGTGTATCTAGAAATTGCCTATTTCCACCCATACTACTTATGAAAAACATTCTTATACTGGCTTTAATTGGCTCCATGCTGAATTGCGACAACAAAAAGATAGGCGTTCCCCAACTGCCTAACTGTGGCAATTTCATGGCTTTAAAGAATAAACAGGAATGGTCAGCGGCTTCAACAGCTACGTTTTTCAGTCGTGACAGCATCAACGTCATGGTGGAAGAATGCGGTACTTTTCGTACAGACGGTGAGGTCGAGTGGTTAAGCATCAACCATCTGCCGGCCAAACCCGGCACCTATTCGCTGCGGCCCATTCAATGGAACGATCTGAACGGCACCCCGCTTTCGGCCTGGATTTATACCCGCATTGGCGACAAAACAACCGGCGATCGCTACAATTTGTATGGCTCGAAAACCGAAAAAAATGAAGTAACCATCGACACCTACAACCCCACCAGCCGCACGGTGGAAGGGCATCTGAATGCGACATTCGTGATCGACCCCGAAAGCGATGTAACCAGCCGATCACAATCCGATACCATCCGGATTCGGGATGCTTTTTTTTCAGTGGTCGTCAACGGTGCAATTTAGTCGGTTTTTTATCGGTTTTGGTCGTAGCTTTGGGCAACCGATTTATCCCTTTTTATGCACCGCTACGGCCTGATTGGGTATCCGCTGACCCACTCGTTTTCCCAGAAATATTTTACGGAAAAGTTTGAAAAAGAAGGCATTGCCGACAGTCGCTACGACCTGTTCGAACTGCCTGATCCGACGGCTTTTCCCGACTTGATCGCTTCAACACCCGGCCTGATTGGCCTGAACGTTACGATTCCGCACAAGCAAGCCATTGTTCCGTTTCTGGATGAACTGGACCCGGCTTCGGCGGGGCGCATCGGCGCGGTCAACACGATCCGGATTTTGCCGGATGGTCGAAAAATCGGCTACAATACGGATTATTACGGCTTTCGGTTGTCGCTGGAAGCGTGGTTAAAGTCGCTGGATACGATGCCTGAAACGCTGCAGGCGCTGGTGCTCGGAAACGGCGGAGCGGCCAAAGCCGTGACCACCGCCCTGAGCGATCTGCAAATCCGGTACCGGCTCATTTCGCGGCAGCAAACCGCCGAAGCCCTGGCATACGAAAGCATCAGCCCGGAGATTCTGGATGAATACCGCCTGATTATCAACACCTCCCCCGTTGGCACCTATCCGAATGTAGAGGCTAGCCCGGCCCTTCCCTATGGCATGTTGAACCACCGTCATTTGCTGTACGATCTGGTCTACAACCCGGCGGAAACCCGGTTTCTGCAACAGGGCCGCGCCCACGGGGCCGCTACGCACAACGGCTTGCCAATGCTTTATCTGCAAGCCGAAAAAGCCTGGGAAATCTGGAATCTGTAGTCAACAAACATCCCGGTCATGCAGGAACTTACCTTCACAAATGCGACGGTTTTCACCGGAAATGCCGTTTTGGCGGGGGCCTCGGTACGGATTTCGAACGGATTGATTCAGGAACTGGTCGCCGGCATAATCGATGAGCCTGACGCCATCGACTTGCAGGGGCAATGGCTCATCCCCGGTTTTGTCGATCTGCAGTTGTACGGCGGCTCCGACTTCTTTCTGAACGCATCGCCCACCGCCGAAACCGTCGCGCACATTTACGAAACGCATCTGAAAAACGGGACGACATCGGTTCTGCCCACGCTGTATTCCACCTCGCCGGAAACCATTCTGAAAGCCATTGAAGCGATCCGTCTCGTACGGCAAACAAACCCGAACGGGGTGCTGGGGCTGCATGTGGAAGGACCGTATATCAATACCGTAAAGCGGGGCGCGCACAGTGCCAATTACGTTCGTTTGCCTACGGATGCCGAACTGGCCGAACTGCTGGAAAAAGGCCGCGACAGCATCCGGATGCTGACCATTGCCCCCGAAATTTTTAGTCCGGAGCAACTTTCTCAATTGATCGGGCAAACCCGCTCTTCTTCTACGCTGCTTTCTTTGGGTCACAGCGACGCGACGTACCGGGAAGCTACCGACGCGTTTAACCACGGAATTACGCTGGCAACGCACCTTTATAACGCCATGCGTCCGTTTGAAAGCCGCGAACCGGGTGTGGTCGGGGCGGTTTTTGACCATCCAACGGTGCGCGCCAGCATCGTAGCCGACGGTTTTCACTGCGACTGGGCGACCATCCGGATTGCCAAACGCTTGCTGGGCGAACGGTTATTTCTGATTTCGGACGCCATTTTTGCCAATCCGCCCCAGCCTGCGTACGCTTTTGAGGATTTTGTTCTTCACTACGAAAACGGGCGGTATACCAACCCGGCAGGCAACCTGGCCGGTTCATCGATCACGTTGCTGAATGCCGTTCAGAATTGCATCCGGCACGTGGGTCTGGAACCCGCCGAAGCTTTTCGGATGGCGTCAACGGTTCCGGCCGAAATCATCGGCTTTGGGGATTCGTTGGGGAAAATCCAGCCCGGTTTTGTGGCCAATCTGGCGGTTTTAACGGAAGACCTGACGGTTTCCCGGGTCATGGCCACCGGCCGCTTCGTTTAATACCGAACGCACCGGTTCCTTTTTCCCGGCTGTTTGTACATTTTCAATTGGCCAGGGTCGGTCTTTGGGTTTTCTTTTTAGCGAGGGTCAAAATCGTTGCAGCCAGACCGATCAGGAGCAGAGCCAGGCCCGCCAGATACACATACCCGCGCGATGCGTCAGGCACGACAACGGTTTTCTGACTGTTTAGCATTTCATAGATCGGGATAATTCCTTTGAACACGTAAGCCTGCGCCAGCGTTAGGAAACAGATGACCGTCAGCATGATAAAACTGTGCTTGACCGTAAAGCGAAACAATTCCGATTCTTTCCCGACCAAATCGCCGGCCGCTGCGGCCACTGCGATGGACTGCGGAGAGATCATTTTCCCCACCACTCCGCCCGACACGTTGGCGGCCACTGTCACCACCGGATCGACGCCAATCGACTGAGCGGTAGCGTATTGAAGTTTACTAAACAGGGCATTGGCCGACGTATCGGAGCCGGTAATGAACACGCCCAGCCAACCCAGAACCGGCGCAAAAAACGGGAATAAAAAACCGGTATTCGCCAGAACAGCCGCCAGAGTCAGCGTAATGCCCGAATCATTCACAATGTAGGCGAATCCCAATACCGCAGCGATGGTGAGCACCGGGAATTTTAGCTGGTTCAGCGTACTGACAAAAATACCGGCACCTTCCCGGTAGGTCAGCCCGATCAAGGGAATCACCACCAGACTGGCGATCAGGATGGCGGTTCCGGCCGCCGACAAATAGTTGAATTTAAAGATCTTAGCCAGTAAAAGACCGTTGGCGTCCTGGATGGTATTGTGAAGGCCCGGTATTTCGAACTGGATCATTCCCACCGAGTTAAGCACCTCTTTGATCGGCTGTAAGCCCCAGGCAATGACCATGATGGTCAGCACGAGAAACGGCGACCACGCCCGCAACATCTGCCCACCGGTATACGACACGTCGGTATTGAACGTGGGGGCCGGTTCGTTGGCAAACCGCCAGACGGTTTTCGGTTTCCAGAAGCGCAGGAAACCCATCAGGCAGATAATCGAGCCCAGACCGGCAATTACGTCGGGCAGCGACGGACCGAGGTAATTGGACGAAAACCATTGCAGAAAGGCGAACGAGAGGCCGGAGACCATCACCGCGGGCAGAACATCCTTCGCCTTTTTGAAACCGGCAATGATCGTTACGAGGTAAAAAGGCAAAATGACGGACAAAATCGGCAGCGTACGGCCCACCATCTGGGAAATCGGCAGTTCCGGAATGCCCGACACCTGCGAGGCCACGGTAATGGGAATTCCGATGGAGCCAAACGCCACCGGAGCGGTATTGGCAATCAGGCAGATCCCCGACGCATAGAGCGGATTGAAGCCCAGCCCGACCAGCATGGCGGCCGTAATGGCTACCGGTGCGCCAAAGCCCGCCGTACCTTCCAGAAAAGAGCCAAACGAAAACGCGATGAGCAGCGCCTGCAACCGCCGGTCGGAAGTGATGGACGCCATAAAGTGCTTGATGATCTCGAATTGGCCACTTTTGACGGTCAGGTTGAACAGAAAAACCGCCATGATCACCAGCCAGCAGATGGGAAACAACCCATACAAAGCCCCGTGTGCGAAGGACAATACCGCCAGTTTTATCGGCATTCCGTAGATAAAAATGGCAATCACCGCGGCAAGAACCGTGGCGAGTAAACTGGCCTGATAGCCCTTCATTTTCCGGATGATCAAGGCCCAGAAGATGAAAAGAATGGGAATGGCCGCGACGAGTACGGACAACGTTAGGTTCTGGAAGGGGTCAATAACCTGGGTCCATTTCATGGCATATCCGCGCGTTAAGGTTTAGGAAAACAAAGAGGGAATCGGTACGACGCTCTAAAGTATACGTTATCGACCAAACGATCAATGCCCGGTCTATCAATGCGATAAAGCAAAAACTGAAACTTTTTACTACTCCTTTTCGCAAGCCCGGCCCGATTTCGTGGTTCACTTCTTTTTCCAGCCCGCCAACCGCTATCTTTGCCCGCACCAACTGACGCTTCTTTGGTCTTTCCACGATGCTAAAAATCGCCGTCATTAGCGATATTCACGCCAACCTGCCCGCCCTCCAGGCGGTTTTGTCCGACATCGAAAACCGTCAGGCCGATCAGCTTTTCTGCCTGGGCGATCTGGTCGATTTCGCGCCCTGGCCCAACGAAGTCGTCGACCTGATCCGGCAAAACCGCATTCCGACCCTCATGGGAAACCACGACGAGCGAATTGCTTTCGATCTGCCGCTTGTTCCGTTATTGAAACACAGCGCAGCCGAAACCAGCGCCCGCGTTGCCGCCATCGACTACACCCGCCAGCAGATTACGCCGGAAAACAAGGCGTTTCTGGCGAGCCTGCCGCGTCAGTTCCGCCTGAACTTTTCGTTTCCCGATGCTTCAATTTCCGTCCTCCTGACCCACGCCAGCCCCCGGTCCATCGACGAGTACATTTACGAAAACCACGATCCCGATGATCTGATGGCGATGATGGACGACCAGAAGGCCGATGTGTTGATTATGGGACACACGCACCAGTCCTACCGTCGGACGCTTCCAAACCGCCCCGGTTTTCCGGCCAAAACCGCCATTAACTGCGGTTCGGTTGGCCGATCGAAAGAAGCGCAGCCACTGGCCACCTACCTGCTCATCACCACGTCAGGCGCTGGGGAACGGTTTGGCCCCGACTCGATCACCTATGAACTTATTCGGGTGGAATACCCCGTTGAACATACCATCGACGGAATCCGGCAGAGCGCGATACCGGACTTTTACGCCAATTTTCTGGCAAGGGCGCTGCCCGTCGAATAAGCCATGATCCGTCGCAGAAAGGGGCAAATTGATCTGATTCGCAGTTGCTTAGTAAATTGATTCGCTTCGGTGCTTTAGGAATCAAAAGAGTCTAAGCAACCCCGTTCCTACAACCCCTGCCTTATGACTGTCGGACTTTTTATTCCCTGTTACGTCAACCAGTTTTATCCCCAGGCCGCGATTGCCACCCTGCAATTGCTGCAAAAACTGGGGGTCGACGTGGTGTATCCGCCCCGGCAGACCTGCTGCGGACAGCCGATGGCGAACTCCGGTTTTGAACACCTCACGCAGGACTGCAACCGTCTTTTTCTGGAAAATTTTTCCGAATTCGATTACATCGTGGCCCCGTCGGCCAGTTGCGTTTTGCACGTCAAGCAACACCTGCATTCGCCCGACAACCCGGCTTTGGCGGATCGCACGCGCTCGAACGTATACGAACTGGTCGAGTTTCTGACGGATGTACTGAAAGTCGACCAGCTAACGGCCCGGTTTCCCCACAAAGTCGGCATCCACCAGAGTTGCCACGGGTTGCGGGGGCTTTATCTGGCGCAGATGAGCGAACTGAATGCCGCGCCGTTTTCCAAACCGGTGCAGTTATTAAACATGGTCGACGGCCTGGAACTCGTTGATTTGGACCGCCCCGACGAGTGCTGCGGTTTTGGCGGAACCTTCTGCGTGGCCGAAGAAGCCGTATCGGTCAAAATGGGAAAAGACCGGGTGACCGACCACATGAAAAACGGCGCCGAATACATCACCTCCGTGGACCTTTCCTGCCTCATGCACCTGGAAGGCATCCTGCACCGAAACCGGAGCGCCGTCAAAGCCGTACACATTGCTGAAATTTTAAACGCGACCCTGTGATGGAAAGAGGAACGAAAGATCATGCCGCTCTGGCCGAAGCGTTCAATCAGGACGAAGAGCACGTCAACTGGCACGACGGCGCACTCTGGTGGATTAGGCAAAAACGGGATATGGCCGCCAAAAATATCCCCGAGTGGGAACAGTTGCGCGAAGCGGCATCCCGCATTAAAAGCAACGTGCTTTCCAATCTGCACGATTATTTGCTGCAATTTGAAGACAATCTCACCAAAAACGGGGTGACGGTTCATTGGGCCGCCGATGCGGAAGAGCACAACCGGATTGTGTATTCGATCCTGAAAGCCCGGGAAATCACGCAGATGATCAAGAGCAAATCTATGCTCACGGAAGAATGCCACCTGAATGAATACCTGATCGAACGCGGCATCGACGTCATCAACTCGGATCTGGGCGAATATATTCAGCAACTGGACAATGAACCGCCCAGCCACATTGTGCTGCCGTGCATTCACAAACGAAAGGAAGAAATCGGCGAGATTTTTCACGAACACCTCGGCACCGAAAAAGGCGTTTCGGACCCCACCACCCTGACGCGGTTTGCCCGCTGGCACCTGCGCGATGCCTTCATCAGCCGCCGGGCGGCTCTGACCGGCGTTAATTTTGCCGTGGCCGAAACCGGGGAGTACGTCGTTTGTACCAACGAGGGAAATGCCGACATGGGCGCTCATTTGTCAGACATTCAGATTGCGTCGATGGGGATTGAAAAGATCATTCCCAAAAAGCAGCACCTCGGCATTTTTTTGCGGTTACTGGCCCGCAGTGCAACCGGCCAGCCGATCACGATTTATTCCAGTCATTTTAAAAAACCGCGGGCGGGTCAGGAGATGCATCTGATTCTGGTCGATCTCGGCCGAAGCCGCCAGCTGGGTCGGCCGGATTTCCGGGATTCCCTGAAATGTATTAAATGCGGTGCATGCATGAACACCTGCCCGGTTTACCGGAAAAGTGGTGGCCTGAGTTATCACAACACCATTTCCGGCCCGATTGGCGCGATTCTGGCCCCGAATCTGGACATGAAGAAGCACGCGGATCTGCCTTTTGCGTCGACGCTCTGCGGTTCCTGTTCCAATGTCTGCCCGGTAAAAATCAATATTCATGATCAGTTGTACCAGTGGCGGCAGGTGATCGTTCAGGAGGGTTACGCAGCCAATACCAAGGTTTTGGGCATGAAAGCGATGGCCTGGACCTTATCGTCGCCCGGTTCGTATTCGACCATCGGAAGGGCCGGGCGGTGGGTGTTGAACAACATCCCGTTTGCCATTAATAACAAGTTCAATCCGTGGTACAAACAGCGCGAAATGCCGGACGGGCCGAAGGAATCTTTCGGGGAATGGTATGCCAAAAACCAGCGCGAAAATGGCGCTGAAAAGTCGGAATTGCCCTTAACCAGAAAACCAGCATGAGCACTCGGGAAAGCATACTGGCCGCCGTTTTGAAAAACCAGCCGCCCGCCAGTCCGTTGCCCGACCTGTCTTTTTTCAAGGGCAACCGGCAGGACCTCGCTTCCACCTATCAGGCGGTTTTTACCAGCATCGGCGGTAGCGTTTTTGTCGTTGACAATCTGGCCGCGGTGAACGCCCGGCTGCTGGAGAATTTTGATTCCACGAAACGGCTGGTAACCACACTGCCGGACCTGGGCGAACCGTTTGATCTTCTTTCCAAAACCGCCGATCCGCGCACGTTCAACGATGTGGAGCTGGCGGTACTTGAAGCCCAACTGGCGGTTGCCGAAAACGGAGCGGTCTGGCTCCCGGAGCAACGCATGGGCCAGCGCATCATTCCGTACATCTGCCAACATCTGGCGGTAGTGGTCCGGGCCGAAACCATCGTTCCGACGCTGCACGAAGCGTATGCGCAAATCGGCGTGGGCGACTACGGGTTTGGCGCGTTCATCGGCGGGCCCTCCAAAACGGCGGATATCGAGCAGGCGCTGGTGATGGGTGCCCACGGACCGATTACGATGAGCGTGTTTATTTTGGATCGGAACACGGATTGAGCGGATCAGAACGGATTCTAATTTTATCTGCGAAAATCCGTTTAATCCGCTCGATCCGTGTTCCCTTAAATTAACGAACCCCAGCATATGACCCTTACGATTCGCGATAACCTGAAAGAAACGTATCCTGATGTCTATACCGCCGAAGCGCTCGCGGCCCTTTCGGCCCTGGCCCCTTTCAACCAACGCATCAAAACCGCCATGGCCGAGCGACTCAAACGGCGGACTGATCGGCAGCAGCATCAAAACCGCATCACTTTTCTCGATCCGGAAAGTCTGATCCCTGGTACCGGTGTTAAGGTGCAGGATGCCCGCGACGGTAATTTTGAAGGCTCGGTTATTCCGGCCGATCTCCAACGGCAGTGGATTCAGGGAACGGGACCGGCCGCCAAGCCCAATGCGCCCGTTGAAAACAGCATCCGAAACGTTGCTTACGCGCTGCTTTCGGGGGCCGATGGCTGGATGTTCGACGGGGAGGATGCGCTCGGGCAAATCACCACCATGTCCCTCGACAACCAGCGCAACCTCAAACTCGCCATTCACAAAGACCCGGTTTTTCTGAACGTGGCCGAACAGGTTGCCCAGGAAATGAACCGCTGGTCGAAGCCGTTTCTGGGTCGGGACATTGTGACGGATTGGGAAAACCAACTGAATTTTACCACCAAAATCTTCCGGGCGCGGGGCCTGCACCTCGACGACCGGCACATCCGCGACGCCGACGGTACGGCCCTGGCCGCTTCGATTGTCGATGCGACGTTGTATGTCGTGAACAATTATCAGGCGTTGCAAAAAGCCGGATCGTCCATCGTGCTGTACTTGCCCAAAATTCAAACCGCCGGGGAAGCCGCCGTCTGGAACGACCTGCTCAACGCGCTGGAAAGCCAGATTGGATTGTCTGCCGGAACCATCAAAGTCTACATGCTGGTCGAGCAACTGGAAGCGACGCACCAGTTGATGGAAATCCGGGCGGCTCTGGGCAGGCATTTCGTGGGCTACAATACCGGTCGCTGGGATTATATCAACAGCGTTTCGGATGCGATGGCGTGGGATAAGTCCTTCATCAATCCCAACATCGAAGCCATTACGATGACGTATGGCTACATGCGTAACTACGAAGACCGGGTTCGGCGGGCCGTCAATACGCCCGATCGCAACGGTCATTTTGCCCTGTGGCAGGGCGGCATGGAACCCAACATTCCGGTCGGTTCCGAAGCGGGGGTTTCGGCCAGCATGCAGAAAGCCGTGGCCGGAGCTGAACGGGAACAGCGCGAAGGAGCCAGCGGCAAATGGGTGGCGCACTGGAAAATGGTGCACATCGTCCGACCGGTTTGGGAAAAAGTGGGCAAGGCCAATCAGTTGGGGCGCGAATTTCCTCGGCTGACGTATACGCAGTCGGACGCCGACGGCCTGATTTTAATCGAACCGGCACCGACCGACATTCGGGGGGCGCGCAACCTGGTGAGTGTGGCCCTGCAATACGGCAACGCGTTCGGGCAGGGCATGCAGGCGGCCGCGCTGAAACCGGCGGATTTTTTCGGCAACGACGATATTCTGTACCTGATGGAAGACATGGCGACGGGCGAAATCCGGCTGAGTATTCTCTGGGAATGGATTCACAAAGGGGCGGTTTTGACGGAAGATGATCCCGAAACCAGCACCAAAGCCGGGACGGTTTTCTCACCAGAATTATACCAGAAGCTGGTTTCTGAAGAATACGAAAAGCTGTTGAAAGCCGCCAGTAAGGATGTCTACGAATCCTCAAAAACGACGACCTTGCCGATCGCGCTCGAGATCGCGAATGTTTATACGCTGAGCGACGTAAAACCGCCCTGGTTCATCGACCTGCTGAACATCAACCTCAACAACCTGGATCTGGATGTGGCGAAAAAGCGGATTCAACTGTATATGAACACACTGGCAGAGGACGGGAAACGAATCACCGAAAATTTAGACTTTGTAGCGACGAGTCCGTATGTTTAGGGGCGGTTTTAGAAAGCATTGGTCTGCCGTAAAAACCACCATCAGCAAACGACGATTCCATGAGTTCGCAGAAATTACGGGAAGATGCGCTGCATTATCACGCCAAAGGACGTCCGGGAAAAATTGAGGTTGTCCCGACCAAAGAAACGTTAAATCAACGGGATCTGTCGCTCGCCTACTCCCCCGGCGTTGCCGAACCGTGTCTGGAAATTGCCAGTTTTCCCGAGAAAATATACGATTACACAACCAAAGGCAATCTGGTGGCGGTGATCACCAACGGCACGGCGGTATTGGGTCTGGGTGATATTGGCCCCGGCGCGTCCAAACCGGTCATGGAAGGAAAATGTCTACTGTTTAAAATCTATGCGGACATCGACGCCTTCGATATTGAGCTGAATACCACCAACATCGACGAGTTTGTCCGGACCGTAAAAATCTTAGAACCCACCTTTGGCGGAGTCAATCTGGAAGACATTGCCGCTCCGGCCTGCTTCGAAATTGAGGAGCGGCTCCGCAAGGAACTGACGATTCCGGTCATGCACGACGACCAGCACGGCACGGCCATCACCAGCGCAGCGGCTTTGCTCAATGCGCTGACCATTTCCGGTAAAGAAATCAGTGAAATTAAGCTGGCCGTCAACGGCGCGGGCGCGGCTGCCATCGCCTGCCTGGATTTGTACGTGGCGCTGGGCGTAAAAAAAGAAAATATTACGGTTTTTGACAAAGACGGACTCCTGCACCCCGCCCGCACGAATCTGGTTCCGAATCAATACAAGTACGTCCGGGATCAACTCCCCGACGGCTGGGCGCTGGCCGACGCCATGCGGGGCGCCGATGTTTTTCTGGGGCTGTCGATTGGCAAAGTCGTTAGCCAGGAGATGGTTAAATCGATGGCGAAGGATTGCATCGTGTTCGCGATGGCGAACCCCACGCCGGAGATTTCGTATGAGGAAGCGGTGGAAGTCCGGCCCGACATCATCATGGCCACGGGCCGGTCTGACTATCCCAATCAGGTCAATAATGTGCTGGGCTTCCCCTATATTTTTCGGGGGGCGCTGGACGTTCGGGCCACGGCCATCAACGAAGCCATGAAGCTGGCGGCTGTTCGGGCGCTGGCGGATCTGGCGAAAAAGACGGTTCCGGAAATTGTCAACATGACCTACGGCCAACAGAATCTGTCGTTCGGCAGGCAGTATATTTTGCCCAAACCGACCGACCCCCGGCTGCTGACCACCGTTGCGCCCGCCGTGGCCAAAGCCGCGATGGAATCGGGCGTTGCCCGCAAGCTAATTACGGATTGGGAAGAATACCGGTCGCAATTGTCCCACCGCATCGGCCTGGACAACTCGCTGATTCGGGGCATTATCAACCAGGCGAAACGGGCACCCAAACGGGTTGTGTTCACGGATGGCGAAAATCTGACGGTGCTCCGGGCGGTTCAGGAAGTGATCGAACAGAAAATTGCCGTGCCGATTCTGTTGGGAAATGCGACCAAAATCAACCGCATGATCCGGGAAAATAAACTGGAAATCGAGCGGGTTACGATCCTGGATCCCCGGTCGCGGAAGCAGGAAAAAACCGTTCTGGAATACGCCGAAGTGCTGTATGAAAAACGCAAACGGAAAGGGCTGACCTTTGTCGATGCGAAGGGATTGATGCTCCACCGCAATTATTACGGCGCGGTGATGGTGGAGGTCGGGGCCGCCGATGTGTTGATTTCGGGTTTGACGCGCAATTATCCCCAAACATTGCGCCCGGCGTTACAGGTGATCGGACCGCAGGAAGGCATCAACAAAATTTTGGGGATGTATATCTTAATGAGTCGTTTTGGTCCGATTTTTCTGGCCGACACCACCGTCAACATCAGCCCGACGGCCGAGGAACTGGTGGAAATTGCCGAGATCACGGCCAACGAAGTTAAAAGGCTCAATGTCGAACCCCGCATTGCGTTTCTATCTTATTCGACGTTCGGCAGCGCCGGTGGAGAAGATGCCCTGAAAATGCAGAAAGCCGTCAAAATTCTTCAGCAAAAACGCCCGGATTTGATCGTCGACGGCGAAATGCAGGCTCACCTGCCATTCAGTTTAAACTTGTTGAAGGAATCCTATCCGTTCTCACCGCTGGCGAAATTGGGAGCCAACACGCTGATCTTCCCCAACCTGTCGTCGTCCAACATCGCGTATAACCTGCTGAAAGAAATCGCCCAGATCGAGAAAATCGGGCCGGTTTTGATGGGACTGAAAAAGCCCATTCACGTCCTGCAACTCGGGAGTACGGTGCGGGAAATTTTCAACATGGTGGCGGTGGCGGTGGTCGATCGGTGATGGAATTTACAACGGCCGATACGTCATCAGCCAGTCGTCGCCAACGCGTTCGGTGTCGGCCAACCGCCCCCGAATCAGGGGAGTTGCCAGCCCATCGCCCAGAATTTTCGGACTTTTAAACACGCGCGCTTCATCCCAAAGCCCCTGATTCAGAAAACTTTCCAGCAAAGCCGCGCCCCCTTCCACAATCACCGACTGGATTTTTTGCCGGAATACATCGGCGATGAGTTGCGGGAGAAAAGGAGTTTCAGGGTCTAGCGGAATGTAGTTTGCCCGGCCATCGGGTTCGTCTTTTGGCAAAACCGTATACACCAGCGTTTGCTGCGAACCGTCGAAAAGATGCAGCGAAGGCGGTAATTGCAAGTGCTTATCGATGACGATCCGAACGGGATTTCGGCCGCTCCAGAGCCGGGCGTTCAACTGCGGATTGTCGTGCCGGGCGGTATTGGTTCCCACCAGAATCGCGTCTTCCTCGGTTCGCCATTTGTGCACCAGTTGCCGCGACAATGTCCCGCTAATCGGCATGGGACGAAGATCAGCCGGGGCCATAAAACCGTCGGCGGTTTCGGCCCATTTCAGAATCAGATACGGGCGTTGCTGCTCGATGAATGTAAAAAACCGCCGGTTCAGTTGACGGCCCTGTTCGGCCAGAAGCCCCGTTTCGACTTCGATACCGGCCGCCCGTAGTTTCGCCAGTCCTTTACCCGCCACCAGCGGATTGGGGTCGTCATTGCAAACGATGACTTTTTTCACTCTTTTTGCAATCAATAAATCGGCACAGGGGGGCGTTTTTCCATAATGTGAACAGGGTTCCAGCGTGACATACACCGTCGATTCCGGCAGCAACGACTCATCGGCCACCGACCGCACAGCATTAACTTCGGCGTGGGGTCCGCCGTATTGCCGGTGCCAGCCTTCGCCAATGATGTGCTGGTGATGAACAATTACGCAGCCCACCATCGGATTCGGGCTGACGTGGCCCCGGCCCAGTTTCGCCAGTTCCAGGGCGCGGGACATGAATAGCGAGTCGTCGATCAACGGTTTTTAGTTACAGTTTATATACTTAAACGTAAAGAAATCAGGAAAATCCTTACAATCTGTTTCGCGAAGGTTTAGATTTACGCAAATTTTACGTCCGCATGAGTACAGCCAAGTCGTTATTTGATTCGCTGGTGGGGCAGTTGGAAGGCTACCGCCCGGAAGAAGCCCGCGCTATCGTGTTTTTATTGCTGGAACATTACCTCCTGCTCCGCCGAACCGACGTCGTAGCCGGTAAACCGATCCCAACCAATCCTCCTCAACCCGACTGGGCGGAACTCGTCCGGCGGCTCAACAGCCACGAACCCGTTCAGCACCTCATTGGCACAACCGAGTTTTGCGGACTGGAGTTTCAGGTGTCGCCGGCGGTTTTGATTCCCCGCCCCGAAACCGAAGAACTGATCCGGCTCATCGTCCGGGATTATGCCGAAACCACCGGCCAACTGAACCTGATCGACATCGGAACCGGCAGCGGCTGCATCGCCGTCACCCTGGCCCGGTTTCTGCCGCAGGCATCGGTAGTAGCCTGGGATCTGTCGGCCGAGGCCCTGGAAGTGGCCCGATTGAATGCCCGAACGTTGCTGGCGGACGTGGAATTTGAACAACGTGACATTCTAAATGTCGGCGAAGAAAACCGCCGGTTCGAGTGCGTGGTCAGCAATCCGCCTTACGTCACGCTGTCGGAAGCCGAACACATGGAAACGAATGTTTTACGATATGAGCCCCATCTGGCGTTATTTGTAGAAGACCAGGATCCGTTGCTGTTTTACAAGGCCGTCGCCGATTTTGGGCAGCAACACCTGATTACCGGTGGCGCCTGTTACGTCGAAATCAACGAGCGGTTTGGCCCCCAGACGCAACAGGTTTTCGAAGAACGTGGCTACCATAATGTGCAGATTTTCAAGGATATTCACGGCAAAGAACGATTTGTAAAAGCGGTTAAATGACATCAGCAGACATCACCTATCATTCCAAAATCCGTCAGGTATTCGACGAAATGAGCAAGGTCGTTGTGGGACAGCAGGCGCTCCTCAACCGGCTGCTGATCGGCCTGTTTACGGGCGGCCATATTTTACTGGAAGGCGTTCCCGGCCTGGCCAAAACACTGACAATCAATACACTGGCAAAGGCTTTACAGCTCGATTTTCAGCGAATTCAGTTCACGCCCGATCTGCTGCCGGCCGATCTGGTCGGCACGATGATTTTCAATCAGAAATCGGGCGAGTTCGAAGTGAAGCAGGGACCGGTTTTTGCCAACCTGATTCTGGCCGACGAAGTCAACCGTTCGCCCGCCAAAGTGCAATCGGCCCTGCTGGAAGCCATGCAGGAAAAACAGGTGACGATTGGCGAGGAAACGTTTATTCTTGACAAACCTTTTCTGGTACTGGCGACGCAAAACCCGGTGGAGCAGGAAGGCACGTATCCGCTGCCGGAAGCCCAGATTGACCGGTTTATGATGAAGGTTTTTGTGGGCTACCTCTCGAAAGACGAAGAACTGGAGGTCATGCGCCGGATGTCGAACCTGAATTTTGACTACGAAGTGCAGCCGGTTCTGGACAAGGAAGATATTTTCGCGATCAAGAACGAAATCAACAAAATTACCATCTCGGAAACCCTCGAACGGTACATCATCGAGCTGGTGTTTGCTACCCGCCGACCGCTCGACTACAACCTCCGCGACGAAGCCCGGTATATCCAGTACGGCGTGTCGCCCCGCGCCAGCATCAACCTCAACCGGGCCGCCAAAGCCCTCGCCTACTTCGACCAGCGCGATTATGTGTTGCCCGAAGACATCAAGGAAGTGGCGCCCGACGTGTTCAACCACCGGATTCTGCTCAACTACGAAGCCGAAGCCGACGGCGTGACCACCTTGCAGATCATCGATTCGATTCTGCGGAAAGTGGCGATTGGACGGTAGAAGCACCTTCTACCTAAAATTTTTGTTAATTAGGAGTAAAAACAAAAAACATGACAGCGATTCACCTAAAAGAACGCGTACGAAATGGCGGAATTTTCGTTCCTCTTTCGCCCGAACTGGACAACCAGGAGGTGGAAATTGATGTCATTGTGCGTCCGGTTCTTCCCCTGACTTCCTCAACGTCTTCTCAAACCGCCCAGGCTTTTTTTGATAAAGTAACGGTTCGCTCGACGGAAGACTTCGACGCTTATGACCAGTAAGCGAATTATGCTGGACAGTTCTCTATTGGTCGAAAAAGCAAAACGCACCCGCGTTGAATTATTTGACATATTGATGCAGCGCAATGAATACGAAAAATGCATTTGTTCACCGGTACTGAGTGAATTCACCTTTCACTTATTGGCTATTGAAGGCGGTAAAGCACCCCGAACGTTGAAAGAAAATCGCCTGATACCGGCTCTTTTAACGGCTAATCCTCCAGATATTTTATTGCATTTATTCACTCTTTTGCCTGACAGTTCACAGACCATTTCGATTTATATTGATTTAATGATTAAGTACAATTTACTCCCTAATGATGCGTTGATCTTGTCGGCCTGCCTTTTACACAACATCCCTTATTTAGCCAGCTACGATCAGACTGATTTTGAAAAAGCTTGTGCCGGAGAAGGAGTGATACTAATTTCTGACTTTTCGGATTTAAATTAACCCGCTTTATTATTCCCCTGAACCGCTTTCTAAATAGGCTCACCCAAAAAATATCCCTCAGTGTAGTACCATTTGTTGAGTTTAAGAAAAAACACGCCTTCCGGCCAGTTTCGCGTAGAAAACCGGTCAGAGCAATAGTTAAACCGATGGCGTGACCACCTTGCAGATTATCGATTCGATTCTGCGGAAAGTGGCGATTGGGCGGTAAAAACGCATTTTACACGTATCCTTACCATTGCTGAATGACTATACCGAGCTGCGTATCGGTTAACGCGAATTCTTTTGCTCCCCAGGGTCGAAGGGTGACTTTGTTGAGATTGGGATGCAGGAACTCCGGATGGGTAGAGGCTATCTGCTGGTAAACCGCTTCGATATCATCGGTTACCAATCTAAATTCAGGGTTATGTTCCCCGGCCAACTCCGCATTTTGAAAAAGGTTGATGCGCAAACCGTCTTTTTCAATGACGCAAAATGGCCTGCTGGTGTTTAGCTCATCATGCTCAATCCTGAATTCAAGACAATTGACAAATAATTTCAGGGCCTCCGTAATGTCGGTGTAAAATACATTCGGCACAAGTCTGGTAAATTTCATGGCAGTCGTGGTGTTGGGTTTACGGTAGAGTCAGAAGGCTGCCCGAAGGTGAGGAGATTCGTATCAGGGTCTAACACCGAAAATTCCTTTTGTCCCCACGCTTTTGCCTGTAAAGGCCCCGCCGGATGGATGCTCACGTTTCGATCCAGCAGCGACTGGTATAAGGAATCAATGGCATCCGTTCGGATATAGACCTGGCCGTAGTTTTCGGCGGGATCGAGGTCGCGGAACGCAAAAAAATGAATTTCGACCGCGTCTCTCCGTACCATCAGGTAGTCTGGAAAATCGGTCTGCCCAACTTCCTGAAAGCCCAGTTGGTTCAGGTAAAAGTCTTTGGTGACGCGCTTGTTTCGCATCGGTAATTTGGGGTGAATGGCGGTCAGCATTGGATCGGTAGAGTATCGATGAGGCAAACTTAAGAAACCGGGTTTGATTTTACACTTGATTCAAATCAAGAAAGGCCCCGCGCCAGTCGCTCCCTGACCCGACTCAGCGTTTCGGGCGTCATTTTCAGATAAGCCGCAATCATTTTCAGCGGAAACCGGTGCAGCAGCTGGGGTTGATAATCAAGCACATATTGATATTTCTGAACCGGTGTCAGATTTTGATCGAAGAAACGAATCCGATCCGTGCCCTGATTGAGCAGGCTGCCCAATTGCAGAAATACCGGTGACAGCGCGATGAGTTCATGAATCACCTGAATCGTCAATTCGAGCACAATACCATCCGAATAAGCCTGGATGGTGTAGGCGGAAGGCGTCTGGGTAACAAAACTTTGGTGATTAAAAAACCACTGCCCGGGCAGGTGCAAATCAATGATTACCGGCTCCTCGCCGTTGTTGCTGACCTGGTAGAAAGCACCTTCCAGGCTACAATAAATTGTCTGGCAAATGGTTCCTGCGGCCAGCAGAATGGTATCTTTGTCTACGAACCGGCGATGCACGCGATGGGCCACCATTCGAACCTGCTCAGGGCTGAACGTGCCGATTGGAGTGAGCCTTTGCGCTACGGTCGAGATCCATTCTTCCGCCATGGGCTTGTTTACGACTTATGAAGCAACCGGAATGGTCGCCCGGATGCCGCTTTCTAATGCTTAACCCGTGCTGGTACAATCCAGCTTACTCGTTTACCGCTTTCCGAATCGCTTCTCCCCAAAATACGCCCAAAGTAGCCGCTCCTTTTTCGTTGGGATGCAGAAAAAATGTCCCCTGCTGACCGGTTTCATGTTGAAAGTCGGTCAGGTAATGCGTTTTGAAGTAGTTGAAACCCTGCATATCACCGAGCTTTACCTGCCCTGGATGGGTTGTTGTATACGACGTAATCAGCGCATCGATTTCCGGAAAATACGTCTGCAAGCGATCCAGGCCCTCCTGTAAATACTTCGAACGGTTGTAGGTGGTTGGGCTGTACCAGATCGGTCGGTGGAAAACCAGCTTGCAACCGGGATAGGCCGACAGTAAGCTATCGGCAATGGTTTTCAGGTTGGCGCGGTAGGATTCCGGCGAAACCGGTGCGCCGTTGGGGCCTTGCATGGCGCTGTCATTTGTGCCCAGAATGATAGAAAACACCAGCTGACTCGTCGGGTCATTCTTGAATACATCGGCCGCCTGTATCACTTTTCCAAACGCTTTGTTGGTCGCAGGCAGAAAATCGACGGTGGTAAAACCGCCCACACCCTGATTCGAAAACGCGACCTGATCGATTCCCGCCTGTTGTTTCAAATACGCCATAGCCAAAACCGGTGGCGCGTCGGTCTGCCGGTTTTTCAATCCGGCCCCGGCCGTAATGCTGTTGCCAATGAAAACAATGGTTAGTTTCCGAGCCGGGAAGTTAACGATGCCGGACGCCGTAAAAATGCCCGCAGCAACCCGTTTTTGGTACAAATCAGCAAGCGTTGGCTTCGTTCGCAGCCGATCCCATTCTTCCAAAGCCGCGGTAATAACCGGTATCCAACGCTGCTGGCCTTCCCGGTTCAGGTGCAAACCGTCGGGCATAAAAAGTTGATCCCGGTCTTTGCCATCCGTCAGCGGAACGACATCGATGTAGTACAGTCCGTCCAGCTGGCCAGCCAGTTTTTTGATTTGATGGTTAAACCGGTCGCCCTGTTTTCGGAATTTTTGCCGGGCCGGTGAATGCCGGTTTGCGACGAAATACACTTCCGCCAGCGGGTTTGATTGCCAAAGCCGGGCCAGAAACGTTTTGAAGTTTTTGACCACGGTTTCGGGATCGTCGCCACCCGCCAGATCGTTGCCGCCACAGGAAAAAACGACGCGAGCGGGGCGGTGTGGCAGAATGATCCGGTCCATCACCCGCACCACATCCGGAATGGTGGCTCCGCCGAAGCCCCGGTTGACGGGACTGAATTTGCTAAAATCCTGCTCCAGCGTTGGGGCCCAAAGCCGCCAGGTGGAGCTGCCGACGAAGAACGTCGAGCCGGGAACTGGTGGATCATTAACCGACTTGGTTTCATAGGCGTTAATCTCCGACTCGAAACGGGGTTCCTGGGCCAATACGCGGTTTGCGGCAGAAGCCCAAACGAAACATAACAGGAGTAAAAAGAAAGCAGAGAGGCTTTTCAGTCGGTTTTCCTTCATTTCAATAAGCAATACGTCTGGGCTTGAAAGTCGCCAAGCGGCTGATCTTACTTATGAAATGCCCCCGTTTTCAGGGATCGATTTAAAACTGAAAATAGATAAACTGGTTCGAGGTGAAAACGCCAAACAGGTACGACAGAAAACAAATGAGCGGAAACAGAACGAAGAACAGGCCGGTATTGCGGGTCGGAATCGTCAGGTAAAACTTCTCTTTCAGGAATAAAACCGCCACCAATGCTACACAAAACCAGAGTTCGGTGGCATTGAAAGGCGTACTGAGTGGCCCGTCGAAGGGCGAGAAAACGATTTTGCCCAGAATGTGAAAGGCATTGCCGACCGGCGCTTTGTGGTTGCGGAAGAACACCCACGTCAGCATGACCAGCACAAAGGTTAAAATAAGTTGCAGCAGTTGATAGGCCTTGTTTTCTTCCGGCAATTTGATGCCCAACTGATTGAATGCCTTGTCGCGCCAGCCCGCCAGGAGTTGGTAAGCGCCGTGCAACCCACCCCAGATGATGTAATTCCAACTGGCTCCATGCCATAAACCGCTGACCAGAAACACGATAAAAACGTTCAAATACCGCCGTGACGGACTAACGCGGTTGCCGCCCAGCGGGATGTAGAGATAATCACGAAACCAGGTGGAAAGGGAAATGTGCCAGCGTCGCCAGAATTCGGTGATCGAGCGGGAAAAATACGGTGTTTTGAAGTTTTCCATCAAGGTGAACCCCATCGTTCGGGCGGCTCCGATGGCGATGTCAGAGTAGCCCGAAAAATCGCAGTAAATCTGGATCGTAAAGGCCAGCGTGGCCACCAGCAGCGTCAGGCCGTTTTGTTGCGTGGGGTTGTTGTAGGCATGGCTGACAAGTTCCGCCATCCGGTCGGCAATGACCACCTTTTTGAAAAAACCGAACGCCATTTGCATCAGACCGGCTTTCAAATTCTCGAAGCTGAAATGAAAATGCGTATGAAACTGGTGCAGAACATTCTGCGGACGTTCGATGGGACCGGCCACCAGTTGCGGATAAAACATCACATACAGCGCATAAATCCCGAAATGGCGCTCCGCTTTCTGATTGCCCCGGTACACCTCGATGGTGTAGCTCATGGCCTGAAAAGTGTGGAATGACAGCCCAATGGGCAAAATTGAATCGACAATGCTGAACGAGGTGGTATTTGGCTGACCGAACAGCGTCAGCACTTTATTGAGCAAACTGATGGCTTTCCGGTTGACGAGCTGGGCCGGGCCATCTAGGTTGAGCTGGTCGAGTAGCCAGACGACGCTATCCGTGAAAAATCCAAAATATTTAAAAAACGCCAGAATACCGATGTTGGAAATCAGACTGATGATCAGCAGCCATTTTCGGGAAGAACCGGGTTTGGTGCGCTCCAGCCAAATACCGGCGTAATAGTCAATAACGATGGTCAGAAACAGAATCAGGATGTACGTCGGCTTGAAGACCATGTAGAAATAACAACTGGCCAACAGCAACAATACCCACCGTCCGCGCCACGGCAGACTGTAGTAGGCCAGCGTTACGACGATAAAAAACAATAAAAACTGGAGCGAATTAAATAACATTAAGACGTTAGAGTAGAGACAAGAGACAAAAGATCAGGAGTTTAGTATCTCTTCTCTCTTGTCTTATATCCATGATCAAACTTGTCGTTCTTTCTTTCGGATGATTTCCCGGACGATGTACAGGGGGCGGCCTTTGCTCTGGAAGAAAATCCGCAGCACATATTCGCCGATTAATCCCAAACCGATCAACTGAATACCGCCGAAAAGAATGATGGTAAACAGCAATGCCGTAAATCCTTGCGGTACACCACCGAAGAAATATTTTTTGATGAGTGTCTGAATAAAATACAAAACCGCAATCCCGATGGAAATCATGCCCAGGTTGGTCACGAATTTGATGGGGAATTCGCTGAAATTGAAAATACCGTTATAGGCCAGCCGGCGGAGCATTTTAAACGTATATTTTGCTTCTCCGGCCACGCGGGCATCGCGCTCGTATTCCACACCGATTTGCTTGAAACCGATCCAGCTGCGCATCCCGCGAATGAAGCGGCTTTCTTCGGGCATCTGGTTCAGCACGTTGGTAACCCGGCGGCTGATGAGCGAAAAATCACCGCTATCGAGCGGAATATCGACGTAGGAAATGGATTTCATGAAGCGGTAGAACAGAAAATAGGCCATCTTCTTGAAAACGCCTTCTTTCCGCTTCTTCCGCACGGCATAAACAACATCGTACCCTTCCTGAAATTTGGCGTAGAATTCGTCCAGCAATTCGGGGGGGTCCTGGAGGTCGCCGTCGATGATAAACAGGGCTTCCGTTGCCTTTGCGGCTGCCATACCGGCCGTCAGAGCAATCTGGTGGCCGTAGTTCCGGGCCAGAAAAACGCAGTGATAGCGGTCGTCGGTCAACGCCAGCTGTTGCATCAGTTGCGCCGTATTGTCGCGACTGCCGTCGTCGATCAACACGACTTCAATGGCGAGCGACGAGCTGTCCATTAAGGCATTAAGCCGTGAAACGAGGTGTGGAAACGATTCCCGTTCGTTGTAAAGCGGTGCGACGATAGAAATTTGTGGTTCGGACAAGGTCACTGATATTGGTTCATAAGCAGGCCGTAAAATTACATTATTTATTTGGCAGACGATTCATCCCCTTTTATTAAACGGCTCTCCGATCTAAATTTTGAGCAGGTTAGCTGGCAAAAATCTTACTGAATGCTCAATTTCTGATCTGAAAACCGTACGGGCGTTTCGGCGGGAGCGGCCACAAAACCCAACCGATAGGTTCCCGGTGGCAACGCGTTTTTGAGTACCGACGCCTGAATGCCGATCACATTCTGCCGGTTTGCGTAGAACCGACTCCAGACGAATGGCGCATTGGACGGAAACAAATAGGTTTGCTGATCGGACCGGGCCACCAGGCAAATGCGCCGGGTTTCGGCGGGCAGATACCAGTCCGGGCTTTGGATTAGGTAATGATCCGGAAATTCGGTGACGGTTATTTTCAGTGAGGGGTCCGGATTGACGGGCGCTGTGCGAAACTGGCTTTCGAAAGGCGAATAAAAAGCCGTTGGATACTGGTATATCCCCGTCCGAACCGCTTGGTCCATCATGTCTTTGGCCAGTCTGGCAAAAGGCGTCCCGAGCGTTGCTCCCAGCCCGATTCCGTTGTATTTCTGGTTAAAGGCCTGCGCCTGCAAAGCCTGGTTTTTCTGGGCCACGCGCGGCCAAAACCGCCCATACGATACCGCCCAGATCATTCCGCCAAAGATCACTCCGATCTGAAGCCACCGGAATTGACCCACCCCGGAGCGGGTCTGGTTAAGCAGCGACAAATACAAAAGGCTAACCAGCAAGGCCGGATAAATCATGTAGTTGCTGACTAACATCACATCGTACCCAAAACGCGGGCGCAGGATGGCAACTACGGCCGCATTGACAAAAAGCAGGGCGTAGGCTCCGATGAAGAAATACTGTTGCCGGGAAAAAGTTGAGGAGCGCGGCTGCGGGCTGGTCCGCAGGAACGTAAGAACCATCGGTTTCAGAACCACAAAAACACCGGCACCGACTATAAAGCCAAAAAGGGTTGGCAAAATGCTCCGCCGGAAAATGGGAGCATCCGGAAAAAAGTCGAACAAACCGCCAATGAACGTGAAGAAGCCTAAAAAAACGATATGCGGATTGTGAAGCAAAAAGGACAGGCTACTTTCGTTGCCCTGCGGACTGGCGTAATCGTGAAAATAAAAAAGAATAGCCCCCACGCTGATGCCGATCCAAATCCCCAGCCTGGCGTATTGCCTTTGGGCAACCAGTATGGCTCCACCGGCGATCCAACCGAATAAGCCGTTGCCCATTGAGAATGAAGCCAGTAGTTGAATCAGGATGGCCAAACCGAACCGTCCGCCCGTGCCGGAGGCCAGCCAATACAAAGCCGTCAGCATAAAAAACAATACCGCTTCGTGCTGAAGAGCCGTAATGGCCCAGACGCTGGTTCCGTAATATTGGGGTTGTAATAAAATGAGCAAAACCGGCAGGAAGTACAGGGCTGGCAACGCCGACCGGCGAAAAACACGGTAGAGAACCGCCACCATTCCCAGCAGACACAGGAAGGCCACGCCGATCAACCAGCGGAAATTGAGTGTACCCGTCAGGGAATAGAGGCTAACGGTGGTCAGTTTGGCAAACAGAATCCGGTGTTCATTATTCGGTCGCAGCAATTCCGCCCATTTTTCGGTGAGTGTGTCCGCCCGCAGGTACGTCAGCAAAAAGCCAACAAAAGCTTCCAGATCATCGAACCAGGGAATATTGACGGAATAAATAAACACAAAAAGAGCAAAACAGACGATTGGTATCGCCATCAGCACGGGCGAAAGGCGCCAGATCCACCTCCATTTTGTTGTTTTAGAGTAGCCTGCCGGTACGGTAACCATACGATGTGAATCTAAATAATGCGTTCAATAAGCAGGGAAAGCGGTTAGGAATCAGACGCTTTTATAAGTTCGGTAGATTTTGTATAACTCGATCGGCATACGGAACATGTACGATAATTTGACGCGGGAATCGCTCTGTTCGGTCCATTCTTTCAGGGGCATTTCGGCGATTTTGTCGGTTACCTTATCCCGGCCAAACTGCCGGATCAGGCGGGCCACAATCTCGACGTCAAAGAGCCAGGGACTGATGAAAGGTTCAGTAAAAGCCGCCGGAATAACAGCCCGCCGGAAGAGCTTGGCGCCACATTGGGAGTCATACAGCGGCAGTTTTAAAATAAGGCTGATAAACGTAGCAATAACTCGACCGATGTAATGCCGCTGGATGTTCCGTCGAATGGTGGTGCCCAGGTATTGAATCCGGGAGCCCATGACCATATCCCGCTCCTGATTTTGGTCCAGATAAGCAACCAGATCATTTATCGCTTCCAGCGGAGTGGCCAGATCGGCGTCGAAGTACCCTAAATAATCGACGGATGTTTGCTGATTTTGTAGCATTCCAGCCCGTACGCCCGCAGCTTTGCCCTGGTTTTTTTTCAGATGAATGACGTCCATTTGTGCCGGATTGCGCTGCACAAACTGGGTCAGTACAGCCAGCGTTTGATCCTGGCTGCCGTCATCGACGAAACAAAACCGGATGTTCGGATGGAGCTGCTGGAAGTTCAGAAACGCGTCGGTGGGCAGCCGGCTGGCTTCATTATAACAGGGAATGATAATGCAAACGGTGGACATGGATATTACGGCTTTTTCGCCGTTAACGAGTCCAAAATAACTACTTTTTTTCCATAATACCCAGCCTGACAGCGGTTCCACCAGTGCTTCATATCAGACGGATGGATGTCACCAATGAATATACTGGGGGGCATGGCTCTTAAAACCGGCAAACGGACGGTTGTGAGCGTTGGATCGTTTAAAACCTTTTGCCGATCGGTCATTTCACGGTCGTAAGCAGCCGCCCGGCCTGATACTAAATCACCATAAATCTGATGCAACGGAACACTTTTGTAAACACTATAGGCAACCCAAACGGCGGCAATACCGGCTATTAAGGCGAGTGGAATTGCTCCCCAACCGCTTCCCAATCCGTTCCAGCGGTTGGAGAACACGACCAAAACGGTTAGATTATAAAACCAGCCCAGCAGAAAAAAGGTGTACACGACGTTCATCACGCGGGGAGCGGGGCCAACGCCAATGCCGTAATACGACGGAAAAATTAAAGCACCCAATAGCCCGATCCAGGCAATCAGGGCCAGCAGGGGATGGATCGTAAAAAGACGCCGGGTTGGATGGCTGGAATTGGCCAGCCGCTGAGCCAGTGGAAGCCACAGGACGCCCAGTATCAATACCGGTGTTTTAACAAACCAGCCGACCATCTCTTTGGCCAGATACTCGAAAGCCGAACGAGTCGAAAACAGCAAATCGCCCCCGTTCGGATTCCCTCCCATGCGAATGGCATTTCCCGGCGCGCGGAACAACAGCCAGCCTGAAAAAAACGCCATGAGTAATAAACCCAGGAGAAACACGTCGATTCGTCGTTGGAAAAGCAGTTGATAAGCCAGCAGTCCGCCCAGAAACAGGATCATCCAGACCAGGCTTGTTTCACTCGAGCCAACGATTGCAAAGACCAGAAAAGCCGCCCAAATGGCGGTCAGAGCCTTTAAAGGTTGTTTCTGAATGGTATACCAACGAAGTATGACGGCAATCAGGTAAAAAGACAGAATGGTCGGGACGGTATAACACGCCACCGCGGCCAGCCAGAAAAAACCTTCGACCGGGCTGGGCAACATCAAAACATACAGGAAAAATAGCAGGCCGACCGCTACCCAGCGCATTCGGGCGGAAACCGTTGGCACCAATTCGCTGATCATCGTATACAAAGCTCCGATCCAGGCCAGGGCAAACAGGGCCGGCAAAAACCGGTAAGCACCGTACCATCGCCACACCAGCGGACTCGAATGAACGATTAAGTTAGAAAAATAGCGCCCCGACCAGCCATCGTAATACAATTTTTGAGCCTGCCAGACGCCATAATGAACGGCGGTATCGGCGAAACAATAGTCATCGACCGCGGACGGATGGTTATAAAAAGAAAGAATCAGCAGCGGCAGTAAGGCGAAACCAAATAAGAGCAGGGCAACGACATTGAGCAGCGAATAGAAAAGTGTACTGGTTTGTTTCATTCGATCAATAGTTATCTTAACGATCAGCAGTTTAGCTAGCTCCGTTTCCCAGCTCAATCGGCGTGGCTGGTGCTTTCTGCCGATTCAAGGCCGGATAAATCAGCACGGCGATCAAAATAATGAGTGTTCCCATATAAAAACCGGTCGTCATGCGTTCGCGGTCGCCAAAAAACAACCAGGCCAGCGTAATTCCGTATACCGGTTCCAGGTTTACGGTCAGATTCACGGCAAATGCCGAAAACTTCCGCATCAACCACACGGAAGCCGAATAGGCATAAACCGTACAGACAAATGCCAGAATCGAAATCCAGAGCCAATCCATAGGCTCCGGCCACAAGGTTGACGGTTTTTCCAAACCCAATGCCAAATATAACCCCAGAAATAGCAGTGAACCACCAAAAGCACCCGACATTTCGTAAAAGGTAATCGTCAGGGCTGGATACCGTCGCGTAAACTGGCTGTTGATGATGGTAAATATGGACGCCAGCATGGCCGAGAAAACCGCCATCAACAAGCCCGCAGCCCGGTCAATTTCAAAACGGAAGATGAGGTACAAACCCGCCATGACCACCAGACCGAGGATGACCTCGACGGCCCGCAATCGTCTCCGAAAAAAAAGAGGTTCCAGCAGACTGGTCCACAACGATCCGGTAGCCATTCCGGCCAGACAAACGGAGACGTTGGCCATCCGGGCGGCTTCGAAAAAAAGTGCCCAGTGCAGCGCAATTACCAGCCCCGTTGTCAGCAGTTTCAGGCGGTCGGCGGGCGAAACCGGCACCATTTTCTTCCGGGCATACAGCAAAATTCCCAATCCCAGAGCCGCCAGCAGGGTACGGTAAACCACCAGCATGACGGGCGATACGGAAATCAGGACGCCCAGAATGGCCGTAAAGCCCCAGATCAGGACTAGAAAGTGCAAATGCAGATAATCGGTAGTGGTCGGGCGGTTCATACATATCCACGGTGGAACGGCCGATGCCGCCTTAGTCCGCGTTTTTAACTTATCCAGAATTTTACACGCTGGCAAAAATCAGAAAAACACGCACGCAAGTGCCTGTAAGTCAATGGATTACCTCGGAATCGTGTGGTATAGAATCACGCCAATGGCCGTAAAAATGATATTTGGCAACCAGACCGCCACGATCGGATTCAGATTGCCCGATTCGGCAATTCCTTTTGCCAGCATGAAAAAAAGCAGGTAAACGAATGCCAGAACGAACCCCAGCGCCACCTGCCAGCCCACACCCCGGCGACTTTTCCGGGCCGACATGATCACCCCGATGGCCGCCAGAATAATGATGGCAAAAGGGCGGGTTTGCCGGGAGTATTTTTCCAGCAGGTAGGTTTCAACCCCGTCGGCTCCGCGGCTACTCAGCAGACTGATGTAGTTATCGAGTTCGGGAAATGTAAACGTTTCGTAGAGGCTAAAATCGCTGTCAAAGTCCGACGGATACAGGTTCAGCAAGGTGTCTACTTTGGTTCCGTGCGTGAGCACCTCCTGCAAGCCGTTGATGGTCCGCACGTTGTAGTCATACACTGTCCATTTCTTCTTTTCGGGGCTCCATTCGATGCGGTCGCCCGCCATTTTTTGCAGCAGCTGATTGCCCTTTACCTTTTCAAGAGTGAACTTATAGCCCGTATTGCTCTGATTATTATAGCTTTCCAGATAGGCATACACATTGGGTGCCACCTTGATGTGAATATTGCGGCCCGAGTACGTGTACGGATCTTTGGTGTATTTTAATTCAAAGGCAATCCGGGTCTGGTTGGCTTTGGGAACCACCCAACCCACCAGAAAATAGGTAGCGACGCTCAGAATGAGCGCACCCATTCCGTAGGGCACCAGCAACCGGACAAAACTCATTCCGCTGCTCAACATGGCAATGATTTCTGATTTGGCCGCCAGCCGGGAGGTCATGAAAACGGTGGCAATGAAAACCATAAGCGGGCTGATGTAGTTGGCCCAGTACGGAATGAAGTTGAGGTAATAATCAAACAGGATTTTGTCGCCGGGCGCCTTGTGCTTATAAAAATCGTCTACTTTTTCGGTGTAGTCGACCACGCACACGATCAGCACGATGACCATCACGACAAAGAGGTATGTCAACAAAAACCGCTTTAGAATATACCAATCGAGGAGTTTCATGAATTGTAGTTAGAGCCAGCCAGACCAACGTCTAGTTGACCAATAAATTCCGGGCCACTTCATTACTGACAAACAACGTTTTTTGGTGGTTAATCTGTACAGAAACGGATTTATCAAATGCGTTGACATCCTGAACGAGCACCCGGCAACCGAGGTTCAACCCGGTTTTATCGAGGTGTTGCAAAAATTCCGGCGAATGTTCCA
Organism: Larkinella knui; assembly: GCF_003858645.1. GTDB lineage: Bacteria > Bacteroidota > Bacteroidia > Cytophagales > Spirosomataceae > Larkinella > Larkinella knui. The sequence continues at coordinate 104,134 of NZ_RQJP01000005.1, read as the reverse complement.
GTACGCCCATCACCTGCACTTCGGCACCCACCGTCACCTCCGACAATTTGGTGTATTCGACGGTTGGCATCTGCCCCGCCGGCGTAGGAATCGGATCGCCGTGGGGATCAAACTGCGGATAGCCCAGAAAGGCGTCCAGTTTCCTAACCAGCTCTTCCGAACGAATGTGTTCCAGTTCTTCGGCCATCTCATGCACTTCATCCCAGCCGAAGCCCAGCTTCTCGGCCAGAAACACTTCCCAGATCCGATGCCGCCGAATTACTTTTAAGGCCAGCCGTTCGCCTTCTTCCGTGAGCCGTACGCCCTGGTATTTTTTATAATGAATCAGTTGTTTTTCCGCCAGCTTCCGCAGCATGTCCGACACCGAAGCCGCCTTTGTGGCCGTCATTTCGGCTAGTGAATTGGTCGTAACCTCCCCTTCCTGACGGGCAGCCAGGTAATAAATCGTTTTTAGATAATTTTCTTCCGTGAATGAATGCATAGACGCAGGACGGAATTCAATCCCTCCAATCTCTTTCTACTAAGACGCAGAATGTCAGTGGGTACAGACCCCTGTTTTTTTCTACCCGCAAATTTAGATTTTTATTACCGTTCAAAAAATTTTTAGACTAGTCTAAATTTTTATTTAGAAACATTTGATATATTTGTTGAGTTAATACGAAAGAATAAAATTGTAGCTGTCTAACGCTATGATAACGCAAGAACCTACTTCTACAATGGCACAGGGATGGAAGTCCGAAAATGTAGCGAAATCATTACCTGAAGTTCACGCCAGTATTCCCGTTTCGGAAACCGGTCCTTTCTTCAAGCGGCTGCTGGCTTTTGCCGGTCCGGGCTTGATGGTGGCCGTTGGCTACATGGATCCCGGCAACTGGGCCACCGACATCGCCGGGGGATCACGTTTTGGCTATACTTTGCTATCCGTCATATTGATTTCCAACCTGTTTGCGATGCTCCTGCAACACCTTTCGCTCAAATTGGGGATTGCAACGGGCCGCGATCTGGCTCAGGCCTGCCGTGATCACTTCAGCCGTCCGGTTTCGATTGCGCTCTGGTTTTTGTGTGAAATTGCCATTGCCGCCTGCGATCTGGCGGAAGTAATCGGGTCGGCACTGGCCCTGAATCTGCTGTTTGGCATCCCGCTCTCGGTTGGCGTCTGCATTACCGCACTGGATGTGTTGCTGCTGCTGTATCTGCAAAACAAAGGTTTTCGCTGGCTCGAAAGCATCGTTGGCGCACTGATTTTTCTCATTCTGCTCTGCTTTGTCTACGAAATTATCCTTTCCAGACCCGAAATTGCCGCTGTTTTGGGTGGCCTTGTTCCGCAAAAAGAAGTGATTACCAATCCCGATATGCTCTACATCGCCATCGGGATTCTGGGCGCAACCGTTATGCCCCACAACCTGTATCTGCATTCCAGCATTGTTCAAACCCGTAATTTTGCCCAAACCGACAGCGGTCGCCGAAATGCCATCAAGTTTGCCACCATTGATTCCACGTTGTCTTTGTTTCTGGCTTTTTTTATCAATGCGGCCATTCTGATTCTATCAGCCGCAGCCTTTCATTCTTCCGGCAATCATCAGGTCGCTGACATCACCGATGCCCACCGCCTGCTCGACCCCCTGCTGGGTGCCACGCTGGCCAGTGTCATATTTGCGGTAGCGCTGCTGGCGTCGGGCCAGAATTCGACGCTAACCGGAACGCTGGCGGGTCAGATCGTCATGGAAGGTTTTCTAAACATCCGGCTGAAACCGTGGCTGCGCCGACTCATCACCCGGCTGATTGCCATTGTACCGGCTTTGATCGTCACCATTCTGTACGGCGAGCATGGCACCTCGGAGTTGCTGGTTTTCAGTCAGGTAGTTCTGTCGGTCCAACTGAGTTTTGCCGTGGTGCCGCTGGTGATGTTCACGAGTGACAAATTGAAAATGGGAGCCTTCGTCAATCCCCGCTGGATGACTATTTTAAGTTGGGGCGTTGCCGGATTGATTATTATTCTGAACGTAGTTTTGCTGGCGGGAACGATTTAATGGAGAAAACCGGGATTTAAAATAAACAAAAGAGGAAAGAAAGCGGTCTTACAGCCGGAGTGAAAGGGAGTCAATCCTTTTTCCAGCCTTGCCTTCTCCTTTCTCCTTTTTTTAGCATTATCTTTACCCGGATTTCACCAGCCGAACTTATTTTAGTTCGGCGTTTATTCTCTATGGAAGATAAAAGGCACCTGGATAAAGTATCGGCAGCAGGTCTGCTGGTGGCACTGGGTATCATCTACGGCGATATTGGCACCTCGCCCCTATACGTACTTCGCGCTGTTGTCGGCACCGATCAGCCCATCCAGGAAAACATTGTCAGGGGAGCACTTTCCTGCATTTTCTGGACCATCACCTTACAAACCACCATCAAGTATGTCATTCTGGTACTGCGGGCGGATAACCGGGGTGAAGGGGGCACGTTTGCACTTTATGCCCTGGTTCGGCGACACGCCCGCTGGCTGACGATTCCGGCCATCATTGGCGGTAGCGCCTTGTTAGCCGACAGCATTATTACTCCGCCGATCTCGGTTTCATCGGCCATCGAAGGACTTCGTATTCTCTATCCCGACATTCCTACCGTACCGATTGTGCTCGGTATTCTGGCCTTCCTGTTTCTAATCCAGACGTTCGGAACCAGTGTCGTAGGCACCGCCTTTGGCCCCATCATGCTGTTGTGGTTTACCATGCTCGGAACGCTGGGTGTGTTGCAGATTGCCAGTGACGTATCGATTCTACAGGCCGTTAATCCGCTGTATGTTTATCATTTTCTAAATGACTACCCCGGTGCGTTCTGGCTGTTGGGAGCGGTTTTTCTGTCGACAACCGGCGCGGAGGCTCTGTATGCCGATATGGGCCATACCGGTCGGGGGAATATCCGGGTTAGCTGGGCCTTCGTGAAAGCCTGTCTGTTGCTCAATTATTTTGGTCAGGGCGCTTTTGTAGAAAGTCTGGCAGGTCAGCCCCTCGGTGACCGCAATCCTTTTTATGGATTAATGCCCGAATGGTTTCTCTTTGCCGGTATCGTGATTGCCACTATGGCCACGGTTATTGCAAGTCAGGCCATGATCACTGGTGCCTTTACGCTCATCAGCGAAGCCATCCGGCTCAATTTCTGGCCGAAAGTTCGCCTTCGGTATCCGACCAATAAAAAGGGTCAATTGTATGTCCCCAGTATCAACTGGCTCCTTTTCGCGGGTTGTGTCGGGGTGGTTCTCTACTTTCAGGAGTCATCACGCATGGAAGCGGCTTATGGCCTGGCCATCACACTCACCATGCTGATGAGTACCATTCTGTTTAGCTACTACATGTACTCCCATAAATATAACGCGTGGTTTGTACTGCTGTTTCTCATTTTTTACCTGGTCGTCGAGACGAGTTTTCTGATTGCTAATCTGGCGAAGTTCACCCACGGCGGTTGGGTATCGGTGCTCATTGCCGGGGTCATGGCGGGTATCATGATCATCTGGTTGAATGCCAACAAAATCAAGCTGCGGTTGACGGAGTACGTCAAAATTGACCAATACATTCAGCCGTTTAAAGAACTCAGCCGCGATATTAGTATTCCGAAATATGCAACGCACCTGGTTTTTATGAGCAACGCGGCCCGGGCGGCCGAAATTGAATCGAAAGTCATCTATTCCATCTTTCAGAAACGGCCTAAACGGGCGGATATTTACTGGTTCATCCACGTCGACACGACCGATGATCCGTATACGATGGAATACAAAGTGAATACCATTGCGCCCGATGATGTCTACAAGGTTACTTTCCGGCTGGGTTTTCGAATTGAGCAACGGATCAACCTCTTTTTCCGGCGGGTTATCGAGGATATGGTAAAGAATAAAGAAGTGGATATTACGAGCCGCTACGAATCACTCAGCCGCCAGAATGTAATTGGCGATTTCCGGTTTGTGGTACTTGAAAAATTCCTTTCTTTCGAAAACGATCTTCCGCTGCGGGAACGCATTGTGATGGATGTTTACTTTTTTGTCAAAGGGTTTACAACGCCGGAAGATCGCTGGTTCGGACTTGACAGCAGTGCCGTGAAAATCGAAAAAGTGCCGCTGGTTATCCGCCCGGTCGAAAACATCAAACTCAAACGAATCGATACCTAGTTTTCATCTGTTCCCTTACGTTATAGCCACACAACCTGCTGGTAAATAACAGGTTAACTTCTTTACTTAAATGAAAATACTGATCACCGGCGGAGCTGGTTTTGTTGGTTCCTCACTGGCTTTGTCTCTCAAAACCGACTATCCACAGTACGAAATTTTTGTTCTCGACAACCTCAAACGGAAAGGTTCCGAACTGAATGTAGCCCGCCTGACCAAAGCCGGTATTCAGTTTGTGCACGGCGACATCCGGAACAAGGAAGACTTCGATCCCATTCCGCCCGTCGACACGCTCATCGAAGCCTCTGCCGAGCCATCGGTGCTGGCCGGTCTGACCGGAACGCCCGATTATCTGATCAATACCAACCTGTTTGGTACGGTCAACTGCCTCAATTTTGCACTAAAATCCAAAGCCAACGTTATATTCCTTTCCACGAGCCGGGTTTATCCCATCAAAACCATCGAAACCCTGAACTTCGATGAGCACGAAACCCGCTTTGTTCTTTCCGACGAGCAACCGGTTCCGGGCGTTTCGTCCAAAGGTATTGCCGAGAATTTCCCGCTCGACGGCGCTCGTTCCCTCTACGGCACCACCAAGCTGGCGTCGGAACTCATTATTCAGGAGTATCAGGAATTTTTCGGTCTGAAAACCGTCATCAACCGCTGCGGAGTCATTACCGGGCCGTGGCAGATGGGAAAAGTCGATCAGGGCGTGATGGTTCTCTGGATTGCCAAGCATTATTTTGAGCAGCAACTCGCTTACATTGGCTACGGCGGTACGGGCAAACAAACCCGCGACATGCTCCACATCGCCGACCTTTACCGCCTGATCGATTGGGAACTCCACAACATCGACCAGGTCAACGGCCAAATCCTGAATGCGGGTGGTGGCAATGAAAGCAGCGCATCGTTGCAGGAACTGACAAAAATCTGTCAGGAAGTAACCGGCAAAACCATTCCCATCAGTAGTGTTGCCGAAAACCGGGCGGCCGACATCCGGCTTTACATCACCGACAACACGAAGGTGACCAAACTGACCGGCTGGAAACCGGAGCTGGGAATGAAAGAAATTGTCACCGATATTACGAAGTGGCTCGACGAAAACCGGGCCGCACTCGAACCGATTTTGAAGTAACGAAAACGGCTTTTTGCTATTACCGGTTCGCCCCGTTACCGCTATGAATGCCAAAAGCCACCCGAAAAGGTGGCTTTTGGCACTATAAGAAGGCTCGAAAACGACATCAGGCGGTTGTCACCTCAATTTCCTCACCCTGCTTGTTATAAAACTTGAATTCGTTGATTCCGAACGAACTGTCTTTGATCAACTTCACCCAGGTTTTATACTTCATGAACCATTGCATTTGCTTCGACCACCAGCCCGCGGTATAATAGGCGTAGAGGTATGGGTGCATCATGATCTGCACGCCCGGCTCGTTTTGGCGGGTTAGAATATATTCTAAATTCTGCTCGATGGCGTCCGTAATCAGGATACTGGCCTGAATCGTACCGGTGCCGCCACAGGTTGGGCAAACTTCTTTGGTAACAATATTGATTTCCGGCCGCACCCGTTGCCGCGTAATTTGCATCAGACCGAACTTCGTCAACGGCAAAATGGTGAATTTTGAGCGGTCGGTTTTCATTTCCTCCCGCATCACGTCGAAAATCATCTTCTTATTGTCGGGTTTCTTCATATCGATAAAATCGATGACGATGATTCCACCCATATCGCGCAGCCGAAGCTGGCGGGCAATTTCTTTTGCGGCTTCTTTGTTAACGCTAACAGCCGTAGCCTCCTGGTCTTCTTCGGAATTCGATTTATTACCACTGTTCACGTCAATGACGTGGAGCGCTTCCGTGTGCTCGATGATCAGATAACCGCCCGCTGGCAGACTTACCGACCGTCCAAACAGCGATTTGATCTGTTTTTCCAGCCCGAACTGTTCGAAAACCTTCATCTTGTTGTTCGTATAGAACTTGACGATTTTCTCTTTTTCGGGGGCAATGGTGTGAATGTACGTTTTAATTTCATCATACATCTCCCGTGTATCGACGGTAATGCTGTCGAACGATTCGTTCAGCATGTCGCGGAGGATGGATGAAGCCCGGTTCATCTCGCCAATAATCCGGTCGCGGGGTTTGGCGTCGCGCAGGAGTGCAATCCCTTTTTCCCATTTTTCGAGGGAATTAGTCAGGTCACGATCCAGTTCTTCAACGTCTTTACCCTGTGCCACCGTCCGGACGATAACCCCAAAATTCTGCGGTTTTATCGACGACATCAGGCGCATCAGGCGCGTCCGTTCGGCTTTATCCGTAATTTTTTTGGACATATTGACCGTATTGGCAAAGGGCACCAATACCAGATACCGCCCTGCAATGGAGATATCGCAGGATAAGCGCGGACCTTTGGTCGAGATGGGTTCTTTGACAACCTGCACCAGAATGGGTGCGTTCTTACTCAATACCTTATCAATTTTCCCAAGTTTGTCGATCTCGGGTTCCAGCTTGAAATTATTCAGCCGGCCGGTATTGGTCCGTTTGGCGATAACGTCTTTTGTGAATTTGTTAAGCGAGTTAATGTTGGAGCCTAAGTCCAAATAATGCAGAAATGCATCTTTTTCGTAGCCAATGTCGACAAATGCCGCATTGAGGCCCGTCACTAATTTTTTAACAGTTCCTAAGTAAATATCGCCGACGGTAAAGCTGCTGTCCGACTCTTCAACGTGATATTCCAGCAGTCTTTTGTCTTGCAAAAGTGCTATCCGATCACCTTTCTGAGTCGAACTAATGACTAATTCGTTACTCACAAGATGAATATGCGGTTAAGTGGCCCGAAAATAAATAAAAAGGCCGGGCAATCGGTTCGTTGGCATCCAGGGTATTTCCCCGTTGCACAAGCGAATAAGTTCCCCGATTGTCCGGCCCGTATGGTAACACTCCGCCCACAGGCGGCTTACCTTATTTTTTCTTATGGCGATTCTTTCTCAGACGCTTCTTCCGCTTGTGGGTAGCAATTTTGTGACGTTTTCTCTTCTTTCCGCAAGGCATAATGGTAACTATTTTTTATGGTTAAAAATGGTTGAATGGCGGGATGGTTAAAATGGTTTGAATGGTTAAAAAGGGTTGAATAGCGCGACAATTGAAATGGCTAAATTCTTAACCATCCTAACCATACTACCATTCTTTACCCATTCAAACCATTTTTAGCCATTGAACCCTCGAATCCATTCAATTTTACAAATTCTTCTCCAGCTCTTTAACTGCTGCCTGAATCGTTGGGTCTTTTTCCCGCGCTTTCACGTTGGCAAGCAATTTTCGAGCCTCTTCTTTCCGGCCCATTTCGCTCAGACTGATAGCCAGGTAAAACTGCGCCTTAGTGTTGTCCGGATGGCTGGTCAGAATAGACCGAAACCGTTCCACCGCCCGGTTGTATTGACCCGAACGCATTGACAACAGACCCATATTGAACAACCCCAGTTCGTTGGTGGGATCTTCCTTGAGAACATCACGCAGCAACATAATTCCCTGCATGGGCGTTTCGGTCGTAACATACGTCATCGCCATATTAGCCTTTGCAGCCAGCAAACCAGGATTGCTATCGAGTGCTTTCTGATAAAATTCCCGGGTCTTCTTGCCCAGATCGGCCAGTTTCTGATTGTCAACGGCAAATCCGTAGGCTTCATAGTATAAATCCCCGGCCCGGAGTAAATTGGCCTCGGTTGGAGCCAACGTTACCAGTTGTTCGGCGATTCGGGCTGCACTGTCGAAACGGCTCACTTTGCGGTAAGCCTGAATCAATTCAGCACCGACCACCGGTTTTTGTTTGTCATCAACGGATCTGAAACGGCCGCTCAACCGGTTGAGTTCCTTCTGCTGGTCGGGCGAAAGGCTGGCCGTATGCAGGTCCGAACGATCGGTACGCAAAACCGCCGTATCACGCACGGCTTTGGTGGCATCCGTAGTTCGTTCGTTGGTCAGTTTCCGGTCTTCGTTACGAACAACTACATTCGGCAAGCTGTATAAGCCTGCCGTCAACAGTACGCCTACACCGATGACGAGAAAAATAGATTTATTCATGGTAACAGACATGAGAAATCAGACAAGAGATACGACATTCTTTTCTCTTGTCTAACATCTCATCTCTTTTGTCTAACGATTAAGCAGAAACGTTTTCGTTCCGTTTAACCTGGGTTTTTACTTGTTCAACAAACACCTTGGCCGGCTTGAAGCTCGGGATAAAATGTTCGTCAATGACCATCGCCGTATTTTTGGAGATGTTCCGGGCCACTTTACGGGCTCTCTTTTTGTTAATGAAACTACCGAACCCTCTCACGTAGATGTTCTCATTCTTCGCCAGATTGTTCTTAATTACGGTAAAGAATGTCTCAATGGTGTGTTGAACATCTGCCTTGTCGATTCCTGTCTTCTCGGCAATTTCTGCGATTACGTCTGCTTTCGTCACGTTCGTACTAAACTTTAAGGTTCAATCAGTTGTTGAAAAAAAAGCCTCTCTAAATTGGGAGCACAAAGGTAGATTTTTCCTGTTAGAGAAAAAACACTCTACCTTGTTTTTTCTTCTCAACAACACCAAGTTACGAATTGTTTTGGATTGGTTTTCAGACTCAGACGACTCAACAGCCGGTTTTGCTACTACCCTGACGGAGTGGTATGAACATCATAAACGGGATTTGCCGTGGCGGCACACCCAAAATCCGTATTTCATCTGGTTATCAGAGGTTATCCTCCAGCAAACGCGTGTTGTGCAGGGGCGTCCCTACTACGAGCGCTTCGTGGCTGCCTATCCCAGCGTGCAGGCAATGGCCAACGCCGACGAGCGTGATCTGTTGCGGCTTTGGCAGGGCCTGGGTTATTATTCCCGAGCCCGGAATATGCACAAAACCGCCCAGTACGTTGCCGGTGATTTGGCGGGTCGTTTTCCTGAAACGTTCCTGGATTTGCTAAAACTCCCCGGTGTTGGTGCCTACACGGCGGCCGCCATTGCGTCTTTTGCCTTTCAGGAGAAGGTGGCCGTAGTAGATGGAAATGTCTACCGCGTGCTGGCCAGGGTTTTCGGCATTGAAGAAGATATTACGACAACGGGAGCGAAAAAAACATTTTCGGTGTTGGCTAACCAACTCATTCAAATGTCTGACAATCCGGCTACCTACAACCAGGCGATCATGGAATTTGGTGCTATTCAGTGCACGCCTGTTTCGCCCGATTGTCTCCTGTGCCCGCTGCAACAGCGCTGTCAGGCGTATCTGACGGGTCGGCAACGGATGTTACCGGTCAAAAGCAAAAAAACCGCCGTACGTGAACGCTATTTCAACTACATTGTGATCCGCCAGGGCGACCGGATTGCCTTGAAAGAGCGAACCCAGAAAGATATCTGGCAGCACCTGTATGATTTTTGCCTGATTGAAACCGAGGAACCCCTGGAAGCGTTTCGGGAATTACCGGAAGGAAAGACGCTGAACTGGGTCTTGCAGGAAGGCATTTTGAAGGGTTTATCCGACGAACGAACCCAGGTTTTATCCCATCAAAAGATCCGGGCACGGTTCTGGCTGGTGGAGGTTCCGGAGGGTCGAAAAGTGGTGTTGCCAGACGGGCTAATTTTTTGTAAACCATCTGAAACAGAACGGTTACCAAAGCCAATTTTAGTCGTTGACTATTTGAAAAGTCTTCGATTTTGACTACTTTTACTTAGTACATTATTATCCATTCATCATTTTATTTACCGTTTTATGGCAAGCATGAACAAAGTGATTCTGATTGGCAATGTTGGTAACGATCCCGAAGTCCGCTACCTCGATGGTGGGTCGGTTGTAGCCAAATTTAGCGTTGCCACAAACGAACGCTATACCACCCGCACCGGAGAGCAAGTCGACCAAACCGAATGGTTTCGCGTCGAAGTTTGGAATGATCAGGCTAAAACCATTGAAAAATACGTCCGTAAAGGAAACCAGATTTATGTCGAAGGCCGGCTGAAAACCGAAACGTATACCGACCGTGATGGCAAGGAGCGTTTCTCATTGACGGTTCGGGCCACCACGTTCCAGTTTCTCGGCAGTGCCCGTCAGGATGGTGCCGATGGTGGTGGCGAGTCTTACGCCGAATCAGCCGCCCCGGCCCCCCGCCAACAAGCGGCTCCACAGCCCGCTCCCGCCCGACAGGCCCAGCCCCAACCGGCTCCACAGCCCGCTCCCGCCCGACAGGCGGCTCCGGCAGCGCGCAAACCGGAACCGGTGCCCGACGACATGAATAACGCAGGTGACGACGATTTGCCGTTCTAAGCCTGTGCTTTTGTTCACCTATACGCAATTACATGGATAGCGATCCACTTTCGAGTAAGGTGCTCCTGGCTGATACCTGGGGCACCTATCTTAGTTTTTATGGCCCTTATGCCGCCATTTTGATGGTATTACTGGCACTTGCTGCCATTGTATCCGCTTCGGAAGCGGCTTTTTTCTCACTTTCGTCCGACGACCGGGCGACTTGTCGCAGCAGCGACGACGCAGCCGAACGGCGGATCATGCACCTGCTCGACCGACCCCGGCGTTTGCTGGCGTCTCTTCTCATTTTCAACAATTTATTAAATCTGGCCATTGTCGTAATCGTTACGTATCTGGTCTGGAAACTAACCCAGCTCGACCCCACATCCGGGTGGGTTCTGGCCAGCCTGACCACGGCCCTGACCCTGATGATTGTGCTGTTTGGTGAGATTATTCCCAAAGTTTATGCCAGCCAGAACAGCTTGTCGGTGGCTCGGCGAACCGCTCCGCTGGTGGCAGTCGCTTCGACGTTGTTCCGCCCTTTGTCGGTATTGCTGGTCAGTTTGACGAGTGTGATCGATCAGCGTATTCACCGCCGGGGTTACAAGGTTTCCATGACCGAACTCAACCAGGCTGTTGAGCTAACCAGCAGTGAATCAACCCAGGAAGAGCGTGAATTGATCAAAGGCATTGTCAATTTCAGCAACCTTACGGCCAAACAGGCTATGCGGGCCCGGGTCGACATTACCGCTTTCAGCGAAGAATTAACCTTTACGGAGTTGATGACGCAAATCAACCAGTCGGGTTATTCCCGGGTTCCGGTGTATAAGGAATCGCTGGACGAAATTGAAGGCATTCTGTACCTCAAGGACTTGCTCCCCCATTTGGATAGCGATGATTCATTTCACTGGCAAACCTTGATCCGACCGGTTTTTTTCATTCCGGAAACCAAAAAAATAGACGATCTGCTGCAGGATTTTCAAAAACGCCGGGTTCATATGGCCATTGTGGTGGATGAATACGGCGGTACGAGGGGCCTGATTACCCTGGAAGACATCATTGAAGAGATTTTTGGTGACATCAACGATGAATTCGACGAGGAAGATCCCATTCCTTTTCAGCGCATCGATGAACAGACCATCCGGGTAGAAGGCAAGCTCCTCCTGACGGATGTTTGCCGCGTCCTGCACGTTGACATTACCTATTTCGATGAAGTAAAAGGGGAAAGCGAATCACTGGGCGGTTTGCTGCTGGAGTTATTTACCCGCGTTCCCGAAACGGGGCAGGAGGTTAGTTATGGTGAGTTTACGTTTAAAGTGCTTTCTGCCGATGATAAACGGATTCAAAACGTAGAGATTGTCAGACAGGAGCCCAACACATAATCAGCCAGCAATTCGTTTTAAGTCTCCGTCCAGAAAGGCCCCAAGGGCGGAAAGAAGAGATCAGCGCGTTTCCGATAGTCCATAAAAACCGGATGGTCGTCAACCTTTACAGAAAGTATATCAGCCCACAATCTTAACCGCAATTCTGCCACCGCGGTATGCTATTTTAAAACGAAACCGTTAAAACGGTTCTGCCCGGAAGACCTGTTCAGCAGCCCCACCCTTAAAGCTGCAGTCGGCTAAATCACGATGCAAAAATTACTCCGTTCCGGCGCGTCATTCGTTACGTTTTAGCGGTATTGTACCTATTTGCAGATCAAATTGTAATTAACAAACAATCAGTTAGTTAAAGTAGATAGTAGGCGCTCGAATTAGTACTTTAGTAACACAACCTAAACGTTTCTATCGATGAAAAGGCGACTAGTACTGCTAAGTTTTTTGACCAGTTTTTCGATTGCTTCATTCGCACAGGATGATAAACCGGATCCAGCGGTCGTTAAAAAAATCCGGGAAGAAGGGCTAACCCGCTCCAAAGTGATGGAAACCGCTTTTTACCTGACCGACGTCAACGGCCCGCGCCTGCAGGGACCCGGTTTTATGAAAGCCGCCAACTGGTCGAAAAACAAACTGGCGGAATGGGGCCTGCAAAATGCGAGACTGGAATCGTGGGGCGAATGGGGCAAGGGCTGGGAAATTGAACGCAGCTACATTGCCATGACAGCGCCGTATTATAAAACCATCATCGCCGTGCCGAGGGCCTGGAGCGGAGGGACGGAAAAAATGCAACAAGCCGAGGTGTTGTACATCGACGAGTCGGACACAACGGCTTTAGAGGCATACCGTGACAAGCTCAAAAATAAAGTTATTCTGCTTCATCAACCGTTCGCCATCAGCCCTTCTTTTACCGCCGATGCGAAACGGTTTACGGACGCCGATCTCGAAAAAATGGCGAAGGATGAATCCGTCGCCCGCGACTCCTCCTACCGCAGTCTGATTCAGGCCATGCGAACCCGTAACGCCTTCAACCAGAAAATGCGCAAACTGGCCAAACAGGGCGGAGCACTGGCGATTCTGAACACCAGCCAACTCAGTAAAGACGGTACGCTGTTTGTCAGTGGGGATTTTGCCAATGCCGCCAGCGGTATTGCACATGATGAACTCGCCGACCTGACGATTTCCGTAGAAGATTATCTGTCGCTGAGCCGGATGGCCAAAGCCGGCATACCGATTAAACTGGAACTGGATGTAAAAACCAAGTTTTACACAACCGATACAAAGGGGTATAATGTAGTGGCTGAAATACCAGGTTCGGACCCTAAACTGAAAGAAGAAGTGGTGATGCTCGGTGCTCACCTGGACTCCTGGCACGCTGCGACGGGCGCAACCGACAATGCCGCCGGTTGTTCGGTGATGATGGAAGCCGTCCGGATTCTGAAAACGCTGGGGCTGAAACCCCGCCGTACCATCCGGATTGCCCTGTGGAGCGGAGAAGAACAGGGTTTACACGGCTCCAAGAATTATGTAACGAAACACTTTGTGGATCCGGCCACCAATAAACTCACGAAAGAAGGCGAACAACTGGCGGCTTATTTCAACGTCGATAACGGAACTGGTAAAATCCGGGGCATTTATCTGCAAAACAACACGGCGGCAGGACCGATCTTCGCCAAATGGCTGGAACCATTCCATGATTTAGGCGCAACGACCATTGCCCCCAAAAGCAGCGGAGGAACTGACCACGTTTCGTTCGACCGGGTCGGGCTGGCCGGTTTTGGATTTATTCAGGACGGTATCGAATACAGCACCCGCACGCACCACACGAACATGGACACCTACGATCACCTGATTGCGGATGATCTGAAGCAGGCAGCTACCGTTGTAGCCTCGTTCGTGTACAATGCGGCTATGCGCGATCAGAAAATCCCGCTAAAGAAAACTACGGGTGCCGCCGACGCAGGTCGCTGATTGGTCTGGTCAATAGAACTAATCCGGGTTGTAACGATCGGTTACAACCCAATTAACACACTTTTTACCAGTAAAATCAGGAAGGCTGCGGCCGAAACAACCAGCCCCCATTCTTTAATGCGGGTCAGTAACTGACGTCGTTCGACCTGGTTTTGGAAGGAGCCAATGATGTGTTCGGCAATATCGGCAGTGGCAAATAAACTCGCGATTTGCAGCAAATGCCAGGCATAGTCAAAGCCGTCGATGCATTGTTGCCAAACGAGCGGTTGAACAAAGAAATAGATCAATAAAATCCATTCTTTTATTCCAAACCGGGTGATTCGAAGCTGAACCCGGCCAGCAAAGTTGGTGAAGCGCTGTTTCATCCTGTCTGATTGTACGATGGGTACTTCAAAATTAGCAAACATCGTGCTATTTTTCCAGACCCGGATCGCAAAAAAATGCAAACAGCGGTTCTCCTTTCTTTCTAAACCCTACCGATTCACTTCTTCACTGGCTGGTGCATCATTAACGTTTCAATTACTTCGGTAACCTGCGCCACCGGCATTTTTTCGACCAGGTAATAATGCGGGCCGTTCGGATCATCCTCCCAGGAATTGGTGCCGCCATTGATCACAAAACGGCCCCGTTTCAGCCCATAATACGGTTCAACACCCCGGATGGCGACCAAAACCGCCGTCTGGTCCCAACTCATCCGCCCGTCGGCGTCCTGTTTTGTTTTTGGCATACAGAATGCAAATACATCCTTCACCGGGCTTTTCAGGGTCGAATTAGCCACCAGACGCGGACCGGTTTTAATTTGCTTACCAATTTCAAAACCGCTGAAAATGACCGGGGTCGGCCAGTTGGCAAAGGCTTTTTCGGAAGCCACTGAATCTTTGTACACGTTAAATTCACGTCCTTTCGGAAAAGCGCCCGCCATCGATACCAGTTCTTTCACTTTTTGTTTTACCAACTCTTTCCCACCCATCCTGGAATACCGATCGGGTTTGGAATCCAGCAAATTGGCCATGTTAGACAGGAAACCGACAGTAACGATGGTGACACTGGCGTCCGGTTCGCTGGCCAAAATCTGGCGGTATGTCGTTACCGCATCCGGCGCATCATTACTCGACCGCCTGGTGTGCGGATAGGCAGCAACCAGCATTTCAGGCCATTTCTGCCAGGCGCCATCCACCACGCCCGGCCCCTTGGTTACGCCCGTCGGCAGGTTTGGACGACCGAAATACGTGTTCAGAACATCGATAGTTGGCACCACCAGTTCGTGTTTGTTGGAAGCAATAACCGCCAGTGGACGGGCCTCTCCCCGATCGGCCAGCGCGTGCAAAACCGCCATCGCGCCAACGTCATCGTAGTCGGGCCCAATGTCAGTGTCCAGAATGATGGCAACGGGCTGTTTGGGCCGGTTCTGGGCCAACGAAACCAGGGAAAAGGTTACCAGGAAAAGGATTAGGAAGGGTTTCATGGGATGTATCGATTTGCGGCCAATTTCCGAAATTACACCCACAACCCCTCTCCTCTGACAAAATTTCGGCGAATCGACTCCAGATCCGTTTCGGAAATCGTCAGCAAGCCCGCGTTTTGCAATTGCCGGAACCGGCTTCGCTCCAGCGGGGCTAGATGACCATCCAGGAGAATGGTAAAAATAAAGAGCCGTTCCAGTCCCCGGCGCACCGAAACGGAGCAGTCGGCCAGTTGGCCGGGCACGTCTTCCGCTTTCACTCGCGTTCCCGCTTCGGGGTCGATAGAAAACCGGGCCATAACGGCTTCTCTGAGCAATAAATGGGGATAATTGTCGGGCCTGGAAGAAACGGCAGCGTAGTGCAATACGGCGGGAAGCAGTTGCCGAAACGTGGTTTCACGACCGAATTCTTCGACCAGTTCGTTGGTAAACTGCCGAATGGTCAACGGGGCCATAACCCGGATCTGGGCTTGTTGCAGGATTTGGTACGTCGCCCGGCTGATTCCGATGGCAACCACCAGCGTGCTCGTCAAAACGATAACGATCGGTGAAACCGCCCGTTCGCTCCAACTCCGGAGAAGCAATTGCAGAACGCCATTAGCGACGAAAGCCAGCAACAGAACCGTCATGAGATAACCGGGCATGGTCCAGTGTAACAACGGCCGGGGGCTCATCCGAAGCCGGAACAGACTTCGCGGAGGGCTGTTTTCGGCCAGTTGATTCAAATGACGGGCAAACGATGAATCATGAAAACGCGGAAACTGGCACGTCATTTCGATGAGACGAATCGCCCCCGTATGAACCAGTAATAAAGCGTGGATAACCAGGTAAAGTACCAAAACCGCAAACAGAATACTGATCAGCGGCCAGTCGCCCAAAGCCGTGTGAGTTTCCGCAAACCAGTCCCCCCAGAGTGAATGCGGCAGATAAAAAACCCATATACCAAAAACACCCAGTGCGGAAGACACCAGCATGGTTGCTCCCTTTATCCGGTAGATGGCGTGTCGTTCCGCGGTGTTCAGGACAAAGGGCTCATCGGACGGGTGATCGGTGTGCATGGCACGAGCCAAATAACGCAGTGTTGTCCGGCCTGCAGTGGCCTGGTCGAGATCGCCAGTGGAATCGGTTGAGTCGGACATGGAATTGACAGCTTACTTTTACTATAACTGGATTAACAGGCAAGCTGTTTGCATACCCCCGGACTTTAGTCCGTGAAACCGGTTTCGAAAAACACGGACTAAAGTCCGGGGGTACCGACTTACACCGGATAGTTCCACTCGCCCCGGTAATCGCGGCTCAGGAGCTTATTGGCTTCGGCGTCGCCTTTGATTACTTCTTTTTCACCATCCCACTCAACACTACGCCCCAGTTTATACGACAACATGCCCAGCAAAGCCATGTTGGTGGACCGGTGGCCAATTTCGATGTCACAGGTGGGTGTACTTTTGGTTTTGATGGCTTTCAGAAAATCATCCCAGAGCTGGGCGATATTCTGGTCATCGGGTTTATTCAGTTGCGGGTCCTGGTGAATGATCGGTTTTTTTGCGTCGGCCGGGTAAAAGGTCCAGCCGTCCATCCAGCCCATATGAAATGTACCTTCAGTTCCGTAAAAATAAACGCCGACGGCCTGTTGCGGATGGGTTTTCTCGGCATTATTACCCGCAAACGTGCGGTGTTCCCAAACGGCCGTAAAGTCTTCGAACTCATAACTGGTCACCTGATGGTCGGGCGCATCGGTGTTGTCCTGTTTAATGGCGCGTCCGCCGGTCGAAAAGACTTTTTTTGGGTATTTTTCTTCGGTCCACCACAAAATCTGGTCCATCCAGTGAATCCCCCAATCGCCCAGCGTACCGTTGGCATAATCCAGGTAATTGCGGAAACCGCGTGGATGGATGGTACGGTTATAAGGCCGCAACGGAGCCGGACCACACCAGAAGTTCCAGTCCAGTTCTTTGGGTGTTTCTTCATCGGGTACTTTCTGACCCGGCCCACCGGCGTAATGCACAAACGCGCGGGCCATGCCGATTTTACCGGCTTTGCCTGATTTTAGAAACTCCATCCCGGAAACATTGTGCGGAGAAACCCGCCGGTGCGTTCCTACCTGGCATACTTTACCGGTTTGGCGGGCGGTATTGACCATCGCCCGACCTTCCTTGACGGTATGTCCAACTGGCTTCTCCACGTACACGTGCGCGCCCTGTTTCATGGCTTCGATGGCAATGAGCGGGTGCCAGTGGTCGGGGGTAGCCACTATGACGATTTCGGGTTTTTCGCGGGATAGCATCTCACGAAAATCGCCGTACATTTTCGGTTTGTCGCTGGTCAGTTTACTAAACTCGTCGGCGGTTTTGGTCAGTTGGCGCTTGTCGACATCGCAAAGCGCGACCAGCTTCGACTGCCCGGACTGCATAGCACACCGCAGGATGTTGTTGCCCCACCAGCCAGCCCCAACCAGCGCTGTGCGATACGTTGATTGCTGGGCCAGCGTGATCAACGGACGGGTTACCACCGCAGCACCGGCAAGTGCCGATGTTTTCAAAAAATCAGAACGGTTCATAAGTCTCGTATCGGGTAGAAATAGTCCTCGAAAACTACGGAATCTGACAGGTAATCACAAACTTTCTGACTAAACCCCCGGTTTTGAATGTACCTTTGTAAAATGATTTAGGTGGTTATCGTGTTGAATGGGTGAAATGGTTTGGTGGCTAAAAAAGGTTGAATGGGTATCGTTGCTAATGTTCTAGTAGCCAGTAAACCAGCCGTTTTGACCCTTATTTATTCAACCATTTTTAACCATCAATCCCGCTAACCAGTCATCCAGCCCATTCATTTTATGTCCGTTGTTCCTTATAAAGATAAAAATACCAGCAAGCGTGAGCAGGTCGAGGAAATGTTCGACTCGATTTCGCCGAAGTACGACTTGTTGAACCACCTCCTCAGCGCCGGAATCGATATTATCTGGCGCAAAAAAGCCATTCAGCTGTTGCAGGTGGAGAAGCCCAAAACTATACTGGACATTGCCACCGGCACGGGCGATTTTGCCATCGAGGCCCTGAAACTACAGCCCGAAAAAATAACCGGTGTTGACATTTCGGAAGGTATGCTGGCGATTGGCCGGGAGAAAATCCGGAAACTCGGTCTCGACGCTAAAATTGAGCTTCGTTCCGGTGACTCGGAAAGATTACCCTTTGCAGACAATGTTTTCGACGCCGTCATCGTTTCGTTTGGTGTACGCAATTTTGAAAATCTACTCAAAGGGCTAACCGACATGCACCGCGTTACGCGATCGGGTGGCACCTGCCTGGTACTGGAGTTTTCGAAGCCGCGTAAATTTCCGTTCAAGCAATTTTTTAGTTTTTACACAACTCGTTTCCTGCCGTTGATCGGCCGACTGGTATCGAAAGACGCTTCGGCCTATACGTATCTGCCCGAGTCGATGCAGGCATTTCCAGACGGCCCCGATTTTATCCGGGTTCTTGAACAGGCAGGATTTACGCAAACACGATGGATACCTCTTACATTTGGCATTTGCTCTATTTACACCGGAAAAAAAGTATAGCAGTCTGTTTACTGCTGGCGCTGATTTGCCCTGATCTGCGGGCGCAATCGACCATGAAATATCGTCGGATTCACCTGGAAGACTACGACGACAAGACCATTCGCTACGGTTTTTTATTTGCGGCTCCTGCTACGCGCTTCAACATTAAATACAGCGATGCGTATGTGAGTTCCGATTCGGCTCATCAGCTTTATTCGCCCAACAACGTCGGTTTTCGGGTCGGCTTTGTGATGAGTACCATTTTGAGTGATCATTTCGATGTCCGGGTCACGCCCGCCGTTTCGCTGTATTCGCGGTCTATCGAGTACAAATATCCGGGTGGAACCAGCCGAAAAGAAGTACGCGAGTCGACCTGGCTGGAGTTTCCGGTTTTGCTGAAGTACAAATCCAAAAGACGGATGAATTCACGGATGTACGTCGTCGGTGGCGGGTCGCTCGGGATCGAAACCAACGTTCGCCGGCGCGAAGTAGCCGGTTCAAGCCGTTTGCTGACTAAAAACCGGGATCTTACGGTTGAATACGGTATTGGTTTTGAGCAATTTTTCGAATTTTTCAAATTTGCACCCGAAATCCGGTTTTCCCACGGGCTGGTCAATCTGTTTGAACCCAATCAGGGCAACAACGCCAACATTGGCCTTCAGAAATTACGAACGCACACGGTGACTTTGTATCTAAACTTTGAGTAAGCAGTGGAAAAGCCGCCTGCTTAATCACCCAAGGGCCTTTCAAACGCCCTGACGCTGAATCGGTTGTAAAATAAGTTGATTTTTTTTGGCGTAATGCTTGCAGAATGACTAGCCAGGCCGCTATATTTGCACTCCCAAACGACGGGAAACGGTCAGCGGGAAACAGTAAAAAGGGAGTTTAGCTCAGCTGGTTCAGAGCATCTGCCTTACAAGCAGAGGGTCGGCGGTTCGAACCCGTCAACTCCCACCCTTCAAATCAAGCACTTACAATAATTTGTAAGTGCTTTTTTGTTGGTTTACACTTCTCCACCGTCTACTCCTCGTCTCCGCTCGTTTTCCCCTTGCTCCGTTTGCTGACGAATAAGCCTTTCCGGGACTTAATTGCGGCTTTTCGGGTGAGCCCAAAGCGGGTGTGTTTCGAGCGTGAAACGATGGATCATTACAGGCTGGTGTTTGAAAAAGTGTGGGGCTGATCAAGATTACAACTCCTGATCAGCATTGGTAGGAGTCATCCTGCGGACTACCCTTAAGTAAATCCTTAAATCTGCCGCAAATTTCTTTCGGGTTTCACTGAAAACAGGAGCCTGCTAAATAAAATTTGGCAGGCTCTTTTATTTAAGACTTTCGCTCAGATGGCGATTGCTCAGATTCTTGGTTTGGCTAATTCGTACCGCAGGTAATTTGAAAACAAGTCAGTATGGCCTTGCAACCCATACCGGACGAATGAATTGAAACCATAGTTTCCTTTTCTTCTTTTATCTTTCACCTTTTGATTCGCTTACCGATATATATTCAAATTGCCAACCAGCCTTTTGGTCTGATCTGGCTTATTGGGACAGGATTTACGCAAAAAGTACCTTGATCAGATTACCTAAGATGGGACGCAGCTTTTACCCTTATGCTATTTTGAAACCGTTATTTGTACCATTTAACACTGACCGCCCATCACATAACCCCAATCAAGGAATGCCATTAACGTTCGAGTACAGTCAACGGTTCTGGCACATGGCGGGGTTCTTGCTGGCCATTATTAGCTTTTACCAAATCACTCTTTATATTAATCATTTTGAATTTAAGAAAGCCCTGGCCGACCGACTAGGTGGATGGGGCTGGCTGGCCTGCTTTGAAACTACGTCGATTATTCCGGAATTGGTGACTTTGTTCGGGTTACAAAAGCTCTTGTGGGTTTACCACCGGCTGCTTCCCATTCACTTTGTCCGCCTGACCCCACTTGGGTTAGGCCATTATTATCTGTCACTTTTACCACTCCTGCTGGTTGTGTTTTTTATTGTCAGCCCCTTTACCCAAACGGTTCGTTTTTTTCTGGAAGTTCCACTGGATGAAGGCTTCGGTGGCCTAACCTGGAAAACGTATCTGAATATCTTTCTGATCGCGCCTTATCAAAGCCCCAAAATTGTGGCCCTTTATTCAGTGTTAAACTTGGTTTTGGGCTACTGCATCGTCACCGCTTCGCTAGTGCATGACTTGTTGTATTGGCGCAGGCAGCAGGAACAGGATAAAAGAGAAGTGCCTGCTGAACGAGAAGAACGCTATGCTAAGCGCCTGAACGCCCAATCCAGTAAAGGGAAAACGACGATTCTAGTTTCGGAAGTGGGTTTGATTACCATTGACAGCCCCCGTTGCCTGGCCCATCACCGGCAGGGCATCTATCAATTGACTGTAAAAACCCTGACCGAAATGGAGGCTGAATTGAATCCCCGGCAGTTTTTCCGGGTCAACCGCGGAGCGGTGGTGAATCGGGCTTTTGTGGAAGGCTATGTCCACACCGGCAACAACAATTACATCATCAATCTGACAGCGCCGTTCCAGCAACTGACGGTTTCCCTGGCCCGCACCCGTTTGTCGGAATTTCGAAACTGGCTCCAGGCTCCCATTACCCATCCGGACCGTAACCCGGGTCAGGCTTAGGATCGAAGGCTTTTTCTTTCGACAATTCAACCCCTTTTTTCATCACTTCATACGCGGTCAGTTTACCCAATCGGGTGAATAAGCTAGTTTTAGGTCGTTTTCTGCGTTGATTATAAAATGACGATAGATACGAATAAAACCGGTCAGGGGATCTTCTCCTGCCCGGTTTGCGGAGTAGAGGGGTTTTCAGCTCCTAACATACTATCTATGTTTAGCCCTTTAGGCTGGCTTACGATGATCTGGTAAAGTCAATATTTGTTTATTCCGTTTACACCTTTTTGATGAATTACACTCTACTCTCACGAATCCAACACAAAACCTCCCGATCTACAATGAACGTTTTTACCCGAATGGCCTTCTTTTCGGCCAGCCTTGTTCTCCTTCTGGATGGATGTAGCCTGCAGGATCATCAGCCTTCTCTTCAAAACCCCAGCTGTCAGGTACTGACGCTTACAATCGATCAAAAATCGTCCGGTCCGGACGCGTATAGTCGAGACGAAACGGCGGTGTTGGATGGTGAGACTGTAAAGATTGGCAAATCGGCCTCCGATGTGTATAAATTCGATGAGCAAAACCGGCTTATCCAATACAACTGGTCCACCTTTAGCTTTGGAGGCAACGGCGGTCAGGAAATTTTTGCCTATACCGCCGACCAGCTAATCGACACCTCCACACATCTGGGGTTCGATAAACAGGTACACGCTTTCCCCCTGAATAAACAAGGGCTGCTGGGTCGGGACGGACTAAAGTACAATGAGGAAGGATTTCTGGTCGAAGAAGTCGATGGAGATTACACGACCACCTATACGATTGAAAACGGCAATATGGTGCGTAAGGAAACGAAGTCAACCTATCCCAATTCTCCCGTTTATGTAACGATTTACGAATATGATCTCACCAAGCCGAATTTACCTAACCCGTTTCCTTACCGGGGCAAGTCCAGCCGAAATCTTCCTGTCAAGGTGATTAGCAGCGATGGTACGAGCACCAGCTCCAGTACGTATAAGTATATCTTCGATGAATCAGGTACACGAACTCGACGATATCAAAAAGTAGCGAATGGCCAATATAGTGTGGTGGATTATACCATTACCTGCCGGTAGGAGTGCTTGCGATCAAGCCTGGAGCATTTCTTCATGATACCTGAGTGGACCGTTTTTCTACGATCAGCTATGGCGATTTGATAATTTAAAGGTCTGATTTAACTTAATAGGGTGCAACTTCTAAAGAAGTTGCACCCTATTAAGACGATGTACGAAAGCTTGAGCTATAGGGCCGATGCGGCCAGTCGCACCCTATTTAGGGATGTCAATTAACATAACCTCGTAATGAACCGGGCTAGTTTCCTGGCAGGAAAATACGCTGCCAGATAGAGGGCGGTTTTGCTGGTGGCAACTAACGCCTTCAGGCGTGCGGTGGTGTTCTTTTGAGCAATGGAATGGAACATGTTGATCGGTGTGGATGAGCCATTGATGGCTGCGGGTTGTTTACTGGAAGCAAAGGTGATGGCAGCCAGGGAAGACTCCAAAAATTTGAATACCAGTTCCGCGAATCGTTACTCGAACCGTCGCGGACTGTCGATGAGTCGCTTTGGGGCATTCCTGGAAAGGTTGGGCGACCAATCAAGTTTTCTGCATCATGGAATTAATGGCGACCGTCAATGCCTGTACCCGTATTAAAGCTGCCAAATAAGAAGGTTGTGCTGAGTTATTCAGCATGTTGGGAGCGGTTCCTAGGCTAAAGATGATAAAGTATAGCGTTTATTGCCCCTGCTAAGGAAATGCCTGAAGAGAGTGCCAATCAACGATTTGTGTATAATACTGACAATGATCGTCCTACCCTTAAATGGCCTCTTCAAAATGGCTATAACTCGGTTTATTAATTTTATTGGCTGAGGCATTTACCTGTTAATCATTTTGTACGTAAAGGGTGATTTTGAAATCATTCTCTTCATCAGGTTCCCAAAGATTCCTTCTTTCATGTGAAGTTCAAAATAATAACGATTTGTTACAGAATTATTTACGTGCTTTACTGCCTGAACCGAAATTCTGTGAAACTTGCCCCTTTTAGTGCGCTCCTAGCCGGACCAGCTGCGTTTTTCCTTGTTTTATTTTTTGCTGACTTAAACCCTGGCCATCCCGAGGTTACCAGAATGGCTGCGGTGACCGTATGGGTGGCCATTTGGTGGCTTACCGAAGCAACCGACCTGGCCGTGACGGCCTTGCTGCCTTTCATCCTTATTCCTATACTGGGCATAGCCGATTCCCAAACGGTGGCAGCGCAATATATGGATCAAACCATTTTTTTATTTATTGGGGGCGTGCTGCTGGCTTTTGCTATTGAACGCTGGAACCTGCATCAGCGGATTGCCTTGTCCATTTTATCGAAACTGGGAACCAACCCGGCCACCGTGCTGGCGGGCGTAATGGGCGCTACTTTTTTTATTTCCATGTGGGTGTCGAATACGGCAACCGTCATGATGATGCTCTCGGCGGTGCTGGGCATTATCATTCAGGTGGAAAAACACAACCTGTCTCCTTTTCAAAAAAATGCGATCGCCAAGGCCATGCTGCTGGGGCTTGCTTACGCGGCATCCATTGGTGGCATGGCGACACTGGTGGGAACGGCCACGAATCTTGCTTTCTACAAAATATACTTAGATGCTTACAAAGAAGCCCACGACATGAACTTTGTCAGCTGGTTTGTGTTGGCTTTTCCTATTGCCCTACTATTGTTGATCATGGCGTTTTTTATTCTTAAATTCTCCTTTCTACGCCATGCCAAAAAAGTTGTATTCGACCGCAGTTACTTCGTTGCTTCCCTACGGCAATTGGGCAAAATGGCTTTTGAAGAAAAGATCGTATTTGCGGTTTTTGTTAGTACCGCCTACTTGTGGTTTGGCCGAAAGGATATAGATTTTGGATCTTTTCATATAACCGGCTGGAGCCATCTTTTAGGTACACAGGCTTCGTTTATTACGGATAGCACGGTGGCTATTGCAATGGCATTTTTACTATTTCTAATCCCCTCGAAAAATGAGAAAGGAAAAATGCTGATGAGCTGGGAAGAAGCCAAGAAACTTCCGATCGGCATCATCCTCTTGTTGGGCAGTGGTTTTGCTTTGGCAAAAGGCTGCGATCAGTCGGGGCTAAGCACCTGGCTCGCACAAGAACTGCTTTTTTTAAAGGATGCTCCCCCCGTTGTTGTGATCGCTGGCATTTGCGTTATCGTTTGTGTCATTAGCGAACTGGCGTCCAATGTGGCCTGCATACAATTGGTGCTACCCATTTTAATAGCCATTCAAAAAGTAACCCACCTGCCCCCATTAATGCTGATGGTGCCCGCCACGCTGGCTGCGTCGCTCGGGTTTATGCTCCCCGTAGCAACCCCGCCAAATACGATCGTGTTTGGAAGCGGGCGGATCCGGGCGGCTGACATGCGCAACGCAGGGTTGCTGCTCGACGTTGCTGGCATCGGTATCATCACAGCCGTATCCATGATGATCCGGCTACTTATTTGGAAATAAAGACCGTGATTACACGAGGAATTGGTTGCCTTGTAAGCGTACTGACTACGACCGGAATGTGGCAACAAAAGGTGCACTGAATTTCAGTGAAGCTGGAATATGAAATCTAAAAAACGGCACACTTCATTCAACCCATCCAAAATTGGCAACTCGTGGTTCAATAGTCTCTTATACTATGCCCATTAGCTTTCCAACTTTTCACTATTGAGCCTACTCTTCATCAATTAGTAGCGTATGACTGTCCTCTAAATTAACCCGGTATTTTACCGCTCTTGTAGTAGCATCAGCCGCCCGGCGGGAAGAACGCTGTTTTTGTTCCTGTTTACCTTTGTAGGCCCATAATGTCTCCGCTTTTCCTGTAAACAAATCCGCAAGAAGTTGGCGTTTGGTGTTAATTCGGGCGTAGCGCATAGGTTTAGTCTCGTTGGTTATCCGGTATCAGAATTAATATAGTCCCTGCTTTTGCCAGAATCTCGCCGTAGGTAAGTGGCTCTGTTATCATGGTTCCATTGCTATGCTGCTAACGGCTAAAGGCTCTCTAGGGGGTTTGGCAGCAGGGACGGTGGACACTCCCTGTTTTTAAAAGTGAGCACGAAAATCCAATCAGAATTTTAATGGGTAGGTAGGATGCACCAGCTTAGTGGCTTTTGGTTGTTGAGCCGGGTAAAATGGCTTTATTAACATCCCAAGTTCTAACTACTTTGCTTCATGAATCGCAAAATCCTGATCGTCACCGGGGATGGTGGCGAAAGTTACGAAACCCTCTATGCCGTTCACCGCTTTCAGGAAGAAGGCGATAGGGCGGTGATTGCCGCCCCCAGCAAACGCCGGCTTAACCTGGTGATGCACGATTTTGAACCCGGTTGGGATACCTACATCGAGCGTCCCGGCTATTGCCTGGCTTCTGATCTGGCGATTGAAGAGGTGGTTGTAGACGACTATGACGCCATTCTGCTGCTGGGCGGCCGCGCCCCCGAATACCTGCGCAACCATGCCGCGCTGCTGGAAGTAGTCCGCGCGTTTGACCGGCAGGGCAAATGGGTCTTTGCAATTTGTCACGGTATCCAGATTCTGGTCACCGCCGGATTAGCCAAAAACCGAACTCTAACCGCATACGAACATGTGCGTACGGAAATCGAGATGGGTGGTGGTACGTATTCGACCCAACAGGCCGTCTGCGACCGCAATATGGTCACCGCACAGACCTGGCAATCACACCCCGAGTTCTACCGCGAAGTCTTTGCCTGTCTCAAAAAAGCGGAACTTGTGGAAAAGTAGAAGCCGAGACGCCGTCTTTTATCACTAGTCGCTGCAGGTGACAAAAACCGGGGTAAAACTGCCCATCCGTAATGGATTTGGTGCATCCTTAACGCCCTTATTCGGCCAGGGTCATTTTTCTCCGTCTCTAGTCTTTTTTCACTATTTAGAGCGTGTCAACCTCTTTAGAAATGTTCCATCGGACCACTTCTAAAGAGGTTGACACGCTCTAAGACAATCTACGAAAGCTAGAGGCCGATGATGCCAGGCGTTCCTAATTGGGGATGTTAATCAAAGTAATCTCGTACTCATACTGCTTCGTCTCGATCGGCGCACCGCCCAGCTTGTGATAGGTCTTGCGTTGGGTCACATACCCATCTGCATTCCGTACATAACTGTAGAAGACATTCGTGTCGGCCACCTGGCCATATAACCGCTTGATAACAACGGATTGGACCAGGTGCTTACTGGGCTGGCCGAAATAAGGCAGGTAGTGCTCAAAAGGCTCCATCCATTCCGAGTGCAACGGATATAAATCATTCACCGGAGGTCCCCCGTTGGAAGGGGTATAGGATAGGGTATGCGTCTCCGTGGGAACCAGTTGAGCGTTCAAGAACGTCACTTTAACCAAATCGCCATCGGCATTGTAGTCGTAGTGCGCTCGTCCGCTGCCAAACAGGCAATCCGTCATCTGGCCTTTGGAGTTGTAAGCCAGGATCGAAGTGTAGGTATGGACCCCATTGACACCTTCATCGACAACTTGTTTGTATTTGTAGCAGTGACCGGTATCATTATACCAGTAGGTTTCCCGCATATTCCTGGAGTCGGGCACGGACCGGGAGTAACGCACTTCGACCGTACCCGAGGGAGACAGGATGCCTGCGCTATAGCTATAACTCTGGCGGTAATGATCGTTGCCTGCCACATCAGGTCCAAACAGGGACCGCTTGATGCGTCCATCGGGGTAGTAGGTCAGGGTTTGCTCGCCCCATTGGATGAGCCGGTATTTCTTCAGAGCGGCCGGTGAAGCCAGCCTCGCCTGGTTCCGGGCGACGGTCGAAGTTGGGCTCTGGGCTCCATCAGGGTGAACCGGGCTAGTTTCCTGGCAGGAAAATACGCTCAGGGAAGCCGCCAGATAGAGGGCGGTTTTGCTGGTGGCAACTAACGCCTTCAGGCGTGCGATGGTGCTCTTTTGAGCAATGAATTGGAACATGTTGATCGGTGTGGATGAGCCATTGATGGCTGCGGGTTGTTTACTGGAAGCAAAAGTGATGGTAGCCGGGGAAGGTTCCAAAAATTTGAACACCAGTGCCCCGAATCATTATTTGAACCGTTGGTGGGTAGCAATGAGTCGCTTTGGGGCATTTCTGGACAGGTTAGGCAACCATCCAGGCTATTGGCAGCTGCTTGTTTGCGAAATTGACCGATCAGCTCCGCGACTTTCTCGTGCCCGGCCACCGTCCCCGGCCACCGTCTTTCAGGGGTGCAAACGAATCAGTCTCCTGAGCCCGCAGGTCGGCAGGCTGGGCAAGTCCGAAAAGAACACGCCGGAGCGAGCGTCGCCGGGTACGGGAGCGGTCGGATGGGAAGACGGGTTTCAGGGCAGCCGCATAGGGTTGGTTTGCGGCAACAAGGTGAGACTTCTACAAAAAAAAGGCTTCTGCATGGTCTCACTAACTTCGTGTATCGTTGCAGCAGGAGCATTTTTTAGCACTTCCTGCAACAACACCCAGGTTACGCTTCAGGCCATCCGGCGCACGAACAGAATCAACAGCCGATTGCAACCCTTTGCCTAGAGCATCGGTATGGCTACGATAAAATGCGTAGTCGTTTCCGTTACCGCGACCTCGCGACGGCTCAGGTAGTGATAAAGCGATTTCAGGCTGGCTAGCCCCTGTTTGTTCGACGTTTCGACAAAACCCTTTGGCTGTAGCTCATTTACCACGTAAAGCGTATCATTTTCGGTATAAATCCGGATTCGGAGCGGAATTTCATCATCAACGATGTTGTGTTTGATGGCATTTTCGAGCAGGTTCTGAATCGTAACGGGCACAATCCGACGGTTTTGGTACTCTGGATGAATGTTCTGGCTGATGGTTAGACCCGCACCGAAGCGGGTTGTCTGCAAATCAATATAGAGCTGGGTAAATGCCAGCTCATCCTGTAGACTAACCAGCTCAGAATCCTTGTTCTGCAGAATATACCGGTAAATAACCGAGAGCTTTTTCAGGAATACCGAGGCTTCTCTGGGCTGGATTAAAATCAGGCTATTGAGCGATGTCAGGCTGTTAAAGAGGAAATGCGGGTTCAGGTGATTGATCAGATTCTGGTACTGAATTTGAGTTTTGTCGTGCTGAAGCCGGGTTGTCTGCATCTGGAGCCGGTGAATCCGGGCAGTCTGGCGGGTGCGGTATCGAAAAAAACTTACGAGCAATCCGGCAACCAAAACGACGGCCAGCACCCAGAACCAGGTGGCCCGGTAAAAGGGCATGGCCAGTTGAATGGACAAGCTGCGAATGGGTGTTTCAAAACCCTGCGGATCGAGCGCTTTGACCAAAAAGGTGTACTTGCCACCGGGTAGTTTCGTATAAACCGCCCCGGTCGGTGAAGTAGTGGTCCGCCAGGCGTCATCGTAGCCTTCCAGTTTGTAACGGTACCGGTATTTTGTCGTTGCCGATAAGGTCCCAAACTCAATAGCAAACGAGTTATCTTCGGGCTTCAGGCGGATCATGGGTTTCAGGTCGTTCAGAAGAAGGGCGGTATCGGGCAGTACAAACCGGTTGAGCAGAACCGTTTGGCGGCTGCGCGGCAATAGCAGATGCTCCGGCTTGAACTCGACCAGGTGCCCTTTCTGGATCGACATGATGTGTCCGTTGCGCATCGGAAAAAGGCTGGTGACGTACTCCGCCGTGTACTCGTTGATGGCCAGCCGGAAGTTTAGCACCTGCTTTTGGGGTGTGATAACCGAAACCATATTGTATTCTGCCACCCAGGTGTTGCCGAACCGGTCGGGCAGGGCCGCCGTGCATTGGCTCAGGGTCATAAGGTCGTTTTCGGGCCGAATCAAGTCCCGTCGGCGCACGGGATCATACGCCACCAGACCATGCAGGGTCGTCGCCATCAGAAACGAACCATCCCGGTCTTCGGTCAGCGAACCGATGGTCGCTTCGTAATCGGCCTGCCGGGTGTCGGTCACCAAAAAGCAACCCTGCTGCGGAGAAAACCGGGCAAATCCTTCGGGATAAATATCCAGCCACAACTCGCCCCGCCTGTTCAGCAACGATTGACGAACCAGAAACCGGGGGTCGCGGCTGGCCGACCGGATTGGATGCGTCTGCCACTGCCGGCGAAGAATGTCGTAGGCGAAGGTCTGTTTACCAGTCCCAAATATCCAATACCGGTCACCCTGGAGCAGAAAAGACCAGAGATGGAGTGATCGGGCCCCGGCGGGCAGGGCAATCTCCCGAAACTGATGCGTGCGTTTGTTGAAGCGGTATACGGCATTTTCGCAACCAACAAAAAGCTCGTCTCCGCGCTGACTCAATCCCGTCACGGGATGTCCCCAGTAATACAGGCCCCGACCCTTGGGCAGCCGATACACGTCGAGCCGATTGGTGGCGGGTTCATAATGCAACAGGCCGCGGATGGAGGTGCCGATCCACCACGAACCATCGGTATCTTCGGTAAAAGACAACAGGCCATTTTCGTCGGTCAGGGCCGGAAATAACGGCTCCAGATCATAGTCGTCATACAAGGCCCGCTCCGGGTTGGTGTGGGCAATTCCATTGACGGTTCCTAACCAGATTGACCCGTCGGGATGCTGCCAGCCCGACGAGAATGAGTTGGCCCCCAGCGACATGGGTTTGGTTTTGTCGTGAACCAGTTCCGTGATGCGATCCGTTCGGGCATCGATAAAAAACGGCATGTGGGTCCACGAACTCACCCACAGATTGTGCTGCCGGTCGGCAAAAATAGTGGCTATCTCAAAATTATCCCGCTCCCGCTGGCGGATGGGTGCCAGCCGCTTCAGGATCTGCTGCCGACGCAGGTCGTACACGATGATGCTGCGGTCGATTTGGTCGGCAATCAGCAACCGGTCGCCGTCGATGGCCAGGGCCGAAACCTGGTTGCCGGTGAAAACGGGCAGATGTTGACGGTTGTTGCGATGAGTCGTAAACTGCTGCCGGGCGATGTCGAAATACCGCAGTCCGTTCCGTTCCGAAAGCCAGAGACCCGGCCGGTGCACGTCTTCCACCAGGCCATTGGGCAACATTTGAACGGCGCCGGTCCGGTCGGTCGGGTAGCAGGGGAAGTACTGAATTTTTCCGGTTTTGGTACCATAACGGAACAGGCCCCGTTGACGGCTCGTAAACCACACATCGCCGGCCCGGTCGCAAAGGACATTTTTGCAGATCGCCAGGGGCTGGTTGTCGACGGTGACGATGTGCCGGAAGCGGCCCGTCGTTTTGTCATAACAGCTGATTCCATTCTCGGTTCCCATCCAGATGCGGCCCTGCTGATCCTGACAAAGAGCATATAACTGATTATTGGACAACGAGTTGGAATTATTGCGTAGTTTCTTAAACTGCACGAAATGAGCCCCATCGTAGCGGTTTAGACCGTTGTTGGTACCGATCCACAAAAATCCTTCGCGGTCATGGAGCAAACAGGTAATGACCCGAAACGAAAGACCATCCTGCTCCCGAATATGACCGAATTCAAAATGAACGGGCCGCTGCTGGGCCTGGACTTGCCCGCCCCTGGTCACCAGCAAACTCATCAGCCAGAAGCTACACCGAAGAAACCGGCCCCTTATTGCTCCAGCCATTTTTTGAAGGAAGGAGCCTTGTCGCGGCTGATGTCGATGCCGAACTGATGATTGGGTGCTTTGAGAATGAGCTGGAGTTTCAGATTGGCCATCCCTTTCACCCGCTGCACGGCGTCGATACAGACAATGCAATGGCGACTGGCGCGGTAGAACCGGGCGGGGTCGAGCATCGACTCGATCTGGTCGAGTGTGTCATAATCCAGAATGTAACGTTCGCTGGTTTTGGTTACCATAAAGTTCAGTTCATCCCGCATGAAATAGGCCACATCGGCGATGTTGACGGGCACCCAGCTATTGTGCGTATTTCCCAGAAAATGCTCTTTATAAGCCGGTTTACGGGCCGACGGTGTGCTCAGGGCCTCGATCAGTTTCTGAACATCGATGGCTATTTTGCCCCGGTGCTGGCTGAGCGACCGGGCCTTGGCGATGGCCTGCCGGAGTTCGTCTTCCCGAACGGGTTTAAGCAGGTAGTCGATGCTGTTGACCTTAAAGGCTTTAATGGCATACTCGTTATAAGCCGTGGTGAAAATGACGGGACACGCTAGTTGAAACTTCTCGAAAATAGTGAAGCTTACCCCGTCGGAGAGTTGAATATCGGCGAATATCAAATCCGGTTCCGCGTTGTCGGCAAACCAGCGCAGGGCTCCTTTGACGCTGCCAACGGTGCCAACGATTTTAATGGCCGGGTCGACTTCGGCCAGGCTGGCAATCAGTTCGAGGGCAACCAGTTTTTCATCTTCAAAAATCAGAGCGTTCATGGCGGGGCTGTTCAGACAAGGCTAATGGAGCCTAAAGCTCGCATTTCCAAAACTTGATTACAAGTCATTGAAATTGAAGCGCGTTTCATTCGGTTTTAATGACGCAGAGTTGGCAATGAATCGTAGGCCCATCCACAAACGACGCCCGTTCCGGTACGCCGGATGAGCCCTACGCAACGGTTCGCACGAAAAACCGGCCAACTACGACTTATTTCCACCGGTCTACGATTCATTGAGCGAATCGCGGCAATCATAGTCTAATTTTTGGAAAGACGCTGGCTCAACCCTCACCTTTGCCACAGCCAATTCAGCCTGGCCCGTCGAATACCGCCAAAGGCCAGTTGATCAACGGCAGGTGGAATGGCCCCGGCGAATTTCAGACCAACCTGGCATTTCCAGTGTCCTGACCGGCCTACCCGACGACGCCTGAATCTGAGCCAGCAATACGACCAGGACACCCACTTTTGATTCAGTTAATCCGAAAACTACGGTACGTATGAACCTAAATCAAAATCCGACGCTCGACCAGCTCATTCAAATTCTCAACACTGTTGGTTACAACCATAAATCCTACATCCTCTACGTGAACAAGACCGGGGATGTTCATCTGTCTGCCTTGCGAGCCTGCACAACAGCCGGGGTCGGCTACGCGAACGGAAATTCGCTTCAGTTTGTGCTGGATACATTCCTGATCGGAAAAGGGTATACCGGTCGGCAGGCCACTCAGGACCTGGATTGGATGAAAAAAGTATTGTCAGAACTCAATCACCATTGGGCTTGCCAGACAACGGGTTTCGCCTAGAACCAAGGTAGGCCAGCCCCTCTTTCAAGGCAGCGGCTTTTTTGCCGACGCCCAGATTTTCTATCCTTTGCGGTA
The DNA here is from genome assembly GCF_003858645.1 of Larkinella knui. Lineage (GTDB taxonomy): Bacteria > Bacteroidota > Bacteroidia > Cytophagales > Spirosomataceae > Larkinella > Larkinella knui. The sequence goes on along the minus strand of NZ_RQJP01000005.1, from coordinate 71,492 downwards.
GGAAGTTGGGGTCTGGTGGTAAAATTCCCGGAAGACCTTGGTAAAATACGACGGCGTTTCAAACCCCACCAGATAAGCCGTCTCGGCCGCGCTGTGTCCTAACCGCAGCAAGTCGATGGCTTTGCGAAGCCGGTATTGCCGGATTAGCTCGACGGGCGAAAGATGGGTCAGGTTGTGCACTTTCAAGTACAGGGCTTTACGACTCATCGCCAGTTCATCTGCCAGCCATTCGACGCTCAACGTCGAGTCATCCAGGTGTTCCTCGATGAGGGTGTAAACCTTGCGGAGAAACTCGTCGCCAACGCTCAGGAGTGGCGTGGCGCTATCGGGCTGGGCAAGCTGCTGGCGGTAATGTTCCCGAAGGCGCTGCTGGTGACTCAACAGGTTGCGCAGCCGCAGCCGCAGTTCACCCAGGTGAAAGGGCTTGGTGAGGTAGTCGTTGGCGCCGAGACTCAGCCCCCGCAACCGGTGGGTTTCCTCCACGCTCGCCGAAAGGAGTACAATGGCGATGTGGTCGGTAGCCGGGTCCGCTTTTAACCGCTCAATCAGGCCGTGACCGTCCAGACGGGGCATCATCAGATCGGTAATAATGATGTCGGGTAGCTCCTCTTTGGCCAGTACCCAGCCTTCGTAGCCATTGGGTGCCGACCGGACCCGGTAAGTCGTGGCCAGTTCGGTGACCATAAATTCCCGCAGTTCGGCATTGTCCTCGACCACCAACACCAGGGGCGGCAATTCGGTCGGGCCCGACGTCGTTTTACCCGGCAATTCACCGGCTTGCATGGGCAGGTCGATCACCACCGACGGCGCTTCTACCGGTGGCGTTCCGCCATTCCCGTTCGTACGCTCAACGGGTAATTCAAGCACAAATACCGTACCCGGCTCCCCGGCCGTTCCCTCGATCTGGCTCTCGACGTGCACGGTTCCTCCCATCCGCAGGGTGAGTTCACGCACCAGCGCCAGACTGATTCCCGTGGTGTCGTTCGCCCGGATACGCTGGTTGTCGCCCTGATAATACCGATCAAAAACATGCGGTAACTTGTGGGCGCTGATGCCAATACCGGTATCCCGAACGGTCAGGCGCGCGCCCGCAGGCGTTTGATGAAGCCAAACGGTAATGGTGCCAACATGCGTAAACCGGATGGCATTGGTCAACAGATTGAAGAGAATCGTTTCCCACTTTCCCGCATCAAAGCGGTAGCTACCCGCGGGCAAATCCGTTTCATAGCGCAATGTGAGATTTTTGACGTCGGTCGACGGGCGGAAAAGCTCGACTAACTGGCGCACAAAATCGGGCAAATCCCCAACCTGGTCGACCAGTTCCATTTGCCGGGCTTCGAGTTGATTAATGGTCAGTAACTGGTTGATGAGCTGCATGATTTGCCGGGCATTCCGGCGAACCGTAACCAGGGGCTGTTGCAGTTGATGGGGCAAATCATCGGTTTCCAGCAGCTTGTCGACCGGAGAAATAATCAACGACAACGGAATGCGCAGTTCATGGGCGATGTTGGTGAAAAACCGCGTTTTCATAGCGTCGATGGCCTTCGACTCCTGGGTTTCCCGCAGTTGCTGAGCATACCGGCGACTCTTGCCGATGGTGGCTTCAAGATCCTCGAAGTCAATGGGTTTGGTCAGAAAATCGAATGCGCCCCGGTTCATGGCGGTCCGAATGGTCGTCATGTCGCTGTAAGCCGTAAGCATCACCGTAGGCACGATGGAATTGGCCTGGGAGAGTTGATCCAGCAGCGTGAGGCCATCCATACCGGGCATGTTGATGTCGGTCAGCACCAGGTCGACATCGGGGTGCTGTTCCAGAATCAGCAGCGCCTGTCCGCCGTCCCGGGCAAACACGAACTCGTAGGTACCCTTCTGAATGGCCTGGCGAAAGCGCTGCCGAAAAAGGGTTTCCAGATCAGCTTCATCATCTACCAGGAGTATTTTGGTCTTCATCGATTAAGTTAAGTAAAAAGCTAAGCCCGTGTGAACAAATCCGCATCTCCGTGCTCAATTTGCATCCGGCTGGTCGGTGGAAACGCTGGTCCAAGGTACGAAAGGATGGCCGATCTGAACCGCTTTTCCGGTTTAAATACCGACAGAAAGGCCGACTCATTCAGGGCCAGCCTTTCTGTTGGTAGTTAAACCGGCTTGAAGAGCTACTTTAAGGCAATCAGCCGGGTTGGCACACGGGGCTCCTGGGTAGCCAGCGTCAACGCATACTTGACGTTCTCCAGGCCATTGCTGATGACCACCTGATAAAGACCGTCGGGCAGGGCACTGATGTCCAGGCGCATCCGAGCGGTTTGGTGGCGTTTTCCAACCTGCTGAACAAAAAGGTCAGTGCCTGCTGTATTTCTGAGCCGAACCACAACGGCGCCACCGGTTTCTTTGTCCACCGCAATCTGAAGCTTGCCTTCGGCCGTGGTAAACAGGGCCGTCTGAAAGGCCGCCACCTTGGTGGGTCGGATGGGTTTGTTGCTTGCCGCCTGAGAAACTGAGAAAGTAACGACAGTCAGGGTAAAGGCAACGAGGAGAGATTTGAGGAGCGTTTTCATGGCGTATGATGGTTGATTTGCGTGTCCGTTTGAATGAATCAAAGGTCGGCGTCAACGCCCGGAAAGGCTGTCACAAATGAGTCAATCCCTGTTCCATTTGGGATCGAAGCCGGTGTCTGACCACCGCGCCCGTGGCCGGTTTGCTCGACCTGTCTGCGGGAAAAGCGGTTGTAAAACCCGTTACAATTCCGTTTATTGCCTGCTGTATGAAACAGTTTTTAGCGAACCTGCTGTTGCTGCTTTGTTGCAGCGCAGCATTGGCTCAACAGCACCCCGGTAACCCTGCCCTGACGGCTCTCAAAGCAGCCCAACAGCAGATCGTGCTTCTCAACAATCAATCGGGCCTGGTGCCCATTGCCGATGTTCGAGATTTACGAATAGCCAGTGTTCACAGTGGCTTTGGGCAGCAGGCGGTTTTCGACAGTCTGACGGCTAACTACGGCCAGGTTACGGGTTTTTCGCTCAGCCCCGCCCCCACCGATTCCGCTTTTTTTACCCTGCACGACCAGTTAAAACTCCACAATTTGATTATCATCACCTTGTCGGATTCGTCTCCTTTTGGCACTCGACTGCTGAATTTCATCACGGATCAGCAGGCGATCAACAAGGTGCTGGTGGTTCTAACGGGAAGCGGAAAAAATCTGGCCGCGCTCGAATCGTTGCGCTGCCCCATTATCTGGTATCCAGCCAACACTCCGGAAGGCGCATCCGTTGCCGCCCAGCTGATCTTCGGCGGAATGGCGGCTACGCATCGCCTTGAAACCGCTTATGGTCAGGTATTTAAAAAAGGCAGCGGGTATTCCACTTCCAAAATAAGGCTGGGTTATTCGATGCCCGAAGCCGTCTCGGTGAACGCAAACCGGCTGAAGTCGATCGATTCGCTGGTCAACGTAGCCATTGCCGGCCACGTTACCCCCGGAGCGGTTATCCTGCTGGCGAAAGACGGGCAGGTGATATTTCACAAGGCCTACGGTCATCATACCTATTCGGGTCAGAATGCCACCAAACCCGACGACATTTTCGATCTGGCTTCGGTCACCAAAGTAAGTGCCACTACCCCGGCTATCATGCGGCTGTATGATCAAAAAATAGTCGATTTAAAGGATCCCATCAGCACGTATGTGGCCCGAACCCGGACCATACCGGATAAAGCGACCATCACCATCCGGGAGGCTCTGCTCCACGAAGCGGGTTACACGCCCTACATTAAATTCTACGAACAACTCAAACCGCTGGACCTGAGCACCGACTCGTCTGCGGCATTTCCCACCAAAGTAGCGGATCATTATTTCCTGCGGGCGCATTATTTTGAGGACGTTATGTGGCCGGTGACGCTGAAATCGAACGTGGAGACGCGGGGAAAGTTTGTCTACAGCGACGTTAGCATGTACATGATGAAGGAAGTGATTGAAACGGCTTCGCATCAAAAACTGAACGACTATGTGCTCCATGAGTTCTACCGCCCGCTGGGTATGCGGTCTACCGGATTCTTGCCCAGAACCCGTTTTCCCCGGTCGCGGATCGTTCCCACCACCGAAAATGACAACTGGTTTCGAACCATGCGGGTTCAGGGCTATGTCAACGACCCGGGCGCGGCCATGGCCGGAGGAGTGGAAGGCCACGCCGGTTTGTTTGCAAACGCCAACGATCTCGCCATCCTCTACCAACTGTACCTGAACCAGGGGTCGTATGGTGGACGGACCTACTTTCAACCCGCCACGGTGGCGCTCTTTACGTCCGAGCAGTCAAAGGCGAGTGGCCGGGGCTACGGATTTGCCCGCGCGCCCAAACCAGCCGATAAAGCGTATCCTTCCCCGCTGGCCTTCGGACATAGCGGCTATACCGGCACCTACGTTTGGGTCGATCCAAAATACAACCTGGTCTACATCTGCCTGACAAACCGTGTGTATCCCGACGATTCCAAAACGTATGGAAAGCCCTCCCTTAACTTACGGGCACTGATTCTCGACCGGTTTTACGAAGCCGTTGTGCCGGGCAACTGAGGGTCAGCCAACCCCGCAGAGCCCTTTCGATGCAATGAAAAGTGGTTTAATCCCTAATTTGAACGATCGGCCCATAAATTTACTTAATGGGCGCGGTTTTTCAGGACAACTGCCATACTTGCCTTCTGGTTAGTAGAATACGGGTTACGTACACGTACTATGCTGGCCTTTCAAGGAAATGGACAAATCAGTGGAACAAAACAAGGCCCCCCATCCTTCCGCGAGTGAACACCTCGACCAGCTCCATCGGGTTCTGGAAGCGGGCCTGATAGGGGTCTGGGAGTATGATCCGATAACGCATATCGTTCTGTGTTCTGCCCATGCCAAACAACTCTTCGGTTTTGATTCTGAAGAGGTTGTAACCCTCCCGCGGCTGTTGAAGGCCGTTCATGAGAACGATCGGATTCGAGTGTCCGAAGCTATCGATCGTGCCATACGGCCCCGTTCAGAAGAAAACCTGGAGCTGGAATACGCACTCGATAGCCCCAACGGCGTCATTCCACGCATCATCCGCTCGACGGGAAAGGCTTTTTTTAATGCCGGGGGCATCGCCTACCGGTTTGTGGGAACGGCTGTCGAGGTGGCCCCGCAGAAAAGTGCCGCCCAGGCTTTGCAGGCCAGTCAGGCTTACTTCCGCGCCATCGCCGATACGGCCCCGGTCATGATTTGGATTTCGGATACGGACAAACGCTGTAATTTCTTTAACAAAGGCTGGCTGGACTTTACCGGTCGGAGCATGGAGCAGGAATATGGTCACGGTTGGGCGGAAGGAGTCCATCCGGATGACGTGGAAAGATGTCTCCATACCTACACCAGTTCGTTCGATGCCCGGCAATCGTTCTCGATGGAATACCGGCTTCGGCGGCAGGATGGGCAGTATCGCTGGCTGCTCGACAACGGCGTTCCCCGCTTTCTTCCCGATGGGCAGTTTGTTGGCTATATTGGCAGTTGTATTGATATAGATCAGTCCAAAACCCTCCATGAAGAGCTTGAAAACCGGGTAGCCGAGCGTACGCGGGCGCTGGCGCAGGCCAACGACGATCTGATCCGGTCCTACAAAAATCTGGAGCAGTTTTCGTTCGTAGCATCGCACGATTTACAGGAACCTCTTCGAAAAATCCAGTCTTTCTGCACGGTCTTAATCGATGAATACGGCCGGGCGGTAGGTGACAACGGGATCGATCTGATGCAACGCATGCAATCGGCCGCGAACCGGATGCAGACTCTGATTCAGGGTTTACTGGGCTATTCCCGCACGGCCCGACCGGGCCCATTTGAAGCCGTAGATCTGGGTCGGGTGGTCAGCCAGGTCCTCGACGACCTGGAAATGGCCATTGCCGAACAGGCTGCCCAAATCACCGTCGATCCGTTGCCGACGCTGATGGGAGATCCGCTCCAACTGCATCAGCTCTTTCAAAACCTACTCACCAACGCGCTCAAGTTTGCCCGTTCCGATCAGACGCTTGAAATTTCAATTGAGTCGCATACCGTCACCCACGCCGATTTTTTACCGGCCTTGTCGCCCCCGTTCATTCGCTGGGAGGTTATTTCGGTGCGGGATAACGGAATAGGTTTTGCGCCAGAATACAGTGAGCGAATTTTTCAGATATTTGAACGACTGCACGGACGCATGCAATACCCCGGTGCCGGAATCGGCCTGGCCGTCTGCAAGCAGGTGGTCGAAAACCACCGGGGCCTGATCCGGGTCCAGAGTCAGCCCAATCAAGGAACGACGTTCACCCTTTATCTGCCGACCACCATCGCCTAAGTGGCGATTCGTTCGCGTAGTTCTGGTCCTTTTTACGGATTTTATTACCAGAATCCGCGTTGTCATTCGGCCTGAACGGGCGTCAATACCGCTAAGAACGTTAATTTTTGAGTCGCCCTCCTTTTTCATCCAGGGCCAGCCGGATGAGTTCGACGGTGTTTTTCACGCCGGCTTTCCGCAGAATACTCGCGCGCTGGTTGGCCACGGTATTGGTACTGATCTCGAACTTTTTAGCGATTTCCTGGCTGCTCATGCCTTCCGTCAAGCACGTCAGAATCTGGGCTTCCCGCGAGCTGACTTTATTCCAGATGGACGAGGTTTTTCGGGGCGCATAGTTTATATCTTCTTTCCGGGAGGCCACATCCGGCAAAACCCAATGTCGGATAATGACCGTCGAAGCGCTCGGCGGATAGTATAATTCGCCCACGACGACGGCCCGGACGGCCCGCAGGATTTCTTCCCGATCGGTGTCTTTCTGCAAATAACCGGCGGCTCCGTATTCCACCGATTTCAGGATGTAATCCTTGTTATTGTGCATACTGAACATCAGAATGCGAACCTTCGGATACTGCTTTGTAATGATCTGCAAGGCTTCAATGCCGGACATACGCGGCATGGTGATGTCCAGAAACAACACATCCGGTTTCACCACCGGTATCAGATCGATGGCTTCGTCACCGTCGGGCGCTTCGCCAACGATTTCAATATCGGTTTCATCTTCCAGCAAAGTTCGAACGCCTTTTCTGACTACAGAATGATCGTCGGCCACAAGAATTCGTATCGGCGTCATGAGTTTTTCATGTCTGGTAAATGAACGCTCACCTTGGTTCCTTTCTTTAACTTTGACGTAATTGTCAACGCACCGTTCATCAAACGGACCCGGGTGCGCATGTTTTCCAGACCGTTGATGGGCTGAATGCCTTTTTCGTACTTCGGACTTGATTTTACGGAAAATCCTCTTCCGTTGTCTTCCACCATCAAGACAATTTGGGGCTCGCGCTGCCAGCTGATGCGGATTTTCTGAGCATCAGCGTGTTTAATGGCGTTGTTCAAAGCTTCCTGTGCAATCCGGTAGAGCCCAATTTCCACCGCCGGAGGCAGCCGTTTTTCATCCCGATCTCCTTCAAAGATAACCTCAATACCGGATGATCGGGCCGTTTGTTCCGCTAATAATTGCAAGGTAGCTCCCAGACCAAAGTCGCCCAGCACCGACGGCATCAGGTTGTGCGAAGTCTGGCGGGTGGTCTGAATCACGTCGTAAATCAATTCACACAGCTCCTCAAACCGCTGGCGGTGTTTGGGTTCGGCAAACGGAATGACCTTCAATTTCTCTGCGTGCAGCTTCAAACCGGTCAGCATTTGCCCAATCCCGTCGTGAAGTTCACGCGCAAACCGGCGCCGTTCCTCCTCCTGCCCTTCCAACAGCCCGGCCGACCGCACGGTGTCCTCGGCAATCTGCAACCGGTATTTTTCTTCGGTCGTCCGCAGGAGTTCCTGCTGGGTGTCGACCAGTTGCCGGTTTGTATCTTCGAGATTTTTGTTCGCCACCGCCAGGCTGTCGTTCACTACCCGTAACGCATTGTCCGACTCGGTCAGTTTCCGAATCACATTTTTAGTATGCGTCACCACCGGCCGGAAAATCAGCAGCCCTTCGATCAGCAAGGTCAGCAAGGTGGCCACCGTCAAAGCCCATTCGATCTGTTCGAGGGATTTCACCCGCTCGAAACTCTCTTTATCAAACTGAAACACGATGTCGTTCATCTGCTTCAGAAAAGAGGGCTCGGCCCGGAGGACGATTTGCAACGCGGCTTTTTTCTGATCCGGCGTCGCCGAAGCAGCATCGATGCGAGCCAGGCTTTGGTAGATGGACTGAAAAACCGGTTCAATCGCGGTAAACATCCGGTCGATTTGCCGACTTTTCCGGACCATATAGGCCTTCTCCATCTGCAAATTTCCGTTCCGCAACTGAATGTGACTCTGGCCCCAGGTACGCAACAAAGCCGAAAACGATGCCGTATCCGCCGACGGTGTTCCGGTGATCCGGAGCAGCGCCAGCTTCGTCAGCCGCTGGCTCAGCATCCGTTGCCGACCCGCCACGTTCACCACCCGGCTGTCGTCGTAGTGGTCGCTGAGCGTCCGGCGGATAAACAGCAGTCCGCTCAGCGATAACACGGCAATGCACGTCAACGCCAGTACATAAAACCGGGTTAACCGGCGGGCTACCTGCTCATCGAGTTGATTCATTCGGCCTTTATTCTACCCCAATATACACCATTCCGTCGGTCACTTTTACCGGAAAGGTCATAATTTGGTAGCCATCGTCATTGAGACACTGCCCCGTCTGAAGGGAAAAGGTCTTCTTGTGGAACGGACAGGCCACTTTCGGTTCGTCGCCCTGGCTCCCGATCATCCCCCGCGAAAGGGCCATTTGCTGGCGGTGCGGACATTCGTTGTCCGTTGCGTACCACTCGCCCCGGCGGGCAAAATTGTAAATGGCGATCTGGTGACCGTTGATCAGCACACAAGCCCCGCCGTCGGCCGGAACATCCTCGACCCGGCAGGCCAGATACCATGTAAGTTCTTCTTTTTCAGCGAATAAAGTTTCCATAATTTTTTGCGTCTGGAGAAAAGAAAACGACCATATTTTTTTCATAGCCCACGGTTTTAACCGTGGGGCAACCAACCCGTATACGATACTCCGGCAACCGTTTTAACGGTTTTGGGCGTTGGCCAAACCGTTAAAACGGTTTATGATCAATCCTAATTTTGCATGGTCCCAGGGTTTAAACCGTGGGCTGGCAAATCCTGTAAAACCGGTTGGTATTACTTCCATTCCTTCGCCCGTTTCATTTCCCGCAGCGATTCAAATTCCACCGTTGGGTCTTTCTGCTCGGGCACATTGACGAAATGGGCAAACCGCTTGCGGAGTTCGGGGTTGTCAACCACTTCTTTCCATTCGCATTTGAAGGTGTCGACCAGCAACTGCATTTCGCGCTCCAGATCGTCGGCGATGCCCAGCACATCGTCCACCACCACGGCTTTCAGATACGTCATGCCGCCCTCCATTTTGTTCATCCAGGTGGCGGTGCGCGTCAGGGGGTCGGCGGTTTTGATGTAAAACATCAGGAACCGGTCGATGTAACGAATGCAGGTTTCCTTATCGACGTCCGACGCCAGCAACTGCGCGTGTTGCGGTTTGGAGCCACCGTTGCCGCCGACGTACAGATTCCAGCCTTTTTCGGTCGCAATAATGCCAAAATCCTTGCTTTGGGCTTCGGCACATTCGCGGATGCAACCCGACACGCCCGACTTGATTTTGTGCGGAGAACGAACGCCCTTGTAGCGGTCTTCCACTTCGATGGCAAACGACACCGAATCCTGAACACCAAACCGGCACCAGGTGCTGCCGACGCAGCTTTTCACCGTCCGCAGGGATTTCCCGTAGGCGTGGCCGCTTTCAAAACCGGCGTTGATCAGTTCTTCCCAGATCAGGGGCAGATCGCCGACGTGGGCCCCGAAGAGGTCGATGCGCTGTCCGCCGGTTATTTTGGTATACAAACCGTATTTTTTGGCCACCTGACCAATCACGATCAGTTTATCGGGTGTGATTTCGCCCCCCGGAATGCGCGGTACCACCGAATAGGTGCCGCCTTTCTGGATATTCGCCAGAAACCGGTCGTTGGAATCCTGGATGGTGGCGCGGCCTTTTTCGAGAATATTTTCGTTCCACAAACTCGCCAGAATCGACGCCACGGCCGGTTTGCAAACCTCGCAGCCGTCGCCTTTCCCGAAGGTATCCAGCACGTCATCGAACGTTTTCAGGCTGTTCATTTTCACCAGATCGAGCAGTTCCTGGCGGGTGTAATCGATGTGTTCGCAAAGCACATTCCGGACGTAATGCCCCTGTTGTTTCTGAACGCCCTGAATCAGATCTTTCACCAGGGGTGTACATCCGCCACAACCCGTGCAGGCTTTGGTGGCTTTCTTGAGGGAATCGATGGTCGTGTGGCCCTTTTCGCCAATTTCGTGGCACAGCATCGCTTTCGTGATGGCTTCGCAGGAGCAGATCAGCGCATCGTCGGGCAGACCCATCACCCCCGCGCCCGCTTCTTCGCCCCCGCGTGAACCCAGGATCAGATCTTCCGGATCGGGTGGGAGGATGGTTTTATTCTTGCAGGTTTGCAGCAGCATGTTATACTGATCGGCATCGCCCACCAGGATACCGCCGAGCAGTGTTTTCCCATCCGCCGAAATATTGATGCGTTTGTAAACGCCTTTGGCTTTGTTTTCGTACGCAATGGTTCGGCAGGACGGTTCGGCAATAAACGGATCACCAAACGAAGCCACATCCACGCCAATCAGCTTCAGCTTGGTCGACATATCGTACGGCTTGAACTCCTTTTGCTCGCCCATCAGCCGGGCGGCCACGACTTCCGCCATTTCGTAGCCCGGAGCCACCAGTCCATAGATCATGTGGTGAACAACGGCACATTCGCCGATCGCAAAAACCGCCGGATCAGAAGTTTGCAGAAAATTATCGACCACAATGCCCCCGCGCGTGTGGGTGTCCAGACCGGTCGATTTCGCCAGCTCGTCGCGCGGACGAATCCCGGCGGAGATGATCAGCATATCGACCTCCAGCGAGGACCCATCCGCAAACTGAATGCCTTTGATGGTGTCGTCGCCCGTAATTTCCTGCGTACTTTTAGAGAGGTGAATGTTCAGCCCCAGGGCTTCGAGTTGGCGTTGCAGAATACCGGAGCCCGCATCGTCGATTTGCCGGGGCATCAGCCGGGGCGCAAATTCAATCACGTGGGCGGTTTCCAGGCCCAGATCGAGCAGGGCTTTGGCGGCTTCCAGACCCAGCAAACCGCCCCCCATCACTGCTCCTTTTCTGGCCCTTTTTGCATAGGATTGAATGAGGTCCAGGTCTTCGATGGTGCGGTAGACAAACACCCCGTCTTTCTCGACCCCGGCGATGGGTGGCACAAACGCGCCGGAGCCGGTGGCTAGTACCAGATAGTCATAAGGCACTACCATTCCGTGGTGTGAACGCACCTCCTTCCGCTCCCGGTCGATGTCCACCACGGGGTCGGTCAGATACAGCTGGATGTCGTTTTCAGCATACCAGGATTCGGGAGCCATCGTCAGATCTTCGGCCGTTTTTCCATCGAAATACGCGCTCAGATGAACACGATCGTAGGCTACCCGGGGTTCTTCCCCAAAAACCGTCAGGCGAAACCGCGGTCCATTTTTCTGTTTGGCTACTAATTTTTCACAGAATTTGTAGCCCACCATGCCATTGCCAACGACGACGACATGCATCACTTCGTTTGTGTTCATAGTTATTATTAACTATAGTTATAAAACAAACCCGTTTATTTATTGTATTATTTCAGTAAAATTCCCCAATTACTCCTGAAACACTACGATTCAAAATTAAACTGATTTTTCCCTATTTCCTATATTTTTATTCTGTTAAGCTTAAATTTTAATCTTGTTTTTATTGATTTTGCTTGTTTTTCAAAATTATGTCTTTAATTTTGAACCAATAATTCAATAGTTATCAAATACTAACAATAGTACATTTTAACTATTCACGACTACTAAACACCAAAGCGATGAAGCCAAAGCTTACACTCGTGGGGGCGGGTCCCGGCGACGGCGAATTGATCACCTTGAAAGGGATCAGGGCGCTTCAGAAAGCCGACGTTGTGCTGTACGACGATCTGGCGAATGACTCCCTGCTGGATTTTGCGCCCAAACACGCCCTGAAAACCTACGTGGGGAAACGGGCGGGGAAAGTGTCGTTTACGCAGGAAGAAATCAACGGGCTGATTGTGCGGATGGCGCAGGAACACGGCCATGTCGTTCGGCTGAAAGGTGGCGATTCATACGTATTCGGACGCGGATACGAAGAATACGAGCACGTCCGCCAGTACGGTATTTCGTGCGAGGTCGTTCCCGGCGTTTCCAGTTGCATTGCGGTTCCGGCGTCGCAGGGAATACCGGTTACATCCCGCGGGGTCAGTGAGAGTTTCTGGGTCATCACCGGCACGACGCGCCACGGCGAACTGTCCGACGATCTGCGGCTGGCGGTTCAGTCAAAAGCCACGGTGGTGGTGCTGATGGGCATGAATAAACTGGCGGAGATTTGTGCACTCTACTGCCAGGCCGGCCGCGGTCACGTGCCGATGGCGGTGGTTCAGAACGGAACCCGGATCAACGAGCAGTGCGTCGTCGGCCAGGTCTGGAAAATGCCGCATCTCGTAGCAGAGCAGGGCGTGGGGGCGCCGGCTGTGCTGGTCATCGGCGAAGTGGTGGCGCTGCATCCGACCTACCTGGCCGAATGCCTGCGTAGCCTGTCGGTGGAAGTGTAGGGTTTACGGTATACGGTTTTCAGTTTACGGTGGCTGGCGCACTCATGCAAACGCGTTAGCATAGGGCGTCAGTTCTGGCGGGGAACCGCACCGCTCCAGCGGCCCACCGAAAACTGAATACCGAATACCGTAAACCGTAAAAAAAGCCGATCCGGTGTGGGGGCACCTTTGGATCGGCCAAACTGGGTTTGTCTATGTAAAACACAAACGGTTCAAAGAAAATGAAAAAACCGACGTAAAGCAAATCACTCCGCTTCGCCTTACCGGGTCTGAATTCCGATTCATTTCGACGATTTACCCGTAAGGCCTGTCCTTTCAGATTGTTGCCTTCCTGTTACCCATTCCGGGTATCCTGACTATTTTTTGCACCGGCCGCTTCATTTCTTTCAACCCACGTATGCCATGAAATTCTACTTCAGGCGGTTGGCGCTTCTGTGCGCTCTGCTGATTATTTTCCATACCCAACTCCGCGCCCAGGTTTCGCTGACCGGCCAGCTTCGTACCCGTACGGAACTGCGCGACGGCTACGGCAACCTGACGCCCAAAAATAGCCGGGCGGCCGCTTTTACCTCGCAACGCACCCGACTGACATTCGGTTATAAATGGGACCGCGTTCTTTTCAACGTTTCCGTGCAGGATGTGCGGGTGTGGGGCCAGGATGCTTCCACCATCAGCAATGCCGACGGAAACCGCCTGATGGTCCACGAAGCCTGGGCCGATCTGACGCTCATCAATGCCGCCGACAGCACGCTGAAATTCCGGCCCATCGACAAGTTATCCCTGAAAATTGGGCGTCAGGAGCTGGTATACGACGACGTTCGGCTGCTCGGCAATCTCGACTGGCTCCAGCAGGCCCGCCGGTTTGATGCGGCTATCCTGAAAGCGCAACACCACGGCTGGGCGCTCGATCTGGGGGTCGGTTTTAATCAGAATTCCGATGCCTTCGGCAACACCGGCACGTATTACACTCCCGCCAATGCGCCAGCGTCGGCCCTTTCCAACAAAAACGTTTCGCTGGCGATTCCGGGCGGTTTTTTGCCCACCGCTGGCAAAGGCGGAGCACCGGTGGTAGCCAATGCGGTTAGCACCAACGGCCAGAATCAGCAGTTCAAGGCGTTCCAGATGGCGTATCTCACCCGGAAATTTGGCGGCACCAAATTCTCGGCTTTACTCTTTAAAGACGATTTCTCGAAATACCGCATCGACTCGCTGGGCAGTGCGGCAACGGGTTACGTATATGGCCGGCGTTATGATGTTCCGGGCGTCCATTCCCGTCTGACCTATGGCGCGATGCTGACGGGTCAGGCTACGCTTTCGGCCGTAAAAACCGGTCAGATTCTGTGGCAGGCTTTCGGGTATCTGCAAAGCGGCAAAGACCGCGACGGTCTGCGCATCCGGAACGCCTATCACTACGGTGCCAATGTCACGTTCCAGAAAGGGTTGCTGAGTGTCAGTCCCGGGTATGAAATCCTGTCCGGCACCAATGCCGCGACGGCAAAACCGGGAGAAACCGGTCGTTTCGATCCGCTGTACGGCACCCCGCACAAGCATTGGGGCTACATGGATTACTTCTACGTCGGCACCGGTGCGCCAGCGGGTGGCTTGAAAGATGCATTTCTGAAGTTTAAATACGCCGGGAAACGCCTGACCACCGCCCTCGACGTGCATTACTTTGCCCTGGCTGCTACCACGTTCAACAAAATGCCGGATGCGGCAACCGGTTCTACGCTACCCTCGAAGCTGGGGATGGAATATGATTTTACCGCGACTTACAGCCTGAATAAATTCACGATGCTCGAAGCCGGGTACGCGATTATGAAGGGAACGAATTCGCTGGAGTATACCAAGCAAACCACGATGAATCAGAAAGATAAACTGGGAACCTGGGCGTATTTGATGATCAACATCCGCCCTACTTTCCTCTAATCATAAACCGAAAAATCATGAACGCACACGCAAACAAACCGCTGGAATCACTTCCCATCTTCAGTTTTTCAGGCATTCAGATGAAGACGTTTCACATCACCTGGATGACGTTTTTTGTCTGCTTTTTCGGCTGGTTCGGCCTGGCCCCGCTGATGCCCGCCATCCGGGCGGATCTGGGATTGACCAAACCCGAAGTCGGGAATACGATCATTGCCGCCGTGTCGGCCACCATTTTTGCCCGGCTGATCGTTGGCAAGCTATGCGACACCTGGGGACCGCGTAAAACCTATACGGCCTTGCTCGTGCTGGGTGCGTTTCCGGTTATGTTCGTCGGCCTGGCCCACGATTACACCACGTTTTTGCTGTTCCGTCTGGCAATTGGCGTCATTGGGGCGTCGTTTGTCATCACGCAGTTTCACACGTCGATGATGTTTGCGCCCAAAATCAAAGGAACGGCCAATGCCGTCGCTGGCGGCTGGGGCAACCTCGGTGGGGGCATCACACAACTGGCCATGCCGCTGATTATGGCGACAATTATCGGGTTTGGCTACACCAAGCCCGAAGCCTGGCGGCTGGCGATGGTTGTGCCGGGCGTCCTGATGCTCATCATGGCATTTGTGTATTTCCGCTACACGAAAGATACGCCGAACGGCAACTTCGACGAGATCCAGCGGTCGACGGTGAAAGGCGAGAAAATCAGTTTCTGGAAAGCCTGCTCCGACATCCGCGTCTGGGCGTTAGCGCTGGCGTATGCCTGCTGCTTCGGGATGGAAATCACCTTCGACGGCGTGGCATCGCTCTACTTTTTCGACAATTTCGACATGAAAGAAACCGAAGCCGGTTTCTGGGCCATGCTGTTTGGATTCATGAACATTTTTGCCCGCGCCCTCGGCGGAATTGTCGCCGACAAAGTGGGGAACCAATACGGTATGCGTGGCAAAGGGCTGTTACTGGCCGGTTTGCTGCTAATGGAAGGGATTGGCATTACGCTTTTCGCGCAGTCGGGTAGCCTGTCGATGGCGATTGTTTCGATGATCACCTTCGCGCTGTTCCTGAAAATGGCCAATGGCAGCACCTACGCCATCGTGCCGTTTGTCAATCCGAAAGCCGTCGGCGTCATTTCGGGAGTCGTCGGTGCCGGTGGTAACCTTGGCGGTATGCTGATGGGCTTCCTGTTCAAATCGCAATCGATCAGTTACGGACAGGCCTTCCTCTACATCGGTGGAATTGTTGCCGCGACCGGCCTGTTGCTCTTCCTCGTCAATTTCGGCAAAACCGCCGTCGTAAAAACCGCCGAAACCGAACTTCAAACGGCTTAAAAAGAATGATGGACGATGAATGATGAATTAGCTAACGCAGTTCTATTTACTATGCATCGTCCCACATTCATCACTCATTATTCATCATTCATCATTCAAACCATGTCTCATCAAACTACCTGTTGCTACTGTGGGGTTGGCTGTGGAATCGTAGTCAAACAGGAGCAAAATGGACGGCTGACGGTGGAAGGGGATAAAAGTCATCCCTCCAACCGCGGCATGCTGTGTTCGAAAGGGATGAATCTGCATTATACGGTGATGGATCAATCGGATCGGTTGCTGTATCCGCAGATGCGGCTCCACCGGTCGATGCCGTTGCAGCGGGTGAGCTGGGATGCTGCGCTGGATCGTACGGCTGCGGTTTTTAAGACCCTCATTCAGAAGTACGGACCGGATTCGGTGGCGTTTTATGTGTCAGGCCAGTGTCTGACGGAAGAATATTACCTGGTCAACAAGCTGATCAAAGGCTTTATTGGCTCCAACAACATCGATACCAACTCCCGTCTGTGCATGAGTTCGGCGGTGGTGGGTTACAAACTCTCGCTCGGGGAAGATTCCGTACCGGTTTGCTACGACGACATCGAAGAAGCTGATGTTTTTCTGGTACAGGGTGCCAATCCGGCCTGGTGTCACCCCATTCTCTGGCGACGGATCGAAGCGCATAAAACCGCCAATCCACACGTCAAAATCATTTGCGTCGATCCTCGAAAAACCGATACCGCCCGCTCGTCGGACCTGCATTTGCCCCTTCGCCCCGGCACCGACATTGTGTTGAACAACGCCATCGGCCGGTTGCTGATCGAGAACGGCGACATCGATATTGACTTTATCACCCACCATGCCGACGGTTTTGCCGCCTACCGCGATCAGGTGATGGAGCGCACCGTTGAGGAAGCCGCTGACCTTTGCGGCATTTCGCCCGATGATATTCGGCAAGCCGCCGACTGGATTGGTCGCTCGAAGGGTTTTTTGTCGCTCTGGACGATGGGTCTGAACCAGTCGGTGATTGGCGTCAATAAAAACCTGTCACTCATCAACTTACATTTGATTACCGGACGAATTGGCAAACCGGGTAACGGACCGTTTTCGCTGACGGGACAACCCAACGCGATGGGTGGCCGCGAAACCGGCGGATTAGCCAACAGCCTCCCCGCCCACCGCGACGTGGTGAATGCGGCCCACCGCGCCGAGGTGGAAGCGTTTTGGAAAGGTCCGGTCAACATTGCGCCCAAACCCGGTCTGACGGCCACGGAGATGTTCGAAGCGTTGGCGGATGACAAATTAAAAGCCATCTGGATCATCAACACGAATCCACTGGTGAGTATGCCGGATGTCAATGCGGCTGAACTGGCGTTGAAAAAGGCTCGTTTTGTCGTCGTGCAGGACGTTTCGAACCGCGCGGATACCGTTGGCTTTGCCGATGTGGTGCTGCCCGCGGCCGCCTGGCTCGAAAAAGAGGGCACGATGACCAACGCCGAACGCCGGATTGCGTACCTGCCCAAAGTCATCGATGCGCCGGGCGAAGCCTTGCCGGATTCGGAAATCCTCTGGCGGTTTGCGCAGAAAATGGGTTTTGGCGAATCGTTTACTTATGCGAATTGCGCAGAAGTGTATCAGGAATATGTCCAGTTAACCGCGGGTACGAACGTCGATGTAACGGGCGTGAGTTATGAGTTGCTGAAAAAATACCGGACGATTCAGTGGCCGTTTTCGGAGAAAGAACGAAAGGAAAACGAAGAGCAGGGAAAACCGTATACTGAAAACCGTATACCGGAAACCGGCACCAAACGGCTCTTTACCGATCACCGGTTTTATACCGCCAACGGTCGCGCGCAGATTCATGCGGTTCCCGACGAAAACGCGTCTGAACCCACCGACGAGGACTTTCCGCTGGTGCTGACCACGGGCCGCCTTCGCGATCAGTGGCACACGATGACCAAAACCGGTCGGGTTGCCAAGCTCAACCAGCACAGTCCGCAACCGTTTTTGCAAATCCATCCCGACGACGCGAAGGCGCGGGGCATTCAGGATGGTCAGTTGGTCGAAGTGCGGGGTCGGCGGGGGGAGGTGCGCGTCAAGGCCCAGCTCACCGACGATGTGCGGCCCGGTTTGTGCTTTCTGCCCATGCACTGGGGAAAAATGCCGGTCGACGGTCCAAGAAAGAGCAGTCTGAACCGCGCCAACAACCTGACAAACGCCCTGATCGACCCCCGTTCCAAGGAGCCGGATTTCAAGTTTTCGGCAGTCGAGGTTGTCCCTTACCGCAAACCGGTTGAGAAAATCGTCATCATTGGAGCCGGTTCGGCGGGGTTGGGTTTTATCAATGCCTACCGAACCTTGAATTCGGAAGACGAAATTCACGTCTTCTCCAAAGAAATTTATCCGTTTTACAACCGGGTGTTGCTGCCCGATTACATCAGCGGGGCGCAGTCGTGGGAGCAACTCGTCAAGTTGCGCGAGGACCAGTTCGAAGAAGCCAACATCATCGTTCACAAGGGCGTCAGCATCGTCCACATCGACCGAAAAGCCAAAGTTCTGATCGACAGCAATGGCACCGAACACACCTACGACAAGTTGCTGCTTGGCACGGGAAGCCGGGCGTTTATGCCCCGGGGTGTTCCGCCATTACCGGGAATTTTCAACATGCGGTCACGGCTCGATGCCGATTCGCTGCTGCCTTTCCTGACGCAACCGAAAGATGGTTCCGAACCGCACACGGTGATTGTGGGGGGCGGTTTACTGGGGCTGGAACTGGCGGCTTCGCTGCGTCAGATCAACGTGCGGGTGACGGTGATTCAGCGGGCGGGGCGGTTTATGGAACGCCAGATCGATCCGCTGGCGAGCGAGCTGTTGTATCTGGAATTGAAAGAACGCGGCATTGATGTGTTTTTCAACGAGGAAGTCCAGACGTTTGCCGGAACTACCAAAGTGGAAGGCATTCAGTTGAAATCGGGCCATAAAATACCGTGTCAGGTCGTGGTGATTGCCATCGGTACGGAGCCGAATAGTGAACTGGCGCGGGAAGCCGGACTCGACTGCAACCGGGGCGTGGTGGTGAATGATTACCTGCAAACGTCGGACCCGGACATTTTTGCCGCGGGCGAACTGGCGCAGTGGAATGGTCAGATGTGGGGTATTACGCTGGCCGCCGAGCAGCAGGCCGAAATTGCCGCCGGTTTCATCGCCGGGGATGTTTCCAAACCGTATCGCGGCAGCGTCTCGATCAGTATTCTCAAAATGGAAGGGTTGCATTTGTGCAGCATCGGACTGGCCGAAACGCCCCCGAATGATGCCAGCTACGAAGAAATTGTTTTCATCGACAAGTCGAAACGGTATTATAAAAAATGCATCGTTCAGGGCGACAAGCTTGTGGGGGCCATTTTGATTGGGGATAAAAACGAATTTGCGGAGTTCCGCGACCTGATTGCCAAGGGAACCGAACTGTCGGAAAAACGCCTGCAACTGCTGCGGGCCAGCAAAGCCGTCGACCCGATGGAGGGCAAACTGGTGTGTTCCTGCAACAGCGTTGGTCAGGGCAATCTGGAGCGCGCCATTCAGGCGGGGTGCACCGATTTCCAGCAGTTATGCCAGAAAACCGGTGCCGGAACCGGCTGCGGGTCGTGTCGCCCGGAAGTGCGGAGTATTTTGGAAAAAATGAGTGAATTAGTGATTGAGTGATTGAGTGGCTCACGCGGTTTTTTCACTCAATCGCTCAATCACTAATTCACTCAATTACCCATCGTTCATCATCAAAATGAGAGATTATTACACCTTGAAAGTCAACCTTCCGGCCGGGATTGTCTCGCCTGGTGCGTTGCAGAATGTGCTGGTTCCGGCCCGGGCGGCCAACGTCCGGAACGTGCGTTTTGGTGCCCGGCAGCAGTTGCTCATGACGGTGCATTATGAGGACCTGCGTGCGTTGGAGAAAGAGCTGAAAAAACACCCGATTCCGTACGAAATCAATACCGATCAGTATCCCAACATCATCAGTTCATACTGCGGAGAAGACGTGTTTCGAACGGGCGCGTGGCTGCGGGAAGGGGAATATCATACGGTGCTGGATCAGTTCGATGAGCAGCCCCGGTTAAAGATCAACCTGTCGGATTCCAACCAGAGTTTTACGCCCTTTTTTACGGGAAATCTTAATTTTATTGCCTCGCCCGAACCCCATTTCTGGTATTTGTACGTTCGCCCGAAGCAGAGTAACACGGTTTTTCGCTGGCCGGAACTGATTTATACCAACGATCTGGGTCGCCTGGCCAAAGCCGTTTCAACGGCTCTGCTGGACGGAGCATCGGACTGTCTGGATGCGGAGACGCTGCACAAAACCGTCACGAGCCGCGCGGGTTTTATTACCCAACCGGCGACGCAGGAGGTTGAATTGCCGGAGTTTTCGCTGCCGTATTACGAAGGGTTCAACCGCTACGGTGAGCGGTCGTGGCTCGGATTATACCGCCGGGACGAGCAATTTTCCATCGATTTTCTGCTGGACCTGTGTACGTTATGCCTCAAAACCCGCCTGGGTGAGATCTGCGTCACGCCGTGGAAGTCGTTGATTATTAAAGGAATTGAAGAAAAAGACCGGCGGCTCTGGTCGTTTGTGCTGGGCAAACACAACATCAACGTGCGGCATGCGGCCAACGAACTGGCGTGGCAAACCGAAGACCACAGCGACGACGGTATGCAACTGAAAAACTACGTCATCCGGTATTTCGAAAAATACGATATGCGGACGTTCGGATTGTGTTTTGGCGTGCAAACCCGCCCGAAATCGGAGGTATTCGGCTCCGTGCTGGTGCGCAAACGTCCGCTGCTCCGGGTCGGGCAACTGGCGCTTTTCAGCGTGTATGACCTGTATTATACGGAAAACTTCAACCCGAACAGCCGAACGTATATTCCGTTTGAGAAAGGACTGCTCAAGCCGTTTCTGCCTTACCAGATCGACCGATTGTGCCGGAAATTCAGCAACCGCCGTTCGCTGGAAACGGGAAAAGCCGTCCGGCTGGAACCGGAAAATCCCGAACCGGCACCCGTTGCGGCCCATCGCTTGCACCAGTGTCCGCATTGCTTTACGGTCTACGATCCTCACTATGGCGACGAACGGCGCGGCATTTCGCCCGGCTTGGTATTCAGCCAGTTACCAAACGATTACAGCTGTTCTACCTGCGATGCGCCCAAAACCGAGTTCCAGGAAGTTCAGCTGGAATTGACCAACCAACTTTCGACTTTCCGATGAAACCGCAGGCTGTTAATCCCGTTTATTTTGCTTTTGAGAACGACTTTGTCGACACCTTTCGCTGCATTCCGATGATTGTCCGTTACAAACTCGATGCGTGCGGCATCAAGCTGAAACTCCCCGAATGGGTGAAATTGCAGGTCGATGAAAAACGCGAGCTGGCGAACCGCCCGTGTTATACCGCGCCGGAAATCGAACAGTACCGCCAGTATCTGATCCATCGGGTGGCCGAGCGTTGTCAGAAAACCGTCACGGATCTACCCCCGGTGGAGGCCACCTGGGATCTGTTGGGCGAGGTTCCCGGTGAAGTGCAGGAAAAAGCACTGGAATTTAGCTGTGCACCGCTGACGCTCCGGCAATGGATTGGGCTGGATGTGCTCCAGCGGTTTGCGTTGATCAAATTGTGCCGCTCGGGTCATGAAGGAAAAAATTTCCCCCGTGCCCTGAACGAATTCGGGATTGAAAACCGGTCGCTCTAGCGTTGCTCCAATGCCCGGCATTTGAACCGTCGCGGGTAAGCTTTTTTGATCTTGCAAGCCGCCATCTCCTGAATTCAGCAAAACTTTCAGGTCTTTCACCGTAACCAAAAAATGGGACGTCTCCCCGACCGGCTACACACGGGCGTCACCACGCATTTGGCTATCAATCAGATCAAAATCTTTCTGCCCGATCTCAAAAAAGCCAAATCGGAACGGATAGCCCCAGGCTTTCTTATTCGGAATGAAGTCAAGTGCATCAATAAGCGGCAGGATGGAAACTTCCTTCGCGGCCTGAAATTGAACATTTCGCCGAAAAGGGGCAAAATTTTCCGTCATGGAATATTGATAAATTTCGTCATCGCGGACCTGCCCGATTGCCGTAAACGCTTGGCATTTCTCGTCGCTTTCCAGGATTTGTTTGGGCGAATAGAAGATTATCCAGTCGCCGGGTTTCATCCGTTTCAGCGGAGCTTGCTTGCCGTGGTTGGCCTGCATAAATCCGCCCGCCACGCCCCGCATGACATGATCTTTCGAGGCTACGGCTATCCAGTATTGTGTCGAATCTTGCATAAGTCAAGTGCGGTTTGATACGGCACGAAAGATGCCGGTTTCAGTCGTTATGGAATTGGCCTTTAAGCGTTCCCGCTCCAGGCAGATCCCTCGTTGTTTTGGCTACCGTCCTGCTCAATCCCATACATAACGCTCATCATACGCTATGCCATATTTCTGAAAAATACCCCGACATTCGTCCTGGAACGTGGTTTTTCCGTGATGCTGATATTGATTGCTGATGTACCGAACAACGGTATCGACCTGCGACGGGTTCACTGAAAAGGCTCCATAACCGTCCTGCCAATAAAAGTTTCGGTAATTAAATCCTTTCGTTTTCATCCATTTCGACGAGCTTTTTTTCACCTCCTCCAGCAATTTCACGAGAGCAATTTTCTTTGATAGAATGCATAAGATATGCACGTGATCGTAATAACCGCCAATTTTTATGGGATTACACTCCAGTTGCTGGCAAATACCGCCCAGATAGGCATACAATTCGTCTTTTACCTCATCGCCAATGACGGGTTCGCGGTATTTGGTACTAAAAACAAGGTGAACATAAACTTTGGTTAAGGATTGCGGCATGGTGTGGTTTTTTATTGTTTGCACAATATAATAAACCGATGAAAAATTATCAAAAATTTATGAACCCATGCCGATGATCCCATCCCTCGGGCGTGATTTCATAGGGCGGCCATGATCCCATTCCACGACCATAATTCCATCCCACGACCATGATTCCATCCCGCGGCCATGATTCCATGCCACGACCATGATTCCATGCCATGCCGATGATTCCATAGGGCGGTGCCCTATGCTAATGATCATGCCCTTTCAGGGCGAAAGCGAATTAGCCTATTTGTAGCACCCGCCCCAACGGGGCATCATCATTAGCATAGGGCACCGCCCTATGGAATCATCGCGGGATGGAATCATCGCGGGATGGGATCATCGTGGCATGGAATCATGGCCGTGGCATGGAATCATGATCGTGTGGCATCGAATCATCGGCATGGAATGGAATCATGGTCGCGGCATGGAATCACCGGCATGGGAACATACCCTACGGATTCGTTACCGGATCAGGCGATCGGCATAAATCCAAAAAACAAAACCCGACACGTAGGCCGGGTTTCTGCTATACCATAAGATTTTCAACGTGCTGCTCTTAAAACCGGTTTAAACGGCTCTCTTCACGTCACGGGCATTGGGGCCTTTGGCAGTCATTTCAACCTCAAAAGTTACTTTATCACCATCTTTAACCGCATCAACCAGGCCGCTGATGTGCACAAAAACGCTATCCTGTGTTTCCTGATCTTTAATAAAGCCGTATCCTTTCGACTCATTGAAGAACGTCACCGTACCTTTTCTGATAACTTCCTGCGGGACACCGGCTTCTTGTCTGGAAACCCCGATCTGTATATCTTCCGTATTTATAGTTTTTTTCTTGCGCAGATCTGGGGGCGAAGACGAAATATTACCGTTTTCATCGACATACGCCATCATTTCGTCCAAACCTTTTCCTTTATCCGAATTGGCTTTCCGCTCTTCTTTCTTCTCAGCCTTTTCTTTATTCTTCTTTTGCCGGTTCTTTTCTTTTTCCTTTTTATTAAACGTCTCTTGAGTTCTACCCATAATTTGGTAATTGTTTTGGTGGTCAATTCTGACTATCCGCCACTGCGGATAGCCCCCTTACATCTCCGGAAGCTTTTCGATTGGTGAAGATCTGACAAAGAAGCGGTATTGTGACGAGAGGGATATATTATTTTTAATCAGGTTCCGGGGAAATAAGTTCATTATCGGCTGAATTGCTTCCTAAAACCAACGGTTCGCTGCATTTTTTCGGTGAAATTAACTTCAGAACCTCTTTTTGGGAATTTATCCGGTTTTGAAAGAACGCCCGTTCCGGTTTATATTCACCACAAATAGCCTTATTTTTGAGCAGCCCGCAGAAGCCGTATGGAGCATCAAAAGCCGACCATTCCGTTTCTTCCTTGTTTTGATTTTTACGGAAATCCGCATTCCGTCCATGCTTACACCTCAACCCCGTTTTGGCTTCCTTACCAACGCGAAACAAAAGCCGGAATGGATTTAAAACAGAAGCCAACATGCAGATAACCTACCGATTAGCCACCGAATCGGACCTGATTGAAATTATCCAAATGCTGTCCGATGATCAGTTAGGAGCCGAACGGGAGAAGTTTGAACGGCCCTTACCGGATTCGTACACCCGGGCGTTTGCCAGCATTTCGGCCGATCCGCACCAGGAACTAACGGTTGCCGTGCTGAATACCGAAATTGTGGCAACCTTTCAGTTGAGTTTCATTCAGTACCTGACCTACCAGGGCGGAATTAGAGCCCAAATCGAAGCCGTACGGGTGAAGGCCGAATACCGGGGCAAAGGCATCGGGAAAGCGGTTTTTCAATACGCCATTGAAAGAGCCCGTTCTAAAAAAGCGCACGTTCTTCAATTGACTACCGACAAAAAGCGCCCCGACGCACTACGGTTTTACGAGTCGCTCGGGTTTATCGACTCGCACGCAGGAATGAAACTTTATTTGAAATAATACCGTGGCGGGTCTGACGGTCGATCACTCCGATCGACCGTCAGACCCGCCACGGTATTCGGTATTGAAATGAGATCTACCCTTCACAAGCAGGCGGCTGGCGTAACGGATTAAAACACGATAGCTCTTCGCTTACACGCTCGGCTCCCAGCCTTTTTCATATTCCCGGCTCCACAACTTCATGGCTTCTTTGTTGTCGCGGATATGGCCGTTTTTCGAGTCGATATCCAGCGGCTTATTCGTCCGGTAGGCGATGTTGGCCAGGTGGCAGAGCAACGTACTTTTCGCGCCTTCGTCGATGGTCGAATTCTGTTTTTCTTTGCCCCGGATGGCGTTAAAGAAGTTCACCACATGGAGCGTGGTCATATCGCCACCACCGCCCAGGGCCGTTCCAGCTTCCGATCCTTTCGCTTTGCTTTCTTTCACCAGCTTGCCCTCGCGGTTGAAAAGCCGATACCCGTCGCGGTCTACGTATACGCTGCCCGTGCTGCCATAAATGATGGTGCCCCGGTCGCTGCCGTAGGTTTTATATCCATCCCGGCTTTTGCCGTCCCACTTGATGACTTTGTTGCCCGGAAACCGGAAGGTAGCATCCATCGTGTCATACATGGCCCAGCCGTCGTCCAGAAAGTGCCGTTTTGCGGCCTCAACCGTTACAAATTCCGGAAACTCCACCTGCAAAGCCCAACGGGCCACATCCAGTTCATGCGTCGCGTTGTTGCCACTTTCGGCCGTACCATAGTGCCAGCCGTACCAGTGCCAGTTGTAGTCCCAGGTATCGTGCGTATACGGTCGGCGGGGAGCCGGTCCCTGAAACAGGTCCCAATCCAGCCCGTCCGGAACGGGTGCCGCTTTAGGCACGGGCACTTCGCCCCGGGAAGCGGTATAAAAAGCAACGGCCTTGTAGGGCGTTCCAATGGCACCGTTATGAATCTGGCCAATCACGTCGATCGACTCCGGAGCCGAGCGTTGCTGATTGCCCATTTGCACCACTTTGCCGTATTTTTTCTGAATTTCGACCAGAATTTCGCCTTCCCGCGGATTTTGGCTACACGGTTTTTCAACATACACGTGCTTGCCCCCCTGAACGGCCAGCCAGGTTCCCGGCGCATGCCAGTGGTCGGGGGTGGCATTGATCAGCACATCCACGTTCTTGTCGGCAATGACCTTCCGGATGTCGTTTTCCAGCTTGGGTTTATAGTCGATAAACTTCGAGAATTTCTGAAGACCGGCTTCCCGCTGTTTTTTCATCACATCGCACAGATACACCAGCTCGACATTGCTGTCTTTTTTCGAAATGGGTTCGTAATAAGCGCCCAGCCGCCGGCCCAACCCGGCAATGGCGACGTTCAGCCGTTCGTTAGCCCCCATTACTTTGGCGTAGCTTTTCGCCGACAGACCCGTAGCCAGTCCACCAAATGTGATACCGGCGGTGCTCAAGGCGGCTTTCTTAATAAAATCTCTTCGTGAATTTTCCATTGAAAACAGGTTGCTTAGGTTTTGGGATGCTGGCGAATCGGACGAATTCGGCAACGACCGCACAGCGATACAGCCTACTCCATGTAAGCAGATAGAACGAAAAAAATACTGTCATCGAAACCAGTTTTCCGCATTCGATGCGATTTTTCTCAGTACCTGAACGGGTGAGCAGACTCGTGTCCTGCTACAGAATCGAAACGTCACAGCGAAGCTTTTACGAAGGAATGCACAGCAAAGAAAGCCACTGAAACCGCTCAGTTCGTCGAGCCCGGCGTCATTTATGCCCACTGCTGGCGAATCGTTGGCAGATACAGCTTGGAAGGTTCAGTCCGCAGTTGCAATACGGTATAGGGATATTCCTGTTCAAACAGATCCTGAAGCTCGTGCACATACTGGAGATACCGCCGGGTTTGCACGCACAGCCAGCAATTCATACCCGGAATTAAACGCGAATCTTCGTAGGTCCAGGAGTTGGCCGAAGGGTCGGGCCAGTAGCCGAAAGCCGTCAGCCAGGGCTTTGTCAACTTGATAGGCTGGGGACGGTTGGGTGGCTGAAGTGCTTTCAGAAGTGTTTCAGTCAACAGTACGGGCTCATTGTGAACGAGGTAGTACCGATTTGGTTGTGGAGGCAAAACCATTGAACAGGTAACTAAGGGTTTGACTAAAATACACAGAAAAGCAGTAGTACAAGTTATTTGTACTACTAAATCGCTCTATAAGTTAGTTATCGGGCAAAAATGGGGTGATTCCGGCGCTTTTTATTACAGCAGTAACGAATCGACCCGGTGAGCATGCACCATCCGATCGCTCGTCGACCAGGTAAAAATCGTAAAACGACCGTCTTGCGAGGCTACCAGGGCAACGGCATCACGTTGATCAAAAACGAACTGAGCCGCCGACAAATGCCGGGTACCGCCTGTTTGTGCGGGATGTACCACCACGGCCCGATTGCCGATGATGGGTTCGGTGATGATAATCTGTTCGACCCGGTCGCTGGTTTCGGACCGGCCTATTTTCGCCCCAAATCCCAGCACTTCATACCGGTCGTTGATAATGGTGGCTCCGTCGACCGAAGTCAGGCCGGCAATGGCTTCGACGGCCAGGCTGACCGCTCCACGCCATACGTTTTGATTAGCCTCCTCGGTTTCCTGCAGCAACAGATCCGCCAGCCGCGAGAATACCGGCACGACCGGATACGAAATGGGCTGAATGATGGAGTCACGCCAGACCTGGCTGCCCGACGGCACAACGAGCAGCGAGCCCCCCCGGCCGTGAGCCCGCATCGAAACCGCCAGTTGTACCAGAATATTCATCGAATCGTTCCAGAACGATGGCAGCGTGAAACCCAGCATGGAGGTAACCACAAACGGGCAATCGGGCGTCCGGGCTGTGCCTTCGTCCACAATTTTAATCTCATCGCCTTTGAGAATGGCCACATTGACAAACTTGCCAAATCCATCCATCCGGCGGTGTTTGATCACCAGCAAGCCCGGTTCAATTACTTCCAGAACAAAACAGTTGCCCGGAATTTCACGCGTTGTGCCCCAAATGAATAATTCGTCGTTTTCGTGCCACACACCGAGGTGAATGCCGGGTCGTTCCACGGCGGGAGCCAGTTTGGTCAAAACGGCGGGCGTAAACCGCAACCGTTGGCCAAACATCAGGGGCTGACCGGCTTTGCCGGGGGGCAAAAACGCCAGCGTAACCTTCGGTGAATACCCTTCTTCGTGCCGCAGACTGGCCCAGAAAGCCGTGTCGATCATGGCTTCAATTTCGGGCGCATACGGCTGGTGGGCCATTTCAGGGCCACCATTGCGGGTTGCCGTGGCAAAATGATGGGCGAAATAGGTTTCTATCGTTCCAGCCACCAGCCGGGCGGCCTGATAAGTAGATTCAGAATGCATATTCAAAGTAAACAGGTATTGACTGCATTGAAAAGGATCGTAGGCAGGTTTTAAGTTCCACTTTTGAAACTGGCCCGGTTAGAATACCGTATATTACAACCGGTTTCCGGTTACAACCAACGCGTGAACCGGAAATCAAAACTCATTTTCTGGCAACAGTTAACGGGCATTTGGTTATTTTTAAGGGTAGAATGCGTTAAGTAGCGAACGAAACAAGCTTGTGAATACTGATTCAGGAACGGGCAATGAGTTATTTGAGTTGCTGACCCGGGCAACGAGAGATGCGGTATGGAACTGGAATCTGCAAACCAATACCGTCTGGTGGAGTGAAGGATACACTACTTTATTCGGCTATCCCGTTTCGGCCGAGGTCGGGACAAATTCCTGGCACGATTACGTTCATCCCGATGATAAAGACCGGATTATAACCGGTATCAACCACGTCATCCATCACGGTGGCAGTAACTGGGCAGATGAATACCGGTTTCGCCGGGCCGACGGCTCCTATGCCACCATCTACGACCGGGGCTACATCATGCACCGGGATGGGGAGGCCGTCCGAATGGTTGGTTCCATGCAGGACATCACGGAACGGGTCACCCTGCTACAGATGCGCAACGAAAGCGAGGAGCGGCTGCGTATTGCGCTCGAGTCGGCCCAGTTAGGAACCTGGGATTTTGATCCCGGTCAGAACCACATCAACTGGGACGACCGCAGCATGGCCTTGTTTGGGCTGGTCGATACCGGCCGGATTACTTACGACCAGGTGCTCCGGCACGTTCACCCGGACGACCGGGTCCAGGTGAACGAAACCATCCAATGGGCGCTCAATCCGGCGTCCGGGGGCCAGTACGACGCCCGTTTTCGCACGGTGGGAGCCAATGACAGCAAACTGCGCTGGGTGCGTTTCATCGGCCAGGCCCATTTTACCGAAACCGGTCAGGCCTACCGGTTTTCCGGGGTTGCCCAGGATATTACCACCGAAGTTCTGGAGCGGGAAAAAGCCACCTTGTCTGAACAACAGGCGCGGCTGGCCCTGGAAGGGTCCGGCTCCGGGTCGTTTTCAATTGATCTGGAAACCAATGAGATCATTTATTCGCCTTCATTTGCCCGGATATTAACGGGCGAAGAGCGCATCGGGCTCACGCGGGACTTATTTGTGAATCATACGCATGTGGAGGACCGACCGGTTCGGGATCAGGCGTATCGCATAGCCCTCCGGACGGGCAAGTTACACTACGAAGCGCGTTTTATCTGGACCAATCAAGAAATTCACTGGATCAAAATACTGGGTCAGTATCTGTATAACAGCACCGGAAAGCCCGTGTCCTTTTCCGGTATTGCGCTCGATATTACGCAGCAGAAAGAAAAAGATAATCAGCTCAAAAAAGCAGAGGAACGTTTCCGGAATATGATTGCCCAGGCCCCGGTAGCCATCAGTATTTTGAACGGGCCAGATCTGGTTATAGAAACTGCCAACAAAGCCATCCTTGAATTATGGGGAAAAGACCCTGGCATCATCGGGCTTCCGCTCCTGCAGGCACTACCGGAAATTAAGGGACAGGGCTTCGAGGAGTTGTTAAAAACCGTTTACAGGACGGGCATTTCCCACTACGGATTTGAAACGCCGGCCCGTTTGCACCGCCACGGCCAGCTGGAAGACGCCTTTTTTAATTATGTGTATGCCCCCATGCGCGAAGATGACGTGAATGTCACCGACCTGATGGTGCTGGCTACCGAAGTAACTCCCCAGGTAAAGGCGAAACTGGCGCTGAAAGAAAGTGAGCAGCGATTCCGCAATTTGATTGAAGAAGCGCCGGCGGCCATTTGTCTGTTTACGGGCCCGGACATGATCATCGAATTACCCAACGAGGCTATGCTGCGGTATTGGGGAAAAGATGATTCCGTTACGGGAAAACCGCTGCGGGAAGCCGTGCCTGAGCTGATAGGCCAACCTTTTCTGCAAATCCTGGCTGACGTCTACGCCACGGGCGTCGAATATACTTCGCAGGAAGCCGCAGCCGAACTGGCCGTAGACGGCAAGCTTGGCCTTTATTACTTCAATTTTACGTATAAACCGTTACGCAACGCCGATGGAACGGTTTATGCCATTCTTGATGTCGCCATTGACGTTACGGAGCAAGTTATGGCCCGCCGGAAAGTGGAAGCGAGCGAATTGCGCTTCCGAACGCTTCTGGAAGCCATTTCACCCATGACCTGGACCAGTACGCCGGAAGGAGAAGTCAATTTTTTCAACCAGCAATGGTATACCTACACCGGGCTCGACCAGGAGCAATCCAAGGCCTGGGGCTGGCAGACCGTGGTGCACCCGGATGACCTGGTCTATACCACGAAAATATTCCGGACCGGCCTGGAGTCAAACGATACCTTTGTGGTCGAAAACCGCTACCGTCGGGCTTCTGATGGCATGTACCGCTGGCATCTGAACCGGGTTTTGCCGGTTCGGGACGAAACGGGCACCATCACGCTCTGGGTAGGAACGGCCACCGATATTCATGAACAGAAACGGATCGAAGCCGAACTGGAACGCCAGGTTCAGGCCCGGACCCAGGAGTTGAAAAACTCAAATCAGGATTTACTCCGCTCGAACGAAAACCTGACACGGTTTGCCTACGTGGCCAGCCACGATTTGCAGGAACCGCTGCGCAAAATTCAGTCGTTTGGCAGCCTCCTGCAAAGCCAGTATGCTTCGGGCCTGGGCGAGAACGGCATGGACCTCATCAATCGCATGCAGTCATCGGCCGGGCGTATGTCGGAATTGATCAAAGATTTACTGGCTTATTCGCGGATTTCGACCCGGCAACAGGCATTTGACCCGGTTTCATTAACCGAAATCACCAGGAAAGTCCTCGAAACGCTGGAATTGCAGATTCACCAGTCGGGGGCCACCATCCAGATCGACGACCTGCCCACTGTCAACGGTGATTATTCGCAATTGGGCCAACTCTTTCAGAATTTACTTTCCAATGCCATCAAGTTTAGCCGATCGAACCTGCCTCCGCAAATCCAGATTCAATATGCCAACCTGGCCGCCACCGAACTGCCCCTGACTGTCCGGCCAAACCGGCAGGTCAGTCACTACCATCTGATTAGCGTTACCGATAATGGAATTGGTTTTGATGAAAAATACACCGACCGGATTTTTGAAGTTTTTCAACGGTTACACGGCAAATCGGTATACAGCGGCACGGGAGTGGGCCTGGCGATCTGTCAAAAGGTAGTGGAAAATCACGGTGGCGCTATCACGGCCAGGAGCCAGCCAGGGCAGGGCAGCACATTTATCGTATGTCTGCCCGGCTGATTCGGGCACACAGCATCCGAAATTAGTTTGATTTGGAAACGGTCAGCGTACCACAGAGCTGGTACATGAAGGCTTGCCAGGCCGTGTAGTTGTTGGGTTTGACCCAACACCAGGCCACGTCCAGTTCCCGGCAGCGAATCTCCCAGCTGGGATCGATTTCGGAACTCATCCAGGCAAACGGAACGGTTTTCAGAGCCGGTTTCTCCCGGAGTAATTCGGTCAGTTCCAGACCATCCATCCGGGGCAAATGGTAGTCGATTAAAATCAGGCTGGGCATTGTCACGGCGCTTTCCAGATAGGACAGCAAACTGGCAGCATCGCTAAATGGATTGAGTTGACAGATCCCACCAATCTGGAGCATGGCCTTTTGCATCAGCCACAAATCATCTTCATCGTCGTCTACTACCAATACAAGTGGCTTCATATAAATCTGTCAACGGGCAGGCGCCTGGAAAACAGGGGCGTTGTCTCACTATACCAGAATTGAGAAAAACTCTTTCTGCTTAAACCCGTTTGCAGACCATTTGTTTCCTGTTTTAGAAGACAGAAGACTAATATGGTAATTTATTGTTTTCATACTCTTTTACTTACGCCCGTAATAGCTTTCCCAAAACACCAGTTTGGCCTTGTCAGGCAACAGGCGGCTTTCAATGATCTGATCGATCATCTGGACGTTTTCCTGGTGTGGTTTGTAGGTGGGCCAAACCGGTAGATTACGGGCGTTTGGATTACCGGTTTTGGCAAAATTGACCCAATAGGACGATAGCACGTCCGCAATTTTCTGGTCAATGGCTTCCCACGGCCGATCCACCGTATGGAGGTTGTTGTAGGCATACGGAACCTCGCCGGTATGAAAGGCACCGAATTGCGTCTGGGGCGTGTGGGCGGGCACTTTCCGGTTGAAATTGTACAGAAAAACCGGTGCTTTGCCGGTTTGGCACTGCATTTTGGCCCAGGTGTAATCCTGAATGGCAAAACTTTCATCCCGGTTGCTGTTTCCCTGCGACCGGGCACTTTCTTCCTCGGTAGCCGCCGGATAGACGGCAAAATAAGCGTCAACCTGGTCGCCAAACCGCTTTTTTGCCTGCTCCCGAAACACCTCGGCTTTAACCGGTGCCCCCATCACTTTGTCGTCCTGGTTCCAGCCCAGCAGGAGCGGTACGTCATTTTGCCGGGCTTTGGCGTAGATTTCATAAATCCCTTCGGGCAGCAGATAACCGTCTACGATGGGCGCACTGAGCCCGCCGGAAGCCTTCAGAATAGCTTCCGCCGATTTGTTCCGCAACTCGCTGAGGGAAGTCGCTCCCAGATTTTTCGCAAACTCAACACCCTGCTGTTCGGCGCTTTGCAACGTCAGTGTAGGCCGCGACGGATTGGAAATAAAGCTCCCGCCACTTTCGGCAATGGCCCGGTGAAAAAGCCCTTTCGACAACGGAGAAGCAGTTAGGTAATTCACCGCTGAAGCCCCCGCCGATTGTCCGGCAATGGTGACATTGGCCGGATTACCGCCAAAAGCAGCCGCGTTTTTTTGCACCCATTTCAAAGCGGCAATCAGGTCCAGCAGCGCATAATTTCCGGAAGCCTTGTACCCCGATTCCTGCGAAAGTTCGGGGTGGGCCAGAAAACCGAATACGCCAACCCGGTAATTGACCGTCACGAAAACGACGCCTTTTTTGGCCATCGCTTCCCCATCGTAAATCGCGCAGCCCGCGCCCCCGCTCCGAAAACCGCCCCCGTAAATGTATACCAGAACCGGGCGTTTTTCGGCCGCCGACCGGGCACCCGTCCACACATTCAGGTACAGACAATCTTCACCGATGGGCGCTTCAGGAATCAGAAATTCCGACGACCAGTACCTAAACGGCGCGGGTTTGTCCTGCATCGGACTGGGACCGAAGGCCGTACATTTTCTGACGCCAGCCCAGGCCTTTACCGGTTGCGGGGCCTTCCAGCGCAGGTTGCCCACGGGTGGAGCCGCAAACGGAATGCCTTTAAAAACCCGGATATCGCCGGCTTTAGTTGTTGTACCTTCAATTCGTCCGCTCGCAATTTCAACGATTGAAGACTGCCCGACGGCTAATGAAGTGACGGCCAGGGTCAGCAATAGGGCAAGGCGGATTTTCACACTAAGGAAAAGAAATAGGATAGCAATGTTGAGCAAATCAGAAAGCCATTACCGGAAAAGCAGCGGCACATATTCGTTGAGGTACTGCCGCC
This sequence comes from Larkinella knui, assembly GCF_003858645.1. Taxonomy (GTDB): domain Bacteria; phylum Bacteroidota; class Bacteroidia; order Cytophagales; family Spirosomataceae; genus Larkinella; species Larkinella knui. Next base: position 37,788 of record NZ_RQJP01000005.1, on the reverse strand, counting down.
AGTTGGTCCAGGTGTGTCCGCCCGCCGTTTCTTTGTACTGGTATTTGATCTGGTGTTTATCGAGCAGCGCCAGGGTCTTTTTGTTGGCATCCATCACAAAATCGTCCTTACCGATTTCAATCCAGAATAGCTTCTTGTTCTTGTTAAAACCGGGATCTTTCAATACGCTGGCATATTTGGTTTCGGCTTCGTCGATGGTAGGCCCGAAAAAACCGGAGCTGAATACGCCCACATAATTGAACAGTTCGGGCCGGGACAAGGTCAGATCCAGCGTCTGAAAACCACCCATCGACAGTCCGGCAATGGCCCGGCTTTCGCGGTTGGTCTGTGTCCGGTAGTTCTTCTCGACGTAGGGCATGACTTCTTTCACCAATTCATCGGCAAACAACGCCCGCATTTTCTGCATGGTCGTCTGGTCGGGCATTCCCGTTGAGGGCGGGAGCGGCATGCTGCCGTTGGGCATCACCACAATCATGGGCTTTGCCTGACCGGCCGCCAGCAGGTTGTCGAGAATAAACCCGGCCCGGCCAACCGTGGGCCAACCCGAATCGTCGTCTCCCCCACCGTGCAGCAAGTAAAAAACCGGGTATTTAGTCGTACCTTTTTCGTAGCCCGGTGGCGTGTACACATGCATCCGGCGCGCCATACCCAGCGTGTTGGACTGATACCAGACCTGCCGCAATTCGCCGTGGGGAACCGGCCGGTTGTCTTCAAAAACCGTTTCCGCACCCGGCAACGCCATCACATTTTCCAGACTACTGATGCCCTGCTTGATGACCGGATTTTTGGGGTCCATCGTCCGAACGCCATCAACCATCAGCGTATACGTATAATAGTCGGGTTTCAGCGGGCCAACCGTCACCGACCAGACGCCGTTGGCATCTTTGGTCAGAGTCAGCGGTTTTGCGCCCCCCAGAAAATCGCCCGACACGATCACTTCACTAGCTTTGGGAGCATAAATCTGAATCGCCACCCGGTTGTCAGTCAATACTTTGGGCGATTTGAGCGTGTCGTTGGGCGTGGGTTGGCGCGGGGGCGTTTGCGCGAGGGCCTGAAAACCCAGCAACAGGGCCAGCATCAGCCACCCGTTAAAAGTAACCTTACGATTCATAGCAGTTTCGGATAAAGGTTGGGCGCCACTGGCGTCTTTCTTCAAAAATAGGGAAAGTATTCATTTTGTAAAAAATACAGAAAGATTTTTTGAAATATTTCAGGCATAAGTAGCACAATTTATCAGTCAGCATTTCGAATAACGGTCCTGCCCGCTGCGCCAGCTATTCGCTTTTCGGCCCTGATTATTCATTCAATTCCGCCTGGTGTCGCTTCCGGCTGGACAGGGCGGTACTGCCGACCGTACTTTTAATCAAAAATAACAAATACACACCCATGAAATTTGTCTTCTATACCTTGCTGATTGCCGGTATGATCATCGCCGAAAATGCCAACGCCGATTGCCCGCCGGTGGTTACCGACGGGAAAATCCACGGAATTTTACCCGTAATCAACCAGAAAGTCGCCTATGCCGAGGTGGTGGATTGCGGCAGTGTGTCGCAAATCGAATTGTTCCGGCGCGCCCGGTTGTGGGCCGCTCAGTCGTTTCGGTCGGCCAGCGAATCCTTCAATCTGAGCGATAAAGAAACCGGTGATCTGGTGGGTAAAGCCGTTCAGGTCGTCACCTTGCCGCGTTCAGAAACGTCGGCTGGCGGGGTTTTCACGTTTCGGTATACGTTCGTCATCGAATGTGCCAACCGCAAATACCGGGCAACGATTACGCACGTTGAACTCGAAGCGGACGGCAAATCGGTTCCGGTGGAAGTCTATTGCCAAAAGAACGACAAGGACTTGCGGGCGATATACACGGAACTCGACAAGCAATTCAAAGGCGTGCTGGCGTCGATTCAGGATGAGGTGAAGAATTACAAAGCGTTTTAATTCATGAACCGCACAGCCGCTTATCTGCTGGGCCCCGAACTGGCCTGGGTTCTGATGCTCGCAATCGCCGGAATGCTGATCGCCCGCAACGAACCCGTAACCGAAGCTGGCAACGATCAATTGCTGAATAGTGGCTGGTTTCTACTCATTACCGCGGTTTTGCTCTCATTTGTGCCACTGTTCTGGGCACCGGGGAGCCCGTGGTGGTGGTTATTCCGGATCATCTTCGTCGGTTTTTTCAGCACAATTCTCCTGTCGAGCCTCATTTGTGGTGGCGTCGATTACCGCGACAGCCGCAATTCCGGCGTCGGTACGGCTTTCATTCTGTACATTGGCGTGGGGTATGTATTCCTGTTTGGAGGAGCTTTCGTAGCCGCTATTTTCTTTCTGACCAAGTGGAATTTTCTGCCGGTATTGAAATGGAGCCTGATTGTCATCGGAAGTCTAACGGCTTTTTTTAGCCTGATCTTCTGGCTGGCTTCCTTCGGGAAAAGTGCGGCATCCTGACCATTTTGCGACATTCGATTCATAAAAAAACTCCCGGAAGGCGGACCTTACCGGGAGTTTTCTGTCAGTCTGACGGCTTAAAAACCGCTCTGCGCATTCATCAATACGATTTCGTCATCTCGCTTAGTTTGCAGATCGATCCCAGCGTCTGCGCCAGACTGTATTTTGCAATGGCGACGAGTTTGCTTTTCTTCCTGCTATAATCGTACATATCTTTTTTCCAGGCCTTAAAATTATAGCCGTTCAACTGATCGAAAATCAGGGAGATATTATGGCTGGCAGCCACCGTTGTGTGCCAGATTCCGTTCGGAATAAAAATGGTTTCACCCGGTTTCAGAATGATGCTCAACGGCGTAGCATCTTTGTATTTCGGATATTTTTCATAATCCGGTTTCATGATATTGATCGGCGAAATAAAACTGGCGTTTTCCGGATACAGCAGTTCTTCCTGATCTCTCGGAAACACGACGAATTTCTTTTCGCCATACAGCTGCGTAATCCACGCATTCGTGTGATACATGTCTTTGTGCAGCGAATATTGATTTCCCGGACCACCAATAAACAGGTGAATGCTGTTTCCAAACTTGCCATATGGCATAACTTTATTCCGGAACCAGTTCGGAAACGCGTACCCCATATCGATAGGATCCACCATTGGAAGCAGCTCCGGTAATTGCAGCGGTATTTCAAACAGAATCGGATAGGGAGCCGGGTTTTCTAATGTACTTTTCTCGGTAATATCCAGAATCTCGTTCATCGAGTATTCCTTCCCTTTATAGACGGTTTTATGATTCCCGAAGTGGCTTCTAAAAAAATCGGGATCAAACTGGCGGTTGGATTTCCAGCTTGCGGAAGCATTTTTAAAAACCACCGGAATACCGGGTTTAAGGTAGTTTTCAATAAACTGCCCGTAACTGATCGAGTCTAATTTTTGTATCTGCTCCATTGCCGATCATTTTATACGTTTGAATAGATAAGGGTTTTATATATACGCTGTTAGTAGTAACCATTATTTAAATTTATATCCGGTCAGTTCTCTGAGTTTAAAAAGTAGTCCAATGGCTTCTGCATAGCCATATTGTAAAATACTTTTTAGTAAACCTCGCTTCTTTCCGTATTCGAAAATATCATTCTTCCAGGCGTTAAAATTATTCCCGCTAAGTTGTTCAACGACAATGGATATGTTATGGCAGTATGCAACTGTCGTATGCCAGATTCCGTTGGGAATATAAATGGTTTCGCCGGGCTGCAATACGACGCTCAATGGGGTAGCATCCCGGTATTTGGGATACTTTTCATAATCCGGTTTTAAAAAATTAATGGGCGAGCGGGTTCCCTTGTTTTCCGGGTAAAGTAACTCTTCCTGATCACGGGGATAGGCAATAAACTGCTTCTCTCCATACAGCTGCGTGACCCAGGCATCGGTATGAAATAAATCTTTGTGCAACACGTACTGATTTCCTACACCGCCAATGTACAACTGCCGGTCATTGCCAAACCGGCTTTTTGGTATCAGCCTGCTGTTGAACCAGTTCGGAAAGGCGTAGTTCATGTGGAGGGGATTCAACATGGCCAGAAACTCCGGTAATTGCGACCGCAATTCGAAAGCCATCGGATACGGTGCGGGCTTTTCGGGCGTGCTTTTTTCGGTAATCTCCAGCACCTCGCTCATTGTATAAACTTTGTCCTTGTGCGTGGTTGTATAGTGCCCAAAATGGTTCCTGAAAAAATCCGGATCGAAGGTATGTTTCGATTTCCAGCTCGCGGAAGCATTTTTAAAAACCACCGGAATACCGGGTTTAACATACTGATTAATAAAGTCTTCGTAGCTGATCGAATCTATTTTTTTGATCTCTAATAGCTCTTCTTTTTCTACCTGCTGCATGATCGCAAACGCGTTAGGGTTACCGGTAATCGTATTCTGAATCAGAAATGCAAGCGTACGAAAAGCACCAGCGTACCAATGCATACGCCGGTCCATTCGTCGAACCGTAGATCAATACATTGAAAACAGGATTAGCAGTTATCCAGCACTTTTTGCAGCATCCGGGCAAATGCTTTATCGTTTGGCGGAGTAAATAAGTTGACGTGATCGCCCGGAACCTGGTGCACTTCAACGCCTTTCAACGCGAACGGTTTCCAGCCGAGAAATTCAAAATCTTCTTTGTAGGCAAGTTGTTTTTCGGCCCGAAACAGCGTTATCTTAATTTCCTGGGGCACTAAACGGTAATTACGGGCCGCAATTATATTCGTTTCATTGACTTTATAATAATTACCATGAAACACTTTCATGTAATCTTCATTGTACCGAATCCGGCGATACAGTTGATTCGCTTTGCGCTTGACCGAATCGATTTTTGTACTGATCGTTTCGCGCGGATAGCGTCTTAATAAGGTAAGAATATAGAGTCGTTCCTTCAGTAAGGCCGTCGAATCATTCCAGAGTCGGTTTATCCAGGGATCATAAAAATTGGACTGATCGGCGTAGGAGTCAAACATAGCCAGCAGTTTTACTTCTTTGCCTCTTTCTTTTAACTGCTTGCTCATTTCGAAGGCAATGATTCCGCCAAAGGAGTAACCCGCCAACGCATAAGGTCCGTCCGGATTTTTAGCCATGATCGCATCGATGTAATAAGCCGCAATGGCTTCAATGCTATCCAGCGGTTGATCATCGCTGTTAATTCCTTTCGCCTGAAGTCCATAAACCGGTTGGTCGGCGTCCATATTGATGGCCAGCGTATTGAATAACAACACATGCAAACCAGCGCCGTGGACGATATAAAGCGGAATTTTGGTTCCCTGTGGTTTGATGGGAACCAGTGAATCCCAGGTAACCGACCGGCCATTCATGTGTAGAATCGACGCCAGTTTTTCCACCGTCGGGTATTCAAACAACATGGATAGCGGCAGACGCTTCCCGGTTTTTTTCTCCAGCCGCGTCATCACCTGAACCGCGATGAGCGAGTGGCCGCCCAGCTCGAAGAAATTGTCGAACACGCTTATTTTTTCGAGCCGTAAACATTCCATCCAGATATCGGCAACCAGCTTTTCGATGTCCGTCCGCGGAGCCATAAAACCGGTACGGTTCTCGATGGCGTCCAGCATCGGGTCGGGTAACGCCTTCTTATCGATTTTGCCGTTGGGCGTCAGAGGCAGCTTGGCCAGCACCACAAAGTTGTTCGGAACCATGTAGTCGGGCAGGTTCCGCCGAATCTGTTGCTTCCATGCATCCACCTGATCCTGCGGAACAATCAGGTTGTGCTTGAACGGGTTGCGGGCAAACTCATTCAGCGAAGCACCTTCCAGCGTAATCGACGCAGGCAGGGCCGGAATTTGATTCGTGCGTTCAGAGGGAATGAAAACGACATCCAGCAAATTGTCGGAGCCGTCGCCCGCCCACCGGACGTGGGTGGTGAAGCGGTGTTTTTTGCCGGTCGACCACAAAACGGCGGGGTCAACGCTGGGCGGAATGGTCGCCAGTTTCGGTTTCGCTTCCAGCAGTAAGGCCGCATCACTCAACCCGTCGATCACCTGAAGCAGCGTATGATCTTCGGCCGTGCGGCTGTTGAAGACGTTTCGGAGCTGCACCACCGCCTGCGGGTTGGCCGACAGACTGCGTTCGAGATCTTCCACCGAATAATCCGGGGTCCAGTCGATCACGGCATCAGCCGGGGCCACTTCGGGCGGATTTCCGACGTACAGCCAGATATCGTAGTGGTGTTTGGTGGTTTCGTTCAGGAATTGCCCTTCACGAAGCTGAATATCGACCGCCGAAATCGCCGGGATAAGCTGCGGCAGTAAATAGAAATACGCCGGGTCGGCCATCAACTCATCTTCGATGAAAACCCGCCGGTCGACAATCTTTTTGAAGTCGGCAACGGTATTTTCTGCCGACGAACGCGGAAACTGGTCGAACGTGTGGTGCATCCGCAGCGTACTTTTCCCCTGCATATCACCGATAAAAATGCAGCCGCCCTGCGCAACGGTTTTAACCGCCTGCTCGATTACCCGCAGCAAATACGTGGTGTCGGGAAAATACTGAGCCACACTATGAATCAGGACCAGATCCAGCGACGCGGCCGGAACAGCACTAAAATCATCGGCGGTGCCAACGGCGGTTTTAACATTTTTCCATTTGGCGGCATCTACGGCTAACTTCTCCCGCAGGTTTTCGATGGCCGTTGGCGAATAATCCGTACCGATATACAGCGACGCGTCGGGTGCCAGTTCAAACAGCAACTGCCCTGCCCCGCACCCCACTTCCATGATGCGTTTCGGGTGTAGGTTCCGGATTCGGTTCACCGACTGCTGCACCCAGTCATCAATCTCGGCCTTGACATCTTTTTTACCGCTCAATTGCTCGGCGATGGCAATTTCAAGGTTTTGCTCCGATGGTTTGAGGCCACTTTCATGACTGACGCCCATGTTGTAAATCAGGTCCCACCGGTCTTGCCAGCTCGGGGCTTTGTCATTTGCGGCCACCGACTCGGGCACCACGTAAGCCACCAGCACCTGATCGCCCGAGCGAGCGGTATGCGCAACAACCGCCGTTTCCTTGACTTCCCTGATGGTGCTGATAACGTTCTCGATTTCTCCCAGCTCAATCCGGTGCCCCCGGATTTTCACCTGCTGGTCGATGCGTCCGAGACACTGTATTTCGCCGGTTTTCAAGAATTTGCCCAGATCACCGGTGCGGTACATGACGCTTCCCGACGATGGGTCGAACGGATTTTTCAAAAACCGCTCGCCCGTCAATTCCGGTCGGTTCAGGTAGCCGCGGGCGACGCCGTCACCGGCAATGTAGATTTCGCCCACCGTTTCTTCCGGTACGGGTTTAAGAAATTCATCCAGGATATACACCTGCGTGTTGTTGATCGGCCGGCCAATGGTGATGGGTTCGCCCTGGCCAATCTTTTTCACGGTCGACCAGATGGTGGTTTCCGTCGGGCCATACATATTCCACAATTCCGTGCATTTTGCCGTCAGCTTTTCGGCCAGATCGGTCGAAAGTGCTTCACCTCCGCAGAGGGCTTTCAGCGGCAGCGGTTTGTCCCAGCCTGCATCGAGCAGCATCCGCCAGGTCGAAGGCGTGGCCTGTAGAATGCTTACTTTTTCGGCTTTAATCAGGTCGAGTAACGAGCGGCCATCGCGGGTGACGGCCGGATCAGCCAGCAAAACCGTCGCGCCGGTCATCAGCGGCAGATACAATTCCAGGCCCGCAATGTCGAACGAAATGGTGGTGACCGCCAGCAGAATATCATTTTTGGTGATACCGGGGGCCTGCTCCATGCTCCACAGGAAGTTGACCAGGTTATGATGCTCGATCAATACGCCTTTGGGCTTGCCTGTCGAACCGGATGTATAGAGGATATACGCCAGATGGTCGCCCGAAACCCGGCGGTCGGGATCATGGCTGGCATTCGATTTCGATTCTGCCAGGGCTGTTTCGATCAGGATTTCGCGGGCCTGACTTTTCAGTTTTCCCTGGTATTTGGCCGATGTAATCAGCATTTTGGCCGATGAGTCGGTCAGCATAAACGTCACCCGTTCCTGCGGATATTCCGGATCAAGCGGTAAATAAGCCGCTCCGGCCTTTAAGACGGCCAGCAATGTAATCACCATTTCGGGCGAACGATCCAACGCAATCCCCACACAATCTCCTTCCGTCACTCCCTGCTGAATCAGATAATGCGCTAACCGGTTAGCGGTTTCGTTCATCATCTGGTAACTTGTTGCCTGCTTTTTAAACAGTAAAGCCGTTTTACCCGGGTACTTCGTGGCCGTTTGGGCAATTAATTCATGTAAAGGTGTATGGTAAGGATAATCCGTTTTGGTGTCATTCCATTGAGTCAATTTTTCATTCAGACTGTTTTCTGACATAAACTTGATTTCACTTATTGGTATAGATGGATGGGCGACAACCGTTTTCAACAGATTGGTAAACTCAGACATCATACGATCAATCGTCTCCGCTTTAAACAACTGCGTGTTATAAGACCATTCCAGCGTCAGGGCTTTCTCGGAGCCCGTGGCGTTGAAAAATAATTCAAAGTTTTCGTAGTCTTTGGGGTGACTAATCAATTCATGGGTCAACCCGTGGAAGTGAACGCCATCGTTCATTCCCATATCGATGTTAAAAATAACCGGAACCAGCGGCACCCGCGAAGGGTCGCGGGGAATATTGAGCTTCCTCACCAGATTGCTGAACGTGAGTCGCTGATGATCATACGCATCGAAAACCGATTGCCGGCAAACCTTTAAGAAAGCGGTAAACGTCAGCTGCGTTTCCAGATGACTCCGAACCGGTAAGAGGTTGACGCAGTGGCCAACCAGCCGGTTGTTGCCCGTTACGGATTGCCCGGCGGTTGGCAGGCCGACGATAATGTCTTCGTGGCCGGATAAGCGGTGGAGCAATACGTCAAAAGCCGCCAGTAAGGTCGTTACAAAGCTGCAACCGGCTTTTAAACCCATTTTTTTAACCGCCAGAACGAAGTCGCTGTCCAGCGGATAATCCAGGCGTTTGCTTTCAAACGTCCGAACGGCGGGTCGCGGAAAATCCGTTGGCAGATCAAAAACCGGGACATTATTCCGGTATTGGTCCACCCAGAACGCTTCGATTTTCTGGTATTCGTCACTCGTCGAAAACTGAAACTGCTCCTCGGCATAGTGGGCATACGAAGGCGCTTCGGGCAGATTGGCGGGAACCCCCTGGACGTAAGCCGAGTACAGTGCGCTCAGATCCAGCAACATAGCCCCCATCGACCAGCCATCGCGGGTGCTGTGGTGCGTGGTCAGAATCAGGCGGTATTCCTGATCCGACAGCTCGAATAAAGCCGCTCGAAACAACGGACCGTTCAATAAATCAAATACGTGCCGGGCTTCCTGCTTCAGATAATCGGCAATCAGCTCCTCTTTTTCAGCGGTAGTTTTTTCTGAAATAGCGTGATAGGCTATCGGTATCGGTAGTTCTTTATAGATACAAAGGTGCTCGCCATTGGCGCTAAACACCAATCGCAGGGATTCATGCCGGGCCACGAGCGCCCGGATGGCCTGCTCCATGGCAGCCCGGTCGAAATACCCCTTAAACAGGATTGTATTTAATAGATTATAAGACCGGGTGGCGTTGTCGCCACCTAACAAACACGCTGTCCAGATTTCTTTCTGCGGCTCCGTAGACGGTGCGATTCGCACAATTTCCGGCCCGGCAAAAGGATCAAAATCAACTGCGGTCACGTCGGGGATAGGTATAGTTCCAGTCATAAATATAGCTATATTTTTATCTGTAAATATTTTCCGGGTTGATCCGGATCAGAAATAAACCAGGCTGGATTCCCATCCCGATCCCTACCCAGCCGGGCGTCGGGCGTTGGCGGTTCATTGAACGTATAAGTGGGGCCGTTTTTCTCGTTAGACGCGGCCGTTTTAGGATTCGATTTGAAAATGTCCGCGTCGATCATTTCCTGAATGCTCTCCCGAAATAACCGGAGTACCTGATCGATTTCGGCATCCGTGTGGGCTTCGGTAATGAAACACGGAAAACCGTCCCAGATGTGAATGCCTTTTTCACGCATCAACACAAACAACAGCTCGCTATACGGTATTTCTTCTTTCGGCTTGATTTTCCAGAGCGAGCCGAACTGCGCCACATAAAAAGGGATTTGGTGCCGGTCAAACTCGGCATTTAACTCCCGGGCAATGCGTTCGGCTTTTTGGGTAAGCCCTTTTTGCAAACCCGGGCCCTTCTCTTTTAAGTGAAGCAGAGAGGCTTTCGCCGTGGCGAGCGCCAGCGGATGCCGAACAAACGTGCCGGCAAAATAGGTGACTCCTTTTTCGGGGAAAGATGCATCGCCATACTGCCAGAAACCGCCATCGAGCACATCCATATACGCTTTATCACCGGCAATGATGCCGATGGGTATGCCTCCGCCCACCACTTTTCCGTACGAAGCCAGATCCGCCTTGATGCCGAACATCGCCTGTGTACCACCCGGGTGCATGCGAAAACCGGTAATGACTTCATCAAAAATCAGGGCTGTTCCCGACGAGGCCGTAATTTTCCGAACCTCCTTCAAAAATTCAATCGGCACAAATTCCGGTCGGCGGCTTTGCACCGGTTCCACCAGCACGGCGGCTAGTTCGTGCGCCCGTTCCCGGATGATTTTCAGACTTTCCGGCGTGCCGTAATCCAGAATCAGCATGTTCTGTACCGACTCCGGCATGATGCCCGGTGCGGCCGGAAACGACTTCAGTTTTTTCGTTCCCCGCACAATAACTTCATCAACAATTCCGTGGTAGGAACCGGTAAAGGCCACAATCAGCGACCGTCCCGTTACCGTGCGGGCGATCCGCATGGCCCCCAATACCGCTTCTGAACCAGTGCTGCACAGAGCCGCCCGGTCGAAACCGGTAAAGTCGCAGATCAAGCGGATGACTTCCCCCGCCAGTTCATGCTGAGGTCCGATTTCAAACCCTTTTTCGATCTGATCATACAGGGCTTGCTTGACGAACTCGGGCTGATATCCGAACATGTTGGAACCAAACCCATTGAGCATATCGATGTACTCGTTGCCATCGATGTCCCACAAGCGGCTGCCTTTCGACTTGTTGATGACAATGGAATAAACCAGTTCTTTGGTCAGCGGTCTGAATCCCGAAACCACCCGCGGATCGGCCATATGGGAACGGTGCTCCTGCGTATAGTTTTTACTACCACCGGTTTTCTGGTTATACCGGCTGATGAGTTGCTGAAGAAATGTTTTCTGTCTGGAATTTAATTCGGTGATCTGGCGCTCGATGCGGGCGCTTGCTCCGAACGGTTTCTTGATTTCAACTTCCTCTTCCGGCGTTAAATCCGGCGTTTTGGCAGAAGCGGGTTTATTGCCATTCAGTGATTTTCCATTCAGGTTGGCCAGTGCGGCCATGGAGGTAAGAGACGGCAGGGAGGTTTGTTGACTAGCCTGCATCATGGCAATCTGTCTGGCCAGAATCTGGATCTGCTGGCCCATCAAATCCAGTACGGAATCATTCGTACCGGTGGGCATGGCAGCGGGGTTTGGCAAGGCAACGCCCGGTGTAGGGTGCTGGTTGACAGGCTGAACAACCGGTTTGGGTGCATATGCTTCTGCTGGCAACTGCCGGTCGAGATACGCAACCAGGCTGTCGATCGTTGCGTATTCTTCATTCAGTTGCCGGAAGGTGATCGGCAAACCGAATTCTTTCTTTAAGGTGATGGAAACCTGCGTCAGCAGCAACGAATCGAGCCCCATTTCCAGAAAGCTCATATCCGACGTTACGCCGTCCATCTCAACACCGGATGCTTCCTCCAGCATTTCCTTAACCTTATTGATTAATACGTCTTTTCTCATATGGACCGTAAATAGAGATGTTTCAGCAGAAGGATCGATGGCCATTTCCGACCCGGTCGGCATGGGCAGCGAAACCGGCAAAAGGGGTGTTACCGGATCAACCCAGTAGCGTTTTTTATCAAAAGCGTAGGTCGGCAGCGTTACTTTGCGGTTGTTTTGATGGGCATGAAATGCCTTCCAATCCGGCTCTAACCCGTTGATCCACACCTGACCCAGAGCTTTCAGGATGGCTTCAAACTCGGTTTGTGTTCCTTTTTTATCCAGACTTGTCACGATGCTGGCCGGTCGCGCACCTGCCTGTTGCCGGGCAAAGGTCGTAGTTGCATTCCCGGGGCCCACTTCGATCAACAGAGGCTGATTTAGAATAATAACAGATTCGAGGGCATCAGAAAACCGCACGGTTAAACGCAAATGCCGGGCCCAGTAGTCGGGATCGGTTGCCTGCGCGTCTGTCAGAAAAGTACCACTAACGGTGGATACGATACGCTTCTGCGGACGGCTCAGCACCACTTCGTCAACGGCTTTTCTGAATTCGGCCACGACCGGTTCCATCATCACCGAGTGAAAGGCATGGCTCGTCAGCAAGACCCGGTTCGGAATTCCTTTTTCATCCAGAACACTGGCAAAAGCCGCAATATCTTCGTCGTGTCCGGCCACCACACACAGCGTATGGCTATTTATGGCGGCAATGGACAACGGTTCGGGCATGAGCGCCCCGATTTTTTCCGCTTCCAGCCGCACCGAAAGCATGCTTCCCCGGGGCATTTCACTCACCAGCCGCCCCCGAATGGCGATCAGCTTCAACGCATCGGCCAGGGTAAAAATACCCGCGAGATGGGCCGCAACGAACTCGCCAATGCTATGGCCGCACAACAGAGACGGGTTGACGCCCCAGCTCATCCACAGTTTGGCTAATGCATATTCCGTCACAAACAGGGCGGGTTGCGTAAACCGCGTATTTTTCAGGTTTTCCTCGGCTTTCCGATTGACCTCTTCCGGATAAATAATCGACCGGATGTCGGTTTCCAGGTATTCGTCGAGCAGCCCGGCGCATTCGTCGATGGCCTGCCGATAGACGGGTTCGTTTACGTAGAGTTCACGACCCATGTTCAGGTACTGTGCCCCCTGACCCGGAAACATGAAAACCACCTCACCGGGACGTTCCCTGATCGATTTCACTTCGGCCGAAGGTCCGGTAGTGGCAAGCAGTTTTTCGGCCAGTTCATCATTGGTAGACGCCACCGTAAAGCGCCGGTGATTGAAAGCAGCCCGGGTGGTTTGCAACGTAAAAGCCACATGGGCCAAATCGAGCCGGCGGTTTTTCTGCAGGTGCTGCGCCAGCCGTGTGGCATACTGATCCCGGCTGGGAATGGATCTGGCCGACCAGGTGATCAATTGCGCCGGGCGGGTCGACACCGGTTTTTCGGCCGGAATCTCCGTGGCATATTCTTCCAGAACAACGTGAACATTCGTTCCGCCAACGCCGAACGAGCTAACCCCGGCCCGGCGCGGACCGGACGTTTCCGGCCATTCGGTGAATTCTGTATTGACGAAGAACGGCGTATGGCTAAAATCAATGGCCGGATTCGGAGCCGAATAATGGATGGATGACGGAATCTGCTGATGATGCAGCGCCAGTACGGTTTTGATAAATCCGGCTACGCCAGCCGCCGTTGTCAAATGCCCCATATTGCTTTTTATGGAACCAATGGCGCAAAACTGGGTGGCGGGCAAATCCCCGAAAGCCATTTTCAACCCTTCAATCTCGATGGGGTCACCAATGGGTGTTGCCGTTCCGTGGGCTTCGACATAACTGATAGTAGAAGGGTCAACCTGGGCATCCTGCAACGCCATGCTAATGGCTCCGGCCTGGCCTTCGGCGTTTGGAGCCGTAAAACTGCCTTTTCCGCTCCCGTCGTTGTTGACTCCCACTCCCTTAATGACCGCCAGAATGGTGTCGCCATCGTGTTTAGCGGCTTCCAGGGCTTTCAATAAAACGATGCCTGCACCATCACTAAATACCGTCCCCTGCGCATCGGCACTGAACGGGCGACAGTGGCCATCGTTGCTCAGCATGGCACCCTCCTGATACAGATAACCGCTGTTGATGGGTTGAGCAATGGCTGCGCCACCGGCCAGCGCCATGTCACACTGCCCGTTCCGAATGCTGTCTACGGCCTGAGCAATGGCCAGCAGGGACGTAGAACACGCCGACTGCACCGTCACTGCGGGGCCTTTCAAGTTCAGAGCATAAGCCGTTCGGGTTGCGATGTAATCTTTCTCATTGGCCGTCATCACCTGAAAACTGCCCACCTTCTCAACCAGATCGGCGTTCGGTAATACGTTCGTATAGTAATAGGTATTGTTGCGGCATCCCCCAAAAACGCCGATAGAGCCATCGTAGTTCTGGGGTTCATAACCCGCACTTTCCAGCGCTTCCCAGGCTATTTCCAGAAAAATGCGGTGTTGCGGGTCCATTAATTCCGCCAGCCGGGGATTAATCCCAAAAAATAAGGGATCGAACTCATCGGCTTTCCGGATGATGCCCCGCGCTTTCACATACTCCGAATCGTTCCGCAAACCGGTCGGTATGGATTTATCCAGTTCTTCTTCGGTAAAAAAATGGGTCGTTTCTTTTCCTTCTTTTAAAATATCCCAAAGTGCTTCAATAGAATCTGCTCCGGGAAAACGGCCCGCCATGCCAATAACCGCTATATCCTGCGTATTAAGTATAGTCTTTCTTTTTAACGCATCCGGTTTAGTCTCTTTTCCTAAAAAAGCCGCGATCCCTTTTATCGTGGGCTGCTGATAGAGTTTTGTAATTGGAATGGTATAGCCAAATCTTCTTTTTAAAATCGTTACGGCCGAAATTGCCAGCAACGAATTACCGCCCAGTTCAAAGAAGTTATCGTCCGTACCCACCTGATCCACTTGCAGGAGTTCGGCCCATACGGTTTCGATATTCATTTCAATCCGGGAGGCCGCAGGGCTATAGATCGTGGATAAAGGCGGGCGTTCGGCCTTGGGTTTGAGCAACGCCTTTTTATCTATTTTCCCATTTGCGGTTAACGGCAATGCCGACACCTGAACAAGCCGTGACGGCAGCATGTATTCGGGCAACTTCTCGGCTAAGTAATTCTTTATCAGTATCGTATCGATGTCTTTTTTAACAACGATGTAACCTATCAATCGTTTACCAGTCGTATGGTCATCCTGTGAAACCACGACGCACTGCTCTACCGCTTCGTGGTTTGCCAGTACAACCTCTATTTCACTCAATTCAATGCGATGACCCCTGATTTTTACCTGATCGTCCATCCGGCCAATGAATTCAATCAGTCCATCGGCGCGGTATTTTCCAAAATCACCGGTTTTATAAAGCCGGTCACCGGGTTGTTTACGATACGGATTTGTAGTGAATTTTTCAGTAGTAAGCGGGGCATTATTGAGATAACCGCGACCCACGCCAGCCCCGCCAATGCAAATTTCACCCGCGGTTCCGGTCGGTACCGGATTGCCATTTTCATCCACGATATAGACCGAGGTATTGGCAATCGGTTTGCCAATCGGCACAACGTCTTCTGACTTCGTGCCGGCCGGATAGCGGTATTGAATGGAGCTGATCGTCGCTTCGGTTGGGCCGTATTTATTGTAAAATTGCACCTGCGAGCCCCAGGAATCGGCCAGGTCGGGCGGGCAAATTTCACCGGCAGAAACTACTCTTTTTAAACTCCCATAGGTATCACTGGGAATGTAGCGCAATAAACTGGGGGTTGTGTGCAGGTGGGTAATTTTTTGCCGGGCAATTACCTGAATTACTTCATCCGGATTAAACAACGATTCCTTCCGAATCAATACGAGTTTTGCTCCATTACATAAAGCAAGGAATATTTGTTCTACCGCCGGATCAAAGGCATAATTACTGGTTTGAAGGATCGAATCCGTTGCCGCAATTGCAAATTCCTGCGACTGATTCTGTAGGTAATTACTTAAATTGCGGTGTTCGATAAGCACGCCTTTCGGGCGTCCTGTCGACCCTGACGTGTAGATTACATAAACAAGATTGTCGGGATTTATCGAACTTTTTACGGCCTCTTTTGATTCGGCCGCTATGGTTTCCCAATCCGTATCCAACCGAATCAATTCAAGGTCTTCTTTGCACTCGATCAGTAGTTTACCAGTATAGTTATCCGTAACGGCAAGGGGTGTATTTATATCTGATAAAATATAGTTTATGCGGTCGAGCGGGTATTCAGGATCAATGGGAGCATAGGCACCACCGGCTTTTAGTATCCCCACGATCCCAACAATCATTTCCAGGGATCGATTGATACAAATGGGAACAATTGTCTCTTCTTTAACGCCTTTTTTTCTTAAATAAGTGGCCAATTGGTTCGACTTTTCGTCTAACTGGCGATAGCTTATTTGTCGGTTTTCAAATTGTACGGCTACCTGATCAGGGTTATTTCTAACGTGTTCAGAAAATAAAGCCACTACCGTTTTATCCAAATAACCTAACTCTGAATTCTGGTTTTCAGATTCCGAAAAGGATCCATTGTTGTTATCTGGATTCTGCATTGTTTAGTAATTCTTGGTGTCCAACTCAATCTATTTATAGAGACTCAATACAGCATCGGTACTTGCTAAAAGACGTAAAATACAAAATAAACTTCTCTTATTTATACTAACGATAGTGTCTATACTATTAGTAATAGTATAATAAAATCAAAAAATAATACTTTTTTTCCGGATCAGTGAGTAGGTATTTTAGTCTTTATGGATCGCTTTTTGAGCACTTGACAAGGGTGTTCATTATCCACCTGGTGTTTTGCTGTATAAAGATACTCTTTAATCCAGCAATCAATCCTATTAGCCCAGTAAATATACTCGCTAATTTACTATACGGCAACTAATGAATTCAAAAAACACACTAAGTATTTTTACTCTGTTTTTCAGATAACCTGATCCGTCATCTGCTCTGTATTTGTCGAAAACGTATATTGAGTCGCAACAGGCCCATAAAATCCACTCAATACCGTATCATTAATTTTACCAAATAATGCCTCTAATACAACCTCCCGGTCAAACCGGCGTACAAAATCATGCGCATTCGACTTATAGACGCCAAATTGTTCTTTATCCTGTAAATAAGCAGTCAGCAATTCCCTCATGTGATCAACATCCTCGATGTCCGAAGACATACCTAACCCATTTTCCGTGATCACCTTAAAAATTTCAGAGTCCTGACCGGCAGAGACGAATATCAGCTTCTTTTTCGCCATTATACCCAACAATTTTGAGGGGAAGTAAACGTCACCGGAGTCTTTTTTCTGGGAGAGAAAAACGATATCGACATCGCAGAGAAAACTGTAGTAATCATTCTGGGATAAAAAGTCAATAAACCGGATGTTTCCGGTTGCTTTTTTGTCTGCGTACGATTTTAAATTTACTAAATCGCCCCCCTGACCAATAATAAGAAAGACAACGTCAGTACGATCTTTAAATTTTTCACTTAAATCCACCAAAACCGATAAGCTTTGCTTCACCCCAACATTCCCCGCATAGCCGATCAGGATCTTGTCTTTAAATTCAGGATAGGCCTTTCTAAAATCACCTTCTACCCCTTTACGCCCGGCTTCGTCAACGTTGATCCAGTTCGGCCATAAATAAACGTTTTTTTCTATAGCTCCTTTTTGTTTAACAATATCAACCATTGCCGTTGAGATAGACGTTACCAGATCTGCTTTTTGGTAGGTGTAACGTTCTATCTTGTTCATCACATCTACAATGGGCAGTTTGCCTAACATTCCCAATGATTTGGCCGCATCCAGTTGCAAATCCTGAACATTTATAATCAGTTTGGCTTTCCAGTACTTCTGAAAAAAAACACCAACCAGACCCAGATTTATCGGTGTTGTAAAAAGGACAATAACATCATGACGGCCGGCGCGAAAGAAATTGATAAAAACAAAGAGTATAAAAGTAATTTCCTGAATCATCCTCGCTAACGAAGTGACTTTTTTGGGAACGTACAAATACCCTCTTAATACCTTAATTTTTTTATAAAAATCGGTTCGAAACAGTTTACCTTTATCTTCCGGTTTTTTTTCCCATTTGGGATACCAGGAAAATCCGGTTACAACAGTAACCTCATGGCCCTGTTCCATCGCATAGGTTGCAAAATCCGTTGAATACAATGAAATCCCACTGTGGTCAGGGGCAAATGTCATACTGCTAACTAAAATTTTCATTGTAAAAATTGAATTGAGATTAGGTGGACATTTTAATTTCGTCACTTCTTTACCAGAAATCCGGCCATCCTTATTGCTGTTATCCCGCCAAGTGCGCCCAGAGCGCCCCACATTACATCGCCCCAATCAAAATGCCGTCGCGGCAACGCCAACTGGCCCACTTCCGCAATCAGGATGATGAGTACCAAGGCCAGCCAGATGCCCGCCCACCAGTAACCGCCATACTTTCTGCTTATCAGCCAGATGCCGCTGAACAGGCCAAGAAAAACCATCGGTACGGCAGTCCGTACATTCATATTGGCATCCGCATCGGTCCAATAGGCCAGTCGAGCCGGCAAAAATCCATACTTGCTTAAATGCGGATTGGGAAGCCAGCTGAGACCGAAAACGATACCGATGGTGAGGGCAATCATTCCATAAAGCAGAAATAAACGCACGGTTCGGTGGGAATGCAATGACTGAGGATGGGACTTACCGGACTGACTTTACTTCAACACGCCGGATGTTTCCTGATTTAAAAGCGCAGGTAATTTCTCTTTATTTCCTTCTTCGAGTTCGCGTATTTTACAATACATCTGGGTAAAATACGCCATCTTTAAAATGGCGAATGCAAAACCCCGACTTCCATCCCGGAACCCACCCATCAAAAAGAAACTTCCGAAAAAGTAGATAGGTCCCAGAAATGGCGTACGCATGAGACTGTATTTTATTCGTTGCATCCACGTCAACCGTTGTGCCGTTTGGGTGTCACCCGCCAGCTTTAGAAAACGGGCCGCTTCCCAGCTGGAATATTCGTTATGTTTGGTGATGTAATACGACATACCCCGAAAATCCTGGTGGTCAATTTTGCTGCGAATGGTGCCAACTTCGCCGTTTAATACCGGATGTTCGTGAATTTCCATGTCAAGCCGGCTCCATTGATCTTCGTCAATTTTTTCGTATTCACCCGCTCCAACCTGAAATAAAGCCAGTTTATGCAAGAAATAACCGCCCTTATTTTCTTTTCCCAGAAAGTAAACGGTAAAGCGGAGCCAATACCCGACTTTCGTATCCTCGCGCTGCAAGGTTTGCCGTAATTCTGCTTTAAACGCGTCTGTTAAAAACTCATCAGCGTCGAGAAACAGTACCCATTTGGTTTCAGGAGTATGGTTTCGCAAAAACCAGTTTCTCTTTTTAGGAAACCGCCCGTCCCACACAAAGTCAATCACTTTAACCCCGTACGAGCGCGCAATATCGCGGGTGGAATCGGTGCTGCCCGAATCGATCAGGACGATATGCTGCGCCAAATCGGGCCCAATCGCTGCCAGACAGGCAGGTAGATTTTTCTCTTCATTTCGGACAGGAATGGCGATCGTTAAATCGAGCGGTAATGGCATAACTTTCGTGACTGGGATAAACCGGGATGGGCAAACAAAATTTATTTAGCAGGATTTCCTTTGACGACCCGGTGTGGGGCTACATCTTTGGTGACGACACTACAGGCCCCAACGATGGCATGATCTCCAATGGTAACTCCCGGCATAATAAAGGCTCTGGCCCCGATAAAAGCGTGCGCCCCAATGACAATGGGTGACGTTACCAGATTTTTAGCGGGCTGATCAAAGGCGTGCGTGCCTGTGCAGATGTAAACTTCCTGTGCCACCGTGGCGTGTTCTTTAATTTCAATGGATCCCAGCGAATAGGCGTTGGCCCGATCGCCCAGACAGGCGCGGTGGTGCATGATTAAATTCCACGGAATCTGAATGCGTGAACGCTGATGCACAAACGGCGTCCCGTAGAGCTTAGCCCCGAATACTTTTAGCCAAAATAACCGCCACGGATTGGCCGGCTTCGGCGTCCAGGAACAGAAAATGAGCCAGGTGTATTCCCAGAGTAAAATCTTGATCCGTTTGCTTACGGTCCACGGACTATCGTAGGCCGATGCTTGCTGATGAATACTGATCATGGTGTTTTAAACCGCAATTTTATTGAAATCATGGAGCAGCCGTTTGGCGATGATGGCTAACGAATACGTGACCGAAACCCGCTTTGCTTCTTTCGACAAACGCTGTAAATAAGTTTCATCCGTCATGAGTCTGGAAAGTGCCTGCGTCAATTCTTTCACCTGATCTTCGGCCGTATGCTGGTAGCACAAACCGTTCTTTCCATCGGCAATAAAATCATTAAAGCACTCGAGTTTTGACACAACCGGTACGGCTCCATACGCCATTGCTTCTCTGGGAGCAACCGGTGCGGCATCGCCACTACCATCCTGGGCCGGATAACAAAATATACTGGCTCGCGCGTAGTGATCGATCAGTTGATTTTCGTCATAAACCGGTCCGGCAAATTCTATTGGTGAATTACTGGCGAGGGTAAGAAGCTCGTCATAATAGGACTGGCCACCACCACCATCTTTGTATTCATAAGGCCCGACAATCTGCAATTTCCACTCGTTCCGCACGTCTTTATCCAGCGCATTGAACGCATTAAGAAGAACATGCACTCCTTTTTCCGGGTGTAGTCTGCCTACAAAAAGAATCACCTTTTCCCGGCGGGTCGGGTTTGCTTTAATGTCAAAGGGAATCGGATTGGGGATGTAGGATACCTTGCTGTGAAAACCCTCCGAAATCTCTTCTTTAATGGCTTCACAGATGGCCGGAGAGCAGCCTCTCAGCAGTCCGACACCGGCATTAGTGTAATATTTCATCTGCCCTTTCGGCACCCTTTGCACATCTATGTACGTTTTTTTGCGCCGGTTTTCACTCAATAACAGAGGAGACCAAAATGTATTCGTAACAATGACATCGATATTTTTAGGAATCAGTTTTACCGCCCGAAACGAGTAAAGGAAATCCAGGTATTTTAATTTTAGAAGTGAAGCAGGCGTGTCATAGCCCGAAACCCGTAAATAGCTTACGCCTTTTCGTTCTTCTTTATCCGGTAAGTCAGGATGCGAACGGCTAATATGAATTACCTCATGACCCAGCTCGGCAAACTCCTGCCCCATCTGGTACCAAATCTTCTCAACAGCTCCACCCTGAATAGCTGGAACTGGCAGAAAAGCACCTTGTATAATGGCAATACGCATAGTACTCGTTAATTAATAACCGGAACGTTCTGATTTAAAACACGAAGCATATTTTTGGAAGCTTGTGACACCGTGAAATGAGTATCAAAAACTCTCCGTGCGCTCAGCTCCATCTGCTTTTTTTGCCCGGCGGGCATTTTAATCCATCGGTCGAGCAGGTTATAAACGCCTTCCTCCGTATCTTCTCCAATCAGTCCGGCATCCCCGTTATCGATTTCCCGCCAGATATTTACCTGATCGGAAATCAATACCGGTTTAAAACACGCCAGTGCTTCGACGACGGCAATGCCAAAGTTTTCCTGGTGGCTGGGTAAAACAAAAGCTTCACAGGTATAAAAAGCGCCCCATTTGGCGTTACCGCTCAACATGCCGGGAAATAAAATAGCCTTGTCATCACCGGCGAGTTTCACCATTTCCTGCCCAAAAGCGGTATTCAATCCGGGGCCGGCAATAACCAGTTGAGGCAAATCAACACCCGATAATTTTAACGCCCGGTAGGCTTTAATCACCAGATCGACTCCTTTTTTAGGATCGATCCGGCTGATAAACAACAAGAATTTTCCCGTTAAACCGCGGCACGTTTCCAGAAATGTTTCCTGCATTTCCAGCGTAAAAACGGGTGGATATTCAACACCGAGCCCTACGACATTCTCCGTTTTAGGTGAATACGGACGGAACGGTTTTCGAGCCATTATCTTTTCTGTTTCACAGGTAAAAAGCAATCCGGTTGCGCTATTGATCAGCTTATGCTCTACCAATTTCCAAAAAAGCCAGTTACGCGCAGCTTTTAATTTCCGACCTGCCGCCCGTTGAAACCAGGGATCGAGCATACCATGCGGCATTACATAAAGAGCCGGTTTGTCTGCTTTAAGCTGACTCCAAACTTTATAAATTCCGTAGGTATGATAATGCCACAGGCCGTGGACAATGACAGCGTCGTAATTTTGCAGGTACTTCTTTAACCAGGGCAAAAATTCCGGCGCATACTGCCACGCACTTTTTGCCGGTCCAACAGCGTGAATCATAAAAGGTGTGTCACGCAAATACGCGGCTTGCGGGTCGTCCAAACTGACGACTTCATTGATGACCGCATGCTGAGAAAAGCCCTGGATCATGGTCCGAAGTGCCTGGCTGGTTCCTCCAACTTCTGGATCTAAACCTGATATGACGTGAAGAAGCCGCATGAAAATTGGGTATCGCTTGATGAATTACCTTTCCCCCAGTAAAATTTTACGCGCTACCGGTATTTTTCGAATGAGTACTACGAGCAATAGAGAGCAACTGAAAACAGCCAGCGTAACGCCGGTTTTTAGCCAAAATCCATACACTAGCTGACCGTGAAAGCCCTTTTCTATCAAAAACTCAAATGCTTCGAGAAATACGATATGCGAAAAATAAATACCAAAAGAAGCTGATGTCAAAGCCACTAAGCGGGCCGAAAGTTTTAAGCCGGGGAAGCCAACTACGAAAAAAAATAATCCGATTCCACCAATCGGTAAAACCAGCGAGTAGCCCGCTATCTCATATTTATACCCTAAAAAATTAGATCCTACAGCAAATAGCAGGAGTAGCAACCCCAAAATGGCCAAAGTTGGTCGATTAGTCATTTGGGATATTTTAGGGGCTAAATAAAATGCCGCCGATGTATACAGTAAAATACCCAGAACCTGCCCCGTTGCCGCAACACCAAAGCAGTTATTAATATCGCCGATTAATAGATAGCCTATCGATAAAATCAGAAGAAACACGCCCATTACGCGGCTTGGTGTTTGCTGCTGTAGTAATAAATAAATGGACAAGGCGAATGCCTGCAAAAAAATCAAGGTGGAAATAAAATAGAGCTGAACGGCACTTTCACCATAAAACAGAATTCGCCACCAAACGAAGTCGTTATAATTACCGGTTATAAACCCTTTTGTTAAAAATAAGGATAGGTATATGAGCGTCCAGGCCAAATAAGGCACAACAATTCTTTTTGCTATTTTTCTGTATTGTTTCGGTATCGAAATCGATTTTACTCCGCTGATAAAATAAGTAAGTGATGCTACATAAAAGAAAGGAACGCACAGCGGCCAAAAGAAAGTATTATATATTTCGGCGGAAGCCGTCGTAGACTTGACATGCAATGCTATCACACCAAAAGCAGCAACAAGCCGGGCAAAATCAACCGTGGTATTTCTCTGCGTCACGTTCATTTTGAGCAGGAATAGGTATCCAATACGGTTTCGTATATTTTCCCAATGCGATTGGTTGCTACTTCCACATTGTATCTTTTTATCGTCTCGAAACCTTCATTTATAAAAGCAAGTCGTTCCTGATCAGACTCATTGAGAATCTTTTCGACCCGGGCAGCGGCCTCTTCGGCCCACTTTTGGCTGGCTTTTCCATTGAGTGGCTTACGTGGAATAAACTCGGCGGCTTTACCGGCAACTTCGGTCATAGGGGCTTCGTTGGTTGTTAAAACCCGGCAACCACAAGCCATCGATTCGGCAATTGGCCATCCAAAACCTTCAGCCAACGAAGGAAATAGAAAAACAGAAGCCCCCCGATACGCATGCACCAGCAGTTGATCTTCTACGCCCGAAACAAAATGAATATCATTTTTAAAAGTAGATGCTTCGGCCATTTGCCGTATATCCGATGTCGGTTCGTGCCCAATCAATAGTAAAGGAAGTGTACGATTATAAATTCTCCGCCAGGCATCATAAATCTCCACAACCCCTTTTCTATTTTTATACCATTCATTGCCGCCAACGTGTAATAAATAGCCCTGCGTTAAATCGATTGTAAATTTATCACTTAACACAATCCGGGAAGCCTGTGTGTGACCCGGTTTATAAAGGGCGTTAACACCGTTATAGACGACTTCGGAAAAAGAAGGAACGGATTCTAAAAATTGATGCAGGTCGTTATTGGTTTTATTCGAAACCGAAATAAAGTTTTTACCCTTTCGATACCCCCTACGTATATACGCCTGGTACCGCTTCCCGGTCCAGCTCGTTGGGTTTTCCGAAATTTCGCCCAAGGCAGAACGCTGAGCTAAAAAATCATGGCAATGGATAACATGCGGTCGATCGGCAACGAGCGGTATCCACGGTCCAAGCGCCTGATCTGCAAACACAAATAGCGTATCGTCAGCCCTGGTTTTTAACCGATTACGGACCTCAACTGGAAACAGAATATACTGATCTAAATACCCCAGCCATTTTCGGAAAACCTGCGGAAATTTAAGACCGTAAAATTGAGGACGCGGAGACCATATCTCGACTTGATGCCCCCTGTTTTTCATCCCTTCGGCTAGCATTCTGGCAAAGCGCGGCATGCTTTGGGATGAGCTGAATTCAGGATGAGTAAAAATTACAATGTTCATTAACCAGCGTTATAAAATGCGATTCGTTGATGCGTATTGAATAGCGCATGAGACGTTAGGCAGTAGCGAATCTTTCGATTAAGGCGTTTGCCGTTGACTTAATTGAATAATTTTCCAGTTGGTGTCGGGGCCACCCAAAGCTTCGGGGAAACGTCGATAATGCTGTAATCGCTTCGGCCAGATCCACAGGATCGCCTTCTTTAAAGACTTTAAATCGCTCCAGCGGTTTGAAATCGACATGACAACCGACGGCATCACTCACGACGACTCCACATCCGGCCTGCATGGCCTCATTGGCCACTAGCCCCCAGGTCTCGCCCATGCGCCGGGAAGGCAGCACCAGGACATCCATTGCCAGGTAGTGGGCGGGCAATTGGGACTGATTGGCAAAACCGGCAAAGTGCGTTCGTACATTAAACTCGCTCAACGCTTTTTGCGCTTCAGTATGCAATTTTGGTTCGAGTTCGCCACTTCCCAGAAAATAAAGCCAGGTCCGGGACCGCAACGCTTCGGGCAGGCTTTTTAACATTTTGTATAAAATCTCCGGATTTTTCTTTTGAATCAGCTTTCCGGAGAATCCAATAACGAAGTCGGTAGTCAAAATTCCGGTTTTTGCCCTCGACAGGGTACGCATCAGTTCTTTCTCCGCATCGGACATGGATTCAAACCGATCGATCGTGCCGTAGAAAGCAGGATATAACTTTTCTTTCGGTACGCCATGCTTCAGATAGTGCCTCCGGTTAAGCTCTCCGATGTAATAAATCCGGTCAAATTTTTTGTACGTAACTCTGTACATCAGCGTCCGAACGGTCGACTTACTTCGGGAGCGGGTGACCGCTTCATCCTGTGTTTCACACCGCAGCCAAAGTGGTATTCCGCGCCGATTCGCTTCAACATACGCCATCAGGTCATACCGGTAATTCAGGCCCGTCAGCAAAATAGCCTCCGGTTTTAATTCGTCAATTATTTTACCCACACCCCGGCCCGTTAACGATCCCCAGCCGGATAGCGGTTTTCCCTTTTCGCAGTTCAAAACCGTGTAGTCATACCCTTCCAGCATCGGTTCATCCCAGGCAACCGATTGGCCAAAACCTTCATCCAGATAGCCGCGAACAGAGCAATCTGAGGCATAAACGACATGAATATTACCCGGACGAAGCTGGGCTATGGTCTGCCAGATTGGGACGCGATACTGAACTGGATGAGAATCAAAAACGAGAAGCTTAACTGACATAGCAAGATACAAAAGGGGAAACTGTATGGGGAAAACCGGTTTTAAACTGTTTGCAAAGCGGTTTCCAGGATGGTCTGACAGGTTTGTTCATTTCCGACGCCCAGGGATCTCACCCGTTGCATTCCTGCCAGACGGATGCGTTCACGTAAGGAGTCATCAGCGAGTAATTCCTTGCAAATCCGGGCACACTCGGCGGCATCCGACCAGAAAACGGCTTCAACGCCCTCCTGATACATTCCCAGATGCTCGGACGTACGTTCGGCACAAAACAGTCCACCCGCAAAAGGAACTTCGAGGGAACGTTGCGTATGCAGATCGCGGTTGCCTTTTGACAGCATTCCAATACAAACTTTAGTGCCCTGGATGGCCGCTACATAGTCCCGACCTCCCAATCCTCCACCCCGAAAATAGGGCTTTAGTTTATTCCAGTTGGGCGACTTCTGCCAGCGTCCTCCCCATATGCTTACGGGAACGCCACTCTCAATTAACTTTAATAAAAATTCATCTCTATTTTCATAGCGCATCCACGTGCCGATGAAAGCAACTTCCGAACGAAACTGGGAAGGAATCTCTTCAAGGTTCGCATAGGGCTTATGCGCTTCTTCATCATAACTCCGGTAAACCAGTAATACTTTATTAGCGCCCAATTTGATACATTCTTCTTCCGTTTCCTTCCGCACTACGACAACTAAATCGTATAAAGGCAGTGCTTTCAATAAGGATTTAAACCGGCCGCCATCTCTTTTTCCCGTAGGATCGTCAACATTATATAGAATTACCGGAATACCAACCGACTTCAAGATCTGCAAACATTTTTTACCAATTAATTCACCGCTATCGACCCACACCAGATCAAACTTTTTATTTTCGCCCAAAATAGCAGACAACCATTCTTCTATCTTTTTTTGCAAGAAAGAATAGCCGGTGCGAAAATGGACTTTGCATAATACGAAATTGGTTAACTGATCATTACAGACTTCGTATGGATTATAACTATCAACCTCATAACCCAACCTTTTTAACGCCGAGAGTCGGTGGAAAGAAGTAGAAAAAGGATTAGTATCACCTATATATAAAATCTTCATACAAAGCGTTTTAAAAAACTTAGTTTGCGCGTAGCAAAAAGAAGCACCCAGTACAGAAGTAGCATTTGCATCCAGCCTCTTACAAAAAAGGTGTAAATATTAACAACGCTCTCCGAGAAATTGGAAACAGAAAAAAGAGTAAAGAAAAACGTAATCTCGATGTGCGCAGCCAGGCTTAAATAGGTATAATTAGTAGTACCATCTGTATAATTAAGTACAAACAGATCAACCAGGAAAAACAGAGGAATTACACCTACGGCAAGCAATAACAAATACCACCACCCAAAGGTAGCCAGGCCCGTGCCGGCAAAATGCCCTGTCCGAAATCCTCCTAATCCAAACTGGCCACCCGCCCGGTAATACAGATAGTCACCATAGGAAAAAGAATTTAACGTCAGTTTATCGATTTTTATATGGAGGAATGATAGAATTGGTGCTGGTAAGGAAGACCAGAACTTATCGATCGTATATTCGAGCATTGGTTTATCTTTCCTTCCCAATTTATAAGCCAGTTCAAGACTGGCATCGTTGTATTTTAAATTACAAAATCTGGACAAGAATATGTTATCGAAGTAAGTTTCATCCCAATCGTATTTATCACTGAAATTAATGGACTTGTAATGTTGTATAGCTTTCTTATCCTGAAAAGTCTGTAAAGTTTGCAGAATCAGTTCGGTACTGGATATGTGACTTCTCTGGGCCCGAACAATGACCATAGCCGTTCCCAGATTAGCTAACGGGCCGGTTATAATCCAGACGCCTAACAAAGCCAGAGCAAGATTTTTAAATTTAAAAATTTTGTAATCAAATTTCCCAAGTAGCAGGCCAATCAGGTAGGAAATGCCGACGGCTGTCAAACCCGTCATAAACAACCCTCTGCTATTTCCGCCCATACCTACAAACAGAAGCAGTATGGCAAAAATAAGAACTTTAAATGTCGGGCTTTTCGAAAATCTTGAACCTCCGGGGACAAATAGCGGCTTTAACAAAATGAAAAACGGAGCGTAAGCATACGGCACTAACCCCTGTAATATTTTTGCAATTGTACCTCTTTCCTGCGCCGTACCATCATAGTGATTTACACTAATAAACGTAGCAACCATGCCCGCCATTCCAAAAATTCCAATCAACCAGAGTTGAAAATCGGTGGGTGGAGTAAAAAAATAATTTCTCCTCAAAAACCCATTCATTTTATAGTACAACTTGCTTCCATGACCTTCCCGCCACGATTTGTAAAGCAAATGAGCCACTATAAATACCAGCAGAGCCAGTAGGGAATGAATAAAAACGCTGTAAGGGAATTTAAGATTAAACACCAACGGTTTACCTTCCAGCAAAGTAAACACCAAGGGCAAACAGTACTGCGTCAGGGAATATCCTAATATTATAACCGTTGAGAAAGTATAGGTAGCCAGGTTTTCTTTGGTAAGCACCAGTCTATCAACCAATCGCCAGGCAGCAACGACACTAATTATTGCAAAAACATTCTCTGCCGAAAAGAAGAACAAGCACTGTGCAATAGCGGCTACAAAGATAATTTTCCAAATCCAACGTTTGAATAAGGTTAAAAATACGCTATTTGGCAATGGTTTAATCACAATTCTCTTTTTTAGTTATTTACGCGATCTGTACTAAAGATAATTCTACGTTTTATACGGTTTTTATACTAAAGGATAGTTTTTTGAATAAGGAATTTATTTTTTGAATAGCCATATACGGCATGTTTCTATAATAGCGGACTGCGTTCCAGTATAAAGCAAGAATAGTGGCGCTAAAAATCTCCCATCTGACTGAAGGAAAATACACCATCATCGATATGCCTGCTGCGGCTATCAGGACCGATAATAACGCAATTTTAAAGACTTTGACCGGCCATTTAAGACCACTATTTGGCAACCACAAACTGGCAAATCGTATAAAGCCGATAGCAGCCACGATTTCTGCAATCAACAGTGCGATTCCGGCCCCTACGATACCAAAATATGGCATTAAGGCAAACATAGTACCTACCACCACAAGCGCGGAGATAACTGACAAGATAATCTGTTGTTTTAACCGGTTATTGCCAACAACAACGGCCATGGCGGGTTGCCCTAATGCGTAGAATAAAACCCCGATGGATAAGGTTGCGAACAGAGGGGGAAGAAATTCTATTTGGCCTTTTGTCCAGATAGAAAACAAAAATGGCGCGATCACCTGCAATACGACGACACCCGGTGCGAGGATGAATAATAAAACGAGCCAAACGGTCCCAAAGGAGGCTTCCATCTTATTTTGGTCTTTTTCCCTCAAAAACCGCATCAATTCTGGTAGTAAGGGATGTGTAATCGTTAATAAGCCTTGCTGGGCTACATTCGCAACCGTTCGCGTTGTGGAAAATGCGGTCAATCCTTTGATTCCCGAGAAAGGTAAAATGATCAGCCGAATCCCCTGTTGCCTGAAATTTTCCAGAAAATACCGGGCAGACAGACCAAAGGAGGTGATGTAATACCTAAATCCAACCCGTATTGAGTAGCGATTGGAAGTAACCCCTACTTTATTTAATAGTTTCTGGACATCGATGTATTGAAGCAATAAAAATGACACCGACGATATGCCAATTCCGATATTTGCAGATAACAGACTGCCCCCAAAAATAACAATTACTACTGAAACTATAGAATTGGAAATGGATATTAAAACATTCCACCATCCCATTCTTGGGAAGTAACCAAAAGCGCTTAACGATCGGGAAAAAAGGCCAATGACATTGGCAACAGACCATATAACCCACTGAATCATCAAAGACCATCTAATTTCATTCAATAAAGTAGGATCTTCAACTTTACCTTCTTTTAAAAGAACTTCAACATTCAGATAAAAACTCAGATAGTAGACAACGGCCGTTTCGAAAATACTGACCAGAATAATAACAAAAATGCCAGACCACAGTATATAGCCTATTTGATTTTTATTAGGCTCGCCTAGTTTTAAAAACTCGTACTCCAGAAAATCATTATACCCTCTATCCATTGTACTGAGCACATTCAATAAAGCTTGTATCGCTATCCAGACGCCATATGTTTTTATATCCCAGTAGCTTAAAAAGATAGGTACTAAAGCTATTTGAGTAAGCATTGTAACGCCAATGCCCGCCCAAGAAGCAGCCGTACCTGAAATTAATCTTTTAGTGGTTGACATGATTTATAAACTACCAAATAAGGCTAAATTTTTAAACCTGGCAGTGATTATTCATTATTGAAGTATCAATTTAAACGGGCCTGTATTTATGTATGACGCTTATTTTTATCAAAATTAGATAGTTTATCTATATTATAATTTCAAATCATGACGAACAATGGGCAGTAAATCTTTCATTAATGCTTTCTGTCCGGTGTTATTTAAATGGATTTCATCGATAAAATAAGTAGTTTTGAATCGATTAATATAAATGGGCACCCCCTGTTCTTTACAAAAATTAACTATTGCTAACCCGCCTGGATCTAGTTTATTACTTTCTAACTCCGGCTGCGTGCGGTGTAAATAAATAGAGAACGGTATTTTTAATCGTCTGGAAATGCTATCCAGTGCCGCAAAGCCTTTAATAAATTTTTCTTTTTTTTCTATCTGGTTGCCCGTTAATTTCGATAGGTCCGACTGACCTAAAATCGTTTTTTTAAGGACTGGCCAAGCCTTGGCAATTAGATTTTGCCACGCAAAAAGTTGGTTTTGGGCAGGATGGGTTGAAGCAACCCCTACAATAGGCCGAAAAGTCATTGGGTCGTATGCATCACCACTATTGGCCACCAAAAGCATCATATCTGCCTTGAAAACGCCATATTTTTTTAAATAAGCAACTGTATTGTCCGGTGACCAAGTTTTATCACTAATATTTAATACCCTAACTTTTTTACCATACTTATGAAACAATTCTTTTTCCAGCATTGTGCTTGCCAAACTATCCTGATCGATGGAATTTCCGCCATTTAGTACCGAATCACCTAGTAATAAAACAACTATCGAATCCTTTTCATTAATGGCATCACTACGCATTGAATAGGCATTGGTTACAAATCGATTTCTGTAAATAGTTACATCCTGATTTGGTTTCAACAAATATTCAAATTCATCACTTGAGTTATAAAGAGGATAGTTGGTCAATCCATAATACCGACCTACTAGCTCTACTAGAACGATAATACCTAAAATAACCAGTAACGTAATCTTTATTTTTTTCATTATTGATTTAATAGTATTTATTTCTGGCACGCGATTTGATTAAAATACTTTAGTTGATACGGCATTTAAAATATAGGAACAGTTTACCTAATTAATTCTTACGGCTTCGCCCTTTCAGTCCCATTGAAGACCTACTGTATCATAGTGAAAGGATACTTGAAATGAATTATTTTAAGTATTTTATTTAAATGGAAACGATCGTTCTTGACAAATCGACCTTTATAACCATTTGGAGAGAATCAATAAATACCGCCAGCGTTTTTCCCTGCTGGCTAATTACTTTTCCTTCAGAATCAGTAAAGCAACCGGATTTTATTTTTATTCGGTCGGCCGAAGAAAAGGTTTCTACCCGAATGTGGTTGTTATCAACTTCATTAAGCATACGCTTAATGGTATCGATTTCTGAGTCTCTTACCACCGCGGGTTTATTCATCCAGAATAAGTACCGGACAATTCCATGTACACCAAATACCTGCGCGCGTTGTTGTTCTTCAAGATTGACAAAACAGTAAGATCGAAAGAGCGGCTCTTCTACGGTTTTCACCCGGTCCGACCATTTGCGCTTCGTCTTAATTAATGGACAATACACCTCGATACCCCGTTCCCGCAATTTATCCGCTACTACTTTTTCAGTTCGGGACTTTGTATATAATACGTACCAGGACATCCTTTTGAAAACCGTTTAATTACCAGGCATTTTCATTTTCACCCACCATCGCCTTTATTGTTAGCCAACAAATCCACAAATCGAAGAGAATTGATTTCTTGCGGTTATAAAAACGGTCATACCGTACCCGGTGACGCATTTTAATTACATGATCGATTTCTCCCCGGCATCCATTTATTTGCGCCAGGCCGGTGATGCCCGGTTTTACCCGGTAGCGTTTCCGGTATTCCGGCATGGTATTCCAGAATTGGGCACTATGCTGAACGGCGTGGGGTCGGGGTCCCACAATGCTCATGTCGCCAATGAGCACATTGAGAAATTGGGGCATTTCGTCCAGGTTGGTTTTCCGCAGAAACCGACCAAGTGGTGTTACCCGATCATCGTTTTTCTTGGCTTGCTTGAATGACGCTTCCGGATCGTGCGTCATCGTTCTGAATTTCAAGCAGTTGAAAGAGGTTCCCCGGTAGCCCGTGCGCTTCTGGATGAACAATATCGGGCCTGGTGAACTCAACTTGATGAGTAGGCCAATCAGGGGAATCATCCAGATCAGGACACATAAAGTGACCAGTAAGCTGAGACAGATATCAAATGTCCGTTTTCCAAAATATCGATACGTGAAATCACCGCGCCGGTTCCGCTCCTCTGCATATACGTAAAGAGTTTGGTATTGTGAGTTGAGGCTTAGCATAAATCGTGTGAATATCTAATGAATAAGAAGTACGGTTCTGGGGTTTGTCAATGGGCACCTGTGGTATTACTAAGGCCTGGATAGGGCTTTGAATAGCGATGATAAACCGGGCATGCTAGGTTCTCTTTCCCTTTTCTATTTGTTTTTTGGTATCTCCTCCACCGTAGTACTCGCCATACCCGTAGTTGTAGTAATGGGCTTCTCCTTCACCGATTGCATTCAGAACGATGCTTAAATTCTGGAATCGCTGTTCTTTAAACAGGGCGTCTACCATTTTAAGGTGGATTTTCGGTGTATGGTCATGCCGGACCATAAAGAGCGTAACATCGGCAAAAGGGGCAATGACCTGAGAGTCGGTTACCAGACCAACAGGGGGCGAATCAACCAGGATGTAATCGAAGCGTTGCCGTAATTCCCGGAACAGCTCACCCAGTCGGGGCGAACTGAGCAGCTCCGCAGGATTGGGCAACAAGGGACCCGCCGTAATGATGAAGTAGTTTGAGTAGCCCATAATGGGTTGCAATAGTTCATCGACCGTCGCTTCGCCAAGCAGGTAATTGCTGATGCCCGCCTGATTTTCCATGTGCAGGTTTTTATGCAGCTGGGGCTTCCGCAGATCCATTTCCAGAATAACCGTGGTATGATCTACCATAGCCAGACTGGCACCCAGATTAAGCGAAATAAACGACTTGCCTTCACCGCTGATGCAGGACGTAAAAAGCAACACCTGGCTTCGCTGCTGTTCGTTCCGCAGAAAATGCAGATTGGTACGTAAAGCCCGAATCTGTTCGCCAATAACCGAACGCATCCGCGGTTTAAACACCAGATTGTCCGTGGTCACCTTGTTTCCTTTCACGATCTCGCCCAAAATAGGAACCTGCGTAAACTCTTCGACGTCAGACCGTCGCATCACCCGATCGTTCAAGGCATCTTTGATTTCGATAAACCCGATTGGCAGTAATAAACCAATGCAGCCGAAAATCAGAAAAATCGTGCTTTTGACCGGAGCAACCGGGCTTTCATCCGTTCGGGCTGCGTCAACAATCCGGCTGTCCGACACGGTTGAAGCTGCCGACAGGGCGGTTTCTTCCCGTTTCTGAAGCAGATAGGTATACAGCCCGTTTTTGATAACCTGCTGCCGCGTAATATTGAGCAGCGTTCGTTCCTTACCGGGAACGGTCCGAATCATGCCCTCCAGCCTGCGGTTATTAGTCAACAAGTGCTCCCGGCTACTGGTCAGCTGCTGGCGCATCGTCTGGATATTTTCATTAATGCTGCCTTTGATTGTTTTAATCTGACTGTCGATCGACAGGAGCATGGGGCTGTTACTGGCCATCATGCGCGACATCTCATCGCGCTTCAGTTCCAGTTCCGATACCTTGGTCAGCAAACCGGTCAGGGTCGGGTCGTTCAGCCCAATGGTAGCGGGTGCCACACTTTTGTCACCCGTCTGTCTGGCCACATACCGCTCGATGTCCGCCAACCCGCTCAGACGCATATTGACCTCATTGAGCTGGGCATCATTTTCTTTAACAGTCAACAGAAAAGTCTGAGCCTGTACGCTCAGATCCGTAATACCCTGGGTCGACTTGTAGGTTTCAACCTCCTGTTCAACTTTTGAAAGCTCGCCCGCAATCAAAGCCAGCCGTTCCTCAATGAAGTTGAGCATATTACCGGCATCCTTGTTTTTGTCAAAGATGGCTTCTTTACTATACGCATTGACCAGTTGGTTTAAAATCGCTTCGGCTTTGTCCGGCACGGTTTCCTCCATACTCAATTCCAATACGTTGGATTCTTTGGCAGCCGGTTCCACATTCAGCTTGTTCAAATAGCTGTTAACCGCTCGTGAGTGAGTAGATACGGTTACCAGAACGGGCTGCGTACTGGCCGTAATGGGTTTGAGACCAAAAACCCGCAACAATCCATAAGGCGTTTTGATGGTCTGGTTAAATGGATACGAATAGCCGTTTAATAAAAACGTCTTGTCATCAACGAATGTAAAATTCAGTTCGGTCGAGAGCAGATCAGGGTTCGATTTTTCGATAATCAACCGGATGGGTGACTCTGCGTAAATCTCCCGGTTATAGGTAGATGTTGTGTTGTAGTATTGAACGTCGAGCCCCAGGGTTTTTACCACCCGATCCATCAAGGTGTAGGACTTAAGAATTTCAATCTGATCGTCGATACTTACATTTTTATTGAAAAGATAGAGTTCTTTCATGAGGTTCTCGGCAGAAATCCCCCCCTTCTTTTCGTCCTTGATCAGCAAACTGGCGTGAACTCTGTAGACCGGAGCCTGGTAGAGCAAATACACATAAGCTGCAGCAAGGAGTGTAACTATCGAAAGCGCAAACCACGGCCAGAACCGCAGATAACGCATAAGCGTAGTCCGCAGATTGGGCTGTGGTGCAATTTCGTAAGCTTGATAAGGTGTGTATGAATTATTTACCATGGTGTTAACGAGTTATAACAATGGCTATAATCGATAAGGCACTAAGAATTATCGGTACCAATTGGTAAGTACGATCGGCATTGGCGATTCGGGCCTTGCCGGGTTCGACATATACAATATCGTTTGGGTGCAGGTTGTAAAAAGGCGACCGGAACAGATCCCGCTTCGTTAAATCGACCCGGTTGAAAGTCCGCACTCCATTTTCTTCCCGGATTACCAGCACATTCGTCCGTTGGCCAAAAATGGTAATATCGCCTGCCAGACCCAGTGCTTCGGGCAGTGTAATGTGTTCATTGGGGATGGTAAAGAGCGACGGCCGGGCCACCTCACCGGTGACCGAAATCTGAAAATTAAGGTTTCTGACGTTGACGGTCGGCTCTTTCAGGTAATCAAGAAGTTTCTGCCGGATCTGCTTGGCAGCCTGACTATTAGTCAAGCCTTGAACCGTAAACTTACCAATCAGTGGCAGCTCAATCTGGCCCTCTTCACTCACCAGATAGCCTGGCAAATAGGGTAAAGGAGTCGTAGGCGAATTTTGCATCGAGCTCGTTCCTGACATGGCCGTTATTGCCGTATACGGATTAAACAGGGCCGTTGCTTCCGGACTAAAGCTGCTCACTTGTACAGACAGCACATCCCCTACTTTGATTGTCGATATATACCGTGGAGCAAGCGCAATAGTATCTTTACCGACCCCACCTTTTTGATACAAAACCAATTTCTTACTTGAAACACAACCCGTCAGCCAAATGCACAAACCGATCAGCCAAAACCCACTCCGGACACTCAGTTTACGTTGATTCATACAGTCACTTTAATAGAATAATGATATTGATTCTGCAAAAAACCTGAGTTCTACTGTCAGACTAACTTTTCCAGGTCAATAATACGTATCAGAACTTGTTAAAAATTTGTGCAAGGTAAGTAAAATTACTCAATTCGTAAAACGAAATTATTTATGCGGATTAATTATCTAAAATACAAAATCTGCCACTCAGCTCTCCACTTGAACTCTTTAGTGGCCATAAATAGACCTTTGATGTATTAATGCATTACAAAAATAATACTTATAAATTGAATAAAAATAGAATTTTATTTTGCAAATACTTTAAGTAATTATTTAATATCTTTTATCAGACACAGATCTTAAGATTAACTGAATTCTCAGCTGGCTTAATCCACTACCACTTGCTGGATGGTGCCAGCGTATTTACTACTCAAATTTTTACCGGAATATAATTTCTACAAATTGTACTAAGTCTGGGGGCATTTGAAGTATTTTTAACCATTTTATTTGCTTGTACAATAATTTATATATACCTTGTACACTGCCCATTAAATACCGCATTTAACAGACAAGGAAAACCGGCGAATTTAATTCATCCGGTTTTCCTTACTTTATTATATGGCATTAAATTAGTTGTGCGATAATTAAAAACAGGCGCTATCAGCCCGATTAGTTGCCAAAACCGAACAGCAGGGCGGTGTAAGTAATCGGCTTGCTATGGGTAATTTTCAGAGCAGTACACAACGGCTCAAGACCGTCAGTATCACGAGCTATTTGCCGGCCTGAATCCCTTCTGTTTTTAACCGGTACTTGATTTGAAAGGAAGAATGCGAAACGGTCGACGGCGGGCATACTGAACCGCGACATGCCAGCGCAGGTTATCTACTACAAAGCGGGGAATAAGGGCATAAACTCGTCAGGCACAGAGACGCCTGCTTCCAACGGTTTATCCGCCCAAGGACACATTTGGCTGTTCGATAATACAACCGGAAGATTACTTTGATTTCAATACTTTTACGGTTTTCGATTGGCTGGCCGTACTGACCCGGAGCCACAACAAACCCGCCGACTGGCTGATGACTGGCAGCCGCTGCCGTTCAATGACTCCCGGCCACTCCACCTCGCGTTCCATAATTGTCCGGCCTTGCGCATCCGACAATTGCAATTGCAGTTGCTGGTTTTCCGCGCCCCGGATTTCAATTTCCAACACATCCGTGATAACGGGATTACCCAACACCGTTACTTCAATTCCGGCATGATCTTCGGCTGAAAGACGGGCACTTGCGCACTGATACGTCTTGGGAGAGCCTTTCAATACATAGGTACTACCCAATACGCGGGCTCGCACCAGGGCCCCGTTCTTCAGGCCCGAAGGAGCCGCAAAGTTATAAGCATGCGCTCCGTTACCCTTGCCCGCGTCTTTTAAATCGGACCGATAAATCCCGGCATCGGCACGACCCAGTATTGTGGTGGAAACCGGAGACCCGGTTTCCAGGTAAAATTCGACCGTAAGTGGCGTGTTGGGTTTATTGCGATCCCAGACCCAGCCCCGGATGCTCCCACATTCCAGTTTGTCCAGAAACCCCTCAAAATTACCAGTCACGACAGAAGTAACCGGAGCCGGATTGACGGTCAAATTGAAAGTTACACTGCCTTTTGCCCCCTGTTCGTCCGTGGCGGAATACGTTAGTGCATAGGTGCCTGCTTTGGTGGGGGTGCCACTAACCACCCGGTTTGCAGTAGCAGCACTACTACTTCGGTTGGTCGAGGCTAAACTCAGTCCACTGGGCAACTCACTTAACCCGTACGTCAGCGTGCTGCCTTCAGGATCCGTGAAAGCCGCCAGCGTTCCCGAGAAAGGCACACCTACCTGAGCGGTCAGGGGCGTCATGACGGTTGGAGTTGGTGGAATAGGCGGTTTATTAGCAGGAGGGGTCGTTGGGGTATTTGTACAGGAGACCATGGCCACGGAGGCATGGTTGACGCGTTCGAGCCGGTCGTCCTGCAGCGCCCGGCCCGTGTTCTCCAGCTGCAACTGGCACACCAGCGTGTTGTACGAGCCGCTGTTGAGATACAACCCCGCGGCACAGTTGACCGCCCGGTTGTTCTCAAAGATGCTCCCCAGAAGCGCCGGAATCTGCTCATCCTGATAATACGTCGCC
>NZ_RQJP01000004.1 GCF_003858645.1 Larkinella knui | reverse complement strand
GCTGCTGGACCGGCGTCAGATCGATCGAGCCGCTGTTGAGCAGCGTGTTGTTGACCACCGCCACCTGCGTCAGCGCACTGTGGTAGAAGGTGATGCCCCGCCGGTTGCCTTCCATCCGGTTGCCCTGCACCACCCAGTTGAAGGCACTCCAGTTGAAGATCGCATAGTGACTGCCCGCGTCGGGAAGCACCTCCCAGGGCCGGTCCACTTGCAGCGTCGTGCCGCTGCCGCTGACGATCCGGCGCCACTGCCCCATCCCCTTGCCGCTCACCAGAGCCACCACCGGCTGGCGCCGGAAACGACTCCAGTTCTTGCTCTGGTCCTGCAGGCTGGTAGCCGTGGCCCCGCTGACGGTCCCCGTCTCCTCATCGATGCGGTCGGGACCGCCCCCTTCACTGATGATCGTTTCGCCATCGTTGCTGTTCTGGGCCGGCCCGTTGATGACCTTGAAGTCGTTGTTGAGCACGGCCACATTGCGGGCAAAGTTCATGATCAGCACGTGGTGCACCGTGGTGGTGGGGTAGCGTGCCGAGCCGTCGCGCAGCACCCGGTTGTGCTCAAAGACGCCTTCGTGGGTTTCATTGAGGCTCAGCCCGTCGACGGCGTAGGTGAAGGTGTTGTCGCGCACCACAAAGTTACTGCAACCGTTCAACTGCAAAGGACCGTGATAATTAAATTGGGCATCCACACCCTGACTCAAGTCGGTGTTGGCAATGACGAGCTTGTCACTGTTGGCCAGCCACAGCCAGTCGCCCCGGTTGAGATCGAAGCGCACCCGTTGCAGAAAGATTTCGGTGCCCTGGCCCCGGCTGCTGTTGAGCAGGCTGCTGGCGGTGGCGTCGATGTTGAGCAGCGAGAGGTCGGCCAGCCCCGCCTGCCGGGTGCCCACGGGCCAGTCCAGGCCCAGGTGCGAGGTTTGGGGCTCATAGCCAAACTTGATGAGGGTCTGGTCTTTGCCTGCTCCCTGAACCACCACCCGGTTGCGCATCCGAAGGTATTCGAACGATGAATTAAGTAGTTTATAGGTACCGGCGGGCAGGTAGACGATTCCGCCCCCATCGGCGGTGGCCCGGTCGATGGCCTGCTGGAGGGCGGGCTGGTCGTTGGCCACCCCATCGCCGGTGGCTTTGAGTGTCAGCCGCGGATCGGTTTTGACGTTGTAGACATTGCGGTAAAAGTCCAGCTTGGCCGCCCACCCTACGCCCAACTGGAAGTAGTCGGTGCCCGAGACCGTCGCCGTCAACGGTAATTCCATGCGGGTTTCGCCGGCGGTTCCGCCCAGTCCGTTGCTCACCAGCACGCTATAGACCTGGCCCGGCTGCAAGGTGGTGGGCAAATTCATGCGGAGTTGGTAGGGGTCGCTCTGCTCCTGATCGATCACTGCTTCGTGGACGGTCGTGGAACCGGTGGCCATCAGCCGCACCCGGGGGGTGGCACCGGGCAACTGCAGATTACGACCAAAAATACGCAATGAGCCGCCGACGCTGCCCTCGGGCGAGTCGAAGTGATGTCCCTGGGCCTGATTGACGAAGACACTGGGGCTGCGCTGGCCCTGCTCCTCGACCCAGAGCTGGTAGAGGTCCAGCCCCGTTTGGGGGGGAATCTGCACAATCAGATGATTGGCCGACTGCACCTGAATGGGCAGGGCCGTGGGCGTAGTGGCGGTGCCTTTGAGGAAATAGGCTTTGGCCGTGGCGCCGAAGCGGCCTTGCAGACTCACCGTCTCTCCGGGCTGCGCCGAGGGGCTGGAATTGAAAATACAAGGCTGGGCAGATAGAGTTTGTAACCGGCAAAAGCCGCTAAGCAAAACAGAAAGCAGAAGAAGTAGACGGTGGATCATTGAATAAAATTTCATATCGGTTATGCCTGCTCATTCGCCCGATGAGCTTATAAAAGTACTTTCTAATTTGATAAAAAACTAGCTATAAAAAGCCGCCTAACCCACTTCTGTACCAGGGATTTGGCAATTATATAACGTCCCGTTTCACAATCATGATCAGAGAACTTTTTGTGATTTAAATAAAAATTAACAGACAATTTATAGCACTTATCAGACACGCAATGAGCGGATGTATAATCGCTTTATTTACAAAATCTGCGTACCTGGTCAACGCTTCAAATCGGCTCTACGCCTACGGGATGGCCCGCTCTCATCAGCAAAAATGCGAATTGCGAACCCATTACCAGAGAATGTAATCGTATTTCAGCAAGACAAAAGCTAACCCTGTTTTTTATCTTTTTCCTGAATTCTTGCATTATTCAATGATGAAACGTGTATCTCAAGCGATGCAAAAAACCTACTTCTCACTGTTTTTCCGTTTTTCTGCGTCTAAAATAGCTCGTTTAAAAAGTAAAAGAGATTCCTGCACTATTTACAGGAATCTCCACCATTAATCGGGTTGCCGCCTGACAATTACTGTGCCAAATACCCTTAAACCGCAGGGAATCTGAGGGAGTGATTTTACGGTATTCGATTCAGATGACATGAGTACAAATAATTTACCTTTTCAATAAATTTTTATGAATCGAACTATAAACCACACAAAATGGCATTGAAATTGGACGAACTTGAATGAACTTATACGCTCACAAGTTTTTTGTTCATCTGGCTAATCTTTCGGGATCACACAAGGTGGCTTTTTATAAGTGGGTTATCATCTGCCTGAAAATGTCTTTCTGGTTTACTCAACGCCACCGCATTCAAACTGAAATTACCGAATCTACGCATCAGGTCGTTCCTGCTCCCGATTCGGATGTGATCGACATTCCGTTTGAAGAACTTCTGAATCATTTCCAGGTTTGGCAACAGCAACGGTTATCACTGGTACAGATCATGGCAAAAGCCCGCTGGTTTGTTCTGTGGCATCAACCGTTTGGTAATTCGACTCCCTACGGATTTGCGGTATTAGCAGAATGTCCCAACGCCATATATGGATATAGTTTATGGGCCCGTCAGAGTGGCCGCATCCAACGAATCGCAACGGCTACTGACAAAACCATGCTGGATGGTTTTTTACAAACAGAACGTTGCGAACTGACAACGGAAGCGAGTCGTGTTCGCTTATTTCTGCAAAACGTTACCCAACAATTGATGACCACTTCATAATGCAACAAGCTGGCACTCTGCAACTCAGAGGATATAAAATGCCTTTATCACTCTCCGACCTCATTTGGCTGGAGGGCAATAGCAATTACAGTTTGTTGCACCGCAGCAATGCACCGAATCTAATGACGGCCAGAACGTTAGTGCGGTGGCAAAAAATGCTTCCTGAATTTATCCGCATCAGCCGGGGCGCACTCGTCAATCCCAACCACATTGCCAGACTTCACCGGATCTCAACCTATCAGGTTGAAATCACACTCACCAACGGCACGGTATTGCTAGTGGCCCGCCGGCGCATTGCCGAAGTGTTTAAAGCCGTCAAATCGACCAATAATTAAGTGCCGTCTGACCGCTTTCATGTGCCTTCTCAACTAGCATACTTCAAATACAGAATATACGGCAAAATCCGGAGTTTACAGGCTAGCCAAATGGGCAGACGCAAAAACCGGATCAGCGGTAGATACGTCTTAAAATCCCGGTGTGACCGGGGTGGACGGAAGTAAACTGTTTCCCATTCTTCCAGCGTCCAGCCTAACTTCGAAATGGCGTATATAACCACCGACCGATCGTATTTGTAAGAACCCGCTTCCAGTTCAGCGATGGCTTCTGCCCGCGTCATCTGCCCGGAACGAACCAGGGCCGACAATTCCGTTTTTCGCTTATCGATGTTAAATTTATTGGGCAGCAGAAAAGACTGAAAGAACTTCGTATACAGGTTTTTATGGTGGTATCCGCCGTAGTAGGCCCAGCCCAGGTCACGCGCCAGAATCTCATCCACTTTTTTCTTGTTATAATCGATGTATTCCAGCAGCCGCACCTCCCTGATCCGCTTTACGAAACTGTAATAAAGCAGATACGGCAACATCATAATCTTGAAACTCCTGACAACGCCACTCCCAAACTTCCGGTGAACATCTTTAATATACCGGCCGTCCATGTAGGTCCAGCTGATGGGTGATGTGCCTTCGGTTCGGAATGAATGTCCATTCAGAATGTAACCAATGCCTTCTTTAGCAGCCATTTCATACAATACGGAATGGATGGCATAGACGGTCGGAATGTCGGCATCGGGGACCGACGCTTTCAGGAACGCCCGCTGCAAATCCTTGAACTCGTCCAGATCTGCCATGACCGTATGCAGATCCACCCGCAGCAAATCCGTAGCTTTCCGGATGTTCGAAACGGCCACGTCGGTGTTCCAGCCATTATCAAAATACACCGCCAGCGGCCGCAGACCCAACTTGCGGGCCAGGTAGAGCGTATAGATGCTGTCGCGACCGCCACTAACGCCCACAATGCAATCGTAGGTGTTGTTTCGACCGGCTTTTTTGATCCGCTCAACAATTCGACCCAAATCCTCCTCCATGTTTTCGAGGGGATGAAGGCGCTCCATTTCGTCGTGAATCTGGCAATATTTGCAAACCCCTGCAGCATCGAACCAAATGTCGGACACCGTCGTGTCCAGGACACAGCGACTACACCGCCGGTAATCGGGCTTATTGGGAACGTTCAAATACGCTGTCCGGACTTCTTTGCCGGAAGCGTGTTTGACTTTTCTTTGTGCGCGTCCAAACACCGATCGTTTTTCAAACTCCCGCTTCTTCCATTTTGCAAAAAAAACTTTCGGTACGGTGGTCATGCCCGGTTGTTGTCTTTAGATACGAACTCAAGAAGTCATCTACACGTGTTTTTTCGTTGTCATAAAATCGGCGATTACCGAAACAATGGTATCCTGCTGCTGGGCGTCCATTTCCGTGTGGATCGGTAACGAAAGCACCTGCTGGCTCAGACGCTCGGCCACCGGGAAACTACCGGCGGGAAAACGATCGTCATAATAGGCTGGCTGAAGGTGCATCGGAACCGGATAACATACCATCGATGGAATACCGTGCAGACGCAGGTGAGCCCCCAGGGCATCTCGCATCCCGGTCCGCACCGTCAGCGTATAGTGGTGATAAACATGCGAGGACGAATCCGCCGAAACCGGTGTCCAAACTCCCGGAACATCTTTCAGTAGATAATCGTAGCGGGCTGCGGCAATTTGTCGCTGCCGGTTAAATTCACTCAGGTGTTTCAGCTTTACCGTCAGAACAGCGGCTTGCAGCGTATCGAGCCGCGAGTTGACGCCCACCATTTCGTGAATGTATTTTTTTCGCTGGCCATGGTTCGCAATCACTTTAAACCGGTCGGCCAATTCAATGTCGTTGGTAATCAGGGCGCCACCGTCGCCGTAACAGCCCAGATTGGTAAATGGAGAAAACGATACGCAACCGACATTCCCCAGCGTACCGGCCGATTCTACTGACCCGTCGGCAAATTCATACTCACTTCCCAAAGCCTGCGCTACATCTTCGATCACAAACAGGTTGTGGGCCGACGCCAGCCTGAGCAGGGGTTCCATCGGCGCACACTGACCGAAGAGGTGTACCGGCACGATGGCTTTCGTACGGGGAGTCAGGGCTTTTTCGACATTTTCAGCCGTTAGTGTAAAC
This sequence comes from Larkinella knui, assembly GCF_003858645.1. Classification (GTDB taxonomy): domain Bacteria; phylum Bacteroidota; class Bacteroidia; order Cytophagales; family Spirosomataceae; genus Larkinella; species Larkinella knui. The sequence continues at coordinate 971,389 of NZ_RQJP01000004.1, read as the reverse complement.
GTTTTTGGATCAACATCAGCCCATACCGGTGTCAATCCCAATAAAGCAATTGCCTCAACCGCAGCCACATCCGTAAACGCCGGAACAATTACGTCGTCACCCGGTTTCAGGCCCAGCCCCATCAGCGCAATCTGCAGGGCGTCGGTTCCGCTGGCGCAGGTAATCACCCGGTTGGCCCACAGAAAAGCCGCCAGATCCCGCTGAAATTCCCGCACGGAATGGCCATTGATAAAATCGGCACTTTCCAGACAATGCTGAATGGCTTCGTCAATATCGGTTTTCAGGCGCAGATATTGATTTTTCAAATCGACCATCTCGATGGGTTCCACGGTTGTCATTTTAATAAAATCAATAGTCGAGTGTTTACCCAAACTCCAGCGAAAACGGCTTCCCTGGTGCAGAAACCGTCGTTCTGATTGGTTGCAATCCGGAACGACCTTCTGAAATGTATTGGTAGCGAACCCTGGATCGGCTCGCTACGACGGTGGTCTTAATGAAGCAAATATTTCCGTAACAGGTTAGGCTTGTCATTGCCTGACTTTCGGTAATAGTAATACCGGTAATCGTACGAGTATTTATTTTTTACCGAGTTCAAAATGATATTCAGTTTAGGAAACCGCTTCTCCTGATACAGCAAATCCACCAGTTTAAGATAACTCCGGTTGGTAATATTGTGCCGTACCGAATACAAGGTGGCGTCGGCAAATGGGCCGATCAATTGAGCATCGGTTACCAAACCAATCGGTGGCGAATCGATAACAATGTTGTCAAACCGGGTGCGAAGTTCCTGGATCAACTCTCCCAGGCGCGGGCCACTTAGCAATTCCGACGGATTGAGCGGAATGGGTCCGCAGGAAATAATAAACAGGTTATCGAAACCCGGCACCTGTTGCAAAATTTCATCCAGGGTTGCCTCGCCCGTCAGGTAGCTGCTACTGCCCCTGAAATTGAGCATATTCAGGGCTTTATGCAGTTTAGGCCGACGCAAATCCATGTCCATAATCAGCGTGGGTCGGCCTACCAGCGCCATACTTACGGCCACATTGAGCGATAGAAACGATTTGCCTTCTCCGCTGATGCTGGACGTAAACAACAACACCTGGCTGTCACTGGGTTTCTCGCGCAGAAATTGCAGGTTCGTTCGCAGCGCCCGGATTTGTTCGGCAGCCACCGAGCGTTTTCTTCCATTCACGATAACCGGAAATTCATGCCTGACGTAAGCGATTTCGCCAATAACCGGTGCTTCGGTTGCCTGATTGATTTCGGACCGCCCGGATACCCGTTCATTGAAAAAGTTTTTTATCCTGATTACTGCAATCGGAATCAACAGCCCAACCGCTCCGAACAAAACCAGAATCAGCGCTTTAATCGGCTTCACCGGTTCCGGGCTTCCGCTGGCGGCATCGATAACCTGGCTGGTCGATGCAATGGAAGCAAAGGAAAGTGCCGTCTCTTCCTGCTTCTGCAACAGGTAGTTATAAAGATTATTTTTGATGGCCTGCTGCCGGGTAATGTTCATCAGCATCCGCTCCTTGCCCGGTATGACACGAACCCGGGATTCGTACCGCTTGTTGGTGGCCAGCAACTGACTGCGTGTGTTGATCAAAATACTGCGCAGCGTTGCAATCGTTTCAGCGAGACTGGCCCGTGTGGTGGCAATCTGATCGTCGAGTGACCGCAGCAGGGGACTCGATTCGGACGAATTACGAGCCAGCAAATTCCGCTGCACTTCCAGATCCGTAAGTTTGCCCAGCAGAGACGTCAAGGTTGGATCGTTGAATTTCAGCGTTGCCGGCAATGCGGCCCGGTTGTCTTTCTTGCTGCGAATGTACTTTTCCACATCTCCCAGCGAACTGAGCTGGATGGCAACCTGATTGAGCTGGGCGTCATTGCTTTGTAAATTGCTCAATAAGGCCTGCGCACTGGAGCCCATACCGGTAATCCGATTTACCGACTTGTAGTTTTCTATTGACTTCTCCAGAGCGGCCAGTTCACCGGAAACGAGCTTCAGGCGGGCCTGAATAAAGCTCAATGTGCTGGCAACCACCCGGTTTTTATCGACCGTTGCGGCTGAATTGTAATTGACAATCATTTGATTGAGAATAGCCTCACCTTTGGCCGGAACGGCGTCCTCGATCGTTAGCACCAAAACCGAGGATGTGCTGCTGCTGGGTTCAACCGTGAGCTTGCTCAAATAATACCGGATTGCCTGCGGGTCAGTCATTACCTGCACCAGGATGGGCTCATTGGAGTACACAACCGGCTGTTTAATAAAGATCTTCAGGCGACCGAAAGGCGTATTGATAACCTGGTTGGCCGGATAGACCCAATCGTTCAATCGGACCGTGGTAGGACTAATGATGCTTATCTCCAGATCTGCCCGGTATAAATTAGGTGTCGGATCGCTCAGTACGAGCCGAATGGGAGCCTCTTCATAAATTTCCCGTTTTCCAAAAGGGGTACTGCGAAAAAAGCGAACATTCAAACCGAGCGAGTCCACTACTTTTTTCATCAACGAATTCGACTTCAGGATTTCGATTTCGTTTTCTACCACTTTATTGGGACTGTAAATGTGGAGTTGTTTTAAAAGTCCTTCGTCTGCAACGTTATCCTTTCCTTCTTTTACGAGCAAACTTGCCTGAATACGGTAGATGGGTTCGGTAAACCAGATGTAAACAAAACCCGCCACAAGCATCGCGATCAGCGAGATTAAAATCCATTTCCAGTGTTTCAGGTAGTCCTTCAATGTTCCCTTTCCATCCGAAGAGCTCATCTCGCCCTGGGGATACATAGGATAGTTGTACATATTGGCTGACTTCATGAACACTCGGCTTAAAAAACTTTTAAAATTCGTACATCCACCCACCAAGGCGGTTAATAACGCATCTTCTACTAAGGTAGTATAGAACTTTATGGACTCTCTATCACCCTATTTCTGCTGAAGAAGTCTTTGAAACTTTAGAATGGCTGTATTTTTCTTAAATAGCTAGAAAAAACGCGACTCTCCTTTTTTTACAATTTCAACTCTCAAAGATAATTGATGTTTAAAAACCAGTACCTAAGTATTTACTACTATTTTCAACCTTAACATTAGTCCACTAATCAATGTTCGTCTGTTTGGTATAATTCACCCTGAAAAAGCCGATTTCACACTGAAAAGTAAAGGAAATAATTCTGTATAGTCACTAAAAATGCTAATTTACTCCCAACAAATCTACGTTAATCAGTTTCTATCAAACAAATAGTAATCTGTAAATTTATTATATGGTTGCAGAAATAATTTACCATTTGTATTTGCATGTATAACCATGTCAAGTTTACGTGTCTTGTAACCCTACTTGCTGTATTTTATTATATTTTAAAAAATAGAAAAAACAATAAAAGCTCAACTAACAGATAAACAGTTGATTAAAGCTCTATTTTACCGAAGGTAACAGGCTATTTAGATGCGGTATACCAAACGGATTTTTGCCCCGATTTTTTCGTATCAATGTCTGGCAATTAAGAGTCTTAAAACCCTCCCAAACTATTTTTAACCAAAAAAGTGATAAGCATAATCACGCATTCCAAATACCAGTTCGTTCGCAAACATCGGTAGGTGTTATCATCACTGAATGACAAACTTTGCCCTTTCGGCAGTTCATTTTGATAAAATTGTTGCCGAACTGCCGTAAAGCGGGTAATTTAGGCCCAGTTCTCCAACGACCTAACTGATTACGAATGGATCAATTATTCTCCGCCGAAAACATCGTCAGCCTATTGACACTGACATTTTTGGAAATTGTTCTGGGTATCGATAACATCATTTTTATTTCAATTGCGGCCAACAAGCTTCCCCGGGCCGACCAACCCAAAGCCCGTAATCTGGGCCTGTTACTGGCCATGATTTTTCGGGTGGTTCTGCTGTTTGGCATTTCGATCCTGATTTCACTCAGCAAACCGTTTATGCATTATGAAAGCAGCTGGCTAAACGCTGCCTTTACCGGCCAAAGTGTTATTTTGATCATAGGCGGTCTGTTTTTGCTGTATAAAGCAACATCGGAAATCCACCATAAACTGGAGGGCAATTCGCACGAAGAAGAAGGAACATCGGCCAAAGGAAAAGCGACCATTTCCGGAGTAGTCGCTCAAATCGCCATTATCAACATCGTTTTCTCGATCGATTCCATCCTGACGGCCGTTGGACTGACGCAGAACATCGCCGTTATGATCGTTGCGGTTGTCTTATCGGTATTGATCATGATGTTTTTTGCCGGACCCGTCGGCAAATTTGTCAACGAACACCCTAGTATTCAAATGCTGGGGCTGGCTTTCCTGATCATGATCGGTTTCATGCTGATTGCCGAAGGAGCGCATTTAGCCGAAATCGTTCTCTTTAATAACGAAGTTGGTTCCGTTCCGAAGGGATATCTCTATTTCGCAATTGCGTTCTCCCTGCTGGTGGAATTTCTCAATATGCGTCTGCGCAAAAAACAACAGCCGGTTCAGTTGCACGGGTACGAAGAGCAGGCCAGGCGCGAAGGTGTGATTAAATAAAATTCGGTAGGTGAAAAGAGATCATCGTGGTCTCTTTTCACTTGTTGTAACTTTCCAGCAGCGCGATCAGATTACTTTCGTCGTTCAGATTCAAGTCCTGGTCTTTGATGAGTTTTTCGGCGCGGTCTTTTTGATCCGTTAACGCGGCAAGCACCGATTTTTTGTTTTTCTGAATCCGCTGCACCGTCCCATCCGGTTTGGCAATGAAATACAGTTCCTGCTTCTGAAACTCCTTGGTCGTCGTGGCCGAATTGAACGGTTTATTTTCGATGATATTTACTTTGAACTGCTTCAGTAATTTCGTCGGCCCATCCACCAGCACCTGATAAAACGTGGTAGGCGTATTGTTGTTAACCGCAGCAAAACCGTTCCGGAACACCAGTACATCGTTATCAGTAACTTTGAATTCTTTCACCGCTGCCGGGTTCAACCGGTAGGTCTGGTTGCTCTGCAGGTATTCCAGTTCACCCGCGTAGACATCATAACGCACTTTCAGATTTGGATATACCTTATTCGTAGCGGCCGTTACAGTTCCTTCTTTCCAGGCTTCGTTCAGATACGGTGATCCCTGCACGTCGACATATTTATTGGTTCTGAGCACCTGACCATTGACGTCGGTCAGAAAAACGCCCTGCGCACTGGCTTTCCAGATTAGGCCGAAGACAATCAGGCCCGCAATCAGCATGGTTTTCATGGGAACAGCTACATTTAAACAGTTGATCAACATCCGGAATGAGATTCCGTACACAAGATAACGAACCAACCCCAAAACCAGTACGCTTTTTTTGTACCTTTACCGCCATCAAAATCTGCCTATTTGTCTGCGCTTTGCAACTCATTGATCAACTGAATGATAGTATACGGAGCTTGTCCGGTTTCTGGCCGGAGCTGGCGCTGGCCCTTGCAATTGCCCTGATCGTACTGGCCGATTTGGTGCTGATATCCCGCCTAAAAACTCCCAAAGCCGGTTCTTCCGCAGAACTCGGCCCCAAGCCTGCCGATCAGCTGGCTTATTCTAAAAACCGTTCCATTCTGTACGGACTTTCGCTGACGGCGGTTGTCGTGGCCGGTGCGCTGGTGATCGGACAAGGGACGAACAACCAGGGTTTCCTTTTCAACGCGGCCCTTTTGCTGGATAACCAGGCGGTTTTTTATAAACTGGTGGTGACACTGGCGGCTTTTTTCGCGATTCTTCACGCCTGGACGATTGCCCGGCCCAGGGCCGCTTGGCCCCTCGACTGGCTTCCCATTCTACTAGCCCTGGTGCTCGGGCTGTATCTCATGACGATGTCGGTCAATCTGTTGACCATCTACCTGAGCATTGAACTGGTGTCCATCAGCTCGTATCTGCTGACAGCCCTTTCCACCGACCGCAAAGCGTCGGAAGGCGGACTGAAATACTTGCTTTTCGGGGCCGTCAGTTCGGCCATCATGCTGTATGGAATGTCGTTGCTCTATGGCCTGACCGGAACCCTGGCCCTGTCTGATTTCGCAGAACAACTGGCACAGAACGATTCATTTGTGGTTTATGTCGCTGGTTTTCTGACCCTGGCGGGTATTTTGTTCAAACTGTCGCTGGTACCTTTCCACGTCTGGACACCCGATGCTTATGAAGCGGCTCCAACACCCGTTGTTGCCTTCTTTTCCGTTGGCCCCAAAGCCGCTGCCTTGCTGGTATTGATGCGCATGTTGACGGCTTTTCCGGCCAGTTTCCAGACACCTCTGGCCGTTGTTGCCCTCGCCAGTATTACCCTTGGCAACCTCTCGGCTCTCTGGCAAACCGACGCCAAACGGATGCTGGCGTATTCGTCCATTGCGCATGCCGGTTTTTTACTGGTGGGCGTCGTGGCATTCAACAAAACCGGTTTTGAAGCCGCCACTTTTTACGTTGCCACGTATGTGTTCATCAACATGGCCGCCTTCCTGCTCGTCGACCTCCTTGCCCAGCAACGGGCTGGCAGCTTAACTATTCAGAATTTCGGCGGGTTAGGCAGTAGCCAACCTCTTCTGAGTGCGGCCCTCACGGCGGTTATGATTGCCCTGACGGGTTTGCCGCCGACCGTCGGCTTTACCGCCAAGCTTCTGGCTTTTTCGGCCCTGCTGGAAGCCTACCAGTCCAGCGGGAATCCGTGGCTACCGGCCCTGTTCGGCATCGGTCTGCTGAATGCCGTTATTTCGCTTTTCTACTACCTGCGCATTCCTTTTTTACTCTACTTTCGCCCAGCTCCGGCCCCCGATTTATCAGACACTGCCATTAGCCGTCCCCAACTTATTCTGGCTACGCTACTCACGGTTCCCGTTCTGGTGTTGTTCTTCAAACCCAGCTGGCTGTTGCGGTGGATAGAAGGTTTGTAAATCAGCGCATCCAAAGTCATTAGTCGATGAGGAGCGCCCGGAAGGTCCACTTTTGAAATAGACGCATTTTCGTATTTTTGTTTGGATGGTCGACGGCATTAAAGCCGCTTTGATTTTGCTCCTTTTGTATGAAACATTCTTTCCTGACGTTTTGGCTGGTGATCGGTTTTCTGCTTTCATACCAGTGGTCAAACGCCCAGATAGCGGCCGATAGCCTGCTGCCCGTTCGCGGCTTCTGCATTGGTTCACCAAAACCCGATCGCGTGGATGAGTTCGTGCAGTTTATTGAAAAGGAACTTGCTCCCCGGCAGGTCAACACCTTGATTCTGCGAGTCGATTTTAATTATGAATTCAAAAGTCATCCCGAATTGCGCGACAGTATTGCCTTGTCGAGACGGGAAGTGAAGCGAATGGTCAATGCCTGCCAGAAAAACCATATCCGGCTTATTCCGCAAATCAATCTGCTTGGCCATCAGTCATGGGCCAGTAAGATCACCAACCTGCTGCGTGTTTATCCCCAGTTTGACGAAACGCCCCACGTCAAAATGCCGGAAAAGTACCAGTGGCCCAATGCCGACGGTTTATATTGCAAAAGCTACTGCCCGCTGCATCCGGACGTTCACAAAGTGGTTTTTGAACTGGTTGATGAGATTTGTGATGTTTTTGAAGCCGATGCATTTCATGCCGGCATGGATGAGGTATTTTACATCGGAGACGACAAATGCCCGCGCTGTTCGGGGCGCGATAAAGCCGAATTATTTGCCGGGGAAGTAAAAACAATCCGGGATCACCTGGCGCAGAACGGCCGGACATTGTGGATTTGGGGGGATCGGCTGCTGGACGGAAAAACCACCGGTTTAGGCATGTGGGAAGCCAGCATGAACACGACACACCGCGCCGTAGATCTGATTCCCAAAGATGTGATGATCTGCGACTGGCACTACGAACGGCCGGATCAGACGCCGGTTTATTTTGCCATGAAAGGACTCCGGGTAATGACCTGCCCCTGGCGAATGCCGAAGAATGCGGTTTTGCAGCTACAGGATATGGTCAAATACCGGGCAACGGCAACCAAAGCCATGAAAGACCGGTTTCACGGAATGATCCAAACCGTTTGGTCGGATGCCGGGTCTTTTCTGGATGAATATTACGGCCGGAAAAAGGCGGACGACTCCGAAAATACAGCGTCAAACTGCTTCCGGGCGTTGTATGCAGAAATTGGAAAGACGGTTTCCAATTAAGTCATTCAATAAAAAGCCCCGCTGAATTGTCAGCGGGGCTTTTTATTGAATCGGAATTACGCCCTGGGAATTAAGGCTTCAGCAGTTTGAGTGTGCGAACCTGACCCGGTATGCTTACCCGCAGGAATAGCATGCCCGTTGGCTGGCTGCCAACCCGAAGTGTCTGGCGTTCAACGGCTCCAACAGATTGAACCGCGCGTTCCGTTACCAAACGACCTTGAGCATCGTTGATTTGCAGATGCAGCGTCTGATTTTCTGCTCCCCGGATTTCGACATTCACCTGATCCGCAATCGGATTGCCCAATACCGTTACACTCAGGCGATTTTCGGCCGATGGGGCCGACACGCGTCCGGAGGGTGCCGGGCATTTTAACGACTTCGGTGAATCTTTCAGCTGGTAGCTGGAATTCAATACCCGGCCGCCGATCACGCGTGTCGTATTGGTTTTTAAACCAGCCGGTGTTGGAATACTGAAGGCGTGATAGCCGTTTCCTTTTCCGGCGGTTTTTAAATCCTGACGGAAGTTACTGGCCTCAACAACCCCGACACTGTTGGTGCCTTCAAAAAGCTCTACCGTTATGGGTGCATTGGGCTCGTTTTTGTTGTAAACCCAACCCGTAATGATGTCGCAACTGACCGTTTGCAGGAATCCTTCAAAATTACCCACAACGGTGGTTGAAGAAGGCGGCCCGGCCACCACCAGCGTTACACTCGTTGAACTTGTGGTGGTTCCGTCGCTGGCCGTGTAGTTTAACAGGAAAGTTCCGGCGATGGCAGGCGTTCCACTAACAATCCGCGAATTACCGTCGAAATTCAGGTTAGCCGGCAAACCGGTCAAGCCATACGTCAACGGTTCCGAATCAGTGAAAGCGGGCAATGCGCTCGATGAATAAGCCTGATTGACAGTCGCCGACAGCGGAGCCACCGCAGGTGCTACCGGCGCCGGGTTTACCACTCCGCAGAACAGAGACTTGGGCGAATCTTTTAGTTGATAACTGCTATTGAGCACAACGGCTTTGATGACGTGCGTTGCTCCATCTTTCAGCATTTCAGGCGTTGGGATAGTGTAAGCGTGAAACCCGTTGCCCTTATTGGCAGCCAGCAAATCCTGACGAAAGTTACTGGCGTCTACAATCGTTATCAGATTATTTCCTTCATACAAACCAACCTGCAAAGGCGTATTGGGTTTAGTGCGATCCCAAACCCAGCCCGTTAAGTTGTTGCAATTGACGGTTTGCATAAATCCTTCAAAGTTGCCCGTTACAACCGGTACGACGACGGTTGCCGTTGCCATAAATGAGCAGCCTCCACCCGCTGGCGTACAGGTTGCCGTATAGGTTGTGGTGCCTGTCAGCATCGGAGTCGTAAACGAAGTGCCGGATGCTCCACCCGGGTTCCAGGATACCGAACCGCCATCACAGCCGACGGCAGTCAACGAAGCGGTCATTCCGGAATTGATGGTCTGGCTTGACGGCGTTACCGCAAAAGCCGCAGCGATTACCGTTTGCCCCACGTTAAATGCGGAGGCATAAGCCTGCGCCTGGGTAGTTGACGTGAAAACGTACGTTGGCTTGGGACTGGAACCGGGACTCAGATAAGCCGCACCGGCCGGAAACGTATTTTGAGAAGCAACACCGGCATTGGTATTCGGTGTGCCGGTGGCAAACGGTGTCTCCGATTCTCTATCCTGCTCAATGTAAAGACAGTTTGAACAAGCCACGGCCGAAAACGTGTTGCAGGTAACGCTCAAGCCTGTTCCCCGCAAACGCAAAGCGGCTCTTGGAATGGAACCTCCGGTCGTTCCGGAAAACGTATTCCCTTTTATGGTTGCATTGTCAGCCTCGACATTGACGAGCAGGTTGCCACCTTGCGACGTTCCGGCAATAGCGGTGATCTGGTTATTCGTAAAGGTCAGATTCGTCACTCTGCTTCCAGCATTACCACCGTTGAAAAATACCGGAGACCGGGCTACGTTAGAGACTGAAAACTGGTTTCCTGTATTGGGGTTGTCACCGGTAAACGTTTTCCCTGAAAAAATATTCCCGCTTACGGTAATACCGTCAATAGCGTTGTTATAAATAGTGGCAAAACCCAGATCACCATTGGCAACGATTTCATTATTAGCAATGGTAACCGAAGCTAAAGGCCCCCTTAAAAATAGCGCGCCGTTTTCGACCGCCGGATTGCCATTGTCAAAGCCTATAATGGTAAAGCCCTGCAGGGTCAGCCCCGTAATCGGCCCACTGACACTAACCGTAGATTCAGCACCGGTTTGCCCGACGATGGTTGTACTCGTCCGGCCGGCTCCGGTAATGGTCAATCCTTTGGTAATGAGCAGATTTTCAGGATATATTCCTGCAGCAACAGTAATTGTCTGGCCTGCCGTAGCTGCGTCTACAGCTGCCTGAATAGTGGTGTAATCACCGCCACCAGCGGCATCGACGGTGATTTGGGCAAACAGACCGGGCGTTATTGCCATCAGCAGGAGCAGCGCTACCAGACCGGTTTTCAGGCGGCCGCAAAACTTGCTTGCACACGCTATTGAACTGTAAAATGTACTTTTTTGCATAGCTAAAATGGATAGAGGTTAGAAATAGGATGCTAAAGGAGTAGTAATGCAGGCACCGCGGAAACAAATCGGCAAGGGTATACCCGGCCATACTCCAAAACAGGAGTCGCGAAAGTAACCTTAGCGCTGTAATTGACTGGGCTATCGGTATTCCTGAACGGAAAAGAAGGCCTAACTACTGAACAGTTTGTACCAGGCAGAAGATGGAGAACTTACAGGGAAGATGTACAAATGTTTCATGATGGACAGAGTTAAAGGAATAAAGTACAGTAACAATCAATATGTTACTATTTTCGATCAATATTACATCTGTAATTTGCACAATCAAAACAATATATATTAAATAATTTACCTTACTTGTTATATTAGTCTGTTAATGGTTGTACATCGTATTGATTAACAAGCACTAACCATAATTTAGTAAAACTCGTAACCGTGCAACTTTTTTAATTTCGTAAATTTTTACCCATCCAGCCGTCTCAAAATAAAAAAGTCTCAGCCCTGGTAGGGAATCCGCTTTGTCCTTTTCGTAACTTTGCCTTAACTTCATCTGAACGAAAATCCAGCTTCGGAAGTTACCTTCATAACACCTAAAACATCTGGCATGAGCGACGCCATAAAGCACGAGTGCGGAATTGCCCTGATAAGGCTCCGCAAGCCATATCAATATTATATCGATAAGTATGGCACTCATTTATACGGCATCAATAAATTGTATTTGCTGATGGAAAAACAGGTAAACCGGGGCCAGGATGGTGCCGGGGTTGCCAACATCAAAATTGACGTGCCTCCGGGCCACCGCTACATCAGCCGCTACCGCTCGGTAGCCAGCCAGCCGGTCGCCGACATCTTCCAGAAGATCAATAAGAAATTCCGAAAAGCCCTCAAGAACAACAAGGAAAAAGCCCGCGATGCCCGCTGGCTACAGGAAAACCTTGCGTTTACGGGTGAAGTCTGGATGGGTCACCTGCGCTATGGAACACACGGAGCCAACGAAATCGAAAACTGTCATCCGATGCTTCGTCAGAACAACTGGCGTAGCCGCAATCTGGTGATGGCCGGCAATTTCAACATGACCAACGTTGAAGAGCTGTTCAATAAACTGGTTTCTTTAGGTCAACACCCTAAAGATGAGGTTGATACGGTAACAGTTATGGAGAAAATCGGGCACTTTCTGGATGAGGAAAACCAGCGTGTGTTCGACCGCTTCAAAGGCATTTACGAGAATCCCGATCTTTCGGACATTATCGAAGACAACATGGACCTGCAACGGGTTCTGCACCGTTCCTGCCGGGATTTTGACGGTGGGTATTCGATGGTTGGCATGACGGGTTTTGGAGCGGCATTTGTCGCCCGCGATCCGGCGGGTATCCGGCCGGCTTATTATTATGCCGATGATGAAGTGGTGGTGGTGGCTTCCGAAAAACCGGCGATCAAAACAGCCTTCAATGTCGAGTATAATCAGATTCATGAAGTAAAGCCGGGCCACGCGCTCATCATCGATAAATATGGTGAATACGACGAGTATGAATTCATCAAACCGATCGAAAAACGGTCGTGCAGTTTCGAGCGGATCTATTTCTCGCGGGCATCCGATCCGGATATTTACAACGAGCGAAAAATGCTCGGTAAACTGCTCATCCCGCAAATACTAAAAGAAATCGATTACGACCTGGAGAATACGGTTTTCTCCTATATTCCCAATACCGCCGAAACTTCGTTCTTCGGAATGGTCGAAGGGTTGGAGGAATACCTGGCCAAGCAGCGCAAGAAAGCCATCATGGACGGTATTCTGTTTGAACAGGATCTCGACCGGCTTCTGTCGTTCCGACCCAGAATTGAAAAGCTGGTCTCGAAAGACGTCAAACTCCGGACGTTCATCACCGATGATTCCCAGCGGGATGAGATGGTTTCACACGTTTACGATACCACCTTTGAAGTTATTCGAAAAGGCATTGATAATGTGGTTGTTATCGATGATTCCATTGTCCGCGGCACCACGCTTGAAAAGAGTATTCTGAAGATGCTCGACCGGCTTGGTCCGAAAAAAATCATTATCGTCTCATCGGCGCCCCAGATTCGTTTCCCCGACTGTTACGGTATCGATATGTCAAAAATGAAGGAATTTGTCGCCTTCCGGGCTACGCTCCAACTGCTCAACGAAAGCGGTTTGGAAAACCGGGTCGACGAAGTCTACGCCCAATGTGTGGCGGCCATTGAATCGGGAAATGCGTCAGCCACGAATTACGTCAAGGCGCTGTACGATCCGTTTACGCACGATCAGATTTCGGACAAAGTCGCTGAAATCGTGACGCCGAAAGATCTGAAAGCCGATGTGGCCGTTATCTTCCAAACCGTTGACAATCTGCGTAAAGCCTGCGCCAATCACTCTGGTGACTGGTATTTTACCGGAAACTACCCCACACCGGGTGGCAACAAAGTCGTCAACAAAGCCTTCGTCAATTACATGGAAGGCAAAGGCGTCAGAGCCTATTAAAAAGTGAAGAGTTGAGAATGAAGAGTTAGCTGGCGCATTCAGGTACGCATCAGCTAACTCTTTACTTTTTCCAGTGTAGTTTATTTACATTCTTCCCGATTTCCTTGCCCGTAGTCAGGCCCGTTTCATTATCCTGCCGGGTATGAATACCGCCTAAGTAACGGGAATAGGCCGACTCTTCCGCAGCCTGCCAAAATGAGGTAAAACTTCGGGCTTTAAAATCCGTATTGCGTTTCAAATCCCGAAGGCGACTAACGTGAGAGTCGTCCGTAAACGAAAACGTTTCACCGTAAATTTCGCTGAGCACCAGGGCCGTAGCCGCCGATTGCGTGGCATGACCCGACGTGTACCCCGGAAACGGCGGAGCAGGCCAGAACGGAATCCAGGCGGGGTCGATCGTTCGGCGCACGAACGTGTAGGGCCGTTCATTGTTAAAGGTATACTTCCACTTCCAGCAAACCGTAAACGCGTCGGCGACGGCAATACCGGTTCGGGCGAGCGTTTCAGCGGCTTTTCCCAGATCAGCTTTGGCGGTTTGAATGGCAATCCGTGCCAGATTGTAGGAGTGGCCGGGGGGTGTAAACGTTTCGCTCGGATCGTCGGCCCACCAGATCGAAATCTCTTTTTCGGTCTGCGTCAGTGACTTGTTTTTCGTATATACTTCAAGATACTGCGCAAAATACTGCGATTTAACGTCGGCCGAAACCGGGAGCGGTTTCGGGATGGACACGGCTGCGTTGGCTGCCACAAACGTCCGGTTTTTGCCCCAGTAGGGTTGCATAGGAATTTTCCGGCCGTTTTCCGTAGTTTGCCAGGAACCGTTGAAAACCGGCACCTGGAAATCGGCCGGAAAATTACGATTGTATCCTTCGTGGCCTCCATCGGTTTTCGACCATTCGAAAACGGCATCGGCAATCTGTTTTCCAAAAACCGCCGAACGCTCCAGTACGTCATTAGCTACATTTCCGCTTTTCAATTCAGCCAGCGTGAACCTTTCCAGCGAATCGATCAGGGCTTTATTGGCAGCACTGGTGTTCGCATACAGGTTCCGCAGGATTTGGGCCGAAGCCGCGTTTGCCGAAGCAGCCCAGTGGTATTCAACTCGGGTATCTGCTTTTGGCAAGTCGGCCAGGCCGTTTAATTGCCCCGCTAACGACCGGTTCGCGGGCAAACCCGGAACAATAGCTTCATAGAGCGCCAATCCACCGTATCCCAGGGCACGGGAGGCTACCGGCGGTGTAAATCCCGGAGAATTTCGAAGTAGAAATAACTGCATACCCGACCACCGAAGTGCCACATCTGCGCTGTATTGGTCAGCGGTTTTCGACTGAGGTACGACGTTTTCATCTTCCGAATTTTTATGACAGCTGTTCAACCCGATCCCTAAGCAAACAATGACAGAAATAATAATTGCTTGTCGAATCAAATTTAACAGCGTTAGATTGGTCGAATTAGTTGGTTTAGGATTCATCCTATCAAAAGTAAAATTTATAGAAGTATGGCGGTTCCCTTGTAACTCATATTAGCAAAAACGTTGCCAAAACCGGGCTGAGTTATGTACCTTTGAGTTATGCGTATTCCGGAGGAAACCATCGACCGCATCCGTCAATCGGCGGATATTATCGACGTTGTCAGCGATTATGTCTCGCTCAAAAAGCGGGGTCAGAACTGGATTGCCTGTTGTCCGTTTCATAACGAAAAGACGCCATCGTTCAATGTTTCGCCAGCCCGTCAGATCTACAAGTGCTTTGGCTGTGGCAAAGCGGGCGACCCGGTGCGGTTTGTGATGGACATCGAAAACATCGGTTATCCCGAAGCGCTTCGGCATTTAGCTAAAAAATACGGTATTGAAGTCGCCGAGGAACAACTGACGCCCGATGAACTGATTAAACAGAATGAGCGGGAGAGCCTGTTTATTGTTCTCAATTTTGCCAAGGAGTTTTACCATTCCCATTTATTGACTTCTGACGAAGGCAAGAGCATTGGTCTGAGCTATTTTCGGGAGCGCGGTTTTCTGGATAATACGGTCGAGTCATTTGAATTGGGTTATAGTTCCGATCAGTGGGACGCGTTATTGCAGGAAGCCATTCGCCGGGGCTATCGCCCGGAATTACTCGAAAAAGCCGGTTTGATTTTATCGAAAGAGGGCGGCAAGACCTATGACCGTTTTCGGGGGCGCGTTATTTTTCCGATTCATAACGTATCCGGTCGGGTCATTGCCTTTGGGGCGCGGATTCTGAAAACGGATAAAAACCAGCCCAAATACATTAATTCTCCCGAAACGGAGGTCTACCACAAAAGCCAGGTTTTATACGGTATTTTTCAGGCCAAGAACGCAATCAGGCAGGAAGACATTTGTTACCTGACCGAAGGCTATACGGATGTTTTGTCGTTGCATCAGGCCGGAATTAAGAATGTAGTGGCTTCGTCAGGTACTTCGCTTACGATCGAGCAAATCCGCCTGATCAGCCGCTTTACTCAGAATGTAACCATTCTCTACGATGGCGATGCTGCGGGTATCAAAGCCGCCTTACGCGGCTTGGACATGGTGCTGGAAGAAGGTTTGAATGTCAGCGTTGCAACATTTCCTGATGGCGACGATCCCGACAGTTACGTTCGCAAAGTGGGGGCTGAAACTTTCAAAAAATACCTGAGTCAGCATTCCAACGACTTTATTACCTTCAAGACCGACATCCTGCTAAAAGATGCAGGCGATAATCCCTTCAAACGGGCCGAGATAATTTCGGAAGTTATTCAGAGCATTTCAAAAATACCCGACCCAATCAAGCGGCAGGTCTTTTTTCAGAAAACCGCCCGGCAATTACAGGTCGACGAGCAGACACTGATCTCGGAGAGCAACCGGATGGTGCTGACTCAACAAAAGCAACAGCTCAAACAGCAACAGGACAAAGCCACCAATCAAAGGCCGGCTTCGATGCCTGAAGAGTTGACCGAGATTCTGAACGATTTTTCGGTTGAGGGCCCGGCAACGGAGCGCCGGACTTCTGACCCACAGAATCGACAAACCCGATCTCCCCTCTCCTACCAGGAGGAAGAATGCGTCCGGTTGCTGGTCAACTACGGAGCCCATGAACTGGAACCCGATATTTCGGTTTGCCATTACATGCTCAGTGAACTGGGGGCCATGGAATTTGTGACGCCGGTTTTCAACGAAATGCTGAAGGAAATTCGGGACGGGTTTCTGGCGAATGAAATTCGAACGGCCGATTATTTCTTACAACACCAGAATCAGGAATACCAGCATCAAACCATTGGCCTGGTTACGGTTCGGCATCAACTCAGTGAAAACTGGCTGAAACACGAAATTTACGTACCAACGGAAGTTGATAAGCTGGCCGATGCGGCTTTTACCAATATTTTACGGTTGAAGAAACTCGTTGCCGAGCAACGGATGCGGGATATAAAGCAACTGATCGGCCAGGCGACCGACCCGGCAGAAAGCGACCGACTCATGGTAGAGTACATGCACTACAAAAAAGTAGACATCGAAATCGGCCGATTATTAGGTACTGTAATATCGTAACAGGATGTGAATAAATACAAATGAAACCCGACTTGGCGGCTCATTCATATTTATTCACAGTATATGGTGATACTCAGGCAGCCATGCTGTCTATCCTCGATATTTTCTTTACAAAGCGACGCAGAGTGTCCTGACTAACAGGCTTCGGCAGCTGATGGTTAATTTGTTGCAGTACTTGACGGGGTTCTTTCGGGAACGACATCATGGCCTGAATAACTTTTTCAACATGCTGCTGATCGTCTGGGTTCAGTTTTGGTTTTAAACCACGACCTGGTTTATCCATTAACCCCTGAACACCGTCTTCCTGCCAGCGATTCATCCAGTTATAGATACTGCGACGATCTACTGCGAACATATCCATCAATTCGCTAACGGTTAAACCGTAATAGCTGTAGAGCACACATTGGCAACGTTTCTTTAAAACGTTGTTTTGGCTCTCACGAATCGTTTGACGGAGTTGCTCCACTTGTTGTCCAGTTAAATTCTTAACGTTCCGCATTGTAGTTGAATTAGTAGTTCAGTCCTTGTTTTCGTGTGAATTACAAGTGAAAACTACGTCATCATTTCGTATCAAAAAAGTCATTTCGTACGGAATAACTACTTTTTCGCGTGAAATAACCAAATTTGCCGTATATAGCATTTGATTCTCTCTGTCGATTTCCACGCATTAGATAACATCATCAACCGCTACGAAGGAGTGAACTGGCTAATTTCCTATTTTGGTTATTTCACACAAAAAAGTATTGATTTCAATTAACCTATCGAATCAATTAGGACAATTAAATTGTAGCTTCGAATGCAGGGTTACTAATCGTTTACCATGAACAACACAAATTCAAAACCGGAATCGTCTCCCTCCTCGTTCTCCATCCGACGAAAAGACTTTTCTATCTTAGTAGCTCAGGCTGAATTATTTACCTGTGAGGTCCTTTGCCAGTTGCTCAAACAGCAGGGATACAATGTGGTTGGGAAAGCCATCGAAATGGAAGATACGCTCCAGCAAATTCGGGTCAAGCAACCGCAGTGCGTTATTCTGGAATCCGAAATCTCCGGTCGGCGTAGTGTTGAGATCGTTCAGCAGGCCCGTACGGATAACCAGCGAACCAAATTCATTCTGTATACGAGCAAGCCCGATCTGAAACTGGTGGCCAACGCCATGCAGCAGGGATTCTACGGTTTTTTGTATGCGAACGATGGGTTAGACGAATTGTACAAGTGTTTTCAGACCATCAGTAACGGCGGCTATTACTACAGCCCCGGTTTTTTACTGTTGCTGAAAAATTATGGGATGAACGTGATGACCGATGAGACGAAGCAGCAATTGGGTCGTTTGACGGGAAGAGAACTTGAAATACTTCGATTGGTAGCTCAGGGCACAACCGGGTATGATATTGCGGACCAATTACACATTAGCTACCGAACCCTGGCGAATCATAAAACCAATATTGCGCAAAAACTGGAATTAGGAAGTTGTCGGAACCTGGCCCGGTACGGGATTTCTGTGAAGGAGTACCTTTGAGCTGCGCGCAGGCTGTGAAGAAAATAAATCCTACGCTTGCCGTTTATAAGTAAAGACTATATAATTTCGCTTTTTGGAGGAAGGTATTCCACTTCCTGAACCGAGAAGCGTACCAACCGGTTTTTGAAGTCCTGCAGGCGGGCACGGGGCATATCCGTTTCGTCGTTATTGGGCGTTTGCATCCGTATGCTGTATTTACCGTTTTCCCAATAGGCGTAACTGGCTACGAAACTAAGATTGATAATGCAATTTCGTTTGGTTCTGAAAAACAGCTCCGGATTCAATTCCGTTTCCAACTCATTCATTGTTTTGGTAATCGCGAATCGGCCGGTGGGATGAACAGCGTAATAATACCGGTCTTCGGTTTCAAACCAGAAACAATCCTGAACAGCAAGGATGGTTTCGCCGTAATTATTTTTGACTTTCAGATGCGTTAGGAAAGCACCGGGTTGCGGAGCCAAGGGTTGAAAGGGATCGGGCGCTTCGCTGCTGCGTTTTCGTTGCCGGCGTTGTTCAAGAATATCAATTAGCAACGACCCGTTGATGGCGCTGTAGCCCATGATCAAAACCGGTATCAAATACGAGAAGTAATAGCGAATACTGTAAGTCCCCTGGATGTAATTGCCCAGGTAGAGCTCAAGGTCATAATTTGGAAAGTTAACCAACAGGTAACGCACGGTTTGCGTCACCGGGTTGAACAGGAAAAAAGCAAGCAGCATTACGGGTAATATTTTTACCTCGTAGTTCAGGATGCTTTTGGGAGTAAGTGTCAGTTGTTTTAGCCGGCAAGCTTCATGGTAAATATTCAGAAGCACCAGGAGGATGACCAGTGTAGAAATTTCCGGCAGAATACCGCCACGAAACAGGATCCACAGGTAACCAAATACACCGCCGTATTCCTCAACTTTAGCTAATTTCTTTTCAAATGCAAAAAGCCAGTTGAACGCTTCAAAGGTGAATACCGCCAACAACAGAATACTGAGGCTCTTAAAGGGCCTTCTTACGTATTTCAGATTTAGCGGTACTTCGGTCATTGCTACTCCAATCATGTTGCCACTCCTTCAACTGTGCTAAATTACTAACAAAATATAGTAATTAGTTACTAAAGCTGCATAATATTTTAGACAAAAGTTCCCATTCTTTTGCCTATGCCGAGACGGTACTTTTGTATCAGTCAATCGGCAGAATAATCCCGGGCAAAACTGATCGATTGATGACTGACAATTTAATCACTCTAACAGCATCTATCGCCATGAAAAAGAACTTTGTTATCAACTCAGCAAAACAATTATTGAATTCTGCTACTACCAATCTGAACGTAATAGCCAAAAATGAAACCAGTGACTACGCTCGTCTGGCGGGTAAGGCCGACAAAGACCAAATCCCTTGCTGCGACTGGTGGCCTTCCTTCCACGGACTGCAACCAAATGGTCCTGATCAACTGGCACTTTCTTAATCTTATTTTTCTATGAGCAACTTCGTGCATCAATATCAGAGAGAATTGGATCGTTGTCGTCAACAATTCGAATCTCTGGATCTTCGGAAAGAAAAAGGGTACCTCTTCAAATTTACTACGTTCTCGGCCAGTGTCCAGAACATTCTGCCTGAGATTCCGATAGAGAAGCACGAGGACCTTTTCCAGAAATTGCTACTTCAACAGGTCTATACTTCCTTCGATCAGCAATTTTTGACAGCAAACGACCTGATTCAAACGAAAGGACCTATTCGGAAACTGGTTAACAGCCGGCAACCCAATATCTACTGCACGTTCCATCTAGGTTCTTACCGCCTGCTGACCACTTATTTATATCGAAACGGCATTGATGTGGCCCTACTGGTCAGCAGGGGCACATATCAGGAACAGGGCAAAGACATCTGGGCCACCATCAAGGGTCTTCAAAAAAAGCACAACTTAACCAATTCGTTCCAGATTCTGGATGCTGAACAGACCTCATCGACTCTTCAGGTCATCCGTGAACTACGAGCTGGAACTTCCCTGGTTATCTTTCTCGACGGTGTCACCAGCACAACGGGCGTGAACCGTCAGGAAGATAAAGAAATCCAGGTGCGCTTTGGAGCCCAGCAGGTGTGGGCCCGCAAAGGAGTCGGTTTCCTGTCTTATTTAACGAAAACACCCATTGTTCCGGTCATAGGCTATCGGGAAAGGAATCTAAACAATGTATTGTCCTTTCTCGATCCGATTGTCCCGGAGGCCGATTGTGACCGTGAAACGTATTGTCGACTCAGTCTTCAACACCTTTACGATACGTTCTGGGAGTATCTGACCAGATACCCGGATCAGTGGGAAGGATGGAATTACATTCATAAATTCCTCGACCAACATGAATTAGAACAACAAGCCGACTCTAACAAATCCCAACGGCAGCATCCCCGAAAAAGGGTTGCATTCAATCAGGAACGGTATTCTATCTGCGATTTAGAAGATGCACCCATCCTGTTTGACCGCCGATTGTACGTCACCTACGAAATTTCAACTGACTTACGCGACTTTCTGCTTCAGGTAGGAACAATCGAGGCTCCCGAAGAAGTGCTGGGCACCGAAATGTACCTTGATTTACTTTCTAAGCAGATTATTGCCTAAGTAGCCGCTCTTCTTAGTTTAGTTTTTTCTTGTTTTCAATCTTAAAAGTCGGATCTGTGAACCTTTGTTCAGATCCGACTTTTTTTTTGCACAATCCTAATAATTCACTAGATTAAAAAGATGGTGGCACAACTTTTGCAACAATTCAACTGTCAAATCACACAATTGTTTGTCTGTTAATTGTCGTGATTTCTTCAAACCATTTTTTTAACTATACAGTGGTTAAATGATAAAAATCCTATTTAACATTTATTTTACGTACCGAACTCTTGCTTTATAACAATTTTCACTATATTTGAATAAATGTTTGCAAAAGACAAGTATTGAGAATGGCTTAAAACCGTGACTGATAATTCTCAATTACTTACGAAGTACCACCGTAAAATTGCATAAGTGAGGTTTTGTTTTACCTCCCGATTACCTAGTAAACAGTGCCAACTTCATACGCTGAAGTTACTACTCTCTCTGTCTATCATACCGCGTTTCAACTTGCGTTGAAACTATCAAAAAATCACTATTTGTTTCCGTCTTAAGAAAAGCACGGAAGTCCAATCGGTGTCAATCAGACGTGCAGTGAATGCGTGACTAACTGACAGCTGACAGGTCTTTCTCCGAGGTAATCGGCGTGTAATTCTCGGCAGCGGCTGGAAAGTTCAATTGCAAAAGCGTCAGAATCTTTGCAAGAGTTCCGTCCCGCTGCCAGCGACGAAAGCGATCATAGATGGTTTTCCAGGAACCGTACCGCTCGGGCAGATCACGCCAGGGAGCACCGGAATTCAAAATCCAGAGAATACCATTAATGGATTGACGATGGGAACGCCACGGACGGCCAGGCCGGTTGTTGGAAGGCATCATGTCCTTTAATTTCTCCCACTGTGAGTCGGTCAATTCATACTTACGCATGGCAATAGGAACAAGAGATAGAGATTAAAACAGGTTGATTTAACTAAGTAATTGCAAAAATAAATTCATAAATACGTAAACAACCGAGAGTAATCGTCCGACTTAATAAATAGTGAATAATCATTAAAAAGTCTGATAACTAATTCGATGTCGAAAAATGAGAAAATATTTTTGCATTTCCTAAATCCATAGGGCATTAATTTAGGATACGGTAGCATTTTCAACAATAACCCGCTAAAAAATATGCGAAATTATTTCTGCCGTTTCTGTGGATAAATAGTTTAAACTGGCTTGAAATGGCTTTTTTTAGGGCAATTGAGAATTGATTCGGAGCCTTTTCTGTCGGACAAATCGAAAAATACGGAAAGTACTTAATTTATTGATCGAAAATCACAGCACATGAAGAATTGGAATTGGGTAGTATTCGGTTTACTGGTCATTGGTTTCTCGTCCTGCATCTCTCAAAAACAAATCACTTACTTTCAAAGTCCGGCAACCGACAGTACGGCCCTCGCCGAGGTCATTACAAACCGGTATATACCAACCATTCAAACCAATGATTTACTAGGCATCAATGTCAATAGCCTGAATCCGGAAGCCAGTAGTTTTTTTAATCCCTATGCCGGGGCAGAACGGGTGGCTACGTTTCAAACGGTGAACGGGCAGGTTCCGGTGACGGCCGTGGTCGGTTATCTGGTTGACACGGAAGGGAATGTTCAGCTACCCCTGGTTGGCAAAATAAAAGTGGTAGGATTAACCTCGGCAGCCGCCCGGGATCTGATTCAGGAAAAACTGAAAAATTATTTGAAAGAACCCACCGTAGCGGTACGATTTTTGAATTTCAAAGTGTCCGTACTGGGGGAAGTAGCCCGACCGTCGATGTTCAGTATTCCAAACGAGCAAATGACCATAACGGAAGCGCTGAGTCTCGCCGGTGATATTACGATCTACGGTCGCCGGGATAATGTGATGATTATTCGGGAAACCAACGGAAAACGGGAATTTGGCCGGGTCAATATGAACCAGCGTGATCTGTTCAAGTCTCCCTTTTATTATTTGCATCCAAACGATGTCATTTATGTAGAACCGGGAAAAGCCCGTCTGGCCTACGCCGATCGCTTCTACACCATTTTGCCATCGATCATCGGTGCGCTATCCCTGATAGCGGTTATTATTCGCCGGTAAGAAAGCTTATCAGTGGTCGCCCAATCCGATCAGGAGGAAACGACCAACCCATAATACCTATTTACTCAACAACGTTATGATCACAACTCCGTACGTTTATCACCAGCAGGAGGAAAAGGAACCTGACCTCCGGCTGATCCTGTTCCGGTATCTGAAAAACTGGAAATGGTTTCTGCTCTCGCTCGTCGTGGCACTGGCCATTGGGTACGCCTATCTCCAATACCAGGTTCCCATCTACAAAGTCCAGAGCAGCATCCTGATCAAGGACGAGAAGAAAGGAATTTCGGCCGACAACATCATGAAGGAGATGGATCTCTTCACGGATTCGAAAGTGGTCGAAAACGAGATCGAGATTCTGAAGTCCTACACGATCATGGAAAAAGTGAACGATGCCCTGGCATTGGATGTCAGCTATTTCCACGATACGCCGGTTGGCGAGCGGGAGATCTACAAAGCATCGCCGTTTCGCCTGGTTGTCGAACAGCCCAAACCTCTTTTGTACGAAGAAGGTATCAAAGTCGAATTTATAAATCCGAAAACCGTTAAGATTGGCGAAAAGACTTATGCGGTCAACCAAAGCCTAAACACGGAGTTTGGACGCATCCGGATTTTTCCGAAGGCCGGTGTCAAGCTTGATAAAGAACCCGTCATTGTGCATGTGGCTCCCAAACAGGAGATGATCCAAAAGTTTGTGGAAGATCTGAAAGTGGAAGCGACCAGCAAGCAATCAACGGTTTTGATCCTCAGCCTGGAAACGGCCGTACCGGAGAAAGGGCGCAATATCCTCGACAAGGTTGTTGAAGAATACAACGATGCGGCTTTGAAAGATAAAAACCTGGTGGCAGCCAATACCCTGGATTTTATCGAAGAACGGCTTAAACTCATCTCCGGCGAACTGGCAACGGTCGAGAAAGATGTGGAGAGTTATAAATCAGCCGAAGGAATTACCGATATCAGCACCGAATCGCAGATATTCCTGCAAAACGTTCAGCAAAACGACGCCCAATTAAGTCAGGTCAACATCCAACTGGGTGCTCTGGAAGATGTGGAACGGTATGTGCGCAGCAAAGCCGGTGAAATGGGCTCTGCTCCCTCTACCTTAGGTTTAACCGACCCCACCCTTCTGGGACTCATTACGAAAGTGTCGGAACTGGAACTTCAACGCGAAACGCTGGCGAAAACTACTTCGGAAAATAACCCCATTCTGCGTTCGGTAGACGAGCAGATCCGGACCACCAAAGCGAACATCAGCGACAATATTCAGACCATGAAAAACATCATGACGGGCACCCGTCAGAAGTTGATGGCCCATAATCGCAAGTTCGAATCGATGATTCGCTCAGTACCGCGCAAGGAAAGAGCCTTGCTGGACATCACCCGTCAACAGGCGATCAAAAACAACCTGTATACTTATCTGTTGGCAAAACGCGAAGAAACCGCCCTTTCCTACGCTTCGGCCATTGCCGACAGCCGGACCATCGATATGGCCCGCAGCGGCAGCAAGCCCATCAAACCTAAAAAGAGCCTCATCTTTTTACTGTTCGGCGCTATAGGCATACTGATCCCAATTGGTGCTTTTGCCACCCGCGACATGCTGAACAACCGCATTGGGAAGCGTTCGGACATCGAAGAACTGACGAGTGCTCCGATTGTCGGCGAAATTGCGTATGCCAAGCATAAATTCCCACTGGTGGTTACGTCCAATAGCCGGTCGATTGTGGCCGAGCAAGTCCGGGCCTTACGAACCAATCTACAATTTCTGCGGTCGAACAACGAGAGTCTGGCCATTCTGTTTACGTCCAGCATCAGTGGGGAAGGCAAATCGTTTATTTCGCTCAATCTGGGTGCCAGTCTGGCGCTGATCGACCGTCCCACCGTCATTCTGGAGATGGACTTGCGCCGGCCAAAGCTGCATTCGATGCTGGATATGCCGAACACCGTCGGAATCAGTAACTTTCTGGTGGGCCAGGTTACCCTGGATGATATTCTGCAACCCGTGCCGGGCATGGAAAACTACTTTATTCTGACGAGCGGCCCCATCCCGCCCAACCCGGCGGAACTTCTCGTCAGTGACAAAGTAGATGACCTCTTCCACCAGTTGCGCGAGCGTTTCCAATACATCATTGTCGATTCGCCCCCCGTCGGTCTGGTAACTGATGCCCAGATTCTGGCCGACAAAACGGATGCCACCATGTACGTTGTGCGTCATGACGTAACCCCCAAACAGCACCTGAAAATGGTGGACGTCATGTACAAAGAACAGCGCTTCCGGAAATTGAGCCTGATTCTGAACTCTATAAACGAAGGCAATGGCTACGGATATGGCTATGGCTACGGATACGGGTATGGCTACGGATATGGATCAGGCGGTTACTACGAGCAGGATACCATTGCCAAGAAATCGTTCCTAAAACGCTTATTACCGGGCAGCTAATTCGGCTACTTATTCCAAAAACAGTATTTGACGGCGCTTACTAACCGGGCTTAAAATCCCGGATAGTAGGACCCTTGTCTCTAACGTATTTACTCAACCTGGAACGTTATGATTAACCTGTTACAACCCGACTCCTCGTATTACGTCGTCAGTGAGACGGCTGCGGGAAAGCCACAGCCGGTAGCAAAGCGGGCCTTCGACATCACCGTCTCCCTTCTGGTTGCCGTATTTATCCTATCCTGGTTTATCCCGTTGATCGGGCTTTTGATCAGACTGGAATCGCGGGGGCCGATTTTATTCGTTCAACTGCGTTCCGGGAGAAATGGCCGCCCATTTCCCTGTTTGAAATTCCGGACGATGAAGTACCAGAAAAATGCTTCGTTCAAACAGGCCACTCACAATGACATGCGAATCACCAAAGTCGGCCGCATCCTTCGGAAAACCAATCTCGATGAATTACCGCAGGTTCTGAATGTCATTGCCGGTCACATGAGCATCGTTGGTCCCAGACCGCACCCGATTCCTTTGGATGTTCAGTATATGCCCTTGATACCGGAATATAAGCACCGGTTTGTTGTAAAACCGGGGATAACGGGACTAGCTCAGTCAAAAGGGCTCCGGGGCGAAACGTCTGAATTAAACCAGATGCGGCACCGGGTTCGCTACGACATCTGGTATACCAAGTATACGTCTCTTTCCCTGGATGTAAAGATTTGCTGGTGGACGGTTGAGAAAATGATAAAGGGCGACGAAAAAGCTTTTTGATTTAAGACTTAATACATGTTCAATAAAAATATTATAACAATGAAAATATTAATTACAGGAACTGCCGGCTTTGTAGGGTTCCACTTAGTGGAAAAATTATTAAAACGTGGTGATGAGATAGTAGGAATCGATAACATAAATAAATACTACGATTCAAATCTAAAATACGCTCGATTGGAAGAAAGCGGAATTAATAGAAGTGACATAGAGTGGTATAAAGAAGTACGAAGCCGAAAATATCCAAACTACCGCTTTGTAAGACAAAACTTAGAAGACAAAGCACAGTTAATGGCTCTATGTGCACGCGAACAATTTGACATCATTGTGAATCTGGCGGCACAAGCTGGTGTGCGGTATTCAGTAGAAAATCCTGATGTTTATGTGCAATCCAATGTGGTTGGGTTCTTAAATATTCTAGAAGTCTCCAGATATTTTAAAGTAAAACATTTGGTATACGCCAGCTCATCAAGCGTGTATGGGTTAAATGAGACGATGCCATTTTCGGTGGAGCATAACGTAAGTCATCCTGTCTCTTTATATGCAGCAACCAAAAAGTCGAATGAATTAATGGCTCATACATATAGCCATTTATACAATATTCCGACAACTGGACTACGATTCTTCACAGTTTACGGTCCATGGGGCCGGCCGGACATGGCCTATTTCCTATTTGCAGACTCTATAATAAATGGAAAGCCAATTAAAGTTTTCAATCATGGAAAGATGAAACGAGACTTTACATACGTAGATGATATAATTAGTGGAGTAATCAGTGTATTAGATAGGCCAGCAAGTACAGATTTAGAGTGGGATGGTAAAAAGCCAAACCCATCGTCATCATCAGCTCCTTATAAAATATACAATATTGGCAATAACCAATCCGTAAGCCTAAATAGATTTATCGAAGCTATTGAAAGAAATTTAAATCGGGAAGCTATTAAGCAGTACTTTGACATCCAGGATGGAGATGTCCCAGAAACTTGGGCAGATATTGATAGCCTACATGATTTGTGTGGTTACGAACCCAGCACAACCATAGAGCAGGGAGTAGAGAAATTCATTACTTGGTACATAAATTATAAAAATTATGTACCTATTGATGCATTGGTATAACTAAATAGTATACATCACTGATGAACTTATTAGCAGTTACGAAAAAGAGATTTAATTCAAATTCATTAAATATAGCCTTATCATTTGTATCCAGAGCCGGAGGTGCAGCAACAGGTTTCATCATCATACCCTTTGTAATACAAGCGATAGGCAAAGAAGAATTTGGGCTATATCTATCTATTGTTTCATTTTTCTTTATACTGCAAGTATTTGATTTTGGGCTTAATAATATCCTAAAGAATGAATTATCAGGCTACATAGTGAATAATAAGATAGCTAAAGCGAGCTCATTGTATACAAATTCAGTAATTGCAATAGCCATACTATTTGTTATTTTATTGTTAATAATAAGTTATATTAGAATCTGGGATAGTGAGATAATAAATAAAATATTTAATCTAGGTCCGAACCAAAGTAAGTGGACTAATTATTTTTATATAATAGCTACGATTGCACTAGTAAATTATTTGGCACAACCTGGTATAAACCTATACTACAGTTTAGGAAAAACGTATTTAGCCTATTTCGTCAATTTCATAGGTCAGTTCTTAGGATTAGTATTGTTTATTATGGTAAACAATAAAGTTGATGACAAAATCTTACTAACAATATTATTAATATATGGTTTCCCTGCAATATTAAACTTTGTAAGCGTACTAGCCCTTCAGTTTAGTAAAAAAAATAAGATAAAATTTAAAGTCAAAGCATACAATAAAAATCTAATATTAAATACATTAAGAAAATCTAGCAAGTTCTTTATTATTCAAATCGCATCAGTCACTCAATTTCAATTGGGGAATTTTATGGTTTCGTTGTATTTTAAGCCAGAATTCGTAACCGAATACAACACATACAGCAAGTATTTTAGTGTTTCTCAGATATTATTAACCATTATCAGTACACCATATTGGATAAACTTTGCAAAACTAAATGCAGTTAATGACTACCTAGGATTAGAAAAAGAATTAGTAAAATTCAGAAAATTAGTTTTTGGTATTTCAGCTATATTAGTTTTAGAATACTTAGTAGGTCCTTTTGTATTCAATATTTGGTTAGGAAGAAATGTAACATATAATTATAATACATCACTATTCATTATGTTGTATTATATAACCTTTATAAATGGGGCGGTTTACGTCATATTTAACAATTCTATCTCATTACTGAAAATACAAACCATTTCTTCAATAGCATCTGTAGCAATATTTGTGATTTTATTTGATCAGCTTGCGCAAACATACGGGATAATTAGCATATCAATTGCGCTAATTGCTAGCAACTTTTATGGCATAATTATCGCTCCTATTCAAGCAATTAAATATTTGAATTCTAAAGATATAAATGCTATATCTTTAATAGAACACTAGATCGATGCAAAAACGAGAAAATTCATACATTGTATTTCTAAAAAGTATACTAATAGTAATACTCGGTAGCTTATCATTTCCAAATATGAATGTGATAGGCGCTCTAAGCATATTACCAATAGCAATACTATTATTAAATACATTAATGAAAGGAGATCCTTTCTCTTTTGTAATCCAACTATTTACAGGAGCCCATTTTACTTACGGAAAACAAATTGGAAGCGTATTCTTAATCGCAGCCGGCATAGCTTTAATTTTATGGACAATACTTTTTAATAAAAGAAAATTCAAAAATCAGCTCACTTCAACAGGAAAAAAATATATATTTTTATTATGTGTCATACTATTCATTCAAGTATTGAGTATTTTATTTTATAGAGATTTCGAATTTGATAAAAAAATAATATCTATATTGTATATCATTCTTATCACCCAATTCGTAATCTATTTTTCTGGCATTTCAATTAGTGAAATTGATATAAAAAGGTTTGTATACTGCTTGTTTTTAACGTGTCTTTATTCGGTAATCGTATCAATAAACCAATTTTCAAGCTTCTTACCAACAAACTCTCTATGGCCAACGTATGACGAAAATGCAATATTTGAAAAAGAAATATTCCGCAATTCTGGAACATTTTTAAACTACGAGATATATGCAGAATACTCTTTATCCATTATTACAATTCTTTTACCAGGAATAGTGAGTGGATCAATAAAAAAATACAATACAAGGCTTCACTATATAGCGATTATAACAGTTGCGTTGAGTCTATATTCAATTATTCTATCTGGAACGCGATCATCTTTATTTCTATTCCCCATCTGTACGCTCATTGTACTGTATAGGTATAGGAACAAGATAAATAAAACTACATTTATTGCCATCTTTGTAGCTGCAGTTGTAGGGTATCTTACACCAGATATCACTAAAATTTTAAACTTAGATAGTTTTATTTTAAGGAATGACTCATTAGAAAATACTACTTTGGATAAAGTAATGACTGGTGAAGCTATTAATAGAGCGGCAACATTTTCATATGGCCTAGAAAAGATACAAAACAAGTTGAAAGACGGTACTCTTTTGATTGGTGAAGGCTACTATACATTCAGAGACGAATATAGAGACATTCATTTTGACAAATCCGGTATTGAGTTTCCAGACTACCATAACCTCTACATGAGTTTAATTGTAATATGGGGTATTGGAGGAGCATGGGCTTTTATTTCAATATTTATACTTAGTATTAATTCTGGAATTAAGGCCTATAAAAAAATAAAAAACACAAATTCGATATATTCTGATTTACTTTATGGATTTAATTTGATGTTTATTTTCCTAATGATTAACCAGCTTAAGATTCAGTTCATTAGAGACAGTAACTATCTATTTTTGATAATGATTTTGTTAGTAATTTACATAAGTTTAAGTGAGTCAATTTTAAATTTTAGTAAAAAAATAATAAAAAATGAAGATTCTTTGGTTTACTAATACGCCATCTAACGCATCTGAAGAATTTAATAATAAAAGGCATGGTGGTGGTTGGATTTCTTCTTTAGAATCACTTTTTGTAAAAAATACAAATCATTCACTGGCTATTTGCTTTTTTTACAACGGGAATAATTTTAAAAAAATTGAAAAAAATGGTGTAATATATTATGGGCTACCATTGAACTCAAACACAAAATATAAGAAGGCCTTTTATAAATATTTTATAAAACTTGATGATAATCGTTCTTTATATATCGATGCAATATTAGAATCGTTCAAGCCTGATATAATTCAAGTTTTTGGAACTGAAGCAGGGTATGGTTCTTTATTAAAAGGAAAATTTGATCCAGACAAAGTAGTTTTTCACTTACAGGGCTTGGTGGAGCCTTACTCAAAGGTTTATTTTCCAAGTATTTTGACAAAGCGTAAGGTACTGCTTAATGATAATTTAAGCTCTATACTGAAAGGAAACACTTATATTCATAAATATCTCCTGTTTAAAAAGAGAGCGACGAGAGAATTAGAAATTGTAAGAGAATGGAAACATTTTATTGGAAGAACCGAATGGGACAGAAACTTTGTCAATTTAATAAACCCTAAGAGTACCTATCATCAATGTGAAGAAGTACTGAGACCTTTCTTCTACGAACCGAAAAATAGTTGGTTATTTCCAAATATTAATTTAGATAAGGAGATTTATATCGGAACTACTATTAACCCTAATTTATATAAAGGACTTGACCTTGTGTATAAAACTATAGCTAAATTAAAGAGTTTTAAAATTCATTGGAAGATATTCGGTATAAACGAAAATGATCCTTTGAATACTATTATCAAAAAGAGCCTGCCTAAAACGTCTTATAAGTATGAAATTACTTTTTTTGGCCAGTTAGCTGAAGATATCCTTGTCTCTCAATTGAAACAATGCCATTTTTTTGTCCACCCTTCGTACATAGATAATAGCCCGAATAGTGTTTGTGAAGCGATGCTGCTAGGAATGCCTGTAATATCTTCTTCTGTAGGAGGTGTAAAAAGTTTAATTACTCACGGTGAGAACGGATTTTTATTTAATCCATATGATGAATATGATTTGCCAGGATTAATTAATCATTTAATTTTAAATTATCAATCTGTAGGAAATATAGCAAAAAATGCAAAAATAACAGCATTGAAAAGACATGACCCAACATTGATTTTGGAAAACCTTCTTAATATATATGAGTCTCGATCGAAAAAATGACCCTCTTGGATACCTTCTCTATAGGCTTTATTTCTATAAATTAAATCTATGGCAAATAATATCGGCCCCATACTTTAGACTCTTATTTTCTATTAAAAAAGTATCATTAGGCAAAGATTGTAAATTTTGGGGTTCACCAATTGTCGTAAGATATCCGATGTCCAAAATTCAGATAGGTGATTATTGCCGTTTTAGAAGCGACCCTTATTCTAACTTAATTGGCGTAATGAAGAAATGTATTTTATCAACAAATTCAGCAAACGCTACAATAATTATAGGTAACAATTGCGGATTTAGTGGAACTACGATTGGGGCTTTATCTTCAATAAAAATTGGTAATAAAGTACTTTGCGGTGCAAATACCTTAATAACTGATTTTGATTGGCATAATATTCATCCAGATCATAGGAGCTTACCTGTCTACAGCAGTAAACCTGTATTAATTGAAGATAATGTGTTTATCGGATATGGATCTATAATTTTAAAAGGAGTGACTATAGGGCAGAACTCTGTCATAGGTGCAAATAGTGTTGTTGTATCTAGTATACCCTCTAACTGCATAGCTGCTGGAAATCCTTGCAAAGTTGTCAAATATTTAAATACCCCAAATTAGTCTTTAATTAACATTAACTTATGATTTAACGGCGTTTACTTATTATGAATATAAATTTGATAACTAACGTAACAGGTTTCCCTCATGGCACTGCTACTGCTAAGAGGATTAATATGATAGGTAAAGCGTTGATAGATTCAAATAATACTTTTTCTGTTTACACAAACTGTCTTACTCATAATAAGTATAATAATGAGCCCTTAGGAATATATAATGGTATCAATTTCCGTTATTTACACGGCAGTGTTAACTTGGAAGGAAGAGCAATAAGAAAAACATTTTTATTCATTAAAGGCATTATTAATCTGGTTTTATTATTAAGGTCTCTTAAGGGGATCGTATATATATATGCCCAAGGAAATTTATTCAATGTGATTACAACTTTTTTATGTAAATATTACGGACTAACTATTATAGAAGAAATTAATGAATGGTATCATAATGAACCTGGAAATAATTTAAGAAAATTTATCGTTGAGGGACCAATGATAAAAATGGCAGATGGAGCAATAACAATATCAAGTAACATTAATGATAAAGTACTAGATATAAAACCCTCCATCAATTCTATTATTATTCCTGTACTAGAAGATCCTGATAAGTACAATTCACTAACCAGACTAAAAGGCAGAGACTATTGTTTTTGGATGGGTCTGGTAGATGGTTATATAGAAGATATTTTGTTAATAATTGAAGCTTCTGGTATAGCTTATTCAAAAAAATGTGACTACGATATAATTATATCAGGCCCATATAACGATGCTTCCTATAGGCGAATTATGTTAACTGCTGAACAAGCAAATTTTCCAAAAGAAAATATTAAACTTTTAGGATATATTGATGATGACGCACTTTCTAAGTTTTGTTATAATGCTTTTTTTTATATCGTACCAATGTGGGATGATATTAGATCATCTCATAGATTTCCTACGAAAATAGCTTCTTTTATGTTTTGTGGAAACCCTATTATTACTAGTAAAATAGGAGAGATAGGTAATATACTAACTCACAAACACAATAGCCTTTTCTTTTTACCTGGAGATGTAAATGACTTATCCAAACAAATTATTTTATTATTTGACAACGATATACTTTATAAAAACATATGTAAAAATTCGATTGTGACTGCACATAAGTATTTTAGTTACAAATCATATTCTGATATATTAAATGCCTATTTTAAAAGTTTCGATTTTTTAAACTAAAGAATATGAATTTCTTCGTTTTTATAACCCAAGATTTTACTAATAATAAAGGTAACACAAAAGGAAAGCTTATTTGTTTTCTTTTCCGTATTGCTAATTATGCAAGGGTTAATAAATATACGAGAATACTTCTTACACCATATTTATTATTTTATAAGCTTTTTGTTGAGTGGACATTAGGTATTGAAATACCGTATAATACTTCAATTAGTAATGGATTAAAGGTATTACATGGGCAAGGTCTTGTCGTCAACAGCAATTCAATAATAGGGCAGAACGTTGTTTTACGTCATAGTACAACCATTGGGAATTCGAAATCAGGAGGTAAAAGTCCAATAATAAAAGACAATGTAAATATAGGAGCTAATTCAGTTATTATTGGCGACATTATAATTGGAGAAAATTCTGTAGTAGGTGCAGGGAGCATCGTTGTAAAGAGTGTCCCTCCTAATTGCATCGTTGCTGGCAACCCTGCCAGGATTATTAAAACCATTCTTTAATTAAAATAACTATGAAGATTATCTTTTATGGTCCCATCGGCGGAAAGAAAGGGAAAATTATAGGTGGAGGTGAATCTGGCAATCGGAAAACAATAAAATTGTTAAACAAATTAGGATTTTCTGTTGAAGTTATTGAAAAGCCATACCCAATTGGAGTTCCGATTATCAGAGCCTTCTATTATCCTATTCAATTATTCGTTGCCTATATAAAAGTTTTATTTAAACTTTATATAAGTAAAAATACATCATTGCATTTATCTGGCTTTTACCTTCACCTCATTTATGTAGAGTGGCTTCTTATTAGAACAGCTCGGATAATTGGTCGTTCATCCGTATATGAATTGCGTGCCGGTGGAGCGATTGAAGGCTATCATAGTCGTTCTTTCATTTATCGTTACTTCTTTAAGCAAACATTACTAAATGCTTCTTCTGTAATTTGCCAAGGTGAAGAATATGTACCGTTTATTTATTCTATAACTGGTAAGAAAGCTCATTATTATCCAAACTACATTACAGAAGATTTGCTGATTCCAAATCCTTATTTAAATTCTAGGAACTCGAATCGAATTGAGCTTCTGTATTTTGGTAGGATTGCTCCATCTAAAAATATTGAATTTATTTTAGATATCTGTTCCTTTCTTCCAAAAGATAAATTCTTTCTTGAAATAATTGGGGGAGGAACCCCTGAATATTTAGCCTCTATAAATTCACTTATTGAGCTTAAAGATATTCAAGGATCGATTACAATAACACCTCCCTTAAAATCAGAAGAGCTTTTTAATCGTATCAGACATAAACACTTCTTTATATTTCCATCTAAAGAAAAACGCGAAGGTCATTCAAATGCTTTAACCGAGGCTATGAGCCAAGGCGTAGTACCACTTGTGAGTAATATGGGCTTTAATGCCTCTGTAGTTAAACAGCCGAATTTAGTAGTGCCTGATTTTGAGGCATCCCAATATGCTTCAAAAATTCTTTCTATATGGGAAAATCATGAATGGAAACATTATTCCAATAACTGTCATAAAGTTGTTAATGATTTCTTTACTGAATCAACTGCCCAACTTACGCTGGCTAAGGCACATTCGGGTTATTAAAAAGTGGCACCTTTACTTCTTGCTGCTAACTAGTTATCCTTTTGTCTCTCAGGCTCAAAATGTCATTTATGTTGCTTCAACTGGAAAAGCTGAGAGTACTGGGTCTTTTACTGATCCTATTGGCACAATCGAAAAAGCGGTAGAGGTCTGTAGAAAAACTGCCATCAAAACTATTTTAGTCCGTGGGGGTAAATACTATGGGGTTAATGTAAAGTTTACCCCTGCTGACTCCGGCTTAGTAATTAAAAATTATAAATCGGAAGTGCCTATTTTTTATGGAGGGGTCCTCCTCAAGAGCCTTACCAAACAGGATTCTTTCATTACTGCCCCAATTCCTGGTGCAAAGAATTATTCATGGGATTTCCGATTGCTTGTAGTCAATGGCTCCATTCGGCCACGTTCCCGTTTACCTGACATTGGCTCTTTTTCGTATTTTAATAAGTGGAATGTTAAATTGTTGCCTGCTAGTGA
Source organism: Larkinella knui (assembly GCF_003858645.1). Lineage (GTDB taxonomy): Bacteria > Bacteroidota > Bacteroidia > Cytophagales > Spirosomataceae > Larkinella > Larkinella knui. The sequence goes on along the minus strand of NZ_RQJP01000004.1, from coordinate 936,144 downwards.
AGGTTCTTGGGAACGACAGCCTACCCGAGATGAACTTCAATTGCTGCATTATGATCCTTCAGATATTACTTCTCTTGATGTTGAAAATGCTGAAATCTCGCTATACCATCAGTGGAGCGAATCATATTCAGGTGTCAAGTCCATTGATACCACAAGACACGTTATTACTCTATCATCGCCTGCTACTAAACCACTTGGATCGTTCGCTGCCAGTAATAAGAACGCTAACAAGTATGTAGTTTGGAACACTAGAGCGGGTTTAAAAAAACCTGGCCAATGGTTTCTTGACCGATCTTCCGAAAAGATTTATTATTTACCGTTTGAGGGAGAAAATATTAATAATTTAACCATCATAGCTCCAAAGTATTCGAATATCTTTCAGTTTAGTGAAGGATCATCTAATATCACTATTCAAGGTATTATCTTAACTTGTGCGGCAAACTCTTTACAGAATGAAGGATTTGCTGCTCAAGATATTGATGCCGCAATTTATGGCCAAAAAGTAAAAAATATTAAACTTGCTAAACTGACTATCGAAAAAAGTTCAGGCTCAGGAATTAAATTATCTGGAAATAACATTATTGTCGATAATACTTTAATACAGAATATTAACGGTGGCGGTATTTATTTAACGGGTAGTAGTAATGGAATCATGAACACAGAAATACGTAATGTCGGTTTACTTTTCAAAGGCGCCGTTGGAATCTTTGGATCTGGGAAAAATAATTTATTTAGTGCAATAAAAATAAGTAATGTACCTTATTCCGGTATTTGTGGTATCGGTGATTCTAGCTTTATTTTTAAATGTAATTTGCAAAGCACAATGCTATTTATGCAAGATGGTGCAGCAATTTATAGTGGAAGGAATCAAAACATAAAAATAGTGAAGAACATTTTAATAGGTACTAATAATCCAAACGAAATTGGAATCTACTTTGATGAATTATCTTCAAATTGTACAGCAGATTCAAATCTTCTTCAAAATATCCATATCCCAATTCATTGCCATATTGCTAGCAATGTACGCTTCTCAACTAATGTCCTTATAAATAATAGCGTACAAATAATAAGCTGCCAACGATCGAAAAATATTAAATTTGACAAAAACACGTTATTTGGAGATTCTATTGTCTTTAACGGGCACGGCCAATCGATAGGCGGAGAAGGACTGTCTTCTTTTTATCGAAACCGCTTAATCTCTACATTTAAATCTATAAAATTCGATACCTTTCTTAGGTCACTCCCGTTACAAAAGAACTACAATGTTTCTAACGAGACACTTTTTCTTGAAGAAAACGATAAGAAGAAGTATATAAATTCATTTTACAAAGCTATACTGCGTAGCAAATAAATTATTATTTCCATATTTTTCTGATACTTATCCAGCCTCCTAAAGTATTATTATATAATTGCCCTTGATCAAGGGCAACGGCTGTGCGTAACTGACTCCCACCCAGCCACTTAATTGGCAAAGCCAGGCTTATGATTCCTGAAAACTGATTCACCTTTTGCCCAAATGGTTGCCGGAATGTTCCATAATTCTGGCTAAAAGACAGTCGAGTCTGTAATTGGATACCAGAAGAAAAACTCCCAAGAATTCCAAGGTGTAATACCTGAACCCGGTTATTGATGATTGATAATTTGTGAGTACCTGGTCTATTTTGCCAATCCGATTTTACATCCTGCTTCCGACTTATAAAGGGGGTACCCAAAATTTGGTTTTTATAAACCCATCCATTTAAGTATTGAAAATTATTAAAATAATCATCGATTCCTTCGTATAGCCTTCTACCAATGTTAAGTGTACTACCACTCTGGTTCATCGTTGATAGATACTCTGCCAAAATTTGTTGTATCCTGAAAAATTGTTCAACGTTATTTGCCCTCCTTTTCAATTGTATACCATATAAACCGTCAGGGAAATTAACCATTGCTATCCCGGATTTATCTTCAAATGGATGCTGGTAATACAGCAAAGCATTCCAACGGATGAAAGTCACTTCAGCGCCTACATCTATAGATCCAACGTGATTTCCAAACTGATTGACCTGATCATGATTTGATAAATTTCCGGCTCTGGCTGGTTGTTTTGCAACAATAATATGAAGCAAATCATTGAAAGAAGATGGCAACTCTCCATTCGAAGAGTGATTGGTATCCAGATAATTGGACTTCCCGCCCCACTGAACACTGTGAATAATTCCACCGAAAACTTTTATTTTCCAGTGCGGTTTTCCTATTCTTCCATAAATCGCTTTTTGGTGCAAAAAAGAACCTTGTATTGAATCGGTATTGGCAAACCAACCATGAGCAATAAACGCATTGATAGCCAATAAATCGTTTGTAAAATGCAAGGGCGCAAATCCACTGGTGCCAATCTGAATCTTAGGGATTGGAAGTGCATTGCCCGACCATGAATAAGAACCCGACGAGAGAGTACTATCAACTAAACCCAATACTTCCTTACGGCGGCCTAAAACCAATTCAACAGAACCATGTCCAACTTTAACATAACCTTCTGATACCAGTAGCTGACCACGAGGCCCAGCATTACCGACAACTTCTGCTCCATAACCAAAAAACCAAATCCGCTTTGTGGTATCAGCCCGGAACAATCCGGAGCTACCTATCCGGATTGTTCCGGTAGGAGAGACGGATGGAATAGTACCAAATTGATTGGCTCGGAACCAAAAGGGAGTTCGACGGGCTGTTGAAGCCATCCCCCCCACTTCCGTTGAAAACTGCACTGATGATGTGCCTGATTGTTGAGCAATCAAACTATAGCTGACTGACAAAAAAAATAAAAAACATGGTAATGCTCGCATAGCTGATCACGGTCAGAAACTAATCAGAACAGGCCTCCTTTACGCTTGAACAGCAGTATTGTTCTTTTTATAAGCAGTATGACTAATAAACTGCCTTAATAAATACCAGACATACAAACTATTTGTAATGGCATACCTTTTGAAGAGCCGTTTAGGTTCCTGAGCAAACCGGAACAACCACTCCAAGCCCGCCCGTTGCATCCAGTCTGGTGACCGCTTCACATCACCAGCCAAAACCGGCAACGCTCCGCCAATCCCCAGCAATACGGCGGGTATGCGTCCGCGCATTTTTCCCATCCAGACTTCCTGCTTGGGGCAACCGAGCGATACGAAAACCAGGCCGGCACCCGACCGGGTGATTTCTTCAATTACCGCCTGATCTTCTTCGGGCGTCAAGGGTCTGAAAGGAGGAGATAATGTACCGGCAACGGTTAGTTTTGTGTACTTCTGTTGGCATACCTCAACTGTCCGTTGTAGAATTTCAGGCGTAGATCCGTAAAAAAATACCGATACCCCGGTTTCTTCGGCCTGCTGCAACAAATCGGGCAACATGTCCAAGCCCGTAGCCCGATCCTGCTTGATCCCGTACAGCCAGCGCATACTCCACAAAAGAGGCACACCGTCACACAGGACCCAATCGGCACCGTTGACCGCTTGGGCAATGTTTGAGTTAAACTTTGACTCAATCGTCATATGGACGTTCGCGAAACAGACGGAACCCGCCTGTTTCGCTTTTGCCGCCATTATAATTTCCTCCCGAAATTGCTGGTAGTTACCCAGTGAGAGGTTGAGGCTAATAACCGTTGCGCGTTGCTTCGAGGTCACTGACATAAAATTTACCGGTTTTCGAACCGATGTGTATTTACTCGAAATAATTCATCACCAAATGCCCGCCTTCTGCCAGCAACTGGTCACGACGGAACAAGTCGATGTCAGCTGTCATCATGTCTTTTACCAAAGCGGCCAGATCGTATTTAGGCTGCCAGTTCAGTTTGGTCATGGCCTTCGTCGGATCGCCCAACAGCAGATCCACTTCCGTCGGACGGAAATACCGCTCATCGATGCTGAGCACTTCTTTGCCGACTTCAACCGGGTAATCCGGATTCGACGCACTGACCACAAACGCCCGTTCGGCAACGCCCTCGCCCCGGAATTCGAGTTCGACGCCAATTTCAGCAAACGCCATCCGCACAAAATCACGGATGCTGGTCGTAACGCCGGTGGCAATCACAAAATCCTCCGGTTTTTCCTGTTGCAGAATCAGCCACATGGCTTCTACATAATCTTTGGCATGGCCCCAGTCGCGCAGCGAATCGATATTGCCCAGGAAAACCTTGTCCTGCAAACCCAACCCGATACGGGCTACGGCGCGGGTAATTTTGCGCGTCACGAACGTTTCGCCCCGCAGCGGAGACTCATGGTTGAAAAGAATACCGTTGCACGCATACATACCGTAGGCTTCGCGGTAGTTGACCGTAATCCAGTAGCCATACAATTTGGCCACGGCATACGGTGAACGCGGATAGAATGGCGTCAATTCCGACTGGGCATGGCCCTGAACCCCGCCATAGAGTTCGGAAGTAGAAGCCTGGTAGATGCGGGTTTTTTCGGTCAGACCCAACAGCCGGACGGCTTCCAGTATACGTAATGTACCGATGCCGTCGACCTGGGCGGTATATTCCGGTTCGTCAAAGCTGACGCGCACGTGCGACATCGCTCCAAGGTTATAAATCTCATCGGGTTGTACTTCCTGAATAATTCGGATGATATTAGTTGAATCGGACAGGTCGCCAAAGTGGAGCTTAAACCGCACATTTTTTTCGTGCGGATCCTCGTATAAATTATCGATTCGCTGCGTATTGAACAAGGAACTCCGGCGTTTGATACCGTGTACTTCATACCCTTTTTCTAATAATAATTCGGCCAGGTAAGCGCCATCCTGCCCCGTAATACCGGTAATAAGTGCTTTTTTCATAAAAAATGTTTAACTGTAGTTTAAAGATGTTTTATAGTGGTTAAACGTAGACTTCCTGGTTTCGCAGGAAATCCTGATAGGTTGCGGATACGCCGGTTTGCAGATCGGTTCGGTGTTGCCAGCCCAGACTGTGCAGTCGCGAAACATCCATAAGTTTGCGCGGGGTGCCATCGGGTTTATCGGTATTCCAGCGGAGTTCGCCTTCAAAGCCAACGGTTTCTTTCACCAGCTCGGCCAGCTCCCGAATGGTCACGTCCTCACCCGTACCGATGTTGACAAACGATTCGTCGTTGTAGGTTTCCATCAGAAACACGCAGGCATCAGCCAGATCATCGGCGTGAAGAAACTCCCGTCGGGGGGAGCCTGTCCCCCAAATCTCGACGAAGGGATGGTTGCTGATTTTGGCTTCGTGAAATTTGCGGATCAAGGCCGGCAATACGTGCGACCCCTGAAGATCATAGTTGTCGTTGGGACCGTAAAGATTCGTCGGCATCGCCGAAATAAAATTACAGCCGTACTGACTTCGATAGGCTTCGCAAAGCTTGATACCGGCAATTTTAGCAATGGCATAGGGCTCATTGGTCGCTTCCAGATAACCGCTCAAAAGAGATTCTTCTTTCAACGGCTGCGGAGCCAGCTTGGGATAGATGCAGGATGAACCCAAAAACAGGAGTTTTTCGACGCTATTTTGGTAGGCACTATGGATAATATTGGCCTCGATCAGTAGATTATCGTATAGAAAGTCAGCCCGATAAATATTGTTTGCCCAGATACCGCCAACTTTAGCAGCCGCTAAAAAGACGTAGTCCGGTTTTTCGTCGGCAAAAAAATCAGCGACGGCAGTCTGATTACGAAGATCCAGTTCCGACGAGGTACGCGTAATAATATTTTGGTATCCTTTACTTTGCAAATTGCGAATGAGGGCCGACCCGACCATTCCGCGGTGACCGGCGACGTATATCTTTGAATTTCTATTCACACCTAAGAATGTTTATTTCGTTTTTCAAACCGTTTCCAAAGCCTACTAATTATCAGGCCGGTTGTTCCACCGCCTGGGTGACAGTCTCCCGACCCACGCTGTAGTACGTATAGCCCATTTCTTTCATCTGCTCCAGTTCGTACAGATTCCGGCCGTCGAAGATGACTTTGTTTTTGAGCAACAGATTCATCTTGCTGAATTCGGGCGTCCGGAACATCGGCCACTCGGTCATGATCACCAGCGCATCGGCATCGTCCAGAGCCGCATACGAGGTGTGAGCGTAGGTGATCCGGTTGCCCAGCACGTTTTTCACATTATCCATCGCTTCCGGATCGTAGGCCGTCACTTTCGCACCAGCCGCCAGCAGAGCCTCAATGTTTTCCAGGGCCGGTGCTTCCCGGATGTCATCGGTATACGGTTTGAAGGCCAGCCCCCAAACCGCGATGGTCTTTCCTTTCAGGTCGCCGTTAAAGTGCTGGTTAATAACCGGTAACAGTTTGGTTTTCTGCTTCGCGTTGACGTCCATAACCGATTTCAAAATCTGGAAATCGTACGCGTATTCCTGAGCGGTTTTGGCCAGCGCCTGCACGTCTTTCGGAAAACAGCTACCGCCGTAGCCAATACCGGCGAACAAAAACCGCTTGCCGATCCGGCTGTCGGTACCAATGCCCCGGCGAATATCATCGACGTTGGCGCCGGCTTTTTCGCAGAGATTGGCAATTTCGTTCATGAAGGAGATCTTAACGGCCAGGAACGCATTGGCGGCATATTTGGTCATCTCGGCCGAGCGTTCGTCCATGAAGATCACGGGGTTACCCTGCCGTACCAGCGGAGCATAGAGCTTGTTCATGACGGCTTTGGCGCGCTCGGATTTGGTGCCAATTACCACCCGGTCGGGTTTCATGAAGTCGTCGATGGCGACACCTTCCCGGAGAAATTCGGGGTTCGATACGACGTCGAATTCCACCTGCGCGCCCAGCGAAATGTAGTCGTGCACCTTCTCCGCGGTCCCGACGGGCACGGTGCTTTTGTCGACGATAACGGCATAGTCCTTGAGGAGTTGTCCCAGATCACCGGCGACTTTGAGGATGTACTTGAGATCGGCGGAGCCGTCTTCGCCCGGCGGAGTGGGCAGGGCCAGAAAGATCACTTCGGCTCCTTCGATGCCTTCGGCCAGACTGGTGGTGAATTTCAGCCGGCCTTCGGCGGTATTGCGGTTAAACAACACATCCAGACCCGGTTCGTAGATGGGAATGATGCCGTTGATGAGCTTTTGAACTTTCCGCTCATCGATGTCGACACACGTCACCTGGTTGCCGGTTTCGGCAAAACAGGTTCCGGTTACGAGTCCGACGTAACCGGTTCCTACAACAGCAATTTTCATAACGTTGAGTAAATAGAAATAATACGCTAAAAAAGTTTGGTTTCTGACAGAAAGGATGAACGATCAGGCGCTAAAGCCAGCCCGTTTGGGATTACAGCAATCGGCTTTTTCTAACTAACCCATCGTAAAAACCAGACAAGCACTTAGTAACTTTTTGTAAGTATTATGCTTTAAATATAGATAAACGGAATTGAAATATCCATGCAATCTCCAATTTATTATTTATTAAAAGGCATAAATTCTTTAAATAAGTCAATTAATAATTTCTTAAGAAATACTATTTCATCATAGCGGAAAAAATTTCGCAAAATCTTTTTCCCATTTATCAGACAATAATCAAAAACTATGCCGTAGTCTCGGCCAGGAAGAACAAAGAAAGGCGCAGAAAACCGGAGGGGTTCAATGCCCCCCGATTTTCTGCGGTATAGGCAGCAAAAAAAAGGCCGGTTAGAGCAGGGAAGAATTCAGAAACGTATGGGAACCGAGCAGGGCCAGTTCTTTGGATTGAAGCAATTGACCTAATTTTTCTGCATCCCGGGGCCGGTGCAGATCCGAGCCGACAAAGTCGACCATCGCGTCGTCGAGCAGTTGTTTGGCCTGCTGTTGTACGCGACCACCATATTGCCCGATCAGTGAAAGCAGATTAAGCTGAAACAGACACCCCTGCACCCTCAATTTATGGAAGCGTTCCGACTGATCCTTCATATACGAATACCGCTCGGGGTGAGCCAGAATGGGCTGGTAACCTCTCGTTTGAATCTGGAAAATGATTTCGTCCAGGTTGAGGGGCGGATTGGCAAACGACAATTCCACCAGCACGTAATTCGGTCCGAACGTCAACAGATCGTTGGCTTGCAGCAAGCTCACAAAATGATCGTCGATGAGGTATTCGGCAGCCGCATCCACCTGAATCGTCAGGTCGGTTTGGGCGATGGCTTCGCGGAGTTCGTCAAGCCCGCGCCGGATGGCATCGCTGCTGTTGGGGTAATAATCGCGCAGCACGTGGGGCGTCGTGATTACTTTCTTATACCCCAGTTCTTCAAAGGCCCGCAGGCACGTCAAAGCCGTTTCCAGGTCGGGCACCCCATCGTCAATGCCCGGAATCAGGTGAGAATGAATATCTACGCCCAGAAATCCGAAATCCGAAAAAGAAGGTTGTTCCTGGCGTCGCTTAAAAAATGAGAACATAGTTTACAATGAAGTCGCAAGCCCGGCAGTGATCAGGCTTCCGTGGATCTATCTGACCGACGACTAACGCGTGATAGACTGATGACTTTTTTTTGACCAACGACTTCTTCAAGTTCCTGCCGCAGCAAGTCGTTCGTTTGTTGTAACAAAGCTACACGTTCGTTTAACTGAAACAAAAGAAACTCCATATTTCGCAGCCGGTCGTCTAACGTAATGGCTGCCAGTGGAGTTTGGGGTAACGTCCGGAACATCAGTCCTTCTCCCCGCAGCAACCAGTCGGCATTGACAGTCGGATAGGCGAGCAAAATTTTCTGTAACGTTTCATACCGCGGCTTCAGACGGCCGTGTAAAATGTGGTAGACTTTCTCACCCCGTTTCTCACCCAATTGTCGGGCAAACTCCAGGACACTGACGTTCAGGGCATCGATTAGCTGTTGTAGACGGACTCCAATGGGCATATAAAACCAGGATTTACACAAAACCATGTAATAATAAGCATCTCTCTGGATTTTTTGTCACCTAGACGGTGTTATTTAATCACGGAGTCTCCATTCTTCCTCAGTAGCTCCCAAGCGCGTTAAAAAGGCCTGAAGCCGTATAAAACACGGTTTTTGTTCGTCTGCTTTTCTAAAAATAATTTTCCGGAAATCTTTTTATGTAGCATTTTGTATTATACATATTAGTGTGTATATTTAAACTCAAATATAAACCTCCTAAAAAGGCAAAAGGGATCGCATAGCGGTCCCCCTGTCCGAACAGTAAACAACAAATACTAATGAACACACAAAAAAACAACACCGGCGCAACAAATCAAAATGGTTTGGAAGTGAAACTTTATCAGAACGTGAACGAAACGACGGGCGAAGTCATGAATGCTTCCACGACCGGGCGCTATAAATACCTGGAAGGTCACCCCCGCCAATACCGTTTCGACGCCAAGGAGGGCATCTTTAACATCAATGGTACCGAAAAACTGGGAGGCCCCACCAACGGCCGGACGCTGACCTTCCAGCCCATTGCCTGGCGCATCTTTACGGATAATATTTTGAACATGGGAACCAAGAACTGGGCCGAAATCTTTTTCATCGACGAAAAGAACTGCGTGTCGGCCATCTTGTTCCACGGTTATTCGGTGGATAACATCTTCCGGCTGATCGAACCCCTGTTCTATGATGACCTGACCCTGGCCGATGTGGTGATTACCGCCGTGGCCGAGAAAAAGGAAAATACCAAAATTCAGCCGAAAGGGGTGTATTACATTGCCACGTTCAGCTACAAACTGGCCGATCCGGAGGAAACTAAAGCGCTGAAAGCCTTTGGCCAGTCGACCAAGATTTTCCGTCAGGAAACGCTGACCGACATCGCCAACATCAAAACGGCTTATAACTATTACAACCCGTTTCTTAACCCCACCGAAGAAGCGTTGCCCGAAAATGGGATTCATCTGCTGAATTAATTTTCGAGGACCCCTGAACTTCTTTTCTGGGAGTTCAGGGGTTTCATACACTTTATTCACTTCATCAAAATCAATCCAGTTATGATTACCGAATTGATTGATTACCGTTCCATTCCGCGGGTTTCGAATTCCGATCTGACTCGATTGAAGGAAGAATGCCTCGGCTATCCGCCGTCGGCCCGGTTTGTTCCGCAGCGGGCGATGCAGTTCGGGCGGGCTTTTCACTCGCATCTGCTGGAGCCGGAGAGCGTCGGTGGAATTATCGAACAGCTGCTGCCGGATATGAAACCCGTCGAATCGGGGCGTCTGGAACAACTCACGGAACAGGTTCGGCGCGATTCGTTCTGCAACCGGTATCTGCGGAAATCGGAGAAAGAACGGGTCGTTCTGTTTACCGACCCTGCTTCGGAACTGGGTTGCAAAGCCCGTTTGGACATGGTGTATACCAGTCCCAAAAAACGGAACGTTCTGATTCTGGATTTTAAAACCACCTCGGCGCGCACCCAGAGTCAGTTTCTTCAAAGCTGCTACGATTACGACTATGACCGGCAGGTGGCTTTTTACATCGACAGCCTGCGCAACTCCGACAGCCAGGAATGGGCCCAGACCCGCCAGTTTCGGTTTGTCCTGATTGGCGTTCAGAAGCAGAAACCGCACCGGCTTTTTGCCGTCGATGCTACGTCGATCCCGGATTTTGTGGACTACGGACGAAAAAAATACCGCTTCTGGCTCCGCAAATGGAAAGAGCAACAACAGGAAGATGCCGGACACTGGCTGCGGCAGGCGTCCTGAGCGGGCCGGCAACTCCTTTACAGTCCAAATTTAGCCTTTATCAGTATGACCAATGACCTTGTGATAACAGAACCGGCCGGCCGGACGTCGCCCCCCCTGTTCGATTGGGGAACCGACGGGCTGGTGATCTGGCTGGAAGAACTAGACGGTTTCGGTAGCCTGATGGCCTACATCGATGAAGCTTTGGCGCAGATTGCGTTTGCCATCGAACTTCAAACCGGCTGGGATCACCGCACCGACAGCGATACCTACCACCCGCTCTATGGCTATCGGATACTGCTGCGCGATGCTACGGGTTTGTGGTATGCCATCCGGATGAATGAAGCGGGCAAATTTGCCGACTTTGTGCCGCTGGAAGAATTCGATTATGATACGGCCTACGACAAAGCCCTCTGGATTCCCTAACGTACCCCCGGAATAAAGTCCGTGTTTTTTCACTGTAGAATTACAAACGAAAAACACGGACTAAAGTCCGGGGGTACGTGCAACCTTCTCCGGTTTCTTTTCATCCTTAGGGAAAATCAGATCTTTCCCGTATGAAAACGTTACTGGCTTCCCTCCTCCTGCTTTTAGCCCTCTCATCAACCACCCGGGCCCAACGCACCATCGATGCCAAAGAAATTCTGGCTAAAATCAACCGTAAAGAAGTTATTTCCTACGAAAACGCCACCATTTCCGGCGACCTCGACCTGACGGAGCTGGCCAATAAAAAACGCGTAACAGACAGCCGCTGGGTCGAAAACGAAGCCTACGAAAGCACGGTTGAAATACCGGTTACTTTTCGGAATTGTACGTTCAAAGGCAACTTTATTGCCTACAAAAATATCGACAAGGAAGGCCGGCGCTGGGGCGGAAACGGCGTTACGTATGCGGCTCATTTCACCGAAGCCGTAACGTTTGAGCGCTGTACCTTTGAAAAAGGGTCGGAATTCAAATATTCTGAATTTAAGCAACGGGCTTTGTTCATCGGCACCAGTTTTCGGGAAGAGGCCAATTTCAAATACGCGAAGTTCCGGGCTGTGGCCGACTTCAGCGACGCCCGGTTTGGTGAGCTGGGCAATTTTAAATACACCAGTTTCAAAGAAGAAATTGCCTTCCGGCAGGCCCGCTTCAACCAGTACGCCGATTTTAAATACACCAAATTTGACGAGGGTGCAAATTTTAACAGCACCCGCTTCGACGGAACGGCCGATTTCAAATACACTCATTTGCCCCGCAACTCCAGCTTCGAAAATACCGTATTCGACGGCCCCACCGATTTTAAGTACGCGACCCTGGATGGCCGGAAGTTTTCGCCCAATCGGCGTTAACGTACCTACGTCGAACGGCCGTGGGTACGTTATAACTCTTCGGCGGTTTTTGAGTTTTATAGGCAACATCAACGCTTGTTGCTTTGAAACGTTCCACAAAGATTATTCTGGCGGTTATCGTTCTGCTGATCGTCGCCCGCTTGCTGTTGCCGTATTTTGTACTGCGCTACGTCAATAAACTGATGGCCGACATGGGTTCGTATACCGGACACGTCGAGGACGTCGATATTGCCCTGATTCGGGGTGCTTATCAAATCAAAGACCTGAGAATCCGGAAAATCAATGGCAAGATCAAAGAGCCTTTTCTGTACATTCCCAAAACCGATCTTTCGGTCGAATGGCGCTCGCTGTTTAAAGGCGCTTTGGTTGGGGAAGTTGAGTGCTATCAGCCCGAACTGAATTTCGCTTTCAGCAACAATGAACAAGCCAGCCAGACCGGTAAAGAACTCGACTGGACCAAACTGGTGAAAGATCTATTGCCCATCCAAATCAACCGATTTGCGGCTTACAACGGCAAAATTGATCTGGTAAACGTATTTGAAGCCACCAGTACGGATTTCTCACTGGAAAAATTTACGGCCGAAATTCTCAACATCCGCAACGTTGAAGAGAAACAAACCCGATTGCCGTCGCCCGTTACTGCCACGGGCGACGTACCCGGCTGGGGCGGCACCATGAAATTTGCGGCAGGCATGTATCTGCTAAAACCGCTACCGGATTTCAATTACAACCTCAGTTTCAGTGACTTGCAACTGGTCAAGCTCAACGATCTGGCGCGAAGATACGGCAACGTCGATTTTGAACGTGGCACCGTCAGCGTCGTCAGTGAAATGGCGATGTACGACGGGCGGCTGGTGGGGTATTTCAAACCGCTGACGAAGGACATGAAGATTTTCAAGCTCAAAGAACCGGGCGAAAATCGAAGCGTTGGCCGTTTTTTTACTGAACTGCTGGCTCAGGGTGGTACCGAAATTCTCAAAAACCATAAAAAAGATCAGGTTGCCACCCGAATACCGCTGCGGGGAACCGTTGAGGATACCAAAACGGAGATCTGGCCAATCATCATTGGCGTTCTGCGGAATGCATACGTTGAAGCATTCACCAAGGAATTCGACAACACCGTTACCTTCAAGGATGCCGTTCTGAATCTGAAAGAAGATTACAAGGAAAAACGCGAAGAGAAGAAAGCGGAACGGAAGGAACGGCGGAAAGAGCGAAAAGCCGAACGAAAACAGAAGCGCGAGCAGCGGAAAGAGGCCCGAAAAAAAGAAAAGGATAGTTGAGGAAGCCGACAAAAGCCGTAGTTTAGCACCGCCGGGAAGCTTTCTGTCGCCGGAAATTTCGATATGCCCCAACCTAAATACGCCCGCGAGTCACTCGTCACCATGACCGAAATGGTATTGCCCAACGATACTAATACGCTCAACAACCTGATGGGGGGCCGGCTGCTGCACTGGATGGACATCTGTGCGGCCATTTCGGCCCAGAAACATTCCAACCGCATTGTGGTCACGGCTTCGGTCGATAACGTTTCTTTTTCGGAACCCATCAAGCTGGGCAACATTGTAACGATGCAGGCGAAGGTAACGCGGGGCTTTAATTCGTCGATGGAGGTCAATATTGAAGTCTGGGCGGAAGACATACCGGCTGGCACGCGGGTGAGCACCAACCGCGCGTTTTACACCTTCGTGGCCGTCGACCAAAATGGCCGCCCCATCGAGGTGCCACCCGTTACGCCCGAAACCGAGGCCGAGAAAGACCTGTACGAGAGTGCGCTGCGCCGTCGGCAACTGCGCCTGGTGCTGGCCGGGCGTATGAAACCGCACGATGCAAAGGAGTTACGGGCTCTATTTGGCGTTGCAGAGGAAGGATAATTTACGGTTTGCGGTTTGCGGAATACGGTTTACTCGTGTCAGCTGGCGCATGACGGATAACGCATCAGCCATCGTAAACGGAAGACCGAATACCGTAAACCAAACCTACTGCACTTTCATTTTCGTCACGCTCACCACGGGCCGGCCATCGGTGGTGACGCCCTGCACAATAACCCGAATCGTTCGGACGACGTCCGACAGCGGAAAAGCCAGGTTGGCGGTTCCTTTCGAATCGGTCTGAATCAGCGGTTTCCAGTACAGAACATCCCGGCGGTCGATCGGGGCGTTCTGCTCGGCCAGAACCGCGCTCGGTGTGTCTTCATACCGGGGCACATAAAACTCCCGCTGGGCCGCAAAACCGATGAATGGTAACTGGTTGAGTCCGATGCCGGGCCCGGCCTGCTTTTGTTTGGATGGACCGCGTTTTGTGTAGAAAGCAATCACGCCATTTCCGCCCCGCGCCCCATAAATGGCCGAAGTAGCCCCGTTTTTCAGCACTTCAATCCGCTCAATATCGTTCGGATTCAGACTCAACAGCGCATTTCCGTCGGGGGTTTCGGTCAGGTACGAGCCATCCAGCAGATACAACGGCGACTGGATCTGCATCGAATTGTTGGTGCCGAAAGAAATCGCGTTCCGGATGTTGACCGTATAGCCGTTCATGGTCTGCTTCACCTGCACACCCGGCACCCGCCCCCGAATCATTTCATAAACATTCGCAAACTGCGGGGATCGGGCATCGAACAGCAACACCGCGTCTGCGGTGCCGTGCAGGCTTGTCCGTCCAGAATTTTCGGGTCGCTCGGGAGGCCGATAGCCTTTTATCGTGACTTCTTTCAGGACTTTGGCCTGTTTATCCCGGTATTGGCCCGGATCGGATTCCTGACGTGTCCGGGCCACGTCGAGCTGGTGCTGAAACTGTCGCCAATCCGGCGACGGTTCAGCGATCCCTTTTGCCGACGACCAGACGCTCCCGGCCGTATCGGGTTCCACCGTCGCTTTGATCGATTTAAACTGCGTGTCCATCACCTGCACCAGCAATTGCAACGTATCCGTCACGCTCAATCCCGCCATCCGAAACCGGCCAAACCGGTTGGTGCCGATTGAATGCGGAATGGATTGCGGTGAACTGGGAGCAGCCACCAGCAATTCCGCATAGGGAATGGGATTCCGTTTTTCGTCCACAACGCGGCCACTGAACACAATACCGCCCAGCGTATCCGACGGCGATTCCGGTTTGCGCAATCCGATCCGACGCCAGCCCTGCGTCAACAGCAGATCGTCGAGAGCCCGGCGGGTCGCCAGGGTGGTGTCTTTGAAGAAAAAACCGGGTTGCTCAATGCGACCGCGTAAGTCGCCCGTCAGGAGCAGATGCGTTCGAATGTCCGCAGCGGCTGAGTCTTCCGGAACCTGATCGGCGTCGGTGATGGCCGCCGAGAGCGTCGCCACCGGAGAGGCTTCCGGATGATCGATCACTTTCAGATTCAGGATCACTTTTTCCCGGGGCGTATAGACTGGTTTGTCGGCGGTAAGGCTAATCCGAACCGGCGGGACTTGCTCCGACACGTAGATCATCCGCTCCGCCCGGGGCCGTCCATAGGCATCGTAAAGCGTAACCTGACACAATCCGGGGGGCAATACCGCCATGGGCAGGCTTAGCCGGGCTTTGCCATCCTGCAGTTTCATTTTAGTCCGTTGCACCAATTGCCCGTAGCTTAGAAAAGTGAGGTAAACAACCGGATCGGGTTGCGGCACGTTGGCCAGAATGCGAATGCTCAATCCGGCCGTATCGCTCACCATGTCGGTTGCCAGCACAAATCCCTCCGGTTCGACGGCGGGCAGCATAACCCGCCGGGTTTGTCCGTTGTACTGGATTTCGGCCTGATAGGTCTGCCCGGCTTTCGGACTCAGCACGACACTGCCCATCCCAAACCGGTTGCTGATAAAACGCGCCACTTCCTGTCCCTGTTCATCCAGAATCCGCCCCGACACGGCCTTCCCGCGTCCATCCCCGCCGACGGCCTTGAATCCGAGTCGGGCTGGCAGGTTGGCCACCCAACGCCCGCCTTCCGGCAAAAACTGCACGTCCAGGTCGCCGGACTGATCGGCAGGCTGCCCTCCGGGGCCGCTCAACAAATTATACACCGTAACGGTCCGTTCGAAAGCCGGTCGCGTGGAGGCATAATCCTCGTCCGTATACGCCCGGAGCCGGTAAATCCCGGTTGCCAGCGTATCCGAAAGCCGAAAATGGCCCGTTGCGCGGCCATCCGTGATGCGCATCCACTGGTGTTGTACCAGCTTACCGCCCGGAGTCAGCAGATCGGCGTGCAGCGCCCCATCACCAAACATGAGTTGCCCGCTTACCGGCTCCAGCACATACGCACTGAGCCAGAGCCGGTCACCAGTCAGATAAAACGGTTTATCGATGTGGACAAAAGCCGATGGGGCCTGATACGGATGCGTCAGTTTCCAGTGCCGGAGCATCGAATCGAGCCGGTAGTCGTTTGCCAGAATCTGCCCTTCAATTGGAGCCGCCAGCACCGTGTCCGGCTGGTTGACGGCCGCATGGGGCTGCCAGTCGGCGGGCAGGAGCGACGAAAACCGGTCGTTGCCCAGGTGTCCGATTGCCAGCATACCCAGCGGCAGCGTCACCCGCCCGTCGACGGTGATCTCGCTCTTTCCCTGCGGAAACCGGAATTCGGTATACGCATACGGCGCATCGCGATACGGCGAATACCCCGAGAATACCCGGTTATAAAATACCTTCAGCGGAGTGGCCGTAACAAGTTTTCGTTCAAACGACAGACGCCCCGGCCGAATCAGTGAGTCGATATTGACCGGGAGCAGATGGCGGTTCATATCCAGAAATAAGGTAGCCCCCGTCGTCTTTTCAGGTTGTTGTGGGTTAACCTGGTACACCATAAAGCCTTCTTTTTCATAATTCCCGGCCACCAGGCTCGCCATAAGATGGCGGGTGGAGGCTAGGTAAGCCCGCTGGCGGTTGTTTCGCCAGCGATCGGCCTGTCGCTGGTCCGACGGTTTGAGTTCTTCAAACCGGGTGGCACCGGCATAATACATGGCTCCATTCGTCGTCACCTCAAAATACTCCATATCATATTTCAGGCGATACCCGAATGCCCGGTTTTCGATAATGACCGGTTCGGTGGCGGTGGCTTTCAGCGTGTTATTCTGGTAGGTAAAATGGAGTGCATTCGGATTCATGATTTCGCACTGATTCCGGAACGGCGTCTTCCCGAGCAGCTCCCGTTCAAATTCCCGGTAATGCCGCTCCCAGGTTTTATCCCTTTTTGCCTTGACAGTCACATCCGCGAGCGTAACGCCCGTACTTTTCAACTCCAGATTGAGGATGCGGGGCTGGTTGTTTTCGAGCCGAACCGATTGGCGGGCCGGTTGGTAGCCCAGAAAGGAAGCCACCAGCTCGATGGTGCCGAGTGGAACGTTGGTGAGCTTATACCGGCCTTTTTCGTCGGTAGTCGTCCCGTGGGTGGTATTGTTGAGGTAAACGTTGGCAAACGGCAGAGGCTGGCCCGTCTGCTTTTCGGTCACTTTACCCGTGATCGTGGTTGTCTCCTGAGCCCTTACGCCCGAAACCGCAATCCAAACCAACAGCCAACCGGCCATCAATTTGCGAATACGATCGGTGAAAAGGGCATTCATAGGTTCGGTAAAAAGGTCCCTTAAAAATAGGCATTTCTTAGCAAAATACTACGCAAAATTTGAAAAGATATAATCCCAAATCGTTTTCGCTCAACCCTTTACCTCGTCTATTTTCTCCACCGAAAAAGCCGTCGCCCGTTCGGCAAATAACGGTTTTGTAGACGCCCACGTCGTTTTAAAGAGGTCCGATTGGCGGTATTGCTCCAGGGCTTCGGCAGATTCCCAATGGCTGTAGGTAACATAAACCGCCGGTTGATCCAGATCCCGGAGTAGTTCAAGGTGACGACAACCGGTAAAGGTGCGGATTTTCTGTTTTGATGCCTCGAAGATCGCCAGAAAATCAGCGGTTTTCGATTCCTGAAAAGTCATTCGAACAACGCGAACCAACATAAATTTGAGTTAAGCGTTAGGAGTTAAGAATTAAGAGTTAAAACTTGCGCTGCAAAAGTAGCTACATTGACAATCCGGCTCTTTAACTTTTAACTCTTAATTCTTAACTCATCACTCTTAACTATACTATGGAGTACCGTACTTTTGGCCGTACTGGCTGGCAAGTGAGCGAAATTGGCTACGGCATGTGGGGCCTGGCTGGCTGGACGGGTTCTGAACGACAGGAAGTTGATCAGGCTCTCGACCGTTCTGTGGAATTGGGCTGTAATTTCTTCGATACGGCCTGGGGGTATGGTGAGGGGCTTAGCGAGCGAATTCTGGGCGATCTGCTCAAGCGCAACAGTGCCAAACGGCTGTATGTGGCCACCAAAATTCCGCCTAAAAACCGTCAATGGCCTTCCAAACCTGAGTTTGCACTGAACGATGTTTTCCCAGCCGACTACATCATCGAATATACCGAGAAAAGCCTGAAAAATCTGGGCGTCGAAACGATTGATTTGCAGCAGTTTCACGTCTGGGAAGACGGCTGGGCCGACCATGACGAATGGAAAGAAGCCGTCACCAAACTGACGCAGCAAGGCAAAGTTCAGGCGTGGGGAATTTCGGTAAACCGCTGGGAACCGGACAATTGCCTGAATACGCTGCGGACGAATCTCATCGATGCGGTGCAGGTAATCTACAATATTTTCGATCAGGCACCGGAAGACAACCTGTTTCCGCTTTGCCGCGAGCTGAACATCGGCGTCATTGCCCGCGTGCCGTTCGATGAAGGAACATTGACCGGAACACTGACGAAGGAAACCACCTTTCCGGCGGATGACTGGCGTTCGACGTATTTCGTACCGGAAAACCTGAATTCCAGCGTCGACCATGCCGAGGCACTGAAACCGCTAATTCCGGCCGGCATGACCCTGCCCGAAATGGCACTGCGCTTCATCCTGAACAATCCCGACGTGGCCACCACCATTCCCGGTATGCGCAAACTCCGCAACGTGGAAGCCAACATGGCCACCAGCGACGGCAACGGTTTACAACCCGAATTGATCAAGGAACTCAAAGGCCACCGCTGGGACCGCACACCGACGAAGTGGTCACAATAGCAATGCTGAGTTATGAATGATGAACGGGCTGACGCGTGATTGCATGCGTCAGCCCGTTCATCATTCATAACTCAGCATTCTATTAATAGGAATACCGCAGCGTGATGCCGTAGGTGCGTTGGTCGCCCACGATACCGGCATATTGTCCGTAACTTCCGGGAGCAGCCAGGAGTTGCTCATAATAGTTTTTATTGAAGAGATTTCGGGTCCATAAGAAGAACGTAAGCCCGTTGGAAGCCCTGAAACCGAGCCGCGCATTGGTCAGCGCATAGCCATCAATGTTTAAATATTTGGAAGGAGACGGGCTCGATGAGAACTCCGACCGATAAAATTCATCGATACCCAAAAAGTAGTTCCCCTTGAGGCCGATCAAGGTTCCTTTGGCGGTTACCTCACCCCCTACGGAGCCCGACCACTTGGAGATACCGGGTAGTCGTCCGCCCGAAATATCCTTAAAAGCCTGCGCCCCTCCTACTTCTTCCAAAGGCACCGGCGCATTGGCAAAACGGACGTATTTACCATCCGTATAGGCTACAGCAGCGTTCAGGGTCAGGTTGGTAAAGCGGACATTCCCGTCGAGTTCCAGGCCCTGCACACGCACTTTTTCGGCATTGGCCAGATACCCCCGGTTTACGCCCGGTTCCGGCGTTTGGACCTGGGTTTGATAATCTTTGATATCCGAACGATAGAAGGTCAGGTTCAAAACCGAATTGCCCGATGGTTTGGTTTTTACCCCAAACTCCTTGTGATCCACGTATTCGGGTTTTACATTGGCCAGATCAATTAAAATCTGTCCATTCGCCGTTGGCAAACCGCCGACATTTACCCCAATGGGCTTATAACCAACGGAATACGTAGCATAGGCATTGAGATTCGTGCTGGCTTTGTATTGTATGGACAGCTGTCCGGAGAAATTTGCTTTCGCATAATCCGTGTTGAAAGCCTGGTTGGAATAGACGCCGTTTTTCAAGGCAATCAAAGCCGCGTCGGTGGTTTGTAATCCGCCGTAGGTCACCCGGCTGTAATCAACGACTTTTTTGTCATAGTTGTAGCGTACGCCCGGCAGAATGTGGATCTTGTCGGTCACAGCCCAGTCGGCCTGTGCGAACACGGCCAGGCTCGTGCTTTTAATTTCGTTGGTGGTACGGATGCCGAAGTTATCGAATAAACCGGGCGTTTTCCAGAGCGCACTGGTGGAGCTTTGGGCAAACCGCCATTGGGCCGAACCGGCTTCTTCCGTCTGCACCGGATCGGATTTCAGGTCTTGCCAAAGGCCAAATAAGCCGATGACCCCACTCAGATTCGAAGAAACTTTGCCGGAATAGCGGATTTCCTGCGACCACTGGTCGTGTTTGGAGTTGCCGGAAGAAATCGTAAATACCGGTAATCCGATATAATCCCGGTCGTTCAGGGGCGTCCAGATCCAATACCGCCAGGCAGACGTGCTGGTTAGCGTTCCGTTCCCTAATTTGATATCGGCATTGACTGAGACACCGCCTAACTGGTTATCGGCCTTGGAAGGCGTGTCGAGGTCCACGATCCGGTCGAACGCACTGGAGTAAGGAAGCTTGTAATTTAAATCGGCAATAATGGCATTGAACTGGCGGTAAGCCGCCCGCTGGGTCGGAACTACGCCCGCGACCGGCCAGCCATACCCCGTGGGTTTCTGGTCGGAAACATCACCGATCAGTGTGATTTGTACATTATCGCTGGGTGTATATAAAAATTGGCCTCTGACACCGATGTTGTTGATGTCGTTGATGGGCAATTGGGTATGAACGTTGTAAAACAGACCATTCCGCTGGGTACCCGTGAAGGAAAGACGAGCGGCCAGTTTTTTGCTCAACGGCCCCGTCAGCGATCCTTTTGCCTGCACGAACCCAAAGTTGCCATAACTCAGTTCAAAGTTGGCGCCGGGTGTGAAGCTTGCCGCCCGCGTCGTAATGTTGAAAGCACCAGCGGTGGTGTTCTTTCCGAAAAGCGTTCCCTGTGGCCCGCGCAAAACCTCAACGCGTTCGATGTCAATAAAATCGAGTGCGGTGGCCGCCGGACGCGCATAGTAAACGCCGTCTACGTAGAAACCCACACCCGGGTCGACGCCGTCGTTGGTTAACCCGAAGGTTGATCCCAGCCCGCGAATGTTGAGCGTTGTATTTCGGGCATTGGAAGAATAGAGCTGGACCGTCGGCACCAATTCCTTAAGACGGTTGACATTGAAGGCACCGGCGTCTTCGGCCCTTTGCCCGCCAATCACTGAAATGGGAATCGGAACTTCCTGAGCGGACTCCTGACGACGGCGCGAGGAGATTACAACGTCATCCAGTTGGGTCGTTGTCGCATCAAGCTTAATTTCAACCTTGCTTTCGTTGATCAGAACCTCTTTTTTGATGTAGCCAATGTAGGAAACAACCAGTGTAAACGGTAATTTCTGTCCCGTAACCAGGTTGAAATCGCCGTTTGCGTCCGTCGCAGAACCATTGGTTGTCCCTTTGATGGTTACTGTTGCCCCAATCAGGGCTTCATTGGTGCGAGAATCTACTACTTTCCCGGAAATCGTCGAATTAACAATGATCGTATTTTGGGCGGATAGAAATAAGGGGGAAAGAATCACCCCGATCAAAAAAGTTAACGTTAAAACTCGTTGCATTGTGGGTTACTAGTTGTTTTAATGTAGTATTCCTATAGAAATAATAGGAAATTTTTCAAACTTTTGGCTTCATTTCATGAAGGTACGCAACAGGGTCACAAAGACTGATCGACAGTCAGGCTGGCTGCACTAGCAACATCGGAGTGATAAACGAGAAGAGTGTACTGGTTTTTTCATGAGGTCCTGATTGATTGACAGCTACTAACTACCTTTTTAGATAGACTATACGGAGTAATAATACTCATAATCTATTGACTTGGTAGTTTTTTGTGCAAAAAAAAAGTGCCACGTTGCGAATTGCAACTAATGGCACCGTTATTTTTGGCAAAAGCCGTATATTCTTTAAAAAATTCTATTTATTCCGTTTTTTAAGTCAAATCAGGCCACTTTTTTCACCTGGGTCCGGCGTGTTGCCCGAAGTGCGTCATTTCTGGCTCCTTCCAGTACGGAGTCCGAAATAATTTCCAATTGATGAGCCCGTTTCAAAACGGATTCAAACGGCAGATTGAAATAGTTGGAAACATCCATCCGGAAACTATCCGGGAACCGCGAAAGCCGTACGCCGAAGAAACTCCGGATTTCGGTTTCGGGCAACAAAGCCGCCAGTGCTACGCGTTCGGCTTCTGCCAGCAGTTCGTTGCGGTTGGCGTACAACTGCTCCAGACCAATCGCGGCCGTCAGGATGTGCAGATATAGTTGTTTGTAGGCTCCCGACAACTCATTCGGCAGAATCACCCAGCCCTGCTCGCGAAACTTGGCCGCAAAACCGGTCAGACCCGGAACGCCCCGCAGGTCTCCCGCGATTAATTCTTCGGGAAATTGCAGGCGGTCATCGGACTTCGACAACCGGTACACCACCGCTTCCACCGGGCTTTTCTGAAACAGCAGGTCGGCGGGTAGCTGGCGGTTATTTTCCCACTGATCGCTCAACTTGACAAAAACCGTCTCGTTTACGGGCGAATTCTGCGAATCCCCCAAACTCACGAGCATACGCCGAAACGCAGCCAGAAAGTCGATCTGAAATTGATTCGGATTAAATTTTGTGCGTCTCATAGCGTCATTTTCATCCGGCGAACCATTCGCCGGGATTCGTGAATGTCAAGGAGTTGGTTCCCGAAAAGGGATATAAAGATACAAAATACCCGTAAAATTTGCAATAGCATCCTCCTTAACTCGCCAGCAGCCCCATCGGTTTAATGAGTTGGCTTCCAGTGCAGCGTTTTGAGTAAATGCAGGACATCGCTCCGCAGATAATCGATAACCGGTGCCAGTGAATCATTGCGGGTTGCCACGTTGAAATAAACCGCTCCCCGCAGAAAATGAGTGGTAGTATCCGTCGTAAAAAACTGCAGCTGGCTGGGCACTTCGCCCGCAATCGACAGCAGATCGGCCTTCAGACCGCTGGGGAGTTGAACCAGTTCCTCTTTAAAAGCATACGCTTTTTCGTTGTGCATAGCCGCCAGTTTATACGAGTCGCCGATCATGCCCGCTAGCCGTTTTTCGCTGTGCTGCACCGGATGGTAAGTCAACTGAACGCTGGCCTTGAAAGCCGGATAATGGATAAAAATCCAGTGCGGCTGTGCACCCCGAAAGGTGTCGGGCAGAATCCGGGCCTGTGTGGAATACTCGAAGGTATACGGATGGGCTTCTGTCAAGGGTCGATAGCGATGTGGGGGCAGATCGATCCGGTTATAGCCTTTGGGTTTCGGAACATAATTGTCGGCATCGCGACTGCCGCACGCGGCCAGCAGAATGGCCAGAAAAACGAAAAGTAATTTTGTCACAAGTAAGGAAAGGTGATACCAGAAAGTAAACGAAAAAGCCCGGTGATTTCGTGCCGGGCGTTTCACCACCCGTCAGGTTTTGGAAACCTGACGGGTGGTGATCTAGCCATTTTGAGTTTAGTTAGACCGAAGAAGAAAAAAGCACCTGACAGGTTTTAGAAACCTGTCAGGTGCTTTTTTCTTCTTCATTAAAACCAGCTCATGAATTGATCATTTCCAGCTCTTCCTGCCGAACCGGCTGGCCCAGCAGGGTTCGGAACCGGTTGATGTTGAACGTTGGTTCAAACCAGACTTCACCCAAAACCGGATGACGCACCGGCACATCCGGATTCTGAATTTCGCCCAGCAACACGCCCGTTTCGCCGTTGGTATGGCGTTTCACCATCCGAACCGTATACATCTGATCGGCCTTGGGCGTTTTGACTCCAAACTCGGCATAAAAGGCCAGCACCGGAGCCGGAAAATTGTCATTTACGCAAATAATTTCCATTTCTATTATACCTGTATCTAAATCAAATTTACTCCTGCCTGAATATTTCTAAAGCCTTACTATTCATCAGCTTTTCAGGTAGTTAACACCGTTTTCTACTACACGGTTCACGCTTTAATCTTCAAACAAACTCCCCAGACCGCCCAACACCGAGCCGCCTTCTTTGCGGGCTTGTGGGCTGCTGGTCGACAGCCGATCCACGAGTTTGGAGATGGGCATCGACTGAATCCAGACTTTTCCGGTACCGCGCAACGTGGCCAGAAAGATTCCTTCTCCGCCAAAAATCATGGACTTCAAGCCGCCGGAACGCTGAATATCGAAGCTGATGGAAGGTTCGAAACCGACCACACAGCCCGTGTCGACCCGCAGCGTTTCGTTGTTCAGTTGCCGCTCCATCACCACGCCCCCCGCGTGAATGAATGCCAGACCGTCGCCCTGGATTTTCTGTAGAATAAAGCCTTCACCACCAAACAATCCCGTTCCAATTCGTTGATTGAAGTGAATCGCGATCTGGGTTCCCATGGCCGCACACAAAAAGGCGTCTTTCTGCACAATCAACTGATTGCCGTAGATTTTAGCCAGATCGATGGGCATAACCGTACCCGGATACGGGGCCGCAAACGCCACTTTCCGCTTGCCGTAGCCCCGGTTGGTAAAGTGCGTCATGAACAGCGATTCGCCCGTCAGCAACCGCGAACCCGCCTGAAACAGCTTGCCCATGATGCTTTGCGTCGCCTGCGAGCCGTCGCCCATTTTGGTTTCGAACTGAATACCGTCTTCCATGAATAACATGGCTCCGGCTTCGGCAATGACGGTTTCGTTCGGGTCGAGCTCTATTTCAACGACCTGAATATCTTCGCCGATGATCTTGTAATCGATTTCGTGAGAACGCATGAAAAGTAGAGGTTACAGATTAAACATTTCAGATTGCAACTGGCGACTGACTATTCCTCCTCCCCATCTTCATACTCCTCTTCGTCTCCCTTCTCCCCGTCTTTCAGATCTTTGCGGTTGCGAAGCTTCTTATCATCGACGGTTTTGTTCAGAAACGCATTGATTTTGTCAATATCGTAACTGTTCGTAATCTCGCCGAACGTATTGATTTTAATATCAAAACCTTCCAGTTCTTTATGAACCCGCGGTTTTTCGTTCGGCTGGTCTTCGGGTTTCGTGATTTTCTTTGCCATAGCTTTTTGATTAATTATGAATGATGGATGATGAACGATGAATGGTTATCACACGATTGAATGCGTCAGCCACTCATCGTTCATCATCCATCATTCATAGTTCATTTAGGGCTTTCTGCAACCGGTCAATGGCGTCCTGCCGGCCGATAATTTCCAGCGTGATCATCAGGTCCGGCCCCGCTCCAACACCGGTGATGGCCAGCCGGAGGGCCTGCATGATTTTGCCTTGTTTAATACCGACCGCCGTCGTCGCATTCGCCAGGGTGGTTTTCGCCATCTCGGCCGTTAGCGGTTCTTCTACCGAAGTTAATGCATCTTTAAATGCGGTCAAAGCGCGAACGGCTTCATCATTCCATTTGGCCGCCACAATTGCCGGGTCGTAGCCTGGCGGGCTCTGAAAAAATACCGTTGACTCGGCATAAATTTCGTGAGCAAAGTTGACCCGCTCTTTCAGCAAACCGGCGATTTTAGCCGCCTTCTCCGGCGGGCAATTTATTCCATCCGCAGCCGCCTGACTCACAATGGCTTCGGCCAGTTGCTCGTTCGGTTGTTGCCGCAAATATTCGTGGTTGAACCACTTGGCTTTCTGAATATCGAACCGCGCGCCGGCTTTGTTGATCTGCTCCAGACTAAACGCCTGAATCAGTTCGTCCATCGTAAACATTTCCTGTTCCGTTCCGGGATTCCAGCCCAGAAACGCCAGAAAATTGACCAGCGCTTCGGGCAAATACCCATCTTCACGGAAACCGCGGGCGACAGTATCGGAAAAAGGATCTTTCCATTCGAGCGGAAATACCGGAAAACCGCCCAGATCGGCGTCACGCTTGCTGAGTTTGCCGTTGCCATCGGGTTTCAGCAGAAGCGGAAGGTGCGCAAACTGCGGCATGGTGCTTTCCCAGCCTAAAAACCGGTACAGCAAGACGTGCAGCGGAGCCGACGGCAACCATTCTTCCCCGCGAATGACGTGAGTGATGCCCATCAAATGATCGTCGACAATGTTGGCCAGGTGATACGTCGGCATTCCATCCGATTTGAGTAATACCTTGTCATCGATCTGCGACGAATGGACCACCACCCAGCCACGAATGAGATCGTTCAGCCGGACATCTTCCTTGCGGGGCACCTTCAACCGGATCACGTAGGGCGCACCCGAATCGATCAAAGCGCTTACTTCCTCCGGTTTCAGCGTCAGCGAGTTTTTCATCTGAAGCCGCGTGATGGAATTATACTGAGCCGCCGGAGCATTGGCCTCTTCCATGCGTTTCCGCATTGCTTCCAGTTCTTCGGGCGTATCGAACGCAAAGTACGCTTTGCCTTCCGACACAAGCTGGTCGGCGTATTGACGATAGATCGCTTTCCGTTCCGATTGGCGATAGGGGGCGTGGGGACCGCCCACGGTCAGGCCTTCATCAATTTCGATGCCGACCCATTTCAGGGCCTCAACAATGTAGTCTTCGGCACCGGGCACAAAGCGGTTTTGGTCCGTATCCTCGATACGGAGCAGCATTTTGCCGCCGTGTTTGCGGGCAAAAAGGTAATTATACAAGGCGGTTCGTACGCCCCCAATATGAAGCGGCCCGGTTGGACTGGGCGCAAAACGAACGCGTATTTCGGATGATTCAGGCATTTTTGAAAGACTTTTTCACCAGCTCTATCGGTAAAAGTCCGAAGTTAAACGCTGCTAACCTCTTTTTTCTCCGCTTAACTCAGTGAACTAGGTGTAATATGCGAAACAGGCAGATTATTTATTGAACGGCAATAACGGATATTTCCACGTTGACATCTTTGGGCAAGCGCGCTACTTCAACGGTTTCACGGGCTGGCGGATCGGCGGTAAAAAAGCTGCCGTAGACCTCGTTGATAGCGCCGAAGTTGTTGAGGTCTTTGACAAAAATGGTGGCTTTCACGACGTTCCCGAAGCCGAGTTCGGCCACTTTCAAAATGGCGCCGATGTTTTCCATCACCTGGCGGGTTTCGGCCTGAATATCGCCGGAAGCAGCAAGTTCAAAAGCGATTTGGCCGGAAACATAGAGCGTTTCGTTTACCATAACCGCCTGGTTATAAGGCCCAATTGGTGCCGGTGCGTCGGGAGAAAATATGATTTTTTTGGTTGCCATACGAAGAAAATGATTTTAATCAAATCGGGCTGCAAGTTAGCAATCAAATTCATCGAATGTAAATAAAATAGCCCCGTACGGGTTTTAAAACCCGTATGGGGCTATTGCTAAAAACCGTATTTTGCTACTCCACCGTTACCGACTTCGCCAGATTTCGCGGCTGATCGACGTTGCGGCCCCGCATCACGGCGATGTAATACGACAGCAATTGCAGCGGAATCACCGAAACCAGCGGCATCAGAATGTCGTGAACTTTCGGAATTTCAATCACAAAATCGACCATTTCCCGGATTTGCGTGTCGCCCTCGGTCACGACAGCAATCACCCGGCCTTTGCGGGCTTTCACTTCCTGAATGTTCGAGACCACTTTTTCGTAGGAACTGTCTTTCGTCGCAATCACCACCACCGGCATATCTTCGTCGATGAGCGCAATCGGGCCGTGTTTCATTTCGGCGGCCGGATAACCCTCGGCGTGGATGTACGAGATTTCCTTCAGTTTGAGCGCGCCTTCCAATGCAACCGGGAAATTCAGGCCCCGACCCAGGTAAATAAAATTCTTGGCGTAGGTAAAAATATAGGCGATTTCCTTCACTTTTTCGGCGTTTTGCAACACCTTGTCGACCAGCGCGGGAATACGCTCCAGTTCGGCCAGCAGCTGCCGGAAAAGGGTTTCCGAAATCGTGCCTTTCTTTTGAGCCGCAGCAATGGCCATGAGGGTCAAAACCGTCACCTGCGCCGTAAAGGCCTTGGTGCTGGCGACTCCGATTTCCGGCCCGGCGTGGGTATAAGCCCCCGCGTGGGTAGCCCGCGCAATGGACGAACCCACCACGTTGCAAACCCCAAAAATGGTAGCACCTTTCGATTTGGCCAGTTCGATAGCCGCCAGCGTATCCGCCGTTTCGCCCGACTGCGAAATCGCAATCACGACATCCCGTTCAGCAATGATCGGGTTCCGGTACCGAAATTCCGACGCGTATTCCACTTCGACCGGAATGCGGGCCAGTTCCTCAAAAATATACTCGGCCACCAGCCCGGCATGCCAGGACGTTCCACAGCCGACGATGACAATCCGTTTGGACGACGCCAGCTGATCCAGATAATCCCGCAAACCGCCGAGTTGCAGGTGTCCGTCATCGGCCCGAACGCGACCACGCATACTATCGGCAATGGAACGGGGCTGCTCAAAGATTTCCTTCAGCATGAAATGCTCAAAACCGCCTTTTTCGATGGCTTCAAGCTCCATTTCTACCTTTTGAATATACGGCGTGGTCTGGGTGTTATCGAGGTTGATCACCTTCAGTTCACCGGCGCGAACGACCGCAATTTCGAGGTCATTCAGATACACAACGTCCTTGGTGTATTCGATGATCGGTGTGGCATCCGACGCAAAAAAGAACTCGTTCTCTCCCACCCCGATCACCAGCGGACTTCCTTTGCGGGCGGCAATGAGTTGCGTCGGGTCTTCTTCCGAAATAATGACGATAGCATACGCGCCAACCACTTCCAGTAACGCCTGCCGGACGGCTTCTTCCAGCGACGACCCGGTTTCTTTCCGGATGTCTTCAATGAACTGAATCAGCACTTCAGAGTCGGTTTCGGAACGAAAAATGTAGCCTTTCCGAATCAGATTCTCCTTGATCGTCGCGTAGTTTTCAATAATTCCGTTGTGAATGATCGCCAGCTTCCGGTCGTGCGAAAAGTGCGGGTGGGCATTGACGTCGTTGGGCGCACCGTGCGTGGCCCAGCGGGTATGTCCGATGCCGATTTTGGCGTGCAAGTCTTTCCCGGCCAGTTCATGCTCCAGATCAACGACTTTTCCTTTTTTCTTATATACTTTCAGGCCCGCATCAGCAGGGTTTTCCACATCGAGCAGGGCAAGTCCCGCGCTATCGTAGCCCCGGTATTCCAACCGTTTCAACCCTTTAAGAACTAACGGAGCGGCATCGCGATGTCCGACGTAAGCGACAATTCCACACATAGGCTTTTAAATTTAATGGTGCTGTAACAGGTAGTTTTTAAAATATTTAACAAATCCCTATTTCATTCCTAAATTGTTATCAAAACTGGGCGTCTTTCTGGGAAAGATACAAATAAAACAAGTATATAACCCGGTTTTTAACCGGAAAGTACAGAAACAAAAAAGCCAGCCTATCGATAGGCTGGCTCTCCTTTCGGGCTTGTGACCCTACGGAGTGTATGTATAAAATACCACCAGTTTGACATTGACCGGACCATTGAGAACCGCACCGTTCAACTGGTTAAAAACGTAAGGCTGCGCCAGAAACACACCGGCCCCCGTAGTAGGATTCTGCTGAACCAGCGATGGCGTTAGGGTCGGGAACATTACCAGCCCTTTGTTGGGGTGAAAACCCGTCAAAAGCGCCTGAATATAGGTGGTAACGTCAAACGCATAGGTTTTCTGCCGGGTGTTGTAGCCGACAGCCTGCGGATAATACCACTTATTCGCCGTTTGATACGTACCGGCCTGCGTCTGAAGCAAATGATATATTTTGTTTCCCGTACCGGCCTCCACCGAATAGGAAACCCGGTTGTTCTCGTCGGTTTCCGCCATCGTCATAACCGCAGGAATTGGCCCGCCGGGGCTACTGCCTTTAACGAAAAATTGGAGTTCAGCCCGGTTGATGGCAATCCGTCCGGTTTCTTTTTTCAGATTTTCAAGGGTCGGAAAAAGCACCCTTGTGGTTACGCCTGTAGCACCCTGCACGAACATGTCACCACCGGTTTCGGAAGCCGACAGCGACTTATTGAGGCTCAAACCCGCCAGTTTTGTTCCGGAACGGTCCACTTTGATCTGACTGAACGAGGGCCGGGCCCGACTCATCGAAAAGTCGGTAGCGTATCTCTTGGTCGTATCCGTTGAATTGTGGTAATACAATTCAAGGTAGACAACGCCATTGGAGAAGCCAAAAACGGTCGTGTTGTTCGCGCCTGGCACCAGGGCAATACCCTTGAATTTTTTCTCAAAATCGACTTGGGTAACGCCCGATCCCTTCGAAAGATCCAGCAGTTCGCGGCCCAAGGCATCCGGCATGCGAACGGATTTTGAGCCGCCGAGCGCCGAAGGGGTCAGCTGAATCTTGACCAGAGGCTGAGCCTCGTACGTAGCCGACGAGTTCGACGTATACCGCTTCGTTGTATCCAGATCTTGCGTCAGCCGGTGAATGAAAATGTCCTGCACCTTCGTCGTATCGCCATAGACGTACGAATATCCAACCCACGCCAGCAACGAATCGTAGACCATTTCGCCTTCTGTTTTGAAGCTACCCGCTTCCACATACAACTGGCCGAAGGCTTTAGCCGAAACTTTACCAAAAACCGGGTCGCTATAATTCCCGACAAAGAGCCGGAGATTGCGGTCGTTTTCCACCGAATCGAGTTGAATCGTGGACGTTTTGACGGTGAGCGTATCGGTATACAGCACGCCGATGGCCGTGGTCGGTGGCAAACCGATGTCTTTGGGTTCTTCGCAGGCCACCAGTACCGACACCAACGCCAGGATTCCGGCCATCAGGCTTACCTGAACGGCATTCGCGGCCCGCTTAGCCCGCAAGTTCCGTATAAAGATTGTAGTATTGATCAGCAACTTCCTGGCCTTCTTCGGCGAGTTCAAATTTCTTGTCGGACAAATCATTCAAAATACTATTTAAACTCTCGCTATAATCTTCATCGGCCTTCACGACCACATCGGCGTAGGTACAACCCATCCGGATAAACCCGTCATAATCAGCCGACTTCAGATATTTCAGCATGTCATCATCCACATCCATGGCCTTGGCTTTTTCAACCAGACCGTCGTCGAAACGGTAGGAAAATGAATTATTGTAAACCGAGAATACCGACTTGGTATCCTTAAACATCGGGTCGTTTTTGTAGGTTGTTTTCAGATACAGCGGAATCAGGGCCGTCATCCAGTCATTACAGTGGACAATATCGGGCGACCAGCCTAATTTTTTTACGGTTTCCAGAACGCCTTTGCAGAAGAAAATAGTCCGCTCGTCGTTGTCTTCGTAGAATCGATCATCCTTGTCAAGAAAAACGTGTTTACGCTGAAAATAGTCTTCATTGTCAATAAAATACACCTGCAATTTGGCATTGGGGATGGAGGCCACCTTGATAATCAGTGGCTTTTCTTCGTCGCCCACCGTAATATTGATACCCGATAAACGGACCACCTCGTGTAGCCGGTTCTTTCGCTCGTTGATCAGCCCGAAACGTGGCACCAGGATGCGAATTTCCATGCCGCGTTCCTGCATCGCCTGCGGCAGTTTCCGAACAAAATCGGCAACGGCAGAAGTCTGGAGGAAAGGGTTGATTTCACTGGCAACGTAGAGAATCCGAAGTTTGCTCATAACACGATTGGGGGGCTTTAGTGAAATACACCGCCGTAGCGGAACAAATTAAAAATCTGCAAAATTATACAATTTTTTCTGGTATTTCAATAGAATTTCGCCAGAAAAACTCCTGTTTTGTCAATATAAACCGCCGGGTTCCTAATTCCAGCTCCAGGCTAATCCAGCGAAAGATTGACTCCATCCATTTAAAATTCAGTATGCAACGCTACGAAACTATCGCCGGTATACGGCAAGCTCTTGATTCTCAACGCCGGACCGGCAAATCCATGGGATTTGTTCCCACGATGGGTGCGCTGCACTCGGGCCATATCTCCCTGATCGAGGCTTCTAAAGCCAATAATGACCTGACGGTTTGCAGCATCTTCGTCAACCCGACTCAATTTAACAACCCCGACGACCTCGCCCGGTATCCGCACGCCCTCGAAGCCGACTGCCAGCTGCTCGAAGCAGCCGGGTGCG
This sequence comes from Larkinella knui, assembly GCF_003858645.1. Classification (GTDB taxonomy): domain Bacteria; phylum Bacteroidota; class Bacteroidia; order Cytophagales; family Spirosomataceae; genus Larkinella; species Larkinella knui. Next base: position 904,136 of record NZ_RQJP01000004.1, on the reverse strand, counting down.
ATCTGGTTTTTGCCCCTTCCGTGGACGAAATATATCCGAGCAATCCGGTTTTAAAATTGAATTTTGGCGATCTGGAAACCGTGCTGGAAGGAGCGTTTCGACCGGGGCACTTCAACGGTGTCGGTATTGTCGTTTCCAAATTATTCAACATCATTCAGCCCGACCGGGCCTATTTCGGCCAGAAAGATCTTCAGCAGGTGGCCGTCGTGAAACGATTAATTCGTGATCTGGGCTTTCAGATGGAACTGGTTCGGATGCCCATCGTGCGGGAAGACGACGGGCTGGCGATGTCGTCGCGAAACCGCAACCTGTCGCCGGCCGAGCGCCGGGAAGCACCCGCCTTGTATCAGGCGCTGATCAAAGCGCAGGAAATCCTGCACAACGAGGGCACCATCGAGGCCGCTAAAACCGCCGTGGAAAGCGACTTGCAAAAGCATCCGGATTTTCGGCTGGAGTACTTTGAAATCGCTAACGCCGACACGCTTCAGCCCGTTTCGCAACGCCTGGCGCCGGGCGCAACGGCTTTGTGTATTGCCGCGCACTTGGGCAAAACCCGGCTGATTGACAACCTCATCCTCTGACGAACAGCCAACTGAACTAACTCGTTTCGCGGGCTGTTTTTGCGGTGATTGCTTCGGGTGGACTGTTTTTCACTACTTTTGATCGTCCGTTTGAACCGGGTAGTCTATACAACTATGTTTATTACCGTAATGAAATCGAAGATCCACCGGGTCCGGGTGACGCAGGCTGAGCTGAATTATGTCGGCAGCATCACCATCGACGAAGACCTGATGGATGCCGCCGGATTGCTTGAAAATGAGCAGGTTCATATTGTCAACAACAACAATGGCGAACGTTTGATCACCTACGTCATCAAGGGCGAACGGGGCTCCGGCATTATTTGCCTCAATGGAGCTGCTGCCCGGCGCGCTCAGGTGGGCGACATCATCATCATCATCTCGTACGGCATGATGACCACCGATGAAGCCAAAACCTATAAACCGCAGGTGGTTTTTCCCGACATCAATAACCGATTAGTTTTTAATTGAATGGTTGAAAGCGAATGACTGGATGGTTAAGAATGGTTAAAATGGGCACTTTAAAAGTGAACCATTCAACCATCCTTAGCCATCTAACCATTTTTAACCATGCAACCATAGTCAACCAGCTAACCATTCTTCAACCGTTGAAAAACATTCTAAAATACGGGATCTCACTCGGTATTGCCGCCGGGCTGTTGTGGTACGTGTTCAAAGACATCGACCGCGCGGCCATGTTCGACGCTTTCAGCAAAGCCGACTACAGCTGGATTGCGGTGTCGGGTTTGCTGACCGTAATTGCCCACTGGAGTCGGGCCTACCGCTGGAGCTTGTTGCTGGAACCGGTAGTGGGGTATCGACCGGCACAGTTTAACACTACACTGTCTGTTCTGACCGGTTATTTTGCCAATCTGGTGGTTCCGCGCATGGGCGAAGTCACCCGCTGCGGCACGTTAAACCGCCTGGAAGGAGTTCCCGTCAATGTAAGTTTCGGTACAGTCGTTGCCGAGCGGATTTTTGACGTACTGATGCTTTTTTTGCTCATTGGGGCCACCTTTCTGATCGAATTCGACCGACTCAGCACGTTTTTAATGGATTTCTTTTCGTCAAAATTCAACACGGCCGGTCTGCGCGACAACTCCTGGCTGCTGGTGATTCTGGTCGGCTGTCTACTCGGGCTGGCCGTCATGGTCTGGTTTTTCTACAATCGCTTCAAAGAAGTGCTTCGCCAGAAACCGTTCTACCAGCGCGTTGAAAAGTTTGTGGTCGGCTTGCTCGAAGGCCTGGTCAGTATTCGTAAACTAAAAAATCCCGGTGCGTTCATCTTCCATACGGTATTGATCTGGACGATGTATTATTACATGTCGTTCGTGCTGTTTTCGGCCATGCCCCAAACTGCCGATCTGGGCTGGCGCGCCGGTCTGACCATTCTGATCATGGGTGCCCTGGGCATGGCGGCTCCCGTTCAGGGTGGTGCCGGAACGTTCAACATTCTCGTTGGAGCGGCCCTCGCGCTCTATGGCATCAGCAATCAGGATGGAGCCACGCTGGCTACGCTGATGCTGTTTACACAGTGGTTTTACGTAGTTGTTCTCGGTGCTCTGAGTTTTCTGATTGTTATGCTGAAAGGCCGGAATACGCAACAGGTAGTTGGGGCGGAATCCTGATAAAGTAAAATGGTGGTAGGGTTAAAAATGGTTTTGATGGCTCATTTTACCGGTTAGCCATTTTTAACCTTTGTAGTCATCCAACCAGCTTAGCCATCAAAAAAATGACCGAATCCAAAATTCTCAGCCGGGAGCAGGCCGTTGCGTTGGCCGAACAGTGGCACGCGACCGGCCAGCAAATGGTCTTTACCAACGGCTGTTTCGATATTCTGCATCTGGGTCATGTCGATTACCTGGAAAAAGCCCGGCAGTTCGGGGATAAACTGATTCTGGGCCTGAATACGGACGCGTCTGTCAGTTGCATCAAAGGACCGCTGCGCCCGGTTGTCAACGAATATGCCCGCGCCCGGCTGATGGCTTCGCTGGCGTTTGTCGACGCCGTGGTCCTGTTTGGCGAGCCAACACCACTTGAACTGATTCAGGTTCTCAAGCCGGACGTGTTGGTTAAAGGTGACGACTATGCCATCGGCGACATCGTGGGAGCGGATTTTGTAGTACAGAACGGCGGTCACGTACAAACCATTCCGCTCGTTGCCGGTTATTCCACCACGGCGCTCATCGAGAAAATCCGCAGGGCTTATCCATAGCGGGGCTGTTCCAAAACCGTGATCAGCGGTTGCAGACAGGGATAAACAATGAACCGTTTTTTTAGTGATATTTGTTTAGTAGGTATAGTGATCCACACTACCGTTTAACCATGTACTCTTAATCGTGCCGGCGACCCCGGTCTTCTTGAATTATGCCTGGAATCTGGATTATTTTCATCATTTTCGCGCTCCTCAGTGCCGGTATCAGCTGGCGTTTGAGAAGCAAGTTTAACGAGTATTCGCAAATCGGACTAAGCAACGGGATGAGCGGCAAGGAGATTGCCGAACGAATGCTCCACGAAAACAACATTTTTGACGTTCGCGTGCTTTCAGTAGAAGGAATGCTGACTGACCACTATAACCCGCAGGATAAAACCGTCAACCTGAGTGCCGACGTCTATTATGGGCGAAGCGTGTCATCGGCGGCTGTGGCGGCCCACGAATGCGGTCACGCCGTGCAACACGCAACGGCCTACGGTCCGCTTAAATTCCGTTCGGCCATGGTGCCGTTCCTGACGGTTTCGTCAAGCTACCTGCAGTGGATTATTCTGATCGGTATCCTGATGATCAACACCACCATCATTCCGCTGGCCGTTGGGGTAGCGTTATTCGCCGTCACCACGTTGTTTAGTTTTGTCACGCTGCCCGTCGAATTCGACGCCAGCCGCCGGGCTCTGGCCTGGGTGCAAAACCGGAACATTGTCAATCAGCGGGAATATGGCTACGCAAAAGATGCACTCTGGTGGGCGGCCATGACGTACGTCGTTGCGGCACTCGGCTCGCTGGCCACGCTTCTGTACTACGCCAGTCTGCTTATGGGCGGTCGCAGAAGCGACTAAGCACTAGCTGCTTTTGATTGAAGAAGGGCAACGACTACCATCGTTGCCCTTCTTTTTTGCTAATAAAAAAGCCTAAAGGGAGACCCTGTAGGCTTTCTGCATTATTGCGAGATGTAAAATTAACTGACTTAAATATCTGATCGGCAAACACGTAAATGCGGCATCCGGTCTGGATGGTAGTCTTGTTCCTATCTGCTTTTACCTGAATCTGCTAATTCCGTGGCAAAATATAGAAAGAATTATATATTGTATGCACAATCAATTAATTATTTCTCAGAATTGATTTTATCATCCGCTAATACCCTACAAAGCTTGGTGAAGCCCGGTTCATTCGGCGTCTGCCACAGCCAGTTTGCTTTTCCGATAGCCGTACGAAAAGTAAATGACCAGACCGATGATTAACCAGACGACGAAAATAGCCCAGTTACTGATTCCCAGTTCAGTCATCAGGTAAAGATTGGTCAGAATGCCCAGAACCGGCAGAAGGGAGAAATTATAGCGGAACGACAGCACGGCAAATACCGCCCAGGTCAGCCAGAAAACCGCCAGCAGCGGCTTTTCTGAAATACCGCTCAGGAGCCCTCCCGCCCGCAACACAAAAAACAGCGCGACCAGCAAGGCCAGACCGACGATGTACTTCCCGTTGACATAAGGAACTTTAAACTTCGAATGTTTGGAAAGCCCTTTCGCATCCAGAAACAGAATACCTCCGCAGACCAGAATAAAGGCAAAGAACGTACCGACGCTGGTGAGATCGATAAAAAACTGCATATCCAGAAAAAGCGACGGAATGGCAACCAGAAAGCCCGTCACAATGGTGGCGAAAGAAGGCGTCCGGTAACGCGGGTGAATTTTCGAGAAACGGGGCCACAGCAGCCCGTCGCGGCTCATGGTCATCCAGATGCGCGGTTGCCCCAACTGATACACCAGCAACGCGCTCGTAATGGCAATTACCGCACTGACCGAAATAACGCCCGCAATGGCGTCCAGCCCCACTTTCTGAAACACGTAGGCCAGCGGATCATCGACGCCCAGTTCTTTGTAATTCACCATCCCGGTCAGTACCAGCGTAATCAATACGTACAAAACCGTGCAAATAATGAGGCAGTAAATCATGGCGCGGGGCAAATCCCGCTGCGGATTTTTGCATTCTTCGGCGGTGGTCGAAATGGAATCGAAACCGATAAAAGCAAAAAAGACGGAAGCCACCCCGCTCAAGACGCCACTAACGCCGTTGGGGGCGAATGGGGACCAGTTTTCGGGTTTTACGTAAAAGGCTCCGGCAGCAATGACCAATCCGATAACGGCCAGTTTCAGAACCACCAGCAGGTTGCTGGCCGTGCGGGATTCTTTAATCCCGACATACACCAGGGACGTGATCAATACCGTTACAAATCCGGCGGGCAAATCGGCAATAAACCTCAAACGGCCCAACGCCGGAGCATCCTGAAAAGCCTGCGCCAGTTCCCGGGTATGGGCCGGTAAGTCTCCCGGTGTGGCGCTGGCCTGCACTTGTTCGTAGGCCCGGGCGGCTGATCCGTAATCCGTTGCCCAGTAAGACGGAAAGTGAACCCCAAATCCTTCGAGCATCGACGTAAAATACTCCGACCAGGAAATGGCTACCACCATGTTACTGACGGCGTATTCCAGGATGAGCGCCCAGCCGATGATCCAGGCAAAAATCTCTCCGAATGACACGTAAGCGTAGGTGTAAGCACTTCCGCTGACGGGTACCGTTGAGGCAAACTGCGCGTAACTGAGGGCCGTAAAAACGCAGGCAATGGCCGTAAAGACAAACAGCAGCGATACGGCCGGACCGCCGTTGACGCTGGCGCGTCCGATGGTGCTAAAAATCCCGGCTCCGATGATAGCCGCAATTCCAAACGAGGTCAGGTCGCGCACACCCAGTACCTTGTTGAGGTGTGACGATTCACCATCGTCAATGTCGGCTACGGCTTTTACAACCGATTTTTTCCGGAATACAGAGTCACTCATGGGGCTGGCAGCTATTGTCTAAGTTTGCGTTCGGCTACTAATTCTTTTAGTTCATTGATCCGGCTCAGGGTGGTGGCTTCCTTGCAGTTGGCGAGTACCATACTCAGCGCAGAACCGCCCTCGTACATTTTCTCATAGATTTTACAGTGCGCATCGCGGTAGACGATCCATTGCCGCTGGGCCTCGATCACAAGCGTTTTATCGGTGTTCGACACCAGGCCCAGCAGTTGTTTGTAAACCGCATTCAATTCATGGTCCGCTTTCTGAAACCGCATTTGCGCGCATAAATTCATCTCCGTCTGCGTTTGGGCATTATCACAGTTTGTGAAAACATCCGGCGGATGGCTAAGAATATCAATGTGTTCCAGAGCAGGACTTTGGGCACCCGGTTTTTGAGCCCAGGAACTAATGGCCATCAGGCATCCCACTAGCAGGCCGATGTGCTTCGTTCTCATGGCAGTTTTCAACCCGTTTCAGGGTGAACGGAAGGCTAAAAATAAAAATTGTTTTTGGTTTTAAAAGCGGTTTTTCAAAAACGACGTTAATACAGGGGCTTCGACGAACAAACGGAATTCGCCAAAACCGTTTGCACTTTAAATCGATTCTGACCCAACAATCTGACCGTTTGCCTGAAAATATTCGGTTGCTTTTTTACATTGCACCCTGTCTCTTTGCACTTTCGTATTGATCGATGTCCATTCTGGTACAGAACCTGACTAAAATTTACGCCCGAAACGGCGAAACGGCCCAACGGGCGGTTGATGGAATTTCTTTTGCCGTGCAACCGGGCGAGATTGTAGGCTTTCTCGGACCCAACGGTGCCGGAAAATCCACGACCATGAAAATTGCAACGGCTTATCTGCCGCCTACCGAGGGCACGGTTGAAGTGAATGGTTTTGACGTCCGGACGAACTCGATCGCTGTACGGCGAAGTTTAGGCTATCTGCCGGAGCATAATCCGCTCTACCTGGACATGTACGTGAAGGAATTTCTGAGCTTCGCAGGTTCTTTACACGGTTTACGGCGTTCGGCGTTGAGCCGGCGGGTCGATGAGATGATTGGGCTCGTTGGGCTGGAACTCGAACAGCGCAAAAAAATCGGCCAGTTATCGAAAGGATACCGCCAGCGTGTCGGGTTGGCCCAGGCACTCATTCATAACCCGCCCGTCCTGATTTTAGACGAGCCGACCACCGGACTGGACCCCAATCAGCTCACTGAAATTCGCCAGGTGATCCGCACGATTGGCCGCGAAAAAACCGTCCTGTTTTCCACCCACATCATGCAGGAAGTCGAAGCCCTCTGCGACCGGGTTATCATCATCAACCGGGGCCGGATTGTGGCCGATGGGCTGCTGAATGAGTTGCGCGACAATGCCGATGGATCAATGGTGGTGGTGGCCGAATTCGAGCAGGATCTGGCTGACGAAACCGTTCTGCTGAATGGATTGCCCGGTATTCGAACCGTGGAGGTGCTGGGCCAAAGCCGCTACCGGCTGACGGCCGACAAAAATAGTGATTTGCGGGCGGCTATTTTCCGATTAGCTGCCGACAAAAACCTTACCCTGGTTGGACTGAAGCAACAGGAAAGTAGTCTGGAGGGAATATTTAAACAATTGACCACCCAGGTGGCCCCAAACACGGAATAATGAACGCTGAATAACGAAGCAAGCGCCGGTATTCAACATTCATTATTCGCTGTTTTTTCACACCCTCACTTTCGGGCTGTTGCCAGGAGCGGATACTGGTCAAAGATGGATCGGACGATCCCTTTGAAGTAATTATTCTTGAAATTCGGATTTCGGGTTACCCGCGACGCATAGCCTTTCCAGATGACCTGATAGGTTTCGGCGTCGATCAATGAAATCATCAGTGTTCCTTCGTCCAGGTTGTAGTCGATTCTTTTGTAAGTCGCATCGCCGTCTTCACTCACGACCCAATCTTTGATAACCGGTTGTTGATACCCCCGGAAACGCAGATCATTCCGAAAAATATTATAGGATATCAACAGGTTCGGGGCGCGGTTGGCCACTTTATAACCCCGCGCTTCCATTTGGTGACGAATAGCTTCCTGAATATCTGAGCAGAGCAAGGTGGAGTCGATGTACTCACATTCCAGAAAGTTGAAAGATTCATAATTTTTAAAATGCCCTTCGTAGCTGTAATCGTGCTCAACGAATAATTTCCCAGGCATACATCCGGCCAGCGAAACCACAGCCAGTAACACAAGGACGCCGATAAAATGTTTCATAAACGGACTGTTTAACAGGGTTGTAAATTTGAATCGAATAGACAAACTGGTTAGAAATGAATAGAACTCCTTTAGTATAGTGTCTTTTGCTCCGCAATGTTTTAAAAAAACGCTTAAACGGACCGGGTATTTGGTTAATTCTAAGTTCGGTAATAATCCAGTGCCCGACGCATCTCCGCTTTTGTTACCGGAACATCGTACGTGCAACTTCCCGGTCCGTCCAGCAATGCCATCCGTACCTCACCGTTGCGGTTTTTTTTGTCCTGTAACGTCAACGTCAACACCGGCTCCAGGTCGGCATCCGCCAGATTGACGCGTCCGTATATTGAAAATAGGTACTCTTCAATCTGCTCCAGCAACCCGATTTCGATCAGCCCTTTTCGTTTCGCAATAAAGGCTTCGGCAATCATGCCGGCCGCGATGGCTTCACCATGCAGCAACCGTCGTTTGGGATCGGCCAGAAAATGGGTTTCGAGCGCATGACCCAACGTGTGACCGTAGTTTAATACTTTACGTATTCCCTTCTCGTTTGGATCTTGTTCAACGATATTTTTTTTTATTGCGACCGAATGCGCCACCAGATCATTCCAATCCTGCTGGTGCAAATCCCGGCGACGGATGACATTCCATTTGGCGGCATCGGCAATCAGGCAATGTTTAATGATTTCGGCAAAACCCGACCGCAGTTCCAACTCCGGTAATGTTTGAAAGAAAACCGTATCAATCAGAACCGCTTCCGGTAATTTGAAGACCCCAATATGGTTTTTAAATCCGTGAAAGTCAATACCTAGCTTCCCGCCGACACTGGCATCTACCTGCGACAACAACGTGGTTGGAATCTGAATAAAATCAATGCCGCGTTTGTAGGTTGCCGCACAAAAACCGCCCAGATCCCCAACAACGCCCCCTCCCAGATCAATTAGCAGGGCATGGCGGTCAAATTGGGCGTCGGTTAGGGCCTGCCAAACCATCTCACAAGCCGTTAAATCTTTGTATTGTTCGCCCGCCCGAAGTGTAATAATTTTATGTTTCGGTAAAAAATTTTTTATAGCCGGATAGCAGAATCGCTTCGTATTTGCATCGGCCAGAACCGCAATGGCCGAATAATTGTGCTGTTTTAAAAAAACCGGCAGGCTTTCGGCAAGGGGAGAAATTTGAATGGACATACGGAGTTATATAGAAATCGCTTCCAAAGGTAAAACTTCGGAAGCGATTTCAACCTACCCACGGACCGGGACGCGTAGTTTTTAGTACGTGTTTTTTCCTGGTCATTAAAAGCATTAAAAACACGGACTAAACGGGGCCGCCCGTGGGTACGCGTTACGAAATAACTTTCAGCGCATCGGCGAAGTATTTCATCTGATCCATCGTGCCCAGGCTCACGCGGCACCAGAACTGGCCGTCAAATTTCCACTGACGAACGCTCACGCCGTTTTCCATCATTTTCTTGGTGAAATCGTCACCCTTCATCCGGATCGGGAACAACACGAAGTTCGTGCCGGATGGCAGGTACGTGTAGCCGTTTTGCTTCAGCGTAGCATACAGAAACTCGCGGGCTTCCAGCCCTTTACCCAGCGAATACTTGATAAATTCGTCGTCTTTGTAACACGCCAGCGCAGCCCGCAACGTGGTCATACTCAGGTTACCAACACCGCCCCCCCATTTTGAAATGGCTTTGAGTGTATCCGGCTGGCCCACCATGTAGCCCATCCGCAAACCGGCCATGCCGTAGATCTTCGAGAACGTCTTGGCGACCATCACGTTCTGGCCTTTCTTGATGTTTTCAATCACCGTGTATTTTTTCGGATCACCCGTGTAGTGAATATACGCTTCATCGACAAAGACCGGTTTTTTCGCCGAAACGCGGTCGACAAACGCCCGCAGACTTTCCGGATTCATCGTTACACCCGTCGGGTTGTTCGGATTGCAAAGGTAAACCAGACCGGTTTTGTCGTTGACCTTCTTTTCCATTTCTTCCAGATTGTGGTCGTAGGTGCCCGTTGTCAGTGCCACTTTGTCCCACGTCATGCCGTGCATGACAGCCGCCCGAACCAGTTGTTCGTACGTTGGGTCGGCCGACAAAACGCTGCTGCCCGGATTTGTATACGCATACTGCAAAGCCGTAGCGTGCAGCAAGGCTCCCGAACCGGCCGACAATAGAATCTGCTCCGGTGCTACGCCTTCCTCTTCTGCAATCATTTTCTGCAACTGCATCCCGTACTGAAACGGATACAAAAATCCTTCCGGAGCGGCTTCCGCAATGGCTTTCAAAGCCTTTGGCGATGGCCCGTACGGGTTTTCGTTGGCCGACAGACGCGCTTTCAGGGCACCTTTCGGAGCGGTTGGCGGCAGTGCACCAGCCAGCTCAGGCTTGTCCAGCCAGGGCTCACAATAAGCCGCAGGAGCAGCTGCTAAACCTACACCAGCCAGCAATCCGGACCGGAGCCATTCACGACGATTAAGAGACATAGTAAGAATTGTTAGAAGTTGGTTTATTGATTGTTTATAAAGGGTTGTCAGCCGTTCATCGTTTAGCCTTCAGGTAAAACCAGAACCCTGATCAACTGAAAGCCGAAGGACAAACGACTGACGAAGTATTGATTGTTAGTTTACGCCCTGAACCCGCGACAAACGCGAGAAAGTCTGGCCTTTGTATTCGCCCGTCCAGGTCAGCGAAACACTGCTCCCGACAGCCGGCGTGGTGATGCCCAGTTCAGCCCAGGTTTTGGTCAGGGTGGCCTTGCCGGTTGCGTCGGTTTTCAGATCCGCAATCGTCGTCATGACGGTGGCCGTTCCTTTTACCTCCCGTTTCACCAGCTTGACGGCCAAAGCCGCTACCGGAATCGAATCAATACCGACCTTGTTGTTTAGAATACCGCTTTTATCCAGTTCCAAAATCTTCACCGTCATGACGACCGGTGCCGTGATTTTTTGGGTCACCACCGGCTCGGCGGTTTGGCCACCGCCGTCAGAAGCCCCATCGACCAGCACCAGTACGGGCGCAACAACCCGGTCGACGAACGGATCCTCCTTCTTTTCGCACCCGGTGAGTAAGTTGCCTACGACTAGTAACCCACTTAAAATAAGACTTTTATAGCTATTCATAAGCATTTTCATGGTTTATTATAGTTATTTCTCAACCCACCACAATTTTGACTTCATGTCGTCGGCTCCACCGAGCAGCGATATACCCTTGTCCAGACTGGCTTTGTTCAGGGAATACTCCGAAGTCGGGTACTTCAGGCGGGTCGGCAAAACGCCATCGTTGGAGAATACGGCGCGGGAGTCTTTCGCAGGCAGCACCGGCAGGCCCGTCCGGCGGTATTCCGTCCAGGCTTCGATGGCCTGGCCAAACAGCGAAATCCATTTCTGCTCCATGATCGTCGCCTTGGTAGCCGGACCCACTTTTGCCAGATAACCGGCAGGCATCGTCAACCCATACTGGTCGAACGAAGCGGCAATGCCTTTCTCGAGGTAAGTCTGCGCACTGCCCGTGATGTCGCCATCAAAAGCCGCTTCGGCCAGAATCAGGTTCACTTCCGAATAGGTCATGATCACCGCCGGGGCTGTAGCCGCCGTGAAGTACGTACCCAGAACGGAGCTGCTTCCCAGATAAGCCGTGGCAACGGCATCGGGTAAACCGTTGGGGTGACCTTCGTATTTACCGGCTTTGTTGGGTTGGGCAAAAACCGTAATCCGGCTATCGCCCAGCTCGTTCAGGCGGTCGGCCAGGGTTTTGCTGATGTTCCAGTCGGTCCGGCCATCCTGAATCATGACCTGATTCCACTCGTTATTGCTCGGCAAAACGGCTGAATTGGCCAGTTTGGCGTTGTCGGCGTTGCTCGTGAAAATCGGATACGTTGTGGCATTGCCCAGAATTTCGGCCATGATGGCTTTCGATTCCGCCGACTTTTTGACGGCCTGGCGATTGGCTAACTTCAGCCGCAGGGAGTTGGCAAATTTTTTCCATTTCAGAATATCACCACCGTATACAATGTCACCGGCAATAGGTGGTCCTGTAACGCTCAGTTTTTCGTTGGCGGTTTTCAGATCTTTCAACAAACCGGCATAAACCGTTTCAATGGGATCGTAAACCGGGGTGTAGTTCGGCGCTTCGGCCGTTCCTTTCAGCGCGTCGGTATACGGGATGGGCCCATACACATCGGTCAGCAGTGAAAAGACCCACGAGCGCATCACCAGCGCAACGCCTTCGTAGTTGGCGTTTTCAAATTTGCCACCCGGTCCGGCCAGTGCAATAATCCGTTGGTAGTTTACCTGCCCGTCGTTGAAGAATCCTTTCCAGTTGTTGGTGTAAAAACCGACCGAAACCTCATAATTGTCGCCTTCGTTCGAGTAGATGTTGCGGGTCAGGTACTGCATCCAGCACATGGCACCATCCAGATTCAGTCGCTCGAAACGGGTCCGAACACCCCAATACCGGTCAATAGAGGCCTCCAGGGCATACGGCAGCAGATACTGCGGGCTGATGGCGGTCGGATCGTTCGGGCTGACGTTCATTTTGTCGAACTCCGACGTGCACGAACCCGCCAGCGTCAACAAGCCAATGCTAAAAACAAGTGCTTTTATGATCTTCATGGTAAAGTCTTTTTTCCGGAATTAGAATGACAGATTCAGGTTGGCACCGATGCTACGGGAACTGGGCAATTCGCCGTAGGCAAATCCCTGCTGATTGGCACCAAACCGGTCCACTTCAGGATCGACATGGGTCGTGTTCTTGAACAGCATCAGCAGGTTGCGGCCCACAATGGAGACTTTAGCCGACCGAATTTTGATCCGGTTCAGGAAACCCGCCGGAAGCTGGTAGCCAATCGTGGCCTCACGAAGCTTGACGTAGCTTCCGTCATAAATTGACGCTTCGTGGTAGCTGCGCGGGTTGTTGTAGGCAATGAGGGTTTTGGCCGGCACAATCACCGTATTGGGGACGTAGTTGGGCGCTTCGGCGGTTCCGGCGTTGTATACGCCTTTGCCAATAACGCCTTCTTCCCGGCCAATAGCGGTTTCTTCGTATTGCCCTGTCCAGCGGGCGGTTCCGGTTCCTTCGTCGAAGAAGTCACCACCCCATTTCACGTCGACCAGCGCAGAGACTGAAAACCCGCGGAAGGTCAGGCTGTTCAACCAGCCACCCGTCCATTTCGGCTGAACGTTGCCCAACGTCCGGGGTGTGGTCGAAACCACCGGCAAACCGTTGGCATTGTAAATCCGCTGGCCATCGGGAGCGTGTTCGAAACCGGTTCCGAAGAAACTGCCGTACGGCTGTCCGACCCGCGCTTCCGTAATCAAGCCCTGGCGGGTTGCCAGCGTGTACGTTAATAAACCTTCGGCCAGTTCCAGCACTTTGTTGCGGTTGCGGGAGAAGTTCAGGGTTGTTTCCCAGCTAAAACCGGTGGCTGTTTTGACGGGTGTTCCGGTCAGAACCACCTCCAGCCCTTTGTTGGAAATTTTACCGGCGTTGAGGACGCGGGAGTTATACCCGCTTGCTTTCGAGATCTCAACGGCCAGAATCTGGTCGCGCGACACCTGGTTGTAATAGGTTACATCCAAACCAATCCGTCCTTTCAGGAAACGAACATCCAGACCCAGCTCGGTTCCGGTCGTGATTTCGGGGCGAAGCGTGGAGTTGGCAATCTGGGTATTTTCATAAAATTCCGGTGTCGAGCCCGCCCAGGAGGTTCCGGCTCTGAACGTTTGCAGCAATTGATAAGGCAGCGCATCGTTGCCGACCTGCGCCCAGCTGGCCCGGACTTTACCGAACGAAATCACATTGCTTTGAAGATTCAGCAAATCGGTGATCACCGCACTACCCGATATCGAGGGGTAGAAATACGAACGGTTGTCGGCCGGCAGCGTGCTCGACCAGTCGTTCCGGGCCGTTGCGTTCAAAAAGAGCGCATTTTTGTAGCTTACTTCCAACGCTCCGAACACGCTGTTTACCTGCGATTTTTCAATGGCGCTTTGGGCGGTATTCCGGCTGGGATTGGCGTTGGAGGCATTGTATAATCCATCGACCACCAGTTCACCCACACCCAGGTAATTCCGCTTGTAATAGTTCGTCCGGGAGATCGCTCCTACCTGAATATTCGTCGCAAAATCCGCATTGATGGCTTTGTTGAACGTCAGAATGGCATCGTGGTTGGTTTCCTGACGACGCAGTACTTCTTCGGTGAAAGCGCCGGGAGTCCGGTTTCCGTTCCGCACTCGCTCGAAGTTGGTAACGCTGATTCGGGTATCGGTCCAGACGTCGGTTCCGCTTCGGGCCATCAATGTCAGGAAAGGAAAAATTTTGTAATTCAGGGCAATGTTGCCCACCAGCCGGTCTTTCTCGTTGTTGGAAGGCAACATTTCCGACGAGTAGAAGGGGTTGGTAAAGAACGTATGCTGCCAGTTTGGGGGATCACTGTCGGCCGGTTTTCCGGGCAGCGCGCGCTGGATGTGAACGCTGGTGTAATCCCGCCAGTTGCGGAGCTTGGTCCAGTCCGTTTGCCGGTGCGACCAGATAAACTCCTGACCACTGGTGTAGCTCCGGTTGCCGCCCGATTTGATGTATTCCGCCGAAACCGTTGCGCTGAATTTTGGCGTAAAATTATAAGCCGAGTTAAACTTGAAGTTATTGCGGTAGAAGTCGTTGAAGTAAACCAGGCCTTTCTGATCCATTCGGCCAACCGACAACCGGAAACTTCCTTTGTCGTTCCCGCCCGAAACGGCAACGCTGTTGGTAACGGTTTGACCAGTTTGCCAGAAATCTTCCCAGTTATTGGGGTTTGGCGTCAGCGGAGCCACTTCCTTGCCCGACCACCAGTGCCGAACCAGTCGCCCGTCCATCGGGCCGCCCCAGCTTTCGTCGGTTCCTTCCGTACCCGTCAACGGGGCACTTTTGCCATAAGCGGCCTGGTATTGCTGCACTTCCAACGGGTCGGTGATGGCACCGGACCAGCCGTCGTTATACCAGGTCCGGTAGCCGTTTCCGCCCCCGTACGTGTTCTGAAATTTAGGTTTGATCCACGGGCGCTCGAAGGTCACATTGGAGTTGATTTCCACGCCGATGCCTTTTGTTCCGGCTCCGTTTTTGGTGGTGATCAAAATAACGCCGTTGGCCGCCCGTGATCCGTAGAGCGCAGCTGCGTTCGGACCTTTCAAAACGCTCATTTCCTTGATGTTATCCGGATTAACTTCCGAAATACCAGATCCGTATGTCTTATCGAACGATTGCTGAATCGGTACGCCATCGACAACGATCAACGGCTGGTTATTTCCCGATACCGACGACGCCCCCCGAATCTGGATGGTTGAGCCGCTCCCCGGCCCGCCGTTGGAGCTAACCCGCAAACCGGCCACTTTACCGGACAAGGCGTTTACGACGTTTGAAGAACGGGCTTCGGTGAGGGCGGTACCTTTGATTTCCTGCACACCGTATCCCAGCGATTTGACTTCTTTTTCAACCCCAAAAGCGGTTACCACCACCTCCGCCAGCGACTTGACGTCGGTTTTCAGGGTCAGGTCCAGCGTTGAGCGATTACCAACGGCAATTTCTTCCGTCAGAAAACCGATGGAGCTGATGATCAGTGTTACGTTTTCTGCGGGTATTTTCAGCGTGAATTTACCCTGATTATCCGTTGTAGTCCCGGTCGTACTCCCTTTCACGACCACATTGGCGCCGGGGAGGGGCCCTTCTTCTGCCGCCAGAATGGTACCGGTGAGCGTTCGTGTCTGGGCGGTGGCAACCGCCAGCGACAACCAAAGCATCCCTACTAGTACAAGTAGTGTTCTCCTCATAATCAGCTAGGTTAATAAAGTGAATAAAGATGGATAGTTGAACATCGCCATTGTCATGCAAACCCGGTGCGTTAGACGGCCGGACACTGGCCGCTTCGCCGAACCGCCCTTCGCAACCGGGCGCATGGCAATGTCTGACAACCGGACTGCTCCGGATTCAGTATTTGGCCCGAAATTCTGATGCGGTTTTGGCGCGATTGAAAAAAGCGCGGCCCAGGCGACCAGAAGTCGGAGATGCGTCTGATTAAGGATAAACGGAATGGTTGAACTGCGCTGAATTTTTCAGGCAGCTGATCCGGACCTTCCCTGCTCCATGCAGGAAGTGTGTAATCCGGTTAGGGCTTTCCGGTAGTGCGGCCAGCGGATTGCCCAAGAGAAAGAAGACGTTACTGTGGTTTGTTGATACTTCAAAAGTAAGCAAAACAATATATTTGCCAAATTAAATTGTCACTTTTTTAAGTATATACGTACAAAATTTTCAAAAAAATATAATATGCCAAATGTAACCATAAGTAACACAAAATTATTTCTCTATAAAATCCAACTTTTCAATTCCTCATTTACGGGTGGACGAACGCCCTGAAGTAAGGCAGTCATCACGACTAAAAATGCACCTATGAAGCAACAAAAGATGCCGTCCTCACGAAGCGATGACGGCATCTTTTGGGAAGAACCTGGCGTTGGTCCGTTTAACGAAGTATGGGAAATCCAACCGAATAGACTTTTTCGCGACCCTGCCGGACCTGAAAGGCAGCAATCAGAATGACGATTGAATTTAAAAGGTAGAAGCCGAAAATAATGGCAGCGACCAATTGCGGAGTAAAGCCGAAACCGTGTCCAAAGAAGACATTAAACACCAAACCGAAAACAAGGCTAAACGTGATGAAAGTCCAGGTAAGCTGGAAATTGATCATGCGCCGACCCAACTCATTGACCCCTTTCACTTCATTCCGCTTCATGACCCAGAGTGCCATTGGTATAAAGATGTTTCCCAACGGAATAACCCAGAAGGAGAGTGCAGAAAGATTCATCAGCTGCAAGTAACCGGTATCTTCTTCCATCGTGAAATCCAGAAAATCCTCGACGGGGGTTTCCAACGCCTTGGCGATCAGGCGGAGCGTTTGCCCGCGCGGTTCATTTTTTCCGTTTTCGATCCGTTGCAGCGTCCGCAGATTGATGGAGGCATATTCGGCGAGTTCTTCCTGGGAGAGCCCTTTGCTTCGTCTCAGCGACCCGATTTTACCAGCTACTAGTCCTTTGCTCATTGGTTACTTGTTTTGAACAAATGTAGATTCCGAAGCCGTCTGAGTCGCCCGGTTTTGTCCCGACATTTCTACGGCATTTGTGTCTTTTTGATAGGAACACGGATTAAACGGATACGACGGATTCTCACTGATTTTTAATCTGTTTTGATCCGTTGCATCCGTTCAATCCGTGTTCCTATTTATTGTCTGCTATTTTTTTCGCCGACATACCGCTCGAAAAACTCGTAAATCCGCAGCATCCGGTCGATGCGCTGCCGAACATTCCCCGTCCGGCTCATCTCGTGTGTTGCCCCCGGCATTCGAACATATTCGACGGGCCGACCCAGGATCTTCAGACTTTTGTACATCATTTCGCTCTGAATAACGCCCGTCCGCAGGTCATTCTCGCCGTGTTTGATCAGCAACGGCGTTTTGATGTTTTCAACAAACGTATACGGCGAGTTGGCTTCCAGCACGTCTTCCGCCCGTTTCTCCCACGGATAACCGCCAAAATAGTTCGGAACCAGCCGCCAGGCGTTGCCTTCGCCCATGAAGGTCGTGAGGTCGTAGACGCCCCGCTGCGAAAAAGCCGCTTTAAACCGGTTATCGTGCGCCACGATCCAGGCCGTCAGGTAGCCCGCGTAGGAACCGCCCGTAATCACCTGACGGCTCGTATCGACCCAGGCTTCTTTGGCGGCATCGGTCGCGGCTGCCAGCACGTCTTCCGTCGGCCCGGTTCCCCAATCTTTCACGTTGGCCCGCTGGAAATCAATGCCATAACCGCCCGATCCGCGCGGATTGGCGTACACGATACCGTACCCCTGCGAACAGAAATACTGAAATTCGTGCCACATCGACGGTTCACCGGGTCCCCACATCGCCGTTGGACCGCCGTGCATGTTGAGCAGCAACGGATATTTTTTGCCCGACGTGGCAACTTCATTGGCCGTAGCCACCGTGGGTTTCATAATCCAGTACTCAACCGTCTGGCCCTTTGAGTTTCGGTAGGTTCGCTTTTCCGGGAAACTCAACGCTTTGTCAGACACCCAGTCGTTGTGATTGCTCAACTTGACAGCCTTGCCGGTGAGCGGTTTTTGAATCGTAGCTCCCGAAAAAGATGCGGTATACAATTCCGACGGATTGGCCACTTCGGTTTTGGCAAAAACCACCTGATCGCCCGCCAGATCGAAGGCGCTGATTCCGCTCTCGTAGTCTGACAATTGCGTTATCTGTTTCGTGGCCGGATCGAGCCGGTACAATGGAAAACCGCCGTTCGACGGTGCGGTGAAAAATACCGCATAAGCGGTATTCAGGGGTGCTTTTTTCTTTTTCGAACCGGCCACCGGCACTGCGCCCCACTTCAGATTTCCCGCCGACCGATCGAAGGAAATTACCTGCAAATCGGAAACTGATGTTCCATTCAACGCAGCAACCGCGATCTGGCCCGCATTGACGCCCTGGGCCGAATTCGTCAGCAGAACCAACTGGCGACCGTCGGGCGAAACAGACGGGGAGAAATAGGTTTTTCCGGCTTCCGACAACAGGCTGATTCGTTTGCCGGACCCATCGGCAGCGAGCCAGATCAGCGCGGCATCCTGCTCCCGGTCGGGATGCCGGAGCGTATCGCGGTCCGTTACGGCTAAAATTCCCTGGCCGTCGGGCATCCAGACCGGAGCCTGAAACGAATAAAAACCGTGCGTTAAAGGTTTCGGCGTCGCGTTGGGGTCGACTTCGATACTATAAATGTGCGTAAAACTCAGTTCAGGTTCGGTGGTCGATTCACCCTGAAAATTCAGCCGGTTGATGACTTTCGCTTTTTTATCGTCTACATCCTTGTTGAGATACGCCCGAATTTCGGCCAGCGACCCGTCGGGATTTGCCTTGACATTCCTGTCCGGTTTAATGAAATCATTGGTCGCGAAACCCGGTTTTTCCAGCGACCAGGCCGGAACCGTTTTCCCGCGATTCAGAAGCGAATCCTTGAGAAGTTCGGATAAAGAAGCACTTACCGTAAATAAAATCCGTTTGCCATCCGGCGACCATTGCGGACTGGATGCTCCGTAGCTCAGTTTGGTCAACTGCCAGGCTTCTCCCCCATCGAGTGGCATCACAAAAATCTGGGATTTCCCCTTGACGGTTCGCGCAAAAGCAATCGATTTGCCATCGGGCGACCAATCCGGCTGCCGGGCACTTTCGCTGCCGTTGGTCAGGGCTTTCGTACCGCCGGACCGCCGGGCGGCCCCGTTAAGTCCGGATAGGGCGGCTAAATAAAGATGCGTCTTGTATTCGTATTCCTCTTTTTTGTCTGCATCCGGTTCAATCGTCGTTAGCGTATAAACCGCCTGCTTTCCATCGGGGGACGTTTTAACGCCAGCAACCTGTTTGATGCGGGTCAGGTCAGTAACCCGTATTTTTTGTTTGCCGGTTTGCGCCCGGGCATGCAGAACCACCAGCCCCAAAACGGCTGCCAGCAGGAGAAATTTCTTCATGAGTTTGTTTCTGAATGAATTCCGAAGATAACAAAAAGCGGGTCTCTACCAACAACCAAAGCCTGAAAGGCTTCCATCACTAGCCCCGGATAACATCCGGGGAGAGCGTTATACCATCGGGGGTAACGTTATACCATCGGGACATTATTCAACTTTTACAGGGTTGGGACGCACTCGGAACGTGATGGATAACCCCGGCTTGCATCCGGGGTTAATGATATAAGCCTTTCAGGCTTCACATTGCTGGCCAGAATTGCCATCCGGGGAGCTACAATCCGACGTGGTAGTCATACCCCCGCTCGGCCCAGAAGTCGCGCGGGCGGTCGTCGCTGAACCAGATGGTGCCGATGCGTTTCAGGTTTTTGACGCCGTATTTTACCGGAATGATCAGACGCAGGGGCGCGCCGTGCGGATCGGTAATCGGCTGGTCGTTCATCTCGTAGGCCAGAATCGTTTGCGGATGCAACGCACTGGGCGTGTCGATGCCGACGTAATACCCCCCGTCGGGCGTTTTCATACCGACATACGGATACCATTCCTCCGAGCCGTCTTTTTTCCCGATCTGGTATTTGTTGACAAACTCGGCAAAGTTCACCCCGGCCCAATGCTGAATCTGGCTCCAGCCTTCGATGCATTTAAACTGGTAGATAATTTCCTGCTTTGGCATCGCTTTCAGGTCATCGAGCGAAATCAACAGCGGTTTCTGACCGGGTTGTTCAACCTTCAGCTGCCAGGCGTCTTTGTCGATGGCGCTACGCAAACCGTCCCGGCCATTCACGCGCACATTTTTGGCGGCCCGTTCTTTCGGGAAAGTCGGTGCCAGGTTGGCGTTACTGAAATAGCTTTCGGCCACTCCCTCATTTACTTTTAATACCTCCCGAAATACCTTCGGCAACCCGGCTTCTTTGGGCTGGACCTTAATCCATTTCCAGAGACTGTACGGTATAACACCGGCCACTCCAAACCACGCAAACGCTTTCAGCGTCCGGCGCCGGATCTGTTGTTCCGAGGTCAACTCCTCCCGATGCGGTTTTTTCTCAGGAAGTTTTTCTTCGATTTGATCGACGGGTTCGTCCATAGGAGAAGGGGCGGTTTAGATGTAGAGTTATACGGGGGTGAGCGCCTTTAGACACCTGTCAGGCTTTTCGCCACCTGTCAGGTCTTCAAGACTTGACAGGTGGCGAAAAGTCTGACAGATGTTAGTTCGTTGGATTCGGTGGCAGAAGACCGGCGTTGTCTTTTTCCACTTCAAAACCGGTGACCATTGCCTGAAAATTGTTCCAGCCCGTTCGGACCACCTGGAAAATGTGGATCAGAAAAAACAGAACGTAGCCGATGGTCAGCGCAAAATGCAACAGCCGGGCGGTTTCGTACCCACCGGTCAGGGTGGTTAGCCACGAAAACTGCGTGGGTTTGTAAATTGCCAGCCCGGTCAGCAGCGAACCTATTCCCATCAACAGGATAGCCGTGTAAGCAATTCGCTGAGCGCCATTGTATTTAACCTGCGGAGGGGCGGTTTTTCGCAGTCCCAGGTCGTGCAACGTAACCTGCCAGGCTTCGCGGAACGAATGCCGGTTGGGCAGTAAAAACCGCCATTCGCCCGAGATAAACGTGTACAAAACGTACAAAATACCGTTGATCGTGAACAGCCACATGAAGACAAAATGCCACGACATGCCCTCGGCCAGCCGGCGACGCAGTTTCAGAAACTGAAAGAAAGAATCCGGAAAGAATTTGATCAGAACCGCATCACCGACCTGAATTTTATAGGGATGGTAGGCCCAGTAGATGAGCAAACCGCTCCAGATCATGATGAACAGGATCGGGAAGTTGATCCAGTGAAACCAGCGGATGGCCAGCGGATGTTTGTGGACGATCTTTTTCATTTTCCGACGAGTTCTTGTACCAGCCGATCGGCTTTGTAAATGTAGCGCATCGACGCCACAATGGCACCGGTATTGACCGAAACCGTGCGGTTTTTATCCGGAACAAAAATGAAGCTTCCCGGCAAACTTTCCATGTTGCCATCAAACGCCAGCCCCACGGCCTCGCGGTTTTTGTTGATCAGCGGACTGCCCGAATTTCCACCGATGATATCGTTTGTCGACACAAAACACATCGGCTGGCGCAGCAATTGGGCGGGCGGAGTTAGCCAGCGTTTGGGCAAAGCCCACGGAAATTTGCCGTTGAACGAATAATACCGGTCATACAAACCCGCGAACGTGGTCTGGTACGGCGCAACAGTCCCGTTGTACGGAAATCCTTTCACAATGCCATCGTTAATCCGCAGCGAAAACGTCGCGTCGGGCGGAATTCCGGTCCCGTATACTTCGTATAACAAACGGCCCAGGTTGCTCCGCAATACCGTCTGACGGCCGCTAATCGCCTTGACGGCCGCTGCGGCTTCCTGATAACGCGGTACCGAAATGCGGGCCAGTGCCAGCAACGGATCGTTATTCCCACTAATGGCCGCCGGGCCTTTCGTCACCAGATCGTTGATGAACCCCTGGTCGTTCAGCTTCGTATTGTTCATCAGGTAAGCAGCCGCTTCTTTGGGCGACTTGCCGTTCAAGGCCGCTTTGATGTACGGATCGTCGTTGCCCAAAGCCGCCTGCGCTTCGCTCAGGTGCGCGGCCAGATAGGCTTCTTCCAGGGCGCGATCGGCCAGTTTGGGCGTTTGCAGCAGGTCCTTGATCTGTTCGGCCCGGGCGGGATTCTGGCGGGCGGCTTCGGCGTACGTAATCAGCAAATGGGCAAAAACCAGCAAGTCACCGCGCGCCAGTTCGCTGGGCGACAGGTACGTATTGTCCTTGAAATACTTCCGCAGATCGGCCACATTGGTCGAGATGTTGTCCCAGAGTTTCAGGTTGATGTCCACTTTCGAGCCGGTGGTGCCGGTGGCCGCTTCACTCTTTTGGCCGGAACCGGTGCTCACTTTCGCCTGTCCGCGCCCACCTTCCAGCCGTTGGGCGTCGGCTTTGAACTGTTGCTCAAAAGCGGCTTTCCTGGCCAGTAAATATGGATCGCGCAACCCTTCCAACTGACCGCCGTAGGCTTTCAGGCTATTTTCAAAACTAAATATCTCGTTTTGGATGCTGTCGCTCTTCGCTTTGGCATTGTAGACCTGCAACGCATCGGAGCGGTTCCGGAGGAGTTGCAGTATATACGGTATTTTCAGATCGCGGTCGTATTCCAGTTCGGCAACGGTTTTGAGTCGTTCGGTACTGCCGGGATTGCCCGTCACAAAAACCGGTTCGTTTTCTTTAATACCGTTGGGATTGAACTTGAAAAAATGCGTTGTTTTCAGCGGTTTGCCGTTGTCGTAGACCCGGAAAAACGAAAAGTCCAGTGCGTAACGCGGGTATGTGAAGTTGTCGGGATCACCGCCGAAAAAACCAAGTTGCAGTTCGGGCATCAACACGAGCCGGACGTCATTGTAGCGTTTGAAACCGTAGAGCGAATACCGGCCTCCGTTGTAAAATGTAATCGTTTGTAGTTCAAGACCTTTCCAATTGGGCTGACTGCCAAATTCCTGCTTGATGGTGTCAAATTCCCGCTCGCGCATTTGCAGTTGTTCGGCTTCGGACTTGCCGAGCGCCATCGCAGCCTGTACGCGGGTGGTGATGTCCTCAATTTTAATCAACTGATCGACATACAGATTCTCGACTTTGCGCTCTTCAGCGAATGTTTTGGCAAAAAAACCGGTTTCGTTCAGGTTCTCGCCCTTCCGCTGCACGCCCGTTCCCGACTCCCGTGCGCAGTGGTGATTGGTCATTACCAAGCCATTGGCCGACACGAACGACGCCGAGCAGTAGTCGGCAAACCGCAACGACGCCAGCCGAACTTCGTCAAACCATTTCTGGTCGGGCGTGAAACCGTAGGTTTTCTGAAAATACTCCTGGGGGGGCGTGTCGAACGTCCACATCTTGCCCATATCGAACAACCCGGCCTTCACCGTATCGGGATTTAGGGTTGTCTGGGCGAAAGCCGTGAGCTTCCCCACCAGGAGCAGAGAAGTCAGCAGAATTTTGGTATGCATGTTTAACCTATGATTACGGTGTTGTTGCTGCCTGACCGACCAGGATTGCGGGAATGCAATGATTTTGGGAATAAATACTAAAAGGTAATGATAAACAGGATTTTTCCCAATTTTAGATTTAGGATCAAAATTTATCATCGCTCTCCCATACCCGGCATCACATTTCATTCTTCATGACAAACTCCTCGGCGTCTTTGTCATCTTTTCTAACAAAAGGCCTGATAATCAATCGAGTACCGCGTTCGTAGGTAAACAGCCGATAGATCCAGTTGCTCAAAACCACCAGCTTGCTCCGGAAACCGATGAGGTAATAAATATGCACAAAAAGCCACGCAACCCACGCAATAAAACCGCCCAGATGGACATTTCCCGGCAGATCGGCTACGGCGCGGACCCGGCCAATGATGGCCAGTGAGCCTTTGTCAAAATAATCAAATTTGACCATCGGCTCCTTCCGAATCAGCCGGCGGAGGTTTTTCGCCAGATGCTGGCCCTGCTGAATGGCCGGTTGCGCCACCCCCGGATGCCCGTTTGGCCATTTTTCGGATTTCATGAAGGCAATGTCGCCGATGGCAAAAATATCGCTGTAGCCTTCCACCTGATTGAATTCGTTGACCGTCACCCGGCCACCCCGCGCAATCAGTTCTTTCGGCAAACCGTCGATGAGCGCCCCCGTCACGCCAGCGGCCCACACCACCGTCTGCGACCGGATTTGCTCCCCGGTTTTGAGCGTCACCGTTTCGCCGTCGTAGGAATCGACCAGGCTTTTGAGCTTGATGATCACGCCCATGTCTTCCAGGTATTTCTGCGTTTTGGCGCTGGCTTCCGGCGACATGGGGGGCAAAACCCGGTCCAGCCCCTCGACCAGATAGATCTTCATTTTACTGAAATCCAGCCCCGGATAATCGCCCGGCAGAACGTGTTTCCGCATTTCGGCCAGCGAACCCGCCATTTCAACGCCCGTTGGTCCGGCACCGACAATGACAAAGTTCAGCAGGCTTTCCCGGTTTTCGGGATCGACCGTAATGCTGGCCTGCTCGAACGACTGGAGCAACTGGCTGCGGAGGTTCAACGCTTCGGGAATGGTTTTGAGCGAAAATGAATACTTCTTGACCTGTTCATTGCCGAAAAAATTCGCCTTCGTCCCCGTCGCAATCACCAGATAATCATAGTGTAAATCACCGATCATCGTCTTGACGGTTTTTGCCACCGGATCAACGCCCAGAACGCGCACCAGCCGGAAATGAAAATCCTCGTAATCCTCGTCGAACATCTTCCGGATCGGCTCGGCAATGGCGTCGGGTTCCAGCCCGGCGGTGGCCACCTGATACAGCAGGGGCCAGAAACCGTGATAGTTCTGTTTATCGAACATCACAATCTGAAAGTCTTTGCCGTTCAGCTTCTTAACCAGATTGAGCCCGCCGAAACCGCCACCGATGACGACCACCCGCGGCTTGGTTGTTTCGGGTATATTGAGCGAAAGCTTATCAAAATTCAGCATGATCGTATGTGTCTATCGAGTTGATACTATGGTAACCCCGCACCATCGAAACTGTTAACTTCAGTCTCTGTTATACTTTTTGAATACATTCTATCGTAATAACAAAGAATAAGCTCATTGAATGCCTGAATGAAGTATTTCTTCCTGATTTGTTTTGTGTTTTTACTAGGTGGAGCCGGAACAGTGGCGCAGTCGGTTTCATCCCGCTCGGTGGCCACTGTGAGCGGCTACGTGCGGGAAAAAGGAAGCCGCGAAGCCCTCATTGGCGTCAATGTCTATTTGCCCGGCACCTCGACCGGCACGGTTACGAACACCTACGGCTTTTACTCCCTGACCATTCCCGTTCAGGACAGCCTGGCGCTCTCGTTCTCGTTCGTCGGCTACGAAAGTGTGCAGGAAACCGTGCCGTTCCGGAAAAATACCGTCCTCGACGTCCAGCTCACACCCGGTCGGTTGTTATCGGAAGTGACCGTCACCGGCAATCGCACGAATGACGAAAAAGTCAGCGAAAGTCCGCGGATGAGTACCATCGACGTTCCGGTGGCCCAAATCAAGAAAATACCGGCTTTTCTGGGCGAAAAAGACGTTCTGAAAGTGCTGCAACTGATGCCGGGGGTCCAGAAAGGTTCCGAGGGCAGCACCGGCATCTACGTGCGCGGGGGCGGCCCCGACCAGAATCTGATCATTGTCGATGATGCCATTGTCTATAACGCCAATCACCTCTTCGGCTTTTTCTCGGTTTTCAACGGCGATGCCCTCAAGAGTGTCGAACTGATCAAAGGCGGTTTTCCGGCGCGCTACGGCGGTCGGCTCTCGTCGGTCATCGAGATGAACATGAAGGAAGGCAACAAAGAAAAACTCCACGGCGAGGGCGGTATTGGCCTGATTGCCTCCCGGCTGACGCTGGAAGGACCGCTCACCAAAAAGAAATCGGGGGCCGGTTCGTCGTCGTTTCTGGTGTCGGCCCGGCGGACGTATCTGGATGTGGTGGCCCGGCCCATTATCAAACAACAAACCGACGGGCAGACCATTGCCGGGTATTATTTCTACGACCTGAACGCCAAAGCCAATTACGATTTTGGTCCGAACAACAAACTGTACCTGAGCGGTTATTTCGGGAAAGACCGGTTTTATGCCGATGACCAGGAAAGCGCCACCAAGATCAACCTCGACTGGGGTAACACAACCGCAACGCTTCGCTGGAATCACCTGTTTTCGCAACGGCTTTTTTCCAATCTCTCGCTGATTTTCAGCAACTACAAATTCGAGATTTCGTCGGACGAGCGCGATACGCAAACGGCGGATCTGTTTTCACTGCGCTACAGTTCCGGCATCCGGGATTTTTCGGTCAAGTACGACGTCGATTATTATCCGTCCCCGCAACACTCGGTCCGGTTTGGTTTACAGAGCATTGCGCACCGGTTTACGCCCAGCGCGGTGGTCGTACAAAACACGCTGATCAACCAGTTTACTACCAAAATTGACGCCATCGACGTGGTTGAATCCGGTTTGTATGCCGAAGACAACTGGCGACCCAACGAGCACTGGCGCGTGAACGCCGGGATTCGGTTGAGTCATTTTATCCAGAAGCAGGTCAATTATATCCGCCCGGAACCGCGGATTTCGGCGGCTTACGTCATCAAACCGTCGCTGTCGGTCAAGGCGTCGTATGCGCTGATGAACCAATATGTGCATTTGCTTTCCAATACCGGCATTGGTTTACCAACGGATTTGTGGGTACCCACCACCGACCGCATCAAACCGCAGCAGTCGCAGCAGATCGCCGTCGGAATTGCCAAAGACTTTGCTGATCAAGGGGCCACGCGGGGGCTTTCGCTGACCGTGGAAGGCTATTACAAAGCGATGAACAACATCATCAATTACCGCGAGGGGGCCAGTTTTCTGTTGATCAACAGCCCGGAATCGGCCAATCAGGTGCGCTGGGAAGACAACGTGACGTCGGGCAAAGGCTGGTCATACGGTGCGGAAGTTCTGTTACAGAAGAAAACCGGACGGTTTACGGGCTGGACCGGCTATACGCTATCGTGGACGCAATGGCAGTTTCCGGAACTGAATTTTGGCCGGAAGTTTTTCCCGCGGTATGACCGGCGACACGACATTTCGGTGGTCGGTATTTACGAGCTGAGTCCGCGCATCACGCTTTCCGGAACCTGGGTGTATGGCACGGGCAATGCGCTGACGGTTCCGCTGGCCAAATACCAGGCCGCCACGCACCAGGCCAACCCGATTGTGAATAATTCCAATTCGCTCATCAACGAATTTTTCAGCTATGGGCGGGCGGTCAACGACTACAGTGAGAAGAACAGTTTTCGGGCCGAGGCCTATCATCGCCTGGATATTGGTATTCAGTTTCACAAGAAAAAACGGCACCACGAGCGCACCTGGGAAGTTAGCGTTTATAACCTCTACAACCGCCGGAATCCGTTTTTCTACCAACTGAACACCCTTACCAACGAGCAAACGAACCAGCCCACCAAGACGGTGTTCCAACGGTATTCCGTTTTTCCGATTGTTCCGTCGGTCACCTACGGCTTTAAATTTTAACCGGCCATGATCCTTCGACTGTCCTCTTTGTTTGCGCTGCTGCTGCTGGTTACAATGGCCTGTCAGAATCTGGTGGCCGAAATCGACCCGGCCAAACTGCCGCCCATTGCCCGTAAGCTGGTGGTCAACGGGTATTTATCACCGCAGGATACGGTTCTGGCGGTATCGGTTTCGAGTTCGCAAACCGTGTTGGGCGACATCGTTACCGATTCCGTGAATACCGTTCGTGACGCAACCGTTCGTCTGGCCAGTGAAGGCAAAACCGTTACGCTGGCGTTCGATCCCCAAAAGCGGGTCTATACCACCGACGCCCGCAACCTTCCGGTTCTGGTCGGAAAAACGTACACGCTGCAAGTTCAGGTGGCCGGGTATGAAGCCGTAAGCAGCTCCTGCACGATTCCGGCAACCGTGGCGGTTTCCAGGCTGGCGCTGGATTCGTCCCAAACCTACGTTGGGCCGGACTTACCGCTGGGCTGGCAATACAACGTTCGGGCGGTGTGGCAGGACCCGGCGGGCCAGACCAATTATTACCGGGTGGCCGGGTATGGCGAGTGCCTGAACTGGCGGCCCCGGTTTCCGGAAGCGTCTATCGATACCACCGGGCCCAAAGTGATCATGCGGGGTCTGATCGGTTTTGGCAGGCAGGACCAGTACATTTCCGACCAGAATCAGGACGGCCAGTTGCTCCTCTCGGTGCGGGGTGACGTGCCTTTGAATTTCGATTATGCGTATTACGACAGCACGAGGCAGATGAGTTATTCGGGCAGCTACCCGTTTTCCAGACCGCTGACCCTACGGGTGTCCGTTTTGCAGACCGACGAGAATTATTTCAACTACCACCGGGCGCGCCAGCAGCAGCGGCAGTCGCAGAACAACCCGTTTGCCGAGCCGGTTTTGATGCCTACGAATATTCAGGGCGGTCTGGGTTGCTTCGGCGCGTATAACCGCTCGACGATGGTGATGGTTGTCAGATAGGAACGCGGATTGGGCGGATTGAACGGATTTTCACGGATAAAAAATCAGTTTTGATCCGTTCAATCCGCCCAATCCGCGTTCCTATCCAATAGTTAACTTCCTGATCCTTCCTAAAAAGAGTTAATTTCCAACCTTTTCATACTTTTTCGTCTCCTTCATCGTATACGAATTGAAGCTTTTTCATTTGTATACGAAACGATGAAGCATACGCTACTATCTCTCTCTATTCTCTTCCTTTTTGAGTTATCAGCCACGGCACAAAATCCGGCAAACCGCTACACGGTCAGCGGTTACGTACGCGAAAAAGGCAGTCAGGAAGCGCTGATTGGCGTCAATGTCTACCTGCCCGGCACCTCGACCGGAACCACCACCAACACCTACGGCTTTTATTCCCTCACGCTTCCGGCACAGGACAGCGTTACGCTGGCGTTCTCGTTTGTCGGCTACGAAAGCGTTCAGGAAACCAGGGCTCTCCGCCGGAATAGCGAACTCAATATTTTGCTGACACCCGGCCGTCTGCTTTCGGAAGTAACCGTCACCGGCAACCGTACGAGCGAGGAGAAAGTTAGTGAGAGCGCCCGGATGAGCACCATCGATGTGCCCATCAACCAGATCAAGAAAATACCGGCTTTTCTGGGCGAGAAAGACGTGCTGAAGGTGCTGCAACTGATGCCGGGGGTCCAGAAAGGTTCGGAAGGCAGCACCGG
Organism: Larkinella knui; assembly: GCF_003858645.1. Classification (GTDB taxonomy): domain Bacteria; phylum Bacteroidota; class Bacteroidia; order Cytophagales; family Spirosomataceae; genus Larkinella; species Larkinella knui. The sequence continues at coordinate 874,951 of NZ_RQJP01000004.1, read as the reverse complement.
CATCTACGTGCGTGGCGGTGGCCCCGACCAGAACCTGGTCATCATGGACGACGCCGTGGTGTATAATGCCAACCACCTGTTCGGTTTTTTCTCGGTTTTCAACGGCGATGCCCTCAAGAGCGTCGAACTGATCAAAGGCGGTTTTCCGGCGCGCTACGGCGGTCGGCTCTCGTCGGTCATCGAGATGAACATGAAGGAAGGCAACAAGGAAAAACTCCACGGCGAGGGCGGTATCGGCCTGATTGCCTCCCGGCTGACGCTGGAAGGACCAATTCAAAAGGGAAAATCATCATTCCTGATTTCAGGTCGCCGGACGTATCTGGATCTATTGGCGCGGCCTCTGATTCGGGCCGAGAGCAAGGGAGAAGCGATGGCCGGTTATTTTTTTTACGACCTGAATGCCAAAGTCAATTACGATTTTGGGCGGAAAGATAAAGTGTATCTGAGCGGTTATTTTGGCCGGGACAAGTTTTTTGCGCGCGAAACGCCAAAGAAAGAGCAATCTGACAAGACCAGTGCGGGCTTATTCTGGGGCAACGGAACCGGAACCTTACGCTGGAATCACCTCTTCTCCGAAAAGCTATTTTCCAATGCCTCGCTAATCTTCAGCAACTACACATTCCAGATCTTTTCGGATCAGGAGTCGACCCGGCGTACGGGAGCGGATCTGGAAACGGAAACGTTCCAGCTTCGCTACAATTCCGGTATTCGCGACTTTTCAGTGAAATACGATCTGGATTATTATCCCAATCCCAAACATTCCGTCCGGTTTGGCGTGCAAACCACGCATCACAAATTTACGCCCAGTGCCATTGTTCTGAAAGATACCGAAGCCGAACAGTTTCGTACGGAAGTTGATGCCATTCGGGTGCAGGAGTCGGGCGTATATGCCGAAGATACCTGGAAACCAACCGACCGCTGGCGGGTCAATGCCGGTTTTCGGCTGAGCCATTTTCAACACAAGGCCGTGAATTATTTCCGGCCTGAACCGCGACTTTCGACCGCTTTCATTCTCAAACCGGACTTTTCGGTCAAGGCGTCGTACGCGCTTATGAACCAGTATGTCCACCTGCTGTCAAACACCGGTATTGGTTTGCCCACCGATTTATGGGTTCCCACCACCGACCGCATCAAACCGCAGCAGTCGCAGCAGCTAGCGGCCGGTTTTGCCAAAGACTTTACGAAAGCCGGGAGTTTGTTCCGAAATCTGACATTGACCGTGGAAGGGTACTATAAAACGATGAAAAACATCATCAACTACCGCGAAGGCGCCAGTTTTCTGCTCATTGATGATCCCGAATCGGCGAATAAAGTACGCTGGGAGGATAACGTAACGGCGGGCAAGGGCTGGTCGTACGGCGGGGAGTTTCTGTTGCAAAAGAAAGTCGGGCGGTTTTCGGGCTGGCTGGGCTACACGCTGTCGTGGACGCAATGGCAGTTTCCGGAATTGAATTTCGGCAAGAAATTTTTCCCGCGGTACGACCGGCGGCACGATATTTCGGTGGTCGGTATTTACGAGCTGAGTCCGCGCATCACCTTATCTGGAACGTGGGTTTACGGCACAGGAAATGCCCTGACGGTTCCGCTGGCCGAATACGCATCCGGCCCACACCAGCCCAACCGAACCCGTTTCAACAACCTGTTTTTATATTCTCCAACCGTAAACGATTACAGCGCCAAAAACAGCTTCCGGGCTGAACCGTATCACCGGATGGATTTTGGTATTCAGTTTCATAAAAAGAAACGGCACCACGAGCGGACCTGGGAGTTTAGTGTCTATAACCTCTACAACCGCCGGAATCCGTTCTTTTATAGCCTTGAAAATAAATCGGGAGAAAAACCGGGCGCACCATCGACTACGGTGCTGAAACGCTATTCGGTGTTTCCAGTTGTGCCCTCGTTTAGTTACAACTTTAAATTCTGACCTGATGCGACTCATTCTTCCCCTTTTTCTCCTGCTCGTCCTGACTGCCTGCGAAAGTCTGGTCAACGAAGTCGATCCGGACAAACTGCCGAAAGTCGATAAGAAAATCGTTGTGCAGTGCTACATTTCTCCGCAGGACACGTTATTGAAGGCCACGGTGAGCCTGTCAAAAGCCGTTCTGGGTACGAATGACAATACGTACTTCGCGGATTATAAGGTTACGCTTTCGGAAGGAAACCGTTCGATTGAGTTAAAATTCAATCAGGCCCTTTTTGCGTTCGTGGCCGATCCCGGCCAGTTTCCGATTGAGACCGGAAAAACGTATCGCTTACGGGTGCAGGGGCAGCAGCAATCGGTCGAAGCCGTTTGTACGGTACCTCCGCCTGTTACTCTAACCTCGATCAAGCTGGATTCGGTCCGGCGGAGTGATGGCCCCAGTGGTTCGCCACCCTGGGAATACTACATCCGGGCGTCGTGGCAGGACCCGGCGGGTGCCGTTAATTTTTACCGTCTCGCCGGCGATTACGAGTTTTTGCAGGTGACGACCAATTCATCGCCCGGTCGCCCGCCGACGCAAAATTCACAATGGAATCTCAATCAAATCGGGTTTCAGAATAATAACAGCCTGATTTCTGACCAGGGCCAGGACGGACAGGTGCTAACGTCGCAACGAGGGTATATTTACATCAGCAGCTATGCTTACAGTTCCAGCAGTGGTGGTTCAGTCTATACCTATAGTAGTGTAGCGAAGCGTCCGATAACGATCAGTGTTTACCTCTTGCATGTAGACCCCGCATATTATTCATACCACCACGCTCTCGAACTACAAAACGCAATCGAGAACAATCCTTTTGCGGAACCGGTCCTGATTCCCGGAAACATCCAGGGCGGTCTGGGCTGTTTCGGCGCTTACAACCGCACGACGAAAACCGTTGTATTAAAATAACGTCTGTTCTAACCCTTTACATTCTCCGAATACTAAATTCTGCTGTTCACAAAGCATCCAAATGGGGACGGTCTTCGTAGTAAGTAACAAGATACAGATCATAAATCGTATCTTGTCTAACGTATTCATCATCAACGTACTGCCGGATGAAATGCCTGCCTGTGATGCTGTGCCTCCTGTTTTCCGGCTTCAGCAGCCGGGGACAGGATCGGTCTGTCGTCAGCGGAACGGTTTATGAAGCCGGAACCGGTACTGCGCTGGTTGGCGTCAACGTCTACACCCCCGACAAAACCGTCGGCACAACCACCAACCCAAGCGGTTTTTTCAGCCTGACGCTGCCCGCCCGGGATAGCCTGGCGCTGGTTTTTTCCTACGTGGGCTATCAGACCGTGACAAAAACCGTCCCTTTCCGAAGCCCTCAGCAGGTCTCGGTTTCCTTGCCATTTGGCCAGGTGTTGCATGAACTGACGGTTCGTTCGGGAATCAATGACGCGCTTCTTAGCAAAAATCCGCAGATGAGCCAGATCCGGATTTCCGCCGGGCAAATCGAAAAAATACCGGCCTTACTGGGAGAGAAAGACGTCCTGCGGGTTTTGCAGTTGCTGCCCGGTGTGCAAAAAGGGTCGGAAGGCAATACCGGGATCTACGTGCGCGGGGGTGGGCCCGACCAGAATCTGATTCTTCTCGATGATGCGGTGGTCTACAATTCCGGCCATCTGCTGGGCTTTTTTTCGGCATTCAACGGCAGCGTTGTTCAGAGCGTCGAACTGACCAAAGGCGGTTTTCCGGCGCGGTTTGGCGGTCGGCTGTCGTCCGTTATCGAAGTGACTACGAAGGCCGGAAATCCGGAGAAACTGGCGGGAGAAGCGAGTCTGGGCCTGGTGGCATCGCGCCTGATGCTGGAAGGCCCGATTGGCAAAAAGAATACCGGCAAACACCCGGCTTCGTTTCGGATTGCCGGTCGCCGGACGTACATGGACCTTGTCGCCCGCCCATTTACACCAGCGACGCAGGGATCACCCCTGAGCCGAACGTATTTCTACGATCTGAATGCGCGCCTGAACTACACCCTGAACCGCAAAGACCAGCTGGTTTTGAGCGGATACGGGAGCCGCGATGCGTTTTTTAACCAACAGCAAACGGGTAACAGCCCGTTGCAGGGAACGCTGAACTGGCTAAATTCGACCGGAACACTCCGCTGGAATCACGTAAATTCGGACCATTTATCATTCAATTTAGTATTCGTTTACAACCAATACCGCCTGAATGTTGCCAACGAAGGCGGGAGTCGTGATACGTCGGGCTTGCGGTATTCGCTGCGCTATCGTTCGGGCATCCGGGATCTTTCCCTGAAATACGCGGTCGACTACACGCCGAGCAATCACTGGTTTCGGTTCGGCTTTCAAAGCACCCAGCACCGGTTTACGCCCGGTGCGGTGGTCACCACCGGCGACCCCGACCCAACGGCTCCGCGTTTGTTTATCGATGTTCTGGAATCCGGTCTATATGCCGAAGATACCTGGAAACCAGCGCCCCGCTGGCACCTGAACGCCGGTTTTCGGCTCAGTCATTACGCCATGATTCAAACCGGCACGTTACCGATTGGCGGAAAACCGGCTGGCAATCCGGAAGCCGGTCCACAGCGGCCACGCGGTCGGCCGGTCCAGTATCTGCGCCCCGAACCCCGGCTCTCGATGGCCTACCAAATCGACAGTTCTACCGCTCTGAAAGCGTCGTATGCACTGATGAATCAATACACGCACCTGCTATCCAATACCGGTGCCGGTTTGCCCGCCGACCTCTGGATTCCAACCACCAGCCGGATTCGTCCGCAGCAGGCTCAGCAACTAGCGATTGGCGTGGCGAAAGATTTCCGTTACCCCGGTAAACCCACCCAAAACCTGACGGTATCGCTCGAAGGGTATTACAAAATTCTCAAAAACACCATCAGCTACACGGAAGGTGCCAGCTTCCTGAGTTCTGAATCCGCGCAGAAGGCCGATGCCAAACCGTGGGAAACTAACATAACGTCCGGCCGGGGTTGGGCCTACGGCACCGAATTTCTGGTGCAGAAGAAAACCGGACGGCTCTCCGGCTGGGTGGGCTACACCCTTTCCTGGACCTGGTGGCAATTCCCGGCCCTGAATCGGGGCGCAAAATTTCACCCGCGCTACGACCGGCGACACGATGCATCCCTGGTGGTCATCTACGAACTTAAACCCGGCGTTACCTTGTCCGGCACCTGGGTTTATGGAACCGGACAGGCACTAACGCTACCGATTTCCCGGTTCTCCGGGTATGAAAACCGCCCGGTCTCCGCCGTTGCATCCGGTAATCCGCAGCAGCAATTATTTGGCACAGCGCCCAATGTTCAGGAATATGGCTCCCGAAACGGTTTTCGCGCGGATGCCTATCACCGGCTGGATGTGGGGTGCCGGTTTTATAAGCAACGCAAACACAGGACGCGCACCTGGGAAATCGGCATCTATAATCTATACAATCGCCGAAATCCGTTTTACTATTCCCTGGAAGGGAAAGACCAGGGCGCGGGCAAGCATTCCAAAAGTGTACTCTACAAATATTCACTTTTTCCGACGGTGCCGTCGGTCAGTTATACGGTTTCCTTCTGACGATAGCGGTATGAAGACGTTTGGGTGGCTTATGGGTATGTTGGGGTTGGTTTCCTGCCAGAACTTGCGGCAGGAGGTCGAACCTCGGCAACTGGCAGACGAACCGGTTAAACTGATCGTGGCCTGTTTCATTTCGCCCCAGGATACGGTGCTGGCGGCCAAAGTGGCCCGTTCGCGCCCGATTCTGGACGATGAGACGGTAACTAATCTGGAGATTGTGAACGCTACGGTAACGCTTCACTCCGGCTCCCGTCGTATTGTTTTGACCTACCACACCAAACTTCGTTATTACCGGGCCGACCCGAATCTGTTTCCGATCCGACCGGGCGAAACCTACGAGTTAACCGTACAAACGCCGGATGGCCTGCACGCGGAAGCCAGTACAACGGTGCCACAAACCGTCGATTTGCAGCGCGTACAGCTTGACTCTGAAGCTATTGTAGAAAATAATGAAGTGCGAAAACGGTTTTTTACCCGGTATTTCTGGTCAGATCCTCCCATTCAAACCGACTATTACCAAACGGAAGGGATCGTTACGTATCGCTGTCCAGGCTGTTTGCCCGAAAAAATGATCCGGGAACCCGTTTCATTCGCTACCAGACCGGGCAACCGGGCCTTCTATACCGATCAGGAAAACAACGGTGGCCCGATGGTTTCTGATCAGGGCTACATTGGTTCTTCGATCCCATCCAATCAGCTTTTTTTCCCGACCTATTTCAGCAGACCGCTGGTCATCACGGCTGATTTATTGCATGTGAACACCGATTTTTACCGGTATCATCAGGCATTAGGGCAACAGCAGGAAGTCGAAAGCAATCCGTTTGCCGAACCCGTGCCAATCCCGTCTAACATCCGGGGCGGTTTGGGCTGTTTTGGCGCTTACAGCCATTCGACACAGACGATTAGACTGAATTAAACGTCAAACCCCCAAACACCTGTCAGGTTTTCAAAACTTGACAGGTGTTTGGGGGTTTGACGTTTTGACTCGCAGCGTTACGCGCTTTGCTCGTTGCTGTTCATCACTTCGGTTTGCTTCCGGATGGATTCCATGTGGATAATCTTGAAGATTTCTTCCACGAGTTCCGGGTACAGACCCATTTTCTGACCTTGTTTGGCGCGGGTTTCGTGAACTTCCTTCCAGCGGTCGGGCTGAAAGACGGTTACGTTGTTTTCGCGTTTGTATTCAGCCAGTTTCTCGACCAGGGCCATTCGGGCGGCCAGGGTTTCAACCAGTTGCCGGTCGACGTTATCAATCTTGCTCCGGATTTGCTCCATAGCACTCTGGAATTCGATGTTTTGCGAATCGACTTTCCGGATGTGCAGATGCTCCAGCATTTCGCCGAAAGCAGCCGGTGTCAATTGCTGGGCCGCATCGCTCCAGGCATTATCCGGATCGATGTGCGACTCGACGATCAGGCCGTCGTAGTTCAGATCCATCTGCATCTGGGCCAGTTCCTGCAAATACGCCCGCTTACCGGCCATGTGGCTCGGGTCGCCGATGATGGGCAGGTTCGGGAACGTCGATTTCAGTTCGATCGCTATTTGCCACAGGGGAATATTGCGGTATTTAGAAGCCTCACCCGTTGAAAACCCGCGGTGGATAGCGCCCAGTTTGGTAATACCAGCTCCGGCAATCCGCTCAAATGCACCAATCCACAGCGCCAGGTCCGGGTTGATGGGATTCTTAACCAGTACCGGCACATCCACTCCGCGCAGTGCGTCGGCGATTTCCTGTACGTTAAACGGGTTTACCGTCGTACGGGCACCTACCCACAAGATATCTACGCCGTATTTTAACGCCAGCTCGATGTGTTCGGGGGTGGCAACTTCCACGGCAAACGGCAACCCGGTTTCTTCTTTGGCACGCTGAATCCACGGCAAAGCCGCTTTTCCCATGCCTTCAAAGCTACCAGGGCGTGTGCGGGGTTTCCATACACCGGCACGGATGGCATGAACCACTCCCAGTTTGCTCAACTGGCGGGCGGTTTCAACTAATTGCTCTTCGGTTTCGGCGCTGCATGGCCCCGAAATAATGAGCGGTTTTCCGTTCGTCTCTATCCAGCTATTCAGCGGCAGGACTTCTAAGCTTGGCTTCATACTCGTACTCAATCGGTTAAATACTCCTATTACTCTATCGGAAACTTTTATTAAAAAAATTTAGTATATTAGCTGTATAAACACTCGATTTCAATTAACTTTACATCCCTTTTGCGCTGACAACAAAACGACGTTAAAACAAGTTTATTGGTCAGTGTTAGAAGTACCGAAAACAAATTTTAACTTTCGGATCACAAGTTGGTGCATCAGACAGTGATTATGTCAAACCGAAGTTCATCTTCTATGCCAACGATAGTTCAGCGGGCCACTACATCCAAAACCGTCTCGTTTGAAGACACGTCAATTGCCTTCTCATCCCAGTCCAACAGGAAACTTCTTAAAACGTACTGGTTATTTGCGTTGATGAATAGAGGTTGGCTGGTAAATTTAGGCACTTTTTTTATCAAACTGGCATTCAAACTTCAACTTCCCGTAAAAAAACTCATTAAGAGTACTATTTTCGAGCAGTTCTGTGGGGGAGAAACCATTCGCGATTGTGAAAAAACGATCCAGAAACTACATGAGGGCCATGTAGGCACTATTTTGGATTATTCCGTTGAAGGAGAAGACAATGAAACCTCTTTCGACGAAACGGTTCTTGAAATTCTGCGCACCATCGAGCGGGCCAGTGAATCCAATGCAATTCCGTTCTCCGTCTTTAAGGTAACCGGCATTGGCTCGACCTATCTGCTGGAGAAAGTGCAGGCGGGAGAGGATTTGACCGACGACGAAATGAAGGCCTATGAGCGCATTCGGCAACGGATCGATGCGCTCTGCAAACGGGCCAGTGAACGCCATGTCCGCATCTTCATCGACGCTGAAGAAAGCTGGATTCAGGATGCGATCGATAAGCTGGCCTATGAAATGATGGACCGCTACAACCACGAGCAGTGTATTGTTTATAATACCTACCAGTTGTACCGTTCCGACAGCCTCGATAATTTGAAAAAAAGCACCGAAACCGCCCGCTCCAAAGGGTATTTCCTGGGAGCCAAGCTGGTTCGGGGTGCCTACATTGAAAAGGAACGCATTCAGGCTCACGAAGGTGAATACCTGGACCCCATTCACCATACCAAAGAAGAAACCGACCGCGACTTCAACCAGGCCATTGAGTTCTGCCTCGATAATCGCGATATGGTATCGATTTGTCTGGGAACCCACAATGAATATAGCTGCCATTTTTGCATCAACCGAATGCAGGAATTAGGCATTGCGCCCGACGATATGCACATCTGGTTTGCCCAGTTGCTGGGAATGAGCGATAATATTTCGTATAATCTGGCTTATGCGGGCTACAATGTGGCCAAATATGTGCCGTATGGCCCCGTTGAAGCGGTCATGCCGTATTTGTTTCGCCGGGCGGAGGAAAACAAGTCGATTGCCGGACAAAGTAGCCGCGAATACCTGCTGGTAAAGAATGAGCTACAGCGTCGGAAAAGCTGTCAGAAATAAGTAGATTGACCGATTTCAGGAGCTTTACACTCCAAAACCGTCACCCGGCTGGCCACTGACCAAGTCTGACCAACCGGGTGATTTATGTTATTAATCATGGTAAAGAAAAGTCCGCTGAAGTTCTTTGTTTTGAGTCTGTTTTTGATCGCGCTGGATCAGGCGGTTAAATTGCTGGTGCATTTTAATATGGAACCCGGTTTTGCCGGTCAAATCCGGGTGGTTGGTGACTGGCTTAAACTCCATTATGTACTGAACCCCGGCATGGCTTTCGGGATGCAGCTCGGCCATGAATATGGCAAATTGCTACTCAGTTTGTTTCGCCTGGTAGCCATGGCCGGTATTGGCTGGTATCTGGTGCATTTGGCCCATCGGGGCGCTCCAAACGGCCTACTGTGGGCTATGGCTATGATTCTGGCCGGCGCCGTAGGCAACGTGATCGACAGCACATTCTACGGGGTTTTCCTCGACAATGCACCCTACGGCTCCACGACACCGTGGTTCCACGGTCAGGTGATCGATATGGTTTTCATTGATGTCTGGGAAGGCTTCCTGCCCGACTGGGTTCCCATTTGGGGTGGACAGTATTACTCGACGCCCATCTTCAACATTGCCGATTCCTGCATCTTCGTCGGCGTCTGTATCATCCTGTTTTTCCAGCGCCGGTTTTTCCGCGAACAGCACGAAGAAGACGGCTTGTTACCCGACGATCTGTCACCCGAAAGTGCGGCTGTGCTACCAGTAAGCGAGTTTAAAGAGATTGCATCGAACGATACCGAGTCGACGGAAAAGGATTCTGATGCGGTTTCTACCGACGATCCGCCAACCAGTCAGCAACACGCCCGGAATTCGCCGGAAGACAGTACGCACGGACTCTAGTACCTGAAACCGGTTATTGCCGGCTGCTCGTCTGTCCTTCTTCGAGGGGCGAATAATCTTTGAACATCCGCTTCAATACTTTGTCAGTAGCTTCGGTTTTGCTTTGCCAGGCGGCATCCAGTTCCAGGGCCACCAGGCCGGACAGGCTCATTGCCGATCGGAAATCGTCCAGTTTTTTCACAAAGTCCTGATTCCGGCGCGTTGCCTTCAGGGCAAATTCGCGGGCAAATACATCCCCTTTATTCTGCAACTCGCTCTTTTTGCTCATCACGTAGTTGAAACGATCGAGCAGGTCTTTCATCGATTTTCCGATTACTTCCGTAGCTTCGAGCGTTCCCATCGTCAACACAGCCGTTCCTCCTACCGCCGAAACATACCGCATATTGGTTTGCACTTTGGTGTTCTGATTATTGGCTACGATGGCTGGCGTAACCCCCGTAACCGCGCCTAAACCGGCATTGGCGACCGACCGGTTCCGCTTTCCGGTTTTGGCTCTCCGGTAACTTTTCTTAAGTTCCTCTTCCTTTTCACCCAGTTGCGTAAGCAGCCCCCAGGCGGTTACCAGCGCCTGCCGGTACTGGGCAAAATAATAGCGATCCTTTTCATCTTCATTGACCGCATTGTATACCGTAAAGTTGATTTTACGCTCAGCCCGGTTCTGACCCTGATCAAGGGCAAAAAATACAATCTGAAAAGAGAGCGAATCATAGGGATCTTTGACAAAATCGTAGCTCGGTTTCCAGATGAATTCGTAATTGGTTGCGGTATTTTTGCGCAGGGCTTCTTTCGGCACATCCTGGCTCTCCGACAGGAAATCAAAGGTCTTGATGTCGTCGTCGCCGTTGGGGTCGCCCAGATAAAATTTGAGGTTGACCGTGGTGTTTTCCTTGATCCGAACCCGCGGTTCTTCCGGTATCAGGGTGATTTCCGGGGGAACATCCATCTGCGTTACTTCGACCTTCAAACGTCCTTTCGTTCGGGATTTGGCCGGCTGGTCTTCTACCCAGAACTCAATATACTGTGCTTTATTGGCTCGTAACTGATTGAACTGGTTGAGCGATAAATGCCACGTCAGTTCGCCCTGCGCCGTCAGCTTCGACCCTTCCGGCATCTGATCGGCAATCGGAATAAATACTACGGGGTCATTATCTTCGTCACGAACGGAAGCCGCGTCAATTTTATACACATTCTGCGTCTTGTTGCGAACGTAGAAAGGCCGCAAATCACTGATGACAGGCGGCCGGTTGACGTGCTGAACTTTGAGGTCGACCGATTGAGTAGCCGTTTCGCCCTGCTTATTTCGCACTTCAAAAATAAGAGGAATAATCTTGGTTGTATTGATCCGGTCGGCAATGTCAAAACCCGGAGTCCACCGGAAGTGGCCCAGCGAGTCCAGCGTCATCCCTTCCATCTGCCCTTGCTTGATGGCAAAAGTCACCGAGTCGGTTCTACTCCCTCCTGCCTTGAGCAATACATCAATTGGTTGACCTTCTGCCACCACATTCCAGTTTGCCTGCTGGCGGTCCAACTGATTCGGTAGGATTATTTGAAGAGGCTTAGCATCCTGTGCTAAAGCAGTCAGTCTGGTTAAGATTACGAATAAAGTAACTATACTCCCTATTTTTTGAAACATGAGGAATCGTCACCGATGGTTTGTAAGTGTAACGTAAAAATAATAGATAGATTTCATGCAATTCGTAAACATAACGTATAATTGATTCAAAGCGTTTTTTGCAGGCCGCTATTTTGTACTTATTTAAGAAAAAGTTCGACGTTACCGTTTGCATTTCCGAAGCACGAGAGGTCGATAAACAAAAAGCCGCCCATTTCTGGACGGCTTTGGTTATCCTGATAAGTTCGACTAGTTCTTCTTGGGAGCAGGAGCCGCCGGTTTGGTAGTAGATGGGTTGGCGCTCGGTTGAGCTGCTGCCTGTTTCGATGGAATAGCAACGCCCATTTTTTTGAAAACCAACTCCGTAACGTCGTTTTCTTCCGGCGCATACAACAAGACCGGAATAGTACCCGATCCCGCATCCAGGTTAAAAACGAACGTATATCCGCTTTCTTTGGCAACCGCGTCGATGTTCTTTTGAATTTTTTGCATCACCGGGTTGACCAACTGATTGTATTTCGTTTGCAACTGAGTCGATGAGTTTGCCTGAAACTCCTGAATCCGCTGTTGCAGTCCCTGCAATTCTTTCTCTTTATCCGCCTTGATCAAATCAGACATCTGGGCCTGACCTTTTTCGTAAGCAGCCAGTTTGTCCTGAAACTCTTTGGACATTTCCTGGTAATTTTTCTCCAACTGCGTACGCTGAATGGTAATCTGGTTCTGAATATCTTTGCTTTCCGGCATATTTTGCAGGATATATTCCATATTCGTATAACCAATCTTCACAGAAGCCGCCGGGGCCGTTGTCGTGGCCGGTTGTTGCGCCTGTGCCCACACCTGGCTACCTCCTAATAGCAGAGTTACTGCCAGTGCAATGAGTTTGTTTTTCATTTCTACCTTGTTATTTTGGTTGTTTTGTAGGTTTACTTGTATTTGATTTAAAATTACCCGCCGGGTTTAACTCCTTCTCCTGCGGACCGGAATTGGGGGTTTCGGAAGGTGCGGCACTTTTGGCTTTTTGATCGGCCGTGAGCCCCAGTTCTTCCATGACATAATCGGTATAGTCGTGTTTCGGGTTGGTATACAGCATCACAACCCCCTCACTAGCTTTATCCAGCACCATGTCTAAACGCTTCTGGGCGGCTACTTTATCGATGGCCCGAATGACGGTTTCCGTCACGGGTTTCATCAATTCCTTCTTTTTCTCAAACAACAACCCTTCGTAGCCAAATACCCTGTTATTATATTCCCGGGCTTCGCGTTCTTTATCGCTAATGATCCGCAACCGATCCCGCTTCATGTCCTCGGTCAGCAGAATTTCTTCAGCCTGATAGGTCTTTTGTAACTTATCGATCTCCGAATATTTATCCTGAATATCCTTCGACCATTTCTCGGCAAATTTATCCACCTCCGCCAGGGCTTTCTGGTAAGCGGGCATTTTACTGGTGATGTATTCCGAGTCGACATACCCCAGTTTCTGCGCCTTCACCGACCCAATCGCCGAAAAGGAGAGCAAAGTTACAAAAATTAGTCCTTTTTTCATGACATTTTTTGAAACAAAACCGGAGGTCACTGCCATTATTTTATTCTGCATGAACCAATTACAGTCAACCTGTCGCTGAATTTATATCCTTAACTAACGACGGAAAGACCGATTTCTTATCTAATCTGTTGCCCGATTGTAAAGTGGAACTGCCCACCCGGCCCTACGCGTGTCTGAGAACCCGGCATCCGGTCGAAGCCGTATCCGTAGTCAATTCCGATCAATCCAAAGGCGGGCATAAAGATCCGTGCACCGACTCCGGCCGACCGTTTCAGGTCAAACGGATTGTAGTTTTTGAAGTTCCCCCAGTTGTTTCCGGCTTCCAGAAACGTCAGGACAAATATCGTGGCCGATGGATTCAGCGATACCGGATACCGCAGTTCCATGACGTACTTGCTGAAGGCCAAACCACCCCGTGACTTTTCCTGTGGGGTTGGCGAAATACCGTTTATGCCGGTATAGACATCCCGGTCATTGTAGCCGCGCAAACCGATAATGTCCTGGGCAAGGGCAAACTGACCCGTACCGGCCAGACCCGAACCACCCAACACAAACCGTTCGAAAGGACTGAAATCCGTCCGGGAATTGTACCGGCCCAGGAAGCCCATGTGCGCCCGGGCGTTCAGGACCAGTTTACCCGTTACGGTAGCAAACCAGCTGGCATCGAACATCCATTTGTGGTATTCAACCCACTTATACCGGTCTTTTATGTCCACATTGGCATCGGTCGTTTTGTTGGTAAAGGCCGAATACGGGGGCGTGAACGTTGCCAACAGCGAAATGGACGATCCCGACCGTGGAAACTGCGGATTATCGATGCTGTTCCGGGCCAGGGTTGTGTTGAATGTAATGCTGTTTGACGTACCGTTTCGCAATCCAATTCCAAAAATATCGTAGTTATTGAGCTCATACCGCTGATACGTCAACGAATTGCTCAACTGGAAATAATCGTCCGGGAAGTGCAAACGGCGACCCAAACCCAGCGAAATCATCGTGTTCCCGTATGAACCCAGGAAGTTCTTACCGTAACTGCTTGGATTCGAGTAGTAGGAACTAGGGTCCGAAATTCGGTAAATGGTCCGCGACAAGCTAACCGAGAACGAGTTAGGCTTTCTTCCGCCCAGCCACGGCTCGGTGAAGGTGAGCGAATACGTCTGAAATTGCCGCCCGTTGGCCTGAAAACGCAGGGCCAGCTTCTGGCCATCGCCCGCGGGCAACGGCCGCCAGGCTTTCATGTTCGTAATGTTACGGGCCGAGAAGTTGTTGAACACCAACCCGAGTGTTCCGACAAATCCAACGTAACCACCCCAACCACCGGATAATTCAATCTGGTCACTGGGTTTTTCTTCAACGGTATATTCGATATCGACGGTGCCGTCCGGTTGTGGAACCGGATTGATCCCGATCTTTTCAGGATCAAAATACCCCAGCGTAGACAGTTCGCGCTGCGTCCGGATGATGTCGGTTTTGCTGAATTTCTGACCGGGCAACGTCCGGATTTCCCGCAGCACCACGTGATCGCTGGTTTTGGTGTTGCCATTCAGGATAATCCGGTTGATGGTGGCCTGTTTACCCTCAAAAATCCGGAATTCAAGATCGAGCGAGTCGCCTTCGACGCTTTTGATAACATCCTCAGCGTTGAAATACAGGTAGCCTTTATCCATGTAGGCCGAACTCAGGTCACTACCGGGAATACCGTTTTTGCGTTTTTCAATGTCCTCTTTGCTGTACACATCGCCTTTTTTCAGGCCCAGCACCTGCGTCAGCAGTTCATCCGTGTAGAGATAGTTGCCTTCCCAGGTGATGTTGCGGATGTAGTATTTCTGACCTTCGTCGATGTTGAGGACAATATTGACGGTTTTGTCGTCGTGGGCATACACCGAGTCGAAAGTTACGGCGGCATCGCGATACCCTTCCTTGTTATAGAATTCGACAATTTTCTGCTTGTCTTCCTCAAACTTCTTGGGCACAAACTTGGAGGGTGTAAACAAGCGGCCGAAGCGCATCTGCTTCGTCCCTTTCATCTTCATCCGGATTTTAGACTCTTCCACCAGCTGGCGCCCGCGTATTTCGATGTTGTTGATCTTGACTTTACTTCCCTTATCGATGGATACCCGCATGGTTGCCTGGTTGCGGGTGCTATCGGTTGGAACAGACAGGATTTTAACTTTGGTGTTCAGATAGCCTTTTTCAATAAAATATTTTTTAACGCTAAGCTGCGTATTTTTGATCAACGTGTTGGAGATCAGGCGTCCCAGATTCAGTTTAACCTTATCCTTGAGGGCGTCCTGTTCCGATTTTTTAATCCCGACAAACGTTACTTTATACAGCCGTGGCTGCTCTTTGATCGACACATTGAGGGTAATCTGGTTGCCTTCCACTTTGGTAGCCAGAATTTCAACATCTTCCAGCAGCCCCTGACCCATCAGCCGTTTGATGGCGCCATTGATGCTTTCGCCCGGAATCCGGACTTTGTCACCTACCTTCAAACCGGTCAGCGACAGCAGGGAATTGGGATCGAGGTATTTGTTGCCGGTAACGGTCAGCCCGGCGATTTCATATTCTTTCGGATCGGCATAATTTAAATCAAGGGGCGACGTGGGCGATGCGACCGGTGACTGACCCGTTGTAATCCGTCCGCCCCCGAATCCCGGTCGAACCTGCGCCTGGACCGACAGCGCCATGAACAGCATCAGCGAGACAAAATTCGCCCAGGTAATTTTACTGTTCAACAATACCGAGTGGGTAGGTGTTACTTTCATAGTTCACTTAACGAGTTGTTCACTAATTTTTCCAAAACGCCGTTCACGGTTCTGATACGTCAGAATGGCTTCCCACAAGTGCGGTTTACGGAAATCGGGCCACAACACGTCGTTCATAATATAAAGTTCTGCGTACGCTAATTGCCAAAGCATAAAATTGCTGATGCGGTGATCACCGCCCGTCCGGATCATCAGATCAACCTCGTCGATTCCTTCCGTTGCCAGCGCATTGGCAAACGCTTCTTCGTTGATCTGATCGGGCGTCAGCGTACCGTTCTGTACGTCCCGGGCCAGTTTTTTTGTAGCTTCCAGAATATCCCATTTGCCGCTGTAACTTAGGGCCAGATTCAGGTTCAGCCCGTCGTTGTTTTCGGTTAACCGAACGGCTTCTGCCAGTTCTGACCGGCACTCTTTGGGCAGGGTTTCGATGTTGCCAATGGCCGTTAACCGGACGTTGTTTTCCATCAATGTTGGTACTTCGCCCCGGATGGTGTGCACCAGCAAGTGCATCAGTGCATCGATTTCCAATTTGGGACGACTCCAGTTTTCCGTCGAAAAGGTATAGAGTGTCAGGTATTTCACGCCCAATTCCGCACATCCTTCGGTAACTTCCCTGACAGACTTGATTGCATTTCGATGGCCGAATACCCGCGCAGCTCCCTGCTTTTTGGCCCAGCGTCCATTTCCGTCCATAATAACGGCAATGTGTCGGGGCAGATTGCTCAGGTCAATGAGTTCTTTCATTCAGCCGGATTCGTTTTAACAAACTTTAACATAAAGACGGCCCGACGAGGTGGGGCCACTAAAATTAAGCTGCAAGTTACTAAAAAGCATACGGTTTTAAAAGGAGTGAGGGCGTGAAGAAACGAAGGAGTGATTATATTTTCGCTCCGTCAATTCGTCACGCCCTCACTCCTTTAGCTCCGCTTTTGGGCAAGTTGTCAGCGGTTGATGCTATGATCCGGCTTATTTTTCAATTTTTTTGCCAAGCAAATTCAGAAATCCCTGAAACCGCTCCCGGTAAGCCGCTCCGAGGGGGATTTGCTGGGTTCCGACGGAGATGCTTCGGTAGGAATAACTGGTAACCTTCGCCAGATTGACAATGTACGATTTGTGAATCCGTATAAACTGCTGCCGGGGCAGGACCTGTTCGAGGTTGGAAATGGTATCATTGACGGCTACGACTTTCTGCTGCCCGGCAATTTTGCAGTAAATACCGTAGGCTTGTACGTAGTCGATGTCCACATAATCGAACCGCTGAAAGGTATGCCCGGTTTTTAGAAAGATGAACGGGTAGCCGGTTGCCATGCCGGGGGAGAACTGAACACTCAGCGCCCGGTTGACGGCGCGCGTAAAACGCAGGAATGTGAAGGGTTTCAGCAAATAATCGACAATGCCCAGATCGAAGCTATCGACAGCAAATTCAGCGTAAGCCGACGTCACAATCACCGGCACCTGTTTCACAAACGACCGGATCAGATCGAGACCCGCCAAACCCGTCTGGTGAACATTCAGGCAGACGAGCGTGTACGATTTTTGACGAAGTAACCCGAGTGCTTCGGTAATGGAAGTACAAACGTCAGGAGGCAAAAAAAATGGCAACCGGGTAATATAGTCTCTCAACTCCGTCCCGGCTTTGGCCGAGTCATCCACGATAAGGCACTTTTGCAGGTTCATATTTCTCTACAGAAAATCATCTTCACAATTACACAAGCAAGCTTAAAGTCGGGTCGTATTTGAGCCAGATCAGGCCAATTTTCTTTATCAAATTGAGGTAAGTATTCCGTTCCGCAGAGGGCGCCGAATTGGAAAAACCGCATCAACTAGAGTATTAATAAGTCAAACGAAACTATTCACCGCATAAACACAAAAATAAACGCTATAAAAAAAGAGTAGTAGGCTGGACAGAGAAAGCCGGCAATCATTAAAATGACCTATCTTTAAATGCGTCTTTGCAAAAGAAAAAGTTACAACTCAACCGGATGGATGTCATTTCGCTTTGTAATTTCTCACAAAGAACCGGCAGAAAAACATGACAATCCTGCCAAAATACTGGGACAATCCTGCCAATGGGAGCAAAACAGCGTGTTTGGGAAGGTTTTTTCCTATCAAAAAAGATGGCAAGGACCGAAATCGGGAAAAGCGGACAAAAAAGAATTCCGACGAGTTGGTATCATCTACCTGTCTATTTTCTATTGATAGGGGGGGTCTTTGGGCTAACGCCCACCCGCGCAGATACCCCTTACATCGTAAAAGTACAGCATTATTCCATCGGCGAAGGCTTGCCGAATCGGGGCGTGTTAACCATCGGCCAGGATCAGCAGGGATTTATCTGGATCGGTACGTTAAGCAATGCCTTTCGGTTTGATAACTATACGTTTAAGTCTCTTCCGTATAGCCAGCGTTGTATGCCAAAGGAAAATGAACAATATCTGGCAGTTCCATCTATTCAGACCGATTCAGAGGGGAATCTCTGGCTTATAAAAAATGGAATGGGAGCCCGAAGTCATCTTGCCATACTTCCTCATGGACAATCAGAATTTGTATCGTTCGAACAACTTTTTAAACGCCCACCACCATTTGATTTTTCCAATTCTGATTTACAATTTAAGTTTTATAAGTCTCCCCGGCCTGGCGATCCTATACTATTCCTTACTGTTGACGGTTCGATGTGGTTTTACGAAGGTAAGGGAAACTTCAAACAGCTTTATCGGCACCCCAACCGAACCCAGCCTAAAAGCGTCTTCATTTCTCCCACAGGAAACTTTTTATTGACGTATACCCAACCAAAAAATCCGAATCAGAACGAACTGATTGAATTTACAAGAAAAGGCCAGGTTCACCGACGACAGCTTATTCCGGCTTATCTGACCATTACTTCTGTTGATTCTCTGGGTTCGATCTATCTATCTTCTTTTTTCCTTCCTAAAGAGATGCCTCTATCTTCTCCCCGGTTATCACGAAACCAGGTTGAGAACCTTTTATATCGGCTTGATCTGACAGGGGAATTGCACAATATACCGGTTACCTGGTCAAACAGCCCCTTTCCAGACCCGGTAAATTATTCTTTTGCAAATACCAGAATGGTTTACGACGCAACGCATGGATTATTCTGGTTTATGGGCCCCAATGTACTTTTTGCCTGGCGTCCGAGAGATGGTATCGTATTCAATCTGGCCAGCACCGGTTTTCCGGTTGCCAGTTTGATCGGGTTTAACCACTTATTTGTTGACAAAACCGGAGCCGTCTGGGTCAGCACACAGAACGGCTTTTTACTGTTGACGCTCGAACGCAACCAGTTTCAGCGATTGCTTTACTCCCCGGAAAATGAAGTTACTCTCAAGTTTAGCACCCGAGGCATCGTCAAAGCAGGCAACTGGCTCTGGGTGAATACGCAAAATGGGAGTCGCCTGATTGATCTGAAGACAGGAAATACGCGTAAACCTCAGAATTTTGTACCAGCGGTTCTGCACACAGCCGCCATTCTGGGCTATGATAACAGGATATGGACTACATCAGGGGATATGCTCACTCAAATTGATCTTCAGACGCAAACCGCCCGCAACTTCAGCCTGAATAAATATTACATGGATTGCTGGGCTCTCTGGCAGGACAGGCGGCACAATTTCTGGCTGGGCTACGACGATGGAATTGTCTATTTTGACCTTCAGAAGCAGAAGGCTCAACTTTTTACCCGATACAATCGATACCCGGAACTAGGCCGCAACCGGATCCACGGTTTTTTTCCCGATCCAAAAACGGGTGGTATCTGGGTAGCTGCTTCGACAGGATTATATCTGCTCGACCCCCTGCGCGGAATTATAGCCCGCTACAGCACAAAAGATGCCCCTCCCAATCATCTACCCGCTGACCAAATTTCGTTTGTTCATCCCGACCGCACCCAACCAGGAATATACTGGCTGGCGTCCCGCCTGGGGGGGCTGATCCGGTGGGAACGCTCTACTGGAAAATGGCAGCATTTTACCCAACAGCAAGGGTTATCCAACGAAGGGCTTTACTCCATTCACGAAGACCAGCACGACCGACTTTGGCTGCCAAGTAATTATGGGTTGATGCGCTTCAACAAATACTCGCATCAGGTTCAGAATTATCTGCCCAAAGACGGCATTGCCCACGAGGAATTCAACCTGATGTCCTACTTTCAGAGTGCTGATGGGCAGCTTTTCCTAGGTGGACTTAACGGCATTACTAAGCTTTGGCCGGATAAAGAATTAACGGAAAAACCCATCATCGTGCCACTTCTGGTGACCCAATACGAACAACTAAATGCCAATACCGGTCGACAATCGGATCATCTTCCGGAGTTCCATGCCCATCAGCAGATTACCATCCCCCCTAAGAACCGCTCTTTTTCCCTTTCTTTTGCACTGCTCGATTACCGTTATGGACGGCAGTTCCGGTTATGGTACCGCATCGTCGGTTGGCAAAATTATTGGACGTCCCAACTCCAGCGGGATCTGTCGATCAACGGGCTGCCACCCGGCCAGTATCAGCTACAGGTGCGGGCGCAAAATCCCAATGGACAGTGGGTATCGAAAACGCTCACGATTCCGATTACGGTATTAGCCCCCTTTTATCGTCAGACCTGGTTTATACTATGTGGTGCTCTGGTCTTACTGACGATCATCGTTAGCGTTTTCCGATGGAGAAGCCGGCGTTTACTGCGGGAAACCAAACGGCTGGAAGAGGAAGTGGCCCGCCGAACGGCGCAAATTGAAAGCGACAAAGCCGTTATTCAGCAGCAAGCCACAGATCTTCAGGCCAGTGCCACGCTGAAAGCCCGGTTTTTTGCCAATGTGTCGCACGAATTCCGAACACCGCTCACTTTGTTGCTGGGCCCGCTGGCCTATCTGTCGAAGCTGAATTCCGAACCGGTTACGGCCCGGTTATTAGCCAGCATGGACCGCAACGCCCGCCAATTGCTGGCGATGGTCAGCGACCTGCTCGATCTTTCCAAACTGGATGTCAACCCGATGCAGCTGGCCGAACAGCCCACCGATTTAAGCGCGCTGATCAACCAGACGTCCGCTTCCTTTGCGCCCCAGGCCGATTACAACGAAATCCATCTGACCGTTATGGGCGCAGCAAAACCGGTCTGGCTTTCGCTGGATGGGGCCAAGATGGAGACGGTTTTGAAAAATCTGCTGGCTAACGCCCTGCATTTTACACCGGCCGGAGGAGCGATCACCGTTAACCTGCATGAACCCACGGACTGGGTCCGGATCGAGGTGAGCGACACCGGCAGCGGGATTCACGCGGATGATCTGCCCCATATTTTTGAGCGGTATTATCAATCGCAGCGGCCCGATGCTCCGCTGCGCGGTGGCACCGGCATCGGTCTGGCGTTGTCCCAGGAGTATTGTAAACTCTGGGGCGGGGAGCTAACGGTTAGGAGCCAGCCCGGAAAAGGCAGCACGTTTTCCTTTACGTATCCCTACCAACCCGTAGCTGCTCCCGAAACTGCTCCGGCACCGGAAACCAAACGCCACGAACCCGTTTTGGCCGAAACCCGGAAAGTCTGTGACGAGCGGTCTTCCAGGGTGTTGCTGGTGGAAGACAATACGGATATGGCGGATTATCTGGTCACTATTCTGGATCCTTACCATCACCTCCACGTCGCCCGCAACGGACGGGAAGCGTGGCAGTGGCTGAGTACCTTGCCCCCAGCAGAACTGCCCAAGCTGGTGATTACCGATCTGATGATGCCGGATATGGACGGGCTCGCGCTGGTCAACCAGATTCGCCAGCAACCGACCGTGCGCGATATTCCGGTCCTGATGCTCACCGCCCGAACCAGCCTGGACGTCAAGCTTCAGGCCCTCCGGCTGGGCGTTGCCGATTACGTCACCAAACCGTTTGATCAGGATGAACTGCTCACCCGCATCGACAATCTGCTCGAACGTTCGCAGGAGCGAATCGCCTGGCGGCAACAACTGCCGGGGGAGGTCGCGGCTTCGTTGACGGCTCCGATGGACGATGAATGGTTGCAGCAGATCGAGCAGTTGATCCTGAAAAACCTGACCAACACCCAGTTTCAGGTTCACTCGATTGCCGACGCCGTTCACAGCAGCGAACGACAGTTATACCGGCGGCTCAAAAAACTGACCGGTTTTTCGCCCAACCAGTTTGTGCAGGAAATAAAGCTCCAAACCGCGCGGGAATGGCTGGAAAACCAGCAGCATACGACGGTCAAAGAAGTTTGTTATGCCGTTGGTTTTCAGGATCCGGTTTATTTCTCCCGGCTGTTTCTGCAACGCTTCGGCCGGTATCCGGCCACGTTTCTCCGCACAGCGGAAGTTTCCTCCTGACAAAATCGGCCTTACAACTCCATGAGGTTTTTCAGATTTTCGTGATAACTGCTGCCCGTCATCAGTTGGGTGGCTTTCTGATCCCGCATGATGATGACGTATTTTCCGTTGAAATGCCGCTGAATTTCCCGAATATGGCGGGAATTCAGGAGCGTTGACCGGCTGATGCGGGTGAAGGTATCCGGTAATTTTTCTTCCAGCGTCGTAATCGTATGATTTGTCAGAAACTGCTGCCCGTCGACCGTATGCAGAAGGACGTATTTGTCTTCGGCTTCAAAATAGGCAATGTTCGCCAGCGGAATCAGCAAAATGCGGTCGCCGGTTTTGACGGAAATCGAGTGCAGTTCTTTTTTGGGCTTCAACATCTCCAGAACGTACCGTAAGTCCGGGCTCGAACCGGTCGGTGCCGAATGCGACTTGCGGATGCGCTCTACGGTTTTTTCCAGCCGCTCGGCTTCGATGGGCTTGAGGAGGTAGTCGATGGAGTTTTCTTCAAAGGCCCGGACGGCATAATCATCGTAGGCCGTTGCAAAGACGACAATCGGCAGATACGGTAGCCTTGCCAGCATTTCAAACCCGTTCAGCCCCGGCATTTCAATATCTAGGAAAATCAGATCCGGTTCCAGGGCTTCCACGGCTTTGAGCCCTTCCAGGCCGTTGATCGCTTCACCGACAATGGCGAAGGTATCGTCGTATCGGCCCAATAAACGCCGGAGCCGGTTGATGGCCAGCGGTTCATCGTCTACCAGCAGTGTTCGGAGCGGAAAGTTCGTTGCCATTCGTTCAGGCTTTAAATTTCAACGTGGACGGACCCGGTTTTCGGCGTCCCGGCGAAGCGGTATTCTTGTCCTGAAAACCGGTCAGTTTCTTGAACCAGTGGCCTTTCCACAGCCAGAAACCGGACAGGATGACGAGCGGCACAATACCGGCTTTCACCATGAAAGCCGCTTCGGGAATTTGGGATACCGGGCCGTAAATATAGCCGATGATGGGAATGCTGGCGATGATGTGAATCCAGCGGATCAGTTTGCGTTCAGTAGCAGCTTTCATCGTTCAATGGGTCGGGTTTCAGTAGACAGCGCTGGCTGAATCACGTCGGGCGGGGTCGTCAGCCGTTCTTTTTTAATCTGGACAACCACTTCTTTAAACGGTTTATTTTCGACCAGCAACCGCGCATCGTTGCCATACAGCAATTTCAGTTTATCCTGAATACTTTGCAGTCCGTAGCCCGCCACGAGTTCTTCCGGAAAAGCGGGTCCGTTGTCGTGAATCCGGCAACTGAGCCAGCCGTCTTCCTCCGTAATCCGGAGAAGGATGGCCCCCGGCCCGGCCGCCTTCGAAATACCGTGCTTGATGGCATTTTCGACCAGCGGCTGCAACAGAAATTGCGGAATCTGCACGTCCTTCAAAGCCGGGTTCATCAGGTCGATGCGGTAGCTCAGCCGGTCGCCAAAGCGCACCTGCTCCACATCCAGATACGTCTGGACCATTTCCAGTTCGTCGACAATGCTGTTGAAATAGCGGTTTTTCAGCCCGGTCGTATACCGGAACAATTTCGATAGCAACACCACCATCCGTTCGGCGCGGTCGGGTTCGTCGTGCACAAGACTGGCAATGGAATTCAGGGCGTTATACAAAAAATGCGGGTTTATTTTGGCTTGCAGCGCTTCCAGCTCGGCGCGGGTTTTCAGCTGTTCCAGGTGCAAAAGCTGGTATTCCTGCTCGGTAATTTTGCGGGTATACGTGCGCGCCCGTTGCTGAAAATAGAAAAACAGATTTCCCACCACAATGGGACACAACAGGTAGAGCGCCGACGTATTATTGCCGCTATTGCGGTATAGGGCAATTTTGGACCTGTCAAAATAGTTGATCATAAACCCTCTCCACATCAGAAAATTCAGGAAGCCAACCACGACCAAAAAAATCAGCGACAGGATCAGGTGCTGCACCCAGGCGGATTGAAAGCGTTGCGCCACCAGGCCGAACAGCGAACAGATCACCAGTACACAAGCCGCATTGACCAGGTTACTGATACAGATCATCACCGTGATTCCGATGTATTCACCGGTCGGGTTCGCCAGTTCCAGGGTGAAATAAATGATCCCGCTCAGGCCGTAGACCAGCATGGCGCAGATGACAATCGAAATGAGCCAATCGCGCAGACTGCTCTGGAGAAACAACTTCCCGGATTTCAGGTTTTGGAACGAGCTCATCTGCGGTGATGGTTGCGGTTTTTACTTCCCACACTGACCCAGTAAATACTGATTCGTATCCACGCCCCAACTCGGGTGAATGGTCGATGCCGGTTTGAAGGTAGCAAATTTTTCGGCGGCTTGTTTCAGCACCGGGCAGGCCACGGCCTTTCCCCCGCCATACTGTTCGGGCGTATAAAACATCGATTGTCCCTGAAGGGCGTAAACGCGCGGGTTTTCGGGGTTTTTCAGTTTGGCTTTCCCTAAAGCGGCTTCAAATTCCGGCACATATTGCTGCCAGCGGTTTTCGGGATCGATGGCCAGCCGGGCATTGGCCAGTAGAGCTGCCAACACCATAGTCTCATCATTATCAGGCTGTTGCTGGGCCACTTTTTTATAAAACTCGTTAGCCTTGTCCAGCATCGCATCCCGTTTAGCCGCGTCCGTCTCTTTAATCGAAAGCAGCGCGTAGGTATAAGCCGCCCAATAACCGGGGAGCCATTCGGCGGTTTCGGCACCCGCAATGCGTTCAAACTGCCCGGCGGTTTGCTGCAATTCGGCGGCTGGCGTCATAAATTTCACCCTGGCAATGGCGTCTTCCATCGCTTTGGTATACTTCTCGTTTTGCGCGTGAGCGCTGGCGAAAACCGCCAGTGCCAGAGTCAGACAAATGATTGCTTTTTTCATGATTTTGAATGGTTAAACTAGTGAATAATGGTTGAAACGTACCCACGGACCGCCGGTCGGCCCCGTTTAGTTACTAATCAATTCAGGATCAATTGATTTTCGCGTTAAATTTAACACCGCTCCGACAAAGAAAAACCGGTAGAACGGCGGCACCACGGCAAACTTCTGACTGCCGTCGGGCGTGTAGCGATAGCCGTAGCTATTTTTTGTCCCCAGCACGTTTTCCGCCGATGCGTAGAGCACCAGAAACTGGCGCGGCAGGATTTTGACGTAACTCATGTTCACGCTCAGGTTGCTGTACGGACGGGTTTTGTCGCCCAGAAACACAGTGCTGCCCGGATTGTAATACGACCGGCCACTGGCGAGCGAATAGGTTGCGCCGGTGTTGATGCCCAAAGCCGGGATGCGCTTCTTGAAAACGAGATTCAGCGTGTGCGTGGCCGCGAAAGTCGGCATGGCTTTGGCCGGGTAGTTTCGGAAAAGCCGCCTGGTATCCAGAAACGAGTACGAAACCCAGTAGTCCACATTTTTCATCGACTGCTTATCGCGCCAGAACACATCGAATCCCTGCGCGTAGCCAAACCCCGTATTGTTCGTTCGGCTGGTGGGAAACCGATAGACATTCGGATCGTAAATGCCATTGGTATTCTCCCGCACCAGATTCCGGTAGTCTTTGTAAAACGTTTCGACCCGGAACGTGCGGTTATCGCGAATGCGCTGATAGTTCAGAATCAGGTGATTGGCCTGCTCGAACCGGAGCTTCGGATTGGTTAGCAGATACGTCTGGTCGGGCGTCTGGTAAAACTGGCCGGCCGCCAGCGAGACTTGCCCGTAGGAATCGGTTTTGTAGGCCATCGACAAGCGGGGCGACGCGTTCGCCCGGCCAATCACCGACGCCCGCTCCCCGCGCAAACCCGCCCGAACGGCTAATTTCCGGGTAAAAAAGACTTCGGTTTCGACAAAAACCGCCGAGTACCAATCCGTCAGCGAGCCGCCCCAAACGCCGTAGCGGTTTTGGTACGTATACCGATGGAGTTCGGCACCGGTCAGCAGCGAAACCTGGTCACCCAGCGAGCGGGTCAAAACCACCCGCCCCTGCATCCGTTGTTCCCGCGTCTGCGCCTGAACCGTGTCGATGCCCAGCTGGTCGCGGTTGTAATTATAGCTTACGCCCGTCTGCAAACCCCAGCGACCCTCGTCCCAGGTAGTTTGGAAGGTGGTCATCGACAACGCGTTCCGGTTTTGGACGGTGAAGGGCGAGGGCCGGAAGTCGCCGGTAAAATTCCGAAACTCGATGGCCTGGCGGCTGGCCGACACGTCGGTGTAGTGTTTCAGCAACCCGCGTTTGCCGATGGGCTGGGTCAGAATGATCGACGTTCCGCCCGATTCCGGCGCGTGAATCCAGTTGATGTTCGATTTCAGGACGTTAAAGAGCGGATTCAGGTTGTTGTAATTCATGGAAAACGTAATCCGCTCTTTTTTGAAAGCCGACAGGCTGATCCCGGCGGCATTGAATCCCACACTCACCCCGTCGTTATCCTCGGCCCGGTCTTTGGTGTTCAGCGACAAAACCGACGAAAGCGCCTGCCCATACTGCGCCGAATAACCGCCCGTACTGAAAGCTGTTCCCTTGAACAAATACGGCGAAAACCGGCTCCGTTGCGCCACATCCGGACTGCCACTCGTAAACGGATTCTGAACCGCCAGACCGTCGATGATCGTGCGGGTTTCGGAAGCCGCCCCGCCCCGGACGAACAAACCGGTCTGGTCGCCAACGCGCTGGGCACCGGGCAGCAGTTGCATCACCGCCGGAATGTCGGCTCCACCGCTGGCGGTCGTCACAATGTCGAGGGGTTTCAAAACCGTCTGGCGCTTTTCGTCGCTGGCTTCAAAGGCACCCGCCGTGATGACAACGGTATTGAGCATGGTGGCGGTTTCCCGGAGCCTGGCGGTAAACTGAACCGTCGGCTGGTCGAGTTTGATCGTTTGCTGAAGCGGTTCGTAGCCCATAAAACTGACCGCGATGGTTGCCGTGTCTTTCTGATTAGTCCGGAAGCTGAAAGCGCCGTTGGCATCGGTATTGACACCGTCGTAGGAGCCTTTGATAAAAATGTTCGCACCGGGCAGCCCATTGCCTTTGCGGTCGGTAACCTGGCCGGTCAGTGTGGTTTGCGCCCGTAGCAGGGAGGGAAAAAGCAGGACGCCATAGATCAGTAAGTGTTGTTTCATGTCGGATCACTTCGAATGCTGATTCAAAGCTATCCGGGCCGGTGCCGGAACCGAAGCGGTTTCCGACAAATACCCGTTTCTGCGGAATAAACCGGGGTAATGGGCGGATGATTACTCGGCGTTACTAATTTAAAAATTTTAAAAAATCCCGTCCATTTATCGGCTTTACACCATATATTATTTCATATTTATAAAAATAGGCCAAAAATAATTTCACCAAAAAGAGTATTGGCTAATGGTTACTGCATCCTTACTTCAAATCTACCATAGGATACGGTATTCGGCCCGGGTTCATGGTTTCCGGTAGTTGACGTGGTGATCGGTCTCGCCAGTTCCGGCAGGAAAGGACACCGTAGCGACGGCCGGGCGTAAACCAAAAACCGAATACCGTAAATCAACCAAACGAACGCTCAATTTTGCGAAAAACCTACTGACGCCTATGAATAAAATTCATTACTGACCGCTCAGGAAAGCCGGCAATGACAACCCGTTACCGGCCTGTTGATCCCCTGGATTTTTACGCTCATTTCGCTACATCGCTACATCTGATGGATCGGGAATTATTACGCCGAATTTTAACCGACAAGACCAAGAATATGTCAAGAATCGTACAATTTCATCCTGCTTTACAGGCCCTTATGCGCGTTGCCCTGTATCAAGCACTCCTGTCTCTATTCATCGCCATTACTCCGCTGGCCTACGCCCATGACGTGCAAAGCCAGAAAGTACTGGAACAAAAAGTAACCTTGCAGTTGACCAATGTCGATGTTGAAAAAGCCCTGGACAAGATTGAAAAAGTGACGAAAGTCAAATTCATGTATAATCCCCAGGTTTTCGGCACTCAGAAATACACGTTCCGGTTTCAGGATGAGGCCCTGTCGAACGTACTGGAAAAAATACTGACTCCCCACAAGGTGGTTTATGAGGTGGTGCAGGACCGGATCATCCTGAAACGCGTTCAGACTCCGCTGGAAGTAGCTCCGGTCAGTCCCAAAGAAGCGCCCAAACGCAACGTGAGCGGAAAAGTGACGGACGAAAACGGCGCCGGACTCCCCGGTGTCAGCATCCTGGTGAAAGGTACCCAGCGCGGAACGTCTTCCGATGCCGAAGGGCAATACAAGCTGGAAATACCGGATCAGGACGTTCAGACCGCCGTCCTGATTTTCAGCTTCGTAGGTTATACGTCCAAGGAAGTACTGGTGGGCAACCAGACGACACTCTCCGTCAAAATGGACCCGGAAGCCAAGTCGCTGAATGAGGTGGTGGTGACCGCCCTCGGGATTGCGCGGGAGAAAAAAGCACTGGCTTATTCGGTGTCGGAAGTAAAAGGCAGCGAGTTCACCCAGGCCCGCGAAAACAACGTAGCCAACGCCCTGACGGGTAAAATTGCCGGTGTGAACGCAACCGGTATGGCCACCGGCCCCGGCGGTTCCAGCCGGATTATTATTCGGGGAAATGGCTCGCTCAATGGCAACAACCAGCCTTTGTACGTGATCAACGGGATGCCGATGGACAACAGCACACCCGGCGGTACGGCCCCGGACGGCAACGGGATGAACGTCGACCGCGGTGACGGGATCGGCGGGATCAACCCCGACGATATCGAGTCCATCAGCGTATTGAAGGGCGGCCCCGCTGCGGCTCTTTACGGTGCCCGGGCGTCTAACGGTGTGATTCTGATCACGACCAAAAAAGGCCGTGGGCAAAAGGGCATCGGGGTTGAAATCAACAGCAACACGACGTTTGAAGACATTGCGGTTATTCCCAACTGGCAGTATGAGTTCGGACAGGGGCTGGATGGCAAAAAACCGACGACCCTGACCGAAGCCAAAAGTACGGGACGCCTTTCGTACGGTGCCCGTATGGACGGCCAGCCTACCATTCAGGTCGACGGCCAGATGCACCCGTATTCGCCCCAGAAAGATAACCTGAAAAACTTCTACCGGACGGGCAGCAATTACATCAACTCCGTGGCTTTTACCGGTGGCAATGAATCCGTTAACTTCCGTTTGGGCCTGAACAACACCAGTTCAAACAGCATCGTACCAAATTCTTCGTTTACCCGAAAAATTGCCAATCTTAACCTGAACGCCTTTTTGGGCAAGAAACTGAGCATTGAAACCGTATTTCAGTACAATTTTGAAGAAGGCACCAACCGGCCGAAAGTGGGGTATGCTGATATGAACCCGCACTGGGCTACGTACCTCATTGCCAACGTGGTCGATATTCGCAGCCTGGCTCCGGGCTATGATCCGGCGACGGGCAAAGAAATCGAGTGGAATCCGGTACCGGCGGCACCAAACCCGTACTTTGTCATCAACAAGTTCAAAAATGACGATACCAAACACCGGTTCCTGAGTCAGGGAAGCATCCGATACGACATTCTGCACAATCTATACCTGAAAGGCAGTGTCAGCCAGGATTACTACAGCTTCCAGTCGGAATACGTACAGCCAACCAACAATGCCTACCAGCCGCTGGGGACCTACGAAGCCCGCAAAACGACATCGTCGGAAACCAACGGTATGCTGACGCTGAACTACAATACCACCTTTTTCAAGGATCTGAGTTTTTCGGCCATGCTGGGTGCGAATGCGCAACGGAGCATTTATGACCAGACCGTGATTGCGGGCAGCGAATTTACGGTGCCCTACTTCTACAGCTATACCAACCTGGCAGCCTCCACGACCACGCCAACCTATCTGAAGAGCGCCATCAACTCGGTATTTGGTTCGGTCGACTTTGGGTATAAAGGACTGGCGTACCTGACCGTATCGGGTCGGCAGGACTGGTTTTCGGTGCTGAATCCGAAGAGCAACAGCATTTTCTACCCGTCGGTGGGTGGGTCGCTGATTTTATCGGATGCCTTCCGGTTGCCAAAAGCCATCAGTTTTGCCAAGCTGCGGGCTTCCTGGGCGCAGGTGGGTGGTGCGACGGTCAATGCGTATCAGATTTATCAATATTACTCGATGCAGCAGGGTGGTCACAACGGCCGGCCGGTACAGGTGTTATCGTCATCGCAGGTGCCCAACCCGGACCTGAAACCGTTGACCTCTACCACGTATGAAGGCGGTATTGAGGCCAAATTCCTGAACAACCGGTTGGGAATCGACCTGACGCTGTATAACCGGAAAACAACGAACGACATCGTAACGTCCAACATTGCCCTTTCGTCGGGCTATACGTCCGCCCTGCTGAATGTGGGTGAACTGAGCAACAAAGGGATCGAGTTGCTGTTGACCGGAACGCCCGTCAGCAAGGGGGCTTTCGGCTGGGATGTCAGTTACAACATGGCCTACAACAAGAGCAAGATCGAGCGGCTGGCCGAAGGCATCAACGGCATCGATGTGGGCGCCGGTGTGGGTGGCGGACTCGTGCGCAACGTGCTCAACCGGCCCTACGGCACGGTTTGGGGATACCCCAAGAAAACCGATGCCAGCGGCAACGTGGTTTTCAATACCGCCAGTGGCTACGCGGTTCGGGGCGATCTGCAAGAAATCGGCCAGGGAACTCCGCCCCTGACGATGGGGATTACCAACAATTTCCGGTATAAAAACTTCTCGCTGAACTTCCTCATCGACGGCAAATTCGGCAGCATCGTTTACTCGAACCTCTACCAGTATGCCTACCGGTTCGGTCTGCCCCAGGAAACACTGCCGGGCCGTGAAACCGGTATAACCGTAACGGGCGTCACGCCGGAAGGGAATCCGTTTACCAAAACCTGGAAAAAGGAAGAGGTCGATACGTATTACGACAACGACAAGAATTACACAGCGATGTTCATGTTCAACAACGACTTCGTGAAGCTACGTCAGGTGGTGTTGAGTTACAACCTGCCCGTCAACAAGTTAGCGTTCCTGAAACTGCAATCGGCGTCGATTTCCTTCGTGGCGCGCAACCTGGCGATTCTTTACAAGGACAAAAAGAACCAGTATTTCGATCCAGAGTCGGGCTATACCAGCACCAACGCCCAGGGTCTGGAAGCCTTTGGCGTACCCAGAACGAGAAGTCTTGGGGTGAATTTAATGGTGAAATTCTAATACTATAACTTTCTGACGATGAAGAGTCTGATCCAAAAAATACTCTACGCAGCCCCGTTGTTCCTGCTGTTGTCTTCCTGCGACAAAGGTTTCGAGGAAATGAACGTGGACCCCAATAAATATTCCGAGGTGATCCCCGGTTATATGTTCACCAGAGCCCAGCTGGACGGTGTCAGCACCAACTTTACGGGCGCGGCTTACCTGACAATCGGGCAGTCGATGCAGCATTTTGCCACCTACAAGGAGGTTCCGGCTGCTGGTGACAAGTATTTCAATTACACGTATTCGACCGGCAGCTGGAATGCCTACGCCGGAACCGGGGCCGGGCAGGGTGCCATCATCTCCATCCGCCAGGTGATCGATGCGGTTTCGGCCAACCCGGCCGATGTCAACAAGCTCTCGGCGGCCCGGATCTGGAAAGCGTACATTTTCCACCGGCTGACGGATTTGTACGGCGACATTCCCTATTTCGACGCCGGGAAAGCCCTTTCCGATAAGAATTACGGTCCCAAATACGATACGCAGCAGGCCATTTATGCGGATATGCTGAAAGAGCTGGACGAATCCATCAAAGCCTTCGATGCGACCAAACCGACCTTCGGAACCGCCGACCTGATGTATAACGGGGATGTTGTCAAATGGAAAAAATTCGGCTATTCGCTGATGCTCCGTCTGGGTATGCGACTGACGCAGGTGGATGCGGCTCTGTCTAAAACCTGGGTCGAAAAAGCCATCGCCGGCGGGGTTATTCTGGACGATGCCGACCGGGCGGTGATTGCCTACGTCGACGGTTCGCAAACCGCCAGCCGGAACTTTATCGCCAACGGTTTGATCAGTACGGACTACATCACGCCCGGTGGCGACAACGTGGAGGGTGGCAAATTTGCCAAAACGCTGATCGATTACCTGAAAACCACCAAAGATCCGCGGCTGAACGTGATCTCGATTGTGTGGACCTCGCCAGATGGCAAAACGTTTACGGCCGACACCACCACGGCGCTGCAAAGCGGCATGCCCAACGCGGCTTTCAACAACCTGCCCGCCAATTTCAATTCGTTTTCCGAACCCAATCCGAATACGTTGCTCAAATACAGCGCTCCACTGATTGTTTTTGGCAATGCCGAAACGAATCTGCTGCTTGCCGAAGCCGCCGTACGGGGCTGGGCCAGCGGAACGACGGCTGCGGCCGCCTATGAGAATGCCGTAAAAGCCGGGATGCGGCAATGGTCGCTGTTTGGATCGGGTGGCACCATCTCCGATGCGAAGATTAACGCGTATCTGGCGCTCAATCCGTACAAAACCGGTGGAACGATGGCCCAGCAAATGGAGCAGATTCAAACCCAAAAATGGGTTTCTCTTTTCCTGGAAGATGAATACGAGATCTTCTCAAACTGGCGCCGTACCGGCTACCCGGTTCTGACCCCGACCAGTTATCCGGGCAACCTCACCGGCGGAAAAATTCCGACCCGGTTTGTGATTCCGGATTCGGAAGAAACCTACAACAAAACCAATTTTATCGAAGCACGGACCCGTCAGGGCGGCACCAATACGCTTTCCAGTATGGTTTGGTGGGATAAATAAGAATAAAATATTGTTCGAGAATGACAAAAAAGCACCGGGATTTTCCTGGTGCTTTTTTTGTGGATACGTCGGTGCGCACGGGATGTCATCCCCTTCAATCACCCGGCAAAATCACATTCGTGAGCTTCCAGTCGAACCAGTCACGCGTTAGCACAAAGCGAATATCGTGTCCCTGCTGATCGGGAACGTAGGCCGAAAATGTATCGAAGGAATTAAATCGAAAGCGAACGGTTCCGAACGGTTCGGTGGTTCCCCCGGTGGATTTCTTCAACGGGTTCACGCTTTGCCCCCGCATCATCGTTGCCAATCCGGCCGGTGTGACCATCTGATCGACGACCGCCCCCGCAAACAGTCCGGTCAACCCCGCAGCGATGGTGGCAGCGGGATCGTTTCGCTTGTGCTGAATGGCGTTCACCGCCCGGGCGTTGAGCTGGTCTTTCAGGTTCTGGCGCAACCGGGCAAAGTCCACATGGTCCGCAATTCTGGCGGCATCCTTCGCCTTCACGCTTTTTTTGAGCTGATAAACCGTATAGTAAGGCCCCACCCAGATGATGCCCAAGACAGCCAGGACGGCAAGGGCGATGTAATGACGCGGTTTCATGGTCGATTATTTTTCCAAAAAGCTACGACAACCGCCCTATTACAAAAAGGGATGATCCATAAACGGCTTTCCGGTAACCTGATCGGTCGAGGGTCTTGATCATAAATGATTCTGGAACATAACCTTCATCAGGGTCGTCCTGTTTTGATCCCTTGATTCATTCGGCCTAGCCCAAACAAGATTTTTCGTTATTTTTGTATAAAAAAGATTTAAAATGACAACAGACGTGCACTATCAGACGGGAAAAATGGTCAAAGACCCTCGGACCATGACTCCCGAAGAGCGAAGCCTATGGCAAAAACAATGCACGGAAAATGCGCGGGAATACCTCTTTTCCATCGGGCAACCGCTGGTCTATAAACGTCCGGACGGCCATGTAGTTGCCGAACACAAAGACGGTCGTGTCCTGGTGATCCAATGACAATTTAACTGATTGCAGGTCCTCCCGGTATCGGCAAGAGTACCAATGCCAAGGAATTAATCCCGGCAGGCGTACCCATAATTTATCAGGATCTGGCGGCTTATCAATATAAAAAACAAGGCTTCACCGATTATCAAGATATTGCTTCCCTGACAACCAATCAAAAAATACGGGATTTTCTCTTTAAAAAGGACGACTTTGCCCTGGAGCTAAATTTAGGTTTCTCCTCCCATTATGCATTTCTAAAGTCGATTGCGAACTTCGACCGGTCAAACCAGATTAACTTGGTACTGTTTTTCACGGATGATCTGGAACTGTGTATTAATCGTGCGAAAGCTCGGTATTTGAATGGTGGTCACGAAGTCAGACAGGAGGTAATTGAAGAAATGTACACCAATACTTTCCCACTTTTTGAGGAGAATAAAAACCTGTTCCATCAGGTGAGACTTGTCGATGTTACCTATTCCATGATAACTGAACTGATGGCAGATAGTAAGCCATTGCCGAAATGGGTTGTACAGAATACGATGTTATCGTATCTGTGAACTAACTTTTGTAGAACTATTTCTTTTAGCCCAGGCGACAAAATTATCCTGTTTGACAGACGATCCTGGCCGAACCGTCACGACGGATGCGGACTTTTATGGGCTTTAAGGCTTTCAAAATCGCGTTGCCAAGCCCGAATAGCCAGTGGCAACGCGATTTTTTATTTTACAATGGCTTCAATTCCAGGTTTTTCCAGCGGACTTTAATACCGCCCCCGTCGTGGATTTGCAGCGCGACTCCACCTTCGCCTTTGCCAATTTTTTCATCTTTCAGATCCACCATCGGCTGGCCGTTGAGCCACGTCTGGACCCGGTCACCCTCGGCGCGGATGCGCAGTTTGTTCCATTGCTCAGCCTTCAGAATCGTTTCTTTCTCATCGGGAATCTGAACGAGCCAGCCGCGGCCGTAGGATTCGTAAATACCGCCGGTATCGTGGTTCGGTGGGGCCACTTCAACCTGCCAGCCGCTCACTTTCGTTCCTTCCACCGTCGAACGGATAAAAACGCCACTGTTGCCGTTGGCTTCCTGCTTAAACTCGACCGTCAGGTCAAAATTTTTGTAGAACTTGTCCGTTGCCAGATACCCGTATCCCTTGTCGGGGCCACTCTCGCAGATTAATTCACCGTCAGCAACATACCATTTTTCAGTACCGTAGATTTTCCAGCCCGTCAAATCTTTGCCGTTGAAAAGACGGATTTTTTTAGTAGGTGCCATAAAACCGACGGCAACCGTAACCAGGAGAACCAACACGAGCAATTTTTCTTTCATGGGTTTATCAAAAAAGTAAGTTTAACAAAGGATTTGGTAGTTTTGTAAAGTAGTTGTTACCAGTCCGTTCCTGTCAATACATAAATAACCGAATTCGTTTTGATCAGTACCGGCATAAAGATAGCAAGCCAAAACGTCTGTCCGACCTGATGCTGTACTTAATCTTATAAACTTTACATGAAAAAAAACCTTTTTGCCTCATTCCACACCCGCACGCTGATGGCAGCGGTTTTAGCTGTTCTTTGTACGTTTACAACCAGTTGTGACAATTCCGAGGAAGATGCTCCCGCCCAGCCGAAAACCGTTGCCGATATTGTGGTTGAAAGCAGCGACTTCACCATTCTGGAAGCGGCCATGCGGCAGGCTGGGCAACTCGATGCCTTCAAGAATCCGAATCTGACGGTTTTTGCCCCGAACGATGCCGCTTTTAGAGCTTCCGGTGTTACCGATGCCACGTCGCTTACGGCCTTGAGCAAGGAGCAGTTGACCGGTATTTTACAGTACCACGTTTTGAAAGCGGCAGTGGCTTCATCCGGTTTTCCAATGGAAAAAAACAAGCCCGTCCAAACGTCTTTAAGTATTAATAACCAGGCGGTTGTTGCTTACGTCACCAACGGTTCCGGCGGTTTATTTATCAATGGAGCCAAGGTCATTACGCCCGATGTTCAGGCAGCCAACGGGGTTATTCACGTCATTGATCATATTCTGTTGCCACCACCGACGGGCAGCGGAGGAAGTCTGGTGGGCGTTGTTCAGGCCGACACCAGTCTGTCGTTGCTGGGCGTTGCTGCCCTGCGAATCGCCACCCTTAATCCGGCCCTGGCGGCCGTTTTGACCGGCACCCAGCCTTACACCACTTTTGCGCCCACCAACAGTGCGTTTCGGGCGTTGAAACTGGGCACCGCCGATACGATCAACAAGGTCCCGGTGGCTAAACTGACGGCTATTCTGGCCAACCACGTCGTATCGGGTCGCCTGTTTTCGAATGATTTGACCACGGGCGATGTGACGGCTTATAGCACCGGCAAACTGACCGTGAATTCGGGCAGCACCGTAACGGTAAAAAGCAGCGGTATCGCTTCGCCCGCCACCGTCACCCGCGCCAATATGACGGCCACCAACGGGGTGGTTCATAAGATCGACAAGGTGCTGTTATAACGCTGTCACCTTATGCTCCCTAAAATTTTGCTCGGATTACTGATTTTTGTTGTCTTTGCCATCGTGGTCATCCTGACGATTGGGTACCTGATTTCCGCACCTGCTTACAAAGGTCCGGTTACGGACCATTTCGACGGTACGACGTTTCATAACTACAACGGTGTAAAAGCAAAAGGATTGAAGGAAGCACTCCAGTGGATGCTTTCGAGCCGGGATAAAAAGCCGTGGGGTGCCTTTCACAACGAACCGCCCGGCCCTCCCCCACCCGCCCGCGTGGCGGGCGATTCGATTCGGGTTACGTTTGTCAATCACTCGACGGTTTTGCTGCAATTCGATAGCCTGAACGTGATGACGGACCCGGTTTGGTACGAACGAACCAGTCCTTTTCAGTGGGCTGGCCCGGCGCGCAATCGCCCGCCCGGGATTCGATTCGACGATATTCCCAAAATTGACATCCTGCTGTTGAGCCACAATCATTGGGATCACCTTGATATTGAAACCGTTAAGAAGCTGTGTCAGCGTGATCAGCCGCGCGTGTATTGCCCTTTGGGGGTAAAAGCCTTTCTGGAAAATGAAGGCTGCGGAAATGTTACCGAAATGGACTGGAATGGCTCACTGGCCTACAACGACCGCACCACGATTCATTGCATGCCGGCCCAGCATTTCTCCGGACGCGGGATGTTCGACCGCGACGCCACGCTCTGGTGCGGTTTTCTCATCGATAACGAGGTGGCCGGAAAAGTGTATTTTGTCGGTGATACCGGCTACGGATCGTTTTTTAAGAAGATTGGAGAAAAATTTGGTCCCATCCGGCTTTCACTGGTTCCGATTGGAGCCTTCCGGCCAACCTGGTTTATGTCGCCCATTCACTGTTCGCCCGCCCAGGCGGTCAAGATCCACGACGATATTCAATCGCAACAGAGCGTGGCCATTCACTTTGGCACCTTCCCGCTGGCCGATGATGGCGAGACTGAACCTGTGGAGGAACTGCAAAAGGCTCTCAAAACCAAACCGCAACTGATGGACCGTTTTTGGACCTTACGGGAAGGCGAAGGCCGGTTGGTGCCTTAAATTTTGTCATCGGTTGCAACGCTTTTTCAAAAGGTGGGGTCATTGGTACAGTTACACCTTATCAATTCTATCTATTTATTGCGAGCATGAATTCAAAACATTTAAGGGCCTTTATTGCCTTATTTCTGGTGGTCGGTTTGGCTTCCTGTATGAATAATAACCTCACCGATGAAAGTCTGGGCAAGGCGGCAGAAAACGATCAGCAAATCAAAAACTACCTCACTGCCAATCAGTTGCAGGACAAGGTGAAGACCACCGCTTCGGGACTCTACTACATTCTTTCGGGCAGCCCGACCTCAACCAGAACGGCAACGCCGGGCGATGAACTGGAGTTCAGATATACCTTGTCTTATATTGACCCGGCCAGCGGCAAAGCCATTGTGGTCGACAGTACCAACCGTACCAAATCCGCTTACATTCCTTTCCTGTCGCGCGTGGTTGTGGCCGGCCTGGAGGAAGGTTTCCAACTGATGCAGGAAGGGCAGAGTGCGCAGTTTTTTATGACGTCCAACCTCGCCTTTGGTAACGATGACACCCGGGCCAATTTACCGAAATACAGTGCCGTTATCTTCGATGTTAAGTTAATACGCTCACGCACGGAAATACAGCAGATGGACGATTATGCGGCCCTTAAAAAGCTGCCCGCTCCGGATACTACCACCGCCAATAATGTTCGGGTATATCGGCTTACGAAAGGAACGGGTGCCCGTGTAAACATTAACCAGACTGTAACCGTTGCTTATACCGCTAATCTACTGCGGGGTACTACACCTTTTGATAAAAGTGACTCATTGACGCTGAAACCTAATTCCGGGCAATACATAGTTGGTTTCAGCGAAGGCATTACCAAACTGAACGTGGGGGATAAAGCGTTGCTGGTTTTCCCATCCGCAGTTGGTTATGGCGCTCAAGGTAGTTCGGATTCCAAAGGGTATTACGTCGTAACGCCCTATTCACCATTGGCGTTTGAAATAACCGTTCGATCAGCCAAATAAACCGCTTTCCATTTTCGACGGCTGACGCACGAATAAGAATGCGTCAGCTGTCGAAAACGGTAAACCGCAGCATTATCCGTTCTTTTTAGCCTCTACTGCCAATAGATACAACTGCATGGATTCGCCGGTTGTGGCAATCCACTCCGAGTAGGTTTCGATGGCGGCCGTCCGTTCTTCTTCCGAAATGTACCCGTCTTGCACCAACTGAGGTCCGCGGAGCCGGGCCACTTCCGACCAGATCTGGCTTTCCTCCGCAAACGTCGGGTCGCTTTTCCGGCTGATTTCAAACTGCGGTTCAATCGTTATTTTTTCGAAGCCAATTTGCAGGAACTGGTCTTTCAAATGATCAGCGATGGCATTGTCGAAACCCGCTTCCTGTCGCCATTTGAGAAACGCCCCGTAAAATTTCTTCATGGCTTCGGGCGGTTCGGGTGTCCATTCGATCTTTTCGTGATTATAGTCCAGTATGGCCAGAAAACCGCCCGGTTTTACCAGCTTCTCCAGCCTGACCAGCGCTTCCTGGGGCTGAGCAAGCCATTGCAACACCCGGGCGCAGGTCACCACATCAAATTGTTCGGAAGATTCAAAGCTGTAAATATCCGCCTGCCGGAACTCCAGTTGCGGTAATTCGCCGGAATGCTGCCGGGCCTGATCAATCAGGTTAGCGCTGGGATCAATCCCCAGAACACGCCCCTGAGCACCAACCCGCTCGGCAATGCCCCGCGTGATGGCTCCGGAACCACACCCCACATCCAGCACCGACAGACCCGGTTTGAGGTGTTTCAACAAATTGCGGTTTGCATTTTCAACAGTTCTGCGATCCAGAACCGGATTGGCCGTTTTGGGCATAGCGGCCCGGTTGGTGGCGGTTTCGTTTGACATAGACCCGAAAATACGTGACGATCAAGGCAGTATACAAATAAACCCGTTAAATACAAGTTTATCGTTGATTAGCACCCTAAATTACCCCTATTTATAGCCATTCCGTGGTACGAGTATGAAAAGCTTCCGATTCAATTCTCACTCGATAAAACTTCCTGACGGCTCGCGTTGTTACCCTTTTGCCGGTGTCTATAGTGCCCGGCAACTGGCTATGAGCAACGCAGCAAACCCCACACAAAACGAATCATTCCACGATATTATCCGGGGCGACAAGCCCGTGCTGGTCGATTTTTACGCCGACTGGTGCGGACCTTGTAAGGTTCTGGCCCCAACGCTGAAACAACTGGCCGAACGAACCGGCGACAAACTGCGCATCATCAAGGTTGATGTCGATAAAAGCCGCTGGGCTTCAGGAACGTACCAGATTCAGAGCGTACCGACCATGATTCTATTTCACAAAGGTAAAGTGATCTGGCGGCAATCGGGTGTTTTACCGCTTCAGAAGCTGGAAGCGATGGTGCGGCCGGTTATTGGCTAGTCTCCACGGACCGCCGGGCGTCGCCCGGCGGTCCGTGGGTCCGTTTAAACGTGATGGCAATGCCCAGCAGAATGATGAGTCCGCCCAGCATCATTTGCAGCGTGATTTGTTCATCGATAAACAGCCAGGCTAAAAAGCCGGTCACGACGGCCTGACTCAACAGACTCAGCGAAACCCGTTGCGCATCGATTTTCCGAAGGGCGTGACTGACCGAAAACCAGCCTAAAAGCTGACAAATCAGGGCTTGAATGAGCAAAGAACCCCAGATACGGGGTTCAAATCCCGACAAAGGTTGGTCCAAAACCAGGCATACACTCAGCAGAAAAAGGCTGGAGACGGTCATGCTGCAAGCCATAAAATTCAGAACGGAGACCTTTTTTAGCACCGTTTTGCTCACCACAATGTAACCGGCATAAAACAACCCGGATAAAACACCCAGCAGAAAGGCTCTATCAACCTGCATCGTCAAAAAAGTCTCAGCACCCACCAGGAGGACAAGCCCCACGAGCGCGGTGGCCGTGCCAATCCAGAAGTACTTCGTCGGTTTGTCAGGGAAAAATAAAAACGTCCCGATGCCTACCCAAATGGGCGACAGGTTGGTGAGCAGACTGGCCTGCGTGGCGGTCGATCCCTGAATAGACAGGTTCCAGACGGCAATATCGGAGGCAAAAAATACTCCGCACACCACAATGGGTTTCCAGTAAAGCCCTGTTTTAGCTTGCCATTTTCTCCTGACTATCACATACGGCCAAAGCAGCATTGTGGCAATGCTCATGCGATAAAATGCATCGCTGATGCCGGAAATCGGCGTCGATCGGATCAAAACCGGGAAGATGCTGATGCACAGAATGCCGATGAATAAACTTAGGCGGGAAGACATAAACAAAGGTAGCCATCCGATTTGTTCTGCCAATGTCGGCACGACAAAAACCGCCCGAATCCCGAACGCAGCCATGAACGTCTTCAGCCTAAAAACCACGTTGATAAGCCTTGCCCTGTTGAGCCTGCTCTTCTTTTATACGGGCTGTCAGCGCAAAACCACCCTGCGGCAAGCGGCCGCAGACGTGGAATTCTGGCTCATCGATCCCGATCGGTCGGTGCTGTTTGAAAAGCAGAATACCGCCCTCAATTTTGGCAAGGCAACCGGCCAGCCGCCCACCATCGACGTAGACGAAACCCGGACGTTCCAATCCATCGACGGTTTTGGGTATACGCTGACGGGCGGCAGCGCCATGCTAATCAACCGGATGACGGCTTCCGGGCGTGCGGCTTTGCTCAAGGAATTATTTGCTACGGACGGCAAAAACATTGGCGTAAGTTACCTGCGGGTCAGCATTGGCGCTTCGGACCTGGACGATCGTGTTTTTTCGTACGATGATTTACCGGCCGGCCAGACGGACCCCGACCTAACGCAATTTAGCCTGGAACCGGATCGGCAGCATTTGATTCCGGTTTTGAAGCAAATTCTGGCGATCAATCCGAACCTGAAAATTCTGGGGTCGCCGTGGTCGCCACCAACCTGGATGAAAACCAACGGCAACTCGAAAGGAGGCCGTTTGAAACCGGAATTCTA
Organism: Larkinella knui; assembly: GCF_003858645.1. Taxonomy (GTDB): domain Bacteria; phylum Bacteroidota; class Bacteroidia; order Cytophagales; family Spirosomataceae; genus Larkinella; species Larkinella knui. Next base: position 833,498 of record NZ_RQJP01000004.1, on the reverse strand, counting down.
CGATGCTTACGCCCGGTATTTTGTGAAGTATATGCAGGGCATGAAAGCGGAAGGCATCCGGATCGATGCCATTACGATTCAGAACGAACCGCTGCATCCGGGAAATAATCCGAGCCTGCTGATGCAACCCGAAGAGCAGGCGGTTTTTATCAAAAAGAGCCTGGGGCCGGCTTTTAAAACCGCCGGCATCGACACCAAAATCATTTTGTACGACCACAATGCCGACCAGCCGGATTACCCCATCACCATCCTGAACGACCCGGAAGCCCGTTCCTACGTCGATGGTTCGGCTTTTCACCTGTATGGCGGTAACATTGAAGCCTTGTCGGAGGTCCATAAGGCTTATCCCGATAAGAGCCTTTATTTCACCGAGCAGTGGATCGGGGCACCCGGCAATCTGAAGGGCGATCTGGCCTGGCACGTTAAAAACCTGATTGTGGGTGCCCCCCGCAACTGGGCGCGCACGGTTTTGCAGTGGAATCTGGCGGCCGATCCGCAGCAAAAACCGCATACCATCGGCGGTTGCGACCGCTGTCTGGGCGCGCTGACGATCGACGGATCTACCGTTACCCGCAATCCGGCGTATTACATCATTGCCTCCGCGTCCAAATTCGTTCGGCCCGGTTCTGTCCGGATTGCGTCCAGTCTGGCCCCAAATCTGCCGAATGTGGCCTTCAAAACGCCGGATGGGCGCCGGGCGCTGATCGTTCTCAACGAGAATGCGGCTGCACAAACCTTCTTGGTTCGATCGCAGGGAAAGGTGATGACGGCGAGTTTACCGGCGGGGTCGGTGGGAACGTATGTCTGGTAGCTTATCCCTTCTGCCCCAAGGCCATTGACGTGTCCCGGACGTTGATTTTGTGCCGGAAAAATAGCTTCATCGTGTTGCTAATTTCCATAGTATCGACAAGGAAACCGCTTTCGGCGGAGCCTGTCAGGTATTTTTACGGGCTCTTTCCCCCCTTCTTTTAACCACAGAACCGGTTTTCGTGTTTAGCAGCTACATCATTCATCAACAGGCTTCTTTGCATGAAAAATATAACTATAATTGCCACCGGTTTGCAGTTTCCGGAAGGTCCGGCTTTCACCTCCGACGGAACGCTCTGGTGCGTTGAACAGGACGGCGCCAGTTTGTTCTGGCTGAAACCGGATGGAACAACAGGCCGGATTCAGGTGGGCATCGGCAGCCGCCCGAACGGACTGTATATCGACGATCTCGACCGGCTCTGGTTCTGCGACTCCGGTCAGCACGCCATTCGCTGCATCAATTACGCCGATCAGGAGCCCGAAACCATTGTCGATCACGTTGGCGAAGAACCGCTCGACTGGCCCAACGACCTGATTTTTGATCCAGAAGGCAATCTGATTTTTACCTGTCCGGGACCTTCCGAAGAAGACGAACCCGGTTTTGTCAGCGTGTGCTCGACGGTGGGTGAAGTCAAAAAAATCTCCGAAAAGCTATTTTACCCCAACGGCGTGGCTTTTTTGCCCAACGGCCGCACCTTACTCGTTTCCGAAACCCACCGCAAACGCATCTGGGCAGGGCGCTGGGACGCCGTCGGGCTCAACTGGATCAATCCGACGGTCTGGGCCGAAACCGGCCCCAACGGATTTGGTCCGGACGGATTGACGCTGGGGCCGGATAATCAGATTTACGTGGCCATCTACGGCGGCAGTTGCATTCAGGTTTATAAACCAACCGGCGTTTTGTCGGATACCATCAAACTTCCCGGCGAGAACCCCACCAACTGCGCGTTCGATCCCACCGGTCGGCTGGGACTTGTTGTAACCGAAGGCGAAAAAGGACAACTTCTTTCCATTCAGCTGTAAGCCGGATGCAGGCCAAATGCTCACAATTCGCAACGTATTGCACTTATTTCCGGTCTTGATACTAAAATGCCCGGCAATTTCGCTAATACTATAGTTACCAGGTTTACCCAATTGGTATCGGTAAGGATCTTTTGAATTACGTTTATGATTGAGGCTGCTTATACCGCACATCCTTCCGATGAACAGCTATGGCAACAGTTTAGGGAGGGAAACCGGCGTGCTTTTGAACAGATTATTACGCGCCATTATACGAGTTTGTTCCGTTTTGGCACCCGGTTTACCAAAGACATCGGGTTAATTGAGGATTGTCTGCACGATTTGTTCGTCTATATCTGGGAAAAACGGCAGTCGGTCGGCTCCACCGATTCCATTCGCAAATACCTCTTCAAATCGTTTCGGCATAAAATGCTGCTGGAGTTGCAGCGAGCCTACCGCCGGGGCTGGGTTTCGGAAGATGAAGCCGCCGAACTGGCACCGGAACAGAATTTTGAGGACACGCTTTTTTTTCTGGAAAACGAGCGACTGACTACCCATAAAATCAAGGAAGCCGTGAGCCATCTGCCGGTTCGTCAGCAGGAAGCGCTGTATCTGCGGTATTTCGAAGGGCTGGACATCGACCAGATTGCCCAGATTATGACGATTAACCGACAGTCGGTTTCCAACCATCTCCACAAAGCCCTCACCTTTCTGCGTGAACACTGGGAAGATTTCACCATTCCCCTGCTGATTTTGTGCCTTTCCCGGTAACCAGACCGGTTTATCAGAAAAGATAAAAAAAAGGGAGAACCGGAGGGTATATTTTTTAACCGCACTAATTGTAGGAGTGTAGGCGCACAAAATAGTGTTTTTTAGTGAAAACATTTAATCATTTCGGGCTAACCGATTTTCTTGAAGACGCGTCTTTTCGGGCGTGGGTGTTTGGTGAGGCCACTGATGAAGTCGCCTGGGAATGGGAACAGTTTCCGATTCTGCATCCCGACCGGGCACCGGTTTTCAAAAAAGCCCGGGAAATTCTGCGGGCTGTCGAAGGCGATACGTTTACGGTACCCGCTCCCCGGATTCGGCAGAACATCCGGCAAATCATGGAAGACACGGAACCGGCCGCCTTCGAACAACCGCGGCCCTGGTATCAATCCGCGCCCTGGCGTTGGGCGGCTGCGGCTGCGGTTTTGCTGATGGTCGCCTGGTTTGGCTGGCAGCGAACCCGGTCCCTCGCCGATCCATCCACGCAGGTGTATCACCAGCTCACCGCCGAGTCGAAAACGCCGTTGGACGAAGTGACCAATTCAACGTCCAAAAACCGCCTGGTGCTGCTGGACGATGGCAGTTCGGTGTTGCTCCAGCCCAATAGCCGCATCAGTTTTCCCAAACAGTTCAATCAACACGACCGGCGCGAAGTGTACCTGACGGGAGAAGCCTTTTTTGAAGTGGCTAAAAATCCGGAAAAACCGTTTTTTGTGTATGCCGACAACCTGATTACCAAAGTACTCGGGACCAGTTTCACCGTTCGGGCCAACGGAAAAGACCAAGTGAATGTGATCGTAAAAACCGGCAAGGTTTCGGTTTTTACCCGCAATGACCACAACCGGGTCGAAAAGCAGCAATCCCGCCAGTTGATCGGCCTGGTGTTGACGCCCAACCAGCGGGCGCTTTTTCACCGGGAAGACGGCCGGCTGCTGCGGTCGCTGGTCGAAGCCCCCGAATTGCTCGATTTACCCATTCAACAACCCATTTTCGAGTTCACCAGCACGCCAATCGCTGCGGTTTTTCGGACGCTGGAAAAAGCATACGGCGTGGAGATTGTGTACGATGCCGAGGTGATGAAAAACTGTTACCTGACGGCTTCGCTCGACGACGAGCCGTTGTTTGAAAAACTGAACCTGATTTGCGGAACCCTGGACGCTCACTACGAGCAGATGGATGCCAAGATCCTCATTAGCAGCAAAGGTTGCCCCTGATGATTTTTCTTAACCAATTAATCCTGATGAAATAACTATGAAGAGAGAACCCTCACCCTGAGTTGTCGCGCGAAAAGAGAGCCGGTGATGTTCCCGCATCACCGACTCGGAAATTCCCCCGGTGCCGTCTTACAAGCACATCCCAAAAGGATGCCGGGGATTTTTTGCCAATTGGAAACTGACAAACATTTCAAATGTATGAGAAACCACGTATATAATCAGCATGTACTGCTCAAAATCATGCGATTAAGTCTATATCAGCTATTCACGATTATTCTGGTTACCACCATGGCCCGGGCACACAATGGCTACAGCCAGAAAGTCCTTGAGCAGCGGATCACCATTTCCTTTGCCAGTCTGACCGTCGATCAGGCGTTGCAGAAGATTGCGAAGGAAACCAACGTAAAATTCATGTACAATCCGCGCATCTTTCGGCAGGATCGCGTTGGGCCGTTCGAATTCAGAAATGAAAAACTATCGACGGTATTGACCGCGCTCCTGGGTCCGGACATCCTGAATTACGAAACCGACAGCCGGCGGATCATCCTGAAACGCAACGACAGCCCGGCGCTCAACCAGCCGACCACAGGAAGCCCAAACGGCGAAAGCGTCAGACAGCCATTTACCGTAAAAGGCCGGGTTCTCGATGACAAAGGGACCGGGCTGCCTGGCGCAACGGTTCTGTTGAAAGGCTCGGCAAACCTCGGAACGGCCACCGACACGGAGGGGCAGTTTACCCTGAACGTTCCGGATGGCAACGGCACGCTGGTGATTTCCTCGATTGGCTTCACGAGTCAGGAAGTGGCCATCGGCAACCGGGCTACCCTGCCCGACATTCGGCTGACGTCCGACGTGAAAGCACTCACGGAAGTGGTGGTGGTGGGCTACGGTACGCAGCGGAGAAAAGACCTGACGGGTGCCGTTGCGGTGGTAAACGTAAACGAGCTACAGCAGCAGCCTACCTCTCAGATTACCAACCAGTTGCAGGGCCGTGCATCCGGGGTAACGGTATTGGGGTCGGGCCAGCCGGGGGAGGCTCCGCAGGTTCGCATCCGGGGGTTGAACACCTTTGGAAACAACCAGCCGCTGTATGTGGTCGACGGCGTTCCAACGCAGAACATCAACGACATCAACCCCAACGACGTGGCCACGATGCAGGTGCTGAAAGATGCCGGAGCCGCTTCGATCTACGGTTCGCGGGCGGCCAATGGCGTGATCATCATCACCACCCGGCGCGGTACGGGTAAGGTAAAAGTCCAGTATGATGCGTATTATGGCATTCAGACGCCGAAAAGCGGCAACGTCTGGGATCTGCTCGACCCGCAGGAAACCGCCCAGCTGAAGTTCAACGCCCTGCGGAACGCCAACCCGAACGCGGTGATCAACGACCCGCTCTACGGCAGTGGCGCAACGCCGGTATTGCCCGATTACATTGCTCCGCAAGGCGCGAAAGAAGGCGATCCCTCCGTCGATCCCTCGCGGTATAACGTCAATCCGAATTACACGGATGCGTCGCAGTACAACACGTTTAACCGGATTACGCGGGCGAACAAAAGCGGTACGGACTGGTTCCACGAGATTTTCAGACCGGCGCCCATCACGAGTCATAACCTGGCGGTGAGCGGGGGTGGTCCGCAGGGAAATTACCTGTTTTCGTTCAACTATTTCAACCAGCAGGGCACGTTGCTCAACACGTACCTGAAACGCTACACAATCCGGTCCAACAGCCAGTATAATGTTCGGGAAAACATCCGCGTCGGCGAAAACCTGGCGTTTTCGGTGTCGGATAACCCCCGGATCAATGCGCTGACGGAAGGCAGTGCGATCGGGATGGCGTTTCGGGAACAACCCATCATACCCGTTCGGGATATCATGGGCAATTACGCGGGCGGCTACGGTCAGGGATTGGGAAATGCCAATAACCCGGTGGCCATTCAGGAACGGACGCGCAACAACCGGGGGCTGAGTAACCGGCTTTTCGGGAATATCTACGCCGAAGTCGATTTCCTGAAAGATTTTACGGCCCGCACCAGCTTCGGGGGCGAAATCTTCATGGGAAATTTCAACTCGTTCTCCTTTCCAACGTATGAAAATCAGGAGAATACGACGAACAACTCCTACACCGAAAACACCTTCAGCGGCAACAACTGGACCTGGACCAATACCGTGCAGTACCAGCACAATTTTGCCAATGCGCACGACCTGAAAGTGGTGGTGGGTACGGAAGCCTACCAGAACCGGGGCCGGAACGTCGGCGGCTCGACGCAGAACTATTTCTCGTTCGATCCGAATTTCACGAATCTCTCCACGGGTTCGGGAACGCCGACAAACTACAGCAACCGGTATTCCGATGCCTTGTTCTCGCTGATTGGCCGGGCCGATTATACGTTCAAGGACCGGTATTTGCTGGGTGCCACCATCCGTCGGGATGGCTCGTCGCGGTTCCAGAATTACCAGTATGGCTGGTTCCCGGCGGTGAGTGCGGGCTGGCGAATTTCGCAGGAAAATTTCATGAATAGCCTGACCTGGATCAATGATCTGAAAATCCGGGGTGGCTACGGCGTGATGGGTAACCAGCTGAACGTCGATCCGGCGAATGCCTACACGACTTATGGCGGGGATCGGACCTCTTCGTATTACGCCATTACCGGGTCCAATTCCACGAATTTGCTCGGTTTTCAACGGACGCGCATCGGGAATCCGGACGCCAAATGGGAAAAGAACATCAACGCCAACATCGGTTTCGACGCGAGTTTGTGGAAAGGTAAACTGGACCTGACCGTCGATTATTACCACAAGGAAGTGCGCGATCTGCTGTATACACTTGAACTGGCCGGAACGGCGGGTTTGGGAACAGCTCCGGCGGTCAACGTGGCCCGGATGCGCAACAAGGGGCTCGATCTGGCAGCTTCCAGTAACTTTAACGTCACAAGCGATCTGAAACTGAACGCAACGCTGACGTTCACGACCTACAACAACAAGATCGTTTCGCTGGCCGAAGGCATCGATTATTTCGATCAGGAAGGTCGCCGGTTTAACGGAAGCTACATTGTCCGCAACGCCGTGGGGCATTCCATCGGGCAGTTTTACGGCTACAAAGTGGCCGGTTTCTGGAATTCGCAGGAGGAAATCAACCAGGCCAACGCCCAGGCGCAGCAGAAAACGGGCAACGCCAGCGCCATTTACCAGAGCGATGTGGCCGTGGGTCGTTTCCGGTATGCCGATACCAATGGCGACGGACAGGTTACCGATGCCGACCGGACGTACCTGGGCAATCCAAACCCCAAATTTACGTACGGTCTGAACCTGGGAGCTACCTACAAAGCCTTCGATTTCAGCCTCTTTCTGTACGGTTCGCAGGGCAACGACATCTGGAACAACGTAAAGTGGTGGACCGACTTCAACGCCAATTTCCAGGGTGCCAAGAGCCAGACGGCTTTGTATGATTCCTGGACGCCGGAAAACCACAACGCGTCGGCCCCCATTCAGGAAACCGTCGGATCGTTCAGCTCGGCCAACGTTCCGAACTCGTATTTCGTGGAAAACGGCTCGTACCTGCGGGCCAAAAATGCGCAGCTGGGCTACACGTTCCCCGCCAGTACGCTGAAGAAAGTGGGTATCGAACGGCTGCGGGTGTATGTGCAGTCGGCCAACCTGTTCACGATCACGAAGTACTCCGGTCTGGATCCTGAAATTGGAACAACGGCCAACACTAACAACAGTTCGGGCGGCAGTTTGAACCAGTCGTTTTCGACAACCACGTCGTTTGGGATCGACGAAGGCGTGTATCCCAACCAGCGCCAGTTCCTGTTTGGTCTGAATGTGACGTTTTAATTCTTAGTTAACCCGGAAAAAATGAAACTAGCAAATTATATGGCCCTTGTGGCCGTTGTAGCCGCCGGACTGCTGTCCGATGCCTGCAAAGACAGTCTCGAAATACCGGCACAGGGCGCACTGAGTGATCAGACCCTGGCCACCCGAAGTGGCGTCGATGCCTTGCTGACGGGAGCGTATGCGGCTCTCGATGGCCAGTTCAACGATGGATCTGCCTTGAACCTGGCCCGAACCAACGCCTGGGAAGCCTCGCCCAGCAACTGGGTGTATGGGAGCATTGCCGGTGGGGAAGCCCACAAAGGCAGTGACGGCAGTGACCAGCCAGCCATCGATGCCATTGCCAAGTTCACGGCGGACCCCAGCAACGGGTATTTCAACGGAAAATGGCGGACGGTGTATGAGGGCGTCAACCGCACCAACTCGGTTTTGCGGGTGCTGGCTCAGGCCACGGATGTGTCGGACGCCGACCGGACCAGTTTTACCGCTCAGGCGCGTTTCCTGCGGGGTCACTATTACTTCGAATTGAAGAAAATGTGGAACAAAGTGCCCTGGATTGACGAAACCGTTGATACGCCCGACGCCAGCGGCCAGAACAACAACGAGGACATCTGGCCGAAAATCGAGGCCGATTTCAAATACGCGATGGACAACCTGCCCGCAACGCAGTCGGAAATTGGCCGGGTTAACAAATGGGCTGCGGCATCGTATCTGGCCAAAACGTATTTGTACGAACACAAGTACGCGGAAGCCAAGACGGTTTTCGATCAGGTGGTCGGCCAGGGTGTAACCAGCAACGGACTGAAATATGCCTTGATGCCGAAATACCACGACAATTTCGACGCAGCTACGGAAAACAATTCGGAGTCGGTTTTTCAGATTCAGATGGTGGCCAACGACGGTACCAACACGATTGCCAACGCCAACCAGGGCGATATGCTGAACTTCCCCTACGGCGACAGTCCGTTCCGGTGTTGCGGTTTTTACCAGCCTTCGCAGGATCTGGCCAACTCCTACCGGACGGATGCCAACGGGTTGCCGCTGGTGAGTACGTACAACACCCAGCCCGTCAAGAACGATCAGGGTATCGCTTCGGATCAGCCCTTCACCCCCGACGCCGGGCCGCTGGACCCCCGCCTGGACTGGACCGTTGGCCGGCGCGGTATTCCGTATCTGGACTGGGGCTACCACCCCGGCGCCAAGTGGATCCGGAGTCCGGGCCAGACGTATGCCGGTCCGTATTCCCCCAAGAAAAACATCTACATGCAGGCGACAGCGGGTTTATACGCCGATCAGCATTCCTGGGCGCCGGGTACGGCGATCAACCTGAATATCATTCGGTATGCGGACGTTCTGCTGATGGCGGCTGAAGCCGAGGCCCAACTCGGAAATCTGGCGCAGGCGCAAACCTACGTCAACCTGGTACGTGCCCGGGCGGCCAATCCAGTTAACTTCGTGTATACGTACATCGATCCGGCAAAACCGCTCAATGGCTACACCACCACGCCGGCCGCCAACTACAAGGCCGCCGTTTATCCGGCGGGGCGGTTTGCCGCACTGGGCAAGGATGGGGCTTTGAACGCCATTTATTTTGAGCGCAAACTCGAGCTGGCGATGGAAGGCCACCGGTTTTTCGACCTGGTTCGCTGGGGAATTGCGGAGCCGGTTCTGAATGCCTACTTCACGTATGAAAGTACGATAACGACCGACATCCGCGGGGGGCGGTTTATCAAAGGCAAAAATGACTATTTCCCGATTCCGCAACGGCAGATCGACCTGAGTACGTCCAGCGGAACCTCGTCGCTGACGCAGAATCCGGGCTACAACTAACCCTTCATCAACCGGAAAAGAGGCAGTCCGTGGGCTGTCTCTTTTTGTTTTCGGGCTTTGATGTGCGTCATGTGGTTACCCCGGAGGGGTGTGTTGTCAATAGGATAATGATCACCAGAATGGCCCCAGGCCCCGGCGGGGCGTACTGATCCAGGTTAGGACAGGACGCTCCTCCGGAGCTTGAGAGCGTGGCAAATTATAAGATCCTATTTACAGACTGCCCCTCCGGGGCAAACCATCCTCATCCCTATTTCGCCAGAGGACCGGGCCACAAGGGCGGTTTCATGTTAATAACCAACGACTAGCCAAACTGCCTGAGTCTTAGCGGGGAGTTCTTATCAATTGACTCATACGAATGAAAAAACGGTCTTTCTTCACCATCATTTCCGGTATTTCTGTTGCGATTGGCAGCCTCTTCCTGGGCAGTTGTCAGTCGGGAAGCTCCACATCGGACGCGCCGGAAGACCCGGTTCTGGCGGAGGGAAAGCGGTTGGCTCAGCAGTATTGCAGCACCTGCCATTTGCCCGTCGATCCCGATGCGCTGGACAAAGAAACGTGGACCAGGCAGGTTTTGCCCGCGATGGCGCTCCGGCTGGGGCTGGAAGTGTGGCAGGGCAATCATTATTACCAACCCGCCAATGCGCAGATTTCGCAGGCCGACTGGATCAAACTCGTGAATTATTACGAGAAACTGGCGCCCGAAAAACCCAAAACCGCCCGGGTGCCCGAACCGCCCGTCGAGGACTGGGCTATTTTTACCCTGAAAAAACCGAAGACCGTTTCGCCGGAAACCGCAACGACAACGCTGGTCGCTATTGATGCGGCAAACGGTTCGATTTATTCCGGCAATTCAACGGACAACGGCCTGTACCGCTGGGACAAAAACCTCAACGCCACGCTGGTCAGCACCTTACCTTCCCCGGCCGTTCATCTGAACTTTGCCGCCCCCAGTCAGGCCGTCGTGACCTGCATTGGCGATATGAAAGCCATCGATGTGCCGAAGGGAGCCGTTTTGACGCTCAGTCTGGACGGACAAAAGCCGCCGGAACCGCTGGCGGCCAACCTGGTTCGTCCGGTTCAGACCACAGCGGGCGATTTTAACCACGACGGTTTGACGGATTGGATCGTCTGCGGTTTTGGCCACCTGACCGGCGGATTGTACCTTCTGAAACAGGGACCGGATCATCAGTTTGAGCGGATTTCGATTCGCGACGTGCCCGGCGCTACGCAGGCGCTGACCGGCGATTTTAACCACGACGGCTGGCTGGATGCGATGGTTCTGTTTGCCCACGCCGACGAAGGAATCTGGCTTTTTCTGAATGACCGGAAAGGCGGTTTTACGGAAAAGAACCTCCTCCGGTTTCCCCCGGTTTATGGTTCTACGCATTTTCAACTGGCTGACTTCAACCGCGATGGCCAACTCGATATTCTTTACACGTCGGGCGACAACGGCGATTATTCCAAAATTCTGAAGCCTTTTCACGGCGTGTATCTCTTTCTGAATCAGGGCAATTTCCGGTATCAGCAAGCCTGGTTTTACCCGATCAACGGCTGTACCAAAGCCGTGGCAGCCGATTTCGACGGCGACGGCGATCTGGATCTGACCACCATTGCGTTTTTCGCCGATTTGAAGAACAAGCCCGCCGAAACGTTTCTCTATTTTGAACAGGATAAACCGCTGCATTTCCGGCCGCACGCGGTTCCGGTTTCGGCCTATGGCCGGTGGATTTGCCTGGATGTGGCCGACTGCGACCGGGATGGCGATCCGGATGTCGTTCTGGGCAATTACTCGCAGGGATTTATCAATCAGCCGGATTTGAAACCCGCCTGGAATCCGCATCTTCCCCTGATTGTGCTGGAAAATAAAACCCGGTAAGCCCAGTCAGTTTTACCAGCGAATCCTGAAACCAGGTCTTTCGCTTTACCCCTGAATCCCCTTCAGGGGTAAAAGTGAAAGAGTAATTATTCATTATTTTTCCCTCCCCTTCCAACCTTTCCCGTTCCTTTCTGCACTTTAGGTTGAACGTTCCCTTAACGAAGTAACCTGTTTGACCTTTACGCCTGATACCACGGAAACTGAACTGGTGGATTACTGTCTGCGACGGGATCGGCCGGTGGAACAGCGGATGGCGCAGCGGTTGTTGTTCGAGCGGTATAAACGGGCCATGTTTTCGGTGGCGATGCGGATCCTGAACGACTACGACCACGCCAACGATGCGTTGCAGGATGCCTTTGTGGAGGTGTTCCGGCATCTGGACCGGTTCCGGTTTCAGTCGACGCTGGGCGTCTGGATCAAAACGATCGTGGTCCGGCAGGCCCTGCGGAAACGGCAACTCGAATGGCGGTTTGAAACCATCGACGAAACTGTCCACGACCAGCCCATCGAGGTCCCGGATACCATAACCGGGGCGGTCCTGGATGCGGCCATTCGGTCGTTGCCCGACGGGGCGCGGGCGGTTTTTGTGCTGGCTGAAGTAGAAGGTTACAAACACCACGAAATTGCGGCCATGCTGAATATTTCGGAAGGGACTTCCAAATCGCAGGTCAGTTACGCCCGGAAATTATTACGAAAAAAGCTCGCAGACCTGTTGTGACATGAACTGGAAAAAAGCCCTGCAAAACCTGCCCGAACACGAACCCCGGCCCGATCTGTGGGACCGCATCGACGCCGACCTGCGGGCCGATGCCGCCATCGACCGGGCGCTGGACGACTTACCGGTTCTGGAACCGGCAGCCGGTTCGTGGGAACAAATTGCCGGGCGTTTGGAAAAACCGGTGGTCCGTCCGCTTTGGGTTCGTTCGTTCCGGTGGGCCGCTGCGGCCGTCGTTGTTCTGGTGGGCGTTTGGGCGGTTTTGCAACCGGCTTCAGATGAAAAAGTGACGATTTCGTACAAAACTGAAGTCGTGGAAACTGACTTGACGAGTATGCCGGAACCGCTGCAATCGCTGGCCGATCAGAAAGCGGAGACGTTTATCAAGGAGCAGTGTGAACAACAAACGGTGGTGTGCCAGAAACCGGAAGTCAAGGAATTGAAGCAGCAACTGCACGAACTGAGCAGCCGCCAGGAAGCCGTTGAGCAGGAATTGCTGGTGTTTGGCAACGATCCGGCGCTGGTGCAGGCCCAGATCAAAATTGAAAACGAACGGGCGGAAGTAACCAAAGAACTGGTCCGGATTTTAACGATATGAAAACGCTGATTTTTCTACTGGCTTTCCTGACTCTTCCTGCCGCGGCCCAAACCCGGCTGCAGGTGGTGACGAAAACCGTGGAAAAGGAACTGGCCTACAACACGGGCCAGCGCGTGAACCTGACGGCCCAGAAAGCCGACATTACGATCAAAGGCTGGAATAAAGCCACGATTCTGGTCCGGCTGAAACTGATTGCCAAACACCCCGAGCGCGAGGTGGCCGAACGCGAACTGGCGTATCTGAACTACGACATTCAAACCCGCAACAGCGTTATCGACCTTTCCAACCGGTTTACAATTCCGCAGCGGGCGGGCGGGATCAAGGGCAATCTGAAGGCGGTTTTTGAAATCTGGGTGCCGACGCGCTGCCCCATCACCCTCCAGAACACCTTCGGCGACGTCACCCTCAGCGACCTGGCCGGAGAAGCCGCCCTGAAGCTGGAATTCGGAAAATTATCCCTGACCAATCTGAGCGGAAAAACAACGGTGGTGTCGGACTACGGCGACATTGACGCCAGCGAGTTGAGCGGCAGTTTCACCATTAAAGCCGAGAAAGCCGAAATCACCCTGCGCGACCTGGGCGGGAGCGGAACGATTCAAAGCCGCTACGGCAAACTCTCCATCCAGCCCGACGCCAGCCTGCTAACCCTAACCGTTCAGGCGACCCGGACCGAGGTTTTTCTGTATCCCAAACGGATGAACGATTTTCAGTATGAGATCGAAACCACGTATTCGACGATTCAGGTGCCGGATCTCTACAGCGAACACTTGAATGCCAGCAAGCGACGCTTCCTGTATTCACCAAACGGCAGCAAAAGCCACCTTTCCGTGACAAATTCATACAGTCCGGTGATCATTCAGCCGCCGGTCGGGGGCGTGACGCTGGCGAAATAGAAGAAAACCTATTCCAAAAATTGACCTTGATGGCTATGAAACGGATCATTTTTACGCTTCTCTTCTTTTTAAATTTTTATGCACTTTACGCCCAGTCTTCCAACGACCCAACAATTACGTATTCGCAGGAAGAATGCCAACTGACCACCAGCGAGCTTCAGCGTTTCATTTGCTACGTAACGCGGGCGAATATTGAGGAGAAAACCTTGCTAAAAATTGGCATTCGACCCAATTCTCTCTCGCCTTTATTCACTGACAACAAAAATGTGAGCTTAGGGCTTAATCTGGAACTAGTGGCTGAACATAAAATTAGCCCTTCTTTTTCGGTTCTGGCAGGGTTAGACTATGTTCCTCAATATAACTCGGTTAGGATCTATTCCAATGCAAAGCCGGGTGCGGGGCGAACTATGCGTTCATTCAGCAATCAGGTTAAAGCCCGGTTTGGGGGGCGGTATTACTACGCGATGGCACGGCGTATCCGGGAAGGAAAAACCGCTAACAACTTTTCGGGCAACTACGTTGGATTACAAGTTGACCGTCCAGTGATCTATCAGTATACTCAACATGATTACGATACGCCGACCGGCGAACCCATCACAACAAGGAATCATATTCCATTATTCCGACTAAACCAGCCGTCGGTAGAACTCACCTGGGGCTTACAGCGACGACTCTGGCGATTGGGCTACATTGATGTAAGCGCAGGCCCCAGAATGACTTTTATTGGCGAAAGTAGTATTCCAGCGGTATATGAAAAATACACGGTTTTCTCTTTTCAGTTCAACGCTTTGATCGGCATTGGGTGGTAATCGCCAAAACCGTGCAAAAATCTGATTTTTATGAAAACGATATCCACACCTATTTTTACTTTCCTTTTTCTTATCGGTTTACTCCTCCAGACGCTAAGTTCCAGTGCCCAGCAAACCACCTATTCCCAGGAAGACAGCACCATCACCACCGGCGAACTCAAGCGGTTTTACCGGTACATCACGCGGGCGAATGTGGAGGAGAAAACGCTGTTCAAGCTCGGATTCTGGCCCAATGCCGGGGATCGGGATTTCACAGGACGACCTTCCTTCCGGATTGGCCTGAACGCAGATGTGTCGGTGGAACGGAAAATAACGCCTTCCTTTTCGGTTCTGGCAGGTTTTGATTTTATGTTCCGGTATAATCGTTTTAATCAGTTTAGCGGTCCTTCTCTGGTTACCAGCCAGGACTATCGGGATTTCGACAAAGTTTTTCGGGGCTTTGTTTATGGAAAAGTGGGCGTACGGTATTATTACGGCATGGCTAAACGCATTCGGGAAGGGAAATCAGCTAACAATTTTTCGGGGAACTATGTTGGTCTTCAGTTCACCAAAGCCCTTTCCGTCCGCGTCATCCAGCATGTATATGACACCAGAACAGGGGCAACCATAGGTACCTATAATAATGATGTTGCTTATGGATACAATGCGCCCCTTTTTTCGGCCTTGTGGGGAATCCAGCGTCGATTAGGGCGACGGAGCTTCGTAGATATCAATGCCGGGCCGGAAGTAGCTATCCCGAAACGAGAAAAGAATCCCTATACGCTGGGGCCAATGTTCGAGTTCTATAAAAATAACTACCAGCCCAGCCTGACCCTCCGCGTCAATGCCGTCATCGGTTTAGGCTGGTAAGAAAGCCATACGATCAGATTACGGAACTGACGAAGCGCGTGGATGGATTTTTGTTGACTGTCAATTACTTTCCGTACTTTGTCCTGTCAACACCAACGCCATGTCCACCGATACCGTCTTTCAAATCGTCAACACCCTCGTGCTGCCGCAATGGCTGCTGATGCTCTTCGCACCCCGCTGGAAACCCACCGATTTCCTGACCAAATACCTCCCCATTCCGGCGCTGCTGGCCGTTGTCTATAGTTATTATCTTTTTTTCGGAAATAGCGCGCTGGATTGGCGATCGTTCAGTACGCTACAGGGCATTAAAACGTTATTTAGCCAGGATGCGGCTGTGCTGGCGGGCTGGATTCACTACCTGGCCTTCGACCTGACGGTGGGAAGCTGGATGCTCCGCAACAGCAAACGCCGGAAAGTACCGCAGGGCTGGATGATTCCGTGTCTGATTTTCTGTTTTCTGCTGGGTCCGGTCGGTTTGCTGTTGTACCTTGGGGTTCGATCCATGAAGCAGCAGACCATTTATTGATACCTTATTTTTGTAGCGATGAAAACGCTTTCTTTTTTATTTCTATTCGTCTCCACCGCGGCTTTTCCGCAGTCGCTGCTGTGGAAAGTGTCGGGTAACGGGCTGAAAAAACCGTCGTATCTCTTTGGTACCTACCACATTCTGAAAGACAGTTACCTGAACCAGAATCCGAAAATTAAATCGGCGTACGAAGGCGCGGAAGGCGTGGTGGTCGAAACCGAAATCGACTCGTCGGCCATGCTGTCGATGGCGATGCGGGGGCTGATGCTGGATAAGAGCCTCGACAAACTGCTTTCGGCGTCGGATTATAAACTGGTTGCCGACGAATTCAAGAAGGGAACAGGCTACGATCTGGGCCTTTTCAACCAGATGAAACCCATCGTGACGGCCACCATGCTCAGTCTGGCGTACGTCCAGAAACAGTCTGACACGCTCAGTAGCTTCACGGGTTTGCCGCTCGATCTGTACTTTGCCAGCGACGGCCGGAAGCGCCAAAAAACCGTCAACGCGCTCGAAACGATGGAGGAGCAAATGACTTTTCTCTTCGACCACGATCCGGTGGAAAAACAGGCCCAACAACTGGTGGAAATGGTGAAAGAAAAAGACGATATGCACGATATGAGCAAATCGGTTACCGAACTCTACCTGAAACAGGATTTGCAGGGCATGTGGAAAATGAACGAAAAAACCGGTAATTCTTTTGGCAACATGACCTACCTGCTCGACGAACGCAACCTGAACTGGATGAAGCGGTTACCGGGTCTGATGGCATCGCGACCTACCTTCGTGGCCGTTGGCGCCCTGCACCTGCCGGGTCCGAAAGGGTTGATTGAATTGCTGAAAAAGGAAGGTTATACCGTCGAACCGCTCTGATTACGCAAACCGCCGTTTCAGAATATCGATCAGCATCGCCACTTCGTCGCTGCTCATGTCCCACAAATACTGGGCGGCATAGCGGTATGAAACTAGATCGCGGGCCTGATCGTAGCTCGTCGCGCGGTTCAGTTCTTCAATCGCTTCGTTATAGGAAGCCGCGTTGCCGTTGAACAACTGGTTGATAAACATGAACTTTTGATTCAGCGAAATGCTTTTGCTGATGCTTTCGATGGGCGCGCGGTAAAACGTTTCGCCGATCGTCACCGGGCCACTGGTATCCTCCTCCACCTTCGCTCCCATTTCCAGTGTTGGGGCCTCATCCAGCCGGGTCGTTACATAACTGGGTTGCATGGACGGGGCGGTTGGTTCGGCCGTAGAGCCCGAATCCGATAAGAAATGCGTTTTTACCGTACCATCCGGATCGGGCGGTGTGCCGTTGACGGTTAGGCCCGACCCGTTGCTGACCGCCGGTGGAGTGGCCAGCGATGCTGCCGGAAGGGCGGTATTTTCAACTTCCGTATCGAAGAACGATTTAGCCGCCCCCGGAACCGGTTGCGGAGGTGTAAAATCATACGACGATTTGCGGAGTAAAACGCCCGGATCAAGCAGCAGTTTTTCCGAAAACAAAGGAATGTATTTCTCCGGTTTCTCCAGCTCACGACTGCGCTGCATCAAAATCTCGTCGAGCCAGTTCAGGGCCTGATTGACATAAACGACACTTTTGCCCTTCATCCGTTCCTCGATAGCCGCCGGAACGAACTTATTGATCTGGGTATACCGGGTCAGCAGGTGCGCGGCATCGGCCGTTAGAGAGAACTCGGGCTGGTTCCGCAGGGCTTCGTCAAAATAGTGTCGCGGGTCGAACAGCAGAATCAGCGTCCGGCGGGTGGCGTCGGCCAGCAGTGGCTCCAGATTTTCCCGGCGCACCGAAATATGCTGCGAGACGGTATTCATAAAAACCTGCATCGCCTGCCGGACATCCGGGTGTTCAAAATCAAAAAAAGGACTCCGGAAACGCTCCGCGTCGCTCCGCCATTTGTCGGACAAACTACCGATTACAAATAAATTGACCTGACTAACCGGACTTAGCTTTAACAACTCCTGGCCGCTGATTACGGTATGATGGGCAAAAAAATCACCCGCCACTTTCCGGGCGTATGATTTGCAATATTCAGTAAGGGAGGAGGCATTGAACTTGTTCGACATATCAAAATATCTTTGCTTTGTAAAGATATGATTTTCGCTTAGAATATTCCGTTCAGACATTGGTGAAATTCTCGTTAAAGCTGTTTTGGCCACTACAAGAAGAGTGCCAGATGTGGCAATACCGCCTGAATTAGCCCTGACCGACGCTTTGGTCGGGGATAATTCGTAAATTCATCCTATTCAACGCTACGAATGTATGTTTATTGAACCAAACCGCCGGCGTGAACCGCCCCACCTTCGCACGGGTTGGATTGAAGTGATTTGCGGCTCCATGTTTTCCGGAAAAACCGAAGAATTGATCCGGCGTATCAACCGGGCCGTAATTGCCCGGCTCAAAGTCGTCATTTTCAAGCCGTTGATCGATACGCGGTACCACGAAGAAAACATCGTTTCGCACAACGCCAATGCCATTCGCTCACAACCCGTCCAGTCGGCGCACGAGATTCTGGCGCAGGCCGGCGACAGTGAGGTGGTCGGCATCGACGAAGCGCAGTTTTTCGACGACAAAGAACTCGTTCAGGTCTGTAACAAGCTGGCCGACGAAGGCAAACGGGTCATTCTGGCCGGGCTGGACATGGATTTCGAGGGCAAACCGTTCGGCTGCATGCCGCAGTTGATGGCCATTGCCGAATATGTCACGAAAGTTCACGCCATTTGTGTCGTTTGTGGCGATATCGCCAGTTATTCCTACCGCCTGAGCAAATCCAAAGAAAAGGTCTTACTCGGCGAAACCGACAGCTACGAAGCCCGCTGCCGCCGGTGTTATAATCTGGGTAATCAGGTAGTTAGCAAAGAGTGGGTGTATGAAGATAGCAGTGATGAATTAAGAGTTAAGACGGGGCCGCCCGTGCGGTAAAGCGTTATGGGTTATGGGTTTAGGATGCGGGAGCGGATCTACCAGGCTTTTTTTGGTAATAAACGTTGCTGTCTTTTATTTTTAACTCTTCACGCATCACTCTTCACTCTTAACTTAGTTGCGCAGCCCGGCACCTGGCTAACGCATCCCAGCTTCCTTTCTGCCCAGACCCTGGCCGCGGTTCAGAATAAAATTTACTGCGCGTCGGAGAACGGTTTTTTCTACTACGATCCGGCGGCTAACGAAGCCACACGCCTGAGCCGCGACGACGGTTTTAGCGAATCCGGCATCAGCCAGTTGTTTTATTTAGCCGATCAAAAACGGTTGCTGATTGGCTACCGCAGCGGCACCATCGACTTGCTGGCCGTGACCGATACCGGCGAACCTGGCAACCTCACCACGATTACCCTTATACGTGATGCTGCGCAAATTCAGGGCAGCAAACGCATCAATCAACTGACCCGCGCCGGCAATGATGCCTATCTGGCCTGCGATTTCGGCATTGTGGTGCTCGATGTTGCCCGGGCCGAAGTCCGCGATACCTACCGCAACATTGGCCCCGGCGGAACACCCGTAACGGTGTATGCCACGGCGCTGGCGAATGATTCCATCTATGCGTCCACCTCGCGCGGACTCCTGGCCGCCCGCTTTGCACCAACGGTCAATCTGGCGTTTTTTGGCAGTTGGAAAACTGTATCGCTCCCACCGGGAACATCCGTCAAGTCGGTGGTAGGCGTCACTAACCGGCTCTATGCGGCCCTGCCGGGTCAGGGCGTGGCCGAGCGGCAGGGCGGACGCTGGACCGTGATCAAACCCCTGCCAACCATCACCGGACTGTTGTCAACCGCTACGGAATGGATCGCTACGGCCCCCGACGAACTTCAGCGGGTGTCGGGCGTTTTGATGCAAAATGCCTTACTGGGCGAACCCAAAGAAATTACCGAAGCCGCCGGGAGCTTCTGGGTGGCCGATTCGTTGTCGGGTTTGCTGCGAATTACCGGAACGGCCGTGCAGGCGGTTAGCCCCGATGGCCCCGCGTCGGATGTTTTTCAGCGGTTGGTTTCCAGCCCGTCGGCCCGGATTCTGGCGTTGCCGGGCGGTTTTACGGACGATTTAAAACCGCTGCGTCGCCGACGCGGATTCGATCAGTTTCAGGCTGGCCGCTGGCAGAACTTCCTCACTCCCGCCCTGCCCACCGATTTTGTCACGGCGGCTTACAATCCGGTCGATCAGCGGACGTATCTGGGTAGCTTTGGTGGCGGATTGTGGTCGACTACCAACCCGAATCCGGCGGAAGTCGTAAACCGGGTTTTTACGACCATCAGCAGCCTGGCCGTCGATCCGAACGGCGACGTCTGGCTGGCCACACCCACGCTGGATTTCGGCAGAGCCACGATTCAGGTCCGGCGAAAAAACGGGCAGTTCGAGTCGTTCACCCCCAGCCGCGGTGATATTCAGCAACTGATCATCGACGACAACGGTTTTTTGTGGATGCGGCTGAGCACTTACAACGGCGGTGGCATGCAGGTTTTCGATCCTGCCACGAAGCGGACGCGGCTTTTATCCGACCAGTCGGGCGAGGGGAGTTTGCCGGACCGGAACGTTCGGTCGCTGGTGAAAGACCGCGACGGGCTGATCTGGATCGGAACCGACAATGGCGTGGCGGTTTTTGATAATCCTTCGGCGGTTTTTACGGCGACAGTCAACGCCTACCGGCCCGTTTTCGACCGTCGGCGGTTGTTGAGTGGCGAATCGGTGACGGCGCTGGCCGTCGACGGTGGCAACCGGAAGTGGATCGGAACGGGCAACGGACTTTATCTTTTCAACGAAGACGGTACGGTTTTACTCAACGCGTTTACCGCCGACAACAGCCCTTTACCGTCATCGCAGATTACTGACCTCGCGATTGAACCCGCAAGTGGTGACGTATTCATCGCCACGCCCAACGGCCTGGTTTCGTACGGCGGAACGGCCAGCGAGCCAGCCCCGGTTTTCGCCGGAATAACCATTTTCCCCAACCCGGTTCGTCCCGATTTTGGCGGGTTGGTCAGCATTCGGGGGCTGGTTGAGAACACCGTCGTTAAAATTATGGATGCGGGCGGTCAGCTCGTCTACGAAACCCGCTCGCAGGGCGGAACGGCCACCTGGAATTTGCGCGACTACCGGGGGCGTTCGGCCGAAACCGGCGTCTACTTTGTTTTCGCCATCACCGCTGACGGCAAAGAAGGAATGGCCGGGAAATTGGCCGTCGTGCGGTAATTGTGGCTGCAACGTTTTATTTTTGCAAAATGACCACCAAACCATACATTGTCGGGATCACGGGCGGGAGCGCATCCGGAAAGACATCGTTTTTGAAAGGACTGATTTCCGCGTTTTCGGAAGACGAAATTTGCCTGATTTCACAGGATAATTATTACAAACCACTGGATCAGATTCCGCGCGACGACATTGGGGTTCACAATTTCGATTTGCCGCAGACGATCGACCACCTCCGGTTCGCGTGGCACATTCGGCAACTCCACGAAGGACAGGTGGTCGAAACGATGGAATACACATTCAATAATCCCAATGTGATTCCCCAAAAGCTGGTTTTCAGGCCAACGCCCATCATTGTGGTGGAAGGCATCTTCGCTTTTCACTTCGATGAAGTGGCCGAACAGCTTGATCTGAAGGTATTTATCGACGCCAAAAACAAGATTAAGTACGAACGGCGGATGGTGCGCGATCAGGCCGAACGCGCGTTGACGCCCGAGATGATCAAACACCAGTGGGACTACCACGTTCGCCCGACTTACCAGGAATTCATCAAACCCCACAAAGCCATGGCGGACATTGTCATTCCCAACAACCTGCACTACCAGAAAGGGCTGGAGGTTGTGATTGGGTATTTGAAGGGGAAAGTCGCTACTTTCGAGAAAAAATAACAAAACCGCTTGCCGATTTCGGTACCAATTTTTCCTGAACCTGTTATGAATTTTACGCTCACATTCCTCTCGGCGACGCTCTTGCTGGCCACCTCCGCTATGGCACAAAAACCGGAAACTGTTGATCTCTGGCCCAAAAATCAAATCCCAAATGCCATTCCGAACGAGGCTGTTCAGGAAAAATCGGAGCTGGGCAAAGACGGTATTTTGCGAATCAGTAACGTCAAAATCCCGACGCTGACGGCTTTTCTGCCGCCCAAAGACAAGGCAACCGGCGCGGCTATCATGGTTATTCCCGGCGGAGGATACGGTTTGCTGGCGTATGGCCACGAAGGCGAAGAAATGGCAAAATGGTTCAACGAACGCGGTATTGCGGCTTTTGTACTGAAACACCGCCTGCCCGACGACCGGATCGAAACCAATAAACACGAAGTGCCGCTGGCCGACGCCATGCAGGCCATGAAGCTGATTCGCCAGAATGCCGCCAAATGGAACGTAAATACCGACCGGCTGGGCGTGATCGGTTTTTCGGCGGGTGGACACCTGGCCTCGACCTTGTCGACGCATTACCACCGGGGCGCAACCGCTAGCGAAGACGCCAAGCCGAATTTTGCCATTCTGATGTATCCGGTGGTGACGTTTGGCGCGAAAGCCCACGGGGGTTCGCGGGATAATCTGCTCGGCAAAAATGCCAGTCCGGAGCAGATTGCCTATTATTCCAACGAATTGCAGGTTGACGGAAAAACACCGCCGACGTTTTTAGTACACGCGCAGGATGACAAAGGTGTACCGGTTGAGAACAGCATCGACTACTACCTGGCACTGACCAAAGCCAACGTCCCGGCCGAAATGCACCTTTATCCGAAAGGCGGCCACGGCTACGCGCTCCGCGTACAGGGCAAAGGCTCCATCGAAAACTGGCCTGTCGCCTGTGAAGGCTGGCTGAAGGCGATGGGGTTGCTGGAAAAGAAGTAAAAAAGAGTTGTCTCGCGGAGTTAAGCAGAGGAAAAAGGGAGTTAAGCGGAGCTTTTTTAAACTCCGCTTAACTCTTTTTAACTCCGCTCAACTCCGCGAAACAACCTCACACCCGTAAGAACACCTTCTTCTTATACAAGAAATACAGAAACGCCCATTTGACGGCCAGAAGCGCCACGACGGCGCCCGTCGCCCGGATGGGTTCGGAGAAGAAGCTGAGAATACCTTCGAAGAAGAATTTGGCGGCATATTCGAAATCGATGAACTCCCCGGCGATGTAAATCAGGATGGAATTCATGCCGATTACGGTGAAGAAAAACGCCCAGCCGCTTATTTTCTTCACGTCAATAATCCAGTAAAAAAGGGCCAGCATCAGGATGCTCCAGCCACCAGCCACCAGGGCGAACGAACTGGTCCACAGGTTTTTGTTGATCGGAAAAACCAGCCCCCAGCTGTAGCCGAGCACCAGGCAGGAAATACCGCCCAACACCAGCCACAGGGTTTTCTGGTCGCGGTGGGCGGATCGTCCGTCGCTGCGGAGCAACTGCCCGGAGAAAATACCGAGCAAAGCCGTTGCAATGGCGGGGATGGTCGAAAACAACCCTTCCGGATCATGAACTTTCAGGTACAGCCGACCCGGCAGCACCGATCGGTCGATGTACCCGGCCAGGCTGCAATCCAGCGTTAAGATGCCCGCTCCGCAACCCGGCACCGGAATAAGTTTCATCGCGGCCCAGTAGCCCAGCAATAAACCGGCAAACCAGGCGTACTGCACTTTCGGATTCGGGAAATACAGGTAGATCAATTGCGCACACATACCGGCCAGACCAATGCGGGCCAGTACGCTCGGAAACCGCATGTCGCTAATGGGTTTGGTGAACAATCCGTTGTTATAAATAATCCCGAGCACCACCAGAATCAGGCCGCGCGTGATCATTTTCCGGGCCAGTTCGCCTTTCGAAACACCCCGTTCGAGTCGGCCGCCAACGGCGAAGGGCGTGGAAACCCCCGCCATGAACAGAAACAAGGGAAAAATGCAGTCGTAGGGCCGGAAACCGTTCCATTCAACGTGGGTGAACTGATCGGCCATGAAGATGGCCCAGGCCCAGCCGGTGGTTTTGGCCAGTACGTGAAATAGCTCTTCTCCTCCGGCAATCCAGAACATGTCGAAACCCCGCAGGGCATCCAGAGACATCAGACGTCGGACGGGCGCGGGTTGGGCGAGTGCAGGCTCTGAAGCAGCCGTAGAAGATGATTGCATACTAGTTAGATTAGAAGACCGTATATACTACTGCGTCGGGTTTAGAATGGACTATTGGTTTCGGCCCGCAACCGGTTTACTTATCATTCAAAATCAACGGCACATTACCCCGACCGCCCATGATGACAATTTTGGCGTTGGGTGAAGCGGCCAGTTCACGTTGGGCCTTGATCTGTTCGTATTGCAACTGCCGGTCGGACAGGCCCGTCGACAGGATCTTCTGATAATCTGCAATACCCTGTGCTTCAACGCGTTTCCGTTCGGCTTCCTGCCGTTCTTTTTGCAGGACAAACTGCATTTTCTGCGCATCCTGCTCGGCATTGATCTTCGATTCGATGGTCGTTTTCACCGATGCAGGCAGATTAATGTTTCGGATCAATAATTGTTCCAGTAACAAACCTCGTTTCCGAAAATCCGCTTCGATGGTTTTGTAAATCCGGGTCTGGAATTCGTCCCGTTTGGTGGAATACAGGGCCACGGCGTCATAATAGACAGCATTATCCCGGATTCGGGTTCGGGTGATGGGCCGAACCACTTTATTCGAATAATCCGTACCGATGCTGCGGTAAATCTGGGGCGACTCGGACGGAATAACCCGGTAGAGAACCGTCAGGTCGATGACGACTTCGAGCCCATCGGCGGCCAGCACCCGAATGGCATCGTCGCCCTCGTTGTTGCCTTCATCATGCACGGCCGACATGGTATAATTCTGCGTTTTGATGTCGAATTCGGTGATCGAAACCAGCGGATTGACAAAACTCAGACCGCTTTCCAGTACGCGCTCCTGAACGCTGCCGAACAAACTCTGGACACCCACCGTTCCGGCGTCGATCTGGCGAACCGATGATGAAAGAAAACCAATCAGGATTAAAATAATTCCGACGACTTTGAGCGGCCTAGAAAAACGGGCAAACGTGAGCGAAGGGGTATTGACGGCGAAGCCCGTAATAAGGGCTAACAGGCCAAGAATAAGCAGAAACATAGTTTTACGTAGAATGGGTTGTAGCCCGTGGTGAGTTTGTCAGTACAACATGTTAAACCCCTGAAGAGTGCGGATTTAGAACTAGTAATGATACAAACTTTTATCCACAGAATCCCACTTATTCTACACTGAATCGCTGAATCCACTGCGCAACGGTCGAGTTGGTCAGATTGAACAAAACATTCGGAAATAAACCCAGCAGCAAAGCCAGAGCCGCCAGTGGAATCAGCATAAGCCGTTCGCGGGCGTCGAGGTCGGTGAGTTGCCCGGCGGTTTCGGTGCGCGACCAGAGTGGCCCGAAAAACATCCGCTGCAACGTCCACAAAAAATACGCAGCCGCCAGAATAATGCCCAATGTGGCAATGGCCGTCATCCAGCCGGGCAGCCAGAGGGATTGAAAACTGCCCATTAGTGTGAATAATTCGCCGATGAATCCCGAAAAACCGGGCAGGCCCAGCGAAGCAAAGAAGGCAATGGCGGTCAGGGCAGTGTAGCCCGGCATGGCGCTGGCCAGCCCCCGATAATTGTCGATGCGCCGGTCGTGGGTGCGGTCGTAGATAACGCCCGTGAGTAGAAACAGCATGGCCGACAAGACGCCGTGACTCGCCATCTGATACACCGCGCCGTTGATGCCTTCGGCGGTCAGCGACGCAATGCCCAACAGCACAAAACCCATGTGTGACACGGACGAGTAAGCAATCATTTTCTTGAGATCACTCTGCGCCAGGGCGTTGAAACCGCCGTAGACAATCGAAATGACGCCCAAACCGGCCAGCAACAGGGCGTATTCGGCCGCACCGTCGGGAAAAAGTCCCCAGCCGATTCGCAGAAAACCGTACCCGCCGATTTTTAGCAGAACCCCCGCCAGCACCACCGAAACCGGCGTTGGCGCTTCAACGTGCGCATCGGGCAACCACGTGTGGAACGGAACGACCGGCAGTTTGACGGCAAATCCCAGAAAAACACACAGAAAAGCCAGCATGCGCGACGGGATACCGAGTACGACAATTTCGCCGGTTGGCGACAGAAACGAGTTGGGCAGGTAATTCCCACCGTGGCTCATATACCGCAAATCGAAGGTATGAACCAGTTGCTGCGGCTGGATTTTAAAGTCGGCCAGTAGAAACTGAACCTGCCGGATGAGGTCGTCGGTGGCCTCGGACCGGTCGCTGATCAGGCCGATGTTCATCGCCGTTTCGACGGGGTCCATGACCGATATATACAGGCTGATCATAACCAGCAGAATCAAAACTGAACCCGCCAGCGTGTAAAGGAAAAATTTAATGGAAGCATATTCCCGGCGCGGACCACCCCACAAACCGATGAGAAAATACATCGGAAGCAGCATAAATTCGAAAAAGAGGAAAAACAGGAAGAAATCGAGCGCGATAAAACAGCCGATGATGGTTGCGGTCAGGAGTAAATACAGGGCGTAGTAGGCCTTCAACCGCTTGTCGATGGTCCAGGAGGAGATCGCACCGACGAGCATCACAACACCCGTCAGCAAAACCAGCGGCAAGCTTATGCCGTCGATTCCGACGAGATAATCAATCGAAACCACCCCGAGTGAGCCCAGCGTCAGGCTGATCCAGTCGGCGCGTTCAAGGAGTTGGTAATCGGCCTGCGTTGGGTCGAAAGCAACGTAAATGGCTCCGCAAACCAGCAGTTCAAGGCTGCAAACCGCCAGGGTGATCCACTTGTAACTATTTTTCAGACTGTCGGGTAAAAGAATTACCAGCAGTGAACCGAGCAAGGGAATAAAGATGAGTGATGACAGCATAGTATGGTGCCGGTAGCCGCAACGTTCGGAGACCGACTAGATCAAAAACCAAAGAATTAGTAATAAACCCACGACGGCACTGGCAATGTACGACTGCACCCGGCCGTTTTGCACGGATCGCGTCAGGTTTCCCAACCGGTGTGCCAGCCACGACGCCCCATTGACCAGCCCGTCAACCAGCGTACGATCGATCCAGCTGATCATGTGTGCCAGCACGACGTTGCCAATTGCCACCAAATCGACCAGCCTGTCAATAACACTGTGGTCGAAACCGTAGGAAAGATAAGCTAGCCGCAGAAACGGGCGAACAATCAGCCGATTGTAGATACCGTCGAGGTACCAGTTGTGTTCCGATAAGCGGCTCATGGTCGTCGATTCGGTCAAAACCGGCATTCGCCAGCCGAGCCACAGACCAACGGCAACCACGCTTACCGACAAAACCGCAATCCACAGATGTTCATCGCCCGCTCCTACTGCCGGAAATAGCCGAAAAAACCAGCTGTGTTCCGCCGAAAACGGGTTCCCGGCAAAAACAAAACCGATTGACAAAACCGCCAGCATCACAACCGGCCCGGTGAGCAGAGGGCCGGATTCGTGAACGGATACCGCCGAAGTTTCGGGAGCGCGATTTGTGCCGAAAAATACCAGCCGCCCCTGGCGGGCCATGTAACAGGCGGTTAATCCGGAAGACAGAACCGCCAGAACGGGAACCAGATAGGCTAAACCGCCTTGTTGCCCGGCCCAGCCGAATGCACCGGTTAAAATCGTTTCTTTCGACAGAAAACCGGAAAAAAGCGGTATTCCGGCCAGCGCAGCCGCGCAAACCGCCCAGCCGATGAAGGTAATTGGCATCGCTTTTCGCAAACCGCCCATCTGCCGCATGTCCTGCGTATGAACGCCGTGAATGACCGACCCGGCTGCCAGAAACAGCCCGGCTTTGAAGAATGCGTGGGTGGTCAGGTGAAAAAGGGCACCATTGACCGTACCGGTTCCCATCCCGACCACCATCAGGCCGAGTTGTGAGACGGTGGAATAGGCCAGTACTTTTTTAATATCGGTTTGATAAAGAGCCGAATAAGCTGCCATCAGCATGGTGATCGTGCCAATACCGGTAATGAGCAAAAGCGCGTCGGGCGTCAGCAAAAAATGGATGCGGGCCAGCAGAAAAATACCGGCCGCTACCATGGTGGCGGCATGGATCAGGGCCGAAACCGGCGTTGGGCCCTCCATCGCGTCGGGGAGCCAGGTGGTGAGCGGAAACTGGGCCGACTTTCCGATGCAGCCGCAAAACAGGCAAAGGCCGGTTAGCGTGGCTAGCCGACCGTCGGAAACGAACAGGTCCGGGAGTTCGGCCAGTTCGGTGGTGCCCGACTGAAAAAGCAGCAGAAAAATACCGAGCAGGAAACCGGCGTCGCCGATCCGGTTCATGATAAAGGCCTTTTTAGCCGCCCGGGCCGCTGCCGGTTTTCGGAACCAGAAACCAATGAGCAAATAGGAACAGAGCCCGACCAGTTCCCAGAAGGCGTAGAGCACGATGAGGTTTCCGGCCAGCACGATACCGAGCATGGAACCGATGAACAGGCTCAGAAAACCGAAATACCGGTATCGGGCGCGTTCGTCGTGCAGATACGAAATGGAGTATACCTGAACCAGCAGGGCAATGAAATGCACGACCGTCAGCATCAGCAGCGTGAGGGCATCGATGCGGAAGGTAATGGCCACGGAGCGGCTGGGAATAACGAGCCAGTTGGTCTGGAGGGTCAGAACATCGGTGCCGGTTTGCAGGGCCACAAAGACCGACAAACCCAGCCCCGCCAACGTCAGCAGGGCAGCAACGGAACCGACCCAGCCGTTGATTCGCCGACCCGCCAACAGGCTGATACTGCCGCTCAGAAAGGGCAGCAGAAGGAGTAGCCAGAGGAGATTTCGGACGGTATTTTCGTCAAGCATAACGGAAGATAACGGTGGTCGTTCGCCGGGGCAAATATCCTGAATAAACGGGCCAATAAAAATAATTGGTCAATTTTATGGGGATTCGCGGCAACGTTCACCCAGAGGTTGATGATGTTTCTTATTCATTGGCAACCGGCCAGCCGAAAATGGTGCAACTCTTCCACGTTATGTGCAAATTATTAAAACTATTTTAATAGAATTTTGTAGTGATAATACGTTCTATTAAAATACGGCAGTACTACTTACGTTGGAAGATCGCTTCACGCACACAGACGAGACTTATTGGCAGGCGATTCGGCTGGGCGATAAGGCCGCGCTGGAAGCGCTGGCTACCCGGCATTACCGTCCGTTATTCCATTATTGTACCCGGTTTACGGTCAACCATGCCCTGATTGAAGATTGTATTCAGGATTTATTTCTGGCTATCTGGGAAAAAAAACAGGCGCTAACCGATGTGACGTCGGTAAAAGCCTATCTGTTCACGGCCATTCGCCACAACATTCTGCACCGAAACCGACGCGACCAGTTGTTTACGACCTTTGACGAATCGGGCGAATCAGCAGACCCGGTTTTCAATCCCGAAAGTCTGTTTCTGGCCAGTGAAGACGAACAGGTTCAGAACGATCTCCTCAAACAATCATTAGACCGCCTGCCCCGGCGGCAGCGTGAAGCCATTTATTTGCGGTATTACGAAGAACTTTCCTACGAAGAAATTGCGTCCGTCATGGGCTTAAATCGGCAGGTTGTCGCCAATTATCTCCAGCACGCGCTGCTAACCCTGCGGAAATACTGCCGGAATGTGCTGCTCGGCGGCTTGATCGGGCTGGTGGCGGCCTGGTGGTTCCAGTAAGTTTTATGCTTTTTCAACCCCGTCGAATGTGCCTGATTGCGCCATCACTTTTCATCAGGACTCAGGCAGGCCATGATCAGCAGGACAACGGCCAGCGTGCAGGCCAGCGTCCGAATGGTGTTCAGCCGGTTCCAGGGGCCTTCAAACCGGGCCCGCTGCCGGGCGATTTCGTCGGCAGAAGCCGACAGCAGGTTAAACGAATCGAGTTGTTCATTGAGCGGTATATTGCCAAAAACCGTTACGCCCAATCCGCCGGCGAAATACACCGCAGAAGCTGCCAGCAAAAACCAGAAACGCAACGACGTGGGCTGCCGGTAGTGTAGCCAGGTGCTGAGCAGCAGCAACAGCGGAGCACCCATAAAGACGACAAAAAACACCGGATTCTGAATGGCCCGGTTGATGGATTGAAAGGCTGAAATATAGGCGGTATCGGATTGGCGGCCCAATCCCGGATTGACCGAGCAGGAAAATGCATAAAAAACCCCGGCCATCAGCGCCGTTGTCGTAGCGGCCAGGACCAAAATCAAGGTTGTGAATTTCATCAGTTTTAGCGGTTTGTTCGGGTGGAAAGGTGGCGGAACCGGGTTCCCGAAAATAGAATAAAACCAGCCGTGAATGGTAGGCTACTCCGGTTATTTTTTAATAAATTCGTTCAATCGAATCCCGGTCTCTTCATACTTCCAGTAACGCATGCAGATTTTAATCAAGAATAAGCTGAATGAGAGTGAGTTATTTAGGATTAAACGGATGAAGGAGGTGATCAAAACCACCCATCCGCATGGACACAAAGACTACCTTGAAATTATTTATCTGCAAGCCGGTGCGGGTACGCACCAGATCGATTTTAACCGGTTTCCGGTAAAACCGCATAGCCTTTATCTGGTGATGCCCGGTCAGATTCACAGCTGGGAATTGACCGAAATTCCGAAAGGCTATGTGGTGATGGTGCAAAAGGATTTTTTGCTGGATCATCCTTTTTATGAAGCCCTGTTTCAGACTTTTCCGCTGGCTTTTCCGAGCGGTTTTGAACTGGCTCACATCCACCAAACCATCCTTGACCTGTTCAGGAATATGGAAACCGAATACGAACAGCGGAACCGTAACTACCAGGCCATTATTCAGACCTATATTCAATTGTTGCTCAATTTGCTGAAAAGAGAAGTAAAATCGGACGACAGACCCGTGTTGCCGGGCTTGCTGAAAGATTTCTTTTCCCTCGTCGATGCGCAATTCAAAACCAATCACGAAGTGGGCGACTACGCCCGGCAGTTGAACACTACTGCCAAAACGCTCAATACGACCTGCCGCAAAACCGTCGACCGAACGGCGGGCGAAATCATCAGCGAGCGGCTGACCACGGAGTCGAAAAAAATGCTTTTGTACTCGTTTCAAAACCTGAAGGAGATTGCCTACGAGCTCGGGTTTGCGGACCCTTCGCACTTCAACAAGTTCTTCAAACGCCAAACCGGTGTTTTGCCCAGCGTGTACCGGAAAGGAATTTCCTGAATGTACCAGTTTATGGCTGTAATCTACAAAGCCCACTAGTTTACTGGGAGATAACTTTGCCATTCCTAACTCACTCACCAGGCGAAGGTCTACTTCCGATGAAATTTTTTGTAACCCTGCTAGCCGTTTTCCTGGCTGTAGACGCTGTTCGGGCTCAAAATGGAATAACGATTTCCGGTACTGTCGTGGATCAGGCGACCCATCGCCCGTTACCGTTCTGCCCGGTCGCGCTCTATAAAAGCCAGGATTCGACGCTGGTTACCGGCACGCTGACCAATGACGCGGGAAACTACCAATTTGATAATCTTGCGTCCGCGTCGTACTACCTTGAAGCCCAATACATCGGCTATCGCAAAAAACGATTCAGCCTCCCCGCGCTGAATCCGGGTCAGTCGCCCGCCCTTCAGACCATTGCCCTACTGGCTGATCCACAGACGCTTCAGCAAGTCAACGTCCAGGGCGAGCGGCAAACCGTCGACAACAAAATTGACCGGCAGGTGTATCGGGCGGATAAATTCATCGGCAGCCAGGGCGGAACCGCCATCGACGTCCTGAAAAATACGCCGTCCGTTACGGTCGATGGTGAAGGCGGTATTACGCTGCGGGGTTCGTCGGGATTTCTGGTGCTGGTCAACGGAAAACCGGTCCAGACCGATCCGGCCCTGGTATTGAATCAACTACCGGCCAATTCGATCGAGAATGTGGAAGTGATCACCTCGCCTTCCGCCCGGTATGATCCGGATGGCAAGGGCGGCATCATCAACATTACCACCAAAACCGCACAGGCGGGTCAGCGGGCTTTTTCAACCAATATCCAGGGCGGTTTGCCTTCGCTCTATACCTACGACAACCTTCATAAACCGGTCCGGTTTGGCGCCGATGCCACCTTTAGCGCAAAGTCGGCCAAATGGGATGTAACGGTGAGTGCCAATTATTTCCGGAATGACATTGCCGGTCGGCGGGAAGGCGACGTCAATACGACCATCATGAACCGGTATACGGCCTTTCCTTCGGTGGGCGAACGGAGCTTTATCCGCTACAATTACACGGGCCGGGCGTCGGTGACCTACACGCCCAACGCAACCCATTCTTTTTCTGCGGGTTTTTACAGCGGTTTTCGTTCCCAGTCGCGCCGGGCCGACCTGATTTACAACAACACCAAAACGGATCTGGTGACGGGCGATGTCATGGGTCAGATCACGTATTTTAACTCGAATATTGCCCGCAAATCCAGTACGATTACCCTCGGAAACCTCGACTATATCCACACCTTTACCAACAAATCCGCGCTTACCCTGTCCGGGCTGTTCGAAAAAGCCGATCTGGACGGCTTGACGACCAACCAGAATCTGCGGTTGCCCGACCGGCAAACCGTGTTGCAAAACACCCGAAACCCGAGCAAAAACCCGCTGAACGCTTACCGGCTGAAGGCTGACTACGCCGTCACGGTGGGCAAGGGCAAGCTGGAAACCGGGTACCAATACCGCCGTCAGGTTCAAAAAGGCAATTTTCAGTACCTCGATCAAAATCTGGAAAGCGGCTTATTCGGGCTGGTTCCCCAGTTCAGCAGCACCACTTACGTACGGAATGAGATTCACTCGCTGTACGGGCAGTATTCGGCCCGGGCGGGCAAGCTCGAATACATCGGCGGGTTGCGCTACGAATACGCCACGCGTGCTTTCACGGCCGGGAGCCAGGCAACCCGCAACCTGAATCTGTCCAATCTTTTTCCGACCCTGAATCTCCAGTATCCGGTCAGCAAAACGCTGCGGGCCAAAGCCGGGTACAGCAAACGGGTGCAACGTTCGACCAACAATGAACTGAACCCCTTCCCGGAGCGGGAACACTCCGAAACCCTCGAATCCGGCGATCCGAACATCCTGCCCGAGTTTATCGACCTCTCGGAAATCGGGCTGATCAAAGATTTTGAAAAAGGAAACGCCTTCGTAACGGTCTATAACCAGCGGATAAAAAATGTGGTCAACCGCGTCAACAGCGTGTATAACGACACGATTCTGAACCGGATTTATACCAACGCCGGACTGGCGACGTCCTGGGGACTCGAAGCCGGTACCACCCTGAACCTCACGAAAGCGTGGCAGGTTTATGCGGGCGGCAATGTATACCGGTATCAGATCAAAGGGGCGCTGTTTAACAATGCGGTTTTGGTCAATACGTCGCGTGTGGTGTATTCCATCAACGCCAATACGACCGTCCGGTTATCGCCCGGTTTCCAGATTCAGGGCACGTTGAATTACCTCTCGAAGCGGGTGACGGCCCAGGGCGAAGACTCGCGGTTCATTGTTCCGGGTGCATCCGCCAAAAAGACATTCCTGAACGGGAAACTGACGGCCACGGTTCAATGGCAAAACGTGGATTTGGGTTTACTGGGCTCCAACCGCCAGCGAATCACCACTTTCGGCCGGGACTTTTACACCACCACCAACTACATTCAGGAAACCGATATTTTCCTTTTGAACCTCAGCTACAATTTCAACCAGACATCGAAGAAGGCCCGACTGCCGGCCAGCGAATTTGGGGAGAAGGAGTTTTGAGGACGATTAATCTTAGTTTCCAATCGAAGGATGAGTTGACATGGCGCATCCTTCGATTGGAACCGTTACTGACAATTCGTATAATCCAGCGCGACTTGTTTAATGTCGAACGGCGTATTGCCTTTTTTGTATTTTTCTTCCAGTGAACTACAGTCTTTGAAGTAATCAAGAATATTTCGACGCGCGTTGATATAAGACGATTTAACCCCTTTTTCGTCGCCGGGTTTCATAACGACATATTCGCTGGCATTCGGTAACACTGACTGAAAAACTGTCACCTTCGGCGATTGGTAGTTAGCCCGGAGCAAAT
Source organism: Larkinella knui (assembly GCF_003858645.1). Taxonomy (GTDB): domain Bacteria; phylum Bacteroidota; class Bacteroidia; order Cytophagales; family Spirosomataceae; genus Larkinella; species Larkinella knui. Next base: position 799,749 of record NZ_RQJP01000004.1, on the reverse strand, counting down.
ACCAGATCGCACCGTTTGCGAAGCCCACCGTACCGAATTTACGCACCTGGTAATCCGTTCCATCCGCGCCTTTCAAGGATTTTACCACCGAACCGCGCACAATTAATGTCTGGGCTTTGCCCGACTTATCAGTTGTCGGAATCGAAATGAGCAGATCTTCCGCTCCCAACGTACCTAAATCCAGCATATTGCCGTTGGATTCCTGATTGATAAGCTGCGGTTCCGGGCGCTTAACCTGAAACATCCCTTGATACGTACCGGCATTTTTGCCTTCCAGAACAATGGTTCCGTCAATGGACATGTAGGCGTTCAGTTTTAAAACGTCGCTGATTGTCAACACTTTATCGGAGCTGGGTTTGATCTCTTTCTCCGGTTTTGCCTGAATCATATATAGAAGCAATTCCAGATCGTCACTGTTTCGGGTTTTGATCAGACCGAACAGCGACTTTACGGGTTTGTCGATGGGCTTATAAGCGGTAATGTAAGCGTCTGCTTTCTCAAAGTCGCCTTTTAAAATGCTAACCAGTGACAGGTTTTGTAGCGCGGCCCGTTTCACCTCATTCACCTCCCCTTCGCCCTTGTAGCTGGCCATTTTCTCCCAAAATGGAAGATAGGCTTCACTGGCCGTTAGAAATTGAGCGCTGCCCTCCTTGCGAAGCAGAGTACGAAGTTGCTCAACCTGGTCCTCGAATTGTTTCAATTCCGATTTTTTCTTAACACCGTCAAGGTAGGCCAGTTTCGAAGTCAGCTTGGGGGTAAAGCCATAAATCTGGTTTACAAACGTCAGCAGTGAAGCTGAGATAGCTTCCTGCGTGGCAATCAGAGTCCGGGTTTTAGGGTCTTTACGGTCGTAACCACTTCCCCAATCGCTTTCGGCCGGAATACTCAATTCCGGATAATTCTCGGACTCATCGTAGAGTAACGTACCAAATTTATCGTAAACGCGGGTATGTAAAGCCACATTAGCGGCCAGACCGGTTGGTTTTGGCGCCGACATCTGCATGGGCATTGAAGAAGCTGCCGGTTTAACCCATTTGAACCGCTGAATAAGCACAACGACGTGAAAATCACCCGTGGAGTCCACCTGCGAGAATTTACCAAACTTGACCCGCATGGGCGACTGGAAAACGGTTCTCATTTTGTTCAACTCGTCCGCCGATAGAAACGAATCTTTGACGCGTTCAGTGACGGATGCCCGAACGTCAAACGAAATATTTTGCTGAAGGGATGGATAAAGGGCGGGAATCGATTGAGTAAACGACACCTCGTCATAATTCACTTCCTGGGCATGAAGCGACCCAAATGAGCAAGCTAGAATACCTGCAAATAAAACGTTACGCATGTGATGTTGGAACAGAGTGATAAAGAGGAAGATTAAAATAAACCGCAAAACAATATTAATTGCTGATACAATCAAAAGTTGCTTTTGCTACGTCTCTTTTATTTTAATTCAATCACCCGAGTTCACCCGCTTCTGTAGGCTCTTTTTAACGATAACAATTTGATTATCAACCCTTAAGTTTGCTCTGTGATTTTCTATCATTTTTTTCTGAAAAAATTTCACCCAGCCACGGTTACTTTTTCCTCCCTTCTCCCTCATCGTCGTGAAAGCGGCCCGCAGCCGTCCTTTTCTGCTAAAACCCGACGACGTGCAACCGCAGGATTTAATCGAAAATGAATCATTCCGACGCTGGGTGTTCCGGCCGACCGAAACCGACACGGCGTATTGGGAAGCCTGGGTGGCCGGGAACCCCGAAAACCGGGAAAATGCCGAGCTGGCCCGCCAGTTTCTGCTGAGTGCGAAGGGCGATCTGCCGCCCCTGTCCGACCAGTCCGTTACCACCAATGTCGGCCGGATGATGGCCGCTGTCGCCGTCGATAACGATGATGCCAATGAAATTCCGTTGCCCCAATCGCGCTGGAATCGCCGGTGGGCATTGACGGCTGTAGCTGCGTCTGTGTTAATCGCTTTGCTGGGTGGAGCGTGGTTGCTGCGGAATTACAATCGTGCTGTTTCCGGGGCAGAACCCGTGGCGCAGCAACCCACGATTCGGATGCTTTCAGTCATGAATGAAAAAACGCAACCCCGGCTGGTGCGGCTTTCCGACGGCAGCATGGTGCGGCTGCAACCCCAGGCCAGAATTCGTTTCCCGGAATCGTTTGCCGCCACAATCCGGGAAGTCCATTTGAGCGGCACGGCTTTTTTCGAGGTGACGAAAAACCCGCAAAAGCCCTTTCTTGTCTACGCCAATTCGCTGACTACCCGCGTGGTTGGCACCAGCTTTACCATTTATGCCCCGGCGAAAGGCGCGGCTACCCGCGTGGTGGTCCGAACCGGGCGGGTGGCGGTTTATCCCAGCCCAAATAAATCCGCTCCGACGACCAAATCGACGGTTTTGCTGACGGCCAATCAACAGGCGACGTACCGGCAGGGCGACGTTCGGCCCGAAAAAGAAGAAGTCGAAAATCAGGAACGAACCGCTGCCAGCTTGTTGAAAAGCCGGTTTTCGTTCCGGCGCACACCCCTGGTTCAGGTCTTTCATACCCTCGAACAAACCTACGGCATTCGCGTGGTGTACGATGCCGGTGCCGTGACGCATTGCACACTCACGGCCCAACTTGACGATCAATCGCTCTTTGAAAAACTCGATGTCATTACGGCCAGTACCGGCTCCAGTTACGACTTGACCGACGACGGAACAATCCGAATACGACCCGGAAGTGGCTGCCAGTAAAATGGGACGAAGACTCAACAACACGTTACTGAATATCATGAAAAAAACCGTACTTCTTTTCTGCGGATTACCCGAACGGTGGGTAAAAACCGGGCTGGTGGTGGTCCTCCTGCTGACCGGTTTTGCCGGCAGTTTGCTGGCCCGACCCACCCACGGAGAAAATCCGCTCAAACGATCGATCAGCCTGACGGTTTCAAACCAGCCTATTGAAACCGTGCTCCAGCAGGTGGAACGGGCGGCCGATGTGACGTTCGCCTACAGCTACGAAATCATCCGCGCCGACCGCCGGGTGAGCCTGAACGTTCGGAACGAACGGCTGGGAACCATCCTGAGCACACTGCTCGATCCGATCAGCATCCGCTACGAAGTGGTAGGAAACCGGATGATCGTGCTCAAAAAGAAATTACCGGAACCCGAAGGCGTAAAATCCGGCAGTGCCAACTCCGCCCTCAATCGCCCGGAACAACTTTCAACCGAAGCCTCTGAACCACAAGCCATTGACAAAACCATTTCGGGCCAGGTCGTTGATGAGAAAAACCAGCCCATGCCCGCCGTCAACGTGGTTTTGAAAGGCACCACCACCGGCAGCACGACCGACGGCGACGGAAAATACCGCATCAACGTGCCCGACAACGGCGGTACGCTTCAGTTTTCATTCATCGGGTATCTCACACAGGAAGTCGTGATCGGAAACCGTTCCACGATCAACGTTACGCTGGCGGTAGACGACAAAACGCTGTCGGAAGTGGTGGTAGTGGGCTACGGCACCCAGAAAAAAGCCGATCTGACGGGAGCGGTTTCGACCATTTCGTCCAAAGACATTAGCCGGTTGCCGGTTTCGGGCATCGATCAGGCGTTGCAGGGCAAAGCCGCGGGCGTACGCGTGACGCAATCGACCGGCGCACCCGGCGAGGGCGTGGCCGTCCGGATTCGGGGTGTCGGGACCATCAACGACAACAGTCCGCTGTTTGTGATCGACGGTGTGCCGACCAAAGATGCCTTCAACGTCCTGAACCCCACGGATATTGAAAGCATGTCGGTTCTGAAAGATGCCTCATCCTCAGCGATTTATGGCGCACGGGCCGCCAATGGCGTGATCGTGGTTACGACCAAACGCGGCAAAAACGGAGCGCCACGCATTGCTTTCAACAGTTACACGGGCGTTCAGCAACACGGCCACCTGATTCCGATGGCGAACACGGCGGATTACGTCCGGATTTTTAACGAGTCAGTCGTCAATGACAACGTCGGCGTCGATAATCCGAGTTTGCAGCGGAAGTCGATTCCGGCGGATGCGCAACTGGCGGACACCGATTGGCAGAAGGCCATTTTCCGTCCGGCCATGATCCAGAATTACCAGTTGTCGATTAGTGGCGGAAATGAAAAATCGCATTACCTGCTGTCGGGCAATTATTTCGATCAGAAAGGCATCATCCTCAATTCCGGCTACAAACGGTACGGGTTGCGCACCAGCGTCGATACCGACATTGCCGGGAAAGTGAAAGTTGGTACCAATCTGAACCTGACCTTCTCCGACCGCGACATTGTGGGCAGTTCGGGCGATGGCTACGGCGGCAATGGCGGAAGTGTCGTGCGGTATGCGCTCTTCCATTCGCCCGCCGTGCCTATTTACGACCAGAACGGCAATTACGTCGACTTACCGTCCAACCCCGGCCTGTACGGCGACGGCTACAATCCGGTGGGTCTGGCCAATAAACAGGACAACAAAGAACGGCAATACCGGGTATTCGGCAATCTGTTTGCGGAATGGCAGATCGTCAAAAATCTGCGGTTTCGCTCAGACGGCGGGATGGATATCAACATCATCAACCACAAAATTTTCAACGAAAACTGGGGCACCAACGGACGCATCAACAGCCCGGCCACGCTGGTCAATCAGGTGGGGCTGATCAGCACCCTGAACTGGAACAACACGCTGACCTACAGCCGCGTACTGAACGACGTTCACGAACTGTCGGTACTGGCGGGCACGGAAGCGATTCACAACGTGAACCGGACCATTGGCGGTTCTGACCGGAATTACATCGATCAGGTCGAAAACCTGCGCTACCTCGGTCGTGGTATTGATCCGACGGGAAAAACCAGCTTTGAAGGCGACTCGCGCTGGGCGTTGTTCTCGCTGTTCGGGCGGGTCAATTACACGTACAACAGCAAGTATTTATTCTCGGCCAACATCCGGCGCGACGGCTCCTCCCGGTTTTCGCAACAAAACCGCTACGGAACGTTTTTCTCCGGTTCGGCGGGCTGGAACATCGATCAGGAAGCGTTTTTCAAACCGCTGGCCAACGTGATTTCACAGTTGAAAATCCGGGCCAGCGTCGGGCAATTGGGCAATCAGGACATCGGAAATTATCCGTTTGCGTCCATCGTTGGGGGCGGTTACAACTATCCACTGGGCGATCCGCAGCAAAATGTTCCGGGCTATACCATCGTCAGTCGCGGCAATACGAACGTAAAATGGGAGTCGGCGACGCAAACCGATATTGGGCTGGAAACCGGTTTTCTGGACAATAAAATCCAGTTGACGGCCGACTATTTCATCAAAACCACCTCGGATATGCTGATTCCGGTGCCGGTTCCGAAGTCGGGCGGGGCCGCGGGTGCGCCGTATGTCAATGCCGGAAAAGTGGAAAACCGGGGCATTGAGCTGGACCTGATCTACCGGGACAAAAAAGGCGCTTTTAGCTACGACTTTACGGCCAATGCGTCATTCATCAAAAACAAAGTCCTGTCGTTGAGCGATGGCCGACCGGTTCCGGGCGGGCGGATCGACAACGGCGTGTATGCTACCCTGACCGAACCGGGCTATCCCATCGGCTCGTTTTACCTGTTGCAACAGGACGGTATTTTTCAGTCGGAGGCCGATATTTTCACCAGCGCTTTTCAGGGCAATACGATCCGCCCCGGCGACGTGAAGTTCAAAGACGTCAACGGCGATGGTCTGATCAACGACAAAGACCGCACCCACGTCGGCAGCCCGATTCCAACGCTGCTTTACGGCCTGACGGCCAATCTGGCGTGGAAAGGGTTCGACCTCTCGGCTTTCTTTCAGGGCGTTTCGGGCAACAAAATTTATTACCAGGTGGCTACCGACATCGAAGGGTTTTACCGGGCGTTCAACATCACCCAGCGCGTTGTCGATGACCACTGGACCGGGCCGGGGACGAGCAACACCCAGCCCCGGGTTTCGTGGAAAGGGTCGGCCAACAACAAGCAGCCGTCGACGCGCTTTCTGGAAGACGGCGCCTACACCCGGCTGAAGAATCTGCAAATCGGCTATACACTCCCGCAAAAGGTGAGCAAGCGGTTTGGCTCATCCAGCGCCCGGGTTTACGTGAGCGGCCAGAACCTGCTGACGTTCACAAAATACCCCGGTCTGGACCCCGAAATGCAAACCAGCAATAACGTCAACAACGAGCCGTTCAAGGGCGATGTGGCGGTGGGCATCGACTGGGGAACGTACCCGTCGGCCAGAATCTACATGATCGGTTTAAACGTAAACTTTTAACGGTCAGCCAACTATGAAACCAATTCAAACACTCACCATAGCGGCTGTTTTTCTGGGAATTGCCAGTGGCTGCAACGATTTCCTGAACGAAGAGGTGCGGGCGGATTATCCCGAATCGGCTTTTTACCAGACGCAGGCGCAGGCGGTTTTGGCGATCAATGCCGCCTACGTGCCGCTGACGTTTTCGACCGACCGGAACCGGCTCTGGGTTTTTGGCGACGTGGCTTCCGACGACGCGGCCAAGGGGGGCGACGCGGGTGATCAGGCCGACATCGGTTTGGTCGATGATTTTCAGGTTTTCCCCAACAACGGGCCGGTCGAATCGCAGTGGGGCGAGTGGTACGAAGGCATCAGCCGCTGTAACATCGTGTTGCAGAAAGTGCCGCCCATCACGATGAGCGCCGACATCAAGGCCCGAATTCTGGGCGAAGCGCGGTTTTTACGGGCGTTGTATTATTTCTACCTGGTCAATACGTACGGGCCGGTGCCGGTGAACCTCGAACCGAAAAATCCGGAAGCGTTACAGGTCGAACAGTCTCCGGTGGAAGACATTTATACCCGCGTCATCGAGGCCGATTTAGCCGAAGCGATCAAGAATTTACCCGCAACGTACACCGGGGCCGATGTGGGCCGGGCCACGAAAGGAGCCGCCACGGCCTTGCTGGCGAAAGCGTATCTGTACCAGAAAAAATGGCAACTGGCCGCCGAAACAGCCGCGCAGGTGAAAGCCATCGGGAATTATGAACTGCTGCCGGTTTATACGCAGAATTTCAGTCAGGATTTCAAAAACAACAAGGAAGCCATCTTCTCGGCGCAGCATCTGACCAATCAGGTGCCGTTTACCGGAAACCGCCTGAACCAGTGGTTTGCACCCCGCCAGAACGAAAATGGCTATTTTTTCGACGTACCGACGCCCGGTTTTGTGGCCGAATTCGAGAAAACCGCAACGGGCGTGGTCGATCCGCGACTCGATTATACGGTGGCGCGGGAAGGCAAACCGTGGATCGATGGAACGCCCTACGACCCGACCTGGTCACCGACGGGCTATCTGAACAAGAAGCATTTGCAACCGCTGACGGAAATTCCGAAGAGCACGAAGGGCGACGGCAATCTGAATTACGTCATCATCCGCTACGCCGACGTGCTGCTGTGGCAGGCCGAAGCGCTCAACGAACTGGGGCGCACAGCCGAGGCTCTGACGTTTCTGAATCAGGTGCGGAAACGGGCGCGGGAAAGCTATCTGTACGACCCGACGCTGAGCACGACGGCGACGGTTCCGGCCGGTTTGCTGCCCAATCTGACCATCACCAACCAGTCGGCGCTGCGCGAAGCGATCTACCACGAACGACGCGTCGAGCTCGGATTTGAGTTCCACCGGTATTTCGATCTGATGCGCTGGGGCAAGGAATACGCCCAGAATGCCCTGAAAGACAAGCCGTCGTTCAAGTACGAAACCAACCGGTATTTCCCGATTCCGCAGAGTGAGCGCGACACCAATAAAAAGTTAAAGCTTTAATTTTCACCTGTTTAATAAACTAAATCAATAACCAACTTTATGAGAAAGAACCTATTTTCAATCAGCAAGTTAGTCTGGGGTCTGTTTGCCTTTATGATGGTATTGGCTTTAATCCAGTCCTGTAAAAAAGAAGATGATCCGGTCGTCATTCCCGTCGATAAAAGTAAACTGAAGGCCCGGCTCGATAGTGCCAATGCCGGGTATGCGCTGGCCGTGGAAGGAACCGGTGTGGGTCAGTTTGAAGCCGGTTCGAAAGCCGTCTTCAAAACCGCCATCGATGCGGCTACGGCGGTGAACAACGATGCGGCTGCCACGCAGACGGCGGTCAATAACGCCTACGTAAATCTGGGACAGGCCGGGGCAACCTTCCTGAGTAAAATGGTGCAGGAAATTGCGCCCGCCAATCTGGTTGCCTACTACAAGTTTGACGGTAACGCCAATGACGGCTCCGGTAAGGGCAACAACGGAACGCTGAAGGCGGGGAGTCCATTGTGGGGAGCGGGTGTAGTTACACCTACGAAAGACCGCTTTGGAGCCGATGCGAAGGCGTATCACTTTGACAAGGGCGGTAACATCGAGGTGCCGTATAATTCATCGCTGAATCCGGCGAAAGAAATCGCCATCAGCATGTGGGTCAAATACGATTCGTCACGCGCCAGTAACTACCTCCTGGCTCTGAACCGGTGGAATGGGTATAAAGTCCAGTTGCAGGAAGCCAACAAGGTTTTCTTTACTGTAAAAACCACCGCGGGTGCCAAAGACAAGGATGATGAAACCGTCACGCTGGACAAGGGCAAATGGTACCACATTGCGGTTACCTACAAGTCGGGCGATATGAGCTTCTACATCGATGGAACGCTGATTAAAACCTACACGGATGTGACGGGCGATCTGGCTCCGGTCAAGAATACCATCAACATGACCATCGGGCAGGATTTGCCAACGAGTCTGTACAACAAGAATGAGAAAGACGACGCGGACGGCAACAACTTCAACGGTCCCTGGGGTGGATACTTCACCGGCGACATGGATGACATTCGCATCTATAACGTCGCCCTGAGCAGCACGCAGGTGAAGTCGATTTACACGGCTGAAAAGGGTAAATAAAGATCTGTTTCGCGGAGGTGAGCGGAGGAAAAAGGAGTTAAGCAGAGAATTAATAAAAAACTCCGCGTAACTCTCCTTTTTCTCCGCTCACCTCCGCGAAATAACAATCTCAAAATGCACAAACTCCTTCCCATTTTATTAATTCTCCTCACCAGTTGCGAAAACCGCCGGACGGATCAGGCGCTGGTGTTCTGGTGTTCGAACAACGCCGGGGAGATTGCGTTTGCGAAGGAGTTTACCGAACGCTGGCAGAAACAACGGCCCGACAAACCGCTGCGCTACCAGCCGATTCCGGAAGGGCAGTCGAGTGAGGAAATTATTCTGGCGTCGGTCGTGGGCAAAACCACGCCGGACATTTACGCCAACCTGTGGCAGGGCCTGGTCGAGATGTACGCCAAAGCGAAAGTGCTGGTGCCGCTCGACACGCTGAAAGGCTTTCGGGAATTTTTGAATACCCGCTGCGACAGCAGCATGATCGCCGAAATTACCTCGTCGGACGGGCACATTTATCAGGTGCCGTGGAAAGTGAATCCGATCATGACGGTTTGCAATACCCGTGCCCTGAACGGACTGCAAGCGGCCAAACCGCCGTATACCTATTCGGCTTATCTCGAAGCCGGGCGGCAGTTCAAGCAGGACAAAAACGGCGACGGCTACACCGATCAGTGGCTGGGCTATACCGAAGTGAAACCGATCTGGTACCAACGCCTGTTCAATTTTTACCCGCTCTATCTGGCGGCCTCGAACGGCGCTCCGCTTATCGTAAAGAACCGGGCGGTTTTTAATAATCCGTATGCCGTGGAGGTTTTCCGGTTTTTGCAGGACCTCTACAAATACGATTATTTCGCCAAAGAACGGCTTTCGGCAACCCGCGATCCGTTTCTGGCACAAACCATTGCCACGCAGTTTACCGGCCCCTGGACGGTCGGTTTTCTGGAAAAATTTAAAGATCCCGGTTTTGCGTACGGCACCTTCGCCATGCCCGTTCCGGATCGGCATCAGGGCCCCGTGTACACCTACGGCGATCCCAAAAACATTGTCATTTTCAACACCTGCCGCGATCCGCAGGCGGCCTGGGAGTTTATCCGAACGCTGGTCGATCCGCCCGGCGATTTGCGGTTGATGGAATTGACAGGGCAGTTTCCGCGCCGGAAAAATCTGGACACCGATCCGTATTTTGCCGGTTTTCTGCAAAAAAATCCACTGCTGATGCCCTTCGCGCGGCAGACCCGTTACATCAAAGGCGTGGACAACTGCGAGGTTATCGTGGAAGTGTTTGACATCATCTCGCAGGAATACGAAGCCTGCGTGATTTACAATAAAAAAACACCCGAAGACGCCATCCGCGACGCAGCTCAGGCTGTGGATGTGTTGTTAGGGAATTAAAAAGTTGTTTCGCGGAGTTAAGCAGAGTTTGAAAGAGTTAAGCGGAGAATATATTAAAAAAACTCTGCTTAACTCCCTTTTTCTCTGTTTAACTCCGCGAAATACCCCTTTAAAAATGACTCGACGAGACAAATGGATTCCGTATGGCCTGGTGGCTCCCTACATTCTGCATTTTGCGGTGTTTGTGGCCTTTCCGGTGGTTTTCTCGGTGGTGCTGACGTTCCATAGCTGGAACATCATCTCGCCGATGGAGTTCGTGGGGCTGGCGAATTACACCCGCCTGTTCAAAGACCGCTTGTTCTGGCAGGCGATTTACAACACGCTGCGGTTTCTGATCATCCACATTCCGCTCCAAATCGTGATTGCGCTGGCCCTGGCCGAGTTGCTAAACCGCACCATTCGGGGTGCCTCATTTTTCCGGGCGGCTTTTTTCCTGCCGGTCATCGTGTCGGGGGTGGTCGTAACGATTCTGTGGCAGCAACTGCTGGGATACAACATGGGGATGCTCAACCGGATTCTGACGGCCATCAGCCTGCCGCGCGTGCCCTGGCTCGACGATCCGACGGTGGCTATGTACTCGATTGCGGTAATGGTGACCTGGAAAAACGTCGGACTCTACGTGATTCTGTTTCTGGTTGGTTTGCAAACCGTACCGGTGCAATATTACGAAGCCGCGGATCTGGAAGGCGCGACGAGCTGGCAGAAATTCCGGTTCATCACGCTGCCCATGATCAATCCGACCATTTTTACGGTGGTGGTGTTGTCTACCATCGGCGGTTTTTCGCTGTTCATCGAACCCTACATCATGACCGAAGGCGGACCCATGAACAGCACGCTATCGGCCGTGATGTATATCTATCGGCAGGCTTTTCAGTATTACCACATGGGCTATTCGGCCACGCTGGGATTCTTTTTTGCCTTGCTGATTCTGTTCGTTGTCGCCATTCAGAAACGGTATGTCGAACAGGAGATTTGAGAGAGAATCATTCTTTAACGAACAATCATGTCCCGTTTTCTTCGCTATTTTTTGCTTTTGCTGGCGGCTGCGTCGTTCATCTATCCGTTTATCTGGATGGTAAGCGCGTCGCTGTCGTCGGAGCGCGGGCTAAGTTCACTGACGGTTTTCCCGGTTGAGTTTACCTGGAGTAATTACGGGTCGGTTTTCTCGAAAATACCGCTGGGCCGCGCTTTCCTGAACAGCGTGCTGGTGGCCGTGGTGACCACGACGCTGGTCCTGATTTCGGGAGCAATGGCGGGTTATGCCCTGGCGCGGCTGCGGTTTCGGGGCCGTGATCTGATTTTTTACCTCATCATTTTCACGATGACGCTGCCGTTTCAGATCACGCTCATTCCCAACTACATCACGATGGTCAAACTGGGCTGGGTCGATACGTATTTTGCCCTGATTGTGCCGTTTGTGCTCAATTCCTTGTCGATTCTGCTGTTCCGGCAAGCCTTTACGTCCATGCCGCAGGCGCTCATCGATGCGGCCCGGCTGGACGGTTGCGGGGAACTGCGCATCATTTTCCAGATCCTGTTTCCCAATATTCTGCCGACGGTTTTGACCATTACCATCCTGACATTCATGGGCTTATGGAACGAAGCACTCTGGCCTCTAATCGTCATTCGCGATGAGCCGACGATGACGATGCCGCAACTGGTGACGCTGTTTTCGGTGGGTGGCCGGGCCGAGGGGCAACTGGGTGTGAAAATTGCCGCAGCCGTGATGCTGGCAGTTCCGATTGTGATCCTGTACTTATTTTTCCAGCGGCATTTCATCCGCAGCATGGCATCGTCGGGGCTGAAGGATTGAAAGTTTACTGCCTCCGTCGGGGGCATTTTAAAAGAAACGATAAATGACAAAACGAAATACGACCGTTGGCCTGGTGCTGATTCAGCTGGTATTACTGGCTTTTTCCTGTAAAAAAACACCCGCAACACCGGAGCCGACACCCGCAAACCGCCAGGTCAATCTGGGCCATCTGGATCATCTTTACCAGACCTTCAAACTGCCAAACGGCGCGGAAGTAGGCACAATTGCCATTTACAGCAATGCGCCGAATTATGATCTGATTGGTGATGACGACGAAGGGTTTACCTGCATCGACGATGTGGCCCGGGCAGCTTTGTTTGTGTTGCGCGAACCGGATCTGGCAACGAATACCGGCAAACAGGACAAGTTGCGAAAAATGACGGAGTTTGTGCTCCAGTTGCAGTCGGACAATGGCTATTTCTACAACTTTTTATGGCCCGATCGCACGATCAACAAAACCTACCAAACCAGTGTCAACCAGCCCAATTGGTGGTCCTGGCGGGCGTTGTGGTATTTGAGCGAAGCGTATCCGTATTTTCAGAAAGCCGATGCAACGGTGGCTGCGCGAATCCAGACGGCTAATCAGAAGTTGGTTACCAACATGATTCGCGACTTTGGTAACAAACCGATGGAAATGAATTTCATTCAGGGATTGAAAGTGCCGAAGTGGTTGCCCTACGGCTCGGGCACCGACCAGGCCGCTATCATGATGCTGGGATTGCTGAATTACCACCAGCAAACGCCCGATGCGCAGGCCTTGAAACTTATCGAATTGCTGGGCGAAGGCATCGTTTTGATGCAGCAGGGCGACGCCACTCATTTTCCGTACGGTGCCATTCTGAGTTTTGAAAACGCCTGGCATGCCTACGGAAGCGACCAGGCGTATGCGTTGCTGCGAGTCGGAAAGGCCCTGAACAAAACTGCCTGGATCGATGTGGCGAAGCGCGAAATCGATTATTTTTATCCGTATCTGCTGAAGCAGGGCTTTCTGGAGTCGTTTGAAGTGAAGCAGCAAGGCACTGAAATTACCGCAACAAAAACTTCCCGGTTTGCGCAGATTGCCTACGGCGTCCGGCCCCTGGTTTGGGCGACTCTGGAAGCGTATGACCAAACGAAAGAAGCCCGGTATGCGGATTTAGCCGCGCAATTGACGGGCTGGTTTCTGGGCGCGAATCCGGCTAACGTGAAAATGTACGACGCCACAACCGGCCGCTGTTTCGACGGAATCTCGTCGGCCACGAACGTCAACCGGAATTCCGGAGCCGAATCGACCATCGAGGCTTTGTGGGCTTTTCAGAAAATAGAGACCTACCCGGCGGCTTTGCAGCTGCTGGAAAAATACAAGTAAAAACGGCTATGGCAGAAGTCCGGTTAAAACACATCGCCAAAGCCTACACGGGTGATTCGCGGGTGATTCAGGATGTCAGTATCGACGTCAACGACAAGGAGTTTGTGGTGCTGGTGGGGCCGTCCGGTTGCGGAAAATCTACCTTGCTGCGCATGATTGCGGGACTGGAAACCATCACCGATGGCGAATTATTCATTGGCGACCGGCGCATGAACGATGTCCCGGCCAGTGAGCGCGACATTGCCATGGTTTTTCAGAACTACGCCCTGTATCCGCACATGACGGTGTTTGAAAACATGGCGTTCGGGCTAAAACTGCGCGGGTTGCCCAAAGACGAAATCCGGGAGCGGGTATCCAAAGCCGCCCGGCTGCTCGAAATCGAAAATTTGCTCGATCGAAAACCCAAGGATATGTCGGGCGGCCAACGGCAACGCGTGGCCATTGGTCGGGCCATCGTCCGCAATCCGCAGGTTTTTCTCTTCGATGAACCCCTCAGTAACCTCGATGCCAAACTGCGGGGTCAAACCCGGATCGAATTGCAGAAACTGCACCGCGAACTCAGCGCGACGATGATTTATGTGACCCACGATCAGGTCGAAGCCATGACGCTGGGCGACCGGATTGTGGTCTTGCGCAATGGCGATGTGATGCAGTATGATACGCCCTTAAATTTATACAATCACCCGGTCAATCAGTTTGTAGCCGGTTTTATCGGCACTCCGCCGATGAATTTTCTGTCCGGCCGGATTACGGACGCGGGGCCACTGCGTTTTGAAAGCCCGAACCAGGAGGTGATGATCGATCTGGCAGAAACCGGCTATGGAAATGCCTTAAAACCGTATCGCGGCAAAACCGTTGTGCTGGGCATTCGGGCCGAAAGCATCAGCCACCAGCCGTTCACGGATCGGACGTTTCACCGGCAACCGGTCGTGGTTGAAGCCCTCGAAAATATGGGCAGCGAAACACTGGCGTACTTTTTAGTGGAGAATCAACGGTTTATCGCCCGACTTTCGGCCGAACAAAATCTGTCGTTCGGTCAGCGAATCGATCTTTTTTGGGATTCCACTAAATTCCATTTTTTCGACGCGCAGACGGAGCAGGCGATACAACCCTGACCAGGGTTTACTTCTTGCGCGTCGGCTCCGCGGGTTTTTCGTCGATGCCCATCGTCGTCAATACCGGATTCAGCGTCTGAGGAACAATGCGGATGCGGAATACTTTGGCACCGGCGACGTCGAAATCACACTGGTAACTGCCGCGTTGCTTCAAGCTTCGGTAAACCGCCGTATAATTTACTTTAACCGGCCAGCCGTTCAGTGCCAATTGGCCAATGATAGTTTCAACGGCTTTTTTGAGATTGGAAAAGAAAACAATGAAGGGTTCGCGCTGACGGAGCGCATTGAGGGAACCAATGTACAGAATAGTGACCTCGTAAATGGTCTGTGACTGTTTTCTCATAACGGGCAAACCCGGTTTTTATTGTCTGCCTTGAAAAAGTGCGGAGTTATATTGCATTTTTTTTGTACCTACGAACTTTAGTCCGTTTGCGGAGTCTGGCTCCTAAGGAACTAAAATACGGACTAAAGTCCGCAGGTACAGCTTACCGGGACGAATAATTCGGTGCTTCTTTCTGAATCTGAATGTCGTGCGGATGGCTCTCGCGAACACCGGCAGACGTGATTTTGACGAACTTGGCATCTTGCAGCGTTTCGATGTTCTTCGCTCCGCAATAGCCCATACCGGCCTTCAAACCGCCCACCAACTGATAAATAATCTCGGCAACGCGGCCCTTGATGGGAACGCGCCCCACGATTCCTTCCGGTACCAGTTTCTTGATATCATCTTCCGCATCCTGAAAATACCGGTCTTTCGAACCTTCTTCCATCGCTTCGACCGAACCCATTCCACGATAGGTTTTAAACCGGCGACCTTCGTAGAGGACCACTTCGCCCGGTGCTTCCTCGGTTCCGGCCAGCAACGAACCCACCATGACCGTGTAAGCGCCCCCCGCAATGGCTTTCGTAATGTCACCCGAAAAGCGAATACCGCCATCGGCAATCACCGGAACGCCCGTACCTTTCAGTGCTTTAGCCGATTCGTAAACCGCCGTCAACTGCGGCATTCCGATCCCGGCAATGATTCGGGTGGTACAGATACTGCCCGGCCCTACGCCCACTTTTACCGCATCGGCACCCGCGTCGGCCAGCGCTTTCGCTCCCTCGCCCGTGGCCACATTACCGGCAATCACTTCCAGCTTCGGAAACTGCGCTTTGATGCCTTTCACCGCATCGATAACGCCCTGCGAGTGGCCGTGTGCCGTATCGACACTGATCACATCAACGCCCGCTTTCACCAGCGCTTCAATCCGGCGGTGAAGATCAGGCGTTACGCCCACGGCAGCTCCCACGCGCAACCGCCCCAGTTCATCTTTACAGGCGTTGGGATGGCTTTTCTTTTTCAGAATGTCCTTGTAGGTAATCAGTCCGACGAGGTGGTTTTGATCGTCGATGATCGGCAGTTTCTCAATTTTATACTGTTGCAGAATGCTTTCGGCTTCTTCGAGCGTAATTTTCTCGCGGGCCGTGATCAGATTCTCGCGGGTCATGATATCCGTCACGGGTTTCGACAACTCCGTTTGAAACCGCAGATCCCGGTTGGTCAGAATACCGATGAGTTTATTGGATGCATCGACAACGGGAATACCGCCGATTTTAAATTCACGCATAATCTGATGCGCATCGGCCAGCGTTGCGCCTTCCATGAGTGTGATCGGGTCAATAATCATCCCACTTTCCGAGCGTTTTACTTTTCGAACCTGCTCGGCCTGCAGTTCGATGCTCATGTTTTTGTGAATAATACCAATTCCGCCTTCCTGCGCCATCGCAATGGCGAGGTCATATTCCGTGACGGTATCCATAGCCGCCGAAATGAGCGGAATGTTCAGCCGGATGTTGCGGGTAAGTTGGGTAGTTGTCTGGGTATCGCGGGGGAGAACCTCCGAAAAAGCAGGCAAAAGAAGTACGTCGTCGTAAGTAAGTGCTTCGTAGAGGAATTTCGAGGAGTCTAAGCTCATAGCAAATAAGCAGGATATGTTATTTGCCGGGTAAAGTTACTAAAAAAAACTTCACCACTCAGATTAATTTTATCGAAATCGTTTTTCCCGTCTCGTTGATGCGCACCCGACAGTCGTCAAAGGCGGGTCCAGAGAGTCGCGGGTGGTAATTATTGCTGAATCCGTAGGGTTCTTTCGGGATACCAAATGCCTTTTTATCCATTTTCCCATTCCCATTGACATCGTGAAAAAGAGCGATGGCATAGTCCCCCGGTTTGACGGGAAAGGTAATTTTGACGCTGCTGCCGGTTACCTCAACGGTTTGGCTGACAACGGGTTTGCAACCCATGGGAAAATTATCACAGGGTTTATAAAGGCCAACCCGAATCTGACCGGTGTGTTGTCTGACATTCTGAACTTCCACGATGAATTTTGCATCCGTATTAAAAGGACTAAAGGCAAGCAGTTGTAACGCAAAAAAGAAGTGCATAGAATTCCTGATTTCAGTTTTCCCTTAAACGGAAACCCTGGGCAGATGTTTTGATTCAGCGGCAAATTTAAAATATTTGTTACTATATAATAGCAAATGACTATTAATCTGCGCCTTTAATCACTATCGTTTGCATAAAGACAACTATTTCTTGCCTACGATGTGACTTACGAGCCGAAATTACGTCTACTTCTGCAGTGAACAACGCGTTTAGATAAAACTTCCCGATCCATGAAAGAAATTTTATATTCTCAGTTCCTGGATACTTTGCTCGAGATTTGTCCGATAAACGAAGAAACTAAATCGCTGTTATACCCTTATTTAAACAGTCAAAAATTACCAAAAGGAACTCATCTGTTATCAATAGGTGAAATCAGCGATAAAGTATTTTATATCGGTAAAGGGTTGATAAGAAGTTATTATTTTTTAGACGAAAAAGAAGTAACAGGATGGATTGCAGCTGAAGGAGAGTTCGTTTCGTCTATTTATAGCTTTTTAAGAGAAAAACCTTCTTTTGAAAATATAGAATTACTGGAAGATTCCCAGCTATTATTTATTTCTTATTCCGATTTACAACAGCTGTATTATACGCATCCGATCGCCAATAGGATCGGCAGGATTCTAAGCGAAAAATACCTTTTGATCTCGGATGAACGCATTCGTTCGCTCCGGATGCTGAAGGCGGAAGAAAGGTATTACCGCTTTTGTTTGCAATACCCCAGTATCTGCACCAGGGCCCCTTTGAAACACATAGCCTCCTACCTTGGGCTGTCCCGGTTTACACTCAGCAGACTGAGGGGGCAAAAAATAAAACTAGATCTACTCCCGTAAATGCACTAAAAAGTTGCTCTCCAGCACACCTACAATTGCTTTACAGCAACCAGAATTAAAATATAAAATAGTAATTTTGTCAAGCTGCGATTAAGTTAACCAAGAATTTGGACAAATAACTTAATTAAGGTTTCATAAAGATAACTACAATTACTGTAAAGGCTATTTCCACTGGAGATAGTCTTTATTTTTTAATACCTGCACAAGCAAATTCGTATCTTAAGACAAAGATTAATGTTTCTTTAGAAAGACACAAATGGGTCGCAAAAATAATTTCATATTTTTTCTAATATATCATTAAAAATATCTGTTAATAGAACTACGTATTTGTGTATAACCGGAGATGGTAACTTATAAGTTGCCATCTCCGGTTATAGAGTCTATTATAAAAACAGATAGTACTTATTTCGTATTTATAGTAACTCCGGTTCTTGTTCCAGTTCGGCAACTTTTATTTCAACGCGGGGTGGAAGTAATTTATACAACACCGGCGTCACAATCCGGGATAACAGCGTCGAACTGATCAAACCGCCAATCAACACCAACGCCAGGGGTGAATAGAGTGGATTTCCCTCAATGGCCAGCGGAATCAGCCCGCCAATGGCCGTGAGTGAGGTCAATACAATAGGCACAAACCGAATCTCACCGGCCTGTTCAATGGCTTCCACCAGGGGCATACCCTGCTCGCGGAGCTGGTTGGTGAAATCGACCAGCAGAATGGAGTTCTTGACTTCGATGCCAATCAGGGCAATTAACCCAATGACGGCCACAAACGAGAATGGATTTCCCGATAGCAACAACGCGGCAATGGCTCCGATGATACCCAGCGGAATGACCGACAGCACAATCAGCGTACTTTTGAACGTGCCGAATTCCAGAATCAGGACGGCCAGAAAGCCAAAGACGGTAATCAGAATAATCGTGCCCAACCCGCCGAACGATTTTTCCCGGCTTTCCAGTTCGCCGGCGGCTTTGTAGCGAAAATCGTTGGGAAACTTGAGTGTATCCAGTTTTCTGATCACTTCATTGTAAACATTGTCGACCAGATAACCGCTTTTCACAAAACCCGTAACGGTCACGTAGCGGTCTTTGTCGTAGTGCCGAATCTGGTTGGTCGACGTTTCGAATTGAAGGTCAGCGATCTGGCGGAGCGGAACCGAGCCGCCGGTCAGCGTATTGACATACAGGTTGTTAAGAACCCGCAAATCCGCCACTTTGCCTTTTGGCAGCGTGACGTTGATCTGGAAATCATCGCCTTCTTCATCCTTAAAAATCCCCACGTTCAAACCGGCAATGGCCAGCCGGATCGTGCGGTTGATGTCGGCAACGGACATGCCGAGCATCCCGGCTTTTTCCTTGTTAATCTTGACCCGCAGATCGGTTTTGCGCGTTGCCAGCGGATTGTTGATGTAAATCAGGCCGGGCGTCGTTTTCAACACTTTTTCCACATCGGCGGCCACCGTTCGGAGCGTATCCAGATTTTCACCAAAGACCCGGATCGCCACCGGAGCTTCCTGATCGGGGCCCTGCTCAAAATCCTTGACCTCGATCTTCGCATTGGCATAATACTTAAATTTATCCCGCAGCTTGTCGATCATCTGCCGTTTTTGAACGGGCGGCATATCGTGCAGTTGCACAAAAAACTGCGAAAAATTGGTAGCCTCGTTCCGTTGAATGATGTTGTAATAAATGCGCGGGTTGCCTTTTCCGACGTTGGTCGTAAAATATTTCACGTCCGGTTCCTGGCCCAGTTGACTCTCGACGTAGCGCGCAACGCGGTTGGTTTCCTGCAAGCTCGTGCCTTCGGGGGTTTCGATATTGATCAGAAATTGCGGTTTTTCGGAAGCCGGGAACAGGGCAAATCCGACTTTTGGCACCAGCATGAGGGCACCTCCAAAGATAGCCAGCGCGCCCAGCAACGTGATCAGCGGATGACGCAAAGCCGTGTGCAACAGACGGCTATACGATCCGCTGATGAGTTTCTTCAGCGCCCGCATGAAAATGTTCCCTTCCGGATTATGCTCTTCTTTCAATATCCGGCTCGAAAGGAACGGCACGATGGTCAGCGAAACCAGCAGCGACGCCAGAATGGTCGTAACCACCGCCGTTGGCAGCGAACGGATAAAGTCACCGGACGCTTCGGGCAGGAACATCAACGGCAGGAAAGCCAGAATCAGCGTAACCGTACAGCCAATAACGGCCAGCGTAATCTGTTTCGTGGCTTTAATAGCCGCGTCGCGTCGGGAAAAACCGTCCCGCAAATACCGCTCGATGTTTTCGACCACCACAATCGAATCATCGACCAGAATACCCAGCGCAACGATCAGCCCAACGATACTTAACTGGTTGATACTGAACCCAAACATGTTCAGCAACGAAAGTCCGATCGACAGCGAAAGCGGTATTGAAATCATGACGACGAGGGCGGCCCGAATGCCGAGTGGCAGAAGCGTCAGGGCCACCAGCAAAATGGCAATCCCGAAATCTTTGGCAAACCGACTCAGCCGGGCATTGACGCTGGCGGCCTGGTCGAAACTTTTAATGAGTTTGATGTGGGGCGGCAGCGTTTTGGCAAAATCTTCGATAACCGGATTCAGCTGCTCACCCACTTTCGCGATGTTTTCACCCAGTTTCTGGCCCGCCGTTACCAAAACCGCCCGGTGCCCGTTCAGGCGGGTGATGTGGGTTTCGTCTTCGTAATTGAAATCGACATCCGCCACATCGCGGAGGTAAATCACCTTCTGTCCATTGGTCGAAACCACGGTATTGCGGATCTCGTCGAGTGTCTGGTAATCCCCGCTGGTTTTGACGTTGAATTTGCGCGAACCGGCCTGGATACTGCCGCCCGGAATGTTCAGGTTTTCGGCTTGCAACGCGCCAATCAGGCGGTTGAGGGCGATGCCTTCCTGCGCCATGCGGTCGATGTTCAACGAAATGCGAACCGTGCTGGCCGGATAGCCCCAATCCTCCACGCCTTTCAGGCTTTTGACTTTTTCCAGTCGTTCTTTCAGTGCATCGGCGTAATCGCCCAGTTCCTTGTTGGAAGCCACTTCCGATTGCAAAGCCACCTGCACAATGCTGACGTCGGTCGGGGAAAATTTGCGGATTTCGATGTTGAAAATATCCGTCGGCAGCTGCGCCCGGAGTGCGTTGACTTCCCGCACCATTTCCTGGTATTTTTCGTCGGGATCGACGCCATAATCGTATTCCACCCGCAACACCGCCAGACCGTCGTCAATGGTGGTGATCACGTGGTTGATGTCATCCAGCGAATTGAAACGGGCTTCGGCCGGATCGACCACCAGTTCTTCCATATCCTGGGCGTCGGTGCCGGGATACACGATCACGACGGCAAACGAAGGGGCTGTAAATTCGGGGTCTTCACCCCGCGGCATGTTGAACAGCGAGTTGACGCCCAGCGCCACCACGGCGATGAAGACGACCAGCATAAACTGCCAGTTCTTGACGGAAAATTCGGAGAGATTCATAGTTGGAAAGATTTGCTCTGATAAACTCTGATCCTCTCCGCTAAACTCTGTGAAACAATTTAAAAAGCTATTACACAGAGTTGAGCAGAGATAATCAGAGTTTATCAGAGGGGTTATTTGAGAATGACCGTAGATGTTTCCGTCAAATACGCCGAACCGGCCGTAACGACATTCGAGACGCCGGATAAACCACTCGTTAACAGCACTTTGTCATTGTCGATGAAGCCAATTTGTACCGGTATTTTGCGAACCCGCTTCTGGTCATCGGCCAACACGAAAACAAAACCGTCTTTTCCATTTCCTTCCACAATGGCCTCAATCGGCACCAGGGCGTAGCTGCGGCTTTGGGCGGGTTGCAAACTCACTTTGGCAAACAGACCGGGCGCTAATTTCACCCCGCCGGGATTGATGCGGATTTCCACTTCGTACAGCTTGTTCTGCGGATCGGCAGCCTGCGCCATTTCACTAACGGTTCCCATAAACGTTTTGTCGGGATACGCATCCAGTGTGATGGTGGCGCGGTTGCCCACTTTCAGCCGGGCCCAGTCTTTGTCGGCCACGCCCACCCGAACTACCCAGTCATTTTTCCGCGTCGACGAAATCATAAAAGCCGTTGTTCCCGCCGACGCAAATTCGCCTTCGTTCAGGAGTTTTCGCGTCACCGTGCCGTCCACCGTCGACCGGATCTGGGCGTAATTCTGGTTGAATTGAGCAATCGTCAGATTTTGTTTGGCGACGTCGTGGCCCGTCGTCGCATTCTGCAACTGTTCGAGCGTGGCAGCGGTGTCGGCGTAAAGCGCTTTGACACGGTTGAGATCACGCTCGGCTTTTTCGTTGGACAATTGCGCCTGGCTCACCTGGGCGTTGATTTCGGTCAGATTGAGCGTCGCCAGCAGTTGCCCTTTCCGAACGGCCTGGCCTTCATCGACGTACATTTTCTGAATAATACCGCCAATCTTAAACGACAGCTTGGCCTCTTCCGACGACGACACCAGCCCCGACGCCACCACCGGTTCCGAGCGAACTACCGATTCGACTTTGGTCAATTTTACCGGAATCGACGTATCGTCCGTCTGCTCTGCCGGTTTTTTATCGCGGCTTTGTTCGGCTTTGGTGCCGCAGGCCCACATTCCCCCGGTCAAAAGCAGGATAAGAATAAATTGCAGTGTTTTCATCAAAGTAAACAGTTAACTATCAATACGTTATTGAAAAAAATGACTTAATCAATCAAAGCGGTTGTCACTGAATGGCCGTTACCCGATCCAGCGCGGCCCGTTTCATCAGCACATCATACCGCGTCAGCACCTGCTGAATCTGGGCCGTTAGCCGGTCGTTCTGGAAGCGGAGGTATTCGACCAGCAGCGCCTGGCCGTTGCGGTATTTGCTGTCGATGAGCCGGAAGGTTTGCTCGGCGTTCAGCAGACCACTCTGCGTGGCCGCCAGACTTTCGTTGGCCGCATCCAGCTCGTAATACGCCTGCAACACCTGCAGCTGAATCTGCTTTTCGACTTCCGTCAGCCTGGTCTGCACGATTTCAGTCTGGATTTTGGCCTGCTGTACTTTCGAGCGTTTTTCGTAGCCCTTGAACAAATCCCAGGAAAGCCCAACCTGCCCCAGCACGTAAGCCTGGTTGCTGAAGGTGTAGCCAAATCCCTGAAATCCGGCGTTCCCGCCGATGTAAACGTTTGGCAATTTGATGGAAGCTTCGTTCAGTTTGATGGCATTTTGCGAAGCCCGCAGCGAACCGCCGAGTTGTTTCAGCTCTTGGCGGCTTTGCAAGGCGGTTTGCTGCAGATCACCCAGCGCGGGCGGAGCCGCCGGTAACGTTCTGGTCAACAGAGAATCCACCTGAATGTCGGCAGTCAGGTCGCGGTTGAGCAGAAAATTGAAATAGGCTTTGGCACTCTGGCGGTTTTTGTCGGCAACGGCCAGTTGCTGATCGATCTTGCTGATTTCGTAGCGGGTCGAGGTAACCACATCTTTCGTCGCCACATTGTTGTTGACCAGCTTCTCGTTCAGTTTGCCCAGTTCCCGCAAGACCGTACGGTTGTTGTCGTAGATTCGCACCGCATCAAGCGTTTGCAGATATTGATAATAAGCCGTGGCGATGTTGTACCGCAACTCGTTTTCGACCACACGTTTTCTGGCTTCCTGCGCCGATAATAAATCTTTCTGGATCAGGTAGTTAAACTGAATATCCGTGTTGAAAACCGCGTACTGGAAACTTAGTTTGGTATCGTGAAAATTGTTGGGAGCCAGCAGTTCATTAACGTTCGGGATGTTGGTTGGAAAGCGGTCGGAACCGGCCATTTGATTGAGCGTGGCATACACCGGGTTGAGCAGATCGCCAACCGGAAACTGCAACCGCCGACCGCCAGCCGCCAGCGAATACGTCGGATTGAACGTCAGCCGGGGATAAAACAGCGCTTTCGCCTGATTGATCGACTCCGTTACCCGGTTGATTTCCAGCGATTCCTGTTTTAGTGCGAGATTACTTTGCAAGCCTTCCTGAATATAGGCATTCAGAATAGCCGAAGGGGCGTCGGGCGACTGGGCCGGACTGAGCAGCGGTACGATTGTGAGAAGAATAGTCAGCAAGTAGCCGAACGGTATTTTTGTGACCATAGATTAGTATATTAACACTGTTCACCAAGACGGTAAATTTTTTTTACAGACCCTTTCGGATCGTTTCTATAAATAGCGTGAACGCATCTTCCATCAGTTCTTTCCGGCGGCTTTCCTCAAACATATCCAGCCGTTTCCGCAGGAAAAGGGCCGTATACCCATGAACGGCACTCCAGATCATCATGGCAGCAACCTCAGCGTCCTGGTACTTAAACACACCGGCATTCATGCAATCCTGTACGCACTTCACCAGCAACCCGAAAGCCGCCCGGCCTTCATCCCAAATGTCGTCCCGGCAAGCCAGCGCATCCATCGGAGCATTCATAATGAACATCAGATCAAAGTGTTCCGGATTTTCGAATGCAAACCGGAAATACCGGCGGCCCATTTCCACCAGTCGGTCAAAGGGGTCAGCCAGACTCAGAGCTGGCTGAAACTCCTGGATCATCTTGTGGAAACCGATGTTATGGATTCCGTACAACAGCTCGTTTTTATCCTTGAAATACAGATAAATCGTCGCCGGACTGTATTCAATGGCGTCGGCAATGTTCCGGATGCTCACTTTTTCAAAACCGTTTTCCAGAAACAACTTTTGGGCTGCTTCCAAAATCAGTTTCCGCATTTCCTCTTTCTCGCGCTCTTTCCGCTCAACAATTCCCATATGTGTTAATTAACGTTACAAACTTACTAAACACTGTTTAGTAAACAAGTAGTGTTTATAATTTTTGTCAAAAAAGAAGGGTGAA
This sequence comes from Larkinella knui, assembly GCF_003858645.1. GTDB lineage: Bacteria > Bacteroidota > Bacteroidia > Cytophagales > Spirosomataceae > Larkinella > Larkinella knui. The sequence goes on along the minus strand of NZ_RQJP01000004.1, from coordinate 775,083 downwards.
GGGTCGAAATCCGGGGGTCAACCGTAAAAAAATCAGCATGAATGATTTTGGTCAACACGTGGAAAAGCTACTCGATAACGGCATAAACTGCCACCGGTTTCGCTTTGTTTTTGAGCAGGACTTCGCCCAGTGGCTCGCAGCGGAAGGAGTCTTTTACCTGCTGATAGGCGGCATCGCTGATGATGATCTGGCCTTCCTGTGCAAAGGATTGCAGCCGCTGGGCGGTATTGACCACATCACCGATGACGGTATAATCCAGCCGCCGGAGTGTCACGGAACCAATGTTCCCCGAAATGACTTCGCCGGTATTGATGCCGATGGCCACTTTAGGCGTATAGATCGGCTCGTCGGGCAGTGTTTTTTCCATCGATTCGATGTGATTGCGGACGGCAAGGGCGGCTTCGATGGCGCGGTCGAGGTGGTATTCGCCCCGGAAAACGGCCATGACGGCATCGCCCATAAACTTATCGACAAACCCGCCCTGCGCGATGATTTCTTTCACCATCACGTCGAAATACAAATTGATCAGTTTCACGACGGTATCGGCGCTTTCGCGTTCCGTAATGGCCGTAAAACCGCAGATGTCGATAAAAACCGCCGTGGCTTCCACCGTTTCGTTCATCATCAGCGACGATTCGAACTCCCGGCGATCCATGAAATTCAGCACCGACTCGTCGACGTACATCCGCAGAATATTGTTTTCCTTAACGGCTTTCAGTGTTTCCCGCAACTGGGCAACGTGCCGGATGGTTTTCTGCATGGTAACGTCCAGATCTTCGAAATTGACGGGTTTGCAGATAAAATCGAAAGCCCCCCGGTTCATGGCCGTGCGGATGTTGGTCATGTCACCATATGCCGACACGATCACGGTTTTGGTCAGCGGACTCACCTCGCTGAGTTTTGCCAGCAGCGTCAGCCCATCCATTTCGGGCATGTTGATATCACTCAGCACCACATCGATGTCGGGATTCTCCTGGAGTTTGACCAGGGCATCGACGCCGTTGTAGGCAAAAACAAACTCATACTGCAGTTCGCGGATTTGACGCCGAAATTTCTGCCGAATCAGCAGTTCCAGATCGGTTTCGTCGTCCACGACCAGAATTTTAGACTTCATAACACGTTTTTGAGTTTTTCTTTCAGAGTGGTAAAGTCGAGCGGTTTGGTCAAAAACGCATCGGCCCCGAGCTGCATCGCCTGATCGTAGCTGTCGGTATCACCATACGCCGTGATCATCATCACAACGGGTGGAGGAGCCGGATACGTCGTTTTGATCAACCGCAATAATTCCAGACCACTCATGCCGGGCATATTGATGTCCGACAGAATTAAGACATATTCAGAAGCGTGTTCGTTCAGATAAAACAACGCTTTTTCGCCCGAATGCGCGAAAGCGAAATTGATTTCACCCGCGCGGATCTCGCGCCGAAACCGTTGTTCAAAGAGCAATTGTACGTCCGTTTCGTCGTCAACAACCAATACTTTCATTTCCGGCGTATTTAGTAAAAAGTCAAAATAGTCAGATTTCAAAGGTAATCAAACTCGGTGTTTATCCGGGTAACTGAATCACGAACTCCGTAAATTCACCTTCTTCCGTATCGACCGTCAATTCTCCGCCGTGGCCTTTGGTAACGATGTCGTAGCTCAGCGACAGGCCCAGACCCGTGCCCTGGCCGGTGGGTTTGGTGGTGAAAAACGGCTGGTAGATTTTCGTCAGTACGGACTGGGGAATCCCGCAGCCATTGTCGCGCACCCGGATTTCAATTTTATCCCCGGCGATGCGTTTCGTACTGACCTGCACCGTGGGCTGATACCCGGCTAAGCCGGTTTTTCGTTTTTCTTCCGTGGCATAAAAGGCGTTCGTAAACAGATTCAGCAGCACCCGCCCCAGGTCCTGCGGCACCACCGTCACCTTGCCCAGATGCTCATCGAAATCCATGATCAGGGTGGCATTGAAGGACTTATCGTTCGCCCGAAGGCCGTGGTAGGCCAGCCGCAGGTATTCATCGGCCAGCAGATTCAGATCGGTTGGTTCCTGCTGGTGGGTGTTGGTCCGCGAATGTTGCAGCATGCCCTTCACGATCGAATCGGCCCGTTTGCCGTGGTGCGTAATTTTTTGCAGGTTCTGCGTAATGTCGGTCAGAATTTCCTCTTCCAGCTCAACGTCGCGGTTTTCCTTCTTCCGCTCTTCCTTCAATTCCTCGATCAATTCTACCGACACTTCCGAGAAATTATTGACAAAATTGAGCGGATTCTGAATTTCGTGGGCGATTCCGGCCGTCAGCTCCCCGAGCGACGCCATTTTTTCGCGCTGAATCAACTGATCCTGTGTGGCTTTGAGCTCGGTCAGGGTTTGCTCCAGTTCTTCTTTTTGCCGGGTTAGTTCGGCGGTTCGCTCCGCCACGATTTGTTCGAGCATCACGTTCTGGCTGGCAATGATGCGGCTTTGTTCTTCTTCCTGCAACCGCTTCAGCCGTTCTTTTTCGAGCGCTTTCTGCTGCCGCTGCGTACTGACCCAGGTGGCCACCAACCATACCAGCGCAAATACTTCGGCGATCTCAACGACCGTACTGATGGATTCATAAAAATCGTCATTGATCAACTTCGCGACGTCGCTGAAGAGCGAAATCAGGATGTACGGCCCAACGGCCAGCCAGACGTTGCGGACCGGGCGAAAGTCTTTCAGCAAATAAGCCGCCCCAACCATCCCCAGCAACATCAGATGCCAGAGCCATTTGGTAATGCTGGAATCCAGAAAGATGTCGGCCGCTAACAAACCGGAAGCAGCATATTGTACGATAACCAGGATCCTTTCCCACTCCGGAAACCGCTCGGCGGTCTGGAGTGACGTACGGATGTACCGCACCATAAAAAAGACAATCAGAAAAGAAGCTATTTCCATAGAAAATCAGACGGCAGTGGGGCAAAGCGTGGTTTGGCTCCTCAAATTAAGCGTTCCGGGGTAGACTTACAATTTCTATTTGTAAGACAGCCGTTGTGAGCAGAAAACCGGGTGACACAAATAGTGATACATTTGTTTTGGTTACTGAAAAGGGAAGCCAATCAAAATCAGGGCGTCCAATTGACAAAACCGGTGCTTGTGAGCCGAACCGCCTTCCGGCACCCAGACCGTTCACTCTTTTTTGAATCGTAATTGACATGGGAATCGTTATTTCGCAGGGCTACGCCGAGATTTTCAATAAACTCCGCGTAACGCCTTTTTCCCGGCGTAGCTCTGCGAAAATCTTTACTTTAAATTTTGCATTATCATGGAATACAGACTATTAGGAGCATCCGGACTAAAGGTTCCGGTATTGAGTTTTGGAACTGGTACGTTTGGGGGCGGTACTGATTTTTTTAAAGCGTGGGGCAATACGCAGGTCGAAGAAGCGACCCGGATGGTAAACCTGTGCCTGGATGCCGGCCTGACGCTGTTCGATACCGCCGATGTGTATTCGCGGGGGCTGTCGGAGGAAATCCTCGGGAAAGCACTCGGCGGCATTCGGGACAAAGCCCTGATTTCGACCAAGGCGACGTTTAAAATGGGCGATGGCCCCAATGATTTTGGCTCCTCGCGTTTTCATTTGGTGAAATCCTGCGAAGACAGCCTGCGCCGGTTGCAAACCGACTATATCGATATTTATTACATGCACGGTTTCGACGGCACAACGCCCGTGGAGGAAACCCTGAGTGCGCTCAATGCTCTGGTGCAGAGCGGGAAAGTTCGTTACATCGGCTGTTCCAACTTTTCGGGCTGGCATCTGATGAAATCGCTGTCGGTTTCCGAACGGTACGGCTGGTCGAAATACGTGGCGCATCAGGCTTATTATTCCCTGCTAAGCCGGGAATTTGAATGGGAATTGATGCCGCTGGGACTGGATCAAAAGGTTGGAACCGTGGTTTGGAGCCCGTTGGCCGCCGGTCGGCTGGGCGGTAAATACCGGCGCAGTCAGCCCGCACCCGCCGACAGCCGGATTGCGCAGGGCGGTGGCGAAGGGCCGGTTATTCCGGAAGAATACTGGTTTACAATTGTCGATACGCTGGACGAACTAGCCGCCGAAACCGGCAAAACCGTCGCGCAGGTCGCCCTCAACTGGCTGCTGCAACGGCCAACGGTTTCAAGCCTCGTGATTGGTGCCCGAACCGAAGAACAACTAATCCAGAATCTGGGCGCTATTGGCTGGAATTTATCGAAAGAACAAGTAGCCCGGTTGGATGCTGCCAGCAACAAAGAACCCATTTATCCGTATTGGCACCAACGCAAAAACCCGGATTTGAATCCGCTGCCGGTGTAAGTTACGGTATTCGGTTTACGGTATTCCGTTTACGGTGGCTGACGCATTATAATACATCGTCCGTTAAAATGTGCGTCAGCCACCGTGAACGGAATACCGTAAACCGAATACTAATGCTTCATCGAGGTCTGAATCAGATTGGAAACCGCCTTGGCGATAATTTTGCCGTCGGCTGCCGTAATGACGCACTCGGCATGGACGATGTTTTTTCCGGCGCGTACGACCTGCGTCCGGGCCGTGACGGTGTCGCCCAGGCTGGCGCTGTGCAGAAAATCGACGTTCAGGTTCACCGACGTATAAATATGCTCCCGGCCCAGGGCGTAGACCGTCGCGCCAATCAGGTCGTCCATGATGGCGGCCGCGGCCCCGCCGTGCAGAATCCGCATCGGATTGGTCATGTCTTCGCGTACTTCGTAGCTGACCGTTAGCGACCCTTCTTCGGCGGCCACCAGGGTGCCTTTGAGCCAGCGACCCAGCGGTGACGGGCTTTGGCGCATATCGTGACCGATCATGGCGCGAAAAAATTGCAGGCGGGGGTTGGTTTCCGGGGTCGTCATCAGCGAAAATAGTTTCGTAAAAATAGCATTTAACCAAGTAGGAAACGGTTTAATGAACGAGAATGTGTGGATTTTCTTGGGAGGTATCCGGACTTGTGTTACTTTTGGGCGTTTTTTGCGCTAATACGCTTTTCCCCTCAAAATGAATTATACGCTTTCCCACATTCCGGAACGGACATTGAAACCCCGGCAGCACGGCCTGACGATGGTTATGGACAAGGGGCTTAGTATCAGGCAGGTCGAAGATTTCCTGTCCAACTCCACGGACTATGTCGATTTGGTTAAACTGGGCTGGGCAACTTCATTCGTGACTCCCAATCTGAAAGAAAAACTGAAGGTTTATAAGGATGCCGGTGTGCCGGTTTATTTTGGCGGAACCTTGTTCGAAGCCTTTGTCATCCGGAACCAGTTCGATGATTACCGGCGGCTCCTCGACACCTACGACCTGCAGTATGCCGAAGTCTCGGATGGCTCCATCGAGATGAATCAGGATGACAAGTGCGAGTACATCCGCCAGCTCACCGGGCAGGTAACCGTTTTGTCGGAGGTAGGGTCCAAAGACGAAGCCAAAATTATTCCGCCTTACAAATGGATTCAGTTGATGAAAGCCGAACTCGAAGCGGGTGCCTGGAAGATCATCGGAGAAGCCCGCGAAGGTGGAACCGTCGGATTGTTCCGGGCAAGCGGTGAGGTTCGTCAGGGTCTGGTGGAAGAAATTCTGACGCAGATTCCCTCCGAAAAAATCATTTGGGAAGCCCCCCAGAAAGAGCAGCAGGTCTGGTTTGTGAAACTGCTCGGCGCGAATGTCAATCTGGGCAATATCTCCCCCGCTGAAGCGATTCCGCTGGAAACCATCCGTTTAGGACTGCGCGGGGACACGTTTTCTCATTTTCTGAACGGCCTCGGGTCAATCCATTAATCAACCAAGACACTCACTTTTATGGAATTCATTCAGTCGGTTCTCGACTTCTTTTTGCATTTGGACAAGCACCTGGCCGACCTCATCAATGAGTACGGCACGTTGACCTATGCCATTCTGTTTCTGATCATTTTCGTGGAAACCGGCCTGATCGTCATGCCCTTGCTGCCGGGCGACTCGCTGTTGTTTGCCGCCGGAGCACTGGCGGCTTCGACCGGGGCACTGGACATCAAAATCATGATTCCCTTACTGATTGTGGCGGCTTTGATGGGCGATAACGTCAATTATTTCGTGGGCAAGTTTCTGGGTACGCAAATCAAAATGCGGGAGCGAATTCTGTTTTTCAAACGGGAATACATCACCGAAACGGAGAATTTTTACCAGAAACACGGCGGAAAAACCGTCATCATGGCGCGCTTCATTCCCATCGTCCGCACCATCGCTCCTTTCGTGGCCGGAGCCGGTAGCATGAACTACTCCAAATACATCGGTTACTGCGTAGCCGGTGCTATTCTGTGGGTCGTGGGCGTCACGATGCTGGGCTATCTGTTTGGTAATCTGCCATTTATAAAAAACAATTTCGAGCTGGTCATCTTCGGTATCATCGGTTTGTCGGTGGCACCGATCATTTTCCAATTCATCAAGTCGAAGCTGAGCCGGGCAACGGCGTAATCAGCAACGATTATAATGAGCCTATTCGGGCGGTCGATCAGCAAAATTTGCTAATTAACCGCCCGAATTTTGTTTAGAGGCCTATTGATCAATAAATTGAGAAAAGGGTCCTGCGCGTTAAAATCGGCAATCCAGCCCACGGTTCAAACCGTGGATTCAGGAAAAACGAGTCGCTCCTTTAGTTATACATTCCCATGAAGCATTTTCTACTCCTCTTCTTTCTCCTAACTGGCTGGAACCGCGTCACCAACGCCCAGCGCGTCCGGCTGGAAACCGATGCCGGTTCCATCGTCCTTGAATTGTATGCCGATAAAGCGCCCGGCACCGTGGCCAACTTTCTGCGGTATGTCGATGAAAAACGGTATGACGGCAGCCGGTTTTACCGCGTGGTGCGCCTGGACAACCAAGCGAGCAGCCCCGTAAAAATTGAGGTAATTCAGGGCGGTTTGCAAAACGACACAACCCGGCGACTGCCACCCATTCCGCAGGAAACTACCCAAAAAACCGGATTAAGACATGTGAATGGCACACTTTCCCTGGCCAGAAGTCAGCCCGACAGCGGCACGTCGGAATTTTTCATTTGCATCAACGAGCAACCTGAACTGGATTTTGGGGGCAAACGGAATCCGGACGGGCAGGGTTTTGCCGCTTTCGGACGCGTGGTGGACGGAATGGACGTAGTGCGCCGGATTCAGCAGGGCGAAACCGGGTCGGATGCCCGTTCGCAGGTGCTAATCAAACCGGTCCGTATTCAAAGCGCCCGGCGGGTGAAGTAGTTTAGTCGGGAATGGTGACGGCAAACACCAGGACATACGTTTTTCCCAACACAACTGTTGCGCTGGTAGCTTTTAAAATCCGTAAATTATCTCGGTGGGGTTGGCACAAGAAAACAAGGACAGCAAATTATGCTGATGTGCCACTTCAACTAGGAGAAAAGAAAGCCGGCTAGCCTTGAAAAATAAGAGATCCTTGAAAGCTAACCGGCCTTTGTTTACCGGGCCCGCTTAACGTTCGTTGCGTTCAACCCTTTCGGGCCGCGCTCTACTTCGTAAGTGACTTTGTCTTGCTCCCGCAGTTGGTCCTGGCAGGCAGACACGTGAACGAAAATGTCTCCACTTGAATCATCGGGTACGATAAACCCGAATCCTTTGTTTTCATTAAAAAACTTAACTGTACCCGTTGGCATGATTTTCAAGAATAAAATTGAGACGTAAAGTAACGGTTTCTTCCCGGTAGTTCTTACTATCAGCGTAAAAAATTATGCTAAGAATAAAAAAAAAGCTTTAAATCCCGCATTTTGGTCTAAACAGGGCCAAATAAGGACGAATTCACAAAAAGAAAACCACCTTATTTTGCCCTCAGTGATCATTCAAAGGCAGTCCACGTCGTTGAAACTCCATCCAGTTTACATACTCATCACCCCTGCGTTGCTCCACCATGGTGATGCACGTGTCGACGGGACAAACCAGTTTACACAGATTACAGCCAACGCAGTCTTCTTCACGAATGGAATATGTATTGTACGGATTGCCGTATAAAAGATCGATCGACTGATGGGACGTATCCTCGCAGGCAATGTAACAGAGTCCGCAGTGAATGCACTTGGTCTGGTCGATTTGGGCGACAATGTGGTAATTGATGTCAAGGTCTTCCCAGTGGGTTAGCTTGTGTACCGACTTTCCGATGAACTCGTCGAGGGTTCTGAACCCTTTTTCATCCATCCAGTTGCTGAGTCCTTCGCACAGGTCTTCGATGATCCGAAAACCGTGTTTCATTACCGCCGTGCAAACCTGAACCGTCGTTGCGCCCAGGAGCATGAATTCGGCGGCATCTTTCCAGGTACTGATCCCGCCAATGCCCGAAACCGGCACCCGCGATGTAACCGGATCCTGGCTGAGCGTGGTAAGCATTTTTAAAGCAATCGGTTTCACGGCCGGGCCGCAATACCCACCAAAAACAGATTTTCCAGCCACATTCGGATTGGGCACCAGGGTATCGAGGTCAATTCCCGTGATCGACTGGATGGTGTTGATGAGCGAAAGACCGTTCGTTCCGCCTTCCACCACGGCCCGACCCGACGGCACCACCGAATGCACATTGGGCGTCAGTTTGGTAATAACCGGAATCGTGGCTTTTTCCATCACCCATTCCACCACCATCCGGGCAATTTCGGGGTCCTGCCCCACGGCCGCGCCCATGCCGCGTTCGGTCATGCCGTGTGGACAGCCAAAATTGAGCTCCAGACCGTGCGCGCCGGTATCTTCCACCTGCGCAATGAGCTCGTGCCATTTTTCGCGGCTGTTGTCGGCCATCAGCGAAACCACCATCGCCCGGTCGGGAAACAGCCGAACGCATTCCGCAATTTCGCGCAGGTTTATGTCCAGTGGCCGGTCGGAAATCAGCTCAATGTTGTTGAAGCCCATCATCCGGTTTCCGTTGTAATCGACTGACGAATAGCGGGATGAGACGTTCTTGATCTGACTACCCAGCGTTTTCCAAACCACGCCACCCCAACCCGCTTCAAAAGCCCGCAGGACGTTGTACTGTTTGTCGGTCGGCGGAGCACTGGCCAACCAGTACGGATTGGGTGATTTGATACCGAGGAAATTTGCCGATAAATCCGCCATGGGAAAGTGGGTTGAGTTTATGGTTTACGGTATTTGGTTTTCAGTTTACGCCGGGCCGTCGCTACGGTGGCTGACGCACGAAATAAGACCCGTCAGCCATGTAAACCGAATCCCGAAAAATATTTTAAAAACTCCAGAATCGCCTTTGCTCCGTCTTTCCCGGCCTGAACGGCGTCGACCACTTCTTTGCCACCATTCACGCAGTCGCCACCCGCAAAAACACCCCGGAGGTTGGTCGAACCCGTCGCATCGATGGTGATTTTTCCGTACCGGTTTTCGAGTTGATTGCCGCTGATCAGGCCTTCGAACGGCATTTGCCCGGCGGCTTTGATGACCATATCGACCTCCAATACAAACGTTTCGCCGGTTTCTACGGGTATCCGCCGACCACTGGCATCGGCTTCACCCAACTGCATCTGGCGGCAAACCAGCTGGGTAACGTGGCCGTTCTCGCCCCGGATTTCCTGCGGAGCCGCCAGCCAGAGAAGTCGGCAACCGTCCAGTTTTGCGATGGCCAGTTCAGCTTCCGTGCAGGGTATTTCGGCCTGCGTCCGGCGATAAACGATGGTTACTTCACGGGCACCCAGGCGTTTCGCCTGGGTAGCTGCGTCGATGGCCGTCATGCCCAGGCCAATCACCGCCACTTTGTCGCCAACCGGCGTCGCCGGATACCCGTTCGTTCGGATGTTGTAAATAAACCGGATGGCGTCTTCCACGCCGTGGAGGGTTTCGCCGGGAATGTCCAGCTGCCGGGCCAGACCGACGCCAATGCCCAGATACACCGCGTCGTACTGGTGTTGTAAATCAGCCAGGGAGACGGTTTTTCCCAGTTCCTGATGGTATTTAATGGTAATTCCGCCCAGCGACGTGATAAAATCGACCTCCTCTTCGCAGAATTGCGGAGTTACTTTATAAGCGGCAATGCCGTAGGTCATCAGGCCACCGCCTTTGCTTTCTTTTTCGTAAATGGTCACCTCGACGCCTTCGCGGCTTAGCGCATGGGCGCAACTCAAACCCGCCGGGCCCGCGCCCACCACGGCCACTTTCTTGTTTTTCGACGGTTTTCGCCGGAACAGCGGCCATTTCTCCGTGATGGCTTTTTCGGTGGAAAACCGTTGCAATTTGGCGATGGAAATGGGCGGTTCGTTCATCAGATTGTAGACGCAGGAGCCCTCGCACAGTTTCTCGACCGGGCACACTTTCGAGCAGCCACCGCCCAGAATATTGGCGCTCAAAATGGTATGCGCCGACCCTTTGGGATTGTCGGTCGTAATTTGCCGGATAAACTTCGGAACATCGATGCTGGTCGGGCAGCTTTTCATACAGGGCGCATCGTAACAAAACAGACAGCGGTTGGCCTCGATCAAAGCCGCTTCCCGGCTTTCGAAGGGCGGATGAATATCGCTGAAATTCTGCTCGTACTGCTCAGCCGTTAGACGATTGTTGACGATTGCCATAGGTTTTGAATGATGGACGATGAATGGGCTGACGCTTTAACCGTGCGGGCGGCCCCGTCATCATTCATCGTCCATCATTTAAGTTTACATAGATGTGATTTGAAGGTATGGGTTGGTACGACCGCATCAGCAGTAAATAAACGAGTCCGCTTACCAGAAAACCCACGAACCAGGCGTAATTGTAAAGCTGCAAAATCCAGGCCGGAATGGGATCAGATGGGATCAAATGAATGGTGGTCAGAAAACCCGGTACGTTTGGTACGATGCCCAGCAGTAAGGCGACAAGAGCGGCCGAATTAAAACCGTTTTTAAAGCTGTAAATACCGACCGTATTGTATAATTCAGAAGTGATTAACTGCTGTTTTCGCAGAAAGAAATAATCCGCGATCATAATCCCGCCAACGGGTCCGAGCAGACTCGAATAACCGACCAGCCACGTAAAAATATAGCCGCTCGGATCGGCAATGAGTTTCCAGGGAAAAATCAGAATACCGATTACGCCGGTGATGTAACCGCCTTTCCGAAAGGCAATTTTGGCGGGTGCCAGATTCGCAAAGTCGTTGGCCGGACTCACCATATTGGCCGCAATGTTGGTGGCCAGCGTTGAAATCGCTACGGCAATCATAGCCGCACTAACCACGAGTTTGTTTTCAAATTTTCCGGCCAACACCAGCGGGTCCCAGATCGTGGTTCCGTAGATAATGGTCGTGGCCGAAGTGACCACAACGCCGATAAAAGAAAAAACCGTCATAGACGGCGGCAGTCCGATAATCTGCCCTTTAATCTGCGCCTGCTGGCTTTTGGCATAGCGGGTAAAATCGGGAATATTCAACGACAGGGTGGCCCAAAAACCGACCATTCCGGTTAAAGCCGGGAAGAAAAAGGCGAAGAAATCGGCGGTATTGGCAAATTTAGACGGCTGTTTTAGAATGGGGCCAAGCCCGTTTCCTACCGAGATGGCCCAGAACAATAATGCCAGTGCCGCCACGGGGAGAAAAAAAGCTTTAAAAACGAGCAGTTTTTTGATGCTTTCGACGCCCAGGTAAATGACATACATGTTGAGTAACCAAAAGACAGAGAAGCAGATAGCGGGTCCGGTTTGCAAATCAAAGGCCGCCGGAAAAACCGGCGGCAACGTTTCTAAGGCCGGAATCCAGAGCCGAAACAGCTGGTATAAAGCAAAACCGCCAATCCAGGTCTGAATGCCGAACCACCCACAAGCTACGATGGCGCGCAGCAGGGCGGGAATATTGGCCCCGCGCGTACCGAAACTGGCGCGGGCCAGCACCGGAAACGGAATACCGTACCGGGCACCCGCGTGTCCGTTTAATACCATCGGAACCAGAACAATCGTGTTTCCCAGGAAGATCGTCAGGATGGCCTGCCACCAGTTCATGCCGCCTTCGATGAGGGAACTGGCCAGCATGTAGGTTGGAATACACAGGCTCATACTAATCCAGAGAGCCGCATAATTCCAGGTAGTCCAGGTTCGTTTAGAGGCCGGGATAGGAGCTAAATCTTCGCTGTAGAGCGTGGAAGACGAAAGAGGGCTTTGAATCTCCCCGGCATGGGTGGACATAAGGTATTGGTGGGTTTGAACGTAGTGCAGGCAGACTCAGAAGCGGTAAGTTAAACAGAATGCACCGAATTACCAATTTCGAAATAACGCCGGTTTCTGGCTACAAAAAAGGTCCCGGCAGCTTTTAACAGTGCCTGTTAATCAGCGCATTTGTGGCTTTATTACGGGCGTAGTGAAGCCGACGAAAAAGTGCCGGGCCGACCGGATTTTCTGCCCATCCAGCCCGATTTCATCCCCTTTTCTTATTAAAATGGTAGTAGTATTACTGAAAAAAATTATATTTTGGCGTTCAATTTTAGTGCCATGCCAACCTATGCTAATGACTCGACGATGAAACGATATTACCAGACCCTAGATGATAGTGGGTTGTTTCAGCGAATGCAGCACGACGACCCGCAGGCTTTTGAAGAAATTTACACCCGGTATTTTCTGAAGTTGTCGAACACCGCCTTCAAACGGCTTCAGGATCGGGAGATGACGGAAGAAATTGTTCAGGAATTGTTTGTGAATCTCTGGTTGAAGCGGCATAGGCTCCCGGAGTTGAAAAATCCCGAAAGTTACCTCCAAACGTTGCTCCGTAATGCCGTCATCGACTGGTTTCGGGCGCAGGCTCGGCAGGATGGTTTCGCGGCCGAAATGCTGGCGCAGCCCGACCGCCAGATTATCAACGCCACCGAGCAGCACATCTTATACACTGATTTACAGCAGGCTTACGAATCGACCGTTGGGCAGTTGCCGGAAAAATGCCGCCAGGTCTATGCGCTTCATCAAAAGGGTCAATCCGTTGCCGAAATCGCCGATCAGCTCCAAATCGCCCCTAAAACCGTGGAGAGCCACCTGCTCAAAGCGCAACAAACGCTGCGGTATTTGCTGAAAGAGTATTCGGCGGTGGCGGTGGCACTGTTAGTTTCGTTTTGAAGGAGACTGAAAGGACCTCGTCAAATTTTCTAATTTTTTTAAAAAAATAACAAAATCGACTAAGGTTTTCATCTCACTTGTTCGTCTTAAGGGAAATTGATTGGATTTTTCCATCCTAATCTAGCATCCTGAACAGAATGGACAACGACCACCCTTCGCCTGACTTACTGGAAAAATACCGCTCCGGTCGTTGTTCGCCCGATGAAGCCCGGCTGGTAGAACGCTGGTATGACTCGTTTGAAAACCGACAGGATCTGGCCCGGCAACATCCGCAAACCCAGCACCCGGACTACGCCCGAAAAGTTCTACAGCAAATTCGCCGACGCATCGAAGAGGCCGAACCCCGTCCGGTGCGGATGCTGCCCTTTGGCCGAAACTGGTTCTGGGCGCTCAGTGGCGTGGCCGCAACGCTGCTGCTTTTGACCGTGGGGATCTGGCCATTTCAGCGCGTTGAAACCGCCGAAAAACCGGCCTTGGGCAGTTTGGCAATTTCGAAACTGGCTACCCTGGAAAACAAAGGCAAAACGATTCTGCGTCATGAGCTAGCCGATGGAAGCGTGGTTTGGCTGAACCCGGCCACAAAAATACAGTATCCGAACCCATTCGCCCGGTCGATCCGCACCGTCCATCTGGAAGGTGAAGCGTTCTTCGAGGTTCGCCGGGACACGGCCCGTCCGTTCGTAATTCGGTCGGGAAAGCTCAAAACGGAGGTGCTGGGTACGACCTTCAACGTTCGGGCGTATCGCAACAGCCCCCGGTTTGAGGTGTCGGTTGTCACGGGACAAGTGGCCGTCAGTGTCGCCAATCAGAAGGCGGTTTTGCTGACGGCCCGCCAGCAGGCGGTATTTAACCCGAAAGCCGAATCACTCGCCAAAACCGGTCTGCCCCGTTCGGCAAAACCCAGGCTCTGGGAACCCACCACGATTGCCTTCGAATGGGCTTCGCTCCGGCAGGTGGCCGATGCGCTGGAAGATACGTTCGGAGTCCGGATTACGTTTCGCAATCCGGCACTCGAGCGCTGCAAGCTACGGGCCGATTTTACCAACATGCGCCTGCCCGTCATCCTGAATCTACTTTGTAAATCTACCGATGCATCGTATACGCTTACTGGCCAGGAAATCGAACTCGATGGCCTGGGTTGCCCTTGATTACGCACCTTCTATCTATCCATTTTTTAAACCTGTTTCACACTATACTGCTATGAACAATCAATTTTACTCCCCACCAGGCGGCATGGCATCACCCTTGCGGCTGGTGTTCGTCCAACTGTTTTTGGTGGTGGTATTGTCATCCGTGTCGTTTGCCGGAACCAGACTCAGCCAGGACGAGCTGAGCCGAAAAGTAGCTCTGAAAGTTGAAAACGTAACCTTGCGCGAAGCATTGATGCAACTTGAACGCAAGACCAACATCAAATTTGTGTACAGTAGTCGAATCATTCAGGATCAGCGGGTTAGCTTCCAGTCGAACGGTGGTCGCCTGGCCGACGTGCTGGATAAATTGCTGATGCCCCTGGGTATTTCGTACGAACTGGTTAACAATCAGATTCTTTTATCCCGAACGGAAACCCCGGCAACTGAGCCCGCAGCGGCTTCTGCCGGTGGTTCAGCGGAAGCAAAGCAGCCCCAGGCTGTGGTCTTTACAGTGCGCGGGGTGATTAAAGAAGCCAGCGGGAATCCCCTGCCGGGCGTCAACGTCGTGGAGAAAGGCACCAGCCGCGGAACCAACACCGACGCCAACGGGGCTTTTCAACTGGATGTTACGGACGGCAATGCCACGCTGGTTTTCAGCTCGATCGGGTATATAAAACAGGAAGTGGCCGTTGGAAACCGCAGCAACATCACGGTGACGATGGAGGTCGATAACCGCAACCTCGACGAAGTAGTGGTTATCGGTTACGGAACGGTTCGGAAAAGTGACCTGACCGGTTCGGTGGCGGCCATCAAGGGCGAGAAACTGCTGGACCGTCAGGCGAACAACGTGGCCCAATCGTTGCAGGGCCGCATTCCCGGCGTTGATGTCGCCGTCAACTCGTCGGCACCGGGGTATCAGCCCCGCGTTCGGATTCGCGGGGTGGGCTCCATCAACTCGAGTCTGGAGCCGCTCTATGTGGTCGACGGAATTATCGGCGTCACAAACGCCAACTTGCTGAACCCCAACGATATCGAGTCGCTGGAAGTGCTGAAAGATGCTTCGGCCACGGCAATCTACGGAGCGCGGGGTGCCAACGGGGTGATCATTATTTCGACCAAACGCGGCAAGTCGGGGGCGACTCAGGTCTCCTACGACGCCTGGGGTTCGCTTATCACGCCCGCCCGGTATCTGGGCACGTTGAGCGCGGATGAGTTCATGTCCGTCTACAACAAGGCGTTCGACAACGCGGCCAAATATGATCCGGCCGGTTTTGCCAGCGGAAAATTTGTCCGCAATGACCCGAAAAACTTCCCGAAACTGTTCGACGCCAGCGGAAAACCGCTGTACAATACGGACTGGGAACGGGAAGTTTATAGGCCAACGGGTGCTCAGAACCACGAACTGGGCGTTCGGGGCGGTACGGATAAAACGTCGTACAGTGTTTCGCTGGGCTACACCGATCAGGGTGGTTTGATGATCAATTCCTGGTATAAGCGGTATTCGGCCAAGTTTACGCTGGACAACCAGGTGAACAAATGGCTGAAATTCGGCGGCAGTATTTTCCTCAATAAATCCAGCCAGAAAGAAGCCGACGACGCTTCCGGCGGGTTGAACGTTCCGCGGATGGTGATGGAAGCGCTGCCGATTCTGCCCATCAACTACCCCGACGGAAGCTGGGGCCGCAACAAGGACTGGCCCGGTATGGAAGGGGGCGAAAACCCGGTCCGGATCACCGAGCAACGCCAGCGGTTTAACTACAATACGCAGATGCTGGGACAGATTTATTCGTTGATCAACTTCACGCCAAACCTGACTTTGCGGACCAATTTTGGCTACGACCTGCTGTTCTACAAGCGGAATTTCTATTCCGGTCGTGACCTGAACGCACTGTCGGCCGATCAGAAAGGCGTGGCCGAGATCAGCACGAATCAGGAAGCGTACTGGCAGTTTGAAAATTACCTGAACTGGAACAAAACCTACGGCGACCACACGGTTTCGGCCCTGGCGGGTTTGTCGTGGCAGGAGCGGCATTACGAAAACTACACCGCATCGTCGCAGAATTTCATCGATGATTTCTGGGGCTACCACAACCTCGGCGTTGGAACCAGCCTGCAAACGCCGTCGTCCGGTGATGGCGAATGGTCGCTGAACTCCTATTTTGGCCGGTTGAACTACAACTTCAAAGACCGGTATTTATTCACGGTCACGGGCCGGTACGATGGTTCGTCCAAATTCGGGGTCAACAACAAGTACGCGTTTTTCCCCTCGGCAGCCGTTGCCTGGAACCTGTCACAGGAAGAGTTCCTGAAATCCACCGCCTGGCTGTCGAACCTGAAAATCCGGGCGAGCTACGGAAAAACCGGTAACCAGGAAATTGGCCAGTACGCTTCCCAGCAATTCCTCGGAACGGGAACCGTGTTGCTGGGCGGTGTTCGTTCCACCGGGATCTGGCGGAGTTCGTTCGGGAATCCCGATCTGCGCTGGGAATACACCAACCAGCTGGACGTTGGCGCCGACATCGGTTTGTTCAACAACCGGATCGATCTGACGGTCGATTATTACCACAAAATCACGAAAGACCTGTTGCTGAATGCGCCCATTCCGTGGTCGACGGGTTTGAGCACGGTAACGCAAAATATCGGTTCGGTCGAGAACAAGGGGTTTGAGCTGGGAATCAATACCCGCAACATCAGCACCAACAAGTTCAACTGGTCGACGAATATTGCCTTTTCGACCAACAAGAATAAAATTCTGAAGCTGGGTGTCAACGGTGACGACATTTTTCCCGGCCCCAACTTCCTGGGCAACACCAACATCCTGCGTATTGGCTATCCGATCGGTACGATCTGGGGCTACAAACGGCTGGGTGTTTTCGGAACGAACGAGGCTGATCTGGCCGCTAAATACAACAAACGGCCGGGTGATCTGAAATGGGCCGATTTGAACAACGACGGCAAGATCGACGCGCAGGATGAAACCATTATCGGACGGTCGTACCCGAAATGGACGATGAACATTGGCAACACCTTCCAGTTGGGCAAGTTCGATCTGTCGTTCGATATCCGGTTTGTGATGGGCGTCAACACCGTCAATGCCACCAAGCACTCCGTGGAAGACCGCCAGGCCATCGCCAGCAGCTCACGGACGGTTCTGGGTGCCTGGACGCCCGAGAATCAGAACAGCATGATTGCCGAAATCCGCCACTACAACGCGGGCTACTCGACCCACATGGACGACTGGTGGATGGAAGACGGCTCGTTCATTCGCGGCCAGAACATCGTTTTGGGGTATTCACTTCCAACGAAATTTGGCAAAGTGAACTTCCAGCGGTTGCGGGTTTACGCCAGTGCGCAGAATTTCTTCCTGATCGACAAGTATTCCGGCTATGACCCCGAAGCGCTGACGGGTTTTGGCGGACAGCTGGTGGCCAACATGGAATTTTTCCAGTATCCCCGTCCCCGCACGTTTAACCTGGGCCTGAATGTGACCTTTTAAGTCTCAACCTTACAACCATGAAAAAACTCCTTGTTTTACCCATACTGGCCGTCGGTTTGACCCTGACTTCCTGCGAAGACTTCCTGACCGAACACCCGACCGGCTCCTTGACGACGTCATCACCCGTTTCCAGTGCGGAAATTGCCCGTGCTTTTGCCGACGGTGCCTATTCGAACATTACGACCTGGAACAACGGCGGGGGTGGCTGGGGCGGCAACAATGCGTCGCTGCTGGAATACATGACCGGAAAAGCGGACGGCAATTCGCAGACGGAAGCCTTCAAGTTTTATAACCTGGAATACACCTCCAACGCGTTTTACATCGACAACTGGTGGTCGGGCATGTACTCCGGTATTGCCCGCGCCAACCTGGCGATCCAGAAAATCGGCGAAATCACGACTTTGCCGGCTGTCACCAAAACCAACATGATTGCCGAAGTAAGAACCATGCGGGCGTTGTATTATTTCCAGTTGGTGCGGATGTTCGGTGATGTACCCAAGCTGACAGCACTCGTTACTGAATTAGGTAATGTGGCAACTCCCCGCTCGCCGGTGAAGGAAATTTACGACCAGATCATTATTCCGGACCTGTTGGAAGCCGAGAAATCGACCCTGCCCTGGCGGGATGCGGGCGGCCGGATTTCGATGGGGGCCATCAAGTCGATTCTGGCGGATGTGTACCTGACCTACGCCGGTTTTCCGGTAAAAGCGGGCCTTCCGGCGTATACCGAATCGGCCAAACGCTCGAAAGAACTCCTTGATAACGGTACCTATACGCTGTTTCCGGAGTATACGGATATGATCAACCCGGCCAACCGCAACCAGAAGGAGTTCATTCTTCAGGTGCAGCACGAGAAGGATATTCGCAACAACGGGATGACGCCGGTCATTTTGCCAACGCTGCGCGGTATTGCCTCGTATTCCGACGAATACGGCGGCTTGATTCCGCGTAAAGAGTTTGTAGAAAGCTACGAAAAAGGCGACAAACGGACGCAGGAAAAGCAGTTCTATTATACGTTCTACAAAGGCCATCCGTCGGATTATCCGCTGGGCGACCCGCGCCGGGAACGGCTCGATCTGGGCGGTTATTACATTTACAAGTACTTTGACGTCCAGGCGGTTGACAACGATGCCAAAGCGAACATCAACTTTACGATTTACCGGCTGGCGGACGTCATGCTGATGTATGCCGAAGCGTCGAACCGCGCGGAAGGCAAGCCGAACGCCCAGGCGATGAAGGCGCTCAACGACATCCGGGCGCGGGCCAAACTGGCTCCGGTGACCACCACCAACGTCGATGAATTTGAGCAGGCGGTTTGGGCAGAGCGGTATTTCGAGCTGGCCTACGAGGACAAAATGTGGTTCGATATGGTCCGGACCCGGAAAGTACGCAACGACATTACCAAAAAATGGGATGATTTTGTCGGCCACACGACGGTCTATGGGAAGACGTTCACAGCCAACCAGTTGCTCCTGCCGATACCGTTGCGGGAAATCAACAACAACCGGAATTTAGTGCAGAATCCCGGTTTCTGATTGGCCAGAAAAGCTGTAAAGTGGGTCAAATCCGTACCTTTGGACCCGGCTGTTCGTGAGACGGTCGGGTCTTTTTATTTTTACATTCAGGATGCCGGAAAACGGCATCGGCCAGTAGCAGCTATGAATCATAACCAGTGGGAAGTTGTATTGGATCATGCCTGTCAATTGGGCGAAGGTCCGGTTTGGGATGCTGAAAAGAAGCGAATTCTGTGGGTAGATATTCTGCCGGGCGAAATCCATTCGTATGATCCGGGTCGTGGTGAACACCGGATTTTTAAAACCGGTCAGATGGTGGGAGCCATCGCGCTGCGGTCGTCCGGAAACTTTATTGCCGCTCTTCAGAACGGTTTTCATGAAATTTCGCTGGAAAACGAAACCGTCACGCCCATTGCCAACCCGGAAGTTCATTTACCGGAAAACCGGTTCAACGACGGAAAATGCGACCCCGCCGGACGGTTTTGGGCCGGAACGATGGCCCTCTCGGAAGAACCGGGCGCCGGTGCGTTATACGTGCTGAACGCGGATAACTCCGTTTCGGTAAAAGTAGAAAATGTGACCTGTTCCAACGGGTTGGCCTGGAGCCTCGACCACCGGTTGTTGTATTACATCGACTCGCCCACCCGGCAGGTCGTCGCGTATGACTATGATTTACACAGCGGTACGATTACCAACAAACGGGTGGTCATTCAGTTTGAGGAAGAAGACGGTTTTCCCGATGGCATGACCATCGACGAAAAAGGCATGCTCTGGATTGGCATGTGGGACGGCTGGAAAGTGGCCCGGTGTAACCCCAATACCGGCGAACGGCTCCAGCAAATCGACTTGCCGGCCGCCCGGATTACCTCCTGCACGTTCGGCGGTGATTCGCTGGATGATCTGTACATCACCTCGGCGAAAACCGGGTTGAGTCAGCAGGAACTGGCCGAACAGCCGCTGGCCGGGTGTCTGTTTGTGGTTAGGAATACCGGCATCAAAGGCCTACCTACCCCGCAACTCTAATTCTAATCCGAGGGTAAGTGATTAGACGTTATCCCCGTTGTCGCCCGTTCCGTTGTCGCTCGCGTGTCGCGAGTGAGCTGTATCAGGAGGGCCTCCGGCCCGAAGCATAGTATTCCGGAAAGAACGTTTCTATTGGAAAGGCTGGGTGCGGGCCGGAGGCCCTTTGGATACAAGTCACTCGCGACACGCGAGCGACAACGGAGGACATGCCCGGAGTTAGCGTGCTGCTACACCTCCGAAATCGTGACGGCTTCGTTCTTGTAATCACCGGTTTTATAGATGTCAACCATAAATTTAGCGACATTGGATCGGCTGATCGTGAGGTTTGGTTTTGGCTCGTTGTTGATCGTAATCCGGATTTGTTTGTGCTTCCGGGAATTGGTCAGCCCAACGGGCCGAACCACCGTCCAGTCGCTTTGCGAAGCGGCTAACAAACGCTCCTGAAGCTCGTGGTCGCGATAGGCGACGCCCACGTTGCTGTAATCGATGAGAAGCCGGAACCAGGCCGGAATATCGTTCCGGGTCTCGTTGACGCCCCAGGCGGTGGTGACAATAATGCGTTTGATGTGCAGTTCGTTGGCCACCTCCAGCACATTGCGCATCGTATTGGACAGAAAGTCCTTCGGCGTTCGCAAACCACTCCACGGAAACTCGGACGTTCGGGAGATGTTCAGAGTGCTCAAAACCGCATCGCAGCCGAGCATGGCGAGCCGGAGCGCCGTTCGGTCAAGCTTTTTGCTTTCGAAAAGCTTGAGATTTCGGGACGTCATTTTTACTTTATCGATATCCCGGACCAGTGCGTGGACGGAAATACCGGCTTTCAAAGCCTGATCGAGCAATTCTTTGCCCGTGCGACCCGTGGCGCCGAGGATCAATAGTTTCATAGTACCCGCTAAGTTACGCGTAAGGAAGTAAACGAAAAAAGCCGCCATCAGAATGGTCTGATGGCGGCTTTTTCAGGAAATGAATACGACTTATTTCTTGCCGTACCGTTTCAGGAATTTATCAACGCGACCGGCGGTATCGAGCAGAACGTTCTTACCGGTATAAAACGGATGCGATTCCGAACTTACTTCGACTTTCACAACGGGGTAGGTGTTGCCTTCAAATTCGATGGTTTCCTTCGTTTGAATGGTCGAGCGACTCAGGAATTTGTGATCGCTGGTCAGATCCCAGAATACGACGTCTCTATATTCCGGATGGATGCCTTTTTTCATGACAATTGTAAATATTATAAAATAAATCAGTTCTGGAACGGTCTCACCACCAGCCCGGTTCAAGCAGGCCGGTGGATTTAGGGACTGCAAAGGTAAAGACTTTCCAACTGGTTTCCAACCCCTTCACTAGCTTTTGTTTGAATCAAAAAAAGTATGTTATTTCTGGTTGAAATTTTGTTGTTTTTTCGGTAATTGGGTAACAATTCGGTAACAGTCAGAGTTTTAGCAATAAGGTTATACCGTTCGCTAAATTTAGCCTATCAACTTTTTTAGACCGCTTTATCGGTAGGGTTTCGATAAGTAATTCTGGGTAAGGTCTTAACAGTTACGTAACACTGCCGCACGTTTTAATAATTCCAAGTTCGCACAGCGAGCGTGAACATTCCGCTTTGCTTTGTTGTAGTACTGCTTAGTACCTTTAAGGAATTAATAGAAAGCATCCGCTTATTCAATATATATCTACTACAACATCCCATAATCATACTATGTACGTACTCAAGCGTGACGGCCGCAGGGAATCGGTCAAACTCGACAAAATTACCGCCCGGATCGAAAAACTGTGCTACGGCCTAGACCCCGCCTACGT
The DNA here is from genome assembly GCF_003858645.1 of Larkinella knui. GTDB lineage: Bacteria > Bacteroidota > Bacteroidia > Cytophagales > Spirosomataceae > Larkinella > Larkinella knui. Next base: position 753,096 of record NZ_RQJP01000004.1, on the reverse strand, counting down.
TCAACCCATCGAAGTGTCGATGAAAGTGGTCAACGGAATCTACGACGGTGTTAAAACGACTGAACTGGACAATCTGGCGGCTGAAACCGCGGCTTCGATGACCACCCGCCACCCGGATTATGCGATTCTGGCCGCCCGAATGGCCATCTCCAACCTGCATAAAGAAACCAACAAATCCTTTTCGGGAACCATCAAACGGCTGTATAATTACGTCGACCCCAAAACGGGCGAAAATGCTGCGCTGATTTCGAAGGAAGTGTATGACGTGGTTCGGAAAAATGCCGCACTGCTTGACTCAACGATTATTTATGACCGGGATTACGGCTACGATTATTTCGGCTACAAAACGCTGGAAAAATCGTATCTGCTGAAAATGGAAGGCAAAATTGCCGAACGTCCGCAACACATGCTGATGCGCGTGGCCGTCGGGATTCACATGAACGACGTCGAAGCGGCCGTTGAAACCTACAACCTGCTGTCGGAAAAGTGGTTTACGCACGCAACTCCGACGCTGTTCAACGCCGGAACGCCGAAACCGCAGATGTCGAGCTGCTTCCTGCTGACGATGCAGGACGACAGCATCGAAGGCATTTACGACACGCTGAAACAAACCGCCAAGATTTCGCAATCGGCGGGCGGTATCGGTCTGAGCATTCACAACATCCGCGCAACGGGGACGTATATTAAAGGAACGAACGGAACTTCGAACGGGATCATTCCGATGCTGCGGGTTTTCAACGACACCGCGCGGTATGTGGATCAGGGCGGTGGAAAACGCAAAGGCTCCTTTGCGGTTTATCTGGAACCCTGGCACGCTGATGTGTTCGATTTTCTGCAACTGAAGAAAAACCACGGCAAGGAAGAAAACCGCGCCCGGGACCTGTTCTACGCCCTTTGGGTGCCGGATTTGTTCATGAAACGGGTGGAAGACAACGACGTCTGGTCGTTGATGTGTCCGCACGAATGCCCCGGTCTGGCCGATACGTATGGTGATGCTTTTGTGGAGCTTTATGAGCAATACGAACGGGAAGGCCGGTATCGCAGGCAGGTGAAGGCGCAGGATCTGTGGTACGAAATCCTGGAATCGCAAACTGAAACCGGAACGCCGTACATGCTTTTCAAGGATGCCGCCAACTCCAAATCGAACCAGAAAAACCTGGGTACGATCAAGTCGTCGAACCTCTGTACTGAAATTATCGAGTATACATCGCCCGATGAAGTAGCGGTTTGTAACCTGGCGTCGATTGCGTTGCCGAAGTACATCGTAAAAGGTCCGGACGGTATTTCGCGGTTCGATCACCAGAAACTGTACGACATCACGCGCGTTGCCACCAAGAACCTCAACAAGATTATCGACATCAACTATTATCCGGTTGAGGAAGCCCGTCGGTCGAACATGCGCCACCGCCCTATCGGCCTCGGTGTTCAGGGGCTGGCCGATGCGTTCATCATGCTGCGGATGCCGTTCGAATCGGAGGAAGCGAAACAGTTGAACAAGGATATTTTCGAGACGATCTATTTTGCCGCCATGACCGCGTCGATGGAGCTGGCGAAAGTGAACGGCCCGTACGAAACCTGGAAAGGCTCACCAATCTCGCAGGGTATTTTCCAGTTCGATATGTGGGGCGTCACGCCGGATTCGGGGCGCTGGGACTGGGAATCGCTGCGGAAAGAAGTGGTTCAGCACGGGGTTCGGAATTCGCTGCTGCTGGCGCCGATGCCAACGGCTTCGACCAGCCAGATTCTGGGCAACAACGAGTGTTTCGAACCGTTTACGTCGAATATTTACGTCCGTCGCGTGTTGTCGGGCGAGTTCGTGGTGGTGAACAAGTATTTGCTGCGTGACCTCGTGAAACTGAACATGTGGAACGACCGGATGAAGAATATGCTGATTGCCGCCAATGGTTCGGTGCAGCAGATTCCGGGTATCCCGCAAAACATCAAGGATCTGTACAAAACCGTTTGGGAGATCAAGCAGAAAACCATCATCGACATGGCCGCCGACCGCGGTGCGTTCATCTGCCAGTCGCAGTCGCTGAACATTCACATGGTGGATGCCAACTTCGGCAAGCTGACGTCGATGCACTTCCACGCCTGGAAGCGCGGACTGAAAACCGGTATGTATTACCTCCGCACGAAAGCCGCTGCCGACGCCATCCAGTTTACGGTGGAAAAGCAGGCCGAAGCGCAACTGGCTCCGGTTTTGGCCGAAACGATGGAAAAACCGTTGAACTACGAAAAATACGCCCAGGAAGGAGCAGCCGCTCATCCGCAGTTGGTCAGCGACGCCGAAACCGCCTATGCCGCGATGGTGTGCTCGATTGACAACAAGGATGATTGTGAGGCTTGCGGGAGTTGAGGAGTTGGATAATGCATCACACAAAAAGCCTCTCTACGGGGCTTTTTGTGTGAAAAATAAGTTCGTTTTCGACAGGAATAAAGAGGCCGAAAAGTTACTATTTCAAACCCTGGACAGAGCGAACGAAATGAGTAGTGATTAACAGCATAATCTAAGTCGTCAAATCCGCTTACTAATAAATTTTTGTCAGCCCATCCACATGAATAGTTGGCATAGCATAAGCAACACCGGTTTTGCTGCCAGATTCTACCCCAGATCTATCATGTAAGCGTAACTCTTCCATAAAAATTTAAAAATAACGGTTATTAGCCCACGGTTTTAACCGTGGGTTGCAAAAATCGAACCCGCCTATTTGAAACCGTTTCAACGGTTTTGGGAGGCCAAACCGTTGAAACGGTTTCTATTTTTTGAGATCCACTCTCGAACCCACGGTTAAAATCGTGGGCTGATAACTGACTGTGTGAATCCATTTGCATACGCGATAAAACGGTTTGTAATAAACCAACCCGCGCCCCCCTTATTTCTTATGCCTAACCAGCCACTGGTCCACGGTGGCGGTGATCGAAAACCGGACGTCTTTAAACCGCTCGGGCTTTGGCGTGTTCAGGGCTTGCTGAAGCTTGACGATGCTGGGGTAAAAATCAACGCCCTGGTTCAGAAATTGCTGATCGAGGGCGCGAAGCAGCTGGTCGATGCCGTACATATCGAAGCTCCAGTGTTGCAGGTTGTTGCTGTCCTGAATATCCGCCCGAATGCGGGCCGATAGCTGGCCGATGCTCTGGTTCAGGGGGGTGACAAACTGCTCGGGATGCTCCACCGCGTTGCCATCCAGGAAATAATAGACTTCCTTATACCGCCACTCGCTTTGCAGCAACGCAATCAGTTCGGCTTCCCAGTTCGGATGCGCTTTGATCTTGGCCAGGGCCGCCTGCCGGACGTCGTCGGGCTGATACCGGCCGGAATACCCCAGCAGGGTGACAATCGGATCGTCGACTTTTTGGGCCGCAATCGTCTCCAGATTCTCCCGGTGCAGGCGGTCTTCCTGCTCAGCTCGCTGGGCCATTTCTGCTTCCGCAGACCGGGCGGACTCCCGAACGTACCCCACCAGCAAACCGGCGGAAAATATGGCACTGAGGCCCGTGGCTACCCAAAAGGACCCCTTCAGCACCGGAAGCGGAACCAGGGACAGGCCAGCAGAATGAAGCGAAAGAAAACACGGGATCAGCCAGAGTAGTGGTATCCAGAAGTGCCCCTGGCGAGTGGCTACTTCGTACAAAAAGGCCGGATAGAGCGTATCGCTGTGCCACTCCCATTTGAATACCGCCGAAAAAAACGTCGTTAGTGCCACCAGCAACCAGGCGACAAGCACCAGCAGCGTCCGTGTGCTTCCCTGGGCGACCCAGTCGAACCCGCCCCGGACGTTGAGCGCAATCGTAAAAATTAAACTGGCGAGGGCAAAACCAGCCGCCAGAAAGAACAGGCCCAGCCCGTAGCCCATGGCATTCTCGCCAACCAGCGAGGGTTTGGATGTCGTGAACAGGGTCAATCCGATGAGAAATACGGTCGTGATGACCGCGAACAGGTAGGCAAGCATGATGGTTTACGGTTACGGGGGTTCGGATGGGCGAAATATAACGTTTTAGGCCGAATTCCTGAAAGGCGGTCCCATCCTCCTTTTCCATTCATCCTTTCTTTTTGTATTTTCCTTTCCGGAAATCGATCGCACCCTAAAACCGATTGTCACATGCGCCGAACCGTCTTTATTTTCGCACTTTTGGTGGCTTCCTGTTCGCCCCGGATTCGGCAGGAACAGATGCGAATGGCCCCCAGCCAGCTTTTGAGTCGGAGCAGTGACGTGTTCCGAACGGAACCCGGCCGACCGATCAAAGCCGTTAGAAGCATTTTTTTGAATGCCAAAAACCTGAACGTTCACTACCTCGACGGACAGTCAGAAATTGTGCCCCGAAACGAGGTATGGGGGTATAGTGATAAAAAAGGGAGGATTTACCGGCTGTACAAACGAGCTCAGTATGAGGTAGTCAACGTGGGCGATGTCATTACGTATGAACAGCAATCGACACAAAATACATTGGTGGGCAGCCAGACAACGGTTACAAACGTTATCGAAACGTTTTACAGCAAAACCCTCGACAGTAAAATCTTCAGCAGTCGCAAAAAAGCCCTACAGGATCTGGCCGGTTTATAAACCCGCAACCGGTTTTTTCCGGAAGTTTTTGATGCGGTGAAACGTCAGGAAATTAGCGTCGTGGTTGTTGTGCGCTCCGCCCAGACCATCGTCGTAGGCCGTGCGGGACAGCAAAATGATATTCTTGCCTTCAAACAGCCAGTCGACGTACTGAAAGCCGTGTTTGGCCACGTCAGGATGTTGCAACACAATCTGGCGCAAATTCCACGTTATCAAATCTTTGGAACTGCACAACGCCTGCGTATTTCGGAGACTGGCCGGATTTTTTCCGGCATTCGCCTGCTTGAATTCCTGCGGAATGTAGTTCGTTAGTGTCCAGTATAATTCTGATTTGGGATCGTAGCGAATCGTAAATTTCTTGCTGCCACCCGGAAATGGCACAAAACCGGTCGTGACATCGAACGTGGCGGTTTTGCCATCCGGACTGATTTTTACAAAGGCGGCTTTTTCGTCCAGCGAGGCCTTGTGATCGACCCGCAGAATGTCCAGCATTTCGCCCTTTGGACTCAAAACCGCATTCCCTTCAATCCAGCCGCCAAACCCGTTGTCAAGATACGTCGAATCATACCGCAGCACGTTGCTGCTGGTCCAGCTGGCGGCTTTCATCGGGTCGGCCTCCAGCGGCATCGACAGCATAAAAGCGCCGTAGCGTTTGCCCCACTTTTTGATCGGTCCCATCGCGTCTTCCATCGCCCGCCAGAGTCGCCCGTTGTGTTCAATGAACGGCACCGGGGCGCAGTGGTATTCGCCCGCCAGCAGCAAACCGGTTTCGTCGTCGGTTGGGTTGGTCCAGGTGACGCCGTTGTCGGTCGATTGCCGGATGATGGTGTTGCCATGGTGTTTGTCGGTCCCGAAGAAATACAGGCCGTTGCGGTGGACATACAGTTTCGACCAGAATTGCCCGTTGATTTCCGCGATCTGCGTCCAGGTTTTGCCCTTGTCCGTCGAGCGGTAAATCCGCGAATTAGGCTTCACAAACTCGTTGGATTGGGGCCAAACAAGTCATGGGACGCCAGATAATCGCCGTTGGGCAACATGCAAAGGCTGGGCGAACCGATGTACAAACCCGACGAAGCCGGGCTGTGGGCCACAATTACTCCCGGCACCCGGGAGAAGTCGGGCGTCTGCCCGACTCCAATCCCAAGCGTCGAAAGGAAAAGAATACCGTATAAAAGAAGGGGTTTAATTTTGCCAGCAGTCATAGGACAGGAAGCAAAAGTCAGCGGCTATTTACTCAACAATTGGGTAGATTTTGGAATATCCCGCATGCCGTCCCAAACCTGATGATTCAGATCGATAATCATCCCTTTTTTGACCAGTGCATCCTGCAATGCCTTGACATTGATTTTCTGAACCGGTATCTGCTGTTTTCCCGCCATGACGGCAGCCACGCCCGCGCTTTCGCCGAGTTGCATCCAGGTGCATTCCAGCCGAATGGAGCAAAAACCGACGTGCGAAGCCGACGCACAAACCGGCACCAGCAAATTCGTGCACTGCTCCTCTTTGGGCGTCATAATCCGGTATGAAATCTGGTACGGTTTGGCAATCGGCTCCCAAATCCGGCCTTCGTTGACAAACTGCGTTTTCGATATGGCAACCCGCTGAACATGGTGACTATCAATCCAATGCGAACCCAGGCAGATCACATCCGGTTTCGTACGATCCACCAGAATATCCTTCTGGGTATGCACGAAAGCGCCCACCATCCGCCGGGCTTCCCGCACATAGAGGTAATACGGAAAATTGCCGTTGTCGGTAAATTCGTCAGCCGCCAGACCGTATTCATTCGTCTCGGCGCGGAGCTTTTCAGGAACCGTCGGATCGTTGGCCAGGTAATACATCAGGCCCATCGTCCAGTCTTTATGATCCTGGTAAATTGCCTTCCGTTTGCTGTAGTCGCCATCCGGATAGTCGACGTTCCCGCCAAAATGGCCCAGTGAAATGACCGATTTCTGTTTGTTGTTGGTTTCAAACGTCCCGTTCCAGCTGCGCCATTTGTAGAGATCGATAATGTCTTCCAGTTTGGTATCGGGCTTGTTTTTAAGCAGCCGGGTCAGCAGAATATAGCGTTCGGGCCGGTAATTGGCAGGTTTGGTAAACGGCGTCCGATCCGGTTTTTTGGTGAAATTTAGCCGAAAATTGTAGTTGATCACCCGTTTGTCGGCCTGGCCCTCCGTCAGCGTGCTGCGTTCGACAAAACCGGGGAGCAATGTGCCGTTGTCGTCATACGGCGATGCGTCGATCGGTTCGTCGATAAACCGCACCCCGGCCAGCGACTCGCCGTACTGGTCTTTGCTCTCCCGCCCATACGTATACGAAACGCCCGAGCGCGCCATCAGATCGCCTTCATACGACGCATCGATAAACGCTTTCCCGGCCACGGTGCGGCCATCGTCCAGCTTGATCGACTGAATCGCCGGGCCTTTTTTGGTCACGTCCGTCACAAACCGCTCATACCAGACCTCTACCTTTGCTTCCTTCAGCATGTCCAGGTACGTTTTTTCGGCCTGTTTCGATTCAAAAAATGCCACCGGGCGGTTTTCGCCGTACACTTTGCTCGTTGGCCGGAACGGGGATGGATATTTCTCCGGATTCGGCAGGGTTTTCAGGTAATACCGCCCCAGCCGCTGGTAAAATTCCAGTGCCAGCCCCGAAAACGTTTCCTCGATCATGTGTTCGGTTTCAGCAGTACCAATACCGCTCGTACTCAACCCACCGACGTGTTTGGTCTGTTCGATCAGCAGCACCTTCGCGCCTTCCCGGGCTGCTGCCACAGCGGCAATCACGCCACTGGGTGTACCGCCGTACACCACCACGTCATACGGCGCCGTGGTTTGGCATGGGCTCAAGAAAGGTGCACTTACCAGACAAAAAAAGTATAAAGCCTTAAAGATCAGTTGGTTTTTCATCAGTCACCGAATGTTAAGTTGACAGGTTAGTTGGAATTCAATACCCCGGATTTTGGACGAGTGCCGGATTGACATCGATTTCGTTTTGCGGAATGGGATACAGCAAGTGCTTGTCTTCCGCCGGAATGCCCGATTTCCGGATCACATCCAGGTACTTCCCGGTCCGGAGTAAATCCCAGCGCCGGTGGCCTTCGAAGCAAAGTTCCCAGCTCCGTTCCTGCAAAACCGCATCCCGAAACTGCTCTTTTGTCAGTCCGGTCAAATCCTGCGGGGCCGCCGTAGCCACGCCGTTCCGGGCCCGGGCCCGAACCTGATTGATGGCGGCAAACGCGTCGGCGGTTGGGCCGTTGAGCTCGTTCAGGGCCTCGGCATACATCAGCAGCACATCGGCGTACCGAATCACCATGAAGTTGTTGCGGGCCTGGTTGGGGCCGCAGGGCGTCGGGTCCCAGTATTTATCGTTGAAAGCGCCCGTCCGGGATTGGACGACGGTTCCGTTGGCCAGTTTCTTTTCCCGGATAATGGTTACCTGTTTGCGGTAATCACCCGGCAAATACGAAGCTTCGTGCGCGTCGGTCGCCTGGTACGCGCCCCCTTCCAGGTCGATGGGATACGTAAAATAGATGGCAAAGATTTTGGCAAACGCGCTGCCGTAGGTCTGTTGAACACAACTGTACTGAACCGAAAAAATATGCTCGATGCCGTTTTTGTTCTCGGGAAGAAATACGGATTTATAATCCGGAAACAACGCATACGCCCTGGAATCAATGACTTCTTTGGCTTTGGCAGCCGCATTCGTCCAGTCTTTCCGGGTCAGGTAAACCTTCGCCAGAATCGACTTCACGGCACCCGACGTGGCCCGGCCAATTTCGCTCGCAGCGGTATATTTAACCGGAACAACCTTTTCCGCATCCAGCAAATCCTGCGTAATCTGCTGGTAGATTTTATCGACCGGATCGCGCGGGACTTTCACATTGACCACATCGTTGGAAACCGTCGTAATCAGCGGCACATCGCCAAAAGCCCGCACCAGATCGAAATACGCCAGCGCCCGCAGAAATTTGGCTTCGCCCACAATCTGATCGCGCAATTTGGCGTCCATCGCAATGCCGGGAACCTTGTCGATCACGCGGTTGGCCCGGTTGATCAGCTGGTAAACCGCCGTGTAAAAATTGTCGAAGTTCGAGTTGGCGGACGTATACCGGCACTTGTCAATCTCGATGTTTTCGGCGCTGCCGCCGTCGGCCCGAATGAAGCATTCTTCGCCACTGGCATCCGACAGGGTGGTGATTCCCAGGCCGTAATAGCTGTTGGTCCGCAGGGCGTTGTAGACGCCGTTGATGGCCGAGGTGGCGTCTTTGTCGGTATTGAAGGAGTTGGATTCTTCAAAAAAATCCAGCGGTTTTTCTTCCAGATTATTCTCGCAGCCGACCAGCAGCAGCCAACTAAAAAGAAGCGATACGAGTCTTATTTTCATGTTTTTACGAACAGATTAAACGGTTCAGAAAGTGAGATTGGCCCCCACCGTAATGGTGCGGGAAGCCGGGTAGGCAAAGCGGTCGAAACCGTAGAGGGTATTGCTGTTTCCGTCGGAACTGACTTCCGGATCGTAGCCGACGTATTTCGTAAACGTCAGCAGATTCTGGCCGCTGACGTAGACCCGGGCGCGTTTGATAAACCTCGGCAAAACCGGTACCTGGTATCCCAGCGAAACGTTTTTCAACCGCAGGAACGAACCGTCTTCGATGAAATCGGACGTTGTTCCCTTGCTCCACTGACGCATGGCCGGGATTCGGTTGGAGGGCCGGTCGGGACGCCACGAACCTTCGATCACGGTACGAAGCTGGTTGGTCGTCGGGTCGGTCGATTCAATGGTTTGGCGGGTGGCATTGTACAATTTATTGCCGTAAACACCCTGCACGAAAACCAGCAGATCGAACCCCTTGTAGGACAGGTTGTTGGTCAGCCCGTAGATGAATTTGGGCAAACCGTTTCCGATGATCGTCCGGTCGGTGCTTTCGTTGAAAACGCCGTCGCCGTTCACATCCTTGAAGCGGGGAGCGCCCGGCAAATCGCCCGTTCGGGCCTTCAGCCCGGCCTGTTTGATTTCTTCGGCGGTTTGCCAGATTCCGTCGAAAACTGTAGTGTAGAACGACCCGATGGATTCACCGACCTTGACGATGGTTGCGCCGGAAAAAAACTGCTCGGCATCGGCCAGTTTCAGCACTTTGTTCCGGTTAAAGGACACGTTGCCGCTGGAAGTCCACTGTACTTTTCCGTCGATGTTGATGGTGTTGATTGCCAGCTCGAACCCCCGGTTTTCGAGACTACCCACGTTCCGGGTCACGGTTGTAAAACCCGTCGTGGCTGGTAATTCAACGTTCAGGAGCAGGTCGGTGGTGGTTTTGATGTAATAATCGGCCGTCAGTTGCAGGCGGTTATTGAGCAGGCTGACGTCAAATCCGGCGTCGAACTGGGCGGTTTTTTCCCAGCGTAAATCCGGATTGGCAATCCGCGATGCCTGCGTCATCAGCACTTCCGTATTGTTGAAAACCGTACGGCTGGTGCCGTATTGCGAGAGGGAATTGTATAAGCCGATGCCGTCGTTGCCGGTAATCCCGTAGCTCAGCCGGAATTTCAGGTCCGAAATGGCCCGCACACTTTTCAGGAATGGCTCTTCCGAAACCCGCCACGCGAACGCGCCCGACGGGAAAAAACCGTATTTATGATTGGCTCCGAACCGCGAGGAGCCATCGACCCGGCCCGTAAACGTCAGCAGGTATTTGTCCCTGAACCGGTAATTGGCGCGGGCCAGATACGAATTCAGGCCCCAGCGGCTGGCCGATCCGCTGGGTGGGCGCGGGTTGTTGGCCAATCCCAGGTTCTGGGCACCCAGCGCATAATTCGGAAAATCCTGGGCTTCCTGATACGTTCCCACATTCTTTGCCGACTGGAACGTTAGGCCCGCCAACAGATCGATGCTGTGGATAGCATCGAAGGCTCGGGTATACGACAACGTGTTTTCGTTCAACAAGTTAACAGTGTTACCGGTGCCATTACTGCCAACTCCGTTGAGCGTATTCGCCACAACGGTCTGGGGCGAAAAGAAGGTATTGCGCCGGGAATTCAGGATGTCGGTGCCGACGCTGATTCGGGCCGTCAAACCGGCTCCCAGGAGCAGTTCGCCGAACATATTTCCCAGCACACGGTCGCTGGTCAGCGTGTTGGTCGACGTTTTTGCCAGAGCCACCGGATTGGGAAAAACCCCAAAACCGGAACCCGACCCGACGTTCAGCAACTGGTAATTGCCGCTGGCATCGAAGATGGGATTGGCGGGCGAATACGTGAGGGCAGCCCCGACAGGCCCGTTGGTCCCCACTTCATTGATGGCGTTGGTGATGGCCCGGCTGATGGTGATGGTGGAGCCAATTTTCAAACGGGAACTGACCCGGGCATCCAGGTTGATGCGGGACGAATACCGCTTGAAGTCGGAATTGATCACAATTCCGTCCTGACCGAAATAGTTGCCGTTAACGAAATACCGCAGTTTATCATTCCCTCCCGAAAACGAAAGCTGGTAATTCTGCACCGCAGCGGGGCGGTAAATTTCCTCCTGCCAGTTGGTGCCGACGCCGTATTCTTCCGGTTTTTTCGGAAACTGCGTCGTATAGCCGTAGCGTTGCGCAAAACCGAGGTTGCGCAACTGCTCGTTTTTCAGTTCGGTATGTTCCGCAGCCGTTCCCAGATCCAGCATTTTCCGGATTTGCTGAACACCGTAATACGCTTCAAAGTCGATGTTGGATTGTCCTTCTTTGCCGCGTCGCGTTGTAATCAGCACCACGCCGTTGGCCCCCCGCGAACCGTAAATGGCCGTTGCCGACGCGTCTTTCAGGATTTCAATGGACTCAATATCGTTGGGATTGATTGTCGCCAGCACGTTCTGATTCGTTCCGGTATTGGTCGGGCCACCGGGAAACGAAGTGGAACTCGAAACCGGAAAACCGTCGATGACATACAGCGGTTCGTTGTTGGCCGAGATGGAATTGCCGCCCCGAATCCGGATGGTAACGCCCCCACCCGGCGAGTTCGACGACTGCGTCACCTGAACCCCGGCGGCCCGGCCCTGCAACGCCTGATTCAAACCGGAAACGGGCTGGGATTTTACTTCGGTTGCGCTGATGGACGACACGGCACCCGTCAGATCGCGTTTTTTCACGCTTCCGTAGCCGACCACTACCACTTCATTCAGTGATTTTTCGTCCGCTTCCAGCCGAACCGTCAGGACCGATTGCGACCGGACGGTAATTTCCTGACTCTGATACCCGACAAAGCTGAACACCAAAACCGCCGACTGATCCGGCACGGCCAGTCGAAATGCGCCTTTGCCGTCGGTAGCCGTGCCCCGTTGCGTCCCTTTCAGCAACACACTGACGCCCGGCAAACCTTCGCCCTTTTCGTCCGTTACCACCCCCGAAATGGTCAGTTCGGCCCGTTGCGCGGGCGCTTCGATCAGTTGGTCATCCGGAAATACGGCGCTCGTGGTCTCTTTTTTGAGCACGATGTAATTTCCCGAAACCTGATAGGTGATGTTCAGCGGTTTCAGCAACCGGTTCAACACCACCTCCAGCCGGTCGTTTTCGGCCCGGACGGACACCTTGTTTCCGGTAGCAATCAGTTGCGGAACGTACGTAAATTTCACGTTGGCGGCTTTCTCCAGCCGGTTCAGGACCGTCCGTAAGTCCTTGTTATCCAGTTGAACAGAGATGGGTCGGTTGAGCAGTTCCTGGGCCATTCCATTTCGGGCCAGGGTTAGCCCCGCAAAGACTACGGCCAGCACGAACTGTACGCAAGTAATCTTCATAATCAGGCAAAAGGTTGGGGAATAATCCCACAGTTTTTTCATACTTTTAGCAGTGTTTTTGTTCGACAAGTCAGAAGTGGAGGCAAAAACAATCCCCATCCCCGTTTTTCAGGGTAGTCGCAATACCAGTAAAGCAAGGGAGGGCACTGATTCGCCGGAGTATCGGAGCCGTTATGGTCGCAACATGACGGTTCTGTTCCGGCTTTTTTAGTAAAAGGGGTTATCGTTTCTTCATGCAATCAGGGTTTAGGAAATGGAGTTATTTAATCACAATTAACTTATTTACAAGACCTTACGTTCTTTACCAACCTTGTTCCGCTGGTTGGCAGCCTTTTCCTGAAATCACAATTTTCGCATCCCAGACTTCGTACGTGGCGTCGATGGTCTGGCAGATGATGTCGAGTTTTCGGAAGAGCGGTTCGTCGCCCAGCGGGGCGGTCAGATTACAGCTTTTCAGGGTTTTGGCGTCGTAGACAATCGACACGCCATACGAGGTTTCCAGCGTTTTGAACACCTCGGCCACCGGCGTATTCTCAAAAATAAAGTTCTGGTTGTTTTCGGGCTTCCTGATCAGGGCCGGCACCTCCACCAGTTTGCGGGTCAGCCGGTCGTTGTCGGTATCAAAAAAGGCCTGTTGATTGGGCGTCAGCAAAAGCGCACCTGCGGGCTGCCCGGTTTCCGGTTGCGTCCGGTCGATCGACTTGATTGGAAAAACCGCTACTTTTCCGGTCCGGACAATCACCGTTACCCGATCGGCCTTTTCGAGCGCCCGAATCACAAAACTGGTACCTACTACTTTGGTAACCAATCCATTGGCATAAACCATAAACGGTTTTTCCGGCTGTTTAGTCACTTCAAAAAACCCTTCACCCGATAGAAACACTTCGCGCTTGTCGCCCGCGAACGTGGCCGAATAACTCACCCGGCTGTCGGGTTGCAACACCACCGTGCTCCCTTCGGCAAAGCGAACCGTCAGCGGTTGGGTTGTATTGTTTATTTTTTCAACCAGATCAATCGTAGACCGGGAAACCAAGCCCGAATAGGTTCCCGATTGTTCGGTTAGTTTTGATCGCAGCATATACCACCAGCCAATGCCCACCAGCAGGAGTACCGCAGCGGCTAACTGCAGCCAGTTCGGCCGTTCTACTTTCGGCCACATCCAGCGGGGTTCCGGCTCCTCGCCCAGTTCCCGAAGGCCGGTTGTCCGCTGATCGATTTCGGCCCACATCCGCCGGCCCTGTTCTTCAGTGGGCCTGGTCTGCAGCTGCGAAACGGCCTTCAACAGGGAGCGGGCGGTCAGGATAACGGCCTGCTTTTCCGGATGCTGCGCCAGGAATTCCTGCCAGAACGAATCCGTTTCCGCATCAGGCGATTGCACCCACTGTCGAAAATAATCGTCTTCGGCAAAGTCTTCCGTGGTATAGTCCGTGTACGTATTCATTGCATCAGGGCCATAAAATAGATGAATAGTCCGCTCTTTTATACCAAGAGTCCAAAAATTGAAAAGTGTCCCCTCCGGTTCTGATTTTTTCTGCACCCACGGCATTTAATTTTCAAGGGTTGAGCTAGATGACTATACCTGTCAGGTCTTCAAGATCTGACAGGTATAGTCATCTAGCCAGTTTGACCTGGCTCGTGGTCGTTAGAAAAAGAATAGAAGCAGCCCCAGAAACGGCGCCAGGTAGCGGGCGTTTTCGCGCAGGTGGGTCATGGCTTTGTGCAGCGTGTTCCGAACGGATTTGTCGGTGATGCCCATAATAGCCGCAATTTCGCCGGTTTTGAAGTTTTCGTAGAAGCGCAACATCACCACTTCCAGTTGGCGTTCGGGAAGTTGTTTCAGCGCCTGGGCGAGTTGCCGGACCAACTGCTGCTCGTGCTCCTGTTCGGTAATCTGGTGTTCCGGCGTTGTGTCGCTGCGAAAGGGAGAGGTTAAAAGATCGACGGATAAAAACCGGTTTTCTTTCTCGGCCAGCCGGTGGATTTTTCGGCGCAGGGAGCGAAATAAATAGAACTTGACCGATTCGGCTTCGCCCAGATTTTGCTGAATCCGCCAGAGGTCTACAAACAAATCCTGAATGGCATCTTCGACGAGAGCCGTGTCGGGCATCAGTTTGTAGCCGTAATTGTATAGCGTGCGGTAATAGCGTTCGTAGAGTTCGGCAAAAGCCCGCCGGTCGCCTTGTTTCAGGGCGTTCCAGAGAATGGAATCGGGTTGCCGTTCAGTGATCAAGCTCTTAATCCGGTTTAGGAAAATCTACCCGAATTAAAGAGAAAATTTTATAATAAGGATGGAATTAATACTAAAAATGGAGATAAAAGAACAGAGAGGAAAGAAGAAAGAAAACCGTTTCTGCGATTGTCTTTCTTCTTTCCTCTCTGTTCTGTACGCTCAATCAAAAAAATGACACCCGAATCACCCACGGACTACTGCCGTACACGAACGATGAGAAAACCGGATCGGCGTTATAACTCAGGTTGTACAAGGCGGTTAGGTTGACCCCAAACCGCCGGCTAATGGGTTGCGAATACGTTAACCCAACCAGTCCGGCACTCACCCACCGGCGCAGGTTCTGAGTCGTGCTCTGATTGACATTATACCCCACGTTGGTGTTTTCAAATTCGCCGTGCAGGTAGAGGTTCTTGACGATATTGGGAATGATTTCGTACATCCCGAATACCCGTCCGCCATACTGATTGGCGTGGTAAACCTCGGTGGCTCCGCCCTGGTAATAATACTTGGCGCGGTAGTATACGTAATTGACGCCGACCCCCAGAATAGCCCTTTCCGAAGCCTGGTAAGCGATAACGGGCGAAACGCCGATGCTGAAAGGATTGCCAATGGAAACGTTGCTGATGCCCCCACCAAACCGCAACCGTTGCGAAAAGGGGAGTGGATCGCCTTCCGGGGTTTTGGTTTTCAACGGATCTTTTCCATCTCCGCGCCGTTCTTCCGGGTCCTCGGTAATTTGCCCGAAGGCTACACTGCTACTTATGAGCATAATTGCTAATAAGCCTTTCTGTATGAAGTTCATAGAGTTGATTAATGAACAAAAATGAATACTCAGTATGTAAACGAAAAAATAGTGGTTTTTAGTAAGTAATATGCCTTTTCAAAACCCAAACTCTTTCACCTCCGGATCGTTCAGCAATCGTTTGATGCAGCGTTCGTGGGCTTTTTCCGACCCGTTAACCTTCCAGTTCCCGATGATGTCGTTGCCGATGCGCTGCTGGGACAGACGCTCCGAATGCAGTCCGAATTCTTCGAATTGTTTTTCGTAGTGGGTCAGCGTTTTATTTTTAAAGGTAGTCACAATTCGGTATTCCCGCGATTGATTAATTCGGCCAATGCGGGCGGCTAGTCGGTGCAAAAGTAGCAAGGTAGAACCAATAACGATAAAACCACCCACGGCAATGTCATAAAAACCGCCCCCAATGGCCATGCCGATGGCGGCCATTGCCCAGATGGTTGCGGCCGTGGTCAGGCCCTTCACCATCGTTTCCTGCCGGAAGATAATTCCCGCACCCAGAAACCCAATCCCGTTGACAATATTGGCGGCAATCCGGTCGTCGGAACCGAAACGGCGCGAAACGATGGTAAACAGGGTGGATCCGACGCAAATCAGAATGGTGGTCCGCAGGCCCGCCGATTTGCTGCGGTATTCGCGTTCCGCACCAATCAAACCGCCCAGCAGCATCGCCAGCAGGAGTTTCAGAATATCTTCTCGTACAATCGAATCCATTTACACTGATCTGGGCCCTCTTCAGGGCGGTGGGGCAAACCTTGTTTAAAAAGAAACCATCCTTTCAAAAAAACCGTTAGTCCAAAGATAGAGTTTTGCTAAATTTATAGAATGAATTTATCGGTTAGTCTGCCGCCTGACGGCTCATTTCAACAGCCCAACGTTGAACATCTTGATCCTAAACAGTATATCATCATCAAGGGTGCCCGGGTTCACAATCTGAAAAGCATCGACGTTGCCATTCCCCGTAACAAACTGGTGGTGATTACCGGCCTTTCGGGCTCGGGCAAATCGTCCCTGGCATTCGATACGCTATTTGCTGAAGGTCAGCGGATGTATGTCGAAAGCCTGAGCAGTTACGCCCGGCAGTTTCTGGGCCGGATGGAAAAGCCCGAAGTCGACTACATCAAGGGCGTGTCGCCGGCCATTGCCATCGAACAGAAAGTAACGACCCGCAATCCCCGTTCAACGGTTGGAACAACCACTGAAATATATGACTACCTGAAACTGCTCTTTGCCCGCGTCGGGATCACCTACTCGCCGGTTTCGGGGCAGGAGGTGCGCAAAGATACGGTAACCGATGTGGTTAATTACCTGTATTCCTACGAGCAGGGTCAGCGGGTACTGATTATGGCTCCGCTGCACATCCGCACCGACCGCACGCTGGCGGACGAACTGAAAGTGCTGCTTCAGAAAGGCTATACCCGGATTGTGGCCGATGGCGACGTGTTGTTCATCGAAGAAATGCTGGAACAGGGCGTCAAAGAACCGGCGCCGGGGGCATCGCTGGAAATCCTGATCGACCGGAGTACGGTGCAGTTTGGCGAAGACGGTCAGCCCGACGAAGACAGCCAATACCGCTTTTCGGATTCGATCCAGACGGCTTTCAATGAAGGCGAAGGCGTTTGCCGGGTCGACGTCGTTGGGAAAGAATCGCGCGTTTTCTCGGACAAATTTGAGTTAGACGGTTTGGTTTTTGAAGAACCGAGTGTCAACCTCTTCACGTTCAATAACCCGTATGGTGCCTGCCGCCGGTGCGACGGTTTTGGCAAAGTGCTGGGCATCGACCCCGATCTGGTGATTCCCGACAAAAATCTGTCGGTATTCGAAGGCGCGATTGCGCCCTGGCGGAGCGAGAAAATGAACGAGGAATTTCTGAAACCGCTGCTCAAAAACGGCATCCGGTTCGACTTTCCGATTCATCGTCCCTATAAAGATCTATCGCCGGAGCAGAAAGAAACGCTCTGGACCGGCAACAAATACTTCCAGGGTCTGAACGCTTTTTTCGATTTCGTGGAAAGCCAGACCTTTAAAGTGCAATACCGGGTAATGCTGTCGCGCTACCGGGGAAAAACCACCTGCCCCGAATGCCGGGGTTCGCGGCTGCGGAAGGATGCCAGCTACGTAAAAATTGCCGGTGGAAAATCCATTACCGACATTGTGCTGATGCCGATTGGCGAAGCCGCCGGTTTCTTCCGGAATCTGGAATTACCCCCGCATCAGCAGGAAGTGGGCAAACGCCTGCTCACCGAAATCCGCAACCGGCTCGATTACATGGAGCGCGTCGGGTTGACTTATCTAACGCTGAACCGCCTGACGAACACGTTGTCGGGTGGTGAGTATCAACGAATTAAACTGGCTACTTCGCTGGGTAGCGCCCTGGTCGGTTCGATGTATATTCTGGATGAACCCAGCATTGGCCTGCATCCGCGTGACACAAAGCAACTGGTTAGCGTGCTGGAAACGCTGCGCGATCTGGGCAATACCGTCATCGTGGTCGAACACGAGGAGGAAGTGATGCGGGCCGCCGATCAGCTCATCGACATTGGCCCCGACGCGGGTGTCAACGGGGGGCATCTGGTGTTTCAGGGCACGTGGGAGGAAGTGAAGAATTATGAGTTAAGCGTGAAGAGTGGGCATCAAGAGCAAATCACATCCCCTCATTCGTATACGATTGATTTCCTTATCGGGAAAGAAACCGTGCCGGTTCCGAAGTTTCGGCGGAAAGCCACGCACTGGCTGGAGGTGAACGGCGCGCGGGAGAATAATTTGAAGGATCTGGACGTGCGGTTTCCGCTGAACACGCTGACGGTGGTGACGGGCGTGAGTGGCTCGGGCAAATCGACGCTGATTCGCAAGGTATTATACCCGGCTTTGACCCGCCTGAAGGGCGACGGTTCGGAGGAAGCGGGCAAGCACGATAGTTTGGGAGGCAGCACGGACCGCATCGTTTCCATTGAGATGATCGACCAGAATCCGATCGGAAAATCGTCACGCTCGAATCCGGTGACGTACATCAAAGCCTACGATTATCTGCGGCAGGTGATGGCCGAGCAACCCGTGGCTAAGGCGCGCGGCTACAAACCGTCGCACTTTTCGTTCAACGTCGACGGTGGCCGCTGCGAGGTTTGTCAGGGCGAAGGCGAGGTGAAGATCGAGATGCAGTTTATGGCCGATATTTACCTGAAATGTGAAGGCTGTAACGGGAAACGGTTCAAACAGGAAATTCTGGAAGTGACGCTGAATGACAAAAATGTGGCCGATATTCTGGAAATGACCGTTGACGAAGCCATTGACTATTTCCGGAAAGCGGACCAAAAAATGGTTGAAAAGCTGATGCCGCTCCAGGATGTCGGTTTGGGTTATATTACACTCGGACAATCATCGAACACCTTATCGGGCGGTGAGGCCCAGCGCGTTAAACTGGCGTCGTTTCTCGGAAAAGGGAATCCAAACAAAGGCGGAACGCTGTTCATTTTTGATGAACCGACCACC
This sequence comes from Larkinella knui, assembly GCF_003858645.1. Lineage (GTDB taxonomy): Bacteria > Bacteroidota > Bacteroidia > Cytophagales > Spirosomataceae > Larkinella > Larkinella knui. Next base: position 734,246 of record NZ_RQJP01000004.1, on the reverse strand, counting down.
GGGTTGCACTTCCACGACATCCGCAAACTGCTGAAAGCCATCAACGCGCTGGTCGATCAGGGCGACAGTGTGATCATCATCGAGCACAACACCGAGATCATCAAATCGGCCGACTACCTCATCGACCTCGGTCCCGAAGGTGGCGATACGGGCGGTTACGTCACCTTTGCCGGAACCCCGGAAGAGTTGGTTCAACTGCCGGAAGGCGAAAATTATACGGCGGATTTTTTGAGGGGGAAAGTGTAATAGGAATACGCGTACAGGCCAAAAAAGATTTAGCCATTCATTTTTAGGTTTATACAACAAAGGGATTCACAACCCGTTGTATATCAATACCATCGCCTAAACTTCTTTCTAAAAATGGTTTCCCTGTTTGTTCTGTTGATTGGCAGTATAGGCTTAGGGCCAGCGTATTCCGCCAGCCAGCCGGCTTCTTTCGTGAAGGCCGATTCCCTTCCATCCCGGCAAAAAAACCGGTCTTTTCATCAAACTGAACCGTTCCGGCTGACGTCCTATCAACCTGCTTTACGGTCTTCTCCACGGTTTCATACGGTGATCGTACCGCCGGGTAAACATCAGTCAGGCCAGGCACCGATCAATGGGGAGATTGCTTTACCGATCGGTTTTGACGAAAAGACACTAACGGTCCGGGTTGGCCCTGCGGTTTTGCAAGCCGGAAAAGACTATCGATACAACACGGCGGTGAATCGGCTCCAGATTTTGAATCAGGCGATTTTACAATCGGAAAAGCCGATCGAAATTACGTACGACACGATGCCGTTGCACCGCAAGCTTTGAGCTTTTCAGAAAGCACGTTATCTCCCACACACCAGTATTTTTTTTAGTGTCTCAGCCTGAACGAGATGGGCAGATTTACAACCCGGCTGATAACCAGGCCAGACCGCATTTACGATCGGCACAGTCTGTCATTTCCTAAATTTTCCGGATTGCTGGTCAAGCCCGTGCGCTACGATTTCCTGTAGTGAAGCGCCACACAGCCGGATTTGAAAACCGACGTATCCACCAGCTTTAAATCAACGTTTTCCGTAAGGCTGCCGCCCTCGATCAATTGGCGGCCTTTGCCCACCAGCACCGGATGGATAACCAAATGAAATTCATCGATCAGCTCTGCTGCGATCAATTCCGGCAGTAGACTGACGCTGTCTATCGAAATTTTTTTGCCCGGTTGCTGCTTCAGTTTCCGGATCTCTTCGACCGGGTTGCTACGAACCAGTCGCGCAGGAGCCTCCACCTGGTCTAGTGATCGCGAAATAACCACTTTATCGATCGCGGTCAGCCGTTGGGCGAATCTATTTTCATCGGCTGTGCCGGATTGGTTTTTGGCCACATCGCTCCAATGGGGAAACATGAGCTGATACATGATCCGGCCGAAAACGATCAGATCGACGTCGTCCATCATACGAGTGAAATAATCATGCACCTCTTTACTGCCCTCGGCACTGGGCTTGAAAACCGTGTGGTCACAATAGCCATCGAGGCTAATATTCATTCCAAAAGTTACCGTTCTCATTGTAGTGTTCATTAATTTTTAGGATGGAATCAAAAATAAGCGCTACCCGCCAGGGACAAAATATCCTTCGCCACCATCGTGAGGTCATTATTCAGTTGGTGCCCCCCGCTGGCCAGTTCGCGGAAAGTTGCCCGGGGAAGCTTTTCCCGATACCTGGTCAGGTGTGCCAACGGCACCTCCTGATCATCCCGGCAGTGGTAAAGAAAAACAGGAACGTCGCCGGGCAACTGGTCCGCAAAATTTTCTTTCAGCTTAAACCCTTCTTTCCACGCTTCATCCCCACTCCAAAAGGGAGTAGCGAGCAGAAAAATGCCGGTAATCTTCTTCCTTATTTCGTTTTCGGAGACATATTTCAGCAGCATGGAAGCCCCTAACGAGTGCCCCACCAAAATCAGTTCTCCATCGATCCGCGAAATGGCGTCGCCAATCTGCCTGATTCGGCCTAAATCCGGAGCGGACTCATTGGGTAAGGAAGGATAATGTACCTCATAAGCACCTGACAAGGTGGACTGTAGTGACTCAACCAGCTTTTTATCGGCTTCGTAGTCTTCTGCACTTCCTCCTCCCTGAATAAATAGCAACGGCCTGTTGATACGGGTCATGGTGATTGCTGGTCAATTAGTGTCGGACAAAGGTAAAGCAGACCCGTTTCCGACGCCCGGTGCAATTGCGTCAAAATGGAGGGGAGTTTGCGACGAACTGTTCTTTTTTTACGGGAACGTGACCACTTTTCGTCCTGAGCCTTGATGGCAACGATCCAATCCTGGTGGATTTAGTATAGTCGGATCACGTGTCCGGTATTGGCTCCAAAAACACTCTTTCTAAACCCGTATTCCAATTGCTTCATGGTCGTGGGCATCTCACCCGGGAAAAACGGAAAATACCGGGGGGAGTTTTCAATCACGTTTGGACTCACGGCATTGATGCGGATCCCATTTTCCAACTCAATGGCAGCCGCTCGAACAAAACCTTCCACCGCGGCATTGGCGGCCGAAGCATTGGCAAAGTTCTTTTGCGGCTCGTGCGTCAATGCGCCGGTAATCAGCGTGAAAGATCCCCTGGGATTGATGTAATGCTGACCAATCAGCACCAAATTGATCTGGCCCATCATCTTGCCTTCGACGCCCTGACGAAACTCCTGATCGGTTAAGTTTTTCCACGGACCAACGTACGTGGGACCTGCCGTACAAACCAGAGCATCGAAAGCACCTATTTTTTTGTACATGGTTTCGATTGACTCCGGTGATGTGACCTCAACCTGAATGTCTTCGGTTCGGCGGCCCACCCGGATTACGTCATGGTCTTTTTCGAAACAGGTTGACAAATAACTTCCCATAGTGCCTGAAGCACCAACGATAACAATTTTCATTTTACTGAATTTAGTATGATAAAAGAATAGACTGCTTGATTCGGGCAGGAGGTAGCCATTAGAAACCGCTACGCTTTAACCCCGTTTTTCGGTTTGCTTTTTTCTGGGCGGTTTTGAAACAACCAGGCTGATATTGAGCAGCCGGTTATAGCGCTTAACGTCCTGGGAAATAGCAACCAGCCCATAGCCGTAACGCGCATCCAACGTGAGGTGGGTTCTTCTGATCCGAAAGGTATACCCTGCACCCGCCTGGAAACCCAAATCCCACCGTTTGAAGTCGCCGGAAGACGTACCAAAGGAAATCCTGGTTGAAGAGGCTGGAACCGCTTCGGAACCATCCGTTTTCAGGCGTCCTCCCAGCGTGTAAGCCGCATACGGACCGGCATTAACATAAAACGGATGGAGGTGTATACGGGCCAGGATGGGCATCTCAACCGTAAAAAGCCGCACCGTGGATTTGTTGATGGTCAGCGGATTATTCCCGTTCAGTTTTCCTCCTTTCAGAGCGAAATAAAGCTCCGGTACCACCGAAACGACCGGACTGATGCCAGCCTGATAGGATGCGCCGATTTGCAATCCTTTAAAATCTTTCTTGTACGGTCTCAAGTCCTTATTCATACTGCCGTAGTTGAAGTTCGTCGTCAGGGAGTTAAGGGACAGACTGAAGCGGTTTTCCTGCGCAAAAGAGGGGACCGAAAGGGTCATCAGCAGCATCGTGGCTGCGAATGAGGTTGTTATGGATTTGATAGGAGACTTCACAATAATTTGTGTTTACGTGTTAATGAAAAGTTGCGTTGCGAAAACCCAGCGCTTACCAGCAGACATGATAGCGAAGCGGGTTCCGGCACTTTCAGGCGAAGGCCATTTTTCGGGGAATAACCTCGGATTTGAAGAATACGTAACTGTAGATCAGCGTATTCATTCCCAGCATGAACAGGGCTTCCATGACCAGAAAGCAGAAATAGGTCAGCCCGAAACGCTCTTTAAAGATTCGCAAATAGGGATAAAGCAGGCTGGCGATTCCGCCAGCCAAACAGACCAGCATCAATTCAATGGCGGTTCCTAACACAACCAGGGCTGAATAAGCGGTTCCCTGCATCAGAGACTCCTGATTGATCAGAATTGGATTGAACTTGAGTCCACTAATCGCGAATCCCGTAACCAGGATAAAAAAGATACCCGTTAGAACGGCCTGTATTTTGTCGGTGTGTTTTTCGGAAACGACCAGGCTGTCGCTCCCCTCCCTCCGTACGGGTTGTTTATTCGTTTTCATGTTCAGCGGTTTTTATAGGAGCGAGCAGCGACTTTCCCCGATCAGTTCTTTATTGGCCATCGATTCGTTATCCGTTTTCATTGCCGGACGTGCTTGGTAGCTTCGTTCGTTGCTCTTTTTCCCGAAAACTGCCGAATCAGAAAGTTAACCGCTGGAATCCCCGCAAAAATCATCCAGGGAACCAATGAAACGGTGAGAATAAATGTTCGCAGATACAAAGGAAAAATCGACAGTTTTTCGCCGAAAACGGTCAGAAACAAGGTAATGGAAGGATAAATGACCACCCAGATTTTTAAGGACGCTATTAATTTTGCTTTCATGGTTTCTACTTTTTTGAACCCGTATTAATCGTTCACAAAAGTAGATGGCGCCCCCAAAGGGATGGTAGGAGGATTCTTTAGTTGGATAGGACTTAGCTGAAATTCTTCCGGAAAACATCCGGCGATTGCCCGGTATGGCTCTTGAAAAATCGGATGAAGTACGACGTATCCTCGTAGCCCAGATGCCAGGCGATGTCCTTGATTTGGTTGGGTGTGGCCAGTAAATAGCGCTTGGCTTCCAGCAGGATTTGCTCCGTAATTAAGTCGGCTGCGGTTTTGCCGACGGATGCTTTGGTAATGGCATTGAGCTGATAGACGGAGAGATTGAGCAACCGGGCATACTGCGACACACTCTTGACCTGGGTGATCTTCTCTTCCAACAGCCGGAGCAACTCTTCGTAACGTTCCTGAATATACGTGTTTGCTCCGGATGAAACCCGGGTTGGGTTTCGGCTTTGCCGCACCAGCTCAATCAGGAAAAGATCGAGGTTCGCTTTGATGGCTTCCTGATATCCTGTCTCCTTGGCCGCATACTCTGTGAAGCAATTCGACAGGTAGGAAAGCAGCTTCCTGAAACGGCTTTCTTCGACTTCACAATGGTTTTTGCTAATGGCTTTCTTCCAATGCTGTTCAGCCAGGGTGTTCTTTGGCTGATAAAATGACGGATCAAATTCCAATAAATAACCGGTGCAACCGGCGGTTAGCTGAAGGGAATGTACCTGACCGGGACGAAGAATAAATACGGCATAATTGTGAATATCGTACCGAATAAAATCAATTTCATGAATGCCCTGCCCCTGCTCGACCGCCAGAATAAAGTAGAAGTCGTGTTTGTGCAGATCATGGACTAATGCCTTGTCGTTCAGTACATCGGCCAGATTCCGCATGCTAAACCGGCCCGCACTAGTTTGTCCCTGATGGGTATCGGCGAGATGTCTGACTGGAATTGTTTTCATGGTTTCTTCTTGATAAACACCCTCCATTCGTCCTTGCCTTTTGGCCACTGTGAGAAAAAGCAATTCTGGAAATACCGCCCTAAGTTACACCGGATTAAGTCAACTGCAATCCATCAGCATTTAGCAATCTCGGGTGTTGATCCGTATATTAGTCGGTAAAGAATGCCATGATTAAAGGTGTTTTCGGTAGAAATTCATAAGCTGTTCAATCATCAGCCCTGGCTTATCGTTTGGAATGGTATGGGAAGCGCCTTTTACATACATCAGACTCCGATTGGGGTGGCCCTTTGATACATTTTCATACTTTTTGCAGTTACGACTCTGAAAATTGGTCCCGGCGAATCGCCTGCACTGTGGTGGAGTTTCGTTATTTTTTCGGCGGGAATGGCCAGGTAAAGCGTACAATCAAGATTGGCAATTCATATCCGACAGAGGAAACGAAATACCTCTCAACCACCAACGGTAGAACGGATCGTACGTACACTTGCCCGTAATAGGTTTTAGTTTTCCAATGACCTATTTTAGTACCATTCTTTGAATAGCACAAAAGCCCGATTCCCCGGTTTTGACTGTCCCCGATTTGGGATCAAGTCAAAAAGAAATCCGCCTATGCAGCTAATTTTCAACCTGATGATCAGTTATATACACTTTGAGATACCACTGATTTCCCCGGCCCGCGGTTTTAGCCGGGCGTCAGTTAGCGAGCCAACTGCCGATCCAACTCGTCAAATCAGTCCCCGATGACCTTCAAATACGTTGATAAGCCAGAGGTTTTTATTGGATTAGGAGACGAGGAAACGCCGTGCGATCTGTGCCATCAGCAGAAACCGTGCTTCGATGCGGCAGCATTTTTTGGGGAAGAGGAAATGGCTTGGATCTGCCCGGATTGCCTGGCAAACGGGCGGCTTTATGAACGGGATAGTTACACCTGTCAGGGGGATGTAATGGAACTGAAACGGCAATTAAAAGCGCTCAATCCGGCGCTCACCAAAGCAGATATCGAGGATCTGGCCGACCAGAAAACGCTCGAACTGGAGAAAACCACGCCCCATTTAATAACCTGGCAGGACTGGGAATGGCCCTGCGCCGACGGTGATTACGCCCGGTTTATTGGCTACGGTTCCCGGCCTTTTTACCAGCACTTGGCCGGTGGTTCCGATGCTGAATCTTTTTTCAAAAAATCGATTGATTACGCTCAGAATGAGGCCCCGAATCCCGATGAATTATGGGAAGACGTGCCGAAAAAATCGATAAACAATTACGCCGACAGCAGCGAATACAGTACGCTTTTTTACGTTTTTAAAAGTCTTCATTCCGATCGAATTATCACCCTTTGGGACTCTGCTTAATCCATGAAACACCTGCTTTACGTAATCTTCATCAGCACATTCGCTCACTTCGCTTCCGGCCAGTCATTCGATCTGGTCATCAAAAACGGTCGCGTGGTCGATGGCACCGGCAATCCGTGGTACTACGCCGACGTGGCCATTCAAAACGGGAAAGTCGCCCGAATCGGTACCATTCCGGCCACAGAAGGCAAAACCGTGATCGATGCCAAAAACCAGATGGTAGCCCCCGGTTTTATCGACGTTCACACGCACGTGGAGGGCAGTTTGCAGGAACGCCCCGGCGCTGAAAATTTTATTTACGACGGCGTAACGACCCTCGTCACGGGCAACTGCGGCAGTTCGGCTACCAACCTGCGGCTTTTCTACGATTCGCTGCGCATCGGCGGTTTTTCGCCCAACCTGGCGTCGATGATCGGCCACAATACCGTACGGATGAAAGTGATGAAAATGGCGTTCCGTGAGCCAACCGCCAAAGAACAAACGGAGATGGAAGCCCTCGTCGAACAGGCGATGAAAGACGGTGCCGTCGGCATTTCCACCGGCCTGATTTACACGCCCGGAACCTATGCCCGCACGCCCGAAATCGTCAATCTGGCAAAAATGGCGTCGCGTTACGGCGGAGTCTACGCATCGCACATGCGCAACGAAGGGCAGGATGTGAAGAAAGCGATTGAAGAAGCCATTCAGATTGGTAAGGAAGCCGATATTCCGGTCGAGATTTCGCACTTTAAAGTCGCCAGCAAACCGATCTGGGGCTCCAGTGTCGAAACCGTGGCGATGGTGGAAGCCGCCCGGCGCGACGGCTACGATGTGACCGTCGATCAATATCCGTATACCGCTTCGAGTACGTCGCTCGCCAGCATCGTTCCTTCCTGGGCGCTGGCCGATGGCGATTCGGCTACCCTGCTCCGTTTTCGCGACCCGGCCACCCGCGCTAAAATCCGGAAGGAAATGCTGGACGGTTTGAAGAAAAACGACCGCAAAAATTTCGACTACGCCGTCGTGGCCTATTACCCGGCCGACACGACTTTCAACGGAATGAGCATCACCCAAATCAATCAGAAGCTGGGTCGAAAGAAAAACGCCGAAACCGAAGCGGATCTGGTGATGGAATTGATGGACAAAACCAGCATGAAACGCATTCAGATGGTGTATCATACGATGTCGGAGGATGACGTGGCCACGATCATGCGCTACCCGAACACCATGATTGCGTCGGATGCGGGCGTCGCGCGTTTCCAGTCCGGCATGCCGCACCCGCGGGGGTACGGCACGAACGCCCGCGTGCTGGGCCGGTATGTGCGCGACAAGAAAGTGATTCCGGTGGAAGAAGCCGTTCGGCGGATGTCATCGTTGCCCGCCCAGCGGTTTAAGCTGGACGACCGCGGCATTCTGAAACCGGGTTATGCCGCCGACCTCGTTATTTTCGACGAAAAAATCGTGTCCGACCAATCGACCTACGACGCCCCCCACGCCTACTCGACCGGTTTTTCGTACGTGCTGGTCAACGGCATTCCGGTGGTCGAGAATGGCAAACACAACGGCAAACGACCGGGGCAGGTGTTGATGGGGAAAGGCTATGCGGGCAAACCGGAATGATGTTCACTCACTGAAAAATCAGGGTATTTACTCCAGCCTGATCAGCTGCCCTTCCGGTGCGGGATGACCGTCCAGTGTTTGGCATCGGGCAAATGTACGGAAGCAATAGCAGCCGCTACTTCTTCCAGATTTTCCTCGTTGGTGGTAAAAAACAGGCTTTTAGCGTGTGAATCATCCTGCGTGGTATGCACTTCATAGTATTCGTTGTGCTGCCAGATATCGTCTTTTTCGACCAATTGAAAGTTCATTTTGTCTTTTGAAGTTAATAGGTTGAAGAAAACCGGTTGTCTACTGACATCGTTAGTCCGCTTGACTAACGATGTCAGTAGACACACGTTAGTTAGCGGCTTTTGCCGCTTCGACAGCCGCAGCCGCTTCAATCGCAGCAATAGCGGCTCCATTTTTCTCGGCGTACTGGTCACGCTGGGTTTCGAAGTAGGAAAAAATCTCCGTAATGGAGTCGAGATTTTCGGCAATTTTTCCATGCATCGTATCCAGGGTTTTTTCCAGATTCGTGTCATTCAACCCATTCATGTTGTCGACTTCGATTTTCCCTATTTTCTCAATGAGGGCCGTCTGACTGTGTTGAAGGTCCTCGAATTCACGAACAATTTTGTTCATCAACTCCAACTTCTGTAGCTTATCCATGATATCGATTTGTGGTATATACAAATTACTAACCGGCTACCTACCAAATAGTTTTACCGACACGGTTATTGCGTTACCTTGAATCGGAATTTTCCGTCCAACGGAGTCGGGCAATATGAAGTGTCCACCAAAGTTGTGCTTATCAATCGCAGTCATCGAAAGCGGCAAATACAACGGCAAACGACCGGGGCAGGTGTTGATGGGAAAGAGTATGTGAGCAAACCGGACTAATGTGAGCAACTATTTCTTGGCTGATTTCCCCGCCTGTGCCCGCCAGTTAATTCCTAAAAACGGAAAAGCCGGATGCTGACCACCCACCGTGAGACGCACGATCTCATCGGCAAAATCGAGGCCGTTCGAGCCATTGGCGAAATAGACCACCGCGTCTTTGCGCGTACGGTTTGCCATGATAAAGCATTTGAAAGCCCCATTGTCACCCCAGTGCCAGAAATAGGTCTCACCGGGCGTTTGTTCCAGGCCGATGCCCAAGCCCCAGTAGGAACCGGCCGCCAGCGTATCGGAGCCCGAAAAGCGCGTGGGCAACTGGCTTTGCGGGCTCAGCATCTGATCGACTGTGGCGGGTTTTAATCCCGTTGCGTTGAAAATAGCCAGAAAAAACCGGGCATAATCGGGAGCCGTGGTGTGCAGGGAATAGGCCATATTGGCCTGCGCCGGTTGGTATTTTTGCCCAACTTCGCCCGACTCGTTGTGCGGCTGGGCGTAATTGGCGGTAAAGGCCGGTTGCCAGATAAAGCTGCTGTGCGTCATTCCCAGTGGCTTCAAGACCCGGTTTTCCATAAACGCCTGGATCGGTTCGCCCGTAATTTTTTCAACCACTTTTTGCAGATAGACGAACCCTTCCCCGGAATACCCAAACCGTTCGCCGGGTGAACGAAGCAGGGTCAGTTCGGAGGAGCGACGGTTTTTACGCCAGTTGGGGAACCCGGTCCGGTGGCTCAGAACCAGCCGGGCCGTAATTTTCGTATACCGCTCATCGTCGGCCACATCAGGATAGGGCAGGTATTCAAACAGCGGTTTGTCCAGATCCAGACGACCTTCGTCCACCAGTTGCAGCACCGCATACGCAAAGAGGGGTTTAGTCAGGGAAGCGGCTTCAAATACGGTATTGGAATCAACTTGCTGAGTCGAGTCCGCTTTGGTGAAGCCATAAGCCTTCCGATAGGAAACCTGACCCTTCTGAATCCATACCAGCGACAGACCGGGTACGCGGGCGCTATCCATAAGCTGCTTTACGGCCCGGTCGAGTTGGGCGAATGTTGTAGTAGCCGGTTTGTTCTGAGCCTGACCAAAAGCCGCCAGTAAGCTGAACAAGGTCACGAATGCCATTCGGGTGCCGGAAGGTGGAGAGGTTGCGGTCATGCTATTGCCAGGTTAACGGATGAAAGATGGCGAATTTTGCGGAATGGTTGCAGAGAGAAAGTAGAAATGGATTCGAATCGGCGTTGATTGGCATCATTTTCCTACAGGCTCAATGTCGATTTTTCAGTAAAACCGCTCGCCGAAAAATAAAACGGCTGGTGGCTCGCTATGAATTATGAAGTCCATTACTTTGCAATACAAAGTTCTTTCTTAAATTTGCATAATTGATCATGTAATGACTTAACGCAACGAATTAATAGTCTGAAAATACCGGGCTGCGCTGAATCGTAGAAAGTCCGAAGCGGGTTGCCCTATATCCACACCATTCCTTTCATTGATTATGAGGTTAAATCTAAAAATGTATGCGTATTGCTTCCAAACTGGACCAACTTCATTTGCGGGTCAAGCAAAATAGATGGTTGCACTATTTTGCCGTTTTCAATCGGATTGCTCTGGCAGCCGGTTTCTTGCCTTCGGGTTTTGTAAAAATTGTTGGGGAGCGGTTCACGTCGCTGTCTGTTAATCACCCGATGGGGAACTACCTGGAAGCCCTGCACCATACCGGGTATTATTACACGTTTATTGGCGTCCTGCAAGTGACCGCGGCTCTTCTGCTGCTGATTCCCCGGACGGCGACGCTCGGTGCCTTGCTCTATTTTCCGATCATTTTAAACATTTGCATCCTGTCGTTTGCGGTGCGTTTTGATGGGTCCCTGCTTACGTCTCCCCTGATGGTGCTGGCTAATTTGTACCTGCTTTGCTGGGACTACGACAAACTAAAATTCATTTTTCCCTTTCATGACCCGCCCGTTCCCGATGCCATAGCCAGGCAAAAAAGCCTGACGAGCCCGTTTCCGACCGTTTTTTTTGCGGGGGTCGTTGCCACGGTTTTCATGGTGGGGCTGCTCATCTTCAACGCATTCGCCATTCGCCCCCGCAACACCTTATCCGATTGTCAGGAGCAATGCAAGGGCAGCAACAAATCCGAAGCCTGCTACGAGTTCTGTGATTGCATTCACAAAGACGGCCAGCCGCTCGACAAATGTTTGGACGCCTACAACAAGGCTCCGGCCAACGACAGTCGTCCTTCATCCCCGAACTAAAATGAGCCAGTTATTCTATAAACTTCTGTTTACCCTGGTCGTTCTGATGATTCCCATTCCAATTGCCCTGTGCGACTTTAATTCGATAGCCTTGCCGGGTGGAATGCTTGGGTCTCCGGAATTGCCTTCTTAACCGGCTTTATTTGGCTGGCGTATTTAATGCATCTCCACATGACCAGGCCAGCCGATTAAGGTGGTTTAAAAGCTTTATAAAGTTAACCTGTAACGAGTATGGCAAAACAGCAGCCAGCAGCGAGCCACATAACCGCGTTGAAGCCTGAAGAAAGAGCGGAAGCTGCCAATCTGATCGCCAGAGCGATGGCTACCAACCCGAACCATCTGGCTATTTTCAAAGCAGCAAACGCCGAAATGATTGCGGTTCAGCAGAAATTGTTTGATTACGTCGTCAACACGCCGACCAATACCGTATTGGCCGCCAGAGAAGGGGATCAGCTGGTAGGTATCATGTGTTATACCCCATCGGAGTATTGCCAGTTGCGGCCCCTTCAGCTACTGAGCATTTTACCGGGCATGGCACTGGCGCTGGGCCGCAGGTTGCTGCCGGTCCTGCAATGGCGGATGAACTGGAAGCGACACGATCATCCGCAACCACACATTCATTTCGGGCCATTAGCGGTTGATCCGCAGCATCAGGGCAAAGGGATTGGCAAGGCGATGCTCCGGCATTTTTGCCACTATGCCGATCAGCTTCCGGCCACGGCTTATCTGGAAACCGACAAAAAAGAAAACGTACCTCTCTACGAACGGTTTGGGTTTCGGGTGGTTGCCGAAGATACCCTGTTCGGAGTTCCAAACTGGTTCATGGTGCGCGAACCGGGGCCAACTCCCCACCTGGATCCGGCCACCAGGGCGGTTTTTCCTGACCGGAATTGAGAAAAAATCGATGCGTCGGGGTCCCTGTTACGCTCCGAAATAAAGCGGAAACCAAACGATGCCCTTACGATTCCGGGCTGCCGGGCGCGGCCCATTTGGTTCCTGATCAAACTCTGCCTTAAAGGCTTCGATTGTTTACGAAGAGGAAATAAACCAGGCCCTTTTTGTGTAAATTCCCAAACCGCTTTTTCTTTCCCTGATCGGCCTACCGGCTGGATCTGGTGAAATATGATCTGGAAAACGGCACCAACGGGCTATTGATCGGGGTATTCTTCTCTACAGTATTTTAGCAGCGCGTGTAAGAACCGGTTTGGTCAACCTCCACGCACCTTCAGTCGCCTTCCCGCACGAGCTTGATCAGGCGGTCCAGTTCATTGAGTGCACTTTTCATTCCTTCAATAGCGCCCATTTTAACAACATTTTCGAGCTGAACAAGATCGGAATACCGGGCGGTGTAAGTCACCTGGGTCAGGTTAGTAGCCGCCAGAAACCGCACCTGAAAACCGGCTACGGGCAGGCTCTCATTTTTGTTGGCTTCTTCATCGGAGAAGTAATCAATCCCCGTAAAATCCCGGTGATAAGTAATTGATTTATAGTCTGTGAGGCCCCAATGCTTTTCCCCATTTGGTCCACACATGGCATAATGCCGGAATCCGCCCACCTCAAATTTCATGCGCTTTGTTTCTGACTTCCAGGGTTTTGGTGCCCACCATCTATCAAGAATCTCCGCCCTTGTCCATGCCTCCCAAACCAGAGAGCATTCTGCGGCAAATTCTCTTTCTATCGTAATGGTGTGGGTTTTCTTATCGACAGAAAATTTGAACATCGACTGCATACGATTGTAATTTGAACAGGACCGGTTTAGTGACTACGTATCCGCTGTAGTGGCAAGACCGTACTCACTAAACCGGTCGTACTCATTCGTTTACTGAACCAATTTCACTGTTTTTCATGTCGGCCAATACCTGATCCAGTTCGTTGAAACGGCTTTCCCATAACGTCCTGAATTGCGCAAGCCATTCTTCAACATCTTTCATTTTAGCAACCTGGAGCTGATAATAAATTTCACGCCCCCTGGGTTCCTGCTGCACAAGTTCACACTCCGTCAGGATGCGGAGGTGTTTAGAAACAGCCTGCCGGGTTGTGTTGAAATGGTCCGCAATGGCATTCGGCGTCATGGCCTGAGCGGCTATGAGCAGAATGATGGCCCGTCTGGTTGGATCGGCAATCGCTTGAAAAACATCTCTTCGCATTTTATATTTTCTTATAGGCCAGGGCCACAATTCCACATTTGAATGGGCTGGCGGCTACCAACGTAAATCTTTGTTTTTCCGAAATGTCCCGAAAAATAGGCAATCCGTGGCCTACTATGGCGGGATTGATAAAAAGATGAAGTTCATCAATAAGTTTTTCTTTAATCAGTGACGACACAAACGTTGCGCCACCGTAGACAATGATATCACCGCCCGGCTGGTTTTTTAGCTGTTCAATTTTTTGAACAAAATCGCCATTCTCAACCTCGGTATTTTCCCATTCAGACTGTTTTAAGGTCTTACTAAAAACCACTTTATGAGTCTCGTAATACTTTTTGCCAGCTTCCTGTTCCGGGTTATTCGGATCGTTAGCCACACCGGTCCAGTGCGGAATAAACCCTTCGGCCAGGTTACGCCCCAGCAAAATTGTATCCACAGGCTCCGTGAGTTTAGTAACATACTCACTGATGTCTTCCGTCCAGGGAAACGTCATCCAATCCATTTCGCTGTTTGGTCCGGCAATGAAACCATCCATGGTCATTTGCACTTGTAATTTCAATTTACGCATCTTTTTAGAAATAATTAAAGTGAAACCAATCGGTTGCAAATAAAACAGCAACCGATTGGTTTCGCAATTATTTTTTTTATTTTTTTTACGTTGCGTCCCGTAACAGTTCCCCGGAATTTCCGGTTTGGACCAGTCTATCAGGCATTTGCAGTTTGAACGCTCTTCCGCTATGAAATTACGTACCGCTTATTTTGTCGTTTCGTTTTACGTGCTGGGCGCATTGATCATTGAAAACGACGTGAACTATAGCACCTGGTATCAGATTGAATCAACCAGCTTCAGCGCGTATCATCAGTCGCTGGAGAGCCACCTCCGGATTTATTTATTCACTCCAATGGCGATTCAGTTCCTGCTGAATGGACTCTTGATCAGGCAGAAACCGGTCGCTTTACGCTCTTGGTTTATCGTTACGCTGGTGCTGAATGGCTATATTATTGGCGAATCGCTGTTGGTGCAGGTCCCCATTCACAAGGCCCTGACGAACCGCTACTCGGTCGATCTGATCGATCGGCTAATTATGTATCATCTCTGGTGGCGGCTGCCCGCCGAACTCCTGGTGGGTGGGATCAATACCTGGCTATTGCATCGCTGCTTGCGAGGAGGATTTTAAAGGGCGATGGTTCGAGTAACATCCCTTACAGCCACTTCTGTCTACTTCCATTTCCTTAAACAAACAAAAAAAGGTCTGTGCTATCACAGACCTTCCGGTAAAAGCAAAAACGGAATCACCTCACGCCAGAATCCCCTTCACCAGTTTTCCCTCCACATCCGTCAGCCGGAACCGACGGCCCTGAAATTCGTAGGTCAGTTTTTCGTGATCGACACCCAGCAAGTGCAAGAGCGTCGCCTGAAAATCGTGAACGTGGACCGGATTTTTGATGATGTTGTAGCCAAACTCGTCGGTTTCGCCGTAGGTAATGCCGCGCTTGATACCGCCACCGGCCATCCACATCGTGAAACAGCGCGGGTGGTGATCGCGGCCGTAATTGTCTTTGGTCAGTTTGCCCTGTGAATAGTTCGTGCGGCCAAATTCACCGCCCCAAACCACCAGCGTATCATCCAGCAAACCGCGTTGTTTCAAATCCTGCACCAGAGCCGCCGACGCCTGATCGGTCGCTTTGCACTGCTTGGTGATGCTCTTGGGTAGATTCCCGTGCTGATCCCAGCCCTGGTGATACAACTGAACGAACTTCACATCCCGTTCCAGTAATCGCCTTGCCATCAGGCAATTGGCCGCAAACGTTCCCGGATTGCGGGCTTCTTCACCGTATAAATCAAACACCCAGTCCGGCTCGTTCGACAAATCGTTCACTTCCGGCACGGAAGTCTGCATCCGAAACGCCATTTCGTACTGCGCAATGTGGTTCGACACTTCCGGATCGCCGTAAATTTCCTCCTGCACCTGATTCAAATCCTTCAGCGCGTCGAGCATCGACCGCCGATCCGCCGAACTGTAGCCGTTGGGATTGCTCAGATACAAAACCGGGTCGTTGCCGGAGCGAAACTGCACGCCCTGGTGTTTCGACGGCAAAAAACCGTTGCCCCACAGCCGGGCATACAACGGCTGATCCTGCGGGGCATCTTTCGACACCATGACGATGAACGCCGGCAGATTCTGGTTGGCCGACCCGAGTCCGTAACTCACCCACGAACCGATGCTGGGCCGACCCGCCAACTGGTTTCCCGTCTGGAAAAACGTCAGCGCCGGGTCGTGGTTGATCTGCTCGGTATACATCGATTTGATGAAACACAGATCGTCGGCCACCTTGCCGGTATACGGCATCAGTTCACTCGCCCACGCGCCACTTTTGCCGTGCTGCGTAAATTTATAGGGCGAACTCACCAGCGGCAGCGCCGATTGCTGGGCGCTCATACTGGTCAGCCGCTGGCCTTTCCGCACCGAAGCCGGCAGGTCTTTGCCGTGCATTTTCTCCAGATACGGCTTGTAATCGAACATTTCCAGCTGCGACGGTCCCCCGCTTTGAAACAGGTAGACGACCCGCTTCGCTTTCGGAGCGCGGTTCGGCACGGTTTCGATGCGTTCGGCCGGGTTGGAGAAAAGTTGCGAGGGCAACAGTGAACCCAGTGCCAGCGAGCCGAGGCCCCAGGAAGCTTTGTTCAGAAAAGACCGCCGGTTGAAGGTATCGGCCAGACTTTGCGCCAGTTTCTCTTTCATAAGTTTACCGGTTTTCGGTATACGGTTTTCAGTTTACGGTGGCTGACGCGTGCTTGCTGACGCGTTTTTGGTTCGGCGGTAGCCCAAATGCGTCAGCCACCGAAAACCGTAAACTGAAAACCATAAACCGTTCTAATGTTTCGTAATAAACGCTTCCGAATTCATCACCGTACTGGCGACGACGGCACCCGCGGCCAGGGCGGGCATTTCGGTTACATTGGTCACTTTATACTCGCCAGCCTGAATCCAGCCCTCCATTTTGGCGGGTGTTTTCTTGAATTTCTGGTATTCCTGCTGATACAATTTCGTCAGAATCGTCAGTTCTTTTTCCGCCGGCTTCCGGCTGGTCAGCAAACGGAACAGTTGCGTCAGTTGGTCAGGCAGCGGCTTGTCGGGCGCAATGGACCGGGCAGCCACAACTTTGGCGGCTTCGACAAACTGCGGATCGTTGAGCAAAATCAGCGCTTGCAGGGGCGTACTGGTTTTCTGTCGCTGCACAATGCAATAACTCCGCGACGGCGCATCGAAGGTGTTCATCGATGGGGGCGGATTGGTCCGACGCCAGAACGTGTACAGACTCCGACGGTATAATTTCTCGCCTTTGTCCTGCTCATACGTCGTGTTGTTCACCGCCCACAAACCTTCCGGCTGGTACGGCTTCACACTTTCGCCACCCAAATTTTTGGACAATAAACCGCTCGAAGCCAGAGCATTATCCCGAATCATTTCCGCTGTTAATCGGAACATGGGTCCGCGGGCCAGCCACGTATTTTCCGGGTCTTTCTGCTGCACATCCGGTCGCCCGCGCGACGATTGCCGGTAGGTCGCCGACATCACCAGCAGCTTTTGCATGGCTTTCACGTTCCAGCCCGACTCCCGAAACTGAACCGCCAGCCAGTCGAGCAGTTCGGGATGTGTGGGCAGATTGCCCTGATTCCCGAAGTTGTTGGCCGATTTCACCAGCCCCGTTCCGAAGTACGTTTGCCAGTACCGGTTTACCGTCACCCGCGCCGTCAGCGGATTGTCGGGGTGAAGCAGCCACTTGGCCAGACCCAGGCGGTTTCTCGGATACTCCTTCGGAAACGGCAACACGCTGGCCGGCACGTCGGGCTGAACCGGGTCGCCAGGCGCGTCGTAAACACCCCGTTTGAGGATGTGCGTAGGCCGGGGCGTTTTCATATCCTCCATGACCATGATCTCCGGAATTTCCTCCGCAATCCGGTTTCGCTCCGCCCGCAGTTTTTGCAATTCATCGCGCTGCTGCTGGTAGACCGGCGAAACCGTACTGAAATAATAATCTTTCAGCGCTTCACCTTTGACGGGCGTTATGGCCTGGGCGGATTGGACCAGCGCCAGCACTTCCGGTGACGACAACGCCCGGTTATACACCACCAGTTCATCGATGGCCCCTTTTTTGAAACCGGGTCCGCGCATGTCGGCACCGACCATCAAACCGGTTTGTTTGCCTTTAAACAGAATGTCTTTGTACAGATTATCTTTTTCGGTCACCAGCGCGGTTTCCTTCCCATCCACAAACAGCCGCAAGCCGTTGGCTTTGCTGGAACCGTCGTAGGTCATCGTCAGCTGAATCCATTTTTCTTTCGGCAAAACCTGCTTCCCGATCCGGATAATGCTGTTATACGGCCACGTATGCGCCATCAGCAGTTCCGGTTTTCCGTCGCGCAGGTTCAGGAAATAGCCGCGAAAATTGTAGAGAATATCGCCATTGCCTTTGTGGACCAGAGCCGCTTTGGAAACGTCTTTGGGAATATTGACCCACACGCCGATGGAAAACGGCTGCGACCGGTTGAAAATACCGACATCACCCAGCTTCAGAATATCGTCGCCGTTGGACTGAAACGCAGTGCCGCGTTTGCCCGGTACCAAAACCGGGTCGAGCACCTTGCCCGTATCTTTCGGACTGACGGCGTTCAGGAATGTATTATTGACCAGTTTATCAAACGTAAAATGAGCCTGCAATCCTTTCCGGTAATCGAACGAAATCGCCGGGCCGGTTTTAGCCTGCCATTGCTCGAAGGCGGGTTGCTCTTTCTGAACCGTCTGGTTGATTGCGGTTTCCGTCGCCTTGATTCTGGTATTCAGAAACGCCAGCAGACTGTCCTGCTTCGGCTGACTCAGTAGCATGGTCGGCACCGGCATCGCATCGTCCCAGGAGATTTGCCCAGCTTCGTCCACGTTGTTGAAGAAGGCGAACAGGCTGTAATAATCTTTCTGCGAAAACGGATCGAACTTGTGATCGTGGCAACGCGCACATTCCACTGTCAGGCCCATTAACGCCGTTCCGACGGTATTGGCGCGGTCGGCGACGTATTCCACCCGAAACTCTTCATTGATAATACCGCCTTCCATGTTCTGGGAGTGGTTGCGGTTAAACGCCGTCGCCAGCCGTTGTTCCCGCGTGGGCTTCGGCAGCAAGTCGCCTGCCAACTGCCAGGTTATGAACTGATTAAAAGGCTGATTCTGATTGAACGACTTGATGACCCAATCCCGCCAGGGCCACATCGGCCGGTAGCGGTCGACGGTGTAGCCGTGCGTATCGGCATACCGCGAAACATCCAGCCAATCGACGGCCATTTTCTCCCCGTAATGGGGCGATTTCAACAACCGGTCCACTACTTTTTCGTACGCCTTCGGTGATTGGTCGGCCAGAAAAGCCTGTTGTTCTTCCACCGTGGGCGGCAAACCGGTTAAATCCAGCGAAACCCGGCGCAGCAGGTTTTCCTTGTCGGCTTCGGGCGAAGGCTTCAAGCCCTTCTCTTCCATTTTACGCAGCGTAAAATAGTCGATCGGATTTTTGGGCCAGCTCGCGTCGTTAACTTTCGGCAAGTCCGATTTCTCCGGTTTGATCAACGCCCAGTGCGGTTTGTATTCCGCGCCCTGCTCGATCCACTTGAGGAGAACGGCTTTTTCGTAGGGAGTCAGAACGCGGTTAGACGATTTGGGCGGCATCATTTCGTCCTCGTCCGTCGTCACCAGCCGGTAATAGACTTCACTCTCCGCCAGATCGCCGGGCACAATGGCGTGTTTTTTATTCTTCGCCTTTTTCAAAGCCGCCATCGCTCCCTCGCGGGTCGCCAGTTCCAGACCGCCTTTCTGACTGGCCTTATCGGGACCGTGACAGAAGAAGCATTTGTCCGACAGAATCGGCTTCACGTGCAGGTTGTAGTCCACCTTTTCGGGAAGCTGATCCGCCAGCTGTTCAATTTCGGCCGGTTTTTCCACGCCACCACAGCTTTGGATCAGCACGCTTGCCGAGAAGCACGCTAATCCAGCCATCCACATTCCAACACGGCTCGTCATTTTATCCTTCATTCGTATCATCGACCTGAGGAGAACAGTAAAGACTATTTTAACGCAAATTCTAAGTAACTGACTCTTATAAGGGTAAAAATAACTTAAATCTACCCTATTTTACTAGTAATCTATGCTTTCCTTTTTGTGTTATTTCTTTATAAGACAATAAAATACCCACAATTAGTTCGGATAGCCCGGATTCTGAGTTTTCAGATTGGGGTTGTTCAACATCTCCTGCTTGCCCAACGGCAGCAACAGGTGCTTCTCCTGCAAGGGCTGGTTCGAGCTGGGGTTGATGTGACCCACAAAGTTGTCGAAACCGTTGGTCTTATCGTTATAGACCTTCCGCAACCGCACCATGTCGAACCACGTGATCTGCTCGTAGCACAACTCGTGCCACCGCTCCCGCCATACCGCTTCCCGGAAACTCGCCTGGGTGTAGGTCCCCAACGCCGGCGTGGTCAAACCCGCCCGGTCCCGCACTTTCTTCAGCGCATCGTAAGCCGCCTGCGTGGGTGCGCCCAACTCGTTCTGCGCTTCGGCATAGATCAGCAGCGTTTCGGCATACCGGATCTGGGGCACATTCAGGTTGTTCTGCCGTGTGCCGGCCACCCCCGCCGTCCCGTTGGAAGTCCGGTTGAAGTGCTTGAAGACATAATTCGCTCCCAGCGCGAAGGGCGCCCCGTTGCCGTTGGTGTAGTAGGTCGAGTAAAAATACCCCTGATCCTTCGCCCGCAAATCGCCCGGCTCATACGACGCGTAGAACGAAGGAACCGGAACCGTGCTGCCCGTGCCCGAGGGACCGTTGTAGGTCACCGGTTTGAAGTTGGGGTACATGTTGTCCATCGGATTGCCCGCCACCAGCGTGTTGTACTGCAACTCGAAGAGGTGTTCCAGGCGGTTTTCCGTGCTTTCCTTGTGCACATCTTCCAGCGACGCGAACAGGCCGATCACCGTCGGATTGGCATTGGCGTAGGTGATCACTTCCAGGGCTTTGTCGGCCGCCAGCTTGTAATGCGTCGCCCCTTTGCTCAGGGGAAAGCCCGCCATGGTCAGATACACCTTCGAGAGCAGCGTTTTGACGGCAGCCTGGTTGACCCGACCCGTCAAATCGGTCCAGGCCAGGCCCGCCGATTCAGCCGCCGTCAGGTCATCGACGATCTGCTTGTAGATGGCTTCCTGGGGGGTGCGCGCCGGCTGGAAGTCCTCCGAAGCGGCCGTCTGGGGTTTGGTGATGAGGGGAATGTCACCCCACAGGCGCACCGCCGTAAAGTAGGCGTTGGCCCGCAGGAAGCGGGCTTCGCCCAGGATCTTGGTCTTCTGGGCGGCATCCATGGGGGTGATGGCGGGCACCTTGTCGAGCACCTGGTTAGCCTGGGCGATGACCTTGTAGAGGCCGTTCCAGTAGTTGACCACGTGCACCGTGTTGCCATCGTGAACCAGCCCGTAGAGGTTGTTGAGATCCGAGTTCTGGGCGGTTTCGGTGGTAGAGGTGCCGGTGAGGGCTTCGAGCAACTGCCAGTTGGAGGAGAAGATGCCGGCTCCGTCGCCCATAAAGCGCATGTCGGCATAGACGGCCGCCAGGGCGGCTTCGGCGTGGTCGGGAATGGTGTAGAAGTTGTCGGGCGTCAGGTTGGAAGGGGCCTGCTCATCGAGGAAATCCTTGCACCCCACCGGACCCAGCAGCACCGCCCCCAGCAGGGCGATCTTGCTCACTTTAATCACTATATGTTTCATCGTGAAATCGCTTTTTGAATAAAATGGATAAAGATTTGTTTACGGTAGCTGACGCGTTTACAAGCGTGCGTCAGCTACCGTAACCTGAAAACCGTATACCGTAAACCTAGAGACCAATCTGCAAGCCGAACATGAACGTCGTCGGTTTGGGGTAGTTGTGCCAGATCATCCCCTGCGAAAAGGCGCTGTTGCTGTCGCCCTGATTGGTTGGCGTCACTTCCGGATCACCAATGATTTTATCTTTGACTAACAAAAAGAAATTTTGCACCGTGGCATACGCCCGCAAACGGTTCAGCTTCAGTTTGCTGGTTACGTTGCCCGGAAACGTATAGCCAAACAGCAGGTTCCGGCCCCGCAGGAACGAGCCGTCTTTGATCCAGTAACTGTCCACGTTCAAGACATAACCGGCGCGGGTATCGCGGATTTCGGCAATCATTGTGTTCTGATTGGTCGGCGTCCAGGCATTCAACACCGAGGTGTAGCTGTTGGCCAGAGCCTGACGGTCTTCGCTGGTCGAAATGTTGAGATCCATCACGTCGTTGCCGTAGGAAAACTGCAATTCCAGCGTCAAATCGAAATTTTTATACCGGAATGTGTTGGTGAAAGCCCCCCAGGCTTTAGGACTCCCGTTGCCAATAATGCTCCGGTCGGCGTCCGTGATGGCTTTGTCGCCGTTCACATCCAGGTATTTGATATCACCCGGCAACATGGTCAAACCGTTCCGGTAGCTGACAAACTTGGCGGCTTCTTCGCGCTCGGCTTCGCTCCAGACACCCACCCGGGTCAGACCCCAGAAGGAGCCTACCGGTTCGCCCACCCGAATCACATTGGTTGGATTGGTGAAGTTCGGACCACCCACGTTGAAGATGTCCGACGGGGTAGCCAGCGACAACACCTTGTTGCGGTTTAACGAAACATTGAAGGTCGAGTTCCACTGGAACCCGCCTGCGTCGATGTTGACCGTGTTCAGGCCAAACTCGAAGCCCCGGTTTTGCATCGAGCCTACGTTCCGGCGAATCGTGCCGTAACCGCTCGTGCGTGGTACCGGCGCATCCAGCAGCATGTCCGTCGTCTTGCGGTAGTAGTAATCCGCTTCCAGATTGATGCGGCCTTTCAACAGCCCCAGCTCAATCCCCACGTCCGTCTGAGCGGTTTTTTCCCACCGCAAATCCGGGTTCGCCAGGCGGCTGATGCCCGTTCCCGACACTTTCGTCTCGCCATAGACGGTCGCATAGTTCGAGCTCAGCAGCGACAGCGACGAGTAGGCCGGAATTTCCGAGTTCCCCGTCAGACCAAAGCTGGTGCGCACTTTCAGGTTCGAGATGATGGAATTGCCCTTGAGGAATTCCTCTTCGGACGCCCGCCAGGCCAGAGCCGCCGAGGGGAAGAAGGCAAACTTGTGGTTTTCGCCGAATTTAGACGACCCATCGGCCCGGCCCGTGACGGTCAGCAAATACTTTTCCATGAGACTGTAGTTGATACGGCCGAAGTAGGAGTTGAAGGCCGAGCGGGAAGCGCCCGAACTCACGCTGGGGTTGGTAGCACCCGCCCCCAGGTTATTGAACCCGAAGTAGTCGGTAGCAAAACCGCTCACGCTGGCTCCAATTGAAAAATAATTGGACTCCTGCCACGAAATCCCCAACAGGGCGTTGATGGCGTGTTTGTCATTGATCTGCTTGTTGTAGGTCAGGTAGTTTTCCAGCGACCAGAATGAATCCTTAAAATTATTGGTCGAAGCCGTGCCGTTCGCGCCAATTTCCAGCGTCCGGGTGCTGGATTGGTTCACTTCCTGTGTTTGCACGTTAGCCCCCAAAACCGTCCGCATTTCCAGGCCTTTGGCAAATCTGATGTTTGAATAGAGGCTACCCGTGGTGGTTTGCGTGTTCAGGATGTATTTGCGATCCATCAACCGGTGATACGAACTCATGGTGCCTTCCGCAAAGGGAAAATCCCGGTTGTTGGCGAACGTACCGTCTTCGTATTTCGTCGGCAGAAACGGAAAATCCTCCACAATCTGGCGAGCCACCGCATCATTGATGTCCACCAGATTTTCCGTCTGGTTGTTGTAGCTCAGCGTTCCGCCCATTTTCAGCCAGGGTTTGACCTGATCATCGATGGTGAAACGGCCCGAATAACGTTTCATATACGACGTTTTGAGCAGGCCTTCATCGTCCCGGTAACCCAGCGAAATCGAATACTGCGTGCGGTCATTACCGCCACTAAAGCCCAACTGGTGGTTTTGCGAGAGTTTGTTCTGCGTCGTTTCCTTGAACCAGTCGGTGTCGTATTTCGGGCTGCCGTCCGAGTTCCAGACCCGGGGGTCGATCCGGCGCAGTTTGGGGTTCAGATACGCCCATTTACCGGCATTCCAGCCGACGGGATCGTATTTGGCCATGTTGGCCCAGGCTAAATCTTCAACAGCCATATACTGTCTTGAATTCAACACCTGGGGCCGGTTGGGCCCGATGGTGTTGACGCTGAAATCGACGTTATAGGTCACCTGGCCTTCGCCCGCTTTGCCTTTTTTAGTCGTTACCAGCACCACGCCGTTCGCACCCCGGGCACCGTAAATAGCGGTGGACGAGGCATCTTTCAACACTTCCACCGACACGATATCGTTGGGGTTGATGTAGTCGATGGCCGAGCTAAACTGGTTTTGGGTTCCCTGGGGCAACATCACACCATCCACCACGTAGAGCGGGTTGTTGGAGGAGTTAATGGAGCTAAACCCGCGCACACGGATGGTAGTCCGGCCCCCGGGGCGACCCGAGTTGGTGTTGACCTGCACACCCGGCATACGGCCCGACAGCGCCTGCGTCAGCGAAGCGGCCGGACGTTCTTTCAATTCGGCTTCTTTTACGGTTCCAACGGCACCGGTCAAATCGCTTTTCTTGGCCGTACCGTACCCAATCACTACGATTTCTTCGAGCACTTTGTCATCCGGTTTTAAGGAAACGTTGACGGTCGTTGAAGCGTTAACGTTCAGTTCCTGAGACAGATACCCCACAAAACTAAAAACCAGAATGGCTCCGTTGCCCGCTTCGGGAATGGAAAGGCTATAATTACCGTCCGCATTCGTTACCGTTCCGCGGGTCGTTCCCTTGATGACGACGCTGACACCGGGCAATCCTTCACCATTCTCACTGGTTACTTTTCCGCTCACGGAAAAGTCGGCGATAACGATTGTGGGCGACGTGGGCGAAAACGACGGACTGGCTGAACCCGTGGGATCTTTCAGCGCAATCGGGTTATTGCCCGACTCCAGGGCCGGAACGGCCTGTACGGTATTTTTTGCCGGATTTTTAATGATATAATAGGCCTGATTGCCGACTTTTTTAAACATCAGGTCATACGGTTTCAGCAAGGTTTCCAGTTGCTTTTCCAGCTTTCCGGAACGAAGCCGGACAGTTGCCGGAACGACAATTCCGTTCACCGTCGTTTCTTCAAACAGAATACTCACCTGATGCTGGCGGCTCAATTCCGTCAGCACTTCTTTCATTTTCTGCCCCGCCGACGGAACGGTCTGGAACACCTCCGGGGATCGGCTCTGCTGACGAGCCAGGGCAATCGGTTGCGCCTGCGTCAGTTGATGGCTGAGCACAACGAGCGAAACCAGCGCCGTTTTCTGTAAACATGAAATCACCATATTCTGTAAGGGTTAGGAATAGTAAAGATTAAGGGTGTTTAGGAGTAGTCAATTCAATATAATGGCGTTTTTTTACGACGTTGATATTCAGCAGTTCCGCCAGAACCTGGAACAGATCATCGGCTTGTTCGGCCCGGAAATTACCGGCAATCCGTCGTTGGGCCAGTTTGGGTTCGGGCACGAGCACTTTGATGCCAAACTGCTCCTGAATCTGATCGGCGACTTCGGTCATGGAGGTGTTGTCGAAGTAAAACCAATGGTCTTTCCAGGCCACATACCGCCGGGCCGTTGCGGCTTGCGTGAGCCGGTAACGGCCGGAATTGGCCACCGTCACCACGTTGCCAGGCCGCATGTAAAGCTGCTGACCCTGAGGCAGATCCAGTTTCACCTTGCCTTTGCTCAGAAAAACCCGCTTGCCTTTTGCCCGGGCATACACCACAAATTCCGTCCCCAGTACCTCGACCTGAAAGTGGTCGGCCGTTCGAACAATAAACCGCTGGTTGTCAACCTTATGGGTCACCTTAAATTCACCTTCACCTTCGAGAAACACCTCCCGCGTTTCGCTGCCGAAACCAAACCGGGGAACCCGCAAACTGGAATTGGCATTCAGGGTAACTTCCGTTCCGTCAGCGAGTTGGTGAACGCTGGTTTGTCCAAACGCCGTCCGGTGGGTTTCATACAGCAATTGCGACCGAAATACATAAGCGCCCAGCATTGCCAGCAAGGCAACCGAAGCTGCGACGCTCCAGGCCACCCATTTCCGGAACAGGCCAGACGAAGAAACCGGCAGGATTTTCGAGGGTGCGACGGGCGGTTGTTCGTTCTCCAGAATCAATTGGTAAGCTCCCAGCGCTTTGTCGGCGTCTACCGCAAACTGGGGGCGCTGGCTTTCCCATTCATCCAGGTATTGGTAGTACGTTTCGCCGTTGGCTTCGTTGGTTAGCCATTCTTCGAGGTATTTTCGCTGGATCGCCGTCGCTTTTCCATCGAAAAAATCGAACAAAATTCGTTTTATCAGTAAAGTTTCCATAGCAGATGAGGGTTGCCGGGTGGTCAAATGGAGAATAGTTGCGCCCCTTTCAGCAGACGCAGGTGATAAAGCCCAGGAGCAGGCTGACAAACCACTCCCCTTTTAATTCCTGACGCAACTGGCTGAGGGCCCTGATCATCAGTTTTTCGACGGCACTGGCGCTGATTTGCATTTCCTGCGCAATTTCCAGGTACTTTTTTCCTTCAATCCGGCTCAGCAGAAACGCCCGCTTGCACTGCGGGGTCAGGCCCTGAATGGCGTCTTCGATCTTCTGATGCAGTTCGCTGTAGTGCAACACTTCGTCGGGTTGGAGCGCGGACGACAGCCCCTGGGTGTTCAGCGAATCCAGCGAGTCGGACGGGTGCAGTTCCCACCGCAGGTAGTTGTAGGATCGATGGCGAACCGTCTGGTAGAGATACGCCCGATACGAAGTCGTAATCCGCTCAAAAACCCGATCCTGCCAGAAAGCCGTGTAAACTTCGGCCACCAGATCTTCGGCGACTTCCTTTGAATAAACAAACCGAACGGCATGATTGACCAGATTGGTGTAATACCGCCGGAACAGCAGCTCGCAACCACGCTTCGGATCCTGGGCAAACAGTTGCCGAAAGATCAGTTCATCGTCCGTCACTTTGCCGGGCTGAAGCGGCAGGCGGTTTATCGAACGTTCCGGTGCCGGGTCGCCCTTGTTTTCATCGGAATTGAGCGGTACTTGTTGCATGCAAACGAGCGCGAATCTAGGTGGTATTTAACATAGACAAGTTTGCACTTTATTACCTCACATCGCGAATGAAAAATAAATTTTTAGTGCATATTTCGCCTTTACGAACGGTTTTCCGCCAATAAAAAAGATACCTTTACAAGTACAGAAGTAGTTTCGGACGCGGTAGATTTGTGATTGAACGTGTCCGGACCTTGAAATGGATCGTACGTAAATGGAGGAAAACTGGCAGCAAAAAACCCTGGAACTACTGGAACAGAAAAGCGGGGAAGAGCCGGATTTTGGCGATAACCGGAGCCAAAAGATTTACGCACTGCGTCAAACACCCCTGAGTCAGTTCAGCACGGAAGACATCCGGCTGCTGATTTCCGAAGGAATTTCATTGCCGTATCTGATTCCGCTGGCGATGGAAAAGCTGAATAAAAATCTGTTTGCAGAGGGAGATTATTACCCCGGTGACCTTTTACAAAGTGTTTTGAACGTCGATTTGAATTTTTGGTTGACAAATCGCCCGTTTTGGCAGTATATTCACCAACTTATTATAAACAATTCGTATGAACTGGAAGACCGGGGCATCAATCCCGAGCGGTTTCTCGAATTGTCGTAACGTACCTGCGGATCGCACGGGCGCCCCCGTTTAGTCCGTAGTTTTTACTAATCCAGAACTCTGCGGACTTTAGTCCGTAGGTACTTAACACCTAATTTCCTAAACCTTTTGTAATCAATCGTATGAATTCACAACCTGTAAACCGACGTACGTTCATCACCAAAGCCACGGTTGCAACGGCAGTCGGATTAACCATCCCGAATATTAATTTCGGCGCTAAACCAAAAGCCGATGAGATGACGGTCGGGCATGGCTCACACCGCTACCGGGTCGTGCCGAACTGGGGCGTTCTGGACGCGGGCAAAAATCCGGTCAATGATTGCCACGAAATGGTGGAAGACGCCAAAGGACGGCTGTTTCTGTTGACCAACGAGACCAAAAACAACGTCATTATTTACGATAAATCGGGCAAACTGCTCGAAACCTGGGGCACCAGCTACCCCGGCGCTCACGGCCTGACGCTTTCGAACGAAGGGGCCGAGCAGTTCCTGTTTATTTGCGACAACAACCGGCATCAGGTCATCAAAACCGACCTGAAAGGCAAGGAACTGCTGAAAATCGACTACCCGAAAGAAACCGGCAAATACGATTACCCCACGCAGTTTACGCCGACCGAAACCGCCATCAATCCCGCCAACGGCGATATTTACGTGGCCGACGGCTACGGTTTGAATTTCATTACGCAATACGACGCCAAAGGCAAATACATCCGGCACTGGGGT
Organism: Larkinella knui; assembly: GCF_003858645.1. Lineage (GTDB taxonomy): Bacteria > Bacteroidota > Bacteroidia > Cytophagales > Spirosomataceae > Larkinella > Larkinella knui. The sequence goes on along the minus strand of NZ_RQJP01000004.1, from coordinate 706,049 downwards.
GGCAAAGGCTCCGAAAACGGCCAGTTCGATTGCTGCCACGGTATTCTGGTCGATACCCGCAACAAGGCCAATCCAACCCTGCTGATTACCGACCGGCGGCACAACTGCCTGAAGCGGTTTACGCTCGATGGCAAGTACCTGTCGACCATTGCCTTACCGGGTTCGTACATCTGCCGCCCGGTTTTGCACGGCGACATGATTTACGGAGCGGTTTTCCGCAGCACGTCCGATGCGTATCCGAACTCGGGCTACATCCAGATTCTGGACAAAAACGACAAAGTGGTTTCGACGCCGGGCGGTTCGGCACCGGTCTACAAAGACGGCAAACTGGAAGAGCAGCGGAAAGACATGACCTTTACCAACTTCATGCACCCACACGACGTGCTGGTCGATGGCGATGAGAACGTGTATGTGCCGCAGTGGGCTTCGCAAAAGACGTATCCGGTGAAGCTTCAACGGGTTAGCTAATAAAACCGCAGGCCCTTGCGGGCGTTTTGTACGCAAGGGCTTCATACTTGCTCAACTTTTGAAATACCGTTCGCCGGGTCGAAATTCAATTTTCGACCCGGCTTGGAATTATACGTGCATTCGTCAGGCTTTGCCCCGGCCGAAAGTCGCTCCCAAAATTGAACATCCGATCCATTCAATGACTCTTTTCATTCTTTTACAAGCCACTTCTCCGAAACCTTCCGAGTGGGCTTTATTTTTTGGTCACTTTCACCCGCTGATCGTTCACTTGCCGATCGGTTTTCTGCTGATTGCCGGCTTGCTGGAACTCGACCGGGTTACGCGTCGCCAAACCGTCAGCTCACACACTATTACGTTGATCCTGTTCTGGTCGGCGGTCAGTGCCACGATGGCTTGTATTTTCGGCTATCTGCTTTCGTTAGCGGGTGGTTATGAGGAAGAAACGCTGAACCTGCACATGTGGGAAGGCATCGGCGTGGCGGTTTTTTCCTGGGTAGCCTGGGCCATTAAACACGAACGAATCGGGCCTAAAATCCGCTTCGGTCCGCTGTTCTATTACCCAGCCCTGGGTGTCGGTATCATTCTGCTGCTGGCGGCTGGCCACGAAGGCGGTTCGCTCACCCACGGCTCCGATTTTCTGACGCAGCATACCCCTGAACCGTTCCGGTCGATGGCGGGCATTCCACCCCGGGAAGAAGCGGAGGAAGCGGCAAAACCCATCGAAGACGTTAACCAGGCGATGGTTTACCAGCAAATTGTGCATCCGATTCTGAAAAGTCGTTGCATTCAGTGTCACAATCCGGAAAAATCGAAGGCCGATTTGCGGCTGGATTCGCCGGAAATGATCAAAAAAGGCAGTGAAGATGGCGCGATTCTGGTTGCTGGCAAAGCCAATCAGAGTAAGTTGGTGAAAGTGTGTTTGTTACCGGAAGAAGACGACCACCACATGCCGCCCAAAGGCAAAACCCAGCTGACCGAAAATCAGATTGCGTTGCTAACGTGGTGGATCAACGAGGGAGCGCCATTCGACAAAAAAGTAGCGGAACTGAAAGTGTCTGATGCGATAAAACCGGCTTTGGCCGCGCTCGGAACGGGTGGTGGTGCCGTTGGCGGTGAGACGGTAGCTGCCGGCCCCGCGCCGGAATCGCCGGTGTTGACGATGAAGCTTCCGGCGGCTGATCCGAAAGCCATCGAAGAACTGAAAAAAGCCGGTTTGCTGGTTTTACCGTTGTCGAAGGAACAGAACCAACTGGAAGTCAGCGCGGTCAATGCGCGGTCGTTCAATGATGCACAGGCGGCTTCGTTGCCGAAATTAAGCCAGCAAATTGTCTGGCTGAAACTGGGTGATACGGAAGTCTCCGATGCCACACTGGCGCAGGTAGCCAAGTTGAAAAACCTGCAAAAACTGCATCTGGAACAAACGAAGGTGACCGATGCCGGTTTGAAAAACCTGAAAAATCTGCCGTATCTCGAATACCTGAACCTGTATGGTACGGAAGTGACCGACGCCGGGCTGAAAGAACTGGCCGGTATCAAAAACCTGAAAACCGTTTACCTCTGGCAAACGAAAGTGACCGACGCGGGCGTTGCCGAATTGAAAAAAGCAATGCCGGGACTGGAAATCAACATGGGACTGGCTGAAACGTCCATTGCCGCGTTTGTAAAAGCCGATTCGGCCAAAGCCGACAAAGCCAAGTAAGTACCCGCTGCCCTCCGACCGTGGGTACGTTGCACTTTTTTGAAACCAAATTGGTTTATTCCTTTACAATACCGTGTGGAGTTTGTAAATTCATCGTCTTTTTCCCTTAAACCCCTTCTGCTCGTATGCGCCATTCATCCGACATACGATTTCAATCTTTCCTGTTCACAACGGCGATCGGCCTGTTTTCGGTAGCCGTCTGGAGTTCATGTGGCACCAGCGTTGAAAAACCGGCGGAATTGGTGGCGATTGAAAGCAAATTGCCCGAAAAAGTCGATTACAACCTCCACATCAAACCCATTTTATCGGACCGCTGCTTTGCCTGCCACGGCCCGGATAAAGCCAAACAGAAAGCCGGTTTGCGGTTGGATATTGCCGAAAGTGCTTACGAAGCCTTGTCGAAAAGTGGCAAAACCGCCATTGTTCCGGGTAATCTGGCGAAAAGTGAAGCCTACCACCGCATCATTTCTGACGACCCCGAATACCGGATGCCAACGCCGGAATCCAATCTCATTCTGACGACGGAAGAAAAAGCGTTGCTGGTTCGCTGGATTGAGCAGGGCGCTGAATACAAACCGCACTGGTCGCTCATTGCGCCCCAGCTGGCGGAGGTGCCGAAGGTTAAAAACGAGAAATGGGTCAAAAATGAAATTGACAATTTTGTTCTTAAAAAGCTCGAAGAGAAAGGGTTAACCCCCAATCCGGAAGCCGATAAAGCGACCCTGCTGCGCCGGGTTTCACTGGATCTGACCGGTTTGCCGCCAACAGTGGACGAGGTAGACGCTTTTCTGGCCGACAAATCGCCGGATGCGTACGAAAAAGCGGTCAACCGGCTGTTCAGCAGTCCGCATTATGGCGAGCGGCAAGCCGTCGAGTGGCTGGATGCGGCCCGGTATGCCGACACGCACGGGTATCAGGACGACGGATTGCGCACGATGTGGCCCTATCGGAATTGGGTAATCACGGCGTATAACAAAAACCTGCGGTTCGATAAGTTTATTACCTGGCAACTGGCGGGTGATATGCTGCCAAACCCGACTAAAAACATGCTGCTGGCGACGGCTTTCAACCGCAACCACCAGCAGAGCCAGGAAGGCGGTATTGTGGATGAAGAATACCGCGTGGAATACGTCGCCGACCGGGTCAATACGTTCGGAAAAGCGATGCTGGGCATGACCGTGGAGTGCGCACGCTGCCATGACCACAAATACGACCCGATCAGCCAGAAAGATTATTATTCCCTGTTTGCGTTTTTCAACAACAACAACGAGCGCGGCCAAATCCCGTACAACGGCGAACCGGCTCCGACCATCACGCTCACTTCCTCGGACGTTGACGCCAAGTTGAAGTATATTCACCAGAAAATCAAACCGTTACAACAGAAACTAAACCCCAATCGTCCCGAGTATCAACAGGCTTTTGGTCAGTGGCTGAGTCAGGCTGAACGGAATCCGACGTCGTCGATCAACGTCGGTCTGGTGGCGCATTATACCTTTGATGAAGCCGATCGGCGGGATTTTAAAGCCTACGAAAATTCGGAGGAAAAGAAGCTGAAAGACGCCGAACGGAAAAAAGAAGACGAACTCAAAAAGAAAGAAGAAGAACGTCGGAAAAAGCTGGGATTGCCCGAAGTGAAGAAACCCGCCGTTCCGAAAACCCGCGAAGAACTCGAAAAAGACCCGCGCAACGCCTTCTGGAATCAGGTAAACGACACGCTTCCCGCCCGTTTTGCCGGTGATCCGGAAAGTTATCCGTATCAAATCAAAGGGAAAGTCGGCATGGCCCGGTATCTGAAAGGCGACAGCAACATTGAATTGCCCCGAAAAGTCGGCTTTTTTGAGCAAAACGAGCCCTTTTCGCTGAGTGCGTGGTTCAACGTTGCCAAACCGGGTCTGGAAGGGATGTTGATGGGGAAATCGAACGGGCCGTTTGACGGAAACCGGGGTTACGAAATCGGGCTGCTGGCCGATGGTCGGTTTAAAATCACCATCAACCACGTCTGGCCGGACAACAGCCTGGATGTCGAAACCGTGGCCAAGATCCGCTACAAGCAGTGGTTTCATTTGACGATGACCTACGACGGATCGGGCCGGGCCGCCGGTATTAAGCTGTATCTGAATGGGCAACCGACTCAACTTCAGACCATTACTGACCATCTGGTTCATAGCATCGACCGGGGCAAAAATGGCAAGAACTGGTCTGGCTCGCCGTTCCTGATTGGCCGGATTCACGATCATTACATCAAAGATTACGCCATCGACGAACTCCGTATTTACAACCGCACGCTGACTCCACTGGAAATTCCCAAACTGGCCGGACAATCGGACGCGCTCATGACGGCTTTGTTTACGCCTGCGGCCAAACGGACGGCGGCTCAACGTGCCGGTTTGTACACCTACTACGTTACCGCACAGGATTCGACGTATCACAAAGCCTTCGAAGAATTTCAGAAAAACCGGGCGGAGGAACTGATGCTCTACAACAATTCGGATCAGGTGATGGTGATGAAAGAGCGGAAATTCCCCCGGAAAACGTTCCTACTGAAACGCGGAGCTTACGACGCCCCCGGTGAGGAAGTGACGCCCGCAACGCCCACGCAGCTCATGCCGTTTCCGGAAAACTATCCAAAAAACCGCCTGGGGTTGGCCATGTGGTTACTAAATCCGGACAATTCATTGTTTAGTCGCGTGATGGTCAACCGGTTCTGGCAGCAGTATTTTGGTCAGGGGCTGGTGAAAAGCAGCGACGATTTCGGCAATCAGGGCAACCTTCCCTCCCACCCGGAATTGCTGGATTACCTGGCCGTTCGCTTCCGCGATGGTACAGAACGGTCGGGAATCTGGAACGCCAAAGCCCTGCAGAAAATGATCGTGATGTCGGCTACCTACCGCCAGTCGTCCGTTGCCGATGCCAGAAAACTGGAAGCGGATCTGGACAACACGCTGCTCTCGCGCGGTCCCAGTTACCGGATGTCGGCGGAGCAGGTCCGTGACAACGCACTCTGTGCCAGTGGCTTATTGACAAAAAAAATTGGTGGACCCAGCGTTCTCCCCTACCAACCCGCCGGTATCTGGGAAGCCCTGGCGACCCGCAATGCCATCAAGTATGAGCAAAATCACGGCGACAGCCTTTACCGCCGAAGTCTGTATACGATCTGGAAACGGTCGTCACCCCCGCCGATGATGCTCAATTTTGATGCCGCCGAACGGCATACCTGCATCGTCAAACGCCAGAAAACCTCGACGCCTTTGCAAGCGCTGGTGACACTGAATGATCCGCAGTTTGTGGAAGCCGCGCGGGTTTTGGGGCAGAAAGCGCTGGAAAAGGGGTTGCGGGATGAGCAGTTGATTGGTTATGTGTTTAAAGCAGTGACCAGCCGACCGGTTCGACCGGCGGAGGTGGCGCTGATGAAGCAGTTGTATGCCGAAGAACTGGCCGATTTTAAGACCAACCCCAAGCGGGCGGCCGAATTGTTGAGTGTTGGTGAATATCCGGTTGACAAAAGCCTGCCGACGTCCGAGCTGGCGGCCTGGACGGTGGTTACCAGCACGATTATGAACGTCGACGAAGCAATTATCAAACGATAACCTCCGCTTACCTCCCTTTTCTCTGCTCAACTCCGCGAAATAGCTTTTTTGTATCGCGGAGTTGAGCAGAGAAAAGGGAGGTAAGCGGAGAAAAATGAGAAGGTCATGAACAACCTGGAAGACGAACTTCACGATCAATTGAGCCGCCGGACGTTTCTGGGCAAAACCAGCGCCGGTTTGGGCGCCATTGCCCTGGCTTCGCTGCTCAATCCGACGAAACTGGTGGCCGGGAGCGAAGAAAACCGGGCACCGGGCAAACCGCATTTTTCACCGAAAGTGAAACGGGTCATCTACCTGTTCCAGAGCGGTGCGCCGTCGCAGCTGGATCTGTTCGATTACAAACCCAAGCTCGAAACGATGTGGGGCCAGGAGCTCCCGGAGTCGGTGCGCAAAGGGCAGCGTCTGACGGGCATGACCGCCGGGCAAAGCCGGTTTCCGCTGGCAGCTTCCAAGTTCAAGTTTGCCAAACATGGTCATAGCCAGATGTGGGTCAGCGAGTTGCTGCCTTACACTTCGCGCATTACGGATGATTTGTGCTTCATTCGCTCGATGAATACCGAAGCCATCAACCACGACCCGGCGGTGACCTTTTTTCAAACGGGTTCCCAGCAGGCCGGCCGGCCATCCTTTGGTTCCTGGGCGAGTTATGGGTTGGGTTCCGATAATCAGAATCTGCCGGCGTTTGTCGTGCTGCTTTCCAAAGGGCGCGACGGCGATCAACCGCTGTATGCCAAGCTTTGGAGCAACGGTTTTCTGCCGTCCGTGCATCAGGGCGTGGTTTTTCGCTCCGGTCCCGACCCGGTTTATTACCTCAACAACCCGCCGGGTATCGACAAAACCAGTCGTCGGCGAATGCTGGATTATTTAGGAAAACTGCATCAGGAAAAGTACAAACAGGTGCTCGACCCGGAAATCAACAACCGGATGGCGCAGTATGAGATGGCGTACCGGATGCAGACGTCGGTGCCCGAAACGCTCGATATTTCGAAAGAACCGGATTACATTTTTGATATGTACGGCCCCGATTCCCGCAAACCGGGCACGTTTGCCGCCAATTGTCTCCTGGCCCGCAAACTGATCGAAAAAGACGTCAAGTTTGTACAGCTGTATCATCAGGGTTGGGATCAGCACGGTAATTTGCCCAACGACATCAAAATTCAGACGAAAAGCGTCGATCAGCCGTCGGCGGCTTTGATCATGGATTTGAAACAACGCGGGCTGCTCGACGACACGCTCGTGATCTGGGGCGGTGAGTTTGGCCGGACCAATTATTCACAAGGGAAACTGTCGAAAGAAAATTACGGCCGCGACCACCACCCGCGTTGCTTCACGGTCTGGATGGCGGGTGCGGGTGTCAAAAAAGCCATGGTATACGGCGAAACCGATGAGTTCGGCTACAACGTTGTCAAAGATCCCGTGCATGTGCATGATTTTCAGGCCACAATTCTGCACCTGATGGGCGTCGATCACGAAAAGCTGGTTTTCAAACACCAGGGTCGGCGGTATCGGCTGACGGATGTGCACGGAAAAGTCGTGAAGCCGGTTTTGGCGTGAAAACCGTGAACAAATCTACCAGAAGCCGTCCCAATACTAGCCCGCGGTTTTAACCGTGGGAATACGAAAACAAACGAATGTATCCCAACCATTTTAACGGTTTAAGGATTTAAAACCGTTAAAACGGTTGCGTTTCCTGAGATTTCCCGTTCGCGCCCACGAATTAAAATCGTGGGCTATTTTTTGGATTTCGCACCAGCTTCTCTTGTTAGATGCCGCCTGATCCTTCCTATCTTTGCGCCAACCAAACTTCACTCGAATTAATGACTTCGCTCGACATTGTAAAAAACTATTACGATTGCTTTAACCAGCAGGATTGGAACGGCATGCTGGCGTTGGTGAGCCCCGACATCCGGCACGAACCCAATCAGGGTGAAGCGCGGATTGGTCTGGAAAAATTTACTGCGTTTCTTCAGCACATGGCCGAATCGTACGCAGAAACGCTGACCGATATGGTTTTCTTTACAGAGCCTTCGGGCAATCGTGTCGCCGTTGAATTTGTGGTGAATGGGGTTTATAAAAAGGCGGAAGACGGTTTGCCACCAGCCAATAACCAGACTTATGTTGTGCCCGCAGCGGCTTTTCTGGCGGTTTCCGACGGGAAAATTACGCGCATCACGACGTACTACAATCTGCCGCTCTGGATTCAGGCGGTTTCACAGTAAAAACCGGTTCCGATGGATTCGCTGTCATTCCTGACGAAAAAAGGGCCGGAAATTGAATCGGTTTTTGAAGAGCTGGCGGCTTTGCGGATTGCGGTTTTTCGCGACTATCCGTATCTCTACGAAGGCACGATCAGCTACGAAAAAGACTATCTCAAAACCTACGCACAATCGGCGCGCGCGCTTTTGTTTGCCGTTTATGATGGGCTGAAAATGGTCGGTGCCACCACCTGCATTCCCTTGCGGGATGAAACCGCCGACATTCGGAAACCGTTTGAACAGGCTGGTTTTGATCTGGATACGGTTTTTTATTTCGGTGAAAGTATTCTCCTGCCGGCCTATCGCGGACGCGGTTTGGGCCACCGGTTCTTTGATGAGCGCGAAGCCCACGCCCGCCGGTTTGGCTCGTTCAGGATGACGTGTTTCTGTTCCGTCGAACGCCCGGAAAATCATCCGGCAAAACCACCGGATTACCGCCCCAACGATGCCTTCTGGATCAAACGCGGGTACAGAAAAGAACCGTCTCTGCGCAGTACGCTCGAATGGCCCGATCTGGGCGAGGTCATTTCGACGCCCAAACCGATGGTATACTGGGTGCGAGACCTGTAACCGACCTTATCCCACAGAAAAAAACTTTCCCGGAACCGGGCAACATTTTTCGGCTCCTGCGTCTTTTATAGGTGAACTCCTCTCTAGTAACACCATGAACTGGACCGATTTTTGGGATAATGTAAGCCAGATTGGCACTGAAATTGACCGTTGGCTGCGACACAATCGAAAAATTTCCGGCTGGTTATTGCTGGCGGTATCGGTTGGTGCGGGCCTGGTCGTCAATTTTATGGTGGCACAAACGGTCCGGATGATTCTCCGCCGACGTCACGTCGAAGTCCTGGGGTTCTTACGTCAGTACGTTCGCAATGCATTCTATTTCTTCGTCCCGGCACTCTTCTTTCTGATCATCACCAATATTCAGGAACGGGCTTTTCAGCGGTTTCCGTACGCATCCAAAGCCGCCGAAGTCTGTTTTGTCATTACCACTACGTGGCTGGTCGTGCAGTTGCTGAAAGTGCTGGAACGGCTCATCATTCGCCGGTACGATACGGCCAGTGACGTTAATTTGCACCTGCGAAAGTTTGTTACCCAGATTGTCTTTGTCCGACAACTTGTTTCGATCGTAGTCATTACCGTCGGATTCTCCGTTCTGTTGCTCTCCTTCAATGGCGGACGAAAAATCGGTCTGAGCTTTCTGACATCGGCCGGGATTGCGTCGGTAGTCATCGGTTTTGCGGCCCAGCGCACCATCGCCAACCTGCTGGCCGGTATTCAGATCGCTTTCACGCAGCAAATTCGCGTTGAAGATGCGGTCGTGGTCGAAAGCGAATGGGGCCGGATCGAAGAAATTAACCTGACCAATGTGGTGGTTCGGCTCTGGGATCGCCGGCGGTTGATTTTACCCATCACTTATTTCATCGAAAAGCCGTTTCAAAACTGGACCCGGTCACAGGCTTCTGTACTGGGAACGGTCATTTTATACCTCGATTATACCGTACCCGTTGATCAGATCCGGCAAAAAGCGAAAGAACTGGTTGAAAATAACCCCTTGTGGGACAGGGAAGTATGTACTGTTCAGGTAACCGACACGCAGCCAACCTGCGTCGTGGTTCGGGTGTTGACCTCCGCCCGCAACGCGGGAGAAAGCTTCGATCTGCGGTGCTTTTTGCGGGAAACCATCATCGCCTTTCTGCGGGATGAATATCCGGAAAGCCTCCCCAAAACCCGGTTTCAATTGACCGAAATCAATGAGCCAGCGTCGCCTGTCAAAGTGTCGGACCGGTCGCTGTAGCCATCTTGCCATTCTATTTAGAAGAATTAAAAGATTGCACCACTCCTCTACGATTTGCAGAGGAGTTTTTTTTGTTGTTATTTAGAACAAATATTAATAACTGTGCTTCATATTTTCGGCCATTGGAATGACAAAGAATAAACAGAAATCGACCTGGCAAAAAGTTCGTACGACCTTCCATGATCTTCATCTCTGGCTGGGAATTGCCAGCGGCCTTATTCTTTTTATCGTGTGTCTCAGTGGAACGATCTACACGTTTAGCAGCGAGATTCAGGAGGTGGCCGACGCGGATAAATACACGGTAACCGCTCCGCCGGCGGCTCAGCGCCAACCAGCCGAAGTACTCGTGGCCAGCGTATTGAAAACCGTCCCCGGCGGAACGGTACAATGGATCAGTATTCCCAACGACAGAGCGCGGTCGTACCAGATTAGTGTCAAAAAAGGCGACGACAAAGAAGCAAAACCGGTTACCTATTTTGTCAATCCGTATACGTCAGAAGTTTTAGGCACCCCCGAAAGTGCGACGTCCCGGTTTTTCATGGTCGTATTCCGGCTGCACCGCTGGCTGCTGCTGGATACGGAAGTCGGACGGCCGATCGTGGGCGTAGCTACCCTGATTTTTGTCCTGATTATCCTGTCCGGCTGGGTGATCTGGTTTCCGAAAAAAATCAAAAACTGGCGGCAGGGTCTAAAAGTGAATTTCAAAGGCAACTGGAAACGCATCAACCACGATTTGCACAACAGCCTGGGACTTTACGCTTCTTTTCTGCTCATGCTGATGGCGTTGACGGGGTTAACGTGGTCATTTCAGTGGTACAAAACCGGGGTCAACAAAATGCTGGGGGTTTATAAACCCGAAGGAACGCCGAAAGAAGAACCGCCCAAATCGACTCTCCCAACCGATGGCTCGGCCACCCAGCGCCTGGCAATTGCTGATTACCTGAAAACCGCCAACGGGATTTTGCCTTATCCGGGCGATTACAAAATTACGCTGCCGTCCGATTCCGTGGCCACGGTTGCCATCAGCAAAAACCAGCTTGGCTTTTTTGCGCCGGCCGCCAGCGATAAACTGCAGTTGGATCAATACACGGGCAAGCCGTTGAAAACCGAGATCTTTGCCCAGAAACCCCTGAACGAGCGACTGGCCAGTTCCTTCAAATCCCTGCACATCGGGAGTTTCTACGGTACGTTTTCAAAAATCCTTTATTTCATTACCTGCCTGATTGCCACGACCTTGCCGGTTACCGGAACGCTAATCTGGATTAATAAGCTGCGCAAAAAACCGTCGGCAAAAACTAAAGTGATTACAGCAAAGCCACAGGTTGCCTGAGTACCCACGGACTTTAGTCAGTGAGTTTCGGGTCATTTACCAGCCTGATGGTCAGAATATTACGGACTAAAGTCCGTGGGTACGCAAAAAGGGAGCCGACGGCTCCCTTTTTTGATTCCAAATCGGTGAATGAGCTATTAAACTGCCACCGTCTTGCCCGGAACAGCAACCGGATAAAAACCGTCGGCGTTGGGCAACAGTTTTGGATTCGCATCCCAGGCCAGTTTTTCGGGAAACAGGTTGATGTTCGAGTTCAAAGCCTCCTCCCATTTCACCATCTTGCCCGAATAGGTTGCCATCCGGCCCATTAGGGCTGTCATCGTGCTTTTCGCGCCATTTTCGGCATCCCAGAATTTGTATTCGTTTTTGGCAATGGCCGCAAACAGTTCGTCGTGCTCAATCTGGTACGGATCGCCGTCGTTTTTGCCGTTGTGGGTATAAATCGATCCGCCTTTGTGGTCTTTCAGGATGCTTTGTCGTCCGAAGGAGTCAACGCGGCCTTTCGTACCCAGAAAAGCTTCGTCCACTTTGCTGTAGGTTCCTTCGTAGTGGCGGCATTGGCTGTTGATCAGCGTTCCATCTTCGTAAACGTAGTCGACGATGTGGTGATCGAAAATTTCGCCATACTCTTTCCCGGTGCGCACCTGACGACCGCCCGTTCCCTGCGCCGAAACCGGATAGCCTCTTTTCACCCAGTTGGCCACGTCGATGTTATGAATATGCTGCTCGTTGATGTGATCCCCGCAGAGCCAGTTGAAGTAATACCAGTTCCGCATCTGGTGTTCCATTTCGGTCTGGTTCGGCTTACGCGGGTTTACCCAAACGCCCCCGCTGACCCAATAGACCGAGCCGCCGATGATGTCGCCCAGCGCGCCATCGTGAATGCGTTTGATCATTTCGCGGTAGTTCGGCTGGTAATGGCGCTGCAGGCCGACCACCACGTTCAGCTTTTTCTTCTTGGCTTCTTCCGCAGCCGCCAGCACCCGACGAACACCCGGCGCATCGGTAGCCACCGGTTTTTCCATAAAGATGTGTTTGTTCTGCTTCACGGCTTCTTCAAACATCATCGGCCGGAAACCCGGAGGAGTCGCCAGAATCACGACATCGGCCAGTGGGATGGCTTTCTGGTAGGCATCAAACCCGACAAACTTGCGTTCTTCCGGCACATCGACCCGCTTGGCCAGCTCAGGATTTTGATTCAAGGTTTTATAGGCATCGTCCAACCGATCGCGGAAGGCATCGGCAATCGCCACAATTTTAACATTTTGCTTGGACTTCAGGGCCTGGAGAGCCGCCCCTTTTCCGCGGCCACCGCAGCCGATGAGCGCCACTTTGATGGTATCATCGGCCGAGCTGTTAAAGCCATAGGAAGATGCAAAAGAAGGCAGAGTCGTCAACAGGGCTCCGCCCGTGAGCAGGCCGGATTGTCTGAGAAAGTCCCGGCGGCCGGCGTCCCGGCGGTTTGATTCGTTTGACATAAGGAACAAGGTTTAGAAATACGATAAATAACGGCTAATGACAGGCACTTGAAAAGCAACGACAATCAATACTCCTCAATCAACGGCGGGTTATAATATGCCTTGATTTCTTCCTCCGACGGCTTTTTGGCGGGCCGTACCACCCGAAAACCCACAAACGACGCACTCGTCAGCCACCACTCGCTTTTGGGAGCCTGAGGGTCGAGCAGTTTCCAGGCCGGCGCCGACGGCGTCCGGGCCGCCGATCGCAGAACCGCCGGGTCGTCATCCCACGAACCACCCCGCACCGAGTTTGGGTAAAGCTGCGTCACCTTGGCATACGGTTCTTTCACTTCGCCTTTGGCTTTTTTGGCGTAATAATCCGGATAATATTGATCGAGCGTCCATTCCATCACGTTGCCGTGCATGTCGTGAAGGCCCCAGGGATTCGGTTTCTTTTTGCCAACCTGTTTATACGACCCGTCGCTGTTGCCGTTGTACCAGGCGTACTGGCCCAGCAGTTTTGCATCCGCCCCGAACGAATACGGCGTTTGGGTTCCGGCGCGGCAGGCATATTCCCACTCGGCTTCGGTCGGCAGGCGGTAAAAAACGCCGGTTTTGGCGTAGAGCCACGCACAAAAATGAATGGCCGAATATTGCGTCATGTTGATGGCCGGATACCCCTCCCGACCCATCCCGAACGACATATCCACGTACGGTGGACTCGGGCGCGTGGCGGCATCGGTTTTGGTCAGATCAAAACCGGGCGTCCGGTTTGCCATTTCTTTTTCCATGTTTTTGAAGGCAAACAGATCGAACAGATCCCAGGTCACTTCCATTTTTCCCATCCAGAACGGCTCGATCTGGACCTTGTGTTGCGGCCCTTCGTCGGGTTTACGGCCTTTTTCGGTAGCCGGACTTCCCATCATATAGGCCCCGCCCGGAATTGCTACCATCTCGTAAACCTGGGTGCTGCCCGGAATCGATTGCGTGTACGATTTGGTTACATCGTCGGTCACCTGGGCCAAACTGCTCGTTGTTATTACACACGCCACGCCAAGCAGCATACTGAATTTTTGCATGAATTGGTTCAATGAATTAAGCTCTAAAATCTATAAAGAAAACCAGAGCGGAAATTTACCACTTTTAGTCCGGAAATTCTATCATAGAGCGGCTCGTCTGATGCATTCTGGAATGCGATGGGAACTCGGATCGAACGAATTTGCACAGATAAAATCCGTTTTGATCCGTTCAATCCGCCCGATCCGCGTTCCCATCGCGTAGTTTACTTCGGCGATCCGGCGCAGGATGTGTATCTTTGCGGTACAATGAATTATTTATCAGCAGAAAATCTCTCCAAATCCTTCGGCGACAAATGGTTATTCCGCAACGTGACGTTCGGAATGAGCCGGGGGGATAAAGTCGCCATCGTCGGTGCCAACGGTACGGGTAAATCCACCTTATTGTCCATTCTGGCCGGGTTGATGCCCTCCGACGAAGGCCTGGTCAGCATCCGAAAAGACATCACAGTCGGGTTTCTGGAGCAGCAGCCCCAGTTGGATGACAACCTGACGGTGATGGAAGTTGTTTTAACCGGCGAAAATCCGGCCTTGCTTGCCATTGCGCAGTACGAAAAAGCGCTGCTTTCCGACAACCACGACGCGCTCGACCGGGCCATGCAGCAAATGGATACGCTCCAGGCCTGGGATTATGAAACGCAGTTGAAGCAGATTCTGGGGCAACTCGGCATTCACGACGTGACGCAACGGGTTTCGACGCTCTCCGGCGGCCAACGCAAACGGGTGGCCATGGCGCAGGTGCTGATCGAAGCTCCGGACTTGCTGATCATGGATGAACCCACCAACCACCTGGATCTGGAAACGATCGAGTGGCTCGAAAACTTTTTGTCGACCAACAACGCCACGCTCCTGCTGGTGTCGCACGACCGGTATTTTCTGGACCGGGTTTGCAACCAGATTGTCGAACTCGATCAGCAGACGCTTTTCAGTTACAAAGGAAATTACGCGTATTACCTGGAAAAGAAAGCCGAGCGGCAGGCCATTCTGGCCGCGGAAGTCGATAAGGCGAAAAACCTTTTCCGGCGCGAACTCGACTGGATGCGCCGACAACCCAAAGCCCGTGGCACCAAAGCCCAATACCGGGTCGATGCGTTCGATGACGTCAAAGACAAAGCCCACACCAAACTCGGTAACGACCAACTGGAGCTGAACATCCGGACGCAGCGGCTGGGCAGTAAAATCATTGAAATGGAAAATGTCAGCAAAAGCTTTGGCGACAACCTGCTGCTCGACCATTTCACGTATACGTTCCGCCGGAATGACCGCATCGGTATCATCGGCAAAAACGGCATGGGCAAAACCACCCTGCTGAATATGATTACGGGCGAATTACGACCGGATTCGGGGATTATCAGTACCGGAGGGACCGTCAAAATCGGGTATTACACCCAGTCGGATCTGGTTATACCGGACAACCAGCGGGTGATCGACGTGGTGCAGGAAGTCGCCGAAGTCATGAAACTCGGAACGGGCGAGACCGTAACGGCTTCCCAGTTCTTGCAGCATTTCCTCTTCGACCGCAACAAACAGTACGATTACGTTCATAAGTTATCGGGCGGTGAAAAACGGCGGTTGCAGTTGCTGCTGGTGCTGGTTCAAAATCCCAACTTCCTGATTCTGGATGAGCCGACCAACGATCTGGACATTACGACGCTCAATGTACTCGAAGAATTTTTGCTGAATTTTCCCGGTTGCATCCTGCTCGTATCCCACGACCGGTATTTCATGGATCGGCTGGTCGAACATACCTTTATTTTTGAAGGAAACGGCAAAATCAGCGACTTTCCGGGCAACTACACCGATTACCGCGAGCGGAAAGCCAGCCAGCCAGCGGATCGTAAAGCCGCCGAAAAAACAAAGGCCGCGCAAACGGTCCCGGTTCCGGAAAGTAAACCCGCGGCTCCGGTTGGCGAAAGCAAGCGAAAACTGTCGTTCAAAGAGCAGCGGGAATACGAAACATTAGAAAAAGAAATTGAGGAACTGGAACAACGAAAAAGCGGTTTATTGGGTCAACTGAATACCGGTTCCACGAGTCACGAAGAGCTGACGTCCTGGGCCCGCGAGATTGAACAAATCGATCAGCAAATTTCCAGAAAATCCGACCGCTGGCTTGAATTGGCGGACTATATTTAATTGTGAATGAGCGAATGAGTGATTGAGTGAATAGAGAAGCACGATCTTTGATCTATTCACTCAATCGCAATTCGCTCATTCACTCATTGAACACATGAACCAGATCGCCGAATTTTTCCAATACTTACTCAATTCCGAGGAAATCATTCGGACGGGCGGTTTGGTATTGATTACCCTCATTATTTTTATTGAAAACGGCGTGTTTTTCGGCTTTTTCCTGCCGGGCGATTACCTGCTGTTTCTGTCGGGCGTTTTTGCCGGAACCAAAATTCTGGCGGTACCCCTGTGGCTGTTGCTGCTTTGTATTTTCGGAGCCGCCGTGGTGGGGTCGCTGACGGGTTATCTGACGGGGCTTTACTTTGGCGAACGGCTGCAAAACCGCCCGGATTCGCTGTTTTTCAAGAAAAAATACATTGAAACGACCCGCGAATATTTCCTGAAATACGGCAGCCGGACGCTGATCGTGGCCCGGTTTCTGCCCATTGTTCGCACCTTCGCGCCCATTCTTTCCGGCCTGATCCGGATGGATATCCGGTATTTTATGCTTTACAACGTTATCGGTGGCGCCGTCTGGGTGCTGTCGCTGGTGGGTGGCGGGTATTATTTTGGCGAAAAATTTCCCTGGATCGTCGATTACGTTCAGTACATCATCATCTTCTTCCTGGGCATAACGACTTTCACCGTGATTCGCGGCTATATCAACGCCCGCAAAGACATGAAGCAGCCGAAGGAAACGGTGAGTGACTAATTCGTTTTGTTAGTTCACGTTTATCGTGGCGGCAGCGGCTTTCGTCCGTGCCACGCACGCTTCATCCGCACATTCACCGTAAAAAACCAGAGAATGTGATTCAACGTGAAACTGGAGCGTATGGCCCACGGTGGTTTTGATGAGTTGCAAACGCGGATCGCAAAACTCCATGACCCGGTGGCAGTTGACACAAATCAAATGGGCGTGCTGCTGGCGTCCGAGCGACTTTTCAAACCGGCTTTTCGTATTATCCTCATCGCCGAACTGGTGTCGGCTCACCAGCCCGCAATCGACCAGGACCTCCAGCGTGTTGTAAACCGTGGCCCGGCTAACTGCAAAGGAGCGTTCTTTCATGGCCTGATACAGTTCTTCGGCATCGAAATGATCATTGCGCGAATACACTTCTTCCAGAATCGCAAACCGTTCCGACGACCGGCGCAGTCCTTTTGTTAGTAAATATTCTTCCAGTTTCGTTCGGGCTTCACCGATCAATGGGGTTGAATTCAGCATAAGAATAATGGCGTGCGTGCCTTCAATCAGAAAGCAGGGCACTTGGGGAAAAACGGCTGCTGACTGTTCTATAAAATCAGCCTTTGAGTGATTTATTTAGACTAATTTCAAACAAATATACAGGCTGAATGCATTCGATGCAATACTTTTGGAAAGGACTTTTACAGATTATTCATACCACTTCGCATACATGACGTAGTTGTTGGCCGTTCGCATAAAAACTTCACCCAGTTCGGGCGTAACGGCTTTCAGATACCGGGCGGGATTTCCGGCGTAAATCGTTCCGGGCGGCACGACGGTATTTTGAGTCACGATAGCCCCGGCCGCAATAATCGACCCGGTTCCAATCACCGCTCCATCCATGACAATGGCACCCATGCCAATCAGAACCTGATCTTCAATGGTGCAGCCGTGAACGATCGCGTTGTGCGCAATGGACACATAGCTGCCGATGGTGGTTTTAAATTTCTGGTAGGTGCAATGAATCACCGCCCCGTCCTGAACGTTGCAATAATCGCCCATCGTGATTGAGTTCACATCCCCCCGCACCACGGCGTTGAACCAGACGGTGCAATTTTGCCCCATCACAACGTCACCGACAATCGTCGCATTATCGGCAAACCAGCAGTCTTCCCCGGTTTTCGGGTGAATGCCGCGAACGGATTTTATCAAAGTCATCTTGGTTAAATTCTATTTGTTCGGTTATTAAATAAGAAAACAGTTCGGCTAAATAGCGGTTTTTTCCATTAAAAAGCCACTTTTGGGCCATTGACTATAAAAAGCGGCAGAGAATCAATCAATTCGTAACTTTGTGGGTCAGATTATTTCCACTGCATGAACCGTAGCAGAACACAATCTTATTGGTCAACGCATCACGACGCCCCGTTTTTGTTGTTTCGGCAACTGCCCGCGCTGTCATTTTTTTTCCTGTTACTAGCCGCAACCACCGGCTTTGCCCAACAGCCTTCCCGGGCCGATCAGTTGAATGATGAACAAATTATTGAATTTTATCAGCGGGCCCAGGGCAGCGGGTTGACCGAAATGCAAATTGAGCAAGCCGCCATGTCGCAGGGTTATACGTTGACCGACATTGCCAAAATGCGGCAGCGTATGGCCAAAATCCGGCAGCAATCGAACCGCACCGGGCAGTTTTCCGTCGACACGCTCATCAACCGGTCGCAGCAGGGAACCCTGTCGCAACGGCCTTACGCGCTGGGCGACAGCCTGAACCTGCTCAGACGGGACACCATCCGACGGCCTTACATTTTTGGTGCTTCGTTGTTTCAGGGAACGAATCTTACCTTCGAACCCAATCTGCGGATTGCCACGCCCCGCAACTACGTGGTGGGGCCTGATGATGAGCTTGTTGTGGAAATTTACGGCAACTCGACCGAAAGTTTCCGGCTACGCGTCACGCCCGAAGGGTCGGTTCGGATGCTGAATTTGGCACCTATTTTCGTGAGTGGACTAACCATCGAACAGGCCGAACAGCGGATTGTCGGTCGGCTCCGGCAAGCCTATCAGGGCTTGAACCGCCCGGGCAGCGGCACCTATGCTTCGGTGACGCTGGGCAACATTCGCAGCATTCGCGTCACGATGGTGGGCGAGGTGGTTGTGCCCGGCACGTATACGCTTTCGTCGCTGTCAACGGCTTTTAATGCGCTCTATCTGTCGGGAGGGCCAAATCCCGAAACCGGATCGTTCCGCGATATTCAGGTGATCCGTAATAACCGCGTGATCCGCACCATCGACCTTTACGACTACCTGCTCCGGGCCGACAAAAAAGATGACATCCGGCTTCTGGATCAGGATGTAATTCGGGTCAACGACTACGGCGTCCGCGTTGAAATGGTCGGGCAGGTAAAACGACCTGCCATTTATGAAGTAAAACCGGGGGAAACGCTCAAAAATGTCCTGAACTTTGCGGGCGGTTTTACCGATCGCGCCTATACTTTTTCGATCACCCTGCGCCGGAATACGCCCCGCGAATTGCGGATTTCGACCATCACCCAGGATCAGATCGCCACGTTCATTCCGCAATCCGGCGATAAATACACAACCGGCGAAATCTTAAACCGGTACGAAAACCGGATTCAGGTGTCGGGCGCGGTGATGCGCCCGGGTGATTATGCGTTGGGGAACGAAATAACGACGGTCCGCTCACTCATCAGCCGGGCCGAAGGGCTGCGGAAAGACGCGTTTCTGAATCGGGCCATTCTGTACCGTGAACGCGAAAACACCGATCTGGAAGCCATTCCGTTCGATGTTGGGCGGCTCATGCGCAACGAGACGGAAGATATTCCACTTCTTCGTCAGGACAGCGTGCACATTTATTCCGTTCGCGATCTGCGCGAGCCGTATTACGTCAGCATCGAGGGCGCAGTTAACCGGCCGGACACCATTCCGTTTGTAACCAACCTGACTGTCACGGATTTGATTGCGCTGTCGGGCGGCTTTCAGGAAGGCGCCACGCCCACCCGAATTGAAGTCGCCCGGCGAATTCGCGAGGATACGACCAAAGTGACCGGGGCCGAAACCGTTCAGGTTTTCCAGTTTGCAATTGATCGGGAATTGAACCTACAACCGGCCGATGCGCGGTTTATTCTCAAACCTTTCGATGTCGTTTACGTCCGAACCTCGCCCCGGTACGCGCTTCAGCAGAATGTTTCGGTCTATGGCGAAGTGATGCATCCCGGCAATTACGCCATCGAGTCACGCTCCGAACGAATTTCGGATATGCTCCGGCGCGTAGGCGGTTTGAAATCCGGCGCTTTTTTGCCGGGAGCCCGGTTTTCCCGTCGCGGCAACGTTATTGCGACCGATCTGGGTGCCATTCTGGATGATCCGGGCGTACCGGGCAATTTGCTGCTGGAAGTAGGTGACTCGATCCTGATTCCGAAGCGCCCCGAAACCGTCAGCATTCAGGGGGCCGTACTCAACCCGTCGACGATTAGCTACATCGAAGGCTTAAGTTTCAAGGATTACGTTACGCAAGCCGGTGGTTTTACCGACAATGCCCGGCAAAAAAGAGCGTATGTCGTGTATGCCAATGGATTAAAGGATCGGACCAAGCGGTTTTTGTTCTTCAGAAAATACCCGAAAATCGAACCCGGTTCACGGGTAATTGTTCCCTTTGAGCCCTTGAACGACCAGCGGCCGCTGACGCCCGGCGAACGAATTGGACTTATTTCGGTGCTGGGCACAATGACCATCACCCTAACCACCGTTATCATTAATCTGGTTCGGTTATTTTAAGCATCTTTAAGCCGCACTATCTATTGCGTCGCTTCATGTCAGTAACAACGCACAAACCATCAGCAGGGTCAGATATGGACGATGATCTCATCCAGATTCGACCGGGTGACATCGGGAAGTTTTTGGTAGACAGCCGCCGGGCTGTGCTGATTTTTGCCGTGCTGGGCGCACTGGTGGGTATTTATTACGCCTTTTCCAAACCGGACGACTACAAATCGGAGGTGACGGTTATGCCGGAGCTTTCGGCGGGTAGTTCCGGCAGCATGGGCGGTCTCGGATCGCTGGCGGGCCTGGCCGGTATCAGCATCGATAATGCCGCCGGCGATGTCATCCGGCCCGATTTATACCCCGACGTGCTGCAAAGCATCCCGTTTGCCCTGCAGCTTTTGAAGCAACCGGTTTATTCCAAAAATTATAAAACCGTCCTGCCGCTGCAAACCTATCTCAAACGGCAGGGACGCGAAACGGCTTTTCAACGACTGACCGGAAACACGGAGGACACTTCACCGGACAGCTCCAAACCCGCCGTTGTCAATTTATCCGATCCCAAAAACTACAGCAAAGCGTTACAGATCACGCCCGAACAGGAAGGGCTGGCTGCGATGTTGACCAGGCGGGTGACCACCACCTACGAACGGCGAACCGGTGTAGTGACGATTGAAGTGGTTATGCCTGACCCCGTTGTGGCGGCAACCGTTGCCCGTTTATCCCTCGAATACCTGACGAATTACATTACCAGTTACCGGACGCAGAAGGTCAAGGATCAGGAGCGGTTTCTGATTCAGCAAGTGGAACAATCGCGACGCCGGTACCAGGCCGCCGAGTATGACCTGGAAAGTTATCGCGACCGCAACCGGAGTTTATACAGCGGTTTGGCCCGAATCGGCGAACAGCGGCTCCAGGCCGAATTTCTGTTGGCCCAATCCGTTTATAATGACTTATCCCGGCAATTGGAACAGGCAAAAATCCGGGTGCAGGAAGAAACCCCGGTATTCAAAATGCTGGAACCACCACGCGTACCGCTTCGGCCAAACGGCCCCCGGCGCACGCTGCTTATTCTGGCGGCTATAGCGGCTGGTGTGGCCGTTGGTTTGGGCTGGACGTTGGTGAGAACCTTTGTAGGGAAAACCAATAAAATAGCATGAAAAAAGCATTGATTTGTGGCGTTTCAGGGCAGGATGGCGCGTATCTGGCGCACCTGCTCCTTACTAAAGGCTATTCGGTATACGGCGGTTCACGCGATGCCCAGATGTCGTCGTTCCAGAACCTGACCCGACTGAACATCCGGTCGCAGATAGCCCTGGTGTCGGTCAATATCAACGACTTTCGCAGTGTGTTGCAAACGCTGTTAAAAGTGCGACCCGATGAGGTGTATAATCTGGCGGGGCAGAGTTCGGTAGGCTTGTCCTTCGAACAGCCCGTTGAAACCCTGGAGAGTATCAGCATTGGAACGCTTAATCTGCTGGAAGCCATCCGGTTCAGCGAATTACCCATCAAATTATACAACGCAGGATCGAGCGAGTCGTTCGGCGATACGGGTCGGCTGGCCGCCGACGAAGAGACGCCTTTCCGCCCGCGCAGCCCTTATGGCGTGGCCAAGGCCGCGGCTTTCTGGCAGGTGGCCAATTACCGCGAAGCCTATCAGTTGTTTGCCAGCACCGGTATTTTGTTCAACCACGAATCGCCCCTGCGGCCCGAGCGGTTTGTAACCCGGAAAATTGTTGCAGCCGCCTGCCGCATTGCCCAGGGAAGCGACGAGAAACTGACGCTGGGCAACATCGACATTGCCCGCGACTGGGGCTGGGCCCCCGATTATGTGGAGGCCATGTGGCTCATGTTGCAGCAACCGCAACCCAACGACTATGTGATTGCTACGGGACATACCCGAAAACTGAAAGATTTTATCCGAATCGTTTTCGAACAGGTGAATCTGAATTGGGAAGAGCACGTTCAGATCGACCACTCGTTTTTCCGACCAACCGACCTGGCCGAAGGGAACGCAAACCCGGCCAAAGCTTTCTGGCACTTTGGATGGAAGGCAAAACACAAAATGGAGGATGTGGCCAGGCTGATGGTCGAAGCACAGCTCACCGGCATTCTTCATCCGACCGATTCCTGATAAACCAACGGCTCATGATCAAAACAAGCTCCCAAAAGCTGAGTACGACCGCCCGAAAAGCCTTTGCCAATGCCGGATGGGTCTTCTTCGACCGCATCTTTCGGATGGCAACGGCCCTGCTGGTCGGGGTGTGGTCGGCGCGGTATTTGGGACCTTCCCAGTTTGGTCTGCTCAATTTTGCGAATGTATTTCCCACCGTTCTGACGTCTTTAGCCGGGCTGGGTCTGGCCAATATCCTGGTTACGGAAATTGTCCGGAAAGGTGACTATTCGGAGAATCAGCTACTCGGTACGGGCTTCATTCTCCGGCTCATTGCGGGCACGGTTTCGCTGTTTATCATCACGGTTCTGGTGCATGTTCTCTACCGTGACCAGCCGGTTTTGCAGGCCATGATTCTGTTCACCAGTTCCGTACTGGTTTGTCAAAGTGTGGATGTGATCGATCTGCATTTCCAATCGCGCGTCAAATCCCGCCTTTCGGTCACGGCCAAATCCATTGCTTTTGTTTTATCGACGCTGTTGCGGGTTTATTTTCTGGCGAATCATTTCAGCCTTCTGGCTTTTTCGTCGGTGGTGTTTGTCGAATCCGCGCTTTCGGCCCTGATCCTGATTCTTATTTATAACCGGGAAGAAGACCAGCACATTCGTCAATGGCGTTTTAATGGGGCGCTCGCCATCCGGCTTCTGACAATGGCATGGCCCATTATGGTGGCGGATTTCTTCATTTTTCTGTACATGCGCTCCGACCAGTACATGCTCAAAGAACTGGCCAACGACCTGGAGCTGGGAAAATTCAGTGCGGCTTTGCGGCTGTCAGAAGTATGGTATTTTATTGCAACCGCCATTACCTCGTCTTTCTACCCGACCCTTGTCAATTTAAAAACCCAGAACGAAGCTTCTTTTCAGCGGGCCTTTCGAAAACTGCTGAGTTTACTGGCGTTTATCAGCATCCTGATTGCGGTTTTCATCTCGTTCGCGGCCCCTTATCTGGTTGCTCTCCTTTATGGTCGGCAGTATGCCGGTGTCGATCGAATTCTGGTTATTCACATCTGGTCAGCGGTTTTTGTATTTATGGGCGTGGGCAGCAGTTACTGGTTTGTTTTGCATAATAAGCAACGCATTCTTTTGGCAAAAACCATTGTTGGAGCGCTGGTTAATATCCTGCTGAATCTGGTTTTAATTCCCGCTTACGGCGCCATCGGAACATCGGTTGCCACGTTGGTGGCGCAGTTCATTTCGGCTTATTTTATCAATTATTTCATCACCTCGGCCCGCCCGGTTTTCTACGCTCAATCGGCTGCCTTTGCTGATGTTTTCAAACCAAATTTTATTCGCAGTCTTTTAAAGCAGGACCCTTAAAATTACAATGCGGTCTGGATTCTAAACGAAAAGAAACTACGCACCGTTACACTGACAACCATTTTAGAGTAATCTCTGTCTCCTCCTATAACTCGTTGATTTTCTTTCCGGAAATACGGAAAGTCCGGGTTCATTTTGCTCCGGTCGTGGGATTTGTACCGGTACTATCTTACCAGGATGGTGTTCAAAATGCCAGAATTATCAGATGAAAACGGACCGCAACGACGTTATATACCAGAACCTGACTAACCGAAGTTGTATTTTTTATCGGATAGACCGTTGGGAAAAGGAACTTTACTGACCCGGGCTATTTCGCTTTCGAATCTCATTGAATCAACAAAATTGATGTGCTGATGCAGTTTGACGTCCCAATCCTCTTTGTCGTATTTAACCGCCCCCATCATGTCCGGGAAGTACTTGACCGCATTCGTCAGGTTCAGCCGCGGGAGTTATTTGTATCCGTAGACGGCCCCCGACCCGGCCATGAAACCGATCCGGAACAGATTGCCCAGTGTCTGGCCCTGCTGGAAGAAATCGACTGGCCCTGCTCGGTGCACCGGTTGATTCATGATCAGAACCTGGGCTGTAAAAAAGCCGTCAGCACCGCCATTAGCTGGTTTTTTCAGCAGGTCGAAATGGGAATTATTCTGGAAGATGACTGTCTGCCCGACCTGAGCTTCTTCGCATTCTGCCGGGAGAACTTACGGTATCACCGCGACAACGCCACCATCATGCACATTGCCGGTGTCAATTTTCAGAACGGCAACTGGCACGGCGACGGTTCGTATTTTTATACCAAAATCTGCCACGTCTGGGGGTGGGCCAGCTGGCGCCGGGCCTGGGAGAAATACGACGTCTCGATGGCCACTTATCCGATCTTTCGAGAGCAAAACCGCATCGCTGATCTTTTTGCCGACCCCAAAGTCCAGCAATACTGGATCGATGCGTTTGACAGCGTTGTTTCCGGACAGGTCAGTAGTTGGGCGTATCCGTGGGTCTACACGATCTGGATCAACAATGGCCTCTGCATCTGCCCCAACCAGAATCTGATTTCCAACATCGGTTTTGGCGGAGAAGCCACGCACACCAAAGAAGACAGCGAATCACTCGCCAATCAGCCTTTGCAACCCCTGACCGAAATCAGGCACCCGACTTTCATCATCGAAAATGTGCTGGCTACCGAATATTCGGCCCACCATTATTTTAAAAAACCGGGTTGGGTGACCGTCAAAGCGGAAAGCTTGAAAAGACGGCTTGGTCTGAAGAATTAATTCTATTTTTGGATAGCCTTTTTTTGAATGCGGACTTCTATGACCTGCCATATTTGCAATACCCCTTCGAACGAGTCTTTCCAGGTGAAAGTATTGTTCAAATATGATGTGACGTATTACCGTTGCCACACGTGCGGATTTATTCAGACCGAAACGCCTTACTGGCTGCCGGAAGCCTACGAATCGGCGATTACCTCGCTGGATATCGGTCTGGTTTCGCGGAATTTGCGCTGGGCTCCCACCGTCGAGGCCATTATCCGCAAATGGTTTGTGCCAAAAGGCCCTTTTCTGGATTACGGCGGAGGATACGGGCTGTTTGTCCGTATGATGCGCGATCGCGGGTTCCCGTTCATCCGGCTGGATCAATACTGCGATAATCTTTTTGCCAGGCAGTTCGACGTTTCCGATCTGCCGGACGTTAAAAACTACGAGTTGGTGACGGCCTTCGAAGTGTTTGAACACCTCGCCGACCCGGTCGCTACCGTTGACCAGATGCTACAATCCGGCAGGAGCATTCTGTTTACGACCAAAGTGTTGCCGGACCCCAATGTGACGCCGGAAACCTGGTGGTATTTTATCCCGGAAACCGGTCAGCATGTAGCTCTCTACAGCCTGGAATCCCTGCATCGGCTTGCCAAACGATTTGGTTTACAACTCTATAGCGATCAGCGGGACCTGCATCTGATGACCGCTAAACCAATTAATCCAACCTGGTTCCGCTGGTTTACCGATCTGCGGAAAGCTAACCTGTACAATTATTTCCATTCCTATCCGGCACAATCTTTGTTGGATGATGACTTTCAAAAAGTATATAATTCCGTGAGAAATCAACCATTAAAGAACCTTATTTGATGGCCCCGCCTTTATTTCGTAACTTAAATGCGAAATTAGCAATCGAAGAGTTAACAATTAGGCCGTCTCTGTTCCAGTGTCTATACAATTAGATATTCCGGTTCTGTTTATTTTGTTCAACCGGCCCCGTCATGCACGCAAGGTGCTTGACCAAATTCGCTTGGTGCAACCGCTGGAACTTTACGTAGCAATTGATGGCCCCCGTGCTGACCACGCGACCGATTCGCAGCAGATTGCCCAGTGTCTGGCTTTGCTCGACGAGATCGACTGGCCGTGTCAGGTACACCGCCTGGTCCAGCCTCTTAATCTGGGTTGCAGGCAGGGCGTCAGTACGGCCATCAACTGGTTTTTTGATCAGGTCGAAATGGGAATCATTCTGGAAGATGATTGCCTGCCCGATCTGACGTTCTTTTCGTTCTGCCGGGAAAATCTGCTGCATCATCAACACAATCCGGGTGTTATGCACATTACCGGGGTCAATTTCCAGCATGGTCAGTGGCACGGCGACGGTTCGTATTTTTATTCCAAAATCTGTCACGTCTGGGGGTGGGCCAGCTGGCGCCGGGCCTGGCAAAAATACGACGTTGGCATGGCTTCTTATCCCGAATTCCGCCGGCAGAAACTGGTTAACGCCCTATTTTCGGACCCCAAAGTGCAGCAATACTGGACCGAAGCCTTCGACGGCGTTTTTGCCGGGCAGATCGATACCTGGGATTATCAGTGGTGCTACGCCATCTGGATCAATTACGGGCTTTGCATCTGTCCCAATCAGAATCTGATTTCCAACATCGGTTTTGGACAGGACGCCACGCACACCAAAGAAGATACCGAATTGACGGCCAACAGCCCCTTACAACCGCTGACGGAGGTCGTCCATCCCCGGTTTTTTATCGAAAGCCGCCAGGCAACCGAGTATTCGTTAACTAAGTTTTTCAGAAAAGTCACCGGTTTAAGGCAAAGGGTAAGCAATATTAGCAATAAAACGGGGTTAAAAACCATGAAAACGACCTTCAAAAAGCACTTGCTTCCCTGAAGATTTACTGCATGAAGATTTTTTTTGATCATCAAACTTTCTCCCAACAAAACTACGGCGGAATCTCCCGGTATTTCTGCGAATTGATCGCCGGTATCAACCAGTCCTCAACCGAACATCAGGCGCATTTGTCGCTGTTGTTTTCCAACAATGCCTATTTAAGCGAAAAATCCCTTTGGGCCCTGCCTTTTTTCCCAAATCTGCCATTTTCAAAAAGCCAGCCTCACATCTACCGGTTCAATAAGGCGTTCAATCGGCTGGAGATGCAAACCCGGTCGTATGACGTTTTTCACGCCACGTATTACGAGCCTTATTTTCTCAAGCACATTGGTAAACGGCCCGTGGTGGTTACGTTTCTGGACATGATTCACGAAAAATACCACACGATCTTTCCTGAACTGGCAGCCGATTATCGCGTTATGGCGTGGAAAAAGCAGATTATCAATCAGGCCACAGCGGTTATTGCCATTTCCGAAAATACGAAGCGTGATCTGATCGACTATTATGACATTCCGCCGGAGCGGATTCGGGTCATTTACCTCGGTTCGTCGGTATTTGTTGATAAGACAAAATCTGAACCAGCCGCAGACGCCCCTTATCTGCTGTTTGTCGGGAACCGCGGCATGTATAAGAACTTCCTGCCTTTTATTGAGGCCGTTGCCCCGCTGCTGCGTGCCGGTCAAATTCGGGTTATTTGTGCGGGTGGAGGACCTTTTTCTGCCGGGGAAGTGGCCGTTCTTCAGCAACTGAAACTAGAGAAGCTCGTTGAACAACAGCCGATTAACGACGACAAACTGCGTCAGCTATACCGTCAGGCACTGGCCTTTGTTTTTCCGTCGCTCTACGAAGGCTTCGGCATTCCCGTTCTGGAAGCTTTTGCCTGCAACTGCCCCTGTCTTCTCAGCAATCGAAGTTCCCTGCCCGAAGTAGCGGGACCAGCCGCCGTTTATTTCGACCCGGAAAGCTCCGAATCTATTCACGAAGCCGTCGGGCGCGTGCTTTCCAGCGCAACGCTCCGGCAACAACTCGCCGATCTGGGACAGCACCAACTGAACCATTTTTCGTGGGAAAAAACCGTGGCCGAAACGCTCGATCTGTACCAGAGTTTGCAATAGCGCTTTTCCCGTTCAAAAGGAGTGTCTCCGAATCATTGGCTAGCCGAGCCGCAATTTTCTATCTTTGTGGTTTCTACCACATTGAAAGACCGGTTTCTTTCACTTACGCCATTCGCTGGAGTTGTTTATGCTGCCATTGGTTTCCATTATCACCGTCTGTTATAATAGCCAAAAACACCTTGAACAAACCATTCAATCGGTCGTCAATCAAACCTATTCGCCCATCGAATATATTTTGATCGATGGGCAATCGACCGACCAGACTCTGGCGATCATCGAGCGGTATGCCCGGCAGTTTCCCGATCAAATCAGGTATGTGTCCGAACCGGATACCGGTATTTACAACGCCATGAACAAAGGTCTGCGGCTGGCAACCGGCGAACTGATCGGTATCATCAACAGCGACGACTGGTACGAAACCGATGCCGTAGAACGCGTAGTCGATGCGTACCAGCAGTTTGGCCCTGCGGTTTATCACGGCATTCAGCGAACGTTGCTCGACGAACAGGAAGCTTTTCTGATTCAAACACACGCCAGCCAGCTTTCAAAAAGCAATATCGAGCATCCGACCTGTTTCGTGCCGGCCGCTTTTTACCGAACCTACGGCCTGTTTAGTGAGCAATACCGCTACGTGAGTGATTATGAGCTAATGCTTCGGCTGGTAAACAGGCAGGTTCCGTTTATTCCGCTGAACACTATTTTGAGTAACTTCCGGCAGGGCGGAGCGTCACACCGGGCGGAGGCCGTTTGGGAAAACCTCCATCTCTGGTACGAAAAAGGAATTCTGACCCGTCGGCAATACCTCACCTGGCTTTACAAAGACAAACTGAACGTGTATATCAACCGGCTGGCGGGCCGAGCAAAATGAAGATAAGTACGCTGCTCTATATCGCCCTGCTGATCGGTTTGTTCGGAACCGTAACCAACCTGATCTTCATTAGCCCGTTGCCGTCCATTCTGGCGCTGGCGGTTTTGCCGTATCTCTTCCTCCGGAGGTCCGTTTTCGTGATTCCCCGGTTCATTTATTACCTCTATATCTATTTTTTGTATTCGCTGGCAGGCATAGTAGTCTATTACCCGCAGTCGTTGCTCAATTTTGGTTTCTACCGCTACGATGGCAACTTCATCATTTCGTACCTTCCGCTGCTGCTGATTTCGTTTTTTTCCTACAATGTGGCCGTCGACTCCCTTTTCAAACGGTTTCTGGTATTTGCCACGGTCATCAACGGAATTGCCTTCGGTTTGAATCTGGTGCTCACCAATTTTGCGGCCATTACCGACTGGGGCAATCCGGAAACGTACTTTCACGGTTTTTTCAAAAGCACGAACGGAGCGGGCGGTTTTATCAGTATCGTGCTGTCCCTGAACATCGTGCTCTTTTTGCAGGAACGCAAGCGGAAATGGCTGCTCATGATCCTGATCAATTTTGCGTTTCTGGTGGCCACCACCTCACGCGGCTCGCTGTTGGGATTGATTGCCGGTTTTGCCTTTTATTTTTTCGACCGCACCAACCGGGCCTACCTCATCCGGCTGGCCCTCTTTGCCATTGTCGCCGTCCAGTGTGCGGTTTTGACCTATACTTATCCGCTCTACACGATGTACGTCCGCGACGCCGACCTGAGCGAAACCGGGGTCAGCACGTATATTTCGCCCCTTTTTGGCGAAGTCAGTACCAAATCGGCGAATATCGCCATCCGCGCCGTCGAGACCTGGCCCCGTGCCGTCGATTGTTTTTTGCATTCTCCGCTCATTGGCACCGGATTTGGCTCCGTCAACGATACCCCTTTACGCTACAAAGGCATTCCGTACGTCGTCAGTCTCAACGATCAACCCAAAAAGACGTTCAACGATGCACACGCCCACCATTCGTATCTGCACCTTCTGGGTGAGCAAGGTTTGATCGGACTGGTCATCTTCCTGCTTTTCTGGCATGCACTTTACCGGTTTCTTAAAAAAAGCGCCGACAGCATCGTGCAAAAGTTCTTACTGGTTTCCTACTTCAATTTGTCCGTTATGAGCTTTACCGAACACCGGATTACGTCGCCTTCCAATGCCCTGCCGCTGGTGATTGCGCTGTGTTTATACATGCTCAAACGAAATTTCGATACTAAACAGCGGAACTCTGGGGTTACTATAAAGAGTGTGGAAACCAACCTGTAATTTTACGACCGATCACTTACGTGTACTATGAATCATCAATCAGTTGTTGTCAATGCCCGATTTCTTACCCAACCCGTTACCGGAACGCAGCGGGTTGGTATCGAACTTGGGATGCGATTGAAAAATCTGTTACCGGATGTCACCTTCTTAACCCCCTACAACATCCTGCAGAAAGACATTGCGAACGATATGGGCGCTACGGTTTATGGACGCAGCAAAGGGTACGTCTGGGAGCAGATCGAAATGCCGCTGTATCTCAAGAGCCAGGGCAGTCCGCTGCTGCTCAATCTCTGCAACACGGCTCCAATCATGTATGACAATAAAATCGTTACCGTACTGGATTTATCTTTCCATCTCCACCCGGAATGGTTTACCACCAAGTTTTCCCTGCTCTATAATTTTACGGTTCCCCGGATTGTCAAGTCAGCCCACAAGGTTTTAACCATCAGCGAATATTCTTTGAACGACCTCAACCGGTGTTACCACGTTCCCCGTTCGGCACTGGACATTATTTACCCCAGCATTTCAGATATTTTTCTCTATCCGCCCACCACGAAAGGCGAAAACCCGTACGGGAAGTACGTTCTGGCGGTTTCGTCACTCGATCCGCGGAAAAACTTCAAAGGGCTGATTCAGGCGTTTCAGGAAGCTAAATTATCGGATACAAAGCTGGTTATCGTCGGGGCGGCTCACAAAGTATTTGCCGACACGGGGCTGAAAGAAATGATTCAGAACGATCCGTCGATCATTTTCACCGGCTACATCAGCGATGAGCAACTGGTCAATCTGTACCAGCACGCGTTGTTTTTTGCCTATCCGTCTTTTTTCGAGGGCTTTGGCATTCCGCCACTCGAAGCCATGTCGTGCGGTTGCCCAACGCTCGTATCGGATACCACGAGTCTGCCCGAAGTCTGTGGCGACGCCAGTGTGTACGTCGATCCGTATGATATTGGCAGCATTCGCAATGGCCTAATTAAACTGTACAGCGATGAGTCGCTGCGCAAAACTCTCATCGAGAAAGGTCGCGGGCGGGTCGAGCGGTTCAGCTGGCAGCAATCGGCCGAAAAACTCGCCGGCCTTATTACCAGTCTCAATTCGGAAAAAAGGCGCTAGACTGGCGCTTCCGTCCGAATCTCACGTTTAAGGACCCACTTCTTTATTCTCCAAAATGCCTGATCCCAAAGTTGCCCTGATTCATGAATGGCTGGTCACGTTCGCCGGTTCCGAAAGTGTGGTCGAGCAAATTCTGGCACTTTATCCGCAAAGTGACCTGTTCACCCTCGTCGACTTTTTACCCGAATCGCAACGGCCTCTCATTCAGAACAAAACCGCTACGACGAGTTTTATTCAAAAATTACCCTGGGCAAAAAAAAAATACCGCACCTATCTCCCCCTGATGCCGCTGGCCGTCGAGCAGTTCGATCTGAGTGCTTACGACGTGGTTTTGTCAAGCAGTCATGCCGTGGCGAAAGGCGTTCTGACCGGCCCGAACCAGCTTCACATCTGTTATTGCCACTCGCCCATGCGCTACGCCTGGGATTTGTATCACCAATACCTGAACGAAAGCGGTCTGAAAACCGGATTAAGCGGAGCCGTGGCCAAACTGATTCTGCACTACATTCGGCTGTGGGACTACCAATCGGCGCAACGGGTTGACTATTTTGTGGCAAATTCCCGCTACATTGCCCGACGAATTCGGAAAGTGTATGGTCGTGAAGCCCACGTCATTTATCCGCCGGTCGATACCGGGCACTTTACCTTAAGCCAGCAGAAAGAAAATTACTACCTGACGGCTTCGCGCATGGTGCCCTACAAAAAAATCAATTTGATTGTAGAAGCATTTTCAACGATGCCCGATAAACGGCTGGTGGTGGTAGGTGATGGCCCGGACTATGAAAAAATCAAACGGCTGGCGACGCCCAACATCGAATTGGTGGGGTACCAATCCGAAGACGCGCTGGTTGCGTATATGCAGAAAGCAAAGGCATTTGTTTTTGCGGCCGAAGAAGATTTCGGCATTACGCCCGTAGAAGCTCAGGCTTGCGGAACGCCGGTGCTGGCCTACGGAAAAGGCGGGGTTCTGGAGTCGGTAGTCGATCAAAAAACCGGTTTATTTTTCGACCGGCAACAGGTGGACTCCCTGACCGAATGTGTGCAGCGGTTTGAACGAATGGCCGACCAGTTCAATCCGGTGGTGATTCACCAGCATGCGCAGGGATTTAGCCGTGAAAATTTCCGTTTGCAATTTAAAAGCTATGTAGCCGAAAAACGTACAGAATGGTCTCTTCCCTAACCATACAAACGGCGCAGCATCGTCCTGAGCAGGATCTCACCCGCTCGCTAAGCGCCTTGAAAATTGGCCGTGCAGTATCAGCACTCAGGCGCGCTTACGGACCAGCAAGACCAATTATTACCTTTAACTATCTGATTATTAAATAGAATTATGGCAAGAATCAAAAAACTAGCGAGTCCTTAGGATAAATATTGACGCATTTTTCAATAATTTTCCATCTGAAATCGTACAAATAAAGTGAACTTGGAGTTATGCATAGGATTGGAGTTTACCTTTTCTGCTTATACTAAGTGTCTTTCATTTGTCACAAATTCAAGCGAGGGAGCGGTTTGGCAGTTTCTTAGTCTGCATGTGCAGCAGCCGTTCCAAACGAATTGCTTATGAAACACCGGTTTTCTTTCTTATTGCGGCCCTTTAGTGCAACGATGGATATTATCGCTCTCGATATCTGTTTTGCGCTCGCATTCCGGCTAAAATTTGGTACAACAGAATCCTTGTTCGATGTACCTTACGTGACTCTTTTCTGGTTCATTAACGCAGCCTGGCTTCTGGTTTTGTTGCTGAACAAACCTTATAATTTCTCCCGGCTTACGTTCACGATCCAGAATCTGCTGGTGGGCCTTGCCAAACTGATCGGACTACACGTTGCCCTGGTTTCGGTTTTCTGGGTGTTTACCCAGGGCGGTTTTTATTATTCCCGCGAGCAACTTGCGCTGACGTACGTTCTGTTTCTGTGTGCCGGTTCGCTCTGGCGTTCGGTCGTTCTGATTCTGCTGAAGGTCTACCGCGCCATGGGATACAACACCCGACGGTTTGTGGTGGTTGGCTATGGCCCGCTTTCCCGAAGTATTCAGACGTTTTACCAGATGTATCCGGAAATCGGGTTCAAGTTTTACGGGTATTTCGACAAAATGAATCCGGACAATGCGTCGGCTTTGCGCGGGGATTATACGTACCTGAAAGAATACATTACGCGCAACGAAATTGACTGCGTGTATTGCTGCCTGCCCTATATTGAGACGGAACAATTGCGGGAAATCATGGATTTTTCGGAAGAAGCCAGCTATCAGGTAAAGTTGATTGTTGACTTCAAAGGCTTTCTCACGAAAGGAGTCACAGTCGAATACCATGACATTCAGCCGGTTATCAGCTTATCAACGCATTACCTGGACGATTTGCAGGTCAATGTGTTCAAGCGGGCTTTCGACATCGTTTTCTCGGCCACCGTGCTGCTGACGGGTGCGCCATTTTTTCTGATCATTGCCCTGATCACCAAACTGAGTTCTAAAGGACCGGCTTTTTATTCGCAGGAACGAATTGGAAAGTGGGGCAGGCCGTTCCATATTTATAAATTCCGCAGCATGTACCCGGACGCCGAACGCAGTGGCCCGGCGCTTTCTTCGGGCGACAACGACAACCGAATCACGCCCTGGGGGCAGTTTATGCGGAAAACCCGGCTCGACGAATTTCCCCAGTTTTACAACGTTCTGAAAGGCGACATGTCCGTGGTGGGCCCGCGTCCGGAGCGGCAGTATTTTATCAATCAAATTGTCGAAAAGTCCCCCGAATACAAGTATTTGCTCATGGTCAAACCCGGCATCACCTCCATCGGCCAGATTAAATTCGGTTATGCCGAAAACGTTGAGCAGATGGTACAGCGTCTGTGGTATGACCTTGAATATCTACAAAGGGTTTCTTTCTCAACCGACGTATGGCTGATTGTCCAGACGGTCCGTGTGATGATGCAGGGGAGAGGCAAATAAACGTGTAGAGGTCACTTATTATATCTATGAACTTAAAAGCCGGACTGGCGTTTTTCCTGTCCTGCTGCTTTATTTATCCGGTTAGTGGTCAACGGGCGTATTTCCCGAAAACCACCCGATACGATCTGCAGGCAGGCGCTTATCTTTCTTCTGGTGGCCGAACACCTTTCTGGCTACGGGCCAACCAGTTCGGCATTGTTCCAACCACAACACCCGCGGCAACGTTTCGACTGGGAATTTCGTCTGACTATGGAAAACCGGTTATCGACAGCGGCTCCATTCGTCAGAAAAAATTTGACTGGGGCTACGGCGTTGATGTAGTTGCGAATGTTGCCAATACCACGAAATTGCTGCTTCCTGAAGCCTACGTGAAAGCCCGGTATGGCAAGATCGAGTTCTACGCCGGTCGCCGTCGAAATGTGTACGGTCTTATGGACACCACACTGACTTCCGGTTCGTTTGCCTGGTCAGGAAATGCACTGCCCATTCCGGTCATTCAGATTGGTACGCAAGGTTTTGTTCCGGTTCCGTTGACCAAAAATTTCCTGGCTATTTATGCTTTTTATAACCACGGTTGGTTTGACAACAACCGGATCGTCCGCAATACCTATCTGCACCAGAAAGCACTGTATGGACGGATAGGAAAACCGGGGTCGAAACTCAAATTGTATGCCGGGGTTAATCATCAGGTGCAATGGGCTGGTTATTCGGATAAAATATCGCCGGATTTCACAAACAACGGGTACTTACCCCACAGCCTGAAAAATTACTGGTTTGTGGTGACATCGCACCGAAATCCGAATAAAATTGATACAACGCTCCCCAGCTTTGAAGAAAACCGGGTCGGTAATCACCTGGGCACAGTCGATGTGGCTCTGGAAGCGGACCTGGGTTCTTTTAACCTTTTTCTGTATCGTCAGAGTATTTACGACGACGGCTCCCTGTTTTACCTGACCAATATCCGCGATGGTTTGAACGGCGTCCGCTTGAAAAACACACGAACCGAACGGTCTTTTTTCTCTATCAATGAAATGCTGGTCGAGTTCCTGTACACCAAAAATCAAGGTGGGCCGATTTTCCTCATCGACAATCCGGCAAAACGGGGACGCGATAATTATTTCAATCACTCGCAATACGTCGACGGCTGGGTCTACGGCAACCGAACCATTGGCTCGCCGTTTATGACGCCGGGCACCGATGTCCGGGCAGGACTTCCGAACGGCGCTATTGCCAACAACCGGGTTAGTTTGCTGCATTTCGGCTTATCCGGCACAATCGGGCGGGTCGAATGGCTCGGCAAACTGTCTTATAGCAGCAACATCGGAACCTACAACGAACCTTATTACAACAATCCCAAACAATGGTCGTCGCTGTTTAGCCTGATGGCTCCCGTCAGTTTGGGCGGTCTGGGCGACTTCCAGATCAACGCGTCCTTTGCTTCTGATTACGGCAGACTTCTTTACGACTCAACGGGCGGTTACCTCGGTATCCGCAAAATCATCCCTTCCCGGTAATCAGGCAGCAGCTGGCTACAAACCTACTTTTAATCTCAAACTGCCCTGTCGGCTGCGGCCGATGTAAAACCGCTCAGCCCGGCGCTCAAGGGAAAAGTTCCGTTGCAGAAACCGGATAAAATGAAAAGCGGGTTGCCCTGCTTCCAGAACAACCCGCTTCCCTGATACAATTCCAGCCTTAATAATGCCGGTCGCCCGCTTCGCGTTTCCCCAGCATGACGGACCCAATCATGGCGACTAAAAGCAAGATCGAAGCCAGTTCAAAAGGCAGCAGATAGTCTTTAAATAAAACCATACCCAGATTTTCGACCAGCCCTACTTTTGACGTGTAGGAAGATGGATTATACGTAGCCATGGTGGCCACCCGAAACACAGCAACCATCACGACCAGCAACACCCCGCCGACCACCACTGCCGCCAGTTTAGTAACCGTAGTTTTTGATTCTTCATCGTCTGTTTTGAGGTTCAGAAACATAATGACGAACAGAAACAAGACCATGATAGCCCCGGCATAGACAATGATGTTGACGGCCGCCAGAAACTGGGCATTGAGTAAAATGTAATGTCCGGACAGGCAAAAGAACGTCAGAATCAGCGCCAGGACGCTATGAATAGGATTTCGGGCCGTCACCACAAACGAAGCGCTCAGGAGCGTAATAGCGGTCAGGGCGTAAAATAAAATTTTGGTAGGTTCCATTTTTTCAATTTACGAGGATAATCGCGAATAGGACGGTTCGGTTGGGGTAGCCTGCGCATCCGGGTTGTTGCGAATATAGCGGGCATCCATTTTTTCAACCAGCTTATCTTTGCCATAAATCACCTCATCGCGCTCGGTAAAAATAGGCACAAATTCGTCGTGGCGCAGATAAACGGCCTGTTTCGGACAAGCCTCTTCGCACAACCCGCAGAAGATGCACCGCAGCATGTTGATTTCGTAAACCGCTGCGTATTTTTCTTCCCGGTACAGGTTCTCTTCCCCTTTCTTCCGTTCGGCAGCCACCATCGAAATGGCTTCGGCCGGGCAGGCTACTGCGCAAAGGCCGCAGGCTGTACAACGTTCGCGACCTTCTTCGTCGCGCTTCAGAATATGATGCCCGCGAAAAACCGGACCCAGATACCGCTTCACTTCCGGGTAGGGAACCGTCACTTTCTTCGCAAAGAAGTGTTTTATGGTAATTGCCAGCCCCTGAGCAATAGCCGGAAGATACATCTTCTCGGCTAGCGTCATCTGCTTGTTGCTGACCTCTTTCGATCGATTGGTTAGTTGCATATTTTGGAATGCGTTATCAGGTTCGCTGCGGTTGAACAACCGGTTTTGGAGCTCGTGCCGACGACACCATCACCATGATAACCATGACAATGATAATGGCCCAGCTAGCGTATTTAATATCAAATAATAAGCCGAAACCGGTTACCACCACATTCAGAATCGAGAGAGGGATAAAGGTTTTCCAGCCCAGGTTCATCAACTGATCGTAGCGGAAACGCGGCAAGGTCCAGCGTACCCACATGAAGAAGAAAATGAAGAAGAAAATTTTGCCAAAGAGCACGATCGTTCCAATGAGCGTCGCCAGGTTATGGCCCGTTGCCGCACCGAGCGAACCGGTCAGGGTTTCGCGCACCCAATCCATACCGGGGTAATTGTAGCCGCCAAAATAGAGCGACGAAATAATGGCCGACGATACGAACATGTTGATGTATTCGGCAAACAGGTAAAAGCCCAGTTTCATCGAACTGTATTCCGTGTGGTACCCACCGACCAGTTCCGTTTCGCATTCCGGTAAATCGAACGGTGTCCGGTTACACTCGGCAAACGCACAGGTCAGAAAGATAATGAAACCCAGCGGTTGGTTAAAGAGGTTCCAGGCAAAACCGTGCTGCGATTCAACAATGGCCCGGATCGACAGCGACCCCGTCATCATCAAAATGGCGATGATCGACAGACCAAATCCAATTTCGTAGCTGATGTTCTGCGAAGCGGCCCGAATAGCCCCCAGCAACGAGAATTTGTTGTTCGACGCCCAGCCGCCCACCATCAGACCGTAGACGCCCAGCGAAACAACGCCAAAAACGTACAGAATGCCGATGTTGATTTCGATGCCCTGAACCGGTATCAGCAGTTCTTCATACCGAATGCTTTCGCCAAAGGGAATGACGGCGCTCGACATCAGAGCTGTTAGAATAGCCAGACACGGGCCGAGAATAAAAAGCCACTTGTTGGCTTGTGACGGAATAAAGTCCTCCTTGAAGAACATTTTACCGGCATCGGCCAGCGGCTGGAAAATACCGCCCGGTCCCGCCCGGTTGGGTCCGAAACGATCCTGAATAAAACCGGCTACTTTGCGTTCCGCCCAGGTCGAATACATGGCAATCAACAGGGTCACTCCGAAGAGGACCACGATGAGAATGCCTTTAATAATGAGTTCTGTCGTGTTCATTTTAGTTAAGACATGAGAAGTAAGACGTCAGACAAGAGACCTAAAAAAGTCTGTCCTCTCTTTTCTCTATTTCAAGGTTCAGGGTCGTTGGCGTGGGGCAATACCGGGGCAAACCGCTCCGGTGGCAACTGCTGAATGCCCAACTGTGACGTATCCCGTTCATCATCGACATCGGTGTAGGTTGCCGCAG
This sequence comes from Larkinella knui, assembly GCF_003858645.1. Lineage (GTDB taxonomy): Bacteria > Bacteroidota > Bacteroidia > Cytophagales > Spirosomataceae > Larkinella > Larkinella knui. The sequence goes on along the minus strand of NZ_RQJP01000004.1, from coordinate 667,618 downwards.
CCAGTTTTTTCTGAAAATCCGGCTTAATCAAGTCCGCCCGGTATTTGTTGGCCGAAATCACCGAACTGCGTGAGATTTTGGTCGGTCCTTCAATCACCCAGTCGCTGGTTTTCTTTTTCTCGAAACGGCAGGTGTTGCAGATAAACTCGGTTACCTCGTTCCATTCGTTTTTGCGGGCCGTTACCCGGATCACTTCCTCGCCCCGGTACCAGGCCGTCACTTTGCCGGAACAGGTCGGGCAATCGCGGTGGGCATCGACCGGTTTGGTAAACCAGACCCGGTTTTTGAAACGGTAGGTTTTGTCGGTCAATGCACCCACCGGGCAAACGTCGATGACGTTTCCGGAGAAATCATTGTCGACCGCTTTCTCGATGTAGGTGCTAATTTCGGAGGCATCACCCCGGCCCAACACGCCATGAACCCGTTTTTGCGTAATCTGATCGGCGGTATACACGCATCGGTAACACAGAATACAGCGCGTCATGTGCAACTGGATATACGGCCCGATGTCGTGTTTTTCAAACGTCCGGCGTTCTTCCTCGTAGCGGGTTGTCGCCATGCCGTGGTTGAAGGCAAAGTTCTGCAAGTCGCACTCGCCCGCCTGGTCGCAAACCGGGCAATCGAGCGGGTGGTTGATCAGCAGAAACTCAACGATGGCTTTGCGCGTAGTCAGCACCTGTTCGTTGGTCGAGTTTTCCACGACCATGCCATCCTGAACGGGCGTAATGCACGATGCCACCAGTTTGGGCATCGGGCGCGGGTCTTTCGCCGAACCGGCGGCCACGCGAACCAGACAGGCCCGGCATTTTCCACCACTGCCTTTCAGGGGCTGGTAATAACACATGGCCGGAGGGGCCACGTCGCCACCGATTTTCCGGGCCGCCTGCAAAATTGTGGTGCCCGGCTCCACCTCGACTTCAATCCCGTCGATGGTAACTTTATGTAACTGCGGTTTTATATCTTCCATGAATTACGGTAAATCGTAATTTAAAATTTTACTCAGGATTTCGTCTTTAATATGCTCTGAGTCAATCATTTCAAGAAGTTGTTTAGGAGAATAGGCTCCACCAAAGGCTTCTTCGGCAGCTTCTTTTAATGCAAAAGAGAATACTTCGTCAATAGCTGCCTTTAATTCCTCTGGTTTCAGATAATACCCTCCTGCGCTACGCCGTTTGTTTGATTTGACAACGCTGAACAAAGCGTGGTTAATTGACCGCTCCCCGGAATGTGTCGTTCTTTTTTCAGCTTGCTGCTTAATGATATGCACTAAAAGTACGACTAGAAAACTTTCTATTTTAACGATTTTGTCGTCCTTAGCCATTTCATCCATTTCGTCGATGAGAGCCAGCGCACTTGAATAGTCGCGCTCCTCAATCAACTTTCGCAGGGCTTCTAACTCTTCCATCGTCTTATCAATTACACCAGGGCCATTTCGCCTTTGAAAACCGCGCCTGGTTGCGTAGCTTCGGAAGGATGCGTAATGTGCCACTCGAACTCGTCACGGAAATGCCGGATGGCACTGGCTACCGGCCAGGCCGCTGCGTCGCCCAGCGGGCAGATGGTGTTTCCTTCGATCTTTTTGGCCACATCGACCAGCAAATCGATGTCGTGCATGCTGCCGTGACCGTATTCGATCCGGTGCAGCACTTTTTCCATCCAGCCGGTTCCTTCACGGCACGGGCTACACTGCCCGCAGGATTCGTGGTGGTAAAACCGGGAGAAATTCCACGTGTTGCGAACGATGCAGGCTGTTTCGTCAAAGACGATAAAACCGCCCGAGCCCAGCATGGTGCCGGTCTGAAAACCACCCTCCGACAACGATTCGTAGGTCATCAGACGCGGTTCGCCATTGGCGAGTTTCGTAATCAGATTGGCGGGCAGAATCGGTACGGATGAACCACCCGCAACCAGCGCTTTCAGATGATGGCCGTCGCGAATACCGCCACACCATTCGTCGGAATACAGAAACTCTTCGACCGGAACGCCCAGCTCGATTTCGTAAACGCCCGGTTTCTTGATGTGTCCCGACGCCGAAATCAGCTTGGTTCCCGAACTGCGGCCAATCCCGATGGCGGCATAGGCATCGCCCCCGTTGTTGACAATCCAGGCGGCCGTTGCGATGGATTCGACGTTGTTGACCACCGTCGGACACTGGTAAAGCCCTTTGACGGCCGGAAAAGGCGGTTTATTGCGCGGATTGCCCCGTTTGCCTTCCAGCGATTCCAGCAGGGCGGTTTCTTCGCCACAAATATAAGCTCCTCCGCCCGGATGCACGACCAGTTCCAGGTCATACCCCGAACCCAGGATATTTTTACCCAGAAAACCAGCGGCTTTCGCTTCGGCAATGGCTTTTTCGAGAATACGAATGACGTACATCAATTCGCCCCGCACGTAAATGAACGACTTGTTGGCCCCCAGCGCGTAGCTGGAAATGATCATTCCCTCAATGAGCAGGTGGGGAATATTTTTCATCAGGTAGTGGTCTTTGAACGTACCCGGCTCCGACTCATCGGCATTGCAAACCAGGTAGCGTGGAACGCCTTCCGGTTTGGCCAGAAAGCTCCACTTCATGCCCATCGGAAAGCCCGCGCCACCGCGGCCGCGAATCCCGGCTTTCTTCACTTCGTCTACCACGCCGTCGGGACTCATGGTTTTGATGGCTTTCTCAACCGCCGTATAGCCGCCCTGTTTCCGGTATACATCGAAGGTCTCGATACCGGGAACGTTGATATGTTCGAGCAGAATTTTTTTGCCCATGTTTTTAGTTCAGAAACGGGTTTAAACCCTACATTACAAGTTACTTACTTCCAGTCTTTCCCCGCCGTCATAATGTCTTCTTCGGCCAGATTCGTCGGATTTGCATAAATGGTAACCCCATTGTGAAGCTGAGCGATTGATTTCTCCCCTTCTTCAAACCGGTGTTTAGGATACGAACGCAGGGTCGAATAGTGGCAAACGAACGATTTGCGCGTTAGTGCCGGGTTATTGATTCGGCTACCGCCGTGCGCCAGCGCACCGTGCCAGAACAATACATCGCCTTTCTTCAAAAGCAATACGGTCCCTTTGATCCCGTTTTCCGCGCAAGTCTTATTGAGGTAATTCGTAAAATCGTCGGGCGTATAGAACGAATCTTGCTCACTAAACAGGATTCCCGTACCAAAATTAAACTTCGGCAGACGGTGCGAACCCGGATAATAAACCAACGGGCCCGAATCGGGGCTGACGTCTTCGAGCGGAATCCAGGCGGCTGCCAAATGACTGGCAATTTTCGAGCGTACCCAAGGATAATCCTGGTGTGTTCCCTGCTGACTGCCGTATTTAAAAATCAGGCTTTGGAAAACCGTCGTTTTTTCATTGAAAACGGCTTCCAGAAACGTCGCCAAATGACGGTGAGTCATTACTTTTTTGGCGGCTATCGAACTGCTGTGGTATTCCAGCAGCCGCGACCCGATACCTCTCAGTTTTTCTTTAGGAACGTCTTTGACGGGCGTTTCCTTGCCGTCATTGAACTGATATACCAGCGATTTTACCGAATACTTTTCATTGTTTTCAACCACTTCTTCCACTTCCTGCCACAAACCGTCGATCCATTCAGCCGGTATGGCATTTTCCAGAATGACGTAGCCTTTATCGCGCCAGTCGCGCAACAATTTTCCCAGATCGTATGGAAAGTCTTTGGGGGTTTTAAACTTCTTGACAAAGGCATCGATATCAGCATCCGAGCGGTCAATCCAGGGCAATGTATCTTCCTCAAAATCAAGCGGTGCATTCTTCATCCGGAACTTGATCATCCGGTACAAACGCCGAAGTTTATTTTTCAACTTGCTTTCCATGCGTACTGTCTGTGTTGAATTTAAGGTGATCTATTACCCGCCTGGTTACCGGCTCAATTCTTCAATAATTTCGTCGACTCGTTCTTTGGTCAGATGCATGTAGTATTGTTCCCGAATTTGAAAAACCGGTCCCATACCGCAAGCTGCCAGGCACTCGACTTCTTTCAGGGTAAACTTTTGGTCCGCGGTTGTTTCGCCCGCCTTGACTCCCAGTTTCTGTTTCAGGTAATCGTATACTTCCTCCCCGCCCATCAGGCAGCAAGGCCCTGTCCGGCAATACTCGATGACGTGTTTGCCAACCGGATTCAAATGAAACATGGTGTAGAACGTAGCCACCTCATAGACTTCAATAGCCTGAATATCAAGCATCCGGCCAATGTAATCCATTACTTCAGGACTCAGCCACCCCCACTGTTCCTGCGCCAGATGCAACAGTGGCAACAGCGCCGACTTCTGGCGACCCTGCGGATAACGGGCAATCATTTCCTGTGCGATCGTCAGTCGCTCAGGGGTAAATTCTACGGTAGTTGAAGTTTCCGTCATATCGGTTTACAGCAGGTATTCGTCTTCAAAACTTCCTGCCACGTTAATGGAGCAGGCTCAAATTTTTCTTTGCGTAACAGGTTCATTTCGGCTTTGGTCTCTTTCGTCCAATCCATCCATTGCTTCTCATACTCCTTATCTTCACTAAGTTTCCGAATGGTATCCAGATGAGAGGTAACAACCAAATCCTGCCAATCAGGTTTCATATTCCCTCCTTTCGGACTTTACGCATCCAGTTCGCCCGCAATGACGTTCAGGCTACTCATAATGACAATAGCATCCGACAGGGTCGTGCCGACACACATTTCCGGATAAGCCTGGTAATAAATGAACGAAGGCCGGCGGAAATGCAGACGGTAGGGAGCCCGGCCACCATCGCTGATCAGGTAGAAACCCAGTTCACCATTACCGCCTTCAACAGCGTGGTAAACCTCGCCCACCGGAGCATCGATTTCACCCATCACAATTTTAAAGTGATAAATAAGGGCTTCCATGTTCCGGTACACTTCTTTTTTGGGCGGCAGATAATACTCCGGCGCATCGGCAAAGTACGGGCCTTCCGGCAGGTTTTCAAGCGCCTGCTCAATGATGCGCAAGCTTTGCCAGATTTCTTCGTTTCGAACCATAAACCGGTCGTAGGTGTCGCCACTTTGGCCCACCGGAATGTCAAATTCAAAGTCCTGGTACGACGAATACGGATTCATCACCCGCACGTCGTAATCAACCCCGGCAGCCCGCAGGTTGGGGCCGGTAAAACCGTAGTTCAAAGCCCGTTCGGCGGAAATTCCACCTACGTTGACGATGCGATCCATGAAAATCCGGTTGCGGTTGAATAGTTTCTCAAACTCGCGCATGATTGGCGGAAACCGTTTGATGAACGCCCGGATTTTACGGATGGCTTCGGCCGACAAATCCCGTTCCATACCGCCAATGCGGCCCATGTTGGTGGTCAGCCGCGCTCCGCAGACTTCTTCGTAGATTTCGTAGATATTTTCGCGTTCTTCGAACAGATACAGAAAACCGGTGAAGGCTCCCGTATCGACGCCCAGAATCCCGTTACAGATCAGGTGATCGGCAATCCGGGCCAGTTCCATCATGATCACGCGAATGTATTCCGCCCGTTTCGGCACCGTAACGCCCAACAACTTTTCGACGGTCATGTGCCAGCCAAAATTATTGATGGGCGACGAACAATAGTTCATCCGGTCGGTCAGCGTGGTAATCTGGTAGAAAGGCCGCCGTTCGGCAATTTTTTCAAAAGCCCGGTGGATATAACCAATCGTCTGCTCACCCGACACGATTTTTTCGCCATCCATTTGCAGGATATTCTGGAAAATACCGTGTGTGGCCGGGTGCGTCGGGCCCAGGTTAAGGGTCGTTAACTCATTGACGTACTGGACTGATTCTTCCGGCTTAGCCGGCAAATCGCTGCCCGGCACATTCTTATTCGATATATCAAGTACAGTGCTCATGTAACTTTGAATTATTGGATGGCTGGATGGTTAAAAATGGTTGAATTTAAAGTAAGCCATTCAACCATTTTTGACCATCCAGCCATGTAAACCATTCAATCCTTATCGTCCAAAAAGTGCATCGATCTTATCTTCCCGCGTCGGATCTTCGAGCGGGTATTGTTTCCGCATCGGAAAATAATCCATGTCTTCCATATTCAGAATCCGGATCAACTTCGGGTGGCCGTCGAAAATAATACCGAAGAAGTCGTACGTTTCGCGTTCCATCCAGTTGGCGCTCATATAAACCGTCGTTGCGGTGGGAATATGCAAATCGGCTTCAGAAAGAAAAACCTTGATGCGAATCCGGAAATTATTGACCAGACTGTGAAGCTGATAAACGACACAAAATTCCCGCTCCGGGTTCGGGTCGTCGGGATAATGAATACCGCACAGAGTGGTCAGGAAACTGATCTGATAAATTGTATGATTTTTCAGATACTGAAGCATCGGAATAATTTGCTCCCGGGTGGTCGACAGCGTGAGCATTCCGTGCGGATCATCAAAATCGTAAACGTCTTCACCAAACTGGCGGATCAGATCTTTAGCAACTTCCTCGTTAGTCATGAAAAACGATCAAAAGGTTTTGATGGCTCAATGGTTTTAATGGTTAAAGGGTCGCCGATGGTTTGGCAGGTAAATGAGTCGTTCGGGATTCAACCCCTCGACCAGCCCGTCATTTCCAACCATTTAACCATTAAAACCATCCAATCATTGAATATTGTACGATTCCAGCAGGTGTTGGTATTCCGGTGAATTGCGTCGGCGCAGGGATTCATTGATCGACAGTTCCTGCACTTTCATTAAGCCATCGAGAATTTGTTCCGGGCGCGGTGGACAACCGGGCACGTAAACGTCGACCGGAATAATGCGGTCGATTCCCTGTAGAACGCTGTAGGTATCAAAAATACCGCCACTCGACGCACAGGCACCAATCGCGATTACCCAGCGCGGCTCGGCCATTTGCAGATACACCTGTTTTAAAACGGGTGCCATTTTCTTGGCAATGGTTCCGGCCACCAGCAACACATCGGCCTGACGGGGTGAGAAACTCGGACGCTCAGCTCCGAAACGGGCAATATCATACCGCGATGCCATGGTCGACATAAATTCGATGCCACAACAAGACGTTGCAAAAGGCAATGGCCACAGCGAATTTGCGCGGGCCAATCCAATTATTTTATCAAATGAAGTTGCCTGAAATCCGGGGCCGTCGTAACTGGCGGGGGCTTCGGCTATCTTGATGTCACTTGCCATGCTGTTTGGTTGTTTGTTGATAACAACGAATTAACATTTTCTACTACATTTCGGTTTACTCCCACTTCAAAACTCCTTTTTTCAGGATGTAATAGAAACCGGCAAGCAGCAATCCCATAAAGAGAATCATTTCAACGAACCCTGCCATGCCTAAATTTTTGAAATTGACGGCCCAGGGATACATAAAAATAACTTCAACATCAAACAGTACAAAAAGAATGGCAATCAGGAAATACTTGATCGAAATCGGCGTCCGGGCGTCGCCCTCCGATGGAATACCGCATTCGAATGCCGCGTCTTTTTTCTGGCTGCTCCGCTTGGGACCGATGTTGTGGGTAACGATCATCGTGGTGACGATAAATCCCAGCGCTAACCCCAATTGGATAAAAATGGGCAGATAATCAGAAGGCAAATAGGCTATGTTCATAACAGGTTACAGAAAGCACTGTAAGGTAACGATATTTCAAACGGGAAATTATCTTTCAAATTTACCACATAAGAGCGGATTTATCAACACAAAGCGGGTCTTCCAACTGCATGAACGACCCGCTTTGTTTCTTACTCAGTCCGTTATTTTATCCAAACCCGCCGGGTTGCCTTGTATCCATCAGCTTTTACCCGTACAATATAATTTCCCGGTGAAAATGTTGACAAATTGATAGCCAGCTGATTGTCAAAAACCGGCAGCAGGGTTGTGTAAATCACCTGACCACTCAGCGTGGAGACCGTTATCGTCGCATTTTTTATATTTTCCTTTATTTCAAGCCGTACAATGCCGTCAACGGAAGGATTTGGAAAGGCGATGATGCCATTTTCTGCATTTTCGTTACTCACATAGTTAACGTCTTTCGAGAAGAGGGAATAACACACCACCGAGTTGTTTCCGATGGTAAAGGTGGTTTTTGAACGAGCCGAATACGCACCGTTTTGGGTAACTTTTATGACGTCTGCATTCCCCGAAACGATACTGGATCCCGTTTTCCAGTCATATTGCCGTTTCGCCACGATGGCTCCGGCCGGGGGCAAAGCCTGCAATGAAAAAGGCCCTCGCTGTTCAACCAGGGGCGGAGCCTGTTTGGGCTGAATGACGAGACTGGCCGGTTCGGAAACCGGCGACGTACACCCGTACAGATTTACGGCGCGGGCGGTATATGTACCTGCGGTCCCGGTGGTGAGTTGCCGGGTATTGGCGTTGGTGCTCCAAATAATGTTGTTAGCGATCGGGCTATCGGTCGAAAACGTAAACGTCGAATCGGCGCAGGCCTGCTGGGTTCCGGCTTGTGTGATGACTGGTGCCACGGGCACCAGCGGAGCCGAAATGGTAACCGATGGGGAAATGAATGTAGTCCCACTCTCGTCTTTGGCGATGGCATAGTAGGTTCCGGGAGCGGTTACCGCCAGCGAGCTTCCTTTCTGGCCATTACTCCAGGTAATATTCGTCAGCTGAAATAACGTATTGTCTTTATCCCGGACTTCCGTCTGCAAACTCAGGTTGACGCCCTGGTTCGTAGATGCACAAGCGACCGTTAAGGCCGGCGTTTGCAGAGGCAGCAGGGGAATGGCTCCCGTAAAAAACCGCTCGTCCATGCTGGCAAACCAGGCCTCGGCATACTGACGAAGACCGTCGCCACCAAAGTGCGTTCCACCATCGTTGTTGACGGCATCATAGCGCGGTATTTGAATCCGGTCGGTTTCCGGCCCGGCAAAAACGTTGTTGTTGAACGTGTTAATTACCTGATTCTGAGCGGCAATAATGCCGGGATCGACCCGTCCCAAATTATAGGAAGACCGGGCCAGCATCCAGCTGGGATACCGCTTGGTATCGGATCTGGTTTTGTTAATGAGCAGTTGCATCGAATTTTTATACTGCTCCTGCTGAAGCCGCAAATGATTATCGGTTTCGCCCTGCTGCCACAACACCGCCCGCAAACCTTGCAATGAACTGAAATACCGCAACGCAATCAGTAAGTTCCCGTAGGGCATTCCGGCGGGCAAATTCTGGTCGATAAAAATATTTTTAGTCGTCTTTCCGTCGAAGCTTTCAATCCAGTTCTGGATGGCAGTTCCGGCCCAGGCGGTATTGATAAACAATACGGGGACGTTGTATTTGCGGGTAATCATATCGCCAAGCAAACCCCAGCACCACGCACTTTGCCCCCGTGGACCCACGAGCGCATCGGCGCCAAGTTGCCGAAAACTGAGCGAAGGCGGATTATCGAGTGAGTTAGCAACGGAATTGTCATAGGTGATGCAATTCACCCGGTCGTCGGTGGCCCCTTCCGCGCCTTTCTGTTGAAATCCCTGCGCGTTGGATTGCCCCGTAATAATGAAGACTTCGCCGATGCCAATCCGAGCCACATTATCCTGCCCTACGAGCGTATTGCCCTGCCAGGCCCGGGTTTCCAGCCGATACCAGCCTCCTCTTCCCTTCAACGAGCCCTGAAAAATGCCTCCCTGCGGATTGGTCTGGATGGTTTGCCAGTCGGTATCGTTGCCCTGTCCGTCACTCATCATTACCAGACGAGCTTCTACCTTCGTAACGGGCTGCGCATACGTTCCGGCCACGTAAATAGTACTGTTATTACTTTGATCGCGCTGAAAAACCGCACGACTTACCGGGTACGTTATTTTCAGTTGAGCAAGGGCAGTATTCCCAAAAAACAAAAATCCCGCTATGCCAAGCACCCGGGTAAGTACGGTGAATTTCATTCGTTAACAAGTAATCGTTCTCAATTCAATCTCTCTTAATTTTCGGTTATCTGATTCTTGTATCGCTTTTAACTGGCACAAAAAAGACTGCCTTCCCTTCTTTCGTATTCTTCAATTAACAAAGATTCGGCTTTTTTACCGGAAAACAAAACAGCCCCGTGAAACGCATTCCACGGGGCTGATCTCGAAACAAATCCCTATAATCCCCCAATCAAAAGCCGTTTCGACACTTTGAATGTAGGCGAACGAACCGTCAAAATATATTGCCCCGACGGAACGGTCGAAAAATTCCAGTATTTTCTTTCGTTAAATGTGGTCACATTCGCAACCCACAAGACCTGTCCACTCAGGGTCGTCAGGGTAACGGTTGCATTGGTGATATCTTCCAGCGTTTCAATGGTTATTTCTTTCGTTGGGCTCGGATTCGGATAAACGCTCAAGCCATCGTTGTCGATAATCAGCGTAAAAGCGAGTGGCGCCGAGAAGTCCGACGCACAGACCAGCCCATTATCGTAGGCTAGAAAGGCCCGGGCGCGGTAGGTGCCGGTTTGGTTGGCTTTAATAATCGACGTACGGGGGTCAACCACGGCATTATCCCGTTCCCAGCGGTAATAATCACCTTGCCGGGTGCCAGCCGCTTCCAGCGTATACGTTCCAATTTGTTTTAAAATGGGGACGGTCGGCACGGGTTTCACATCGACAACAAGACCGGCCGAAGGGGGTGACAAACAACCATTGGCGTCACGTACGCGGGCGGTATACGTATTGGATCGGGTGGCAACAATGCTTTGCGTCGAATCGCCAACGTTCCAGAACGCTTTCAGGGAACCGCTGGCCGTTAGGGTTACCCGCTCACCGTCGCAAAACGTCGTGGATCCACTGGCCGTTAGCGTGGGTGGCGTCGGTAAGGGGTTTACCCGAATCGAAATGGTATTGGAAGGATCAGAAAGACACCCATAAATATTGCGGGTCCTGACCAGATAATTGCCTGCTACGTTAATGGTAATACTACGGCCCGTCTGTCCGGCTACCCCTTCCCAAACATACCCGGCTTCGGCCGTGGAGGTTAAGGCCACATTTTGATCGGCACAGAAGGTCGTCGGTCCACCGGCGGTCACCGTTGGACGGCTGGGTAATGGATCGACAATGATCGGAATCTGGTTGGATTCTTTGGACGTACAGCCGTTTTGATCCGTAACGGTCAGCGAATAAGTGCCTCCTTTTCGGACTTCGATCTGCTTCGATTTCTCGCCCGTACTCCAGTTGTAAACCAAAGCATCGGTGGATTCGAGGGTCGTGGATAACCGGTCACAAAAACGCGCCTGGCCGAGGTTTCTGGCCGTTGGTGGAGCCGGCAAGGGATTCACTTTAACCGGGAGTTCATCGGAGGTAAACTCGCAGTTTCCGGCATCACGATATACGGCGCGGTAATTACCTGCCGTAGAAACCGTTATGGTCTTTCCGGTAGCATTGTTACTCCAAAAGGTGTTATCGTAGGTTGAAGTCAGCGTCAAATTGCCTCCTTCGCAGAACGTCGTCGGACCACTGGCTGTAACTGCCGGGCGGTTTGGAACCTGATAGGGTGCCGTAAAACGCGTGTTGCCAAGCCCGTCTTTGACCGTAGCCATGTAACGACCACTTCCAACGGTTATGCTCTGGGCATTGCCGCCCGAATCCCAGTTAATCGAGTTAAACCCTCCATCCACCCGGAGCGACAAGGTATTCGTGCCCCCGCAGGAAACCGTCAGGGTTGCTCCGGCTGTGGGTGATTGTGGTCTGGAATTCTGGAAGAAGTTATTATCCATGCTGGCATCCCAGGCTTCAGCGAACTGAATCAACCCGTTGCCGAAGAAGTGTACGCCGTCATTGTCGGGATGGCCGGGCGCCCCGCGCGGTATCTGAATGGCATCGGTATTAGGACCGGCAAACACATTGCCCGCCGTCTGTATAACCTTATTCTGACCCGCAATGATATTGCCATCGGTGCCATTGGGATCGGAATAGGACACCCGGGCGACCATCCAGGAAATATCCTTACCACTGTGTTCGCGGCTTTTCTGAACGATTTTAGTAACATTGGCGGCATAATCGTCGGTCGAGCGATTAAATTGGTTATCCGCTTCGCCCTGATGCCACAATATGGCCCGAATGCCCAGTGTCTGAATGTAGTAATTCAAGGCTGTTCGCAGGTTCCCATACGGTTGCCCGACGGGATATTTTTCAGTGTTTGTATATTCCTCCGTGGTCTGAATACCGTCTGCACTTTCACGCCAGTTCTTGGAAGACGACCCCTGCCAGCCAGCATTGAAGAATAATACCGGAACGCCTAAACGTGACACCAGTCGATCGCCCAGGCGTCCCCACCCCCAGGCGGAATAGCCCCGCGGAAAAATCCGGCTGTCGGCATCCAAATGCGAAAACTCGGGAAAATTCGGATCGAAAGGAGACTGATCATTATTTGATCCAAAATTGACACAACTGACCCGGTCATCGCCAGCCCCCGGCCCCCCGTAGTTATTAAATCCCTGCGAATTAGACTGGCCAGCAATAACGAATACCTCGCCAACCCCAATGCGTTCCACTCCTCCTCCTTCAATGTATTGCTCGCCTTGCAGACCACGTACTTTCAGGCGATACCATCCGCCTTTTACTGTGACAGAGCCGGCGAAAGCTCCTCCTTTCGGATTTTCCTGAATGGTTGTCCAGTCCACCAGCGTTCCACCATCCATCGGTTCTACCCGAACCTGAATCCGGGTAAATGGCAAGGTGTAGTAACCACCGATCCAGAGGCTTGCTTCGTTGCCGCCGTTTCGCTGAAAAACCATACGTGATTTTGGAAATGTAATCTGAACCTGCGCCAGCGCCAGCGCCGGAAGCATGAGGAAAATGAAATTCAATAACGTTGTAGATAGTCGTATTTTATTCATAGCTGAGCGTCCGATTGAGTCAATCGCGATGGTCGCTTGTCGATTTTATGACACTTGGTTTTCAGATTGAGTCAATGCTTTCCAAATCATATCCTTCAGTTCCATCAAACCTTGCTGACGAACAGCTGAGACAAATACCGTTGGTATATCAGCCGGTAAACGATCAAGCACTGCTTTATAGTCTGTTTCCTCAATTAAATCTAATTTAGAAATTGCCAACAGTCGCTGTTTATCAAGCAATTCAGGATTATACTGCCTCAATTCATTCAACAAAGTTTCATATTCAGCCCCACAATCTTCGCTGGTGGCTGGCACCAGAAAAAGCAAAATAGAGTTTCGTTCAATGTGCCGCAGAAACCGTAATCCTAACCCTTTTCCCTGCGATGCTCCTTCAATAATTCCCGGAACATCGGCCATGACAAACGATTTATAATCCCGGTAAGCCACCACGCCTAATTGGGGAACCAGCGTTGTAAACGGATAGTCGGCAATTTCGGGTTTTGCCGCCGACAAAACCGATAGCAAGGTGGATTTGCCCGCATTGGGGAATCCAACCAGACCAACGTCGGCCAGCAATTTCAATTCCAGAATAACCCATTCTTCCTGACCCGGCTCACCCGGCTGTGCATAATCGGGGGCCTGCTTGGTGGCCGATTTAAAGTGGGTATTTCCCAATCCACCCCGGCCGCCCTGTAACAGAATGATTTCCTGGCCATCTTCCGTGATCTCGGCCATTTGCTCACCGGTTTCACCGTGCCGGGCTACGGTTCCAAGCGGAACTTCAATAATGACATCTTCGCCTTCGGCCCCGGTCCGCCGACCTCCTTCGCCCCCCTTACCGGGTTTGGCTTTGATGTGTTTCTGGTATTTCAGGTGTAATAAGGTCCAGAGCTGCGAACTTCCTTTCAGAATAATGTGTCCACCCCGACCGCCATCGCCCCCGTCAGGACCGCCTTTGTCAACGTGTTTTTCGCGTCGAAAATGCATAGAACCGGCACCACCGGCCCCTGATCGGATGTTTATTTTTACGTAATCTATAAAATTTGATGAAGCCATGCTACTGTTTTAGCCCTGCCGCTTGTATTTACTAGCGAACATTCGCAGTGGCGGTTTCAATTTTCTCACAAATGGCTTGAAATATTTCTTCAATATTACCGATTCCACCGATGGCCTTGAACTTCCCTTGCGACTCGTAGTAACTGGCTACAGGTGCTGTTTTATCGTTGTATTCCTTTATTCTGCGATGGATCAATGCCTCATTCTGATCATCAGGACGTCCTGATGATTGACCCCGTATCAGCAATCGTTTCGTTAATTCCTGCTCATCCACCACCAGCGCGATCATCACCTTAATCTGGGTGTTGTACTGCGCCAGTAATTCATCGAGCGCTTCGGCCTGAGGAACCGTCCTCGGAAAACCATCAAAAATGAAGCCAGCCGCTGATTGGTTTTCTTTTAATTTATTCTCAATCATGCCAATGACGACCTCATCCGGAACCAGAATGCCTTGATCCATGAGCATCTTGGCCCGCAAGCCCAGTTCCGTTCCTCCCCGGATTTCGGAGCGCAGCAAGTCGCCGGTTGACAAATGCACCAACTGATATTGGGCAATTAATTTTTCACTTTGCGTGCCTTTTCCGGCACCCGGTGGGCCAAATAGTACAAGATTGAGCATAGAAGGTTTGCAAGATACGCGCAGGTTTACGCACAAAATTACAATTGTTGTCAGTAAAACAGCATTTTACGCACTAAGTATTTATCAATAGGTGTCTGACAAAAGAAAGAGGAACCGTTTGAGTGGTTCCTCTTTCTACAAAACAACTACAAATAAAGGTTATTTCGTTGCCTTTCCTGCCGGTTTTTTGGCAGCTGGTTTTGCAGCCGGTTTCGCGGCTGGTTGTGCCGGCGGATTCAATGCATTTTGAACATCCTTGTCGTTCGGATCCAATTCAGCGGCTTTTGTCAGGTACTCACGTGACTTGACCGCATCGTTTTTATTGGCATAATACGAAGACAGGAATTTATAAGCGGTCATCATATACCGTTTGTTGGCTTCTTTTTTAGCGGCATCGGTAGCAATTTCCTTGTTGGAAACTTCAAGGTATTTTTCGTATAGCGGAACCGGCTCACCGGTTGCCATCGCGCCTTTTGTATCGCTAAAATAATTGGCCGACGCCCGGAAATAATAACCCGGCGACCATTCAGGCGTAATCTGATTCACTTTCAGGAAAGCTGAATCTGCCGCTGCGTAATACTTTTCTTTGGCCTGGCGAATAGCCGCCGTATCACCGTTCATGAGCATGGTACTGTCACGACCAACCCGGCTACCCTGCACATAATTTGACATTCCCAGTTGGAAATAGTCATTGGTCGTAGCTTTGGCTGTGTCCAGCGCAATGGCTTTCTTCCAGGCAGTTGCGGCTGCGTCATACTTTTTAGCACCTTGCAGCGTCTTTCCAATTTCCCGGTACAGGTTTTCCGTCGTATCCAGCGGAGCCGCTTTTTCCAGGTTTACAAGTGCTAATGAATCGCCTTCTGGCGTTCCCAACTGTGCATAGGCACGACCCAGGTATTTATAGTCGTCGTAGATGACTTTGTCCGGAGCCGACTGAATAAAGGTAGTCAAAGACTGAATGGCCTCATTATACTTTCCGGAACCTGAATAAGCCCAGCCATAAATCCGCTGAATAACCGGGTTGTTTACTTTACCTTTCAGTTGATCCAGTTTCTGAATAGCCCGCATATTGTCACCAGCCAGAAAGTCAAACTGAGCCGAACGCAGCAGTTTATTCACGTCCGTTGTCTGGCTCTTCTGGATATACAGATCCATGTTTTTAGAAGCGTTCTTGTACGCTCTTGAGCCAAAAAACGCTTCCGCTAAATCTTCATACGTAGGGGCAAATTCGGGATCAGCCGCGATTGCTTCGGCGTAGAATTTCTGCGCTTCCGCATAGTTTTTAGCCCGCAGGAACGTGTTCCCAATTTTATATTTGGCTTCCGCATCATTTGGACGGATCGACAAGGCATTTTCGTACTTCGTGACGGCATTCCCACCGTCGTTTTTCAAAGTATACGCATCACCTAACGCCATTTCAATGTCGGCGTTTTCGTTTTTCTTGTCCCGCTCATCGGCAATGGTCAGAATCCGGATGGCTTCAGCCGGATCGCTCATTCCTTCTTCAGGCTTTCTGAACATCGTATAGACTTCGCCAGCGCGCAGTAACACACCGATATCCTTATTTTTGGTTTCTTTTAATGCGTTATCGATTAGGGTTTTGGCCGTAGCGCCATCTTTTTTGGCCAGCGCTACCCCACCCAGTCCCACATTGTTGAGTTGGTTTTTAGGGTCAGCTGCTACACCTTTTTCAAAGGCTTGTTTGGCAGCGTCCGGATTACCGGATTTCAACTGAGCGTAGCCCAGATAGAAATAGTTTTCGGCAGAAGGAGCACTGGTTGCCAAACCCTGAAAGGTTTGGATAGCCTTGGTATAACGGCCTGCTTCCAGATCCTTCACTCCCGATTGTGCGTCTTGGGCAACCGCTTGCAATGAGCCAAACAAACCGGCGGCTACCACTGTCAACAGAGCTTTCTTTTGGAAATTCATGCCAATTTCAGGTTGAGAAATGGGTGAAAAATAGGTTACTAGATTAAAAAACAAAATGCAAAATTATAAAATTGCGTTGGTAAGAGAAATTTTTTTTATTCCTTTTTCAAAAACACCTCCCGATTATACGGTTTTGCGGGCCAAAGACCGCTTTTTTCGATCAATAATCCACCAACATCCCGTATAATATAGTTGATAAGACCGCTTCCCAGGCCCGAATGCGCTTCACGGCTAATAACGTATACGTTCCGGCGCAAGGGATATAACTTTAAACCTAAATTCTTTTGAAATGGTTGGAAATAATCATCGGTAGACGTTGGATTTGCCTTGTCCGACACGCCCATAACCCGCAAGTTCTTTGACAGTTGTGCGGCTAAAGGAGAGTCTCCGTCGCTAATCCAATTGACGCCGATGAATCCTAACGCCGTCGGATTCTTACGAACATACTCAATAACCTGTTTGTTTGAATTTACGGTAAAAATTTTAATCCGGCTGACATCACTGACCTTGAATCGCGCCAGCGCAAAATTCAGATTGCTGGAGTTATTATTGTCAAAAACCAGTACAATTGGCCCTTTTTGAGCGCCTTTTTTCAGTTGTTCCCAACGGGTAATCTGCCCTTGAAAAATAGCATTCAATTCCGGCATCGTAATCAAACTATCGGGGTTCTGCCGACCAACGATCAGGGCAATCCCATCGATGGCGATAAATTCCGATTTGTATTTGATTTTCCGCTTCGTAAAAACCGATTTCTCATTGTCAGTCAATTCGCGGGTCGAAAATACCAGCCTTGCACTGTCACGCACCATCGCCGTAACAGCTTGTTGTTCGGGCTTATAGGTAACATTGAATTTGGCATTCGGATAAACACCTTCGTAAGCCTTGTAGATCGACTCAACCATGGGCTCCAGCGACTCGTCAGCTGTGATTGAAATCTCGCCATGGGTAGGATTATCCAGTGGGTGATCTGAATTTGAACAGGCAACCAGACTGATTAATCCAACCCCAATTCCAACCTTAATCAGTGTGTTCATAACTACAGCAAACGTTGTATGCCCCGGTAGGCCCTAAATAATCCATAAATAACTAGCAAACCCGCTAATAAATATCGAAAAGCTCCGGTCGGCAACAGTCCAAAAGACTGAGAGGAGGCAATCAGGTAGATGCCCCCTCCCAGGTATATTAACCCCATCAGCACATTAATATACAGGCTGAAAAGATCTGCAGATGGTTTTTCTTTCATTCGCAACCTTACTCCAACTGGAAGTTGATCGGCAAGTTGTATTTAACCCGCACCGGACGACCAGACTGTTTACCCGGTCTCCATTTCGGCATCGCTTTTACAACCCGCATCGCTTCTTCATCCGTACCAAAGCCCAGGCCTTTCAATACGGTTACATCCTGAATACTTCCGTCGGTATTAACGACGAAACTTACGAACACCCGACCCGATATGTTAGCCCGTGAGGCTGCGGGTGGATAGCGAAGGTTTTTCTGTAGAAACTGACCCATCGCAGCAAGTCCACCGGGGAATTCCGGATTTTGCTCAACGACCGTAAAGATCTGATCTTCTTTGGGTGCAGCCTCAACAGCAGCTTCCACTTTAGTAGGGCCTGCCGTTTCTTCAGGAGCCACAATAACTTCTTCCGCATTGGGGTCACCCTCCTGCGTTTTTTCAGCCGCCACGGCTTCTTTCAATTCCTCAACGGTTGGCGGAGGAGTTTCTTCCGGTACTTCCTCATCCGGTTTTACTTCCGGTGGGAGAAACTTCACCGTATTCACCTTCGGTAGCTCGACCGGTGGTGGTGGTGGTGGTGGCGGTTCATTGGGATCAATGGGCGGAGGTGGTAACTTCATTAGGTCCACTTCAACCATGGCCTGCTCATCTTCTTTCGGAGTCAGAACAGAAATAATTGAAGGAGTGGCCATTGCCAGGAGAAACAGCACGGATCCGATGATCAGCGAGCGATAAACCGTCCTGGAATAGTCTT
Organism: Larkinella knui; assembly: GCF_003858645.1. Lineage (GTDB taxonomy): Bacteria > Bacteroidota > Bacteroidia > Cytophagales > Spirosomataceae > Larkinella > Larkinella knui. The sequence continues at coordinate 649,243 of NZ_RQJP01000004.1, read as the reverse complement.
TCCGTAATGCATACGCACCATATGCCTTGTTACGATCTGCGAACACGATATCATCGAGTGTTGCAGGATTAGTCGTTACTTCTGCCATGGCGATAATTTATTGAATTGGCTTTTGACGGCCGTTCATTACTTCATTTTAGGATCAATCAGCTTGTTCTCATCGGGAGTCATCTGATCCACTAAAGCGTAGCGCTTCGTTTTCGTAATGGCCATTTCGTCCAGCATATCCACCAGGTTCTTGTAGGTCGATTCTTTGGTCGGTTTGATAACCACAACAAAATCTTTCTCTCCGATTTTGCGCTTGTTTTCCTGGATTGCATTCCGAATTTCGGGACCAAACTGAACCGTTTTTAATTCCGGGTCTTCATTGGCGGCTTTTCCGAAAATGTAATGGATCTGGTTTTCTTTCCCCAGGAAAATCGTCATTACCTTGGACGCCTTGATGGGCTCCGTTTCAACTTTTTCGGTCTTGTCAGGCACGTTCAGTGTCATCGAAGACGGTTTACTTAAGGTGGAGGCAAGAATGAAAAACGTAATGAGAAGAAAGCCCAAGTCAACCATCGGAGTCATATCGACCCGGGTAGACCCTTTTTTACTTCGGACTTTCCCACCTTTATGCTTACCACCACCCCCACCGGTGTCGATATCTGCCATTGTTTTACGAATCTAAGGCGATGAATCGCGTGAGTTTGTGGTTTAACCTTAATTAATCATTTGTCCAGCCGGCGGGTGGCGCTTCAGTACCTGTGATCAGGTTAAACTTGTTAATGTTCTGCGATTGCAATGAACTTAACACGTTCTTGAAGTTCGGAAATTTCGCCAGATTATCGCCTTTTACAGCAATACGCAGTTTGTTGTTCGCTTTACGGGCATTAAAAACCCACTGCGACAACTGGTTGGTTTGCAGACTGGCCGTTGAATCGACGGGAATGCCCGGTTGTTTAATTTGTCCTTGCTGATCAGGCTTCAACGACAAATACGATTTCAACTGATTGATCGGCAATCCAAAGTTAGGCAGCAGTGAAAAAGCTTTCTTTTCCCGATCCGAGAAAGAAATACCGTACACTTCACCAATGTTTTCGAGCATGGAAACCCGATTGGGTTGACCGTCGATACCAAAGAACACTTTTCCGTCTTTATCCAGACTAATGGTCATGATATCCGTATCGGGCACCTTTATACCGGAGATCGAGGTCGGCGGGTTGATTTCAGCAGCCTCCTGAACGCGGATCTGAGCCGTCAAAATAAAGAAGGTCAGAAGAAGGAATGCTACATCACACATCGCCGTCATGTCCATGTGAGGTCTCGACCGTTTAGGCTTAACGATAGGCATAGTTTATTGTTTTTTGTGATGTAAAAACGTTACCTGACGCGGATTAATTGTGCGCGGCAAAGTTTTGTTGGATGCTCAAACCGATTTCATCGATGTTGTAAGTCAACTCATCAATACGGCTCGTAAAGTAGCTATACATGATCGTTGCAATAGCTGCCGTACCGATCCCTAAAGCCGTGTTTACAAGAGCCTCAGAAATACCCGTTGACAGAGCCGCGGTATCTGGCTGACCCGTTGAACCCAATTCGCTAAAGGCGCGAATCATACCCAATACCGTACCTAACAGAGCGACCAGCGTTGATACGGAAGCGAGCGTAGCAATGATGGTCAGGTTTTTTTCCAGCATCGGCAATTCGAGTGTAGTTGCTTCTTCTACTTCTTTCTGAAGCGCCACCAGTTTCTGTTCTTTGGTCAGTTCGGTGTCCGTTCTCAATTGCTGATATTTGATCAGCGCCGTTTTAACAACGTTACCAACTGAACCTTTCTGACGGTCACATTCTTTGATAGCCGCATCCACTTCATTGCGGTCGAGTTGACCCTTTACTTTCCGAACAAACTCGTCGATTGAACCTGAACCATTGGCCCGGCCGATCGTAATAAAACGCTCAATTGAGAAAACCAGTACAATTAAGAAACAGGTAAACAAAAGGGGTACAATGGGCCCACCTTTGTAAATGATTCCAAAGTAATCACCGTCGACCGGTAAGTTTTCATTGTTGCCGCCCTGGAAGTGGCTGGCATCGCCGAATACGAACATGTACGTGCAAACAGCAATTACAAACAAAGTGGGAATGACAAACACCGGATTCAGACCGCTCGACTTTTTCTTGGGAGCTGCTGCTTTAGCTGGTGCTGGAGTTGGAGATTGTGTTTTCATTAGACTAACTGTAGGGTTAAATTGAAACTGGTTTTTTGTGTAAAGAAAACGAAAATTTCAAATTGAAACGTTTTGGTAGAATAAAATTTCGGCAGACTTTTCTCGAAGCCTACTACAAAAGTATCTATTTTCTATCTGAAATTATACAAACGGCTATGTCATTTTTTTGTTAATTCGAGAAAATATTCCACCTTTTTTAGATTTTTCCAAGTTTTTAACGCAAGATTAAATCTAAAAAAAATTTAGTAACTATTTCTCTTTCATGCCATTATACGAAATATAATTTGCTTGCATATGAAAACCAGTTTGCACAGCTGTTTGCTAAAGAATTATATACGTCATTTGACGTACAGAGGTATAAACGGTGTTCTTTTAGGATAATTACTTATCTAATGTGCCTTTCTAACGACGAACCGGTTACAAATATACAACTAAAAATCTCGTTTAGAATTAACTCCAATTTTAAAATGGCGTTTTCAAAGGCATTTTTTATGCTTTTTTTATCCAAATTCCGAAGAATTCCTGCGGGGGATGCGATCATTTTTTTTTCTGCCAATTCAAAAGATAAAGAAATGAAATGGCTGAAAAAGCAGCAATAATTAAAAAGGCCAGCGGAAATCGCCCGGCTTTATTAGCATAAAGTGAAGCCGAAAGGTAAGCTCCCAAACCAATTCCGGCTTCTAAAGCAATATACATCGTTGCCAAAGCCCGGCCCCGATTCCCGGCATTACTGAGGTCTACCGTCCAGGCTTGCGCCGTTGGTGAATACATCCCCATCGAAATTCCAAACACCACACCAGCCACTAAAAAGGAGACCGTGGTGGTACTAAAAGCCAATAATAGCATAGCCGCCGTAATGATGAGGGAAGCAATCCGCAAAACCGGACGACGCCCGTACTGGTCGGACACTTTGCCAGCCAGAAAACGGATCGCGAGCGAGGAAATCGTAAAAACCGTAAAAAACAGCCCCTTGTTGCCTACATGTAATGCCTCACTAAAGTCGGGGGCCAGCGTGATTACGGCCCCGAAACTGAAGGAGTTGAGAAACGTTATGAATGAAGGAGCAAATACCGCCGGTTCAAATACATCCCGGCGCGAAATCCGCAGCAGACTCCAGCGAAACGGCACGCGATCCGTCAGCGTTTCTTTCATGTTGAGTAAAATAATGATCGACAACAGCGCCAGTGTCGAAGACGTATAGAATAAAGGGTTGAGTCCAAAAGCAGACGTGAGCCAACTCCCGATGGCCGGACCGAACGCCATGCCGACGCTTCCGCTCAGCCCGAGCACGCCCATCGCTTCACCCCGGCGTTCGTCGGGCACAATATCGGCCACGTAAGCGGACGTTCCGGTGGGTTTAAAGCCGGTCGAAAAACCGTGTATCAATCGCAACACCAGCAAAGCCGCCACACTATCGAAAAAAACGGATGGAACCAGCGGATACAAAAACCCACAGACAAAACACACCAGCGAGCCGAAAGCCATGACCGGCACCCGGCCAATGGTATCGGTTAAGCGGCCGCTGAAAGGACGTGACAACCCGGCCGTCAGGGTGAATAAACTGATGATGTATCCTTTGTATTCGGCCCCGCCCAGGCTGGTTAGATAGCCGGGCAGTTCGGGAATCAGCATGTTGAAGCTGGCGAAGAAAAGGAAGGAACTCAGGCAGAGAAGAAAAAAGGCGGTAGTGTAGATGGTACGCGGCTGTTGCATCCGCAAAAATAAACAGATTTTCAGTTTACGGTAAACCAAAAAAAAGCTACCTCTGAATCAGAAGTAGCTTTCCTGCGCTTTCTTAACCTAAACTAATCCTACAGAATCTTTTATTTCATTGAAATCATCCGGGTTGGTTCAACTACCGCGGGTTTACCAATATTGACGGTTTTTTTAACGCTTCCTTCGGATGATATAAACTCCAGTTCATACTGACCTTCCGCCAAATCGCTGACGTCCAGCTTGGCCGCAAACTTGCTTTCGTTTTTGCCAATAAACCGTTTGAAGAAAACGTCATTTTCCTTGTTACGTAACACGACCGTTACGGGAACAGACGATGACTTTTCAACGGCCACCCAGATTTTGTTTTGATTCGTTACAAAGGCGTTGGTTTCAAACGAACGAGTCTTGGGGGTGTTCGGAGTGGCCGTTGCGAGGTTTGCGCTTAATAAAGCGGTGCAGATCAAAGTACCAAATAATGCTTTCATGGTTTGTTCGTATTTGTTGTTGTGATTATTTCTGTTGTTGTTACTGTTGTGATTACTATATGCCAATTGCCATGCCAATAAATTAAGTGGCTGATAATCAGCAGCTATTTTTCTGGCAGTATTGTAAAGTGTACGAAGCCGGACAATACTTGTTCGCTTGCGGACAACGTGGACACGGTTTTGCCTTCCCTGATCGCAGAATCGCCCTTCCCGAAATTCAATCGGGTGGTAAAGGGTAGATGTTTTTGAAATTTGCCTTCTTTCTTTCAAATTCTGAATCTTTATTTCTTTCTGATCTCTATGATGAAAAGGGTCTACTTATCTGCCATTTCCCTGCTTCTGCTTGGGCTGGCAACGGTATCGTTCGGGCAGCAAATTTCCCGCGAAGAACTGATCTTTTTAACCCCGGAATGGAAAGGGGAACGCTTCCCGGACGGGCGGCCGAAAGTGCCGGATGCCATTCTGAAGCGCATGAAACTGGTAACCCAGGAAGAAGCCTGGGCGGTATTGAAAGGCGAAAATTACAGATACCAGTTTGCGGGCGACTGGCAGACGATCAACCCCGACAGTGTGCTGGTTGGCCGGGCGCTAACGGCGACGTTTATGCCGGGCCGACCGGATGTACACCGGGTTACGGATGAGAAAGGACACACCAAAGACGGGCGCGTGAAGTCCCAGAATGCCTGGCCCATCGACATGCTCGTTAAAGGTGACGTCTACGTTGTCGATCAGTTTGGCATGCACGAAGATGGCCCCACGATTGGCGATAACCTCGGCAATTCCATCTTCGCCAAAACCGGCAACGGCATTGTCTACGAAGGCGCTGTCCGCGACGTGGCCGGTTTGAAAGAGATTGGCGGGTTCACCTCCTATTTCCGCAGTTATCACCCTTCGCACCACAATCCCGAAGGCAACCTGAACACCACACTAGTTGGCATTAACCGCCCGACCCGCATCGGCAAGGTGATGGTTATGCCCGGCGATATCGTGCTGGGACGGGACGGGGGCGTTTGCTTCATTCCGCCCCATCTGGCCGAAAAAGTGGTCAAAACGTCCGAAATCATCCGTCTACGCGATATGTTCGGCCACCTGCGGCTGCGCGAGCAGAAATATACACCGGGCCAGATCGACTCCCGCTGGTCGGATGTCATCGAAAAAGACTTTTCGCAGTGGCTCAACGCCCACCTCAGCGAATTGCCGGTTCCCAAAGAACAGATTCAGGAATACCTAAAAACCCGTACGTGGTGAGGGAGTTGTATCGCGGAGTTGAGCGGAGAAAAAGGGAGTTAAGCAGAGTAATTAATTTTCTCTGCTTAACTCTTTTCACTCCGCTCAACTCCGCGATACAACTCTTTCTTAAACTCCTAAACGCTCATGAACTCCCGTCGCTCTTTTCTTACTAAAAGTGCCATCGCCAGCGCCCTGGCCGTTTCTTCTTTGTCCAGCTTTGGCGAAGGCCTGGAAACCGCCCTTGAGCGGACTCCGCTGTCGTCAGCGCCTTCCGATCTGAAAATTACCGACATCAAATGCGGTTTCATTCGCGGTGGACACAGTCTGTTTGTCAAAATTCACACCAATCAGGGTATCTGGGGCTGCGGAGAAGGCGTCGATGCCACGCCCGGAACCTATTACCTGGTGAAGCTGATGGCCGAGCGCATTAAAGGCAAAAGCCCGCTGAACGTCAACCGCTTGTTCGAAGACATCCGCAAATCCGGTTTTTTTGAAGGTGCCCAGGCCGGGATGTTCATTGCCGTGCTCTCCGCCGTCGAAACCGCCTTGTGGGACTTAACCGGTAAAGCCCTCGGATTGCCCGTTTACCAATTGCTGGGGGGCAAATACCGGGACAAAATCCGGGTGTATTGTGACACCGGAACCTATCGTGATACCGACAAAAGTACGGACCATTTCGCGCAAAGCGCCAGCGAAGCCGTGAAGATGGGTTTCAATGCGGTCAAATACGACATTGACGAACGAAACGATCCCAATAAATACGATTTGTATAACTGGACCGCCAGTCCCGGCGAACTGGAGCGGATGTATAACCAGATTGCCTCCGTTCGGAAAGCCGTTGGCCCCAAGGTCGACATCTGTGTCGATATGCACGGAAAGTACGATGTGACCACCGGCAAACGGGTTGCTAAAATGATGGAACCGTTAAACCTGATGTTTCTGGAAGAACCGATTCCGGCCGAGAATGTCGAAGCTTACAAGCTGATTTCCGAATCGACCAGCACGCCCATTTGTGCCGGTGAAAACCATTACCTGGCGTACGGTTTTCGGAAGCTTCTCGAAATCGGTGCCGTAGACATCATTATGCCGGATTTGCAGAAAGCCGGTGGTTTGGGCGAAGGCCAGCGCATTGCCAACCTTGCCAACCTCTATTACGTGCCGTTTGCCCCCCACATGGTGGCCTCGTATCTGGGCGCGATGGCCTCCAGCCACGTCTGTGCGTCGATCCCGAACTTCCTGATTCTGGAATGGCAGATTTACTTCCATGAAGATCCGATGTTCAAGGAAATCGTTACGTTCGACGGACCGATGGTGAAAGACGGTTTTATTCCGTTGTCCGAAAAACCGGGCATCGGCGTTGAAATTAACGAAGCCGGGATGAAAAAGTATGCCCCGAAAGATGTACCGTTTTTTGTTTAATCCATGAAAAAGCGCACCGTTCCCCGCCATCGCTTTGGTGCGGTATTTACAGGCCTGCTGATCTCGATCCTGGCAATCGGTGGTGTAAACGCCCAAAGTCCGGATTTTCAGAAAATGACGCCCGAAGAGCGGACGGCTTACCTGAATACGATGCGCGCGGCCGCTCAGGAAGACTGGCAAAAGATGATGGACGTGCTCCGGTTGAAATTACCGGAGCTACCTCCACCCGCCGACGACCCGAAGCGCCCGCAGCATCTGAAACAACGGGCCGGTTCGACCAACTGGTACGACGAAGCGGGCAATACGCATACACGATCGGGCTGGGGCAACTGGACAAATTATGACGAAGCCATCGCCAATACCTACAAACTGCCCGATCCGCTGGTATTGAAAAACGGCAAACCGGTCAAAAACGCAACAGTTTGGTGGAAACAACGTCGCCCGGAAATCCTGAACGACTATTTAACCGAGATTGTCGGAAAAACGCCGACCAATCCCCCAAAGGTGACGTTTGAAGTGACGGCTACCGAACCGGACGCGCTGAACGGGAAAGCCATCCGGAAAACGATTGTCGGACACATCGATAACGCGAAGTATCCCAGGGCGAAACCGAGCCTGACCATCACGCTCTATATTCCGGCGAACGCTTCGGGCCCGGTGCCGCTGATGGTGGTGGCGGGGAGCAATTTTACGGGGCCGACGCCGACCGGGCCAACGGCGATGGACATGGTGTTGGCGACCGGCTGGGCCTACGCCAAAATCAATACCGGCGACATTCAAATGGACAGCGGAGCCGGTTTACACGAAGGCATCATTGGATTGATGAACGAAGGAAAAGACCGAAAACCGGACGATTGGGGCGTGTTGTCGGCCTGGTGCTGGGGGCTGAGCCGCGCGCTCGATTACTTCGAAACCGACCAGGCGATCAATGCCAAACAGATTGGTATTCAGGGGCATTCGCGCTGGGGAAAAACCGCTTTGCTGGCGGGTGCGCTGGATCCGCGGTGGGCGATTGTTTTTAGCACCTGCTCCGGTTCAATGGGTACCTCGCTCGAAAAACGGAATTTTGGCGAAACGATCGACAACGTAGCCAGTTCGGGCTTGTACCATTGGATGGCCGGAAATTTCCTGAAATACGGCGGCAACTGGCAGGCCATGCCCGTCGATGCGCACGAACTGATCGCGCTGGTGGCACCCCGCCCGATTTTTATTACGGGCGGCACCAAAGACCAGTGGGCCGATCCGCACGGCGAATTTCTGGCCTGCGTGGCCGCCAGTCCGGTCTATGAATTGCTGGGTAAAAAAGGGATTGGAGCGACCGAAATGCCCAAACCGGATGTTTCGCTGATCAAGGGTGATCTGGGCTTTGTCAACCATGAAGGAGGCCACACGGATTTGCCCGACTGGCCGGTTTTTCTGGAATTCGCCAAAAAGTATTTTAAAACCAAGTAATTGCGTACGAATGGGAATGTTACAAACCATGCGGTGGTTCGGGCCGCACGATCCGGTTTCGCTGATGGACATCCGCCAGGCGGGATGCACCGGCATCGTGACGGCTTTGCACCAGATTCCGGTCGGCGACGTCTGGCCGGTGGAGGAAATTGAAAAGCGGAAAAAGCTGATTGAAGCCGATAATGGGCGGTATTCTTCGTTGCACTGGGCGGTGGTTGAAAGTCTGCCGGTTCATGAAGACATCAAAAAAGGGCGGGCCAGCCGGGCACACTATATTGATACCTACAAACAGTCATTGCACAACCTGGCCGCCTGCGGGATTAAAACGGTTTGCTACAATTTCATGCCGGTTCTGGATTGGTCGCGCACCAACCTGCGTTACGAAATGCCCGACGGTTCGCTGGCGTTGCGGTTTGTGTGGGCAGATTTTGCGGTTTTCGATCTGTGCATTCTGAAACGTCCGGGTGCCGAAACAGACTACGAACCGGACGTTATTCAGGCGGCTCGGGCGAAGTTTGCCCAAATGACGCCCGAACAAATCACCGAACTTAGCAACATCGTTCTGCTCGGTTTACCCGGTTCCGAAGAAGCGTTTACGCTGGATACGTTTCAGGGATTACTGAATGAATACGCCACGATTGGCGACCGGGAATTGCGCGAAAATCTTTATTATTTCATTCAGGAAGTGGCACCAGTGGCCGCATCCGTTGGCATCAATCTCTGCATTCACCCCGACGATCCGCCGAGGCCGCTGCTGGGTTTGCCCCGCGTCGTGAGCACGGAAGCGGATCTGGCGCAGTTGATGGCGGCTTGTGACACAACAGCCAACGGCATTACGTTCTGCACCGGTTCGCTGGGCATTCGTCCGGACAACGACCTGCCGGGCATGATCCGGCGGTTTGGCAATCGGATTCATTTTATTCACCTGCGAACGACCAAACGCGAAGACAATCCGCGCAATTTCCACGAAGCCGACCATCTGGCGGGTGACGTGGATATGTACGCGGTCGTAAAAGAAATTGTGCTGGAACAGCAACGGCGAACCAAAACCGGTATTGGCGAAACCGCAATTCCGATGCGCCCCGACCACGGTCACCAGATGCTCGACGACCTGCACAAGAAAACCTATCCGGGCTACTCCGTCATTGGCCGACTGCGTGGTTTGGCCGAATTGCGGGGTCTTGAGTTAGGAATTGCGCGGGCTTTGGAAGATCAACTTATTTCGCAGACGGGGCCGCCCGAGCGGTTAAGCGGAGCAAAAAGAGTTTAGCGGAGCCTCTGATAAACTCCTTTTTCTCCGCTTAACCGCTCGGGGGCCCCGTCTGCGAAACAACTTTTAAAGGGCATGAAGTACAAGATCGTTTTCCTTTTAGTATTTTCCACAATTTGCAAAGCGGACGACGGCTATCGCTTGTGGCTGAAATATGACCTGATCAAAGACACGGGCAAACGCGCTGCTTACGCCCGTTCAACCCAGTTTATTGTCCTGAACAGCACCAATCCGGCTCTGAAAACAGCCGCCGGTGAATTGCAGACCGGTTTGCAGGGTTTAGTAGGAAAACCCGTACCGATTGTTGCCAGTGCTGGTGGCAAAACCGGCGGTATTGTGCTGACGATCAACCCAAACCTACCGTCGATCAATGACGAAGGATACCAGATTACGAGTCAGAAAACGAGTCTTTCAATTGCCGGAAAAACCGGCTCAGGCGTGTTATACGGCGTTTTTGCTTTGTTGCGTCAGCTGAAAACGGGGCAATCCATCGATCAGCTTTCGCTGACCAGCAGCCCGAAAATTCAGCACCGGATGTTGAATCATTGGGACAATCCGGATGGTTCCATCGAACGCGGCTACGCCGGGCAGTCACTCTGGAAATGGTATGAACTGCCCGAGCGCATCGACCCGCGCTACCGGGATTACGCGCGCGCCAATGCGTCCATCGGCATCAACGGCACCGTGGTCAATAATGTCAACGCCAGTTCGCGGTTTCTGACGGCCGAATATTTGCAGAAAGTGGCCGCCCTCGCAAACGTCTTCCGGCCCTATGGCATCAAGATTTACCTGTCGGTTTATTTCCCGGCTCCCAAAACCATTGGGGGCCTGAAAACCGCCGACCCGCTCGATCCGGACGTGAATAAATGGTGGGCCGATAAAGCGAACGAGATTTATAAATTCATTCCCGATTTTGGCGGTTTTCTGGTCAAGGCCAACTCAGAAGGCCAACCCGGCCCGCAGGATTATGGCCGCAACCACGCCGACGGCGCCAATATGCTCGCCAGGGCCCTGGCTCCGCACAAAGGCATTGTGATCTGGCGAGCGTTTGTTTACAAAGCGGATCCAAATGCTGACCGTTTCAAAGCCGCCTACGACGAATTTAAGCCGCTGGACGGCCAGTTCGAGAAAAACGTCATTGTTCAGGTTAAAAACGGACCCATCGATTTTCAGCCCCGCGAGCCCTTTTCGCCTATTTTTGGAACGATGCCGCAGACTCCTTTGGGTATGGAATTCCAGATTACGCAGGAATACCTCGGTTTTTCGACGCATCTGGTTTATGAAGCGCCAATTTTCAAGGAATGTCTGGACTCGGATACCTACGCTGGCGGCCAGGGTTCGACGGTGGCAAAAGTCATCGACGGCAGTCTTCACGATTATCAATTGACCGTCATGGCCGGCGTTGCCAATACCGGTTCCGACCGAAACTGGACGGGTCATCCGCTCGCACAGGCCAACTGGTATGCCTTCGGGCGGCTGGCCTGGGATCACACGCTGTCGTCGGAATCCATTGCTACTGAGTGGGTTAAGATGACGCTGACGGCCGAGCCGCAATCGGTCAAAACCGTTACGGATTTGTTGCTGAAATCGCGGGAGATTTATGTCAATTACAACACGCCACTCGGTCTTTCGCGACCCTGGACGGGTGTTCATTTTGCGCCGGAACCCTGGCAAAACCGCAGTTCACGCCCCGACTGGACGGCGGTTTATTACCACCGCGCCGATTCGGTCGGTTTGGGTTTCGACCGGACGGCGAAGGGAAGTCAGGCGCTGTTACAATACCGCCCTCAGGTACAACGCCAGTGGAATAATCCGGAAACCTGTCCGCTGCCCTATTTACTTTGGTTCCATCACGTTCCGTGGACGAAAAAGTTAAGCACCGATCGAACGCTGTGGGACGAATTGTGTACCCGATTTTATGCCGGTGCCGATTCTGTTGGCGGGCTGCAAAAGCAATGGACATCGGTCAAAAAAGACATCGATCCGGAAACGTTCGCCGATGTGGCCGGTCGGCTGGCGACGCAGCAAAAAGAAGCCATCTGGTGGCGCGATGCCTGGGTGCTGTACCTCCAGGAATTTTCCAGACTACCCATTCCGGCTCCGTATAAAAAGCCAGATCGGACTCTGAAAGAAGTCAAAGAATTAGTAGATATTTATCAATTACGGTAACCGTATTTAACTACCCGAAAACGTGCAATCATCCGATAATCAACCCATTCAGAACGTATTTTCATTGACCGGAAAACTGGCGCTCATCACCGGCGGAGGAACCGGCATCGGTTTTGACATTGCCCGCTGCATGGTGCAGGCCGGAGCCACGGTGGTTATTACCGGACGGCGGGAAGAACCGCTTCGGGAAGCCATCGAAAAACTGGGCGAAACCGCTCATTATTTCGTCAATGACGTATCCGAATTAAGCGCGCTGGATGCCTTGGTGGAACAGATTGAAACGACGCTCGCGCCCATCGATATTCTGGTCAACAACGCCGGTATTAACCTGAAAAAACCGGCGTTGGAAGTCACCGATGAAGAGTTTAGCCGGATTATTCAAACCAATCTGAATGCGGTTTTTGCCCTGACCCGCGCCTGTGCCCGGCGAATGGTTCCCCGGCGCAGCGGTTCCATTCTGATGATTTCGTCGATGGCGGCCTACTACGGCATCGACCGCGTGGTGGCGTATGCTGCTTCCAAATCGGGCGTCGAGGGCATGGTGAAAGTGCTGGCGTCGGAGTTTTCGCCCCACAACGTTCGCGTCAATGCGATTGCGCCGGGATTTATTGAAACCGAGATGAGCAAAAAAGCGATGGGCGGTGACCCCGACCGGCGCGACCGTGCCATGCGCCGAACGCCAATGGGTCATTTTGGCAAACCGGACGACATTGGTCATGCCGCCGTCTTTCTGTCGTCCGATGCCGCCCGCTACATTACCGGCGCTTCCCTGCCCGTCGACGGCGGAAATTCGATCGGATTTTAACGGCCAGCCATCTTTTCATTCACTCTTTCGCCCTTTACTTTCCCATGAAAAAAATAAACCGAAAAGCTTTTATCGAGGATTTGTCGCTGTTGACCGGGGCCGTTTTGCTGCCGGGAATGGCGTTCGCCCATACGCCCGAGTGGAAAAAATCGAAGATGAAACTCGGCATGGTGACCTACTTGTGGGGCAAAGACTGGGACGTTCCGACGCTGATTAAAAACTGCACGACGGCCGGAATTACCGGTGCCGAATTGCGGGTGGAACACGCCCACGGCGTGATGCCGAATCTGACAGCGGCCGAACGGGCGGAAGTAAAGAAAAAGTTTGCCGACAGCCCGGTCAAGATTGTCGGTTTGGGCACGAATCAGCAATACGATTACCCGGACCAGGAGCAGTTGCGTAAATCCATCGAACGGACGAAAGAATTCATCCGGCTGAGCGCCGATGTGGGCGGTTCGGGGGTGAAAGTAAAACCGAACGCGCTGCACAAAGACGTTCCGGCGGAAAAGACGCTGGCGCAGATTGGTCAGTCGCTGGACGAACTGGCCAGGTATGCGGCTGATTTCGGACAGCAACTCCGGCTGGAAGTCCACGGTGAACAAACGCAGGAATTGCCGAATATCAAAACCATCATGGACCACGCACCGAACAAGAATGCGACCATTTGCTGGAACAGTAACAAGCAGGATTTCAACGGGAAAGGGCTGGAATACAACTTCAATCTGGTAAAAGACCGGTTTGGCGATACGGTCCACGTCCGCGAGTTCAACGACCCGGGTTATCCGTATCAGCAATTGCTGGACTGGTTTGCCAAAATGAATTACAAAGGCTGGATTCTCCTCGAATGCCACACCAATCCGGCGGATAAAGTCGCTTCATTGATTGAACAGCGGCAACTTTTTGAGAAAATGACCGCATAAACCGTATTCCTTATAGGAACGCGGATTGAACGGATGCAACAGATCAAAACTGATTTTATCCTTGAAAATCTGTTACATCCGTTCAATCCGCGTTCCTATTAAAAACCGTTGACATACTATATGAATCGCCGGAAATTTGTCGAAAGAACAAGCTTGCTGTTGACCACTGGACTAGCGGGTTTTCCACTGAAATCAGAAGTTTCAAAAAAACCGCTGGCAAAAATTCGGATCAGGAACGTCAACTCCAATTTTGAGCGCGAACCGCTGAATCCGTACCGGTTTAAAGGGAGTGCCATTACCGACAGCTGGCAGGCCATTTCGTTGCTGGAATCCGATACCGGCATTCGAAAAATCGGTCTGGGGACGCAGGGCGTTCTCTGGTCAGACTCCAGCGTGTTTGCCGCTCATTCCGAAAGTGCCGGCAACGCGCTGATGTATGCCATGAGCGAACATGCTTTGCAACTCATTAAGGGAACGTCGTTTACCACGCCTATCGACTTACTCGATACCCTTCTGCCGGAAGTTCTGGCGTATGGAAAGCTGATCACCCGCAACCCGGATTTGCGAAAAACCTTCGCCCTGAATGCCCTGGTTTCTGTCGATAATGCCGCCTGGCTGCTGTACGCGCAGGAAAATAAAATGGCGCGCTTCGACGATATGGTTCCGGCGGCCTACAAACCCGGCTTGTCCTACCGGCACAACAAGGTGGCCAGTATTCCGTCGTTCAGTGTGGGCACCACCGCCGAAAAAATCAAGGCGGCCGCCGACGAGGGGTATTTTATCATGAAGCTGAAAACCGGATCAGCCGGAACGCAGTCGGAAATGATCGAGAAAGACATTGCCTTTCTGACGGCGGTTCATAAAGCCATTGGCCACTACGAAACGCCGTATACCAAAACCGGCAAAATACCGTATTACTTCGACGCCAACGGGCGCTACGAAAAGAAAGAAACGTTGCTCCGGTTTTTGGATCACGCCAAAAAAATTGGGGCTTTTGATCAGATTGCGGTCATTGAAGAACCGTTTGAGGAAAATAACGAGGTTTTTGTGGGCGACATGGGCGTGCGGGTGGCCGCCGACGAAAGTGCGCATACCGTCGAGGATGCCGCCCGCCGGATTGAGCAGGGCTACTCCGCCATTGCGGTAAAAGCGATTGCTAAAACGCTGAGCATGACAATGAAAATCACGCAGTTGGCTTACGAAAAGAAGATTCCCTGCTTTTGCGCCGATCTGACGGTCAACCCGATTCTGGTCGACTGGAACAAATCGGTGGCAGCCCGGCTACCGCCATTTCCCGGCATGACGGTTGGTTTACAGGAAACCAATGGGCATCAATATTACAAAAACTGGGACAAAATGATGGCGTATCATCCCAAAGCTGGCGCAACCTGGACGAAAACTCAAAAAGGCGTTTACCTTACTGACCAGTCGTTTTACGAACAAAGCGGAGGCATTTTTGACCCTTCAGCGCATTACGAAGCGGTTTTTCCGGACAAATAATCAACCAATCTGGGCGTCAGTAATTTTAAATTCTTCTCCGAAAACGCCGGAGAAAACAAGCTATTTCCAGTTTGGTTTGCTTCGGTATTTACCATAAATACCGTATTTTTAGAAGTAAAAAGAACGCTACACTTCGCCTAATTCTAATGCTGGATTTCCTGAAAAGAAATAAACCCATTCTCTTTTACGGTATTTCACTGGCGTTCTTATTGTTTTTATTAAAATGGCTTGAATTGCGTTTTATCATCATTAATCATGCTTCCGAAGTCTACATTGGTGCCATTGCTGTTTTATTTACCGGTTTAGGAATCTGGCTCGCTTTAAAATTGATCAGCCCAAAAGTAGAAACTGTTGTTGTCGAAAAACCGGTGTATCTCACCAACCGTACCGATTTTAGTTTAAACGAAGACGAACTGGCTAAAATCGGTTTAAGCAAACGGGAACTGGAAGTTTTGCAATTGATGGCCGAAGGCTTGAGCAATCAGGAAATTGCTTCGCGTTTGTATGTCTCCTTAAATACCGTCAAAACGCATTCGTCGAAAGTACTGGAAAAACTGGACGTTAAGCGCCGAACACAGGCCATTGAAAAGGCCAAACGGCTCAGCCTGATTCCCTAGCTCTTCTACTCCTTAAGGATGAATTGACCACTTTTCTGAAAAATCACCCGAAAGGATGAGCGTTGAATGAATTGATCTGCTCAATTTTGTCCGGAACAACGTAAACTTACTTCTATGAAAAAGATTGTACTGGTCTGCGGGCTTATAGCCGGTATCATCCTCACCTGCGTGATGGTCGTCTCCACGGCGGTGTGTTACACCAACAATAACTATGAAGGCAACATGGTTCTGGGGTATGCCTCCATGATCCTGGCCTTTTCTCTCATTTTTGTCGGTATAAAAAACTTCAGAGATAACTATAACAACCGGATTATCTCGTTCGGGAAAGCGTTTACAATCGGCCTGTACATCACTTTGATTGCTTCTTCGATGTACGTTTTCACCTGGCTGATCGAATATTACGTATTCATTCCCGATTTCATGGAAAAGTACATCGATCATGTTTTAAAAGAGGCCAAAGCGAACGGCGCCAGCCAGCTTGAATTGGACAAAAAACTGGCAGAATTAGCCGGTTATACGGAAATGTATAAGAGTCCGCTTGGCGTCATTGCACTCACGTATCTGGAAATTTTACCGGTCGGTTTAATTATTTCGCTGATTTGCGCTTTGCTGTTGAAAAGAAACAACCAGCCCATTCAAACGGCGTAATTAAAAATTGGCTGCAAACCCCTAAATCGTTTTTTATGAAGATTGGAATGACGGGTATATTTGTGAATAACCCCCTCGAAGCTTTTGCATTTTACACCGAAGTTCTGGGTTTTGCCAACCGCATGTACGTTCCGGAAGCCAACCTGGCGATCGTCGTTTCGCCGGAAGATCCGGATGGGACAGGTTTATTGCTGGAACCAACCGACAACCCCATTGGCAAGAATTTTCAAGAAGCGCTGTATAAAGCCGGTATACCGGCCATTGTCTTCAGTTCAGCGGCTATTCAGAAAGAGTATGAACGACTGAAAAACCGGGGCGTTGTTTTTAAAAAAGAGCCGACAAAAACCGACTGGGGCACTGAAACCGTCTTCGACGACACCTGTGGAAATTGGATTCAGCTTTTTCAGCCTGAGGACGCATAGCCTACCGCAAATAATACCTCTACCGCAGACGCCACCGGTCAGGTTTTGAAAACCTGACCGGTGGCGAAATAAAAAACGGCAGTTAGATCATTAATCTAACTGCCGTTTGGCCCACCAGTCGGGATGGCGGGATTCGAACCCACGACCCCTTGCACCCCATGCAAGTACACTACCTGGCTGTGCTACATCCCGAATTGGGTGCAAACTTAATGAATAATGAATAATGAACAATGAATCGTGCTGAAAGAATCTCGATTTACCTGCAAATTCATTGTTCACAATTCATTGGTCCATCAGGACCTAATTCTTACTGGCTCCTCCCTGCCGGGCCGGTGGCTGCGTACTTTGCTGCTGTTGCTGCATCGGATTCGGACCCGCTGCGCCCCGGCGTTGCTCCTGCTGCTTGAACAACTGGAAACGCGTCGGCTTGGCTACCCGTGGAAAGGAATTGTTGGCATCGTCGATGTCGGCGATTTCCTGAAAGGGGTCGAGCGTCCATTGCGTGACTTTTTTGCTGGTGGCAATCACCTTGTTGATCTGCACGTCGTTGAAACGCCAGATCTCCGCCGGAAAACGCGCTACCGAATCCGTGCCGTCTTCAAACTGCATTCGCACAATCACCGGCATGGGCAAACCGCCCTTGTTTTTCAGCGTCAGCGTATAGAAGTTGTTCTTTGATTCGAGCGTCTTGCGTTCGTCGTTCGACAGCGTCGCCAGATAATCCTGGTATTTCTTCCGGTCGGCATCCGTTACGGCGTATGGATCGTAGCGGTTGTAGAAATCCTTCATGGTCGAGTCCTTGGCCACTACGGTCTGGTCTTTGGTGGCCGCATCCCGAATTTTGCTCATGGTGTTGGCTCTGGCTTCGGCTTCAGAGCGGGCCAGGGCTTTTTCGATTTCCGGATTCTGGGTATTGAGCGTAAACCAGTCGACTTCGACCAGATCCTGATCGACGGGTTCGACGCCGTAGAACCAGCCTTTCCAGAACCAGTCCAGATCGACGCCCGAGGCATCCTCCATGGTGCGGAAGAAGTCGGCCGGAGTGGGGTTTTTGAAGGCCCAGCGATTGGCATACTCTTTAAACGCATAGTCGAACAGTTCACGACCCATGACGGTTTCGCGCAGGATATTCAGGGCGGCCGCCGGTTTGGCGTAGGCATTGGAGCCCAGGTTCACCACATTTTCCGAAGAGGTCATGATGGGCGACAGCACTGATTTGTCAGACTTCATATAATCGACAATCTGATAGGGCTCGCCACGTCGGGTCGGAAATTTGTAATCCCATTCTTTTTCGGCCAGATACTGGCAGAAGGTGTTTAACCCCTCGTCCATCCAGGCCCATTGCCGCTCGTCGGAATTGACGATCATCGGAAAAAAGTTGTGGCCCACTTCGTGAATGATCACGCCGATCATCCCGGCTTTGGTGGCTTCGGAATACGTCCCATCCGGTTCGGGCCGCCCGCCGTTGAAGCTGATCATCGGGTATTCCATGCCACCACCTGCGGTACCGTGACACGAAATAGCAACCGGATACGGGTATTTGAAAGTGCGGTTTCCGTAGGATTTCAGCGTATGTTCCACCGCACGGGTCGAATATTGTCCCCAGAGCGGATTGCCTTCTTTGGGGTAAAACGACATGCTCCAGATTTTCTTTCCATCACCGTAGACGTCGGTTTGCATGGCATCCCAGATGAATTTGCGCGAGGAGGCAAAGGCGAAATCCCGGACGTTATCGGCTTTGTAAATCCAGGTTTTTTTTCCGGTTGGTTTGGCTTTCTCAGCGGCTACGGCTTCGTCCTGGGTCACAATTACGACCGGCGTTTTCGAACTGGCGGCTTTTTGCAGCCGTTGCGATTGCGTGGGCGTCAACACCTGTTTGTAATTCTGACACTCGCCCGAAGCCGCCACAATGTGGTCGTTGGGAACGGTGATGGCGACTTTATAATTTCCGAAAATCAGCGTGAACTCACCCTGACCGAGAAACTGCTTGTGCTGCCAGCCATTCACATCGTCGTAAACCGCCAGACGCGGAAACCAGTGGGCAATGAAATAGTTATAGTTGCCGTCTTTCGCAAAATATTCGTAACCGCTCCGTCCGTAGTATTCCGTAATGAGGTAATTCCAGTCGACGCCAAACACGAAACTCTGACCCGGTTTTAACGGCGCGGGCAGGTCGATTCGCATCATGGTCTGGTTAATCGTGTATTTTAGCGGTTTGCCGGTTTTGTCTTTTACCGCCGTAATTTTATACCCAAAATCGCGGTCCGTGGATGGGCCACGTCCCCGCCCGGCGGTTGACGTCAGAGCGCCCAGCGAAGCCGCCGACATGCCGGTTTCGTTGACACTTCCCGTCCGGGTAATTCCGCCAATGGATCCTTTTTCGAATAAATTCTGCTCCAGTTGCAGCCAGATGTATTTCAGTTCGTCGGGTGAGTTGTTATGATACGTCACCAGTTCCGATCCGGTTATTTTCTGATTGGCATCATCGAGTTCAACCTTGATGTCGTAATCGGCCCGGTTCTGGAAGAAATCGCGACCGGGCGAACCCGAAGCCGTACGGAAGGTGTTGGGCGTGGGTAATAACGAGCCCATTTGTTCAAAACGATCGTTGGCCTTATAATTGGGTGTCGATGGCATTTGAGCCCCGGCGCCAAATACTATTGCGGTCAATCCCGCAACCAACAGAGATAATCTAAACTTCATAGTTAGGTATCAGAATATAATTTGTAGATGAATATGGCTATGAAGTTACTAACAAACCGGTAAACTATCCGTATCCCTCAGCAGCAGAGAGTGATAATGCTGCTAAAGTTTCTATTTATCCCCACTATTCTCCTAATTCCAGGCGAGCAATCCAACTCATCGAATGGGGCCGCCTTGCTAATACGTCAGTTTAAATACGGATTGTTGATGATCAGCGAGAGCGCCATTCCGGCGACGATACCGGAAATGATCAGATTCCAGTCGTGACGCCGAACTTTCAGCAGTTCGAGTAATACGAAGGCCAGCGTCAACACCAGGAGAACGATAAAAATCTGGCCAAATTCGAGTCCGAGGTTAAAGGCAAACAACGGTTTCAGGATACTCGACTGTTGCCCCAGCAAACTCCGTAAATAATTGGAAAAACCCATACCGTGAATCAATCCGAACACCAAAGCCAGTGAATACCGCCCCTTCGGTTGCTTCGGCTGTTCATTAAACCGGCTTTTGGGTACTTTAAAGAAAAAATTAGAAACAGCGGTAATCAGAATGGTGATGGGAATCAGTAGTTCAATCAAATCGGTGCTATAGTCGATGAGTTGCAAGGTGGCCAGGGCCAGCGTAAGCGAGTGGCCGATGGTAAAAGCCGTGATCAGAATCAGGACCTGTTTCCATTGATTGAGGTTATAAATCGCACACAGCGCCACGATAAATAAAACATGGTCGTAACCACCCGGATCGGTAATGTGAGCAAAGCCCAGTTGGAGATACGCCCAGAATTCACTCATAAGATCGACTCAAGAAGTTTGTTACCCGTTTAAACCGGTATTGATTGTGCCGCAAAAATAGAAAGTTTGTCTATTCAGACCTATTTTACACCGGGTAACTACGGATTGCATCGTACTTTTGTCGAAAGTAATTCGCATTCACCTGACCGCTTTTCCGCATCCATGCAGACCGTTACCTTCTCAACCATTGGAAAACCAACCGACACGCTTCAGGTTGTCGATGCCGCTCTGCCCGAACCGGGTCCCGGCGAAGTTCGCATCAAAGTCATCGCCAGCCCCATCAATCCTTCGGATTTGATGTTCGTTCAAAATCTGTACGGTATTCAACCCGAACTGCCCTCCGGCGCGGGTTTTGAAGGCGTCGGCATTGTGGATGCGCTGGGAGAAGGCGTGACGATGCGGACCGGAATCCGGGTGAGTTTCACGGCCATCGGCACGTGGTCGGAATACGTACTGGCCAACCAGCGCAGTTTGATTCCGGTACCGGACACCCTTTCTGACGAAGTGGCCGCCCAGTTGTTTGTCAACCCGTTTTCGGCGTATGCCATGCTGGAAGAGTCGGGGCTGCAACCGGGCCAGTGGGTGCTACTGACAGCCGCCGGATCGTCGTTCAGCAAACTCGTGATTCAGCTTTGCAAGCTCAAAGGCATTCAAACCATCGGCACGGTTCGGCACAACGACCTCGACGCTGAGCTGAAAGCGTTGGGCATTACGGCGATTGTCAACACGAAAAAGGAAAAACTGACGAACCGCGTCAAGGCCCTCACGGAAGGCAAAGGCGTAACCTGCGTACTGGAAGCGGTGGGCGGAAACACGGCTTCCGACGCGCTGAAATGCCTGGCCAAAGGCGGAACCATGATCCTTTACGGGGTGTTGAGCCTGCAAAATCCGTCCTTCAATGCAGGGCTCATGATTTTCAGGGAATTGACGATCAAAGGCTTCTGGCTGACGGACTGGATGCGCCGGGTCGACAGTCAAACGCGGCAGAACGTAGCCCGCAACGTCATTACCCTGCTCGTTGGTGGTCAGATTCAGGTGCCGGTTGAAGCAACCTACCCAATTTCAGAAATAAAAAAAGCCGTTGAACACAGCGAACAGCCCGGTCGGCGCGGCAAGATTTTGGTAAAGCCTAATCAGTAAGTTTTCTGACGATTCTCCTTATTGTTTCGTTATATTTGAACAGCCAACGTTTACAATAAATCCGGCAAAGAGGGCGTTGAACAACGAAGACGCCTGCTCCGGTTACGTAGTAACTATAAACCGATTATCTGATTCATAGCGCACATGATTCTATTACAAGTCCCAACGGCTGGTGCTCCGGCCGTCGATTCCACGGCAGCAGCCGCAAATCCGGCCCAAAGCATGCAATTGTTCGATCTGATTGCCAAAGGGGGCTGGGTCATGATTCCCATCGCAATCCTGTTTTTTCTGGCGTTGTACATGATTATCGAACGCTGGCTCTTTATTCGCAACAACACCCGGGTCGACGATAATTTTATCGACAATGTGAAAGACATGGTTTTGCAGGGCAACATCAAATCGGCCGAATCCTTCTGCAAGAATCAGCGCAATTCGATTGGCCGCATTTTTGAAAAAGCCGTCGGCCGTATCGGTTCGCCCATCCGGGAGATTGAAGGAACGCTGGAGACTGTCGGACAAATTGAACTGTCGCGGCTGGAAAAGAACTTGGGTTATTTAGGAATTATTGCCGGTATTGCGCCCATGCTGGGTTTCATCGGAACTATTTCGGGGATTATCCGGATTTTCTACGACATCTCGCTGTCCGATAACATTAGCGTCGGTATCATCGCCGGTGGTCTTTACGAAAAAATGATCACCTCCGGTTCCGGTCTGATCGTCGGCGTTATTGCTTATACCGGCTATCACCTGCTGAACATGTTCATTGAAAAGTTCACGTTGAAGCTGGAGATCAACTCGTTCGAATTCATGGAAGTGCTGCAAAAACCAACTGAAGCCGCCCGGGTAAGATAAGAAAGATAAAAGAAGGTAGACAAGAGAAAAAAGCCTGACAGGAAAACCGTCTTTTTTTTTCTGTCTTTGCTCTATAATCTCCGCACATGAAATTCCGAAGAAAAACCAAGTTTGCCGCCGAGGTTGCCACCTCCTCACTGAACGACATCATGTTCTTCCTGCTGTTGTTCTTTTTGATTATCTCAACGGTGGCTAACCCCAACGTTATCAAGCTGTTGCTTCCTAAAGCAGCCTCTTCGCAGCAACTGAGCAAGAAACAGGTCACGCTGTCGGTGGATGACCAGAAGCGGTATTTCATCGATAAAACGCCCATTGCCGCCGAAAACCTGGAAATGGAACTGCGGTCGGTTCTGAAGGATGTGGCCGAGCCAACCATTGTGGTGCGGGTCGATAAGACGCTGGCCGTTCAGGATCTGGTAGATGTGCTGCAAACGGGTGCCAAACTGAATATCAAGATGGTGATGGCGACCTCAAAATAAGTTCAATCCTTTCAAGACAAAAGGCCGGGTAGATTTTAGAAATCTACCCGGCCTTTTGTCTTGACGTCCAGCTTGTTAACGTCCCTTTCCGTTCTTCCGTCAGCCAGACGATGACACCCGGAAACCGCTTCACCAACTGCTTGCTTTTCCGGATTCCCGCAACGCTAAACACTTTTGTCAAGGCGTCAGCGTGCGTACCGTCCGGTGCCAGAACCGTGGTTTGAGCGTGATGAAGCAGTCCCAGCCCCGTCCGCGGGTTCATCAGGTGCGAATACCGCTTTCCGTTGTGGTCCAGATACCGATGGGTAGCGCCTGACGTTGTGATTCCTACATTGCGCAAAAGCAACGTCGTCGTATCCGTCTGGGCCCCGATCAAAATCCGCCAGCCGCGTTCGCCCGGTGGCGGATCGCCCACCAGAATATCGCCCCCAATATCCAGCAAAGCCGATTTTATACCCATCTGCCGGAGCACTTTCAACCCTTCATCGACGGCATATCCCTGGCCAATACCGCCGACATCCAGCCGCATGCCCGGTTTTTTTAACCGGATTAAATGGGGCCTTTTCAACTCGATCAACCGGTAATCGACCAGACGGTGCGCTTTTCGAAGTTCTGATTTTGTCGGAAAAACGCTGCGCCGAACGGCTCGTCGCCAAAGTTGCGACAACGGCCCCACCGTGGGGTCAAATAAACCGTCAGAAGCTTTGGCAATCAAAACCGCCCGGCTCAATACGTCGAACAAATCCGGTGACACCTTAACCCATTGGCCCGAGCCCGCCGTGGCCGACAGCCGGTTGATTTCACTGCCATCCAGGTAATCACTCATGACGATGTTGAGCGAATCCATCCGGGCATCGACCGCCCGGCGGACTAGCCCGGCGACGCTGTCGTTGGGCGCGTAAAAAATCTGGCGGAATTCGGTTCCGAACAAACCGCGGTCGAAAGTATAGCGCTGAAGGGGTCGAGCGTACGTCGCCCAACCGATCAGCGTGAAGAGGATGAGTAAAACACTGACGCTGTTTGAACTAATAATCTGGATTCCCGGCAAAGTTTGAATTTTGTGGTATCGAATCATAAACGGCAAATCAGTAGTAATTGTAAGTAAACCTACTCTTCAGCCGTGGATTTTACTACATCTGGCTGCGGGAAAGTGGGTTTTAAGAAGGGTACCAAAAGAAATACTCCGGTCGGGGAAGAAAAATGACTTGTTGAAGGGCAACGATTTTCTCCGTGCGTACATTTTGGCCCTTATTGGTTGCACGACGCTGACCTTGCAGACAGAAGGAAAAGCGGGAAGTAGTAGTGTAGTTGTTAAAGCTGACGCTGAACGAGTTCCAGTGATTGTAATGCCTCAGCAACCTCCTCTTTTAGTCGAGGCATCAGGCCCTGTATCGCAGTTAACCGATCATCATGGGCGTATAGCTCAATCCTGGCAGCGGTTTCCGCAACGATCTGCATGCCCGCATTAAGGCACAGACCTCTCAGGGTATGTGAAGCAAACTGAATGCCTTTCATATCACTTCGGACAATAGCTTCATCCAGCGTATTGAGGATGGTCGTTGCCTGTTCGGGCATCATGGCCAGGATTTTCCCGAGCATGTGTTTATCTCCATCTAACAATTCAAGTAAGGCACTAATGTCGACCACTGAGAGGGCGGCTGAACGGATCTTTTTAACAGACGACTGAGAAACAGTCGTCTGTTGCAGTTTTGATAAGGCGTGTGTCAGGTCTTTCAGCCGCATGGGTTTGCTCACATAGTCATCCATGCCCGCAGCCAGGCATTTTTCCCGGTCGCCTTTCATAGCGTTGGCTGTTAAACCAATAACCGGAATATGTTTGCCCGTACGGCCTTCCAACTGTCGGATTTTTTCGGTAGCTACATAGCCATTCATTTGGGGCATTTGGACATCCATCAGGATCAGATCAAAGTGGTGCTGCTGAAATAGTGCTACTGCTTCCTGACCGTTATTGGCCACGGTAACAAGGTGGCCCGACTTGCCCAATATACTCAGGGCTACCTCCTGGTTAACGAGGTTATCCTCGGCCAATAGAATCTTTAAGGTTGAAAGGGGCGCCTTTTCCGGGGCAATTACCGGATTTGGATCCTGTACGGGGGCGAATGCTTCGGCTCTTTTTACCGCAAAAAGGTTCTGAATACTGTCGAATAAATCGGATTGACTAAAGGGCTTGGAAAGGAAATCCTGGATTCCCAACTGCCCAAACCGCTCCCGATCACTGACTTTTTGAGACATCGAGATCACCACAATGGCCGTTTGCTGCAGGCTTCGATCATTGATAACCGAATCAGCCACATCATAGCCATCCAACTCACCGGAAAGGGAAATATCTAGCAGCATCAGCGGAACAGGTTTGCCAGCACCTGCAGCCCGGTATAAATGACTTAAGGCCTCTTCGCCCGTTGCCACCGCGACGGGCGACATTCCAAACTGGGTAATGACTTCAGTGGCGTACTGCCGGGCCGAATGATTATCTTCCACAATCAGTACTTCCATGTTTTTCATATCCCGGTTTTTGAGCGGTTTGCGGGGAAACTCCACGGGTTGAACTTCCAGCTTCAGTGTAAAGTGAAATGTACTTCCCGCCCCTTCTCTACTTTCGATCCAAACCGTTCCCTCCATCACTTCCACCAGACGTTTGGTAATGGCCAGGCCTAAACCGGTTCCTCCATACTGACGAGTCGTCGTTCCATCTACCTGAATGAACTCTTCAAAAATCTGCCCTACTTTCTCGGCGGGTATGCCGATACCGGTATCTGATACCGAACAATGGAGCATGGCCCACTTTCCCTCTACATGGTCAAGGGCAAAGCTGATCACTACTTCTCCTTTTTCAGTAAATTTGATGGCATTGCCCGCCAGGTTGGCAATGATCTGTTGAATGCGGTACACGTCACCAATCAATTGATCCGGTACATCTTCGTTGATCCGATACAAAAATTCGAGTTTCTTTAAGGAGGCCTTAAGGGCCAGCGAGGCTAAACCTTTCGGAATCTCATCTCGAAGAGAAAATGCTACGGGTGCTATCTCTAATTTGCCCGCATCTATTTTTGAAAAATCAAGAATATCGTTAATCAGTGCCAACAGGGTTTCCGAAGAACGACTGATAATATCCAGATAACGGCGTTGATCCACTGACAAATCGGTTTCCTGGATCATTTCCGTCATGGCAATCATCCCATTTAAAGGCGTGCGAATTTCGTGGCTCATGTTCGCCAGGAACTCGCTTTTCAACTTAACCGATTCTTCGGCCTTCACCTTGGCGGCCCGTAACTCCGCTTCGGTTTGCTTTAACACGGAGATATTGGACATGCAACCGATCCATCGTTCCGGGGCACCGTTCGACCCATACACCGCGAACCCGCGGTCTAATATAGACGCGTATTCGCCATTGGCCATCTGGAACCGGTACTCGCCAGACCAGTTATCACGCTGTTCTCTCAACGTAGATTCAATGGATGTAAACAGCAGGTCATGGTCATCGGGATGTACCTTTGTTCTGGCCCAATCCAGGTTAAAAAGGGTTGTTCGGGGATAGCCGAAGGCTTCATGGATTTGATCACTATACCAGATCCCTTCATCTTTGAAGCTCCAGTCGTACACGATATCTTTTGTGGCTTTGAAGGCTAGTGAGAATCGTTCTTCACTTTTAACCATGAATTTATGCGTAGCTTTCTGCTCGGAAATATTCATGATCGCTCCGATCAGCTTCAGGGGCCTGCCCTGGGCATCCCGCTCCACTTTGACTACCTCGTAGTGGACCCATCTCCAGGTACCTGCCTGATCCAAAAATCGACATTCGTGTTTTGAATGACCTTTTTCAAGGCCTAAATCGATTGACTCAATAACCGTATTGACATCATCAGGATGGATTCTGGCAAACCAGAACCCGTCTTGATAGAAATCAACAGCTTCATACCCTAACACCTCACGGGTATTGCTGGAAAAGTAAATGCCTTTGAAATGCCCCCAGGGTTCAACAATCGACAAAACCATGGGACTGATATTGATTAATTCTTCCAGAGTATCATGCGAAGTCTGCAGGGTGGCCTTTGATTCCTGGACTTGTAGCATATCCTGTTGGTACGAATCTACCATTGAACGCATCGCCCGCTGCATAAGAAAACCTGCGATTGTTGCAGCCAGAATCAAAAGATCAAAGGCTAGAATGGTTAAAAAAAGAGTCGCATTCTGGGCAGCTTGGTAGGTGATTACTACGGCGGCCAATACGATACTGATAGCAAAGGCAGGCTGCCAGGCTAACCATTTGGAACCCTGGATGTAGACGGGTGAACGAGGGTTTTGGTTTCTCATGCTTGACAGTAAATGAGATGAACTAGAACTGTTTCATTTAAGCTATTGGTAGCCTTCAGGCAGGCTACCTGGCGGGGAAAGGCCAGGTTTTATTGCCTGCTATCGAGGTTTCGAAAACGGTGAATTGCCTGAACTAAATCCTGCCTGCAAAACCGGGGACCTTATTTTAGAACCCTGCCTTGTCTGCCGTTGGAAATGATTTGTTTTTCGTCTACTACACCGATTCGCGTCGTTTGACGGAGAGTTTTTTGGAAGTGCTGGATAGAATGGAGCAAAAACCAAGCCGTTTTTGGATTCATTTCGGTGGTTTAGCCCGTTGGAAGAACTGCGGTTGGGTATGGTTTAATGAGCGTTACCCGGTTTAAGAAAACTGACCGTTTCTGTACGCTCATGGACAGAGTAAGAACGGAAAGACTACACGGCCCGGTGCGGGATGAGATAATGGGTAAACAGGGTGCGGAAGGTGGGGTGATGGGCCGGGGTTTGTTTTTAGAGGACAATGAACTATCCATCCCTATAGGCTCAACTAGTAGTTTTTTTATTACTTTCTTAAACCGGCACCTTAATTGATTGTCAAACTGCCCAGGTATCATTTGATAATTAAAAGCCGTGCCGACGAAGCAGTATAAAATTACTTATCGGAAAGGGGAGGAAGTTCACGATATGCATCTGGCCGCTCTTAATCGACACGATGCGAAACGACGGTTTATGGCTTTAAACCTGGGAGACCTGATTAAAGTCAATAAAGCCGTTAAAATCCCAGACCTTCTCAACGACAAAGAATACTATTGGTAATCCTCGCGTTGGGTATCAATCATCAAATTTTAATAAATGTGTAGTGATAAAACGGACATTTATGTAAAGAATTGAGGGGCAAATGGTCTCGTAAACTAAAATAAACTCGTTAAGAGTAACTACAAATACCGTTTAAGTAACATTGGCATTTGTTTTGTTTATAAAAACCTCACTTGCCTACTCTTTACGGATCATGAAACGGTTAGCGTCTGAAGAAGAATTAAACGAATTCTTGTTTTCCTTTACTAATTACGGGTTTATAGGTGGTAATCACATCGTTCAATGGAATCAGACCTTTGCTACCGAGGATAGAGAACGCTTTATTCGCGTAATCAAAACCGTTGTCGGGCAGGCTCTTAGCAGTGATCTGCCAACCGATTTTAATAGTCTCCTGCTTTTCTACAACAAAGGAGATTTTGATTTATACCTCCGCACCGTAAATGCCTATACCGCCTGGTTTTTTAATACCATTAATATCCTTTTAAAAGTGCCATTTTCACAAGACCAATAAAAGCTTACTGGAATAAGAATGGCGTTAATCCGACCTAATTTGCCGATCAGTTTTCGAAAAGATTTCCCTTATTATCAATTTTCAGTTTCGCTAAGTTTTTAAGCCATCTTTAGCATTCCATTTGGTTTTTATTCAACTGGATACCCACCGAGAAGTTAGACTAACCGGCAGAAGGTGCCGGTTTTTATTTTCAAAGGCTTATTTAACTAAACAGACCAATTGATTAGCTAAAAAAATAAGGGCAAATTTTTATTTGAGATGGATGCAACCCTGTCGAATCGGTTAGCATCTTCAGAATAAAATATGAAAATGACCCTACCTTCGTTTCGCGACCTCGCTCTGATCGGAGCCCTTATTTCGGTGGCCATTTCAATCGATGTGATGGCTCAACCTGGACTTAATAGTGGGAAACCCATTATTACCTATAACACAATGGGATTAATTTCAATTGAAACGCAATCTCCTCCTTCGTTTCCTGGTGGAGAAGAAAAGCTGGTGGATTTCATTCTGGAAAACTTCGGAGATGCCGATCCGTCCCTCAAGCTTGGAAAGAAAACTTGGCTAACGGCTACTATTGATGGACAGGGTAAAGTGATCAGCTTGGTCCCCTCCGACAATAATGATCCGGTCTTGAAAAAAGAAATGACTCGGATTGGTACCTTAATGCCCCGTTGGACTCCCGGTCGGATCAACAAGAAAGGAGTAGAGACACTGTATCAATTTCTGGTTCGTCGGTACTAACGCTATTGATAAAGGGTTTCCTTTTCGTGTTCTTTTGGAAGGTCAAGCCGTATATACTACAAGGGAGATTTATTTTCAGTTATTTCTTCGGCAGGAAAATTTTTCAGATGAATAGATAGGGTAATTGCTGTTAAATTGTCTTTGCGGTATTGATGGCTGACGCATTCTAATTGCGAATGCAACGTTACCTGTACTTAGACAATAATCTTCACGTTATGGTATCTCTGATTCGTTTATAAAATGAAACTAGCTGGTTTCTTTTATTGCCCTAATAGGTTGTGACGGAAAGAAACGGTAATCAATGGATAATGAAAGTTCACCTAAAAAATCCCTAAGAATAGCAAGTCGGGATACCATCTAAACGACTGCTCTTTTTGATTACTACCTCCTTGCTTTGTCTCTGGATCGGGAAAAGAAAGCTCAAAAGGGACTAAAAGGCAAAAAGATTTATATTAAAACTATGCATAAGAATTGTAATTTGGGATCAAGTTTATGGCTATAACCGCGGTTGCATGTTCCAGAATTACCTTAAAATCGCTCTTCGGCAGTTGTGGAAACACAAACTGTTCTCCGCCATCAACATCTTCGGTTTTGCATCGGGATTGATGGTCTGCTTTTTGACCATCTCTCACATCAAAGTCGTCTTCGAATACGATAACTTTCATCCCAAACGAGACCGCATTTACCGCATCATTACCGATGTCAGAAATGGAACCCAGGGCCCTGCTATGACTGCGACCACGCCCCTGTCGCTGGCTCCGGCCCTTAAGCAAGACTACGACTTTATTGAAGAGGCCGTTCGCTATATTCCCTTTAACCGGATGATCCCTGACCGTAGCTTCCGGGCAAATGACAAACAACTGGCGATCGATGCCGCCGTCGTTGATCCGGGGTTTTTCAACGTCTTCCAGTTTCGGATCGAGCGAGGCCGACCGGTCACCGACCCCTTGACCGTGGTCATTACTCCCAAAACCGCTTTCCGGTTTTTCGGAACCAGTGATCCCATTGGCAAGGTTCTTCAGCACAAAACGCTGGGTCTGGTCACAGTTACGGGCGTCCTGGCGGAGCCACCTCTGAATTCCCACTTTAAATTTGAGGCTCTCTTTTCAATAGCCTCATTCCCGCAGATCACCCAACGAGGGTCTTCCCAGGTATGGCAGTGGCAGTACTACAAGCAGGCGTATACGTACGTCTTAGTAAAACCTGCCTCGACGAGGGATCACCTTCAACAGGTGTTGCCATCGTTGCTGAAGCGGGCGACGGGGGGCGTACATGCTACCCCGAAGGTAGACTACCGCTTTCAGGTGCAATCACTGGCCCAATTGTCGCCCGCTACCGAACAACTCAGGGAGCGGATGGTCAATGAAAAAAGTTATGCCGAATTGGCGGTGGAGTTTCTGATTGGTTTGATCACCCTGCTGCTGGCCGGTTTTAATTACGTGAACCTAACCCTAGCCCGGTCCATCAGCCGGGTTCGGGAGGTGGGCATACGCAAGGCCGTCGGGGCGTTACGGTGGCAGGTCATGAGCCAATTCATGGCCGAATCCGTCGTGGTAGCTCTGCTGGCCGTAGGTCTGGCGTACGGCATGGCTATACTGATCCGTCCCCTTCCCGCCGTGCAATTGTGGCTGATTTCCGGTCAGGCCTGGGACCTTCAGGTGTGGCTGTTATTCCTGGGCTTTGCCCTGCTGGCGGGGATGCTGGCCGGCTGGGTGCCAGCCCGAATCCTGTCCGGGTTTGAGCCCGCGCAGGTATTCCGGAGCTTTTCCGGCCTGCGCGTAATCCGGGGCTTTTCGTTTCGGAAAGCCTTGATTGTCGCCCAGTTTATCGTCTCGCTCGTCGCCATGATCCTGTTGGTGACTTTATACCGACAGTTTCATTTCTTATCCACCGCCGACTACGGGTTTCGGCGGGAGCGGCTCTTAACCCTTCCGCTCGATGCCCCTCCCCGGTCAAGTCTGATTCAGGCACTCAGTCAGGTGGCGGGTGTTGAAGGCGTTAGTGCTTCTTCGGCGCTGTTAAGCGAGCTGAACCAGATCCGCTACGTCCGGAGCAATCGAGCCAGTCAGGACTCTACCCAGGCGATCGTGGTGGACATTGATTCCAGTTTTGTGCAGACCATGGGTTTATCGCTGGTAGCGGGCCGTAACTTTCCCCGCCCGGCGGGTTTGACTTCGCGACGGTCGGCCTCTCGCTTCATCCTGATTAATGAAGAAGCGGTCCGGGCATTTCACCTGGGTTTCCCAGGCGATGCGATCGGGCGTGCGCTCTGGCTGAATGATAGCGTCGAAGTACAAGTGGCGGGGGTGCTGAAGAATTTCCGATTCTCCTTTCTGGCTCAACCCATTCAACCCCTGGTGATGGAGTACCAGCCCGATCGGTTTCGGTATCTCAGCCTGGCGGTAACTGCAGGAACCGAACAAATGGTGCTGGCGGAAACGAAACGAATTTGGCAGCGCCAGTTGCCGTACGAACCGTTTCTGGGGGAATGGTATAATGACTATTTGTCCACCAAGTACGACAACAGCCCGTATACTGATTTCTTAGCGGTTCTCATTGGCCTCTCGCTCTCCATCGCCAGCCTGGGTCTATTGGGGATGGTGACGTATAACCTGCAACTGCGGACCAGGGAGGTAGGAATTCGCAAAGTGATGGGGGCTACGGTTCAGCAACTCGTTACGACCCTCTCCTGGGAATTTGGCAAGCTGCTGGTGATGGCCCTGTTGCTGGCCTACCCGCTGGGTTATCTGGCAGGCACGGCCCTGCTGCGCAATTTTGCGTACCGGGTAACTATTGGTTTGGAAACGTTTGGACTGTGTGTTGGTCTGCTGTTGCTGCTGGGTGGGCTGACCATCGGCCTAAGAACATATCGGGCCGCTCAAGCCAATCCAACGGATAGTCTGCGGACGGAATGATCAAACGATAAAGGAACGACATGCCTATTGAGGAATGGTAGAAAAACGCTCCTTGTGAGACAACGTATCCTTGACAAGATCCTCCAGTAAATAGCGTCTATGTATCTACGAGCGGTGGTGTGTGAACGAACTAATTGAACCGTTATAATCGATTAGCATCAATTTAAGTCTGGTTTCACCCATTTTCTAAACCGCTATCCTGATCCAAGACAAGCACTTTGCCTAGTGTTGAAAATGATCGGTTCAGAGGTGCACGATTAAATTCAATGTCATGGGCCGTTTGCCCATATAATCCAGCATCGAAATGGTGCCCCAGCCCTCCATAGCCAGGGTATAAGGTGGCTTCGAGGCAGGGCCATCAAATTTTTCAGTGATCTGGGCAAATGTTGGCATCGTTGCCAGGCAAAAAGGAGAAGGAGAATGTTTTTCATGAGTATGTGATCGAGAATAGAATCCAGGGATTACTCCGCCTTCAGGGTTCTGGCCGGATTGGCTTGTGCAGCCTGCCAAGAAAAGAAGCCAACCGCCATTAAGGCAATTCCCAGGATGACGGCTACTAATCCGGACATGGTCAGGTATCCTATCCCCTGATTGAATACATAAAAACTATTCATATACCGTCCAATGATGATCCCGAGGGGGATGGCAATGGTAATGGCAATGGCCAGTAGTTTAATAAATTCTGTCGAAATCATCCGAATGATTTCGACAGTTGTGGCGCCGATTACTTTTCGGATGCCGATTTCTTTGGTCCGTTTCTCTAAACTGTAGGTAAGAATGCCGATTAGCCCTAAAATGGCAATGACGAAAATGGCAACGCCTTCGATATTCATGAATTGCATTTCATTGTAGGGGTAATAGCGTTCGTACATATCGGTATCCAGCCACAAGGCGTTCATTTCCTGGTGAGGGGTATATTTCATCCATTGGCTTCGCAGGGTAGCTTCAAAGCCCCTGCGATCACGGACCGGGCTCGTTTTTAAACACATGACTTTGAATAAAGCAGGCCGGTACTGGAAAACGACCGGCTCGATCTTACTTTCATAATCATAGTGGCAGAAATTGGCGACCACCCCAATAATGGTGGCTGATATAGTGTCATTTAACACGATGAGTTTACCAATCGCTTCCTGCTCCGAACCCAGGTTCAGTTTTTCAACGGCTTTCTGATTGACCAGAATCAGGGGGGACGGCAAGTCGGCGTTACTGGGAATGAGATTTTTGCCCGCCACGATCCGCAGGCCCATATTTTCAACAAACTGATGGTCGACAGCGTAGTAAAAAGCGGGATTCGACACCTCGTTTTTTACTTTTTTAATGCCGGCCTGGGTTGGCTTATTGCCAAACATCAGCGAGGTGTACCCTATTTTTTCTACTTCCTTGATCGTACGCACATCGGCAGCGAAAGTTTTATACTGATTCCCGGCAATGTTTAAATTGAGTATATCCTTGCGGTGGTAATTTTCATTATCGGTGGCCATGTAATCTACCTGATGATACAGATGCCCGATAAAGAAAATATAGACCAGGGCGATGGTAAACTGAACGATGATCAACGATTTCCGAAAGCCTATTTTCCCAAAACCGGTCGGCGCGATCGTGCCTTTCAGCACCTTTACCGGCTGGTAGGCGGAGAGAATAAAGCTGGGAGCAGCTCCGGCTGCTAAACCCAGGATCAGGTTGAAAACGAAAAATAGCAGGATCAGGTAACCCAGATGGTCGATGTCCCAGGTGAGCCAGGATAGCTGAATCTGATTTTTTATCCACCCTAATAGGAGCAAACCAACCCCCAATGCTATATACGAAATTAAGACGGATTCGACCAGAAACTGCAGGACCAACTGGGATTTGGTGGCACCAGCCACTTTCCGTACCCCCACTTCGCGGCTTCGGTTCATCGATCGGGCGAGGGTCAGATTGATGTAGTTTAAGGAAGCGAGCACCAGGATAATCAGCTGAAAAGCGAAATTAACGTACATACTTCGGATGTCCTGGATATAGGGATCATTCTTTAAAATCGCTTTTGCCGGTGAGATGTCCGCCAGGTATTGGGCTTTGAAATGCAGTGTAGCGGGTGCTGTTGTAGTAAGCAAGTGATTGATTTCCCTGTCGGTTATTGACAATTGCCGGTCGAGGTCGGCGGGTGTCATTCCTTTTGCCAGTTTCAAGAAGGTATGGGCATTCAGGGCAGACCAGTCATTGACCGGGTTTTTGCTGGTCAGATACGTGGTTAGTGGGACAAAGACATCGGTCCGGAACTGGGTTCTCAAGCTATTGAACGGCTTCAAAACGCCCACAATTTTAAAGCTGCCGAGCGTGGGGTGTTCCAGGATGTTCCCAATGGGATTGGTATCACCAAAGAACCACCGGGCGGTTTCATGGGTTAACACCATCGTGTTCGGATCAATCGGATAAGTGCCTTTTTCAAGCGGAAATTTAAAGAGCTGAAAAAAGGCCTCATTGGTATAAATGGCATTACTGTTCTTTGTCTTTATGCCATTACTTAACACCCAGCTCAAATCCCTGACGATGGTGGCTGACTTTTCAATGCCCACTGCATGTTCCCGGATATACGACGCCAGCGGAACCGGGCTCGATGCCCAGTTGATGATATCGCCATCTTTCCGTTTTTCGTCAGTGATTAATCGGACGATCCGTTCCTCATCTTCGTGGAAATTATCGAACTCATAATAATTGACGATCTGAACTAAGCCCATCAAGGCGGTAGGAATGGCCAGGCTTAACCCCAGAATATTGATAAAGGAGAACAGCTTGTATTTCAGTAGATTTCTCCAGGCGATTTTGAAGTAGTTTTGTAACATAGAGGTAGATCGTGGAGTGGTGATCAGGTATAATAAGGTAGTGATCCATTATTATAAAAATTTAGATTTGTGAAATTTGGTCGAAATCGTTTATAATTGGTAAGTGTTTCGCCAGCCCCCGCTTTGAGACGAGTATTTTGTTTTATCGCTGGATAAGATGTGGAAAATTTGAGCAACAACGGCAGGAACACCACCGCATAAACGCACTGGGCCTGGCGTTTTGATCTCATCGTCCATCAGCCGGTCTGACGACGAATGACGTTGGAAGGGAAAAGAGAGGAAGAAAAATGACCGCCCGGTTTTTACTCTCTAAGCGGCTCAGAAATAAAGGAGGGCTTCAGTTGACGAACGATTTGCGTTATTTCATACCTGGACATGAGAACTTACGAGTAGGAAGCTCAGTTTGTTCACTCATTGAAATTCCACTATTGGCAGAGCTAGCCGAACAGCCAGCTATCGAAAAAAAATTCAGTGTTATAAACTGGTTGTGCACACCGCTCCCCTAAAATATTGTTCAAACTTACACCTTCGCCACTTTATTCCGCAGATAAAAATCGGCCAGCACCAGCGCGGCCATGGCTTCCACGATGGGAACGGCGCGCGGAACCACACAGGGATCGTGTCGTCCTTTGCCCGAAACCACCACCGGATCGCCGTTCACGTCCACGCTGTCCTGATCCTGCATGATGGTCGCCACGGGCTTGAAAGCCACGCGAAAGTAAATATCCTCCCCGTTGGAAATACCGCCCTGAATACCGCCCGAATGATTGGTCCTGGTCCGAACGCGCCCGGTTTCGTTGCCGGGTTCTATGTAAAACTCATCGTTATGTTCCGACCCGTGGAGTTCGACGCCGGCAAAACCGCTGCCGTATTCAAACCCTTTGACGGCATTGATGCTCAACATGGCTTTGCCCAGTTCGGCGTGTAATTTATCAAAAACCGGCTCACCCCAACCCGCCGGAGCGCCCGTGATGACGCACGAAACGATGCCGCCAATGGAGTCGCCCTGCTTGCGGGTTTCGTCGATGTAGTCGAACATTTGCTGCGCCAGTTCCGGATCAGGACAACGAACGGCGTTCTCTTCGGCTTTGGCCAGTTCCAGCTGCTGATACGGTATTTCGAGCTTCAGTTTTCCCACCTGCGATACGTACGCCTGAATGCTGACGCCCTGCTGCTTTAACAGCAATTTGGCCAGCGCACCGGCGGCCACGCGGGCGGCCGTTTCGCGGGCCGAACTGCGGCCACCGCCCCGGTAATCGCGCACGCCATACTTTTGCTGATACGTATAATCGGCGTGAGACGGA
This sequence comes from Larkinella knui, assembly GCF_003858645.1. Classification (GTDB taxonomy): domain Bacteria; phylum Bacteroidota; class Bacteroidia; order Cytophagales; family Spirosomataceae; genus Larkinella; species Larkinella knui. Next base: position 613,001 of record NZ_RQJP01000004.1, on the reverse strand, counting down.
CGAAACTGCTGGGAGATGTGCGAATAATCTTTGCTGCGCTGGTCTTCGTTCCAGATGACCAGGCTAATGGGCGTTCCCTCGGTTTTTCCTTCAAAAATCCCGGAAAGTACCTGAAATTCGTCCTTTTCCCGCCGTTGGGTCGTAATGCGCGACTGGCCCGGTTTCCGGCGATCAAGTTCAGACTGAATGAATTGTGTATCAACTTCCAAACCGGCCGGGCAACCGTCGATGATGACACCGATAGCCGCACCGTGCGATTCGCCAAAAGTGGCAATTTTAAAAAGTGTTCCGTATGTACTGCTCATTTTTTTCCAGATGTGAGAGGTAAGACAAGAGATGTGAGAAAAACAGTGACGTAGAATCTTTACTCTCTTGTCTAAGCTCTCTTGTCTATCTTATTTTCTCCAAAATAAATACATCATTCCCACAATCATGCCGACCAGCAGGATATTTACCACCAATCGGAGCATTTCCTGCATATTAATCGGCTGGCGCGAACTATCGGTCCGTTCAATCCCGGTGTAAATGGATCCCGGCAAACTTACCCGAACCGTGTCGCCTTCGGGCAAAGCCGTTCCCCCTACGCGCAACGTTATGGCCGACCGCAGGGTGTCATACCGCTGTTGTTTGAGGTCAAAATAAATCCACTGAAAATAGGTTGCCAGCGGGAAGTTCCCGTTCTGGCGCGGAACGAGCGCGTAGGAGAACGTTTTAGAACCCGAAACAATCCCCCCGGTGCGGTCAATGACTTCTTTTTCGGCGGGTGGAAAAATATCAAACGTGGTTGAATCAGGAACCAGTGGAGCCGGTAATGAGGCAATGTTGCCTTCGCCCGTGATCCGGAACTTATACTGCAGACTTTGCCCGACGGCGGGGTTTTTCCGCAAGTTCGTTTCAATCAGCCGGTATTGTCCGACAGCCACCTGATCGCGAAGCGGGTGGGGAGGCAGGGGAGTTACCCGGACCGACACAGGCCGGGTCTGGTAAGAGACGATCTCTTTTCTGCGCTCATCACCCGGTTTGGTGGCCGGGCGGTATTGCAACAATTTCAGGCTTACGGACGGAATTTGGATAGACTGCCGGTTTAGGGGAAAAAAGGTGGCCTGGTAAATGCGGTATTCGGCGTATCGTTTGCCGTTGAAGAAAACCGGATGGCGCGACAGATCCGTAATTCCTTCGTTTTCTTCCCAGCAATTGGCGGGGCGTAATGTTTTCAAAAGTTGTTGTAACTGTTGATCGAGTTCATAAAATGTTAACTCGAACGGGTAGGATTCGGCCACAAAAAAAGACAATTTTAGCGAAAATCCTTCACCCGTATAAACCGCGCTTTTTGAGGTGCTCAACGCCAGAAAAACGTCATTTTTAGAAATCGCTTCCGGGGGCGCGGCAACGGCGGTGACCGAACCGGGTGGCGTTGCACCCGGCCGGACGGTGACAACGACCTCGTCGGATTTGACGGTGGTTTCACCAACCACCAGTTCAAACGACGGCAGTCGGTACTGTCCGGGACGTATAGAGGTATATGATTGGGTAATTACCTGTGAAACAACGGTTTTCCCATTGATCTCAACGGGAGAAACACTGGTAGTCGTTCCTTTTTTGATGAAGCCTTTTAGCGAAGGAAAGTTAACAATTGGCCGGGAATCGCTGTTTTTAATGATAACAGAAATGGTAAAGGGCCGTTCGATAGAAATGTCAGTTTCTCCCAAATCAATCGTAGTAGACGGCTCCTGAGCTAACACTTTCATGCTCAGTGGGCCGTAAAAAAATAATACAACTAATAATTGGAATTTTAAAAATTTCATCTCTAAATTTGAGCAACAAAACTAATTAGAATCCGTTACAATTTCGGAGATGCGGACGAATCCTTTTCGATTCTGCCGACCTCTTTTGAATGTGGAGTAGATCCTCAAAACTCTAACCAAAAAACCGTAGTATGTGGTATGGCAACAATGCTGGAGTACATCAAGACAATCCTTCAGAAAGTAAGCTTTGACAAGAAATTGTTTGAGAAGGAATTGAAAAAAGCCATCGGTCTCCTGATACCAGAGGAAGTGAAACAGTTAAAATCCTGGTGTTATGAGAAATTTAGCAATTTATATTTATCCATTCTCAACCGATGTTTTTACCGACGAAAGCTTGCCTGAAAAGGGCTAACTAAATGATAAAGAAAAGGTCGGCTGAAAAGCCGGCCTTTTTCATTACCGGACAAACCGCAAACGTTTACCCAAAACCGTCTCATCGAACTGTCCATTCGCGTAGGCCACGTGGCCTGACACAATGGTGTGCGTAATTCCGGCCTTGAAAGCGGTTCCCTCCAACGGCGACCAGCCGCATTGGTACTGAATATTTTCTTTGGCAACGGTGGTCTTCTGACTGGGATCAACCAGCACCAGATCGGCCCAGTAGCCTTCCCGAACATACCCGCGCCGGTCGATCTGAAAACAGTCGGCGGGGGCATGGCACATTTTCTCCACCACCTTTTCCAGCGATAGTTTCCCCTGCTGAACCGCTTCCAGCATGAGCAGCAACGGATGCTGCACCAGGGGCAAACCGGAGGGAGCCTGCCAGTAGGGTTGCTGTTTTTCGTCCCAGGTATGGGGCGCGTGATCGGTGGCAATAATGTCCAGCCGGTCATCGAGCAGCGCCTGCCAGAGTTTTGGCTTATGATATGGCGCTTTAATGGCCGGGTTGCACTTGATGAGGTTACCCAGCCGCTCGTAATCGTCAGCGTCGAACCAGAGGTGATGCACGCAGACTTCGGCCGTAATCCGTTTTTCTTTCAACGGAACCGTATTGTCAAACAACGCCAGTTCGTCGGCCGTCGAAATGTGCAGAATATGCAGGCGGGTGTTGTGCTTTCTGGCCAGTTCAACCGCCAGCGACGACGATTTCAGGCAGGCTTCTTCGTTCCGCACAAGCGGATGAATGGCCGCCGTGGCTGCGTCACCGTATTGCGCTTTGTAGCGGACCGTGTTGGCCCGAACGGTGGCTTCGTCTTCGCAGTGGGTGGCAATCAGCATCGGGCTTTGCCGGAATACCTCCTCCAGCACCTTCACATTATCGACCAGCATATTGCCCGTCGACGAACCCATGAAAATCTTGATGCCGCAGACGGTTTCCGGGTCGGTTTTCAAAACTTCCGCCAGATTGTCGTTCGAACCGCCCATAAAAAACGAATAGTTGGCGAGCGACGTCCGGGCGGCAATCTCGTATTTCTGGGCCAGCAGTTCCTGCGTCAGCACATTCGGTACGGTATTGGGCATTTCCATAAAACTCGTGACGCCCCCGGCCACTGCGGCCCGCGCTTCCGAATGAATGGTGGCTTTGTGGGTCAAACCGGGTTCGCGAAAATGCACCTGGTCGTCGATGACACCCGGCAACAGATAATTTCCCCTGGCATCAATGACGGTTTCCGCCCGCTGATTCAGAGCCGGACCGATCTGTTCGATAAAACCATCTTTACAATACACGTCGGTTTCGCGAAGGGTGCCTTCGTTTACCAGCCGGGCGTTACGGATCAAAAGTGTGCTCATGCAGTAAAAGTAGTAGCCTCTCCCGCTACCGGTTTTTTAATAGCTTATGATTTCCGGAGTTGGGCGACTTCCTTCGCAAAATACGTCAGGATGATTTTGGCTCCCGCCCGTTTCATGGCCGTCAGAATTTCGAGCATGGCGCGTTCGCCGTCGAGCCAGCCGTTGGCGGCTGCGGCTTTAACCATCGCATATTCGCCACTGACGTTGTAGGCGGCAATCGGCAGATCAAAATTCTCGCTCAGCAGTTTGATGATGTCCAGATACACCATGGCTGGTTTTACCATCAGGAAGTCGGCTCCTTCGGCATAATCCAGCTCGGCTTCAATGAGGGCTTCGCGGCTGTTGGCGGGGTTCATCTGGTAGGTTTTCTTGTCGCCAAACCGCGGAGCCGAATCAAGTGCATCCCGGAACGGGCCATAAAACGCACCGGCGTATTTGGCGGTATAGGCCATGATCGAAACGTTGGTAAATCCTTCGCTGTCGAGCAGTTCGCGGATGTACCCGATGCGTCCGTCCATCATGTCCGATGGCCCGATGATGTCGGCACCGGCCCGCGCCTGCGCCAGCGCCATTTTTCCCAGCACCACCAGCGACTGGTCATTGACCACCTCAAAACCGTTCGGGCCTTCTTCCACAATACCGTCGTGCCCGTCGGAACTGTACGGGTCCATCGCCACATCGGTCATCAACGCAATGTCGGGAAACCGGGTCTTGATGGCTTTAACGGCTTGCAGATACAAGCCCTCGGGATTGTGGCTTTCGGTAGCGTATTTATCTTTTTTACTTTCAGGCAAATTGGGAAACAAGGCGAAAGTCCGCAGGCCCAGGTCGACACATTCCTGCATTTCTTCGAGCAGCAGGTCGAGCGAAAACCGGGCGACACCCGGCATCGACGTAATTTCGGAACGAACGCCTTCGCCTTCCATCACGAACATGGGATAAATCAGGTCGGAGAGCGACAGCGAGTTTTCCTGTACCAGTTCCCGGATCACGGGCGATTTTCTATTTCTGCGTGGTCTTCGTAGCATAACGCGATTTTAGATTTCTGCTGCAAAGATAACACACGTCAACGTTACGCCATCAGTTTAAATCCTTCGCCGTGCAGGTTAACGATCTGGACAGCCTCATCGTCTTTCAGGTATTTGCGGAGTTTGGTGATGTAAACGTCCATGCTGCGGGCGTTAAAGTACGAATCGTCACCCCAGATCAGCTTAAGGGCAAAACTTCGGCTGAGTGGCTGGTTTTTATTCTGGGCAAATAATTTCAGCAAAGCGGCTTCTTTGCTGGTCAACTTGACGGCTTGCGGTTCACCATCGGCTCCCGTTCGGGTCAGTAACTGATGGGCAAAATCGAACGAAAAAGAGCCAATCTGGTAGGAAACCGGCTGCTGCGTTTCATCGGTTTTGTGATAGCGCCGGAGAATGGCCTGAATCCGGAGGAGCAATTCTTCCATGCTGAACGGTTTGGTCATGTAGTCGTCGGCGCCAATCCGGAAGCCCTGGATGGTATCTTCTTTCATCGATTTGGCCGTCAGAAAAATAATCGGCACATCCCGGCCCGACATCCGCACTTCCTTCGCCAGCGAAAAACCGTCTTTTTTCGGGAGCATGACGTCAAACAGACACAGATCATAGGCATGGTCGACAAACCGCTGCCAGCCCTGATTGCCGTCGGTAGCCAGATCGGTATCGTAGCCTTTCGAGGTCAGGTATTCCTGCAACAACATTCCCAGATTTGGGTCATCTTCAACCAGTAAGAGTTTAGGCATCTTGGATTTTCCTCTGATTTTCTCTGATTTTCTCTGATAAACCCTGTGGAACAATTAAAAGCTATTTCACAGAGTTTATCAGAGGAAATCAGGGTTTATCAGAGGGTTTAAGTGTGTTGGTATGGCAAAATTACTTCAAATGAACTTCCTTTTCCCAACTGGCTGGTAACCCGGATGGAACCGTGGTGTTCTTCAACCATTTTCTTGACGTAACTCAGTCCCAGGCCAAACCCTTTGACATCGTGCAGGTTTCCCGTTGGGACGCGGTAAAATTTCTCAAAAATCCGGCTCACCTGGTCTTTTGTCATGCCAATTCCGTGATCGGCTACGGTGATGCTGACGCCATTTTCCACATTTCGCGTCCGAATGGTAATGTCCGGTTTTTCGGGCGAGTATTTAATGGCGTTGTCCAGCAGATTATACAGAATGTTGCTCAGGTGCACCTCGTCGGCTTCCACGATTTCGTCGGCAGCCTCGAAATCCAGATGAACTTCGCCTTCCTTTTGTTCGATCTGTATCCCAATCGTATTCAGAACATTGCCAATCGTATCGTGAATATTCACGGAAGAAAGTTTGAGCTGAACCGAACCCCGGCCCGCCGTCGTCCGGTCGAGCAGCGCCATTTGCAGCACCTTCTCCACGTGCGTACCCAACCGTCGGGTTTCGTCACGGATAATACCCATGTAGCGCGTCAGGCGTGTGGCCGGTTCTTCCGACTGGTCAATACCGTGGCTGAGTTGTTCCTGCGCCATTTCGACGGCCAGTGAAATGGTCGAAATAGGTGTTTTGAACTCGTGCGTCATGTTATTGATGAAATCATTTTTGATATCAGCCAGTTTTTTCTGCCGCAGAATGGTGCTGATGGCCACATAAAAACAAGCAATAATCACCAGCACCAACACCGCCGAACCCGCCAGAACGGCACTCATTTTCCGCAGGATAAACTGCTGCTGATCCGGGAAATATATGTATACGTAATTCCCTTTTTCAAGGAAATTATTCGGAAACAGCACGGCTTTATAAATCTTCTTTTTGCCCGTTATCTGCTTGTCGGAGTGTGATGCAAACAACAGATGCGGTTTGGCTAGGCCAATGCCCACATTCGTTCGGACGCCGTATTCAAACGGAATGGTAATTCCCCGCTCGGCAATGGCTTCTTTCAACAACGAATCCAGTAACGTCCGATTGACGCGGCTCTCGATGGGCCGACTGGCAAACAGTAAATCCCGCACCACGCCTTTGACCATTTCCGATTGCTGTTCCACTTTCTGCAGCCCTAGGTTGGACGAAGAAGCCGCAACGGGTGGCGTCGGCAAGACCGGGATTTTCCGCTTCGGGCGAAATTTGCGGGCGATTTCCTGCTTCTTCACGGCACTCTGAACGATCAGGGTACTGTCCGGCTGGGCGTACATCAACCGCAACTGGCGTTCAAATACCTGATCGACCAGTGTATTGAAATGCCGTTGCTGCTGAAGCTGCAAATCCCACAGTTCATCCGGCCCCAGCGCATCCTGCTGCCGAACCAGATCCTCAAAATGTTTCTGCTGCACATCCGACAGTTTTTGAAAGTCCGAGTGCAGGGCGTCGGAAGGCGAAACCTGGGTTTGCTGCCAGACGCTCACCGGAACCGTACTGTTCGTGCTTTCCGGCTCTGATACGATCGGCTTGGTCTTTTTCAGTTCACTGGCCAGAAAATCCCCGGCGCGTTTTTTCCGGGAAAACCGGTTGGTAATGCTGGCCAGTTGCCCGCGATTCGGTACCGATTGTTTACCCAATGCAGGTCGGGAAATAGCCATCAGCTGGCGCTGCTGCTGTTGCTGATTCATGCGCTGCCGGGCCAGATAAAGAATCTCCTGCCGCTCGAGCGTTCGCACCACTTCCTGCAAACCGTCGGTTACTTTGGAATCAAATTGTTCTTTCTGCAACGACAGCGCATTGTTAATCCAGTAAAGTTGCAGGAAAATCAGGCCCAGCAAGCCCACTGTCATCAGCACGGCAATCCAGCGTATGCGTTGTTTTGTCATTTTTTATTCCTCCTGTGCAACATTTTGGTCGGACCTCTCATCTATTGATTGGTTAACCCACCTAAAATTACGAAACCCCTGGGCTACCGACGAAACGACCCTTAGCCTTTTAACAAACTTTAACAGCGAAACAATTCGATTTGACCTAGGTTTGCAGTGTTTTCTGACCGTAAAAACAAGTAACGTAATGAGTCTCCAACCTGTTATTCGCTACCGCCTGATTCTGGCCGCTTTGCTGGTCAGCGGCTGTTCGGCCACGGTGCTGGCCCAATCCGACAAGAAAACGGACGCTGATAAAAACAGCGTCAATGTAAAAATTATTGAGCGCACGAACGCCGGTGAAGTCCGCGAAATTGAACGTAGCTATCACCTGGACGGGATGAAAGATGATGAGCGGGATGCACTCGTAAACCGGCTGGTCGATTCGATCCGGACCAAACGGGGGAACGAGAAAGGACAGATTACGATTGTAATTGACGACACCAGAAACGGCAATTCCAGTACCGATTTCAGGTATCGTCAGAACCGCAATTCCGACCGCACTACCAACCGCAGCGACCGTGACATCACGGCCCGCCGGCCCAATCGCGTAACCGGTCCGAATTCGTCCAATGGCCCGAGTGAATTCCGGTATTATAAGGATGGCAAACTGCAAAACCGCTACCGCTTCGATTCCGACTCGCTGGTCGACCGGCTGAAACGGTTTGAATTCCGCTGGCCCGAAAACTTCGGCCAGCGCATGGAGGAATCCTTCCGCAACTGGAGCTGGTCGCTGGACGAAGATGTGAAAGCGCCCACCATCCGCAACTTGCAGGTTTACCCCAACAATCCGGAAACCAACCAGTTGAACGTTCGTTTTACGGCACCGGTAAAAGGCGATGTTCGCATCCGGGTAACGACGGCGGATGGCAAGGAAGTGGCAAAAAAAGAAGTAAAGGATTTTTCAGGAAGTTACGCCGGACAGATCGATGTAGACAAAAAAGCCAAGGGCGTTTTCTTTGTCAATGTCACTCAAAACGACGATGGGGCGGTAAAACGAATTGTGATTCCTTGATTGCCTTTGGCGAAGCCCGTTAGTGGTCAGACGTGGGTTTGGTTTCGTCCTTCGTTTCAGGTGGTTTGTCCCTTTTTTTAAGCGGTTCACCTCCTTTTATTGAAAGACCGGAAAAAGACCGGTTACCTTTGCGTTACCTTTTATCGTGATCCGCGTCTCAAAGTAAAAATTGGATGCGTTGGGTTTGCCAGTCAATACCGTTTATCAAGAAATAGTACCGTTCACAAATTTTTTAGAAAAACAAGGTACTATGTATTGCAAGGTACAATATAAAACCCATATCTTTGTAAAGAACTTAACAAGGGACAAGCCCGTGAAGAGTATGAAAACGTTAGTAATCTTTTTCCTGTTGATTGGTGCCAGCCTGAATGCTTCGGCAATGGGTCATCCGCACAACCTGTTCTCCGCTCACCGCAAAGCGAAGCAGTATAAGCCGGTGGTATGCAAAACGACAACGGTTACTGACAAGCGTACCTTCACGAACTGTGTTAAGGTAGCGGCTCCGTCGGTGCTTCAGACGTGGGTTACGTTACGTAAGAAATTTAGCTAGGCCAGCGTAGAGCGCCTTTCTCAAGGATAGCGGTGCCACGACTTCGGGTTGTGGCACCGCTTTTTTTGTGGCACAGGAATTGCCGGCTTATCATCGGTGCAGAACGAACAAAATCAGCTCTCAATACCGGTAAACCCGGTATTGAGAAAAACTTTCCGGAACCGGAAAGCCGGATTTTCTCAATAAATAGAAGGACGGCAATACGTTTTTATTAGGCATCTTTTCGTTATTTAATTAACTTTATCGCTTGAATGGATTAAACTGTACAACCTGACGTAACTGTATTTCTTAACCAAAATGCGTACTAAAGTTGTCTCTCGGGTAGTGTTGGCTCTGTTGTTGGCCGGTTTTTTGACAACTTTTGGATTGGACCGTTCCGGACTGACCCGGCCTGTTTGGCACGGATCGGGATGGCGTTATGCTTTATCGCCAACCAATCTGCTGGCCTCTTTTTCGAAAGAAGCCCCGGTGCGTGTGGCCAAAACCGAAGTCTGGCGACCGAAAGTGTTTGCTCATCCGGTTGAGGTCCTGGGCTCTGCCCCGCAACAAACGCGTTGGGTAGACAGTGTGTTCCGAACCATGACTCAGGAGCAGAAGATCGGGCAATTCTTCATGGTGGCGACGTTTTCCAATCGGGACGAAGCGCATTATCAATACATTGAAACGTTGGTTCGTCATTATAACATTGGCGGACTGATTTTCTTTCAGGGCGGCCCCTACCGCCAGGCTGTTCTGACCAATCGCTACCAGTCAGCTGCCAATATACCACTGCTCATCGGAATCGACGGCGAATGGGGTCTGGGCATGCGGCTCGACAGCACGATGGATTTTCCGAAGCAAATGACGCTGGGAGCCATCCATGATACGGCGGTGATCTATCGCATGGGAGCCGAAATTGGCCGCCAGTGCAAACGGCTCGGTATTCACATCAATTTTGCTCCGGTTTCCGACATCAACAGCAATCCTTCGAATCCGGTCATTGGCAACCGCTCGTTCGGCGAATCGAGAGAAAACGTAGCCCTGAAAGCGTCGGCTTACATGAAAGGGTTGCAACACACCCACGTCATTGCCACCGCCAAGCATTTCCCCGGCCACGGCGACGCCAGCAGTGACTCCCACCTGACACTTCCCACCATTAACCGGTCCGTTACGCAGCTAAACGACATCGATCTGTATCCGTTCCGCAAACTGATTGCGGATAGTTTGATGGGCGTTGTTACGGGTCATCTGCACGTTCCGGTTGTCGACAATACGCCCCGGCTGGCCGCGACTTTATCAGAAAAAATTGTTACAGAGCTGTTAAAGAAAGAGTTAGGATTCCGGGGATTGGTCTTTACGGACGCTCTTAATATGGGCGGAATCGGTAAACTACCCGCTGAAGAAATCAATCTGCGGGCGCTGATGGCCGGTAATGATGTGTTGTTATACCCGGAAAATGTTCCGGATGCTGTTCACCACATTGCCGAGGCCGTCAAACAGGGAAAGATTTCGCAGGACTTGATTGACGAAAAAGTAAAGAAAATTCTGCGGGCCAAATACTGGGCGGGCCTGAATAAACCGCAACCGATCCAGCTCGAAAACCTCGGCCGGGACCTGAATTCGTCGGAGGCTCAGCTACTCAAACAGGAGCTTTGCGAGCAAGCCGTTACCCTGGTCAAAAACACCAACAATTTATTGCCTGTCAACTCACTGGACACCTTACGTCTGGCATCGATCTCGATTGGCACCGATTATGGCAATGCGTTCCAGAAAATGCTGGGGCGGTATGCGCCTTTCAAACAGATTACCTATGGCGAAAAACCGTCGGGAGATCACAACGTGGACGAAATGCTGAGTCAGGTTGGCGATGCTAATCTGGTGGTTGTCAGTTTTCACCGAATGAGTCCGTCAGCCAAGTGGAGTTATGGCGTCACCAACGCGTCACTGAATCTGATAAGCCGGTTGAAACAACGAGGGGTTCGGGTTGTCGTTTGCGCGTTCGGATCGGCGTATGCCCTTCGTCCGTTCATTGGTACGGAAGCCGACGCGGTTTTGTGCGCGTATGAAGACGGCGAGGAAATGCAACGCGTGGTGCCGCAGATTATTTTCGGGGCGGTTCCGGCCAAAGGCGTGATGCCGGTTACGATTGGCGAGTGGCGAATGGGCAACGGTTTGGTGACCGCTCCTAACCAGCGGCTGGCCTACAGCCTGCCCGAAAGCGTCGGCATGCGTTCCGGACAACTGCGGCACATCGAAACCGTGGTCCAGAAAGCCATCCGTGATCATGCGTTCCCCGGTTGCCAGGTATTGGTTGCGCGGAAAGGCAAAGTGGTTTTTGATAAGAGTTTCGGTACGCTGGCATACAACAACACCGAGCGGGTGACGGATGAAACGCTCTATGATCTGGCTTCGCTCACGAAAGTACTGGCCACGCTTCAGGCCGTGATGCTGCTCAACGAACGCGGAGCCATTGACCTGAACCAGAAAGTTGCTTTTTACCTGCCCGAATTTCAGAACAACAGCAAACGCAACATGACCGTTACGGATGTGTTGCTGCATCAAACCGGTTTGCCGGCGGGTTTATCGCGGGCGATCGAACGGTCGAAAGCGCCGGGCATGTCGAGTTTCCGCTCTACACGCGATAGTGTGTATTCGTTGCAGGTTGGCCCCAACCTGTTTGCCGCTCCGGCTTTGCGCGATTCGATCTGGCAATGGATCGTTCGGACACCGCTAACGAACCGCATGGATGAAGACGGTCGATACGGCTACCTCTACAGTGATCTGAGCTTTGTAATTCTGCAAAAACTGGTCGAGCGCGTAGCCAGACAGCCACTGGATACCTTCCTGAACGAAAACCTCTACAAATCACTGGGAATTTCGACCCTTTCCTTCAATCCGCTCCAATGCCATCCGGGTTGCCGGGTTGCTCCAACCGAGCAGGATACCTATTTCCGGAATTCGCTGCTGCAAGGTACGGTTCATGACCAGTTGGCGGCTTTGCAGGGCGGTATATCGGGCCATGCCGGGCTGTTTGGCGATGCTAATGATATTGCTAAAATTTTGCAGATGAACCTGCAACGCGGAAATTATGGAGGTCAGCGGTTTTTAATGCCCGGAACCGTACCGCTTTTTGTCCGGACCCAAAGCGACCGTAGTCACCGCGTTCTGGGATGGGATAAGCCGGAAGTCGATGGCAACAGTGTTTATCATGCCACCCAAGTTTCTCCCCGTTCCTTCGGTCATACCGGCTTTACCGGTAATGTAGTCTGGGTTGACCCGGATTACGATCTTGTCTTCATTTTTCTGTCCAATCGTGTCAACCCCAGCGCGGGCAATACCCTGATCAATACCCAAAAAATTCGTCGACAAATTCATGAGATTATCTATCAGTCGATGTAATTTGTATTTTTGGGCAATTATTCTGAATTATACGAAGTTGACTAACTTCCCTCTTTATTAATCTGGTTGTGTATGAATAAATCATTACGTCTGTATTGGCTTTTGCTGGTTGTGGTTTTAGGGAGTTTTGGGAGGTCATCAGCCCAGACGATTACAACGGGTGCCTTGTCGGTTTCGGCGGTTTGCACCGGAGGAACCATTTCAGTTCCCTTCACCACGTCAGGCACATTCGCAGCCGGGAATCAGTTTAAAGCACAACTCGCTCCGGCAACCGGTACTACTTTCGTTGACATCGGAACCGGCGCTGCCAGCCCAATAACCGCAACGATTTCGGGTAGTGCCAGTGGTTCAGGCTACCGCGTTCGGGTAGTATCGACCACCCCAAACGTTACAGGCAGCACTAGTGGAACGTCTTTAACGATTACACCTATACCGGGTGCTCCGGTCACTTCAGCGCTAGCGTTATGCCAGGGCACTCCTCCTCCGGTACTGACGGCAACAGCCCTGTCAGGAGCCACCCTCAACTGGTGGGGCACGAGTGCCTCCGGTGGTAGTTCTTCCCCAACCGCCCCTACGCTTTCCACGGCGTCAACTGGAACGACCAGCTATTACGTCAGCCAAACGATCAATGGCTGTGAGAGTCCGCGAGCGGAAATTAAAGTTACAGTCAATGCGATTCCGGCGGCTCCGGCAACCGGAGCGGCACCCGTTTACTGCCAGAATACAGCGGCTTCGGCACTGATAGCAACCGCGTCTGCCGGGGCTACGCTGAATTGGTACGGAACGAATCAGACCGGCGGAACGGCTTCAGGCACAGCACCCACTCCACCAACGGATGCCGTTGGTACCGCCACCTATTACGTTAGTCAGTCCATCGGCTCCTGTGAGGGGCCGCGGACCAGCATCGTCGTCACCGTTAATTCAAAACCGGCACCACCGACGGTAACAACGCCCCTGTCCGCCTGTCAGGGTACGCCAGTGCCCGCCTTGTCGGCAACAGCGGGTGCCGGTAACAGTCTGCTTTGGTATACTTCTGCTAGTGGAGGTGTTGGCTCAGCGACTGCTCCGACCCCATTGACGGCAACCGCCGGGACAACCAGCTATTACGTTAGCCAGAAAAATGCCGGTGGCTGCGAAAGTGACCGGGCCGTGATTGCCGTTACGATTAAACCCATACCGCCCGCGCCCGGCGTAAGTCCGCTTAGCCTGTGTCAGAATGCTTCGGCATCAGCTTTAACAGCAACGGCTACTGATGGCGGAATCTTAAATTGGTACGGAACGAATCAAACGGGTGGCACGGCTTCTACCACGGCCCCTACGCCCCCCGCCAGTGCCACGGGTACCACCACGTATTACGTTAGTCAAACCGTCGATGGATGCGAGGGAGTCCGGGCAGCCCTGACGGTAACGATCAAGACCAGGCCAGCGGCTCCAACCACGGGTGCCAATCCCGTCTATTGCCAGAATCAAACCGCTGCGGCACTGACCGCAACCGGCCAGAATCTGAAGTGGTATACGGCACCAACCGGCGGTGACCTGGTTTCCAATGTGCCCAATACCGGCACAGCTGGCACCTTTAAATTTTACGTCAGTCAAACCGTGGGTGATTGCGAAAGTGAACGGGCCGAAGTTTCAGTGGAAGTCAAACCAACCGCACCTGCCCCAACCGTTGCTCCCGCTACTTACTGCGCCGGAACGACGGCCGCTCCTCTTTCGGCCGTTGCTGCCAGCGGAGGAACGCTTCAATGGTATGCCTTGGATGGCAGTAAACTGGCCGCGCCACCAACACCGGTAACAACATCGACAGGCGTCACTTCCTACTCGGTCAGCCAGACGGTTGGTGCCAGTTGCGAAAGCCCAAAGGCGGTTATTCAGGTGACCGTCAACGCCATACCATCGGCCCCGGTTGCAACCAGTGCAGTGGCTTACTGTCAGAACGTAGAAGCTACCGCCTTAAATGCCACTGGTTCAAGCTTAAAATGGTATGACGTGCCAACGGCCGGAACGAGTTCGCCTTCCATCATACCGGATACCAAAACAACCGGAATAAAAACATATTACGTCAGTCAGACGGTTGGCGGTTGTGAAGGACCAAGAACAGCGGTTGTGGTTACGATTAAAGCGTTGCCCGCAGTTCCAACCGTTGCCCAAACGGCTTTATCTTATTGCCAGGCGGAAAACATCCCGGTATTGACGGCTACGGCTGCAACCGGAGGGGCGTTGGTCTGGAATGGTCCCGGTATTTCAAACGCAGCCACAGCCCCCAAACCCAGTTCTTCAACGCCCGGCACATTCGAGTATACGGTGAGTCAGCGGGTGGATGGTTGTGAAAGTATCACCGTTAAAATTACAGTTACCGTCAAAGAGAAACCGGCGGCTCCTGGGATAACTAAACCCGTGGCGGCCTGTATCAATCTGGTCGCGCCGGCATTAGACCAAACCGTTACCAAAGCGACGAGTGCAACACTGACATGGTATACAGCCGCTACAGGAGGTTCAGGTTCATCAATCACCCCAACTCCACCGACCAGCACCACCGGTACCACCAGTTTTTTTGTTACGCAAACCGTCAATGGATGTGAAAGTGATCGTTCAAAATTAGATTTTACCGTTAATCCGCTGCCTGTTAAACCGGTTATCACGCCTGTTGATCCTTATTGCCAGGGAGAAAGCGCCGTTGAGTTAAAAGCAGTAGGTACGGCCATTAAATGGTACGATGCCGCAGGAGTTGTCATTCCAACGCCCACTCCTTCTACCGCGACTTCGGGTTCACTGGTTTTCTCAGCAACTCAAACCGTTAAAGAATGCGAGAGCCCAAAAGAAACCATAACGGTTGTTATCAAAAGAAAACCGGTTAAGCCAACAGTAGCGAACCCCACACTTGAATTTTGCCAAAATACGAAAGCCCCTGAATTGATCGCATCCCCAGAAACGGGTGCCAAATTGAACTGGTTTAATTCTGATGGTTCTGCATCAACTTCCGCTCCGGTCATCCCAAATACCGACGCCAAAAGCTACTCCTATACAGTTAGTCAGACACTGGATGGATGTATAAGTGACAAAACTGATATTAAAGTAACTGTAAATCCGACCCCCAAGGCTCCTTCTGTAACCATCGATAGACCGGTAGTTTGCCAGAAAGAAGCCGCTGTTTCATTGAAGGCTAACGGCGAAGGCCTGAAGTGGTATGCCAGCGACTCAACTACCCTTGTACCGAATGCGGTTCAGGCTACCGACGCGCCGGGTACATTTGTGTATTTTGTCAGCCAAACGCTTAAAGCCTGCGAAGGGCCGAAAACCAAAACGCAGATTCGGGTTAAGCCGCTTCCCGGTGCCCCTACGATTACCCCCAGCAAAGAAGTTTGCCAGGATGCTCCGGTTGAAACCCTGCAGGCCGGTGGCGATAATATCAAGTGGTTCGATGCGAACAACAACTTGCTGGGTGACGCGCCCAAACCGTCGACGAATGTCGACCAGGAAATTACGTATACTTATAAAACCACCCAAACCGTTGATGGCTGCGAAAGTGATAAACTGACGGTTAATTACAAAGTTAACGTTACGCCCAAACCAACCGTCACCACGCCGGTTGTTTATTGCCAGAACGCACCGGCTCAACCGCTACAGGCATCGGGCCAGAACCTGAAATGGATCAACCCGTACGGCGGTGAAACGGCAACCGCTCCTACCCCGCCGACAACGAACATCTCGACCAAACCGGAAGGCGATTCGTACTTTGTTACCCAAAGAATCGGAAGCTGCGAAAGCCGCAAGTCCGAAATCAAGCTGATTATCAACGCCCCACCGACGGCTAAAATTGAAGGAAATGCGACGGTAAATCTGGGAAAAACGGTGCCGGTTACCATCACATTCACCAGCGTTCCGCCTTTTAGCTACACCCTCTCGGATGGAACCAGCGGTACGTCGGCCACGACTCAAAAGCAGATTGACCTTTTACCGACGAAAAAAACCACCATCTATACCGTCACCAACATCACCAATTCCTGTGGTGCCGGTACGCCCGTTGGTACGTTTACGGTCACGGCCGTCATTCCGACCGTGACAACCAATCCGCTGTCGGTTACCACCGTTTGCGTCGGTACCCAAATCCAGATTCCGTTCACAACGGCCGGAGAGTTTACGTCCGGGAATTCATTCCGGGTGGAAGTGGCTCCCGTTGCAGACACGGCTTTTGTCACAAAAACCGAGATTCTCGCTGGTGCCATGCAAAGCCCGATTACGGCACCCATTCCAACGACGCTGGCGCAGGGGCTTTACCGGGTGCGGGTTACGGCCACCAATCCGCAGGTTCCCGTTCCCGGGAGCAGCAGTCCGACAATTCTGAATATCCGCGCCTTGCCAACCGTTACACTGACGGGGTCAAAAGACATTTATGACAACGAAAGCACACCCCTTTCCTTCGCTCTGACGGGCGATAGCCCCTGGACGTTTGAGTATTCCGACAGCCTGAAAACGACCAAAGTAACCACCAGCACCAATCCGCACGTGGTTACGGTAACGCCGTTCAAGTCAACCATTTACAAGGCAACTTCGGTTTCGAATACCTGCGGAGTGGGTACGGCAACCGGAACGGCCATTGTCCGGGTGCTTCCGGTGCTCGGTCTGGAACCGGACCCGCTCAGTACGGCCGTCAAGGTGTTCCCGGTTCCAACCCAAACGATCCTGACGATCGACATCGATTTGCCCTTGCAGAAAGACCCGGCGAAACTTCAGCTGACCGATCAAAACGGGCGTATTTCCAAGCAACTGACAACGCGCCAGCGGCAAACCAAACTGGATTTAAGCCAACAGGCTTCCGGGTATTATTATCTGCAAATTCAGATTGGCAACCGGACGACGGTTCGAAAAATTATGAAGCAGTAATCTTTTGGGCATTCCGTTCTGGCGGAATGCCCAAAACCATCCGGCGAATGTTCAACGACGACTATTTTATGGCAATAGCCCTTCAGCAGGCCGAGTGTGCTTTTGATGAAGGCGAAATTCCGGTCGGTGCGGTCGTTGTGTGCCGGAACCGGATTATTGCCAAAGGATACAACCAGACCGAGCGGTTAACCGACGTAACGGCCCATGCCGAACTACTGGCTCTGACAGCCGCCGAACAGTTCCTGGGTTCTAAATACCTGACTGATTGCACCTTATACGTCACCCTGGAACCCTGTGTGATGTGCGCCGGAGCGTTATTCTGGGCGCAGATCGGTCGAATCGTTATCGGTGCTCCTGATCCGAAAAGAGGCTATTCAAGGGTAAAACCCTCCCTGCTTCACCCGAAAACGAACCTGACTACGGACGTTTTAGCCAGCGAAAGCCATCACTTGCTAAGCAACTTTTTTCGGGGCTTACGAACATAAATCAAAAAGTCGCTGTTATCGCGTTTGACAACTTTTATGTATGTCTAACCTTAACAGATCACAATATGGCTTTTGAATTAGCTCCCCTGCCTTATCCGAGCAATGCGCTGGAACCCCACATCGATCAGCAGACGATGGAAATTCACCACGACAAGCACCACAATGCGTATGTGACCAACCTCAACAATGCGGTGAAAGGCACCGAATTGGAAAGCAAGTCAATCGAAGAGCTGGTGGCGGATGTCAGCAAGTATCCGGTGGCAGTTCGGAACAATGGCGGAGGTCATTGGAATCATACGTTTTTCTGGGGCATCCTGTCGCCCAACGGCGGTGGTGAGCCAACCGGTAAACTGGCAGAAGCCATTACGCAGAAATTCGGCTCCTTTGATGCATTCAAAGAAGAGTTTGCCAAAGCCGCTACCACCCGGTTCGGTTCTGGCTGGGCGTGGTTGGTCGTTACCTCGGGCGGTGACCTGGCCATTACCTCAACCCCCAATCAGGACAACCCTTTAATGGATGTGGCTGATGTAAAAGGCACACCCATTCTCGGCCTGGACGTGTGGGAACACGCTTACTACCTGAAATACCAGAACAAACGCCCGGACTACATTGCGGCCTGGTGGAACCTGGTCGACTGGAAAGGTGCCGATGAACGGTATCAGCAGGCGGTTTAGGAAACGAACCAATGAATGATGAATGATAAACGATGAAAGGGATTGAAGAATAAAAAATCATCACGCATCATTCATCATTCATCATTTTTTATTACTTTTGCGTCACAATACGGAGGATGTAGCTCAGTTGGTTAGAGCGCCAGATTGTGGTTCTGGAGGTCGCGGGTTCGAGACCCGTCTTTCTCCCTTTCAGTGGCCCTGTTTTTGACAGGGCCTTTTTTACGCCTGTACATTTCGATTTCCACCTAAATTTAGCCGTTACTCACGTCATGCCCGATCGATTTTACCGCCCCGTGCTGACGCTCCTGATTCTGGCGCACATCGCCGGAGCTATCGGCTTACTGGTGCCTTCGCTGGCTCCGCTTTTCCGCAGTCTCGTTCCCTACAACCTGCTGGGTTCGCTGCTGCTGTTGCTGGCCTTTCATCCGGACTGGAAACCGTCTTTTCTATTCTACTGCCTGCTCGCCAGCCTGCTCGGCTTTCTGATCGAAGTGCTGGGCGTTCATACCGGTTTTGTATTTGGCAATTACCAGTATGGCAAAACGCTGGGCTGGGCACTCTGGGACGTTCCGGTTGTAATTGGCATCAACTGGCTGATGTTGACGTATTGCTGCGGGGTCATTTTTGACCAATTTGCGATTCCGGTTTACCTGAAAACCATGCTGGCTGCGTCGCTCCTGGTATTTCTGGATGTGTTGATTGAGCCGGTTGCTATCCATTTCGATTTCTGGAACTGGTTCGGGGCCGAAATTCCCATTCGGAATTACCTGGGCTGGTGGATTGTTTCGCTGGTGCTGCTGGCGATCTGGTATGGACTCCCTTTCCGAAAGCAGAATCGGCTGGCTTTGCCGTTGTTAATTCTCCAGTTTCTGTTTTTCGCCGTAATCAATATGGTATTCTTCCTGACCAAATCATAAACAATTTAAGTTCTTCAGGGTTATAGCTGATTAAAAACCGCTCGTTTAATACTTGATTATTACAATTTTTAACCACTAAACGTTGCAATGTAGTCACGATGTTTGGTATCTTGTAACTAGCTTAATGCGGCCTGATTCCATTAAATTGCACATCGTAACGTTTATACGTAGCTTATTTCTTACTAGACGCGGTTTAGAACAACTATAATTTGTACAATTCCCATGAGTAATTACTCTATTAAAGATCTGGAGCAACTTTCCGGAATCAAAGCCCACACGCTTCGGATTTGGGAACAACGGTATAATATCATTTCGCCCAAACGAACCGACACGAATATCCGTACGTATGATGATCTGGATCTGAAACTGGTCCTCAATATTTCGCTGCTGAAAGACCACGGTTTTAAAATCTCCGAGATTTCTAAAATGTCGCTGGGCGAAATGACCAACGAAGTAATTACGATCTCTGACCGCAAGCTCAATTATCCCGACCAGATTCATGCGCTGACCATTTCGATGATCGACCTGGATGAAGATCGTTTTGAAAAAATAATCAGTACCAACATTCTCCAGTTCGGCTTTGAAAACACAATGATTTATATCATTTATCCCTTTCTCAGCCGAATTGGTACGCTCTGGGTGACCGGCTCCATCGGCCCGGCGCAGGAGCATTTTATGTCGAATCTGATCCGCCAGAAAATCATCGTTGCCATCGACGGTCAGGTGAGCAAACAAAGCTCGACAGCCAAAAAGTACCTCCTATTCTTGCCGGAAGGCGAGTTGCACGAAATTGGGTTGCTGTTTGCCAATTATATCATCCGGGCCCGCAATAACAAGGTTATTTACCTGGGGCAGAGCCTTCCGTTGAGCGAACTGGAGTTTGCCTACAATTTGCATAAACCGGATTATATTTTTGCCTCCATTACCTCCTCGCCGAGCAATCATGAGGTGCAGCCCTACGTGGAAAAATTAGCCGGGCGTTTCCCGGATACCCAACTTTTATTCACGGGTTATCAGGTGGTGGGCCAGGATATCCAGACACCTTCTAACGCATTGATTATTAATAATATCAGTGACTTGATCCGCATTGCAAGTACATAAAAAACGGGCTATGCCCAGCGCGTAGCCCGTTGAAAATGATTCCACTACCCCTTCCCTATCGGTTCATCAACTCATCGAATGTCAGTGAAATATAATACATACCTCCGACGCTCGGGTTGCCCCACGCCTGCGTATACAATTTGCCCAGCACATTCGTCCCTCCCACCTTCACGACCGATTTAAGGCCCGGAATCCGTTTGTTAATCTGTGCATCGAGCGAGCCAAACGCCGGAATTTTGGTTTGCTGACGCAACGTCGCTTCCGTATTGGCAAAGCTCGACTCCCAAATGAATGAATCCTGATGCCGGAAAACGACGTTAAAACCAAACCCGCTCCCGCGAATATTGCGGTTTGCCAACGACAGATTATAGCGGTATTTGGGTGAATTGAAGAACGTCACAAAACCGCTCGGCAACGAACCGCGATTGGCCAGATCGTTGAACGCGACATTACCGCCAATGACGAAATTGCCCGGCAACACATAATCGGCACTGACCGCCCATCCGTGGTTTTTGACCTGAACGGGCGCGTTGACGTAGAAACTGTAGACCGTGCGCGTGGTGCCGCTGATGAGTTGCTGCAACGACGCCGGATTTGCCAGTGTGGCGGGTTGCGCCCCCTGAATCACGACCTCAGCACCCTCGAAGTTGAGAAACCGGTTGTAGTAATAATACGCATCAATAAACAACCTGTTCTTAATCAAACCTTTATAACCAATCTCGTACGTTTCGACCCGCTCCGGCTCCCACTCTTTGGGCTGATACGGCTGCAGCGATTGGGCCGCCTGGGGCAAAGCCGTACCGCCTTGCAGGGCCGCTCCAAACGCCCGAACGGATTCCAGGGTATACACCGGGTTGCTCGTAAAATTATACTTTTGCCGGAACAGCGGTAACCCGCCAATCAGGTGCGAAGTGGGCGTGTTGAGGTCAATGTACTGGGCCTGCGCGGTCGGAATTCGGAACCCGCGCTGAAACGATGCCCGGAAGTTGTGGATCTTGGCCAGTGTCAACACCGCCGACAAGCGCGGGCTGAATTGCCCTTTAAAATTCTGGTTTTTATCGTACCGAACTGACCCCGTCAGTTTCAGAATTTCGGCCACGGTTTTCGACGCCTGCGCATACCCGCCATATTCATTGATCCGGTATTCTTTGTTGGTTTCGTCCAGCGCAAAAATGGTCCCTCCCGAGTTTAACGCATATTGACGGACGCTACCTCCGACGATGAGTTCCAGCGTTTCAGGATCGATCAGCTTGGTGAAATTATACATAAACTCACCGTGGTAAAGACTGGTTTTATCCAGAAATTTCGCACCGAGATTCGGCAAACTGCCGGGCAGCGGACGCCCGGTTACGGTGGCTAAAGCCTGATTGAATTCCGGCGTTCCCGGCAAAAACCGCCCCTGATCAGCCGAAGTGCGGGCCGCCGTATGCAAATTACCAGACACGGCGTTAACGGCATTGAGAGCGGTCTGATAGGCCGTTGCAGGGTTTGTAGCCAAGGCCTGCTGGAGCGCCGTGCTAAACGTCTGCAACGCGCCACCGGCATACGCAAAGGCGTATTGCGGAAACCATGAACCGACTAAGTTGCTTTGGTCCAGGCTGGGCTTCCAGGCTTCATTGATGCCCTGGCCCAAAAGTCCGATGGAAAACGAATCACCCGAACGTTCCTGCGTAGTGTAGCCGCGCACGAAAAAGTTGGAGCCGCGCAGTTCGGCTTTGTACTGACCAATGCTGAATCCCTTGATATAAAAGCGGTCCTGGCCCGTGTAGCCGGTGGTGCCCGTTCCCCAGTTGGCCTGTAGAATAGCCTCCAGATTGTCGTTGATGCGGTAATGCAACGCGCCATTCAGCTTCAGGCTGCTGACTTTATAGTTAACCAGCTGGCTTTCAGTATACCCCGTGCGCGAAACCGTTACGTTGGGCAACAATACGTCGTTGATAATCTGCGTCGCCGGTATTTTCGTGGCCGCAGAAAGTTGATTGACGCCCCCAATAATTCGGGCCAGATCTGGTGAAATCAGGGCAATCTGAGCCGCAGGAACTGGCAAAAGCTGGGCTACTGTGCTCTGGAAAGCATTTAAATTGGCGCTGGCATCGCCGTAACTATTGATGCCATCGTAACCCGGATTATTCTGGCGGTTGCCGTTTTCCAGCGTAAAACCATTCGCAAAACCCTGATCGCGGGTGTCGGTGGCCTGCCAGTCGGTGGCACTGATGTAGGACGCACTCAACTTGAAGGCCAGTCGGTTATTGAACGCTTTGGCGTAGCGAAAACCCGCATCGTAGAAGGGCGTCGTGGTAGAACTTCGATTGCTGGCCGACATAATACCGGTTTTGGCATACGCGCTAAGGCCCTGATACTGAAACGGATTCTTGCTCGTCATCAGCAGCAGCCCGTTGACTGCGTTCGGGCCATACAGCGCCGATGCCGCGCCGGGCAGCAACTCGACACTCTCAACGTCAAGTTCCGACATCCCGGCGATGTTGCCAACGGAAAAGTTAAGACCCGGTGCCTGATTGTCCATACCATCGACCAATTGCACCACGCGGCTGTTGCCGTTGGCACTGAAGCCCCGAACGTTTACCGACCGGAACATCAGGCTCTGGGTGCTCATATCCACCCCTTTCAGGTTGAGCAACGCATCATAAAAGGTAGCCGCTGGTGCCGACTGAATCGCCCGGATATCCATCTTTTCGACCGAAACCGGAGATTTCATCACACTTTCTTCCACCCGCGACGCCGACACGACCACTTCCTGCCCCAGCAGAACCTGCTCACTCAGCTCGATTCGTAGATCAGACTGCTTGTCAACGGCGATTTCCCGGGTTTGAAAGCCGACCGATGAAATCGATAACGTCAAGGGAACCGGGGCCGTGGTGGTTATTGCAAACTGGCCTTTTGCGTCTGTAATGGTTCCGGCAACGGTTCCTTTTACCCGGACGCTCACGCCGACCAGCGGATTTTTGATTCTGCTTTCAGTTACAATTCCGGTAATTTTTGTTTGGGCAAAACATCCTAAAGTTGTTAAAAGGCATACTCCAACAAATAGCAAAAGCTGAGTAATTCTTTTTTCCATAAGAGGGAACAGTTAAACAGAGGTTAATTCGTAGCGGGAATGGAAGAAAATTACAATAAATGCTAAAAATAAGCGCAGACCAGCCGCTAAAATGTTAAATATTTATTTTTATTGTTGACTATCAATCAATTACATCAGGATTCGTTTAATACCGATACCGGTTTACAGGGCCTGAAAATCCGTGAGATTGTTGTATATTTCTCATCACTTTTCTCCAGCTACTTCCACCGTGCAGTAAGTTAATAAAATCGTTACGCTGTTTTTTTATGTCTGATTATTCAATCCGTTAACTTTGCCAGTCACCATTCCAAATCATTATTAATCCTATCTTAACTAACTTTTTAGCGCATTCCTTGTAGTTTAGGAACCCCTTCTTCAATTTAGAGGGTTAATCCAATAATTGAAATTCTTCTGTATGAACCATACGTATGTAATTATCATGGCTGGCGGAGTCGGAACCCGTTTCTGGCCGTTTAGCCGTACCAATAATCCCAAGCAATTTCATGATGTTCTCGGAACGGGCAAATCGTTGTTGCAACAAACCGCAGAACGCTTCGAGGGTATTTGTCCGAAAGACCATATTTATATTGTAACCAGTACCGAGTATCAAAAGCTTGTAAAAGAGCAGCTTCCGTATCTGAGCGACGATCAGATCCTGTGTGAACCCGTCCGCCGAAACACCGCACCCTGCATTGCCTACGCGGCCTATAAAATTGCCCGGCAGGATCCCGAAGCCAACATGGTTGTGGCACCGGCGGATCACATTATTCTGAAGGAAGACGAATTCCGGACTACGATTCGGACGGCATTGGACGCCACCGCCAGGCAGGATATTCTGGTCACGCTCGGTATTCAGCCCAGCCGACCGGATACGGGTTATGGCTATATTCAGTACATTCCCGATTCGGACAATGAGGGTTCTAAAAAAGTAAAAACCTTCACCGAAAAACCGCATCTGGAGCTGGCCCAGCAGTTTCTGGAAAGTGGCGAGTTTGTCTGGAATGCCGGTATTTTTGTCTGGAATGTGCAGGCCATTAAAAAGGCGTTTGAAACGTATATGCCTGAAACGGCGGAGATTTTTGCCGAAGGCAACGACTGGTACTTCACTGAAAAAGAAGAATCGTTTATCCACAAAGCCTACTCGCTCTGCAAAAATATTTCGATCGATAACGGCATCATGGAAAAAGCCGGCAATGTCTATGTCGTGTTGAGCGATTTTGGCTGGTCAGACCTGGGAACGTGGAAATCGTTGTATGAAGTATCCGAAAAAGATACCAATGAAAACGTCACGGATGGCACCCACATGCTTTACAATACCAGCAACAGCATCATTAAGACGCCGAAAGGCAAGCTGGTCGTTATCAGTGGATTAGAAGGATTCATCGTCGCTGAATACGATGGCGTTCTGATGATTTGCCCCAAAGATGAAGAACAAAAAGTGAAAGAATTCGTCGCCGATGCGAAGAATCACGGAGTACACTTTGTGTAACAAAGGATGATGGATTATGAACGATGAATGAGGCTGACGCAACCATTCATCGTTCATAACTCATCATTCAAAAGTGCTTCCACCCCTGCGCCTTAATCTGGGTATACTGCCCGGCTTTGGTGGCCAGCAAAACCGACTCCGGTTTATCGGTGAGATAACCGATGGGCGTGATTCGGGCGTGATTTTTTAGCTTCTCAAACTCCTGCGGACGGACGGTAAACAACAATTCATAATCTTCGCCACCGTTCAAAGCCGCCGTTATGGGGCTGACATTCAATTCGGTAGCGACCAGGTACGTCACATCGTCGATGGGAATATTTTCGTCGAAAATAACGGCTCCGGTTTTCGATTGGGTGCAAATGTGCAACAATTCGGAGGCTAAACCGTCTGAAACATCGATCATGGCCGTCGGCACTACGCCGAGATCCTGGAGTTCATACACAATATCGGTGCGGGCCGAGGGCCGAAGCTGACGCTCCAGCACATACGCTTTTTCTTCGTTGATCTCCGGCTGCATGGTCGGATCGGCCAGAAAAACCTGCTTTTCCCGTTCCAGGAGTTGTAATCCGCAGAAAGCCGCCCCCAAATCACCCGTTACACAGACCACATCGTTGGGTTGGGCGGTATTGCGGTACGTGATTTTATCTTTTGCTACCCGGCCGGTTACCGTCACCGAAATGACCAGTCCTGAGCGCGACGAAGTGGTGTCGCCCCCGATTAAATCGACCTGGTAGGCTTCACAGGCCGCTTTGATTCCTTCGTACAATTCTTCCACGGCCTCGACCGAAAACCGGTTGCTGAGGGCCACGCTGACCGTAATTTGCAGGGGTGTTCCATTCATGGCTGCAATGTCCGACACATTGACCGCTACCGCCTTGAATCCCAAATGTTTGAGGGGCGTATACGCCAGATCGAAATGAACGCCTTCCAGGAGCATATCGGTAGAAATGAGCCAGTAATCCGGCCCTCCGGTGTCGATAACAGCGGCATCGTCGCCAATGCCGCGGATGGTTTCGGGCTGCGACGGTTGCCCAAAGGCCCGGCTGATGCGATCGATCAGGGCAATTTCGCCCAAAGAATCCAGTTCAGTTCGTGTGTTCATACAGATACTAAAGCAAAAAAGCCGCTTTCGGTTCGAAAACGGCGAAATAGTAAGAAACAGTGCTCAGTTGGTACCCAACCGGAATTGGACCGGCTTACGGGTTTGCCAGCGTATATTTATTGGTGGTTCCTCCGGTTTTGCGGTCAGCCGTAGTCCGGGTCAGTTCCAGTGACGTTTCAGTGGCGATACCGATGTTGAATTCGATCGTTGGGCCATCGGTTGGTGCCGGGCTCAGGTTTTTCAGAATGAGCTTCGTATCGCCCTGCAATTCATATTGTCCCGTCGATGTAAACCCGTCGACCTGCTTGATCACTACCGTGGGCGGGTTACTCAAATCCAGCGAATATTGCGAATAGCCGGGTTTCA
Organism: Larkinella knui; assembly: GCF_003858645.1. Taxonomy (GTDB): domain Bacteria; phylum Bacteroidota; class Bacteroidia; order Cytophagales; family Spirosomataceae; genus Larkinella; species Larkinella knui. The sequence goes on along the minus strand of NZ_RQJP01000004.1, from coordinate 586,597 downwards.
CGTTACTGGTTCCTCCCTTGGTATAAACAACGACATTGTTTTCTTCCACTTTCTGCGCCGTCCAATTTCGCTTGATCCGGTCCGAAAGCGGAGTGGTTTTGTCTTTGCTGCATCCGGCTAAAACCGCAAATAAACCCAACACGGCAACAAAGGCGATATGAGTAGTCTTCTTCATATAACTTAATTTTTTTAAGGACTCGATCAGGTTCATCAGTAAGTGGTTAAAGTTACGCGTTTTTGTTAAATCCATATCTAATGTTATCGGTAAAGTTGCATTTTTGCTGCCTGAACTGTAATAGACCCATGACTATTGGTAAAAATGATACGTTGAAAGAATACACCCGTTCGCAACTGGCGCTTCGCAATGGCTCCGATCGCGACGAAATCTGGTGTGCTTATCAGGGCATCATTTACGATGTATCGCCCAGCCGTCTCTGGCGCAATGGCAAACATTATGAACATTGGGCCGGCCAGGATCTCACCGACGAACTGCCCGATGCGCCCCACGGCGAATGGGTCTTTGGGCGCTTCAAACCGGTCGGAAAATTAATCAGTTAACCAGCAAACGACAGTCCGAAAATGATACTTATTGCCGACAGCGGCTCCACCAAAACTGATTGGCGAACAATCGATACCCAGGGACAGGTCGGCCAGGCCAAAACCATCGGGTTTAATCCGTATTACCAGGATAGTACGGCCATTGCTGCCGAACTGCAAACCAGTCTGTTACCAACCATTCAAGAAACGGTGACGGACGTTTTTTATTACGGCACCGGTTGCAACAGTGAACAATCGTGCGGAATAGTCGAACAGGCGATTCGGGCGGTATTTCCGGATGCGCAAAACGTGCAGGTCAACAGCGATTTATTGGGTGCGGCCCGGGCCTTGTGCCACCACAATGCCGGAATTGCCTGCATTTTGGGAACGGGCTCCAATGCGTGTCTCTACGACGGCCATGCTATTGCCCAACTGAGCGGTTCGCTGGCGTTCTGGCTCGGCGACGAAGGAAGTGGCGGTTATTTGGGAAAAACCCTGGTAGTCCGTTTTCTACACGATCAGTTACCGCCTGAACTAGCCGAAAAATTCCGGAAGCGTTACCCTAAAGTTGATCGGCTCACGGTATTGGACCACGCCTACAAACAGCCTTTTCCGAACCGGTATTTTGCGTCATTTTCAAAATTCCTGTTCGATAACCGGAGCCATCCGGTAGCGTATCAGCTGGTTTACGACGCGTTCAGCCTGTTTTTTGACATTTACATCCGCAAATTTTCGAATGCCGACCAGCTGCCGATTCATTTTGTGGGTTCGGTTGCCTTTTATTACAGCGATATTTTGCGGCAGGTTGCCAACGACAAGGGGCTCACCGTGCGGCACATTCTGGAAACGCCCATCGCCGGGTTGACGCTCTATCACCAGGATGCGGAGTCGTTGTCTTCCGGAAAATGAGTCATAAAGCCAGAATTCAACTGTAAACGGCTACCTATAAAAGCGACCGATGGGATTGCTTTTACAGGTAGCCGTTCCATTTTTATGGCAAAAGCCGTCGCGGAGTTTATTCTGCCGCCTTCGATCTCGAATAAAACCTACTGTTTCAACACTTTGATGACTTTCAGAACGCTATTTTCATTGTAAATCTGAAGGAAGTACAAACCGGTTGGTAGCTGCAACGTTTTGACATCGAGCACCGCCTTGCGCTGGCCCGTGCTGATGGTCGTTTCCCGCAGTTCCCAGCGGTTTCCCGTTGTCGACGATAGCGAAAACCGGTAAGGTGCAGGCGTTTCCGCCGAAGTTGGCTGCGGCAGCGTCAGGTTAATTTCCTCACGGATCGGATTCGGATAAACCTGCCACGCATCGCCAACGGTTTCAGCACTTTCGGGCATGCTCTGAACGGCCACCCGACCCCCGCCCGGCACAAAGGAGAAGGCGATAGTTTTGGTAATGATCGTCTCCCCGCTGCCATTGGCACCGGTGAAAGCCGCCAATCGAAGCACATAGGTACCCGTCTGCGGTTTAAAACCGTCATCGTCACCAAACAGGCCAAACGGAGCCTGATTATCGACATAGTTGTTTTGCACGCCCCCCGTCAATTCAAAGGCAATGCTGCCCACCGGCACATTCGATGTACAGAAGAAATTGATCCGATCCGGCAAATTCGAGATGCCAATCGAGCTGCCGCTGATCAGTTCCTGAATGATCTGCCGTGACGCAGCGTTGCCCGCTTTCATCAGCTGAACCGTTAGCTGCGGCTCTCTGACCAGCAGTTTAAACGTAATCGAGTTGCTTTTCTGGTCAGGTCCCGTGCTTTTCACGGTTATAGTATACTCGCCGGCGGTTTGTGGCTTACCGCTCGATGTGCGGTTGGAAGCATTATAGGTGATGCCTTCCGGCAAACCAATCACCTCAACCCGAATCCCCGCCCCGGCATCCGGCAAGGTCAAGGTATAAAACAATCCTTTGGTGATAATCTGATCGTTAACCGCGTTTTTACCTTCACTACAGACTGTCGTATACGTGTATTTGGCAACTTTCTGGCTTTGGCGGGCTTCGATGTCAAACGTGCTGCCCTTCCACATCGTCAGGTAAAGTGTATGGGTTGAAGTCGTCGTCCAGTCGGTTACGCCAGCCGCCCGGTATTCAATGGGCGTATTGTCTCCCCCGCTGGTCCGAAACGTAATTTTACCGGTTTGGCAATCGTAGTCAGGGGCCAGAACGGTCAATGCCGTCGTCGTTGGTGTGGTCGGGGTGGTTGGCGTCGTCGGTGCGGGATTGACCGTCAGGGTAATGTCGATGCTGGTTTTAGCACCCTGATTATCGGTTGCACTGTAGGTCAGCCGGTAACTGCCCGCCGTGGGAACGGTTCCACTCAAGTTTCGGCTAACGGGATCGAAAGCCAGACCCGCCGGCAGGCCCGTCACCGCATACGTCAGCGGACTGCCTTCAGCGTCGGTGAAAACCGGCAGCGTTGTCAGGTAAGCCACTGTCGCCGTCGCCGATAAGCCCGGCACACTAGGAGCCACCGGTGGCTGATTCGTTGGCGTGGTTGGCGTCGTCGGTGTGGTATTGCCGTTACACGTCAAGGTTTTGGGGGAGCCTTTGAGCAAATAAGTCGTGCCCTGAACCCGGCCCCAGACCGAATACGTCTGGTTGTTTTTCAACTCTTCGGGGGTATCCCAGCGGTAGCCGTGACTGCCATTGCCTTTGCCATTGTCCTTCAAGTCCTGCCGGAATATATTCGCTTCGGTAGTGCCCACCAGCCGGGCCGACTCCAGGGTGTTACCCACCAGAAACTCAATCGTCAACGAGGTGTTGGGCCGGTTGGCATCCCAGATCCAGCCCGCGATGTTATTACAACTTACCAGATCCAGAAATCCATCAAAACTGCCGCTCACTACCGTAGTCGGGGTGCCCGGCGTCGTTCCTCCCGGAGCGGAGCCAACCGTCAGGGTGATGTCGATGCTGGTTTTAGCACCCTGATTATCAGTCGCACTGTAGGTCAGCCGGTAACTGCCCGCCGTGGGAACAGTTCCACTCAAGTTCCGGCTAACGGGATCGAAAGCCAGACCCGCCGGCAGGCCCGTCACCGCATACGTCAGCGGACCGCCCTCAGCGTCGGTGAAAACCGGCAGCGTCGTCAGGTAAGCCACTGTCGCCGTCGCCGATAAGCCCGGTACGTTAGGAGCCACCGGTGGCTGATTCGTTGGCGTCGTCGGTGTGGTATTGCCGTTACACGTCAGTGTTTTGGGGGAGCCTTTGAGCAGATAAGTCGTGCCCTGAACCCGGCCCCAGATGGAATACGTCTGGTTGTTTTTCAACTCTTCGGGGGTATCCCAGCGGTAACCATGACTGCCATTGCCTTTCTCTCTCAAATCCTGCCGGAATATATTCGCTTCGGTAGTACCCACCAGCCGGGCTGACTCCAGCGTGTTACCCACTAGAAACTCAATCGTCAACGGCGTATTTGGCCGGTTGGCATCCCAGACCCACCCCGCCAGATTCACGCAGTTCACCAGATCCAGATACCCCTCAAAATTGCCGCTCACCGGCGTTGTGGGTTGTGTTCCGCCCGGCACCGCGACGAGCAGGGTGATGTCGATGCTGGTTTTAGCACCCTGATTATCGGTCGCACTGTAGGTCAGCCGGTAAATACCTGCTGTGGGGACCGTTCCACTCAAGCTCCGGCTAACGGGATCGAAAGCCAGACCCGCCGGCAGGCCCGTCACCGCATACGTCAGCGGACCACCCTCAGCGTCGGTGAAAACCGGCAGCGTCGTCAGGTAAGCCACTGTCGCCGTCGCCGATAAGCCCGGCACATTGGGGGCCACCGGTGGCTGGTTCGTGGTGGGATTGCCCGGCGCGGTATTGCCGTTACACGTCAGGGTTTTGGGTGAACCTTTGAGCAGATAGGTCGTGCCCTGAACCCGGCCCCAGATGGAATACGTCTGGTTGTTTTTCAACTCTTCGGGAGTATCCCAGCGGTAGCCGTGACTGCCATTGCCTTTGCCATTGTCTTTCAAGTCCTGCCGGTAGATGCCCGCCAGACTAGTGCCCACCAGCCGGGCCGACTCCAGGGTGTTACCCACCAGAAACTCAACCACAAACGGCACGTTAGGCTGACTGGCATCCCACACCCAACCTGCAATGTTGTTACAGCTTACGACATCCAGAAAACCTTCCAGACTGCCACTATTCGGCGTTGTGGGTTGTGTTCCGCCCGGCACCGCAACGAGCAGGGTAATGTCGATGCTGGTTTTAGCGCCCTGATTATCGGTCGCACTGTAGGTCAGCCGGTAACTGCCCGCCGTGGAAACGGTTCCACTCAAGCTCCGGCTAACGGGATCGAAAGCCAGACCCGCCGGCAGGCCCGTAACCGCATACGTCAGCGGACCGCCCTCAGCGTCGGTGAAAACCGGCAGCGTTGTTAGGTAAGCTACTGTCGCTGTGGCCGATAAGCCCGGCACATTGGGGGCCACCGGTGGCTGATTCGTGGTGGGATTGCCTGGCGCGGTGTTGCCGTTACAAGTCAGTGTTTTGGGTGAACCTTTGAGCAGGTAGGTCGTGCCCTGAACCCGACCCCAGATGGAATACGTCTGGTTGTTTTTTAATTCTTCGGGAGTATCCCAGCGATAGCCGTGACTGCCATTGCCTTTACCATTGTCTTTCAAATCCTGCCGGTAGATCCCCGCCAGACTAGTGCCCACCAGCCGGGCTGATTCCAGCGTGTTACCCACCAGAAACTCAACCACAAACGGCACGTTGGGCTGATTGGCATCCCAGACCCAACCTGCAATGTTGTTACAGCTTACGACATCCAGAAAACCCTCAAAACTGCCACTGCCCGGAGCGGGTTTAGCAATAACAAATAAACTAAACGTAAGTGATCTGATCTCATTTCCTTTGTCATCCGTAGCCTTGACTACAAGCCGGGCGGTGCTAACTTGCGCAGGCACACCGGAGATGGTGCGGTTGCCGGTCGTATACGTCAGGCCATCCGGCATACCGCTTACTTTATACGTAATTCCGGCACCGGGATCCGGCAAGGTATAGGAATACGCATCCCCAACATACACCGTTTGATCGGGCAGCGTGGAAGAACCCGGCGTTGAGCAATTGGTGGTGTAAACATAACTGACTTCGCGGTCACCCTGGCGGGCCAGCAGCTTCATTTCCGTTCCGTTTAACCGATCAGACCCAATCGTAAACGTTGGATTGTTGCTCCATTCGGCAAATCCAGGAATCGCATAGATCATGGCGCTGCCGTCACCGCCTTCCGTACGAATGGTCAATTGCCGGGTCTGGCAGTTGAAGGTGGGAGCTACCATCGTTAACGGGGTATTGGCATTATCCCGAATGGTCATCACAAACACATCTTCAACCCTGGCACCGCGTTCATCGGTAGCGGTAACGGTAATGTTTGTTGCGCCGACTTTAGTAGGAGAGCCCGATATGGCCCGGGTCACTTTATCAAATGCCAGTCCTTCGGGTAAGGCACTCACGGTTACTTGCAGCGGTGTCGACGCCTGAAAGGTTTCTGCCGGAATTTTCAGAATAAAAAACTGGCCTATCGGATACGTCTGATCACTCAGCGGTTTGGCAACCACCGGAGCTTCGTATCCTTTACACGGCGTGGTGTAGCTGTATTTTATCTCTTTGAAACTCTGCCGGGCTATAATTTCGAAGGTGGTTCCGTTGCGCAGCCAGGGCGAAATGGTAAAGGTGTTATTGGGCGTCCAGTCTTCCGAAATACCGGCAGCTTTGAACTCAATCTTGGTGCCATCGCCCCCGCTGGTCCGGAACTTGATTTCGCCGGTGCTGCAATCCATCGTTGGTTCCAGCATGGCCAGTTGCTCCGCCGGGGTGGCGTTGTTGATGGTCAGCCGAAACTCCGTAGTCACACTGGCTCCTTTGTTGTCATTGGCTTTTACTTTCACCGTAATCGTTCCGGCCGTAACGGGCGTGCCTTTAATGGTGCGGCTGTCAGCTTCGTAATTGAGACCATTGGGTAAGCCCGTCACTTCCAGGCCGGTAATTTGGCCATCCGGATCGGAAAAGGTTTCGTTTTGAATGGTATAATTGAAGTTCTGACCAACGGTGGCGGTTTGAGCCGGAATGGATTTGCTTACAACAGGCGGTTTATTAACATCGTCCTGTTTGGTAATCGTTAATTTAAAGCTGGTCGAAACGCTGGTTCCCTTGTCGTCGGTAGCTTTCAGGGTGATGGTCGAAACGCCTTCGTTGGTGGGTTTACCACTGATTGTAACGTTGTCGGCGTTGTAGGAAAGTCCACCCGGCAAGTCAGAAGCTGTGATGTTTACAATTCTGCCATCCGGATCTTTGAAGGTTTCGTCGGGTATCCGAAACGAATAATCCAGTCCGACAAGCGCCGTACGGTCCTGAATCGGTTGCGACACAACCGGTGCCTGGTTGGCGTTCGGACCCTGAACATTGATTTGAAACTGCGTCGATACCGGCGAATTCTTATTATCGGTGGCCCTCACCGTAACCGTAATCGTACCCGCCGTGTTGGGCGTCCCGGAGATCGTCACCCCATTGGCCGAAAGCCCCAAAGCCGGCAAACCGGAACTAATTTCTACTTTGGTAATGGAACCATCCGGATCTTCGAAAGTGGCAGTGGGAATCGTGTATTCAAACGGTTTTTCGACATAAGCGGTCTGGTTCGGAATCGCCTGACGAACCCGGGGGTCCTGGTTGGCATTGTCTTCCAGCCAATCCTCATTCAAGGTAATATTGACGGGTTTACGGCCATTTTGGAAATACTGTTTCGACCACTGGTCTCCGGCGCGTCCGTCCGGATCGGAGACATCATCTCTAACCATCGACGACAGTTTGTAGCTCGTACTGCTGGCTGGCTGTATCTGCGTAACCGGTTGCGAGAGTAACCCCCGGCTAATGACTTGTTGAACCAGCTGGTTCAGGACCGGGCGGGCATCCCAGCCGGCGAAGTTAGCCAGCGTAACCATGCGGGCGCCCTGTTCGAAGCTTTCGGACACCTGATCATAGAAGCGATCGACCGGCACACTGCTGTGGTACAGGCCATCCACTTCATTACAAATCCACGCACCCGGCCGAACATTGCTCCGCACCACATCCATCGAAAACCGGTGGTTGTAGTCGGGACCATCGTTGATTTTAACGCCATCCGCATTTTGACCCAGGTTTTTGAACCCAAACGTTCCCCGCAAACCGCTCTGGCGATCCCACACACAACCATGCTGATTCACAACCTGAATCGAACCGTTGACTTCTTTGATGGTGCGGGTTGTCTCATCAAGAAACCGCTTCAGCATCATGTGACGAAAAACGTACCAGTCTTCGCCCCACCGTCCGCGGCCAAAAGAAACGTAGGGATCAGTCTGGTTGTAGGGCGTAGGCGTAACCGCTTCCCAGCGGCTGAAATCACTGCCCCAGCGCCGGTTCAAAGCATCCAGCGAAAACCGCCCCTGCAACCATTGCCGGAACCCCTGCTTCATGGGTTCACTGTAATCAAACGGAATAGGGTACGTTACGTCTCCACGCTGATTGCGGGGTGAATATTCGCCTTCCTGAATGGGAGAAGCGGTTGCCGACATAAACAGCAGTTGGTCCTGCTGTTGCAGATACTGGAAATGCTGCGTAACCTGCCGAACGAAATCTTTGGCTAATTCAAGGGTCGGCTGGTGGGCAAAACTGAACTGAACAGCGCCCCCAAAATTCATTACCGTGTTGTCGGCAGCCACCATGGCCTCGTTGTTACTGTAGAATCCACCGAGCGATTGCGGTTCGCGGGCCAGGTGAATCCGGATGGCCACCTTCATGCCCATCCGAAGGGCGGTATTGACGTGTGAATCGACAACCCGCCAGTTGGGAGCACTGTTGCGGGTGGCATACACCTTGTCCCAGTGAACCGAAATTTCAGCGGCATTACAGCCCAAACGTCCCGCAGCTTCAATGATTTCGTCGTCTTTGGAAGGATCGGTTTCGTAATTGAAAACGACAATGGCCAGATAACGCTGGCGTTCCGGGATTTTAGGGGCCGAAGCAGGGCCAGCCGACGGTTTATTTCCGCCATAGGCTGTTGCATTCGTATACACTAATCCAAGAAGTAATAAAAACGTAACAACTGTTACAGTCAAGGGTCTGATCATCAGTGCGATGGAATATATTTTACTTGATTTATCAGCTTGATGAGAATAAAAATTTAATGAAACGGAGAAATCATCTGCGTATCATCAAATTGGGCACTGTACTCATCCAGGCTAGCTTCGGTTGTCGACTCTGTGCGAGAAAAATCTCTGGGCGAATCGACCGAATGATGTGATTTGATTACGATTCCGACTATCGATCAGTCAGCTGTAATTCGATTTGATATCTTCGAAAGACAAAAATCATTCCAATGTATTGGTGTCATGGAATGCAACCCCAGCCAAGGGCATCCGTAGTGAAAGTCAAAAAACTAAACGAATGAACAAATGACTAGTATATAATATATTCGTAAAAACACACGAATAGACTTTTGTCATATATATGACAAACACTTCAAAAACTGTAGCGAATAAGAGCTGCAAAAATTGTGCGGGCGCTTTCTGAATTTATTATACGGTAGCAAAATCAGTAAACTTAAGTTTACCAAATGTTAGTAAGCGGTAACATTTATAGAGCAAAAATCGTCTCTTCCCACTTCTTAACCTGCACGGAAGCATCGAACTGGTGGCTTTTTTCGATCAGCAACTCCCGTTTATAGGAACCGGGGTCGTTCATCACCCGGAGCATGGCCTGCCTGAACAGGTCGGGAGTTGGGTAATCGATCAGTTCACCCATGCCCGGCACGATAAACTCTTTTGCCCCTCCCGCATTGGGTGCCACCAGTGGTTTTCCGAGCGAAGCCGCTTCGGTCATGATTTTACCAAACGGTTCTTCGCGGGAGGTCATCACCAGTCCGTCGGCAAGTTGCAGGTAGTTGTAATAATCGTCGGTTTGAACATCGACAAAACTCAGGTTTGGTAAATTCAGCGCTTTAATCTGGCGGTCGACCAGGTAATTGAGCCCGGTCGGTTTCGAATTTCCCATCCAGATGAAGTGGCACGGCTGGTCGGATAGGGCCTGGGCAATGAATGGAAAAATATCGACGCCTTTCCGGTAAATACGCGTACCAACCATCGTCCAGACGAAAGCACCCGGCGCGATATTCAGCTTTTTTCTCAGCTCTTCAACCCGCTCACCCGAGCTTTTATTCTTGCTTAAATCGACAATCGGATACAGCAAAGCCGTTCGTTTGGCACCCATTACCGACGCCAGATCACAGATCTCCCGGGTAACGCCAATGACCAGTTCTGAATACGTCATGGAGTGGGCCATTTCGTCGTAGGAAATCGACTCGAACGACGAATGCAACTCGTGAATCTGGGCAATCACCTTCACCCCCAACTGCTCCGCCAGCTTCGAAAGCGGAAACATCAGTACGGTATTCAAGTACCAATAATCGGCCTTGTACTGCTCCTGAAGCTTCCGAATGTTGTTTTCGTACACCTTTACACCCATGGCGTGCGCCACCTTGGAGTATACTTTTTGGGTAAATCCACGATTGAAAGGTGATGTAAACAGCGGTATATCGGCGGGCAGTTGCGCCGTCAGGGGTCCACGCTGTTCACTATACAGAGCCGATTGGATTTGCTGCCGGTCATAATTCTGCAGATACGTCCACAACACAACTTCCGAGCCGGTAAAAGACCCATAGGGCGTAAAGAATAGTATTTTTTTCATGAATCGAACAGAACTTCGGCTGCGAATATCTACCTAAATAACCACAACCCGGCAATTCAAATTGAAATTTGGCGTAAAGAACGGCAAACCTGAATCATCTACAATTTGTTACCCGAACGGATTGGCATTTCAATAGTATATTGCGGCTTCGCTGGCTTAACGGTTTTCCGATCGGGTCCAGCACGGCCCACTCACCGCCGATAGAAAAAGAATAGGAATCGCTTCGGCGATATGGAATTATGGCAAATCGTTATTTTTTGAAAGTAAAAGAAGTTGTTCGCCAGACACCGGATGCGGTTACGATCCACTTCTGGCACCCCATCAATGAAGTTATCCGGTATCAACCTGGTCAGTATCTGACGTTTATCCTGCCTTTCGAAGGTCAAAAAGTGCGCCGGTCCTACTCCATGTCCAGTTCGCCCCATACCGATGTGTCACTGGCCGTTACGATCAAACGCCTACCGGGGGGCGTGGTTTCCAATTACCTGTGCGACACGGTTAAAGTCAACGACAGCCTTGAAACGCTCGAACCACTAGGAACTTTTGTACCGAAACTAGACCCCAAAAATCAGCGCCGGATTATTCTGATCGGAGCCGGAAGCGGTATTACGCCCCTGATTTCGATGGCAAAATCCATTCTGCACGTTGAACCCCGGACGCAACTCTGGCTGCTCTACGGCAACCGTACCCGTTCGTCGATTATTTTTGAAAACGAACTCCATGAACTGGTGCAGCAAGCGGGCGGGCGGTTTCGGATCACCCACATGCTGAGTCAGCCGGACGAAAACTGGACCGGTTTGCGAGGTCGTCTGAATCAATCGTCCATTCTGAAGCTGCTGGAAGAACTGCCGATTGACGAAATCCGCCGGACCGAATTCTACATTTGTGGCCCCGACGGGTTGATGGACGAAGCCCGTGGAGCCCTTAAATTACTGAACGTTCCGACCGATCAGGTTCATAAAGAAAGCTTTGCGACGGTTTCGCCCGAAGTCCACGGCGAGGTTGTGGAAGACGAACCGGTAAACGCGTCGCCGTCCAAACCGGAAGTTACCGTTTTATACGAGGGAAGCGAATACAAGTTTATTGTCGGACCGCACCAAACGATCCTGGAAGCCGCGCTGGAATTGGACATCGACCTGCCTTATTCCTGTCAGGCCGGAATGTGTACGGCCTGTATGGGCCGTTGTTTGTCGGGCAAAGTGCATCTGGACGAAGAAGACGGTTTGGCAGAATCTGAACTCAAAGCCGGCTATATTTTAACCTGCGTGGCGCATCCGCTAACGAATGATGTCGTCATTGAAATCGAGTAAAATTTATACAAAGAATTGAAAAAAGCTTAGTTTTTTCACCACGCCCCGGCGAAATCAGTAAGCAATTTTATGAATATGGAAACGACACTCATCCTTCCAACGCGGCCCGCCCGACCGTTTATTGGCGAAGACTTTGTTTTGAGAACCTGGGACGAAGTTAAACCGCTCTACGATAACCTCGTCGAACGGCCGATCAACAACGCCGGCGAACTGCGTCAATGGTTGGCCGACCGCAGTGAACTGGAATCGTATCTGTCCGAAAACTTTGCCTGGCGGTATATCCGCATGACCTGCGACACGTCGGATCCCGAATTGATCAAACAGTTCAATTTTTTCATTACTGAAATTCAACCGCAGCTATCGGCTTACGAAAACACGCTGGACAAACGGACCGTCGAGAGTCCTTACCTGGCCGAATTGCGGGAATCCGGCTTTGCTATTGCCATTCGCGGCATGAAAAAAGCAATTGAAATTTTCCGCGACGAAAACATTCCGCTGCAAACGGAAATCCAGACCGAGCAACGCAAGTATGGCGCTCTGGTTGGTGCCATGACCATCGAAATAACGAATGCGGACGGTATTTCGGAAGAAATCACCTTGCCCCAGGCCAGCACCTTGCTGCAATCGCCCAACCGGGCGGTGCGGGAGGACGTGTGGCTGAAAATTCAGGAACGGCGGTTTCAGGATAAAGAGCAACTGGACGATCTCTACACCCGGCTGCGCGATTTACGCCATCAGGTGGCGCTCAATGCCGGTTTTGCCAATTTTCGTGACTACATTTTTGCCGCAATGGGCCGCTTCGATTATACGCCCCAGGATTGCTTCGATTTTCACACTTCCGTTTCAAAGGCCGTGGTGCCGTTGCTGGATAAACTGGCGCTGGAACGGAAAGAAAAGCTGGCAAAAGTCGACGCATCGTTCGATACCCTGCGGCCGTGGGATGCGAAAGTGGACCCCGACGGTTTACCGGCCTTGAAACCGTTTAAAACCGGCGACGAATTATTGAATAAAACCATCACCTGTTTCAGCCGGCTCGATGCCGCCGTTGGTAGCTCGTACCTAAGTGATTGTCTGCGGATTATGAAGGCCATGGGTCATCTGGATCTCGAATCGCGGAAGGGCAAAGCGCCGGGCGGTTATAATTATCCGCTGGAAGAAATCGGGGTGCCGTTCATTTTTATGAATGCGACCTCGAGCCTGCGCGATCTGGTGACGATGGTGCACGAAGGTGGCCATGCCGTGCACTCGTTTCTAACCCGCGACCTGCCCCTGAAACCGTTCCGAAATCCGCCTATGGAAGTGGCCGAACTGGCGTCGATGTCGATGGAATTATTGACCATGGACTACTGGGACGTGTTTTTTGAAAATCCTGAAGACCTGAAGCGGGCCAAAATTCAGCACCTGGAGTCCATCATCGAAACGCTGCCGTGGGTGGCTACCATCGATAAATTTCAGCATTGGGTATACGAAACGGCCGCTATCACCCCGGTTGATGCGGTGGAGGAGCGCAAAACGGCCTGGCTGCGCATTTTCGAGGAATTTTCGGATACCGTAACGAGTTGGGAAGGTCTGCGCAACTATGAAGCCTATGGCTGGCAAAAGCAGCTCCATTTGTACGAAGTTCCTTTCTATTACATCGAGTACGGTATTGCTCAACTGGGCGCAATTGGCGTCTGGATGAATTTCCGTCAGGATAACCGGAAGGGATTACAGGGCTACATGAATGCCCTAAAATTAGGGTATACCGCGCCAATCCGTGATATTTACCGGGCCGCCGACGTTCCGTTCGATTTTTCGGAAGACCACATCGGGCGCCTGATCCGGTTTGTCTGGGATGAAATCGAACGGTTGAAAAGCTGAGTATTTCACCTCTACCCATCCAAAAGGGGTCTTTTACATCCGGATGGATACCGGCCAGCCCCCTTCAGAGTAAGTAGGGATGAAAACCGGAATGATAAATTTTTGAAGTATTATTGGCGAATTGGCTGGTAGTCTATAGTTTTGTACTGAATTTTGTAAACCGCTTGTATGAAAGGTCTTTTGAATATAGGAGTATTCCTGCTGGTGGTCGGTTCGCTGACTTCCTGCGATTACCAGAAATATAACAGGATTCGTCAGAATGATTACCGGGATGGCGACAAGTATGTATACGGCCCCGGCCTGGATTCAGCCGCCGTTCAGACGACGTATAAATACACTTCCCGGCCCGAATTAGCGGAACGCACGAATAAAATTCGTCAGAAATTGTTCGGTAAGTCAGGTCTCTGAAGCTAAAAACGAAAAAAATAGATTGGATGACCAAGGCGATGTAAAGGCTTCATGAAGTCCTTGCATCGCCTTTTCACTGTTCGCCGGTTTTATCCTGCGGTATAGACAATTAGAATTTTTTTGATTTACTTTACACCTAATTCTCAGCAAAGAATAGTATTTTTTTGATGTATCCAACCTTATTTTGTCAAGAAGCGATATGAATATTGCATTAGTTACAGGTTCTGCCGGACTGATCGGTAGTGAATCAGTTGCCTTTTTCTCAGAAAAATTCGACCTGGTAATTGGCGTTGATAACAATTTACGTCAGTATTTCTTCGGTGCCGATGGCTCAACCGATTGGAATCGCGACCGTCTGAAGGATTCGTATACCAATTACCGCCATTATAAAGCTGATATCCGCAAAGTTGAGGAACTGGAACCGATCTTTAAGGAATATGGTACGGACATCAAACTGATCGTTCACGCGGCTGCGCAACCCAGCCACGACTGGGCGGCCCGTGAGCCCTTTACCGATTTTACGGTGAATGCCAACGGTACGCTGAATATGCTGGAGATGAACCGCCAGCATTGCCCCGAAGCGGTATTTATCTTTACTTCTACCAATAAAGTATACGGCGACAATCCGAACTATTTGCCACTGGTGGAGACTGAAACCCGCTGGGAAATTGACGAAAGTCACCCGTATTTTGCCAACGGTATCGATGAGCACATGTCCATCGACCATACTAAACACTCGCTGTTCGGCGCGTCGAAAGTAGCCGCTGATATTCTGGTGCAGGAATATGGCCGGTATTTCGGCATGAAAACCGCCGTTTTCCGGGGTGGCTGTCTGACGGGCCCCAACCACTCGGGTGCGCAGTTACACGGTTTCCTTTCGTACCTGATGAAGTGTGCGATCACGGGCAATCACTATACCATTTTTGGGTACAAGGGCAAGCAGGTGCGCGACAATATCCACAGCCATGACCTGGTAAACATGTTCTGGCATTTTTACCAGAACCCGCGTCCGGGCGAAGTATACAACGCCGGCGGTGGCCGTCACGCCAATTGCTCGATGCTGGAAGCCCGGATCCTGTGCGAAGAAATTTCCGGTAACAAGATGAACTTCAGCTATTCGGATACCAACCGCATCGGCGATCACATCTGGTACGTTTCCGATTTGTCAAAATTCAAGAGCCATTACCCGGACTGGAATTGGGAATACGATCTGCGTCAAACCCTGGTGCAAATGCACGACAGCATGGTGAAGCGTTTGCAGGTTCAGATATAACCCGTTCTGAGAGCGCATTTAAATGTCAGCCGCCCGCAGGCGGCTGACATTTTTTAGTTCTGAAGGTATGCTTAGTTTTGACTCAAATCCCCTCGTTTTTCTGGGAATTGGCTACGGTCTGCTCTGGCTGACGGGTGCTTTGGCAATAAGCCCGGCCTGGCTACGTCCGAATACGGTCTGGCGAAGCCCGAAGCTGTTTTTGATCATTGCCCTGGGGTCGGTGGTTTTCATGCGGTTACCGGTGGTGGTTTTTAACCAGGAACTGAATCCCGACGAAAGTCAGATTATCGCCCAGGGGCTGACCTTAAGCATCGATCCGGTATTCTGGCGCTCCGTCGACGGCACAACCGGCGGCCCGCTCGACAGCTACCTGCTCATCATTCCCAGTTGGCTGGGCCTCTCCTTCGACTACATCTCGGCCCGTATTACCGGTCTGATCCTAATTATTTCCAGTTTGTGGCTGCTGTTCCAAACGCTGAAACGCTGGTTTGGCGAAGAGGTAGCCCGCTGGGCCCTGATGCCTTCCCTGATTCTGCTGGCCATGACCCAAAACGGGGATCTGGTTCATTACAGCAGCGAACATTTGCCCATCTTTCTGCTGAGTCTGCTGTATTACGGGTATGCGCGTTTGCAACAGGAGCCGATTCCGGCCCAAAGTCAGATTTTTCTGGTCGGGCTGGTGGCCGGTATGGTTCCGTTTGGCAAACTTCAGGCGGTTCCGATGATGTTCTGCGTTGGGTTGTTCGTAACCATCGACCTGCTGACGCGTCCGAATCTGACGGTTCGTCAAAAAACCAGCCGGTTTCTCTGGCTCATGGCGGGCGGCATCAGTTTTCCGCTCCTGGTCGTTGCTCTGACTTCCCTGACGGGCGTATTTGACGACATGGTTACGTTTTACATCGTTGCCAATTTCAATTATGGTGCCGGCGATGGGCATACCACCTGGGATCATCTCCTGCGGCTTCCGGCTTTTTTCCGCCGGATCGAAGAATTTAACTGGTTTATCTGGCTTTCGGTGCTTCTGGGTTTCACGTTTCTGGTTTTCCTGATCCGAAATCAGTTTCGATTGTATACCAACTGGAAGGTGTGGCTGTTTCTGGTGTGCCTGATCGGTTTTATCCTGATCGCCATTACCCGTACGGGTTCGGAATATACCCATTATCTGCTGTTTCTGATTGGCCCGATCGGGCTCCTGAATGCCTGGTTTCTGAGTGAAATCCGGTACTATACCCGCAATCGCCGGTGGGTGGCCACCCGCATGGCCGCCGTAGTGCTGGCCGCAGCCTTGATTCCCTACGGGGTTCGTTACGTGAACCGGGGCCTAAACCGGATGCCCTTGAACGACTGCGTGCAGAATAGCCGAAAAATGCCTCAATCGGCGGTAACCCAACGCATTTTACAATATGCCAAACCGGGCGAAAAACTGGCGGTTTGGGGCTGGATGTGTAAGTATTACGTGGAAGCGCAAATGCCGCAGGGCGTAAACGAAAACCATACCATTCGCAGCGCGTTCAACCATCCCATGCGCGACGTATACCGCCAGCGATACCTGGCCGATCTGCGCCGTTCGAAGCCCCCGGTTTTTATCGATGCCGTCGGGCAATCACTCTGGCTCAATGACCGGGCCACGCAGGCTCACGAATCGTTCGGTGCTTTACGGGACTTGATTGCCGCAAATTACCGCTTTGCCGGTGAAATTGATAAAACGCGCATTTACGTCCGCGCTGACCGCTACAAACAACCGATCACAAGTACCAATAGTTATGTGGATTAAAAAAGGACTTATTTACAAAACCGACGGATCACTGCCGTTTAGCCGTACGCACGCCCAGGTTCCGTTTGCCTACCCGATTAGCGACGAACGGTTGCGCGTTTATTTTGCCACGCGCGACGAAAACCGTTCGTCGTCCACCTCGTTTGTGGAACTGGACGCCAACGATTTTTCGAAAGTCGTATACATTCATGACAAACCGTGTCTGAGCAAAGGTGCTGTCGGGATGTTCGACGAAACCGGAGCGATGCCTTCGTGGTTCATCAAACGGGGCGATGAAATCTGGCTGTATTATACCGGCTGGAACAAAAGCGAAACCGCCTGGTACCGGCTCGGGATTGGACTGGCCATCAGCCGCGACGGTGGATTGACCTTTGAGCGGGCTTATGACGGCCCGCTGCTCGACCGTTCGATTTACGATCAGGTCTGGATCGCCCAGCCCTGTGTGATGGTCGAAACCGACGCCGACGGAACCGAACGCTGGCGGATGTGGTATCTGTCGTGTACCAAAATTGAAATCATCAATAACCACCCGGAACCGTTTTATAACGTAAAATACGCCGAGTCGAAAGACGGCATTACTTGGGAACGAACCGGCATCACCTGTATCGGTTACAATGAATTTACCGATGCCATTGGCCGCCCGGCGGTAATTAAAGACGGGGATTTGTACAAAATGTATTACTCATACCGGAGTGCTACCGACTTCCGGACCAGTGTGGAAAAGAGCTACCGGATTGGGTATGCCGAGTCGAAGGACGGTATTACCTGGGATCGGAAAGACGACCAGGCCGGAATCGAGCGGTCGGCAGAAGGGTGGGATTCGTCCATGATGGATTATTGCCATCTTTTTCAGCATCAGGGCCAGTGGACGATGCTCTACAATGGCAACGGTTTTGGCGCTTCCGGCTTTGGGTATGCTGTACAGGAAGATGTTCAGTAAGGAATTATTCCATAACGACTTACCGGTAAGAAGGTCCGCAGGAAGCGTACGTTTACTAAAATACGGCTGATTAAGTTGACATTACCAGTGAGGTAAGGTACATTTGTCGGGTTATGTTCACACCAGTCCGAATTAGTTTAGTACTATTTTAAACAAATTCATACCATCATGTCATCACTGCGCGAGTCATACAAGCAGGAAGGGTACGTTCTGCTGAAAAATTTTCTGGATAAAGAACTAATTACGGCCATCCACCGGGAAGGTCGCCAAATATTTGCCTACCAAATTCAGCGGACGCTCGGCGAAACCGTAGATATTGACGATCTGCCATCGTTCGAACAGGCGATGTACCGGTTTTTTGCCGCCGACTTCACGGCGTTTGCCAACACGGGCAAACAGGTTCAGCACATGGTTTCGCTGCACCGGCTGGGAACCGATTCCCGCATTACGGACACGCTGAAGGAACTGGGTCTGGATTATCCCGTCATCGGTGTCCGGCCGGCCATGATGTTCAACAGCCGGCACCTGGCCAAACGCGATGACTACTGGCGTTTGGGTGCACACCAGGACTGGCGGACGGGTCAGGGCTCGCTCGACAGCGTGGTGGTCTGGTTTCCGCTGGTTCCGGCGGGAGCCGATCTGGGCGCGCTTCAGATCTTACCTCGCAGCCACCGCGCTGGCTTATATGATTCAACCTCAGTAGATTACATCGGCACCATTCCCGACGAACTGCTGACCGACGACTGGCAACAGCTTGAGTTTGAAGTGGGTGATGTGCTGTTTTTCTCCGCTTTTCTCGTTCACCGTTCCGGCGTTAACTCGACGGAGTCGGTCCGGTGGTCGGTGCAGCTTCGGTATAACAACTTACTGGAAACTACATTCATCGAACGCGGCTATCCGTTAGCCTACATCTACAAGCCTCAGGCCGAGCTGATTACGCCCGATTTTCCGGCGGTTAGTCAGATGAATGAAATTTTCAATTAAGATGAAGGTAAGCGTCTGTATCGTTACCTACAATCACGCCAAATTCGTTCGACAGACGCTCGACAGCGTTCTGAGTCAGCAGACGAACTTCGACTTTGAGGTGATTGTAGGCGACGATCTATCGAAAGATAATACCCGCGACATTCTGGCGGAATACCAGGCTCGTTATCCCGATCAAATCCGGTTGCTGCTGCATCCGACCAATCTGGGTAACAACGGCATGCACAATGCCCTGAGCACGTTTAAGGAGGCACGGGGTGAATACATTGCCCAGATGGACGGAGATGATTACTGGATCAATCCCCATAAATTGCAAAAACAGGCCGATATGCTCGATCAGCATCCGGAGTATTCGTCCTGTTTCACGAATGCCAAAGTGGTGTTCGAGGACGAGAAGCTGGAGCCGATCTTCCTGGTAGAAGACAAAAAACCGGTGGTGACCATCGACGATCTGATTGGCGAGGATGAAATTTTTTTCATGGCGACCTCCAGCATCATGTTTCGGAAAAACGCCATACCGGAGTATCCGGCCTGGTATTACCAGTCGCAGAGTGGCGATATTCCGCGGAATGTGCTGCTGGCAAAAGCCGGACCAATTGGGTATATTGACGAGGTAATGTCCGTTTACCGCAAAAACCTCGGCGGTGCCAGTTATGCGGACAATGAAAAGGATAAGAAGTTTCTGAACAACCGGATTCTGATGTATTCCAACATCAACCGGGAGCTGGATTATAAATATGACAAGGTACTGCGCAGGAACATCGCGCGGTATTACAAGCTCATGCTGGAAGCGAACCAGTATAGCGAAAGTTATTTCCGACGCGCCGGAATCGCCCTGAAGTACCTTTATCTGGGCAAACCCAAGCAGGCGGTTGCCAAGGAAATCATACAAAATTACATTGTGCCGGCACCGGTCATGAAATTGTATAGTGCCATCCGGTTAATGCCTTACCGTTTAATGGATCGATCATGAAACTGAGTGTAGTTATTCCCGCCTATAACGAACAGGAATCCATTCCTGAAACGCTGCGATCGTTGTATCAAACGCTGGCAAAATACGGCATTCCGCACGAAATCTGCGTTACCAACGACAACTCCAAGGATCAGACGGCGCAGGTTCTGGAGCAACTGACGCACGAAATTCCGACGCTGGTGTATTACACCAATCCCGGTCCGAACGGTTTTGGTTACGCCGTCCGGTACGGCCTCGAACGGTTTACGGGCGACTGTGTAGCGGTATTCATGGCCGATATGTCCGACGATCCGGAGGATTTAGTGAAGTTCTACTACAAAATGCTGGAAGGCGATTACGACTGCGTTTTCGGTAGTCGGTGGAGCAAAGGCGGCAAAGTGATCGATTATCCCCAGCTGAAAAAAATCATCAACCGGACGGCCAATTTCATCGTTCGCCTGATGATGGGCATTCGCTACAACGACACGACCAACGCCTTCAAACTCTACAAACGGGAAACGATGGAAGGGCTCAAACCGTTTCTGTCTCCCCACTTTAACCTAACCGTCGAATTACCGCTGAAGGCGATGGTCAGGGGCTATAACTACGCCGTAGTGCCCAACAGCTGGACCAACCGGAAATACGGCGAATCGAAGCTGAAAATCAAGGAGATGGGTAGCCGGTATTTTTTCATCCTGCTGTATTGCCTGATCGAAAAATACCTGTCACGGGGCGACTACCGCAAGAAAACCACCAAGCCCGTTGCACCGGTGAGCCGGTAATCCGGCTCTTTAAAACGGCGCCCTGTAAAAAAAGCGCCGTTGAATGCGTATCCTTTTGGGAACCAAACCCGGTTCTTATTTCACCGAAAATTTATAAACGGTTGTACTGGAATACGTTTCCCCCGGCCGTAAAACGGTCGAAGGGAAATTTGGCTTGTTGGGGGAATCAGGAAAATGCTGGGTTTCCAGGCAAAGGCCATACCGCCGTTTATACACCACCCCTTCTTTCCCTTTCAGGCCATTCAGGTGGTTGGCTGTGTAAAGCTGTACCCCGGGTTCGGTGGTATACATCTCCATAAAGCGACCACTTTCGGGGTCGCGAACCGTTGCCCCCAGTTTCAGGTTTTTTGAAGCATCGGTAAATACCCAGCAGTGATCATACCCCGAGCCATACCGGATTTGAACATCCGTGGTATCGTTGATGCGGGCACCGACTACGGCGGGTTTGGTGAAGTCGAAGGCGGTTCCGGCAACGGGTTGGATGGCTCCCGTTGGAATCTGGCTGGCATCGGTTGGCAGATACGAATTGGCCCTGATCATCAGTTCGTAGCCTAAAACATCCCGCTTCATACCCGATAAATTAAAGTACGCATGGTTGGTCAGGTTAACAACCGTGGCCTTGTCCGTCGTAGCCGTATAGTGGATGCGCAGCGCGTTATCTTTTTGCAGCGTATAGACCACTTCGACCGCCAGATTGCCGGGGTAACCTTCCTCGCCGTCGATGGAGGTATAGGTCAGATGTAAAGCCGGTTCATCTCCCGTTACCGGCTTTGCCGTCCACAATTTTTTATCGAATCCGACCCGCCCTCCGTGGATGTGGTTTGTTTTGGTGTTGGCGGCCAGAACGTATTCTTTGCCGTCAAGCGAGAACCTGGCATTTCCAATTCGATTTCCAAACCGGCCAATGATGGGTCCCAAGCTGGGCGTACCTTTTAGATAATCGGCAAACGCAGGCATGCCCAGAATAATATCCTCGTAGGTTCCGGCTTTGTCGGGGGCGGTCCAGGAAACGATGTAACCGCCATAATTGGTAATTTTCACGGTCATGCCCGCCTTGTTCCGGAGGGTAAACAGATCCGCCTGCCGGCCATCCGGGAAAGTACCAAAGAGTGTTTTTTCAATACCGGCCATCGGTTTTGCTGGTTGGTCAGGTTTAGGTCGGGCATACCCGCTCAGTATGCCTAGAATCAGCCCGGAATAGAGGGCATACGAAAAGAATTTCATCGTTTGGCAGGGCTGGGAAGTTTAAAACCGGCCGCTCCTGCACAAAGAGAGAAGTTCGATTCATATACTGTTTTTCGGAAATCCCGGCGGATTACCCGGTACGCGTCCGTCAGATAACCGCCTATGAAACCGATGGGTCGCCGGAGTTTTTCCGCTCAACATCGGCGGGCCATCGTACTGACGTAGTGCTTGACAAATTCGTCGTCGTTCAGGTGCGGATAAGCCGCATAGACCCGGTCAATTTCCTCCAGTTGTCCCGGTGAAAGGTCTTCCGCCGGATTCAGGCACCAGCGGCCTTCGAGCAATCCCTGCCGACGCAGCACTTCGTGAAGCCCCGCAATGCAGCCGTGGAAGGCGTGGCTCGGATCGAAAAAAGCCGCGTTGGTGTCGGTTACTTCAATGTTACGGGTTAGCAATTCTGACAGACCGGCATTTTCGTTGGCAAGGCAGGTTTTAATCTCTTTCAACAAATCGACGGCTTTCCTCGTCCACACGGCCCAATGCCCCAGCAAACCGCCCACAAAGCGTTTTTCAACGGTTTTGCCCGCTACGGTAAAGCGGTAGGTGGTCAGTAGGTCGGCCACAATGTTGTCGTCGTTGCCGGTATACAAAGCGATTTCATCCCGGCGGCTGGAATGGCAAACGGCCCGCACAACATCCAGCGTTTGATACCGGTTGAAACTGGCGACTTTAATGGCCTCAACAGCGGGTATTTCCGCGAACTGATGCCAGAATTCGTAACTAAAAATGCGCCCGCCGACCGACGGTTGCAGGTAAAAACCGAACACCGGAATAATTTCCGCTACCGCCCGGACACGGTCCAGAATGGCCGCTTCGCTCCAGCCCTGTAAGCCGCCCATGCTCAATAAACCCAGATCGTAACCGTACTGAAGGGCCAGTTTCGCTTCGTTACCAGCCTGTTCGGTGGGGCCAACAAGGCCGGCGACTTTGATAAACGGACGATCCAGGTTTGCGTTGTCAATTTCTTCGGCGGCCACCTTCAGAACCGTTTCGAACAGATTGATTTTCGGGTCCCGAATTTCGAACTGGGTGGTATGAACGCCCACCGCCACGCCACCGGCACCACTGGCGATGTAGTAGTTTGTCAGGCCCCGCTGCCGCTTTTCGTCCAACTGCCGGTTGGAGTTCAGGGCCAGGGGATGCGCTGGAATGACCGTACCTGCGTGTAGCAAATCCCGTATTTCAGAACGTAACATCATGCTTTTCTGTGGTTTAAAACTTACCGGTTCGTTCCTGAAAATGCGTGGGTTTGTTGAGGGTTTGCCCACCGCCCTGCAGCCAGGCAACGGTCAGCGCAATCATCTGACGCAGGGTCACGCGGGGATAGCCAAACAGCCGATGTGCTTCGGAGGCATTGCTCAACAGCGCGGTTGGCTGCGGTTCGTTGACAAAAACCGGCGTTTTGTCCAGCAATTTGCCAAACTCCTGCGCCAGCCACTGGATCGAAACCGTTTCCGGCCCGGTGATATTCAGGATTTTGGCGGGCGCGTCGCAGTGCCGCAACGAACGGATGGCCATTTCGTTGGCATCGCCCTGCCAGATGACGTTGGCATTGCCCATCAGCAGACTGATCGGTTTTTCGGCCTGAACGGATTTGGCCATTTCGAGCAGAACACCATACCGCAAATCGATGGCATAATTCAACCGGTAGATCAGCGTCGGAATGTTGTATTTTTCGGAGAAATACTGAAAAACCCGCTCCCGGCCCAAACACGACTGGCCGTATTCGCCAACCGGTTCGGGAGCCGTCGTTTCGGTAGCGCCACCGGAGCCTACGGGCGTAAACGGATAGACATTGCCGGTTGAGAACGCAACAATCCGCGAGTTGCGGTATTTCTCCGCTACCCGGCCCGGCAGGTAGGCGTTCATGGCCCAGGTGAACGCTTCTTTGCCCGTTGTGCCAAACTTGGTTCCGGCCAGATACAGCACGTTTCTTACGTCGGGTAAAGCGGCCAAATCCGTTTCGTTGAGCAAATCGGCGGAAATTGTTTCGATGCCGTCGGCTTCCAGTTCAGCCCGCAGCTGTTTGTCGGAGAAACGCGAAACGCCGATGACGCGTTTCTGAATTCCAGCCTGGTCGATGGCCTGTTTTGCCAGCTGCGCCAGACTCGGCCCCATTTTGCCGCCAACGCCCAGAATGATGATGTCGCCGTCGAGTTCGTATAAATCCGCCATCAAAGCCGCTGAAGGCTTAAGTAATTCCTGTTCCAGTGTGTGTAAATCGTTCATTTTACTGATTTACGGTTAATTATTTGAAAAACAATTGATTGACATTGCTCAGAGCCAGCGCAAAAATCAGCAGTAATCCCAGCGCACCGGCTATTTTGACGGCTACAGAGTTCGCATACTGCCCCATAATCCGGGCGTCGTTGGCAATGGTGTAGAGGGCAACACCGATGAAGGGGACCACCAGAATGGTAATGCTTTGGGCAAAAATGATGAGGTCGAGCGGCAATTTCCCGAAAACAATAGCGATCGTGGCCCCAATCACCATGACCAGGGCAATCAGGTATTTGACCATTTTTGAGCCCAGCTGACTGCCATAGCCCAGCGCATCGCCCAGTAAGGTTCCGCCGACGGTGGCGTTACCAACCAGCGACGAAAAGGAAGCGCCGAACAATCCGATCAGGAATAAGGAAGAGGCATAAGGGCCAAAAATGGGCTCGAGCGCTTTTCCCATATCGGAAGCACTGGTTACTTTGATTCCCTTCGGATGCAAAACGGCCGCAGCACAGACCAATACCGTAGCGCTCATCAAACCCATCAGCGTCATACCGGTAACAGTATCTACTTTTTCATTCCTGACTTTTGGATTAATCCGGACCCGCTCCTGCACCAGATACGACTGATAAAACGCACCGACAATTGAAAAGCAGGACGCTGTAAACGCGATGACTAACCCTAATGAGCCCGGCGGAAGCGACGGCACAAAGCCGGTTGCGACCTCGGTATAATCCGGACTCGAAAAGGCCAGCGTGGCGATGAAGGCCACCAGCATGACGCCGACCAGAAGAATCATGAGTTTTTCAAGTACTTTATAGAACGTCTTCAGAAACAGCAACCCGATTCCTAAAACGGTAAACAGAATGATCCAGACTTTCATAGGCGTGTGAGTCGCTTCGGCAATGGAAATTCCGACGCCGACGGAGTTGCCGGCCTGGAATGACGTTGCCACCAAAAAGACGCCAACTCCCACCGCTATCGCCACCGGATGGCCCCATTTCTGGCGGATCGTAGCCAGCAGGGACTGGTTGGTCGCCAAACCGATCCGGGCCGCCATTGCCGTAAAGACAATCATGAAGAAGATCGCCATCACAATGATCCAGAGCAGGGAATAGCCGTATTCGGCACCCAGCTTCGAGGTAATGGTCATTTTGCTGGGCCCAAAAACCAGAGCGGCCGTAATGATGCTCGGCCCCAGCGAGGACAACCAGCTTTTTAAAGTTCGGGGCGAGGTTCGGACCTGACCCGATTGCGCAGGCAGCTCATTCGGTGAATCAGCGGTTTTTGGGTGCATGACGGTAAGGGATATCAGTTTGGTTTCGAAGATAGGCTTCCGGGATCAATATCCTTCGTTTTGGGTTAAAATACTGGCAATTTGAAACATTCCGGTGGTTTTTGCCTGTTGCCATCCGTTCATGTTTTAGATTTTTTAACAAACGATATCCGATTGATTTTGATAGGTTTGCTCCTATTCCGGCTTGCCATGAAACGACCCTCTGCCCACAGTTTACACGAACTGCAACTGCTGCCTCAACGTCCCATCCCCCGGCACACGATCGAACCGGGTAGTGCCGACGAACAAACGGGCGTTCTGAACGGACTTCAATAATGTCTTTGCATGCATTAAGCCGAACGTCCAACCAGAACTGAAGCACAGGACGGGTTTTCAGCCAGGTCTTACGAATGCGCACGCCAACGGATGCCAGAAAGCCGCCTGTTGTAACCCCAAAGTCGCTCAATAAAAAGTACCACTTACCAACGATCCACCACGCCCCTATTTTTGCAACGGCTAATCCGGGATCAATCAGCTCGCAGCGGGTTATTCTCCCCGTCGATGCGGTACCAATCCGGGTTAGCGGTCACTACTACACACTATAAAAAGTAAACAACAAAATGAATCAGAAAACATCAGCCGCGTTTGTCGGCGCTTCGTGGGTGGCCTTGGGCACCGGCATGTTGGGCTATTTAATCGGGCTTTGGCGCTCCGACATGCTTTTAAACGAAAAAGGATTCTATTTCACCGTCCTCATGTTTGGCCTGTTCTCCGTGGTTTCGCTGCAAAAAAGCGTCAGAGACCGGCTGGAGGGCTTCCCGGTAACGGATATTTATTATGGACTGAGTTGGTTTTCGACCTTGCTTTCCATTGCGCTGTTGACCATTGGCCTCTGGAACGCTACCCTTTTGCCCAGCGAAAAAGGCTTCTATGCGTTTGCTTTTATGCTGGGGTTGTTCGGAGCCATTGCGGTGCAGAAAAATACCCGCGATAATCAGGAATTCACGAAGAGAGGCTAATTGAATTGCGCCTGAGCGGTTTTTAACCATCCAAAAACCGGTTTTCCGTTTTGTCGATTCCCTTTCGTTTTTAATAAAAAAACCGAATGACCTCACCCGGGTATTCGGTTTTTACTTTTCATGGCGTTTTACAACCTTTATACCACGAAACGGGTCTTCACACGAACAAATCAGGCTACGGCTTTACAATGAAACGCTCCCTCTTCCGGTTATTACCGGTTTTCCTGACGCTGCTTATGGCCTGCAAAGAAAAAGCGGTCGATCCGACCAGGCGGGTGCGGACCGTTAGTTTGCAGATTTCCGTAGCAGGCACTTTCTATGACCTGAGTTGGGAACCCAATCGGATCGTTTGTATTACGGCCCCCTGCCCCGATGTGGCCGACGTGGAAGCGCAGGAGTACGAGGTTCAGGTTGCCACCAGCGAATTGGGGGCATTTCATACCTACCGGACACTCAGCGCCGACGCAAAATCGATTCGTATTCCGGCGGCCGACGTTGGCGAGCAGTTGGTGGCCCGAATTGTGTCAAAAAACAAAGGAGCGCCACCCGCGAACTCCAATCCGGTCATGGCCAGCACGGCGTTTCTTTCGCAATCTGCTTACTACCCCGGCTTCGGACTAACCAATGACGTTGTTGGTGGCGATGTAACCCCGGATGGTGCCAAAGCAGTCTACACGGTATTGGTTCAGGAAACCGCTGGTACGTATGCCACGCCACTCTACGTTGCCGACCTGCAAAATGAGCAGCCCATCACGATAAAACTAATAACCCGGCTGGGGGCGGAAGCCTCGTTTTCCCCGAATGGGAACCAGTTGGCTTACCCGTCCAAAACGGAGAATGGACTCATTATCTACGATATGAAAACGGCAACGAGCCGAACGCTGCCCGTTGCTGATGTCACCGGGATTGGGTCGATAGCCTGGTCGCCGGATGGCAAATGGCTGGCCTACAGCACGGTTTCCAACGACGAATCCCGTTTGTGGAAAATGGCGACCTCGGGTGGCCCAGCCACGGCCCTCACCCCGGTTTTGCCCGTTCATGAATCAAATTACATCCGCCAGAGCAGCCTGGACTGGTCGCCCGACGGTCGGTTTATTGCCCTGTCACGCGCCCGGAACGACAATTCCAACGATAAATGGCGGGCTACCCTTTCGTTTTATTCACCCGATGGCAGTGGCGAAGTGCGTTATTTTGAAACGCAACCCAGTTGGATCGATACCCAGCCGTCGTTTTCGCCCGACGGCAAACAGCTGGCTTTCCTGAGTTCAAGAACCGACGGGCTCAACACGTCCTACAGCCTCTGGGTGCGGGACGTTGCAACGGGTAAGATTCGGCAAATCAAGCTGTTGCCGGGTTTGAACCCTTCAAGTGATTACGCCCCCCGTTGGGTTGGCAACGAAAGACTGGTTTTTATGGCGGTTGTACAGGGCAAGAAAGCGTATTATTCGGTGTTTTTGTGAGAGCCGAACAACTGATCCAGCTTATCTCATTTCCTTAAAATTCCACTCGCGGAACTATCTCCGTCTCCGTTCTCGCTCGCGTACCGCAAGTGAGAAATAGGAGAAGGGCTTCTAGCCCGAAGCTGGCTTTTGGTGTACTGTTTAGACCCGTGCGGGGACGGGCCGGAGGCCCTGAGGATACGAGTCACTCGCGGCACGCGAGCGACAACGGGGGCTTAGGATCAATCCCCACCGCGTCCCTTTATTTTCGTAAAATCCCGTTGCCGCCAAACCGGCTGAATAATTCCGGGAGTTCGTAGATCGCCAGCGTAAAGATGATTCCCCACACCAAGGCGCTGATCAGCATGTAACCAAAGATCAGCGAACGGCTTACTTTAAATGAAACTGCCAGAATCGTTCCGCCGATGGGCGTCAGGAGCAGGGGCGTCAGGAAAGCGATGCCCAGCATCCCGGCCCGTTTCCAAACCTTCACCGCCAGCCGCGTCCGCGGGGTAAACCGCTTCGGCTTCGTGCGACGCAACCGGGCGAGGAGGAGTTGCAAACCCGCACCCGTGTATGTTACCAGCACCACACTAACCATCATGCCGGCCACGGTAAACAGCCAGGTTTCTACCCACGTCAGACCTACGGCGACGCCCGTTACAGGACCGCCGACAAACTTCAGCATACTGGCAACCAGAACCGATAAATATTTTGCAACCTCCATAGTGGGAACCAACCGAACTAAATTTCGTTAAAATTAACAGCATTAACGACTAAATAGTTATAGTATGCCGGTTCTCCGACATTCTTCGTACCCCGGAGCACCCCGGTATTTGATCAATGGGCATTTTGAAACCATCATTCCCAGCATCCTGCGCAAAGTCGAAGGCGTGGTGTATGAACGGGAACGGCTGACCCTGGCCGACGGCGATTTTGTGGACCTCGACTGGATGGACCGCCAAAGCGATAAAATCGTCATCGTGACGCACGGGCTGGAAGGCGACTCCAACCGGCATTATATCAAAGGAACCGCCAAACTCTTCGCCCGGCAGGGCTGGGATGTTCTGGCGTGGAATTGCCGATCGTGCAGTGGCGAAATGAACCGGGCGTTCCGGCTCTACAACCACGGCGAAATTGGCGACATCGCCGAAGTGATCGACCACGTTTTGCGGACCAAACCCTACCGGGAAGTGGCGCTCGTCGGCTACAGCATGGGCGGCAACATCGTGCTGAAATACGCAGGCGTTCACGGGAAAAATGCCCCCGATGTCATCCGGAACGTCGTGGCGGTTTCGTCACCAACGGATCTGGAAGCCAGTGCCAAACTGCTCGACCTGCCCAAAAACCGGTTCTACCGCAACCGGTTCATGAAGAAACTCATCATTAAATTACAGCAGAAATCCGATCGGTTTCCGGGCAAACTGGACATGACCAATTTGGAACAGGTCCGGCTCTGGCGCGATTTCGACCATCATTTTTCGGCTCCGGTGAACGGGTATCGCGACGCCGATGATTTTTATACCCAGGCTTCAGCGGTCAATTACATGGGCGGTATTGCCGTTCCGGCGCTGCTCATCAACGCCCAGAACGACCCGCTGCTCTCGCCCGAATGTTCGCCCGCCTGGCTGGCCGAAAGCCATCCGCACCTGTATCTCGAAACGCCCAAAACCGGGGGGCATGTGGGTTTCGCCGTTCGTGGCGACGAATTTACGTGGGCAGAGCGCCGGGCGCTGGAGTTTGTTCTGCAGGCAGAGCGGTAATACCTTTCCATTTTAGCCTTATCTTTCGGCGTCATTTAATCCTAGCTCATGAACCTCGTTTACGCAGACGCTTACACCCTCAACCCCGGCGACCTCGACTGGACGCCCATTCAGTCTCTCGCCCATGTTACGCTCTATGACCGCACCGCGCCCGAACAATTGATCGACCGGCTGAAAGATGCCGATATGGTGCTCGTCAATAAAGTAAAAATGAACCGCCAGACGCTCGAACAGTTGCCCAAACTGCGGTACATCGGCGTAACGGCTACGGGATTTGACATCATCGACGTGAAAGCGGCCCGTGAACACGACATCGTGGTGACCAATGTCAGAGGATACAGCACGGATTCGGTGGCGCAGGTGACGTTTGCGCTCCTGCTCGAACTGACGCACCACACGGGTTTGCACACCGAAAGTGTCCGGGCGGGCGACTGGGCGCGGAATCCGGATTTCAGCTACTGGAAAACCCCGTTGGTCGAACTGGCCGGAAAAACGCTGGGAGTCGTCGGGTTCGGTGACATCGGCAAACAGGTGGCCGCCATCGGTTTAGCGTTTGGAATGAAGATACTGGTCAACCGACGTCATACCGATGAGCAACCGCCCGCCGGTATTCGCTACGTCGACCAGGCCACGCTTTTTGCCGAAAGCGACGTAGTGACGCTCCATTGCCCGGTAACCGACGAAAACCGGGCGTTTGTCAACCAGGATTTGCTGAGCCGGATGAAACCGACGGCTTTTTTAATCAACACCAGCCGTGGCGCACTCATCAACGAAGCCGATCTGGCCGAGGCCCTGAACCAGGATCGGCTGGCCGGAGCCGGGTTGGACGTCCTGACGGTGGAACCGCCTTCGGCGACTAATCCGCTGTTTTCGGCCCGTAACTGCCTCATTACGCCCCACCTCGCCTGGGCCACGCGGGAATCCCGTCAGCGGCTTTTACACGAAACCGCCGAAAATATTCGCGCCTTTTTTTCCGGAAAACCGAGAAACGTCGTGAATTGAACCCGATTTTTTTGATCTTTTTTCTCGCCCCGCAACGCTTTGCGGGGCTTTTTCGTCTTATACAATATACCGTTTCGTCAATTTTGGCAACTTGTTGTTTCGTTACCGGCGACAACTTTGTATATTATCCGTCCATTTAGTGCTTGTATAGTCAGTTAATCCGTTTTTATGCTTCAACTTTCTACGATACCCTATTATGAATGTGTTGTTGGGCCGGCTCTTTTCAGGGATTCCGGCGTTTCGGTGGCTTTGGGTTGCCGTATGTAGTCTATTTCTAGGGGTCATCGCCACCCCCGAGAGTTTTGGAAAGCACATTTATGGCGGAGATATGAGTCTGCGGGTAACCACCCGTCCGAACTATTATACGCTTACACTCACGCTTTTTTTCGACCAGGCCACCTCGAATTCCGACACCTACGAACGCGAAATCAAACTCTATATTTTCCGGAAAAGTGACAACCTCCGCGTTAGTGCCGTCAACGTCACTCAAACGTCTTCCCAACGGGTTCGCTACGATAACCAGGCCTGCGCCGATTTGCGGAACCTGAAAGTACTGGCGATGAATTATACGACGGAAATTTACCTAAATCCGGCCACCTACAACGATCCCGGCGGTTATTACGTCGTCTGGGACCGCTGTTGCCGCAGTGCCGACATTAGCAATATCCAAAATCCCGGTGGTGAAGGCATGTTGTTTTACATGGAGTTTCCCGCCGTTGTGCGCAACGGAGCCGCCTTTACCAATTCCAGCCCGGAGTTCAGTTTTCCCAATGGAGAATACATTTGCGTCGGGAAACCTTTCAAATTGAACTTTGCGGCCACCGACGCGGACGGCGACCAACTGCGCTATTCGCTGGTGACTCCGCTGGCGGGCTATACCGATAATACCGGCCAAAATACCACGGGCAACGGGCTTTCACACGCTACGTATCCGGAAGTAAACTGGTTGCCGGGCTACAGCGCATCCGTTTCCATTCCCGGCAATCCGCCCTTGAAAATTGATTCGCAAACCGGCCAGTTGAGTGTAACCGCCAGCCAAACCGGGTTGTTTATTTTTGCCGTATTGTGCGAAGAGTTCCGGAATGGCGTGCGGATCGGCTCCATTCGGCGCGAGTTTCAGATGCCGGTTATCGATTGCGGCTCCAATTTTCCACCTCCTCCGGTAATCACGTACAAAAGCGTCGAGACGCTGGATTTGCCATTTTGCGAAGGCGCAACGGCTACGTTATCCACCGAAGCGAATCCGCTCTGGTCGTATCAATGGCAACGCAACGGTTCCAACATTCCGGGTGCCACGTCTTCAACCTTAGCCATCAATGAAGCCGGGGAGTATGCTGTTGTCAAGAGTTTTGCCAAAACCTGTGGCAACGATACGACATCAAAAATCACAAAAGCGCGGATTGTGCCTCTTCCCGCCACCAAAATTACGCCCGGCAAAGACCCCAAACTTTGTGAAGGATCATCGCTTGTGCTGTCGGTTCAGCCGGAAACGGCGGTTCAATACCAGTGGACGGTGGACGGTACGGTTTTACCAGGTGCAACCGCAACCGCATTGACGGTTACCAAAACCGGTTTATATGGCGTACGGGCAACGTCGCCGTTGGCGTGCAGCAACCGCGACAGTCTGGCGGTTGTTGTCAATCCGAACCCCAAAGCCACGCTGGTTAGCTCCGCTTCCGCAATTTGTCAGGATGGCGAAGTCCGTTTGGATGCCGTTGCGGGGGCAAATTACCAGTACGAATGGTATTTCAACACGACGCCAGGCAAATCGAGTTCGGCTTCAACCCGGCTGGTGGATCAGGCAGGAACGTATCAGGTTCGGGTTACCGATGGCAATGGTTGTCAGGGACTTTCGGATCCCTTAACGCTGGCCATACTGCCCCGTCCGGCTATGCGATTCGATAGTGTGGCTCCCGTATGCGTCACCCGCTCGAATCCGCTGCTTCTGGCCGCCAGTCCGGCCGGCGGAGTTTTTTCCGGGCCGGGCGTAACCGGTAATCAGTTTGATCCATCCAAAGCGGGCACGGGTTTGCATACGATAACTTATACCTATGGCAGCACGACGCCCTGCCCGGTTACGATTACCCGGCAAATCCGCGTTGAACCGCCCGCCGATGTCAATCTGCCGGAGCGGGTTAGTGTGCTGATGGGCAGCACGGTTACCCTGAAACCTACGGTTAAAGGACAAACCACCAGTTTTCTGTGGGAGCCGCCCGAAAACCTCTCGGACCCAACCAGTCAGAACCCGAATGCCAACCCGACAGCACCGACCACGTACAAGCTGACGGTTACCGCCCCCGGTGATTGCCGAACCGAAAAAAGCGTGCTGGTCGATGTGCTGAAGCAGATGTTCATTGCCGACGTTTTTTCGCCCAACAACGACGGCATCAATGATGCGTGGGAAATTCGCAATACCGACCAGTTTCCGAATTGCGAAGTGACGATTTACAACCGCTGGGGCGAAGTCGTGTTTTACTCGAAAGGGTACGACAAACCGTGGAATGGCCTATACCGCAACCAGAAGGTAGAACCGGGAAATTACCTCTACCGAATCAAAACCAATGATCCACTGCTGCCGGAATACCGTGGCGCTATTTTGGTGACGTATTAATCAGCTTGCGGTTCGGGATAATGCCCTTCGGGATTGGCAAGCTCGAATCCGATGGTTGCTGATTTGCAATCGGCACTCCTTCATACCCGTGTCGCCCTTGACCGCAGAAACCCCGTACTTTATACGCACTCTTTTACCCTATAAAATTCATAGAAAAAGTAGTTTATTAATTTACCTATTATATTTTTTTGTACTTTTCGGCGTCGATTGGCGCTGAAAATCTGCATTCCCAATCGACTCTATTGGCAAGATAGACCACCGAACAGGATTTACCGAGAATGAATTTAGCAAAAGACGGCGCCCTTTCTTCCAAATTACCGTGGGTTGGAACGACCATATTCACCGTAATGTCAAAATTAGCGAGCGATACGGGTGCCATCAATCTATCGCAGGGTTTTCCGGGCTTCGACTGCTCCCCGGAGCTGGTTGCTTTGGTCGAAAAATACCTCCGAACAGGATTTAACCAATATGCCCCCATGGCGGGCGTGCCCGCCTTGCGCGAAGCATTGGCCCAAAAAACGGACCAATTGTACGGTGTAAGCTATCACCCGGAAACCGAAGTAACGGTTACTTCCGGTGCTACCGAAGCCCTGTTTGCCGCCATTACGGCGGTGATCCGGCCCGGCGATGAAGCGATCGTCTTCGAACCGGCCTACGACAGTTACGTTCCGGCCATCGAGTTGAACGGCGGTATTCCGGTTTTTGTGACGCTGGCCCCACCGACCTACGCCATCGACTGGGAAGACGTTCGCGGGAAAATTACGGACAAGACCCGGCTCCTCATCGTCAACACACCCCACAACCCGACGGGACGCGTCTGGACAGCCGACGACCTGGCCCAACTGGCCGCGCTGGTCCACCAGCGCGACATCTGGATTGTGAGCGACGAGGTTTACGAACACATCCGATTCGACGGCCGACCGCATCTTTCGCTGGCAACGCATCCGGTTTTGCAGGAACGCACGTTCGTCTGCGGCTCGTTCGGCAAGACCTTCCACGTCACCGGCTGGAAAATCGGGTATTGTCTGGCACCCAAGGCGTTGACTGCCGAATTCCGCAAGATCCATCAGTATTTGACCTTCAGCACGGTAACGCCGATTCAGTACGCGCTGGCCGATTATTTGAAGAATCCGGAACCTTACGAAACGCTGCCGGCCTTCTACGAGCACAAACGGGATTTGTTTCTCGACAGCCTTCGTGGCTCCCGGTTTCAATTCCAGCCAACGGAGGGCAGTTTCTTCCAAACGGTTTCGTATCAGAGCATTACGGATGAACCGGATTATGATCTGGCCATCCGGTTGACCAAAGAAATTGGCGTCGCATCGATACCGGTTTCGGTGTTTTACCGCCAGAAAAACGATTTCAAGATCCTGCGTTTCTGTTTTGCCAAAAACGACGACGTACTGCTCCAGGCCGGAGAGCGGCTTTGTCGACTCTAAGTTGTATTCATTTTCCGATTCGCTCGTGGCGACCCCGTCATGACGAATTGCCACCTACTCACGTATGAAAACGACTTAATGCCATTCTTCTAATTCGTTTTTATAATTTTTTGTAGACAACTTGCATGGAAACTGTGGAGTTAAACTGGATGGCCCTGGCTGTTCCTTTCTTTCTGTTTTTTATGGGTTTGGAGTATGTCATTTCCAAATGGCAGAAAAAAGACTATTTTAAATTCAATAATTCAGTCGCCAACATCAACGTTGGCATTGCCGAACGGCTTCTCGATACCTTCACCGTCGGCGCTTTCTATTTCGTTTATGATTACATCCACCAGCACTACGCCCTTTTTGACCTGAAACCGGGCGTAGTGGGCTGGGTTGCCCTGTTTCTGGCGACCGACCTGGTCTGGTACTGGTATCACCGGCTGGCTCACGAAGTCAATTTATTCTGGAGTGCCCACGTCGTTCATCACCAGAGCGAAGATTTCAACTACACGACTTCCGCGCGAATCACGGTTTTTCAGGCCATCATCCGAACCGGTTTCTGGACAATTCTGCCCCTGATCGGTTTTCCGGCCGGCATGATTTCGACCATGCTGATTCTGCACGGTTTATACCCTTTCTTTATTCACACGCGCACCATTGGCAAATTAGGCTGGCTGGAATACATTCTGGTGACGCCCTCGCACCACCGCGTTCACCACGCCAGCAATCCCGAATACCTGGATAAAAACTACGGCGACGTGCTGATCATCTGGGATAGGCTGTTTGGGACGTTTGCCGAAGAAAAAGAAGATGCCAACGAACTTGTTTATGGGTTGACCAAACCGCTCGAAAGCCACAGTTTCTTGTGGCAGCAATTCCATTTTATGATGGAACTCGCCGAAACCGTTCGGCGGACGCCCGGTTTTATGGCCAAACTAAACGTCCTGTTTGGTCGTCCGGACGACATTGACCCGGAGGTTCGGAGTCAGCTGGAAAAGCGGTTTTTGTCCCGCTCATCGGTCCATGCCACCAGTCGCCGGTTTCGGGGTTACGTACTGGGCCAACTAATTGGCATTCTGGCTATTTTGTTCGTTTTCTTATTACTGGAAAACCACATTCCGCTGTATAATCAGGTGTTAATTTCCCTCTTTATCATCATCACGCTGGTCAACTGTGGCGCTTTGCTCGAACAGCGGAACTGGGTGTTTTACCTGGAAATCAGCCGGGTTTCATTCCTGGTTTTAATGATGATTCCGTA
The DNA here is from genome assembly GCF_003858645.1 of Larkinella knui. Taxonomy (GTDB): domain Bacteria; phylum Bacteroidota; class Bacteroidia; order Cytophagales; family Spirosomataceae; genus Larkinella; species Larkinella knui. The sequence continues at coordinate 550,800 of NZ_RQJP01000004.1, read as the reverse complement.
TTTAAACAACCCCTTGTCATTCAGCGCGTTGTTCATCGGGTCGCTGCTCCTGTGGGCTTATTTTTCCAACTTGCAGAAGCGGTATTTGCGGCTGGTTTACGGTTAAAAGAGAAGAGAGGTTAGACAAGAGAGGAAAGACAAAGTCGTTGGTACTGGTCTTTTCTCTCTTGTCTAACCTCTTTCTTCTAACAACCAATTTATCGAATCCGCCCCATCACTTTATCCAGCTCGACCGACGCGGTCAGGAAATCATAAACGGCCTGCAAATGATTGGATTTGGCCTGAGTAAGCGACAATTCGGCATCCGAAAGATCCAGCCGCGACGCAATGCCCTGTTTCCAGCGGTCGCGGGTAATGCGGTAACCCAGTTCGGCCACCGTCACGGTTTGCCGTTGGGTTTCGATGCGCAGCCGGGCTTCTTCGACGTTGGAAATACCAATTTTCACCTCCGCCCGAACGATTTCCTTCAAATTTACCAACTGCGTTTCGCTTTGCTGGCGGGTAATAACGGCTTGCTGAATCCGGGAAACCGTTCGAAACCCGCTGAAAATGGGCACGCTGACTTGCAAACCCACATACGAGCTAAGCGGCCAGCTATAATCAGCCAGTTTTAAATTATTAGCCTGCGCCTGCGATTGAATCAGGCCAATGGCCGACAGTTTGGGCGACCGTTCAGCGGTTTGCAAGGCGATTTGTTCACGGTTTAGTCTTTCCGTTAACTCCAGCCGGTGGACTTCCGGACGGGCCTGAACAGCTTCAAAAAAAGCATCGGCCCCGGGTACAACCAACCCGGTTTTGTCGTATTGCAACGAATCCTGGAGCTCAATCGCTTCCTGCTCGTCCAGCCCCATGGTCCGTTTCAAAATCGTTTTCGTGATTTCCACCCGATTGCTCAGGCGGCTGATCTCCGGCCGCAGGTTTTCGACCGAAACAAACGCCCGCAGCGTATCGACCCGCGACGCCCGACCCTGCGCCAGCAGCGAGCGCGAATCTTTCAGGGCCTGTTCATTACGCAACAGGCTTTGTTGCTGAAGCTGGAGTTGCTCCTGCGTGATGAGCACATTCAGATACGCTTTTTTGACATCAGTCACAACGCCCGCCCGAACTTCATTCAACCCTTCTGCCGACGCGTTTTCGTAAATCTGCGCGGCCCGGATGGCCGAACCGATTCCCGCCTGAAAAAGCGGCTGCGATACGGCAACACCGCCCACAAAAGCGTTGGAGCCACCAACCCGGAAGGTGGCCAGCTGGTTTTCACCCAATCCCACAAAACTGCCCGGCAAAAAAGAGACCTGTTTCTGCGGAAAATACAGGTATTGCGCCGAAGCCGCCACCGTTGGCAGGGCGTATCCGCGCGCTTCGCGTACTTTCTGCGCTGATTTGGTAGTTTCCAAAGTCGCCACCTGCAAATCACGGTTTTTCTCCAACGCCAGTTTCACGGCGTTTTCCATTGTCAGGGGTCGCACCTGCGCGATGGCCGGTTTTCCCGTGATCAGGAATAAAAGAAGACTTAAAAGAATGGTTTTATAAATAAACGGTTTCATAATTTGTACTAGTGAAAAGTATTGAATAGCCCCAGAGGGGCGCACTGTTTATAGCATCATGGTCTTCCGTCATTCCCCGAGTTTCCCGTTCCCGCTCGCGTGTCGCGAGTGAAGATTATTACAAGGGCCTCCGGCCCGCGCCCGGTCTATCGACGAGAAATTTTCATTCTGGAAGCTCATGGTTCGGGCCGGAGGTCCTTTGAATAATCCTCACTCGCGGCACACGAGCGAGAACAGGGTATTGAATAGCCCCAGAGGGGTGCACTGTTTATAGCTTTGTGGTCTTATGCGCTAACCGGAACCCCGGAGGGGTGAAATTTTGGTATCCGGGACGCCCCGCCGGGGCTTATCGGTCATTAACGCTTCCATTGACTAGTAACAGTCCTCCCCTCCGGGGAAATACGCGCTCATGTATGGGTTCATCAGACCAGTTCGAGCACCTCTTCCTGTTTCTTTTTCGGAACCCGGGAAAAATAGGAATACACAGCCGGGATGATGTAGAGCGTTAGCAAGCCGGCAAAGAGCAAACCGCCGACGATGACCGTTCCCAGCGAATTTCGGCTGTTTTCGGTCAACGCAATGGGAATGGCGCCGAATATCATCGCCAAACTCGTCATCAAAATCGGGCGAAACCGCGAGGCCGCAGCCACTTTAGCGGCTTCCAGCGTACTCAGTCCCTGCTCCTTGCTGTGGTTGGCAAATTCAACAATCAGAATACCGTTCTTGGTAATCAAACCGATCAGCGTGATGATCCCGATCTGGCTGAAAATATTCAGCGTCTGGCCGAAAAGCCACAGGCTAAGGAGTGCGCCCGTCATGGCCATCGGCACCGTCAGCAGAATGATAAACGGATCGATCAAACTCTCGAACTGAGCCGCCAGAATCAGATAAATCAGCACCAGCGCGAATATAAAGGCGTATAACAAACTCGACGAGCTCTCCGAAAAGTCCCTCGATTCACCAGCCAGCGAGGTTTTGATGCTGGGTGGCAGGATTTTTTTAGCAATCCGGTTCATCTCCGCCACGCCGTCGCCAATGGTTTTGCCCGGTGCCAGACCGCCCGAAACCGTCGCCGAAATCGCCTGATCGTAGCGGTAAATGGCCGTCGGACTGACGCTTTCCCGGAACGAAACCAGGTTATCCAGCGAAACCATGTCGCCGGTGCGCGTGCGGACAAACATCGCTTTCAAGTCATACGGCGTGTCGCGTTCCTGCCGTTGCAACTGCCCGATGACCTCATATTGCCGGTCGTTGTAAATGAAATAGCCATACCGCTGACCACTCAGCGCCAGTTGCAAACCACGGGCAATTTCGACAACGGAAATCCCCAGCTCGGCGGCTTTGTCGCGGTCAATTTTCAGCACCAGCTCGGGTTTGTTCACTTTCAAATCCGAATCGACAAACCGCAGGACTTCGCTTTTTCGGGCTTCAGCCAGAAACTTAGGCAGAACTTCGGTGATCGCTGCCAGATTCTGGCCCTGCAACACGTACTGAACCGGTTGCGCCTGACCAAAACGGCTCCCGATGGTGGGCGGCTGAACGGGAAATACCAGCACTCCTCTGAAATTCTGCGCATTGCGGGCGTAAATCTGAAAAACGTCGGCCTGGCTGGTGGTTCGCTCGTCGGCTTTTTTCAGAAACGTGTTCTGAATGGCCAGGTTAACCGGTGCGGGTGGGCCAAACGTCAGGGCCAGAATGGAATACGTCTGGAACAATCCGGGGGTGGAATCGACCGAAAACTTAGCGATTTCGCGCATGTATTTCTCGGTGTATTCATACGATGAGCCTTCGGGTGCCAAAACCGCCAGACTGATCTGCGAGCGGTCTTCCAATGGGGCCAGTTCCGACGGCAATTGCTTGCCAATGATGTAAATCAGCGCAAATGTGGCCGCCAGCGCCACGAAAGCCATCCAGCGGTATTGCAGAAACCACGCCAGTGATTTTTCGTAGCCCCGGTTAAGAGCCACAAAATACGGCTCGGTTTTGCGGTACAGCCAGTTCGGTTTTTCCTGCCGTTTCAGCAGATACGCACTCATCATGGGCGAAAGCGTCAGCGCCACGAAAGCCGATACCAGCACCGAACCGGCCACAACGATGGCAAATTCCTGAAAGAGTTTACCGGTAATTCCGGGCAGAAACAGAATCGGCAGAAAAACCGCTGCCAGTGTAATGGTGGTGGAAATAACGGCGAAATAGATTTCCGACGAGCCTTGAAAAGCCGCCTGAATCGGGCTCATGCCCTCCTCTACCTTGGCGTAAATGTTCTCCAAAACCACAATCGCATCATCGACCACCAGCCCGATCGCCAGCACCAGCGCCAGCAGCGTCAGGATGTTGATGGAATAGCCGACCGCGTACATGATAAAAAAAGACGAAATGATGGAAACCGGAATGGCCACGACCGGAATGATGGTCGAACGCCAGTCGCGCAGAAAGATGAACAGGATCAGAATAACCAGTCCGAAGGCAATGAACAGGGTTTCTTCCACTTCGGAGATGGAATCCCGGATGGGTTCGGTAAAGTCTTTTCCAATCGTTAACTCGTAGTCGGCGGGGATTTCCTTGCGTAATTCTTTCAGGCGACGGTAAAACTCGTCGGCAATGGCGACGGCATTCGCGCCCCGTTGCGGTTCCACAAATACCCCGATTACCGGTGAATTTCCTTTCAGGCTGTTCTGGATGGCGGTTCGCTCGTTTTCGGCTCCCAATTCGGCAAAACCGATGTCTTTGAAACGAATGATGCTGCTGCCTTCTTGTCGGATAATCATGTTGTTAAAATCCGCTTCCTGCGTCAGTCGCCCGAGTGTTCGAACGGTCAGTTCGTTCTGATCCCCTTCAACACGGCCCGACGGCAGATCGACGTTTTCGTTGCGCAGCGCCTGCTCGACATCGGCGGGCGTCAGTTGATAAGCCGCCAGTTTGGCCGGGTCGATGCGGAGCCGCATGGCGTATTTTTTCTCCCCGGCAATCCCCACGCGCTTCACACCCGGAATGGTTTGCATCCGTTCCTTAATCACCGTCGAGGCAATGTTGCTCACTTCCAGGATGGTGCGGGTTTTGCTTTCCACGGCCATAAAGATCACAATATCCCCCGCATTGGCTTTTTCCACGATGGGCGCATCAACGTCGCCGGGCAGCAACCGCCGGGCTTTGGTCACTTTGTCGCGAACATCATTGGCCGCGGCTTCCAGATCCGCGTTGAGGTTAAATTCGACGGTGATGACGCTGGCCGCTTCGCGCGAGACGGACGAGATGGTGCGAATCCCGTTGGCTTCCCCGATGGATTCTTCCAGCGGTTTGGTAATCTGGTAGGCAATCACGTCCGGGCTGGCACCGGGATACGTGGTCGTAACGGTAATAATGGGCGAATCCGTAACCGGATACTCGCGGATTCCGAGGTACGAAAATCCGACAATTCCGAACAAAATAATCAATACGGAGAGCACACCAGCCAACACGGGCCGCTGAATACTAATTCCTGATAAACTCATGGTTGTATTGGTGATGGGATGACCTGATCCGATATGAACAGGTTAAATCTTATGTAACGACTGGTACTATACGCGGTCAGTTTCTTCTAGTGTCCTACCCCGGAGGGGTTCGCTGTTACTAGTAAGTTGGGACAAATTCTGCCAGGCTCCAGAGGAGCGACCTCTTTTTTGATATCAATTTCAGGCCGCCCCTCCGGGGTTTGAATGCATTAATTAAAGTCGAATGCTAGTAACAGAGCGCTCCTCCGCAGCTGAATGGGCCGTGATTTACAAGGGCTGTTTTTCTTCGTTAATTCAAACTGGCGGCCCGGACAGCGACGCCCGGTTCCAGCCGCAACATATTGGTGGTCAACACGGTATCTCCCAACGACAATCCTTCCAGAATCTGGACGGTTCCTTTGGTGCGGCTACCGGTTTTTAATTCCCGCAGGTCAGCTTTTCCGTTTTTAAGTGCAAACAGGGAATACCCTTTGGCGTTGGGAATCAGCGCCTGCGTCGGAATCAGAATACCGTCGTTGGTAGTGTGCAGCGTGAACGTGATTTTTGCCGACGAACCCGGCATGAGCTTGCCGCTTTTGTTTTCACTGATGGCTTTCACGAGCAAACTCCGCGTATTTAAATCCGTTTTCGGTTCGGTGGCAACTACTTTACCGTGGAAAGGCTGGCTACTATTTTCGGTCGTAAATTGAATCAATTGGCCAATTCGGACTGAGGAAGCGTATTTTTCAGGAATCGTGAATGCGACTTCAACCCGGCTCACGTCGTCCAGTGACGTCAAAACCGTCGAGGGCGTCACGTAAGCCCCAACGTCGACTTTGTTCAGGCCCAGTTTCCCGGAAAAGGGTGCGCGGATTTCCGTTTTGGCCAAATCGACATCCAGCATGGCCAGTTCGGCCTGCAAAACGTTCAGGTTCGTTAAAATCTGGTCGTATTCCTGTTGATTGACAGCTTCGGTCGCCAGCAATTCGCGGAACCGTTTCTCGTCGATGCGGGCCAGTTTTTCCTGAAGCGCGATTTTTTTCTTTTTCGCCAGTAAATCCGCATCGTCTAATTTGAACAAGAGCGTTCCCTGATTGACGTAACTGCCTTCGCGGGCGTAAATACGGGTCAGTTTGCGGGCCACTTCACTCACCAGATCCACTTCCTGATTGGCGGCAATGGTTCCGGTGGTTTGCAATTCATCGGCAATCGTTTCCGGTTTTACGACGAAAATATCCGCCACAATCCGCTGATCATCGGCTAGTGCGGAGCTTACAGTTTGTTTTTTGATCGGTTCCGCTTTATTTGAGAATAATTTGGGCGTGAACACGAAAAACGCCACGGTCAGGACGATAATACCGATCATGAGTGACGTGGTGCGAATGGGTGATTGTTGCGATTCCATAGAGGTAGTTCTTATACTTGTAATGTTTTATAACAATCGAACTTTATTGTTCTATGGATGTCGAACAATGCGATCAACAAAATCGGTTCCATCATTCTAAAAAAGAATTGAATTTTTTATCCATCATTCATCGTTGTAGTATCAATTCATGTAGCTACTTCATTTTTCATAGCGGCTACCGACCAGAACGGGAGATACTCAAATGAAACAATATCAGCATCCAAACGCCGACCAGATTACGCTGACGGGCCTTTTGCACGCACTCAGCGATCCGGTTCGGTTGAACTACGTGCAGTGTTTAGCCGCCAAAATAGGCGAATGCCCCTGCGGAGCCATTCCAACACCGGTGGCAAAATCCACCATGTCGCACCATTTGCGCGTCCTGCGTGAAGCAGGCATCGTTCGCATCCGCACGGAAGGCACCCAGAGTCTGACGTCCCTGCGTCTGGCGGAGGTGGAAGCCAAATTTCCGGGCGTTTTGCAGGCGGTTTTGAAAGCTGCGAAGGAAGACGAGACATTACAGGACAACGGACGAGTGGCCTCTGAATCTGATTTGGCCTAAGAATCCTGAAAATTCTGTACTTTCATGCTTTCCTAAAAATAGTATTCAAAATCATGAAACAAGTATTCTCACTAGGTAACCGGAAATCGATCGCGCTTGGGGTTCTGTTACTGACCGCGTCGGTTTTCTTAATGAGCCATTATCCGGCGAAACCGAAGCCCGGCCTGGCCCCGACGCTGAAAATTGACACCGTGGTTTCGGGCCTGAAAATGCCGTGGGCCATGGCTTTTCTGCCCGACGGCAACCTGCTCGTCACCGAACGGCCCGGTCAGTTGCGGCTCGTCAAAAACGGCCAGCTCGATCCGACGCCGATCAACGGGCTGCCCCCAATCCTGTACAAGGGACAAGGCGGTTTGCTGGACATCAATCTGCATCCCAATTACAAGGAAAACGGCTGGATTTACATCAGCTATTCCTCGCCCAAAGCCGACGGTGAAGAAGGCGACGGTGCCAATACCGCCCTGCTGCGCGCCCGGCTGAAAGATCATGATCTGGTCGATGTGAAGGTGCTTTTCAAAGCATCGCCCAACGTTACCGGCGCTCCACACTTCGGGGGCCGCATCGTTTTCGATAAAAAAGGGTACGTTTTTCTGTCACTCGGCGAACGGGGACAGAAAGAACGGTCGCAGGATTTGAGCACCGATCAGGGCAAAGTGGTTCGTCTGCACGACGACGGCCGCATTCCGAAAGACAACCCGTTTGTGGGTCAGGCCAACGCCCGGCCCGAAATCTGGTCGTACGGGCACCGGAATCCGCAGGGCATGACGATTCACCCGACCACGGGCGTGATCTGGGAACACGAACACGGTCCGCAGGGGGGCGATGAGGTCAATATTGTGGAAAAAGGCAAGAATTACGGCTGGCCCCTCATCACCTTCGGCATCGACTACGACAACAGCATCATTTCAAAAGACACGGCCCGCGCGGGCATGGAACAACCGGTCATTTACTGGCGTCCATCGATTGCGCCCTGCGGCATGACGTTTGTAACCAGCCCGAAATTCAAGGAATGGAACGGCGATTTGCTGGTTGGCTCCATGAAATTTACGTACATCAAACACTGCGTGGTGCGAGGAAATAAAATCGTTAGCCAGGAAATTATTGCCGACAAAATCGGCCGCGTTCGGGATCTCCGCCAGGGGCCGGACGGCAATATTTACGTCGTTCTTGAAAATTCCGGGAAAATTGTAAAGATGAGCCCGGCAGCTCAGTAAGCTTAATTATACCGTGAATTACGGCTAATGGACTCCAGAGGAGTCTCCAGTTAATAGCATCTTAGGAATAGGATCTGGCCGTGAAGCTCCGGAGGAGCGTCCTGGCTACCGAATGAGGGCGCTCCTCCGGAGCTTCACGGCCACATTTGGCCGCAATTTTCTATTGACAGGCAGCCCCTCCGGGGCAAATACATGCGCAATTCACAGTAATTAAAAAGAACGGTTTGCCAGCAGACCGGTTCTTTATTGCCATAACGTATTCATGATGAAACTCCTGCTCCTGCTTCTTTCAGGAATGATATTCTGCTCCGCTATTCTCCCCAATCAGGACGACACGCTTGAAAAAAGCATGGCGCGGGGAAAAACGATTTATACCGAGAATTGCATCAATTGCCACATGGCCAAAGGCGAAGGGGTGGTCGAGACGTTTCCACCCCTGGCAAAGTCCGACTACTTGCTAAAAACGCCAGCCAAAGCCATTCAGGCCATTAAATTTGGTTTGCAGGGGCCGATCAGAGTGAACGGCGCGACCTACGACAACGCCATGCCCGAACCCGGTTTGGATGAACAGGAAGTGGCCGACGTGATGAATTACATCCTCAATTCCTGGGGCAATTCGTCCGATAAAAAGCTGATTACCGCCCTGCAGGTAGGCGACGTCAAGGCGAACCAATAACCTCATTCAGAAAGCATTGCAACCTGAAACGTGGCGAAGTGATCGTTTCTGAACCGGGCGAAGTAAACGGCAATTACTTTTTGGAATTGGCCTTCCGTTTTGCCAGGTCTTTTCGGAATTCCGACGGACTTTGCCCCATATGCTGCCGGAAAATGCGGGTAAAATGACTCTGATCCGAAAAACCGGTGATGTACGCAATCTCCGACAGGGAATTTTGGGAGGATTCCAGCAGTTGAACCGCCTTTTCGATCCGGAGTTTACGGATGTATTCGCCAAACGAGAGATCGTCGAAATACCGGGAAAACTCCCGCGATAAATAGGTCGGATTGATGTTTAAATCTTCAGAAACCGCCTTCAGGCTCAGATTCAGGTTGGTGTCGATGTGGTTCTGAATCAGGTCCCGGAGTTCGGTGGTCCAGGCGGGGGCCTTCGTTTTTCTTTCGCCTTTCTGATCCAGATACGTCCGGTAAATCTGCAACAATACGTGTTCTGCCGGACTCTGTACGTGTTTTACCTGTGGCAAATACGTCGCCCAGCTATACAGCGAATCATAAATCAACATTCCCTTTTCCAGCAACTCGTAATCGTCGCGGATCATAAAAGCCATTCCGGCCGAAATGGCCCACAAACCAGCCGCCTGACTCGCCACGGAATGATCATCCGTATCCGCACCCCGAATGATGGGCGCCATAATGTGCAAAGCCGGATCGTTCAGGTCGTATTTTTTGAGAAAATAGTCGAACGTGCACTGGTTTTCGTAGTGCGTAAATTCGACCCCGGGAATGTCGAACGGAATAGCCTGAAGCGCTTCCGCCCGTGATTTAACCTGCGAATCGGGCACAAAAATGATTTCGGCTTCCAGGTCAATAAACCGCCTGATCAGCCAAGGACAGGCAATACGATCAATTTTAGGGCGTTCGCGGGTAATCCATTTCATACAACCAATGACGCAGTTCAACGAAGAGTGTCCCGAAGATACGCCATTCGCCGGAATCACGAAAGAATGGAATCCAGCGAAATCCGGTCGATGTAGGGCTTCAGTTCTTCCGTGTTTGAAAAGCCGCGCACCAGCGTTACATCGAGCCGACGCTGGCAAATCCACAGTTCAACAAAGAACGTATTTACTGCGTACAGGTGCAGCCAGAAACCGGGCAAACGCTTGGTGTCCAGCAAGATGCCGGTTTGCCAAACCGTGTTCAATTGTTCCTGAAAGGATAATGCCCGGAAATAAGCGAGTTTCTTTTTTTCCTGTTCACTTTTCATGGATCGACCGCGGCCAGCGGTTTATTATTTTCCGGATGTTCGGATCGATGCTTTGGCAGGACCTTCTTTCAGCAACTGATCCAGATCGGCGTTAAATTCCTTTACAAACTCCTCATAATACGCCCCCGTAGCCGGACCGGTATAGCCGGTATGAATCTTGGTAACTTCGCCCTGCCGGTTGATGTAGATGGTGGTCGGGAAAGAAAGCACTTCGCTCAGCGCCGGCAATACCGATGAGGCATATTGCTTATCGGCCTGGCCCGCAAAAAGAAGATCATATTCCACACCGAAACGTTTTTTCAGGGCTTCCAGGCGGGTTTTGGCAAAGGCCGGGTCGTTTTTTCGTTCAAATGCCAGCCCAATTATTTCCACGCCCCGCCGACGATTGGCCCGAAACCAGGGGGCCAGAAAGGCCGTTTCGTCGAGGCAGTTGGGGCACCAGCTTCCCAGAATGGTCACCACCACAACTTTCCCCTTGTATTTCGGATCGTTCAGGGACACCGGTTTTCCGGTAAACGCATCCGGGAACGTAAAATTGAACGGAACGCCGTCTTTGCTTTTGGTTAGTGTGTAGGCATCGGGCAAAGCCGCCTGCGCGTTGCGCGTACCTTTCACGGGCTGCACACCCCGGGCGGTGATCCATTCGGCGGTTAGCTCGTTGCCGCTGATTTTCCCTTTAATGAGGGAAGGGCTGGAACCGCTGAAAGCCGACAACGCAAATTCGTCGCCTTCCACCGAGCCTTCCAGATACCGGTAATCGCCGGTGGTCGTCAGAAAGGTTCCGGTTATTTTACTCCCGGTCTGGCTGAAAACTCCGACCGTTCCGGTTTTACCAATGGTTACGTCCCACTTGCCCTGTAAGCTAACCGAAGCCGCAGCAGGTTTTTCCGTAAACCGGTACCGCTGGCCGAATTCCGCCCGAAATGGAATGCCGGGATCGGGAGTGGCGGTGTTCAGGCGTTTGAATATGCCCGAAAGTGCTTTCCCATTCTCAATTTTTGCTTTCAGCACCGCGTCATAAATATCGACCGGCAAAAACAGCGAGTCGCCTTTTTGCGTCACTCCTTTCAACTCGAAGCGTTCCGAGCCGTTCAGAAGCCAGGCCGTCGGGCCCTTCAGTTCAAAGTTGAACGGAGCTTCGTTTCCGTTCGCAACCGCAAATGTTCCGCGCCAGAAACCGTCCTGCGGTTTTGGTTGGGCCTGCGTGGAAAAACCCGCCAGCAACAGGGCGGATAGCGTTACTCTGGTGATGTAATTCATGGCGTTCAGGTTGGTATGCGATTCGTTTATCGATGATTTCGTACTTAAAATGATGCCCACAAACTCCAGACATTGCGCAAACTCAGGCCAATAATGACAAAGCCGACAATGACCATCAGGATTTTGGGATTTACTTTACCACAGACATAAGCCGCAAATGGCGAGGCCAAAACGCCCCCCAGCAGCAAACCGGCCGTGACCGGCCAGTCTCCGGTGCCAATCATCAGAATGAACGTTCCGGCACCGGCCGAGGCAATGAAAAACTCGGCCAGATTGACCGAACCGATCGTATAGCGCGGATTACGGCCCTGGCCCAGTAGCGAAGACGTCACGACCGGCCCCCAGCCCCCTCCGCCAACGGCGTCGATAAAACCGCCCAGCAACGCCAGCGGACCCACATACCGGGTTTTCTGTTTGGGTTTCTTTTTCCGAAGTGCTTTGCGGATGACAACCGCACCCATAAAAATCAGATAAAACGAGATGTAGGGCTTGATCAGATTGCCATCGAATGAACTAAGAATATACGCTCCAATAATGGCCCCGACCACGCCCGGAAGCACCAGAATTTTGAAGAGTTTCTTATTGACGTTACCGAATTTCCAATGCGATAAACCGGAAGCGCCCGTGGTAAATACTTCGGCGATGTGGACGCTCGCGCTGGCCGCAGCCGGACTGACGCCCATACTCAGCAGCAAGGAAGTTGAACTAATGCCGTAGGCCATGCCCAGTGCCCCGTCGATGGTTTGGGCCAGAAAACCGGCTACTACGAACAACCAGAAGGTCGGCGTTGCCAATTCATGGACCACGGGCTGAACCGGAATATCTAAAAATTTCCAGGCCATTACACCCGCTGAAAGCACCAACAAGGCCGTAGCCAGAATCAGCAGAGGGGACGTGGTAGCCTGGGGCTTGGCGGGCGTCTGAGTATCAATCATATTAATTTTCCAATTATCAGCTTAATCTATATACTTTGTAGACAATTATTTTAAAAACAGAGCCAGAGGGTTTTCTCTGGCTTGATCCCACAAACGTGGAACAAAAAAAAAGAATTACAAACTAAGTGAATCCTTTTTTTGAATTTCAGCGGTATTATTCAATTACCTGGCCGAAAAATCTAAAATTCCGAAAACAAGCCTTCGTTTTGTCACTTATCCCGTACGCACCGAAAACCCAGGTTGTCGCTGCCGCTACTTACCTCGCCCTTGCCGCGGCTCCCGGCTTTATACCGGATGCAATATTGGTCGCTGCACAGAAAGGAGCCGCCCCGCTGAACGTATTTCACCGCGCCGGGTTCGTCCGGATCGTAACTATCGGTGGGGCCTTTGGGATTTTCTTTCGGGCTATTCCGGTAATAATCAGGGCGGTACAAATCCTGACACCATTCCCAGACATTACCATCCATATCGTATAAACCGTACGGATTGGCCGGAAACGACCGAACCGGTGCCACACCGGCAAAACCGTCTTCCGTTGTGTTCTGATTCGGGAAATTGCCCTGATAAATGTTCGCAATCCACTGGCCCGCCGGTTTCAGTTCGTCACCCCAGTAATATTTCCGGTTGCCTTTGCCGCCCTGGGCGGCAAATTCCCATTCGGCTTCGGTCGGCAGGCGCTTTCCGGCCCATTTTGCGTACGCTGCCGCATCTTCGTAACAAACGTGCACAACCGGCTGATTTTCGCGCCCTTGCAGGTTGCTTTGCGGCCCCGCCGGGTGTTTCCAGCTGGCTCCGGCCACATATTGCCACCAGACCAGCGGATTTTCCAACGAAACTTTCTGCGCCGGGGGCGTAAAAACCGCTGAACCCGGCACCAGTTTGTCCGCCGGAACGCCCGGATAATCTTTTGGATTCAACGGCCGTTCGGCCACGGTTACGTATTTGGTTGCGGCCACAAACCGGGCAAATTCTGCATTCGTCACCTCGTGTTTGTCCATCCAGAATCCATCGACTTTGACGCTGTGGAGCGGCCGGGAATCGGGAAACTCATCAGAACCCATTTGAAACGAACCACCCGGAATCCAGGCCATTTCGTCCGTGCTGTTCTCGCCCGATGCGGTTACCGAAGCGGCCTGCCGAACAGCCGCCGAGCGCGACGGCATTCCCTTCGCCACACAATGCGCAGCACTGTCCGCTTTTGCCGCCTGCTCCTCTCCAGCCGACTGATTCTGGGAATGACAAGCTGCAACTCCGGCCAGAAATACGCCCAAAAGGAGCATTTTTAACCCGCCTTTTCCCATCATCTCATATCCCACTTTCCACAATTTTAAGCGCTTCATCATCCTTGTACTTGCGGATTTGTTCTTTCAGTTTCGTCTTCAGATCAGCGGTTATTACCTCATATCCTTTAACGCCGTAGACGTTATGAAGTTCCTGCGGATCTTTTTTCAGATCATACAATTCCCAGTATTCTTTTGGTCCGTAAAAGCGCACCAGTTTGTACTGTTCACCCCGCAATCCGATGTGCGGATAAACGTGGTGCGGCACCGGATATTCGTAATAATGATAATACGCGTCCTTGCGCCAGGCCACTTTTTTTCCTGTCAATAAAGGCAGAAACGATTCCCCCTGAATCTCTTTCGGAATGGCGGTTCCGGTCAGGTTGAGCAGCGTAGGTGCCCAGTCGATGTTGGAAATCAGCTCATTAACCTGCGTTCCTGGTTTAATTACGCCCGGATAGCGAATCACAAACGGCGTTTTCAGCGATTGTTCGTAAATAAACCGCTTGTCGAACCAGCCGTGTTCGCCCAGATAAAAACCCTGATCGGACGCATAAATGACAACGGTATTTTTCGCCAGCCCGGATTTATCCAGGTAATCCAGCAGTTCACCAATGTTGCGGTCGAGCGAATTTGCCGTGGCCAGATAATCCTTCAAATACCGCTGGAATTTCCACTCGGCCAACGCTTTACCGCTGAGCTTTTTCGCGTCGAATTCCTTGCTGATTTTATTTTCGTAATACTCATAAAACGCTTTCTTCTCTTCGGGCGAAAACCGGTTATAAATGCCGCTTTTCTGGTAATCCGCGTGAACTTTCAGGTCTTCCTTCAACCGCATCGTTTTGTCGATGGTCATGTCCTGATTTTTTGCGGCTTCCCGGCCCTCGTAGTTATCATAAAACGTCGACGGCAAGGGGAAATCCACCTTATCATACGCACCCAGATCCTGCACATCGGGCAGCCATTCGCGGTGTGTTGCCTTGTGGCCCACCACCAGAAAGAACGGTTTGGAAGCGTCCCGCTGGTTGAGCCAATCCAGCGAAAGTTTGGTAACGACGTTGGTGACATACCCCGGATACCGAACCGTATCGCCTTTGGAATTGATAAAATCCGGACTGTAATAATGCCCCTGCCCCGGCAAAACATTCAGGTAATTGAAACCGTGCGGCAAACTTCCGAGGTGCATTTTGCCCACCCACGCGGTTTGGTAGCCATTTTTCTGTAATTCCTCCGGGAAAACCGGCTGGTTGATCTCGAACTTCCGCTCGTTGACCTTGTAACCGTTCAGGTGGCTGTATTTCCCGGTTAGCAGCGTTGCCCGGCTGGGTCCGCAGATGGAATTGGTGACGACGTTGTTGTGCAAAATAGCGCCTTCTTTCGCGATCCGGTCGATATTGGGCGTTTTGGTCAACTTACTCCCGTACGCACTGATGGCCTGGTAAGCGTGGTCGTCGGAGAAAATAAAAATGATATTGGGCCGGGCGTTCTGAAGGCTTTCCGGCTCCCTGGGGGTGTATCCCGGAACCACCAAAAAGGCCGCCAGCGCCGATGCAATGCCGATAATTCCTGCTCCAATTTTAAAGTTCATTGCCATTTTATAGTTAGTCAGTTCAGGGTTTATAGTTTCGGGTAAAAGCGTCCGGATTAACCGGAAACGATAAACCTTAAACTATAAACCATTTTTACCAGATACCTCGTCCGGCCACGCCACCGCTTTACCGGTTTTTTTGAACGTCGGCATCTGCGCATTCCAGGTCTTCAACTGCTTAGTAAGCAACAAAGCGAGCTGTTTTACTTTATCCGGATGTTGCGTCGCCCGGTTTTGTTGTTCGCCAATATCGTCTTTCAGGTTGTACAATTCCAGGGCCGCCGTCCGGTGATCATACACCAGTTTCCAGTCACCCTGCCGAATACCGCTCGCCCAGTGAATCAGCGGTCCCTCGGCCGAAATCCAGCGGTTGGGGTGGTGCCAGACCAGGGCGCGGGACGTGTCTTTCAGGGCCGGATTTTTCAGCAAGGGCAGAAACGACCGGCCATCGACCTGCTGAACAACCGCCGGTTTTTTCACCCCGGCCATGTCCAGAATCGTCGGAAAAAAGTCTTCAACAATTACGTATTGCTCCGTCACCCCGCCCGGTTTGACCACGCCCGGCCAGCGCACCAGCATCGGCTCGCGAATACCGCCTTCGTAGACCGACCCTTTTCCGGCCCGTAGCGGCAGGTTGTGCGTGTGTTCCTTGCCGCCCCGTTGCGGTTTCGTACTAAGCCCGCCGTTGTCGGACATAAAGATAATCACCGTATTGTCGGCAATCCGTCGTTCGTCCAGAAAATTCAGCAGGTCGCCCAGACTTTTATCCATGCCTTCAACCAGCGACGCATACCTGGCTTCGATGCTATCCAGACCGGCTTTCAGGTATTTGTCAACAAACCGCTTGTCGGCCATAATCGGCGTATGAACGGCGTAGTGCCCGAAATAGAGGAAAAACGGCTGTTTTTTCTGAATCGGCACCTCCACGGCTTTAATGGCTTCGAGGGTGAGTGCTTCGGATAAAAAAACATCTTTGCCGTGGTACTTTTCCAAACCCGGAACGGCGTTGCGGTTGGGTTTACCATTCACCGGATGATCGTAATTTTCGGTTCCCAGGTAACTGGCCGGATGCCCGATTTCACTCCCGGCAATATTGACCTGAAAACCCAGATTTTTCGGATCGGAACCCGGTGTTCCTGCCGAACCGAAATGGGCTTTCCCGGTGTGAATCGTGTAATAGCCGTTCTGACTCAAAAGCGCAGGCAAGGGCGTCGCATGAAACGTATGCTCGATACCGGCGACCGGGCTGAGGCCGTTGATGTTCCAGTCGACGGAATTCAGCGTAGAATCCGGAAAGTCGGTATTTTTATTCTGGTTGGGGGAGGTCCAGTGCGTGATCCGGCTGTGGGCGGCATTGACCCCGCTCAGCAAACTCGTGCGGGTGGGCGTACAAACCGGCATGGCGTAGGCATTCGTAAACTTCAGCCCCTCGCGCGCCAGCCGCTCCATGCTGGGCGTGCGATACCGCCGGTTCAGGTCGGTCACCTGTTTCCAGAAAGGCACCGACGTATCCTGCCAGCCCATGTCATCGACCAGAAAAACGACGATGTTGGGCGGTGTCGGTTTCTGGGCGAACGTACCGCTGATTGCCAGTGCGATCAAGCTGATGATCAACCCGGTTTTTTTCGAAAATTTATCCATCTCTAAACGATTTTGAGCCCATACATACCCTATCCATTTTTACGCGAACAAAAGCCCAAAGGGCTGACATCACTAGCCCCGGGTAACACCCGGGGTTCATCGGGGATCGCGGGGTTCATCCGGGGAACGCGGGGTCACGTGGATCGCGGGTATTACCCGGGGATCATCCGGGGACCCCGCGATCGGATTGGGTGACAATAATCTATCGTCCATACGTTCGGTATCAATAGGCCTATAATTCGATTCCCGGATGAACCCCGCGTTCCCCGGATGCCCCCACGTTCCCTAGATGATCACCGCGTCCCCGAGTAACCCCCATGATTCCCGGATGACCGATCCCGCGAACCCCGGATAAACCCCGCGAACCCCGGATAAACCCCGCGAACCCCGATGATCCCCGCAAATCCCGGATGATCCCCGCGAACCCAGGGTGTTACCCGGGGCTAGTGATGGCAGCCCTTTGGGCTTTTGTTGAAGAGCGTTCGAGGGGTTATTTATACCCTTCATTCTGCTTCAAATTCGGATTCCGGTCAATTTCGCTTTGCGGCAGCGGATACAGAACCTGATAGTCAAAGGCCACTTTCCCCCGCGCTTTGGCGTATTCGATAAACTTGCCGTGCCGAATCAGGTCCTGCCGACGAAGTTCTTCCGAGAAAAATTCCCAGCCGCGTTCCTTCAGCAAATGGGCCCGCAACGCATCTTTGGACGCAAAATCCCCGATTTTCAGCAACGTCACGCCCGCTTTCGCCCGCACCTGATTGATCAGGTCGATGGCTTCCTGCGTCGGTCCGCTCAGTTCGTTGAGGGCTTCGGCGCGGCTGAGCAGAATGTCGGCGTAGCGATACACCGGAAAATCGTTGCCCATCACCTCGCCCGTGGCGCTCAAATCTTCCTTGAACTTAAAACTACGAACATCATCGGTTCCGAGCTTGATAATTTTTCCGTTCACATCTTCATACTCCGTAATGATGGCCTGACGCCGTTGATCGGCCGGCTCGAAGGTGTTGTAAAAAGCCGACAGGGTTTTCAGCTGCGTCGCGTAATTGGTTTTGGGGGCCGTTTTGAATTTGTAATTCGGCGGTGCGGCATGGGGCAGGTAATTATCGCCCAAACCCGGTTGCGCCAGACTGGGCCGGATGTAGATAAATTCGCTGTTTTTCTCGTTGGCCATATCGAACAGATTGGTTCGATACGTTGTACTAAACAACTGATACACATTGAGATCGATAACTTTTTTGGCGGTTTCGGCGGTCTCCTGCCATTTCTTGTTGTTCAGATGAAACCGGGTCAGTAACGCCAGAGCCGCGCCTTTGGTGGCCCGTCCATACTGGGTAGCCACGGTGGGTAAAATGTCCGCAACGGCTTTAAATTCCGATTCGACAAACGCGATGAACTCCTCTTTGGTAGCGCGGCTGGGACGGTCGTCGCTGCTGGTGGTGCTGCTGATAATGAGCGGAACCGGGCCGAAGTGTTCGTACAGAATCTGGTAGGCGCTGGCCCGCAAAAACCGCGCTTCGGCCAGAATCTGGGTCTTCCGGGTTTCGTTCATGGCAATAGCCGGCACCTGATCCAGAATCAGATTTGTCCGGTAAATGGTCCGGTAATGCGTAGTCCAGGCAGTTTCGAAAAACTCGTGCGACGCGTTCCAGGTAAAATCCTCCAGCGGTTGGGCCAGACTCCGCAAACCGCCTTCCCGGTCGATCAGCAGGTCGGTATTGACTTCGGCCATCAACAGATAATTCCGAAAACCCCGGCGTTGCTCCACCGAATACGCCGAGTTCAACAAGCCTTCGGCATCGTCGGCTTTCTGGAAAAAGTTGTTGGGTCCGAAGGCCGAATAAACTTCTTCCTCCAACGGATCGGCGCAACCGGCCAACAGAATGATTGCGAATAAATAGAGTATATTTTTCATAGAAATATCGATTAAAAATTAAGATTCAGCCCCACGGTATACGTCCTCGTCAGCGGATAGGCGTTGTAATCCGCCCGGACGTTCGACGTTCCAAAGGCGCTCACTTCGGGGTCGGAACCGGTGTATTTGGTGATCGTAAACAGATTCTGGCCGGTCACATACAGCTGGGCGCTGCGGATCGCCTTCAATTTCGCCAGCGGCAGATTATACGCCAACTGAATGGTTTTCAACCGGATAAACGACGCATCTTCCACGGCCCGGCTGTTGATATTGGTCGCATAGGCCACTTTCGGCGGAATACCGGACGGATTGGCGTTCGTCGGATTGGTGGGCGTCCAGCGGTCGGTGTAGGATTCGGCCAGGCGGTTTCGCCGGAACGAAATCGGATTTTCGGATTCGGTGCGGTTCAGGTTAAAAACGCTGCCGCCTTGAACGCCCTGCAAAAAGAACGAGAACGTCAGCGGGCCGTAAGCAAAGTCATTGTTGATCCCGAAAGTATAGTTCGGAAACGGTGAACCCAGAATGGTACGGTCGGCGGTCGTGATCTGTCCGTCGCCGTTGACGTCCCGGTAGCGGTATTCGCCGGGGTTGGCCAGCGGCTGCGGAGTCGATTTGATGTTGTCGCCCAACTGGTAAACGCCGTCAATGATGTAGCCGAAAAACGAGTTCAGCGGTTCGCCTTTTTTGATGATGCTGAAGTCCTTGGAGAAACCGGCTTCACCTTGTAGAATGTACGGAAGTCCCGCCAGATCAGTCACTTCGTTGCGAATCAGTGAGAAATTGAGTGATGACCGCCAGGTAAACGGTTTTTGAATGTTCACCGTGTTCAGCGTGATTTCCAGCCCCTGGTTTTTCATCCCGCCGACGTTTTTGAAAGTCGTTGAAAAACCGGTCGTGCGCGGTACGGGAAGTTGAAGCAACAGATCGCGGGTATTCTTGTGGAAGTAGTCCATCGAGCCCGTCAGACGGTTTCCGAAGAACCCAAAATCAAGCCCAAGGTCGAGCTGCCCGGTCGTTTCCCACTTCAGATTGGCGTTGGGCAACTGGGTCGTCGAAACGCCGACGTACGAAACACCGTCGAAAATCGCATTGCCCTGCGGCCCGAGCAACACGAGTGATTTGTAGCTCCCAATGTCCTGATTTCCCGTTAAACCGTAGCTCCCGCGCAGTTTCAGGTCCGACAAAACTGCCACGTTTTTCAGAAAACCCTCTTCCTTGATTCGCCAGCCGAGCGCCACCGAAGGGAAAAAACCGAATTTATTGTTCGCGCCAAACCGCGACGAACCGTCGGCCCGGAACGAAGCCGTCAGCAGATATTTATCCAGCAAATTGTAGTTGACCCGGCCCAGATACGACTGAAGCTGGTTCTGATTCCGGCCCGAAGCCACATCGAAGGTCGAGCGCGCGCCAGCTGCGAGGTTATTGGAAAGCAGCGCATCCGACGAAAAATTCTGCGAACCCGCGCCAACATAATCGTTTTGAAACTGCTGATACGTATAACCGCCCAGCACTTCCAGCGTATGAATGTCCTGAAACGTTTTGCTGTACCGCGCCGTCAGTTCGAGCAGGTAATTGCTGGCGTTGCTCGACTGCACATCGGCAATCCCATTGGTGGCCTGCCCACGCCGGGTCTGGCGGGAAAGATAGCTGTCGCGACGGGCGCTCTGGCGATCGGTTCCGGCGTTCACTTTCACTGATAATGCGGGCAGAATGAAGTATTCGGCAAAAATATTCCCGAAGGTCCGGTTGGTTTCGGCCACATCCGTCACTTCATTCGCCAGCGCCACCGGATTTTCGAGGTTCACGATGAGAGTCTGGCCGTAGGTTCCGTCGGCGTTGCGAATCGGCAGGGTTGGGTCCTGAAAAATGGCGGTATTGACCACCCCGGCGCCTTCGTTGATGCTGACGCCATTGGGCACAAAATCGTCTTTTACCAGACTCGAATTCAGGTTCAGCCCAAATTTAAATTTATCGTCGTTGTAAGTCAGATTGGCCCGGCCCACGTAGCGTTTGATGCCCGAACTGATGACAACGCCCTTCTGGTCGAAGTAATTGACCGACGCGTAATAATTGAATTTGTCCTGACCACCCGAGAACGCCAGCTGGTGGTTTCGGGCATAACCGGTGCGGTAAATTTCCTTCTGCCAGTTGGTTCCGTTGCCAATCGTTTTGATCTGCTCGTCGCTAAATTCCGGGGCCAGTCCCTGGTCCTTTTTAATATCATTCAGCAAACTGATGTACTGCTGCGTACTCAGCATCGGGATGGTTTTGGTCACGTTCTGGAACGAACTGTAGGCGTTGTAATTGACCTTCAGCTTGCCTTTCGTGCCTTTTTTGGTCGTAATCAAAATGACGCCGTTGGAACCGCGCGACCCGTAAATGGCGGTTGCCGAGGCATCTTTCAGAATTTCAATCGACTCGATGTCCGACGGATTGAGGGCATTCAGCGGGTTGCGAACCGCGCCATCGGTAATAACCGGCGAGTTGGGAACCACCGGCGAATTGTCGATGGGCAACCCGTCGATGACATACAGCGGCTCGTTGTTGGCGTTGATGGAATTGGCCCCCCGGATGCGGATCGTGACCCCGCCACCCGGCTCGGCGCTGGCCTGCGTGATCTGAACCCCGGCCGCCCGACCGGCAATTAGCTGATCTACTGACGTTTGCACGCCTTTGTTAAACTCTTTCGAATCCAAAGAACTTACGGCGCCGGTCAGGTCACTCTTTTTCTGCGTGCCATAGCCCACCACAACGACTTCGTTCAGCTGCCGGTTGTCGACCACGAGTTTCACATCGAACTGGCTTTTGCCATTGACCGGCACTTCCTGACGGATGAAGCCAACGCCCGAAAAAACCAGCACGGCATTCGGTGCTGCCGGAATCTGGAAATTTCCGTTGGCATCGGTTACGGTTCCCTGCGTCGTATTTTTGAGGAGGACATTGATACCGGGTACGCCGGACCGGTCGTCTTCAGAAGTAACTTTTCCTTTGACTGTATTCTGTGAAAACCCGACCAGCGTGGTCAGGAGCAGGAAAGAAGTCAGGAGCCACTGAAGGCTAACTTCTTCGTAATCAATTGTGTAAAAATACTTCATGGTGACAGATGAGTTGGTTTGTAATTTTACTAGTTATCCTACAGATTTAGAAGAATAAAAGACAAAATAAGAAAATACCCGCCCGTTATGAAGCGAAGTGATGGCGAGGTACAAAACAGGAAACGAAGGATGAAATCAGAGACAGCAACAACAGCAGGAAGAACTCGCTAGTGGCGGATAGGGCAGATACCCGGCTAGCGGCCCGCTAGTCGGTAGTAGGAGCTTGTTTGAACGAGTCGAAGTTTCCATGATCCTTATTCCAGAAGATGCAGCAGAATTGTAACCTTCTAATCCCAGCAACTTAGTGGAGTAGCAAAGGAAGGGCATATCTGAATTAAAATCAAAAAGTGGATGTGATAAACCTCAATAATTTAAATTAAAAACTGAAAAAATTCAATATTTTTTATTTTACAACCGAATACCTGTAAAGTGAGTTATGAAAAGAGAAGTATTTCGCGGACGGGGCCGCCTGCGAAACAACCATTCCAGCCGTGAATAAAACTGAATTTGATGCCGTTGTTGTGGGCTCCGGTCCGAATGGGTTAGCAGCCGCCATCACCTTGCAGCAAGCCGGGCTTTCGGTGCTGATGCTGGAAGGCAAGCTGGACATTGGGGGCGGTTTACGCTCGGCAGCACTGACACTGCCCGGTTTTGTTCATGACACCTGCTCGGCCATTCATCCGCTGGCTGTCAATTCGCCGTTCTTCCGGACGTTGCCGCTCGATGCGTATGGTCTGGAATACATCTACCCGCCGGTGGCCGCAGCCCACCCATTCGACAAGGGCCCGGCGGCCATTCTAACCCAGTCGGTGGAAGAAACCGCCCGTTCGCTGGGGCCGGATGAAAAAACGTATCTAAACCTGTTCAGGCCGCTGATCGACCAGTGGCCCCGCATCGACGCCGACGTTCTGGGTCCGCTCACGTTCCCGAAACATCCGCTCGATTTTGCACAATTCGGGCTGAAAGCTCTACCGCCGGTGACCTGGCTGGCCCGGAGTTTCAAGACAAAACAGGCGAAAGGTTTACTGGCCGGAATGGCCGCTCATTCCATTCAGCCACTCTCTAATTTTACGACAGCCGCCATCGCTCTTGTACTTATGACGGCGGCCCATAGGCGGGGCTGGCCACTGCCAAAAGGCGGCTCACAACAGATTGCCAATGCGTTAGCTGCCTATTTCCGGTCATTGGGTGGAAAAATCGAATCGAATTTCTACGTCTCCGCCCTCTCGCAGCTTCCGTCTTGCAAGGCGGTTTTGTTCGATGTAACCCCCAGGCAACTCCTCCAGATTGCCGGACACCGGTTTTCGCCCCTGTATCGCTGGCAGTTGAATCGATACCGCTACGGCATGGGAGTTTTCAAAATCGATTGGGCGCTGGACGGCCCGGTTCCATTTCCGGAAGAAAGTTGTCGGCAGGCCGGAACGGTTCATCTGGGGAATACGCTGGAAGAAATCGCCGACTCGGAATTACGCGCTTCGCAGGGCCAGCATCCCGAAAAACCGTACGTTCTGCTGGCTCAACAAAGTGTATTCGATGCCACGCGGGCTCCGGCAGGGAAACACACGGCCTGGGCCTATTGCCACATTCCCAACGGCTCACCCGTGGACATGACAGCCGCCATCGAAAACCAGGTCGAGCGGTTTGCGCCCGGTTTTCGCGACCGGATTCTGGCCCGAAGCACCCTGAATCCCGCCCAAATGGAAGCGCATAATCCCAATTACATCGGTGGCGACATCAACGGCGGGATCATCGACATCGGCCAGCTTTTCACCCGGCCGGCGCTCCGCTGGTCGCCCTACCGAACCTCCGCAAAAGGGCTTTACATCTGCTCATCGTCGACCCCACCGGGGGGCGGTGTCCACGGCATGTGCGGGTTTCATGCCGCCCGGCGGGCCCTGAAAGATGTGTTCGGCAGGTAGTTGCGGCTCCCTCATCGGCGGGCCGTGGTCGTCGTCAGAAAACAGGGTTTGCCTTTTCCGCTACAACCCGGCACGTATAATTGGAACTCATCCCTTATTTTTTGTGATCTTATGCTTATCTTGGTTGTTTGAACATTCGCGACCTGGCTATGAAAACCGTCTTAACCTCAACTTTTCTTCTGCTCAGCTTTGTCCTGGTTTCGGCTCAGGACAAATCCAAATCCGGGATTCCGGCGGAGGCCCAGGCCGCTGTTCAATCCGCAAAACCGGAAGCCATTCGCGCCCACATGCGCTTTCTGGCCGACGACGCCATGGAGGGTCGAAAACCGGGTACGCGCGGTTATCGGCTGGCGGCTAATTACGTGATTGCGCAGTTCGAAGCGCTCGGTTTGCAACCGGCGGGTGATCATCAAACGTATTGGCAGAAAGTACCGCTGCGCCAGTGGCGCGTGAACGAAGAAACCAGTTCGTTGGTGCTGATCGCTAAAAATGGTCAGGAAAAACCGCTGAGTTTTGGCAAAAATTACTTGCTGAGTCCGGTCTACGGCAGCGAAAAAAGTGAGGTAACCGCGCCGGTTATTTTCGTCGGTTTTGGCGTTACTGCTCCCGATCTGAACTACGATGATTACAAAAACATCGATGTCAAGGGCAAATTTGTTGCCTATTTCAACGGTGCTCCGGCGGCTTTTCCGTCCAACCAGCGGGCGTATCACGGTTCGGCCAAACTCGAAAATGCGGCTTCTCACGGTGCCGTTGGGGTCATTTCGTTTAGTTTGCCCACCGACGTCCGCAACCGGATGGAAGCGGCCGCCCCGCGTGCGCGGCAGGGCACCTATCGCTGGCTCGACAAAGACGGCAAACCGCAACGGGTTTTTCCGGAATTAAAGGGCGTTGCTTCCCTGGGTGATTCCACGGCGCGGACGGTTTTTGCCGAATCCGGCCACTCGTTAACCGATGTTATTGCCGCAGCCAACAAGAGCATTCCGCAAACGTTTCCGCTGAATTTTTCGGTTCGGATGACCACCGAAACCAGGTCGGGTAACGATATTGCCGGGTATAATGTGGTGGGTGTCCTGCCCGGATCGGACCCCATTCTCAAGAATGAGTACGTCGTGTACGTCTCCCACCTCGATCACCTTGGCATTGGCCGACCGGTCAAGGGCGACTCCATCTACAACGGCGCACACGACAATGCCTCGGGCGTGGGCATCAACCTAGAAGCCGCCCGGATGTATGCTTCGCTGCCCACAAAGCCCAAACGTTCGATTCTGTTTGTGGGCGTAACGGGCGAAGAAATGGGGCTGCTGGGCTCCGATTTTTTCGCCAGCAACCCGACGGTTCCGAAGGATAAAATTGTGGCCAACCTGTGTCTGGACATGCCGTTTTTCTTCCATCCGCTGATCGACATTGTGCCCTATGGCTACGAGCATTCCAGCATGGCGAAAGAAGTTAATGTCGCAGCCGCTTATCTGGGTGTTCAGGTCGCTAAAGATCCCATGCCCGAGCAGGTCGTGTTCATGCGCAGCGATCATTTTAGCTTTGTGCGGCAGGGCATCCCGGCCATTTACGTCAAAAGCGGTACGAATTCCGGTAATCCGCAGGTTGATGGGTTAAAGCTGAACCTCGACTGGCGGGCTACGATTTACCA
The DNA here is from genome assembly GCF_003858645.1 of Larkinella knui. Taxonomy (GTDB): domain Bacteria; phylum Bacteroidota; class Bacteroidia; order Cytophagales; family Spirosomataceae; genus Larkinella; species Larkinella knui. The sequence continues at coordinate 525,388 of NZ_RQJP01000004.1, read as the reverse complement.
CTCTCCGCAGGACGAAATCGATCAGCCATTCGACTTCAACGCGGCTGCCAAACACGCCCAACTCCAGTTTCTGATCGGCTATCTGACGGCGCAGAACCCGCAGCGGCCAACCTGGAATACCGGCGATTTTTTCGGCAACAAATTTGGACCCAAACCGGGAAGTAAAGCACCGGCGGACAGTGGGAAGTAAGGCGGTTTATATTCCTGCCATTTACCTCTACGAAAGCACGACAGGGCGTTGCCAAATTACGTTCATTTGCCTGCTATTGTCGTCCGGGCCTGGAGAATCGCCACTTTCGATACTTGAATGTCAACAAACCTGAATGTCTTGGGAAGGCGGATTTAGGCTTTTATTACGTCCAAAATCAGTGCCATCCGTTCCGCAATTGTGGTATCTCCTTCAATTTTCAACACGGGGCAAGACACGTTTTGGAGCCACTGCCGGTGAAAGCTCAGGGTGCGTCCCCGGGCCGTATCGGAGTCATAACCGGCGGCCCAATCGATGAATTCTTCGTATGACTTCCGGCGGTCGGGATCCGTAAAAATGACGTCACCGAAGCGCTCAAACTCCCTTTTTCGCAACCGCTCGATGCGGATGGCGGGCGGTACCCACAAAAAAACTACCAGGTCAAACCGGTTTTCCCAACCGTCGCCCCAGTGGCCGACAGAACCGCCCAGAATCGAGTCGGTATGGCTATCCAGAGCCGCTTTACACAACGTATTGCGTTCGTCGGAATTGCGCCGAATCTGATAAGGCGGTTCTGTTTTAACCCAGAAAAAGTCGTCGCTATCCCAATACGGAACGTTCAGTTTTTCCGCTACATGGTGGCCCAACGTGGTCGTACCCGAACCCGATGCGCCCATGATGTGAATTTTCATGTTTTACTGATCCAAATACAGCTTCAGTTCCGAATTCGTCCGGATACCCAGCTGCCCGGCCTGTCCCTCGCGCATCATCAGGGCGTAGGTGTTGTTGAACCCCAGCGGTTTCTGCCAACTCAACTGGTATTTCCGGTTAAATTCCCGGCTGACATACTGATAAACGGCTTTGGTACTCACCTGCAACGTGTCGGAAACCGCTAGCGGAGGTTGCAGAATAACCAGCAATCCGGTGCCGGTGTATTCGGGATACAGGTCAAGATCACCGGCCATCAGCGCATCGAAGCAGATTTTGGTGCCGCCCAGTCCGGTTCTGGTAATCACCTCCAGTGCGGTACGGTTTTCCACCAGTTGGCGGACAATCTCGGCCAGAATATACTGCTCGGTAAAAATCATAGCCCCGATCACGATTTTGCCCTGCCGCTTTTGACCGTCCGGTTTCCGGAGCAATCCGGCGCGGGTCAGAAACTGCCGGGCCACGGCTGCGGGCGATTTGTGCAGGTGATCGACCTGGTAATTCAACTCCGTCATGGACGAATCCGAAAGCCGCCCGGCCAGCAGATCCAGCGTCGGTTGCAATTCCGGGTGTTGCTTCAAAGCCGCCTGCCGAACCACCAATGCGGCCTCGTAGGGCGGAAACGCGTGTTTGTCGTCCGTCAGCGTTCGCAAGTTGAACGCCTTGATGCGTCCGTCTGTCGAATACCCGCTGATGATATCCACCAGATTCGTGCGAACGGCTTCATACATCAAATTCTGGTCGATCAGCCGCGACGCCAACTGCAGGTTGTACGTACGAAGTAAAGCCGGATAACCATCGGCCCGGCCGTAAAACTCGTGGGCAAAACCGGCGCTCAATTTAGGGCGACCGGCCCTCGGAACCAAATAGAACGACGATAAAACCGGCACCAGCAGGAAGAAAACCGCCATGACCCGATACCGTCCCAAGCCGCGCAGGTGCTGCAAACGAGCCAGTCCGGCATCCAGCAGAATCGCCAGCAGCGCCGACGGAATGGTGCCCGCCAGAATCATATTCGTGTCGTTGAGGGCAATACCGCCAAAGATGAACTCGCCCAGTCCGCCAGCCGCCAGATAAGCCGCCAGCGTGGCCACGCCCACATTGATAACGGTGGCGGTTCGAATACCGGCAAAAATAACCGGCAGCGCCAACGGAAATTCGAGCCGCACCAGTACCTGCCACCGGGTCAGGCCCATCCCCCGGGCGGCTTCTTTCAGCGCCGGACTCACTTCCCGGATGCCGACGTACGTATTCTGCACAATGGGCAGCAGGGCATACAGGAACAGGGCCACGATGGCGGGGCCGGGACCAATGCCCTGCAGGGGAATCATAAAACCCAGCAGCGCAATGCTCGGAATGGTTTGCAGCACGCCGACAGAGCCCAGCACCACCCCGACGATCCGGGGTCGCAAGGTGATCAGAATACCCAGCGGGATGCCAATCACGAGCGCAATGCACAGCGACAGGAACGTTAAGCCGATGTGGGTCAGCGTTTGCTCGGCCAGTTTATCGGCATGTTCAACAATGAATTTAAAAAACTCAAGCACGGCAGTACGGTTTTACGATGCGGTTTGGTTCTGGAGCAATTGCCCCAGCGCGGGCCAGATCGTGGCCGACTGTACGGTTATAAAGCGATGATTGGCCTGAAAAACGACGGATTCCGGCCCGGCTAATTCCTGTAAGACATCGGCCAGTTGGGTATGGGCCGGAAAGATGCGCGCGTCGGGGGACGGCGTCTGTTCATCGGGCAGATACGGCGAGAGATCTTCGAGCGAAAAGACGTGCAATTGGAGGGATAACCACTGATCGGCGAAAAAGTGGCGCACAAAGTCATTGGCCGGATGCAGCAGCAGTTCTCTGGGCGTACCGATTTGCTGGATACGTCCGCCATCCATCAGGGCAATGCGGTCGCCCAGTTCAAACGCTTCCCGGATGTCGTGCGTCACCAGCACGATGGTTTTTTTGCGGATCTCTTCCAGTTGCCGGAATTCCCGGCGGATGGCGCTCCGGGTAACGGGGTCGAGGGCACCCAGCGGTTCATCCATCAGCAGAATGGCCGGTTGAGCGGCCAGCGCCCGGGCCAGACCGACCCGCTGCCGCTGCCCTCCGCTGAGCTGGCCGGGATACGCATTCAGGTAGGTTTCGGGCAGGCGAAGCATCGCCAACAGTTCGCGAGTCCGATCCTGAATCTTCCGTTCGTCCCACTGCAACAGGCGCGGCACCAGGGCGATGTTCTCACCGATGGTGTAATGCGGAAACAGGCCCGTTTCCTGAATCACATAGCCGATTTCCCGCCGGAGTTCGTGGAGTTTCCGCTCACCGATCTTAATTCCGTTCACCTCGATGATTCCGGACGTCGGCTCGATCAGCCGGTTGATCATTTTCAGGGTGGTCGTTTTGCCGGACCCGCTGGTTCCCAGCAGCACCAGCGTTTCGCGCGCGCCCACCTCGAAGGAAACGTCATCGACGGCCAGGTGAGTCGGGTACTGTTTGGTAAGGTGACGGATAACGATCATACGGATTCGATACGGTGGTTAAGAACCTTCTTCTTCGGTAACTTCCCGAATCACCCGGCAGGGATTACCGGCGGCAAACACATGCGAGGGAATATCCCGCGTCACGATGCTCCCGGCCCCGATGGTGGTATTGTCGCCAATGCTGACGCCCGGACAAACAACGACATTGCCGGCCAGCCAGACGTTGTCGCCAATCGTAATCGGTTTGGCAATATCCGATCCTTTCCGGATGCGGTGACTGGCCAGGAGCGGATGCGAAGCGGCATACAAACTCACATTGGGGCCAATCAGAGCATTATTGCCGATTTTTATCAGGGCGTAATCTAAAATGGTGCAATTGTAATTGATGAATACATTTTCGCCGAGCTGAATGTACGCGCCGTAGTCACAATAGAAAGGCGGCTGAATATCAGGGTTTTTACCTACTGATCCGAGCAAAACCGCTAATATTTCTTCGCGGAGTGGCTGCTCGCTGTTCAAGGTCTGGTTATACCGCATGAACAACTCCCGGGCCCGGGCCCGCATCGCCAGCAGTTCAGGATCATTGGCCCAATACCACTCTCCCGCCAGCATCTTTTCACGTTCACTCATGATTGGTTTTCAGTAGGGTTTGTTTCTATAAATGAAGTAAAACGGGATGAATAAGCCTAGAGTAGAAATTCTTTTTACATTAATCGTACCACGTCCGCTAAAGCTAATCAAAATCAGCGCGTTGTCTGGCAACACATTTCTCCTTTTTAACTTTTTTCAGATTTTTTTAAATTCAACTAAGGTGGTTTTGGCAAAAAGTTGTCTTTGCAAGTATACGATTGACTTTTTTAGGGATAATGTAGGTTTAAGCCAAGACTATGCCCATTCGCCAACAAATCGATTTCGCAGGTCAGCAACTTCCGGTAATTATAAAACCGCTGGCGTCATCCAGCCCGGATGAGGAGTCACTGGACGAAAACCCGGGTTTTAACGACACCGAACTTTTCATCCGCCGGGCGTTTGCAGAAAGTCCCCAGAAAGGGTGTGAGTTGCTGTTCCGGCGGTATCACCAGGCCCTGTGCAGCCATGCCGTGCGGTTTGTCTACCTGAAAGAAACCGCCGAAGATCTGGTGAGCGACGTCTTTTGCAAATTCTGGAAAACCCAGGCCTATACGAACATCACCTCGTCCTATCGCTATTACCTCTTCCGCAGCGTGCGCAACGAAGCCTATAACTACCTCCGGCTGGAATTTCAGAAACTGGACGATCTGGAAACCGCCGACATCCGGGAGGGCGCGCTCAGCCAGCGACCCGATCAGGTTCTTCAGTACGAAGAGGTGATTCATAAAGTGGAAGATCTCGTTGAATCCCTTCCTCCGCAATGCCGCAAAGTTTTTCTGATGAGCCGGTTTGAAGGAAAAAAATACCAGGATATCGCTACCGAACTGGGCCTTTCCATCAAAACGGTCGAAGTCCACATCGTCAAGGCCCTCGGCATTGTCCGAAAAGGGCTGAAAGACTACTGGCTCATGCTCATTTCCGTGATCGCCCATTCGCTTTTCATTTGACTCCCCGCCCGGGAATCCGGCCCCGGCCGTTCGACCTTCCGATAGCTAGTCAGAAAAATAAGTTCTGTGAAAATTATATGATGAAATATGGAATCTGAAATCAACAAAAATTTGATTTTTAGCTACTTCGGCCGAACAGCCTCTCCGCTCCAGCGGGAATTGATCGGGCAGTGGCTGCGCGAGAAAAAAAACGAGGAACAGTACTACGAATGGCTGGAAGAGTGGGAAAATAGTCATCCCCAATACCTGGCCCAGACCGATGCAGCCCATCAGCGCTATGCGGCTTTTCTGGCCGACAACCCGCATACGGACGACGTTTCCGAGGTATTTCAAACGCCCTCAAACCGGAGAAACCGGAATCCGGGCCAGTGGCTGGTGGCAGCCTCGATCATCTGCCTTCTCGGTTTCAGCACGCTGGTTTTCCGGAATCAGCTGGAATACAAGACCTACGAAACCGCCTTTGGCGAAACCCGTTCGCTGCATTTACCCGACGGAAGTTCGGTCCTGCTGAATGCCAATTCAAGCCTGAAAGTGCCCCGCTGGGGCTTTGGAAGCCGGACCCGCGAGGTTCTGCTCACCGGTGAAGCCAACTTTTCGGTGACGCATACGACCGACAACAAACGGTTTGTGGTAAAAACCGCCAATCATTTCGAGGTGGTCGTGTTGGGCACCGAGTTTACGGTTTTTTCCCGCAAACGGGGCGCACGGGTCACGTTGAACAAAGGCCAGGTGCGGTTTAACTACCAGCAAGGCAGGACCGTTAAACAGCTGACCATGAAGCCCGGCGAACGGGTAACGCTCGATCCCCAAAACCGCATTGCGCTGAGAAAAGTCCGCGCCGTACAACTCCACCCCACCTGGAGCGAAAAACGATTCGTATTCGACGAAACTCCGCTGCGGGAGGTGGCCTATCTGCTGGAAGAAAATTACGGTTTGCAGGTAAAAATTAATGGCCCGGACCTGGCAGACCGGGTGCTGATGGGCTCGTTCCGGGCCGATAACGTCGATCAGCTGCTGCAATCCATTTCCGAACTGCTGGATATCAACGTCGTCCGGCAGGGGAATTACGTTCAATTGACCAGTCATTAATTTCCATCCATCTCGCTCATTTAAACCCTTTCCCTCCATGATTCACTCTATACGGAAAGTCTCCAGAACGGGACTTCTGCTCTCTTTACTGCTGTCGGAACACCAGCCCGGCTGGGCCCAGTCCGATCTGCTGGCGAGCCATGTACAGCAACGAAATACGAAAGTCATCACGGGGGCGGTTCGTCAGCTCAAAGACGTTCTGTCGGATTTCAAATCCCGGTATAAGGTTGATATTCTCTTCGAACTGCGGGCGGTAGAAGGGCTTTCCGTGGCGGCCGAAACCATCAGACCAGAGGCCAGTCTGGAAAAAAACCTGACCAGTGTGCTGCGGCCGCTGGGTTTCCGGTATAAAAAAGTAAACAGCAGTTCCTACCTGATTCTGGGGGATAAAAAATCCAAAAAGACCGCCGACCTGGAGAATCCCTTCCTGGAAACAGAGCCGGTTCAGCAAGCCCAGGCGGCTTCGGCGGATAAGCTTCCTGCGTCGGCTAATCCCGCGGGTAGCCCGGTGGAAGTCGCTGCCGTGGACCGGACCATCAGCGGTACCGTAAAAAGCGAAACGGGCGAGGCACTCCCCGGCGTGAGCGTGGTGGTCAAGAACACGACGCGCGGGACGTCGACCGATGGCGAAGGCAATTTTAAGCTGAACATACCGGACGGCCCGGCTACGCTGGTTTTTTCCTTTGTCGGTTATCTGAATCAGGAAATCGCCGTCGGAAACCGCTCTACCATCGACGTTCAACTCGCGCCCGATCAGAAAACGCTGAATGAAGTGGTGGTAGTGGGCTATGGTGTGCAACGGAAATCCGACTTGACGGGCGCCGTTGGAACGGTGAAAGCCGAGGCTTTGCAGGAACGCCCGGCGGCCTCGCTCAACCAGGGGCTCGCGGGGCGGATCACGGGCGTAAACGTGTCGGTCAATTCCGGTCGTCCGGGCGGGCGGGCCAACATCCGCATCCGGGGGAATACGTCGGTCAGTGTGGCCAACAACCCGCTCTACGTCATCGACGGCGTCATTCTGAACGCAACCGGCCTGACCAACGGCAGTACGCCCATCGACTACATCAACCCCAATGACATTGCCTCGATTGAGGTTCTGAAAGACGCTTCCGCCACGGCCATCTACGGAGCCCGGGGAGCCAATGGCGTTATTCTGGTGACCACCAAACGGGGCAGCCAGACCGGTGGGCGGGTGACGTACGACACGGATTTCAGCCTGGGCGTGTTGCCCAGGAAACTCGAACTGCTCAATTCGAAGGAGTTTCTGCAGGTAGAAGATATCGCGTACCAGAACGCCCAGAAGTACGATCCGGTGGGCTGGGCGGGTGGGAAATACAAAGATCCGAAAACCAAACGGACCAATCCCCTGCTCTTCGACTCCAGCGGAAACCCCTTGTACGACACCGACTGGCAGGACGAAGCCTTTCAGAAAGCCTTTACGCAGAACCACCAGCTGGCTTTTGCGGGTGGCAACGGGAAAGACAGCTACGGTGTTTACCTGGGCTACCGCAACGAGAACGGGCTGGTGAAAGAATCGTGGCTGAAGCGGTATGCCGGTCGTTTTGTGTTCGATAGTCAGATCAAAAGCTGGCTGAAAGTGGGCGGAAGCCTCAGCTACAACGATCAGAACGAAAACCAGGTCGACCCGCTGGGCGGTGGCGGTATCATTGCCATGCGGCAGGTTCTGGAAGCGTTGCCGATTATTCCGGTCAAATACCCCGATGGCCGCTGGGGTGGCAATGAAGACTATCCGGGCATGGAAGGGGGCGGAAACCCGATCAATATCCTGAAAGAACGGCTGTTCTATGTAAAAACCCAGACGATGCTGGGCAATGTGTATGCCAACCTGAATCTGGCCAAAGGGCTGGAGTTGCGCACCACGGTCGGGACCAACATCATCAACCAGCGGATCGATCTGTACAGTGGCCGGACGCTGAATTACATCTCGCGGAATCAGGGCGGTATTGCCAGTGTAACCAACGAGCGGCACAATTCCTGGCAGTTTGAAAACTACCTGACCTACAACCGGCGGTTTGCCGACAAGCATTCCTTCACCGGTTTGCTCGGTTTGTCCTGGCAACACGTCGACCGGTTTACGGCGGTGGCGGCTACGCAGAATTTTCAGGATGATTACTTTCTGTTCAACAACCTCGGGGCGGGTTCCAACCCGCAGGCACCCAGTTCGTCGGCGGTAGCCTACGGTCTGAATTCGTATTTTGGCCGGGTCAATTACAGCCTGAAAGACAAGTATTTACTGACGCTGACGGGCCGGATCGATGGTTCGTCCAAATTCGGTTCTGAAAACCGGTACGCCTTTTTCCCGTCGGCGGCTTTGGCGTGGCGGCTCACCGAAGAAGAGTTTCTGAAAAGCATTCCGGCTATATCCAACCTTAAACTCCGGACCAGCTACGGCGTCACCGGGAATTCTGAAATTACGGCGTATCAGGCACTCGCCGGGATGGGCAATTACTCGGTGATTTTTGGCGGAGCCCGCGCCATCGGCATCGGGACGGGCCGGCTCGCAAACCCGGATTTGCGGTGGGAAAAAACCCACCAGATCGACGCCGGTCTGGAACTGGGCCTGTTCCAGAACCGGGTTTCGCTGGAAGTGGATGTGTATCGGAAGTTGACGACGGACATGCTGCTGAGCGCACCGGTGCCCTACAGCAGTGGCTACGAGACGGTTTCCAAAAACGTGGGCAGCATGGAAAACCGGGGCATCGAGGTGGGCCTGAACAGCGTCAATGTCAACGCCAACGGCTTTTCGTGGAATACGACCTTCAACATTTCTTTCAACAAAAACAAAGTGATCGCCCTGACCGGCGGCTCCGACATTTTCGTAGGTTCCACGGTGGTGCGGGAAGGCGAACCGGTCGGCTCGTTTTTCGGCTTCGTTCACCAGGGAACCTGGAGCACGTCTGAAGAGTCGGAAGCCGCCAAATACCTGAAACGGCCGGGCGATGTCAAATACCAGGACGTGAATCAGGACGGGGTTATCAACGACAAGGACCGGGTCATTATCGGACTTGGCATTCCGAAGACGTTCGGTACGTTCCTGAACTCCTTCAAATACAGAAATCTGGATCTGACGGTCGATCTTCAGTTTATGACCGGCAACGACGTTTTGTACCGGAGCGAACACTCGGCGGAAGACCGTCAGGGCATTGCCAACAGTTTCAAAACCGTGTTGAATGCCTGGACGCCCGAGAATCAGAATACGCCGATTGCCCAGCTGCGCCCGGTATCCGCCGGCTACAACACCAACGAGGATACGCACCGGGTAAAAGACGGCTCTTTTCTGCGGGGCCGCAACCTGCTGCTGGCCTATACGTTCTCGCCAACCACCGTGGAAAAGCTGCGGTTAAACCGCCTGCGGGTGTATGCCTCCGTGCAGAATTTCTTTTTGAGCACCAAATACCCGGGCTACGATCCGGAAGTTTCGACCACCGGAAACGCCTTCGATCAGGGCGTGGCGCTGTATGATTACCCGAAGCCCCGGGTCTTTATGGTTGGTCTGAACATTGGTCTTTAACCCACAAACTGAATCACGATGAAAATCACGATAAAAACCGCCGGCCAATGGCTGCTCTGCACCGCCCTGCTGCTAAGCGGAGCGGGTTGCTCCGACTTTCTGGAGGAGGCCGATCAGTCCAATTTTACGGTTGAAAATTACTTTACGAAGCCCGAACACGCCACCAGCGCCGTCAATTCGATTTACGAAAACCTGAAAACCACCACCGGGGGCGGCTTCAACGGTGCTCCGTGGATGATGCTGGAATTTGCGACCGGTCTGGCCAACACGGAACTGGGCCAGGCTGTCAACAGCATTTTTGTGCGCAATCTGGTCAACACGTCCGACAACGAATACGGTCGGGTCTACTGGGTCGCCAGCTACAAAGGCATCGGAAACGCCAACCTCGCCATTGGCAAAATCCCGGCGATTGCGATGGACGAAGCCGCTAAAAAGAAGGCCTTGGGCGAAGCCCGGTTTTTGCGGGCCTGGTATTACTTCAACCTGGTCAGGATTTTTGGGAAAGTACCCGTCATTACCGAACCGGTGGGTTTAACATCGGAAAATCTGGTTCCCGAACAGGCCACGGAAGAAGCGGTTTATAAAGTGATTGTGGATGACCTGATCGAGGCCGAAGCATCCGGCCTTCCGTATCTGGACAAGTCGGGGCGGGTATCGCTGGGGGCCGTCAAGTCGCTGCTGTCCAGCGTTTACCTGACGATGGCCGGTTTTCCGCTGCAAAAAGGGGCAGAGTACTACAAGAAAGCCGCCGACAAAGCCAACGAGGTCATTACGTCGAATCAATACAGCCTGTTTCCGTCGTACGACGATCTGCACGACCCGAGCAAAAAGAACATCGGCGAGAATATTTTCATGGTCCAGTTTGCCGCCAACATCCAACCGTCCAACTGGCAGACGTCGATCATTCCGTATAACCAGGGCATTTCGGCCTATTCGGACGAAACCGGGGCCATTTTCGCCAACAAGGAGTTTGTCGAGTCCTACGAGAAAGGCGACAAACGGGTCGAAGAAAAGCAGTTTTATTACCGAACGTATTCGCTGAGCGACAACCGGTCTAAAACCGTGGATTTGGGGGGCTATTACATCTTCAAACATTTCGATACGGCGGCCCATCTGACCACCACCAGCAGTGACCTAAACTGGCCGCTGATGCGCTACGCCGAGGTGTTGCTGACCTACGCCGAAGCCGCCAATGAAGTCGCCGGCCCAACCCCCGAAGCGTTTGAAGCCATTAACAAGATCAGACGGCGGGCCAATTTGCCCAACCTGACCGGACTCACCAAAGAGAAATTGCGGGAAGCCGTCTGGAAAGAGCGCTGGTATGAACTGAGCTTCGAGAATATCACCTGGTTCGACATGGTGCGACTCCGCAAAGCCTACAACGTGACCACGAAAACGTTCGAAAATTACGTCGGCCACAAGTTTTCGTACGGACCGGTTCTGAAAGAACGCGAACTCCTTTTCCCGATTCCAACGGCTGAAATCCGGAATAATAACAAGCTGAAACAGAATACCGGCTATTGACGATTCGTTTTCTGGTAAACCTGCCCGGGCTTCTGCGTCGCCAAATTCATCCCTGAGCGATACGGAAGCCCGACTTGCTGCCCGGAAACGGGTTAAAATTTAAATTAATAGGTATATTCGGGGATCGATCGACTTATCATAAAGAGTTTCTTCGGGGATCTAAAACCGACTTTTCATGAAAACCAAACGCAGAGCTTTTTTACAACAGACCTCCGGCCTGCTGGGACTCGCCGGCTTGCTGAGCCTGGCCGGAAGCGAAGCCCTCGCCAACCGCCTGAAACCAGGCAAAAAAGCCGGAAAACCGTATGTGGTTTTTGTTACGGGCGACCATGAATACAGTGGCGAACAGACGCTGCCGCTGATTGCCGCCGAGCTGGAAAAAAACTACGGCATGCGAACGAAAGTGCTCAAGGCGTCGCCGAACCAGAATTCCGAAAAAAATATTCCCGGTCTGGAAGCGCTTCGGGAAGCCGATCTGGCGGTATTTTTCCTGCGGTGGCGGCAATTACCGCCCGACCAGTTGCAATACATCGACGAATACCTGAAATCCGGCAAACCGGTCATGGGCTTTCGGACGTCCACCCATGCGTTTAATTTCCCGAAAGGAGACCCTTCCGAAGAATGGAATGCCTTCGGCGAACGGGCTTTTGGCGCTCCTCCCGGCTGGGGAAAGGCCGGTCATACCCACTACGGACACAAAAGCACCACCGATGTAACCATCATTCCCGAAGCCGCAAAGAACCCCATTTTAACGGGCGTGGCGCCTGCTTTTCATGCGGCTTCGTGGCTCTACCGGGTCCGCCCGGAGTACCCCCCGCAGGATGCGACGCCCCTTTTGATGGGAAAATCGGTCAATCCCGACAAACCGGCCATCGATAACCCGGTGGCGTGGACGTGGACCAACAAAGCCAAGGCGAAGGTTTTCTTTACGACGCTGGGGCACCCCGAAGATTTTCAGGAAGAAAGCGTTCAGCGCCTGACCATCAATGCCATCCATTGGCTGCTGGGCAAACCGGTTCCCAAACGCTGGAAAGGCAAAATAGCCATCAATGTGCCTTACCGGGGCATTGTGGGCTAGTTGAACCCGGCCCCCGCCGTTCTGAATCCGTATGTACACCGTATTAAGTTATAAAAATCAAGATGTCTAAACCCAGGAAGAACAGCCTTATTGGCTTGCTGATCGCCGTCGGATTCGGTCTCATTGCGTTCAGTGCCTTTCAATCAAGCCGGGGTTCGGTCGGTGCCGCCGAACCCATTCAAGTCAAAAAAGGGTCGCGTATCATGTTACTTGGCAACAATCTGGGGTCAAGGATGATGAATTACGACAACTTTGAGACGGAATTGCAGGTCCGCTATCCGGATAACGAGTTGTTCATCCGCAACATGTGCGACGGTGGCGACACCCCCGGTTTTCGGCCCCACGCGAGCCGGAATTCGCCCTGGGCCTTTCCCGGTGCGGAAAAATTTCAGACCGAATACGCCAATCCGTCCCAAAGCGAAGGCCATTTCGAGACGCCCGACCAGTGGCTGACCCGCTTAAAAACCGACGTGATTATTGCCTTTTTCGGCTATAACGAATCGTTTCAGGGCAAAGAAAAACTGGAAAATTACAAAGCCGAGCTGGATGCGTTCATCAAGTGGACGCTGAGCCAGAAATACAACGGAACTTCCGCTCCGCAACTGGCCATCGTATCGCCCATCGCCTTTGAAGACCTGTCCGACAAAATGGATTTGCCAAACGGCAAAAAGGAAAATGCGAACCTGCTGCTGTATACCAACGCCATGCGGGAAGTTGCGGGGCAAAACAACGTGCTCTTTGTCGATGCCTTCACGCCTTCCCAGAAATGGTATGCCGACAGCAAGGAACCGCTGACCATCGACGGTTCGCAACTCAACGAAGAAGGGTATAAAAAGCTGGGCGTTCTGCTGGTCGATCAGGTTTTTGGCAAGGCCGCTCCCAAAGCCCAGGCCAACCGGAAGCTGATTCACGACGCAGTGATGGAGAAAAACTGGATGTGGCACAATGACTTTAAAATTCCCAACGGCGTTCACGTCTACGGGCGTCGCTACAATCCGTTTGGTCAGGACAATTACCCGGCCGAAATCCAGAAAATCCGCGAACTGACCGCCATTCGGGATACCGCCGTCTGGCTGGCGGCTTCCAAAGGAGAAAAACTGGATTTGACGGTTGCCGATAAAAATACCTCGCCCCTGCCGCCGGTAAAAACCAATTACAACCCGGAGAAAAACGGCAGTTTGACGTACCTCTACGGAAAAGAAGCGCTGGCTAAACTCAAAGTGCCGACGGGCTACAAAATCGAACTGTTTGCCTCCGAAGAAGAATTCCCGGATCTGGCCAAACCGATGCAGATGTCGTTCGACGGCAAAGGGCGGCTCTGGGTGGCGGTGATGCCCAGCTATCCGCACTACAAACCGGGCGATGCCAAACCCAACGACAAAATCCTGATTTTCGAGGACACCAACAATGACGGAAAGGCCGATAAACAGACGGTTTTTGCCGACAAACTGCACCTTCCCCTGGGCTTCGAGCTGGCCAAAGAAGGCGTTTATGTTTCTCAGGGAACGAACCTGAAACTTTTCACCGATACGGATGGCGATGAAAAAGCGGACAAAATCGAAATTCTGCTGAGTGGTTACGATGACCACGATACACACCACAACAGCCACGCGTTTACCGTCGATCCTTCCGGAGCCATCTATTCGGGCGAAGGCGTGTTTTTGCACACCAACGTCGAAACGTCGTACGGACCCGTTCGGGCGACCAACGGCGGTTTTTACCGGTATGCCCCCCAACTCCACAAACTGGAACGGACTGCCCAGCTTTCCATTCCGAATCCATGGGGCATTGCGTTCGACGACTGGGGACAGCCGTTCTTCGCCGAAACCTCCAGCCCGGATGTTCGCTGGATGATGCCGGGTTCGGTGTTGCCCCGCTACGGACAGGCCACGCACAAGTCGGTGCAGTTGATCGAAGAAGCCCACCGCGTTCGCCCAACCTCCGGTTTGGAATTTGTTTCCAGCCGCCATTTTCCCGATGAGTTGCAGGGCGACCTTCTGATCAACAACACCATCGGTTTTCTGGGCATGAAGGAACACACGCTCGTGGACGACGGAACGGGTTATAAAAGCAAACACCGCATGGACCTGGTGGTGAGCGAAGACCGCAACTTCCGGCCCGTTGACATGGAGTTTGCGCCCGACGGTTCGCTGTACCTGATCGACTGGCACAACATTCTGATCGGCCACATGCAGCACAACGCCCGCGATCCGCTGCGCGACCACTCGCACGGACGGATTTACCGGATTACGTACCCGTCGCGACCGCTCGTAAAACCGGCCAAAGTAGACGGTGCCACGATCGAAGAATTGCTGGACAATCTGAAATTACCCGAATACCGCACCCGGTATCGCACCCGCCGGGAGCTTCGCGGCCGGGATGCCAATCAGGTGTTGGCAAAGCTCAAAACGTGGGTGGCCAAGCTGGACAAAAACGACCCGCGCTACGAACACCACGTTCTGGAAGGGTTGTGGGTCAGCTGGGGCCTGAACAAAGTCGATCAAACGTTGCTGCGGCAAATGCTGAAAGCGAAAGATTACCACGCCCGGGCCGCGGCCGTTCAGGTGGTGCGGTATACCGGGCATCAGGTGCCGGATCAGGCGGATTTGTTGATGCAGGCCGTTCGCGACGACAACAGCCGGGTTCGACTGGATGCGATTGTGGCGGCTTCCTGGATCGGCAAGGAAAAAGGGCTGCCCATTCTGGCGGAAGCTAAGAAAAAACCGCTGGACGACTGGATGATTCACGCCTATGAAACCGCCGTTGCGCACCTGAATGGCGTCAACCTCAAAGCAGAAAAAGAAGTAGCGGTCAAATCCGGTTTAAAAGGCGCGGAACTGGCCCTGTTCAACAAAGGGAAGGAAATCTATGGCAAGGAAGGCTATTGTACCACCTGCCATCAACCCGATGGAAAAGGGCTGGCGGCCTCCGGCTTTCCTCCGCTGAATGCAAATAAGTGGGTGTTGGGCAATGAGGATCGTCTCATCAAGCTGGCTTTGAAAGGGCTTTTGGGGCCAATCGAGGTAGCGGGTAAAAACTATCCCGGACAGGTGCCCATGACGCCCTTTGGCGGTTTGCTCAACGATGAGGAAATGGCGGCTGTGTTGACGTACGTGCGGAATTCGTTCGGAAATCAGGCCCCGGCCATCCTGCCTGACAAAGTGAAACAGGTCCGGGCGGCTACCGAAAGCAAAAAGGATTTTTATTCGCCGGATCAACTGCTGAAGGAACATCCGCTGGAGAAATAAAATGTACCCACGGACTTTAGTCCGTGAGATCCAAGCTAATCGACTTGAGCATCTCACGGACTAAAGTCCGTGGGTACATGGCAATTAAAATGTTGTTAAATGACTATTTTCTACGGTTTGTGTGTTATTAAACGGTAAGAATTTCATTTTTTTTTGTAGATTTGTTGTTCATAGGTTGTCACTACCCACCAAGAATTCCTACTTTTAAGT
Organism: Larkinella knui; assembly: GCF_003858645.1. Lineage (GTDB taxonomy): Bacteria > Bacteroidota > Bacteroidia > Cytophagales > Spirosomataceae > Larkinella > Larkinella knui. The sequence goes on along the minus strand of NZ_RQJP01000004.1, from coordinate 509,758 downwards.
CTCTGCGCGCCCTTTTAGGGCAGTTTTGGTATTTTACTCAATGTCAGTCGCACCGCCGAAGCGGTAGATTTCTTGAATGAACGTATTATTAATCATTGCAACGACGTTACTTGCTTACTTGTTGGGTTCCATTCCTACCGCTGTCTGGTATGGCGAAGGCTTCTTCGGATTAGACATTCGCAAATACGGCAGTGGAAATGCCGGGGCCACCAATACGTTTCGCGTTCTGGGCAAACGCGCCGGCACGGTCGTGATGCTGATCGACGTGCTCAAAGGCTATACCGCCACGATTCTTTCCTCCCTGCTGTGGTACTTCGATGTGATCGGCACCCACGAAATCCTGACATTCAAACTGGTTTTTGGTCTGGTGGCCGTTATTGGGCACTGTTTCCCGATCTGGGCCGATTTTAAAGGCGGTAAAGGCGTGGCCTCGCTGCTGGGCATGGTGCTGGCGATTCACCCCGAAGTAGCCGCGGTTTGCATCGGTATTTTCCTGGTTGTCGTCATTGCTTCGCAGTACGTTTCGCTGGGTTCGATGATGGCCGCACTGGCTTTCCCGGTTCTGTTGCTGCTGCGCGCTTTTGGTCAGAAAGAACACCCGCTGCTGATTGTTTTTGGCGTGGTGGTTTTCCTGTTTGTGGTATTGACTCACCAGAAAAACATCACCCGCCTGCTGAATGGCGAAGAAAGCCGGACGCGGCTGATCAAATTCCGAAAGAAAGAAGACGAAGAATAAGTTTCAAGGCCTACCGATTGCATGACGCCCCGAAGTGATTAACTTCGGGGCGTCATTTTTTTGCAGTATTTCCTTTGTCAACCTGACAAAAACCCGTCAAATCCATGTTATCAACCTATTTTGCGGAACATAAAGAGCGGTTTCTGAACGAACTCTTCGAATTGCTGCGGATACCGTCCGTCAGCGCCGATTCCAAATTCAAACCGGACATGCGCCGGGCAGCGGAGTTTGTGAAAGAAAAACTGACGGCGGCCGGTCTGGATAAGGCCGAATTGCACGAAACGCCGGGCCATCCGGTGGTTTACGCCGAAAAGCTGATCGACGATGCCCTGCCGACGGTTCTGGTTTACGGCCACTACGACGTGCAACCCGCTGATCCGTACGAACTCTGGAATACACCCCCGTTTGAGCCCACGATCCGCAACGAGCGCATCTACGCCCGGGGTTCCTGCGACGACAAAGGCCAGTTTTACATGCACGTCAAAGCGCTGGAAGCCATGCTGGCCACCGACGGTTTGCCCTGCAACGTGAAAGTGATGATTGAGGGCGAGGAAGAAATCGGCTCCGACCATCTGGGCAATTTTGTGGCCGCCAACCGCGAAAAACTCAAATGCGACGTGATCTTGATTTCCGACACCAGCATCATTGCCAATGACGTCCCGTCGATTGAAGCGGGTTTGCGGGGACTTTCCTACGTCGAAGTGGAGGTTGTTGGACCCAACCGCGATTTGCATTCGGGCGTCTACGGCGGTGCCGTGCATAACCCGCTCAACGTTCTGTGTCAGATGATTGCGTCGCTGCACGACGACAAAGGCCGCATCACGATCCCCGGTTTTTACGATAACGTGGACGATCTGACCGCCGACGAACGGGCGGCATTGGCCGAGGCACCTTTCGACGAAGAAGAATACAAGCGGGATCTGGGGCTTAAAGCGGTTTTTGGCGAAGAAGGCTATTCAACGCCCGAACGCGCTTCCATCCGGCCCACGCTCGACGTGAACGGGATCTGGGGCGGTTACATTGGCGAAGGAGCCAAAACCGTATTGCCCGGTAAAGCCCAGGCCAAAATCAGCATGCGGCTGGTGCCCCGCCAGGACCCGGACGAGATTACCGAACTATTTACCAAACACTTCATTTCCATCGCTCCGCCAACGGTGACGGTAACGGTGACACCCCACCACGGTGGCCAGCCGTACGTAACGCCCACCGATTCGGTCGAATTTGAAGCCGCCCGCCGGGCTTTCCGCGAAGCCTGGGGCAAAGAAGCCATTCCGACCCGGGGCGGAGGCAGCATTCCCATCGTGGCCCTGTTTGAGCAGGAACTGGGCGTAAAATCCATTCTGATGGGTTTTGGCCTGGACATCGACGCGCTGCATTCACCGAACGAGAGCTACGGTCTGTTCAATTTTTACAAGGGAATTGAAACCATTCCGTATTTCTACAAGCACTACGCCGAACTGAAAAAAGCGGCCGTAGAAGCCTGAAAACAACCCGTTATTCTGACTCCTCCGGCTAAAAACCGGAGGTTTTTATTGCGCGATGAAACCCTACTTACTGTCTTTCTTTATCCTCCTCGGATGGGCAGGTGCGTTGGCGCAGGATGTGCCCGACACGCTGGTGATCCGCAACGCGATGTTGATCCGGCCGGATTTTCCACGCCGGGAATTTCTGCCCAAAGGCCACCTCTTCGACCCGATTTTGCTCGACCCGCTCGAAGCCCAAACCAGTGTCAGCGTCCTGCCCGGCTACTGGACGGAAGGCAAGAAGTACGACGGCACCATTGTTCCCTTCTCGTTTGGACTCCGGAAACCGATTATTCGCTGGTATAAATCGGCCGAACGCAGCAGCGAACTCTCGTTTGATGTCGCTTCGTTTACGCAATTTGAAGTGTATCACGACGATAAGCTCAACAAACAGCGCCGTCAGTTGATGAACACCGATTACCGCATTAGCTTTCTTTACAACATCAAAGTCCGGAATCATAGCTGGCGGTTGCGGTTGTATCACCTGTCCTCCCACCTCGGCGACGACTACCTGTTCAGGAACCAGATCAACTATTACCTGCCCAACCCGGTTAATTACGAGCTGGTCGACGTGACGTACAACCACGAGAAAAACGGTTTGCGGAAATACGTGGGCGTCGGTATTGGCTTGCGAAAACCGGAAGAACGCGAGCGACTCAGCGCAGAGGCCGGTTTTTATTACCGGAAACCATCGCCGGCGTTTGCCCGTTTCGTTGGCGGAGTGGATCTGAAAGTCTGGCAGCAAACCGATTTCCGGCCCGGCATCAAAGCCGGTTTGGGCCTGGAACTGGGCCGAACCGCCAACAACCTGACTTTCCTGCTGGAGAGTTATACCGGTTTCCGGCCCTACAGCGTCTACGAAAGCCAGAAAACCCGCTGGTTCGGTATCGGCGTCTATTTTAATCCGATTTAGATTTACCAGGCATCCACTCATGCAGGCGTTTTTCGACTTTTTGGTTCAACAACGGGACAAACTGGCCGAACAAACTCTGACGCACATCGGTCTGACCTTTCTGTCGCTGTGCCTCGCCTTGCTGGTGGGTTTGCCGCTGGGCATCGTCATCACCTACCGCCCACGCCTGGCCACGGTAATGCTGGGCATCGTGGGCGTTCTCCAGACGATTCCGAGCATCGCTTTGCTGGGTTTTCTGATTCCGATTTTGGGGATTGGCGTCTGGCCCGCCATTGCCGCCCTGTTTCTGTACGCGCTGCTGCCGATTGTCCGAAACACGTACGTCGGCATTCGGGAAGTGAGTCCCACGCTGAAAGAAGCCGCTTTGGGCATGGGCATGACCAACCGGCAGTTGCTGATCCGGGTCGAATTACCGCTGGCGCTGCCGGTTATTTTTGCCGGTATCCGCACGGCCACCGTCATCAACGTGGGGGTCGCTACGCTGGCGGCTTACGTGGCCGCCGGGGGTTTGGGGGAGTTTATCTTTGGCGGTATTGCGTTGAACAACACGAACATGGTGCTGGCGGGGGCCATTCCGGCGGCTTTGTTGGCGGTTCTCTTCGACGCTCTCCTCGCCCGTTTGCAACGGGTCCAGGGATTTCACCTCCGTCGCGTAGCCCTGCTTTTTCTGCTGATTACTCCCATTCTGTCGGCTTTCTACTGGTTGCCGGTCGGCCGTCAGGCGAAGTTGACGGCCGGTTTTGCCCACGAATTTTACGGCCGCGCCGACGGCTATCCGGGTCTGGTTCAGGCCTACGGCTTGCAGATGACGCCCAGATTGATCGACCAGAACCTGATGTACGAAGCGATTTTCCGGGAGCAGGTCGATCTCATCAGCGGCTATTCGACCGACGGGCGGATCAAGGCGTTTCAATTGCGGGTTCTGGACGATGATAAAAACGCGTTTCCGCCTTACGAAGCCGCGCTGGTGGTCCGAAATGCGGTTTTGCAACAGCATCCCGCCGTACCCAAAACGCTGCATCTGCTGGAAGGACGGCTTTCGGATTCGGTGATGACGGAGATGAACTACCGGGCGGATTTTCTGCACGAATCGCCCGAAGCCGTGGCCCGGCAGTTTCTGCAGAAAACCGGCTTATTGCTGCCGGTTGCGGAAACCAGACGCACGGGCCGGATCGTGATCGGCACCAAGATTTTTACGGAACAATACATTCTGGCCGAGATTCTACGCCAGTTGCTCGAAAACCGCACCACCCTGCAGGTCATTACGAAAACCGGTCTGGGCGGCACCAAAATCTGTTTCGAAGCCCTGACGGCGGGCGACATCGATCTTTATCCGGAATACACCGGAACGGGTTTGCTCGTGATTCTGCAACCGCCCCCGGCCCTGGCCGATTCGATCAAATCCGACCGAAAAGCCGTCTACCGGTATGTAAGTCGACAATTTCAGCAGCGGTACAACCTGACCTGGCTGCCTCCGCTGGGCTTCAACAACACCTACGCACTGATGATGCGCCGGGCGCAGGCCGAGCAGTTGGGCATCCAATCTATTTCGGATTTGAAGCGGTATCTGGAACGGTAAGGATTACTAAAACCCGTCGAAATCCCCGGCTTTCTGAATCCGGTACGACTTCAGCCAATGTCTCAGCACAGAGGGGTCCTGGAAGGCTTTCAGCTCATTTTTGAGTCTCTTGATGGCTTGTTTCAATTCCTGCACATCGGCTTTGAAGCGGTATTCCAGGCTCATCGGCGACCAAACATACGAATGTGACCGGCCACTCATAGCCGAAAGTTGTGCTTGCAGACTGTGCAATTGCTCCTCCAGCTCCTGCGTCTGCTGTTTCAGAATTTTGTTGTAATACTTCAACTGTTCCTCGGCCAGCGTTTCGAGGTGGTTCTGATCGATCCGGTTAAACTCCAGTTGCAGCCGCAGCAGCGCCAGCAGGTCGCTTTTTTCGTAGGCTTCCGTAATCCGCTTCATGACCTCGGTTTTGCGCCCCTTTTCGGTTTCATCCGGTTCCCGATCGGGGTGAAACGCCTTCACCAGATCCATATAAACCGTCCGAACGGCTTTTGTAATGCTGCGTTCTTCCGTCTCTTTTTTAGCTTCCCGCTCCAGCTGCTTTTTGGTTTTTGGCCGTTGGGCGCGTCGCTCCTCGGTCTGTCGCTGCTGTTCTTCATTGGCGGTTTGCTGCGCTTCCCGTTTTTGCCGCAGGTGTTCCGCCACTTTTTCGGGGGAACTCACGTCCGCATCCTCGTCAAAATCGACCCCGAACAGACGGCTATACATCTCTTTCATGGCTTCGGTGGTCAGATCATCGGCCCCGGCATTGGTGGCATCGAAACCGTCGGAATCGTATTTGTCGTAAATCGGTTTCAGGTCGTCAAAACCGTATTCAGAAATCAGGGGAAAAGCCAGATTCAGGATGATGTCGACCAGTTTTTTGCGCTCATTGGCTTTGAAGGAACCCGAATCGTGGGCCCGGTCGAAAACCCGAACCAGAGCCGCCCGTTGCTGATGATATTCCGTCTGCAACGGCAGCAGTTCGGTCTGGATGTGTTGCTGAATGCGGGTTGTAGCGTCCCGATAGTCGACCAGGTCTTTTTCCAGCGTTTCGATTTTCCGGGTCAGCCGGTTAAACTCCTTCTGGGATTTTGACAGCGTATCCTTGTCTTTCGTACTTCCGATTCGGATAATCTGCTGCGCCGGGTGTTCCATTGGGACGGAATTAGGTATCTGCAAAAGTACACATACCGGCCTGGAAGGAAAAATATCGGAAAAGAATAGCACGCACGATCCGACTGTCTGGCACCGATGGCGGTTTTCCGGCCAACTCCGGAATCCGAACCATCCGGCAGGCTTGAGGTGAAATGGGTTAAGAGCGCAATTGCCAGACGTTTGCAGCTTCTAAATAACCGCATAAAAATCCAAAAGCGGTGTAGTCTTATTAGTATAAGTTCCAGTAACTAACATTAGTATTTATTTTAGAAATTGATTAGTAAATTGGTCGTTCTATTTACTTGTCACCTTATCAGTTCCGCTTTCGTTGGTCGAAGTTGTTGCCCGAAGTATGAAAAAAATCCTACTCCCGCTCGTAGTATGTTCCATCGGTTACGTTCGGGCACAAAATCCGGCTACCCTGCCGCCCTTACCAGCCATTCAGGCCAACATCAAGGCCAGCCTAAAAAGTAAAATCAGCGGAACGGTACTGGATGCCGCGCAGAATAAACCCGTCGAATTTGCCACCGTTGCCTTATTGAATCCCCAAACCGAAAAAATCGTCGGTGGAACCACCACCGGCGAATCCGGCAAGTTTACCATCAACGGGGTCGATGCGGGGACGTACCGGGTCGTGATCAGTTTTATTGGGTACGAAAATAAAACCATCAACAATGTGACGATCGGCTCGCAAGGAGCTGAAGTGGCGCTGGGCGTGGTGCAGATGCAAACCGACTCCCGGACGCTGAATGAAGTGGTGGTGACGGCCGAAAAACCGCTCGTCGAAGACAAGGACGACCGCCTGGTTTACAACGCCGACAAGGACGCCACCAACGCGGGCGGTACGGCCATCGACGTTCTGAAAAAAGTACCGTTGCTGACGGTCGATCCGGACGGGACGGTGACGCTGAAAGGCAGCAGCAGCATTAAAGTGCTGATTAACAACAAACCGTCGAGCATCATGGCCCGCAGCATCAGCGAGGCCCTGCAGATGATCCCGGCCGAATTGATCAAATCGGTGGAAGTGGTCACAGCCCCCTCGGCTAAATACGACGCGGAGGGAACCGCCGGCGTGATCAATATCATCACGAAAAACCAGTTGCAGGGGCTGACGGGCGGTTTGAATGCGTCGGTGGGGAGCCGCAGAGACAACCTCGGCGGTAATTTTAATTTTAAAAAGAACAAGCTCAGCATCACCTCCTACGGGGGTGCCAACATCAATAATTACTACGGCGGGTCCCGGACGTTTCGGCAAAACCTGCTGAACGACCAGGTCATCAGTACCATTGAACAGACAAATGCCTACAAAAACAAAGGTCAATCCGGCTTTGGCTCGGTCAGTATCGATTATGACCTCGATACGCTGAACCGCATTGGCATCGATGCCAGCCTGGGGGGTGAAGGCCGGAACACGAATTCTACGCGCGATACACGGGTAACTTCCGACGAACCGCAGAATTTCCGGCGGTATAACCACACCCAAAACCGCAACCGGAATATGGACGTCAATTTCAATTATACCAAAACCTTCCGGCGCAGCAAGGAACAGGAATACACCTTTCTGGCCCAGTATAACCAGAACAACAACCACAGCAACTACGCACTGAATCAGTTTCCGCTGCCCGAAAGCGAGGTGATCGACTACCGGGAGCGCAACAACAACGACAATCAGCAGAAAGAATTCACGCTCCAGACGGACTATGTCTATCCGATTTCAACCGTCAAACGACGGCTTCTGGAAATGGGCACGAAAGCCATTCTGCGCAATGTGGGCAGTGATTACCGGCTGGAAAATGCGCCCGACGGTTCGCTCAATTACCAGGAAGACCCCAGCCGGGCGAATGCTTTCGACTACCAGCAACTGGTGTGGTCGTCGTATGCTTCGTTTCGGATGCGGACCAGCAAAATGTGGGGTTTCAGCCTGGGCGGGCGGCTGGAAATGACCACCATCAACGCCAATTTCATATCGACCAGTACGAAGTTTAACGACCGCTACCAGAATTTTCTGCCAAACATCACCGTTTCAAAGCGGTTTGGTGAAGAGCGACGGCTGCGGCTCAATTACAGCCAGCGGATTCAGCGGCCCTCCATCTTTTACCTGAATCCGTACGTCAATTCGTCCGACCCGAAAAATATCCAAACCGGTAATCCGTATTTAGATCCTGAACTGGCACATTCGGTCGAGCTGTCCTACAGCACCTTCAGCAAGGGCGGCACTTCGATCAACGCGATGGTGTTCGGGCGACAAACGAACAACGCCATCGAGCGCATCACCACCGTTGACACAAGCGGTATTTCGAGCAGCACCTACCGGAATATTGCCCAGAATTCGACCTACGGTTTGAACCTCTTCGGGTCGGCGCGGCCGGTGAAACAGTGGAACCTGAGCGGATCGTTCGGGCTGAATTACAACATTCTGAACAGCACGGCCTTACACATCAACAACGAAAACTGGAGTTATCAGTTTAACCTGAATACGTCGCTTCAGTTGCCGAATAACATCAGCCTTCAGGCCAACGGCTCCTACAATTCGCGCCGGATTCAGCTACAGGGGCAATCGTCGGGCTTCTACTACTACGGTTTTTCGGGCCGCAAAGAGTTTAAAAAGCAAAAAGTGACGGTCACGGCCAACTTCGAGAATCCTTTTCGCCGGTATAATACCATCGTAACGTTGCTCCGTACGCCCACCTTCATTTCAGACGGTTCCAACTACAACGTGATTCGGAACATCCGGCTGTCGGTTAACTGGCGCTTTGGAAAAATGAACGCCGGGCAGAATCGCGAAAAGAAAAAGATTTCAAACGACGACGGCAAGCAGGGTTGACGGGTGTCACCTGAACAATCATCCGGCAGCGGCTTGGTTCTGTTGGTAAAATGCCTACCTTACTTTTCGAATTTCGTAATTTATTCGCCAATGAGAAGACTGCCTGCCCTGAAAGACCCCAATTCCGTTGCCCAACCATCGTCCGCTACCGACCGTTTTTTACTGCGGTTTATCCGGGACAGCCGTGATTTGCCGTTCCTCTATCTGACGCTGAAAATCACGTTTACGCTGGTTCCGCTGGGGATTTCATTGTTCATACCGGGCATTACCGGCTGGGTTTGGTGGGTGTTGGCCTTCGCCTGTTTTGCTTCCTACGCCATTTACAAAGGCCCGTTTGGCCTGATGGTTCATTGTGCGGCCCACCGCCCGCTGTTTAAACGGGAATATAGTGGCCTCAACTATTACATGCCGACGTTTCTGGCTCTTTTCTTCGGCATGTCGCCGGACACCTACCAAAGTCACCACATTGGCATGCACCATCCCGAGAACAACATGCCCGAGGATTTGAGCAGCACGATGACCTACCGGCGCGACAGCATCCGGGGATTTCTGACCTATCTGGCTAACTTTTTCTTTCTGGGTGTCATTACGCTGGTTGGTTACCTGCGGAAGAAAAACCGGCAGAAAATGGCGGTGAAAGCCATGAGCGGTGAAATTATCTTTCTGACGATGTCGGCTGTTCTGCTGTGGGTCAATGCGCCGGCCACTCTTGTGGTTTTTCTGCTTCCATTCGTCATGACGCGGGTTTTTGGCATGATCGGCAACTGGACCCAGCACGCTTTTATCGATAAAGACGATCCCGCCAATGCCTACAAAAACAGCATTACCTGCATCAACATCAAATACAACCGCATGTGCTGGAACGATGGCTACCACATCAGTCACCACTGCCGCCCGGCCATGCACTGGAGCGAACACCCCCAGTTCTTCACCAAGACCCTCGACCACTACGCATCCAACAAAGCTATTATTTTTGAAGGGCTCGACTATGGGCAGGTTTTCGGCCTGCTCCTGAGCAAACAATACAAGCGGCTGGCTGACCACGTCGTCAACGTGAATGGTGCGTTTCAGAATGAGCAGGAAATCATCGAGTTGATGCAATGCCGGGTTCGGCCGATTCTGGAATGGAGCCCGGCCAAGGCGGTGGCGGCAGACTGAACGGCTCGTCCGCGCCGGGTTGAAGGAGCGGCAGTGGCCTGAACGCGAAATACGTACGGACCCGGTTTTGATCGGGTCCGTACGTCACCAACACGACGGTTTACAGCGTCACAACGACTTTTCCGATTGGCTTGCCGTTTTGAAGTAACTCGTGCGCCTGGCCCATATCCTGGAACGCAAACCGGTGGGACACCTGCGGTTTGACTTCTTTTGTGCGTAACAATTTCGCAATTTCGGTTAGGTCGGCACCGTCGGAATTGACCCACAATCGATGCCCGCGGAGTTGTCTTTTCGTTAATTCGGCCTGGAAGGCGTCATCAAACCCCGAAAGCAAGCTGATCAGAATACCGCCCGGTTTGATCACCTGAATGGAACGCTCGATGTGTTCCTGCGTCATGCTCACGCCGTCGAGAACCAGATCGACGTCTTTTACGACCTTCTCAAAAGGTTGAGCCTGGTAATCGATAAACTCATCCGCGCCGATCGAACGCACAAAATCCCGGTGGGGCGCCGAGGCCGAGCCAATCACGTAGGCTCCAAAATGTTTTGCAAACTGCACGGCGAAATGCCCCACGCCCCCGGACGCGCCGTGGATCAGAACCCGGTCGCCGGTTTTCACTTTTCCATACGTTACCAGCGATTGCCAGGCCGTCAGAGCGGTCATGGTGGCGGCTGCGGCTTCTTCAAAACCAATCGTATCGGGTTTTAACGCCAGATGACTGGCCGGTGCCGCCACGTATTCGGCGTAAGCGTCGCCGTGTCCCGGAAAGTTGACCATTCCAAAAACCGCATCTCCCTTTTTGAACGACGAAACGGCCGTTCCTACGTCTTCGACACTACCCGCAATATCCCATCCGAGAACGATCGGTTCGCCCGGTTTTAACTTCAATATATAATCCTGAAAATGCTGATTATACCGAGTGGCTACATCGGCCGGATTGATACTGATGGCCTTCACGTTGACCAAAACCTGGTCTTCCTGAATCGTCGGTGCAGGTAGTTCGGTAAGCGCAAAATTCTCGGTTCCTCCGGTGTGTTTCAAAACAATGGCTTTCATTATCATTTAAAATTAGTGTGGAGCAAAAGTAAAGTGGTAGTATCTTTACGTCAAGTATGCACCGAATGGTAACGTAGATACCAATTTGATACTAATGGACGAATTAAGTCAGAAACGAAGAAAAAAAATGAAAAATAAAGTTGCTGAAACCAAAGCGATGTGCGCCGTTGACTATGCTTTCCAGCGAATGGGCGGCAAATACAAGGCACGGATTCTGTTTCACCTGGGCAGTGGTCTCATGCGGTATGGAGCACTTCGCAAGAGCATGCCGGACATTACCCCCAAGATGCTTACGCAGGCCCTGCGCGAACTGGAAGGTGATGAACTGATCAGCCGAAAGGTCTATCACGAAGTTCCTCCAAAGGTTGAATACCAGCTTACGCCGGTCGGAACGGAGCTGATTCCGTCAATCGGGCTCCTTTGTGAGTGGGGCAAAAAACAAATGACGAAGAAAAATCTACCGATCGTAACGGATTTTTATTGACCGGCGCGGCCCGTTTACGAGGCAACCGGTTGCTATTTCCGGTATAAAACCGGTGTCGAAAACGCATGAAGCCCACCGAGCGAAATGACCCGGCTCTTTTAATAGGATTGGTGGGTTTATCCCCCTTAAATTCGGCGCATGAAAGTAGAAGTTCTCAATTTGGGGTTATCGCCTAAACAATATGGTCTGTTGCTGGGCTTCGTTGGCGTCGTCTGTTTTAGCTTTACCATGCCGATGACCAAACTGGCGCTGGGCAGTTTCAACCCCTGGCTGCTGAGCTTCGGGCGCGTTTCAGGTGCCGGGCTGGTATCGCTCGCTCTTTTGTTGCAGCAGGGAAAATTACCGCTCATTAAACAGCATTTCCGAATCCTGGCGGGCATTTCGCTGGGTGTCGCCCTCGGGTTTCCGCTGCTGACCAGCCTGGCCTTGCACTCCACGTCCTCCGCCCACGCGGGTCTTGTTTTAGCGTTACTGCCGCTGATTACCGCCATTCTAAGCGCCGTTATTAACCGGGAATCGCACCGACCGGTTTTCTGGCTCATTTCGGCCAGCGGTTGTTTGACGGTTCTGGCGTATGTGCTGTTGCGCGATCAGGTCAGGCTTCAGGCCGCCGATCTCCTGCTGCTGGGAGCCGCTTTTTCGGCGGGTTTCGGGTATACACTGGGCGCGAAACTCACCCGAAGCCTTTCCGGACTCGATGTGATCTGTTGCGCTCTGGTCGTGATGCTGCCCGTCAGCCTTCCGGCAACGGCGGTTTCATGGTGGTATCAACCGCCCGTGGTCGTGCATGAAACGGCGGTTTTGGGAATGATCTATGTCACGCTGCTCAGCCAGCTCTTCGGCTTTGTGCCGTGGTACAAAGGGCTGGCCCTGGGCGGGGTCGCTGTGGTTTCGCAAGTGCAGCTTTTGCAAACGTTTTTAACGCTGATTTTCTCTTCCTGGCTGCTGGGCGAGTCGATTGGTCTGATCGAATACGGCATCGCCATGCTGGTGATCGCCCAGATTTACTTGGCAAAAAAAGTAGGATAGCCACGTTTGAGCCTGGCTCATGCAAACCGCTTCTTAACTCCGTAGCGATTCGACAAAAATCTGTTCCAGTTGCTGCGCCGACAGCCGCCCGGCGGTTTCGTTGACCTGCATCATGAGTCGATTGGTGGGGCTAGCGGGCGGAAAAACCGTAACGCCCCGCTTTTTAAGCTGTTCCGCGTAGGTTTTCAAGTCTTTGTCTTTCACCACCAGCGAGAAAATATTGGTCCCGGAAGTAACCCGTTCGACCTCAAACCCGGGGTGTTTGGCCAGTTTCTGAATCAGTGCTTCGGAGGTTTTCACGGCCTGCTGATACCGTTCCTGAAAACCGTCGGCATAATGCAGCGCCACCAGCGCATACGGCCAGGCTTGCGGCAGGCCCGCCCCAAACATGCGCCGGGTGTGGTACATCGGTTCGATGAGTTCCTTCGGTCCTGCCAGAATCGCGCCCGAAGCGGCATTGAAATATTTGTAGAGCGAGACATAAACCGTATCGAACGGGGCGGCATAATTGGCGGGGGAAATACCGGTATAGGCCGAAGCCAGAAACAGCCGGGCGCCGTCGAGGTGCAATTTGATCTCCTGCTGACGCGCAAAATCGCAGATCTGTTTCATCTGTTGGAGATCGAAAAGCTCCCCGCGTTTCCGGCGAACCGGCGATTCGATCGAAATGACACCCACTTTCCGGGCCACCCGGCCCGCTGCGGTTTTTTGCAGCACCTCCTGCACTTCTTCCAGCGTAAACGTAGCCTGGTTGACGCCTAACGGAATCAGATTGAGCTGACTCAGCGTTTGGGTACTATCGCCGGTATCGCAGTAGACGTGGCTTTCATTCTGCACGATCACCCGGCTGTTGCTGCCCGCCAACGCCCGGATGGCCAGGTGATTGGCCAGTGTGCCGGTGGGCATAAAGATGGCACTCGGCTTCCCCAAAAGCCGCGCAAATCTGGTTTCGAGTTCCTCAACGCACCCGTGCAGGGAGTAGGAATCGGCCACAACCGTCGCTTTCTCAGTCAGTTGCGCCAGTAAGTGCGAATAATCGGCGGGTGAGAGATGAATCCCGTCACCTGTGAAATCGACATTGGTGCTGGCTTTGTCCAGGCTGGCGGTTTTCGGAACAACGATTTTGGGAAAGGCCGCCGGTGTTGAAACGGCGGCTGCGGCAGAGAGTTTGAGAAAGTTTCGGCGGTTGACATGCTCCATGAAGCGAATATAAGCCAAAATCACTGCGGAACAAGCAGACCGGTTTGCAGGAGCCAGTGGTGAATCCGGCCAAACCACTCGTCAAAAGTTGGTGTTTTCGGATACCCGTGCTGGCCTTTGGTATAAATGTGCAAATCGGCAGGGACCCCGTTCTGTTGCAGGGCTTCATAGAACAGAAGACTGTTTTTTACCGGAACAACGGTATCATCAGCGCCGTGGGTCAAGAAAGCCGGCGGTGTCGTCTTGTCCACCTGCAATTCATTGGAATACAAGGCAATCTGCTCTGGTTTTGGCGAAGTACCCAGCAGGTTTTTACGGGTACCGCCGTGGGCAACCTGGTCGGTAAAGGTAATAACCGGATAAATCAGCACCATAAAATCCGGCCGGACGCTAACCGCTTCCTTGTTTTCGAGAACCGCCTGATTGAAGTGCGTTCCGGCCGTCGAAGCCAGGTGGCCACCGGCTGAAAACCCCATAATGCCAATTTTTTTCGGATCGACACCCCATTCTTTCGCCCGCTGCCGGATGGTTTTGATGGCCTGCTGGGCGTCCTGCAACGGCCCGATGGAAGGATCGATCATGGTTTTTTCGCTGGGAAGGCGGTATTTCAGGACAAAAGCTGCCACGCCCAGTTTGTTGAAGGCTTCGGCCACATCAAACCCTTCGCGTTTCATCACCAGCCCGCCGTAGCCGCCACCCGGACAGACGATGACGGCGGTACCCGTGGCTTTTTCCTTCGGGGGCAGGTAGATGGAAAGGGTGGGTTCGACCACATTCGAGACACTCTGGTCGGGCCGTTTCACTTCTTTGACGTCCGACGGTTTGGCATTGGGAATCGGCCCGCTATACAATGGAATCGTTTCCTGAGCGATACTAATAAAAGCTGAAAGGCTGCAAAAGCCGCTTAGAAGAAGTTTTTTAAGCATTATTTTAAGGGGTTAGGAAAGTGGCAAAGGTAACTTAACGAAGCGGTTGTTTTACAGTGATGGGAACACGGATTAAGCGGATTGAACAGATTAACTCAGATGAAAAATCTGTTCAATCCGTTTAATCCGTGTTCCATTTAAAATAAGATCTTAAACAGGTTCATTCTTTAAATCAGGCAAACCGAAGTCACGGCCACACCTCTCCCGGAAACGGTTTTTCCAGCAGATACCGGTAAATAAACCGCGCCGTTTCGGCCTGGGCATGTTTGGATTTGGCCGGTGTTCCAAAACCGTGCCGCGCCCCCGGATACACCATAAACTCAAAGTGCTTGCCAAGATTCTCCAGCTTATCGACCAGCTGAACGGAATTCTGCATGTGCACGTTGTCGTCCATCGTTCCGTGGACGATCCGGAGCGTGCCTTTCAGCCGGTCAGCATACATCAACACGGAGCTTGCTTTGTAGCCTTCCGGATTTTCGGCGGGCGTATCCATAAACCGCTCGGCGTATTCGGTGTCATACAACTGCCAGTCCATGACGCCGAAGTTGGCAATCCCGTGCGTAAACACGTCCGCGCCCCGCGTCAGGGCCAGCGCCGTCACGTAACCGCCGTAACTCCCGCCGGTGATCGCGATTTTTTTCGAATCAGCCAAGCCTTTGTCGATCAGCCACTTTACCGCCGTGCTGTAGTCTTCCAGCTCCCACTTGCCCAGGTTCCGGTGCATAAAATTCTGCCCGGTTTTGCCGAAATGCCCCGAAGCCCGGTGGTCGATGGCGACCTGCAACAAGCCGTCCTGCGCATACCACTGCGATTGCGGAGTGTAGGCCCAGCGGTCGTATACCGTCCCGGCATTGGGGCCGCCGTAGATACTGATCAATACCGGATAGCGTTTGTTCGCGTCAAAATTCGTGGGGTATTTAATCGTCATCGGCAGCTGAAAACCGTCCGTTGTCGGCACGCGCACGAGTTCGGTTCTGGCGACATCGAATTTCTCGAAACCAGCACCTTTCGTATCGCCCAATTCTTTGATCAGCTTGCCATTTTTATCAACCAGCGCCATTTTGGGCGGGGTCTGGAGATTGGAATACGTCGTAATGAAGTAACTGCCGCCGGGCGAAACCTGGACCTGGTGACTGAAGTCGCCAAACGTCAGCCGTTGCAGTCCCTTGCCGTCGAGCTTCACTTTGTAGAGATCCGTCCGGGCCGAATTTTCCTTGCGGGCGGTGAAATAAACCAGGCCGTTTTTCGAGT
Source organism: Larkinella knui (assembly GCF_003858645.1). GTDB lineage: Bacteria > Bacteroidota > Bacteroidia > Cytophagales > Spirosomataceae > Larkinella > Larkinella knui. The sequence continues at coordinate 493,941 of NZ_RQJP01000004.1, read as the reverse complement.
CGACGAGCGAAACGCCCGTTACGGTATACTTCCCGCTCGTCACCGGATTTTTCAGTTTGCCATCCATCGTATGCAGATACAGGTGCATCCAGCCCGATTCGTCGCTCATGCGGATAAAATGCCTGCCGTCGCCCAGAAAATGAACGGTCGTCAGCCAGTCCACCCAGGTTTTCTGGCTCTCACTGACCAACTCGGTTTTGCTGCCCGTCGCCGGATCGACCGCAACCAGTTTCAGGGTATCCTGCCCCCGGTTTTTCCACTGCATCCAGAGCGCTTTCGAGTCCGGGGTCCAGAACGGCGTGCCGAAATAATGGTCGGCGCTGGCGTCGTAATCCGCCCAGACGATTTTTCCGGTAGCCACTTCCACGATCCCCATTTTCACCAGCGGGTTGGGATCTCCCGGTTTCGGATACCGCTGACTTTCGAGATAGCCGTGTTGTCCGGTGGCTCCGGCGATCGGAAAAACCGGCACTTTAGCTTCATCGAACCGCATGAAAGCCAGGTACTTGCTATCCGGCGACCACCAGAACGCCTTGTGTTGCGTGGCCCGACCCAGCACTTCTTCCCAATACACCCAGGCTGCGTAGCCGTTATATACGGTCTCGGAACCGTCGGTTGTCAGTTGTTTTTCCTTACCGGTCGTTAAATCTGTTAGGTAAAGGTTTTTACTATCTCGGGTGTAGGCCAGCCATTTTCCATCGGGCGAACCCGTAAGATTCTGACCGTTTTTATCCGGCGAGGCAGACAAAGGCGGATACATCACCCAGCCACCGGTTTCCTTGTGTTCACTTTCCTGACCGGTTTTGACATCGACCGCATAGGTTTTTTCGCCCTTCGTCAGCAGATAATGCGAATCGTCGGCCCATCCCTTGACGGCGGGCAGCGTTTGCAGAAGATCAGTTGTTTCGTTCCGGAATAATTGTGCAGCGGTAAACGGTTGTTTTTGGGCGGATAAAGTCCCGGTGAGCAGCAAAAGCGACAGGCAAATCTTGAATCGCATGAAACAGTAAATCGTTTAGGTTGATGAATTGGGCCGGGTTGATACCGACTCCAGAACAAAAGTTACGTTTTTCCTTCACATAACCAACCGGAATTGATGCCGCCCGTCGAACGTATAGAGGGGTACTTTCTTCTGCTGAATGGAATCGTGTTTATAAAGAAAGTCATCCTTTTACATGTCTATACAAGAAATTTTGCTTATTATAGACGCTCCAAAACCAATCATACTTTAATCAAAGCCTGAAATTTTATGAAAAAAGTCACACTATTTACCGCTTTTCTCTTCGCTTCGGTAGCCACCTACGCCCAAACCTGGACCGTTGACAAAGCCCACGCCAAAGTTGGTTTTACGGTTACTCACTTGTTGGTTTCGGATGTTGACGGCAATTTCAAGAACTTCGATGCCAAAATTACGTCATCAAAACCCGATTTTACGGACGCCGTTGTTGAACTGACTGCCGACGTGAACAGCATCGATACCGGCAACGAACGGCGCGACTCGGATTTGAAAAGTGAGAAATACTTCGATGCCGCCAAATTCCCCACCCTGACGTTTAAAAGTAATTCATTCAAGAAAGTTGAAGGCAAGAACTACAAAGTGACGGGTGATTTGACCATGCACGGCGTTACCAAACCCGTTACGCTGGACGTTACGCTCAATGGCCCGATCCAACACCCGATGAGCAAGAAAGACGTGGCCGGTTTTAAAATTGCCGGTACTCTGAAACGGTCGGACTTCGGAATCGGAAGCGGCACGCCGGTGGCGATTGTGAGCGAAGAAGTGACCATTCGGGCCAACGCCGAATTTGGCAAGCAATAAGATTTATCATTCGTTCTGAAAGAAAGAGAAGGACAGGCCCGCCAAAGGCTTGTCCTTTTTGTTAGATTTGCGATCTGATTATTCCCCAATCCATGAAAAAACTACTCACGTTAACCGCCCTGCTCGGGAGTCTGATGGCCCACGCCCAATCTCCCAAAGAAGTTCTCTACGTCGGCACGTATTCGACCCGGGGCAGTGAAGGGATTTATGTGCTGGAATTTGACCGGACCAACGGCTCGCTGAAACAGCTCCAGACGGTTTCGAACGCCAAAAGTCCCTCTTTTCTGGCCATTCACCCAACCGGCAAATTTCTGTATTCCGTCAACGAAGCGGCTGCCAATTCGGGTGGCGTCAGTTCCTACAGCATCGAGCCCAAAACCGGGAAGCTGACGATGATGAACCAGCAATCGTCGCACGGGCGCGGCCCCTGTCACATTGCCATCGACCAGACCGGCAAGCTGGCGTTTGTGTCGAACTACGGCGGAGGAACGTTCACAGTTCTGCCCATCCAGAACGACGGCACGCTGGCACCCGCCACGGATACGCTGAAATACGAAGGCAAAGGAGCGAATGCCCAGCGCCAGGAAAAACCGCACATTCACTCGGCCACGCTTTCGCCCAACAACCGCTTTGTGTACGTCTGTGACCTCGGTACCGACAAGGTGTATATTTACGAATTTGACAAGACCACGGGAAAAGTGAAACCGGCGGCAACACCCTACGCGAGCGTTTCGGCGGGTTCGGGACCGCGCCACATTGCGATCCATCCCAACGGAAAATACCTGTATCTGGTGGAAGAACTGACCTCGACCGTGGCTACGTTTGCGCTCGACAGCAAAACCGGTGCTTTGACAATGATCGAAGACAACGTAAAAACGCTGCCGGCCGATTTCACCGGCAACAACACCAGCGCCGATATTCATACCGACCCGAAAGGGAAATTCCTCTATCATTCGAACCGCGGCTACAATTCGCTGGCGATTCTGTCGATTGCCAATGACGGGAAGCTAACGCTGATCGGCCAGCAGTCTACCGAAGGCAAAACGCCCCGCAATTTCCTGATCGATCCCAAAGGGGAGTATGCGTTTGCCGCCAACCAGGATACGGACAACATCGTCGTGTATAAGCTCGATTCGAAAACCGGGAAGTTAACACCAACCGGTACGCAGGTCAAAGTTCCCGCACCGGTTTGTCTGAAGCTGTTTTCAGTAAAATGACCCAGTCTGAGCTGAGGCATTACGTTGATCTACTCCATAGCACCGCTGTTCCTGCGGTTCTGAACGAGTTGGAGGAGCGGTTGCAAACCCGTCTGCGCGAAGTTGACACCCAACCGGAAGCGTTGCTGGACGTGTTGTTTCTGAAAGCCATTCGGGATCATCTTCAACCGCAGGCCGTTTCGCACGAGCACCTGTATCTCCAGCAGTACGAGATTCCGCAAATTGTTCTTTTCGATTTGCTGATCAATCAGTTGCCGTTTGTGGTCATGAGCCATGCCATCACAAACCGGGCGATGGTTAACGAGCTGAAACTGGCGGAAAAGGCCGTGGTGCTGGATGTCGGCATTGGCCGTGGGATTCAGATTGCCCGGCTGATGGACGAATTGTCGGCAACCCGAACCCGCCTGAAACACCTGACGGTGATCGGCGTAGAGCCGTTTGCCGAGGCCATTGGGTTTGCCGAAACGCTCATTCGTCAGGCGGCCGAAAAAGCCCCTTTTGCCGTCGAGTTTGTACCGATTATTTCGCTGGTCGAAGACCTCGCCCCCGAAGCGTTTATGCGTGCGCTGCCCGGGCACTTCGACACCCTTTTGATCAACAGTTCACTGACGATTCATCACCTGCCGACGGCTTTGCAGCGGCAGTCGTTTTTCCACTTGATGCGGTCGTTGCGGCCCAACGCCTTGCTGCTGACCGAACCTCATTCGGACCACTTCGAACCGGATTGGCGTCGGCGGACGCTGAATGCGTACGCTCATTACCGGGCGGTATTTGGCGTTATCGACGGTTTGGCGATTGACACGACCGCCAAAAACGGCCTGAAAATGTTCTTCGGGCGCGAAATTGACGACGTTGTTGGCCATTCTGACGACAATCGGTTCGAGCGGCACCAGGAAGCACAGCACTGGGTCCGGTATTTGCAGGAAAGCGGTTTTTCGCTACGGCCATCCTTTGAAATCCCCACGACCCAACCGCCTTCGCCGATTACGGTGCGAACCCATCCGGACGGTTATCTGGCACTGGAACACGAAGGGATCACGGTATTGTCGATTTTCCGGGCGGTTAGCAGTGGCTGCTGATCGAGGCAACTCGTGATTAGCCCTCTACTTTTTCAAACACCAGCCGGTAATGATCCATCGTTTCGCGCTCGAAACAAACCCGGTTTGGACTGACCCGAAAAACCGCAATTAAATCCCGAAAAGACTTATTGGTTAGAAAACGGGGCAGCAGAGAAGCATACAGCGCGTATTTCTTCAGATTAAACGCCCGGAACCGCTTCCGCCATTGGCCGATGGTTTCGATGTAGTCGAGCCGCCCGCTGCTCTGCGAAATCAGCTTGAAATGAGGGGCGGCATTGCGGATCACCTGCTCAGGGCCGTAGGGCAGCCACGAGCCCGGAAACTGGGCAATCATCAACGCCAGCGCGTACGAATCCGAGTCTTTGGGAGCATTCAGGCTAATTTCTTCCAGCGGCAGCATGTTTTTGCTGAACACCATCGTCTGCATGTAAAACCGCCCGCCCACGGGCAGTAATTCTTTGAGATTCTTGAAGAAATCGGCATAAACCGCATCCTGCTGTCCGGCTTTGTATTGCTCAATGGAACAGAAATGCTCCATTCCGCCAATGCAGGTAACCGCATCGAAGGTGCCGTAATCGGCTGGGGTGATCAGGCGGCAATCTTTTACCTCAACGGTCAGACCATTCTGCACGCAAGCCGCAGCCTGAGCCGACGACAGGGTGACGCCCCGGCCCACAGCTCCTTTTTCCTTGATATAGGTCAGGAACGGCCCCCAGCCGCAGCCCATGTCGAGCACTTTCGATCCTTTGGTAATACCCAGACTTTCGGCGATAAACCGATGTTTTTGCCGTTGAGCCTCTTCGAGCGTCAGGCTGAAATCACCGTTGTACATCGCCCCGCTGTAGTCGCCGGTCTGGCCTACACTCAGGCGGAATATCTGGTCAATCGTAGAATACGTAAATTCTAAGTCGTTTTGGGAAGCCATCAGTTAACGGGTATTCGGCCAATTTACTTTTTTTTGGTTTTCCTTTTAACGATTGGCGGTGAATATTTTCCGATGGCAGTTTTTGCGGCCTTACCAAAAGAGCGGATGGGAAGTGATCACTTTCCAGACCCATCACGGCGCCCCGCCGGCTAAGGTGGGCATTGGCGGGGTCAGTTACCTGGCGGTTGTATTCTTCAACCCGGTATTGATTTACGAAATCGTTGAAATTTTTATTCGTTCCAACGTTGATAACCTGCGAAAGTACCGAATGGGTGTGTAGACGCCACCGGTGTCAAAAGTAGTCCGGCTCATGCCGGTTAAAACCCTTTCCGTGGTTCTTCAAGGCTCATCGTATGATTTGGTACGCATCCCGGACGGCTCTGCTGAACCACCAAATCAGCCTGCGAAACAATGTCGCAATTGGCCCCTTAGATTGCCGTTTTCAGACGCTATCCGAGTCCTTTCCGAGCCGTAAATTTGTTCTGGTAATCCAACGAAACAACAACGCATACTGCCATGAAAAAGACAAAGATTCTGTACTGGGTTTTTACCGGATTGTTCGCATTTGTTATGCTGGGATCATCCATACCCGATATATGGGTTATTCCGCAAGCCGTAGAAGGGTTTAAGCAAATCGGGCTCCCGGCTTATCTCATTCCGTTTTTGGGCTGGGCGAAACTGTTCGGTGTAATCGCCATTCTGACACCCGGTTTTCCCCGAATTAAGGAATGGGCCTATGCCGGTTTGATCTTTGATCTATTGGGTGCGACCTATTGCGTATTCAGCGCCGGAAAAGCGACGATGGACTGGTCGCCCATGTTGATTTTCGTAGTTTTAGGGTTTGCGTCTTACTTTTTTTACCACAAAAAACAGGAAGTTGCTTCTTTAACCGAACACGGAAACCAGAAATATCCACAAGTGGTTTTAAGCTAACCGGCGTATTACCTCACTTTTATAATCCGTTTGTTGACATCCGCCACGATGCCAGCAAACGGATTATGCCGTACGCCTACTCTCTGAATGTCCGAATCTTCTGTAAACAACAAACCTATGACGAAGCGGTTCTATGCTCTTTTGGCCAATTCCCTCGCGGCTTCCGTAATCAACAACTGTGTCTGGTTTGCGCTGACGTTCTGGCTGTATCTTGAAACAAAATCCGTGGTGGCCACCTCAATCATGGCTGGAATTTACCTGGGAGCGGTCGCTTTCTCCGGTTTTTTCCTGGGTTCACTCGTTGACCACCACCGCAAAAAAACCGCCATGATGGGGTCGAGCGTGGCGTCTTTAGGGTTTTATCTGATTGCCTTACTGCTGTACAGCGCAAACCCGTCGTCGGTCTTTTCGAACCCCGCCAGCCCTATTCTCTGGCTGTTCATTCTGCTTGGCCTTCTGGGGGCCATTGCTGGCAACATCCGGAGCATTGCGATTGCCACTCTGGTAACCCTCTTGATTGCCGAAGACCAGCGGGACCGAGCCAATGGATTGGTCGGAACCGCCAATGGGGTATCGTTTCTGGTGGCCTCCCTGTTCAGCGGTCTGGTAATCGGTTTTTTGGGCATGTTCTGGATGCTGGCGCTGGCTATTGCGCTGACGGCACTGGTTATCCTCCATTTATGGTCGGTTCCGATTCCGGAACGGGAAGCCGTTTCCACCCAGGCGGCAACCAATTCCGTCGACATCCGGGGAACGCTCAAGGCAATTCAGCAAATTCCCGGCTTTTTGGCCCTTATTTTTTTCAACACCTTTAACAACTTTCTGGGTGGCGTTTTTATGTCGCTGATGGATGCCTACGGGTTGTCGCTGGTTTCGGTGCAGGTCTGGGGACTTCTGTGGGGTATTTTGAGTATGGGCTTTATTGTCGGCGGTATTATTGTAGCCCGGAAAGGTCTGGGAAGCAAACCATTGCGGACGCTTTTCCTGGCGAACATTGCCATGTGGACAGTCTGTATTTTCTTCACCATCCAGGCTTCGATCGTTCTGCTGGCGGTAGGGATGTTCATCTATTTATGCCTGATTCCGGTGGTGGAAGCGGCCGAACAAACCATCATTCAAAAACTGATTTCACCCGAACGGCAGGGGCGGGTTTTTGGGTTTGCCCAAAGCGTCGAGCAGGCGGCTTCGCCCATCACCGCTTTCATCATCGGCCCAATCGCTCAATTGCTATTCATTCCTTTCATGACAACCGGCGCGGGCGTAGACCTGCTCGGCCCCTGGTTCGGAACCGGCAGTGATCGCGGCCTGGCGCTGTTATTCACCGTCACCGGATTCATTGGACTTGTCGTTACGCTGGTCGCCATGCGCTCCAAATCGTACGGAATTCTGGCGAACAAATACCAGGAGTTGTCGGATCAGCCGACCCTCGTCAATCAAGAGTTACCGTCTTGATCAGCGACGAACCTATCATCGACTGCCTGATCCTGATACAGTTATACAGAATTTTACCAACCCGGTTTTTCTTTAAAAAGAGAAAAACCGGGTTGGTATACGATCACCTATTGATTCAGATTCGGGTTAATGGATGTGTCGGTATACGGCAGCGGAAACCAATAATTGGCCTTGGTAATGGGCTTGATCGGTTGCAAATCGTCGGGGCTTTTGGCGGCATTGGCGGCCTCGACCCGTTCGAGCCGAACCAGATCGAACCACCGGGTGCGCTCACAGGCAAACTCCCAGGCCCGCTCCTGCACCACAGCATCAGCAAACTGAGCAGCCGTCAGTCCGTCGGCCGGGGTCAGCGGTTTGGTTCCCGCCGGCAACCCCCGCAGACGAACCTGATTCAGGGCATCATAAGCCGCCTGATCAGGGCCGCCGGTGCCCCGGGCTTTGGCTTCGGCATAAATAGTCAGTACGTGGGCGTAGCGCATCATCACTGAGGGCAGGGAAATGCTGGAAGTGACGATGTTACCCTTGATGTACCATTTTTTGTAATACGGGTGCTTGGTCAGGCTCTGCTGCCAGGGAATTTTGGTCGCTCCCAAACCAAACTCCGTCCGAAAGGTAGCGTCTTTGCGGGGACCTTCGGGAAAGTTTTTGAAGAAAGTAAGCTCGGCAAACATGTCATCCCAGCCGCCTTCTTCACCGGGCATGGCGGTATTGCCGTAAGTCGCATTGGCCGTACCGCTCCCGGCGGCAAAACCGCTGATTTGATACACCGATTCGGCGGTGGCGGCCACCGCCGGATCATTTTCAAACACGGCGGCAAACGTGGGCAGCAACTGAAAACCGTAGGCCGCCCGGTTATCGATCACTTCCTTCGCTTTGGCGGCCGCCAGGTCATATTTATCAGCCTGTTTTAACGGCCAGCCCGCCATCGTCAGATACACATCCGCCAGAAACGCCTTGGCTGAACCGACATTCGGGCGACCCGGATCCCGTTTGACCGTGGGCAGCATGGTCTCGGCTTTTTTCAAATCCGCCACGATCATTTCGTACACTTCGGCCGGGGTCGATTTCTTAATCGTGAGCAAATCATCCGAATATTCACCCGCCGTTACCAACGGAATACTTCCATAAAACCGGGTCAACCAGTAATACGAAAAGGCCCGAATGAAATACGCTTCGCCCGCAATGATGTCGATGGTCGCCTTGGTGCCAACGGTTTTTGTGTAATTATTGATGACGTTATTGGCCCCCTGAATGGCTTTGTAACACCCGTTGTATACCGCCCCCGAACGCTGGTTGGTGGTTGAAACGTTGAATTGATCGAACTCCCGCCAGTCGGCTTTGTTGCTGGCGGGGTGCGTCGTCACATCGTCGGCACCAAGTACGGCTGCGTTGGCCGAAGGATGGATAAACCCGTAGCTCCATTGCGAACCCAGACCCTTATACGCGCCCGTCAGGGCCGATTCCAGACCATCCTGTGATGAAAGAACATTCGGGCCATATAACAACCCGGTTGTATCTTCTTCCAGGTAATTCTTACAGCTCGCTGCCAGCAGGCCAATCAGTATATAAATCGATAACTTTTTCATCTTTTCTTTATGTAAAGGGTTTAGAAGCCCAGATTCAGACCAAGCGTGTAGTTTTTTGAGTTGGGATATGAACCGTAGTCGATCCCCATTGCCGTATCCAGGTTGGAGCCCACGTTGCTCGATTCGGGATCCGGCCCTTTGTATTTGGTGATGGTCAGCAGGTTGGTGGCGCTGACGAAAACCCGGATCGTTCCCTTGTTTTTCAGGAAAGCCGTCGGCACGTTATACGACAGACTCACATTCTTGAGCCGAACAAAACTGCCGTTTTCCATAAACCGGCTCGATTGCGTAAAGGGCTGGTAAGTTTTGGTGAAAGCCGGCACATCCGAGGTTTCGTTGCCGGGTCGGTAATAATCCCGGATTTCTGCCAGAATAAACTGACGCGCATCCCCCGCACCCGACAGCGCAGCCGCCCGGGTGTAGTTTAGTTTGTCGACGCCGAACACGCCGTTAAAGAACACATTCAGCGTCAGCCCTTTATACGAAAAGGTGTTGTTCCAGCCGCCGGTCAGTTTCGGGAATGCGCGACCGATGATCTGGAAATCGTCGGTCGTGATCGTATTGTCGCCATTGAGGTCTTGATAATGCGGATCGCCCGGTACGCGGCCAAACCGGGCGGCCAGATCCGCTTCGCTGGCTTTAAACGTGCCGAGGTAGTTCAGCCCCCAATACGAACCGAGCGGTTCGCCCGGCATCAGCATAAACTCGTTGGTGGTCGACATACCCGCCCCTACGCCGGTGCCGGTTCCCAGGCGCGGTAAACCGCCCAGGCTGATTACCTTATTCCGCAACGTGGATAAATTCAGGTTGGTCTCCCAGCGGAAACCGGAATGGTCAAAAGGAGTAGCGCCGAGCGAAAACTCGAATCCTTTATTTTCAATTTCACCGACATTGCGGGTTTGGGTTCCTCCGCCAGCGTAGTTCGGTAAGGCGACATTCAGCAGCAGATCGGTGGTATTTTTGTGGAAATAATCGGCTTCAATCCGAATCCTTCCGTTGAAAAACTCCATTTCCAGCCCCACATCGGTCTGTTTGGTGGTTTCCCACTTCAGATTTCTGTTTCCCTGATTGCCCTGAATCACCCCGGCCACGGCCGCCGTGTTGTTAAACGCCACGAAGGTCGTGTTGTAGGGCGACAGCGTAGCGTAGGGGCTGATGGCCTGGCTGCCCGTCATTCCCCAGCTTCCACGGAGCTTCAGATTGCTGAATACATTGAGGTCTTTGATGAATTTTTCTTCCGACAACCGCCAACCCAAAGCGACCGATGGAAAAACACTATACCGGTTTTCCTTGCTGAATTTGGACGACCCATCCCGGCGAACAGCCGCCGTCACCAGGTACTTGTCTTTGTAGGCATAATTCACCCGACCCAGTAAGGAAAGCAAGGTCGATTTTTGGTAGCCCGAAGCCACGGAAGCCGCCGAATTCCCGCCGATGTTGTCATATCCCAACTGCGGAAATCGAAGGCCCGAAGCCGTGGCGGTGAAATTCCGATTCGTGAATCCCTGGGTTTCCAGAACGGCTACGGCATTGATTGAGTGGTTGCCAACCGTCAGGTTGTAGTTCAGATTATTGGTGTTTTGGAGCGTCACCTGCTCGGCCGAATACCGGGTGGCGCTGGGGTTGTTGTTGGAAAGCCGCTTGCCATTAAAGCTCAGGTTCTGGGCGTTCAGGTAGTTGATGGCATACTGAACGTCCAGCGTAAGACCTTTAATGGGCAACTTGTAGTTAACACCACCAACGACATTGAGCGCGGCCCGGTCGGCATCCACGGATTGATCGTAGAGGTAATCCAGCGGATTCCGGTAGACCGAACCAATCGGGTCGGTAAAGGTGGGCTGGCCGTCGGTATCATAAGCGGGCGTTGTCGGTGCCCACGCCAGCGCCTGAATCAGCGCTCCACCCCCGTTCGTGTTGTGATTGTGGGTTTTGGTACCCGACAGGTTGAGCCGCAGTGACAGGCTGTTACTGATCTGCGTGGTTAAATTGGTACGAAGAATATACCGTTTAAAATCGCTATTTTCGACAATACCGTTCTGCCCCACGTAGTTACCCGAAATCAGAAAAGTCGTTTTGTCCGAGCCTCCCGAAACCGTCACCTGGTGCTGCTGGCCACTTCCCCGGCGATACACCAGATCCTGCCAGTCGGTGCCGCCGTTCTGCTTAAAACCGGCTATCTGAGCCGCCGTAAAGGGCTGATTCGATCCGGTAGCGGTGGCCCGGGCGTTCACAATTTCCGCAAATTCACCGGCGGGCAACACGTCATACCGCTTGATGACATTGGATATGCTGGCCTGGCCTTCGTACATGACCTTGATGCCTTTCGATCCCCGCTTGGTCGTGATGATTACGACGCCGTTGGCGCCCCGGCTTCCGTAAATAGACGTTGAAGCCGCATCTTTCAGCACCTGGATCGTTTCGATATCACTGGGGTTTACGAAGTTAAAATCGGCCCCCACAAACCCATCCACGACGTAGAGCGGGTTGTTGTCGCCCAACACCGAGTTGGCCCCTCTGACACGGATGCGGGCATCACCGCCCGGCGCACCGTTGGCCTGGGTCACCTGAACACCCGCAGCCCGCCCCTGTAACACCTGGTCTAAACGGGTAATGGGTTGTTGGGCAAATTCTTTGGTTGAGATGGCAGTCAATGCCCCGGTTACATCGGTTTTGCGCTGGGTACCGTACCCGACCACAACGACTTCATTCAGCGTTTTGAGATCTTCCACCAGTTGGACGTTAATTACCGAACGCCCGTTAACCTCCACCGTCTGACTCACGTAGCCAATGTTGGAAAATACCAGCGAGGCATTGCCGGCAGCATTCAGGGTGAAATTACCAGCGGCATCGGTGGCCGTTCCCAGCGTCGTCCCACTAATCTGGACGTTGACACCGGGAAGGCCCTGGTTGTCGGTCCCGGTAACTTTACCGGTCACTCTGACATTCTGGGCAAATGCCAGGCCTTGCCCCAGACAGAGTAGCAAAATGACTAGTTTTACAAATTTTCTCATAGTTGGAAATTGATTATTGGTAAGAAAAAGGAAATTCATGCTGATCCGGGCGTGCGAAAAACAACCGCCAGTCAATCCGGGCTACCGAAAGCGGATTCGAAAAAATCAGAAATTACAGAACGGTTTACGTCAGCTTAATCGATTAAGCAAAAACTTAAATTTAAGATGAGCCTTCAATTTTACACGGCTGACCGATTGGAATCAGTTTAGGATGCATACCATTTCAAGATGCGTATTCGGGCGATGTTACAGGACGGTTTGTCGGCCTATTCTTTTCCCTTGTTTTTTTAGTATTCGATTAAGAATTGGTATCGCCAAAACTATGCTTAATCCTTTAAACAAAAAAGCTTTTAACTAATTTTTAATTATACCGGTAAATAATATAAATTTCCTTCCATCTCTTCAGTCCGATTGCTATGGTCCAATCAGGGTTCATGAACCAAGCAACGCCTGAATCACAACCCCGATGCGGTGACTATTTGTCGAATTCAAAACCTGATCGTGGTTGGCTTCCAGGAGGTGTTCTTCAAAATGGGCGGTTGTGTAGGGTTTCCAGCGGAAGTCAGGCCGAATCTCATACTGAAAAGCGGATGAGTCGCTCGCGCGGAATAATAAAATGGGGGCGGCAACCGATAGTTGAACCTGAATCTGTCGTACGTACTGATGAACCGCCGAGAAACCCGATTCCTGCCAACTGACCGCCTTGCTCACAACGATTGAATTTGCATGAGCGGATTGCGGGTTCAGCCGCTTTCGATACCGGGCAACGGCCCGATTCCAGCTAGCACGCCAACTAACGCTTCGCTCGGATTTCAGACCCGCCATCACCTTCCGCCCGATCCGGTATGCATCCTTCCGCAACGATTCCCGAAACGTAACGCGCCGGTACAAAGGCGTGTCCAGCAAAACAATCTGATTCAGAATAGACTGGTGCCGTTGCTCCAATTCCAGTGCCACCTGATACGCAATCAAACCGCCAAACGAAAAACCAATCAACGCGCTTTCGGCCGGTTTATCAATAGCACAGGCAATCTGCCGAACCAGGTCTGGGAACGGAATCAGCTCGCCATTTTTCGTATATGGCTCATAATGAACATAATATAGGTTACAATCCTGATTCAGATGGTTTTCAATCCAGCGGTACATCCGCCGATCGCCCGGTAGTGGCGGAATAAAATAAACCTGCTTCCGATTGGGTTCCGGCTTGTTCAACGGAATGCACTGAGCCCGGTGCTGGTCCTGGCCCATAACATAGTAAGCCAGGGCTTTGGGAGTCGAATACGAAAAAGCCGCATGAACCGGTATGGTTTTGCCTGTACGGTTTTCCAGTTCGGCCAAACTGCTTTCAGCCGTCAGCGAATCGCCCCCAAGGTCCTGAAAAAAGTCGTCGTAATCGGAGAAAACGGTAGTTACTCCCAGTTCTTTCTGCCAGATGGCCTTGATAAGCGGAACCAGATCTAAAGAATGTTCATCTGTGATCGCTGAATTGTCGGTAATGGAGTTCGCCGTTTCCGGAATCTCGGCCAAACGCTTCCGGTCAATTTTACCGGTTTTGGTCTGCGGCAAGGCATCGAGTAAATTATAGCGGTCGGGGAGCATAACCACGGACAGTCGCTGCGCCAGCGATTGCTTCAGACTAGCCAGGTTAAAATCCGGTTCGGCACACAGGAAGGCTTTCAGGAGAGGTCGGTTTGGGTGGACCATATCGTAAATAACCGCAGCGTTTTTCACGCCGGGCGAGTTTTTAAGCTCCTGTTCCACCTGAACCAGACTCACCTTTTGTCCGTTAATCTTCACCATAAAATCCGTTCGGCCACACCAGAACAGGTAGCCATGGGCATCCATAAAACCCAGATCGCCGGTGGCATACTGAACGGTTTCGTCGGGCAAGAGCAGATAGGCCCGTCGCGTTGCGGCCCCGTTATTGGGGTAAGCCGACGGAATGAACCGCGCCTGAACGACGATTTCACCAATTTGACCGGCAGGCAATACGGCCCCGGTTTCCGACCGAATCGAAATCGCCCGACCGTCTACCGGTTTGCCAACCGAGAAAAGAGAATTGGACGCCGGCGTATCCGTGCGAATTTTATGTTCCGAAATGGTGCGGGTTTCGGTGGTCGCATACGCCACCTGCAGCGTCGTATGCACCGAAAACCGTTCCTGAAACCCGGCTACATCGGCATGTCGAACGGGTTCGGCACCGATGGAAAGCATTCGTAAAGCAGAAAGGGTTTTAAAATCCGCATCACTTTTTAACAGGAGCCGGAAGGTGCTGACCGACAAGCTGCTGAAGGTGATCGTTTGCTGCTGCCAGAATACCGGTAACGACAACACACCTTCTTTTTTCAGATCGTAGAAAACCAGCGTGGCACCGGTGAGCAAGGCCGGGAAAATACAGGCCAGTGAGGCACTGAATTCGAGCGAAAACAGGAGGTCGATCCGGTCGGCCGGGCCAATTTCGTTGTCCGTTATTTGTCGGAACGTATCCGCCAAAATACTCTGATGTGAATGAATAACCTGTTTGGGTTGGCCCGTACTGCCCGAAGTAGTAAAGAGGCAAAAAGGGTGCTCCGGATGACAAACCGGGTAGGATTCGGCACCGAAACCACCTGTCCGAAGCATTTCGGGCAGGAGCACCGATAGCGTCGGATACTCCGGAACGACCAGGGCCAAGTCGCTGATTAGACAGGGGCAATCCGGCAAATCCAGGGCATCGCTCCGAAATTCGGCCGATTGATGGCTGATGGAATGGTAATAATTACCGGACAGCACAACACCGATCAAAGCTGCGACGTGTTCAATCGGATCGTCCAGCAAGACGGGAATGCATTGCTGATTGAATTTCCGTTCCACCAGGGCACAGCCATACTGATTGGCCCGGCAGAACAAGGCCTCGTACGTTACCGTTCGATTTCCTGCACAAATGGCGGTTTTCGTTGCGTAAAGCCGGGCCATTTCCGCCCAACGCAGTCGAAATTCATTGCTCATACACGCGGTAACATTTGTAGGGAATTAGCCCTACTCTTACCATATTCCGGTAGCTGGCCCCGCCGTCGTATGCCCACGAAATAATACTCCGGGCGTTCTGCTCATTCACCCGGTTTAGCCGCGTTACCAACGCCGATGTGTGGTAGCCCCGGTTCCGAAATGCGGGCAGAATGGCGCCCCCGGCCAGAAAAAAATCCGCGCCACTACCGTACAAAACCGCAATTCCGACGGGCTCCGCCTGGTCGGTTACCCGAAACAACGAGATGTTTTCAGTACCCAGCAATTGCCTGAAATTGGCAACCACAGGGGCGGTATTTTTCTGTTCCGATTCAAAAGCGGCCAGATAATCCTCGGTAAATTCCGGGAGGGTTGCTTCATGAACGGGTTCGAGCTGGAGATTTTCCGGAAGTGGCTGCGGACGGTAGGCCAGCAAAGGGTCATGAACCGCCCTGATCCGTTCTTTCAATGAGTAGCCACGGTCCGTTAAAAACCGGTCATGCGATTCGGCGCAAATGGCTTCATCGATGAGCAGTTTGTGATGATCTATTTTCTGTTCGGCGTAAAACGAGTGCGCCTGTTCGATAACTTCCGCCAAGCGGCCGGGTTCATGGCAAACGCAGTAATTAAAATACCCCACTTCCGTAAACGAAAGCAGCAAATGGCTGGGATGTGATTCGATCCGGATCTTTTCGGTGTTTACAGGAACGTTCGCATAGCGACGAAGCCGTTCAATATCGTATTCAAAAAATAAATCCATGAATGAATTGAGGTGGGTTTGGGGAATACAATATTACCAATTTTCGAGAATAGTAACATTTTATATACGTTCGTTTCTGTATAGGTGACCGGTCTACCCAACTCCCATGCTGGCAGAGTCGATGTTAAAAAATGAAAAATTTTACCTCTATTTTTCACCCTCAAAAACAATTTGTTTGCATTGGCGTTATAGCTATGTAATTCGTTCGGAAGTGGAGAAGGAACGGAAACGTAACTATTCTTACAGACGAATGAAATCAAAAAGCCAGGTGACTTCGGTCGTCTGGCTTTCATTTTTGGCACCTTGTTTAGCCGCTTCGAACCGCCATGACGCCAACCAGACCGCAGCCGGAAGTCTTTCATTTTCAGGACGATGGCCAGATACCCAACAGCAAACTTCCACTGTTGCTGTACCGAAACTCCTTTTCAGAAACCGGTCTGGCCGGGGCCTCCTGGCTCGAACAACGGTTTTCGGCCACTAACTGGACCAATTCCTGGCGCAATGGCATTTTCGCGTATCACCATTATCACAGCACCTCCCACGAAGTCCTGGGCGTTTACAGCGGCTCGGCATTCGTGCATCTGGGTGGCGAAAACGGGCAGAAAGTCCGCATACAGGCGGGCGATATCATCGTTATTCCCGCTGGTGTAGGCCACAAAAAGCTCGACGCTTCGGCGGATTTTGGCGTGGTCGGCGCTTATCCTGACGGCCGGGATTATGACGTTTTACGGGGCGAACCCGGCGATCGGCCGCAGGCCGACCAGAATATTGCCGCGGTGCCCGTACCAAAAACCGACCCTTTTCTGGGCGAAAAAGACGGATTGACGCGTCTGTGGAACTAGTTGGTCGAAATCGGATTTACTACATAAAAACCATCCGCGACTACCTTGTATGAACTTTACCTCCACCGTACTGATTCTGCCCGGTCTGGGCAATTCGGGCAAAAACCACTGGCAAAGTGAGTGGGAGCGCCAGCACCCTGATTTTAAACGCGTTAACCAACAGGAATGGGACGCCCCGGTTTGTAACGACTGGATCAATGAGATCGATCGGGCTGTTCTGGCCAATGATCCCGCCAAGGTAGTACTCGTGGGCCACAGTTTAGCCTGCTCGACCATTGCTTTTTGGGCGCGCACCTTTCAGCGGCCCATCAAAGGGGCTTTACTTGTGGCACCAAGCGACACCGAAGCCGATTCATATCCGGCCGGAACAACTGGATTTACGCCTATTCCACTTTTCAAACTTCCTTTTCCGTCGATTGTGGTCGCCAGCACCGACGATTTTTACGTCACCCTGGCACGCGCCACACTTTTTGCCGAAGCCTGGGGCAGCAAATTGGTAACTATTGGTGCTGCGGGCCATATCAATGTCAGTTCGGGTCATACGAGTTGGCCTGAAGGGCTGCAGTTTCTGAAAGAATTGGATTCGTAATCACCGGCCAGTCCGCTGGCTGACTTGGACGTTCCACCGTTGGTGTTAATTTTACACCTTTTCTGCAAATCGTATTTTACCAACCTTCTGATGAAACAACCGCACGGTATTTCCCTCCTTCTATTTCTCCTTTTTTTTGGCCACTTTACTCTTTTTTCTGACCCGGTTTCGGGCCAGTCCAAACCCAAAAAATACGTTCTGATCGGGTACGTTGGCGGGGGCGGCTGGACCAAAAGTGACATTGAACCGCAGAAGCTGACGCACATCAACTACGCCTTTGCGGTTCCGGCTCGGAACGGTGAATTGGCTCCGATCCGGGCCAGGGATTCGGTCAATCTGGCCACGCTAAATTCCTTGAAAACCATCAATAAGGATCTGCAAATTCTGATTTCCATCGGCGGCTGGGGCGGATGCCGGTATTTTTCGGACGCGTCGCTGACGGATGCGGCCCGGAAGAAATTTGCCCACAGTGCGGTTTCGTTTATGAAAAAACACCAGCTCGACGGCGTCGATATTGACTGGGAATATCCGGATCAAATTGGCGAAAACAACATTTTCCGCCCGGTTGATAAACAGAATTTCACGCTGCTGCTGAAAGAGTTACGGGAACAGCTGGATGCGCAAGGCCGGAAGGACAACCGCCCCGCATCCCGGCATTATTTGCTAACGGCGGCCACCGGGGGCGATACGGCTTTCGTAAACCACACCGAATTGGGCAAGGCGCAGAAATACCTCGATTACGTCAATATCATGACATACGATCTGTACCACGGAAACGATAAAAAAACCGGCCACCACAGTCCGCTCTATCAATCGGCCCTCAGCGATCATTCCCGCAACAGTTCCGACGATGCCGTCAACGGTCACATTAAAGCCGGGGTTCCGGCCAGCAAAATTGTGCTGGGATTACCTTTTTATGGTCGTGGCTGGACGGCGGTCAACCCGGTCAATAACGGTTTGTTTCAACCCTCGGCAGGCAAGCACCTAAGTCCGAATTACGACGACCTGGTCGCCAACTACATCAACAAAAATGGGTATACGCGGTATTGGGATGACAAGGCCAAAGCGCCTTATTTATGGAATCCCGAAAGCCGTACGTTCATTTCATACGCCGACAAGGAAGCGATGGTTCATAAAATTGCCTATGTCAAGTCCAAGGGACTAGCGGGCGCGATGTTCTGGGAGTATACCCTTGATTTAAAGGAAGATAAATTACTGGATGTGCTGGTTCGGGAGCTGGCGAAGTAAATAGAATTAGTTCGCGGAGGCAAGCGGAGCAGAGTTCGTATTTTTGCTTACCTCCTTCTCCTCCGCTTATCTCCGCGAACCAACTCTTTTCTTAAACCACCTGAACGCCAACCTCGTAATAATCGATAGCCGGTGATCCGGCAAAATAGCTGCCCATATTCTTCAGAACGCCCTGAAGAAACCCGTTGGTTTCGGCATTCGTTCGGGCTTCTTCCGATTCCCAGAGCGTCACCATCAGGCATTTATTGGTAGTGGAATCGGTTAAAAAACGGCTGTTTTTGAAACCGGCCAGTTCCTTGAGTGCAGGACCTACCGAATCACGAAAATAAGCCGTTGCTTCATTGATTGTGTCGGGCTTTAACGGAACCTGGATAACACGTGCGTACATCTTCTAATGAGTTAAGGGTTAAACTGTTATCAAATGTAACTTTAAATTTATGAGCGTATTGTTATATTTCGGTTAAGAACGCCCGATTTTTAGCGAATAACCTGTTCTCTGATGGCTTCTCTGTTACATTTGCGCTGTTAATCCGCAAAATCGTATGAAAACCGCATCGTTTAGTTTAGTATTCGCCGGCGTACTGCTCATCGGTTCCGCCTTTCAGAGCATGGCACAAACCAAAGTGATTGCCCACCGGGGCGCCTGGAAAAATACCGGTGCTCCCCAAAATTCGATTGCGTCGTTGCAACAGGCCATCAAGCTCGGCTGCTACGGCAGTGAGTTCGATGTTCACATGACCGCCGATTCGGCGCTGGTGGTCAATCACGATCATATTCTGCAAGGCGTTTCGCTCGAAACCGCTCCTGCCGCCGACATTAACGCGCTGAAACTGGCCAATGGCGAATCGCTGCCTACACTGGAAAGTTATTTAAAAGAAGGACTAAAGCAGAAAAAAACCCGCCTGATTCTGGAGATCAAGGCGTCGAAAGTCAGCAAGGAACATTCCCTGGCGCTGGCGACCAAATGCGTACAAACCGTAAAAGCGCTGAAAGCCCGGAAGCTGGTCGACTACATCAGTTTCGATTATGATGTCTGCAAAAAAGTAAAAGAACTGGATCCCTCGGCCAACGTGGCTTATCTGATGGGTGATAAAGCCCCGGAACTGCTGGCAGCCGACGGCTTATACGGGCTTGATTACCACCAGAGTATCATGAAGAAAAATGAAAATTGGATTCAGGAAGCTCACCAGAAGAAACTGACCGTCAACGTCTGGACGGTCAATGATCCCGAAATGATGACCTGGCTGCTGGAACGCAAAGCGGATTTTATCACGACCGACGAACCGGAAAAACTGCTGGGAATGGCGAAGGAGCAAATCCGATGATCAGCTCCGGAGGAGCTTCCTGTTACTAGTCTTCAGATCGGCTCATGTTATGAGCCCCGGCGGGGCGTCCTGCTTTTGTTCAGAACGCCCCGCCGGGGCTTGGTTGTTTTTAGATTGACAGAATACCGCACCGGTGGCCCGGCCCTCCCGAGGTAAAAAACGCTTTTGATTTACGCTTAACTTACTTATTCCGCCGTTTTCACCTTCCCGGCCATCAGGGCAACGCACAAGCCCATACCGGCAATAATCACGAAGGAAATGCGCAGACTGGTGGCTCCGGCCACAAAACCGATCAACGGAGGACCAATCAGGAAACCCAGAAAACCGATGGTCGAAACAGCGGCCAGGGCCACACCCGGTGACAGAACCGTGGATTTGCCGGCGGCACTATACACCAGCGGAACCACCGACGAAACGCCGAAACCGACCAGAAAAAAGCCGAGGATGGCCGTGCCCAGATACGGAAACGTAACGGCAGTCAGCAAACCGGAAGCGATCAGAATTCCGCTCAGTTGCAGCGTGCGCTTCAAACCGTACCGGGTGGCAAACCAGTCGGCAATGAACCGCCCCAGGGCCATCGTACTCATAAAAGCCGTATAGCCCGCGCCCACCATCGCCTTGTCGGCCAGAATCACTTTCTTGAAATAAATACCGCTCCAGTCGAACATCGCACCCTCGCAAATCATCGCGCAAAAGGCAATGATGCCCAGAATCAACAGCGTTTTATCCGGTTTCGCAAACAGGGGCTGGTCGGAATTCGTATTGGCATCTTCCGGCAAAATATACCGGGATGCGACCGCCAGCGCAGCCAGGGCAAAAAACAGAATAGCCGCAAAATGCTGGTACGGAACGATACCGGCACCAATCATGAACGCACCGATCATGGCTCCCGCAAAACCCGCCAGACTCCACAACCCGTGAAACGACGCCATGACCGGCCGGCCATACAGGGCTTCAACGCCCACGGCCTGCGTATTGATAGCGATGTTGGCCATATTGCCAACCAGACCAAATACGAAAAGGCAGGCCATCAATTGCAGCGTACTTTGCGCAAATCCCAGGCTCAGGAGCGTGAGCGCGTAGAGTCCTACGGCCAGCGTGGCTACTTTCCGACTCCCGATTTTTGTCGTCAGCCAGCCCGCCAGCGGCAGTGAAATCATCAGCCCCGCCGGAAGGGCCAGCAGAACACCACCCAGTTCCGTATCCGTTAATCCCAGCGTTTGCTGAATGCTCGGTATCCGCGACGCCCAACTGGCAAAAGACAATCCCTGCAGGAAAAATAAAGCCCCTACCGCGCCACGACGAATGGTACGCGTGGAAATCCGGGGTGATAACCGATGAGCTATTGTAAAATTCATTATTGAAAAAATTCAAATTTCAGGTTGTATTCAAATTACTCTTAACGAGTCTAAAGTGCAAAAATAGCTTTATTATCAGTATATAACGCATCTTTACCTGACCGTAAAATCAAAACAAACCCGTTTTAGTTCTTAGTTTTAGTCAATTCTGAAAGAGTTCGTATAGTTTGTATGGATAGTACAAAAAGAAGCCAGTCCACCCAAAAGCCTGAAAGGCTTCCATCATTAGCCCCGGGTATCACCCGGGGATTGGGTCGCCCGGGGGTTGTTGGATCGGGCGGGATTGATTACCCGGGGATTGTTGGATCGGACGGGGTTGATTACCCGGGGGTTGTTGGATCGGACGGGGTTAATTACCCGGGGGTTGGATCATCCGGGGATTTGATCATCCGGGGTTGGATCATCCCGGTGTTGGATCGCCCGGGGTTGGATCATCCGGGGGTTGGATCGCCCGGGGTTGACCATCCGGGGGTTGGATCATCCGGGGGTTGTTGAATCGGACGGGAACGAATGGAGGTTGGATAATGGGACGGGAACGGATGGTGGGTGATGGTTTCAACCGTCGATGGGTTCAACCGCCGATGATTCCACCGGTGGATGGGTTCAACCGGTGGATGATTTCAACCGCCGATGATTCCACCGGTCGATGGTTCCAACCCGTCGATGGTTCAACCCGCCAATGGGTTGTACCCGTTGATGGTTCAACCCGCCCATGATTCCACCCGCCAATGGGTTCAACCGTCGATGGGTTCAACACGTTGATGATTCCAACCCGCCGATGGGTATAACCAACCCCGGGCGATGCCCGGGGCTAATGATTGAAGCCTTTCAGGCTTGGTTGGCTGCGGCTAAATCTTTCTTTTTTAACGGTTTTGTAACCAAAAACACTTTTTGACTACCTGTTGCACGAGTTTTTCAAATAGCTTTGCGGTATGAAATCCCTGATTTGTTTGTTGATGAGCGTCCACCTGCTGGTTCTCTCCGCCTGGCCCTGCGCCGACGGGTGCCTGACGGTGCGTGTCGATAAACAAAATACGGCCACGATGGCCAGTGACCACCACCAACACGACGATGACAAGACTGGAGCCGATTTGTGTTCTCCTTTCTGTGGCTGCGCCTGTTGCGGAACCGTGCTGGAATCGACCCCGGTTTTTCACTTTGCCTTTGCGGCTTTTTCATTTGCTTTCGTTCGGCATTCTACCTTCGTGCCGACCTTGCCTTCTGCGCCGGTTTCCTGCTGGCAACCACCCCAACTCGGCTAAGACAGGATACATGCGCCCAATCGGTTCGGTGCAACCGGGCTGCCTCTCGCCACGAATCGGCGATTCTCTCCTTTTTTATCTTAACGCCTTGCCGGTATGCTGGACTCCATCATCCGTTTTTCCATATACAATAAACTCATTATTGGCCTGTTGACGCTGGCACTGGTGATCTGGGGCGGTTATTCGCTCAGCCGTTTGCCCATCGACGCCGTGCCCGATATTACCAACAACCAGGTGCAGGTGATCACCCGCTCACCCGCGCTGGCGGCTCAGGAAGTGGAGCGACTCATCACCTTCCCCATTGAACAGACGATGGCGACCATTCCCGAAATCGCCGAAATCCGGTCGTTTTCCCGCTTTGGTTTGTCCGTTGTCACCCTTGTTTTTCAGGAATCGACCGACCTCTACTGGGCGCGGCAGCAAATCAGTGAACGACTTTCCAGCGCGCGAAGCCAGATTCCGGCGGGTTCGGGCGAACCGGAAATGGCACCGGTCACCACCGGTTTGGGCGAGATTTATCAGTACGTCATCTACGCCAAACCGGGTTTTACCGGGAAATATACAACGACCGAACTGCGGACCTTGCAGGATTGGGTGGTCCGGCGGCAACTGCTGGGAACGCCCGGGGTGGCCGACGTTAGCAGTTTCGGTGGTTTGTTAAAACAATACGAAATTGCCATCGACCCCGACCGGCTTCGTTCCTACGGCCTCAGTATCAATGATTTGTTCACGGCTTTGTCGCGCAACAACCAGAATACCGGGGGCGCCTACATCGACAAAAAACCGAACGCCTATTTCATCCGCTCCGAAGGACTCGTCGGCAATCTGGCCGACATGGGCCGCATCGTAATTCGCCGGACGAAGGGCGGTGCGCCGGTTTTGATCCGTGATGTGGCGACGGTGCAATACGGTTCGGCAACCCGCTACGGAGCCTTAACCCGGAATGGACAGGGCGAAGCTGTGGGCGCGCTGGTGCTGATGCTGAAAGGCGAAAACGCCAACGAAGTCATCGGGCGGGTCAAAAACCGCATGGATCAGATTCGGAAAACCCTGCCCGAAGGCGTTGACATTCATGCGTTTCTGGATCGCAGCGAACTCGTGGGCCGCGCCATCAGCACCGTCACCCGCAACCTGATCGAAGGGGCGCTGATTGTCATTTTTGTGCTCATCCTGTTTCTGGGCAACTGGCGGGCCGGGCTCGTTGTCGCGTCGGTCATACCGCTTTCGATGCTGTTTGCCGTCGGCATGATGCAGGTTTTCGGTGTTTCGGGCAACCTGATGAGCCTGGGTGCCATCGACTTCGGCCTGATTGTAGACGGCGCCGTGATCATCGTCGAAGCGACCTTACACCATTTACACAAGCGAAAGAGTGAACGAGTGGACGAGCGAAAGGCCACGCCGTCGAGGGGTGAAATTAATGGAGATTCCTACGCTCTTTCTCAAGCCGAAATGGACGAAGAAATCTACCAGTCCGCCAGCCGGATTCGTACTTCAGCCGCTTTCGGTGAAATCATCATCCTGATTGTCTATCTGCCGATTCTGGCCCTGTCGGGCATCGAAGGCAAGATGTTCGGCCCTATGGCGCAGGTCGTGGGCTTTGCCATTGCCGGTGCTTTTATTTTGTCGCTGACGTACGTACCCATGATGTCGGCGCTGGTCCTGAGCAAAACCGGTTCGACCAAACGTACCATTTCCGACCGGATGATGGACTTTTTTCTTCGCCTGTATGAGCCGCTGATTCAAGGGGTTATGCGCCAAAAAGCCCTGGTTTTGAGTCTGGCGGTTTTGCTCCTGGCGGCTGCGGGCTGGCTGTTTACCACCCTCGGCGGGGAGTTTATTCCGACGCTGGACGAGGGCGATTTTGCCGTTGAAACGCGCGTCGTGACCGGTTCTTCGCTGAGCCAGACGGTGGACAAAACCACGCAGGCGGAACGAATTTTGCTGCAAAAGTTTCCGGAGGTCAAAGAAGTCATCAGCAAAATTGGCGCGGGCGAAATCCCGACGGACCCGATGCCCATCGAAGCCGCCGACCTGATGATTATTCTGAAACCCCGTTCGGAATGGACTTCCGCTTCAAACCGCGACGAACTGGCCGAAAAAATGGCCGAAGCGCTCGAAGCGATTCCCGGTGTCTCCTTTGGATTCCAGCAGCCGATTCAAATGCGCTTCAACGAATTGATTTCGGGCGCAAAACAGGACGTGGCCGTGAAGATTTTTGGCGAAGATCTGGATGAATTGACCCGGCTCGCTAAACGCGTGAGTAGTCTGATAACCGGCATCAAAGGCGCAACCGATTTATACGTCGAGCAGGTGGAAGGCTTACCCCAAATCGTTATCAAACTGGACCGGGAAGCGCTGGCGCGCTACGGCCTGGCGGTCGACGATGTTAACCGCACCATCAGCACGGCTTTTGCCGGCGAGAGCGCAGGACTGGTTTACGAGGGCGAACGGCGGTTCGATCTGGTGGTGCGACTGGCCGGTGAAAACCGCCGGAGCATCAACGACGTTCAGGCGCTGACCATTTCCGGGACCGACGGCCCGCCCATTCCGCTATCCGAAATCGCTACGGTCGAACTCACGCCCGGCCCCAACCAGATTCAGCGCGAAGATGCCAAACGACGGCTCACCATTGGTTTTAATGTCAGAGGACGTGATGTGGAGAGCGTCGTTACGGAATTGCAGCAGAAAATCGGTGCGCAAGTCACGTTTCCAACCGGGTATTTCGTCACCTACGGCGGTCAGTTCGAGAATCTCATCGATGCCCAAAAACGGCTGCAGGTGGCGGTTCCGGTAGCGCTAGGGCTGATTTTTCTTCTTTTATTTCTAACCTTCCATTCCATGAGGCAGGCATTATTAATCTTTTCGGCCATTCCCCTGGCGGCCATCGGCGGGGTGCTGGCGTTGTGGCTGCGCGGAATGCC
Organism: Larkinella knui; assembly: GCF_003858645.1. Classification (GTDB taxonomy): domain Bacteria; phylum Bacteroidota; class Bacteroidia; order Cytophagales; family Spirosomataceae; genus Larkinella; species Larkinella knui. Next base: position 468,629 of record NZ_RQJP01000004.1, on the reverse strand, counting down.
GTTCAGCATTTCGGCCGCCGTTGGTTTCATCGCGCTGTTCGGCGTCGCGGTTTTGAACGGCATCGTGTTGCTGGCCGAATTCAACTACCAGCGACGAAACGGCCTTACGGATTTAAAACGGGCGATTTTTCAGGGAACCCGCATTCGGCTGCGGCCCGTTCTGATGACGGCAACCGTGGCTTCACTTGGTTTTTTACCGATGGCACTGTCCAATACCGCCGGAGCCGAAGTGCAAAAACCGCTCGCCACCGTGGTGATCGGCGGACTGATTACCGCGACCCTGCTGACGCTGATTGTGTTACCGGTTTTGTATTTGGTAATTGAACAGCGTTTCGGAAAGCGGGATCAATCGCTGATGCCCAAACCCAAAACGGTTGCCGCCAGCGGCTGGCCTTTTATCGGCTGGCTGGCGCTGGGATTGATCGGTATTTCTCCGGAAACAACGGCACAGACCACCACTCCACCGATACCGCTTTCGCTGGAACAGGCACTAAAACAAACGTTTCAGAACAATCCTCAGGTGCGGGTTTCGGCCCTGACGCTTTCCTACGAACAGGCGTTGCGGGGCACGGCTTCCGACGTGGGCAAAACCGACATTATGGTAACCGCCGGGCAATACAACAGCCGCTACGTCGATCAGTCGCTGCAAATCGGGCAACGACTCCCCGCTCCGGCTTTGATCCGAAGTCAGAAATCGCTGGCCGACGCCCGAATCGGCGGGGCCGAAGCCGAAAGCCGCGTGACGCGTCAGGAACTGGCTTTTCAGTTAAAATCAGCCTATTACGGGCTCGTTTACCTGCAAACGCTCCACCGCGAACTGACCCGGCAGGATAGCCTTTTTACCGAAGTTGTGCGGGCGGCTGGCGTCCGGCGTCGCACGGGCGAAGGTTCGTTGCTCGAACAAACGGCGGCCGAAGTAGAAGCGCGGCAACTCCGGATGCTGCTGGTCCAAAACCGGGCCGATCAGCAAATTCAATACCGGCGTCTGCAAACGCTGCTGGGAACCAACCAGTTGCCCCAGATTACCGACTCAATCCTGACCGCCCGCGCCCTTCGTTTGCCGGATTCAGTTGCATTGACGCAAAACCCCGAACTGGCGTTGTTACGGCAGCAAATTGAGATTGCCCGGCGCGAAACAGACGTGGAACGGTCGCGACTCAAACCCGATTATTCGTTCAGCGTGGTCAATCAATCGCTGCGGGGCATTCAGACGATCAACGGAACCGACCGGTTCTACACGGGCGTCGATCGGTTTACCTACGGGCAAGTCGGCATCTCGATTCCGATTGTCGCCAAACCGCTCCGGGCGCGGGTCCGGGCCGCGGAATTGGGTCAGCAACGCACGGAAGCCCAGCTAACCGCCCGCCAGCGTAATCTCGAAGGCATTTTTGCGGAGTTGTTGCAGACGTACCGGAAAAACCGCGAGACGCTGACGTATTACGAAGAGTCGGCCTTGCCGCAAGCCGCCCTGATCCGTCAGCAGGCCGACCGGGCGTACCGCGCCGGGGAAATTGGTTACATCGAACTGTTCCAGAATCTGCGAACGGCAAGCGGTATTCAGACCGCTTATCTGGCGGCTCTGAACGCTCTGAATCAAACAAGTATCAACCTTGAATACCTGCTGGGAAGTACGGAACCATGAACATGAGTTTGAAAATAAAAACGCTTCTGCTGATAACCGGCATTCTACTGGTTTTTTCAGCCTGCAACCGTCAACCGGATGCCGCAACCGGATCAACCGCTGAATCGGCAGAAAAGGGCGAAACCCACCAGGAGGAACACGACGAGGGCCTGGTGGAACTGACCGATGAGCAGTTTAAAACCGTCGGCATCCGGCTCGGCGGTCTGCAGGAACGGACACTCAGCAACCTGATTCGCGTGAACGGTGTTATCAATGTGCCGCCCCAGCAAAAGGTGTCGGTTTCGACGCCCTACGGCGGTATTCTGACCTCGACTCCACTGGTGCCGGGACAGGCCGTTCAGCAGGGCCAACTGCTGGCGATGCTCGAAAATCCGGAATTTATCCGGTTGCAACAGGAATACCTGGAAACGACCAGCCAGCTGGAATTTCAGGAGCAGGAATACGAACGCCAGCGCGAACTGAGCCGCGAGAACGTCGGCACGATCAAGACGTTTCAGCAGGCGACGTCGCAGGTAAAAATCCTGCGGTCGCGGGCCGAAGGATTGCGGCAACAACTGGCCCTTCTGGGTGTTTCGATGAAGGAACTAGCGACGGGCAAAATTACACGAACGGTGGCGGTTCGTTCGCCCATCACCGGGACGGTAACGGAGGTCAATGTGAACCGGGGGCGGTTTGTCAACGCGAACGATGTCTTGTTCGAACTCATCGGTTCTTCAGGACTTTATGCCGAATTAACGGTTTTCGAAGGCGATATTGCCCGGGTACAGGTCGGGCAGCGGGTGCGGCTTTCCATCGTTGGCGAAACCGGGGGCGCAACGCTCCGGGAACGCATCGGGCGGGTTCGGTACATCAACCGCGAAACCGCTGCGGATCGGACGGTGCGGGTATATGCCGCACTCGAAAAGCCGGATGCGCAACTCCGGCCGGGTACGTTCCTGAAAGCCCTGATTGAAACCAAATCCGCTCCGCAACCGGCTTTGCCGGAAGTCGCGGTGATCAAATCCGGAACGGGTTCGCAGGTGTTTGTTTATGAAGGAAAGGAGGAACACGAAGGCACTGTTCACCACCAGTTTCGACCGGTTTCGGTCGAAGCCGGCGTCAGCGAGAATGGGTATCAGGCCGTTACCTTGCCTTCTACCTTGAAAAAAGACGCACAAATTGTCGTGGCCGGTGCCTACGATCTGCATTCCGTCCTGAACAATTCGGAAGAAGAGGGCGGTCATGTTCATTAAGAAACAAATCCATGCTTTTAAATCTATTGATTGGTAGTATTCTGCTGGGAGCCGTTCACGCGGCCATTCCCAACCACTGGCTTCCCGTGGCGCTCATCGGGCGCAGCGAGAACTGGACCATGCGCGAAACGCTGGGTGTAGCGGCTCTGAGCGGCTTTTTTCATACGCTCAGTACGGTCATTCTGGGCGTGCTGATCGGCGCGATCGGCGTGGAATTATCGGAACAACTGGAAGACCAGACCCGCTGGATTGCGTCGCTGATCCTGATTTTTATGGGGCTGGTGTATTTTGCCGTTCACAATCCGCACGGCGCCCACGAACACGTCCCGAGAGGCTTATCCGGCCGCTCGAAACGGGCCATCATCGGCACGCTGGCACTGGCCATGCTCCTTTCACCCTGTCTGGAAATCGAGACGTTTTTCTTCACCGCCGGAACGCTGGGCTGGCCGGCTGTCGCAACGCTCAGCATTGCGTATACGGCCGTAACCATTCTGTGCATGGTTGGATTAACCGCCCTGTCATTCAAGGGGTTGGCGCATGTTCACTGGCATTGGCTCGAACACCACGAAAAACAGATCACCGGCGGTATTCTGATTGCTCTCGGTATCCTCAACTTTTTCATTGAACTTTAAATACTATGGCAAAGCATCACGATCACTCCCACGACGACGGGCATACGCACGATCACGATGAACTCGATCTGGACGAAACCGACGCATCGGCGGATGAAACCGCGGGTCCGGTTCCGGCAAAATCCGTGTTTGGCGGACTAGAAGAGTACGGCCCGGTCATCATCAGTTTTGTGTTGCTTTTGGGCGGTATCCTATTGGATCATTACGCAACGAACTGGTTCCGTGATCCCTGGCGGTTCGGCTGGTATCTGCTTGCCTATCTGCCCGTTGGCTGGCCGGTTTTGCGCCGGGCGGTTACGAACATCCGAAAAGGCAACGTTTTCACCGAATTCTTTCTGATGGGCGTCGCTACCGTCGGGGCGTTTGCGATTCGGGAGTACCCCGAAGGCGTCGCCGTGATGCTGTTTTACACCGTCGGGGAGTTGTTTCAGGATGCCGCCGTGATGCGGGCGCGTCGGTCCATCAAGGCGTTGCTGGACGTCCGGCCCGATACGGTGACGGTTTTGCAGGACGGAAAAGCCGTACCGACCAAAGCCGCCCAGGTCAAAATCGGCGACCGTATTCAAATCAAACCGGGTGAAAAAGTCGGTCTGGACGGCCGGTTAAGCTCCGAAACCAGTTCGTTCGACACGGCCGCTTTAACCGGCGAAAGCGTTCCGCGGACCATCACCAAAGGCGAGGACGTGCTGGCGGGGATGATCAACCGGCAAACGCTGGTGGAAATGGAAGTGACGACGCTCTATCAGGATTCCAAACTGTCGCGCATCCTCAAACTGGTGCAGGAAGCGACCGGGCGCAAGGCGCAAACGCAGGAATTCATCGCCCGGTTTGCGAAAATCTACACCCCGATCATCTGCGCCCTGGCGCTGGCGGTCACGTTGCTACCCTACTTTTTTGTGGCGGACTATCACTTTCGCGACTGGCTGTATCGCGGTCTGGTCTTTCTGGTCATCGGTTGCCCCTGTGCGCTGGTGATTTCCATTCCGCTGGGTTATTTTGGCGGTATTGGCGCGGGTTCGCGGCAGGGCATTCTGTTCAAAGGTTCGGTGTTTCTGGATTTGATTACGCAGGTCAAAACCGTGGTGATGGACAAAACCGGCACCCTGACCAAAGGTGTTTTCAAGGTGCAGGACGTTCAGGCGCAGGGCATGACGACGCAGGAACTGGCCCGGCTGACGGCGGCTTTGGAAAGCAAATCGACGCATCCGGTGGCAACGGCCATTCTCGCCTATGCCGGTTCGAACGAACCCGTTTTGCCGGTGGAAGGCGTCGAGGAAATTCCCGGTCACGGGTTGAAGGGGAACGTGGACGGAAAAACCGTGCTGGCCGGCAATGCCAAATTGCTGCAAAAATTCAACGTTTCGTTCGACGACGCGCTCACGGCCATTCCCTTTACGGTGGTGATGGTCGCTGTCGATGGGCGGTTTTCGGGGTATTTTACGATTGCCGATGAGGAGAAAGAGGATGCCACCGCAACCATCCAACAACTGCATGCACTCGGTTTGAAAACCGTCATGTTGTCGGGCGATAAATCGACGGTGGTGCAGGCGGTTTCCAGAAAGGTAGGTGTTGATGAAGCGATCGGTGATCTGTTGCCCGAAGACAAAGTGCGGGAAGTCGAGCGATTGAAACAGGCCCTGGCCCGTACTCCAAAGGCAAAACTGGCTTTTGTGGGCGATGGCGTCAACGATGCGCCGGTGGTGGCCCTGGCCGACGTCGGTATTGCGATGGGGGGCCTGGGTTCCGACGCGACGATTGAAACCGCCGATGTCGTGATCCAAACCGACCAGCCGTCGAAGATTGTTACGGCCATCAAGATCGGGCGGGCGACGCGGCAGATCGTCTGGCAAAATATCACGCTTTCGCTGGTGGTCAAAGCCATTGTGCTGGTGCTGGGTGCTGGCGGAATTGCGACCATGTGGGAAGCGGTTTTTGCCGATGTGGGCGTCGCGCTGCTGGCGATTCTGAACGCCGTTCGGGTACAGAATCTGAAATTTTAGTACTTATAGACATGCCAACCTTTTTCGCAACGCCCGCCGAATTCCGCCAGTGGCTGGAAGAAAATCACGCAACCGTGAAGGAATTATTCGTGGGGTTCTACAAAGTGGGTTCCGGCAAACCCAGCATCACCTGGCCGCAATCGGTCGATGAAGCGCTCTGCTTCGGCTGGATCGATGGCGTGCGAAAATCCATCGATGAAACCAGCTACATGATCCGGTTTACACCCCGAAAAGCCAAAAGCATCTGGAGTGCGGTCAACCTCAAGCGCATTGGGGAACTCACCGAACAGGGGCTCGTAAAACCCGCCGGTCTGAAAGTTTTTCAGGAACGCGATTTGAAGAAAGCCGGGATTTATGCCTACGAAAAAGAAGATCAACAACTCGACGAAGCGTTTGAAGCCCAGTTGAAAGCGAACGAAAAAGCCTGGCAGTTTTTTCACAAACAGGCTCCCTCCTACCAAAAGACGATCCGAAACTGGGTGATGAGCGCCAAACAGCCCGAAACCCGTCTGAAACGCCTGACGAGCCTGATCGAAGACTCGGAAAACGGCCGGAAAGTCGGAGCGCTTCGGCGTCCCGGCGAATAGAAACGGGCATTCCAGGCGTGAACGCAATCTCTTTTGGCTTCAAAAACCACGGGCAGCTCCTTACTTTTTACCCCTTCAGTAAAGCAATCAAACGCATCATTGGCAAATCATGGCCGACAGGTGTAGCCGTATTCAACCACTTCGTATTGCACCGGTCCAGCGCCAAATTTGCTGAATCGGCGACTTGGGCGGCCTGATCGGTCGAACGTGTAGGTGTACTCGTACACGGTGATGGACGGTGGATTATTTTTCCCCTGGGAATAATTTTTATACGTTTCCCTGATGGGCAGATTCCGACTGTTCCGGCCTTTAAACGGTGCAACATTGGGCAGATTCACGTTGCTCAGGTCGTATTCGAAGACGACAACGCCAAAGAGCGATTGATCCGTAGTGTCCCGCGTTTCCTTCCGGATGATATTGCCGTTTTCAATCGTGTAGGTCGTCCGATACGGACCATTCTTTTCGTCAATGGCAAAGCCGTCGGCGTTGTAGGTTACATCCGCAACGAAGCCCTGTTCATTGAGTGGAAATAAGGCTTCGTTCATAGCTCCGGAAAGGTAGGTCGTTTTTACGGTTAGGGTGTCAGGGCTGTATACCAGGGTGGAAGAACCGCCGTAGTCACTGTAGCCCCGGGTACTAAAAACCGTTTCGATCGGGCGGTTTTTTGCGTCAAACGTGTAATCGATTTTACTGGATTCCCCCATCTTAATCGACTGGCCGTCGATTTCGACGGTTTCGTCCCGGATTCTGGCTAAATTCGGATCAGCGGATTTGTTGACGATGCGGAAATTCAACAGGGAACACGGGGCGTTTTCCTGGACCGGGACTTGATGCGTGCACGCATCAAGTCCGATCAACAGACTGGCCAGGACGACGGCCATACGGGTCGATACCTTCATTGTGGTGTAGAGCCGGAAACCTGTTTTGGGTGCGGGTTACGGTAGTTTAGGGTTATGCGGAGCGAACAGGCCGTGTTCATTCTCCAATTCAATCCAAACATGCAGGGTCCATAAATTAAACTCCGTATTAATCTCCCATTTATCATTCGAGCCGGTGAATCCCTCGGGAACAGGCGGGGGATTTTTGATGTCCTTGATGGGCGTCGCATATTCAACGGCGACAAACTTCATGGAATCCTTTCCATAGGGGGCGTATAGTAGGAGTTCCGGCTTTTCTATTTCAAATTTGTCATCCAGTAAGGCGGTATTTAAATAATGAAACCCCATTTGGGTCCGGTAGCCGGTCACCTCCATATCGTAGCCGTCTGCTTTGGCTTTTTTCAAATCACTGTAGACTGAAACGGCATCGTGAAGCCGTAAAAGTTCCTCATCCAGAACGGGCTTGTGGTCCTCGGTACAGCCCGAAAATAAACTACCCATTGATAAAATAAACAGACCTGCTCGCATGCGTCCTCCTCGTTTCCTTTTAACCGATTTGTCCATGCTTTTTGGGTTGGCCTGACCCGCAAATCCCGCGGGTCGGAATAGAGAGAGGTTGACTGATTTTTTCATTAGTTGACGTTGTTGAAAAAATAAAAGAGATGATAGTCGGCGTTTATTGCCGGTACAAATGTCCGGCTTGCCCCGGCAAAAAAAATCACCTAAATCCGTGATTTTAGGTCACTGAATTCGGTGATTTCTCGAATGCCCTACAATCATGCGGCCCTTTGAAATTCGTCAGACAATCGTTAAAATGAGTCGCAAAACAGGTTCGGCTGCCCAAACCCGCCGACGTTTTGCGGTATTTATGGAAACTTTTGTACTTCTCATTTCCCGAAATCAATTTCCCATCCGTCCGCTCCGAAAGCTGACGCTGGCGGCCGTTTTTCTTTTCTTTATTTCCGCTGCATTTGGGCAAAAACCGGCCGTCAACCTGGCGTATACCGTTGCGGTGGAAGACCCCGCCACGCATCTGTATCACGTCACGTTCCGGTGCGAAGGCATCAAAGGCGATACGCTCAACTTTAAAATGCCGGTCTGGACGCCGGGCTATTATCAGTTGATGAATTATGCAAAATCGGTGGAAAACTTTCAGGCGACCGACGGCTCGGGTAAACCGCTGCAATGGGAGAAAACCGCCAATAGCCGCTGGAAAGTCCATCAAAAGCAGGCCACCGTCGTCACGCTGACGTATGACATCAAGGCCACCCGTAATTTTGTGGCCGGTAATTATCTGGACGAAAACCGGGGCTACATCTCACCGGCGGGCGTATGTATGTACCCCGAAGGCCAGCTCAAACAGCCGCTTACGATCACTCTAAAACCGTATTCCAACTGGAGCGGCCTCATTGCCACCGGTCTGGATTCCGTGGCCGGAAAACCGCATACGTTTGGTGCGCCGGATTACGACGTTCTGTATGACAGCCCGATTCTGATGGGCCGTCTGGAGCAACTGCCATCGTTCGAGGTGAACGGCATTCCGCATCATTTTATCGGCTATAATCTGGGTAACTTCGACCGGCAGCAGTTCGTGGCGGATCTGAAAAAGATCGTCGAAGGGTCGGTAGCCGTCATCGGCGATATTCCCTACAAACACTACACGTTCATCGCCATCGGGCCGGGCGGGGGCGGTATTGAACACCTGAATTCGACGTCCATCAGTTTTAGTGGGGATCGATTGGCTACGCGGGCCGGAAAAATCCAGCTGTATAATTTTCTGGCGCACGAATATTTCCACCACTACAACGTCAAACGCATCCGTCCCGTCGAACTGGGACCGTTCAATTACGACCGGCAAAACCGCACCCGAATGCTCTGGGTTTCGGAAGGCTTTACGGTGTATTATCCGTATCTGATTCTGAAAAAAGCCGGTTTAATGACCGAAGAAGAGGTTTTCAGCGCCTTGCAGAAAGACATCGCCAGCTACGAAAACAAACCCGGCCATCTGTTCCAGTCGGCCACGCAGGCCAGTTTTGAAACCTGGGAAGACGGCCCTTTTGGCCGCACGGGTGACGAAGCCTACAAAACCATTTCGTATTACAGCAAAGGCCCGGTTCTGGGCGCGATGCTGGATTTTAAAATCCGGCACGAAACCGGCAATAAAAAGTCGCTCGACGACGTGATGCGGGCGCTTTACCAGACGTATTACCAGAAACAGAAACGCGGTTTTACGGAGACCGAATTCTGGGCCGAGTGTGAGAAAGCCGCCGGAACCAGCCTGAGCGAACTGTCCGACTACGCATCGACCGTGAAGGAAATCGATTATCCCAGCTACTTTGCCTACGCCGGTCTAGCCATCGACGCAACGCCCAAAGAACAACCCGGCGTCTGGCTTGGCATCTCATTCGATGCAAAAACCGACAGTTTACTCGTTACGGAAGCCGAATGGGAATCACCCGCCTGGAAAGCCGGACTTCGGAAGGGAACGGTTATTCTGACCATCGACGGACAGAAGGCAACGGTTCAGGCACTGAGTGCGCTGAGCCGGGACAAAAAACCGGGCGATTCCGTCAAACTGGTGCTTTTACAGGACAAGCAGTCTAAAGACGTGACGGCGGTATTGGGTAAAAAATCCGAACGGAGTTTTGAGATTCAGCGGCTGCCAAACCCCACGGCGCTTCAGGCCGCGATTTTGAAATCCTGGTTGTGAAAAGGTACGCTTTCGTCTTTTTACGCTATTTCCGATTGCAGATTCTGAATGGAAGCACTTTCCTGGTAGCTTTCGTAGTCGGTATTGATGTCCCACAAATTGTGATTACTTCCGGAAATAAGGTTGTCGGCCGCCAGAATGCCCATCAGGATCGAATGATCCTGGTTGTTGTATTTGAAGGAGCCATACCGGCCAATCACACTCAATCCTTTTAAACCTGAAAGATATTCCTGGATCGGTTTCAGGATCTCTTTATAGCCTTTTGAATAAACCGGGTAACTCCGGGCCAATCGCTTTACGAAACCGGCAGAAATAACGGCATCACCGATCAATCCCGTTTTAGTCAGTTCGTCGGAGGCAATCCGGATGAGTTCATCGTCCGTTTTCTTCCAGATTTCATCCTCGTTATAGCACCAATATTCCAGGGTGAGGATGCTGGCCTTTTCTCCGTTGGTGATTTCCGGAACCCAGTTTCTGAAGTTGGTAATCCGCCCCGTCAGCAGTTCTTTGGAATGGATATACAGCCAGTTATCCGGAAATAAATTACTGGATTCCACTTTCAGATACACCAGAATCGTGTTGCGGAACGTCAGGCTGTTGGCCTTGTTTTTGACCGAAACCGGCACGTCCGGCAAACGGTTGACCAGTAACGTCAGCGGCATGGTTGAAATAATATGATCGAAGAACCGGGTGGTTCCATCTTCCAGTTTCAACCCATACGGGTGTTCATTTCCAGGGATAACCGCATAAACCGGGCTCTTGAGATGAACCGTTCCTCCGTGGTGTCTGACGTAGTCTGCCATGCGCTCATAAATCATCCCGTTGCCGCCGGTTGGGTAGGCAAACTGGTCAATCAGCGTCTTGTGTGTATTGCCTTTTCCGCCTTTAAACGCATTCCTGACGGCTTCGCCCAGCGAAAGTTTTTTGATGCGCTGAGCGGCAAAATCCTCGTCAAGATCGGTACACGGAATGCCCCAGAGTTTTTCGGAATACGTTTTAAAAAACGTGGAATACAGTTTATAGCCAAACCGCCGAACCACCCACGACTCGAAGGTATTGGTGTCGGGCGTGGGTGTTATTTTTTCAAAAAGGTAGCTGTTCAGGCTACTAATCGACTGACGGATACCTAACTTACGAAGCGCATCGAAGGGTTTGAGCGGGTAGTAAAAAAGCCGGGAGTTGTAATAAATCCGGGTGAGTCGGTTTACCAGGCGAAAATCGGGGCCGGCAACTTCAAACCAGACTTTGTTGATGCGGGAATCACTGCTAAAAAACCGGTGCGGTCCTAAATCGACCGTCTGGTTCCACAATTCAAATGACTGCGACAACCCACCTACGTTGGGCCCTGCTTCGAAAACTTCAACGGCGATTCCGGCTTTTGCGAGTTCGTAGGCGGCCGTTAGACCGGCTGGCCCTGCGCCGATAATGCCAACTTTTTTTTCAAGGTTTGTGCGCATCTGTTTCTCCCACCAGCGGCTGACCAGTGGAGTTTATGTCCTGTTTGCGTACCCGTTTTTCCGGGATTCAAGCAAACAGGAACCGCTCTGTTCTTCATTGTGAACGTGAATATACCTGTTTACCATGACAAAACTTTCGGTAACATAAGCGTCCGCCAAATTTTGAGCAACCGGGCAATCAGGCGGGTTCATTGGTCTTTCCACAACCACCGCAACGATTCCGGGAGGATGGAACCGCCGTGTTTGCCGTTGTGTCCGCCCGTGCCGCCAACGAATTTGTAGTCGTATTTACTAAATTTCAAAGCCGCATCCATTTGCAGATTCCCGAGCCACCAGTTGCCGTGGGCGTTGTCGAGGTCGTTGCTGCCGTCTTGCAGGAACACTTTGATGTCGCGTTTGGGCGCTTTCCGGATGAGTGACGGGTAAACGTGGCCCCCTTTGATGTTCGTAAAACTGCCCACGTGGCTCAACACTTTCTGGAAATAATCGGGCCGTTGCCAGGCCACCGTGAAGGCACAGATGCCGCCGGACGAAATACCGCCAATGGCCCGCATCTTCGGGGAATCGGCCAGTTTGTATTTTTTGCTGATTTCGGGAATCAGCTCCTCGATGAGCAGCCGGGCGTATTGATTGGTTAGCGTATCGTACTCAAAACTCCGGTTGTCGGCCCGCCAGGGATCTTTGGGCAGGTCGTCGCCGTGCTGACCGGGATTGACAAACAGACCGATGGTTACCGGCATAGCTTTCTGATGGATGAGGTTATCAAAAACCACCGGTACCCGAAAATCGCCGTCCTCTTTTACGTAGGCATGGCCATCCTGAAACACCATCAGAGCCGCCGGGCTGTCGGCCTTGTATTGCGCCGGGACGTAGACGTAATATTCCCGGATGGTTCCCGGAAACACCTTACTTTTCCAGACAAACCGGGTGATTTCTCCTTTTGGAACGCCTTCGTGTCGCTCCGAATCCGGGCCGTAGGTAGCGGTTTCGGACTGGGCAAAACCGGCTGTAAACGCCAGCACGGTCAGGCACAGACCGGCTGCGACTGGTAAAAAATGGTTCATGGGTAGTAAGAGTTTAGGTGGTCAACCAGCAAGCCCTGGAAGAGCGGCCCGTTACTAGAAAAATAGCATTAAGCTCCGGTAACTAATAACAGCTAACCCCTCCGGGATTCATTCAACTACCTTCTTAATTTTTTATTGATCAACTCGTTTCATGGCTACGCGGTACAGAATCATAGCCAGGCCTAAAAACAGCAAAGCGCCCAGCAGTTGGAAACCCTCAACCCCAAGGGCACTCTCGAGCGCGGGTTCCAGGGTCAATCCCGACAGAAAATTGTAGACCGATTCATTGACCGACAGCAGGGCCACAATGACACCCGCCAGGGCACCACCGGCGACCAAACCGGTTGAAAACAAACTACCCCGACCCAGGTCGGCGTCTTCTTCGACGATCCCTTTCCGCTTGAAGTTCCAGTCGACCAGCGCTTTGACGCAGCCCCCGGCGAAAATCGGCAAGGTGGTCGAAAGCGGCAGGTAAAGCCCTACGGCAAACGCCAGTGCGCTGACGCCACAAATCTCCATCACGAACGACATGAATGCGCCAACCAGCACAAACTGCCAGTCGAGGTTGAACGACAGCAGCCCTTTGATGAGCGTGGCCATGAGCGTTCCCTGCGGGGCCGGAAAACGGTCGCTCCCAATGGCGTGGGTGATGCCCTGCGCTACCAGATCCGGCGTGGGCGTATCCAGAATTTTGACCGTGGCCCCGACCGCCAGTGATGAAACAATGACGCCAATAAAAAGGGCGATCTGCTGGTATTTGGGCGTTGCCCCGACGAGATAACCGGTTTTCAGATCCTGCGACGTTCCACCGGCATTGGCGGCCGCGATGCAAATCATCCCCCCAACCACCAGCACGGCAGGTTCGTAGATTTTACCCGTCAGCCCGGCACCGATGAATATCAAAGCTGTGCCCATAATGGTTGCAATGGTCATGCCCGAAACCGGCGAAGAACTGGAGCCAATCAAGCCGACGATCCGACTGGAAACAGTTACGAAGAAAAAGCCGAATACGATGACCAGAATGGCGATCAGGAGTTTGGTCAGGATCGAATCTCCGGGAATTTGCGGTAGAATGATCATTAAAGCCGCTAACGCTATGCTCCCGAAAATGACCACCCGTACGGATAAATCCTGCTCTGTCCGCCGAACGTGTACGCCTTCCGCGGCCACATCCACTTTTTTGAAGCTATCGCGGAATGACGAAACGATGGTGGGTATGGTTTTCAGCAAGGTCATGAAACCGCCTGCCGTGACCGCACCGGCACCAATTTGCCGGATATACGCCCGGTAGATGGCTGCGGCCGTGTCGGTAAAACCGTGGGTAGCCGGGTTCCAGCCACCCGGTCCGCCCGCCGTTTGCAGGTTGGTCAAATACCCCAGTTTGATTAACTGCAACGCAATGGTATCGCCCGGCACCAGCGTTGCCAGCAGCGGAATCAGCGCGAGCCACGCCAGAATACCGCCCCCGACCAACACCGCCGAAATACGAAACCCGATGATGTAACCGACTCCGAGGTACTCCGGCGTAATTTCGCCCGACACCTGTGCCGACGGAAAATAGCGGTTTACCTGCGTCGTTGCCCAGGTCGGCACTTCGGCAATCACGTGCAGCACTTTCTGGAGAATGGCGTAGAGCAAGGCGACGCCGAGTCCCATGTAGGCCATTTTGGCAAAATCGCCACCCCGTTCGCCCGCAATCAGGACCGAGCCGCAGGCGGTGCCTTCGGGATAAGGAAGTTTCCCGTGTTCTTCGACGATGAGCGCCCGGCGCAGTGGAATCATCATGAGCGTTCCGAGCAGACCGCCCAGAATCGCCAGCGTCAGAATGGTCCAGTAGTTGAAGAAATCCTCCCCAACGCCGTCGGTCAGGAACAGAAAACCGGGCAAGGTAAAGACCACCCCCGACGCGATGGACTCGCCCGCCGAGCCGGTGGTCTGGATGATGTTATTTTCGAGGATGGTGGTTTTCAGAAACCGCCGGCCGAGCGAAATTGCCAGAACCGCAATGGGGATGGACGCCGAAACCGACAACCCGGCTTTCAGGGACAGATAAACCGTAGCGGCCCCGAACAGGACGCCGAAGAGGGCGCCGGTGATGACGGCTTTGAGCGTAAATTCGGCCGTAGCGGTATTGTCCGCGATATAGGGTTTAAACTCGGGAGATTTTGTTTCCATAAGCTGGGTCAGGATTTGCGCGTAAGATCAAACGATTTTGGAAAAATACAAAACCCCCGCCCCCGGACGCGGTTGATTCAACGAATTTACGCGGATAAATTTTTAGCTGGCGGCAAAAATGGACACCATGCGGTTATCGCACTCGATTCACCGGCAAGGTCTTGATTTTTCCATTCTTTCTTTAAACATTTGCAGTTCATCAGCGGGAGTAGCTCAGTTGGTAGAGCGGCAGCTTCCCAAGCTGCAGGCCGTGGGTTCGAGACCCATTTCCCGCTCGTTTATTACACATGTGGATCAGCCGCTTACCTTTTCTGGTGAGCGGCTTTTTCATACTGGAGTGAATACGGTTTACACATTGGTTTTCACAAGTAGGCTGGTTGTTCACAGAACTCCATGTGAATACCTATTTTACAATAAACATCTGCCGACTCTAATCAACGGCTACATCGAAACGCACAATACCTGGATTTCCAAACAAAAATTTTACGTAGCGAAGATCAAATTTATTGCAGAAGAGCGATGAGAAGGCGCTTTCTGTCTTTCACAATTCTCGCCAGTACGTTTAACTCCTGCGACTGATCCCATCACAAATTAGTATCCAGGAAGTGGATATCCCGACGAAATGGCGACCGGTATATTTTGTGATACTTTGTTGTTAATCCTAGACACTGCCTTGAATTGTTAAAGCCGGATATCGTTAAGATTTTCAAAAATTAAGGCAGATACCGTTGTAAAGCCTTCTGTAGAAAGTGCGTTAGTTTATCGGCTAATGTTTGAGGAGCGATCACCCTGACTGAATCGCCCAGCCGTGCCAGTTCAAACACCAGTTCCTGGTTGATAATGATGGACAGTTTCACCCGGAATTCGTTTTTAGTATTGATCAAAACCGCATCCTCGCCGAACGGATAAAACGGCTGCGCCCGCTGAACGGTATTAACCGACGCTCTTCTAATCCCACCAATTTGGAATTGAAACTCGACGCGGGCGGGAAGTCATTTATACTTTTAGTTACTTTACCCGTAATCCGCCCCTATACGTGATGAACATCCTTCTTCTTAAAGTAACGCTGGTGCCCTCTGTCATTGCTTTGGTTACCCTCGCCATTCGAAAGTGGGGCAACAAAATAGGAGGATTAATCGGCAGTATGCCCTGGGTGGCCGGGCCCATTCTCCTGTTCTTCATTCTCGAACAGGGCAAAGCTTTTGGCATCCACGCCATTCAGGGAGTCATGACGGGCATTCTGGCGTTAATCAGCTTTTGCTTCAGCTACTCGGCCTTTTGCCGAAAACTGACCTGGCTGCCCACACTCCTGCTTTCGTATGGCAGTTATACCTGTACTGCCCTGATTTTTAATCATTTACAGCTAGATCTATATCTGAGTTATCCACTCGTCATATGCTATATTTTGCTGGCATTGCGGTTTTTCCCTTCCACAAATGGACAAGCTGCTAAAACCCGGCGATTGCCTTTCGACATTCCCATTCGGATGGTCGTTTCTACTCTGTTTGTGCTGGTCATCACCGGGTTAGCCAGCGTTTTAGGGCCAACCTGGAGTGGTATTTTAACGCCGTTTCCGATCTTAACGTCCATTCTGGCCATCTTTTCTCACACGCTTCAGGGTAGCAATGGCACCATCATCACCTTACGGGGCATGGTCATCGGGCTCCTGGGCTTCACCACCTTTCTCTTTCTACAATCCTTTTTACTGAGCGAGTTTTCAGTGGCCCTCTCTTTCGGATTGGCCTTCATCGTCAACACGTTGATTAATCTGATTGCCAACCGACTGTGGTAATTCCTTTTCACCGATCCGGATCTCTTCTGTGGCAAGCGTTCAGCGTTCTTTTGATCCCGAACTTATGACCACGGTGGCAGGCAACGTTCGGGGTATTGCTACGCTTCAGCGTGAACCTTCCGGCACTTTTCGATGGCACCGGTATCTCCGGCATTCTCAGCAAATACCCGATCTGAAACCAAACCGTCCAACCGAACAAAAGGCGGTTTTTGGTCAAATTACCGCTAAGTAAGTCTGGTTGGCAGCGAATTTTTTTTAGAAAAAAAAATAGTTTTTCTATCGGCTTACTAATCAACCAAAATACAATCCGGTTGAGCGATCCTTCGGCTCCGTCTGTTCGCATCTTCACTCTTTGTTTCTGGCCTTCCATCCGCATTAACCGACCATCCATCACCCCCGGCTTGCGTCCTGCCAATTTGTCCTGTTCCTTGCGATTCGTAGCACTAAGACCGGGTAGGATTGATTTTTGCTGTAGTATTAAAACATTAGCGTTGATTTTTTTATTAACCGTTAGATATTGTTTTTAACACGTTAACTCGCTGATTTAATGAAACATCCCTACTAACCACGCATCCGTATGTATTGAACCTGAGAAAAAAAAGGATGCCATTTAAATTTCATTTGTAATTTTATGACGACGATGCCCGAAATTATGTCAGATACGCAACTCCAAGGGTATACAGACGAACAAAAGTACCAGGTCTTCAACAAGGAGTTCATGCCTCACATCGACTCCATGTACAACTTTGCCTTCCGCCTGACGATGGACGAAGATGACGCGAACGATCTGGTGCAGGATACCTATTTAAAGGCTTTCCGTTTTATCTCATCTTTCGAACAGGGAACTAACGCCAAAGCGTGGTTGTTCCGCATTCTGAAGAACAGCTTCATCAACGATTATCGCAAGAAAAGTAAAGAACCTGCGAAAGTTGATTATCAGGATGTAGAGACAACCTACAACTCTGATGAAGCGTCGGAAACCGAGCACACGACGGACCTGCGGTTCGAAACGGTGCAGGACATGATTGGTGACGAAGTGGCTTCTGCGCTCAACTCGCTGCCCGTCGATTTCCGAACGGTTATTATCCTCTGCGATATCGAAGGATTTACGTATGAGGAAATGGCCAAGATTCTGGACATTCCAATTGGAACAGTTCGCTCACGGTTACACCGTGCCCGGAATCTATTGAAAGATAAGCTGAAAGAATATGCAGCTTCGATGGGTTACAATAAAAATGAGGACTAACTGAAACTTTTTGGAATCGATATTGGGTTGTTAGGGCAAGTTATATATTGTAGAACATTTTCTGGAATAAATTAAATATTTCCAATGTCAGGCACATTGCATTCGTCGACTACGGTTGGTGTAGAGGGTAGGCAGGCGACCGCCCCCATGAAAGAAAGCTGCGAACATCAGGCCGATTGCCTGAAACGAATTCAGGCCATTCTGGATGGTGGGGCAAGCGAAGCAGAAAAACAGCATTTTAAGGATCACATCGATATCTGCAAACCTTGCATCGATATGTATCATCTCGAAAAGTGCATTAAAGAAGCCTTGCAGGGTAAAGTTGAGAAAAAGTGCTGCCCCGATAAAATTGCAGCCGCCATTCAAGCAGAAATAACCAAATAAGCGGCATTGGAAGGCAAACTGATTATTTTTTCGGCACCCTCCGGTTCAGGTAAAACCACTATTGTCAGGCATTTATTAGCCACAAATTCGAATCTGGGTTTTTCGATCTCCGCCTGTACCCGCGACCGCCGGGGCCGTGCCGAACAAAACGGCAAAGACTATTATTTTCTGACTCCCGAAGATTTTAAGGAAAAAATCGACAACGACGAATTCGTCGAGTGGGAAGAAGTCTATGTCGGTGCGTTCTACGGAACGCTCAAATCCGAGATCGAACGCGTCTGGAGCAGTGGCAAGCACGTTTTGTTCGATGTAGACGTCCAGGGCGGGCTGAAACTTAAAAAATACTACGGTGACAAAGCCCTGGCCATTTTTGTGAAGGTGCCCGATGAGGAAACCCTGAAACAACGCCTGCTGGCGCGCGGCACCGAAACCGACGACAGCCTGTCAAAACGGCTGTTCAAGGTGCACTTCGAAATGAGTTTTCAGGATCAGTTCGATGTCATTCTGGTGAACGATGATCTGGCGGGAACGCTGGACAAAGCCCAAAAGCTTGTGGACGATTTTTTGCACAAGGACATCATTCCCAACCAGGCAACTGTCGTATAGTACGAACCGGGTGGTTAGTCAGAAATCATTCCGTCTATGAAAATCGGCTTATTCTTCGGTTCTTTCAATCCCATACACATCGGCCACCTGATCATTGCCAACACAATGGCAACGACCACGGATCTGGAACAGGTCTGGTTTGTGGTTTCTCCCCAAAATCCATTCAAGAAAAATAAAAGTCTGCTGCACGAGTTCGACCGCATCGATCTGGTGGAACGGGCTATTGCCGATAATTCGAAACTGAAAGCGACGGATTTCGAATTTTCGATGCCGCGCCCTAGTTTTACGATCGATACGCTCATCCGGCTCCAGGAAAAATACCCCCAGCATCAGTTTAAACTCATTATCGGCGGTGATAACCTGGCGCAGTTTCCCAACTGGAAAAACTACGAGCAAATCCTGGAGTATTACGGACTTTATGTCTATCCACGTCCCAACAGTGCGCCCAGTCCGCTGGAGCAACACCCCAATGTCCGGTTTGTGCAGGCTCCCTTATTGGATATTTCAGCAACATTTATCCGGGAGTGTATCAAAAATAACCGCTCGATTCGGTATATGGTACCGGATGTGGTTGGGGAGATGATCGAGCGGAAGAAGTTTTATGTTTAGGAAACCGGGCCCACATCAGGGTCGCCCGTTTTGAAACGTAATCTCGGTCACCAACCCAATCGCACTGATTCGCAAAGCCACCGAGCGGCTGCCGGTTTTTACCTTCGGGTCCTGACAATGCGGCCCTTTTTCCAGAAAGTAAATGTAAAATTTCTGATTGCGGTCGTCCAGTTGTTCGCTGTCCGGGCGACCCAGAATCTGGCCAATTTCATTCGAAGACTTCCCTTTCAATTCCTGCCGAACGGCCTTGAAATCGTCTACCAGCGAGGTTCTCACCCCAGTGCAACCACCCCGGTCCGTGCGCCATTTGACCAAATCCAGCTTGCCAATCTGATCCGGTGGCGCAGAACAACCGATGGTAATGACGGATGACCAGTAGAGAATGAACCATGAAAAAAGGAATCCGCGGCTCCGTCGCAACGTAGGCGCGGTCAAGGCTTCAACGCGCCTTAGGAACGGCTCATTCAAAAAATCATTGTTCATTATAGAGCGTTTGCAACAATACCTGCCCAACGGCTTTGAGCGTACTGCGGTCGATGTTATCCATGTCATCATGGGCGGTGTGCCAGTCTTTAAAGAAACTGCCGGAATCCATTTTCAGGTGGATAATATCGATCATTGGAATTTTTCCTACTTTGTTAACAGGCACATGATCGTCCGTAATGGCGGGACCCGCCTGTCCGGTATCGACAAAATACTGGTTGTACCCCATGCTACTGGCCGTTTCCCACACCTTGTTGGTTACGGTAGGTGCATACTGCATCGAATAGCCCTCTTTCATAAAAGTCGCTCCTTTGGCCCCAACCATGTCGAGCAAAATACCGTAATAGGCACTATAACCCGGTTTATGCTTGTTGGCAGCCCAGTATTGCGACCCCAAACAAAAACCGATGTATTCGTCTTTAGCCTGTTCGGAATTGCCCCAATCTTCGGCGTCGAAGAAAATCAGGTCGATACCGACGTTAGGTTTGGCACCGGCCTGTTGAATGGTGCGGGCCATTTCGAGTAAAATACCGACTCCGCTGGCCCCGTCGTTGGCCCCCAACACCGGTTTGGTCTTGGCAATGCTATCCTGGTCGGCAAACGGCCGCGAATCCCAGTGCGAAGCCAACAGAATCCGTTTGGTAGCCTGCGGATTGATACTTCCAATGATATTGCGGGCGTTCAGCTTAAGGTTGTCATACGTCGTGGCCGTGAAGTTCTGTACGGTAACTTCGCAGCCAAACTGCTTCAGCAAGGCGATCAGATAGTCTCCACAACGCCGGTGCGCATCCGTATTAGGCACCCGCGGTCCAAAGGCGACTTGTTTCTCAACGTAGGCATAAGCCGAATCGGCATTGAAAGCCGGTGCCGTAACGGTTTTGACCTCCGTAGCCTGGTTTTCCTGCTGATCCTGTTTCTTACTTTTGCAGGAACTGACGGTAATTACCGCGGCCAGCCAGAAGAGACTAATTTTATTGTTTAGGCGCATGTTTTACCACAAGGTTTGACTACTCTTCGTAAGCCCAGTCGATCCGGTGCTTCATATCTTTAATCGCCAGCCCCTGCGCCTTAAAATAAGAACGGACCTGGTCCACTTTATCGTATTGCTTCTGATTTTTATACTCCCGGTATAACGTCAACATGCCGTCCAATACCGCATGGTTGTCGGTTTTTTCTTCCGTAAGCCCCAAAACGCCTTCCATGAACTGGATGAACGAATCTTTCAGCTGATTGAAAACATCCTCGCCCAATACCGCCGGCTGCAACTGGTTCAGGTACAGCATATTGACGTATTTTAGTAACGTAAACAACTGGGCAATGCCCACCGCCGTGTTCAGATCGTCGTTCATGGCACCGTAAAAATCCGCGATGGCTTTGCCGATTTCCTGCTGTTTTTTCTCATCAACAGCCACCTCATTTGCCTCCCCATACTGCAACGTCTTCACAATTCGCAGCCCGTTCACCAGCCGCTTATACCCTTTTTGAGCGGCTTTAAGGGCTTCGTTCGAAAAGTCGAGCGTGCTCCGGTAATGCGATTGCAGCATAAAAAACCGCACGGTCATCGGGCTGTACGGTTGTTCGAGCAGGTGGTGTGTTCCCGTAACCAGTTCCGACGGCAGAAAGGAGTTGCCCAGCGATTTCGACATTTTTTGTCCGTTCACCGTCAGCATGTTGGAATGCATCCAATACCGCGCCGGTTCTTCGCCATAAATGCTTTGCCCCTGGGCCACTTCGCATTCGTGGTGCGGAAATTTCAAATCCATCCCGCCACCGTGAATATCGAATTGCTTCCCTAAGTATTTGGTACTCATGCAGGTACATTCTAGGTGCCAGCCCGGAAAACCGTTGCTCCAGGGCGACGGCCACCGCATCAAGTGTTCGGGAGCGGCTTTTTTCCAGAGCGCGAAATCCAGCGGATTCCGTTTTTCAGACTGGCCGTCCAGATCCCGGGTTTCGTTCAGTAAATCGTCCAGGATACGGCCGGATAATTTCCCGTAATTGCCACCCTGCTGATTGTATTGCATAATGTCGAAATACACTGATCCATTCGATTCGTACGCCAAGCCTTTATCGATCAGCGTCCGAACCGCTTCAATCTGTTCCACCATGTGGCCGGTGGCGGTGGGTTCGATGCTGGGTGACAGGAGATTAAACATATCGGTCACCGCATGAAAATCATTGGTATAGCGCTGCACGATTTCCATCGGTTCGATTTTCTCCAGCTTCGCCATGCGCCCAATTTTGTCTTCCCCATCGTCGCCATCGCCCACCAAATGGCCCACATCCGTAATATTGCGCACATACCGAACTTTATAGCCGATGTGCGTCAGGTACCGGAAAAGCGTATCGAAGGTCAGAAACGTGCGAACATTCCCCAAATGAACGAAATTATAAACCGTTGGTCCACAAACGTACAAGCCCACATAAGGCGAAACCATCGGTACAAATAGCTCTTTCCGGCGGGTAAGGGTATTATATAACTTGAGCGGTTGCGTCGGTGTTGTCATTCTTCAAGCGGTCGATCCGCTAATGCGGTCCTATTTGACCACAAATCTACACAATGTTCGTCGGAAGTCAGCGCGTTGTGACGAGTGGCAAATGGAGTACTTTTCCTATCTTCGCAACCGGCTGCCCATACCGTAGCCTTTTGTTGCAAGCGCACACGAGGATGTCCAAACGGCATCCTGTATTTGAAAAATCCAAAAGTTTGCGGACTTTTGAATCTGGCATTCAATCGCCGGTTATCTCAATAAGTTAATTTACACTGTATTTACCCCATTAGCATGAGTTTGTTAACCGTTGGCTCAGTGGCTTTCGACGCCCTGGAAACTCCTTTTGGCAAAACCGATAAAATCATCGGCGGAGCCGCCACGTACATTACGCTGTCAGCATCGTATTTTACGAACGAAAATAACCTGGTAGCCGTCGTTGGCGATGATTTTCCGCAGGACATGATCGACATCCTTAAAGGCCGCGGGGTCGACACCACCGGGCTGGAAATCCGGCAAGGCGAAAAGACCTTTTTCTGGTCGGGCAAATACCACAATGACATGAATACGCGGGATACCATTGATGTTCAGCTGAATGTGATGGAAAATTTCGATCCGGTTATTCCTGAATCGTATGGTAACTGCGAGTTTCTGATGCTGGGCAATACCGCTCCGGCGATTCAGAAAAAGGTCATCGAACGGCTTCCGAACCGGCCGAAACTGATCATGCTCGATACCATGAATTTCTGGATGAATATCGCCTGGGACGACCTGATGGAAGTGATCAAACTGGTGGATGTGTTGACGGTCAACGACGAAGAAGCCCGCCAGCTATCCGGTGAATATTCGCTGGTGAAAGCGGCTGCCCGGATTACTTCCATGGGCCCCAAAACCGTAATCATCAAAAAAGGCGAACACGGCGCGCTGCTTTTTCATGGCGGCCACATCTTTTTTGCTCCGGCCCTGCCACTCGAAGAAGTTTTTGACCCCACCGGCGCGGGCGATACGTTTGCGGGCGGTTTTATCGGTTATCTGGCCAGCACCGGTGACTTATCATTCAGCAACATGAAACGGGGCATTATTTACGGCTCCGCCATGGCGTCGTTCTGCGTTGAAAAATTCGGAGCCGAGCGGCTTTTCAATTTAACAACGGACGAAATCAACGAGCGCGTGGCAAAATTTGTGCAATTGTCGGCATTTGAAATTCAATAAGTACCCACGGACTTTAGTCCGTGAGATTTTCACTGTTTCTGGATTTTAGTTTGTGATAGAATCGCACGGACTAAAGTCCGTGGGTACTTATTTTCCGCCAACAACCACCTCGATCAGCGACCCATCCGGCAAATACCGGTTGGCCATCTCCTGCACCTGCTCCGCCGTTACGGCGCGAATCCGTTCAATGTGTGTGCTGATGTAATCTGCAGGCAGGCCGTCGAACAAAACCGTTTTATAGCGGTCGGCAATTTCAAACGGCGTATTGAGGTTGCCCACGTACGAGCCCGCCATGTAGTTTCTGACCGTTTCGAGTTCCCCGGCCGGTACGGGTTCATCGCGCAGCCGACGGATTTCCTTCCAGATTTCGTCGAGTGTTTCCTGGGTATTTTCCCGCTTGACGTCGGTTCCGATCAGAAACGAACCTTCATTCGGATGCATCGCCATATTCGACCAGATGCCGTACGTAAATCCTTTTTCTTCCCGAATATTTTTCATCAGCCGGGAGCCGAAATAGCCCCCCAAGACTTCATTCAACACCAGGGTTGGAAAATAATCCGGGTGTTTGCGGGTAAATAACAACCGCCCCAGCCGGATCGATGATTGCAGGCTGTCTTCTTTGTCCACCAAAACCGGCGACGGATCACTGCTGGCGGTTTTTTTCGCATCGCCGGTTTCCAATACCGTTTCAATCACCTGATGACCCAGGTAATGATTGATCAGGGTCAGCTCCGTTTCGGTGATTTGCCCCGCCACCATAATGCGGAACGGCTGGTGCCGGATTCGCTGCTGATAATAGGCGTCAACCCCGTCCCGATCAATTGCTTCCAGGGTTTCCAATTTCTGATTTTTACCATACGGATGGTTCTTGCCAAAAACTTTTTCCCGGATCAAGTGGCTGGCGACAAAGTTGTTTTTTTCCAGATTAACCCGCAGCGTTTGCAGGGCAATGTTTTTCTGGTGGCTCAGCTCTTTTTCCGGAATCACCGAATCCGTCAGCATCTCCTGAACCATCGGCAAAATCGCGGGCAAGTGTTTCGTCAGGCCATACACCGTCAGACTGGCGCGGTTCGTTCCGCTTTGCTGTTCCAGAAAAGCGCCGTAACGGTCAAAATATTCACTAATCTGTGCCGATGTATGTGATCGGGTGCCTTCCGTCAGCATCTTCATCGCAAGCGACGACAAGCCCGGCAGCGGTTCATACCAGGCGCCGGCGTCAAAGATAATTTCCAGTCGGATCACGGGTTGCTGGCCGGCATTGATCCAGTACATCGGCTGGCCATTGTCCATTGTCAGCGTCGCTATCGCCGGAATTCGGACTTCTTCAATTCGTTTATACTCGGGTGCTTCGGTTCGGTTTACGACTTCCATTGTTCAATCAATTGCAATGCTCAAGCTATAAAAAAAGAATGGCACTCCCGAAGAGTGCCATCGTCACTGTAACCTTTATGTCTTGTTATTCCTGATTTCCGTTGTCGTCGGAATCGTCAGCTTCAACCGATTTGGCTTTTTTATCGATGTCGATAATCAGCGAAATCCGGAACGTTTGCGCCAGTGGGCTGCCTTGCGTGACCGGAATCAGGTAAGCAAAGTCGATACCGTATTGCTGTTGCAGCCGAATTCCTAAACCGGTCGTAAAATATTGCCGGCCACCTTTCACACGGGGTTCGTGGTAATAACCCAAACGGGCCGCAAACTGCTCATTATACCAGTACTCGATCCCCGTCGCAATGTTGATTTCCTTCACTTCTTCCGAGAAACCGCCGGGAGCATCGGAGAACGAACCGAAGATGGAGCTCAGCGTCGACCGATTCGGGTTTTTCCCCTGAGCGATCACAGGATTTCCGCCATTATACTGCACCACACCATTGACGGTTTGATACACGGGCGGAGTCGGCACCATTAACTTGTTCAAATCAAGAACAAAGTTAAACTTGTTGAATTTATCGGTATACAGCGTCAGGGCCGTACCTAATTTCAGATTGGTTGGAATCGGAGCGGGTTCAGACGTTCCGTACGACACTTTACCGCCGATGTTGGAAATAATACCGCCAAATGACCATTTGAATCCTTTTCCGGTAACATCGTCACGCACTTCATTCTGGTAGAAGGCGCTGATGTCGACAGCGGCCGTGGAAGCCGGTTTCAGCGACACGCCGTTGACAGAATAGTTGCCGGACAGGTTCGAGTTGATATACCGCAGGTTGACGCCCATGGAAAAGTTCTGAAACAACCGGCGGGAATACGAAGCCGTAACGGCGTATTCTTTGGAGTTGAACGAACCGGCCGGCTGACCCAGAATGGTGGTGAAGTCGATGGTTCCCATGTCGAAATACATCAACGAAAGGCCGATTACGTCGTTCCGGCTCACTTTCTTGTAGCCCGATAAGAACGTAAAGTACATATCGTCTACGCCAATACTCCGCAGCCAGGGCGTATAGGACAGCGCCAGGCCGTGATCTTTCTGGGCAAACACCAGCTTGGCCGGATTCCAGAAGACCGCGTTGGCGTCAGGGCTCAGTGCGACACCTGCATCACCCAAACCGGCACTCCGCGCATCGGGCGTAAAATTCAGAAACGGCAGCGCCATCTGGGGAATCCGGTAGGCAACCGTGTCTTGTCCCGTCAAAGCCGCTCCCGCCCCCTGGGCGTTTGAAAGTAAAGGAAGTGTCAGGCAACCAAGTAAACAAATTGACGATAAGGTACGTGTCATAAAAGAGGTTAATTAACTCCCGAATCAGCGCGTTCGTTGGGTAACCAGGGAAAGAACGCCAAATTTACGATGTTTAAGATAGAATATAAAAGGTAGTCTGTAATATATTTTTATAACTATCTAACGTAGAGCAACTTGCCCGAATATATAGCCATCGAGCCATCAGACATTGAACGCAATACAAGCTTATAAACATACAAACCGGGTATAACCGCTGCTCCGCTCGACATGGTTCCGTTCCAGCTTAGTCCGGAAATAGACGGGTTGCAACTGAAACATCGATCGGTTCGTTCACTCACTGTTCGGCCGCTCAAATCGGCAATCAGTAGCGTACTTTCTAACGCATCGCCGGGGCGGTTGTGTTGCAAACCGAAGTTTGCCTGTTCCTGAAATGGGTTGGGTGTTACAGCAACCGACTGAATGACCAGAGCCGGTTGGGCAGAAACTACAAATTTCAACGTAGATTCTGCCGGATTATTGTAAACATCCCACGCCTTCAACTGAACTGTATACGTCCCTGGTTCTAAACTAGACCAGCTATACTGCACTACCCCGCTCCGGTACGTATCAGGGTCAGCCCTAAAATACTCATTCACCACAACCGGCGGACCGCCGTTCAGCCGAACCGTTACTTCGTGGCCAATACCGTTGCGCGCAATATTGATGCCATTTTCGTCATTTAGTTTGGCAATCAGTGTAGTAATCGGTCCAAAAACCGTTCCGCCATCGACAAAGGTCGTATCATTGATAAACAGACGGATGGTGGGAGGCTTCGTGTCGGCCACCGGATTCAGGACACTGCTACCGATTAATAAATTATCATAGCTCCCGGCGGCTTCCACCAGACTATCGGCCCGAACGGCATAGATAAATACTTTTCCCAATCCAATGCGATAGTCCAAATCTTTGGGCATAACAAACTGGCAAACGAATTGGCCGTTCCGAACGCTGACCTGGCCCGTATAAAGTGGGTTGCGGTATTCCGCATAGTTCATCGGCGGGCTATATTCCGTTCCGTTGGTCGTCATTGTATCGGCTTTGTCAAACAGCGTAACTTTTACGGAACCGTTAAACTGGTTTAGCAGCAGGTCGGCCTGCCGGATTTCGCCCTCCAGCCGAACGGTTTGCAGCGCCTGAAGCGTATCGGCCTTCGGTCCGATGGCCTTCCCATTGATGCGCGTCAGGGTCGCTTTGGCGGTCGGAAAGGCCAACTGCATGGACGGATCGCCTAGCAAGGTGAAATTGCGGTTCAGGCTGCCACTTAGGCTACCATTTTTCGTAATCCGGATCAAGTCGCCCAGGCGGGGAGCACCACTGGCGGTATTTTGGGCGAGCGCATCGTAAAAAGCGTTATTCAACAAATAATTCGTACTGGCATAAACCGGTCGGGCAGTCGTCAACAGGGCAATACAGCCTCCCTGCGGATTCAGCAAAGCCAGTTCGGCACCGGATGTCTGCGCCGGATCGTCGTAGCGACCAAACTGACAGGTTGCCGTCACAAAGATCGGAAGCCGCTGATTGGTCCAGCCCAGAATGTCCTGCAAAGTAACAATTTGCTCCTCCGCCCAGCCCGACTCGCCACCGTGGCCGGTGTAGTTTATAATCAACCGCCCGTCATTCAATGCTTTGGTAATCGTCTGGTTCATAACCGGTGCCTTCTGACCGCCGGGACTCGATTCCTGCGTAAAACTATCCAGATAAAGCTTTTCGGTCCGGAACGGCGGGCGCAGGGCGGAAATTTTCTGGGCAAGCCGGTCGGCATCGATTTGGTGAATATTCGGAAAATCCCGGTCACCATCGTCCGCGACGAAAGCGATTTTGGTTTGCCAGTCGCCCGGCACTTTACCCGTAGCTGCATACCGGATCAGTTTGTCAACCACAATCCGGGCCTCCCCGACCGACTTGACGGGCAACCGGCCCACCCCGATGTCGAGCGTGTGATCGCCCGAAAAATCTTCGGTCCACTCGCCCTCTGCGGTTTCCATAAATCCGAAATAATCGTCGGAACTGTAACTCAAAACCGGATGCAGCGACTCCCGGCTTTCGTACGTGGGAATGGTAGCCGCCAGTTGGCCTGGAGTCAGCAGCTTCGAATAATTTTTGTAATCGAACGTAGCATCCCCAAAAAGCAGTACGTATTTTAACTTACCCGGCGTCTGGTTGGTCAGTCGACGGGCAAAATCCCGAAGGGCGGTCGGATCGGGCTGGCCAGACGCAAATTCGTTATAAACTTCCGGCGAACTAACCACCAGAACATCCAACTTATCGTTTTTCCGGCGAAAATCAGCCAGCCGCTCCGCCTGCGTCCGCCAGGCTACCGGCGTCACAATCAGCAGGTCGGGCGTAGCCTGGGTCTGCAGATTCTGGTTGGTAATCGCGGTTATCGTTTCGGGCGTATACGCCTGTTCCGGCGAAAAAACCAGGTATTCCCGCAACCGGTTTCCCGGGGCCGCGATGCTCCCCTCCTGTTTTTCATTGATGGTTACGGGCATCAAAACCGGCGTTTGCCGGTTGGTGACGTCCCAGACCTGCATGGCAGCACTGGCTTGCTGAACCACATACCGGACCACGGCGTACCGAACCGATTCCAGCGATCGAAACAGAAACGGTTCGTCATACCGACGGAGGGCGCGCCGGGTCTGAATCGCTAAAGATTGCAGGTAGCCCTGTCCGTTTTTATCATACGTCAGCGATATGGTAACGGGGCTTGCCGGCGAAGCGGGCGTTAGGGTAAACGTCTGGCGGTTTTGACGACCTTTTCGGTCATACGTATAATCGGTTACACTTTCGATGGGCTGCGTGCCGATCACCTGCGTGTTCCATTTCAACTGAAACTGCGTATTGATCAGGGCGCGGCCCACGACGTCCGATGTAATGAGTGCGGGGGAACCCGCCACAATACCGGGCAGGGTGAACGAAACGGTTTTATCCGTTCCGATTCCGAGGTATTCCAGCCACTCCCGCCCCGACCGAACCAGGTTGGTCATTTCGCCACCCGGTTTGTAGTAGGCATAATCGTCAAATTCAGTGATGGCCGTACCCGATTGCGGAATCGCTGGCTGCGCGGAAATTCGTTGGCCGGTTTTCTGCCCAAAAGTCAGGAAATAATAGGTTGTATCGGTATACGGATTGATCTGGTGCGAGAACCGTCTGGCGGTCGAATCATACGCAATCGGATGCGGGCTTTCGGCAAAAAAATAGGCGGCATCCCCGGCGTCGAACCGCCCGTCGGTTTCACCGGTTACCAGGATGGCGTTTTCCGTCAGATCACGCGGGCGGGCTTGGCTATTCGCCTGCGGTAGTGCCGCCCCACCGTTGCCGAAAATTCGAATCGTGCGCGGATCGAGACTGGAAACGGCGACGCCTGACTTCGTCAGAAAAGCCGCATCAAGTTTATAGACACCGGTTTTGGTAACGCCGATTTTCAGCCATTGGCCTTCGGCCAATACCGACGGCAACGGTTGCGCCCGTGCGTTCAGGCCCAATCCAAACAGAAGCAGATAAACCGCTAACCCGCATTTATTCCGTTTTTTCCACCCAAACATGCGCCCAAATCGACACTTTCAAACCTGTAGTCTTCTCTGTACAAACGACGCGCGTCCGCCGTTTTATACCCCGGATGTATTCTTTCTGCAAAAAACGGAAGCTTTCGCCTTCCGGCATTTCAACCAGTAACTGCTGGCCGGCGGGTTGTACATCCAGTTGCCGCAGCGCGCGGGTCAGCGTTGGATGAGCGCCCGTTGAAGCCGCCGGATTACTGAGATAATCTTTCAATGGAATCAATACCGTCGATGGAAAAACCGACTCCTGCAACACCGGCTGCATAACTTCCCGGAAGGTTCGTTTCCAGATCGGCCCATGCGGCTGCCCAAACCGGCGGTAGCGTTGATACACCAGCAAATGAGCCACTTCGTGCAGATAGGTGATCAGGAACGCGTACGGATTCAGGTCGTTGTTCACGGTAATGGTCAACTCGGTGCCCCGTTCAACGCGAAAATCGCCCAGTTTAGTGCGCCGTGGACGCGACGCTACAAACGTAAACGGGTGGTTTTTCCACAAATCATAACAATAGGAGACGGCATGGTCCGGCAGGTGTTTTTCTAAAATACGACGTACTTCCATTCCCACTATAAACAAAAAAGCCCTATCATAAAGATAAGGCTTTTTCCGTCAGTTCGTTTTCAGATCGTCTGATTACTTCGTCGTGTCGGCAGCTGCGCTGTCAGCCGGGGCTGCCGTTGCGCTGTCGGTAGACATCGTGCTGCTATCAGATGACATCGTAGCGGTGCTGTCTGTTGAAGTCGTTTCTTCTGTTTTGGGTTTGCTTTGGCAAGCTGCGAAGGTAAGCATGCTACCTACGAACAGAAGTGCTAATACTTTTTTCATTTCGTCTCGGGGCGTTTAAGGTTTGAGCCGTAAATTTAACATAAAATCAAAAAATACAATAACGTCCTGCCTTTCAACTGATAAAATATAGAAAAGGCTTTTAAATATCACATTGCGTATGGTATTTATTCAGTACCACGATTGGATCGGGCTTTTAATTTGTCATACATGCCGGTACTGCGGAAGGTCAATAATTTATGACCGAAATAATTAGCCAGAAAGCTAAAACCCATTCCCACGACGTGCGATGCTTTCTCGCGCCAGAATAACAAAACGGCCGGAAAATAAGGATTGGCCACCCATTCCAGCGTCGCAACGGCCATGCCTACCTGAACGCCCCACGCGACGAGGGCGATTGCCAGAAACTTCACCATTTCGCGACCGGTATTGCCGGTTTTACTGGCTGAAAAGGCGTAGTTTTTTGTAGGAAGGAAGCTGACCACGGTAGCCGTCAGATACCCCAATAGCACGCTGGTGTCAAAATCGAAAAATTTCCGGTAAAAAATCTGGGAAATAAAGTTGACCGTTGCTCCTAAAAGCGCCGTTAGAAAGAATGTAAAAAAGCTGGTCTTCTTTACTTCTTTGATTATAGGTTCGCTGCTATTCACACTTATCACCTTGATGCAGGGGCTTTTCGTTATCTGAGAACTCAAAGGTAAAGAACGGCTCTTGTTACGCCTTTATGGATGAGATGTTTATGAGCCTACGGTTCTCGATAACTACATCAAATTTTGAAATAAACCGGGAATAAGCCCCAGAACAATGGTTAATATAGTTGCAGCGATCAGCACAAACCGATAAAACGGAGCCACCTGAATGTGGGTCGATGAGCCTTCCCGGAAATACATCGCAATGACCACCCGGAAGTAGTAATAGATCCCCACCGCCGACATCAGAACCGCCAGCACCAGCATCCAGACCATGCCTTTGTCGATGGCGGCCGAAAAGACCATGAATTTACCCCAGAAACCGGCCGTCAGCGGAATACCGGCCAGCGACAGCATGGACACGGCCAGAATGAACGCCAGCAACGGATTCTGACGGGATAAACCGTTGAAGGCGGTATACGTATCGTCGGGCCGACCGTCGGCAACGCGTTGCTTGGACACCACCAGCAGAATGCCGAACGCAGCGATGGTGGATACGGAATACGCCAATGAATAAAAGACGAGCGCCGGTTTCGATTGCTGGCCCAGAGCCGCCAAACCGATCAGCAGATAACCGGCGTGGGAAATGCTGGAATAGGCCATCATGCGTTTAAAGCTGTTCTGGTAGGCCGCCGTCAGGTTTCCAACCAGCAAGGTCAGGGCCGTAATGACCGCCAGCATGACCCACCAAAAGCCGTATATGGCGCTGAATGAGACCGAAAGCAGCTGAAGCAAGGCCGCAAAACCGGCGGTTTTTACCACCGTCGACATAAAAGCGGTAAACAACGTGGGGGCACCTTCGTATACGTCGGGCGTCCAGAAGTGAAAGGGAGCAGCCGATACCTTGAACAGCATGCCGATCAATACCAGCAAAACGCCCATATACAGCAACAGGGAAGGATGCCCTTTCGACAGAGCAATGTAGCCCTTGATATCGGTCAGCGTGAACGAGCCCGCTGCGCCATACAACAAGGCCATACCGAACAGCATAATACCAGTGGCGAAAGCGCCCATCAGAAAATACTTCAGTGCCGCTTCGTTCGACCGCAGATTCCGCTTGTCGCTGCCCGTCAGAACGTACATGGAAACCGATAGAATTTCGACGCCGACAAAGAGCATAATCAGGTTTTCGTAGCCAATCATCATGATGGCGCCGACGATGGAAAACAGCAGAATGGCGTAATATTCAGCGGGTTGGGCGTTCTCATCCTCCAGAAAATCACCGGATAAAGAAACCACCATAAAAGCTGAAAGAAGCACAATAGTCGTAAATAAAATGGCGACGTTGTTCACCAGCAGCATATCGCCGAAATAGAGGTACGATTTATTCCACTCCAGAAACCCGGCTCCGAGTGCAACGAGGATAAAAAATAAGGTCGCCGGTAACAGAACCGCCCGGGATTTTAGAAAGCCCAGGTACAAGAGCACGATTCCAAATACAGACAGCAGTATAATCGAAAGCATATTGTTTATCGTTTGAAATTCAAACCGCACCGGCGGCCCGGCTTATTGCTATTTTATAAATTGTAACAGATTCGCCACCGCTGGTTCGGTCAGTTTCAAAAAGGAGTTGGGTACGAGGCCAATCCAGAAAACCATGATGCAAAGCGGAATAAAAACCCAGCTTTCGCTGCCCGATACATCATTGAAACCGGTTGTAAAATCGGTCGTTTTTCCAAACATGGTTTTTTGAAACAACCGCAGCATATAAACCGCCCCGAATATGATGGTCAGACCGGCCACGGCACCGAGGATGTTGTTGTGTTCGAATACACCCGCCAGCAGTAAAAACTCACCGACAAAGCCGTTGGTCAGCGGCAGCGCTACGGTTCCCAGCAGCAGAATCATGAAATAAACCGTCAGTTTGGGTGTATACCGGGTAATGCCGCCCATCTGGTCGAGCAGCCGGGTGTTGGTGCGGGATGTGATGATGTCGGCCACGAAAAACATACCGACGACATTGATCCCGTGCGCCAGCATCTGCACGAGTGCGCCCTGAATACCGTAGGAAGTTTGCGAGAAAACGCCGGCCGCCATCAATCCGACGTGCGAAAACGACGAATAGGCAATCAGTCGCTTGATGTCGCGCTGGCGAATGGCAATGATCGCTCCGTACACAATACCGATGACGGAAAGGACAATGGCCGTGGTTCCCCACAGGTTGACGCCCTCCGGAACGATGGGCAATAGCAGACGAATGACCCCATAAACCCCCATTTTGAGCATAATACCGGCCAGCAGCATGGTAGCCGGTGTTGGCGATTCAACGTAGGTATCCGGTTGCCAGGTATGGAAGGGAAATACCGGCATTTTAATGGCAAAAGCGACAAAAAATGCCCAGAAAATCCAGGTTTGCTCGGTTGAACTCAGATTCAGATTATAAAAATCAACGATGGCTGATGAATGTAAACCGGCTGGCGTCGCTGTTTTGAAATACAGATAAACCAGCGCCACCAGCATGAACAAGCTGCCGAAAATGGTATACAGGAAAAACTTGAAGGTGACCGCAATCCGGTTTTCCCCGCCCCATGAAGCGGCCAGAAAGTAAATCGGAATCAGAGCCGCTTCGAAATAGAGGTAGAAAAGAAAGGCATCCCGCGCCGTGAAAACCCCCATTAAGGCAGCTTGCATGAACAGAATCAGCGAATAAAATACCGCCGGGCGTTCATACGTATGGCGGAAAGCCGACAGAATGATGAGTGGCGTCAGCAGGCCCGTCAGAACGACGAGCAGCAGACTGACACCGTCGATACCGGCACTGAAGCGAATACTGCCCGCGAAAATCCACGGATAATCGAAACTGAATTGGGAAGTAGCGTCGGGAACAAAGTTAAAAAAGGCATAACCCGATAAGCCCAGTTCGACCAACGCGCCCAGAAAAGCGATTTGTTTGGCCTGTTTCCCCCCAACAGCCAGCACCAGCAGAGCCGCCAGAATCGGGAAGAGCAGAATGGAAAGTGTAAGCATCTACAACTTTATGATAAGTGATGGTACCCGTTGACCGATCCCTAATGAACTAAAACTTGATAAAAAACCGCAACCACAGAATAGCGGCAATGCTGACGACCATCGCGAAAACGTAGAAGCCGATCGAGCCGGTTTGCATTTTCCGCAACTGTCCCGACGTCTGTTTGACGCCCCAGCCAATTCCGTTGACGACGCCATCGATGATAAACTCACCGAAACTATAGAAGGCGTCCGACAAACCCCGCGTCGGTTTCACGATGATGTTTTCGTAAAATTCGTCGATGTAATATTTGTTGTACAGCACTTTTTCCAGAACCGGCCGTTCAACCGTATCGGATTCGGGCAGATTAACCCGCTGTATATACATTACATACGCAGCAATCAGCGCGATAATGGCAACTCCGGCCGACACGCCCATCAGCATATATTCCTGGCTGTGGGTCAGTAGGGTTTCGTTGAAGGCATTGGGCCGGACTTTGTGAGACAACTCAAAAATCGGACTGAGAAACTCCGCCAATGGTGCACTGCCGCCCAGTACTTCCGGAACGTTGAAAAAGCCGCCGATCACCGACAGGGCCGCCAGCACCAGCAGCGGAATCGTCATCGTTGCGGGGGATTCGTGCAAATGCTCACGCGTGTGCTCCGACCCGCGGAAACGACCGAAAAAGGTCAGAAACAGCAAGCGGAACATGTAGAAAGAAGTCATGGCGGAGCCGATAACGCCCAGCGCCCACAGGAACTTGTTGTGTTCGTAGACGTGCATCAGAATCTCATCTTTCGAGAAGAAACCGGCGAATGGTGGAATACCGGAAATGGCAATGGTGGCAATCAGGAAGGTCCAGTAGGTGATGGGCAGGTATTTTCGCAAACCGCCCATCTTCCGAATGTCCTGTTCATCGGCCATCGCGTGGATCACACTACCGGCCGCCAGGAACAACAACGCTTTAAAAAAGGCGTGGGTCATGACGTGAAAAATGCCCGATGTGTACCCCATGACGCTCAATCCCAGGAACATATACCCCAATTGACTGACCGTCGAATAGGCCAGTACTTTCTTGATGTCGTTTTGCACCAGGCCAATCGAAGCGGCCAGCAAAGCCGTGGCGATGGCAATACCGCCCATAATTTCGAGCGTAATGGGCGACAGGGTGTAGAGAACGTTTGAGCGAACGACCATGTAGATTCCCGCCGTCACCATCGTGGCCGCGTGGATCAGGGCCGAAACCGGCGTTGGCCCGGCCATCGCGTCAGGAAGCCAGGTGTAGAGCGGAATCTGTGCCGATTTCCCCATCGCACCGACGAACAGCAAAAGCGTTATGGCAACCACCGTTGGATCACTGACGGGGAAACCGGCGGCCTGTTCGAACACTTCGAGGTATTCGACGGTGCCGAAAGCGCCCATGATCATGAAAATACCGAGCAGAAAACCAAGGTCACCGATGCGGTTCATGACGAAGGCTTTGCGGGCTGCATTGTTATAACTCGTGTTTTTGTTCCAGAAGCCGATGAGGAGGTACGAACAAAGCCCCACGCCTTCCCAGCCGATGAACATGACGACGTAGTTGGACCCCATGACCAGCAGGAGCATGAAGAACAAAAACAGGTTCAGGAAGGCCATAAACTTCCCGTAGCCGTCGTCGTGCTTCATGTAGCCGATGGAATAGATGTGAATCAGCGATCCGACACCGGTCACGATCAGCAACATGATCAGCGAAAGCTGGTCGATCTGGAACGAGAAGGGGATTGTGAAGTGGCCCACCGTGATCCAGTCGAACAAAACCGTTCGGATGGGGGCTGCATTACCCAGTTCAGAAATCGTATTGAAACCGTTGAACACGAGCAGAACACAGGCAAAGGCAGCCAGTGGCCCCAGCGTTCCGATGATGCCGACCAGTCCGGCTGGCACCTTTCGGAAACCAATTCCATTAATAATGAATCCGATTAAAGGCAACAGCGGAATCAAAAGTATCAGTAAATCCGTCTGCATTTCTTAGAGCTATAGCGTTATTTTGAATGATGAATGATGAGTTATGAATGATGAATTACAACGGGAAACTTGGCGATGATGAATTAATTGAATTCATCATCCATCGTTCATACTTCATCATTAAATACTTACCATTTGAGTTTATTGAGTAACCCGACGTCAATCGAGCGGGTATTTCGGTAAATCATCACAATAATGGCGAGCCCGACAGCCACTTCGGCCGCGGCAACTGCCATGATGAAAAAGACAAAAACCTGGCCGGTAGGATCGGCCCGGTAGGACGAGAAAGCAATGAGCATCAGATTGACTGAATTGAGCATCAGCTCAATGGACATAAAAATGATGATGGCATTTCGCCGGGTCAATACACCGATAATGCCGATGACAAACAGCGCCGTGCTGATGATGAGGTAATATTTCAAGTCGATCAGTTGGATGACTTCGGGCACTTGAATCGGCACTTGGGTTGGCTGCATACAACGCTGGGGTTCAATTGCTACTGGTTACGGTCTTGTTCTGGTTTCTATCTGAGCGCCGGAGAAGACCCGGCAAAGTTAAGTAATATTCCCGCTTACTCAAATGGTTTGTCAATTTGCAATCCGGTGAGTTTTCTGTCCGTGTCACCGTTTGTTGAACATCCGCAGTTTTATTTCCGTCAGCTTCCGTTTGGTGTCGAGCGGAAACTCACTCTTCAGAATCCAGTCGTAGAAAGACGGTTCTTTTTGCAGCACATCGACCACCAGCGTGCCTTTGTGCTTGCCAAAATTGACAACTTCCTTGCCGTCTTTATTGTACACCATATGGCCCCGCAAATCGACGTTATTGTTCAGCATCAGCTTGTTAAGAATATCGACATCATTGCCGATGACCACTTCGTTGCCTTTTTCATCGGCAACAACGGCGCCGTCGTAGCGAACTACCATCGATTCCAGCACCTCAAATGTGGCCAGGGTATCGGCTTCGGCGCTGTGGGCATTGATCAATTCTTTACCACAGTAGAATTTGTAGGCGGCTTTCAGAGTACGCGGCT
Source organism: Larkinella knui (assembly GCF_003858645.1). Classification (GTDB taxonomy): domain Bacteria; phylum Bacteroidota; class Bacteroidia; order Cytophagales; family Spirosomataceae; genus Larkinella; species Larkinella knui. The sequence continues at coordinate 431,701 of NZ_RQJP01000004.1, read as the reverse complement.
CCATCATGTGAAAAATCCGTTGCACATCGATGAGTCGCCGGTTCTTGAGATCAAAATCAACGTTGGCCCGCAGAAATTCTTCCACCAGAAGCGGAATATCGAAGCGGTTGCAGTTATAGCCCCCCAAATCGCAGCCATCCAGAAACTGAGCCATGGAACGGGCAACGGTTTTAAACAGTGGTTCGTCTTTTATATCCTCGTCGTAAATACCGTGAATCAGACTGGATTCAATGGGAATGGGAATCGTAGGATTGATTCGCTGGGTTTTTATCACCACTTCGCCGTTGGGAAGGGCCTTGGCAATGCTGATTTCAACGATTCGGTCTTTCATCGGGTCAATGCCCGTTGTTTCCAGATCGAAGAAAGCCAGTGGTTTTTTAAGAATGAGCGTATGCGTCATAGCCGGTTACGTACGTGGGTACAGCTACAAAAATACGCACTAGTATGGTTACCGCCCTCCTGTAGTCACCGAATTAATTCAGTGACTACAGGATGACCGCTTAACTCTCCCAGCCAAACGACCGTTCAACGGCTTTTTGCCAGCCGCGGTAGAGCCGTTGCTGATCAGTTTCGGCCATTTCCGGCTCAAACGTCCGGTCAACACCCCAGTTCTGACGCAGGTCATCAAAGTTGCTCCAGTAGCCCACCGCCAGACCGGCCGCATAAGCCGCACCGAGCGCCGTGGTCTCGGTCATTTTCGGACGAATGACCGAAACGCCCAGCATATCGGCCTGAAACTGCATCAGTAACTCATTGATGGTCATTCCGCCATCGACCCGCAACGAACTCAGTTGAATATTGGCATCTTTTTCCATCGCCTGAACCACGTCGAGGGTTTGGTAGGCAGTGGCTTCCAGAACCGCCCGCGCCAGGTGGCCTTTGGTAACAAACCGGGTCAAACCGGCAATGACACCCCGCGCGTCGGCTTTCCAGTACGGGGCATATAATCCCGAAAAAGCCGGGACAAAATAGGCCCCGCCATTGTCGGCCACCGTTCGCGCCAGCGTATCGACTTCCGCACTGGTCGAAATCAGACCCAGGTTATCACGCAGCCACTGAACCAGGGCCCCGGCAATGGCCACACTGCCTTCCAGCGCGTAATGAACGGGCTGATTGCCAAACCGGTAGGCCACCGTCGTCAGCAAACCATAGGTCGAATGGCGCAGTTCGGTGCCGGTATTCATCAACAAAAAGCAGCCGGTTCCGTAGGTATTTTTGGCTTGTCCCGGTTCAAAGCACGTCTGCCCGACCAAAGCCGCCTGCTGGTCGCCCAGAATCCCGGCAATGGGAACGCCCGGCAATACTTCCGACGAAACGGTGCCATATACTTCGCTGCTGGAACGGATTTGCGGCAACATCGCCCGCGGAATATCGAAGGCTTCCAGCAGAGCGTCGTCCCATTCCAGCGTTTCCAGATTCATCAACTGCGTCCGGCTGGCGTTGGTAACGTCGGTAATGTGCAGACCGTTGTAAGTGCCGCCCGTCAGGTGCCAGATCAGGAAGGTATCCATGTTGCCAAACAGCGCCAGCCCGCGTTCGGCATCGTCGCGCACCTCCGGCACATGATCCAGGATCCATTTGATTTTCAGGCTGCTAAAATACGTGGCTAGTGGCAGGCCGGTGGCCGCCCGAAACCGATCCTGGCCACCTTCTTCCGCGTAGCTGGCAACTAAATCGCCGGTTCGGGTGTCCTGCCAGACCAGGGCGTTGTAGTACGGTTTTCCGGTTTTCCGGTTCCAGACCACGGTGGTTTCGCGTTGGTTCGTAATGCCGACGGCGGCAATGTCGCTGGCCTGGATCTGGGCGTTGATCCGAGCCCGCGCGATGACTTCCTGCGTGTTGCGCCAGATTTCTTCCGGATCGTGTTCCACCCAGCCGGGCTGGGGATAAATCTGGGAATGTTCTTTTTGTCCAATGGAAACAATGGTACCCTGACGGTCGAAAACGATGCAACGGGTGCTGGTAGTGCCCTGGTCGATGGCGGCTATGTAGGTGGGCATAAGGGGTTGAAATTCGGCTGATTTTAGGAGTAGTATTTCAAAAAAGCCGTAATATATGAATTTATCGGTATTGAATAGGACTTCAATAAATCCGTTTGTAAGAGCGTCTGCTTAGTCCGCAGCTATCTCAATCTTCTTGTTCTAATCTTATGGATAGTGATTGTGGTAAAACAACCAATAAATTCGTCAAACCGCTCAGATAATAACTTCGACACGATAGCAGTTATCTCCTGAGTATCTTTAAAATGGTAACGCAGAAAAATGACACTGATATCATTGACATGATGGGAAAAGACCCACTCACCAAAATCTTTATCTTCAGTTAAAATAATTCGGGGCGGATTTCGGGATGATTCAATTATTTCTTCATCACGGATGCCCCGATTCGATTCATAAATGGAATAAATTTCAATTCCTGATGAGCGCAAAGCCGCAATGATAGAATGATCAATATTTTCGTCTGCGATAATCATGCCGCTGACAAATCAATCATTTCTTCGTTTGCCATTAAATCTGAAGCATACATCAACGCAGCCAGCACATCGGCTTCCTGCAAATGAGGGTACATTTTGAGCAGATCGGGAATGGTTGCGCCTTCAGACATTTTGCGCAGGAGCAGTTCCACGGTGATTCGTGTCCCTTTGATCACCGGTTTTCCCAACATAATTTGGTGGTCAGCAACAATTCTCTCTCGGTAATTCATACGCAGTTTAGTTCGGGATTTTGTATGCCGATCGCATCAACATCTCCAAAAATAACAAAAAGAAGTGAACTGAAGGTTGAAGAATTAATTCCGCGAAAAATACTGGACCAGCATGATGGACACGGAGGTAAACAGCGTGCTGGCGACAATTTTCACCATCGCGGGGAGAAAAAGAAGAATGTTATTGGCTTCGATCAGGAAGAGTGCGAAGTGGTGGATGAACGTCAGAATCAATACGTAATAGAAGAAATTGCGCGAACCCATTTCGTGGATCGAAAAAATGATCCGGCTTTCGAATCCGCGTTGAGCCGCCTGAAACCGCACCACCGCCGGGCGAATGTAGGCCATCAGGACCGTTGCTGCAGCGTGCATCCCCAGGGTGTTGTAAAACGTGTCTACGACAATACCGACGCCAAAAGCCGTTAATAAGGTGGCCGACAGACTCATTTCCATAGGCAGCAACAAAATACAGGCGACGTAAACGAAACAGAACGCAACGTCGAACAACACTAAATTCCGGACAATCAGAACCTGCAAAGACAGATAGAGCACAAACAGGAAAGAGATGTTCAGAATTTCGCGTAACGTCATGGGTTTATAGAGACTTTATCTTCTTTCCGGCTCGGTGGTTTTTTCCAGTTTTTCCTGTTCACCCTGTAATTTATTCTCTACCACATAAACGAAAGACAGGTTGCTGAAATCGGTTCCCACCGAAAGCGTCACATCGTGGTAGGTTTGATCGGGCATTTCACCGACGCGAATGACGCGTCCGACCAGAATACCGGATGGAAAAATGGAATTGTATTCTGATGTAACGACCGAATCGCCCCGGTACATTTTCGTATTGCGCGAAATATACAGCATCTTCATCCGGTGCGGATTAATGCCGTCCCATTTTGCCGGTCCAATATCATTGGCTTTAACAAGTCGGGAAGAAACCATAAAATCCGAGTGCAGAATGGAAGTTACAATCGAAATGTGTTCGGAGCAGATCTTGACCTTGCCCACGACGCCGGTTGGCGAAATCACGCCCATACCGGGCTGAATCCCGTCGGCAGTGCCTTTGTCCAGGGTAATGTAATTATTGGGATGTTGGGTGGTGTTGTTGATGACCCGCGCCACTTTGTATTGAAACCGGGTCGCAAAAATGGAATCGGTTTTGTAGTTGGTCGGCCCTTGCGGTTTGAGCTGCTGAAGCTGGGTTACCAGCGTATTGAGCCGCCGGTTTTCTTCGGCCAGATCGGTGTTGACCTGACGCAACCGGGCATATTCACGGGCCTTGTTCGACCAGTCGAGAATCTTGGCTGCGTAATAGTTCGATGTGTTGAAATACCGAACGCTCCAGTAATTGTTGTTATTGATGATAAAATAAAAGCTCAACACCTCGAGCAGAACAAACAAAATGAAGTTCCGGCTACGAATGATGAACTGAAATAACTCAAACATAGGTGAGCTAAAAATGATGAATGATGGATGATGAACGATGCATTATTCTCCCTCATCGTTCATCATCCATCATTCATCGTTCATAATTTAGCTAATTAGGACGGATTTATACATATCGAGATTCTTGATGACCTCGCCGGTGCCTTTCACGACGGCTTTTAGCGGATCGTCGGCGACGTGGATCGGCAGTTTGGTTTTTGCTCCAATCCGCTTGTCGAGACCGTGCAGTAACGCGCCACCGCCCGTCAGGTGGATTCCGTTCGTATAAATATCGGCGGATAATTCCGGTGGCGAAATTTCCAGCGCCTTCATGACGGCTTCTTCAATCTTCGAAATGGATTTATCGAGCGCGTAGGCAATTTCACTGTAGGTCACCTTAATCTCTTTCGGAATACCGGTCATCAAGTCGCGGCCCCGGATTTCGTAATCGGCCGGTGGATTGTCGAGTTCGGGCAAAGCCGACCCCACTTCCATTTTAATCTGCTCCGCTGATCGTTCGCCAATCAGCAGGTTGTGTTCCCGGCGCATGTAATCGACAATGTCGCGGGTGAAAACGTCACCGGCAATCCGGATCGACTGTTCGCAGACAATACCGGAAAGGGCAATGACGGCAATTTCCGTGGTTCCTCCGCCGATGTCGACGATCATCGTGCCGTTGGGCTGGGTAATATCGATTCCGATGCCGATGGCGGCTGCAATCGGTTCGTGAACCATGTACACTTCTTTGGCTCCGGCGTGTTCGGCAGAATCCTTAACGGCCCGCTTTTCCACTTCTGTGATACCAGACGGAATGCAGATCACCATCCGGTGGGATGGTGAAAACAGCCGGTTGCCTGTATCGATCATCTTAATCAACCCGCGAATCATCAGCTCAGCGGCCGTAAAGTCGGCGATGACACCGTCTTTTAATGGGCGGATTGTTTTGATATTTTCGTTTGTCTTTTCGTGCATTTGCATCGCCTTGTGACCAATCGCCAGGACTTTTCCATTGATTTTGTCCATCGCGATGATCGAAGGCTCATCCACCACAATTCGGTCTTTGTGAATAATCAGCGTATTGGCGGTACCAAGATCAATCGCAATATCGCTTGAGAGAAAGTTAAATAGTGCCATTCGTTATATTCGTGCAAGCACGGTGAAGCTCCTGTTTTTGGAGGTGCAAAAATATACATAATTCGAGACAACTATCGCTAAATAATTGGATTTTTATTATTTTTTATATATGATGGGAAATTAATAACGAAATGTCGCTACGGAATACAGGGGAAGACCGGTAGCGAAGTGGTCCGGAATCTGGTTGTTCCGGCAATTCTGCCGGGATTGATTAGCGTAAAAACAGTTACCTTTGCCGCGTATGGGAATCCGATCAGTTTTGAGCAAGCCCCTGGCGCAGTATGTCGTACAGCGGCAGCAGGTGTGGATGCACCGACCGGGCGAGACACAGCAACGGTGGCTACAGACGTTGCTCGATGGAGCAAGAAATACCGCTTTTGGCCGCGATCACCGGTTTAAAGACATCAATTCGTACCCCGAATTTCGTCAGGCCGTGCCCATTCGTGACTACGAGGATCTCAAACCGTATATCGAACGGATTCTGGCCGGCGAACCGGATGTGTTGTGGAAAGGAAAGCCGGTTTATTTTGCCAAAACGTCCGGAACCACGTCCGGAACCAAATACATTCCGATCACGAAAGAGTCGATTCCCAACCACATCAACTCGGCCCGCGACGCCCTCCTGAACTACATTCACGAAACCGGCAATGCGGCTTTTCTGGACAAAAAACTCATTTTTTTGTCGGGCAGCCCCGAGCTGGTGGTTAAAAATGGCATCAACATCGGGCGGCTTTCCGGTATTTCGAACCACCACGTTCCGGCCTATCTGCGCACCAACCAGTTGCCCTCCTACGAAACCAACACGATTGAGGATTGGGAAACCAAACTGGAGCGCATCATCGACGAAACACTGACGCAGCCGATGTCGCTCATTTCGGGCATTCCGCCTTGGGTTCAGATGTATTTCGACCGGATTCAGGCGCGCACGGGCAAGAAAATCAAGGATGTTTTTCCGGACTTTTCGCTGTTTGTCTACGGCGGTGTCAACTTCGAACCGTACCGGGCAAAATTGTACGAATCCATTGGCAAGAAAGTGGATAGCATTGAAACCTATCCGGCTTCGGAGGGCTTTATCGCCTACCAGGATACGCAGACGGAACAAGGGCTGCTGATGATGCTGAACAGTGGTATTTTCTTCGAATTCATTCCGGCTGAAGATTATTTTTCCAAAAATCCCCGCCGACTGACCATCGATCAGGTCGAGTTAGGCAAGAATTATGCGGTGGTTATTCACAACAATGCCGGTTTGTGGGGCTATTCGCTCGGCGATACCGTCAAATTTGTTTCGAATGATCCGTACCGTCTGCTGGTAACCGGTCGCATCAAGCACTTTATCTCGGCGTTTGGCGAGCACGTCATTGGTGAGGAAGTCGAAAAAGCATTAAAAGACGCGATGGAACGGCATCCGGAAACCGAAGTGGTCGAGTTTACAGTGGCGCCGATGGTGACGCCCGCCGAAGGGCTGCCGTATCACGAGTGGTTCGTTGAATTTGCCACGCCCCCCCACGATGCCGACGCTTTTGTCCGCGACCTCGACCGCCGGTTGACCGAATTAAACGTTTATTACAAAGACCTGATTTCGGGCAGCATCCTGCGTCCGCTGAAGCTGACGGTTTTGCCCCGCGAAACGTTCCGCAATTATATGAAGGCGCAGGGCAAGCTGGGCGGCCAGAACAAAGTGCCCCGATTATCGAACGACCGGGTGATTGGGGAAGGGTTGTTACAGACGATGCAAACGGCTTAACTATGAAAATAACCGGACTTGAAATCGGTGAATACCGTCAATTCAAGAATATCAAATTTGATTTTACGTATCCGGAAGGTCACCCAAAAGAAGGACAGCCATTGGATAAGGTGTGTTTTATTGGGCAGAGCGGGACGGGGAAGACGACGTTATTGAATGTAATTTGGGATTTCTTCCAAGTCGTCAGTCACAGCTTTCAACGCCTTGCAAATAAAACCGTACTTCTAAATGATGAGTCTTTTAGAACCTTTAAACACCTCACTATCAATAGTATCCTGAATGAAAATCGAATAACGCTTAGTAAGAATTTCTTTGATGAAAATTTTGATTGGCCCGATAAAGAATCAGCACTAGCATCATCAGGTTTTCACTGGCTTCAGGAATTAAATATATATGACAAATTAAAGGCTCTTACTCGTTCAGGTAAACTATGCCTCTATATTGATGAAGCTGCGGTAAGTTTATCTAAAAATCTTCTTGAAGAAAGAAATCCAACCGATAGAGATCTTGTAACGCTAAAAGGACAGGCATTTACTCCTTTTGATACACAGATTGATTCTCCGATAATAGGGTTAAGTAATTATTCTTCTGAGATCTTATGGTCAAGCATTTTAGAAGAAATAGACATCTATGACAATGATCTAAAGCAATTTGCCGCTAATTTAGTAAGTAAAAACTCATTTAGTAGCGACCGGTTGATCAGTCAAATAGGTCAATGGCAAAAGGAACATCCTAATCCAAGAGCGGATCTGGCAGAAAATTGTTTAAATCAAATTTTGCGTTTATTCCACTTAGAGGTAGATACAGAAGGGACAGAATCCCGGCTTGTTTTGAAAACAAAACAAGGGAGTCATATTGGGGGTAAATATTTAAGTACAGGGACTAAACAATTATTATCTACTTCAATACCTATTTACAAAGTCAAGGTTGATGAAGGTGTTATTCTCTTTGACGAACCTGAACGTTCGCTTTTTCCGGATATCCAGCGTGAATTAGTTGCACATTATACATCTCTATCTCCAACCGCCCAATTCTTCTTTGCCACTCATTCCCCAATCATAGCCTCTGCTTTCGAACCCTGCGAGCGGTTTATTCTTTATTTCGACGAAAACGGCGAAGTGAAATTTCGGAATGGTGTAGCACCGGAAGGTGATGATCCGAATGATATTCTACGTCAGGATTTTGGAATGAGCCCTTTGATGTTAGATAAAGGAGTTGAAGCGTATCGAGAATATCTGGACTTAGCTACTAAGATACGAAAAGAACCAGATAAAAACCGCAAAATGGAGTTGATCGTTGAGCGAGCAGCTATTGGAAATAAATACAATTTTTCGGCGACGGATGAGACGAATTGACAAAGATTCAGAATCGCTCATTATCAAAGAAAATTTATCTTATAAGGGGAAAGGGCGAGACAGCCGTTTATCATCTCTCCTATACGATGAACAAAATCATTTGTGCGCCTATACAGAGGAATACATTGGTCGTGCAGATCGAGGAGAAATAGAACATTTCGATCCAAATTTAAAATTCAGTGATGAGGATGGATACCTAAACTGGTTTTTAGTTAAGGCGCAATGGAATAGCGAGAAAGGCGATAAGAGACGATGGAATAAGTTTCAACCTTTAATGCACCCAACAGCCGAAGATTTTGAAACACGAATTTTATACGACAAAGGCAGATATATTCTCGCCAACGAGAATGATATTGAGGCCCGTAATCTTAGAGATTATTTAAAGCTGGATGATGAAGAGCTAGCAAAACAAAGAGTAAATTATATTTTACGCTTAAAATCAGATCTAATATTATCCGGTTTATCAAATCAAGAATTCATAGATACTCGTCTAGTGATGTACCGGAATGATATTTACTACATCCGTGCCATCGAAGAAGAATTGCAGGTAAAGGTTAACTTTGACCTGATAGAAAAAATATGACTAACCCCAAACGCCATATCGCCATTCTAGGCTCCACCGGCTCCATCGGGACGCAGACCATCGACGTCATCCGGGCTCATCCCGATGCGTTCGAAGTCGAGGTGCTGGTGGCCAACAACAACGCCGAACTGCTGATCGAACAGGCCGCACTCGTTCGCCCCAACGTGGTGGTAATCTGCAACGAAGACCGCTACGACCAGGTGTTTTCGGCCCTCGATCCACTGGGCATTAAGGTTTATGCCGGTGCCAAAGCCGTGTCGTCGGTGGTGCAGATGGAACGCATCGACATCGTGCTGACGGCCATGGTCGGTTACGCCGGCTTGCTGCCCACCATCAAAGCCATCGAAGCCGGAAAGCACATCGCGCTGGCCAACAAGGAAACGCTGGTGGTAGCGGGCGAACTGATTACCAAACTGGCGCAGGAAAAAGGTGTGAACATCTTACCGGTCGATTCGGAGCACTCGGCGATTTTTCAGTGCCTGGCCGGCGAACTGCACAATCCGATTGAGAAGATTATTCTGACGGCTTCGGGCGGACCGTTCCGCGGAAAAACGCCGGAGTTTCTGAAAACCGTGACCAAAGCCCAGGCGCTGAAACATCCGAACTGGACGATGGGTGCCAAAATTACCATCGATTCGGCCACACTCATGAACAAAGGCCTGGAGGTGATTGAAGCCCGGTGGTTATTCGGGCTCGAACCGGCGCAGATCGAGGTGGTGGTTCATCCGCAGAGCATCATCCACTCGATGGTGCAGTTTCAGGATGGCAGCATCAAGGCGCAAATGGGGTTACCCGACATGCGGCTGCCGATTCAGTGCGCACTGGCCTATCCATACCGGCTCCCTTCCGACTTTCCGCGCTTCGATTTTATCAACTACCCATCGCTGACATTCGAACAGGCTGATCTTGAAACATTTCGTAACTTGCAACTCGCTTTCGACGCACTCGGGCGGGGTGGCAACGCGCCTTGTGTCGTCAATGCGGCCAATGAAGTGGCCGTTGATGCGTTTCTGCACGACGCCATTGGCTTTCTGGAAATAGCCGAAATCATTGAAGAAGTCATGCAGAAAGTGGCGTATGTGGCCCAGCCAACATACGATGATTACGTCCGGACCGACGAAGAAACCCGGCGCATTGCCACCGCCCGAATTAAAAGTTTCGTTTAATTGTTTCCCGAGAAAAGCGAATTAAATAGCGAATTTTCGGAAATTTTTCCATCGCTCAGCGTTATTGGTATATGGACTTTTGGGTTTGGTTTATCATTGGCTTGGTCATTGGCTTCGTGCTGCTGAAGGTGTTTAAAAAGAAAAACAACGGTCAGCCGTGAAGGATACCGTTAGGCTGCTGTTCAAACAGGAATTCCGGTGTGATTTAGTGGAGAGCTTTAGCTCTGTTCGGCCATTTTCGGCCTCCGCTACGCTTGGAAATCTAAAAACGGTAGCCATAAAAAACAAATCTTAATCAATTACAGAAAGCCGTCGGTTTGCCGATGCACTAATCACAGTTTAGACGAATGGAAATAGCAATCATGGCCGGACAGCTCATTTTGGGCCTGTCAATTTTAGTTGGTCTGCACGAGTTGGGGCACTTATTAGCAGCAAAAGCGTTCGGCATGCGGGTGGAGCAGTATTTCATCGGTTTTCCGCCGAAGGTCTGGAGCATCAAACGGGGTGGCACCGAATATGGTCTTGGGGCAATCCCGCTCGGCGGTTTTGTAAAAATTACGGGCATGATCGATGAGTCGCTCGACACGAAGTCGATGCAGCACGAACCGCAACCCTGGGAATTTCGCTCGAAACCGGCCTGGCAGCGATTGATCGTCATGCTGGGCGGTATTATCATCAACATCATCACCGGTATTGTTATTTTCGTTGCCCTGACCTACAAAAATGGCGAAACGTATCTTTCGGCCCGTGATGCCAAATACGGTATTGTAGCCTACGATTTAGCCAAAGGCATTGGCCTGAAAACGGGCGATAAAATCGTTCGGATCAACGGAAAACCGTTTGAAGATTTCAGCGACGTCCGTAGTTCGGAAGTCTTTCTGGGTTCCGATAGTTATTATACCGTGGAGCGGAAAGGGGCCGACGGAAAAATTGAAGAGGTCACGATCGATATTCCGAACGATTTTATCGATAAACTATCTGACAAGAAAAATGCCGGTCAGTTTATCGAAGCGATTCAGCCATTCCGGGTTGGTGAACTGGTTCCGGGAATGCCGGCCGAAAAGGCGGGCTTGAAAAAAGGCGATGTCATCACCGCCGTCAATGGCAAGCCAACGCGCTTCTATCACGAGTTTCAGGAAATTGTAAAAGCGAATGTCAACAAACCCATTACGCTCACCGTACAACGACCCGCTGTAAGTCAGCCGGTTACGCTCAAAACAACCGTTACGGACAAAGGCCAGATCGGTTTTGGTGCCGAAACGCTCCTGAAGAAAACGCACATCGACTATACCTTTGGCCAGGCCCTTACGAAAGGTACGGAACAGGCTTTTGGTGTAGTTTATGACAACATCAAAGGATTTGGCAAGATTTTCCGGGGCGATGTTTCGGCCTCAAAGGCGTTGAGCGGCCCCATTGGAATTGCGCAGAATCTGTTCGGAGGCATCTGGGAGTGGGATCGCTTCTGGTTTGTAACGGGCCTGTTGTCGATGGCGCTGGCCTTCATGAACGCCCTGCCTATTCCGGCACTGGACGGTGGCCACTCGACGCTGCTGCTCTACGAAATCGTGTCGGGCCGTAAGCCCTCTGACCGGTTTCTGGAAGGAGCGCAACGGGTTGGTATGGTTATTCTGCTGGGTTTGATGGCGTTTGCAATCTTCAATGATGTATTTAAAGCGGTTTTTTAAGTTATTACACAGAGTTGATCAGAGAAAATCAGAGTTTATCAGGGAAAAGTCTTTTTTAACTCTGATTTTCTCTGATCAACTCTGTGTAATAACTTTTTTATTACTTACTGCCAGCCGACCGGCGCACCCGGTACACACCAGCATCACGCAAATGCAGTATAATACGGCTGAAAAGGCATTTGAGGTGAGCCTGCGGGTGTTTACGGATGATCTGGAAGATGTGCTAACGAAGGAAAATAACAACCAGCGGGTGCGGCTCAGTGATAAAGACGCCAATGGACCACTGGTTGAACGCTACATCCGCAAGCACTTCAACCTGACGAACGCTCAGCATCAACGAAAACCGTATCGTTTTCTCGGAAAAGAACAGGAAGTGGATGCCACCTGGATTTATATCGAAATTCCTTATACCGAACCGATTGAGGGTAGTTTGCTGCAACAGTCGCTCCTGATGGATTTGCACGATGATCAGATGAACTTAGTCAATGTGACGTATAAGTCGGAGAAGAAAACCGTCCTGTTTAAGAAAAGTAATTCGCAGCAGGTATTGACCTGGTAGCAACTGGTTATCATTAGGTCACGGTATTGGTCTTCTGTACGTTTTGAGTTTCATTTGCTTTTTTGTTACTTGTATCGATACAGACAATTCTGCCTGTTTTTTGCACACCAGACGTTTGGCATACCCCTTGCGCTAGTTATCAATCTTTGTTTCTTAGTACCTATTAAGCCTGTGTGATACATTAAGACTGTCAGTTTGGCAGGCACCTGATTATGAGTGTAAACAGTAAATATGATACCCAATTGTGGTTGGCGGAGTCGGATCTGGACAATCTCGAAATTGTTCCGCTGGGGTCAGCGGATGATGCCGACGACGACTATATTGTACCGAACGACCTGTCGATCTTACCTGTACGGAATACCGTCCTTTTTCCGGGTATGGTCATTCCGGTAACGGTGGGGCGGCAGAAGTCTATTAAACTGGTCAAAAAAGCGTACAAAGGAAACCGCATCATCGGTGTCGTGGCCCAGTCGAACCAACAGAAAGACGAGCCGACGGCTGATGACCTCTACCGCCTGGGAACGGTTGCCTACATTATCAAGATGATTACGTTGCCCGATGGAAACATTACCATCATTATTCAGGGCAAAAAACGATTTGAAATCGTTAATTTCCTCCAGGAAGAACCGTATCTGACGGCCAACGTCCGCCAGATCGACGACCATTTTCCGAGCCCAAACCGGAAAGAGTCGAAAGCACTGATTCAATCGCTGAAAGAATCGGCGTATAAAATTTTGCGGTTAAACCCGGAAATTCCCCAGGAAGCCCGAATCGCGCTGGATAACATCGAAAGCCCCATGTTTTTGATGCATTTTCTATCGTCGAATATTGAAGGCGAAGTAGCCGACAAGCAAAAATTGCTGGAAACGACCGAGGGCGCCCAACAGGCCACTCTGCTGCTCGAATTCATGCTGCGGCAAATCCAGTTGCTCGAACTCAAACGCGAGATTCAGACCAAAGCCAGTTCGGACATTGATCAGCAGCAGCGCGATTATTTCTTGCGTCAGCAAATCAAGGTGTTGCAGGATGAGCTCGGCATGGACAGCCCCGACCGCGATCTGGAAGAAGTCCGGATGCGGGCGGCCCGTAAAAAATGGACCCCGGCGGTGCAGGCTCACTTCGATAAGGAGTTGAATAAACTGCAACGGATCAACCCGATGGCACCCGAATATCCGGTGACGATGAATTACATCGAGTTGATGGTTGACCTGCCCTGGAATGAATATTCAAAAGATAATTTTGACCTGAAACGGGCACAGAAAGTCTTGGACAGCGATCACTTTGGTCTTGAAAAAGTGAAGGAACGGATGATTGAATACCTGGCCGTTCTGAAACTGAAAAATGATCGGGCGTACGAAGGCATGAAAGCACCAATTCTGTGTTTGTATGGCCCTCCGGGCGTCGGAAAAACGTCGCTTGGACGGTCGGTTGCCAAAGCCCTGGGCCGCAAATACATCCGGATGGCGTTGGGTGGTGTTCATGATGAAGCCGAAATTCGCGGCCACCGGAAAACGTACATTGGTGCCATGCCCGGCAAAATCATCCAGAATATCAAGAAATCCGACTCTTCAAACCCGGTTTTTATTCTGGACGAAATCGACAAAGTGAGCTCCGATTTTCGGGGCGATCCGTCGTCGGCCTTGCTCGAAGTACTCGATCCGGAGCAGAACTCGACGTTTATTGATAATTACCTTGAAGTCGAATACGATTTATCAAAGGTATTGTTCATTGCAACCGCCAACTCCCTCGACACGATTCACCCGGCCCTGCGCGACCGGATGGAAATCATCGAATTGACCGGTTATACCGTTGAAGAGAAAATTCAGATTGCCAAAAAATACCTCATTCCGAAACAGCGGAAAGAACACGGACTGAAACCGAAAGATCTGATGGTCGATGATAAGGCCATTCAGCGGATCATTGAAAGCTACACCCGCGAGTCCGGCGTTCGGAATCTGGAGCAGAAAATTGGCGCACTGGTTCGCAAGATCGCCAAATCCATTGCGCTGGAAGAAGACTATCCGAAAACCATCAAACCGGCGGATGTTCTGAAAATGCTGGGGGCCGAAATTTTTGACCGCGATCTGTATTCCGACGACGATATTGCCGGTATTGTAACCGGTTTAGCCTGGACGCAGGTCGGTGGCGAAATTCTGTTCATCGAGTCGAGCCTGAGTCGTGGCAAGGGCAACCTGACGCTTTCGGGTCAGTTGGGCGATGTCATGAAGGAATCGGCGGTAACGGCGTTGTCGTATCTGAAAGCGCATTCTGACCAGATTGGGCTGGACTACAATGTCTTTAATCACTACGATCTGCACGTTCACGTTCCGGCCGGCGCAGTACCGAAAGACGGTCCTTCGGCGGGCATTACGATGCTGACGTCGATGGCGTCGATTTTCACCCAACGCAAGGTTCGGCCTTATCTGGCGATGACGGGCGAGATCACCTTGCGCGGAAAAGTGCTGCCGGTGGGCGGTATCAAAGAAAAAATTCTGGCGGCCAACCGGGCGGGTGTGCGGGAAATTCTGCTTTGCTCGAAAAACCGGAAAGACGTGGAGGAAATCAACCAGAATTACATCAAAGACCTGACCATTCATTACGTCGATACGGTCGATCAGGTGCTGGAAACGGCGCTGCTGCCCCAACAGGTTTCCAAACCGATGAAGTTTGTGTTTCCTAAGGAGAAAGAAAAAGAGAGCGAACCCGTTCCGACCACCGTGACGGTTTTGTGATCGAAGTGACCAGTTGAAATTTCTTGTTTTTACTGAGCCGGGCAAAAAAGAGAGGTCGTCAATTGACGACCTCCTTCCTTTTTTAACCTAACTAGTTCCTTTTATTTTAATCGACATCCCAGAACAGGCGCGTGCTAAAGGCATCGATTGTGCCCTGGGCCGTTACATTGGCACCGTTCGAACCCGACTCGGTATTCGGATAATAGAACCGGACCGGGCGTTTGGCATCCGCTACCTGAACACTTTGCGGAAGAACCGGCAGGTTGGTCCGGCGGTATTCTGTCCAGGCTTCCAGCCCGCTGAAGTTTGTCAGGGCAATCCATTTCTGAATCGCGATGGCCGTCAGCTTATTCGTAGACGCATCCCAATCGTAGTTTTCGATCTTGCTTCCCTTGAAAGCCGCAGCACCGGCAACATTTGCGCCCAGAATGCGGAACGACTGCACAATGCCTTCTTCAAAATACGATTTAGCAGTTCCCGGCAGTGTGACATCGGTAAACCGTTGTTTAGCCTCAGCCAGCAGGAATTGAATCTCCGTGGCAGTCATCAGAATCGACGGGCGGTTGAATTCTCCCTTCACAATCAGGCTGGGCCCTAACGATGTGGTGTTGGCGGGTAAATAGCCTGAACTAACGCCGAAGGGCGTACCGGAGTAATTTGCCGAGATTTCTTTTTGCACACTTGTGCCCGGCA
Source organism: Larkinella knui (assembly GCF_003858645.1). Taxonomy (GTDB): domain Bacteria; phylum Bacteroidota; class Bacteroidia; order Cytophagales; family Spirosomataceae; genus Larkinella; species Larkinella knui. The sequence goes on along the minus strand of NZ_RQJP01000004.1, from coordinate 415,922 downwards.
CGGTTCCATTTTCTCCCCCATTGGCATAAGCAATCCGCTTCATCCGCAGGGTGTCGCCGGCGGCTTTCAGCCCATCGATCAAAAACTTGGTGGGACGCGGGAAGTTGTTCAGGGCTCTTTTGGCCCCATTGGCGTCGTAGCCCCAGCGGTCGTAAACCCCGCTCAACTTTCCGGCAGTGGCCAAAAAGAAAGAAGGCCCGCCCACACCGACATCTTCACCCGTAATAAAGCCCGAACCTTCAGTTACAATCTTATTGATTTCGGTCTTGATATAGGTTTCTTTTCCTGCCACTTTAGACTGGCGAATCAGAATCCGCATCTTTATCGAATTGGCAAACTGGGCCCATTTGGTAGTGCTGCCTTTGAAGACGATATCGGACCCCGTAAAGGCGCTGGCAAAGGGATTGGCTTTCAAATCGACAATCGCTTCATCCAGCAGCGTAATCAGCGACTCATAAACCACCTTCTGATCATCGAATTTTGGCGCCAGCACTTCACCACCTTTCAACGCTTCGGTATACGGTAAGTTGCCATACATATCCACCAACTGTTGATACAACATGGCTTTCATTACCTTAGCCGGGCCTTTCAGGTATTTCTGGTTGTTGGCATCGGCATTGTTGATTACATACTGGTAATCTTCCAGGTTATCGTAGTAGGCATCCCAGTACGTAAAATCACCATTGGTAAAGTTGTAGGCAAAAATGGTTGTATTGATAATATACCCATTTCCCTGCGACCACTGGCCCGACCAGTAGGAGCCCACTTCGTTGGGCTGGTTTCCGGTTGCGCTATTTCCGTTCAGGTTCGTAGCCGTCGTATTCAAGGCATTTGTGAATACAAAGCTGGGCGATGCCGTTGGCAATACGTTCGGATTGGTATTGATATCCAGAAAAGATTCCTTACAGGCACTGCCAAGGAAGGCCACAAAGGCAAATATGAAGAATGATTTTAGTTTCATGTCAAGACAATTTCAGTGAGTACTAAAATGTAAGGTTGATGTTTACCCCATACTGCCGCACGGGCGGAGTCTGGCCGGTTGTGTTGATACCCACGCTATTGGCGGTGGTCATACCCGGAATGGCGGTAGCACCCGGAGCCTGGTTCCCTACGTTACTAAACTCAGGGTCCGTGTAATAATTGAGTTTATCCACGATGGTGAACACATTCCGTCCGTAAATGGAGATGCTGGCACCGGACAGGAACTTCGTCTTCGTCAGCAGATTGGATGGAAGGCGGTATGACAGGTTGATATCCCGCAGTTTGATAAACCAGCCCGGTGCCACGAAGTTCTCGGAGATCAGCCGGTAGTTATCAACCCAGAGTCCGTATTCAGCCTCGCGGACATTGACTGTCGTGTTCGGAACGACGGTTTTGCCGTCCGTATCCAGATACGCCGAGTTCGGGTAAATGTGGGGTGTGCGGTCTTCGGTCCATTTACCGGTTCCGGTGAAGGTCATCTGACGGCCTAAGTCGCTAAACATATAATTGCCACCGCGATACTCGAAGTTGAACGTAAAGCCAAAATTGCCGTATTCCATTTTCGATCCCAAACCGGCAATATGCCGTGGTAACACCCCGCCTTGCGTTGATAAAGCTGCATTCCGCAGGGGATAACCGGTTGTTGAGTTCACCAATACGCGGCCTGAACCATCCGGAGCATACTGGTATCCATCGGTTTTCAGCATCGGGAACCGTGAGCCTTTAATTACGTTCGTATTGGCATACGCAAACGTATTATTGAGCTGGAATTCATTCACGCCCGGATACAGGTCAACCACTTTGTTATCGTTGTAGGAATACCGAACGCTGGCATCCCAGGAGAACTTGCCTCCTCTGGCAATCAGATACTTCAGTTCGGCCTCGTATCCCCAGTTTTTGGTTTCACCTACGTTAATCAACAGGTTATTGAAACCGGTCGAGTTCGGGACTTTAACGGTAATCACCTGTCCTTTTGAGGTTTGCGAATAGGCCGATACGTCGATGTTGACACGGTTGTTGAACAACTGGAACTCACCACCGATTTCGGTAGAGTAAACAATCTCCGGTTTCAAGTTGGCATCGGGCAACACGTTACCAACCGACAGACCAACTACGTTGCCATAGGGGAAGTTTGCGCCGTTGTTATACGCCAGATCCAGGCCGTATAACGGAATGTTGTCATTGGCATTTTTATTGGCGTTCAACCGGATTTTGGCGTAGTTCAGCACATTGCTTTTAAGCGTAGGAAACGCATCGGTTGCAATGAACGAAAGGGCCGCGCCGTAGTACGGATACGACCAGGTGTTGGCTGCGCGGGTGGGCTTGTAGAACCGGGACGTCGCATCGAAACGGAATGTACCGTTCAGAATCAGCCAGTTTTTGTAATTCATGGTTAAGTCAGCGTAGTAACCAAACCGGCGTTCCTGTGAGCTGATTTCCCCCCCCTGCAATTCGCCCTGGCGGTTGGCTACGTTATACACATCCGGCACCACGATTGAGCTTGAGCCGACCCCAATGGCTTTGGTTGTTTTTTGGTAAACGCTGTTTCCCAGAATCAATTTGTTCGAGAGCGGGCCAAAATCTTTCGTCAACTGAATCAGGAATTCGTTATTGACGACGTTTTCCGTCCCTGAATAGTCCAAAACAGAACCGAGTTGGTCGGTGATGGCGCGGTAAACACCCGTGCCGTCACCATCCCGGTAGAAGGGAGCCGGAATGAAGGCCTTGGTTTTTGCCCAGTCAGAATACAGAAATTTACCCGTGGTATTTTTACCCGTCCGTGAATTGTTCATTACCCCCAAGCGCTCGGTAAACATCAACCAGGGCGTCGGCTTGAATATCAAACTTACATTCCCGTTCAAGTTGGCATCCTTATACTTCATCCGTTGGTTATCGGCATTGAAATACGGGTTGTTGTAATAATCGTTATAAAAACCGTTCGGGTTAGCAAACCGGTTGGTCTGCCAGTCGCGCAGGTCTTTCAAGGGCAGGTTGGCCGGCTGGTTCAGCACGTCGTTGTAGAAATCCGCTGAGGTCCGGTCATACGCTGCCTGAGTAAAAGCCGCGTTAAAGCTGGTCGTCAACTTGCCGTATTCTTTGGTAGCCGACAAACGGGCACCGGTCCGATCGCTTTTATCATGCGGTACAATCCCGTGCACAGACTGATTTTCAATCGACATGTAGAACGAACTGGTTTCGTCGCCCCCGGAAAAATTAACCTGATTGTTCATCGATATACCGGTATCGAACGCTTTCCGGCGGGCATTTTTGATGGCCGAATAAGGCAGCATATATTGTCCGCCATCTTCCGTGGTCCGGCCCTGCATCCGCATGGAGCCATCGAACCGGTCACCATACTGCTGGTTTTCGTACGAGCGCCAGTTGTCTTTCATCCGCTCCAGGTAGTCGGTTTTATAACCCGCGCCACCAAAAGACGTGGCATAGTGCGAACCGGAGCCAAACTGATCCTGAAGCTTGGGCATGAAGCTGATCTGTTCGAAGTTCGTACTGTTCGAATACGAGACTTTCAGCTTTCCTTTAGCCCCCCGCTTGGTGGTAATGATCAATGCACCGTTGATACCGGCCGATCCGTACAAGGTTGCCGCCTGGCCACCTTTCAGGATCGAGATGCTCTCGATATCATTCGGGTTGATGATCGCCAACACCGTTGAGGTAGTTTGCATACCGTCCAGAACCACGAGGGCTTCGTTATTACCCGTCAATGAACGATAGCCCCGTAAAACGACCTTTACGGCCGGATCGACGCTGTTATTGACGTTATAAACCGCCAGACCCGTTACTTTTCCCGAAAGCGCCTGCGCCAGTTGGGGAGAACGGCCTACAGTAACGTCTTCGGTGCTTACTTTTGAATACGCGTAGCCGATTTCCCGCTGGTTTTTCCGGATGCCCTGGGCCGTCACCACAATCTCCTGTAACTGAGACACATCAGATTTCATTACTACGTCAACCTTGGTCTGGTTTTCGATGGTAACGCTGTGATTGAGGAAACCAATAAAGCTGAACTGCAAAACCGTCCCTTTCGAAACACTAATCTGATACGTTCCATCACTGCTACTCGTGGTTCCTTTCGTAGAACCTTTAATGACAACGTTCACGCCGGGAAGGGGAGAACCGTCTTCAGCGGCAGTTATTCGGCCCGATACGGAGATATCCTGCGCCAATAAAGGCAAACAGAACACGAAAGACAGTAGCCAGCTACTGAGTAGAAATCTTTTCATAATAGGACTATAGTTAGTTTGGTTAATTAAAAAAGGAAAAGCAAATCGCAATTTTTTACGGCAACAGCATCCCGGAAAATGCCGCGCTCGGTATACAACAGGTATTCGTGAATGCGATACTGGTACAGATTCCACAGGGCACCCCAACCCGACAGCCCCGTTTGTGGCTATTGCGCTGCGGCCCGGTATCGGTTTATACCCAGCGCAGGCAACCCGCACGCCCGGCTAACCCGGATCTACGCCAAGTCAACGCCATCCGAGTCGGCTGGACTACAGACCGTTGGCTTTAAATGCACGGGTTATCGGTACTGTTGGTAAAAAGTGTGCTTACGTGCCCACTACTACGGGCCGGCAAAAGAGAGTCATTCGTTCCGGAACTGAGTTTCTCCGGTAAGGGTCTTAACTGAGGAGGAGATTCGGCTATTGTACCGGCGGGGCACAACCCGTTAAGTAGTAAAGTTTTTTTCATGTTTTAGCCTAGGTTAATGAATAATAACCGCCAATATACAAAATATAATATCAGCCTATATTGTTACTACCAAAATTTTATTCGCCCATCTTATATAATCGTAAAATCCTATGTTGACCAATTCTTAATTTAAGAAATAATTGAACTTTAGCTATTTTCGAAACGGCGGCAAGCAGCCGTACATAAAAAAAGGCTTCCTCTCCGCACGTGCGGAGAGGAAGCCTTGAAATGTACTATTTCTACGAAGTCTGCTTATGGCTTATCCCACCAAACCCGGGTATACTGATCGTCTTTCCCCTGGCTGGCAATAACGGCATTGTAATTAGTCGTGTTCAGCGTTCCTTCGGTCGAAACCGGATAGGCCAGACGACGGGGAATGGCCGTGCCGCCATTTAATGGCGAAGCCGCCGGTTTCAGCACCGGGAAGCCCGTCCGGCGCCATGAGTTCCAGGCTGATGTTCCTTGATTGAACAAAGCAATCCAGCGTTGGGTCGCAATCAGCTCGATTCCTTTGGCGTCCGTATAGGCGACATCCGGCTGGGCGATGTAGGTTTTGTAAGCCGCTTCAGTGTAGTTTGCACCCATCCACTGCTGCAACGAAGCCTGAATAGCCGATTCGTACAACGCTTTGGCATCGCCCGTTATCCAGCCCAGTTTGGCCGCTTCGGCCTGAGCAAACAGCACTTCCGCATACGTAACGATATTGGCCGGGGCGTTTTGCGCCGAAACGGTTGACGCAGCCAGCGAGAAGTTCTGAGCGGGACCTGCTGCCGGGAAAACCGCATACGGAGCACCGACAAATTCGCCTTTCTGGTTGGGAGCCGCTATATACGGCAGACGAGGATCGCTCACTTTCTTGAGGTAATCGACAAACGTGCTGCTGACCGCAAAATCTTTCCGGTTGCTCCGTACGTAGTTGGTATACAACGGATTTTCGTTGTTGGCATCCGCCAGAAAGGTGTACTTAACATTGTCGGCATTCGATGCCAGCACCCCGGCGGCCACAGCCGCAGCAAATTCGGTTTTGCCTTTTGTTGGATCAACTTTCGACAGTTGGAGCGCAGCCAGCATCCGCTGGGTGGCGGCAAACTTTTTCCAGCGGGCCGCACTTCCGCCCAGCAGAATATCACCCTTCACGGCTGTTCCGGCATCAAACTGAGCCGCGGCTTCTTTGTATTCTTTAAACAGGTCGTTGTAAATATCCTGCTGTTTATCGAATGCCGGCGAGAAGTTCTGATCACCTTTCAAAGCCTGCGAATACGGAATATCACCCCAGCGGTCGGTAATCCATTGAAAAATGTACGCTTTCAGAATCCGGGCGATGGCAATCTGGTTGTTGTTCGACCCGTAGGCGGCTACACTGGCTTTCGTAGCGGCATTGGTATTCTGATCGATAATGGCTTGCAGGTTGACCAGTGGCCCGGCGTATAAACCGTTGTAGCTAAAATTGATCGTTTTATACCGTGAATCCTCAATATACGTTACATCCGAAAACTGTTGGACGTATAAAGCCGGTGTGATGTTGAACCCAGCCGGTCCAACCTGGCTGTTTATCGTTCCAACCGTCCGCATGGCATTCGTAAACAAACTGGCCGTGTTGGGTAACAACGGACTGTTTGGGTTTACGTTCATTTCCTCAAAGTCTTTACAGGCGACTGTTGTCAGCATCAGGCCTGCAAAAAGAATGGATTTATACAATTTCATGATGATCTGTTTTGGACTGTTTGTTGTGATTTGATAGTTCAGGATAAGAAGCCCGTACTTTTTTAACGAAAATCCGAATGCTTTTTTTATCCTTTAATTCGCCTTTTTACAAGCCTAACCGCAGGTTAATACCGAACGAACGAACCGGCGGCAACTGCCCGCCTTCATACCAAAGCGTCTCTGATTCCGAGATGTCGATACCACCACCGATCGCACTGTAAATCAACAGCGGATTGCGGGCAATGAGCGAAACGTTGGCGGATTTAATGAATTTACCCAGCATGCTTTTCGGGAAATTATACCCCAGCGATACTTCCCGCAGTTTGATATACGACTTGCTGTAAATCCAGTTTTCGTTCAGCGCAAACAGCCAGTTTTCGTACAGATTCTGGGCATCGACCCGCGTGGTGTTCGGCTTGCCATCTTCGGTTACTCCTTCCAGCAGAATACCGCCACCCGTTGCCGGGTCATCGCGTTTCGGTTTGCCCAGTTCGTTCAGACCGGCCGTCTCGGCACTAAGCCCCGAACCGGCGTTGAACATTTTGGTGGTCGAGAAGAATTTTCCACCGGCAATAAAATCGGCATTGACCCGCAGCGACACGCCTTTGTAGGTGAACGTGTTCAACCAGCCTCCTTTGAACTTCGGCAAAACCGAACCCAGCGGTACGTTTTCTTCCTTGATGTATAAACCGGCATTCGTACCGCTACCGTATACCATTTTATTCCCGTTCGCATCTTTCTTGATTCCCTGGCCAACCAGCAAGCCCCAGTCTTCACCTTCGCGGGCGTTCAGGGTCAGCGTACGCCATTGCGGTCCGTCGATCTGGTAGTTGGTCAACCCTTCTCTGAGTTTGACAACTTTCGAACGGTTGCGGTCCAGGTTAATATCAAACTCCCACGTAAAACCGGAAGCCGACCGTACCGGAACGGCATTAATGTGCAGTTCCAGACCACTCGTCTGAATCAAACCGGCGTTGATAACGGCATTGGTATAGCCACTGGTTGGGGTAACCGGCACGGGAATAATCTGATTTTTGTTGTCATTCCGGTACGCCGTAAATTCAAAACCCAGGCGATTGCTCAGGAAACGCAGGTCAATACCGCCTTCATAGGAGGACGACAAACCCGGTTGCAGGCTGGCGTTCGGCAAAAGGGTCGGCAGCGCCAGCGTAGCATTGCTCGAATAAGGCACACCGGAGTTGTAGGCCAACGCCGTCTGATAGGGACCTACGTCCGTACCAACCTGCGCATAACCGGCGCGGATTTTACCGTATGACAGAATGCTGTTCTGGGGAATCAGCTCCGAGAACACCAGACCGGCCGACAGGGACGGATACAGATAGGAGTTGTTCGCTTTCGGTAAGGTCGACGACCAGTCGTTCCGAACGGATGCCTCCACGAATATAAAGTCCTTGTAGCCAAGGCTCACGTTTCCAAAAACACTGTTTACCTGGCGCTCATACAGGTAATTATTCGACAGCGGCCGGTCGATCGAAGCGGCAATGTTGTAGAAGTTCGGAGCCGAAAGTCCCCCAACCGTTGCCTGGAACTGACCGTCGATCCGGTTGTAGCGGATGTTACCACCGGCGTTCGCTACGACCGACAGGTTCGTAAACTCCCGGTTATAGCTGGCCAGAAATTCGTAGTTATTTTCACGCGAACTTGATCCTAAGGTTGCGTAGGCTCCCTGACCACCCGCATTCAGCGTGCCCTGGGCAACGCGTGATTCCTGCGTGAAATAGTTCTGATCACGACGCACCGTAGCCGATGCTTTCAGGAAAGGCGTAAACTGATACGTCAGCCCCAGGTCACCAAAAAGCCGGTCGCTGCGGTTGCTGTTCGTATTTTCATACACCTGCGTAAAAGGGCTATCCCAGTATTTCGGACGCGGATCGGTGGGGCTGCCAATGTTCCAGCTCCGGAATGTACCATCCGGGTTTTTGTAATTGCGCAGATCATCCATGTTAAGCTGCCGCTGGAACCACTGGTTGAACGAACCAATGGTCTGGTTATAACCGTTCAGCGTTGCATTCGAAATACCGATCGGGCTGTTGGAAGGCGTTGTCCCCCCCGTTGAGCCATACCGGTCAGCCGGCAAATTGTTCGTCTGGAATGCCGTATAATTAATGTTCAGATTGGCCGACAACTTATCGCCAAATTTGATTGTATTCTTGGCACTCACAAAGTCGCGGGTCTGTGATGAATTGGGCACAATCCCGTTATTGATGATGTGCGTATACGAAATCCGGCTTTGGAAAGCATCCGTGCCCCGTGAAAAAGCAATGTTCGTGTTATTGCTGATCGGTTTGGCGAAGAAATCACGTACGTTATTCGGGTGTGGAGAGAAGGGGGTCAGCTGGCCAAATTCCGGTCCCTGCTGCCACGAGAAAGCCGAACGGTGGGGCGAACCATCCATACGGGGTCCCCAGCTTTCGTCGGCTGAGTAATCCAGAATTTTCTGTCCATTGAAAGACGCCCAGTCGGCCGGGTGAAGTTTCGGATCAAACTGAAACGTTTCCCACTCCTGCGAATAACCACCGCCGTATTCATTCTGGTATTTTGGCAGCATCCCAACCATGTCCAGCGTCGTACTGTGGTTGAAGTCCAGCCGGGTTTCGCCCGCTTTGGCGCGTTTGGTCGTGATCACGATAACCCCGGCCGAGGCCCGGTTTCCGTACAAAGCCGTTGCGGAAGGACCTTTCAATACCGAGAGGTTTTCAACATCGTCCATATTGACCTGGCTCACGTCGGTTGGTGTTCCATCCACCACATACAGCGGATCACCGCCAGACAGGGAGTTGACCCCCCGAATCCGGATGCTGGGACTGCCAAACTTGGCGGCTGACTGCCCCAGAACCTGAACACCGGCAATTTTACCGGCTAAGGCGTTGGCCACGTTCGGATCACGGGCAATGTTCAGTTTTTCCTGCTTAAGTTCCTGAACCGCGTAATTGAGCGCTTTCTTGTCCCGCGAAATACCGAGGGCCGTCACAACAATTTCCTGAAGCGTCGATGCATCCGGCTGCAATGCCAGATCAACCGTCGAGCGGTTTCCAATTGAAACGTCGGTCGTCTTAAATCCAATAAACGAAAACGTTAACGTTCCGGCCTCATCGGGAACGCTCAGGGAATATTCGCCGTTGGCGTTGGTACTGGCACCACGGGAAGTCCCTTTTACCACAATGTTAACACCTGGGAGTGGAGAGCTGTCTTCTGCGGAGGTCACTTTTCCCGAAACCGTACGGGATTGAGCAAAAGAGAGGCTAACTGTACCGAATAGGCACAGTGAGGCAATAAGTAAACGCTTTAACATGTTCTTAGTTAGGTTAATGAAGCAATGCACTAATTAGCAATACACTAATTTTGTATAGTGAAATTACTACAAAATTTTGTTTTGTCAATGGTTAATAAGGCACTAATACAAGTAAAAATAGTTCGCATGCGCCAGAAATAACGACCGGAAGCCCTGGAGGAAAACACATAAATCCCTATCAATCAAATGGTTACATATTGTTAACAATAATTTTACAAACAACTAAAATTCTATTCAATGGCTCTCCCGGTTCAAGAGAAAAACTCAGATAAATTATATATTTGTCCAATGAGTGACACCCCCTTACCGGCGAAATTCCGGCATCAAATGGAGCAGCAACTGGGTGCCGATTACCCGGCCTTCATCGCGGCTTTGCAGCAACTTCCTCCCGTTAGCATCCGGATCAATCCGCAGAAAGCCGTTTTGCCGACAGCAGACCTGGAGCCCATACCGTGGTGTCCCGAAGGTTTTTATTTACCGGAGCGACCCGTATTTACGCTTGATCCGTTGTTTCAGGCCGGTGCCTTTTACGTTCAGGAAGCGTCTTCCATGCTGGTGAGCGAAGCCATGCGCCAAACCGCCCGTTTGAAACGCCCCCTTCGGGTGCTGGATTTGTGTGCGGCTCCCGGCGGCAAAAGTACCCTGCTGGCGTCTTTGCTAAACTCCGACAGTTTGCTGGTTTGTAATGAAGTGATTCGCAGCCGGATACCGGTTTTGAAGGAGAATCTGGAGAAATGGGGCCATCCCAATGTGGTCGTCAGTAACCACGATCCGGAGGATTTCAAGTCGCTGAACGGTTTTTTCGATGTCGTGCTGGTGGATGCACCCTGTTCGGGCGAAGGGCTTTTTCGGAAAGATCCGGATGCCATGCTCGAATGGTCGGCCGACAGCGTTGTGTTCTGTGCCGCCCGTCAGCAGCGGATTCTGACGGCAGCCACGCCCCTCCTGTGCGACGACGGCCTGCTTCTGTATAGTACCTGCACGTATAATGAAGAAGAAAATGGGCAAAATGCCGACTGGCTCAGCCAGCACGGTTTTGAAAATATCAAGCTAAGTCTGCCCGATTCCTGGGGAATTCTGGAAAGAACCCAGAACCAGGTTACGGGCTATCAATGCTATCCGCACCGGGTGAAAGGCGAAGGTTTTTTTCTGAGTATTTTCAAAAAGAAACAACGCTCCAGCCCCGAAATGGGCGTTCCGCGGTCGTTCCGGTCCTTAAAACCGGTTCGCAACTGGCAGATCAAGGTTTTGCAGCCTTTCCTGAAAAATCCGGAAGCTTTTTCGTTTTACGTTAAACCGAACGAAGACGTTTTTGCCCTCCCGGAAAGCCTGTCGGCCGACCTGCGGATGCTGGATTCGGCCCTTCACAACAAAGGTTTTGGCCTGGAGATGGGCACGTTCAAGGGCGATGATTTCATTCCGTCGCACGCGCTGGCATTGAGCAACGCCCTGGCCGAAAACCTGCCCGGTATCGAACTATCGAAAGAAGATGCCCTGCGGTATTTCAAGAAAGAAAACCTGGTGTTGAACGAACCGGTGAAGGGCTGGCTCCTGGCCCGCTACGACGGATTGAATCTGGGCTGGGTGAAAGGCGTGGGCAATCGGGTGAATAATTACCTGCCGAAAGAATGGCGGATTCGGATGGACATCAAGGAATATTGATCCTGAAACCCGGCCCGGCGCCCGCTCTGGCATTGGCATTCCAGCAAAAAAAGTAGTTACTTTGCCCTCTTCTGAATCGACACGATCACCCAAAAAAGCAACTCAATTCATGGCTTACGGATTATTGAAAGGCAAGCGAGGAATCATCACCGGAGCATTGGATGAAAAATCCATTGCCTGGAAAGTAGCACTGAAAGCGAAAGAAGAAGGCGCAACGTTCACGCTTTCCAACGCACCAATAGCCATGCGAATGGGTGCGATCAAACAATTGGCGGAGCAATGTGACGCCGAAATCATCTCGGCCGACGCGACGTCTTTAGAAGACATTGAGAACCTGTATACCAAGTCAATGGACGTTTTGGGCGGTAAAATCGACTTCGTGCTGCATTCCATCGGCATGAGCCCCAACATCCGCAAGAACAAACCCTATGGCGATCTGAATTACGATTGGTACCAGAAAAGCATCGACGTTTCGGCGCTGTCGTTTCATAAAATGATGCAGACGGCCGAAAAACTGGATGCCATCAACGAGTGGGGTTCATTTGTCGCCCTGAGCTACATTGCCGCTCAACGGACGTTTCCGTTCTATACCGACATGGCCGACGCCAAAGCCATCCTCGAGTCCATCGCCCGGGGCTATGGCTACCGCTACGGTAAACTGAAAAACGTGCGGGTCAATACCGTATCGCAGTCGCCGACCATGACGACGGCCGGTTCCGGCGTAGGCGGTTTCGACGTTTTCTACGAATACGCCGGGCTCATGTCTCCGTTGGGCAACGCCACCGCCGAAGACTGCGCCAATTACGTCATTACGCTTTTCAGCGATCTGACCCGCATGGTCACGATGCAGAATCTGCTGCACGACGGCGGTTTCTCCAGCGTCGGTATTTCGGAAGATATGGCCGTGAAACTGACGCAGGTGCACCAGCAGCAACAGTAAGATTCTGAACCGGGATTACGCAGATTAAAGGATTAATATGATTAAAAACGGCTTGTCAGACGTCATAGTTAATCCTTTAATCTGCGTAATCCCGGTTCAGAACTATAGCTCAATTACATTGATTTTACTATTACCGTCCATTCCTTTCTCCACCTGAATCTGCACGCTGATCCGCTCCTTGATCTCGTGGCGGTGGGAAATAATGCCGATGGTTTTCTGGCTGTCGTGCTGTAGTTTTTCCAGCATGGCGATGGCCGTATCGAGCGAATCCGGGTCGAGCGTGCCAAAGCCTTCATCGATAAACAGGCTTTCAATCTGAACGTTCTGGGAAGCCAGATCGGACAATCCCAAGGCCAGCGCCAGGCTGAGCGTAAAGGTTTCGCCCCCCGACAAACTCGAAACCGAGCGTTCCGTGCTGCCCTGGTATAGATCCACGACGTAGAGTTCATCCTGACCGTCGCGCGGTTTTAGCAGCAGATACCGGTCCGACAGCTCTTTCAACCGGCGGTTGGCCAGTCCAATCAACTGCACCAGCGTCAGGCCCTGCGCAAATTTGCTGTAATCATCCCCTTTGGCACTGCCGATGAGCCGGTCCAGTTCGCGCCAAGGCCGGGCTTCGGTTTCGAGCTTGTCGAGGTCGTTGGTCAGTTGCCTGAATCTCCGGCGTTTTTCCTTGTCTTCCTCCAGTTGTCGTTTGTAGTAGCCGATATTTTCCCGCTCGCTGGCTTCCTCTTTTTTGGTGGCCTGAAGCGTTGCCGTTACCTCATCCAGCGGCATCGCGGTTTGGCAGGCTTCGGCGGCTTCCTGGCGTTTCAGGGTTTCTTCGTTTTGCTTCCGGATAATCTCGTCGGCTTCTTTTTCCAGAGCGGTTTTCAGATCCTGCAAGTGCCGGACCGTTGACGTTTCGAGCAGACAGGCGCGGGCGTCGGCCAGATCCGAAAAACCGCGTTCCGTCAAAACCGGCTGCAATTCGGAAGTCAGCGTTTGGTAGTTTTTGTCCGAATCGGCATACGTGGCGGTTGCCTTTTCGAGCAAACTTTGCTGAGAACTGATTTTCGCCTGAATGCTAGTATATTGATTCACAAGCTGTTCGCATTGAAACCGCACATCGTCGCCCACAAACAGCTGCTCCTTTTGCGCTTTTAGCAAATCAGCCTGTTTCTTGCTCTGCTGAACGGTTTCCAGATCGCCCGAAAGCCGTCGCAACACACTTTCTTCCTCCCAGAGCGTTTGAATCTGGTTCAGTTCTTTCCGCTGAATCTGAATCAGTTGCTGGGCATCCTTGATTTCTTCGGGCGAAAGGTCCGGGTCGAGTGCGAGCGTGGTCAGCCGGTTTGAAATGAAATTCCGTTTTTCCGAATAGGTTTTCCGCAGAACATTCCGCTGTTCCGAGTACGTTTCGAGCTCCGACTGAATTTTAAATAATTTACCCTGCAAGGCGTCGTATTCCTTTTTCTTATGTTCCAGATCTTTCGTCGCCAGTCGCAGTTCCAGTTCCAGCTTCCCGGTCTGGTTGATGTAATGCTGGGCGTAGGGATGGTCCAGCGAACCACACAACGGGCACGGTTCGCCGTCCTGCAAGGCCTTCCGGAGTTCTTCCAGATCCGCTTCTTCGGCCAGCCGTCGTTTCGTGTTCTGCAACTGGTCAATTTTCAGCTGAAGCGCTTCCACCTCAGCCGCCAACTGCCCGAACGGTTTCTGCTGCTCGGTCAGAAAAGCGGTGTGGTCGTTGATTTTTCCGTTCAGTGTCGTTCCGTCCAAAAGGCGTTCCTGTTGCTGAATGAGCAACGTCCGCAGTTCCGCCAGATTTCCGTCCTGTTCCAGCAACTGGTTTAATATGTTTTGGATCGAAGCCGGCGTGAGGGCGGCATACTCCTGCTCAATCTGCACCAGCTGAACGTTCAACTCGTGCAATCGCCCGCGGACCAACTCCGTCATCTGATCGACATCACGCACATCGAGCGACTTGAACCAGTCGAGCTTGGTACTCTCCAGTTCTTTTTTGATGGAGTTGAAAGCCGGTTTGGCTTTGTCGCGTTCGGTCTGGTACCGGTTGGTCAAGTCCAGCACGGTTTCCCGAAAATCGTTCAGATCTTTCTCGAACGACTTTTCCGTCAGCCCGGTTTTCTGCGTCAGTTGTTGCGCTTTGTCGATCAAAACCGTCTGCTGTTTTTCAAGATTTTGCAGGTTGTCGCGGGCGGTTTCCTGGTCCTGTCCGGCGGTTTTCCGGTTGCGTTCGGCATTGGCAATATCGGAAAAATGAGCGGCCAGATCGGCCACCTGCTCGTGGCGTTGCAGCCGCAGCGCATCCGGCACAAACGCCTGTTTTTTCGCTTCCGACGTTTTCTGCCGGTTTGTCAAAACCGCAAGCTGCTGATCAGCGTCGGCCATTTGCCGCCGGTATTTTTCTTCGTTCGTGTAATAAACAACTTCTTTGGCGAGGTCAACCAGCCGGCTATCAATGGTTTTCTTCCGGGTTTTAAGTTCCTCGACCTGCTCATCCGTCAGCACGTTGATCAGCTCAACTTCCTGCCGTTTTTCTTTGATCCGTTCGTCGTAGGTTTTATTGACCTGATGCGCCCGTTGCCCCAGTTGCCGGTAAATTTCGGTGCCGGTGATCCGTTCCAGCATCTTGCTCCGCTCGGCCGCCCGCGATTTCAGAAACTGATCGAACGCGCCCTGCGCCAGCACAATCGACCGGATAAACTGGTCGTAGGTCAGGCCAATGAGTTCTTCGTTTTTCTTCGGAAATTCACTCAACCCCTTGATCGGTAACAACTGACCTTCCGGTTGCCCTTCGGGGAGAAAGGCAATTTCCATTTCGTAGTTATTCCAGTTGCCGTTGCGGTTTTTCTTGATCGACCAGCGCGAGCGGTACGCTTTGCCGCCGACTTCGTATTCAATTTCGGCATAAGCCAACGTTCCCGGTTCGCGGGCCGCCTGCTGATTCACCAGAATGCCTTCATCGATGATGCTGGTGTTGGAAATACCGCCCGAAATCCGCGGCACCCGGTTGAACAACGCCAGCGTAATGACGTCGAGCAGCGTGGATTTTCCGGCTCCGGTTGGTCCGGCAATGACAAACAGGCCGGTACTGTTCAGCAGCCCTTCGTTAAACTGAATCGGCGGGTGTTCGCCGTAAAATGAATTGATGTTACGAAAGCGAATTTGTCGGATTTTCATGCAGGAGTACAGGATGGGCTGCTTGTTCCGTAACCAAACGATAGAGTTCTTTATAGGCTTCTAAAAGAGCCGTCCGCTCATCGCCTTCCACCTGCGACGCATCCAGCCGTCGGCCAAACACATCGAGGTACGAAAGATCCTGCAACTGCGTGTCGGCCACGTAAAGCGAGTCTAACCCTTTTAATTTATTGCGAAAAATCAGCCGGGATTTGGCAATCAGAAACGGCGCTTCGGCATAATCGCGCTGCAACTGCTCAAAATGCTGCCGAACCGTCAGGCTCTCGTTTTCTTCTTCCACCCGGATTTCCACCATCGTGGCGAGGGCGTCGGTTTCTTCCAGCTTTTCCAGCATCTCCCGAACCGCATCCAGCGTTCCGGCGACCTGCCGTAACGAGCGAAAATGCGGAACGGCAACGGATTCGATGGTTTTGATCTTGCCGTTTTCGACGGTCAGTTCCAGCACCTGATGCCGGTTATCGCGTTCGGCAAAACTCAGCGGCAGCGGAGCGCCACTGTAGCGGACGGTTTCCAGACCGCCAATCTGCTGCGGTACGTGAATGTGGCCCAGCGCCACATAATCGAAACCGGGTGGGAAATGCTCGGACGAAAAAGCCGCCTGTCCGCCCACGGCGTGGATTTCCCGTTCGCTTTCCGGCGAAACCGTGGCGCCATTGACGTACAAATGACCCATCGCCAGCACCGGCACGTCGCGGTATTCGGTCTGACAATGATCGACAATGCGTTCGTAATGATTCCGGATGCCCATCCGCACGGCTTCGATGCGCTCTTCGTAGGTCTGGCCCGAAATGGATTGCCGCAAGTCACTGTCGCGGAGATACGGTACGGCCGCCACCAGCAGGTCGATGGAGCCGGTGGCCAGGCGGATGACTTCCTCCGTGCAATCGCCGGTCGTGCAGCCAATGACGTGAATGTCCAGGTGCCGCAGCAGTTCGCGGGGCGCGTTGAGTTTGCTGGGCGAATCGTGATTGCCGCCGGTGATGATGATCCGGCGTTCCAGCGGCAGCATCCGGGTCAGAAACTGGTAATACAACTGCATCGAGCCGTCGTTGGGGTTGGTCGTATCGAAAACGTCCCCCGAAATGATCAGCACATCGATCTCCCGACTTTCGACCGTTTCGGCCAGCCAGTCCAGAAACCGGACGTGATCGTCGCGCAGTTCGTGTTTGTAAAGTCGTTTCCCTAAATGCCAGTCTGCGGTGTGCAGAATTTTCATATGCCAGAGCTTCTAATACCGGAAGTTAGCGAAAAATACCGGATGCTGGCGAAAATCAAACGTGGAAAATAAGGAATCAGGCTTGGTAGAAGGCGGGTTGCGACTCGGCTTTTTCGAGTTCGGTGCTATAATACAGGAGGTTCCAGTTGCCGTCGTGATCTTCGACTAATGCACTCAGCGACTCGACCCAGTCGCCGGAATTCATGTAAATCAACTCGCCGAACTGGCGGATGGCGGGTTGGTGGATGTGGCCGCAAATCACGCCGTCGCAGTTGCGGGCTTTGGCGAGTTCGGTCAGTTTTTCTTCAAAATCCGAGATGTAACTCACCGCCTGCTTCACCCGACTTTTGATTTTTTGCGACAGCGAATAATAGGAAAGCCCCCGCCAGGCGCGGTAGTTGTTGTAAAATTTGTTGACCCAGAGCAGAAACGTGTAGCCAATGTCGCCCAGATAGGCCAGCCATTTCATCTGCGTCGTGATGGTATCGAAAACGTCGCCGTGGGTAATGTAAAACTTCTTTTCGCCGGAATTAAGCACGTAATCTTTCCGGATGGAAAAGAATTTGCCCAGTTTCAGCGGCATGATCTGGTCCAGAAAATCGTCGTGGTTGCCGCGCAGGTAAATTACCCGGGTATCGTGCCGGTCCATCGCCTTCAAAACCGCCCGCCAGAACGCCGTGTGTTTCTTTTTCCATTCGCCCCCCCGGCGCAGCTGCCAGCCGTCGATGATGTCGCCGTTGAGAATTAATTTCTGACAACTGTAGTACTTCAAAAAGTCAGTGACTTCCTTTGCCTTCGAACCGCTCGTTCCCAAATGGACATCCGAAATGACGATCGTTCGGAAATGAGTGTTGTTTTTCATGTCCGAAAATACAGTTTGATTATGAGTCTGGTATTTCCTCAATTTTACCGGATTGCAAACTTTTCGGGACCGTTATGCGGTTTATTAACAATACCTTAATGTAATTAATTAATTATGGAGAATCCGGTACTCATCCTGGGAGCAGGCAGCTTAGGCGTCACGGCGTTGGATATTTTTCAGCGCAACGGCGTGGTCGTCTACGGTTTGCTGGATGACGATAAAAAATTACACGGCAAGGAATTCGGGGATGTGACGGTGTTGGGTGAAACCGACGACGACGGTTTTCTAAAACTCATCGGCCAGAAATGCGAAGCCTTCGTGGCGCTGGGTGATACGCGCGTTCGGAAAAAACTGGTCAAAATGCTCAACGACCGGCGGCACGTTCAACCGGTCAACGCCATTCACGATACCGCCACGATTTCGACCCTGGCCACGATCGGCCACGGGAATCTGATTGCCGCCCGCGTGGTGATCAACGCCTTCGCCGAAGTCGGGCAGCATGGCATCATTCAGTCGGGCTCGGTCATCGAATCGCAGGCCAAACTCGGCGATTTTGTTCACATCGGGACGGGGAGTTTCATTAATTCGGCGGTCACGATTGAGGAAGGCGCGTTTATCGGCACGGGCGTAACGGTGATTGCCGGGGTGACGATTGGCAAAAATGCCCGGATTGGCGCGGGTTCGGTCGTGATCGAGAACGTGGAAGCGGGAACGACAGTGTTCGGTAATCCGGCGAAGAAAGTTGGATGAGCTATTACACAGAGTTGATCGGAGAAAATCAGGGTTGATCAGAGAAAATTAATTTAAACTCTGGTTAACTCTGATTTTCTCCGATCAACTCTGTGTAACAACCCAAATCACTCCACATACAATTCCACGTTGGCCAGGAAGTCCTGATACGTGCGTTCCAGGCCGTCTTTGAGTTCTGTCGTGTGTTTCCAGCCCATGTCGTGGAGCCGCGACACATCCATTAGTTTGCGGGGGGTTCCGTCGGGCCGGTCGGTGTTCCAGCGGATTTCGCCTTCGTAGCCCACCACCTGCTGCACCTGTTCCACCAGTTCCCGAATCGTGACGTCTTCGCCGGTTCCGACGTTGACAAACAGCGCTTCGTCGTAGTTTTGCATCAGGAAAAAACAGGCGTCGGCCAGGTCGTCGGCGTGCAGAAATTCCCGGCGCGGTGTGCCTGTTCCCCACACTTCCACAAACGGCTGGCTGTTGACTTTCGCTTCGTGAAATTTGCGGATCAAGGCCGGCAGAACGTGTGATCCCTGCAAATCGTAGTTGTCGTTCGGTCCGTACAGGTTGGTTGGCATCGCCGAAATGAAGTTACAACCGTACTGGCTCCGGTAAGCTTCGCAGAGTTTAATACCGGTTATTTTAGCGATGGCGTAAGGTTCATTGGTTGGCTCCAGAAAACCGCTCAGCAGGTATTCCTCTTTCAACGGCTGCGGAGCCAGTTTCGGATAAATGCAGGATGACCCCAGAAACAGCAGTTTTTTTACGCCCGTCACGTAGGCGTTGTGAATGATATGGGCTTCGATCAGCAAATTATCGTACAGAAACTCAGCGCGATAGGTATTATTTGCCACAATACCGCCTACTTTTGCTGCGGCCAGTACGACATAATCCGGCTTTTCGGTTTGAAAAAAATCTTCAACGGCCGCCTGGTTGCGTAAATCCAGTTCAGACGAGGTGCGAAACAACAGATTTTCGAATCCTTCCGACTGAAGTTTCCGAACGATGGCCGACCCGACCATGCCCCGGTGGCCGGCTACGTATATTTTAGCGTCTTTTTCCACAATTCAGTAATTTAGTACTAAAGTTAGGCACGGTTTCTGAGAAAATAAAACCAGATCAAAAGCGTTCCCATTATACGGTCAATCCGAATGGGATTTATTGCTGCATGAAACGAATTACGATACTTGGGTTATTACTGGGTAGCTGGCTGACAGGAACGGCGCAAACCACTACCTCGCCCGTCGAAAACTCATTCACGACGTCACAAGCCCCGGTTACGAAGAAGTCGAAGAAATCCGACAAATCGGGGCCGTCGCTGGTACCGACCGGTGTCGACAATCTGGTGAGTGAAACCCTGCCGGATCTGGGTCTGAAAGTACAGCAATTCAAAAAAGACCAGAAGGATAAAGCCGAACGGCGGAAGAAACAAAAACTGTCGCGGACGGAATACGAGGGCCTGCCGATTGTTGAACAGTATACCAAGTTTGGCAGTGGCGACCGGACCATCATCGAGAAATTTACGGTTTTGAAGCAATACCGGCAACCCAATCCGTACGTCCGCGAAACCTATTGGTTCGATCCCAAAGCCCAGCGTGTTTCGTCGTCGCTGATCAAAGACAAGGAAAAAGTCATGATCATGCACGGGCCGTATAAACGGTATCAGAACGGAATTCTGCTCGAAGAAGGCTTCTATTACGTGGGGGCCAAAGACGGCCGCTGGGAAAAATACGACGCCAACTACAAGCTCCTCGACAAGCAGAAATGGGATCGCGGTTTTCCCGCCGAATCCGAGATTACGTATTACGATTCGGCACATACCAAAATCAAGGAAGTGCTGCCGAAGGAGTTTGGCAAAATCAACGGGCAGTACCTGGCGTTCTACGAAGGCGGCCAACTGGCCGTTGAAGGCAAGTATGACAACGGCGTGAAAGTCGGTCGCTGGATTGAATATTACCAGTTTCGCCGGCAACGCAAGAAAATCACCCAATACGGCCGCGACCGCTGGACCGAGGAGTTTGAACCGTACGTTATCAGCGAGTGGGACGACAAGGGAAAGGTGACCTACGAACGGCCGAAGGAAAAAGAAGTGGCCGAGGACGATCAGTAATTCTACAATAAACTCTTCACCACCGGCGCGGCTTTCTCGGCCCACTGGCGGTATTGTTTCCCCGAAAAATGCAGGTTGTCTTCGGCAATTTGCGATGGATCACTGGCCGCCGTGCGTGAGGTCGGCGTAATATCGACGTAGGCAATACCGGCTTTTTTGCATTCTTCCTGCGCCACGTCGTTGAACGCATCGATTTCTTTCGCAATCTGCTGGCGGTTGCGGTTTGCCGCATACGGACTGACGCCCCAATCGGGGATCGACAAGACAAAAACCCGCTTGGGCTTCTCGTTCGCAAACCGGATGGCGGTCTGGAGCAAGGCCCGGAATTCGGTTCGGTAGGTTTCCAGACTTTGCCCCCGAAACTGGTTGTTGACGCCAATCAGCAGCGAAACCAACTGGTACGTTTTCTGATTACCGCTCTGTTTGATCGCGTCGCTCAATTCGCTGGTGGTCCAGCCGGTGCGGGCGATGATGTCGGGGTCGGTGATGTTCAGCCCTTCTTTCCGCAGCAAACCGGCCAGTTGAACGCTCCAGCGATCGGCTTCCGGAACGCTCTCACCAATGGTATACGAATCGCCGAGAGCGAGGTAGTTGGCGTTGGCCGTGGGGTTGGTCGTCATAACATCGTCGGTGCCGGGTTGGGTACAGGCCAGGAAAAGCAGGAAAAAGATCAGGTTCACGTAGCGTCGCAAAGCGTTAAAAATCACCGGAATAAAAGGGACTGAATACGTAATAGCTGCTGTCGCGTTGGGCCCGTTTGGGCGACGTTTTGATAAAAAGCGCGTACCGGTTTTCGCGTTTTTTGCTTCGCATCCAGGCCGTAAACGGCCGTTCGCGGGTGTAAAGCCGGTCCACTTCGCGTACATGCACGGTTTCCACCTCTTTGGGATCCACCGGAATTCCGTTGATGAAAACCGCAATATCATTGATGTACTCATCCTGAACCTTCAAATGCTGGTTTTTAGTCCGTTTTACGAACACGTTTTTATACCCGAAAAAAGTCGCTTCCAGCAGTTTATTCATCGTAAACACGTGCGTAGTGCCCAGCGGATGATCCGAAATTGCCGAAGCCTGCAGGAGCGCCATCAGCTGATACCGGCCCGGCAGCAGCGGCATTGATCGGTCGCTGATCTGGATCAATATACGATACGGATGAGGATCCGGATTGTCGATTCCGTCAAACTGATGCAGGATAAAAAGATCTTCGACGTAGTTCATTTTCAGCTTCGCCAGCAGGGCCATCGACGCGGCTTTGCCATTGATGTAAAGCAGGGTCTGCGGTTTGTAGTTTTCCGCCAGCGTCAGAACGCTGTCTTTCAAGCCAAGAATGAACGGTTCGCCGTATTGCAACACCGATTCGGACTTTCGTCTGCTGTTGCGCTGGTAATAGGTCAGCAACCGACTCCAAAGCGGTCGGGCTTCCAGGGTGTTGACCAGGGCGCGGGTGGGGTTAGTCAGTGGAAAACCGGGTTGGTTAATTACTTCCGGTTCGTCCGTCTTGGGTGCGTTCTGGCAAGCCATCACAACGGCACCCGTTAGCAGCCAAAGCAGCGCATACCGCCACCCGGTCACCCCAAAACCGGCGTGGTTCATCCTCTGAATCCGGATTCTCGAACCGGTGTATTCAAACGGTTTGGTGACCGGATAGCGGCAGGCGGCTTTGCTCTTCATGGCCAACTCTTTGTTAGAAAGACACTTACATCTCTGTTGCTGGTAAAATTCAGTCGTTACCTTCCCATCACCAATCGGGTTTGCGCCGGTGAGTTCTCCGCATCCAGTAGCTGAACGGTTAATGGCCCGTCCTTCTGCACACTTCGGTCGATGGCCAGCGTGATGGCATGGACGCCCTGCGGAAGATCGGCAACGATGCCGCGATCGGTCAGTTTGAGCGGTTTTTGACCCACCCAGGCGGTAATGCCCGCCGTTGAATTCAGAGCCAGATTCACATTTCCCTTGCTGACGACTTCAATTTCAAACCGTACAAAACTATACCGTTTGTTCGCATTGGCTTCGATAACCGGCAGTTCATCCACCGGCAGTTCGCCCGAAACCTTGCTGTAAGCCGGTTGGAAGGATACTTTCGCGTTCTCTTTCACGAGGTAGCCGGCGCCTTCTCCGCGAATCTTTGCGGTCAACTCCTTCGTGGCCGCAACGGTGTTCCAGCGCCGGACAAACCGGGCCGTAGGCACCCGGAATTTCCCGGATTCGCCCATTTTGGAAAGAAAACCGACGAGGTTGATAAACTCCTCCTTGTCCAGACTGGCCGTCAAACCCGCTGGCATGAGCGAACCCGGCACTTTTTCAATGACGTTGATCTGGCTTTTGGGAACCGAAACTTCCGTACCCGTAACATCGCGCATTACCAGTTCCGAGGTACCGTTGCTGACGATGTATCCCATGAGTTCACTGCCGTCTTTTTTCGCAATGCGTTGCAGTTCGTACCCTTCTTTGATGGACTGGTTCGGGTAAAGAATCGATTTGATGATGGTTTCGGCGGGCGAACTCGTTCCGAGACTACTCAAATCCGGGCCGATGCGGCCCCCGGCTCCGCCAATTGCGTGGCACGTTAGGCACGTCAGCGTACTTTTCCGGAAAACCAGCTCTCCTTTAACGGGGTCGGCGGTTTCTTTGGCCACTTTAGCCAGACCGCTGATCTCCTGCGCATTCAGTTCCTGCGGCATTTTTTCGGGAGCCAGCACCCCACCCGAAGCTTCGAGCGATTTCGTCAAAAGCTTCACATCCTCGTCGTTGCGCAGGTTGTAGGGAACCCGGCGTTGCAGAATCTGCCGCCCTTCTCTGGCCCGGTTTTCCGGTATTTTGCGGGCGGTCAACTCTTCGGCCAGTGCCCGGGCGTTGGGTTTGCTGGTTAAAAACGCCTGAAAAAGTTCGGACACATCGGTTTGCGCCGGTAACGTCCGCAGCAGGTCCGTACCAATGTGGGCCGCTTCCGCAGCGTCGACCGAAACCAGTTGCGAGGCCGCAGCCAGTCGCAAATCAGCCGGATTTTTTCCGCCCGTCAGGTCGATCAACGCTTTTCGGGACGGGTCATTCTTCAAAGTAGCCAGGGCACCCAGGGCGGCTTTTCGGGTATTTTTGTCTTCTTTCCGCGCCAGGCTAACCAGCGTTCCGGTCAACTCGTCCAGGTGCCACAAGCCGACCAACCGGATGGCGCTGGTGGCTACGGCCTCATCCTCATTCTGGATAAAAGCGGTAATCCGGTTCAGGTTCTGGCCCGGTTTCACACCCCGGCGGGCGGCATCTTCCAGAGCGGCCAGCTGGGCGGCAACGCTTTTGTTCGATCCGGTATTTCCCTGAACGGCTTTGTCGAACAGGAGCGCCAGATCGGCCGCCGTTCCGTACCGGGCAATCGACCCCAGCACGTCCTTCTGGTATGCTTCGGGCACCTGATCGTTCTGATACAGCTGGACCAGTTGCGAAACCGCTTCCGGACTGCTCGCCGATTTCAGGGCAAAGGCGGTATTTCGGGCGTTACCGAAAAAACCGGGTTCGGTCTTCAGCCGTTTCGCCCACTGCGGTTCCAGTTCCCGGACGGTTTGCCAGAGGGCATAATCCAGAAACTCATCCATCGACTGGTCCAGCACCGACAACGCCGTCCGGGCCGATTCCGCCGTTTTGACTTTCCGCAGGGCAATAACCGCTTCCAGACGCACCTGAGGGTGTTTATCGGCCACCGCTTTAGTCAGCAAGGCCGGAATGTTATTTATTTTATTTGACCACAGTTCAAGGGCGCGCAAAGCCGCAGCCCGGGCGTTGTGGCTTTGAGCATTCAGCAGGCTCAACAGCAGCGGCTCGTTCACCACCTCCAGCGTTTGGTACGTCCAAAGAGCTTCGAGTAAATGATGCTCGTAATTGGCGTCCTTTTTGTCCAGTTCCTGCACCCATTTCTGGAGGGCCGGAATTACGTCTTTGGCTCCGCGGGCTTTCAGAATTTGCTTGGCCTGTGAACGGGTCCAGTCTTCCGGTACCTTCAGCGTTTCCAACAGTTCAGCCACGCTGGCCTTGGTCAAAGACGGCTTTTTAACCAGAGGGCGGTTTTTAGCCACAATCCGCCAGATCCGGCCATGTTGCTGGTCCCGGCGCGGATCGTGAAAATCCACCTCCCCGTGCTGAATGATCGGGTTGTACCAGTCGGCTACGTAAATGGCCCCATCCGGGCCCACGGAAATATCCACCGGACGAAACGCGACGTCATCCGTCCACAACAGATCCTCGACCTGCTTGGAGGCATACCCGCTGCCCTGTTCTTCCAGCTTGAACCGGTTGATGCGGTTGGCCCGGAAGTCGTTGGTAATTACGCTGCCCTGCCAGGATTCGGGCAGGTGCCGACCGGAAATCACTTCCAGTCCGCTGTGCTTGGGCTGGCCCGGATTCAAGCCCCGCAGGATGCGGGCGGCACCCGGCGAGGTGACAAAGGTGGCCCCCGGAAACGCGTAGTTGATGCCTTCACCTCCTGCGCCGTCGGTCAGGAACGATTGTCCCCAGCGGTCAAATTGCAAGCCCCACGGATTGATCAAGCCTTTGGCGTAGATGTCCAGTTCGAGTTTTTTGGGATTCAGTTGCCAGACGCCACCACCTTCCAGCCGCTTGATACCGGTGGGCGTTTCGACGTGGCTGTAGATGTAAATGGACTGGTTGAAATACAGCAACCCTTCCGGTCCCCAGCGGAACGTATGGATGAGGTGGTGCGTATCGGCGGTGCCAAACCCGTTCAGAATCCGGCGTTTTTTATCGGCTTTGCCATCGCCGTCCGTATCCGCGAAGTGGAGTATTTCGGTGGAATTGGCCACATAAACCCCGCCATCGCCCGGCAAAATACCGGTGGGTGTCAGCAATCCTTCGGCAAAAATGGTTGATTTGTCGGCTTTGCCGTCGCCGTCCGTATCTTCGAGCACAAAAATCTTGTCGTTCGCTTCTTCACCGGTTTTCAGGTGCGGGTAGGCCGTACTGCTCACCACCCACAACCGACCGTCGGCGTCCCAGTTCATCTGGATGGGTTTGGCCACCAGCGGTTCGGCAGCAAACAGCGTTACCTCAAAACCGTCGGCAATTTTGAACGATTCGAGTTCGTGCTTTACATCCGGATCGGGATTGTCTTTGCGGTCGTCCTGCTTGACGGAAGAAGTAATCAGCAGAATGACCGGAAGCAGGATTAGTCGGCGGAGAAACTTCAACGGTCCGCTCGTTTTCATGACGTTCATTTACTTTAAAAGGGTAAGGTGATAGACGCTTGATTTGGGCGTGCGGTTTAAGGCAATTTGCCCTTCCAGCCACTTGATAAGGATGCTTTGTTCCTCCAGCCCCTTCACGTGACGGCCTTGTTCGTAGGAGCGAAAGCCCAGAATGTAGGTCGTGTTCAGCGGGCGGTATTGGAAAAAGAACAGGTCATTCTTTTTTAAGATCATCTGACGCAATTCGCGGACCTGGGTAAACGAAGGCCCCTGTTTGATCTCAACGCCGTCTTCCCAGTTTTTAGCCGAGGCCGTAATCACTTCCTGATCGTCGGCGGTAAGGGTATAAAATCCTTTTTTCAAACCGGTTATTTTAATCACGGGTCCCTGATTGGTTAGTTCGGGACCCTCCTGCGGCAGCGGAAGCGGCAGAATGGCTTCATCCAGCGTAAATTTCAAACCGCTGTCGGTCATACCGGAATTCAGAATTTTAGCCGGAGCCGTCGTTTCGGCGGTATTTTTAGAAACGCTTATCGCAACGGGTTTCGTTCGCGGGGGCAGTCCCAGGCTTTTTTCCAGCGTGGTCGTGAGGTAATAGTAGCCGGTTTCGTTCAGGTGAATGCCATTTTCCGTCAGAACGGCCTTTTGGCTGATCTCCTGAATCGGTTTGAACAGATCGATAAACCGCTTGCCGCGCTCGGCAGCGATTTTGGCAATCGCCGAAGCATACACCTCCAGCATGGCATTGCGCTTCGCCCGGTTCTGGGCCGAATCGGCGGAAATTACCGGAATGGGCGACAACAGAATGGCTTTTGCACCCAGCTGGTCGATTTTGTCGAGCAGTTTCGTTACTCCTTCCTTAAAAACGGGCAGACCGGCCTCGCCGGCTTCGGCTTCAACCCCGCCATAGGCCAGAAAAACAACGGTGGGCTTTGCTTTCGTGAGTTCGCCCAGCAGCAATTCGTAGCCAGTGGGCGGGTTCGTAATCGTACTCCGGGCCACGCCGTACACATCATCGCCGGTCCAGCCCAGGTTGCGGAAGGTAACGTCCCGGTCGGGCCAGCGGGTGGTCAGGGCCAGCTCCAGGTATCCATACTGAAAATCATTCTCGAACAGCGAGTTGCCCAGAAAAACCACCCGGTCGCCATTTTTGAGTTCAAAAGCAGAATTGGGAGCGTCTGTAACCCGTTGGGTCGGGGTTTGAGCAACCGCAAATTCGTTGGTGAAGGAAAGCAATAGGACGAAAATACAACCAAGCGTGACCGATACCTTAATCTTTCTCATGCATTTTTATTTTACTGCGAATATTGGCTTAATTGGTTTAATAATCACCTTTTTAAGGAAAAATATCGACGGGTTTGACAAGCAACGGAGCCGCCCGCCGGCTCCGTTGGCCTTCCAAAAAAAGGCTGTGGACCTTCCCAATCCGGGTAAGCCCACAGCCTGCACGTTCTCACACTAGTTTACCAGCCCGGATTCTGTTTCAGCTCCGGATTCAGGGCAATTTCATTCACCGGGAACGGCCAGAGGTAGTCCTTGGCCGGATCGAACTTGCGGAAGCTGGCAGCCTGCACCAGGATGTAATTATCCGGCGTCAGATTGACCGTCGACGATACGTATTCGGATTTAAAGAAGTAGTTACCCAGCACCGGTTTGGTCAGCTCGGTTTCGGCGGTTTTCCAGCGGATGAGGTCCCAGTAGCGGAAGCCTTCCTGCGCCAGTTCAACCCGGCGTTCGCGCCGGATTTCCTCCCGCATGTCGAGCGCATTGGCCGTAACCAGCGCATTGGTGAGCTTAGCAACGCCACCCCGCGCCCGGAGCCGGTTGATGGTCAGATCCAGGTCGGCGTCGGTGATGGCCCCGTCCAGTTCGTATTTGGCCTCGGCATAGGTAACCAGCACTTCCGCATAGCGGAGCAGAGCCCGGTCGATGGTCGATGCCTGCGTGTTCCAGTCGTCGATGTTGGCGTATTTGCGGAACGTAAACCCGGTTTTGTTGAAAACCAGATTGGCAATATCAAAAACCGGTTTGGTGGTCATATACGGATCACCGGCTTTCAAAAACGTGTCGCTCATGCGCGTATCCCGATTGGCAAAAACATCCACCGATTTAACCGGGGCCTTGTACAAAGGCGATTTTGTAATCGGCAAACCGTCTTTCATCAAATACGAATCGGCCAGGCTGCGGGTTGGATTCATGTTCCCCGTTTCCAGGCTGCTTCTGAAATAGGCGTGGGTCGAAACCCGATCCGTATTGGATACGCCATACTGCCGAACGATGATGTTTTCCCGGTTTTGACGCCCTTCGCCAGCCAGTTGGAACAGGTTGAAATAATTGCTGAACAAATCGTGTTCCTTGCTGTCGATCACGGCCTTAGCCGCTGCGACGGCCAGCGTCAGGTGTTTGGTGGGTTCGCCGTATTTATGAAACTTCGCCCGGGTTCCTTCAAACAGCGCCACCCGCGCCTTGAAAGCGAGTGCCGCCGTGTTGGAGATGCGCCCATAATCAGCCGCCCCCAGCGCCGTGGGTGTGGGCAGTTTCTGAGCGGCAAAATCAAGATCCTGATAAATTTGGGCCAGAACTTCGTCCCGGGTTGCCGCGGGTGTAACCAGTTCCGGCGACGTATCGGTCAACGTCTTCAGAATGAGTGGCACACCGCCGTATTTCTGCACCAGTGAAAAATACGACCAGGCCCGGAAAAACCGGGCTTCGGCCAGATACCGGTCCAGCGTTGCGGGCGTAACCGCCCCGGCAGCACGGGGGGCTTTTTCCAGGATGTTATTAGCCGCCCGAATCAGGTTGTATGGTGTGTTGTAATCACCAGTAGCCGTTGCCGGAGCCAGCCGCGAACCGTCGCTGATGTTATTGGAAGCCAGACCAAAAGCATCGTCCGACCAGTTATCCTCCGTATTAAAAGCGGGCAAAAACGTATACAGGTAGTTATTAGCGGTTTTGATGTCCGATTCTGTCTTCCAGAAGGTTTCATCACTGATGTTCGTTTCGGGCAACCGATCGACTTCACAGGCGGCCAGACCGGTCAGCAGCAAGGCCGTAAACAGGGTGTTTTTTATAGGCAATTTCATAAGAAAGTCTCTTTAAACCATTGAAAATTAGAACGATACATTCAGACCCAGCGAAGCTGTGGCAAAAAATGGATAGTCGTTCTCAACGCCATCGCGGGTTTCCGGATCGAAATAGCCCTGGAAGGCTCCCAGACCGGAAATGGTCAGGATATCCTGTCCGGAAAAAAAGAACCGCGCCCGCGAAATCTTAAGCTTTTGCGTCAGCGTTGCTGGCAGGGTGTAGCCAACCTGAATGTTTTTCAACCGGGCGTAACTCGCATTCAGTGTCCATTTGTCAGACGAAACATAGTTGTGCGTGGCACCGGTATAAGGCCGTGGGAACAGGGCGTCCTGGTTTTCGGGCGTCCAATAGTCGCGGTGAATCGCCAGCGGCTGCTTCCACGTTACCAGCAAGGGTGCGATGGATTCGGCCGTCGACCGGTAGCTCCGCTTGCCCACGCCCTGAACAAAAACCGACAGATCGAAGCCTTTCCACTGCGCTCCCAGTGTTACGCCGAAAAGATAGCGGGGGTTGGTCGTTCCCAGCAGCACCAGATCGCCATGATCGGCCACGGTTCCTTTCCCGACCGACAGCCGCTTGTCGCCATCTTTGTCGACGTATTTGACATCACCCACCCCGGTCCGGTTGTCCTGAAAAGCCCAGCCTTTCACTTCGTCGGCAGTCTGGAAATAGCCCGCCGTTTCATACCCCCAGATGGTGTTCAGCGGATAGCCTTCGATCAGGCCGTTGGTGCCGGAACCAACCACGTTGCGGTTGGAGAAACTGATGAGCCGGTTGTTGTTGTCCGACAAATTGACGGCCACCGAATACGTGAAGTCCTTGCCAATGCGATCCCGGTAGCGAATTTCGGTTTCCCAGCCCCACGATTTCAGCTCACCGGTATTTTTGCGGGGCGTTCCAATCCCGATGGTACCCGGTAACTGCTGCGCCGTCAGCATGTTGCGGTTAAACTTCACGTAATAATCGCCACTGAACTGAAGGCGGTTCTGGAAAAAGCCCAGATCCAGACCGCCGTTGGTGGTTTCGATGGTTTCCCACGACAGATTGGCCGACGGAATGGAGCCCTGATAGATGTACGAAGTCCGCGAGTCACCCAACACCAGGGCATTGCCGCGCGTCAACTGGCTGAGGTAGTCGTAGTAACCAATGGTCGAGCCTAAAGCGCCACCGAGACGGCCCCAGGACCCGCGCAGCTTCAGCTCGGAAACAAACGGCACGGCATCGCTAAACCAGGATTCGCGGTGTACGTTCCAGCCCACCGAAGCCGCCGGGAAAAACTTCTGCCGCAGGCCCGGGGCCAGTTTCGAACTTTCATCCAGTCGCAGGGTAGCCTCCAGCAGGTATTTGTCATCGTAGTTGTAATTGAAGCGTCCAAATACCGACTGAAACGCGTAGGTGTTGATGGTCTGGCCGTTGCTCTTGGTTTTATCGTCGCCCAGGTTCAGCGTCGGCAGGTCGTTGCTGACCAGGTTGGTTGCTTTCGAGAACAGGTTGTCTTCCCGATACGCTTCCCA
The DNA here is from genome assembly GCF_003858645.1 of Larkinella knui. Classification (GTDB taxonomy): domain Bacteria; phylum Bacteroidota; class Bacteroidia; order Cytophagales; family Spirosomataceae; genus Larkinella; species Larkinella knui. The sequence goes on along the minus strand of NZ_RQJP01000004.1, from coordinate 385,703 downwards.
CTGATAGCCCGCAAAGAAGCCGAAATTATGCTTCTCGCCCAGTTTAAAATCGTAGTTCGCCAGAAACTGGATGTTGGTATTTTTGGTCAGCTCGTTTCGGATTTCGTACGAATTGATCTGGTTGATGTAGCTGGCCACCTTCGATTTAGCCCACAGAGGCACGGTGCGGAAGAAAATCTGCCGGTCACCCCGGCGGTATTGCGTTCCGGCCACCGCCCGCAGTTGCAGGCCCTTCACAAAATTGGCGGCTGTCATCGTGAACACGCCATCGAAAAAATTCCGGTTGTAGTTGTCATACCCGCCTTCGGCCAGGGTTGCATAGGTTCCGTTGGCGGTATTGTACCGGCCTTCGGGCGTAAACATGGGGTTTCGGGTGCGGGAACGCAGCACCTGGTACATCAACCCACTGTTGTTGGCATCGGTCGATGGGCTTTTCGTGCGCTCGTTCGAATACGAAAGCCGGCTGTCGAGCGAAATGTGTTTGGTCAGTTGCGAACCCAGATTAAGCCGCAGATTATACCGCTTGTAATTATCGGAACCGACCTTGAAAACGCCCTGCTTGTTGTAATAACCGCCCGAAAGCAGGAAGTTCAACTTGTCCGTACCGCCCCGCGCCGTCAGGTTGTGGGTCGACATGGAGGTGTATCTCCGCAGAACGCTTTTGGCAATCGGAGTCTGGTTGTAATAGAGATACGTGCTGGTATCGGCCGGATTGACGCTGTAGGGAACGCCGTTCCGGATGTTTTCCATTTCGAGGTCGGTGTATTCCGGCGCACTACCCGAATTGATGCGGGCGAGGTTGGAAAACTGGGCCTCTTCCAGAAGTGACATCCGGCCCGGAATGTTGATTCCCCAGTCGACGCCCTGTTGCGCCAGGTAATCGAACGTCACTTTTCCGGATTTCCCTTTTTTGGTGGTGATCAGAATAACCCCGCCAGCTGCCTGAGCGCCGTAAATGGCGGCCGCAGCGGCATCTTTCAGCACGCTGATGCTTTCGACATCGTTGGGGTTCATAGTTTGCATCGTGCTGATCGGCACGCTCACGCCATCGAGCAACACCAGCGGGTTCACGTTTCCGTTGGCAGACGTAGCCCCCCGAATCTGAATGGCAATGTTTTCGCGGCCGGGCTGGCCGTTCTGACGGGTGATGATCAGACCCGGTGTTACGCCCTGCAAACCGGTTGCCAGGTTACTCGTGGGGCGGTTTTCGAGGGCTTTCGAGTCGATGGTCGAGACCGCACCGGTCAGGTTCACTTTTTTCTGAACTCCATACCCAACCACCACCACTTCTTCCAGGCTCTTGTCATCGACAGCCAGCTGAATATCGATGACCGACCGGTTGTTGATGGTAATTTCCTGCCGCTGGTAGCCCACAAAACTCACAATCAGGACGGCTTTTCCGTCGGGTACGGTTAACTTATACTGACCGTTGTTGTCGGTTGTCGTGCCCCGGGTGGTGCCTTTGACGATCAGGCTCACGCCCGGCAGGCCCTCGCCTTTTTCGTCGGTTATTTTCCCCGAAATCGACTCATCAACAACCGCGGCCAGGCTTGAATGGGCCGGAACGGAGCCAGCAGAATGGGCCAGAATCGGGGTACTCACGGCTATATGCAGGAGTACGCAGGCCATTTTTCGAGTGGCCGATGGCCATGTGGATAGTAGAAATTTACGTTTCATAATAATCAGTAAAGGGTTGTTAGTCAGTACATACTGCCGCCATAAATGGCGACTTTTTTTCACACCGTTGGTTTTAGTTAAGAATTAAAAGATACACGTGGAAAATTGGAGTTTGTGCCAGATGATGGCCAATCTGCTGTCTAGGCAGCTCCTGTTTACAGTTGAAGATTGACCGGGCCGTACGCCCATTCAAGGTCAATTGAGGTGGACGATACGGTATTGGCGGCTTGTTTTCAGAGCGAATTCGCGGCTTTGATTTTAAAACAATCGTCTATTTTATTGCCTTTTTCTACTAAAAGAAATCTGGCTACACATTTACTCATACTATCATGTAAAGAATTCGAAATCTTATCTTTTAAGGCCAATCGGCTACGGATTTCACCGCTTTGGACCTTCTGATAAAGATATTTTTCTGCGGCAAACAAAAAACGAATCCCGGAGTTCTCCCGGAGTTGATTTAAAGGGAGGATGGAAGAATGGAAGTGTTTATTTTAGCGATTTATGCGTTAGTTCTGCTGTTGTTGTTTGCGTACAATTGTGGACAATTAAGTTTGATTTTCAGTTACCTGCGTTCCAAACGCAAAAAAGCCTCTTTCAGGGCGTATTCAGAGCCCCAGACCGAAACCCTCCCGTACGTAACCGTGCAGCTTCCGGTTTATAATGAGCTGTATGTAGCCGCCCGGCTCATCGACTCGGTGGTCGATCTGAACTATCCGCGTTCCCGGTTTGAAATTCAGGTGCTGGATGATTCAACGGATGAAACCGTCGGGATCATTGCTGATAAAGTGGCGCAGTATCAGCTGCTGGGGATTGATATTCAACACATCCGCCGACCGGAACGGAAAGGGTTTAAAGCGGGTGCCCTGGCGTACGGGCTGGAACGGGCGAAAGGCGAATTCATGGCCATTTTTGATGCCGACTTCATGCCGGAGCCGGATTTTCTGCTCAAGGTCATTCCGCATTTTGAAAATCCGAAAGTCGGCATTGTACAAACCCGCTGGACGCACCTCAATGAAGATTATTCGATATTAACGCAACTACAAGCTTTTGGGCTCAATGCCCATTTTTTTGTTGAACAGGGCGGACGCAATGCGGAGGGATATTTCATGAATTTCAACGGAACAGCCGGGGTCTGGCGAAAAGCAGCCATCCTCGACGCGGGCAGTTGGAGCAGTGACACCCTAACCGAAGATCTGGATCTGAGCTACCGCGCCCAGCTGAAAGGCTGGCAGTTTGTGTATCGTGAAGATATTGGCTCTCCGGCCGAGTTGCCGGTGGCGATGAATGCGCTCAAATCGCAGCAATACCGCTGGATGAAAGGGGCGGCCGAATGTGCCCGAAAGCTGATGCTGACGATGTTACGCGCTCCGCATGTGCCGTTTCGGATCAAACTACACGCTTTTTTTCATCTGCTCAGCAGTTCAACGTTTATTCTCATTCTGCTGCTCGGCTTGCTGAGCGTACCGGTATTGTACATTCGGGTTCGCCATCCGGAATACCAATCGGTGTTCCTGCTGCTCGGCTTTTTTCAGCTCAACCTGCTCATCCTGCTGCTTTTTTACGGGATTCCGTTCTGGCTGGAGCGAAAGGGGAAGCTCGAACAGCTGGGACTTTATTATTTTCCGATGTATTCTTCCCTGATGATGGGCTTGTCGCTGCACAACACCATTGCCGTCATTGAAGGGTTTGCCGGTCGGAAAACGCCCTTTGTCCGAACGCCAAAATTCAACGTAAAAGCCGACGGCGAAAACTGGCGCAGCAATAAATACCTGCGCATCGATCTGGCGCCCACCCTCAACTGGCTAACCTTCTCGGAAGGTGTTCTGATGCTGTATTTTCTGTTCGGTATTGGTCTGGGGTTTTATTTCCACCAATACAATATGTTGATTTTCCATGTCATGCTGGCCGCCGGCTTCGGGCTTGTATTTTTATACAGCCTGATTCATGCACGAATCAAAGGCTAATACCCGAAAATTTCTTCCAGCGACACTTTTTTAACGGTACCGTATTTGGTCAGCTGCTCCGGATTCACCCGCTTTTCCGAGGCCACAATGCAGTACGTATACGGTTTGTTGGCCAACTGCTCATCACTGAACTTCTTGAGGTCGGAGTAGCTGAGCTGGTCGAGGGCGTCGTAAATTTTCTGGCGCTCGTCGTAATCGAGGCCTTTTTCCTGGGCGGCCAGGTAACTGTAAATAACCGCATCCTGTAGAATCCGCTCCGTTTCGTACCCTTTTTTCATCCCTTTCCGGGCCGCATCCAGCGCCACCGGCGATTCGGGCAGCGCGTTCAGCAAGTCGTTCATCCCGGCAACGGCTTCGGGCAGTTTATCGGCCTGACTGCCAATGTAGCCCACCAGCGTGTATTGTTCATCTTTTTTGTCGGGCGTGCCGTAATAAGCATACGTCGAATAGGCCAGCGCTTTCGACTCGCGGAGCGTCTGGAAAACCACCGAGGCCATACCGCCCCCGAAGTAATTATTGAAAAACTCAACGATGGGCGTTTGGGCCGGATCGAACGCCCGGGTGTTGCGCACCCACGAAATTTCGGACTGCACCATGTCATAGTCCGCAAACAGCACCTGGTTTTCGCTCTGCGGCACCTGCCTGAAGGGTTGTTTTTGGGGAACAGTGGCGAAAGCAGCAGGCAGTTTATGCAACGGTATAATCTCTTTTTCAAAGGCCGCCAGCGGCTTCGGACCGTAGTAAATGATCTGGTGCGGCAGATTGACCAGGTTATGAATGAAAGCCACCAACTCCGTGGCCGTCACTTTTTGCAGTTCATCGTTGGTCAACTGGTTGTTGAACGGGTTTTTAGGGCCATACTGCGCGTATTGCATCAAGCCCTGCATAATCGACTCTTTGCTCAGTTTGGCGTCGGAACGCTGTTTCAGCATCCGCCCTTTGAGTTCTTCCAGCGCTTTTTCATCGGGTTTGCAGGTTCTCAGCAGCGTTTCGAGCAGTTTCACCGCCGGTTCGAAATTTTCCTGTAAGCCACTCAGCCGAATGGTCGTATACTCGTTTCCGGCCTGAATGGAATACGCACACGCCAGGTTATAAAACTCGGTGCTCACCTGCTCGGCGCTCAGTTTATCCGTGCTCAGAAAAGCCAGGTATTGCGTTGCCAGCCCCAGCAGTTTACTGTGATAGGTCCCCATTTTCAACCGGTATCCGAGCCGGAAAATCTCGTTTTCCACATTGGCCGCATACAGCACATCCGCCATTCCGGCTTTGCCGCGCTTCACGTCTTTCTTGTAATCGAGCCAGACCGGTTTGATCGGCGCCATCGGAATTTCGTTGACAGTCCGCAAAAATGGCGACTGCTTGTCGGTATTGGTGGCAACGGGCGTAATGGCCGGTTTTTCTACTTTCTGGATGTTTTTGTCCTCCCCTTTGCGTTTATACACAATTACGTAATTGTCTTTAAACCACTGATTGGCAAAAGCCATCACGTCCTTTTTGGTGATTTTACTCATTTCTTCCAGGCGACGCGTGTAGTTAACCCAGCTTTCGCCCTTGTCATTGACAAACGCATCCAGCATCGGAGCCACCCGGCTATAATTGTTTTCCAGGGCGCGAATGGCATTGAGTTTGTAGTTGTTGACAATGGCCCGCAGGATTTTTTCGTCGAATTCACCCCGTTTCAACTTCTCCACCTGACCAATGAGCAAATCCTTCACTTCTTCAAGCGTTTGTCCTTTTTTGGGCCGGCCCGACATCGTCCAGACGGAGTAATCTTTCAATTTTTCGATGGTCGAACCGCCCCCCAGAATTTTCTGCTGTTTGTTCAGGTTGAGGTCGATCAAACCGGCCGCCGAGTTCGACATCACTTCGTCGGCCAGCGTCGCCAGCAGCGACGCTTTCACATCGAGTGAGCCCGGAATCCGGTAGCCAATCCGGACGTTGTCGGGCGTGGGGCCAAACACTTCCCGGACCTGAATTTGGGTCAGCGGTGCTTCGGGGGCCGGATTATATAGTTTTACTTCTTTGGGCTGCCAGTAGCTGAATTTCTCGTCAATTTTCCGGATCACTTCATCCGGGTTCAGATCGCCCGCCATGATGATGGCCATGTTATTGGGCACGTAATAATTGTTAAAGTAGTTCCGGATTTCGATCAGCGACGGATTTTTGAGGTGCTCCACCGTCCCGATGGTGGTCTGCTGACCGTAGTTATGCACCGGAAACAAAGCCGCCATCAGCGTTTCTTCCACCTTCCAGGGGTCGTTGTCCAGACTCCGGTTTTTTTCTTCGTAAACCGCTTCCAGTTCAGTATGAAAAATGCGCAGCACGGGATTCCGGAACCGCTCGGCCTGCAAGGTCAGGTAGCGGTCGAGGGCGTTGGCCGGAATATCTTCGAGGTAACACGTCACCTCATAACTGGTAAACGCATTGGAATTTTGCGCGCCCATGTTGGCCGTCATTTTATCGTACTCATTGGCAATGGCAAATTGAGCGGCCTCGCCCGATTTCTGGTCGATTTCCCGGTAAATGGCTTTCCGCTGAACCGTATCCGTCGTTTTGTTATACCGCTCGTAGAGCGCATCGATCTGGTCGAGCAGCGGTTTTTCCTTCGCCCAGTCCAGGCTGCCGTACTGGTCGGTGCCTTTGAACAGCATGTGTTCGAGGTAATGCGCCAGCCCGGTATTGGTCCGCGGATCGGTGTTGGACCCGGCGCGGGTCGGTATAAAAGTGAAGATGCGCGGCTCTTTTTTATTGACGCTGAGAATAACCGTCAGCTTGTTTTTGAGGGTATAAAACCGGGTTTGCATCGGGTCGTTGGTAACGTAGCGGTACATGTAGCCGTTGCTGGTAGCGGTTTTCCATTCGGTAGCCGTGCCGACTTTCTGGGCCATTGCCGACGGCACGATTGCCACCAAAAGGCTCAGCGATAACAGGAATTGTTTCATTTTTGAGGGAAGTAAACTCAGGTTGTAATTTGGGATGGGAACACGGCCGGGTCGCCGTTGCGATTCAGCGGATGGAACCGATTTACACCGATTAAAATTAAAATCCGTTTTTTGATCCGTTCCATCCGCTGAATCGCAACGGCGACCCGGCCGTGTTCCTATTAAAAACTTACTGGTTGAGGAAAATCTGGACATACCGCTTTTTGCGCCCCGGCCCGGCAGATTCATCCGAAACATCTTTCACAATAACCGTATGGAGTTGCTTTGGATCGAGCCTCGGAACTTCGCTCGCATTCATTTCTTTTCCGTTGATGAGCACCGTAACACGTTCCGTATGATAAAGCTGAACCTGGCCACTTGCATTGATAAAAACGCCCAGGTTTTCGTTTCTACGTCCTGGGTTTTCGCGCAACCAACTCCCTTTTACGGTCGAACTGCTGCCCGCTCCGGTTTTTTGATTTTTATGGATAAGATACGCCATCCAGTTTTCAGCAACCAGTCCAAGGGCGGCTTTTTCATCTTCTTTCACAAGCTGTTGAAGCGATTCCGGCATTCCAAAACTGGATAAGCCCATCCCCAGCGAACCGCTCTCCGCTAAATAGCCGCCAATCGACTTGATGGGCTGGTCACTTTCATCGCCTTCATATACCGAACCGGCACTACCCTTTTCCTTGTGTACCTTTACGGCAATGGCATCGATATAAACCTGAAACGGATCAAACGTGATTCGATTATAATCAAACGTAAATGACGTCAGCTTTTCGATGGTCTGTTTCAGTTCTGTCAGGTCCGCAAACGACATTTTGGGCGTAATCACCCAATAGACCAACTTACCTTTTTGGGCCACATACCGGCTCTGCTTCTCAATTTTAACCGTCGGCACTTCTTCAAGAATCTGAGCCGAGTCGGGAAGACTGACCACCGGTTTTGCCACCAACTCCTCCACCGGTTTTTGAACGGCTTCCAAGTCGGCCACCAAATGACGCTGCCTGATCATGACCGAATGGACAGCTACCGGTTTCGATGAAGCTTCCGGTTTTTTCTTAATCCAAGTCAAAGGCGCTTTCTGCTGCTTTTCCACCGCGGCCACCGCCGTGACCAAACCCGTAACCGCAAACAGCACCACGTACACCAGCCACGACCGCCGGGAGCGGGTCGCCCGGTTCATCATCTGAATGCGGTTTTTCAGAAACCGGGGGCCGAACTGATTGACGAAGCGAAATTGCGCCGGCTCACGCGGGAATAGGGCTTTCATTTTCATGCACAGGTTCAGGAAAAGGGCTTAATCAGCTACTAATTGACTTCTGGTCGTCACCGCCACAAGACCTTTGGTGGTGAAGGTCGGCTTGACGGTTCCGGCGGTTTCTTTGTCAAAAATCGCCACCGAAATCTTGTCGTCGGCGGGTAATTGCCGAAACTGCTGGTAGGAACCCGGCTTTCCGTCGATCAGAAACGTAAACAGTTTGAGCTGATCCGGCAACAATGTTTTTTTATACAAAAGCTGGCGCCCCATCGCCATCACTTCCGGATTGGCGGAGAAAACCGCATCCAGAATTTTCCCGTCAATCGTCGTAGCGCCGTATCGGCCGGTTTTGCCAAACCGTTTCATGGCTTCCTGCGCCGTCAGTACCGTTCGTTTATAATCAGACACGGAGCCGAAGCCGAACGGCTGTCCGGGACGCAGATTCAGCACCCGGCCGTTGAGCACCACCACCGGTTTTTCGTGTTCCCAAATCGAGAATAACGTGTCGGGCAACTGCATCACCCGGCGGGTGGTCTGAATAACGAATGGCTTCGACGGATCGGGTTGAACCGCCGTGATGACAAACGGCGGAATTTGATTCAGCGTTCGGGCGATCAGTTTGTTTCCGTTTTTTATCTCCACCGAAATGTGGTCGATCTGGCCAGAGGGATTGATGTCGGCCTGATAGCGCATGCCGATGCCCCTTTCCGCAAAAACCGCCTGCATCACGTCCAGATCCTGGGCGGTTGTAACGGCGGTAATCAGTCCAAAAACGCCAAACCGATTGTCGACAACGTACCTGGAAACCGATTTTGGGAAAGAAAAGGCCGAACAGGAAAAAGCCACAACGAAACCAAAAAAGAGGTAGGTGTGCCAGCTTTTGGTCGACTGGGGCCGGTTCATCATTGAAATGCGGCTTTTCAACTGCGGCTGGTTGAACGAGTTGGTAACCGGCCGGACGGGCATAGGCACTTCGCCGGCCAGACTGGCTTTCAGGAGATAGTACTGGTATTTTTTTTTCTCGACGCCTTCGTTCAGCACTTCCCGGTCGACCAGGTATTCCAGATTTTCCTGCACCAACCGCTGATGCCACCAGGCAAACGGATTAAACCAGAAGACCACCCGCAACACTTCGGCCAGCAGCATATCCAGGCTGTGCCACTGCCGGCAGTGCACCCGTTCGTGCACCAGAATCTGGTCGAATTCGTCGGATTCGTACAAGGCCGGATTCAGAATCACCCAGTGAAAAAAAGAAAACGGCGCGTCAACCTCCGCGTTGATCACCAGCCAGATGCCGTCCTCCCACGACCGCTCCGACCGTGCGATCAGACGTGCCAGCGACCAAAGCTGCACCAGCAGCCGCCCGGCCAGAAAGATTACCCCCGCCAAATAGGCCCACAGCACCAATTTCTGCCCGTTAAACGGCGTTTCGTTGGGCTGGACGGCCATGAACGCATCCGGCACCTGCTCTTTCGGTTTTTGAATCCGTGGAGCGGGCGAAACCGATTTTAGCCGCGACCAGTCCAGTACTTTCCAGTCGGCCACCCGAAAATTAGGAACGGTTTTCTGCACCAGCTGCCGGACGGGCGCGGGCCGGAAGTCGGGCAGCTCGACCAGCGGCAGCACCAGGGCCAGTACGACATTTAGCCCGAGCAAATACCGGTTGAGGTCAAACCAGGTGGCCCGGCGGAGCAGCAGCCGGTAGCAGAGCGTCAGCACCGCCAGAATCAGGCCTGCTTGCAGGAGGTAAATCAACAGGCTCATGGCTACTGCCCTTTCTCGATCATGGTGATGATTTCCTTTAATTCATCCACCGAAATTTTATCCTTTTTGGCAAAGTAGCTCACCAGATTTTTATAGGAGTCATCGAAATAATCCGACACGACTTTTTTCAGCACAAAGCGGTTTTGATAGTCCTCCTTGCTGATAATCGGGTAATATTCGTGCGTATTTCCATACGCCTGATGACCGACGTAGCCCTTCTCTTCCAGGTTCCGGATAATGGTCGAAACAGTATTGTAATGCAAAGGCGGGTCGGTGAAGTAGGCGAGCATGTCTTTCACAAACGACTGCTCGACTTTCCACAACACCTGCATAATTTCTTCTTCTTTGGCAGTTAACTTTTCCATCGTGCTTGTTTTAGGTTACCATCTCAATCCGGATAAAACCGGGGGTGGCCGAAGCGCTCGGCTCACTAATTACGAATATAAAACGGTTTACCTAGGTTGCAAACTATTTCCGTAGTTTTTTAGTATGGAGAATCCCATCCGGCTTAATTTGAATCTAAGCGGCAGGGTCGTAGTTTTGTAGAAAGACAGCTCATGAAAAAATTACCGATAGGATTGCTGGCCGGTTTGTGGTTGCTGCTCGTTAGCTGCGATGAAAAGGCGGTTTACAAGGGAATCGACGACATCGAAGACGGGACGTGGTATATCAAAAACACACCGGAGTTTACCTTCGACATTGAGGACACAACGGCCACCTATTCCATTTATTACAACATCCGCAATAGCGTTTCGTATCCGTATTATAACTTATACATTCGCCGTTATCTGCTGGACGGCACGGGAAAAATGCTGGAATCGAAACAGGATGAACTGACGTTGCTCGACCCGAAAACCGGAAAACCGTATGGCGACGGCCTGGGCGATCTGTTCGATCACCGGATCAGTATGATGAAAAATTACCGGTTTTCCCGGCGCGGAAAATACACCATCCGCTTGCGGCAATACATGCGTCAGAACCCCCTGCCGGAGATTTACAGTGTGGGCGTGACGGTGGAAAAAGAACTCTAACATGGAAATTTATTTGCCTCTGTTCCCCTGAGTCTGGTTGTTTATCCCAACGAGGATTTAAACCTTCACATTTTTGAAGAACGCTACCGGCAGTTGATCTCGGAATGTCTGGAACAAGAACAAACGTTTGGGATTCCGGCGTTTATCAACAATAAACTGCCCGGCTACGGCACCGAAATGCGCGTAAGCAGCCTGCATAAACGCTACGATGACGGGCGAATGGACATCAAATCGAAAGGGCTGCGGATTTTCAAAATTGCTAATTTCGAAAATCCGGCTCCGGGAAAACTCTACGCGGGCGGCACGGTAGAAGTGGTTGAAATCGACCCCGAAATAGGCGATCATCTGGATGAGCTGATCGTAAAACTGACCCGGCTCTACCGGCTGTTGCAGATTAAATCCGAAATTGATGAAACCACTCCGTTGCTATCGTTCCGAGTTGCACACAAAATCGGTTTATCGGTTGACGAAGAATACGAACTGTTGACCATTGGCCGCGAAAACGAACGCCAGCGGTTTTTGATCCGCCACCTGGATCGGGTGGTGCCGGTGGTGGCCGAAATGGAACGCACCAAAGACCGCATCAAAATGAACGGCCATTTCAAGAATCTGGATCCGTTGAAATTTTAGCGTGGGGCTGGTGACGAAAAATCGAAAACCGTTAAAACGGTTCCAAAGCCCCCGATGTTGTTGTCCGGCTATTATGGCTGTTGTCGCTCGCGTGTTTTCGTTATCGCTCGCGTGTCGCGAGTGATTTCTATTCACAGGGCCTCCGGCCCGTAGTCTAGCTTTTAGATAATTAGCGTCATTTTGGAGGGCTATATACGGGCCGGAGGCCCTCCAAATACAGGTCACTCGCGACACGCGAGCGATAACGAAACGTCCGCTAAAACACTTTACGCGCGAGTAACAGCACCACCGGCAATTTTAACCGCAGGCCGGAATTTGACTCATTACTAGTCCACCAAATCTTTTACTTTTTTCGGCAACTTATCCGTAAATTCCTTCACATTCAAGGGTTTGGTCTTCTGACGCTCGGCTTCACCCAGCAAAAAACCGTACGGCTTGAGCGGATCGACGGCATCAAAGATCACCTTGAGAATAGCCGTCATCGGCAGCGCCAGAATCAGTCCGGTAACACCCCAGAGTTGCCCCCAGAGTAACAATACGATGATGGCCGCCAGCGGATTGATACTGACTTTCGAACCGACAATATACGGCGTGATGAAGTTGCCCTCCAGGATCTGCACGAACGAAAATACGCCAATCACGCCCAGAGCAACCAGGGGATTTTCGTGGGTTAGCAGCGTAAACAGCGCCGGTAAAAGTGATCCGATCAAAATCCCGATGTAGGGAATCAGAATCATGAACGCACCCAGAAAACCGAAAAAGACGGCGTAGTCGATGCCCAGAATCAGCAAGCCGACGGTGTTCAGAACGCCCACAATGACAATGACCAGCACCAGCCCGACCAGGTAATCCTTGACAACGGTATAAATCCGGCCAAAAACGATGTCGATCTTGGCCCGCTTCGTGCTTTTGAATACTTTGTAGAAAAACGAGCGGAAGAAGTCGCGGTACAGCATCAGGAAGAAGATATACAGCGGAACAATCGAGATGGTCGACAGCGTGTTGGTCGTCGCCAGCAAGGTCGACGTCAAAAAAGAACCGCTTTCGCGAATCAGGTTGTTGACGTAACTCCGGGCTTCGGCCACCATTTTCGAACGTTCGATGTGAAATCGGTCTTCTCCAAACGTCTGCAATTTGTCCAGAATTTGATTGCCGCGTTCGAGTAATCGGGGCGCTTCGGCGGTAAAATTGCTGATTTGCAGAGAAATCAGGTAAAAAAGCAGGTAAAAAAAGCCGATCACAATCACCAGACACACCAGAATGGCAGGTACGCGCGGTACCCGCCAGCGTTCGAGCCGGTGGTTGATCGGGTAAAGAATCATGGCAAACAGAATTGAAAATACCAGCGGCACGATCAATTCCTGCATGGCCGACAGCCAGTAAACCAGAATTGTCAGCACAATCATGATGCAGGCAAACCGGACATACGACGGCAGATTGACTTCAGGTAATTTGTTTTCCATATTTTTAGGTGCGGTATTCGGTTTACCGAAAACTAGTCTAGACACGCTACGAATGTCCTCTTTTCTTCTCTTCTTATTTTCACTCAAAGTGACCCTTTGTTCCTGCCACGCCGAGAACAAACGCAGCGGTTTTCGCAGTGGGCGGACTCACTATACGGTTTCGCGGGTTGGACGGCTGGCCGCGGTGGTCAACGAAAGTTCCGGGCTGTCGTATCGGGCCAATCGCAATACGTTCTGGACGCACAACGACAGCGGAGGACGGCCCACGCTCTACGAAGTGGCCCGCGACGGCACGCTCGTCGATTCACTGCCTTTGCCAATGCTGCAAAACCGCGACTGGGAGGCCCTCACGAACCAGGACACGACGGCTTTGTTTATTGGCGACATCGGCAATAACGCCAACGCCCGAACCGACCTACGCATTTACCGGATCGACCCCAAACAACCTAACGATTTTCAGCCAATTACGTTTCATTACGCCCGACAGAAATCCTTTCCGGCGTTGAAAGATACGCGTAATTTCGACAGCGAGGCCCTTTTTGCTACCAAAGACAGCCTATTCCTTATCTCAAAAAACCGGTCGAAGCCCCGGCGATGGGTTAACCTGTATGGGATGCCCGCCCGGGCCGGAAGCTACGCCCTGGTTCCCGCCGACAGCGTTTTTCTGAAAAGCATGGTGACGGATGCCGCCCTCAGCCCGGACGGCCAAACGCTGGCGGTATTGACCTACGGCAAAATCTTTCTGTTCGAGCTGAAAAACCGGCAAGTCAACTTCCAGCACCCGACGCGCTGCCTCCGGATTCCGCGGGGCCAAACGGAGGGGCTGGCGTTTGTGAACAACACGGATCTGGTGATGACGAATGAACGGGGAAGGATGTATTTGATTCGGAGGAAGTAAGCCAGGGATTCGGTCCGCATTTTTTTTGAAATATAAACACAACTAGTCTTTTTCATTTATTGATGTAAACTTTTATATTCAATCCCTAAAACCGCATTTACAACCTTTTGAAGCCTTTGTGGATTCTTCTGAAAACGTTGGTAACATGAAAAACAGCTTCTTCTTTCTGGCAACCCTTGGGCTATTGTGCAGCCACTGTGTGCGACATGATGGTGTAATGCCCCAAACCGTATCGCCTAAAATTGATTATGATCAGGTCAGTATCCAACTCATGCAGGATCTGGCTCCCCGGATCATTGGAACATGGACACTTCAGAAAGTGTACGTAAAGCACAATCCTAAATTATACTTCCGTGATCAGGTTAAACTCACCAAGGACAGTACGTTCCTGAACCTGGCCCGACTAACTATTCGACCGGCGGCTGTGCCCCGCAGCATTCCCAGAGACTACCGGCGGGGCGAATTCGATGGAACGCTCGAATACGGCGGAAAAACCTACCCGGTCCAGTTCGACATACGGGCCGATTATGGCTGGCTGATCAACAAAAAAGGACCTCAGGGAATTTTTCTGTTTCAATATCACTTTCCCAACGGCTCGCGTATCGTTGAGCCGGAAGAAGCCTTTCTGAAAGATCTGGGCCTGATTGACGATAATTTTTCGATGGAAGTCAGCGACGGACAGCCGACGATGGTCTGGCGGGGCTTTAATCGGGGCGTTGAAAAAATTGACTTCGTAAAGAACTAACCACCCGGAAAGGCATTCCATGCCATCGTCACACCATGACAACTCGCTCAGGAAATTCTTTACGGATGGTCTTTAAAACAAATAAATCTGGCCTTTAAAACAAATTCGCCAGAAACCGCCCGCTCTACCTTTGTTCCAACAAATTCTTATTCAGCAATGGAACAACTAACAAGGGTAGACAATTACAAGGGGAGCCTGCAAAAGCCAATCGGCTCAGGCTTTACCGCTACTTCCACGACCACAGACGTTATCAAAGGAATTGACCTGACAGGCAAAACCGCTATCGTTACGGGTGGCTACGCCGGGATCGGCCTGGAAACCGTAAAAACTTTCGCATCGGCAGGCGCTACCGTAATCGTACCTGCCCGTGACATCACCAAGGCCGCAAAAAGTCTCAAAGGAGTCCAGAACGTAACCATCGAAACGATGGACCTGATGAATCCTGATTCCATTGATGCGTTTGCCGAAAAATTCCTTCAGACCGGCAGTGCACTCCATATTCTGGTCAACAATGCCGGTATTATGTGGGTGCCCTTGCAACGGGATACCCGCGGGTATGAATCGCAACTAGCGACCAATCACCTGGGGCACTTCCAGCTGACGGCACGTCTGTGGCCAGCTTTGAAACGGGCGGATCGTGCGCGGGTAATCAACGTATCTTCTTTTGGCCATCAGATGGCTCCGTTTAATTTTGAAGATCCCAACTTTGAACGCCGGCCGTATGAAACGTTAGCGGGCTATGGACAGTCCAAAACGGCTACTAATTTATTTACGGTAGAACTGGACCATCGGGCTAAAGAATTCGGGGTACGGGCCTTTTCACTCCATCCGGGCTCCGTCAATGGGACCGATTTGGGACGAGTGGCGCCAATGGCGTTGTTTCAGCAGCTGGGAACGCATGATGCGGATGGCAATTTATTTCCTGATGTCGCCCGGAAACTAAAAACCATTCCCCAGGGAGCAGCCACGACGGTTTGGTGCGCAACGAGTCCGCAGTTAAATGAATTGGGCGGTGTATATTGCGAGAATGCAGACGTGGCCGAACTGGATGAAGGAACGATTGATCACCAGTATGATGACCCATCAACCCTCCGGGGCGTCAAGCCTTATTCGGTCGATGCCGACCAGGCGAAGCAATTGTGGGCGTTGAGTGAGAATTTGACAGGCGTGCGGTTTCTAACCAATTAAGTTCTACCAGTATGGGGCATCAAACGCACTATATTCATCCTGATCTGAAGCTTTCGGGCTTCGACGGTACGTTTTACAAGGCTGATGTACTGTTTGAACAGCATTTACTGGTCTGGTTTATTTCAGGAGAAACCAAGATCATACAAGGGGATAAGACGTATTGGTTTGGAGCCGGCGACACCTTGTTATTTCCACGCAATCAGCTGGTTACAGTCATTAACTATCCCAAAAACGGCTTACCCCATCAATCCGTGGTCATGCACCTCACTAAAAAGCGGCTAACCGATTTTTACGCCAGAAATAAGGTTGATATCAGGCCGATGCAGCCGCCCATTTTCCGCACGTTTGACCAGCATCCGCTGCTAAAAAGCTGCCTTGCTTCCCTGATTCCCTATTTCGAACTGAACGAACCGCTACCGGATCCAATTGCTTCTTTGAAAATAGATGCAGCCATTACGATTCTCCGGACGATTGACACCACTATTGACCATTTGCTGGCTAATTTTGACGAGCCCGGCAAGATCAGTCTGGTCGATTTCATGGAGCAGAACTACATGTTCAACATGAGAATGGATAAATTCGGCTATCTGACGGGCCGCAGCCTGACCACGTTCAAACGCGATTTTAAGAAGACGTTCCAGACTACCCCCCAAAAATGGCTTACTGAAAAGCGACTGGAACTTGCCTATTATCAGATTCGGGAAAAAAAGCGAAAGCCTTCCGAAGTTTATCTGGAAGTTGGCTTTGAGAATCTCTCGCATTTCGGTTACGCATTTCGAAAACGGTATGGGTATGCTCCCACCGAAATCGCCGGTTAAGAGTCGTGTGGAAAGCATTGCTTTCCACACGACTCAAATTTGGGCCCGCCATTTCTCTGTTTATGCATCCATCCCATAGCGGTTTTATACGCTATATTTTATTCAAATTTTCGGTACTTTTAAACAAGTTATTGCCAGAATGTCTTCTGACCTGATCTCGTATTTTGCAAGCACTACTTATTGCGATGAGTAACGCCATTTCGTGTTAAGATTTTGTTAACAATAGAGTTAACTTCGTAAAATTGCTGACACAGGACGTAACTTCGGGACTGAATTACACCAACAAACCGACCGAATGAGTGCCGCAAAAAATTCTCAACAACTCCACCGTGTGCTGGTGGTCGACGACGACCCCGACATTGTTGAGCTGTTGCAATACAATCTGGAGAAAGAAGGCTACGAGGTTCGTACCGCGCCCGACGGCCGGAAAGCCCTCGATACCGCCCGGACCTTCGTTCCCGAACTGGTGCTACTCGATATTATGATGCCCCAAATGGACGGGATCGAAACGGGCCGCCAACTCCGCAATTTGCCGGATCTTCGCCAAACGTTTATTCTGTATCTGACCGCCCGCTCCGAGGAATATTCGGAAGTGGCGGCTTTTGAAATCGGTGCCGACGACTACATTACCAAGCCCATCAAGCCGCGTGCGCTGATGAGCCGCATCAACGCGCTGTTCCGGCGCGAAGCCCAGAAAGCCGATCCGGGCGAAAAAATTGAAATTAGTGGCCTGACAATCAACCGATTGAATTATACCGTAACAACCGGCGATAAAACCGTCGTGCTGCCCAAAAAAGAGTTTGAACTGCTGTTTTTCCTGGCTCTGTCGCCCAACAAAGTGTTTGGCCGGGAGGAGTTGCTGCAAAAAATCTGGGGCGTCGATATCTACGTTCTCGAACGCACGGTCGATGTACACATCCGGAAACTGCGCGAAAAAATCGGCGAAACCTACATCAAAACCCTGAAAGGCGTCGGGTATATGTTCAATGATGAAGGTTAAGCGGTTATCTTTACTTCATGTCGCTTAGCCCCCGTGTTATTGCATTTCTGCTGGCCGGTCTGATTTCGGCCCTGACGGCCGTTTTTCTGACGTTTGTGGAAGGCGTTACCCGCAGCATGTTGTTTGTGGTGGCGATTTCTTCCCTGATCGTTTCGTTTTTCCTGATTCTCTACGCCATCGAAATCCTGGTGTATCGCGAGGTCAATAAGCTGTATAAAACCATCCACAAACTGCGCATCAAGGATTTTACGATTTCCCGGACCACCATCATTAAGAACAACAATCCGTTCAAGAAATTGAACGACGAAATTTTTGTCTACGTGGCCCGGAAACAGAAGGAAATCGAGGAACTCCGGCGGCTGGAACAATTCCGGCGCGAGTTTCTGGCCGACGTCTCCCACGAACTGAAAACGCCCATTTTTGCCGCCCAGGGCTTCGTTCACACGCTCATCGACGGTGCCATCGACGACGAGAAGGTTCGGGATAAATTTCTGGCCAAAGCCGCCAAGAGTTTAGATGGCCTGGACGCGCTGGTGAAAGATCTGGTGGCACTCTCGCAACTGGAAACCGGCGAGGTCAAGATGCATTTTGAGACGGTGGATATCTACCAGATTACGCTCGACGTGTTCGAGCAACTGGAAAATACCGCCCACGCCCGCCAGGCTTCCTTAAAAATCAAATCCGAGCAGCCCGGCGGTATTCTGGTGAAAGCCGATCCGCAACGCATCACGCAGGTGCTCACCAACCTGATCGAAAACGCCATCAAATACGGCAACAACGGCGGCAAAGTGGTGGTCAGTTTTGAAGAGGAAAAGAAGCAATACATCGTTCAGGTGCGCGACAACGGCCCCGGTATTCCGCCCGAACACCTCAACCGCATCTTCGAGCGGTTTTACCGCGTCGACAAAAGCCGCTCAAAAGAACGGGGCGGAACCGGCCTGGGGCTCGCCATTGTGAAGCACATTCTGAACGCCCACAAATCGAAAATTACGGTGATGAGCAAGCCGGATAAAGGCACGGTTTTCAGTTTCAAACTCGACAAAGCCGATTGACAACCGTTACCGTCCGTTGGCCCATAATGGCCTGGCTTCCAGTATCTTTTCATACACCAGACAGCCAGAATCGTGGGCACCGGGCAAATAGCCGATGCTCATCAAAAACTCATTCACGATTTCACCGCCGGTAAAGCGAAACGTTTTTTTGAACAGTTTCACCCATTCGTCTTTGGTTTTGGGATGATGCCGCTCCAGCCATTGTTCAAACGAACCGTATTCTTTTTGCAGTTCCCGGATGGTTCGGGCATTCTCGATAGCGGCATTGACTTTCAGCCGGTTGCGGATAATTCCCGGATCGGCCAGCAACCTTTCGCGGTCGGCGTCGGTATAAGCCGCTACTTTTTCAATGGAGAAATTGTCATACGCCTGCCGAAAACCGGCTTCTTTTCTCAAAATGGTTTCCCAGCTCAGACCGGCCTGATTGATTTCCAGCACCAGTCGGCAAAACAACTCGTCATCGTCGTGGATCGGAAACCCGTACAGGTGATCGTGGTACGCTTTGTGAAGCGCTTTTCGGTCGGCGGGCATGGTTTCGATGGCGGTGCAGTAGGACATGGTACGAATGAATTAATGAATTGGTCAGGTTTTAATTTAGCCCACGGTTTCAACCGCTGGAAAACCGGGCATGATGCCGGAATGCCCAACCGTTTTAACGGTTTTGAGATTCTGAAACCGTTAAAACGGTTTTTATCGGCGCCGTTGTTGCTTCATCACCCACGGTTTTAACCGTGGGCTAAATTAAAAACGGATACGGTGATTACCTATAAATTCATCGTCCCGGTCCAAAATGACGATGCGATTCACCCGGTTTTTGAATATTGAATCTTTTTGCCTTGGATAGCATTCTGTTGTTCAGGACCTTTGTACTATGAAACTGAATTTTGAAGATCTGATTATTTTCGAGAACGACGATTATATTTTAATCAATAAACCGGCCAACATTGCCTCGCTCGACGAACGCAACGCCGATAAGTCACAGAGTATCTTACGCTTAGCCAAAGCTTACCACCCCGATGCCCAACTCGGTCACCGCCTGGACAAAGGCACGTCCGGTATTCTGGCGATTGCGAAAAACCCGGCGGCTTACCGCCATCTGGCCATGCAGTTCGAACACCGGGAGGTCACCAAACGCTACCACGCCGTCGTAGACGGTATTCATGATTTCGAAGGTATTTCGGTATATCTGCCCATTTCGCCCATTAAAGACGGAACGGCGGTGAAAATCGACCGCCAGAAAGGGAAAGACGCCGAAACCATTTTCAATACGCTGAAAGTTTACCGGATGCACACCTTGATGGAATGCATTCCGATTACGGGCCGGATGCACCAGATTCGCGTTCACCTGATGTGTCTGAAAGCCCCCATTGCCAACGACCCGACCTACGGCGGCAAACCGGTTTTTCTGTCGGATCTGAAGCGGAAATTCAACCTGAAAAAAGATACTGAAGAACAATCGCTGATTCAGCGCGTGGCCCTGCACGCCCGCTCGCTCACGTTTGCGTTACTGGATGGTGAACGGACGATTTTTGAAGCGCCCTACCCCAAAGATTTCGAGGTATTGGTGAAGCAGTTGGAGAAAAATAGTTAGTTTTCAGGCTCAATTGTCTAACTCCTAAAACCGTACCGGCGAACCGGTCGATCCGAGAAGCATGTTTGTTCATACCGTTTATTTCTGGCTCAACAACCCCGGTAGCGACGACGACCGCCAGGCGCTCCGCGCTGGTCTCGAAACGCTCAAAGGCATCACGCATTTTGAAGCGCTGTATATTGGTAAACCCGCCGACACGCGCCGGCCCGTGATCGATCATTCCTACGACTGGTCACTGACGTATGTTTTCCGCGATCAGGCCGCCCATGATGCGTATCAGGAAGATCCGATTCACCTGAAATTTGTGGAAACCTGTGCACGGTACTGGAGCAAGGTTCAGGTGTATGATGCCGTGGAATAAAAACCGGATTCAAACGTCAGCGTTGTCGCTCGCGTGTCGCGAGTGACCTTTATCTACAGGGCCTCCGGCCCGAAGCGGTCTTGGGAAGGATTTTACTTTTGAGATTCGTGCGGGATTACGGGCCGGAGGCCCTTGGAATAAAAGTCACTCGCGACACGCGAGCGATAACAAAGACACGCGAACGACACCAAAAGAACCCTATTCAACGACAAAACCCGGCTTGTGACCGGGTTTTGTCATTTAGGATTTCTCCGTATTTTGATTCTGACGGCCATTTGAAGCCGCCGGATCACCGCCGGATGACGGTTTTTTCTTCTTCCGTTTCTTCTTCCGATCACTCCGGTCGCTGAATTTTTTGTCCAGTTTTTCCAGATCGCTATTGAGTGAACTCAGCCCTTTGGCGGTTTCCTTCCGCTCGGCCATCGGTTCCAGCAAATCGAACGATTCGGGAATGATTCCCTTCTTGTTCAGCTCCTGAATCTCCATAACGCGCGCAATGGGCAACGGATACCAGGTGCTTTCGGTGCTGTAGCCAAACCACATGATGCGCCGGAAAATGTCGGTTTTCTGGAGCGACGCGCGGCCTTTCTGGGTTTCCAGCGGTTTTTCCACCTGCGGAATATCGCGCAACGCATCCACATACGTTTCCAGTTCGTAGTTCAGACAGCATTTCAGCCGTCCGCACTGGCCCGATAACTTACTGGGATTCAGCGACAAATTTTGATAACGAGCCGCCGATGTGGTGATGTTTTTGAAATCGGTCAGCCAGGTCGAGCAGCACAATTCGCGGCCGCAGGAGCCAATACCGCCCAATCGCCCGGCTTCCTGCCGCAGGCTGATCTGCCGCATTTCCACCCGGATTTTAAATTCGGCCGCCAGAATCTTGATCAGTTCCCGGAAATCGACCCGTTCGTCGGACGAGTAATAGAACGTCGCTTTGGTGTTATCCGACTGATATTCAACGTCCGACAACTTCATATTCAGCTTCAGTTCCTTCACCACTTCGCGCGTGCGGTACATCGTCGTCAGATCGCGGGCGATGGCCTGCTCGTGTTTTTCCAGGTCTTTCGGCGACGCAACGCGGTGAATGACCTTGAGATCGTCGGAAAACGG
This sequence comes from Larkinella knui, assembly GCF_003858645.1. Lineage (GTDB taxonomy): Bacteria > Bacteroidota > Bacteroidia > Cytophagales > Spirosomataceae > Larkinella > Larkinella knui. The sequence goes on along the minus strand of NZ_RQJP01000004.1, from coordinate 364,223 downwards.
GATGTTTTTCTTCATCATCTGCAAGCGTACCAGCTCACCCTGGAGCGACACGCAACCGATGTGATACCCCGTCTGCATTTCACAAACCACAAAGTCGCCCGTGGTCAGATCGATCTGGTGCGGGTTCCGGTAGTATTCCTTCCGCCCTCCTTTAAACTTAACTTCTACGGCTGCATCGTACCGGCGCGTGGAGGGCGTCTCCATGTTGCTCAACCAGTCGAAAACATTCATTTTATTGCAACCGCCGGTGCCACAGGCCCCATTATTTTTGCATCCGCCCACGGCTCCGGTTGCGGTTTTGGTTCCACAACCGCCGGTCGTACATGATTTACATCCCATAACCCTTATATAGTTAAGAGTTGTTCGTTAAAAATTAAAAGTTAAAAGGTAAAAGTAGACGAGAGAGTTGTTTACTTTTAATTTTTAACGTTTAACGTTTAATTCATAACTCAGTCCTGGTACCGGATCACATTTTATATAGATTCCGGTACGTATTCAAAAGATTCACAGCCAGTTAACCGCATCAGTTAATAGGTTGTACCCAAATTTGTACCCAAAGTTTATAAAAAAAAGAGTACAAACGGCCGCATAAGCGAGTACAACCTCAGATTTTCCCAATTGCTCGCGTTGATATCGAATGATACTTTGCAGACCCTCAATTACGCTGTCTTTTTGAGCAAGAAGAGTTTCAAACTTTTTCTCAAGTGTTTGTAAGTGCTCCTGTAAGTATTTATCAGCGCCTGCACTTTTCTCCTCTTTGCGGAACATCTCTCCTTCACCCATTAAAAGCCAATCACGGCTTACTTGAGGAAAGTTTGCAAAGACTTTCTCTAACAGCTCATAACCAGGCTTACTCTTTCCTTCTACAATCACAGCAATAGACGACTGAGCCTTACCCAGTCTCTTAGCAAATGAATTGGGATTTAAACCCAAGGCCTCAATAAGCTTTTTGAAGCGCTCGTTGATTGTTGTCTCCATACGTTACAATTATGTCAATTTCTATTTGAGCATGGTGGTTTAACGTAAAACAGGTAGAGTGGCTACTTATTTTTTCATAACAATGACCAATAAAATGTTAACATCTCAAAGAGCTAACCTACTAAATTACAGCATTTTATATAAGCCCATTAAAAATATATTAACGTAATTTTTATTATTTTAACATAATTACGTTAATATTGCTCTTGTATTGTTACAACGAATGTAACAATTCTTGCAGCAATTCTCAATTAAGTCACGACCTGGTTGTAATTCCTGCAGCAATTACGTCAGAAACAGGGGGCAATCTGAATATTTTGAGTTAACGGCAGAAATGCTTCCCATTTCTAAACTTGGCCATTATTATTTCAAGCATCTATTTCCTGCAGCACCTAATAAGTAGCAAAATGAATATTAAGGAATCGTACGAATATCTGCGCGTTGTCGACGAGCGTCGGTACAACGAATTTCGTGCTAAACTGGCTTTGGAAGGCTGTTTGACAACGTTTGAGCGCACGGTTTGTAAACCCGACTATAATCTGAAGCGGGTTGATTTCTGGATTGCTGAATGTATGATTGAGTACCTGGAGTTTGACTACGAAAACTTCCGGAGCAACACCATGCCTGAAACAGCACATTTGTTTGGCATACAAAATAAACTGGAGTAACCCATGAACTATCAGCAGCTGTTGCTTTCCTTTTTTCGTCGAGAGCCTTTTTCCAATAACCCGGATGCTAAAAAGCGGCTTTTCGAGATTCAGATGATGGAGTCCTTCATGGAGAATCACCTGACGGAACTCACTGGGTGTGTTGAAAAACTCGTGTTCGACGACCAGGAGCAGATGCAGAGCTTGATTGGTTTTGAATTAGGAATGGCCCAAATCATTCTGGAGAAGATTCAGCTGGAATGTCATGAGTTAATGAATGAACCGGTATGAGCCTGGCCACTGCTTTTCTCAAATATCTGTATCCGATTCTGTTGATCTGTTTTCTGCTTGTACTGGTCGCCCTTCTGGTGTATCTGCTATGGGACATGAAACGCATGAGACGGATGGAGCAGGAAGAAAATAGCCTGAGAGACGAATGGCGGCAGCTTTATGAGCTGGCCATCCGGGGCGATGATGAATTGCAAATTCCACCCTCTAACTAAATAGTATGATGTTGACGCTTACTCAGGTGGTGTTTCGGTATGACGCCGGTGACCTGTCGAACGAATCGGACGAAACGCTGCTGGCGATCCGGACGGGTATTGAGCAGGAACTGGCCACGGCTCCCGACCATATTGACTCCATTTTTGGCCGGTACCTAATCCAGAAATACAATGAAATTGTGGGGTATATCAACCAACTGCTTACCAGGCGGTACGGCTGCGACGACTAGTGAAAACGGTCCTTTACGATCTACCCGATTTCGAGTGATTTTGCAACCTTCTAAACTCCCTTACTGATGCCTGATCTGTTTAAAGAGGTGCTCAAATTCCGGATAATCCGCATTGAGCACACGTTTGCCCAATCTTCAATGGCCACTGTGTATGCCCGTTATCATGCCAGGCTGGAGCGATTTAACCAGGCTTCTTTCTGGAAACGTATGATGATGGGGGGATTTCTCCGCCGTAAATATCTGACGTATATGCTCGACTGGGCGCTGGATGAATACCTGTGGGAATCGACAAAATGGTGAACCGATGTTTGAGACCAGTCCGACGTTCAGGCAACTGTATGATCAGGCTAAGCACCTGAAGGAAGAACGTGAAGCGGAATTGATGAGACTAAAGCAGCCAGACCCAAACCTCAGCTGGGACATCGATGAATTGACCCGAACTATGAATTTACTGGTGCTGGCCTTCCGAAAGGCCGTTCCGGAAGGTGCAAAAAATAAGTTGGTAGAACAGAGAAAACCAGATATGCTGACCAGGCCCGATTCAGGTCAGCATTCTTAACATCGCGGGGTAGAGCAGATGGTAGCTCGCCAGGGTGGATCGCCACTCCGATCATAACCTGGAGGCCGTTGGTTCGAGTCCAGCCCCCGCGACAATTAACTGTAAGTTAAGGGTTTAGGAATATAATCAGACATACCGGTCGGCGTTGCTGGCCGGTATTCTCCCAACCACCCTGGTTAGGCGGGTTCGATTCCCGCATGTGGTTCTCCTGCTTTGGAGCTTGCAGAGTGCAGTCGGTCCGAACCCGGCATCCAAAGCAATTTCACCGTAGCATTAGCCCCGAAAACGGGCTAGTCTTTGACAAAAGTACACCCCATGAGTAACGTTCGGATTATCGAAAAAGAGGTTTTTACGCGGTTGCATCAGCATGTCCGGTCTCATAACGAAAGCCAGACGAAGCTGCGGCACCACATTCGGTTAGGGTCTCTGCTGACGCTGGAAGCCATTCTGGTTCAATACATCAAGCGATTCCGGGAAGCCACCTACCTGCCCGAATTCGCCGACAGTGACATTCTGCCCAGTTACTACACCAACCGCCGTCGCCTGGCCGATCTGACCAAGTGTTGCCCCAAAACCATCTTCAACCACATCAATCTATTGGTCGACGCGGGGCTGGTGGCAAAGGTCTGGCACGGCCGCCAGCATGATTTTGAATTGTGGATAAACCCCTGGATTATCCTCGCCGATTATTATGATAAACCGACCATATGTAATCTTTCTGCCCAAATTCCCCCGCCTTTTACCCCCAATATGCGGCAAAGTTTACCCCTTAAAAGCTCTTATGATACATCAGAAAGTCATAACAGTTCTAAAGGCGGTGTTGAAAGTGGGGAAAACCTCGGTGTGCCCCGGTTGTCGGAGTTGCTTCCCCACTTTCAACTGGCTGTTTTAAACACGTCAGATACAGAAGATACATTAGAAAGGCGGGACGCGCCCCCTACCGGCCTCCCAGAAACATCAGAAGGGGGACAGGGGGCGCGGCCCGGCGAAAATTCGGGCACTAACTCAACTGATCAAAATAAGGCCGGAGAACGGTTAAAAGGCCGTTTAGGCATCGACGATAAGGCGGGACAGCCAGCGACCGGAGCCACTGAGGGCTTAAGACCCCCGCAGCCGGTCGCAGCTCCGTTTCAGTCTTCTCTGCGCGATTTTTACAAAGAGTTGGTGGTGGCGTTTTGGGATCAGGTTCAACCGCAGCTCTGGCCCGACGATTTGATCGGTGATCGGCATAGTAACCAGATTTTAAACATTTTATGGCGGGACGTTTTCGGTAGCTTTGCCAGCGATCCTACCGAAAAAGCCGCCACAGAGCTATATCTGACCCGGCTCAAGCAAATTGAAAAGGCTCTGGCTCACGCCCGGCGGCACCGGTGGACGAGCTTCATGCCGCCGAAGTTGTATTTCTCCCTCGAGCACTACAAAGCCCAGAAGCAAAGCGGCCAAAAAGGCTCGTTCTGGTTCACCTACGAATGGCTGCAGGATGATGTACAGAAGCAGCAACGGCTTGATAAAGATCGTATTCTGGAAAAGGCCCTGTACAGTTTCATTCACGAGAAGGCTCCCCGGGGTCTGAAAGATGGCCGCCAGATGGGCCGCATCGAGCTCTATCACTACTGGCGCAACCGGCTTCACAAACTGTCGGATCAAAGTCTGGTCGACCGTTTCGATGCCTCTGTGGCCGCAGCCATGCCGGGTCGACCAACTACCACCCAATTTCCCAAGCAACCTCTAAACCAACGATAGCAATGCCGCTCACCAAACAACAGTATGACGACATGATTCGACTGAAAGCCTGGATTCGCCACGACGATGGTACAGTTAATCAAACCGCAGGCGTTTTCAAATGGCGCACCGAGAGCCAGCGAGCCACCAACATCCGGGCGTTTTTGAACAAAGTAGTGGCCAATTACCGGGGGGGGACCATCCACGAAATCCGGTTTTTTGACAAAGAGCAGGGTGGAGCCTGGGTGGCCACCTGGTCGAATGGGAACTTTAGCTACCACAACTGATATGATCCGGCTCCAACTCTACGCCAACGAATTTTTTGGCATGGTCGGATTCCTGTCGGTGCAGGTCGAGTTGTTGCTGCCGCTTGACGTGATGAGCCGCAGCATTTACGACCAGGTGCTGGTCGAATACTGGCAGAAAGCCAGTTTAATCGGAAAATTGCCCGCCTGGAAAGGCTACAACTGTCGCAAGCGGTATGTGCACAAAATGCCCCTGTCGATAGCCCGGATTTTACACCAGGAGATGCAGCACGTCGCGCTGACGATTTACGCCCAGGCGTTCCTGGCAACACTGGATCAATATCTCACCAATGAAACCCCGAACGTATATGCGACGCGTCAGTAATTTTTTTGTAGCAATTGTAATCCTGTCGTTTATGCTGATGGTAGTCTGTGTACCGAAAATAGAACGCTGGTGGCGCAGTGGCGAAAAGCCGGTAGAATAGCCATCTCTAAAAAACCTTTCACAGTAAGTCGAAACTAAAAATTTACACCGATTTGTACTTAACTACTCAGAGTTACCTCATACTTATGAAAAATCTTAATTTATTAAGTGGTAACTCATTGAAAATTTCGCCTAAATGTCTGATAATTAAGGGTAAAATGTGATAGCTACTTATGTAAATTATTTGCTTGTACAGTAAAAATACCTATTTAATAATAAATTAACATTAAAAATTAATATTTTATTTGTTATTTTGTTCAGTGCCCGATCATATATCAATATGTTTTTTCCTGAACCTCAGTTTATTAAAAGACTTGTAATTATTACAAATAAGAACACATAATATGCACTTATTATGTGTTTAAATAATGTTGCATATAATCTCGTGTACAAACAATATAATCTCTTTAAATTCATCCAAAAACATGAAAAAGACAATCTATGCACTCAGCTGCAGCTTTTTAATACTATTAAGCTCTTGCAGCAAGAATGATTCTAATATCGTCCCGTCCACTAGCACTAGTGCGGAAAGTAGTGCAAACATTAGCACTAGCGGTAGCATTAAAGGTGTTAACATTTCGGGTGAAATTGTAGGTAGGAGTGTAATTACACCTCAAACTCCATTGCCTTTTATGTCCAGTTACGACTTAGCTAAAAATAGAAACGCTAGGATACTAACCTGGACCGAATTTGGTCCATTTACGACAAGTGCTGGCACTTTAACACAAATAGAAACAAACAAACAGATGGTTCTCACGGGTTTCTCCAATTACCCAACAGGAACCTATTTCTGCAATGTGTGGATTTGTCAGCAGAAGGTAACGCTACCTAGTTCAGCCCTAATGGATTTTCAGGGTGCTTCAAAAACGGGATTTGCCAATTATTCGACTCTTGCACAGGGAATTAACGTCGTCCAGTCGATTCTTGGTAATGGAACTACAGAACACACATTTTATACGTATAGCATAGTACCTATGTACAATGCAGCAGGCCAGTTTATTTATAATGGGACACTACCTGTTGATTTAACTGGTACAACCTTCACGTATAAATATTTGCAAAATATTTAAAATTCAATGACAATAGAGATTATATGGCAAAAAGGATCTTATTGTACCACAATAAGATCCTTTTTGTGACAAAAAAAACTAGTTAAAAATATAATTTAAAATTACCAAAGAGAGTACCCAATGGTTAATGAGCCAGAAAATGAATTATTATAAAGCGATAAAAATTCGCTTGAAGCAGATGGAGAAAGGTCTCTCATATAACTTCCAATAATTCCAAATCTAAATCTATTTATATCTTTATTTATCCCTATTTCCGCTCTAGCTCCAACATTATATTTTTTAAAATTATAATATGGCTTATACAAAGAACTTTCAAAATTACTTGGCCCTGTTAAAATGTTCAAATAAGGCCCAACTCCAGCAAAAATCATTAATCCTGAGCTTTTTACGTAACCCCTGAATGTTGTGTTTGTATGAATGTAACTTCGACTTTCTGTAATATCTTCATTCTCTCCCGTTAATAAAGGATTTACTTGCCTCCCACCTGTTTTTAAGTATCCAATTTGAGACGAAAGATAAAACCATCTTTTTTCCAAATAGTCAAAACCTAATAAGAAGGAATAATCTTTTATCTTATTAGAAGATAAAATTGGTAAATCTTTTTTGTTAGTGAAAGTGCTAATCACTACACCATTATCTACCTTAATGTGTTGCCCAAGTACATGATTGGCTATGAACAACAGAGCCACAAACAATATTCTTCTATCCATATTTGTTTGAAATTTAAATTGTTGATTGCAAATATAATACTATATACAATAACGGAATAGAACTGCAATAATTTTATATTTTCGGATCTGAATTATATTTGTGTTCCAATAATAGAAAACTCTATTGGTTCCCACTATCAACTTGGTTGAAAGTCTACGAGAATCTAGGAATCGAGATACAGGTTTAAAGCCAGAATCTTTTTGACTGATTGGAAAGAACTATTTAGAATGGGATAATGTGGTTTCCTAAATTGGTCGGTTTTGGGTATTGTCAAACCGGGATGCTTCAGTTTTAGTAAAAGCTGGTTTTGAGTACGCTGCGTGATTAATATCCCACAAAAAAGCCCGTCCCGAATGCGACGGGCTTTTTCGTCCTTTTCCTTCCCTAGGTATACACTGATCTTCGTTTCGATAATAATTCTAAGCGAATGATGAAATTCATTGTTCTGGCCGTCCAGTACCTGAAGGGAACGGCCTCTCATTTGGGCACAACTAAAAACCTGGTTCGGGAAGTGGTAGTGGGCGTGATGACGGCCTTATGCATCTACCTGGTTCTGCACTTTACGATGCCACCCGAACCCGATGTGGTGGGCGGATTGCGCAACGTGCTACAAACTACCCTGCAAAATCAGCACCGGGCCGATTCACTCCAGGCCTGGATCCGCGTGAAGGAAAAACAGGATATTATCGATTCACTTCAGTATACAATCAGGCAATATGAAGAACGTGACTCGCTTCGGGCTAATAGTAAACTTACTCCTGTGGGGGCTATGCAGACCATCATTGGCGCAATCAGAGGAAAAAAGGCAAAGTGACAGCCTGGCGGTGGTGCGGGATTTTGTGGATCTGGCCAAACCGCTCCTGGACAGTCTGACCAAACTCCACTACATCCGGAAGGATGTGGCCGCGCTGCAGGTAGAAGTCATCCTGGCTGAACGCAGCCGGGATCAGCTTGCCGTTGAACTGAAAAACTGCTTTCAGGATAACGGCAAGCTGGCTAATGAACTCTTCGATACGAAAGATGATCTGGGCCGGCAGAAAAAGAAACACCGCCAGGCTCAACTGGAGCGGTGGCTGCTGCGCATTGGTGGGGTTGCTGTGCTGTATTCCCAAGTAAGGTCGATGCTTTAATAGTTGCCTTACAGTTAAGATTGTTATCACTTATTTCTTTTTCCTATGCCACCTTTAGAGCGCAGAACTGCAAAATCTTCTGTTCGATAACAGGACCCTACTATATTACCGTACAATAAAGTAAGTTATTTCGTGATATTATATAAACATAATAATTTTTAGTTTTATAGTTAATAATAAAATATGTTAATTTTTTATCCTTTATCTATAGTACCGATATGAGAAAGTCTATCTACAATTCGTTGGTCATTGGTATATTGGCCAATTTCGCAATCACTTCCTGTGAAAAGCCCGAGCGTTTAGAGTTTGAGGTAATTGGAAACTCTACTGAACAATCCATCCGCAAAGCTGCCCAATCTATTACTGTAATTGATGGAAGGTTAAAGTTTGCTACTACTGAAGCCTTTTCCCAAGCTGTTAAAGAGCTCAATTCTACCACTGACTTATTAAGCTGGGAGAAACAATTTGCAGGTTACAAATCAATGCGCAGAGCTTTCAAAGAATTAAACGAGGAGGAGTTGGCTACTGACCCTAAAAAATTTAACGAAGCGCAAAAAATTGCAAAAAGAATAACAGAGGAAGACGGCGTTTCGTTTGAACGGACTATTGTGGACGCCACATTGGCTACATTGGTCAGTAGTCAAGGGCTATTACAAATAGGGGATAGTTTACATTTAATAGGAGATCAGCAAGTACTCAGTACACTGGCTGTTAATGAAAAAGAGTTAGTTAAGCCAAGTTCTGCGCTTGTAAAGATTTCTCCTGTTGTTCACAAAAAAACAAAAATTACAACAGACAAAGGAGGACGTATAAGGGCTACGACTGGTGATGTAGATGACAAATATGACATTTATTACAATGCGGATGGCAGGCAGCATCGATATAGATCAAACGGATGGGCAATAGTTTATTATTTTACAGGAGGATACTGGTCAACGGGTGTGAACATACAGCATCAACGAAAACAAACTTTCGGCTGGGGTTCAAGTAACGCATTTGACTGGACTTCATCAGGCTTTTGGAAGGTTTATGTAGACAGTCCACGTAGTATTATTCAAGATGTAACCATAAGTCCGCCTTTATTTAGCGATATCGACGAATATCAGCCTTACCGTTACTCAGAATCCCCCGTAACGAGTATGGTTGTAAACCGGTACGTAAATGGGCAATGTAACTGGCAATCTCGGGGACGGGATGGAAATCCCTATTACTATGCTCATTACATAACCACTTCCTTATAGAACAGACCAGCGTTTATACGAAACCTCTGTACTAGAAACTAATGCCATGAACTGTTCAATAAAAGTTTTTATTTTCATTTTATGCAGCAGTTTTTGGGCTACAATTACAGAGGCTCAATACTTCGAACAAAAAGAAGGCAATCTTCCCATCGAAAAGAGATACCGTGCTTTTTTTATTAAACCCGTGATTGGTCTGATTCAATCACGGGTTAACTTAGAAGGTCATGATCGATTTTCTAAAAGCCAAAGTCCCGGGGATGCTTACCAAATGGCTTTAGGCGCTCTTCTTGGCTATCAGCTAGAGGACTTTACGGTGGACCTAGGTATCATTAAGTATGCTATTTATTCCGGCTTTTATTTTCCTTCAAATACGTCCATCGGTGGCTTGACTGGTATTAACCGGGGCTTTTCTCTTGGATACTTACAGTTTCCCTTAACTGCAAAGTATACGGTATGGAAACCCGCTAAAAAATGGCAAATACGTGGGGTAATTGGTGGACAACTGAATATTCGGGGACAATCTTTTGGCTTTCTGAAACAATCTGTTGAAGAAGCCGGATCAATGACTAGCACAGGAGCCAGAATTACTATTCGATCGGTCATCGACAAGGAATTTCGGAGCCGGTTTTATTCCGGTAACTTAGGAATTGATGCTACCTACCAATTAAACAATCAGTTTAATGTTTCTGTAGAAGTTCATCGAATGTTTAGCCAGCAAGACATTGGCATTTTAAAAGCAGAGGTTACCCAGAATGGAGATCCGGCAACGTATCATATAAAAGCAGCAGGAAGTCTTAATGGTTTAGCTCTTCGACTGGGTGTAGCATATAATTTCCTTTATTCAAAGGTACGGAGGGATTTATAAGCCACACCCAGCTATTTACCAAGAGAAAGTTAATTTGAATAACAAGAGTACTAGCTCTCCATATTATTTACGTCCTTTTTTGACCCCGGGGCTTTCTGGAAACTTGCCAAAAACTCGTTTTCCAATGGAATTGATCCCCAAAGAAGACCGGCTGGAGCGGTTTCGGCACCATCTGCACCGGGAGGTGCCACTGGCCGAGAAGGACTAGCTGCTAATACAACGGTATAAATCCGCCTACACGCAGCTCTGCGATGGATTTCGCATATGGGAACCTTATCTATCTCTATTGTAAGCGAATAGAAAACTTATTCTCCAAATAGTACGGCAAATCCGATTCCAAGTGTTAATGTTTTGTCCTTATAGTTATTGCTGGTATTGTCAAGATTGCTTCCACCCGCTATAATATTTTTCCACTTATCATGGTAAAAATTATAAGTCAATCCAGCATTCAGGACAACATTGCGATTGACAAAGTAGGCAACTCCAAGCCCGGGTGCCAGATTGCTCCTAAACCCTTTAGAAGTAATCCTAAAATCACCATTGGCATTCATATCATACTTATGATAATATCGGCTGTAGGTATAACTTATCCCAACATAGGGCTTGAAGTTTGAATTACCAATATAATACCGAATCGATGGACCTACTCCAAGTTGTTGTTCAACAGACCCATACGAAGTAAGTAGTGGATTTTTTAGTTTACTTTTTTCCACTGAATAAGGCACATCGAATCCAATCAGCAAGTTTTGACGCACGAAATAGTTCACGGATGGCATTACACTTCCTGAAAATGTATAGCCTACATCATTTTTATATTGTCGGTAGTTGAAATTTCCTATCTGTGCACCAATCAGCCATCGGCCTTTCTCGGTTTGGGCCGTGGCATCTAAAAGGAGTAACAAAATCAGTACGAAGGTAGAGCCGATCACTTTCATAGCTAGTCGTAGGGTAAGGTGTGAAACTACTACAATAGTATAGCAACTTATGAAATTATTACAATACGATCTCGGCATTTATGAAATATTAACAATTTGAATCTACCTGCTGTGATGATGCCCCTGTAGTATCACAGCCTGTTTTTTACGTCCTTTTTTGACCCCGGGGTATTGTGGAAACTTGCCAAAAACTTGATTTTCCAATGGAATTGAGCCCCCAGAAAGCCGATCGGCTGGAGCGGTTTCGGGATCACCTGCACCGGGACGCTCCGCTGGCTGATAAAGATCAGCTGTTGATGCAGCGTTATAATTTCGCCTACACCCAACTCTGCGAGGGTGAATCCAGCCGGGAAGTTGTTGCCCTTCTCATGAAGGTCTACGCACTCTCCCAGAGCCAGGCCTACAACATCGTCAACGACGCGCTGGCCATCTTCGGAGGCAACCCCACCAAAGCCATCAAGGAAGGCAAAAAGGTTGTATATGTCATCCGCTTGGAAGAACTGGCCGATAAACTCGACGAAGAAGGCGAGTATGAAGCAGCCGCTAATGTGCTGGCTAAAGCCGCCAAACTCCAGGGCATGACCGAAAAAGAAGGCCAGCAGATCGATCCCCGCCTGTTCATGCCCAAACCGAACCTGATTTTCACCGACGACCTGCAGGCCGTCGAAATCACGCGCCACATTGAAGATGCTGAACACGACGTTGTTGACTGAAAAGGCCAACCTGGTCTATGTTTTTCCCAAGCAGAAACTATTTCTGGCCAGCCAGGCCCAGCGCAAAACCCTGCTGGCGGGGCGGGCCTTCGGCAAGACCTTTCTACTGCTGGTTTGCCTGGCCTACTTTGCCCGGTATATGCACCGCGCCAAATTCTTTCTGGCCGGACTGACATTCGCCCAGTTGCTGAACATCGTCCTGGTCGATATGGCCGATGCGTTTCGGGGATTGGGTTGGCAACCGTACGACGAAAAAACCGGAATGGGACATTATGTGGTTTGCAAGGAGCCACCCGCCCACTGGCCCCGACCTTACAAAGCTCCCAAGACCTGGGATCGATGCGTTTCGTTTATTACGGGTTTCTGCCTGCAGATGCTCAGTTTTGAACGGCCCGATTCAAACCGAGGGGGTAATTACGACGGCGGCCTGATCGACGAATCCGCCCTGTTCAAGGACGAGTGGGTCAAAACCATCCTGATGCCCATGCTGTTTCGGGCCAATACGCACCGGTTTGCGAGCAACTGGATGCACAACTCACTCTACGATTTTACCTCCAACCCCTGGCATGAGTCGGGCAAATGGGTCTTTCTGACGGAAGAGTTGATGAAAAAAGATCCGGCCAAGTATTTTTTTATCGAGGGCAATTGTGACGACAACCCGCTTTTACACCCTGATTACAAGAAGAACCAGGAGGAGCTCTTGTCTCCCATGCAGTTCCGGATCGAGGTCTTAAACGAGCGCATTGCCAAACTTCCCAACTGTTATTATCCCTCGTTTGAGTTTGAGAAGCATTGCTCGGCCGACACCTATCAATACGATCAGAACGACTCAGGCGTATGGGTGCCAACGTTCAGTGACTACAATCCAGCTAAAGCCCTGGAACTGAGCTTCGACTTTAACGCGGCTATTTGTTCCGTGGTGGTTTGCCAGGAGGGGGTTAAAGAACTGCGGTTAATTAACAGCCTCTATGCAAAGGTGGCCGATCCCAACCGTACCCTGGTGGAAACGTTGGCCTGGCGGGTGGTGGCCACCTACCACCAGCAGAGCAGGAAAGAAATCTTCCTGTATGGTGATGCATACGGTGAATCCAAATCAGCCGGTTCGAACGATACCTTCTTCGACCTGGTGCGAGCCGTGTTCAGGCTCGCTGGCTGGAAGGTGTTCGACCGGATCCTGAAGACCAACCCTGAACACGTTGACAAGTTCAACCTGATCGACAAGCTGCTGCTGGAGACCGATGATCGCTTCCCTCGCTTACGGATCAACCAACACACCTGCAAGGCACTGATCATCTCAATGCAGAACTCACCCATCCTTCCAACCTTTGCAAAGGACAAACGAAGTGAGCGAACAACGATCAATCAGGAGTACGCAACCCACCTAAGCGACTGCTTTGATTACATTTTATATTATAAATTTTCCTCAGCGAAGAAGCCCAAAGGCACGAAGCAGATCCGCTTCCTCTGAAGCGCGCACCCCCTTTCATATATTCGGAAAACGCGGACCGGTAATTACCGAAACCAGACAGGGCGTTTGATAGCCCTTAGAGATTATTGGAAAAAAAAGGGCCGGTTCGGAAAATCAGGCTGGCCAACTCCCTGAGCACAACCCGTTTGCTTAAAAAGAGCATTGGAAGGCTTTTTTGGTCAAAAATTGTCCTTTTTCGCCCGGTAACCGCATTTCACCTTTGACTATGGATCAAACATTGACAGTCGAGCAATTTTTCAAATTGCTTCACGACCCCATCAACGACGGTTTTTCGATTCGCTACCGGCGCAAGGAAGACGGTGCGACGGGCGAGCGGCACGGTTGTAAAAAAAGTCGGAAGAACACGGGGGTAAAAGCCACAAACGGAACGGCTGCGAAGGCTGGCCTACGCTACGATTTGCTCGAAAAGGGTATCGTACTGCTGGAAGATGAAAAAGGCAATTTCTTTTCCCTCCGAAACCGGTTGCTGATGGCCTACCGGTTTCGGGATCAACGTGAATGGTATCGTATTAAACACTCCTGGTAATGTCCGTCAGACGATTTGATAGTAGAATGTTTTACCTGAGCGGCCCGGCGGCTGCAGTGGTAATTTCCCCCGCCGTGGATGTGGTGCACGGGGATGAAAAGGCGCTGTCGGCCCAAAAGGCGACCGGATCCGGAAAAAAGTTTGAGTGGGTAAAATGGGGAAAGGACGACGATGAACCCAACCGGGTTATTGCCCTGAACTGGGAGTCGCCCAGCAAGCCTTCGCTGATGGACCAGGCGAAAGAGTTTGTCCTGGGGGCGGGCGTTGCGCCGTTCCGTTTTCGGTATGAGAATGGAAAGAAGATCTACGATCGGGAGGATTTTCCGGATCTGGACGAGTGGTTTGAAAATCAGGAAATCTTCGAAAAATACCTGGAGCTTGGAGCGTTGAGCCTGGTGTTTTGCGAAATGGCGTTTGTTAACCTGTCGATCGGGGAAGGCAACGAAATCGGTTTGCAGACCATTCAACCGGTGAAGTGCCGGTTTGAGAAACCCACAGCCGGCGAAATCACCCACGTGCTTACCAGTCCGCTTTTCGGCAGTGGCAAAACACCCGCCGATATGGGGCGGATTCCGCTCTGGGATCGCTACAACCCCACGGCGCAGGCCGAATCGATCATGCTGCTGAAGAAAGCCCAGATCGGCCAGGATTTTTACAACCTGGGGCTATTCTGGGGCACAAAAGTGTGGACGAAGGTGGCCAACATGATCCCGCAGTTTCACGAAAACGGGCTCACCAACGGCTATAACATCAAGTATTTGATCGAAATCGACGAATCGTACTTCGTCGATGAAGGCGAAAATGCGGACGATGAAGAAACGGCTAAACTCATCGAAAAGCGGAAGGATGAGTTCATGTCCAAGCTCGACGATTTTCTGGCCGGGATTCAGAATACTGACAAAGCCGTGGTGATGATTGGCGATCTGACCGACAGCAATGGCAAGCCCCGAGACATGATTCGGATCAAAGCGATCGACAACAAAATGTCGGATGATGCTTACACCAAAATTTACGAAGCGGCCAACATTGCCCAGGCCCAGGGGCACGGCATTCTGCCGGTCCTGGCCGGCATCGACCAGGGCGGCAAGGTGGGTGGTTCGGGATCGGAGCTGGAGCACGCGGCCATGTACCAGGTCGCCTACCGCACGCCCTCGTACCGTCGACATCTGCTCAAACCGTTAAACACAGCCCTGCGGCTGATGAACGTGCCGCGCGATATCGAATACAAGTTTGTCGACGTCGAATTTACCACCCTGGATAAAAACCCCACCGGCAAACAAAACGTGGTCGGGCAAGCCTCATGATTACCTACCTCGGAACCGATATCGTCGCCCAGAAGGCGTATTTTCAAAGCATTCAGGAGGCTGATGACCACCTGGAAACGTTTCTCTTCGAAGCCGGCGAAGGCACTGATGTGCTGGTGGAAGCCTCCCGCACCACCGGTTTTTCCTACCCGGCCCTTATTCTGTTTATGCCCAACATCCTGCTGAGCGACACCGCGCACGGGTTGATCCAGGCCACCCAGGACAATTCGTTCGCCGTGCTCTGTTTGCCCGCTGACTCCACGGCCCATGCGCTGAGCGAGTCCATTAGCCAGGCGCAGAGTGCCGTCTTTCGCATCATCCGCCAGATGCGCAAGGATGTGCGCGCGGGCCGCTACAACTGGGAAGATTCCCGCCACTGGAAAATCCGGCCGATGACCCAGGTCGGACCCGATCGGGCCTGCGGAATGATGGTCGACTTTAAAATTATCACCAACGCCAATGCCCTGGTGGGCAGTTCGGACTGATGGATGCGCTGGAAGAACTCGAAAAAGAATTGGCCGATATTATCGCCGAGTTCCAGCGGCAGGCCATGAGTGAATACCGCATCGCCGTCGAGCGCGAGGGGCTGGTGATGACGGGTGAGTTGGAAGATTCGTTTCGCTCGACGATCCGGACTGAGGCCCAGCGGTTCGTGTACGAATGCGAAATCCGTTTTCTGGACTATGGTCGCTACCGGGATATGAAGCGGCTGAACGTGGGCAGTAACATGGCTCCGCTGGAAGCCCTGATGTACTGGGTGGAGAAAAAAGGGACGTCCGAATTTCTGAAGGATATCTGGGCCCGCCGGTACGGTTCGATCAAATCCGACTCCCGGCTGATTCGCGATATTGCCTGGGGCGTCCGGATTGCCCGCCAGCGTAAGATCGAACACCTCCGGACGGGTCGGGGCTGGTACAGCGTCACCTCGGGCCGAAAGTTCGGTATGGTCGGCGAACGGGTGCGGCAGGCAGCTGCGCTGGCTGCGATCCGCCATTTAAAACAAACGATAACCGGTACTGAGCAACCATGATTGACCCGAAAGCCTCCCTCACCTTTTTGCCGGTGCAGCTCAGCCGCAACCGGATTACCCACACCATCGACGCGCTGGATCCGGTCGCGTTTCCCGACCGCAGCCCCCTGCGGTACTTGCTGACGCTGAAAGTGCCCGAATATGCCCAGGCATCGACGTTCATGGCCCTGCCCACACTGGAAGGCCGCGAAAAGCCGCCCGTTACGCAGGATGGCGCGACGACCTACGAAGGGGCGTTTTTTCAGTTTGATTCGATTCTCGACGGGTTTATGGCGCTCCAGAAACCTGCCTACCGCCAATCGGAGCTTTCGTCGATCGCCACTTTGACGATGCCCTACAAACTGACCGAGCAGGTGCTGCCCGGGGGGGCTGAAGTGGAGCGGGGGATCAAATGGCTGCTGAAAGGCGGCATTACTGAGGCCGATGCCGCCGGCTGGGCCGATCGGTTTGCCAGTGACTACCAGGCTGACGTGCGGCAATTTCTGACCTGGCAGCCGGATAGCAAGATCGTTGGCCATCAGCAGGAAGAATACCTGTATTTTCTGTTGAACTGTAGTCCGCTGCCCACGGAAGTGCGGCTGCGGATCGAGTACACCCTGCGGGATGGCACCACCGATGAGATGACGCTGCTGACACTGAAAAATGTCGTGCAGTACCAGGTGATCTGCGCGCCGGTGGGGCCGTCGATGCTGGCGGCTCAGGTGCCGGCGGGCAATCCGCTGATGCGGTACCGGATCTGGCTGTCGAACCAGGCCAACGAGCGACTCTCTCAGGTGCGCAGCTTCACCGTCGACCGGCAATACCGGCGGAATGAGCGCCAGATTCTGTTTTCCAACAGCCTGGGCGGTTTCGATACGTTGCGTCTGATAGGAGCCGGATCCGAAACGCTGAAGGTGCAGCGGTCATCGGCCGAACGGGAACGCCCGCTGGATGCGGTGGGTTTCACGGAACTGTACATCACCGATGTGATCGGCGAGCGAACGTTGACGGTTTCCACGGGCTATTTTGAGCGTCATGCGGTCAAAACCCTGCGCTACCTGGATGAACTGCTGCTGGCCCGGGAGTGGTATCTGGTAACGGACAAAGGCCACCAGCCACTGGAACTTTTGACGACCGACCTGGTCGACCACGAAGACGACGGCGACCTGGTGGCCCGGCAGTTTAGTTTCCGGCAGGTGGATGTCCAACTCAGCTACAGCGATCTGCCGGCGGCTCCTGCCCAGGCCGTGCGGCCGACCGGCTGGCGGGGTGTAGGCATGATGCACCTGCTGGATGCGATGGGCAAACGTACAGGGCTGGGCCGACCGATTCGATTGCAGAAATATTATCTGGACGACGGCTCGTTATTCAAGCCGCTGACCCAGAAGCCCAACGCACCCGGTGATCCGGATTATATTGGGGGGCTTCCGCTGGCGGGTATCGACCCAGGTACTACGCCGTTTCCGAGTGCGGAAATTACCCGGACCACCACCTACAGCCGCACCAATTGCCCGACGGGTCAGGTGGGTGGGCCGGCCACGATTGTTATCACGGCGGGGAAATATGGCGGGGAAGCGGATGGCGATGCCAACCAGCTGGCTGAAGCCGAATATGCCTCCCTGAATACCCAGGTGTATGCCGATCAGTACGGCACCTGCACGGTTTCGCCCGAAATTTATGCCTGGTCGGTTCCCGCCGGCAAATGGCATTACCGGGCGGGTCAGCCGTCGAAAACGTCGGTGCACCATTCTACGTTAATGGTTACGGATATGGGAAATTCCTATGGCCTGTCCGCCGGCCCAAACGTGTATGCACCGGGCAGCAATGACCTGGACTTTCCGGTGATCAACGATAACTTCTGGTTTCTCTACACGATGGGTACACCCGGGCAGCTTTACCGGATCCGGGTGTACCGGAATGGACTGCCGATCAAGGACACGACGTTCAGGATGAACCAGGACGGCTACGAACTTCATCTGCTTCATCCGATGACCGAGACGCTCAACTCGGGCGATAAATTGTACCTTGATTTAACTCCTGCTTAAGCATGCTGCAAACCCGTGTGAATGGTGAAATTGCCGATCTGGTGCCCAACGGCAGCGTCGATCTGGAACTGGTCAATCCCTATTTGACCTACGAAACGTTGTTTACCAGTAGTGCCAGGTTACCTGCCCTGCCCTTGTCGGCCCGCAATCGCCGGCTGTTCGGATTTCAGGATGAACTGCAGGTGGCCACCGGTTCGGAGCGGATGGTGGTGCAGCAGTACTACAACGGTCACCTGGTGCAGGAAGGCATTGGTGTGGCCACGGTCGATTCGAGCGGTTTTCAACTGTCTGTCGTGCAACCGCTGAGCGAATTCTTCGGCGATTACCAGACTGTGCCCTTGAGTGAGATCGATTTTGGGACGATTGCCGTGCCTGTAACGCTTACCCCGGTGTTGACGGTGGCCGGTCAGGAAGCGGTGTGTTTTCCGACGATTCAGAATCCGGATTACTACGGCACCAATGGCGCGGGGATCGGCTACGGGGGGCGGGTCAATCCGTATGCAGCCGGCGTGTACACGGCTGGCCCGAACGTGCCGATGGTGTTCGTCAGGTGGTTGTTGCTGCAGATTGCCGCCAAAACCGGGACGACGATATCGGGCACCATTCTGGATCATCCGCAACTCTCGAAACTGGTGCTCTACAACACCCGGGCACTCGACGGCGCGGCTGAAGTAACGATCCGGAATCACCTGCCCGCCTGGACGATCCCGCAGCTGCTGATCGAACTGCGGAAGGTGTTCAACCTGGCGTATGATTTTCAGGCGGTGCAGGGGCGGTTAACGACGTCGCTGACCGACGACATCTTTCGAGCGCCGGTGGTCAAGGACTGGTCGGGGAAGGCGGTAAAACAGTACAAACGACGGGCGGAAGTCAACCGCCGGCTGCAACTGAACTTCGAGCTGGATTCCTCCGATGCGCTGTTGAAAGATAAACCCGGGGAGTTGGCTGACTACCTGACGCCCGCGGGTGACGATCCGACCGGAATTGCCAAACTTTCCTGCAAACTAAGCACCTTGCTGTACGATACGGATACGGGCCTGGCATCGGCCCGACAACCTGGGGTCACCTCCGAATTCAATCAGTTGACGCAGGGCTGGATGCCCCGGCTGTTGTTCTGGAACGGACTGGAAGATGATCTGCCGCTGGCGTTACCGACGCTGGATGGGCTGAGCCTGTACTGGCTCGGGATGGGCGGACTGGCCGAAACTTTCTGGAAAAAATTGGAAGCGTTCCGGACCAGAATGTTTTACGTGGAGCGGGAACTACTGCTGAACGAAACGGACTTGGCCACGCTGAACTTCAAGGAGAAAATCCACATCAACGGGGTAAATTACCTGGTGGTGCAGGTGATGGTCAGTCTGCCAGTTAGGATGCCTGCGAAGTGTCTTCTGGTCCGGGTTTGATCATAAAAGTATTAAGATTCAATTAGACTATCACAGGTTCTTAAGAATTTTGATAGTCGGAAGGCCTCTGGAGTAATATCGTTATCGGCTCGCATTTCTTCACAAAGGGAAGTCGGCCAATTTAATTGTTCAAAAGCTTTCAACAGTGTATCTTCTTCTCCCTCTTGAATAAGCCTCAAAATGAAAGCTTCTGATTCTTGTTTAGAAACTGCATCAAATCCTGCATATGCAAGACAAGCGGCTGCACATAGATCTATTTTAGAGCTAGATTGTGCATGATAAGGGCTCATGGGTAAGTAGCTTTGTTTAATTGCTAGAGCCTTTGCATTCAAAATGATTTCCCTTGAAATTGAGTTATTAAATTCTGCCATCACTATAGTAGTTTATCGTTGATATCCCTTATTTTCTTTTCTTCCGCTGCATTATACTTAATAAATGCATTTAGTAATATTGTCAAGTATCGAAGTGGACTTACAGATGTAGGCACCCTATTTCTAGTAATTCCTTCCCAATATTGAGGTATCGAATTTAAATAATCTGTAACTACTTCCCTTTTTAAAAGGAAAGTGAGATGATAACCCAATAACTTCCCAATATCTTCAATTTCTAGAGTTCCTGACGAATAATGGTATCCTATTATATCGAAATACCCTAAAATTCCATCAAAACGTCTTTCTTCCTCTGTTCCTTGAAATGTAGCTGGATCAAAATATCGAATTCCCTCACTCCTACCTTTCTGCATTTCCTGTCTTCTTTCCGGCGAAGCTTTCAAAAATTCTTTGTATACATCATTTTCATATTTATATATTAAGTAATGAAAAGATTGTGATAATTCTTTGTCAGTGTACAATTTCGACACAAAATCCTTGATAAAGGTAGCTTTTTGCAAAGCAAGAGTGTTCCGAAATTGTATAATTACGATTAAGACTGGTGGTAAAGATGCAAACACAACCATTGGGATCTTTTTATCCAGCGTGAAAATTGGTAAACTATTATCACCATAGGGTACTAAACACAATGCAATTAAGAAGATTTCAACCGCAATGGTAGCAGATACTATTTGAAAAATAACTGATTTTCCTGTTGGGTTGGTCAACCTTTTTAATCTTGGGGCCATATATTAAAAAGTCATCAAAGAATAAAGTTCCTAATTGATTTTGAAAATCTCTACATGCCAATTTAGTACATAGTGAATTTAATCAAAATTAATTATGCATAATCCAATAATTAAAATTTAATTTTCAACCTCAGGTTTAAGGACGACACGATAATACCAAATAGCCATTCGATCCAGCCAATACCTTACTTTATTCTGCGGTAAATTGTCAGGTACATCTACTATTTCCAATAAAACCGGTAATGTTCTAATCTGAACAAATGGCCGGGTTGGAACGTATTCATCTAATTGCTTTAGAGTACGAAAGTGAACAATACGTGCTCGAATTGAGGGTTCTCCTCTATTTAAAATAAAAGCCGCTTCGGGCTTCGAAGCGGCTTCATCGTTTTCCAACGAAAATCTATTTTTCATGCTGGCTCCAGTGGTGGCCAGCGGACGAAATGCACTTTGGGGTTTAGTTCGTCCGGCGGCCGGATGACGTACAAAAGTTGCTCACCGGATTTTTCAGTGAGATAATGAGACATCCAAAGATGCTCCCGGATGTAGGCAGGCACGTTTCTGGTTTTCCATTTGGTGCCCCGACAATCCAGTTGAGCAAAGGCTGCTCTGGCGAAAGCGATTCCGCCTTCGAATTGATTTGATGTTGTCATCGGTATGTAAAGCCGTTTTTAGGCCGCTGGCGACTGCGGGAGAACGATTGCAAGATAGTAGAAAGGGGTACAAAAAAATGTCCTACAAGAATAAAAGGGTTCGGGTCAACTTTGAAGTTCACTCAACAACTCAACGTTATGACCACTGTAAAACCATTGCTTAAAACCCCCATCAGTTACTATGGTGGCAAACAAATGATGCTTCGCCACATCCTGCCCAAAATTCCTGAGCACCATACCTACTGCGAACCATTTTTCGGAGGTGGTGCCCTCTTTTGGGGCAAAGCACCCAGCTCGTTCGAAGTGGTGAATGATATCAATAACCGCCTGATCAGCTTTTACAAGGTGTTAAAATACGATATTGATGAATTGCAACGGCTTATCAACGAGACCTTCCACAGCCGCCAGCAGCACAGGGAAACGGCTCAGGAATACCAGTCGGGAGAAGCGGAAATCAGGGATGCGCTTCGCATGGCGTGGTCAATCTGGGTGCAAACCAACATGAGCTTCAGCTGCGTCATTGATGGCGGTTTCGGGTACGATCGGAAAGGCAGCACGGCACTGAAGATTTACAACAAGAAGAAAATGCTCACGGATGCGTACCAGGAGCGATTGAAACGCGTCACCATCGAATCGTACGACGTCCTGAAAGTAATGAAGGCCTACGATTCGCCGGAAACCTTTTTCTACCTGGATCCACCGTATGTTACCTCTGACCAGGGTGCCTACAAAGGATACACCCTCGACGACTTCCGGAACCTGCTGGAAGCTTGCCTGAAAATGCAGGGCAAATTCCTGCTCTCCAGTTATCCGGAACCGATCCTGATGGATTACCGGGACCGGTTTGGGTGGAAATCCGAAGACATTAAAAAGACGCTGGCCGTCGATGGGCGACGGGCGCAGAAGAAAGAAAAAACCGAGTGCCTGACCTGGAATTATTAATTCCGGATGAGTATTCATTCATGCCCTGGAGATTGGTCTTCAGGGCTTTTTTGTGTCCTATTAGGTCCTCGAAAGCTTGTTTTTCTTGCCATTGTCAAGCTATAACTGTGCGTCGACGATGGGAATGGATTTAAACGAAACCGCCAGTATTACCCTCAAAATTGAGGGCGATGCTGCGCGTAACCAACTGGCGTTGCTGGAAGGAGAAGCCCGCAAACTGGAACGGGCCCTGAAGGAAGCACCCAAGGGGAGTCAGGAATGGGCCGAGTTGTATAAGGAGCTCGGAAAAAACCAGGATGCTCAGAAGGGCCTACGGGAAAGTGTCGGGTTAACGGGGCTGACCATGAAGCAGCTTGAGAACGAGTCCCGATCGCTGACCAAAGAACTTAAAAACCTCACGCCTGGTACGGAGGAATTTGTGGCCAAGTCGGCCCGCCTTTCCGAAGTCAATACCCGCCTGGGGGAAGTGCGGATTCAGGCAAGAGGGGTGGGCCAGGCTCTGGGAGAAACCAGTACTGCTGTTGCGGACTGGGATGATAAAAACAAGCGGGCCACCCTTTCCGTCAAGCAACTGAGGGAGGTTGCTGATCAGTTGGGGAAAGAAATCGAAAGCCTGGTGCCTGGTACGAAGGCCCACGCCGATGCGGTGGCCAAACAGAACGAGGTTCAGAAACAACTCGGTACGACGCTGGCGGAACAGCCTTCGCGCTGGAAGCAGGTGCAGAATGCGGTCGTGGGTTTTATAGGGGCTTTTTCATTTGTGCAACTGGCGCAGGAAGTGTATCAATTCTTCCGGGAAGGGGTTGACGGAGCACTGAAATTGTCTGACATGATGGGTGGAGTCGCCAAAGCCACGGGACTGTCGACCGAACAAGTCACTGCGCTGTCGGATGCCCTGAGTCAAATCGACACCCGTACCACGAAGGAGGATTTGATGAGCATTGCCCAGATCGGTGGTCAGTTGGGGGTTGCTAATGATGAACTGCTGGGTTTCGTCAAATCAGTCGACAAGGCCGTTGTGGCACTGGGAGACGAGTTTACGGGAGGAGCCGAAGAAGCCGCCAAGGAAATTGGAGCCCTGCAGAAGCTCTTCAAGGAAACCCGCGACATGAAAGCTGGCGATGCCATTAACGATATCGGATCGGCGCTCAATGAGTTAGGGGCCGCTGGCTCCGCCACCGCCCCCGTCGTCGCCGACTTTGCCCAGCGCATGGGTCAACTGGGTGATCTTTCTCCCCAGATTACCCAGACGATGGGCCTGGGAGCCGCCTTCCAGGAACTGGGCATGACGGCCGAAATTGCAGCCGGCGGACTGTCCAGCATCCTGATGGGTGCTTCAAGGGATACGGCTACTTTTGCCAAGCAACTGGGCATTACCGAAACCCAGATGAAACAACTCATCAATACCAATCCCAATGAGTTTCTGCTGAAGTTGGCAGACAGTCTGCGCGGCCTACCCACTGATCAGGTCAATAAGCGCCTAGCTGAGTTAGGGATCAAATCCGACGAAGCTACCAAAGTAATGTCACTGTTGAAGGACCAGACCGACATGGTGCGTCAGAAGCAGGAACTGGCGGCTAATGCCATGAAGGGTGTTTATAATGTCGCTCTGGAGACGGTTACGAAATCCACGGACAAGTTTGCCAAGCAGCTCGGCATGTCGGAGGCTGAGCTCACGAAACTCATCAAGTCGAATCCGAACGAGTTTTTTATCAAACTGGCCACCAGTTTCAAGGGATTAAGTGAAAGTCAGATCGCGGCTAAAATGAAGGAGTTGGGTTTCAATTCCGGAGAAGCGGCCAAACTTGTGTCCGATCTTTCGAAGGCCACCAGCCGGCAGGCCCAGGAGCAACTGCTGGCCAACCCGGCCTTGAAGCAGGCGACGAGCCTCCAGGACGAATTTAATAAAATGAACCAGACGGCTGCGGCCGAAATGGATAAGGCTAAAAAGGCGATGAAAGAGCTGGCCGTCGACGCCGGGGGCGCTCTCCTTCCCTTTTTACAGAAAGGCATTCAGGGTTTTGTGGCTTTTGTGAACATCATCCGGGCGGTACCGGAATTTCTAAGCGAGAACAAAACCGAACTGGCACTGCTGGGCGGGGCCTTACTGGCCTTCAACGGGCATCTGATTGCCAGTACGGCCAGCAGTCTGGCCCATGCCGCAGCCGAAAAAGCCCGGCTGATCTGGACGCAATCGGCCACAACCGCGCAGCAATTGCTGAATCTGGCCATGGAAGCCAACCCGGTTGGCGTGGTGATTGCGGCCGTGATGCTGCTGGTGTCAGGTTTTGTCGCGCTGTACAACAACTCGCTGACGGTGCGCGCGGGCATCAACGGTTTGTTCGAAGCGATGAAGGTCGCGGCCGGCGAACTGGTCAACTTCTGGAACGCCATCACGAGTCTGAATTTTGCCGAAGCGGCCACCATCATGTGGGAGGGCGGTAAGAAAATAGCCGCCGGTTTTAATAAGGGCTACGAAGAACAGATCAAAGCCGAACAACCCAAACACCTGGCCAATCATAAAACGCTGATCGAGCAAAAGAAAACGGCCAGTGTGCAGGGTGCGAAGGAGACCGGCCAATTGGAAACGCTGGAGGACCAGAACACCCACGATCAGAAAGCCAAACAGGCCAAAGCGGCCCGGGAAAAAGAAAACGCAGAAATCCAGAAAGATACCCAGGCCATTATTGCCAAAAAGCGGGAAGCACAGATTGCGGCCATTGCCGACGAAACCCAGCGGGAAATTGCCAAACTGCAGTGGAAGTACGAACAGGAGGTCGCGGCCATTCAGAGTTCCAAAGCCCGCGAGGCCGATAAAACCGCAGCCATCAAGGCGCTGGATGCGCAGCTGAAAGTCGACATCGAAGCTGAGAATAAAAAGCACCTGGAGAAGATCACGGCGGATCAGCAGAAAGCCCTGGCGATGGAGCGGGAACTGAAACTGGCCCTGGAAACGGACGAGAAGGCCCGCCGGCTGGCCGATGCCCAGTTCAAGTATGAAACCGAAAAGGCTCGCATTGAAAAAGAAATTACGGATGAAGTACAGGAGGCTCAGCTGCTGACGCTCCTGAAGGCGAAATATACCCAGGATGTTGCCGCCATCAACACGGAATTCCGCAACCGGGAACGGGAGTCGAACAATTTTATCCGGACGCAGGAGCAAGCCGCCGAAATGGCGCAGTTCGATTGGAAGGAACTGAATGCGGGCAATAATGCCCAGAAGCTGATCCAGATCAAACGGGATCGGCTTCAGGTGGAGCTCAATCATTTGAAAGCTAATCTGGCGGCCGAACGCGATGCTGAACTGGCCCGCATCCAGGAAAGCAACCTGAGCCAGGAGCAGAAAGCCGCGCAGCAAACCGCCATCAACGCCAAATATACCGCCGACGTAGCCCTGGCCGGCAAGCAACTGGAGAGCGAGATGGCCCGGCTCGATGAAGAGCACGTGGCTCGCAAACGCGAACGCTGGCAGAACTATTCCAACGCCTTCAAGTCGATTCTGGATGGGGATGTGGCGGGTTTCACGGCGGCTGCAACCCAGATGTTTCAGGTCGACGAAGAACATCGCAACAAGAAACTGCAGCGGACCTCGGAAGTGGCTGACCAGGTGGGCGATATCGCCAAACAGGGCGTGGCTTTTCTGAATAAACTGACCCAGGAGCGGCTCGATAAAGAAATTGCGGCTTCGAAAAAAGAGACCGAAACCAAACTGGCGGATAGCAAAACCCGAATGGAAGCGGCCATCAAAGCCGCCGAAGAGCAGGCCGAAGCCGAGAAACTCGCAGCGGGCGATTCGGCGGAAGAAATTGAGCGGATTGAGACCAAACTGGCTGAAAGCAAGACCAGTATCCGGGAGGATTTTGAATCGGAAGCCGACTCGATCCGCAAGGACGGAGCCGACAAGGAAAAAGCCCTGGCGAAGCAGAAGTGGGAAGCCGACAAGAAAGCCCAGGTGGCCACCGCCCTGATCAGTGGTGCCCAGGCTGCCCTGAAGGCCCTGGCGTCGGGTATCTTCCCGGTAAACCTGGTGTTTGCCGGAATCATTGCCGGTTTAACGGCCCTGCAGATCGCCAAGATCAAAAACCAGCCCGCACCCTCGTTTGCCCGCGGTGTTCATGGGTACGTGGAAGACGGCCAGGTCAAACCGATGTACGGTGAGGGAGGTATCGACCGTGCGACGGACCGCTGGGGCTGGCAGCAACAATTCCGGAAGGGGGGCAAGAGCTACGTGAAAAACGCCGGCGTTCTGCAGGGTGGTCGGCACGGCGGTCGCTACGGTGAGCGGGGCATTTCGATGATCGACCGGGAGTCGGGCCGGGAAGTGGGCGAAGCCGAAGGGGGCGAACCGTTTATGATTCTGAGCCGCAACACCTATTCCAACAATAAACCGGTGATCGACCGGCTGCTGTATTCGTCGATGTACCGAAACGGGCAGAAAATTGCCTACCGGGATGGGGGTGTCGGCGGGGGGAACTGGGGCCTGGGCAGCATTGGGGAAACGCCCTATTTTGAACGACGAATGATGTTGTTCGGCACAAAAAAAGCCAAGCGGGAAGCCGAAGCCGCGGCCCGGGATGCCGAAGTGGCCGCTCAGCAGGCCGAAGCCAATGCGGCCATGTCCAGTATGTATGATGGCCCGACCAGTGGCGACGAAGGGGACGCAAATGGCACAGCCGATGCCGGATCGTATTCGGGAGACGCGTCGGCAGCTGCGGCCGCAGCTGCCAAGAAGGCGGATAAGCAGCTTGAACTCCTGGAAGATATTGGTGACGCCATAACCAGCATGTCGGAAGACTTGCAACTGGCCATGAAGACAATGGCCACCAGCATTGACCAGTCGCTGGATTCGATGTCGAGATCAAATACGTTAGCCCTGGGGGCTCTGTCGGTTTCGATGCGAACATCCATCAACAGCATGGCCGGCGATGTGCGCGAACTGAAGGGAAGCATCAACGCCGTGGAAGGGGCAACCCGGGAAGTGAAGGGGGCCGTCGACGGGGTGCAGGGTGCGGTTTGGGGAACTAACCAGGCCGGCCGACTCGATGCACTGATCAGTGCGATTTCGTCTCTTGGTTAATGGGACGATAACTGGTAGGATCGGAAATGAATAGGTGTTCCCTGATGTCTGGAAATTTGTTTAACTTAGCAAGCAACCCACCCACGAATAAACTATGCAAATCCCTGTACTGGTACCCGTTAAATCTCACATTCAAAAGTTTATTATCAACCGCTACGGCGACGGAAAAAACCACTCAATCGCGGTTCGCAAGATGACGTTTCTGGGCGATATCCTGGCACTGGCACTGGTCAAAAATACGTTCATGACCACGCGGTTTGAAGTGCCCACCGGGCCATGCCTGGTCTTTCACATTCCCTCCGAAACCAAGTTCATGGAGGTGCCCGAAAAAAAACTCCGGATGCTGCAGGTGGCCCTCGATCGTCACTTCCGGGATTGCCTGATCTCGTTTGTGATGGGCTATCATTTTGCGACCGGGGATCAGATGCAGGCGGTGAAAAAATTCCTGGATGTACACGACATCGACGAAGAAACCCTGTCGGCCGACACCGCCTGGAAGGTTTGGCGCGATTTTGAGGTGAAAATGGAGCGAAAAAGGAAAAAAAGTTTTCGGCAAGTTGTCGGTGCCAGCGGCAAACCGGTCGGTGAAATCGACAACCTGTCGGTAGTTTTCGCCATGTCGTAGGTAAAATCCTTACCAAAAAAGCCGCTTTCTCCTACAGAAAGCGGCTTTTTTGATTTTTGCCGACTAAAAATAAGCCGCAAAAACGGTCCTGTTTTTTCGGGGAGAATCCCGCGACCTTTGGGCATGAGCATCCTTGAGCAACAGTTGGGCGGCTGGCAGCAACAACCCAGCGTGGGCCACGTGGCCCGGTTAAAACTCGTGTCCATCGACGACGTGCTGAGCGTGACCACGCCCGATGAGCTTCCGGTGGCGGGTCGACCGCTGACGGTGGCGTCGCTGGGACTCAGCGTGGTCGACGGCGCGGTGATGACGGAACTGGTTTTTCCGCCCCGTACCTGCACGTTCACGGAAAGTACGAGTCGGCAAGCGGGCCAGGTGCTCTACACGATCGCCCTTAGTACGTCGCTGGTGGCTCCGGACGAAACGCTGCTTACCTGGCTGAATGAGCACCTGGAGCGACGCTTTCTGGCCATTTGGCTGGGGCACAATGGAAAGGTGTATCAGGCGGGTGAAATCGGCAACGGACTGTGGATGATCACGGGACGCGGCCTGACCGAGCAGGACTCGCTCTCCCTGACGCTGCAGGGGCTGGCCACGCACCCGGTCTGGTATCGTGACAGTTACACCGAAACGCTGCCACCGGATGCCGAATTCGATTTATCCTTCGATCTCAGTTTTTCATAATCTCTCAAAAAAGCTATGGCGGTTGATCCCAATTACATTAAGAATCTGATTGACGAAAACATCAAAGATGCCCCGCCGGCGGCTCCCCGCTCGAACACGGCGCAGTCGATTCGGGGCATTTTAAAGCAACTGGTCGACTGGGTGACCGGCAACGACTACACCCCCGACCACGACTGGAACGGTACGCAGCTGCGGTTTAAAAAGGCCAACGGCGTCAATGGGGTGTACACCGATTTGAAAGGAGCCAAAGGCGATAAAGGCGATCAGGGAAATCCGGGAACACTCACGGCTAGTGTACTGCCTGCGCGAACAACACCCATCAGTCGGGTCAGTGACAAAATGGTGATACAGCGTTCGGATGGCGTGCTGGAGAAGGTCACGCTGTTTCAACTGGCGGGTGGCTATCCGCTCGTGACGGGCAACCTCATTGCGAACGGCAACACCGAGTTCGGCGATCTGAGTAATATGCTCCCCGGTGATTCCAGCAAACTCAGCTTCGATGGCACTCAAAGCCCACCCGCAGGCGGCAAAGGCGCTTTCAAATACACCGGAGCGAACGGATTTCTGCGGACGATCGATCTGATTCCGGTCAATCTGCTCAGACGTCACCGCCTTTCAATGGTGGCCCGACATGGCGACACCAGCGGGGCGAATTATGATACCAATGCGCGTGGATATTTTGGTATCATCTGCTACGATGCGGACGGACTGGAAATTACGCCCCCGCATTTCGCGAAGGTAACCGGGGCGGCACTGACCACCCTGGCCGCTCCCTTGAATCCGGGCGCGACAACGATGACGCTGGTCAGTTCAAGTGGTTGGTACAATGGTTCATCAGCATCCAATCGGGGCTTTGCCTGGTATCCGTACACCAACGGGCAGGGGCAAGTCTTTGCGGACTACGGCTATTCCCGGAATGTATCTTCCAATTATAATGTGTATTGGCAATCCAACGGCGGAGCCTGGGCACAGGGCGGTATTACCGGCAATGTTGTCACGCTGACATCACCCTGGCCGGGACCAGCGTTGCCGGCGGGGACAAAGATGGCCAATGTGATGGAAGGGGGTACTTATATGTATTCGGGCGTTTTGAACAACGGGCTGGTGCCCAACGCCTGGACGCTCTATGAATGCTTTATCCAGGGTGCGAATCCCGGCAACAGTGAAGATGTCAATAACCTAATGTTTAGGCCAGGCACGGCCTTTATCCGGCCCATCCTCCTGATCAACTACAACAACCCGGCTACGACGACGACCTTCTACCTGACGATGCTCGATTTTCGGGAAGCGGGCTTTGACCAGGCCACCCTGTTGGCGGGTGCCAACACCTTCAGCGGGGCGAATGCCTTCAATGGCGACGTGACGCTGAAACGGCTGATTCTGGTGGGTAATTCGCCCAGCATCGCGGCCAACGCGGTGAATTCGACGGGGGCCGGGGTCGGCGCAACGGCCAGCATTACGGCGGGATCGACCGACCAGGCCGGAAACCTGACGCTAACGACGGGAGCCACCCCCGGCACCAACGTGCTGCTGGCCACGATCACCTTCGCCACGGCCCTGGCGGCTGCGCCCAAAGCCGTGATGTTGACGGCCCGCAACAACCAGGCGGGCATGAGTATCGCGCGTTTTTTTGTGGGCAACAAAACAGCGACCGGCTTTACGATCCAGGCCACGGATGTAGGCCCGGTGGCCAATACGACCTTTTCTTTTGATTATATCGTGCTTGCTTAACACTATGGAAAAAAATCTCATGAGACAGCTGGGGCTGGTGGTATCGAACACCGGAGCCATCACCGGCATAGAAGTACCCATTTCGGGCAGTAGCCTGCTGGCTGAAGGCCTGCAGCGCCGGGTGCGGCTGAAACGACTGACTTTCGATGCCGATCTGGAAATCACCGCCCTGTTCGAGATGCGGGTGGTGGATGCCCAGGGGCATGATGTGTTTGACCGGTACAGCCAGGATGCCACCCTGCAGCCGTTTGTGGCGCGTGAACGCCTGGCCCGGGTGCAGCCAATCGAGATTCCGCGCACAACCCGGGATTCGTTCCGGGATCCGCTGACGGGGCAACTGGTCAATTCGGAAGTGCCAAATAGCACTTCTGAGCTGCAATTCTTCCAGAATCTGGCGTTGGGCCACCTTCAGGCACAGGGTTTGCCATTGGAGGGTACGGAGCCATACCTGGTGGTGGTCTATCTGATGCTGGCCAACATTATCCGGGAAAAAGACGCTCTGGGGGAATTCTGATGGAAGATGAAATTATTGTGCGCTACCGGGAGGAAGATCCCGACAAATCGGACCGTTGGGTGCTGGTCAAACCCCTGATGTTTCAGACGCTGATCGGGGAAGTGATTATTCCGGCGGGGTACGTGACAGATTTTGCCAGTGTGCCCGCGGCTCTCTGGAGTGTTTTTCCGCCCATCGGCCGCTACAACCGGGCGAGCCTGCTCCACGACTATTGGTATGACAACCGGCTGGGGGAAGAAAGGCTGGGGGCCGAGCTGGCCCGCAAATTGGCGGATCTGGAGTACTGGTCGCGCATCAACCAGATCGAACCCCACCGCAAGCTGCGCAACCGGCTGATGTATTGGGCCTGCCGTTGGTTTGGCAGAACCTGGTGGGTGAATTAGTGTCCTTTTTGGCCTGAAAACGTCCTGTCATTTTCGTACTCGCTAACGTACGACGATGACAGGACTTTCTTTTTTCTCCGGACTCTGGTATCTCAATGAGCCTTTCGCCCACCAGTGGAAAGGGATCATTCAGCACCGGCTGGCCCAGGGTCGTGATCCAATTCCTCCCACCTTCAAAGCCGCAGCGGGCCAGGCCAATGAGCAGCAGGAGCGTTGGAATCAGCGGTATAGAAACCAGGCAGAAGTCATCGACGAGCTGTACGACGAAGACGGTTTTTACGATCCCCTGCGCGGGCGGTTGTATGAATACCGTAAAGCCGGAGGTGGGTCGGTGGCCGTGGTTCCGATCGAAGGTTCGATGGCCCGCGTCGGCTTTTGCGGCTCTGGCGGCAACGAAGAAACAGCCAAAATTCTGCAATTGGCGGCAGCCCATCCCAAGATCAAGGCCGTGGTGTTAAAAATGAACACGCCCGGCGGAACCGTCGATTCGACCCGGATGCTGGCCGACGCGGTCGCCACCTTTTCTAAACCCATTCTGGTGTGGACTCCCTTCTGTGCATCCGCGGGCTATTACGTTGCCTCGCAAGCCAACGAAATCTGGCTCGAAGACCAGACCGTCAGTCAGGTCGGCTCCATCGGGGTGCTGATGGTTTACGTCGACGAATCCGAAGCCCTGGCCAGAGAAGGTACCAAAATCACCATATACCGGGCGGACGGTAGTGAGAAAAAGGCACAGATCAATGGCATCGAACCCATCACGCCGGATCAGGAAGCCGAAATCCGGCAGTCACTGAATGACTGTCGGACGGAGTTTCTGGGCTACGTGCGCCGGGGCCGGGCGGGCAAACTGACGTCCGATGAAGCCTTTACGGGGGAAATGTTCGGACGCGAAAAAGCACAGGCTCATGGCCTGGTCGACCGGATCGGGAGCCTGCAGGCGTGTATTCACCAGGCACTACAATTAGCTGCATAACTATGAAAAAGCCAACATTTTCCGTGGGAAAGCTTCTGTCGAAGCTGTTCCCCCAGTCGCACAAAGCGATTTCTGAAAAATTAAGTACCGAGGAATACAATGCCTTTGCGGCTGAAGCCGGGGTGCTGGAAGGTGATCCAGAAGGCGAGGTGATAGCCGCCACCGTTGAGACCGTCAACGCCGACGTAACGGATCCGGAGGCCACCAGCACACCGGCTGAAGCCGCCCCTGGCGCGGAAGCCCCCGCTGAACCGGCGGTTCCGGAAGCCAGCGAGATGACGTCGACGCACTACCAGGCCCGGATCCAGGCGCTGGAGAACCAGGTGACCCAGTTGACGGCCGACAGAACAACCGCCCAGAACCAGGTGACCGATCTGCAGGCTCAGTTGCAGCAAAAGGAAGGGTACATCACCAAACTCAAGGCATCGGTCAACCCGCTGGCCGAAGCGGATGCCAGCAACGGAGCCGGTGACGGTGACGGACTGACCGATACGGATCGGCAGGCCCGGGCCAATGCGGCCAGGTTCAAACAAACCCAATCCTAACGGCAGGCCCGGGCCTTCAATCGGGATTTTCTTTTTTTTAATTCATTCAAAAAACCATGTCCGCAATCAAATTAAATCAGCTGGATGCGTCGCTGAAGAAGCGCCGGGAGCGCAACCGCGAACTGCTGATCAAAGCTATTGTCTCCGGCTGGGGAGCCCTGAAGATGTTCCGGAAACTGCGCGTCAACGACGAGATTCCGTTGTTGTCGCTCTACACCAAACCCCTGATGCAACCGGGTATTAAAGGCACCTTCAACCCGAAGGACGACGCGATCAACTTTGAAGCCCGCATTGCCAAAGTGCGGCCGTTCAAGGTGGATTTGCTCATCGACGAACCCAAACGCGCTGAAATGGAGGCATCCTACCTGGGCGAAGTGGATGGCACGGATGGCCGCGACCCGGAAAAATTCCCGTTCTCGGATTTCATCTTCGATTCGCTGAGCAACCAGCTGGGTTTCGATCTGAGCGTTACAGCCGTCTGGAAAGGCATACTCAACTCGGCCGGAACGGCTCCCCAGGACTGTTTCAACGGCATTCCGAAGCTGGTCGACGACGCGATCGTTTCCGGGGAAGTTCCGGAAGAAAACGTGCTGGAGCACTCAACCTCCGGGTTCTTTTTGTCGGAAGACAACATCCTGGACGAAGTGAAAAAGCTCTACAAACGGGCCAAGAAAAATCTACCCGCCTATACGGGCACTAAAGGGCTGGTGTGCCTTATGAGCCCCATGGCCAAACTGGCCTACAGCTTCGCGGTTGAAGAAGCCAACGGCACCAAACGGACCTATAACGCTTTCAAACAGGAGGTGCTGTATTTCGCACCGGAAGTGCCGATTGAGGAAATCGACGGGCTGGCGGGGACGGATTTTATGGCGATTACCCTGCTGGACAACCTGGTGTACTGCTCACCGCAGGACAACGAGAAAATCGATCTGCAGACCGACTACAATGTGCGCGACCGTTCAATTGCGATTGTGGCGGATGGCAAAGCCTCGGTCAACTTTGTGCGCGGGGATCTTTTTGTGGTCAATGACCTGCGCGCGCGGCCGGCCGGAGCCGACGACGACGAATAAGCAGCTGATGCTCATTCATTTTCTTTTATTCAACTCAATCAATTCATTCATTCCATGAAATTTTCCAAGAGCCTATTCGGGCTTGCACTGGCGATGATCGCCGGGATTGCCTTTGCCGAAGTGCAGCCGCACATTCACCAGGTGCTGGGTCTGGTGGACCATTCTACGCTCGTGATGGGTGCCATTACCTCGCTGGCGGGGCTGAAGAACCTGGCCGACCAGTTACCCAACCCGCCGGGCGGTCGCCGGGTGTTTGCCGTTCTGGCCGCGGATCTGGACGATGCGGTGATCGACTGGCCCCGGATTGCCGATATCACGGCTTCGGAGTGCACCGTGGCGATTCCGGTGAAAGCCGGTAAAACGCTGGCGGTGATTACGCCGGCCGAGAACTCGCTGGATGCCACCTTCGAAAACCAGGGCGACCGCAACTACATGGCCTACAAACACGCCATCATGTTCGACATTGCGGGCCTGAGCCAGACCCAGTTGACGGAAGCCGCCAAGTTCATGAACGCCGGCTGTATTTTCCTGGTGGAAGAGCACGACGAAACGGTCAAGATTTACGGCACCAAACTCAACCCGATTACGCTGAAGCAGAAAGGGCAACTGGGTAAAAAAGGGGGTGATAAGAAAGGCATGAGCTTCTCGGGTGATAACGACTCGTTCATGTTCGCTCCGCCGATTTATAAAACAACGCTGGCCTTACCGCTGCCGGTTTAATTTTCAGCCCCATGGTGCAGGTAAAACTGGCGAAAGCCATCGAAAAGCCCGGGGTGCTTTTCCGGATCGGCGAACGATCGGTCACGATCACCCAGCAGCCATCGCCGGTCGATGATGCCGATTACGAGACCATCCGGACGCAGTTTCCGGGCTGGATCCAGCGCGTGAGCGCCAAAGCCCCGTCGGAAGCTCAGGAGGGCTGAGCACCCTGGCACAATCCGTCGACAGCCCTTCCCAGCGAAGGGCTGTTTTGTTTCACCTCTTTTAAATCATCCGTTTTATGTCGCTTTTGAAGTCAAAAATCAAACTGCAGCAGGCGCAGGAAAGCCTGAGTCGGGCGTTAATTACCCCTGAGCAATTCGAGCAAATCAAGGCCGAGTGTGAGCAGCCTACCCAGGCCGCATCGGAATCGGTGGAACCGGCTGCAGTGCAACCCGTCAGCAGCCGTCCGCGCCGAAACAAGCCGGCGGCAACGAAACCGGATCTGCCAGCTGCGGAACCGGGAGGATCGGATTATGCGGATCCGAAAAATCCGGGAAACGACTAGCACCCGCCGGGCTTCCGTTAACGCCGGTTCAGTTTGACCAGGCGTTTTCTGAAGTCTGTGAGCGGGTGCACCGTTACAACCGCGAAGCCGCCAGCCGGGCCGATCGGCTGAGCCAGTTGCCGGCCACAGGCGTCCACAAGGTACTGGTCGACGAGATTATCTATTGGGATGATCTCTACCGCAAGGAACTGAAAGTGCGCCAGTATCTGCAGGAAAACCGGAGCCTGCCCGTGGAAGAACCCGTGCAGCGGTACCGGCAACACTACGAAATTCCGAAAACAGGTCTGGAATTGGGGCTGGCGGCCCGCAACCTGGCCAAGAACGTTTCGGTTTGGAAAAGCCGCCTGGCGAATCCGAAACATCCCGATGCGGCCGCGAAATACGCCATGTACCTGAAACTTTATGAGGAAGCGCAGGCCGATATCCGGGCTGAGCGCACCAAACGCGAAATCGATCAAGCATGTTAATTACGACTACTGCCCAGATGAAAGAATTTGCCGGGGGCATTCAGGCGAACCTGACGTTCGATGTGATCCGGCCGTTTGTGGAAAATGCCGAGTCGATCGTCGTCGGCGCTTTGCTGGGTACCGATTTTCTGGCCGCTCTGGCCGGGGATGATCTGGATCCGCCCATGGCTCAGGTCCTGCGTCATGCGCAGCGGGCCATTGCGCTTACCGCCCTGCACGAATCGATGGTTTCGGCCATGTACCAGTACGGCAATTCGGGGTTGAGCCGGTTTGTTCCGAAAGATGCCGAGAAGCTCACGATGTGGGAAGTCGACGTGATTCTTTCCGATGCGGCCAGCCGGGCCGACCAGGCCCTGGAGCAACTGATGGGCTACCTGGAAACGCACCAGGCCGAACTGCCCGCCTGGCGAAACGCGAGTGCCTACCAGGCCATTAACCGGAATCTGATCCCGTCGGCCGGTTTGCTGGCCGAGGCTCTTCCGGAAGCCTCGATGTCGTACCGGTTGTTTGCGGTTTTGAAAGGATATATGCCCGGCATCGAGCGAAAACACGTGGCCGGCGTCACGGGCCCGGCGCTGCTCGAGCAGTTGAAACAAAAGCTGGCCACCGCAGCCACCCTGTCCGATCCGGAAACGGAACTGTGGCGGCTCAGCCGGGATTTGCTCGCACCGCTGACGCTGTGGAAAGCCCTGCCCTTTATTCAGGTCCGGTTTTTTCCGGATGGCGTCCGGATCCTGCAAAGCTTCAAAGGGCTGAAAGATGAAAAGGCCGTGGACCAGCAGCAGATTACCCAATTGCGTAGTGAGCTGCTCGCCCGCGCGGAAGATGCCAAAGGAGCCCTGCAGCGGTTTTTGAACCAGACGGCTTCGGCCACGGTTTTTCCGCTCTATTTCAATTCGGGCCTATACGTAGCCCCCGGCACATCTACCTGGAAATTGCCCGACAACGAAGGCAAAAAGCATTTCCGTTTATGAAGAAAATCGAACTGATTCAGGAGGGCGTGCGGGTCGAGTGTGCGCTGGCCACGTGTTATGCCGATCTATCCCGCAACGGCACGCTGGAGGTGCTGAAACTGGCCTACTGCTCGCCGAGAACGTCCGAAACCGAACTGCGAATCTGGTCGCTGGTTTTTGTGGCACCGCCCGAAATCAAGAAAATGCTGCTGCTGCCCCTGCACCGCAACGAATTGCTGCGGCTGCTGGAGCAGATCGACTGGGCATGGAAAAGTGGCGTCGGGAAAAAACCACTGGACGCCTTTCAGTTGAAAGGCACTACGTACTGCCTGCCGGATGAAGAGTTGCGGCTGGTGACGACCGGCGAGTTTATCACCGCTGTTACCTACCTGCTGGCCTTTTCGAGCCCGACCGGCGACAATGGTCAGAAGGCTGATTATCTGGCGCATTTTCTGGCCACCATCTGCCGTCCGAAACAGAGCCTGGCCAGACGCCTGAAACGGGACAAAACAACCTGGAACGGCGATGAGCGGGAAGCCTTCAACAGCTACCTCATTGATGGCCGGGCCGGCCGTTTTCGGTCTGTGGAGCTTGGTCTTCAAGTAGCTATCATGCAATGGTTTTTGGCGGCTGTTGGGCGGGCCGAGCGGCTGTATAACATGCCGGCAGCCGAAAAAAGTGACACGCCGATTGCCTTGGGAAGTTTCGTGCAGGATTGGGAAAAAACCGTGCACGGGCTGGCCCGCGAAGGCAATTTCGGCCCGTATGACGCCGTCATGGAACGCAGCATTCACGAGGTGCTGGCGTATTTAGAACTCCGAAAAATTGAATTTGATGAACACGAATCGAAAAACCGCGACTAAACCGGATCCGACGATCCACGCCCTGAATGTGATTGTGAACGAGCCGCCGGCGACCGATACCAGCCTCGACGAGCTGGCCCAACTGGAGCAGCAAACCCGGGAACTGGAAGAAAAAGGGCAGGCCCTGTATACGCAGCGTCAACTCCTTTTGCAAAAACAGCGCGAGGCCCAGCAGGCTCACCAGGCCCGGCTCCGGGAAGAACGGCAGGAACTGCGGGAAGCCGCGATTCATTACCGCAGCCTGGCGGCCGAAGCCACCGAAAAAGAGCAGGCCGACAAGTTTCTGGCCTGGGCAGAAGAAAACGAGGAAAAAGCCCGCGCGATTGTGGTCGACGGCGAAGAAGCCACCGAAGCGCCGGCGGTGAAAAAATTGCCCATCTGGCGCCGGCTTTCCACCCACCGGCTGGTGGGGGCCGGGCAACTGCTGGGGCTGGCCCTAATGGTGAGCTGGTCGCTGGGCATGTTCAACGAGTTTGGTATGAAAATCCAGGAGGCTAACAAGGCGTTGCCCATCGAACAGCAGGCCCAGCCCTACAATTTAACGTCGCTGCAGAAGTATTTCTACGAACTGTTCATCTCGTTTCTGGATGTGCCCTTCTCGTTTTTGAAACTGCTGCTGATTGCGCCTTTTGTGCTGTATTACCTGGTGCCGTTTATCCAGTCGGGCAAGCGGGATTTTGTCACTGAATTTTTCGAAGAATTAACGCCCTATCAGCGATGCGTGCTCACGGTTATCTTCTTAGCGCTCTGTTTCTTTTCGCAGTCCCTTGCTCACGTAGTCAAACCGTAACGCCGGCCGCGCCGACTGTGGTGGTGACAACCGAAAGCATGATCCGGGCCCAGATTCTGGAAGTGGCCCAGCAGCAGATTGGGGTGGTGGAAAGGCGGAACCGCAACGATCACCCCAAAATTGCGGAGTGGAACCGGGCCCTGGGCCTGCCTGCCAATTCGCCCTACTGTGCGTCGGGGATCTATTACTGCTATGCGGCCAACGGGATTCGCCTGCCGATCCGTGCGCCGGGCCTGGTACGCAGTTGGTTTGCGGATGGTTCGAAGATCGTCTATCGTCGGAGCCAGCGGGGCAATACCCGGACCGGTCGCCGGCCCCGGCTGGCAGATCCGGTCTCGATCTTCGAGAGTCACGTTGAACTGCTGGCGCAGGAACGCTGGGATGAAGACGACGATGAAATTACGGTGATTGGCTTTAATACGACGGCGGGATCGGGAACCCGGGGCGGGGTGTACCGGGTGCGCCGGAAACTGGGCCAGGTGAAACTGATCGCCAATCACCTGACGCCCTATCTGGAGAAGAACCAACCCAAAGGATTATGACCGGGTTGGGCTGGCTGTATGATCTGTGGGTCGTGCTGACCGACCCGATTCTGGTGTTTCTGGAGGTGGCCATCGCCTTGTTGAGTATCCTCTTTTATTTTTTACATAAACTGAAAACGACGCATGAAAACGAGTCTTCAAAACGAATTAACTCTGGCGGATCGGCTCATGGGCCCAACCTCAGGATTTTTTAAACCACTGGTGAAAGGTGGGGTTATTCTGGCGGCCATTGCGGCCGGGTTGTTAGCCGCCCAAAGTGTGTTGGCCGAGCACGGAGTTTTGATCCCGGCGCTGATGGCTAAAGTGATTGAGATTCTGGGGTATGTGGCGGGATCTATTGCGGGTGTTTCGAAGCTGACAGTGGATATTGAAGCCGTGAAGAAAGAGAAGCAGCTGGATGGGATTTAAGAAATAAAATTATTGCCTAAATGAGCCCTCCAAGTTGGAGGGCTTTTTGCATTTTTATAAATTTTAACTTAAATATTATTTATCAACTGATGTAATAATTGATTCAAAAATTTGGAATACTCCCAATTAGAAATGTTTAAAGTCCACTTATTGAATAAAACAATGAAAAAGTAAAAAAAATTATGTATTGATTACAACCATTTGCCAGACACAAGTGTCTATACGCTTGAAGTCAGTAGTGCATTTAAACATATTACTAAACGCTATTTTATGGAACCTCTTAAAGCATCAAGTGCAATCATGGCATTGATTGTGGCGAGCGTATTTGGGTGCAGTGAAAATGGTGCTGCCCCTAAGGTTGAATTAAAGTGCGATTGGCCTTCTGATTACAAGGTAGACACAACAATAGTAGATCAATTAGGAAAGATTCGGGCTATTCCTTTTAGGCCAAACGAGATTAAATACGTTGTTGATGTCTACGGTTTATCAAAACGGATCACTACCGGTAGTTTATTACCCTGTAATCTCCCCAAATCAGCTGAAATTGATGGAAAGCAGGTGAAGATAAGCGGACATTTATTGACCTTCCGAAATATAAATCAAGTGGACTTATTTGGTAATCCCTTTGAATTAACCTCAATAGAAGTAATAGATAAATGATTTACATTACCTTAAACTCCTATCCTTATGAAGAAGCTTCTATTTTTATGCTTGTTTGTCCCAGCATTTTGGGCAAATGCTCAAGATTCTTCTATCGCAGTTGAAGCACAACTGACGGCAAATGAAAGCCAAAAGGTTAAGGAAAGCTTATTTTCCTTCAAAGTAGTAAGTATTGACGAAAAGCAGGTTTTTGAAACCGTACGAAAATCGCCTAAACAGGCTAATTTATCAATTGCACTATCTGGACTTTCAAAACTCGATTTGTCTGTTCATAAAGACGATATAAGGGCACCGGGTTATAAAGCAGTTTCCAGGACGATAAACGGTGAAATAATTGATACTGCAGTTACGACACAGGAATGTAAAACTTTTGCTGGCATAGCCAATGATAATCCTGACCAGTTTGTTCGGCTGTTTATTGACCAAATGAACGTTAAAGGAGTCATTAGTGATGGAAAGGGAGGCTATTTCTGTCTTGAGCCAATTGCCACTTTTACCAAAACAGAGAAAAAAGATAATAGGTACATTCTGTATCATTCAAAAGATATAGTTCCTACTAATGAAATCTGTGGAGTAAAAGAGGTTGAAAAAGCCATGAAGGGGGCAAACGGGAGAATAGCGGCTATTCCCGTAAACTGCCGTATCCTGGAAGTGGCCACGGATGCTGATTGGGAGTATTTCCAGAATCATGGCGGAAACTCCTATGGTGACATTTTAAACGTAATGAACATAGTTCATGGAGTGTACCTAGCAACATTCAATATCCGTTTAATGGTCGTTTACCAACATGTATATACTAGTCAATATGACCCTTATACTACTACCAACTCAGATAATTTGCTTGATGAGCTTAAAAATAATTGGAACTCATTATTTTCTGGTGTAGGCAAAGATCACGTTCATTTATTTACTGGTAAAAGCTTGGATGATGGCACGTTGGGAATAGCGTTTACAAGCACAACATGCGATTCCCCTTTTAAGTCCTATGGAATATCAATGGATAGAACTAACGTCCATGAAACAGTAGCACATGAAATTGGTCATACTTTGGGGGCAAGCCATCCCACAGATGCGGCTTCAGGTTGTGGTACAGCTTCACGAACCATCATGTGTCAAGGGACACCTAAGATGATGAATTTTTCAGCCTTTTCACAAAATGAAATAGGGTCATATTTAATTTCTAATTCAAGTTGCTTATTCGATTTAGCCGGAACAGGGTATTTGAATATTTTCGGTCCGTTAACCATTTGCTCTAGTGGAACTTATACAGTAGATGGAGTATTTGGAGGAACAATTACTAGTTGGTCTAGCAATAATACTTCTATTCTTACCATAAATTCTTCAGGAGTTGCTACAAGAGTGGGATCTGCTAGCGGGCATGTGACTATTACAGCAACGGTAAGTATTTGTGATGCCACCTTTAATGTGAGTAGACAAATACATGTTGGAGTGCCAACTTTAGTAAATCCGAGTCAGGTTCTTTTTGATCCCAATTCTAATATGTGGCAGTGTATGCATGGAGGTGGATGGCCCGGAAATACCTATTACTGGTCAGTAGTATCCGGCTCGGCATCTTTGGTGCCCAATGGTCCAGATTGCTACGTTACAACTTCTGGCGGGGCAACCATTGCCCTTTATGCTACAAATGAATGTGGCACATCATCCACCATATATTATAATATACCACCTGCCGGAAGTTTCTTTAAAGTATATCCTAACCCTGCACACGATGTGCTGACCATTCAGTTTATTTCGCCAAAAAATATAGAAGCATTACCCGAAAAAGTAAATCTCTACAGTGAGAAATCAAGTATAGCCGTCATTTCTGTTGATGTCAAAGAGGCTTACGGGAAAAATGAATTTGAAGGTGGGGATAAACTAAATCTAAATGTAAAGAACCTTCCAAGAGGCATTTACTATCTACATATAATTCCTGAAAGTAATCAAAACCAAGAAATTCAAAGAGTTAGAATCTTACTTGAATAGTTTATTTAATCATGAAGTAAAGTGTAGAATGATCTTTTTACACTTTACTTTATGACCATATTGTACCTACAAAGAGCATAACTTGGGTGGACAAAATTCCGGATTAGAAGTTTTGTGAAAACTATCACTTCCTCTAATACTTTTATAATTAAAAAGCCTGATCTATCGACCAGGCTTTTTTGATTTATGCGAATTCGACACCCACGCGATCCATTTCCCGATCGACGCGTTTATCGATGATCTTGACATAATAACGCTGGGTGGTTGCGATCCGGGCGTGCCCCAAAATCTTCTGGACGACCTCCAGACTATATCCTTCATTCAGGAAAAGCGCACCTGCAGTTTTGCGGCAGATTTTCAGGCTCATGGTTTTCTCTTTAAAACCGATCAATCCCCGAATAATTCGCAGCCATTTATTGATTCGGTCGGCCGGCACAATGGGTATTTGGTTGTTGTATTTTGCAAGAATATCCGGCACTGCATTCAATAAAGGTATTTGAGATTCAATGTCGGTTTTCATCCGACCGGTTACAATTTTCTTTTTCCCGGTAAACGTAGTGACAATAAAACTGTCCGGATCAAGGGCGAAAGCTGCCAGATCCGGATAATCCAGGCCCGTATAGCAGGCCAATAAAACCCAGTCACGTAAAAAATCATTTTCTTCATCGAGCGGTAACTCTTTCAACTTTTTCAGGTGGATATCTTCCAGAAAATAAACCGGTTTTGGCTTTTGACCTTTTATGACCAGTTTGTCGAGTGCATTATACTCGGCATGCCCTGACTCAACCGCTCGATCCAGCACTGTCCGGACGAAAGAGAGGTATTTGTTGGCCGTATCGGCGTTTTGCTTTTCCTTTCCTTCTTCAAGCTGCTCGTGCTTCATAAGCCACTTGTGATATTCACGTGCCCAGGCAACATTGATTTCTGACAACTCAATATCTGCAACTTTTCCCCTGCACCTGATAAACAGCTGTAAATGGTTGCGGCCGCGCTCCCAAGCACCAATAGTGCCTTTAGCCTTAGCCTGCTCGGTCCCTTTTAGATCTTCAATATCCTGAAGGTACTTATCATACAATTGAAGTACGGTTGGTTGTGGAGTAATCCCATTAAGCCATTCGGATTTGACACTCCGGGCCGTTGGCGTTTTCCCCAGGCTGATCATACGGTTCATAATCTCTTTATGCTCCCCTTCAATTGCTTTTAACCTGGTGTTGTTCTGCTCTGCCAAATTGGACCTA
Organism: Larkinella knui; assembly: GCF_003858645.1. GTDB lineage: Bacteria > Bacteroidota > Bacteroidia > Cytophagales > Spirosomataceae > Larkinella > Larkinella knui. The sequence goes on along the minus strand of NZ_RQJP01000004.1, from coordinate 320,929 downwards.
CCTATCTGCTGCTGTTTCTTCTGATCCCATTCTTTGGGGTTTACCTTGACACCTGATGCATACATTGAAGGGCTGGGTGTTCCGTTAATTCGGAGTTGAATGTAGAGAGAGCGGTCTCCTTGCGGGATTTGATGTTCTCCTTTCTTGTTTTTCTTAGGGGTGCGGAATTTGAATCGAACTAGAATAGACATGCGTTTTTAACGATCATGGGATTTTGAAATTAATTATTGTATGCACAAATATTCATAATACACTTAGCGCGATTAACTACTTGAGGAAAAAGCGTACTTAAATTCGAGGCAATTGTACTCACGGTTGTACCTAAAAATAAACAGCAGGGAATCAGTAGAATAGAATTGGAGGGCAATAAAAAAACCGCCCTGGAGTGGGGCGGTTAACTTTGGAGTGAATCTTTCTAATCCTGATACCGGATCAGATCGAGTCCGATATCCTTCCGGTAGTATTTACCCTCGAACTGCACGGTACGGGCCGCTTTTTGCGACTTCATGACGGCATTTTCGAGCGAATTGGCTACGGCCGTTAACGCCAAAACCCGGCCACCGTCGGTCAGCACGTGACCGTTGAAGCCCGGCTTGGTGCCGGCATGAAAGGTAGTCACGTCATCCAGTGTGGACAGGTCCGTAATCGACTTGCCTTTCTCGTACGTGTCCGGGTAGCCACCCGACACGACGACCGTGGTGACAGCGGTTTGCGGTGAGATCTGTAGTTGAATTTTATCCAGTTCACCATCGGCCGTTGCCACCATTAATTCAACGAAATCATTTTGAATCCGCGGCAGGACGACTTCCGTTTCCGGGTCGCCCATGCGGGCATTGTATTCAATAACGTACGGTTCGTCCTTTACATTGATCAAACCGACAAAAATAAAACCCTGGTAACGAATGTCTTCCTTTTGTAAACCCGCCAACGTTGGTTTTACAATTTTCTCCTCTACTTTGTTCAAAAACTTGGCCGTGGCAAACTTCACCGGCGAAACCGCCCCCATGCCCCCGGTATTGGGCCCGGTATCGCCCTCACCGATGCGCTTGTAATCTTTGGCTTCGGGCAGAATTTTGTAGTTCACGCCGTCGGTCAACACAAATACCGACAATTCGATGCCCTTCAGAAACTGCTCCACGACCACTTTGTGGCCTGCTTCACCAAACCGCCCGCCGGTCAGCATATCCGTCAGAACCGCCCGGGCTTCGCTAATGGATTCGGTAATAATTACCCCTTTTCCAGCCGCCAAACCATCGGCTTTCAAAACGATCGGTACCTGGTGAGCGTCCAGATAAGCCAGCCCTTCTTCCAGCGTTTCCGCCGTAAAAGTCCGCGATGCCGCCGTCGGAATACCGTACCGCTGCATGAATTGCTTTGAAAAATCTTTGCTGCCTTCGAGCTGCGCACCACGCTGATCCGGACCGACAATTCGCAGTTTGGCGAGTTTTTTATTCGCCCGCAAGCGATTGACCAGCCCCTTTACCAGCGGTTCTTCCGGTCCGATAACCAGCAAATCGATTTCCTGTTCCTGAACAGCCCGTGTAATCGCTTCGGTGTCGTTGAAGGCAATGGGCAGATTCGTGGCGACTAAGGCTGTTCCGGCATTACCGGGTGCTACAAACAACTTGTTACACAGTGGACTTTGCGCTATTTTCCAAGCGAATGCGTGTTCCCTTCCGCCCGAACCTAGTATTAGTATATTCATTCTGAGTTATGAGTTGAGAGTTAAGAATTAAGAATTAAAGAGCGCTGCTGCGGTTGAATGCGTCAGCACACTCTTAACCCCTAACTCTTAACTCTTAACTTAATTTGCTACTTCTGATAAAAACTTAATCCGCATTAACCGCAATTCTTCTTCTGAATAATCGTCGTTGGCAAACTCCCGCATGGCCACCCCGATGTTGTCGGTTTCGGCCCGCATGAAGTAGTCATAAATATCGGCTTGCCGGTCGCTGTCCATGATCTGGTTGATGTAATAATCCAGATTCAGACGCGTACCGGAATAACAGATGTGTTCGATTTCTTCGATCAGATCTTCCATCGTCAGGCCTTTCGACTCCGAAATTTCCTCCAGATCCACCTTGCGGTCAATCTGCTGGATGATGAAAATCTTGACCTTCGATTTATTGACCATCGACTTCACGACGACGTCTTTCGCCGTTTCGATGTCGTTTTCTTCGACGTATTTGGAAATCAGGTCGATGAACGGTTTTCCGAACTTCACCACCTTGCCCATCCCTACCCCGTTGATCTGGGCCATTTCCTCCCGCGTGGTGGGATAGGTCGTTGCCATTTCTTCCATGGAGGGGTCCTGGAAAATGACGTAAGGAGGCAGGTTTTTTTCTTTGGCAATCTTTTTACGCAGGGCTTTGAGCAGACCTAACAGGGCTTCGTCGTAGGCGCTGCCCGACGACATACCGGTGTCCTTGTCTTCATCTTCGGCCTTTTCCTCGTCGATTTCGTAGTTATGATCTTTCGAGAGCGTAATGGAGTACGGATCGTTGAGGTAGTTTTGTCCCTTCTGCGACAATTTCAGAACGCCGTAGTTATCAACATCTTTGTCCAGATACCCATAAATCGTGATCTGCCGGATCAGTGAACACCAGAACTCAACGGTTTCGTTGAACTCTTTTCCTTTGCCATAAACGGCTAAATTATGGTGCTCATAACTGGTAATGTACTGATTTTCAGTGCCGGTCAACACGTCGGCCAGGTGAGCGGCATCGAAACGCTGATCGGTTTGCAGAACCGCCTGAAGAGCCAGTACGATCTCATCCTGGGCTTTAAATTTCTCGGTTGGCTTCATGCAATTATCGCAGAAACCGCAATCCTTGTCCTGATATTCTCCGAAATAGCTTAACAATTGCCGGCGACGACAAACCCCCAGATTGGCATACGAAACCATTTCCATGAGCAGATGCCGGGCATTGTCGCGCTCCGTAACGGACTTGTCTTTGTTGAATTTCTCCAGCTTGACAATGTCATCGATGCTGTAGAACATCAGGCAGTTGCCCTCCAGGCCGTCGCGGCCCGCCCGCCCGGTTTCCTGGTAGTAGCCTTCCAGCGACTTGGGGGCGTCGTAGTGAATCACAAACCGCACATCCGGTTTATCGATTCCCATGCCGAAGGCAATCGTGGCCACCACCACGTCGACGTCTTCGTTGAGGAACGCATCCTGGTTGTGCATCCGCGTCTGCGAATCCAGCCCGGCGTGATACGGCAATGCTTTTATATCGTTGACATTCAGCAGTTCGGCAATTTCTTCAACCATTTTCCGGCTCAGGCAATAGACAATGCCGGACTTTCCTTTGTTGTTTTTGATATACCGGATCAGCTGCTTTTTCGCGTCCGCTTTCGGGCGAATTTCGTAGTATAAATTCTTTCGATTAAATGACGTTTTATAAATATGGGCATCCTCCATTTGCAGGTTTTTCTGGATGTCCAATTGTACTTTTGGCGTGGCCGTAGCCGTTAAAGCAATAACCGGCAGATTACCGATGTTGTCGATAATACCGCGGATTTTGCGGTATTCCGGTCGAAAATCGTGGCCCCACTCCGAAATACAGTGGGCTTCATCGATGGCGACAAACGAGATATTGGCTTTTTTGAGAAAATCCAGGTTCTCTTCTTTCGTCAGGGATTCGGGCGCAATGTAGAGCAGTTTCAGCGTACCGTTCAGGGTATCTTTTTTGACTTTGCTCATTTCGGCCTTGGTCAAAGTCGAATTCAGGAACTGGGCGTTGATGCCAAAGGCGTTCATTTGATCGACCTGGTTTTTCATCAGGGCAATCAGGGGTGAAATCACAATGGCCGTTCCCTCCGAAGAAATGGCCGGAAGCTGGTAGCACAGGGATTTGCCCGCCCCCGTGGGCATAATTACAAATGAATTGATCCCCGCCAGAATATTATGGATGATGGCTTCCTGGTCGCCCCGGAATTGGCTGAATCCGAATATGTCTTTAAGCTTCTCTTTTAGAGATACCTGTACCGATGGGTCTAACTGCGTCGTCGTCATCTCAAATTGGGGAAGGTTACCACACTTTATTTGGTTGTATCTTTGCCTTTATAAAATTAGTTAAAAACCGATTGACAAAAGCAACATTGAAATTAGTAAAAAAAAATATTCAATCGACGGCTCGTGCTGTACTGCTTGCCGAATCGGAAGCAATCCGACAGGCAATTGACTGTATCGACGACCAATTTGAACAAATCGTTGAAACCATTTTGCAAAGTTCCGGCCGGGTCGTGGTCACCGGTATTGGAAAGAGTGCACTAATTGGACAAAAAATTGTTGCAACCCTCAACTCAACCGGCACTCCTTCCCTTTTTATGCATGCAGCCGACGCCATTCACGGCGATTTGGGGATGATTCAGTCCAACGATGTGGTGATTTGCATCTCCAAAAGTGGGAATACGCCCGAAATCAAAGTTCTCGTTCCGCTCCTGAAGCGAACCGGTGTGGTGCTCGTTGCACTGGCCTCCCAGACCAATTCGTACCTCTGTTTACAGGCCGATTTTGTTCTGAACGCCCACACCGAACGCGAAGCGGATCCCCTCAACCTGGTTCCGACCACCAGCACTACCGTTGCCCTGGCACTCGGCGATGCGCTGGCGGTTAGCCTGCTCACTGCCCGGGGATTTACCAGTCAGGATTTTGCCCGTTTCCACCCCGGCGGCTCATTGGGCAAAAAGCTGTACCTAAAAGTTAGTGATATTTATCCACATCACGAAATTCCGACCGTTTCTCTTCGCGCTACCGTGCACGAAGTGATTCTGGAAATGACCTCCAAACGGTTGGGGGCCACTGCCGTGGCCGACGAAAACGGCCAGCTGGCGGGCATTGTCACCGACGGCGATTTGCGACGGATGCTCAACCGCTTCAACCTGCCGGAACTCGGCGATCTGCATGCCTGCGACATCATGACGCCCTCGCCCCTGTGCATACATCCCGATGAATACGCCACCCATGCCCTCAAAATCATGCAGGAACGCAGCATCACGCAACTCATTGTCGCCATCGATAACCAGATCAAAGGCTTCATCCACCTCCACGATCTGCTGAAGGAAGGCCTGGTTTAAGTTAAAAATTAAGAGTTAAAAGTTAAAAATAATGTCGAGTGTGATGCGTCAGCCTACTTTTAACTTTTAACTCTTAATTTTTAACTCCCTTTAGCGCAGGCGATTCGACTCCTGAACCAGTTTTTCGTCCCGGCGAATAAAACGGTTGGCTAACATATTGAAAATCAGAGCCGCCACTATACCAAAAAAACCATACCGGAAATGGCCCTGATCGTCCGGATTGAAAAACTCTTTGCCTTTGTACAGCGTCAGGTACAGAACGAAGCCCATCAGGGCGGTCAGCACAATGGCGTTAATGGCGCAAAGACCCATTTGCAGCAACCGGTTGCGGTATTTGAAAATGGTAAATAACGAAACGCCCGCTACGACCAACGCCATCAGAGCAAGGTAATAAACCGGCGTAATTTGTGAGCTAATTCCTTTGGTATACGTCAGTTGCCAGGCAGTCAGACTAACCAGCTCGGTTGATCCGGCACCGGTTTTCTCCCAAATCGGAAAACCCAGCACAATGGCCATTGAAACGACAATCAGGAACAGAAATATAGTTTGGATGCGTTGAAGCATAGTATTGAATTTTTGAGCTTGCGAAGATACATGAGGAATCCTGAAAAGAAAACAGAAATGCGCATCGTTCTAACCTCCGACGGTTCTAGTTCGGTCTACAATTCTGAATTTGACCAGCATTATCACTCCATTTTTGGTGCCTTACAGGAATCGCAACGGGTTTATATCGAACTGGGTTTGCAATCCGCTTTCGAACGGTTTACGCAGGTCAACGCTTTCGAAATGGGGTTTGGTACGGGCTTAAATGCTCTTCTAACGGTGTTGGAAGCCGAAAAGTCACAACGCACGGTCACCTATACGGCGGTGGAAACCCGCCCGCTGTTGCCGGAAGAAGCCAACCAGCTTAATTTCGATGAATTACTGGAAAGTAAGTACCTGAAATCGTTGCATCAGGCACCGTGGAACCGTCCGGTTGCGATTACGCCGTTTTTCCAGGTATTGAAGTACGAAGGCCGTTTGCAGGATTTTCGAACCGAAGAGCGGTTTAATCTAGTGTATTATGACGCCTTTGCGCCGGAAGCCCAGCCGGAACTCTGGACGCAGGCGATTTTTGAACAGGTAGCCGCCATGATGCAGCCGGGCGGTTTACTGACGACGTATTGTTCAAAAAGTTATGTGAAGCGGAATTTGAGAGCGGCCGGTTTTCTGGTTGAGAAACACCGCGGACCGGCGCATAAGCGCGATGTGTTGCGGGCGGTCAGGCTAGCCTGAACGGACGGTTTTTTTACAAAAAAGAGGTGATGAGCCAGGCAATTTTCTCCAGCCCCGCTTGATCTGCCTCGCTAAAATCATTGAGTTGGTCGCTGTCGACGTCCAAAACCAGGGCCACATTACCATTTTTGTCAAAAACCGGAACGACTATTTCCGATTGGGAAGCAGAACTACAGGCGATGTGGCCCGGAAACTGTTCGACATCCGGCACCAGAATCGTTTCTTTTTGCTCGTAACTGGCCCCGCACACGCCTTTGCCAAAATCAATTCGGGTGCATGCAATTGGTCCCTGAAACGGGCCTAATACCAACTGATTGTCTTTTTTGAGGTAAAAACCGACCCAGAAAAAATCGAAAGCTTCTTTCAGAGCCGCCGAAATATTGGCCAGATTGGCAATCAGATCCGGCTCGCCGTCGGTCAGCGCCTGAAGTTGCGGCAGCAAACTGGCGTAGATTTCGTGCCGCAGGGCGGTTTTCGGAAGAATCAGCGTTTCAGCCATGAGACAATCAGGCGGTTACGTTTTTAAAATACCGTTTCAGCCACGAATCTGCCGCCCTGATCTGCCAGTGGTTGAGCAACTCTGCCTTGGTGGCAACGAGGTTATTATAAATCGTGGTTTCGGGCGTGATACGTCCTTCGGTAACGGCGGCTTTAATCTGCGGCAGTGCTACGGTTTCAATCGATCCACTGGCCGTTACAAAAGCCGCTGACCGATCAAAAAAATCCGTATTCAATGCCTGACCGATTCCGCGCACCCAACGCACGGAAGAATCAATGGAACAACCGCTTGGCAGGTGATGGCCTTCGTCGACGGCAACGATCAAAAACCGGTTATTGAGCAATTTGGCCGAACCCAGCAGGGGCGTTCCGTGGGCGGCCCAACTGTCGACGGCGGATTGCATATCGTTTTCAATGGCCGTCACTTCAGCGTCGGTCAGCTCGCGGGCGGCCTGGTAAACCCAGACGCGGGCCGTATCAGGCAGTTGGTTGAAGGAAATCCACATATGTTCTGTACCTACGGACTTTAGTCCGTGTTTCTTTATACGTTTCAGACGAAAATTTCACGGACTAAACCGGCATCGGCCGTCCGACCGTGGGTATCTTACAAACTCTGCGCCTGGGCAACGAGTTCCGCGAGGTCGTAGACTTTGACCGAATCTTCGCGGTCTTTGTTCTTGATCCCGTCGGTCATCATGGTCATACAAAATGGGCAGGCCACGGCAATGGTGTCGGCGCCGGTCGAGAGGGCTTCTTCCGTGCGTTCCACGTTGATATCTTTCCGCCCGGGTTCGGGTTCCTTGAAATACTGCGCTCCTCCGGCTCCGCAACACAGCCCTTTGGATCGGGAGCGTTTCATTTCAACCAGATCGGCATCCAAAGCCTGCAACACATCGCGGGGCGCTTCGTAAACCTTATTGGCGCGACCCAGATAGCACGAATCGTGGTAGGTGATCCGGCGGCCTTTAAACTCACCGCCCCCTTTCAGCGCCACTTTCCCTTCGTTGATCAGTTGTTGCAGGAATTGCGAATGGTGAATCACCTCGTAGTTACCGCCCAGTTCCGGATATTCATTTTTGAGCGTATTGAAGCAATGCGGACAAGCCGTCACGATTTTTTTAACGCCGTATCCATCCAGCACCTGAATGTTGGCCATGGCCTGCATCTGAAACAGAAATTCGTTTCCTGCCCGCCGGGCCGGGTCGCCGGTGCAGGCTTCTTCCGTTCCCAAAACGGCGAACTTGATACCGACATGGTTCAGGATTTTCACAAAAGCGATGGTCACTTTTTTGTACCGGTCATCGAACGAACCGGCGCAGCCCACCCAGAAAAGTACTTCCGGGGTTTCGCCTTTAGCAACCATATCGGCCATGGTCGGCACGCGGTAATTAGTTTCTGCGGTCATGGGTCATTCGTAAATCACTGATTTAATGGATCGATCGGCCTGGCGGTAATGACCGCGACCAATCATTCGGTAAAGGATGAGCAGAAAATACACCAAACAGCCGACAAACGTTACTTCCATTCCATACTCAATCAGATTGGCGGTTGAAGCCAGGTGGCTCCATTTGGTATAAATCGGCGTTTTGAGCCCCCACCAATACGTTGGATGAATAACAATCAGGGCGTTGAACAGAACTAATGCCACGATATGCCAACGGTTTTTCAGATCGATTACGCTCACCATCATGGGCATCAGAAAAATGAACGCGTAGTTACTGAACGAGCTTTTATGGATAAACATCATAAAACAAAAGCACAGCGTCCACAAAAGGGGTAAGGCTCTTGAATAACTCATCCGCTGTTTCAGGATAATGGCACCCAACGAAGAAACCGCTACGGTAAGACCAACTCCAACCCAACTCAAAATTTTGGAGTAGGGCCGAAAATCGCCAATCAGCGGACTGAAAACGGTCCACAGGTTAGGCGCAAAAGGCATTTCGGCAAATTGCAGTGGGGTCAAAAATTTATCGCCCACCAGAGCAATCAAAAGAACCAGAGCCGGCAAACCGGTCACCGCTAAACCGACCACGTATCGGATGGGTTTATCGATCAAAAAGAACATGGGTACGATAATCAGCAGCGCCAATGCCTTGGTGGTAATCAACGCCAGGGCCATAACGACACCGATCCACAAGCTATCGCGCGTTCGCTGCCATACGATAATGGAAATAACGCCAAATAACCACATCCAGATATCCTCCTGCCCACCCAGAACGCAAAGTACCAGCGGACCGGGCAAGGTCAGGTACGTCAATAACCGCATAAAACTATCCCCGATTTCGGTCCGATAAACTCGCCAGGTCAGCCAAAGAGCGAGTCCTTCCATCAGAATCATCTGAAAAACCAGGGCTTCAGCACTTTTCCAGAACCACAGCAACAGCGTTGTCATGTACGGAAATAACGGACTATAGGGCGTCCAGAAATCGCGGTAAACGATTTTGCCATGCATGGCTTCAACGGCTGCGCTAAAAAAAACGGGAACGTCGGACCGGGTCTTCTGTTGCAGCAAAATATACACTAGCACGAACGGCGCTACGCGAAATACGATAAAAAACAGCCCCAGAAGTGATTTCTGCTGGCGACCGCTTATTCCGTCGATCCGGTTCCGAAAACGCAACCACCCGACGGTGACAACCGACCCCAGAACCGCTATCGCTATTTTAAATACAATCACTGACATACAAATGGGGAAACATCCGCAAGATTCGTGATTTTCCCGGAATTTAATTCAGGTGGGCACGAGTAGTAAAAGTAGGCAGTTTTTTTAGTATCTGCGGACACTTCATCAATTTTCGATCGACAGTTGCCGTCGGCCCGCTACTGATTTACCTGATTGGCCCAGTTGAACCGGTCGCCGGGCGAAAACTTCCACGGTGCCATGTTGTTTTCGACATTACTGAACATGGCATTCCAGGAAGCCGGAGCCTGAGCCTCCTCCATAATTTTATAACGGCGGAGTTGCAGAATAATTTCCAGCGGGTTGATGTTGACGGGGCATTCCTGAACACACGCCTGGCAGGTGGTACAGGCGTTAATTTCCTCGGCGGTAATGTAATCATCGAGCAGCGTTTTACCATCGGCGTGATCGGCGCCGTTTTGCTGCCAGCCGCGCTGGATGTCTTCCAGACGGTCGCGGGTGTCCATCATAATTTTGCGGGGAGACAATTTTTTACCCGTTAGGTTGGCCGGGCAAGCCGCCGTACAGCGTCCGCATTCGGTGCAACTGTAGGCATCCATCAGGTTTTTCCACGTCAGGTCCTGCACATCTTTCGCTCCAAAACGGCCCGGTTCAGCCGGTGTTTCATTCGGATCGGCCTGGGCTATACCGAGTGCCAGTTGCACTTCCTTCGTAATTTCCGGCATGTTTTTTATCTCGCCTTTGGGTTTCAAATTGGAGAAATACGTATTTGGAAACGCCAGAACGATGTGCAGGTGTTTGGAATAGGTCAGGTAAACCGCAAAGAAGAGAATGCCCAGAATGTGAAACCACCACGCCAACCGTTCGCAGGCCACCAAAGCGGCATCGCTCCAGTGGGTAAATACGGGCATCAGCAACTGGCTGATCACAAAATTACCCACGCCTTTCAGTTCGCCATAGTGACCCACACCGCGCTCACGCAAGACGCTATCCGACGCATTCCAGATCAGGAAAGCCGTCATCAGCAGAATTTCGAAGGTCAGAATCAAGGCGCCATCCAGGCGGGGCCACCCCCCCATTTCGCGGTGACGTTCCGGCTGGAACCGGGGCACTTTCGTTACAAAACGACGAACCAGAAAAACCACACAGACAGCCCAGACGCCCACAGCCAGGATTTCGAACGTATTGATCAGGAATGGATATACCCCGCCGACGACGGGTGCAAAAAGCCGGTGGGTTCCCAGTATACCGTCGAGCACAATTTCCATCACCTCGATATTGACGATGATGAACCCTACATAAATGACAAAATGCATAAGCCCGACGGTCAGGTTGGTCATCATTTTTTTCTGACCAAAAGCCACACGCAGCATAATAGTCAACCGTTCACCGGGCCTATCGGTGCGGTTTTCCGACCGACCGAGTTGGATGGCGCGCCGGATGAGGCTAACACGCCGGGTAAGAAACCAGGCCGCTGTTGCCAGAGCCACTACAAATAAAATCTGCTGAAGAATTACCATACTATTTGGTGTAAAAGAAAAAAGCACTACATTTGCACCCACAAAAATTACTACCGACCATACCTGGTGATGTAGCTCAGTCGGTAGAGCAAAGGACTGAAAATCCTTGTGTCGGCGGTTCGATTCCGTCCATCACCACCTCAAAACGAAGCAGTTACGACGAACGTTGTAACTGCTTTTTTCTTTGGTGCTCCCTTCCATTTTTTGGGGTTCTTTATTTGAAAAGTTAACGGCAAGTAAAGCCATGCTCCTATTCGGTCCAACATTCTACCTAAAAAGATTTTTCCCGACCGATCCATCTCAACTCCCGGCTTTGACGGCAGCACCTTTGCCAAACAGCACGGATTGTAACTAAAAATACCCTAAAGCATTCCTTTCGGAACACCTTAGGGTACTGAAAAAAGTCGTCCGCTCCTTAAAACCGGAAACCAAGATTGAAAGCAAACGTCCGGCGCTTGGCATCGGCATTATCGAACACGTTCTGAAGACCGAGGTTATACACCGCATCGAGCGTTAATGGCCCCAGATTGATGCCGGCTCCCAACAGCCCGTTCAGAATCGTACGATTCAGATCGTCTTTCTTTAGCTGAAAATTATTGTCTCCGATAGCCACCAGCGACGACAGTTCAGCACCTGCCTGGAGCCGCAAGCCCAGCGCGCTACCAACCCGTACACCGACATAGGCCGGAATGGCCAGAAAATGTTGGTCAATTTTGCCCTTCACGTCATCGGAAACCGATCCGGGTGTAGTGCCCTGACCCGTCCGGATTAAATCGGAGGTTGAGTTGCGGTATTCAAGGCCGAGTTGTCCAAAGAACGTGCCGCCGGTACGACCGTAAAGTCCGGCCTGCCAGCCCACCCGGTATGAGTTAGCGGGTATGGCTTCGTTAATGAACCGGGAGAAGTTAACTCCCGCATAAATTCCGAACTTGCCCGTTTTCCCCCAACTCCTCTCCGTTTTTTCCCGGGTACTCCGGCCGGCCTGGTCGTAAGACGACGTTGTTGTGGTTGTCGTAGTTGTTGCCGTCGCATTGTTGGCGGGCGGTGTCATGGTTGCCGCACCGGATTGGGTCATCGTCTTCGAACTGTCCGTCGACATCGTTGCTGGTGCCGTCGAGTAAGTCGTGGCAGATGTCCGGGTGGAGTCTGTAGCCGGAGCGCTATACGTTGTTGTGCTCGTCGTTGACGTCGTATTGGTCGTGTTCTGGCCCTTGGTCAGATTAATACCCAGTAGGCAGGTTGCTAGTAGCGTGAGTTGTATTTTCATGACGATTGTGATAACGTTGAATGATAAAACATATAATTTCAACTGTGCCCTATTAAACGCGGCATTCATAAGCAATGTTTTTTTACCTAGTATACGCGCGGTCATTTCAGCATTAAAATAGTGGGATTAAAAGCTTAACTACCATGCAATCAAATACTTATAAATAAAAAATTCCTTCTCTGCAAAAGTAGAATACCTAATAAAGTTTTTATGAGCGACCCGGGCGAATCGCTCCAATGCGTTCCTGTTGTGGTATGCCTGACTGATTTGAAACGGCTTTTAAGTAGGACAATTCCAATTACCGAAAAGGATTTGTAATTTTAGAGTTGCTAAACCTTCAAAAATGAAACGACGTTCCGCATTAAAAAGCCTGATCGTGGCCACGGGCAGTCTGGTAACGCTACCGGCCTGGGCTACTGGCTGGACACCCGAAACCGTTGGTCAGCTCACCTTTGCCTCCCTTGACGAAGAAATGATGCTGGCCGAACTGGTTGAAACCTTCATTCCCGAAACCACCACCCCCGGTGCCAAATCCCTGAAAGTACACCAGTTCGTTTTGCGCATGATTACCGATTGTTACGATCAACCGGCGCAGGAATTGCTGAAACAGGGACTTATCAAAACTGACGAAATGGCCCGGCAGGCGTATAGCAAACCGTTTACCGCCTGCGACGTTCCGCAGCGTACCGACCTGCTGCGCCAACTGAGCGCAGCTGTGGAGCCGGAAACGCAGCAATTCGCCAATCTGATCAAAGGCCTCACCATTCGGGGTTATACCAACTCGGAATATTACCTCGTTAATGTTCGGAAATATGTCATGGCACCCGGTTTTTACCACGGCTGCGTAGACCTCATTACCAACTGATTCTTCCCCTTACCTATGTCCTATTTTAATATCGATTCGGTGAAAGACCGCACCTTCGATGCCATTGTCATCGGCTCTGGCATCAGTGGCGGATGGGCCGCTAAAGAGCTGTGCGACAAAGGTCTACGTACTCTCGTGCTGGAGCGTGGCCGCGATGTCAAACACGTGACCGACTACCCTACCACGATGATGAACCCCTGGGAATTTGAACACGCGGGACAAATTCCGAAGGCGCTGAAAGATGCGAATCCGATTGCCAGCCGCTGCTACGCCTTCAACGAAGACGCGGCCCATTTTTTTGTCAAAGATGCTGAACACCCCTACGTTCAGGAAAAACCGTTCGACTGGATTCGGGGCTATCAGGTTGGCGGGAAGTCGCTGATGTGGGCGCGCGGTACACAACGCTGGTCGCAGTATGATTTCGACGGCCCCGCCCGCGACGGTTTTGCGGTGGAATGGCCCATCAGTTATGCCGACCTTGCTCCCTGGTATAGCCACGTTGAGCGGTTTATCGGTGTAGCCGGAAATAAAGACGGATTGCCGCAACTGCCAGACGGCGAGTTCTTGCCTCCACACGAGCAGTCGTGCGTGGAAAAACACTTCACCGACCAGATGGCAACGCATTACAAAGGTGCCCGGCCCATCATCATCGGCCGCTGTGCGCACCTGACTCAGCCGAAGGAAATTCACCTGAAACAGGGACGCGGCCAGTGCCAGAACCGGAATCTTTGCCAGCGGGGTTGTCCTTTCGGCGGGTATTTCAGCAGCAACTCGTCGACGCTGCCCTGGGCGGCTAAAACCGGTAAAATGACGCTCCGGCCCGATTCCGTGGTGCATTCGATTCTAGTCGACGGGAAAAAGACCGGGCCAGCGTCTGGCAGGGCGACGGGCGTGCGCGTGATCGATGCCAACACCAAGCAGGAGACGGAGTATTATGCTAAAATTATCTTCGTCAACGCAGCCTGTCTGAACTCGAACCTGATTCTGTTAAATTCCAAATCCAGCCGGTTTCCGAACGGATTGGGGAATGACAATGGTTTGCTGGGCAAATACCTGGCTTTCCACAATTTCCGGACAACCATTTCGGCCGAATACGAAGGATTACTGGACAAAACAACCGACGGAATCCGGCCCAACGGCAGCTACATTCCGCGCTTCCGCAACGTTTTGAAGCAGGAAACCGATTTTCTGCGGGGGTATGCCGCCGGTTTCAGCGGCAGCCGGGTTACCAGCAATGATACGGTCGGTATTGGTGAAGAATTAAAGGCGAGCCTCTTCAATCGGAAATACGGCAACTGGCGCGTTGGTTCCCACATGATGGGCGAGACCATTCCCAAAGAGGAAAGTTTCCTCGCCCTCCATCCGACGCTTACGGATGCCTGGGGCATTCCGCAACTGCGGGTATCGGTGGGGTACGACGATAATGATGAAAAAATGATCCGGGATTTTCACGAGCAAATGACCGAAATGCTGACGCTGGCCGGTTTCACCAACATCCAGACCCACGATAAACCCGACAAAGCGCCCGGTCTCGACATTCACGAAATGGGTGGCGTCCGGATGGGAAAAGACCCAAAAACCTCGCTGCTCAACCAATGGAACCAGTTTCACACCTGCAAAAACGTCTTCGTTACCGACGGGGCCTGCATGACTTCCACCTCCACCCAAAACCCCTCGCTAACCTTCATGGCCCTTACAGCGCGGGCGGCCAATCACGCGGTGAGTGAGCTGAAGAAGGGGAATTTATGAGAAAATAGCAGGCAGGCTAACCGTAGCCTGCCTGCTATTGAATTAAAATCCATCCCTTTTTTATACTGGACAAATGTGTGCCCAGGCCCATTAATACAACAGCCTACGGCGCTGATAGAAAACCGTCTCAATCTTTTCGACGATCCCGACAAAGGATTATCAATAACTACAGACGCATTTACCAATTGAAGAAGCTACACGAGATGGCGCTCCACTCCTAAATCTTGATGATGGCGAACTGGTATGTAAAAAACCAACTGTAAAAAAACAGGAACCAGTTCCACGGAACCGCCCCGTTTCCAACTAAAATTCTGCAAGCCTACGGTTTCGTATAACATGGTCCAGAAACAGATACCGCGCCCGGTTTTTTGCCGTTTTCAGACGCGTGCTGATGTCGATTTGCAGAGCCTGAATGCTGTTTCTGCGGTTGGTGGCAAGCCATTTTGGTAAACCCGTTCCGCATCACTTCGGCGACTTTGTAATTAGCAATTCCCTAATACCTGGCTATTTAACGAAACCTTTATCAGAAACCAGTGTTGATGCCCCGTAACTTTATGGAGAATAATCTGCCTGATAAAACGGACTGAGTTCAAGCCCGGCATTTCAATAACAGCCCAGTAACCCACTGAATGACAACCCGTTTAGAACTATCAACTCCGGTCATTGACGACCGCCCGGTATTCGTCTCCGGCACGTTTTGCCAGTGGCTTCCGGATGTGGAATCGTTTCAACTACGGCAGACGGGGCCGGGCCGGTATTTTATTGAGCTTCCGGCGGGGCTCACATCTCAGGCTTCGCTGGAATACAAGTACACGCGGGGGAGTTGGGATTCAGTCGAGCTGAGCGCGGCTGGCGAAAGCGTGCCGAACCGGTTTTCCCGACGCCAGACCGGCACCCGCCGGGATGTGGTGCCCCACTGGCGGTGGCACGGACGGCCCTTCAACCCGGCTTTTCTGCCGCAAGCCGAGGTGATCAGCAACGAATTTGAGATCCCGCAACTCAATACCACGCGCCGGATTCGGGTTTTGCTGCCTTATAATTACGACGCTTCTCAACACCGGTATCCGGTTTTGTATTTGAACGACGGGCAAAATCTGTTCGGTGAAGGATCGCCGTTTGGCAACTGGACCATCGACCAGAAACTGGCGGTTCTGGCCCACCGAAATCACCACGAAATCATCATTGTTGCCGTCGATCATGGTGACAATGAACGCATTGCGGAGTATCAGCCCTATAATACCCCTCTGGCCGAAGGCCGGGGCCGTACCTACCTCGACTTTATTGTGCACACCCTGAAACCGCTCATCGACGCCCGGTATCGCACCTTACCCGACCGAACGCATACCGGAATGGGCGGCAGTTCGATGGGTGGTTTGATTAGCATCTATGCCGGTTTGCTGCATCCGTCGACCTTTGGAAAGCTGATGGTTTTCTCCCCCGCCCTGTGGACAACGCCCAAAGTGTACGCCGATGCCCTGCGGTTTGCTTATCCGGAACCGACCAACGTGTACCTCTACGGCGGACAACAGGAGTCGAAGTACATGGTGCCGGCCCTGGAGCGTTTGCAGGAGTCACTGATGCGGCAAAAAGGCAAACCAACCATGCAGCTTCAACTGGCCGTTGATCCGAAAGGGCAACACAACGAAAACCGCTGGGGCCGGGAATTTCCGCAGGCCGTAGAATGGTTGTTTTTCTGATTCGTTACCTTTGCCTCATTATGCAAATTCAACTCACGACCAGCCAGCCGCTGGCCTCCCAAACACTCGTTATTCCGGTTCGGCAAACCGATGAATTGTCGCACACGCTGAGTGCACTGGCCAACCGGTTTAACCTGGAACCGGCAACGTTGCAGCACGATTTTAAAGCCGACTTCAAAGAAGTGCTCTCCCTGTATCAAGCCGATGGACAAAAAGTTTATCTGCTGGGCTTGGGGACAGAACCGACCACAATGGGTTGGCTGCGGGCGTTCCGGGAACTGTTTTTCCGGCAAAAAGAGCGGCTTTCCCGAACCGTTGGCGTCGATCTGACCGGTTTTGATGCCGACGTTATCGAAAGCGTGGTGCTGGGAATCCGCTGGGGTGGTTACAACCTGAAACTGCACGCTACCGATCAACCGAAAACCGCTGACTTCTATTCCGAAGAAGGCGTCCTGCAAATCTATAGTGCTGATTACCAGCAACTACCCGCCGAAGAAATTCTCCATCGTGCCGAAGCCATCGCAGACACGCACCGCCAGATGCTGGATTTAATGAACTCGCCGTCCAACTACAAAGTCCCGCAGACGCTGGCCGACTGGGCCGTCGCTTCCGGCCAGCAACACGGATATTCGGTAACGGTTTTCGACCAGGCAGAAATTGAACGGCAGGGGCTTTTGGCTTTATTAAGCGTTAACAAAGGCAGCGAACACCCCCCGGTTTTCATCATCGCCGAATACAAACCGGTCGATCAGCCAGCCGCCCGAAAAGTGGGTCTGGTGGGCAAAGGCGTCACGTTCGACACGGGCGGTATTTCCATCAAGCCCTCAACCGGTATGCACCTGATGAAGAGCGACATGGGCGGGGCAGCAGCCGTGTTGGGAACATTGGAAGTGGCCGCGAAACTCCGGTTGCCGGTGCATCTCATCGGAATTGTTCCGGCGACGGAAAACATGGTGGATGGCGCGGCCACCAAACCCGGCGACGTCATCGGCTCCTACCTTGGCAAAACCATTGAAGTGATCGATACCGACGCCGAAGGCCGCATCATTCTGGCCGACGGACTGGGCTACATGGTCCGGAATTTCCAACCCGACGTTCTGATTGATCTGGCAACGCTGACCGGCAGTGTCATCGGCACGCTGGGGTATCATGCCGCCGGTTTGTTCAGCAACAACGACGATCTGACCCGCCAGCTCCTCAACTCCGCCAACCAAACCGGCGAACGCTTGTGGCCGCTGCCGCTCTGGGATGTCTATAAGGAAGATATTCAGTCGGATGTCGCCGATCTGAAAAACTTCAGCGGAAAACCGCTGGCGGGCGCCATCAGTGCCGCCAAATTTCTGGAGGTTTTCACGGAATCGCACCCCGCCTGGGCGCACCTGGACATTGCCGGAATGGCGTTCACGGACACGGAATTCGGAACCCAGAAGAACGCGACGGGTTTCGGAATCCGGCTGTTGATTAATTTTTTGATGGGAACGCAGATTGAACGGATATAACGGATCAGAACTGATTTTTTTACCCGTGAAAATCCGCTAAATCCGCCCAATCAGCGTTCCTATCTGAAACCTTATTATTACATTGGTAAAAAGAGTTGCCATTAGCACTTCGTAGACAAACTCATGAGCCAGTCACTAGCATTCCTCTGTATCTCAACGTATTTCAAAGGAGAAGCTTTCCTGAAAGCCTGCAAGGAAGCGGGCAATACCGTCTATCTGCTGACGTATGAAAAACTGGCCGATGCGCCGTGGCCCCGAGAAGCGGTCGACGAGTTCTTTTTTCTGCCCTCGCAGGACAATTCATCGCAGAATCTGGATGTGATGATCAACGGGCTGGCGCACACGATGCGTTCCCGGAAAATTGACCGCGTGGTGGCAATGGATGATTTTGATGTGGAAAAAGCGGCATTGGTGCGCGAAACGTTCCGGATTCCCGGTATGGGTCAAACGACGGCCCGGTTTTTTCGCGACAAACTGGCGATGCGGATGCGGGCATCCGCGGACGGCATTCGCGTTCCGGCGTTCAGCAGTTTATTTCACGACGAAACCATCACCGACTTTCTGCAGAACACCGAAGCGCCCTGGCTCATAAAACCGCGCTCGGAAGCGTCGGCGACCGGTATTAAAAAAGTGCATTCGCTGGACGAAGCCTGGCAGATGATCCATTCGCTGGGCGACCTGCGGCATACGTTTCTCATCGAGCAGTTTAAACCGGGTCGCGTGTTTCACGTCGATTCGCTGTCGCGCGATGGCAAAACGCTGTTCACCCGCGCCAGCCAATATCTGGCAACGCCGATGGACGTGGCCCACGGCGGGGGTGTTTTCCGAACGGCGATTCTGCCGTTCGATTCCGACGAAGCCCGAAGTTTGTACCAGTTGAATGACGCTGTGATGGCCGCGTTTCGGATGCAGTCCAGTGCCTCCCATTCCGAATACATCCGGGGTGATCACGACGGGGAATACTATTTTCTGGAGACGTCGTCGCGCGTGGGTGGTGCCAACATTGCGGAACTGGTCGAAATCTCGTCGGGAATCAACCTTTGGGCCGAGTGGGCCAGGCTCGAAAGTGCGATGGCTCGCGATGAACCCTATGAATTACCGGACGTTCAGAATCACTATGCCGGGTTGATTATCTCGCTCGCCCGCCAGCAGTGGCCCAACACCGACGGTTTTACAGACGACGAAATCCGGTGGCGCATGAACAAAGAACACCACGTCGGTTTCATCGTCCAATCGCCCGACCGTGAGCGGGTTTTGCAGCTCTTGGACAACTACATGGAGCGGATTTATCAGGAATACCATGCTTCCGCGCCCGTTCCCGACAAACCGACGAATTAATCTTCCTGAAACTTGTGCATTTCAATTCCAATGGATTCCATTAGCTGGCTGGCGTTGAAGCTCCGGCAAACGCCCTGCTGCAACTGGTAATCGAAGTGCAGTTTTCCATCGACCACGTCTGACCGGAAGCTGTAGTTATGAACAAACGGATGCGTGGCCGCCAGATCGCCCAGTTCTACATCGTGGGTGGACACAAAACCGGAGGCCGAGGTTTCGTGCAGTTGGAGAATCAACGCCCGCGCGCCCCGGTGCCGGTCGGCGGAGTTGGTACCTTTCAGAATTTCGTCCAGAAAATACAGAACCGGCCAGTTGGACGTTTGCCGCGTGCGGTCGATGAGCGTTTTCAGGCGTTTTAGTTCAGCGTAAAACGACGAGGTGTTTTCTTCCAGCGAATCCTGCGTCCGCATACTCGTGAATACCTGTACCGGCGAACAAATCAGCTTCTCGGCCGCCACCACCGAACCCGCCAGCGCCAGCACGACATTCGTCCCAATCGTCCGCAGAAACGTACTTTTCCCCGACATGTTGGAACCGGTAATCAGAATCGTTTGGCCGTTTCCGTCAATTTTCAGCGAATTGGCGACCCCGCGATTCGCCATCAACATCGGGTGCCGGGCTTGCCGGGCATCGAGTTGCAGCGTTTCTTCCCTGAACTCCGGAACCGCGTATTCGGGATGGGCGTAGGCCAAACCGGCCAGACTGTTGAGTGCTTCGGCTTCGGCCAGGGCGTCGAGCCAGTCGTTTAGATGCGGACCGTACGTGCGCTGCCAGCGGTGGAGGGCCTGTAAATAATGAATATCCCACAGGGTAAAAATGCCGACCAGAAGAAAGAAATACGGATTTCGGCGGAAATTCAGGTTCTCGACCAAGCGGCTCAATTTCCCGATGGCGTCCGCTGCCGACCGGTTTTCGAGACTCGTTACGGCCTGAAGGCGGTGTAAAATAGCCGATTCAAAACGTGGATTTTCGAGGTGTTTCAACAAATCCCGGTAGGTTTTCAGCGCCTGTGCCATGGCAAACGTCTGCTCGCTGACGTTCTTGGCGCGCTCGGCAACCTGACCCAGCAGCAACCCATGCACCAGCAACGAAGCGGTGACGGCCCAGCCCGGCAAATAACCGGTCATCCAGAGCACGATCAGCGTCAGCGTAACGGCCGGAAACAGCCAGCGGGCAACCGTTAAAAAAACCGGCAGCGGTTCCGTGGGTCTGGTAGCCCAGTTTTTCAATTCCTGCGGGGATTCGCCGACGGACGGATTGAGGTAGGCCAGAGCCGCCAGTTCCTGCCGCCAGTCGAGCAACGGGCGTAATTCGGCCACGGCATCCTGACGAAGCACCACCTCGTCGGTGGGAACGGGCGAGAGCAGATAAGCCGCCAGTTTGCGACTCCCCTCGTAGGTATACGTGCGGTTCAGCAGCCGGAACAGGGAATGATTGCCAAAAATATCGAGGTCACCCGCGTAGGGATGATTGGTATCCGCAAACTCAAGACCGGTTTCGGGGCGCAAGAATTTACGCTCCAGCCGGGCGGTTTCGTCGCGGTTGATAAACGCTAGCCAGCGGGCGCGGTCCCGTCGGCGCTGAACGGCCTGGTGGCGTTTCAGCAGGACCAGAAAACCGGCAATGCCGAGCAAACCAAGGCCGATGGCCAAGCCGTCCTGCTCTCGTTCGATGAGAAAATAAATCAGAAAAGCCGCACCAATAAACCAGATAACCCGGATGATGGCCAGCCGGTTGTAGCCCGCGCGGGCTTTGAGTTCTTCCTGTAAAAACCGGGTTTCACGTTCCGCAAAAATCGAATGGGGCATTAGATCGCGATGTTTTTATTACAAAGCGAACACACGCCCTGAATCAGTAGATTGGTTTCTTTGCGGCTGTATCCCGACGGCAAACTGACGGCCGGAATCAGGGTATTTTCCAGACAAGTCGTTAGCCCGCACTGTTCACACTTGAAATGCACGTGATCGTGGTGATGATCGTGGGCGCAGGCTTCACGGCAGAGGGCATACTTCAATCCGCCTTCGTCGTCCAGCACTTTATGCAGAATTCCCTTGTCGACAAACGTTTTGAGCGTCCGGTAAATGGTCACCCGGTCGAAGTCATCTTTCAGGCTTTCTTCAATGTCGTGGTGCGCCAGGGCATAATTGGCGGTAAAAAAGGTATCCAGAACTTCCTCCCGACAACTCGTGTGTCGCAGGTGAAAGTCATCCAAAGTCTGTTTAATGGCAGCGTTCATTCTCTTAAAAAGCCGGTGTGGCTCGTTAGCTATCCGTCGTTTCAAACTGTAATTTAACCAAATTCGCGTACAAACCGTCTTCCAGCGTGCTCAGTTCCTCGTGCGTGCCGGTTTCGGTGATCTGGCCTTCGCGGATCACGTAAATCGTATCCACTTTCCGAATTGTGGCCAGCCGGTGGGCGATGATGATGGTCGTGCGGTTTTGCATCAGCACATCCAGTGCTTCCTGTACCAGCCGTTCCGACTCCGCATCGAGCGAACTGGTGGCTTCGTCCAGAATCAGAATGGCCGGATCTTTCAGAATAGCGCGGGCGATGGCAATCCGTTGCCGCTGACCACCCGAGAGTTTAACGCCCCGCTCACCCACAATGGTCCGGAACTTCTCGGGAAACGATTCGATGAAGTCCAGCGCGTTGGCTTTGCGGGCAGCCGCGATAACCTCGGCTTCGGTCGCGTCTGGTTTTCCGTACGAGATATTTTCCAGAATCGTGCCGCCAAACAGAATCACTTCCTGCGGAACGACGGCGATATTCTGGCGCAAATACCGGATGTCGATGTCCTGGATCGGCCGCCCGTCGATGGTGATCGAACCGCCGGTATTGGCATAATACCGCAGCAACAACTGCACAATCGTCGATTTACCGGCACCACTCTGGCCCACCAGCGCAATTTTGTGACCCGCCGGAACCGCCAGCGAAATGCCTTTCAGCACCTCGACATCGGGGCGTGACGGATAGGAAAAATGAATGTTACGGAACTCAATATCGCCCTGCAACGGAATCGCCAGTTGAGTCGGCTCGGTCGTCGGCAGTTCTACTTCCGATTTTTCTTCCAGAATGTCCAGAATCCGTTCCGATGCGCCAATCGTCCGCTGAATCTGGGCATACAAGTCACCCAAACCGCCAACCGCCCCGCCGATGTACATGGTGTAAATCACAAACGTCACCAGTTGCGAAAAAGACAACTCACCCGCCAGCATCAGCTGGGCGCCGTACCAAACCACGCCGACAATACCGCCAAAGAGCGCAAAAACGATGAACGACACAAAACCGCCCCGGAAATTGGCCACCCGAAGCGAGTTCTGCACCACTTTGTCGAGTGCCGTCGAA
This sequence comes from Larkinella knui, assembly GCF_003858645.1. Lineage (GTDB taxonomy): Bacteria > Bacteroidota > Bacteroidia > Cytophagales > Spirosomataceae > Larkinella > Larkinella knui. The sequence continues at coordinate 298,159 of NZ_RQJP01000004.1, read as the reverse complement.
TACCGCCGGACTTCGTACGGCTCGTTCGTGAACGCCTTCACGACGCTGACCGACTGCAGGGTTTCTTCCACCACGACGTTGGCCTGCGCCAGTTCGTCCTGTGCTTTGCGCGACAGTTTGCGGATGAATTTCCCGAAGAAAATGGCCGCTACGATTACCACCGGCACCGTCGCCAGCATGAATCCGGTCAGTTTCAGCGAGGTAAACGAGATCAGGGCCACCCCGGCCAGTAACGTGATGATCTGGCGGAGAAACTCGGCCAGCGTGGTCGATAAAACATCCTGCAACTGGGTGACGTCCGACGAGATGCGGCTGGTCAGTTCGCCCACGCGCCGTTGTTCAAAGAAGAAAATCGGCAGCGTGATAATTTTTTTGTAAACCGCCCGCCGGACATCGGCCATCGACCGTTCACTGACCTGCGCGAACAGATACACGCGGGCGAACGAAAACGCCGACTGAATCACCAGCAAGCCGAATAAAAGCAGCGTCAACTGGTTGAGCGATCCGGTCGACAGCTTGTTTTCGACCACTTTCAAGATATCACCCAGCAGTTTCGGAAACACCAGTGTGGTGGCCGATGACAGCAGTAAAAAAATCAATCCAATGATGAAATAGCCTTTGTAAGGCCGGATAAACCGGAATAACCGCAGCGATTTTTTGAGCGCATCCCGGTTAACCTTCACTTTTTTATCTTCTTCGTTCTCGTCAGAACCCCTTCCTCGCTTTGCCATTCGTTTTCCTGTAAGGTCGATTAACCGACCATTTTATTTTACTCGTTATCGTCTTTAAACCCTTTATAGCCCGATTGTTCAAAAATCTGCCGGGCGTTGTCGTTGTCCATCAACGCTTTAATACCGGGTTCTTTCCCGTCGTAATACTTCCCGACAATTCGCCAGCCCAGCCAGCGGCCAATGGCTCCGGGGCTTCGGGTGCCGATTTCGGCCGTAAAAGGCCGCTCGGTCAGATACCGGTTTTTGACCGGCGGACTCACCTCATACAGCAGTTTGGCGTCGATGAAATAGGCCCAGATATCTTCCTGAACGTTATTCGTCTGCGTGAGTTGCTGATCGGTGTAGCCGATAATCAGACTGTCGGGCGTTTGGGGCAGCATGGCTTTGGTGAACACGTAGCCTTTTCCGTAATACACCATGTCGGCCAGCAACGTCTGGTCCTGTTGATTGGTCTTGTTAAACCGGTCGGAGAGGGCGAAAACGATGGCCGGAGCGATGAATTCTTTCTGATACCGGCGCAAAATATAGGCTGGGAGTCCTTTGGGGCGGTATTTGGCTTTCGGTCCCGCGAAATAATCCAATCCAATCACCACCAGCGTGTCGCTGATAATCAGATCCGGACCCATAAAACCCGATACCATCGTGGCGACTTTCGGCGGCTTGAAATCCGGGAAGTTTTCGTGAATCCGGTTGAAGGCTTCCGACAGCAGATTCTGAATATCGCCGAACGTTCCGAACTCCGCATTCACCTGCTTGTACAATACGTCAAGCTCCTTATCGTTAACTCGTTTGAGCAATTCGTTCACCAAAGCCGAGTCCTGACCGAAGCGGGTTGTGCCGAAATAAGCCTGCGCGATAGCTTTGTATTTGTCGAGCCACTGACGGACGTCTTCCGGCTTTCGGGAGGCAAAAAGTTCCTGTTCCGGCCGTTCGATCGTTACCAGTTCCTCCGTTTTGGAACACGAATTGAAAATGAGTATACTTACTAAACAAAAAACTACGGGTGAAATCTTCATCCTTCCTAATGGGCGTTCTCTTGGAAACATACAAATTTATGAAAAAGTTGGGTTCATACCGGCGTTCCAGCCAGATGATTGCAGTAGCAACCTTGCTTTTAGGATTCGTTTGGAACACCTATGGTCAGGGCCGCGTAACGGTTCAGGAACCCCGCAAAGCCGAACGAACATCGGATGACGATGGCTGGGGCCAGCCTGCCCCCAAAAAAAACAAACGCCGGACGGACGACCGGGAACGCCCCAACCGGGAAACTGAAAAGGTATTCCGCCGGATTCAGGAGGACGAAATCGACTACGCGCCCCCACAAAAACTGATCGAGATGAGCTTCCGCGTGGCCCCATCGGTGACGCTCAATACCGCTGAGGGCTTTGGTTCGTACGCTGGTTTTCGTAAAAACGGGGGCGCTTTGCGCATGAGCATCGGGCCGAGCATCGATTATTTCTTTTTCAAAGACCGGTATTCGCTCAGTTCCGGCCTTTGGTACACCATTCAACGGTCGGGTTACACCATTCCAGGCCAGTTTGGGCAGCCCGTGTGGGACCCGGGTGCCAAGCTGCAGCATTCTTCCTACAATCTGCAGTATTTGCAACTGCCGGTTTCGATCAAGATGTATGCCAACAACCTGTTTCCAAACGCCCGCTTTTACATCCAGACGGGCGGGTTGATCAACATCAAACTGGCCGAAAAAGCGCTTGATCCCAGCCGGAACGGTCTGTTTCAGTTTGCGGAAGACAACGGAAATTACAGCCGTCAATACAGCCGGGGGAGTTTGAGTCTGTTGCTGGGCACGGGCATTCAATACCGGCTGAACCAGAGTCAGGCGCTGATTATGGGCATCAGCTACCAACGCGGTTTGACGGACGTGGCCCGCGCGCGGGATCTGGTGTCGAAAAACCACGTCATTTCGCTGGATCTGGGTCTTAAGTTTTAGCGATTCCGTTCTTTCAGTAACAAATCGATGTCGTGAATAATACGGTCGGCTTCCACCGCCAGCGTGCCGTTGTATAACCCGCGAATGTGCCCCTGATGATCGACCAGAATCAAGTTCTCGGTGTGTAAAAACTGCGCGGAGTCTGCGAGGAAACCCTGTTCTTTTTCCACAAAATAACTCAGCCGCGCTACGGTATTGATCGACTTTCGTTTTCCGGTTACCAAATGCCACTGGTGTCCGCTGATTCCTTTCCGATGGGCGTAATTCTGCAAAACCCGGACGCTATCGCGCTCGGGCGTAACGCTGTGGGAGAGAAATTGCACCGCCGGATTACCCCGGTACCGATCATAGACGACGCGCACGGTTTCCATCATTTTCGGGCAAATGGAAGGGCAGGCCGTAAAGAAAAAATTGGCGAGGTACACCGTATTGCCCACAGTTCGTTCGGTGATGGTATCGCCAAACTGGTCGACCAACCGAAAGGGAAAAACCGTATGCAGGGTGTCAATCCGGTTTTGATCAGCCGTCCAGATGGGTGTAAAATCCGGCGTATGATAATATGGAACCCCATCCGGCTTCGAACATCCGGCCAGGAGCAGCAGGCTACTCAGCAACAACCCGAGCCGAATCATTTTGCCAACTGGATTTACAGTTTTTTCGGCCGATGTTGCCATAATTCCGACCATTCCGGGCTTCATAATTCGCAATAAGGGTACCGTCGGTATCCCAAACCCGCTGTAGGCCCTGTTCGTAGCCCGCCAGAAAGTGGATTTGTTTGAAAAGTTGCCCGTTGGCATGCCATTCTTTCTGAATACCGCTAAATAAATCCTGCTCAAACAGGTAGTCAAACCGCTTGTTTCCATTGTCCCAATAGCCGATATGCCGACCTTCTTTTTCTCCCTGATTGAAAAGCCGCACCTCCTGTAACCGCCCTTTGGCATACCACTTTTTCTGAATTCCGTGTTCCTGCCCGTTCCGGTAATCGCCTAAAAAAACCGTATCCAACCGGGTGTTCAGTTTGTACAAACGGCCGGTAAACGGAATTTTATCGCGGTAATAGATCCCGTTTTTGAGGACTATTGCTTCGGAATCCAAATTAAGAACGGGCCGGTCCGGCGTGCAGGAACACAGCGCCATCAAAAGCAGCCCGACCCATGGGCTATTTTGTATACGTCCCCGGCGTTCCATAATAGTCATTGCCGTTGATGTAGGGACTGGCGGCCGTGATGTGGTAATGGTAAATCCCTTTCGGATAATCCGTTGTCACGCTGGTGTGGCCATGGTATTTATCCAGATCGCTGTTCGTAATCACTTTGCCGTTTTCCATAGGGCCATAAACCGGAAAACCGTCGAGCAGGAACCCTAAAATGGCTTCTTTGCCTTTGGTGGTGGTCAGATAGGTCGGTTCGGCGTGGTAGTGATAATCGCCAGCCTGGGCGGGATGGCCGTTGTATTGATCAAAACCATTGATTTCGTCCGTCAGTGGCGCCTGCATGGCGGCATATTGATTGAAGAAGGGCACGCCGTTCAACGAAACGCCGATGGGGCCGCCCGCCGTCGCCGATTTGGTGGTAGCTGCTTTCGGCGAAACCGGCAGCCGGAAGGTATAACTGAAGGACGCAATTTTGTTCGGGTTTTGCTTCCAGGCGGTATTGGTGCCGTTGTACGCTTCGTATTGCGCAGTTGCCCATTGCGTAGTCTGGAAATAAGGGCTTTTATGGTCGGGAACGCCGGTCGTTTTGATGATGACATACTCGCCGGAACGGGTAATGCTGCTTGCTCCGTAGATTTTTTTGTAGACCTCCGGAACCTCTGTCACTTCCGCTTCGGTCGCAGCTTCCGGATCAGGATCATTTTTGCAGGTAACGAAGAAGGTGGTGCTCGTTAACAGGGTCAGACCGGTTAGCAAAGCGGCTACATAATTCTTTTTCATACGGCAGTTTCGGTAGGTTTTTTATTTTAGACGCAGGAAATCGTCAGAAGCACACTTTTCTTCAAATTTTTACCATAAAGTTTATACGCCTTACCAAACGCTTTGCGGTTTACCCCATCCGGGGTAGGTGGTGCCAATTCAAGAGACTATTCTGAACTCAAATAGCCCCTGTCTTTCAACTCCTGCTCCGGAGCATTCAGCCGAATCGTTCGCCCGCCGGTATTGAGAAAATAGACGGAATCGCTGAGGTCGAGCACGGAACGATACAGATGGTCGGACAAAAGAATGCCTTTTCGCCGGGATTCCTGCCGGATGGTTTGTTGCAACTGCTCAATCTGAACCGGCATCAGATGCGAAAACGGTTCATCCAGCAAGACAAAAGCCGTGTCGGATTTCAGGATCAATAAAATTTCAGCCAGCCGCTTTTCACCACCCGACAATTGCCCGATTCGCTGGTTTTTCAGGTCGTCGATTTTCGGATACTCCGTCGCTATTTCATCCATTTTCACACCGTACCAGTCAAAAGCCGCCCGAATGGTCATCGACGGCGGCACAAACGGATGCTGGGGCAAATACCGGATCAAACCGGGTTGCTGATACGGTTTTTCGACGTAGTGCCCATCGACCCGGACCGATTGCGTTTCGGTGGGCATCAAACCCATGATGCTTTTTAGCAGGCAGGATTTCCCGCTCCCGTTCCGACCCAGCAAACCGGTAATTTGCCCGGTTTCCAGCTTCACGTAAACGCTCTGCAGGATTTTTCGTCCGCCAAATTGCAGCCAGATGCTGTCGGCTTCCAGCGTGGTTGTCGGACGGTTCATACCAGCAGCCGGAGTTGATACGAACCGAATAGTAACAGCGACGTAACCAGCAGATCGAGTACAAAAGCCCCGCCAAACAGGGCGGTTTGCGACCAACCCAGGTTGTGGTAAAACCAGAACTGCGCCTTATAATTTTTGCGGATCAGGTACCAGATCACAACGTTGGAGAAGGTTTTAACCCACAAAAAGTAGACGATGAAGAGGTGAAAATAGTCCGCAAGTCGTAGCCAGAAAGCCGCGATCAACCCCAGCGTTACGGCGTTGCTGAATACCCGGAACGTTCGGTAGAAGAGAAAAACGGCCTGCAATTTGGGAAGGCGCATACGAAGCGTTTTTTGGCAAAATAGCGCAATTGCGCAGCCTAAACGAACGCATTAACAAACTTTAACAGCGACTAAAAAGCACTTGACAAACCGGCACTTAAAACCGGTTGCGTAAGCTGCTTTTGCAAAGCCAAATGCTTAATTTGCCAAAAATAAAAAGCCAATGAAGCCCTTTCTCCACCTCCTCTTTTTCGCTTTTATCCTACCGTTTCTACCGGGTTCATTAACCCTGGCTCAATCGCCCAGATTAGCGGCCCGGGCCGATTCGCTTTTCCTGGAATGGAAAAAAGCCGGAAGCCCCGGAGCGGCTGTCGGGGTGGTGCATCAGGGTAAACTCGTGTACGCCAAAGGGTTCGGCGAAGCTGACGTGGAAACCGGTGCGCCCATTGGCCCGGAAACCATCTTCCACGTGGCCTCCCTGTCGAAGCAGTTTACGGCCTTCGGCATTGTGCTGCTGGCGCAGGAAGGCAAGTTGTCGCTCGACGATGCTATTCATAAATACCTGCCGGAAGTGCCCGATTTTGGTAAAACGATCACCATCCGGCACCTCATTCACCACACCAGCGGGTTGCGTGACCAGTGGAATCTGCTGGCGATGGCGGGTTGGCAACTGGACGACGTCATTACCAAAGAACAGGTTTTCAACCTCGTTAGACGGCAGCGGGAACTGAATTTCGAGCCGGGTTCGGCCTACGCCTATTGCAATACCGGCTATACGCTGCTGGGCGAAATCATCGCCCGCGTCACCAGACAGCCGTTTCGGGAGTGGATGCACACGCGCGTCTTTAAACCGCTGGGCATGAAAAACACGTTGTTCTATGACGATCACGAACGCATTGTCAAAGGCCGGGCATACTCCTTTTCCAAAGGAGATGGACCGAATTCGTACAAGAAAAGTGTGCTGAGTTACGCCAATGCCGGTGCGACCAGTTTGTTCACGACGGTGAATGATCTGGCCCGCTGGATTGGAAATTTCCGCGCGCCCACGGTCGGGAACCAGGCTACAATGACGCAGATGCTCGAACGGGGACGGCTCACCAAAGGCGATACGCTGCCCTATGCTTTTGCCCTCGTACACGGCCAGTACAAAGGATTGTCTCACTACAATCACGGAGGCAGTGACGCCGGTTACCGCTCTTTTCTGTGCTATTTTCCGAAAGAAGACTACGGTTTTATTGTCTTGAGCAATCAGGCGGAGTTTGATCCGGCTAAAAAAGCCTTCGATCTGGCCAACATTTACCTGGCTCCGTATCTGAAAGAGGAAAAGATGGCGAAAGCGCCCACGACTCCGGCCAGCGGATACCAAATTGACCCCGCGCTCTTCGACGCCTACGCCGGTGACTATGAAATGACCGAGATGCCGGGCTTTATCCTGTCGTTCAAGCGCGACGGAAACCGGTATTTCACCCAGGCCACCGGTCAGCCTCAGGCCGAACTGTTTCCGTCGTCGGACACCACTTTCTTTTTGAAAATAGTCGATGCCAAAGTAACGTTTCATCGCCCGAAAACGGGAAAAGTGAACCGCATGACGCTTTTCCAGAACGGGAGTCATCCGGCCAATCGGGTCAAACCGTATGAAGCCTCCGCCGAACTGAGAAAGCAACTCGTCGGCAAGTACTACAGCCCGGAGCTGGAGACCATTTACGCCATCAATCAGAAAGACGATACCCTCAAACTGGTGCATGTCCACCACGGCGAAGTGCCCATCAGCGTCGTGTCCAAAGATCGTTTACAAGTTCCGTGGTGGTATGTTCAAACCATCGATGTGGTTCGCAACCCGGCGGAACAAGTCATTGGAATCCGGATGTCGAACGGGCGCGTTCGCAATCTCTGGCTCAGTCGGTTGCCGGATGATTTTGGTACCGAAAAACCGCCAACCGCCGGTAAATAACCGATGCAAAGAATAACCCCCGTGCTTACAACTCGCCTATTTCTCAAAAAAACGCCTGCTTCTATGCGCCCGATTCTGTTAAAGCCGGTTTTGGTTTGGATACTAACCCTAATCGTAACGTTTACGTACGCCCAGACCCGTTCCGAAACACGCTACGACCGCCAGGAAGTATTGATCACCATGCGCGACGGCATTCGGCTCAATACCGTCATCTTTACGCCCAAAACCGCCCGTGAACCGCTGCCTTTTCTGTTCCGGCGAACGCCTTATGGCGTCAGCAAAGCCCCGTTTCCGGATCAGTCGTCGTATACCAATCACATGGCCGACGAGGGGTATATTTTCGTGGCGCAGGACATTCGGGGCCGTTACAAGTCTGAAGGAACGTTTGAAATGCAGCGGTTTTCGCGCGATCCGGCCAATCCGAAAGCCATCGACGAAAGCACGGATACTTACGACACGATTGAGTGGTTGTTGAAAAATAGTCCGAATAACAACGGAAAAGTGGGTATGTACGGCACTTCCTACGATGGCTGGACGAGCGTCATGGGAGCCATTGACCCGCATCCGGCGCTGAAGGCCATTTCCGAACATGCCTCCCCCGCCGACATGTGGATTGGCGACGATTTTCACCACCAGGGCGCCTTCCGGCTGAGCTACGGTTTCGAGTATGCGTTTATGGAAGAAGCCGCAAAAACCGATACGCTCTTTCCCTTCAACACGTATGACACCTACGACTGGTACCTGAAACTGGGATCGCTGGCCAACGTCAACAAAAAGCATTTTCTGGGTAAACTACCGAGTTGGAACGACTTTGCCAAACACCCGAATTATGATCAGTTCTGGCAAAAACAGTCGCTGATCACCCGCCTGGGGAAGCCCAAAGTTGCCATCCAGAACGTCGCGGGCTGGTGGGATCAGGAGGATTTTTACGGCCCGATTAAAGCGTATCAACTCTGGGAGAAAGGCGACGACAAGCAGCAAAACCATTTGATTGTCGGCCCCTGGAATCACGGTGGCTGGGCCGGGGGTGACGGGCGGAAGCTGGGCAACATCCGTTTTGATACCACCACCTCCAGCACGTTTCGCCAGTACATGCTGGCTCCCTGGTTTTCGTACCACCTGAAGGGCAAGGGTGACGGGAAATTTGCCGAAGTAACGTCTTTTCAAACCGGCTCGAATCAGTGGAAAACCTATACGCAGTGGCCGCCTGCCGAAGCCGTCAAACGGAATCTGTATTTTAGAGCCAATGGGCAGCTTTCGTTCGAGAAACCGACCGATGCTGCCGGGGCCGATCGGTATGTATCCGATCCGGCTCATCCGGTTCCCTACCGGCCCCGCCCGATTGAGGAAACCTACGGACCCGGCTCACGCTGGTATGCCTGGCTAACCGAAGACCAGCGGTTTGTGCACAACCGCCCCGATGTGCTGGCCTGGCAAACCGAACCCCTGACTGAAGACGTCGCCGTAACCGGTACGCTCCTGGCCCGGTTGTTTGCCGCCACGACGGGCAGCGATGCCGACTGGGTGGTAAAGCTGATCGATGTTTATCCGGAAAATTACCCGAAGGAACCCAAAATGGCCGGCTATCAGTTCATGGTCGCCAACGACGTGCTGCGGGGCCGGTTTCACCGGAGTTTTGAAAAACCGCAGGCTCTCCAGCCCAACAAAACCGAAACGTTCACCGTCGATTTGCATTCGCTCGACCATGTTTTCCGGAAAGGACACCGCATCATGGTGCAGGTACAGAGCACGTGGTTTCCGCTGATCGACCGGAATCCGCAACGCTACGTACCGAACATCTTCGAAGCAAGCGACGCGGATTTCCAGCAAGCGACGCACACGATTTTCCGGTCGGCGGCCTTTCCATCGCATCTGGAATTGAGCGTGTTGCCACGGTAGGAAACGTCAATCGCCCAAAAGTTGGGCTGATGACAAAGGCAAAAATCTAAGTTTGAACAAATAAACGTATTGACATTTTTTATAAATTGGGTGCTGAAATTTATCCACCCATGAAACGTTGCTTTTACGCCCTGCTTTTGCTGCTGCCTGTGCTGCCAGCACAGGCCCAGACGCTCTACAAAGACTTTGAAGTCGATTCAGCCGCCCGCCCGATTGGCGGGATCCCACTGCTGGAGAAGTTTATCGATGTCAACCGGCGGATGCCGTACGCGGCCGAAGTGAGCCGCACCAAAGGCATTGTGATTCTGTCGGGTGTCATTGAACCCAACGGTACGGTTTCGGAGATCAAGACGCTCCGCAGTCTCCGCCCGGATTGCGATCGGGAAGCCATTCGGGTTTTGAGCTTATTCAATGCCTGGAAACCGGCCCTGAAAGATGGAAAACCCGTACGGCAGTCATTTACCTATCCGGTTCGGTTTACGCCATCAGTTAACAAAAGCGAACCCGGAGCCATTACGACGTATTATTCCAAAGAGGGCAATTGGATTGCCGATGAAACCCAGGCGGCTTTTCGGCTCGTGACACCGGTCGATACGAACGGTTTACCTAACGGAAACCCGGTTATTTCAGAACGGAAAGGGACTAACTGGAAAAAAAGCCTGGAAAATAGTTTTGAAAAAATACCGTATACCCAATCCAATGAAGATGATCCATCGTTGCCGGATTCAATCCAGGCAATACGTTTGGCGATCAAAGATCCCCTGTTTAAATTTCTGAACGGAACGATTTACTCCTTGTATCCTAATGGCATGGTGATGGCAAAAGAGCTCTACGACGATGGGAAACGGATCGGGCAATCGATCTATTATTATGCGAATGGGGTGGTTAAGCGAATCGAAGAACCCTTACCAGACGGAAAAATTCAGGAATGGTCGTGGTTTCGAAATGGGCAATTACAGCAGGTTTTGATGAAAAAAGCAGTACCCCTGACTACCGACGAAAGTGAGTTGCTCAGTCAGTGGGATTCGACCGGAAAGCAACTGGTGCAAAACGGAAATGGAATGGCCCGGTTTATCTCCAAACAGGACAGCAAATGGGTAACGGAGACCGGACTTGTGAAAGAGAGACGAAAAGAGGGTATCTGGCTGGGGCGGTTTAACGATGGAAAACTAGCTTATCGTGAAGTATACCAGGGCGGCAAATGCAGCTCCGGAGTTGCCTATTACGATCAGGATTCGGTAGCCTATACCGAACCCTGGCAAAATCCCGAATTCAAAGGAGGGATGAAGGGCTTAGGGAGTTTTCTGTCAAGTACCATCCGCTATCCTGTAGAGGCTTCCAGAGCTAAAATCCAGGGGAAAGTTTTCGTCACTTTTGTCGTCTGTCAGGACGGTTCACTCTGCGATTACGAAATTATACGGAGTGTTCATCCAACCGTGGACCAGGAAGCACTGCGAGTTGTCAAGGCTTCTAACGGAAAATGGAAACCGGGCGCTGTCCGGGGCAAGAAAGTACGGGTTAAATACAACCTGCCCATCAATTTTGCTTTGCAATAAAACCGGTTTTAAAAGGAATGCCGCTTCCGGTTAGTGAAGCGGCATTCCTTTTAGTTAATCAGCTCAAAACCGCAATATGGCACCAGCACCTTCGGAATCCGGACCCCTTCCGGCGTCTGGTTATTCTCCAGAATAGCCGCCAGAATCCGGGGCAACGCCAGCGCCGAACCGTTCAGCGTGTGCAGCAGTTGCGTTTTCCCCTCGACCCGATACCGGAGTTTCAGCCGGTTCGCCTGAAAGGTTTCAAAGTTGGACACCGAACTGACTTCCAGCCAGCGTTGCTGGGCCGCCGACCACACTTCCATGTCGTAGGTTAGGGCGGAAGCAAAACCCATATCGCCCCCACAAAGCCGCAGGACGCGATATGGCAGTTCCAGCTTCTGCAATAGCGATTGTACATACCGGCTCATATCTTCCAGCGCCTGATACGATTCTTCCGGCTTGCGGATCTGGACAATCTCCACCTTATCGAATTGATGCAGCCGGTTCAGTCCGCGGACGTGGGCACCCCAGGAACCCGCTTCGCGCCGGAAACACGGCGTGTGACCGACGTTTCGGACGGGCAACTGATTGTCTGACAAAATAACGTCGCGGTACAGGTTCGTGATGGGTACTTCTGCCGTTGGAATCAGGTACAGTTTATCTTCCGTGGCGAAATACATCTGGCCTTCCTTGTCGGGCAGCTGACCCGTTCCGAAACCCGAATCCTCGTTGATCAGGATCGGCGGCTGAATCTCGAAATAACCGGCTTTCAGGGCTTCGTCCAGGAAGAAATTAATCATCGCCCGCTGAATCCGCGCCCCTTTTCCCCGGTATACCGGAAAACCAGCCCCGGTGATTTTATTGCCCAGTTCAAAGTCGATAATCTCGTACTTTTTGATCAATTCCCAATGCGGCAAGGCGCTTTCGGGCAAAACCGGGATTTCGCCGTTTTGCAGCACCACTTCGTTTTCCTCGGGCGTACGGCCTTCTGGAACGCTGCTGTGGGGCAAATTTGGAAGCGTCACCAACACCTCCTGCAATTGCTGCTCGGCGGTTTTCAGGCTGTCTTCCAGTTCTTTCGAGCGCGTTTTCAGTTCGGCGGTTTCGGCTTTGGCGGCATCCGCTTCAGCTTTCTGACCAGCTTTCATCAAGGCCCCGATTTCTTTGGCTTTGGCGTTGGAGCGGGCCAGCACATCTTCCAGTTCTTTTTGGGCCTCGCGCCGTTGCTGATCGAGCGCCAGCACCTGTTCGACGGCGGTTTCGGCATTGGCAAACCGTTTCTTTTTCAGCCCCGCCAGCGTGGCTTCTTTATTTTCGCGGATGAATGAAAGTTGGAGCATGTTATTCGGGTAATAACTGCCGAACAGCAGCTATGAATTGTTCAGTTTGTTCCAAAAGAGGTAAAATTTCCTGAGCTTCAAATTGCTCAAAATCGCCGTAATCTCCATCCTGCCTGGCATTGAATAAACGGCCGTAGACCTTACTTACCCACGAATCTAAGCGCCCGGTATTGACGTAATGCTGTCCAAGCATTTGTTTAGCTCCGCTGTGAGAAGAAATTTTAATTCCTTCCTGAGCCATCAAAGCAACGACCATGTAAAAAGAAGCATAATAAAGCCGATTAGCAGCACTATTCCATCCTTCAACTGCAATGAGCACTTTTGCATCGTTTAGCGTTTCATAGCTCTATTGATTCGATAGGTAATAATGGCTTTTTTTTCTTCTTCCGTCATAACTGTACACCTTCTTCTTTGATATTTTGATAGAACGGAGTTACTTCATAATTTGGCCAATCCGGTTTGTAGCGAATAACCGGATTGACTACTTTGGCTGTTTTAAGTTCCAATTCAGTCAATGTATCAAGAAGTGTGTACTTCAAATTAAGGTCTAATTTTTTCTGAGTAAGTACCAGAATATCCCAATCCGAATCCTTGCGGTGATCCCCCCGCGCCCGTGACCCAAACAGATAGACATCCGCCTGTGGATCAACCGCGTGCACGGTTTCTTTGACCTTTTGCAGAAATACTTTATTAGTAAGACGGTTCATGGCCACAGCGGTTTGGGTACAAAATTAGCCAGACTGGGTAGGTTTTAAAAACCTACCCGGTCTTTTGCGCTTTTCAGGCTTCTTTCAGCTCAAACAGCCCTTCGTTCAACGCATTCAGCGCTTCGGCTTTGTAACGACCGTGAACGAGCAGCGAGATGTTGTGTTCCGTACCCCCGTACGAAATCATCCGGATCGGAATGCCTTCCATCGCCTTCAGAACCTGCAAGGCAATACCGGCCTGGTCGGCACTGAAATTACCGACAATGCAGATAATGGCCTGGTCGTAGTCCGGTTCTTCCAGTTCGCAGAAGGTCCGCAGTTCGGCCATCAACTCCGTGAGATTATCGGTTTTGTCGATCGTCACCGAAACTGATACTTCCGAGGTCGCAATCAGATCGACCGGCGTTTTGTATTTTTCAAACACCTCAAAAATCCGGCGCAGAAAACCGTAGGCATTCAGCATCCGCAGCGAATGAATGTACAAGGCCGTAATGCTGTCTTTGGCCGCAATGGCCTTAAAGACCTGATCGGACGTTTTGCTGGCAATCAGCGTCCCTTCCGCATCGGGGTCCATCGTGTTTTTCAACCGAACCGGAACACCAAACATTTTGGCGGGTGTAATGGTGGACGGGTGCAGGATTTTCGCCCCAAAATACGCCAGCTCGGCGGCTTCTTCAAACGTCAACGCCCGGATCGGGAAGGTTTTCTTGACAATCCGCGGGTCGTTGTTGTGCATGCCGTCGATGTCGGTCCAGATCTGGATTTCTTCGGCCCGGATGGCTCCGCCAATCAGCGAAGCCGTATAGTCGGAGCCCCCCCGTTTCAGGTTGTCGACCTCACCCCGCGGATTCCGGCAGATAAAGCCTTGAGTGACAATGATTTTCTTATCACCATGCGCCCGCAGCAATTCCCGGAGTTTTCGTTCCGTATAATCCAGTTCGGGTTCGCCGTCGGCGTCGATCCGCATAAATTCCAGTGCTGGCAGCAGAATCGAATCGTGCTCCAGTTCTTCCAGGTACGCCTGAAACATCTGGGTGCTCAGCAACTCGCCTTCGGCTACCAGTTCTTTTTCCTGCTTCAACGTAAACGGCTTGATGCGCGTCAGCGACCGAATGAATGAGAATTCGTTTTCGATGATTTTCTGTCCCTTGGTTAGCCCTTCGTTGGTCTTGTACAACTCGCGAACGAACGAATCGTAGTGCGCCTTCAGGTGCTCGATTTTCTCAACCGCTTCGTTGGGCTGATCCGACTTCAGGGATTCGCCAATGGACAACAGCGCGTTGGTGGTACCGGACAAAGCCGACAGGACGATGATCTTTTGCTGATCATCGGAGGTAATCAGGTTGCGAATCGAGTGCATCCGTTCGGGCTTGCCAACGGAGGTTCCGCCAAATTTCCAGACTTGCATATGTAATGAGTAAATGAGTGAATGAGCGAATGAGTGAATAGCTTCGCAGAGAGCAGATATTTGGCGGAGCTAGTTACTCATTCACTCATTTTATCATTCAAAATTAGATGATTATAAACTATACACTTGTTGCTGTAATCCTAACATTTTGATGGCGGTCATGGCGGCTTCGTCGCCTTTGTTGCCGTGAATACCGCCCGCCCGATCGAGGGCCTGCTGCTGGTTGTTGGGTGTCAGAACACCGAAAATGATCGGTTTTCCGGTTTGCAGACCGACATTCGTCAGACCTTGTGCCACGGCGTGGTTGATGTAATCGTTGTGTTTGGTTTCGCCCTGAATCACGCAGCCCAGTGCAATAACCGCGTCAATTTCGGTTCGTTGGGCAAACCATTGCGCGCCCAGGCTCAATTCGAAACTCCCCGGAACGTTACCGCGGACGATGTTGTCGGCAACGGCTCCGTAGTTCAACAACGTCTGGTAAGCGCCTTCAAATAACGCTTCCGTCACTTCGGCATTCCACTCGGCCACAACAATGGCGAACCGATGGCGGCTGATGTCGGGAAGATGATCGGTCGAAAAAACGCTTAAGTTTTTTAATTCGGATGCCATTAGGAACGCTGATTACAGTGATTAAAAGGATAGGCTATGATGAGAATGGGACTATGATTACGGTGATCATAGTATAAAAAAAGGACAAAACCCCGGTCGGCTTTGTCCTTTCGCAATGATTAACTAACGCTGCTTACGACTCACCGACCGTGCTTTCCAATACCGATTTATACTTCTTGGCGGTAGCCGCTTCCGAAGAGGTTGGGTATTTATCGATAATCGAGCTGTACGTGTCGATTGCCTCCTGGTTTTGCTTGTTTTGCTCATACGCCAGAGCCAGCTTGATCAGGTAAGCAGGGGTGAAATATTGATTGGGCTTGTAATCAGCCGCTTTTTTGTAATAGTCGATGGCGTCACTGTAGGCTTTCTTTTCCATGTACGCATCACCAATAAGGGCATACGCACGTCCTTGCACCAGCAAATCGGAAGAACTGAAGTTCTTTAGTTTTTCAATGGCATCATCAAACTTGCTTTGTTTCAGCAATGCCACGCCGGCGTAAAAATTAGCCAGGTTACCCGCCGGTGCCGCGCTATATTCATCCGCAATGGCAACCAGACCTTCGTTGGCACCATTGCCGTTCAATGCTTTTTTCAGGGAATCGGATTCCCACTCGTATACCGATGGAAACATCGCCGTTTGCGCTTCCTGATCCTGGCTGCTCACCCAATACCGGTAGCCGATAAAACCGGCAACGACCAGAACAATAGCGCCCAGCAGACCAAGAACCACCTTCTGGTTTTTCTCAAAAAACAACTCCGCCTTCCCTAACGAACCCGCCAATGCAGTGGGATCTTCCAGAAACTCCAGTTTGGAGTTTGTTTGTGTCTTACTCATTTATAATTATCCAAAATTTCGGACTGCAAATTTAGTAAATCTCTGGATAATAGAAAGAAGAAAGACAAAATAAAGAGGAAGGAAAGAGCGGAAAAAGGAATCTGATGTGTGACTACTTTCTTTTTCCGCTCTTTCCTTCCTCGGTTTCTCCTTTAGTCCTTATTCCAGGATAAAAGGATAGTCTTTTTGCATGTAGACATCCTTGAACGCTTCCTCGGGTGCCGGATACGGCGACTCTTCGGCAAACTTGACCGACTCGTCCACAAGGCCTTTGATTTTCTGGTCGATCGCGGCCAGATCATCTTCGGTCGCTAATTTCTCATTCAGAATCGTTGCCCGGACATTTTCGATCGGGTCACGTTGTTTGTATTGCTCCAGTTCGTCTTTCGTCCGGTATTTCTGCGGATCGGACATCGAGTGCCCCCGGTAACGATACGTCCGGAACTCCAGGAAGGTTGGGCCTTCGCCTTTGCGGGCGCGGTCGGCGGCCCGGCTAACGGCTTCGTGCACGGCTTCTACGCTCATGGCATCGACCGGTTCCGACGGCATGTCGTAGGCTTCACCCAGCGTGTAGAGATCCGTTACGTTGGACGTACGGGCCACGGACGTTCCCATTGCGTAGCCGTTGTTTTCCACCACAAAAATAACCGGCAGTTTCCACGTCATGGCCATGTTCAGCGTTTCGTGGAACGAGCCCTGGCGCACGGCCCCGTCGCCCATGAAACAGATACAAAGATTCGTGGTCTTGTTGTATTTTTCAGCAAAAGCGATGCCCGCTCCCATCGGAATCTGGCCGCCCACAATCCCGTGACCGCCCATAAAATTGACCGACTTATCGAAAATGTGCATCGAACCGCCTTTGCCTTTCGACGAGCCGGTTTGCTTGCCAAATAACTCGGCCATAATGGCTTTGGGGTCGGAACCCAGCGCCAGCGGAATACCGTGGTCGCGGTAGGCCGTAATCCATTTATCATCTTTGGTCAGAGCCGAATACGACCCTGACGAGCAGGCTTCCTGCCCAATATAGAGGTGACAGAAACCGCGGATTTTCTGTTGCCCGTAGAGCTGACCGGCTTTTTCTTCAAATTTACGTTGCAGCATCATTGACTCGTACCAGTACAGGTAGCGTTCTTTAGGATGCTTGGCTTTTGCAGCGGCTGGCGTTGCGTCGCCCGGCGAAGCGTCGCCCGGCTTAGATTTTTCCTTTACACTTGCCATAGAGTTCGTTGGGCGTAAAAAAAGGATAACCGAATAAAACGGAAATCGTTGTGCGATACAGGGAACCGGTCTTAACGTAACAAACGACCTGTATCTTTGTTGCTTAAACACGTGGCTGTTACCACCACGATGCCGCGAAAATACGCAATTCCTGCTAACAACCATACCGATGTATTTGGAAAAACTCAACCTGACCAACTTCAAAAATTACGAGGAAGGGAGTTTTACATTTAGTGAACAGATTAATTGCATCGTTGGACCGAACGGAAGCGGAAAAACCAATCTGCTCGACGCCGTCTATTTTTTGTCGCTGAGCAAAAGCGCTTTTCACAATCAGGATGCGTTGAGTATTCACCACCAGAGCGATTTCTTTATCATTGACGGTATTTTCCGGCATGATGACAAACCAACCCAGATTACCTGCAGCCTGCAGCGCGGACAACGGAAGGTGCTGTTGTCGGACAAAAAACCGTACGAACGCATCAGTGACCACATCGGCCGGTTTCCGGTGGTGATGCTGGCACCGAACGATACCGACCTGGTGCGGGAACACAGCGAGGAACGGCGGCATTTCTTCGACGGCGTCCTGTCGCAACTGGATGCCGACTACCTCCGCGATTACCTGTTCTACCAGCAGATCCTGAAACAGCGCAACGGCACCCTGAAGCTGTTTGCCGAGCGGAATTACCTGGACGAAGAACTCCTGGAAACCTACAACGAACCGCTGCTGCAACTGGCCGGGCGCATTTACCAACGCCGGAAGCAGTTCATCGGCGACTTTCTGCCCATTGTTCAAAAACACTACGCCTACCTGAGCGACGCCCGCGAAGCCGTCGATATTATCTATGAATCCGAAGTGGGCAACGAAGAGTTTCCGAAGGATTTTCGCCGAAACCGCCAGCGCGATATTCAGTTACAGCGCACCAACAAGGGCGTTCATAAAGATGATTACGTATTCGAAGCCAACGGCGTCGCCCTGAAGAAATTCGGTTCGCAGGGCCAGCAAAAAACGTTTGTCATTGCCCTGAAACTGGCGCAGTTTGAGCAGTTACAAGCCGAAAAAGGCGTAAAACCGATGCTGTTGCTGGATGATATTTTCGACAAACTCGACGACCGCCGGATCGACAAACTCATCACGCTGATGGAGCACCACACCTTCGGCCAGATTTTCATTACCGATGCCCGCCCCGACCGGACGCGCGAACTGCTGACGTCGGTGAAAGCCGATGTGGCGTATTTTCGGACGGAAGGGTGAGGCCAATCACCCCGCCCAATTTTCCCGGTCCAGGCTCCGGTATTGAATGGCCTCCGCTAGGTGCTCAATTTCGATGTGTTCAGCGCCCGCCAGATCCGCAATCGTGCGCGAGACTTTCAGAATCCGGTCGTAGGCGCGGGCCGACAAACCGAGCCGTTCCATAGCGGTTTTTAGCAACGTCAACCCCGCCGGACTAATAACGCAGACTTCCTTCACCATTTGCGACGGCATCATGGCGTTGGAATAAATACCGGACTGCTCGCCAAACCGCTTCGTCTGGATTTCCCGCGCCCGGATCACGCGTTCGCGAATGGTTTCGCTGCCTTCCGAGGGACGGTTGGCGGTCATCTGGTCGAACGAAACCGGCGTCACTTCCACGTGCAGGTCGATGCGATCCAGCAGCGGCCCGCTGATTTTATTCAAATACCGCTGCACCACGCCTGGTCCGCAAACGCACTCCTTTTCGGGATGGTTATAATACCCGCACGGACACGGATTCATGCTGGCAATCAGCATAAAATTGGCCGGAAACTCCACCGCCCATTTGGCGCGCGAAATGCTCACTTTCCGTTCTTCGAGCGGCTGGCGCATCACCTCCAGCGCCGTTCGTTTGAACTCCGGCAGTTCGTCCAGAAACAAAACGCCGTTGTGCGACAACGAGATCTCGCCGGGTTGCGGAAAACTACCGCCACCCACCAAAGCCGCATCGCTGATGGTGTGGTGCGGAGACCGAAAGGGGCGCGTGGCAATCAGTGTGGCGCGGTGGCCCAGTTTGCCCGCTACGGAATGAATCTTGGTGGTTTCGAGCGCTTCGTGCAACGACAGGGGCGGCAGAATACTGGGCAGTCGCTTCGCCAGCATGGTTTTTCCGGCCCCCGGCGGACCAATCATAATCACGTTATGGCCCCCGGCAGCCGCAATTTCCATCGCCCGCTTGATGTTTTCCTGCCCTTGAACGTGGGCAAAATCGGCGTCATAGGCGTTTTGGCTAGTGGTAAACAGCTCCCGTGTATCGGTTATGAGCGGGGTGATTTCTTTTTTTCCTTCAAAATACTCGACCGCGTCCATCATCGTTTCGACACCAATCACGTCCAGATTGTTGACGATGGCGGCTTCCGGTGCGTTCTCGGCGGGCAAGATGAATCCTTTAAAACCGCGCTTGCGGGCTTCGATGGCAATTGGCA
Organism: Larkinella knui; assembly: GCF_003858645.1. Taxonomy (GTDB): domain Bacteria; phylum Bacteroidota; class Bacteroidia; order Cytophagales; family Spirosomataceae; genus Larkinella; species Larkinella knui. Next base: position 278,519 of record NZ_RQJP01000004.1, on the reverse strand, counting down.
AAACGCCTTTGATAGGCCGCAACTTGCCATCGAGCGACAATTCGCCCATAATAACGTAGTCTTCCAGATTGCGTTCGAGCGTGATTTGCTCCGATGCCTGAAGCACACAGAGTCCGATCGGCAGATCGTAGGAAGAGCCTTCTTTGCGAATGTCGGCCGGTGCCAGGTTGACGACGACTTTTTGCCGGGGCATCCGGTAGCCAAAATATTTCAGGGACGATTCGACCCGTTGTTCACTTTCTTTGACGGCGCTGTCGGGCAGGCCGACCATGAAAAAATGCAGGCCCTGCGCAACCGTTACTTCGATGGTGATAATGGTTGCGCCAACGCCGTGAACAGCGCTTCCATAGGTTTTTGCCAGCATGAAAACCAGGGTTCGGTTATGGTTGTTACCCTGTTAGACGAGTAACCAACCGAAAGGATACAGGAAAAACGAAAATTCTTTCTTCGTTCCGATCGGTTGATTACCCGGAATTTTGGCCAGAATTGCCAGATTTCCGGCCCGCCTGTTTGTAAACTCTAAAAAGGGGGCAAAATTTGGAGTGAAATTGGTTCTCTGTCAGGAAATGTATTTTTAACACTCGCATCATGATTGCTCAAGCCGCTTACGTTCATCAAATCGAGGCTATTTTTCGCAAGGAATTTAACCGCGAGCCGGCGTTGCTGGTCCGTGGACCGGGCCGGATCAATCTGCTGGGCGAACATACGGATTACAACGGCGGACTGGTGTTGCCGGCCAGCATCGATAAAGAAATCGTTTTTGCCATCGCCCGGCGCACCGACCGAACGGGCCGCATCGTTGCCGAAAATGTAAACCAGTCGTTTTCGTTTGATCTTGACGATTTTACGCAATCGCCATTGGGCTGGCCGAATTACCTGATGGGCGTGGTCGATCAGTTGCAGAAAGCCGGGTACTTTCCCGGCGGTTTTGAGCTGGTTTTTGGCGGAAACATTCCATCCGGGGCGGGTTTGTCGTCGTCGGCTGCGCTGGAGTGCGGGCTGGCGTTCGGCCTGAACAAACTGTTTAGCCTGGGCGTTTCGACCCTCGATATGGTGAAACTGAGCCAGCGGGCCGAAAATCAGTTTGTCGGCGTCAATTGCGGGATCATGGATCAGTTTGCGTCCATGTTCGGGCGCGACCAGTCCGTTATTCAATTGGATTGTAAATCACTGCACCACGAATATTTCCCGTTCCTGACCACCGATTACGTCCTGATTCTGTGCGATACGGGCGTGAAACACTCCCTCGGCGACAGCGAATACAACACCCGGCGGCAGGAATGCGAAACCGGTGTTGCCATTTTGCAAAAATACAAACCCGACATTCGCCTGCTGCGCGATGCGTCGACGGAACTGGTGGATGCGCACCGCGACGAAATGCCGGGGAAGGTCTACCAGCGTTGCCGGTATGTTACCGAAGAGATTCGGCGCGTCCGGGTAGCGTGCGAATTTTTACTGCAGAACGACCTGGCGGCTTTTGGCAAAAAGATGTACGAAACCCACGCCGGTTTGCAGCACGATTACGAGGTCAGCTGCCCCGAACTGGATTTTCTGGTCGACCAGACGCGGCCGGACGATGCGGTTTTGGGAGCGCGCATGATGGGGGGCGGTTTTGGCGGTTGTACCATCAACATCGTTGCCCGCGAAGCCGCCGACGCCTTTGTTGCCCGCATGAGTATGGCTTATGAGGAAGCGTTTCACATCGAACTAAAATGCTATCCGGTACGGATTACGGACGGGACCTCGGTGCTGGAGGTGTGAAAATCCCTTCAAAACCGCTGACAGGGTCTTCGACCGCTGTCAGCGGCAAAGCATACTCGTAAAACCATCACACCACCAGACTCCAGCCTTCGCGGTAGTCGCGCTTCACATACTGATTGGCCGGGTCGTAGTTCGTGATTTTCATATTGGCGGCATCCCACAACAGCTTTTTCCGGCCGTTGTATTTATCGGCGGTTTTCTTAGCCGTCGGATTGTCGCGCAGCATCCAGCTCCGCAGGGCCAGGTTGCCAATCAGAATGCTTTCGGCAAACGGCGCGGCATATTCGAACGGCGAACTGGTGACGCCTTTGCCATACCCGGCGATGCAGGCATCGACCCATTGCAGATAGTGATCTTCGTTCGGTACGCGGGCAATCGTTTCGGGGATGTTGATCGACTCATTGGCTTTCAACGGCAGCAGACGCGGATTCGCACCGTAGCAGTCGGCCATCAGTTTCCCTTTTGACCCGATGAACAACACCCCGCCGTCGGAATTGCCAAACGCTTCGCCCGGCAACAATTCTTCCGGGAGTTCGGGCAGAATGCCACCGTCGTACCAGCTTAGTTTAATGTCGCCCTTGTTGTCTTTCCGGGGATAATTCAGGTGAATCGACGACGAGAACGGCGTCCAGTCGGGGTTGTGATCCTGTTCCCGGAGCGTAAATGTCCAGGTTCCGGCCACGCTGCATTCCACCGAATTGGGGTAATCGAGCGGCAAAATCCGGAAAACCGGGTCCAGAATGTGGCAGGCCATGTCGCCCAGCGCGCCCGTTCCATACGGCCACCAGCCCCGCCAGTTCCAGGGCAGATACGACTGGTTATACGGCACTTTTTTGGCGGGTCCCAGCCACAGATCGAAGTCCAGCTCTTTCGGAATCTCGAACGACTGATCGGTTGGAACGGCTTGCGGCCAAACCGGGCGGTTGGTCCAGGCCAGCACTTTATGCACCTCGCCAATGGTTCCGGCATCGTAGATTTCTTTCATCCGGCGAACGCCGTTGCCCGAACCGCCCTGGTTGCCCATCTGGGTGATTACCTTGTATTTTTTAGCCGCCTGCCCCAGAATCCGCGATTCGTAAATGTCGTGCGTCAGCGGTTTTTGGGTATACACGTGCTTGCCCAGTTGCATCGCGGCCAGGGTTGCCACGGCGTGGGTATTGTCGGGCGTCGAAATGGAGCAGGCATCGATGTTCTTACGTTCTTTGGCCAGCATTTCCCGAAAATCCTTGTAATACGGCGCTTTCGGAAACCGGGCGCGGGATTCAACCGCCTGACGGTCATCCACATCGCACAGCGCGACAATATTGACATTCGGACTCTTTGCAAAAGCCGCCAGGTCACTCTTGCCTTTGCCGCCCACGCCAATACCGGCAATGTTCAGCTTGTCGCTGGGGGCAATGAAGCCTTTTCCGAGCACGTGCCGGGGAACGATCATAAACGAGGTGGCAGCCAGTGACGATGTTTTCAGGAAATTCCGACGGCCGGAATTCTCCGCAGTTGAGGGGTTGTCTTCCATAAAAAAGGGGTTTAGAAAGAAGAAAATTCATCCCCGTTTTTTGCTGGACACATTCCATTGACCGTCAAGAAACAAGGATAAAATGAATACGGAAAAACCGCCGGATTGGGCTAGTACGGTCCCAAAATAAGTCTGGCTTTTCGCTATGGCCCCTTTCCTGATTCAAAAACGGCTTACTTTCCATCGCCAAACACCTGAAATTCCCGGACGCCCGGATAGCCCTGTGAATCCTGAATGACAAGCCGGAATTTCTGCGCCTGAACAGGCTCAATCGTTTTCGACCAGGTATTCATGGTGGTATCCTGCGCCAGCGTGACCCACTGCCCGTTTTTTTCGTATTGGATGGAGAAGGCATTGATTTTGGACTTCTCATTCCCGTATTCACTCGCGGCAATCCGGCTGACCGTCTGCGGTTTACCCAGATCCACTTCCAGCCAGCCGGCATGCTGATACAGGTTCATCACCGAATCGGAGAAGTAATGAATATTCTTGCCATAATACGCATCGAAATTCACATCGGTTCGTCGGCCCATTTTCCAGAATGTAGCCGGATTGTCGTCGACGGCGACTGAGGCATCGTGCAAAAAGGGGCCGATCGCACTCGAAGCCCGGGCTCTTTTGCCGTACGAAAGGGCGTTGGTGGTCGAAAACGGCCTGATTTGCCCCAGCGATTCGGCGGGTTTATCCAGCGTTAAAGCCACGACGGTTGCCACGCCGTCGGTGTCCATCGCCGGAATCGTCAGGCGAAGGTCGGCGGTTTGCTGGTTTACACCCACGGGCGCACCGTTCAGCAACCGGGCACTTTTGACCTTCGCAGCCAGGGGCGGCAGCCGAATTTCGCCCGGTTGTTTGGAAAACAGGAACAGGTAGACGGTATTGCCCCGGTAGGCACTGACGTAATCGGTGGCTGGCGTATAGGGCCCACCGCGCGTTTTGTAAAGAGCGTCCGCGTGTCGGTTAATCCAGGTACCCATTTCCTGAGTCCGGGTTACAAACGAAGCCGGGAAGACGCCCGTACTATCCGGCCCGATGTTGAACAGCAGGTTGCCATTGCCGCCCACGCAGCGCACCAGCGTTTGCACGCATTCGGGCAGTGAACGGGGTGAATCGCCAAAGCGCCAGGCCCACTGGTGGCCCATGTTGGTGCAGGTTTCCCACGGAATGGCTCCGTAACCAGCCACAAAACCTTCGGGCGTGGTGTAGTCGGCATACTGGCCTAGATACGCGTGCGACTCGTCGGGCGTGAAGGGTTCGAGCCGGTTGTTGATGATGATGCGGGGTTGAAGGCGACGGGCCAGGTCATACACTTTTTTGGGTTCAACCGGGCTGGGCCACCCTTCGTAATCAATCCAGAGCAGGCTGATGGTTCCGTAGTTGGTCAGCAGTTCGTTGACCTGTTTCAGCACCCGATCGGCAAACTGCCCGTTGGTGGCCGGATTCCGGCAATCGGGGTCTTTCCAGTCGGCCACCGAAAAATACCAGCCAATGGGCATTCCTTCGTCGTGAGCCGCCTGGGCAAGTTCTTTGCAAACATCGCGGCCAAACGGCGACGACATCACGTTGTAGGACGTGGTCCGGGTATTCCACAAACAAAAACCGTCGTGGTGTTTGGCCGTCAGAACGATGTATTTGAAGCCGTTGGCTTTGGCCATTTTCACCCACTCGCGGGCGTTGAAGCGCGTTGGGTTGAACTGCAAATACAGCGAATCATAGCGGCTGGGTCCGTATCCCTTCCGCGACCAGCTGATTTCCTTGCCGATGCGCGAAACCGGTCCCCAGTGAATAAACAGGCCCAGGCGACTATCGCGCCACCATTGCAGCCGCTGGTCCTGCGACAAAGTCGATTGCGCAACGAGGGTTTGACTGGCCGCGAACAGCAGCATCAGGAAACGGAATTTTAGTTTCATTGTCTGGAAATTGAAAAGTTGATTCAGGTTGTCAAGATGTATTCGGCTGACGGTTTTTAGGGGTTTACCCGGACGCCGGAACCTCAACCCGGATGGGTGTGGCAGTGACATGGCCGCGCAAACTGTAGTAAACGATGTAGGCATAACACAAAACCGGTACGGTGAACGCCAGCCGAATGCCCTGCGCATCGGAAATCAGTCCCATCAACGGCGGCACGATGGCACCACCCACGATGCTCATGATAATCAGCGACGAGCCACTTTTTGTGTACGCTCCCAGGTTTTTGATGCTGAGGGTAAACAGGATCGGATACATGACGGACGTGCCCAAACCCACACAGGCCAGCAGATACACCGAAACATATCCGCTCGTCAGCACGGAAGCCGTAACCAGGAGCATGGCCCCGGCGGCACAAACCGTCAGCAGCCGGGGCGGATCGATGCGCTGCAACACCCAGGCACCCGCCAGCCGACCCACCAGCACCAGTCCCATGAACAGCGTGATGAACAGGGCGGCTTTCTGTTCGGTTAATCCTGGTAACTGTTGCGACTTGGCATACCGAATTAAAAAACTCACAATCCCAACTTCGGCCCCGAGGTAACAGAACACGCCCAGCGCCCCCAGCACGGTATGGCGAAACCGGAAAAGATGAACCAGCCGCACCGCCGACTCGCCTTTTTCCTGAATGGAGGGCAGTTTGATGAACCACAACGCCACCGCCAGCACCCCGAATAAAACCGCCAGACTCAGGTACGGTAGTTTCACCAACTGCGCTTCGGCGTTAAAAAAGGCGGCTCGTTCGACGGTATTGTAGGCGCGAATGGCGGTTTCGGGAATATCCTCCGCGTGGAGCAGAAACCGCGCACCGAGGTACGGCCCCAGTGTGGCACCCAGCGAACCAACCGCAGCGGCCAGACTAAGCCGGCTGGAAGCCCGTTCGGGTGCGCCCAGCACCGAAATGTACGGCGTCGCCGTCACTTCCAGCAGCGTAAAACCGGCCGCCATGATGAACAAAGCCGTCAGAAAAAGCGGGTAATACCGGGTTTCGGCCGCCGGAAAAAACAACAGCGCCCCCGCAGCCGCCGTGAGCAAACCCGTAACCATTCCCGCCCGGTAGCCAAATCGCCGGATAAACTGACCAACCGGCAACGCCAGCAGAAAATACCCGCCGAAAAACGCCGACTGCACCAGCGACGATTGCAAATCCGTCAGCTGACAGGCTCGTTTCAGGTGCGGAATCAGGACATCGTTGATGTTGCGGCTCAGGTTCCAGATAAACATCAGGCTCATCACAGCCAGCAGCGGAACGACAAAGCGGGGTGCGGAGGTCGATTTCATGGCGTGGCGGTATCGCTGAGGACAAAGACCGGCTGCATCTCGGCCCAGTGTTCGCCGGGCTGCGCTTCCGGCAGGCGTTGCTGAAACCGGCCCATCAAAACCGCCCATTCGGCCTGCCGGGGGAAATCGCCAATTTTCCGAAATGCCTGCTCGACGCTCAACTCGTCGGGGGTTTCAACGATCATGAACAGGCGGGTGCCAATCCGGTAAATCTGCATGTCCAGAATACCGCCCGCCCGAATGCCCGCCGGTATTTCGGGCCAGATGTGATCGGGGCGGTGGTACTGGTCATACTGCGCGATCAGCGCCGGGTCATTTTTCAGGTCAAGGGCAAAACAGGTGCGCATACGGGTCGTTAGCGATTGCTGAATGGATTATAGTTTCTTTTCTTCATCGCCGGTACCCTAATTCGGCACCACCACTTACCGGGAGAATGCAACCCGTGATGAACCGGGCGGCATCCGAAACCAGAAATACCGCTGCGTCGGCAATTACGTCGCCTTCGGGGCAGTAGCCCAGCGCGTGAATGTCGTCCAGATACGTTTCAATAGTCGCCGGATTGGGTTGCTGAGCCGCCCAGATACGGAGCATGGGCGTCCAGACTCCCGCCGGGCCAATAGCATTGACGCGAATGCCAAACGGGGCATAATCCAGCGCCATGGCTTTCGTCAGGGCGTTCATACCGCCTTTGGTGGCAACGTATGCCGCGTGGTTGGCCTGACCCAGTTCGCCCACCAGACTGCTGGTGTTCAAAATGCAACCCCGGGTTGCCTTCAGGAATTCAAGCCCATACCGGGTGGTCCAGTAGACACTTTTCAGGTTCACGGATAGCAACGCATCCCATTCATCCTCGCTCGTTTCGTCCAGCGGTTTCGACGGGCTGGCGATTCCCGCGTTGTTGTGAATGACATCGATCCGCCCGAAACGGTCCAACGCCTGCTCCATGGCTTTTTGGACTGATGCTCCCCGCTGCACCTCGCCGACCATTCCGGCGTGTTCGCTGCCCAGCCGGTCGAGCAGGGTTGCCAGCGCGGTTTCGTCACGATCCATCACAAACAGGGAGGCTCCGGCCCGGACGTAGGCGTCGGCGCAGGCTTCCCCAATGCCCGAAGCACCACCTGTCAAAAATATAACTTTACCCGTTAGTTGAGTCATTACTGGTACGGAATTAGTCGATCAGATCACTGCTGCTGCCGGGTTCCTGCGGCACCTGGTAATACCCCCGGACCAGGTCGGCGGGATGGGTAAAATACGGTCGTAAATGCGGAATATGTTCCAGAAAGAGGTTTTCGTGTTCCATACCGATGTGGTTGAACAGCACCAGGTGTTGATGAATCTGCCCCATATCGCCCACGTGCGGCACCACCGGAATATTCAGCTGTTTGGCCAGCAGGCTAACCGTCAGAAACTCCGAGATTCCGCCCACGCGAACGGCATCGACCTGACAGAACGCCATGGCTCCGGCCTGCAGGAAGTTCTTGAAAATGACTTTGTTGGGAATGTGTTCGCCCGTGGCTACTTTGTAGGGTGCCATGGCATCGGCAATGGCCCGGTGGCCCAGCACATCGTCGGGGTGCGTCGGTTCTTCGATCCAGAAGGGGTTGATCCGGCTCAGTTCGCGGCAGATCGTCAGCGCCTGGGGCACATTCCAGCGCTGGTTCGCATCGAGCATGATGGTAGCCGCATCGCCCGCCGTTTCCCGAATCAGTTCCGCCCGCCGGAGGTCACGCTGCGGATCAGTGGAGCCAACCTTCAGTTTCAACGCCGTGAATCCGCGATCCATCGCTGTTTTCGTATTCGCTACGATGCGTTCATCTGAAAAATTAAACCAGCCCACGGACGTATCGTAGCCTTTGTACCCGGTTTTCAGCACGTTCTCCCGGCACGAGCGCGTAGCCTGCGACTTCGTCAACAGATCGATGGCCTGCCGGCGCGTCAGTACATCCTCCAGATAGCTTAAATCCAGCGTATTTACCAACGCTTCGGGCGAAAGATCCAGGAGCAGTTTCCAGAGCGGAAGCTGGCGCGACTTGGCCCACAGGTCGAAACAGGCATTGACGAGGGCGGCCAGGGCCAGATGCACCACGCCTTTGTGCGGCCCCAGCCAGCGTAACGAAGGCGAATCGGCCAGCGCGCGGTAGGTGGTGCCGAAGTCGGCCATCAGTTCTTCGATCTCGCGCCCCACCAGCGGCTCCGACAGGTAGTCGATGGCCCGGCAAACCAGGTCGTTACCGGCGCCCAGCGTAAACGCCAGCCCGATTCCTTCGGTGGCCGCATCGGTTTTCAGCACACAAACGGCGTAGGAATATTGAGGAGTACGATGGATGGCATCGGACCCGGCCCCATCGGCCAGGGTAAAGCGCCGGTCGCGGGTTGTTACGGACTGAATATGCATACGAGGAAGGCAAATGCCGGGTTTTACAACGGCCGATATTAATCTGGATTGATTTGATTATGAGTTAGTTAGCTTTCAGGAAAAAGAAACGAGCTGCTTGCGATACGCCTTCGGGGTGATGCCCTTGACCCGCTTGAAAAGCCGGTTAAAATGCGTCACATTGTTGAATCCACATTCGTAGGCGAGGTGGTCGATGGTCCAGTTTTTTTCCTGAATCAGCTTGCAGGCATGGCCGATCCGTAGCTCGTTGACAAAAAGCGTGAACGGTTTCTGAGTCCGGCTTTTGAAATACCGGCAAAAGGAAAATTCATTCATATTGGCCAGAGACGCGATTTCCCGGAGGGGAATATCCCGCTTAAAATTGGTAAAAATGAATTTGAACAGTTTATCCATTCGGTGCTGGTCGTTTTCGGAATAGCTATTGACATAATTCGGACTGGACAGCAGGCGGTATTCCGACGCGTGCATCATGGTATCGAGCATGTTCAGGAACGCAACGATTTTGCCGATTCCGTCCTGCCGAAACGTTTCCTTCAGAAGCTCGACGAGTTTTTCTTTGGTTTTTCCCTGAAAAATAATGCCCCGACGAACTTTCACCAGCCAGCTCTCCACAGCCGGTTTAGTACCGAAACCGGCCAGAGCCTCCAGAAGCTGATCCGGCGAAATGTACATGGCCATCGAATGCGCATGAAACTGACCGCTTCCCTCAAAGTATTTTTTCTCGTTGTGCCAGACGTGGGGGACGTTCGACCCCAGAAAAACCAGCTCACCGTGCTCAAAATGCTCGACGCTGTCGCCCACAATCCGCTGCCCCGAACTTTCGACCACATACACCAGCTGGCACTCGCGGTGGAAATGGAACTCGGTCGAAAAAAAGGGCTGCACAATTTCTTTGGTCAGAAAGATTTTGTTGGCCGACGCATTGTCGCTTAAGATGGCCTGAACGGGTTTCATCGGATCGGTAGGGTTTCTGGATGATTGCCAACTCTACTCTTGCTACTAAAAATACGTAATTACCACCCGGAAACCACCCGATTCTGCGAAACAGAAAGGTTTGCCAACTCAATAGCCCTCATTCTGAACCAGTTGGCGGTTCCGGTCCAGCTCGGTTTGCGGAAAAGGCAGAACGTAATTTTTCTCGCCAAATTTGAGCGGAAGACCGGCCGGATTTTTGACGGTGGCCAGACGGGCCTCGATGGTTTTCCAGCGTTTGAGGTCAAAATACCGGTAGCCTTCCAGCGCCAGTTCGACCCGGCGTTCGTGGCGGATAAAATCCCGGAGTTTGGCCTGCGTGTTGTAAACCGTCTGGTTAACCGGCGGCATGGCCACGTCGGGCCGGGCCCGAATCTGGTTCAGGGCGGCATACACGCTGGCGTCGGGGCCGGTCGCTTCATTTTTGGCTTCGGCATACATCAGCAAAATGTCGGCATACCGCAGATGGACGATGTTCTGGTCCGTCAGATTGGCTTTGGTGTAGCCAAAAGGCAGGCGCGAGAAGTCGATGTATTTTTTCATCATGTAGGGCGTCTGGGGCACATCGGAATACAGAAACTCGGTTCCGTCCGGATTGATGTATTTCTCGCCGGGAACCCGAACGGTGGCCGCAAGCCGGGGATCGCGGTTGGCCCCCGGATTGGCCGGATCGTAGCCCGAACCGGCCTCGGTGATCATTTTTCCGCTTTTCATCTCGTATTCCTCCGCCAGATTCGCGTAGACATTGATGGCTCCCCACCAGCCGAGTTCGACATCTGATCCGGCAAAATCGCCGTGGTAATTGTTGGGTGCCAGAAACTTGGTCGAGAACATGATCTCCGGATTTCCGTTCTGGGTGGCCGTCAGAAACAGCCCTTTGTAGCTCGGTGCGAGGCTGAACGTACCGGCATCCATGATCTGTTTGGCCAGCGCAGCGGCATCGGCCCATTTTTCCTGAACCAACAGCACCCGGGTTTTCAATCCCATCGCCGTTCCTTTCACGGCATGTCCGTCATACTTGGCTTCGGGCAGGTTGGCAATGGCAAAATCCAGGTCTTCCTGAATGAAAGCCAGCACCTCCGCCTTTGTGCTCTGTTTGACTTTGGAAGCGTCTACCGTGGCCGGCAGGCTTTTGTAGATCACGACGCCACCGAACGACATCACCAGATCGTAATAAAACAAAGCTCTCAGAAACCGCGCTTCCGCCTTGACAACATTCTTGCGGGCATCCGGAATGGGCGCTTTGTCGACATTATCCAGAAAAAAGTTACTGGACGCAATTCCCTGATACGGCACGTCGTAGAACGCGCTGTTGACGTTGGTGTTGTTGACAATTCCCTGCGTCAGGTTCTGAAAATTGTAGTAATTGAACCGGTCATAAGCATTGTCGGAATAGCAATCGAGCCAGGGACGCCGGTAGCCGAAAAAACCGCCCCGCAACCGGGCATAGACCCCGGCCAGCGCCATGTTTACGTCGTCTTCGTTTGCCCAGAAGGTGGCACTGGAAATGCTGTCCAACGGATTTTTATCCAGAAAATCGTTCTGGCAGGAAGTCAGCGTCATCAGGAATACGCTCAGTCCCAATCCAATACGGGAAAGTTTATTTTTCATACTGCGTTTCGTTTTGGGCGATTAGAATTTGATGTTCAGGCCACCGGTCAGAATGCGTAGCTGCGGGAACTGGGCGAAATTTCCGCCACTGGCCCGTTCGGGGTCCGATCCTTCGTACTTGGTGAACGTGAGCAAATTATCCGCGGAGAAATAGACGATCAGCCCCCGGGTGTGAAGCCGGTCGAGGAGTTTTCGGGGAAGCGTGTACGACAAATACACGTTCTTCAGGCGCAGATAAGACGCATCCTGCAAAAAGTACGTCGACGGATAACCCTGCACACCGGGGTAACTGACGCGGTCGAGGTAAACGGCCGGGACCGTCGTACTGTGGTTTTCGGGTGTCCAGGCATTCAGGTATTTGGTGGGCGGTGGGGCTCCCTGCCCGAAGGGTTCGATGCCCCAGCCGGTTACGTAGAGCTTCCGGCCCTGAACACCCTGAAAAAAAGCAGTGAGGTTGAAGCCTTTCCAGCCCGCATTCAGCCCGAACGAGTAGGTGTAGTTGGGAAACGGGTTGATGCTGATCCGATCTTCCGGCCCCACGGTTCCGTTGCCGTCCTGATCCTTGATTTTCAGGTCACCGGGCCGCACGTTGCCGGAGTTGGGTTGTTTGGGCGATGCGTTGATTTCATCCTGACTCTGGAAAATACCGATCCATTCATAGATAAAAATGGAGTTGTAGGGCAAGCCGACTTCGAAAACGCCCCGGTTGGGGGCCAGAACCCGCGTCACTTTATTGCGGTAGGCCGAGAACAGCACGTTGGCCCCGTACGAGAAATCGCCAACCCGGTTCTGATGCCGGAGTTCAACTTCCCAGCCCTTGTTCACCATCGCTCCGGCATTGGTCGTGGGCGCACCCAGCCCGACGCTGGCCGGAACGTCCTGCCGCACGGCCAGAATCCCGCTCGTTTCTTTTTTATACCAGTCCACCGTCGCGCCCAGTTTGCCATTGAACAGATCAACATCCAGCCCGATATCAGTCACTTTGGTTTTCTCCCATTGCAGGTTTTTGTCGGTCAGTCGGTTCAACTGGGCCGCCTGATTGAGCGACGTCCCGAACGGATACGACGTCAACCCGAGGATATCCTGATACGGATAATTCCCGATTTCCTGATTGCCCAGCGTTCCCAGCGACGCCCGCAGTTTGAGGTTGCTGAGCCAGGAAACCTTGTTTTTCAGGAAATCTTCTTCAGAAACCCGCCACCCGGCCGATACCGCCGAAAACAACCCCCATCGGTTGGCTTCACTCACCCGCGAGGTGCCATCGTAGCGGGCATTGGCTTCGAGCAAATACTTCTCCCTGAAGTTGTAGTTAATCCGGCCAAATACCGACTGCAACGCCCACTCGGTGGTGGTTCCGCCCGTGCTTTGTCCCTGCGCCGACCCGGCATTCAGTTCGATCAGAGTATTGTTGGGAAAATTGCGTCGGGCACCACTCAGCGACGGACTCGTGTTGTTCTGTTGTTCGTAGCCCACCAGCGCGGTAATACCGTGATTCGTGCCAATTTTGGTGTCGTAATTGAGCGTCGTATAAAACGTTTTGGTCAGGCTTTGGGAGAATTGCTGATTTACACCTAAATAGCTCGGACTCGAATTGTCGACATACACGTATTCGCCTTTGTCGTTGGGCTGGTAATAATAGGTCGGAACGCCGAACTGGTGATTCCGGTAATCCTGGTTAAAATACGTAAAGGCACCCTTGAGTTGCCATTGCAGGCCTTTCATCACGTCCACGTTGGCATAGGCCTGCGCGTTGACGTTGTAGTTTTTGGTGTATTGCGCCCCGTTGTTCACCACCGACGGATAACTCCGCTGACCAACCGATTCGCCCTGATAGGCGGTATTGGAAATCCGGCCGGACCCGTCGGGCAGATACGGGCCAAAAGTTGGGGCAGAGTGATACACAATCAACACCAGACCGTCGTTGGTTTGCCAGGGTTCGGTGATGTTCTGGTACGAAAAGTTGACGTTGGTACCCACCATAACCCGCTTGTGCAACTGCGACGTGTAATCGAACAGGGCGTTGTAGCGGGAATAATCGTTTTTTTCGAGAACGCCCTTCTGATTCAGGTAATTGAACGAAATATTGAAAGTCGATTTGTCGCTTCCGCCGGAAAAACCCAGGTGGTGATTGACGATGGGAGCCTTCCGGAAGGCGTAATCCATCCAGTTGAAGTTTGGATATTTGGTGCGGTCGGTTGCATTCCGGTACGCATCGATTTGCGCCTGGGTGTAAAACGCGGGCTGGCCCACCCGGATGTGTGCCTGGTTGCGCAGTTCCATGTATTGTGCGGAGTTGTAAACCAGATCCGGCAGCCGGGTTGCCTCGCTCTGCCCATAACTCGTGCTGTATTCCAGCGTATTCTGGCCTTTTTTTCCTTTTTTGGTCGTAACCAGAATCACCCCGTTGGCAGCTCGCGCCCCATAAATGGCGGCCGAAGCGGCATCTTTCAGCACGCTGACATCGGCCACATCATCGGGCGACAGGTTGGTGATCGAGCCAATGACCCCGTCGATCAGCACCAGCGGAGCCGACGAAGCTCCGAAGGAGCCCAGCCCCCGGATGGAGATATTGGCATTATCGCGCCCCGGCTGGCCGGTTCCCTGCACCACATCCAGGCCCGGAACGCGGCCCTGTAGCAAATTCTGGATGTTGGGCGTGGGCCGTTTCACCAGTTCAACACCCGAAACGGTAGCCACGGCACCCGTCAGATTGACCTTTTTCTGGGTTCCATACCCCACCACAACCACTTCGTCCAGATTCGATTCCGTCGGTACCATCCGGACGTTGATCACGCTCCGATTGGTCACCGACACCCGCTGCGGACTGTAGCCAATGTAGCTGAACACCAGCGTAGCCGTGCTGTTGACTTCCAGGGTGTATTTCCCGTCTCCGTTGGTGGTCGTCCCCCGGTTGCCCGGGCCTTCAATCAAAATGCTGACACCGGGCAGGGTGGTCCCGGTGGAATCCGAAACCGTTCCACTCACCGTAATCACTTGCTGGGCTTGTACCGGGTTGATCGAAGCGAACAGCAGAAGAAGCATACCGAGCCTGAGCAGCAACCCGCTCAAAGGCAAATTCCAGCATTGCAAGGGTAGATTGTTTGGCATAACTAGCAATATTTTGTAGGGTAGGAATGCTATTGTTGCTTTTATGCAAATTTGTCTTCGTTTTGTCGCGGTTTTGATCACATAGTTGACGAAAATCAACACAAAATTGACTTCTTACCAAATGGCCTTTGGCTAACTGAACAGCTCGTAAAATCAGGGGAAACGATGGGCAGAAGAAACCGACCGGGCGGTGGTTTACTAAAAAACCATCCCGATCCCGGCGGTCAGCTCCCACAGGGATGCATTGACGGCGGAATCAGGATGGTTCGATGACTGAGAGACGCTGGTGGACACGAACCGGATTGACAAAATCCGGCCAGCGTTCAGGCGGGTATAGTTTTACCGTGAATAGTTGAAAATCATTCCTTCCAACGCCATTCGTTCGCAATTTGGAGCGGTGTCCGCAAGCCCTGCGCAATGAGGAAATCACGCGTTTTGGTATCGTCCATCCGCTGCGTAGGAATCGCATCGGCGTTCGCCAGGGCATAAAGCAACATGGCCGAGTAACGAACGGTATTTTTCAACTGGTCTTTATTGACCAGATTCATGTTGTCGCAACTGGCGTGGTAGCAATCGAGCACATTCCGGTCCAGATGCCCACTCATGCCCACCACCGGCACGCCTTCCATCATAAAGGGCTGGTGGTCACTGTGTAACCCAGCCTGATTGGTGGACGTATTCTGAAAAGCCGGTTCGATCTGTTTGATCTTTTCACCAATTTCGGTCAGGAAAGGAACCATTTCGCTGCGGCCAAACGCATTGAAACCACCGGGATCGTTGGTCATGTCCAGATTCAGGATATACCGCACTTTATCCAGCTGGCCGGATTTTTTCAAATCTTCAACCAGACTGCGTGAACCGAGCAAACCCTGCTCCTCGCCCATAAACATGACGAACTCGATGGTGCGCTTCGGTTTGATTTTCAACGCTTTGAACGTACGGGCAATGTCAAGAATCGAAAATGAGCCAATACCGTTGTCGATGGCACCCGTTGCCAGGTCCCAGGAGTCGAGGTGCCCGCCAATAATGATTTTCTCGTCGGGAAACTGGGTTCCTTTGAGCGTAGCAATCACGTTCCGCGCCCGGATTTTTTTGCTCACGTTGGTCATGTCGATCACCGCGTGCAGGTTCTTCTGGTCCTGCATCCACTGCCGGATTTCCTGCCCACTTTCCAGTGAAATACAAACCGATGGAACCGGAATAAGCTTGCCGGTTACAGACGCCGTTCCGGTCAGCAACACATTGCCCGGCACCAGATTGACCATTATCACGCCAATGGCGCCGTGCTGAATGGCCAGGGCGGTTTTTTCGGAGCGGTGGAGATTCCGGGCACCCTTTGTCGGAGCCGCCAGCCCGATGTTTACCAGCGCAACTTTTCCTTTTATCCGGTCTTTCAAAGCCGCAAAATCGCCTTCCAGCCCGTTACCGATGTCGATAATTTCACCCTGAACGTGAGCTTCGACCGGCGAATGGGCGAGTGCTACCACTTCGACATCACGGAAATTATCACTCTTATACGGAACAATCGCCAGCGTAACCGTATCGCGCATCCACGATTCCACTTCGAAAGGCGCGTATTTCGTGTCCGAATAGCCGTATTGTTTCAGCAGATTGTAGGTGTATTCTTCCGCCCGGCTTCCGTTGGCGCTGCCCGTCAGCCGGTGGCCGATTCGCTGCGTGGCATCGGTCAGTGTTTCAAATACGCGGCTGTTTTGCAGGACTTCCTGATTAATTTTTTCGAATACTTTTTCCAGCGTCGGACGAGATTGTCCTTCGTCAATCCGATGAACGGATTTCTTCAGTGTGTAGGCACTCAGCAAACAAATACCGCCTGAAAGCAGCAGATAAACGTAAACTTTTTTTCGCATAGCAGGATTACCGGATAACTCCTCAAAATAACAAAAAAGAAGGTGAATGCCACGTAAGTCCAGAAAAAACTTTAAGTTTCTTCGTCAAACTCAAACTCCTCAACGAATCCTGAAAAAAAGGTGTTTATTGGGTTTATTATTCAGTTCAATTTGCTTTTATGACAAACACGCAGACGAAATCGGTTACACCCCAAGCCGCTAGTAAACCGACCGAGCTGACCACGCACGGCCACACCCGCATCGATAATTACTACTGGCTCAACGACCGCGAAAATCCCGAGGTGATCGACTACCTGCAAGCCGAAAATGAACATCTGGAGGAGGTACTGGCGCCCGTCAAAGCGTTTCGGGAGAAGTTGTTTGAGGAAATGAAAGGCCGCATCAAACAACAGGATGAGTCGGTGCCCTATAAAGAAGGCCACTATTATTATTATACCAAGTTCGTGGAGGGTGGCGAATACCCGGTGTATTGCCGCAAAGCCGGTTCGCTGGAAGCGGAAGAGGAAATTATGCTGGACGTGAACGAAATGGCGAAGCCCCATTCGTATTACGACATTGGTGGTCTGGAAGTGTCTGATAACGACGAACTCGTCGCTTTTGGCGAAGATACCGTTAGTCGGCGGATGTATACGCTGCGGATCAAAAACCTGAAAACCGGTGAGATTTACCCCGATGCCATTCCCGACACCGAAGGTGGCAGTTATGCCTGGGCAGCGGATAACCAGACCTTGTTTTATATCCGCAAAGACCCGCAGACGTTGCTGGGCTATCAGGTCTACCGGCATACGCTAGGCACCGATCCGGCCCAGGACGTGCTCCTGTATGAAGAGCTGGACAACCAGTTTTACATAGGTCTGGGGCGGATGAAGTCGAAGAAGTATATCGCCCTCGTGTCTGATCACAACGGCGTTGCGACGGAATACCGGCTTTTGGAAGCGGCCAACCCAACGGGCGAATTTGTCGTTTTTCTGCCCCGCGAAAAAGGGCACGAATACGATATTCAGCACCTGGAAACGACTTTTTACGTTCGGACGAACTGGAAAGCGGATAACTTCCGGCTAATGGAAGTGAAGGAAAATAAAACCAACGACCGGTCGGCCTGGAAAGAAGTCATTCCGCACCGCCACCACGTTTATTTACAGCAACTGGACGTCTTCAAAAACCACCTGGTTCTGGGTGAACGCAAGGAAGGACTGATTCATCTGCGGGTGATCAATCGCACCAATAAAGAGGAACACTACCTGGATTTCGGCGAAGCAGCGTACGTGGCCGGGATTGGCTACAACCCGGATTTCAATACCGATATCCTCCGTTTCGGCTATTCGTCGCTGACTACGCCCAGTTCGACCTTCGACTATAACATGGAAACGAAGGAGAAAACGCTGATGAAGCAACAGGAAGTGCTGGGCGGCTTCGATCCGAACAACTATACCTCCGAGCGGTTTTTTGTCAAATCCCGCGACGGGGCCAAAATTCCGGTTTCGGTTGTCTACCGCAAAGGAACCCCGAAAGACGGTTCGGCCCCACTGCTGCAATATTCATACGGCTCCTATGGGTACTCGACCGACCCCGGTTTTAGCTCCACGCGCCTGAGTCTGCTCGACCGCGGTTTTCTCTTCGCCATTGCCCACATCCGGGGTGGTCAGGAAATGGGCCGGAAGTGGTACGACAACGGTAAAATGCTCAAGAAGAAAAACACGTTCAACGACTTTGTAGACGTTTCGGAGTATTTGATCCAGCAAAAGTATACGAGTGCCGACAAACTGTTTGCGATGGGCGGCAGTGCGGGCGGTTTGCTGATGGGCGCCGTTGTGAATCAAAAACCGCAATTGTACCGGGGTGTGGTGGCTTCGGTGCCGTTTGTGGATGTGGTCACGACCATGCTCGACGAAAGTATTCCGCTCACGACCGGCGAATTTGAGGAATGGGGCAATCCGAAGATCAAGAAATACTACGATTACATGCTTTCGTATTCGCCCTACGACAATGTGAAGGAGCAAGCCTATCCGAACATGCTGGTAATGACGGGCTTGCACGACTCTCAGGTGCAATATTGGGAGCCCGCCAAGTGGGTCGCCAAACTCCGCACGATGAAAACCGACACCAATCAGCTCCTCTTGCATACGAACATGGAAGCCGGACACGGTGGCGCGTCGGGGCGGTTTGAAGCCTTGAAAGAGATTGCGCTGGAATATGCGTTCATCCTGAATCTGGTCGGAATTCGAGAGTAAGCCGTAAAACCGCTCTTTACTTTCTTCTCTGGAATTTGGACAGGTCAACAACACATCCCGGGCACAAATGACCGCGTAAACTTTGTGTCCGGGATGAACGTTATGGTGGGCAAGCGATCCGTCCTATTTTGAGAAAGTTCATTCCTTTCCTTCAGGTATTTAAACAGGCCTTTACCAATCTGCAAGCCAACGATCCGGTGCGAATGGCGGCAGCGACGGCTTTTTTTACCTTTTTCGCCTTACCGCCCATTGTCATTATCCTGAGCACCCTGTTCAGCCCGGTCGTCAACCAGCAGCGGGTCCGGGGAACGGTTTTTCATCAACTGGCCGAACTGTTTGGCCGGCAAGGTGCGAATCAGTTGAAAGACATTTCTCACCATCTTCAAAAGGAGAATTCCAGTGTGTGGCTGACGCTGCTGACGGGTGTATTGCTCCTGCTGGCTTCTACCACGCTGTTTGCCGTCATCAAGAATTCGCTCAATCAACTCTGGAATGTGAAGCCGACCGTCGACCGAACGTGGCTAAATGTATTGAAAGACAAAGGCAAAGCGTTGGCAATCATTGTTTTTTCGGGTTTATTGCTGACGGTTTCTCTGGCCGTCGATACCGGGGCGGCCCAACTCTGGAGCCGTGTGTCGCCGGGTTTATCGACCTTCGACAGATGGACCGCCACGGTGGTCGATCAACTGAGTTCGATTCTGGTCATGGCCCTCTGGTTTGCCCTGGTTTTCAAATATTTGCCCGACCTCCGCATCCGCTGGAAAGCCATTTGGGTGGGTGCAATCGTCACCAGTCTGCTTTTCGGACTGGGTGAAGCCATTCTCAATCGTTTGTTGATCAACAGCCTGGTGAGTTCACGGTATGGCGCTTCGGGAGCCATCATTCTGATGTTGCTGTTTGTGTTCTATTCGTCATTGATTTTCTACTACGGGGCCACCTTCACCCGGTACTATGCGGAGTGGACGCATCTGGACGCGACACCCAAATCCCATTCGGTAGTGTATCAGATTACGGAAGTGGACAATCGAAAGGACAAATCCCCCTAAGTCGGCTTTCGATCGAACCGGAGCATTTGCGGTTGAATGCCAGGCTACCGTTTGCCTAACTTCTCCCGGATGCGTACTTTGCACCTCATTTTAGATCTGAAAACCGCGTAGAAATGTATCTTCTTGGATTTGATGTCGGCAGTTCGTCTGTAAAAGCCTGTTTGCTGGAAGTTGAAACCGGTGCGGTGGTGGCCTCCGCATTTTTTCCCGAATCCGAAATGCCCATCGACTCGCCGTTGCCGGGCTATGCCGAACAAAATCCGGATGCCTGGTGGAAAAATGCCTGTCTGGCGTCCAAAACCGTGCTGTCGAAAACCGGGGTGAAACCGGAAGACGTAAAAGCCATCGGGATTTCCTATCAAATGCACGGTCTGGTGGTCGTCGATAAGGAGCTGAACGTGTTGCGCCCGTCGATCATCTGGTGCGACAGCCGGGCGGTTTCGTACGGAGAAAAGGCCTTTGAAATGGTCGGGCGCACGAAAAGCTTACAACATCTGCTCAATTCACCGGGTAATTTTACGGCCGCCAAACTGGCGTGGGTGAAAGAGAATGAACCCGACATTTACCAAAAAATCCATAAGTTCATGCTGCCGGGCGATTACCTGGCCGCCCGCATGACCGGCGAAATCGTCACGACACCATCGGGTTTGTCGGAAGGTATTCTCTGGGATTTTCAGCAGGAACAACCCGCCGATTTTCTGCTGGATTATTTCGGCTTCGACCCGTCACTGGTGGCCAACATCAAACCGACGTTTTCCGTCCAGGGCGAACTAACCCCGAAAGCCGCCAGCGACCTGGGTCTGGCCACTGGAACGCCCATTACCTACCGCGCGGGCGACCAACCCAACAACGCCTTTTCGCTTAACGTGCTGGAACCCAACGAAATTGCCGCCACCGCCGGAACATCGGGCGTTGTCTACGGCGTCAGCGATCAGGCCAAATACGATCCGCAGTCGCGCGTAAACACCTTCCTGCACGTCAGCCACACGCCGGAAGCCCCGCGCTACGGCGTTCTGCTTTGCATCAACGGCACCGGTATTCTCAATAGCTGGCTGCGAAATCATCTGCTGCGCGGCTCGGTGAGTTACGCCGAAATGAATGAGCTGGCGGCTCACGCGCCTGTTGGTGCCGACGGTTTGCAGTGCCTGCCCTTCGGTAATGGCGCCGAACGGGTGCTGGAAAACCGCGATCCGGGCGCTTCGTTCCACGGTCTGCAACTGACGCGCCACGGACTTCCCCACTGGATTCGGGCCGCTCAGGAAGGCATCGTTTTTTCGTTCTATTACGGGATTCAGGTTATGGAACAAGTCGGCGTTGGTCTGAAAACCATCCGGGCCGGCGAAGCCAACATGTTCCTAAGCCCCCTTTTCCGGGATACGCTGGCCAATCTGACCGGGGCCGAGATTCAGCTTTTCAACACCGACGGTGCCCAGGGAGCCGCCCGCGGAGCCGGTTTGGGTCTGGGTATTTACAAAAACCGCCAGGAAGCCTTCACCGGCCTGAAAGTTACCCGGACCATCGAGCCGGATATGCGGGCGCAGGAAGGCTACCGCGATGCGTACGGGAAATGGCTCCATGTGCTAAACAGCTAATCCAAAGTCATTTGGCGCTTGTAGTCGTTGTTTGAAAACCGCACTTTGTATAGAAGCCGTGCGCTGTTTGGAAGCCATGATTTGTATAGAAACCGCGCTTTGTATAGAAGCCATGCATTTGTATGGAAACCGCGCTTTTGTTTAACCCTGGAAGGGTTTTCTGTTACTAGCCCCGGAGCTTGGACCCAGCCGCATCGATTCGGGGCTAGTAACAGGAGGCTCCTCCGGAGCCGGCTGACTTGGGAAAGGTTCCAAGATTACACTCTACTCCAACTATTTTTACATAAAAATTGATCTAACTTGCTTACTATCAAAGTAGTAAACTTTTTGTTAGCTACTATCCTACAAAAAATATAGATTTAGTTTGGAATATAGAAATCAGCGCTTTATTTTTGCATCGTTATCTCAATTACTCGCAAGAGTAATTGGCCGGTGCGCCGGTTCGAGATTTATACAGAAAGGGGGAGAGACAGGCTCGACGAACCCTTAGCAACTTTCCGAACGATCCGTAGGAATAAGTGCTAACCTGCCTAAAAAAATTAGGAACTATAAATTAACAACCATCATGAAAAATCGACCATCGCATCAGCGTTGTGACCCTGATCAGGATTGGCATCTTTGTCCAATCCGGTAGTCACCATTCCCACGCAATTGAAGGGCCAGCGATCGAATCGTTGGCCCTTCATCTTTAATACGCCAGCAAGCGACCGCAGGCAATGGTCGCCAGCCAAACTAGAATGGAGCAAAGGGCTGCCGCTTTGGCCCCCAAGGGCGTTGTCTCCGCTTTCCATGCCGAAGGTGACCGGAAGGTAATCCGGTGAAAAACCGCCACATTGATTCCGGCGATTGCAATTAACACCAGCTTTAACCAGAATGTCGGGTCGTTGCCCAGTGCTTCGGCATTGGTGCTAAAAAGCAGGACACCGGATGGAACCACGAGCGCCAACCCGCCCCGTGACCACGGCAATACATGCCTGGCCAGTTCGGAAACCGGTATTTTTTTGGAGAACCCCAACAAACGGAAATCAAACAGAAAGGCCCCGCCGACAAGCAGAACAATACCGACGATGTGTACAATCTCAATTCCGGGATACAACCACATCGACTGGCGAATGGTCACGGCCAGAGCGGTATTTTCAATTCGTTGCAGCCATTCGACGGGAACGTTCATCCTTATTTACGCAACTCGTATTTCTGGCCATTGATGAAAATGCGTTCCGCGCGCATTTCGTTTTTAACGGTTTTGTGCGGATAGCCGACCACCCGCAGCGAACTGCCTTTTTTAATCATATCCGCGGTCACGCCCCGTTCCGTCATGCGGCTGGTGGGTGCCAGATAAACCAGCCAGGTTTTGTTTTTGTCTTTCACGCTCACCGTTGCGTGGGGGTTTTCGTACTTCGATTCCTCAATCGTACCGGTATAATCCAGCACTTTGGTCTGGTCGTAATCGCCCCAGCCGTGGTGTAAGGGGGCAAAAGCCGTTCCCAGAAAAAGGAGTAGCGCCAATGAACTGTTTTTCAGAAAAGTCATGGTTAATGAGATTTAGGAGTTTTTGAGAACGAAGTGACAAGCAAACGGACTGCTGATCTCAATCAGTAGTAACCCGTAAAAAGGCAATTTGTTGACAATGCAGTACCCACGGTCGGACGGCCGATGCCGCTTTAGTCCGGAGGTGCGTTAGCCCTTTTCCTGAACCAGAAAATCCTTTAAACAACCGCGAATCGCTACGATCAAATCGTATTCGTTGGCTTCCAGAACGAACTTTTCGGGGAGTTTGCAGAACTGCATGAAAGCCGTCAGTCGCTCCTCTTTCAGTTCCGTAATGCGCGAAATCCAGATCGGGTCCATGCGCGACTGGTACCGTTTTTTGTTGAGTTCCGCCTGGTTGAACTGCTGCAGTTTCCGCTCGTTTTTAGCTTCTTTACTGAATTTGCCGTAGAGCGCAGAAATGGGGCCTTTCAACGTCATTTTGGGCGCTAAGGTCGCGTAATCATAGCCCATTCGCCCAACGTTACCGATGGATACTCCCACGAGTTCGGCCGGCGTTTTGATCTCGATGATGGGTTTTTCGGCAATATTCAATTTCATAAATTCCTGCTTGAAGCGACTTTCGGTCCAGCCTTTGATGACTACCTCATTCAGCATTTTCACCTCTTGAACCAGTTCGACAACCAAAGTCTGCTCATTGACCGGAACCACCACTTTCTCGGTTTTGTACCCCATACAGGAAATCAGAAGGGTGTCATTCGGGGAAGCCGTTATTCGAAATTGCCCGGACTCCGTGCTCATGGTAGCCCGGCGGAGGGATGAATTTTGTACGGTGGCCGAAATGATCGGCTTTTGACTACTTTTATCGACTACCAAGCCGCTTCGAATGGCCTGAGCCCTCCCGACGGCTGCCGTTACAACCGAAAATAGAAAGAAAAGTAGTGCTTTTTTCATACCTGCTGGAAACCTCTGCTATCATCCAAACGCAAACTACCCGTTTTTACGATACCCCGACCGGATTTTAACATTTTTTAGGTTTCCCGACAACGCGAATCAGCCCGCCCGGTCAGAGCTCTTCGGCAGCCTGAATAAAGGCTTTGGCCTTGCGGATGTTGGCATTCATCAGGTCAGTTTCTATCAGTCCATCGCGTAGCCGGACAATTCGATGGGCATATTCGGCAATGTCCTCTTCGTGCGTCACCATAATAACCGTATTGCCCTTGCTGTGAATCTGGTCGAACAAATCCATGATTTCGTACGAAGTCTTGCTATCGAGGTTACCGGTGGGTTCATCCGCCAGCAGAATACTGGGGTCGTTCACCAGCGCCCGGGCCACGGCCACGCGTTGCCGCTGACCGCCGGATAATTCATTGGGGCGGTGGCCTGCCCGGTGTTCCAGCCCCACGTTTTTCAACGCCTGCATGGCTTTTTCCGTCCGGTCAGCTTTATTAAACCCTGCATAAATCAACGGCAACGCTACGTTTTCGAGCGATGTTTGGCGAGGCAACAGGTTAAACGTCTGAAATACAAATCCAATCTCCTTATTGCGGACTTCCGCCAACGCATTTTCAGTCATGTTACTAACGTCCAGCCCGTTCAGAATATACGAACCGGACGTGGGCGTATCCAGACAGCCAACGATGTTCATCAACGTCGATTTACCCGAACCCGACGGCCCCATAAACGCAACGTATTCACCCTTCTTAATGGTAATCGTCACCGATTTCAACGCTTCGATGACCTCACTACCCATCACATACCGCTTTGAGATCTCGTTGGTTTCAATAATATTCTTGCTCATGATCAGTTGGGAATGGCCTACGGAAACCGCATGACAAAGTGACTACGTGGCGGCAATTTTGCGTTTACGCAGAAAATAATTTCGAACAAACAAGCCGGTCAATATCAACATTTCGGCGTTCGGCAAATTGGTTACCAACTCAATCGTACCCTCGTCGGCTAAAAACTTCCTGGTGCGGTCAAAATGAACGATTTCCTGACCGGTTTTGGATTCCGCATTGCCGGCCACGATACTCCATTCGTGCATCATGAAGTTCTCGCGCTGCCAGGTGTATTTCTCACCGGTTTCCAATTCGACAACGGCGCCTTTCAACCACTCAAAGTTAATCCGGCCAATGATCTTGTTATTGGCGTTTTTGTCGTGGATGTTGACCGAATGCACCAGAAATCCTTCGACATCGAAAAAGATATGAACGCCATTCAGATGCGCATCGACATCCCGAACTAAAAGATCCCGGTGCATGCCACCGACTACCCGGTCGCCGTCCATGATCACGACGCTTCGACTGAAGGCTTCTTTAACCCAATGAAGTTGCTTTTCCATTATGCGGTTGGAAGTAGAACGACTTCTTAAACTTACTCAAATTATTGAAATGCTTCCCGCTGTTTTTCAATCAACGCACGTTTAGCCTGATAGTCTGCCAAAAATGCCTGATAATCGGTGGGAGACGTTGCCATCCGCAACCTCGTCAGGCCCTCCTCGGCGTAGTCATTCAAGCCCAGATCGAGGCAAAGTAAGGCATACATTTTTAGTAAATCCGCATTCTGTTCGTTCAGTGGCAACGCTTCCAGAACCAGCTTATACGCCTTCTCGGACTTGCCATTCTGCCGCTCGAAACGGGCAGCAGCGGCCACCAGTTCGGCATTGAACGGAGCCCGTCGGAGGGCGGCACTAAAGTAGTGACGGGACTGCGCGGTTTGTCGTTTGGCCTGATAAGCCTGAGCGATGATCAAATCTTTTTCGGCCTGAAAAGCGGCTACAACGGGTTGCCGGGCGTCCGTAATCGTCTGGTCAAATTCTCCTTTTGCGTTACGCAGCCGGAGGTAAGCGAGCGTCATGGCCGAACCGGCATAGCCGTTCAGCTTGGCTTCCTGCGGTATTTGTTCATACCAGCTTTGGGCCACCGGCAATTGAGCGGCCGCCAAATACCGCCTGACCAAAGCCGACGCGACAACCGTTTTCAGGTTCTCATCCTGCATGGATCGATACAAAACCCGTTGGGCCGCGGCCTGATCGAGCAAGGGGTCGTGCAACAACACAAATGCTTTTTCGAGATCGGTCGCCGGTTGCTTTTTGCCGTACAACGCTTCCGCCAGTTGCCGCACACCGGGGTCGTTCTGCCCGGCGGTTTCCCAGAGCGACTGAGCGACGAGCGGATCACCCGATTTGGTCAATGCCAGTGCGCGGTAATAGGTGGAAAGCGTATCGGCATTCTGAGCCAATATATCGGCGGCTTTGCGGTTCAGGCCCTGTTCCATCATCCAGAGTCCCGTTATGAAGTTGTAAAAAGCGCCATTGCGCTGGTTATCGCGGGACAATTGATCGGTCAATTCAAAAGCAATGCGTTTGCTGGAGGTATAATACTGGGCAGCCGCCCGGGCAAACAACAAATCATCCGTAAAATCCTGATTGGCCGGATTCTCACCCAGGCGGTTGAGCACGATCAGCAACGTCGTATCGGCGGTCCGGTTGCGGATGGAATAATTATACAAACGGGCAAACCGGGCCACATTCAATCCATCAGGCGTAAGTGGCTCGTCGAGCCAGCCCGGTCGCTGAACGGCCATGCTGTCGGCGGTATTCTGAAAAAAAGCCAAAGCCGCCCGGTTGGCTTCGTAGGACTCGTATGAACGGGCTTCCGAAGCCTTCGCCAGCGAATCGATCGAAACCAGCCGCGGATTACGGGCCCAGAAAGCCAGCAGGTTGGTCTGCGGAACCTCCTCACGGGCGGTGTTGCCGGACGCTGCGGCCAAATAATAATAAGCCGAGTCGGCCACGCTGGTTCGGGCGTAGATATAGCCCAGATTATTCTGCAATTCGCCGTTTTTGGGAAAAGCGCGAATCCCGCGCTGCAACATTTTAATGGCTTCAAACAGCAGATTGTCTCCCAATAAAACCGAGGTAAGGCCCGCATAGGCCTGGGGCGATGGTTGTTTCAATAAAGCCTGCTTGAAATAATAAGCCGCCGTTACCTTGTCGCCCTGCGTCAACGCCAGCGAAGCCAGGGCATAATTGGATTTGTGGTTCTGAAATTCGTTGGCCAGGGCCGACCCATAATATTGTTCAGCCACCCGCACCTCGCCCGTGGCCGCATGAAAATCGCCTACGGTATTGAAATAACCGGCTACGGCCTGATGGAACGGAAAGAAGCCCTCGGATGCAACGATCACAACGGCCAGCACAGCGGCCACCAACCGGGTTTGCAACAACGAAAACCGCAGCGGTTTGTAAAGCACTTTATAAACCGGCAAGGCCTGTCGGTAAAGGGGCAGAAAGTTGAAAATGACGTACAGCACAAACACGGATCCGGCGGCCAGATGCGTATAAACGATCACATCCTCCAGCGCTTCGATCAGCGGATCATTGGCGGAAGCAAAGGCGTAGGAAACGGTCATGACCGTAATGAGCGCCAGACCCAGATACAGAAAAGCCCCGGCATCGCGAAACGACAGGAAGGCTTCGTTCTGGCGCAGTTGCTGCCGGAATCCCCAAATTCCCAGAATAAGGGAAATCAAAAGCAGAATGAACGGGCTGACCACGACCGGATTCCAGTCAATGACTTTCGTGTTACTCAGCCAGATCAGGAGCAGGTTGGCCAGATACAACAAACTGATCAGCAGAAAGTTATTCATACCCAGCGGACGCCCGGAGCCGTCGCTGCGGTTGGTGCGGGTAACCGAAGTGATGTACACCAAAGCCGCAATGATCTCCGTTGAAATCCAGAAAATGAACCCCAGCGCCACCACCAGCAAACCCGGCAAGGCATAGCCGACAAAAGCCGATGCGGGCAACCGTTGTCCGGCCAGCCGATCGACCAGCAGCCAGCCCAGCAGCGCCATTCCCGCAAAAACGAGGAGACGAACCGGCAGCGAAACATCCGGTTTGAAAGCGTGGAAATAATAACTGACACAGCCAAAAGCCAGCACCGCCAGCACAAACGGCAACCGACCACCCAAAGCCGTCCCTAAAAAGCCGGGCAGTTGCAGCACTTCCAGCCGGAAGGTAGCCACAAGCACAATCAGAGCCGACATAGCGATGAGATAAGGCCAGCGCTGGAGCCTCGTAACGGCCGCCAGAATGAACGCTAAGCCCAGGCAAATACCCAGCGTGGCCAATCGGGCCGCCCCGACGTTCACCTGCATCGCCGACGCCACGAATTGTTCCGTAACGATGTAGGATTTGCCCGCCACAGCGTAATCGAACAGGCCATCGGTAAACGTACCGATGGAAACCGGGAGTTCGTTCAGTTCACTCAGCACATCCCAGCGCACGACGTTTTGCAGGCCCTGCATCCAGACCCAGATCATTCCGAAAAGGGCGATACCGAGCAGCACCAAACCCGTCCAATAGGCCGTCCGATAGGCGGTATTCCAGTTCTTCCAGAAAAAAAGCATACGATCAAAAACAAACCGGCAAGGGTGTTGAAACGGGCCGGTTAAACTATCAATAGCAACGCTGCGATGGGTTAGTTAGTGCCTGTCAGGGAGTTCTATCTCAGAAATCCATTTATTTTTAACGCATTTCCTCAAACCGGAAGAAACGCTTTTTACCGGCCCGGAGACCAGTCGGTTATCCCGTTTGCATACAAATAAGACGGATTATCCTCAAAATCTTCGTTTTGTGCAAACGGGCAGATCCGGCTCTGAGCAGCGAACTAACTGGAACAAAAACGATTTCGTCCTTTAAATCTTAAAAATAGATTAAAACTCAACTTGGGTTTAAGCAAATTATCTTCTAATTTTGCGGTCGCATTGAGTACGCTTTTCCTATTAAATTTCTCAACTTCATAGCATGACAACTGCAACAGCAACGAATACGGGTAAAATTACGCAAGTGATCGGCCCGGTTGTTGACGTGAGTTTTGAGGGCGAAGGGTCGCGGCTACCGTCGATTCTGGATGCTCTGGAAGTCACTAAAGCCAATGGCCAAAAAGTTATATTGGAGTGCCAGCAGCACCTCGGCGAAGACCGTGTCCGGACGATTTCGATGGATGCCACCGAAGGGCTGGAGCGCGGAATGACCGTGGTTCACCTGGGCACTCAGATTACCATGCCGACTGGCGACGGAATTCGCGGGCGGTTGTTTAACGTCGTGGGTACAGCCATCGACGGCATTCCCCAACCTACCAGCACCGGCGGGCTACCCATTCACCGGAACGCTCCCCGGTTTGAGGACCTGGCCACGTCGACCGAAGTACTTTTCACCGGAATCAAGGTCATCGACTTGCTCGAGCCCTACGCTAAAGGGGGTAAGATCGGTCTGTTCGGTGGTGCCGGGGTTGGAAAAACGGTATTGATTCAGGAATTGATCAACAATATTGCCAAAGCATACGCCGGTCTGTCGGTATTTGCCGGTGTGGGCGAGCGGACCCGTGAAGGGAATGACCTGCTGCGCGAAATGATCGAAGCGGGCATTATCAAATACGGCGACAACTTCAAGCACTCGATGGAAGAAGGCGGCTGGGATTTGTCGAAAGTCGATCCGGAAGAATTGAAAGAAAGCCAGGCCACTTTCATCTTTGGTCAGATGAACGAACCTCCCGGAGCCCGTGCCCGTGTTGCCCTCTCAGGGTTGACGATTGCGGAACACTTCCGCGATGGGGATGGCACCGGCCAAGGTCGTGACATTCTGTTCTTTATCGATAACATTTTCCGGTTTACGCAGGCCGGTTCGGAAGTATCGGCTCTGTTGGGCCGGATGCCTTCGGCGGTAGGGTATCAGCCCACGCTGGCGACCGAAATGGGAACCATGCAGGAGCGGATCACGTCGACCAAACGCGGCTCAATCACTTCGGTACAAGCGGTTTACGTACCTGCCGATGACTTGACTGACCCGGCACCGGCCACGACCTTTGCCCACTTGGATGCCACGACGGTATTGAGTCGGAAAATTTCCGAGTTAGGAATTTACCCGGCGGTGGATCCGCTGGATTCAACCTCCCGGATTCTGACCGCCGAAATCCTGGGTGACGAACATTACAATACCGCCCAGCGCGTGAAGGAAATTCTGCAACGTTACAAAGAATTGCAGGATATCATCGCCATCCTCGGGATGGAAGAACTTTCGGAAGAAGATAAGCAGACGGTAAACCGCGCTCGTCGCGTGCAACGCTTCCTGTCGCAGCCGTTCTTCGTGGCCGAGCAGTTTACGGGCTTGAAAGGCGTTCTGGTACCGATTGAAGAAACCATCCGGGGCTTCAACGAAATCATCGACGGCAAGTGGGATCACCTGCCCGAAGCGGCTTTCAACCTCGTTGGAACCATCGATGACGCAGCCGCGAAAGGGGAGCGTTTGTTGAAGGAAGCCGGTAAATAAACGACACGAAGATGCATCTCGAAATCATAACACCCGATAAGAAGGTTTTTACCGGCGAGGCTACGGCCGTTACCTTTCCGGGTACCGAGGGTCAGTTTCAGGTTTTGAACAACCACGCTCCCATCGTCAGCACGCTGGCGCGGGGGCCGGTAACGGTAGCCACCAGCTCCGGAACCCAGACGTTCACCGTCGATGGTGGCGTCGTAGAAGTGTTGAACAACAAGGTCCTGGTACTGGCCGAAGCGGTTATTGCAGCTTAAGCGGTTATTAATAGCTATGAAAAAGGACAGACCTTCGCGGGTCTGTCCTTTTTTCGTTTGTATTAACGTAAATCCTGGTTAACTGGCTGCGGAAGAGCCTCCTGTTACCAGTTAGTAAGCGACTGGATTAGACCAGCGCTCCGAAGGAGCGTCCTGTTACCAGGTATTAAGCGACCGGATTAGACCAGCACTCCGGAGGAGCGTTCTGTTACTAGCTACTAGACGAGCGAATTAGAATATAGCTCCGCAGTAGCGTCCCTGTTACTAGCTACTAGACAATCGAATTAGACCAGCACTCCGGAGGAGTGTCCTGTTACTAGCCACTAGACAATCGAATTAAACCAGAGCTCCGGAGGAGCGTTCTATTTGGTATAGGGCGCTCCTCCGGAGCTTCAAACGCATGCTTTCCTTTGTTTCTATCGACAGGATGCCCCGCTGGGGTAAATTCAGCCCGAAATCACCGTGTAGTAGACTTTCACGGCAAATCAGAAGAGTGAATTGCCTCCGCTGGGGCAAATTCAGCCCAAAGTCATCTTATATTAGTAGGCTGTGACGAATCAAATAGCAGGTAAATCCGGATGTACCAACTCGTAAGGGATCAGCAATGTGGACAAAGGCTTTCTTGGTAAAAATACGTGACCCTCACCGTGCCGTCATTTTCCGCTTTCCATCCTGAATCAGTTCCAGGGCTTTTTCCATGTCCCGGTCGCGCTGTTTGATGCGGTCGGTAACGCTGTAGTCGACTTGATAATCGGGCATCACGCCCCGGCCCTGATCCGGATTTCGGCTGGCGGTGGCAATCCAGAAAACCGGAAACCGCACCCGCAGCCGGGTTTCGGGCAGCGTCAGGGTTTGGATAATCCCGCCGTTGCAACCCGCTTCGCCCCCGCCGGTTTCCTGCCCGATGATGGTTACGGGCCGCTGGGCTTTCAGGCTGGCGGTAAAAATGGAAGCCGCCGAGAAGGTCCGGCCACTGGTCAGAATATACACTTTACCGCTGTAGAGGTGTTCCGAAGCGGGCTTGTTCCAGCCCACGTTGGACTTACCAAACTGGTAACGCCCACCCTCCGACTTCATGAAGCGAAAGTTCTGGCGCAAAAGCCGCTTTTCTTTCCGGTCAAAATAGGCACAGGCATTGGGCCGGCGGACGCGGGATTCGGCCCGGTCGACCTGCCGAAAATCGGATTTCATCAGATACGACATCAAATCGGAACCGATCTCGGCGTTTCCCCCGGTATTCTGGCGCAAATCAATGACCAGATCGCGCACTTTCAGTTTTTCGAGTGTTTCGAAAACTTCCCGGTGAAAAGACGCGTAGTGGTCGTAGCCAAAACTATTGATAATCAGGGCAGCAGCCGTTGAATCGCCGTTCAGAAAATGCAGCGAACGCATCAATTGCAGTTTGGCATCCTCATCAAAGGAAGCCTCGGTTTTATGGCGGTTTTTCTTGCTTCGCTTGACGGTTTCCGGGGCGGGTGTCGTTGGAATATCACCGGAAGTGACGGGACGGCGACGAACCGTTGTGATTCGTTCAGAACTTGTGGTGTCACGAACGGTCAGCGTCCAGGGCGAATGCCCGTCGAAATGCCGCCAGTACGTTTCTTCCAGGTGGTATAATTCCAGAAAATAATTCTTAAAGGTTTGATTGTAGCCATCGGACGGCCAGCGGTCCCGGGCTTCCTGGATCACTTCCTTCACCGGGTGTCCACCTAACTTGAGCACTTCCGTACCACACACCAGCGAGGAGTCCGTACTGCGGTTTCGGCCAATAAACATCCGGTCGTTTTGCAGAATAATATCGAAGGGGAGCCATTCGGGTTGCGGTTTTTGGCCTTTTCGGCCGGAATAGAGCGATTCCTGCACATCGGTATGGCCGCAGCGAATCTGGACAATCAGCGGGCGCAGCAACTCGCGAAATTCGACTTCACTCATCGGCCGGTAGAGTTGTCGGGCCACGGCGTCGAACTTTTGGTTCATCTCTTCACGCGGGGCATAGCGATACAGACTCGGATGGCGCTCTTCCAGCGTCTTCCGCAGTACCGCAAAGTCGCTCCGCAACTGCTCGACCGTATACATCCGCGGGCGATACGTCGCTTTTTTCGGATGACCCGGAAAACAATAAGCCGTGCTGATGGTCAGTGCCAGCAGCAACACAAGGAACCGCATACTATTTTTCTGACTAAATCAGTAATTCGGTTCCCGAAACTACCCTTTTTTTTATGGGAAACAAAATTAGTAAAACGCATCTTCCAGGTGTTTTACATTCACCTCTTCCGGCGTCACGGTGACGGCAATAATGTCGAAACGGACGTCGTGCTGCCAGTCTTTGGCGAAAATATAGTGCTCGGCCGCTTTCATGACCAGGCGCGCCTTGGCGGAGTTCACAAATTCTTCCGGATTGCCAAAGCGGGTGCTGGTCCGTGTTTTTACTTCCACAAAAATGACCAGTTTTCCTTTCAGGGCAATCAGGTCGATCTCGGCGTGTTGGTGGCGGTAATTGCGTTCCAGAATCGTGTACCCTTTCTGCTGGAGGTACCGAACGGCTTCCTCCTCGCCCTGTTTGCCGGTTTCGTTGTGTTGTGCCATCGTTCGTTTTTAGTACTTAGACGGCAAACTGTCCGATTGGATACGAACGAAAAGCAGTCTCTTTGGTGTTTTTTCTTCAAGGATTTCGCAAAAATGAATAATCATTGCAATAAACAGGTACAGATTCAGGATCTGGGACTTATTGATTACCAGGCTGGCTGGGACTATCAGGAGCGGTTATTGGCGGAAATTGTCGCGGCCAAAATCGCCAATCGCAGCCTTTCGACCGACCAGCAAAGTCTGACGCCTAATTATATTTTATTTTGTCAGCACCCTCATGTTTATACGCTGGGGAAAAGCGGCAAGGCCGATCACCTGCTCGCCAACGATGCGTTTCTGGAAACCATCGGGGCAACGTATTATAAAATAAACCGGGGCGGTGACATCACCTACCACGGACCGGGCCAGTTGGTGGGTTATCCGATTCTGGACCTGGATAATTTTTTTACGGACATCCACCGGTACATGCGCGTTCTGGAAGAAGCCATCATCCGAACACTGGCGGATTACGGGCTCAATGCGGGCCGGATCGACGGGCTGACCGGCGTCTGGCTGGGATACGATTCCGAAGAAAACCGATTGAACGGCACCGCCCGCAAGATCTGTGCCATGGGCGTTAAGGCGAGCCGTTGGGTAACGATGCACGGTTTTGCGTTGAATGTGAACACGGATTTGCGTTATTTTAAGCATATTGTGCCGTGCGGCATTGCCGACAAAGCCGTCACGTCGATGCAGGATGAACTGGGCCGGGAAATCCCGGTTTCGGACGTGATGGAACGCGTCAGTCAGCATCTGGCCGATTTATTTGAAATGGAGTTAACTTATGTACCTACGGGCTTTAGCCCGTACGCGCATTAAACTCCACAGTATTTATTATTGAGAAGACACGGACTTGAGTCCGTGGGTACATCCATTGAATGAAGAGAGATATTTCGTTTTTACCCGTTGAGGGCATACAAGTCGTCATTGCGCGGAAACCGACGGAACTGGACCAGTATGACTGGCAGGTGTATTTGATCAATCAGAACGACGTGCCGATCCGCAACGTCTTTGTGACGTCGAAAGGATACGGTTTTGTGGACGAAACCCAGAAAGAGCAACAGACGACTTCCACACTGCGGCATTATTTTGCTGAACTTCAGCCGAATGAACATGTGGCCGTCGAGACCATTATGCCGGATGTGTTTCACCTGAACAATCAATATTGGGTAAGCTACTACATCGGCGACCAGATTTTTGACAAAAAGTTTATCTTCGTGCCGGACAGCATTACCGAACAGAACCTGATTCAAATCTCTGAACTGGGCCTGGAAGGTATCCTGCACACCTGAACCTGGTTATTCCGCTTTTTTGCTATTCCATCTTTATGCCCGTATCCTGGAAAAAACGCCTTAAGAACCTGCTGTTTATCGACATCAAAACCGTTGCCGGAGCCCCGTCTTACGACGAATTAGACGAACGGGTGCGGCAACAATGGGGACAGAAAATCAGCTATTTCCAGAACGAAGAGAATTGGTCAGTTGCCAAGTGGTATGACAACCGGGCTTCTTATTACGCCGAATACGGTAAAATCGTCTGCATCGGCATTGGCGGTTTGTACTGGGACGATGAGGAAAACATGTTCCTGAAAGTAAAAACGCTGGCCAACGACAACGAAGAAGCGTTGCTCGGCGAGTTTATTAGCATCATCGAAAAATACCCGCCCAGTGAATTGATTCTCTGCGCCCACAATGGCAAGGAATTTGACTATCCTTACCTGTGTCGCCGGATGCTGGTTCACGAGCACCAGCTCCCGGCCACGCTCCGGCTGTCGGGACGCAAACCGTGGGATATTCCGCATCAGGATGTGCTGGAAATGTGGCGGTTTGGTGATAGCCGTCATTTCGTCCCGCTCGATCTGCTGGCGGCTGTTCTGAACCTGCCTACACAGCCCCTCGAACTGACCGGTGATCAAACCAGTTTGGTATATTATCAGAAACAGGGTATGGCCAAAGTGCGCGAATACGCCCGCTCGTCCATCGTGACGCTCGTGCAGGTGTATCTGCGTTTGCTGGGTGCCCCGTTGGTGAAAGACCAACACATCACGCGCTTGGAGTGATTTTTAAAGGGTTATTACACAGAGTTAATCAGAGAAAATCAGAGGTACACAGAGAGTTCTTTGATAAACTCTGATTTTCTCTGATTAACTCTGTGTAATAACCCTTTACCTCCAACGTCTTTTTAAACGAAAAACATGAGAAATAACCGAAATAAACCAAGAGAACAACAAAGCCGCAGAGGCTCACAGAACCGCCCGGTTCCGGCAGCCGATTCATTTCTGGACGAAATGAAGAACGACATCACGGCTTTTTTTGAAATAAATAGCAAGGAATCTTTTTCCCAGAGCGACGTGCTCGAGAATTTTGACGTCATCGACCGGAAAACGAAACTGCTGACCCACGGTTTGCTGGGCGAACTGGTGGATGATGGTCAACTGACCCGCCATCCCGACGGAACCTACCAGTATAACGAAAATGACCAAACCACCGAAGGAACCGTCGATCACGTGAACCCCCGGTTTGCGTTTGTCGGCAGTGGCGACCGCGATACGGATATGTACGTCAGCACCGACGATCTGAACGGCGCTATCGATGGCGACAAAGTGAAAGTGGCCCGTTTGAGCGGCTCGTCGAATTCGGGCGGTTTTTCGCGCGGGTCGCAAACCCGGAGCCGCCGGATCGAAGGCAAAGTGGTCAGCATCGTGGAACGCGGGCGCTCTGAACTGGTTGGCCGGATTTCGACCTGGCCGAATTATGGGCAGGTGATTCCCGACAGCAAGAAGATTTACGAGGAAATCTACATTCCGAAAGATAAACTGGGCGAAGCCAAAGACGGCGACAAGGTGATTGTTCGTCTGACGCGTTTCCCCGACGGACGGCACCGGCCCGAAGGCGAAGTAATTTCTGTTTTGGGCCAAGCCGGGCAGAACAATACCGAAATGCACGCCATTCTGGCCGAATTCGGTTTGCCGGTTCTATTTCCGGATGCCGTCGAAAAGGAGTCGCAAGGCATTTCAGAGAAGATTCTGAAAAAAGAAATCAATAAACGGCGCGATATGCGCGGCATTACGACGTTCACGATTGACCCCGAAGATGCCAAAGATTTTGACGATGCGCTGTCGATTCAGATGCTGGACAACGGCAACTACGAAATCGGGGTTCACATCGCCGACGTGACGCACTACATCGTTCCGGGTACGGCTCTGGAAGACGAAGCTTTTAAACGCGGAACGTCCGTCTATCTCGTGGATCGCGTGGTGCCGATGTTACCCGAAAAACTGTCGAACAACCTGTGCTCGCTGCGTCCGAATGAAGATAAACTGACGTTTTCGGCGGTTTTTGAGATAACGCCCGACGCCAAGATCAAAAAAGAGTGGTTTGGGCGGACGGTGATTCACTCCGACCGGCGGTTTGCCTACGAAGAAGCACAGGACGTTGTCGACCGCGGACAAGGCGATTATCTGGCAGAATTGCGGATTTTGAACGATCTGGCGTTCAAGTTTCGCGACGAGCGGTTTCGGCACGGAGCGATCAACTTCGAAACTGTTGAAGTGAAATTCAAGCTGGACGAAAACGGCGTGCCGCTGTCGGTTTATCCGAAAGAGCGGAAAGATGCGCACAAGTTGATCGAAGAGTTTATGTTGCTGGCCAATAAGCGGGTCGCCGAATTCATCCACGGTTTGTCGCGCGGGGAACACCCGAACGTGATGGTATACCGCGTGCACGATTCGCCGGATTTCGAGAAGCTGAAGACGTTTGCCACCTTTGCCGGACGGTTTGGGTATAAACTTAAAGTCGATAACGAAAAAGAGCTGTCGAAGTCGTTCAATACGATGATGGAAAGCCTGGAAGGGCAGCCGGAGCAAAATGCGTTGCAGCAACTCGCCATCCGGACGATGGCCAAGGCGCGTTACAGCACCGAGGACATCGGTCACTTTGGCCTGTCGTTCCGGCGGTATTCGCACTTTACATCGCCCATTCGTCGCTACCCGGATATGATGGCCCACCGGCTGTTGCAGCATTACCTGGACGGCGGCAAATCGGTCGATAAGGAAGAATACGAAGCCAAGTGCAAACATTCGTCCGACCGCGAGCGCGTGGCCGTGGAAGCCGAGCGTGCTTCCATCAAATACAAGCAGGTCGAGTTCATGAACCGCATGGACCGCGACCAGGAATTTAAAGGCATCATTACCGGCGTAACGGATTTTGGTCTGTTTGTGGAAATCACCGAAACCAGCGCGGAAGGCCTGGTGCGCATGACCGATCTGGGCGACGATTTTTATGACTTTGACAAGGAAAATTACCGGCTGATTGGCAAACGGAACAAAAAAATCTTCGCCTTTGGCGATGCCGTAACGGTGAAGGTAAAAGAGGCCAATCTGGCCCGCCGGAGCCTGGATTTGTGGCTGGTCGATGACAAAGGCGCCTTGAAAACGCCCCTCAAAAGCCGCCTGACCCGCCGGGAGAATACGGACGGTGAAAGCCGTTCGCAAAGGCGTTCCGGCTCGTCGTCGGGTAGTCGCCCGAAAGCCGAGAAACCGGGCAAAGAACGCCGTAGGCGTTAAATCAATAGCTCTGTGGTAATTGGCAAGAAACGCTGTAGGCGTTAAATCATCAGCCCGCGGTTTTAACCGTGGGAAAGGAAAAATAAATCAGAAAATGAACGACGAATTCATGCAGGAAGCCATCCGGCAGGCCCGGAAAAGCCTTTCGGAAGGCGGTATTCCCATCGGCTCGGCGCTGGTCAAGGACGGCAAACTGGTGGCTTCCGGCCACAACAAACGGGTGCAGGAAAACAACCCCATTCTGCACGGCGAAATGGATTGCCTCAACAACGCCGGGCGCGTGGGTTCGTTTCGCAATACCGTGATTTACTCGACGCTCATGCCGTGTTACATGTGTGCCGGCACCATCGTGCAGTTCAAGATTCCGAAAGTGATCGTTGCCGAGTCGCGGACGTTTTCCGGAGCGCGGGCGTTTATGGAGCAACACGGCGTGGAAGTGATCGACCTCGACTTGCCGGAATGCGTTGATATGATGAATCAGTTTATCGCTCAGAAACCCGACGTCTGGAACGAGGATATTGGCGAATTGTAGATTGGCTACCGATGAATTCAATGGAATCCGGATTCGGTTTTACTTCAGCCCACGGTTTAAACCGTGGGCTTTTTGTTGGTCCACTCCTCGCTTGGCTTGAGACTAGAAATTTCAATCCGCAAAAATTTTACAAATTATGAACCCTAACGCTTTCATATTAGTTAACACTGTTACAAAAAGTAACAACGATACAAATGGGGATTTTAGAACGTAAAATAAGGCACAGGCAGGAGGTAAGAGACCGTATTCTACAGGCGGCCTGGCAACTGGTAGAACTGGAAGGCTGGTCTGCTCTTTCAATTCGCAGGATTGCCGATGCCATCGAATATAGCATCCCGGTTATTTACAGCCACTTTGAAAACAAGGACGCTATCTTACTGGAATTCAGCCGGGAAGGTTTTCGTCGGTTAGCGCAGCATCTACAAACTGCCAGAGACGAACAGGACAACCCCGGCCAACAGTTGATGGCGATGGCGCAAGCGTACTGGAATTTCGCTTTCGACAATCAGGAGTTTTATCAATTGATGTTCGGGCTCGGCATCCCCGCCTGTGATACGGTGAAGAAAGTGGCCGAAATGAAGCAATTCAGTGACGTTATTTTTCCGGTATTACAACAGGCTATTGCTACGAGCAGCCATCCCGAAACCAGCCATTTGCTAAAATTTCACACCTTCTGGTCGATTCTGCACGGTCTGGTATCCATCCAGATGATTGGAAAAGACAACGCCACCGATCCGATTCAGCAACTGGTGTTGGAGGATGCCATCGGCGGTTTCATCAAAGCACTCGCGTAATGTCTGTTTTATAACCCAATATGCTTTTCAGAGTTACCAGAAAAGTAAATCCAATTTAACGAACCAATGTACAACCTGAAAATTATCAATTCGACCGTGCGCCCCAGCCGGAAAGGTCCCATTATCACCGCCTGGATCACGGAGGTAGCCCGACAACACGGCGGTTTTAACGTCGAAGTGCTGGATCTGGCCGAAATCAAGCTTCCTTTGATGGACGAACCCGCTCACCCGCGCCTGAAGCAATATGTACATGAGCACACGAAAAAGTGGAGCGCCAGCATCGATGAAGCCGATGCGTTCCTGTTTGTGACCGCGGAATACGACCACAGCTACCCGGCTCCTCTGAAAAACGCCCTGCAATATCTGCTGCAGGAATGGGCTTACAAAGCCGCCGGCATCGTCAGCTATGGCGGTATTTCGGCCGGAACCCGGGCTGCCAGCCACCTCAAATCGGACCTGATTGCGTTGAAGGTGGTTCCGCTTTTTGAAGCCGTCAATATTCCGTTCTTCGATCAGTTCATCAATGAGGAAGAAACGTTTGTGCCCAACGAAGTCAGCCTTAAATCCGCCCAGGTGATGCTCGCCGAGCTGGTTCGCTGGACGAAAGGGATGATGGTGATTCGGGAGAATAAATGAAATAGACAAGGGATGTGAGACAAGAGAGTAAAGAAAAAAGCACTGCCGATGGTCTTTACTCTCTTGCCTACGACTCACCTCAACTTTTTCCTCAATCCCTCGATTACTTCCCGCGTATCGGCAATCCGGCTTTTTAAGCCTTTTTTATAATACCAGAGCCTCAATTCCGGATTTTGACTTTCCTTTTCCAGTTCCTGTTCAATTTCCTGAAGGTAGTTTTCGCTTCGTCTCAGATACTTCTCCGCCGTTTCGGGGTTGTGAAAACCGCCCCCCTCGACGGTCACGTACACGGGCGTCGTATGAGCCGCCTGCTGCGAACCGGCAAAACACCGGGCCGCCAGCCAGATGCCCCGCGTCAGGGTATCGAGGTCCAGTTTCAGCGTCAATTGGCTCGCCGACTGGCCCGGTTCACGCTTCGTGACGCTCGCCAGCACTTTTCCATGACCGACCAATTCAATCTTCTCCAGCGGAACCTGCGTCGCGTGGCCGAAAGCCTGTGCCGAAATCACCAGTTTAGTCCCTTTTTTTACGTCCAGATGATCACCCGGCCGGGCGTTGTTCACGCGAAAATCGAGCATTGGGCCGCTGGTTGCCACCGTATGCCCGGCTTTTAGTCCGGCTTTCCACGCCTGATTCGTGAGCGGTTTATCGGTGTAGACGTAAAACCGGGCGTTGCCAATCCGCGCCGAATGTTCGGGCGAGCCGTGGTCGTGATCCTGCCCGCACCACGGAAAATCAGAACCGGCCGTGGCCGTCACCGGAAATCCCAAATCCAGCAGATGGTAATAGTGATCGGTTCGCAACGGATTGGCATCCACGCAATACTGCAAAATTTCGAGCACATCGACTTTGCCCCGCAGGCCGTCGAGCGTCAATCCCCGGTAGCCGTGAAAGGTTTCCGCGTGGTGCGCGTAGCCCGTCACCCCGCCCAGTGCGTGCAACTGGTCAAAAACCGCATCGTAATGATAATATTCCTTCGAAAACCGCACCTTGTCGGACGCGCCGTAGCCCAGCGCGTGGCCGAGTTCGGGCGTTCGCGGGTCTTCCTGACCTGCAACCAGCAGGTGGTTTTCGCGCTGGTAAACACCCGGTTCACCAAAGGCATACTGCGGATAATACGTCTCCCAAAAATCCCCCATACGCAGCAACACGCCAACCCGGACGTCCTCGGCTTGCAGCCAGCTCATGAGTAAAGGGTCTTCGCGGGGAGAACGCCGGATGTGAACGTGGCCGTCGGTCGAATACCAGCCCCGGGCCGCCATGTCGATCCAGCGCGTCAGAAGGTAGCTTTTTTTCTGTGTTTTTCCGGCCTGAACAACCAGTTGATGCCGCTGATCGATGAATTCAATGCCTTTCGAAAGAAAAAGTTCGTACGTTCCCGGCGGTAACGATATGCTAAACCGCCCATTTACATAAAAGGAGCTATCCGGCTGAAAGCCAAAGCCATCGGCATGATCCCACAAACCGTACATGACCCCAAGAGCCTGTTGCGGTAATTGACCAACCACCCGACCCGCCCGCGTCAGCCGAACGCGTACGGGCGTCGGTTTTGGGCTGGTTGTTGTGGTGACAACCACTTCCAGTGGCACCGGTTTGGCGCTTTGAGCGATCGTTGAACGGCCCAGAAGCCAATCCACAAGAACAAGCCCGATGACTGCCACCCAGCGACTCTGCCAAAATACCGGGAAGGTGTTCATTTTTAGATTTCGCAGCAACAACGATAAGTTTACGGACCTAAAACTCATTAATTTCCCCTAAATACTCCTCTTTCTCAATTTCTTTTGCGTACTTACAAGGCCTCTTTTTTCGAATTTTTACTTGTAATTGATACGCAGGATGTCAGTAGTACCGGCCATTCGGAGCAAATACGGATTCTATCGAAAACTGCTGCGGGAGCATAAGTACGTTCTTCGGGACACGGTTGATGTGGTCAAACTAGCCGGTAATCCAACGTTTCTGGAAGGAAAAACCTTCGTTTCACACATTGATCTCGACGCAGAAATCACACTGGCGATTCGGGTAAAAAGCAATGATCACGACTTTTTTCGGTTCGAGCTGCGGTGTCATGAATTAAGTGACGAACCGTTTTTTCAGTTCCAGAGCGACGGCTGCACCCACCGCAATGCCGACGAATCGATCCCACTCGCCCAACAACGCATAACCACGCCCCATTTCAGCCAGTACAACCAGCAGGGTACCAATTTCACGTACAAAATGGAAGAGGCTACGGCGGAAATTAACCACAGTATGGTGTATTTTTGCCAGGAAGCGAAGCTGAATCTGCGCGACGATGAATTTCCCGTCATCCGGGTTTTGCCCAACGCGCTGCCGTTGCACGTAACTCAAAAAGACCCCAACTCAACGGTTTTGTTTTTGTGATGGTATTCGAGGAGATCTATAACGATATAAAAAACGCGTTTGGCCAGCTTTGGACGTTCAAAGAGCGGGGAAAATCGCTGGAAATCATTACGCCGTATACCACAACGACGCAAAAATTCATTTCGGTTTTTCTGTCGTTTAAAGATGAAGAATACATCGTTTCCGATGGGGGCTGGCTCGACAACGGTTTTTACGAAAACACGTTTAATCTGGAAGATGACACCTTCCGAAAAATTGCGCATCACTACTTTAACGCCTTCGGAATCAAGGAAGTAAAGGGCCCCAGTCAGAAAACCTATTTCTACAAAAAAACCATCACGCCCATTGCCGTTCCGTCGCTGGTTTTCGATCTGTCCAATTTTATTGCGGCTATGGTCAGCACCTCCGAAATTGAATTTATTGAACGGGAAGAACGGGAAACCAAGGAGCTTTTCCGGCGGTCGGCCAATGAATACCTGCAAACGGTGATCCCCAAAGAAAAAATGGAGCTGGGGGCTTATCTCGACGATAAAAAGCAAATCCGGATGCACGCTGTCATTAAACAATCATCCTCAAGGCTGATTCTGATCAATTACATCACCGGCAGCAACCAGTATTATTTCAACAACAGCATCACCAAAACCAATTTTTTGTTCGAACTGGCGGAGAAATCGGTGGTCGGCCGGTTTGTAAAACGAAAAATTTCCCTGATCGACACCACAGCGGCCGGCTACGTACCCACCCGCATCGCCACGTTCATCAATCACCTGCTGGAAAATACCGGCTCCGAAAAAATCGACTGGTCGGAACGTGAAAAACTGAACGGCCTGATCTGATTATTTGATCACCTTCGTCACGTCAAACGTTCCCTGTCTGCTGCCAGCCCGGCCGTCGGCCGTCATGCCGTTGATCATAAACCGGTACGTGCCTTCCTCGTCCGACGTATAAAATTCGAACTGCCCTTTGCCCTGTCCGTCGGTTTGCAAGGCAGGAACCCAATGCAGTAAAGTCCGCAGATCGGGCATGCGGCTGCCCGACCGCTGGGGCGTGTCGTAGCGGGGGGCGTAGAAATCGCGCGGAATTTGCAACCCTTCGTATTCGGCCAGCAAGGCTTTGGCGTCGGGGCGGTAGCCGGCCAGATCGCCTTTGTAAGTCGTAAAACTCACAATTCCGTCAAAAACCAGCGGACCAACGATGTATTTCCGGGTCATCACCTCCAGCCGCTGCACTTTCCGGGGATCGATTTCCA
Source organism: Larkinella knui (assembly GCF_003858645.1). Lineage (GTDB taxonomy): Bacteria > Bacteroidota > Bacteroidia > Cytophagales > Spirosomataceae > Larkinella > Larkinella knui. Next base: position 235,331 of record NZ_RQJP01000004.1, on the reverse strand, counting down.
TCACTTTATCCATGCTGAAAAAGGGAACTCCATCCAGCAGCACCAGCGGACTACCCGAAAAAAACTGCTTGTAAGGCAAATCGAGTACGGCAATGTGGTACCCTTCCCGGCGTTTTCGGGCCATTACACCCGGCACGTATTCGCGAAAAATTTCTTCCATGACCGGAAAGCGGGTAAAATCGTCGAGCCGGTATTTTTCATCGGGAGCGCCGTAAAACGCCACGCTATCGATCTTTGGCAGCTGATAACGACTCAGGTTCCCGCGGTAATACGCGTTCTGAACCTGCATTGGAACGCTGCGGTCCAGCAACGGTTCTTTCAACGTGGTCGGAAAATCGAAAACCGGCAGCCGGGGCGCCGAAAACCGTTCAAAAAACGGGTTTTGCAATTCGACCCGGTAGAGGCTGTCTTTCGGGTTGAGTTGCGCTACGAGATCTTTAGGACCGAAAAAATCTTTCATTTCAAACTGAATCCGTCCTTCTGCATCCGACCGCGATCCGTAGAGCAGAATGTGCTTACCCGGTATTGAAAGATAAGAACCAAGCCCGCGTCCCGGTTGTCCTGTAGCCGCATGAATGATTTTTCCATGAATCAAATGACCGTTCACTTCCGGCAGGTATTCTTCTGCCGGGGGGTTCGTTTGCAGCACATTTTCCCACCGAAACCGGCGCCATCCCTGCGTTAACATCAGATTGTCAGCCGCTTCCGAAACAGTAGGGTCCGTGGCAGAAAAATAATACGCCGGCGATTCGACTGCGCCCCGCAGGTCCGACGTCAGGAGCAGGTAGCTCAGGATGTCATTTGATTCCGTTGGCTGAAGCGAATCGACCCGATACACCGCCACCGAAAGGTTCGTAAGGGCGGCTTTTCCGGTTTCATCCTGCGTTGTGAGGTCAAAAACCGCTTTTTCACGGGTCGACAATGTTCCGCTCATGAGCCTGGCGTCGATGTTCAGCCGGCGTTCCGGCCGTTTGAAATACAGGCGTTCACAAACCGGCTTCCGGCTGGCGTCGAACACGGTCAGGTGCGAGATGCCTTCACCCAGTGATTTTTTGTCGACGATGAACGATGCGGTATTGTCACGGAACGTCTGTTCGTCGGCCCGAATGGCCGCCAGCCGGGTGTGGGTGAGGAGATACACCGGCGATGCCATTGGGGTGCGGGTTTTTATCGTGACCCGAAGCTGGTCTTTTCCTTCTTCGGCAACCTGCAGGGTGTACCCCTGTTCCTGAATCACCGGCAACGGGCGTGTAACGGTTTTGCCCTTTGCATCGGTTAGAACGGCCCGGTATTGCCTGCCTTCGGCGGGGGTAAACGCGAAACGTCCCATTCCAAATTTCAGCGGCCTGAACCGTACGACGGTATCCGCATTCTGGTCGACAACAACGCCTTGTAAATCAGCGCCTTTCCCATCAACTCCAAGCATTTTGAAGGCCACGGTGCTGGTCAGCGTCCGAACCAGGTTGCCGCCTTCCGCAAAAAACTGAACGTCATACGCCAGCGTGTCTTTCACGACGGGCAATTCCAGTTTTCGGAATGTATTGACAATCGTGACCGGTTTTTCGAAGAAATAGTCGGAGCCAAAATTTTTCATCCAGTTCGTATACGCCCGAACCAAATAATGGCCCGACCCCAGGGTAGTGGGCAGAAACAGCGAACCGTGGCCCGATCCGTTGGCAAGGGCCACTTTCGTCTGGAGAACCGGGCGGTTTTCTTTGTCGAGCACTTCCAGATACGCCACTTTGCTGAGCCATAAAGGCTGGTGGAGCGAGCCATCTACATCGTTGATTTTAAACCACATCAACTCCCCGGCGACGTAAAACGAACGGTCGATGTGCACAAACAGCTTTTCCTGTAACGCCCGGTTTCGGTAGGTTTCGAGCGACTGCCGGATGGGGTTATTCGATTGGCTCCGCACCGGTAACGCGCCCGCCAGCATCAGGAAGACAACAGCAAGTAACCTGCCTGGCAGGGTCCGTAACGGGGCTGTTGTGGTGCCAGGTCTGTATCTTTTCGATGAATTCATAATCGGTTGTCGCATCACCAGAAACTCGGTTTGACATTGATACCGGAAGTCCGGCAATCGACACAATAAGGCGAACTCATGCGGTAGGCAATGATGCTACCAAACGGGGAAAAAATCTCATCGATGGGGATTGAACCCGACTCCGCCATCTCGGCCGCCGACGGTTTCATGGGCGTTCGGAACAGAGGAGCGGTATCCGGCAGACACGATTCGTACCCCGTCGGAATCCGCCAGGTGGTCGGCAATTCGGATGAATTGACAAAAATCCGTTTTTCTTCGACCGAATAGCCGCTTAAATAGCCCACCACCGGCTCATTCGGATCGGTCACGCCGTGAATATTTCCGATGACCTGAAACGGCTGCGGATCGAAAATCGACCCCAGACTTTCCGTATTTTTTTTCAGATTTTGCCAGTATTCAAACGATTCCGCCGTTTGGGCGTATTGCTTAACGAGCAAGCTATAGCGCACCTTCAGGCGATTGGAAGACGAATTGGAAATAAATAAAAGCGGGAAGTTATTGATCACATCCTGCGTTAGTTGCGTCGACGAGCCGACAAAAATACCGGTCGATTTTCCCGACGCCCAACAGTGATTGACGTCATCCAGCCGGGAAACAAACTTTTTGTTCAGGTATTCGACCCGCGAATAAAAGCCGGAGTAAAACTCCCAGGTTTCTTCGTATTCCCAGCGGTAATACTTCGTGTTGTTCGTTGCGTCATGGGTAGTAACATAAAACTGAATGCCCTGGTCCTGCGCCTTCCAGCTGATTTGGTCGATTTTCGGCGTTTCTTTAATCGTTACGTAGTCCGACGCATAGCTCCGACCGGCCGCGGTCTTGATACTCAGCCGGTATTTCTGACCAAACAACAGCCCGCCAGCCGCCAGCGTGTAGGTCCCGTCGCCCTTATCGACGAAGGTTTGACTGCCGCCTTTCTCGCCTTCCACTTTCACCGTCGCCTTGGTTTCCAGTGTCGTTTTTTTGCCATCCGTCAGGTTTTGGGTGCGCGACAGGCGGACCGAACTCGTGCCGCCAGCGTTCAGAAATCCATCGACCACCAGGTAGGTGTTGGGCGCCGAAACCGCCGGCGGCCGGTACGGATCGACACAACTATTGACGAGCACCGTTGCCACCAGCAGAAGCCTAACCCCAATGTATTTAATTTTTGTCATACGTAAAAATCAAGCGATAAAATCATTCTCTATTTTCTACCAGAAACCGGGCTTGGTAGTGGTACCAAAGGTCCGGCAATCGACACAGGACGGTGGACCCATCAAATAGGCATATACCACTCCAGTTGGGGAAAGAACCCCGCTGATCGGAAGCCAGCCCGCATCTGCCATATCGGCGGCCGCCACTTTCGTCGGGGGTGGATTTAGTAAAAATGTATCGGCCCGGCACGATTCATACCCCGTCGGAATCCGCCAGGTGGTCGGCAATTCCGTTGAATTAACAAAAATCCGTTTCTCTTCAACCGTATAACCGCCCAGATACCCCACCACCGGTTCGGTGGGATCGGTCACGCCGTGGATATTGCCGATGACCTGAAACGGCTGCGGATCGAAAATCGACCCCAGACTTTCCGTATTTTTTTTCAGATTCTGCCAGTATTCAAAGGCTTCCTGCGTTAAGGCATATTGTCTGACCAACAGGCTGTACCGAATCCTCAGGCGATTGGAAGCCGAATTCGAAACCACTACAAGCGGAAACTTATTGATCACATCCTGAGTCAATTGCGTTGATGATCCGACCGATATACCCGGTGATTTTTCTGTCCGCCAGCAATGGTAGATATTCTCCTGCCGATACACAAAGGCTTTTTTCAGGTATTCAAACTGTGAATTATCCGACGAATAAAATTCCCAGGTTTCTTCATAGTTCCAGCGGTAATACTTCGTGTTGTTATCCGGGTCGTGGGTGGTTACATAAAACTGGATGCCCTGATCCTGTGCCTTCCAGCTTACGGTGTCAATTTCCGGTGTTTTTTTGATCGTTATGTAATCGGATGCGTAAGTGCGCCCGGCGGCTGTTCGGATGCTCAACCGGTATTTCTGGCCAACCTGCAAGCCGCCATTGGCCAACGCATAGATTCCGTCACCCTGATCGATAAACGTTTGACTTTCGCCTTTTTCGCCTTCCACCTTCACGCTAGCCTTCGTTTCTACCGTCGGCTTTTTGCCATCCGGCAGGTTCTGCGTACGGGATAAACGAACGGAACTTACCCCCGATCCATTCAGAAACCCGTCGACCACCAGGTACGTATTCCGCGCCAGAATTTCCGGGGGGCGGTACGGATCGACACAACTCCCAAGCAATAGAAAAATCAATATGGTTTTACCTTTTCTCATGCTCAAAACTTGAAGTTGTACGTGACCGTCGGGATCGCCTGCCCGAAAATGGACAGTTTATACCCCCGCACCACTCCTCCCAGCGAGGTAAAATAAACCGAATACGCATTCCGGCGACCCGTCAAATTATAAATTGCCACCGTCCACGAACTGTGCGCCAGCTTCTTGACCTTGTGGTTGCCTTCGATGTTGAGCGACAAATCGGAGCGGTAGTAATCCGGAATGCGGTATTGATTCCGCTCCGAATAATACACCCGGGGCGAACCGGCCAGCTCGTATTTGGCCAGCGGCAACGTAATCGGCCGGCCGGTGCTGTACGTAAAGTTGAGCGAAATGCTGAACCGGCGGTTGATGCGGTAATTGCCCACCCAGGTTACATCGTGCGGTTTATCGAAGTTGCTGGGATAATACTCACCCTTGTTGATATTCTCCTGCGGCACGCTCTTGTCGACCCGCAGAAACGTGCGGGAATACGTGTAACTCAGCCAGCCATTAAACCGCCCGGTGAGCTTTTTAACCAGAAACTCGACGCCATACGCCTTGCCCTCCGCCCGAACGACCTCCGTTTCCGGGTGATGGTTCATGATCAGGGTGGCCCCACTCCGGAAATCCAGCACGTTGTCCATCGTTTTGTAGTACGTTTCGACCGACGTTTCGATGGTGTTATTTCTGAAGTTTTTGTACAAACCGACCGAGAACTGATAGCCCACCTGCGGCAAAATATTCGGGTCGCTCAGCTTCCAGATGTCGGTGGGGGCCATAGCCGTGGTGTTCGACAGCATGTGCAGATACTGCCGCATCCGGTTGAAACTGAGCTTGATCGATGCATCGGGTGTGAAGGCATAACGCGCCGAAATCCGGTATTCCGGGCCGTGGTAGGTCTTGATGTTTTTTCCGGCTCCGTACGAAAGCGTGTCCTGAATGCTGGCTTCGGTCCGGGGCGAACCGTTGGGATACACGTATACATCTTTCGGGCCGAGGTAATTGAAAAGCGAATACCGCAGTCCAAAGTTGATCGAAAACCGGGGTGAAATATCAAACCGGTCGCCAATGTAGACCGCACTCTCCAGCGCCTGCTCCGTCGGTACCACGTTCAGCCGAACCAGCGACTCCCCGCCCAACGGCTCGAATTGGCCCGGATGCAGTTTGTACAGATTGGAGCTTACCCCAAAATCGACGGTGTGTTTGGCCGTCGGGTAGTAATTGAAATCGGTTTTAAAGGTCGTCTGGTCGATCTGGAAATTGAGCCGGTAGGCATTGACCGGGTTCTGATCGCTGGAAACCGAATATTTATACCGGCTGGTGGTTCCCGTAAAAACGCTGTAGAGTTTCGTATTGAAAATGTGCTTCCACTTCAGCGTCGCATTCATGTTGTTGTAGTGATATACCGTATCGCTGTTGAGCCGAAACTCATCCTGGCTGTAATAACCGGTGAGGTAAAGCGTATTTTTTTCGTTGAATTCGTGGGTGATGTGCGCGTTCAGGTCGTAAAAATTGGCCCGGCTATTTTTGAAAGCCTGGTTTTTCAGACTGTTCAGCAGCCAGTCAGAATAGGTCGAACGGGCCCCGATCAGAAACGACGATTTTTCTTTGACAATCGGCCCTTCCAGCGTCAGTCGGCCCGTCAGAACGCCAATACCGCCCGAACCGGACAGTTTTTTCTTGTTGCCGTCGCGCGTGGTCACTTCCAGCACCGATGACAGCCGCCCGCCATACCGCGACGGAATACCGCTCTTGTACAGTTCGACGCTTTTGATCATGTCGGGATTGAAGGCGGAGAAAAAACCAAACAGGTGCGACGGGTTATAAATCGTGGCGTCGTTGTACAGAATCAGATTCTGGTCGGTCGAGCCGCCCCGCACGTTCAGGCCCACGCTGCTTTCGCCCACCGATTTGACGCCCGGCAAGGTCAGTACCACTTTCAGCAGGTCGGCTTCGCCAAAAGCCGTCGGCACTTGTTTGAGGGTTCGGATGTCCAGCCGTTCGAGGCCCATTTGCAGTCCCGAAACGTTCACATCCTTTTCGGCTTCCACGACCACTTCTTTCAGGGCGATCACGTCGTCCTCCATCTCAATTTCCAGCTTGCCGTCGGAATAGAGCATAATTTGCCGCTTCGTATCCTTCATGCCGATGCTGCGAACCCGGAGTTCGTGCCGCCCGCGCGGCAGTGTAATCGAGTAATAGCCAAACTGATCGGTCACCACGCCGATGCGCGGTTTTTCGATATAAACCGCCACGCCAATAACCGGTTCGCCGGAGGCCGCATTGCGGATGTGACCCGCCAGGTTGGCATTGCCGGGCCGGACGGGATTGGTGGCCCGGCCAATGTTGAACAAGCGCGTTTCGAGTGTAATCCGGCGTTTTTCTTTTTCCGCCAGGTAATCGACCACATTCGTATCGGCCTCGCTGCTGTTTCCCCGGTCAAAAAAACCGATGGGCAACTCCGTCCGAATGGCGCGTTCGGGCGTGATAAAAACCTGCTTTTTGGCGTCGATGGCAAAATACAAACTAGTGCCTTCCAGCACTTGCTGCAAAACCGCCGGGAGTTTCTGGCCGCTTTTGTCGTAATTCACCCGCAGGCTATCGACATCGCGGAGGTTGTAGAAAAACCGGTAACTACTCTGGCTTTCCACTTCGCGGACAAACTGCTCGAACGACAGGCCGGTAAAAGGTCCGCGAATGGGTTTGTCGTCCGGCTGCTGCCCAAAACCGACCGTGAACGAACCGATAAAACAGGCCAAAAGGAATAAGGTACGGTAGAAATTCGTCATAACGATCGGGTTGCTTCGTCGTACTGTTGAGTGAGTTTCACAATCGCAGCTTCGCGATTCCTGGCGAATTTGATGCGGTTTTCCCGGAGGTATTTGCGGAGCGCTTTCTTTTGATCGGCAAACAGATTCAAAACCGATCGCTTGGTTTTAACCGCGTAAAAGAGTCCGTTTTTCCCGATATAAAAGCTATTATCCGTTAAATACTCCTCCTTGACGGCATTTTGCACCATTTCAGTCTTAATGGTTTTGACGCGTTTGGCCAGCACTTTCGACCGGCCGTCGTACAACTGCTCGTAAAAACCGGTTCGCAGCCCGATGTTGTGGGCCGTATCCCGTACTACCCGAATAAAATGGCGGTTGGCAATCGAGAAACGATCAATTTTGATATTTTGTAATTTCAGGCGGTACACGCTGTCGATGTGAGGAACCACCACGACATCGTCTACCAGATCATAGAGCAAACGAACATTCTGGTACGTAACGCCATCATACCGTACGCTTCCGGTTTGCCAAAGTGAATCGAGGTAGGCGTATCCTTTGATCGACGGAAGGTGCCCAACGTATTCCGCACCATTGTATAACCGGGCCTGATCGGCCGTTGAATGGACGTAGCGGGCGTGTGCATACTGGATGGCCTGCTCTCGGAAAGCACTATCGCCGGCAGTAGTTTGTCCAAAAGCGCACCCCGGAACAAGGGTTATCAAACTAACCAATACAAAAATAGGGTTCATTGATGGGAGAAGTCGGTCAGGGAGCTTAGGTTGTAATTAAACTAGATTAACTTAGCAATTATACTATAAATTATAGGTTTTACCGTTATTTCCAGCCTTACTTTAGCCTAGTAGACAATTTTTTACGCCAATCCGTTGGAAAGCAACCAAACTAAATTTCCTTTCGATTTTCAGGAGCTTCTTGCCAGCCAGCTCGCGCTGGAGCCGTTTGAAAGCACCGAACCGACTCCTTTTCTGCTATTCCGGGTGGCCAACACCCCGATTATTCTTCACTGCGTTACTTTTGAGACGTACACCGTTTTTCAACAACGAACGGACGTGCGTCTTTTCTTTCAGCATCTTTCCGACTGGTTTTCGGCGAAAAACTGGCAGTTGATTCACCTTTGGGAGGATGTCTGGCGGCAACAGCCGACCCTCGTCCTGTCACGGCTTCGGGCTATGGCGGGCCTTTCCGAACGCATCCCGGCCCGACTAACCCAGGTCCGGCGCATCGACAAACCAACGGCGGGCCGGTTTTTGCAGGACAATCATTTACAGGTCGTTACGCACTCAAAATACAAATACGGTTTGTTTTTGCCGCAGCGGTATTTCCGGATTTTATCGGCCGATTTCTCCGTAAAACCGCCTGACGCAGCCGAACTGCTGGTGGCGGTGGCAACCTTCAGTTATCCGCGCCGGGTGGTTCGGGACGGTATTTCTCATCGCTCAGTCGAACTGGTGCGGTTTGCCAATAAACTGAACTGTACAGTCGTCGGTGGGCTGGACAAATTGCTGAAAGCCTTTGTAACCGATGTTCGGCCCGACGACATCATGACCTACGCCGACCGCGACTGGTCGACCGGCCGGAGTTACGAAAAATTGGGGTTCACGCGGTTAGAGCAGACCAAACCGCAACACTTCTGGGTTCGTCCGGGCGAGTGGATTCGGCATTATCCCACTTTTTTGCCCGCTGGTTTCACGGAAAACGAAATGCCCGCCAACGGGTACAGCCCGGTTTATAATGCGGGAAGTATCAAGTTTTTGAAAATTTTATAAGCGGGTGTCAATTTTAAATTTCAATTTAGCGGAACCTTACCTGATTTTAAAACAGTCTACCGATGAAAAAACCATTCTACTTCGCACTGATTAGTCTTTTGGCCGGCCTTTCGTCCGGCGCGTTCGCCCAAAACGCTACGTTGAAACCGCTCTGGGAAACGGATTCTACCCTACGCACCCCCGAATGTGTTTTGGTTGATCCGGCCAAAAACATCCTGTATGTCGCCTGTATCAATGGCAATCCGACGCTGGAAAACAAAGGCAGTTTCATTGCCAAAGTAGGTCCGGACGGCAAGGTAATGCAACTCAAGTTTACGGATAACCTCAACTCAACCAAAGGAATGGGTATTCTGGGGGACAAACTGTATGTGACCGAAATGACCCAGGTGGCGGAAATAGCCCTCGCCACCGGCAAAATTTTGAACCGCTACCCGGTCCAGGGTGCCAAATTCCTCAATGATATTGCCGTCGATTCCAAAAAGCAGGTGGTGTACATCACTGATTCGGGCGACAGCAAAGTGTGGGCTTTAAGCCAGGGGAAAATGAATCTGGTTTTGGACGGAGCGCCCCTCAAAGGCCCTAACGGCCTGCTGATGGAAAATAATCAATTGCTGATTGGCAACGGCGACGGCTCCCTGCTGACCTTAAACCCGGCGACAAAGCAGTTGGGTACGATTGCCAAAGTAACGGGCGGTATTGATGGCATCGTGGCCCTGGGCAACAAACAGTATGTCGTTACCGAATGGGGCGGCAAGATTTGGCACATTCGGGCGGATGGATCCACGGAGTTAAAAATGGATACGTCGAATGAAAAAATCAACTCGGCCGATATTGGGTATAATCCAACCACAAAGACGCTTTTTGTTCCGACCTTTTTCCACAATACCGTAAAAGCCTACTCGCTCAAATAACGCATAAAGTTACCTTGGACCAGAACGCGACCCGGCCGCGTTCTGGTCCAAGGTCCTGAACGGGGCCCGGCTAAGTGCCCCTATCGTGAAATTATTTATCGTCAGAATTGGATTATTACGGAAAAAGCGGCCCGTATTTTATTTAAGTAGTGGGGTTACTTGCATTTGATTCGCCCTTTACATTATTTTGTCTCTTGACTTAGTAGAGTACTAATTTCCATCCCGATTTGTCATCACAACGGGAAAGAATGTTTAACTTTTCGTCTTTAAGAAATGAAAGAAAAGTTTACTTCCTGTCTGCCAATTGATCGACCGATGCACTTGGTGAGCTTTTTTCCGGTTCGTCCGCTACCAGCCCGTGTGAATGGGTGTTGCTGTTGTCGCTAACATAGCTCTTCGTTGCCGGGCAGTTTCTACTTTGAAAGGCCGTTCCAACGACTTTCCCACTTCTTATCCAGTCCTTACCGACCCGGTTTGATACTCTTTATGCAAAGTAAAGGCTGTCAATCAGCGAGTCAATCCCGTTTCAAGCTGGTATTTTATTTTCAAATTTAATCTACTATAACTATAGATTTAAATCTTTTAAGAAATTTGAACACCCCGCTTAGGCAATACCCCTTGAAAATCGATTTACCCATGAACATTAAACCAACCGGATTTCCCTGAACAGACACAAAAAAGCCAATCCTGCGGCAACAGGATTGGCTGGCTAAAAAACAAGGCTCATTAGGCAAATGATTCAGGCAGTCGCTTCAACGGCTGTCAGGTACCTCATTTTACATTAACCAGTACAAAGCAATGAAAAAAAGTTTATTTTTCTTACTGTGGCTTGGAATCTCGCTACAGCCCCTGGTTCTCCCGGCCCAGGATACCGGCCCGGTGATCAACGCGACGCTTTCCGGGAAAGTCATCGATGCAAAAACGAAAGAAGCACTCATCGGGGCTTCGGTTCAGATTAAAGGAACAACCAACGGCGCAGTTACCGACGCTGACGGAAAATTTGCCCTCAAAACCGGCCAGAAATTACCGTTTGTTCTGCTGGTCAATTACATTGGCTATATTCCCCAGGAAGTAGTCGTTGCCACGAACACGATTGACATTCAACTGGTTGAAAGTGTCAATCAGCTCAGCGAACTCGTCGTTGTCGGGTACGGAACCCAAAAACGCAGCGATATTACCGGGGCTATTGCCTCAGTTCCGATTGAAGTAAAAAGCCAGCCGGTCGCTTCCGCCGAGCGGCTCTTGCAGGGTGCCGTGGCGGGGGCCATTGTCACCCAGACGTCCGGGCAACCCGGCGGGGGCGTCAGCGTTCAGATTCGGGGCAACAACTCCATCACGGCGGGCAGCGATCCGCTGTATGTGATCGACGGTTTTCCCATCAACAACGACTACTCCCTGAACGACGCGGGTGTGACAAATGGCTCGAAAATCAACCCGCTGTCAACCCTCAATACCTCGGACATTGAGTCGATCGATGTCCTGAAGGATGCTTCGGCAACGGCGATTTACGGTTCGCGGGGTGCCAATGGCGTGGTCATCATCACGACAAAAAATGCGACAAAAGGAAAATCCTCCATTACGTACGACGGCTATTACGGGGTTCAGGAAGTCATCAAAACCATCCCGCTGCTGAATGCGGGCGAATGGTGGCAATTACGCAAGGATGCGGCCCGCAATTCGGGAAAAACCACGACCCTGCCGACGGCCATCGGTTATGCCCTCGACACCAGCGGTGTCGGCACCGACTGGCAGGCTGCGGCTTTCCGCAAAGCGCCCATTCAGAGTCACAGCCTCTCCATTCTATCGGGTTCCGACAAAACGAAGCTGGCCATTTCCGGCAATTATTTCAATCAGGAAGGAATTCTGCAAAACACGGGTTTCAACCGGTTTACGGCTCGCATCAATGTGATTCACGAGTACAGCAAAAAACTCCGCATCAGCGCCAACATTACGGGCAGCACGAGCAAAGCCAATGTGGCACCTGCCGCCATTGTGGGCAACCTGCTGCTGACTCCGCCCTCGCTGCCGGTTTACAAAGACTACGGTACGTTTGTGATCAACAGCCCGTTTGAGTCGAGCCTGCAAAACCCGATCAATTCCCTCTATAATCAACTGAACGAAACCCGTACCAGCCGGTTTCTGGGCAATCTGTCCGCCGAATACACCATCCTCGACGGCCTGACCGCCAAAGTGCTGGTGGGTGCCGATGTGGTCGATAACAAGCAAAACCGGTATTTGCCCATTTCCACCGCCGAAGGGCAGAACCTGCAGGGCAATGCGCTGGTGGGTTCGGCGTTTACGACCAACTGGCTGAACGAGAACACCTTGAATTACGTCCGGGAAATCGATTCGAAGAATAAAATTGACGCCATTGTCGGCTTCACCGCCCAGCAATCGAATTCCAAAGGGGCCGTTGCCGAAGCGGCCGGTTTTGCTACCGATGCCTTTTCCTACAATAATTTAGGTACCGGCATCACCCCCCGCACGCCCGGTTCGTTTGCCACCCAATGGGCGCTGGCCTCCTACCTGGGCCGGGTCAATTACGTCTATGACGACAAATACCTGCTGACATTGACCCTGCGCGCCGACGGTTCGTCGCGGTTTGGAGAGGGCAACAAATGGGGGTATTTTCCATCGGCGGCTTTCGGCTGGAATGTCAGCAACGAACCCTTCTTTAAAAACGTCCGGAAAATCAGTCTGCTGAAACTTCGGCTGAGCGCCGGTTCGACCGGAAACCAGAGCATCCCGCCCTACCAGTCTCTCTCGCAGCTCAGTTATTTCCGGTATAATTTCTCCAACACGACCGTTTCCGGTTTTGCCCCGAATACCGTGCCCAATCCCGGTCTGGGCTGGGAGAAAACCTTCCAGATCGACGGCGGTATTGATGTCGGGCTGCTCAATAACCGCATTCAGGTGGTGGCCGATTATTACTACAAAAAAACCACCGATCTGCTGCTGTCCCGCACCGTTCCGGGCACGTCCGGTTTGTCCAATTTTTACGGCGGACAGGCTTCCACGGTTTACCAGAACATTGGCGCGGTTTCGAACAAAGGATTTGAGCTGTATGTCAATTCCCGCAATTTAACCGGCGATTTCAAGTGGAACACCATTCTCGTTTATTCAAAAAACAGCAACCGGATTCTGAGTCTGGGCGACGGCGTCAATCAGATTATTCCGGATATTTCATCGGCCTCCATTGCGAAAGTCGGGTATCCGCTCGGTTCCTTCATCGTTTACCAGACCGACGGCATTATCCAGAACGGCGACGTGGCCCTGACGCCCCAGGCCAACAAAAGTCCGGGCGGGCAGAAGTATAAAGACATCAACGGCGACGGCGTCATTACGCAGGCCGGTGACCGGATTGTCATTGCCAATCAACCCGGTTTTACGGGGGGACTGACCAACACCTTCAATTACAAAGGCTTCGACCTGACGGTTTTCTTTCAGGCTACGGTGGGCGGTAAAATTTACAATGCCAACCGCGCCAACCTGGAACTGGGTACGGGATACACCAACTTCTCGCGGGATCTGCTCAACCGCTGGACGCCGACCAACACCAACACGGACGTTAAAGCCGCGTATCAGGACCCCGCCATCACCATCTCGGACCGGTTTATCGAAGATGCCAGTTACGCCCGGCTGAAGAACCTTTCGCTCGGCTATTCGCTGCCTAAAAGCATCCTCGCCAAGGCCCGGATCACCAATCTGCGGATTTACGTGTCGGCCCAGAATGCAATCACCTGGACGAAGTACACCGGCTATGATCCGGAGGTCAGTCTGAACGGCCAGTCACTCATCAATAAAGGCGTGGATTCCGGCGTCTATCCCAACAGCAAATCCTATCAGGCCGGGCTCTCGCTCTCCTTCTGATTTCAAAAAGCATCTGATCATGAAACGAATCAACTACACGGTCATCGCCTTCCTGGCAGTCACCACGCTTTCCTGCTCCGAATTTCTGAAAGAAAGCCCCGAAGCGTTCCTTTCCGAAGAGCAATATTACAAGACGCAGGCCGACGCCATCAATGCCGTCAATGCGGTCTATTTCTTTCTCAACTCCGGCGGAACGTCCGTTCAAACGCCGTACAATACGCTGTTCAATACCGGCATGAACATGGCCGGCGACGACGAAGATCCGGGCCCGGGTGCCACCAACCCGGATGTGCGGTCGATGTCGGTACTGGCCCATTCGTCCACCAATCTGCGGGTCTACGAAATCTGGCAGCAGCACTATGCCGCCATCAAAAAAGCCAACGTGGTTCTCGAAAAAGTGCCGGCTATCGAGTTCGATGCCATCCTGAAAAACCGCCTGCTGGGCGAGGCTAAGTTTTTGCGGGCGCTTTACTACTTTAACCTCGTGCGTTTATACGGGGACGTTCCCCTGATTACCGAGTACCAGAAGTTCATTTCGGCTTCGGATTACGCCGTCGCCAAATCTCCCTCGACGAAGGTTTACGAGCAGATTGAAAAAGATCTGACGGAAGCGGCTGCCGTGTTACCGGCTTCGTACAGTGCCCCGGATGCCGGGCGGGCCACGCAGGGAGCGGCCAGGGCGCTGCTGGCGAAAGTGTACCTGACGAAGGCGTCACTGCCACTCAACATCACATCGCATTACGCCGATGCGATCAAAAAAGCCGAAGAAGTCCTGTCATCGGCGGACGGCGGAACCGGAACATACGGCTACAACCTGTTTGCCAACTACGCCGACGTCTTTCTGCCCGCTTCCAAAAATGGCGTCGAACACATTTTTTCGGCCCAGTTCAAGTCCAACTCCCTCAACCAGGGCAACAACGAAAGTCCCCGAACTATTCTGTCGTCCATTCCGGGTCTGAGCGGGAATTACGCGCACATGGTGCGGTTTTATACAGAAGGAACGGATAAGTTTTTCAGCATCTACAAACTTTATAAACCGAACGACAAGCGGAAACGCGTGACGTTTGTCACCAGCTTTACCAGCCCCACCAACGGGCGAAAATACGCGCTGCCGTTTGCCAATGCGGCCGTTCCGAACGATTCGACGCCGTTTTTCAACAAGTGGTGGGACCCCAACTCGACGGCGGTAACCAGCGAATCGGCCGCCAACGTGCCCATTCTCCGGTATGCCGAACTGCTGTTGATTCATGCCGAAGCCGAAAACGAAGCCAACGGCCCGACCGCCAAAGCCTACAAATCCCTGAACCGGGTCAGAAACCGGGCCGGGCTGGCCAACTTAACGCCGGGGCTGACCCGCGATCAATTCCGGGATTCGCTTTACCTCGACCGGCGGCTGGAAGTGGTTTTTGAATACCAGCGGTGGTTTGACCTGATCCGGCAGAAAGACGCTGCGGGCAACAGCACGTTTGTCCGGAACCTGCATAAAGTGGGCAAAACCAACGCCACCGAGAAAAACCGGCTCTACCCCATTCCCCAATCCGAACTGGATAACAACCCGTTATTGACCCAAAATCCGGGCTGGTAATTTTTCACAAACAAACCGATACCGATCATGACCCGATCAGACGTAATCCTGCTGGTGAAAAAGATAGCCGTTGGCATCCTGGTCACCCTCCTCCCCTTTCTGATTCTGTTTTGGGGGTTACGACTCACGCAGAAAGTACTGGATAAAGCCCCCCGGAACACGCCTTCCAATCACCCTTAAAACCCCGGAATCCGATGAAAATGGAACCCCGAATTGCGCGACGAATCGTCCGAAACGCCCTGCTTAGCGTATTCATTTACGCCTTGCCGGTGCTGCTCATGTTGGCTACGTTTTATTTCACCGGGCAACGCCCGTGGGAGAAAAAGGCGAAGCAGAAACCGCTGATCGTGACTAAAAAATAAATTCCACGCCTTGATTCTAAAACCATGACTACATTCTTTGAAGGCATTTTTGAACACCTCAACACCTGGGGACTGCCCACGCTGGTGCTGCTGATCGGTATTGTCGAGTTTTCGTTCGGCCTCTATAAAAAGCACTGGAGCAAGAACGAGCGGCTGCTGGATATTGCCTGCTTCACGATTCCCAAGCTGGTTATCAAACCTTTGGTTGCTTATTTCAGTCTGAAATTTTTGCCCTTTGTGCTGCCCGATTACAAAGCCGCCTTCGACTGGGTGCCGTTCTGGTGGGGATTTGCCATCCTTTGCGTAGCCGACGACCTGACGCAATACTGGTATCACCGGCTGCACCACGAAGTGCCTTTTCTGTGGCGGTTTCACCGGACGCACCATTCGGCGCCGTATATGGGCATGGCAATGGCCAGTCGGCAGAACATCATTTATACGCTGTTTTTCTCGCAGACCTACCTGACGTCGATCCTGGTTTACCTGGGTCTGGGGTATCCAGCCTTGTTTGTTCGGGGCATCAAGTCGCTGATTACGACCCTGGCGCATTCGAGTATTCCCTGGGACAAGCCGCTGTACGAGCACAAATTTCTGCATCCGGTGGCCTGGGTGGTCGAACGACTGATTTCAACGCCGGCGACGCACCACGCCCACCACGCCGATTCGAACGACGACGGCGTGGGTCATTACAAAGGCAATTTTGGCAATATGTTTTTCCTCTGGGATGTCATTTTCGGCACGGGCCTGATTACCCGGAAGTATCCGCAGTCGTACGGTATTTCGCACTACCAGGAAGAAGAATGGTACGCGCAATTCCTGTGGCCCATTCTGAAGTCGAAAAAAGAAGGCAGCGAACTGGCACACAACGGTCCGATGGTGAAAGAGGAAGTGACTGAGCAGCCGCAGGTTACGCAGGTACTTACGCCGGGGCCGATGTATGCGGAGCCGGAATTGAAGGTGATGTAGAAACCCGCTGTTTACCACTAGTAGTTGGCCGGGACAGAAGACTTTAACACCTAATGCCCCGGCCAACTACGGTTTATTTACTTTACCACCACTCACCCATGCAACCCCGAAAAAACCAGTTCTTTGTGCTATTGATGCTGCTGGGTCTCAGCGGTTTTTTCCACCCGGTTTTCGGACAGAAAAAACCCGCGAATGTGCTGGTTTTGTATTCGGACGACCAACGGTACAACACCCTGCATGCACTGGGAAATGACGCCATTCAGACGCCCAATCTCGACCGGCTGGTGAAACGGGGGGTGGCCTTCACGCGGGCGCAGACGATGGGCGGACTGCAGGGGGCGTTGTGTGTACCGAGCCGCGCGATGCTCCATACGGGCCGGTATTTGCACGATTTGCAGAAAACCGGCGAAGTAATTCCCCCGGAACACACCACGCTGCCCGAATACCTGCGTACGAAAGGGTACCAGACCTACGCCATCGGGAAGTGGCACAACGACAAAGCGGCTTTTGCCCGCAGCTACGAAGGCGGTGCGGCTTTGTTTTTTGGTGGCATGCACCTCCCCGAAAAAGGGGGCCAGGAACATCCGCAGTATGTGGATTTCGACCCGTCCGGCCAGTTTAAAGCCGCCAACCGAAATGCGGATACCTACTCGTCGGAACTTTACGCCAACGAAGCCATCCGGTTTCTGGACCGGCAAAACCGGGAAACGAAGCCATTTTACTGTTACGTGGCTTTCACCTCGCCCCACGACCCGCGCACCCCGCCGGAAGCGTTCCGGAAAATGTACCCGAAATCGCAAATCAAATTACCGCCTAATTTTTTACCACAGCACCCTTTTGATAACGGCGAGTTGGCCGTACGGGATGAAAAACTCCTGCCGCGACCGCTCACGGAAGAGCAGGCCAAAGAGGAGCTGGCGCTCTATTACGGCATGATTTCGGAACTGGATGCGCAGATTGGCCGGATTCTGGATGCGCTGGATAAGAACAAGTTAACCGAAAATACGCTGATTGTTTTCGCGGGCGATAATGGCCTGGCGGTGGGCAGCCACGGGTTGTTGGGCAAGCAGAATCTGTATGAACACAGCATGCGGGTTCCGCTGGTGATCAGCCACCCGGCTTTACCGCAAAACAAGCGAATCGATGTGCTGGCGTATCTCGCCGATGTTTTCCCGACGGTGACGGATTTTCTGGGCTTGTCGGCTCCGCCAACCGTCGAGAGCCAGAGTTTATATCCCTACATCAAGGGCACCAAAAAACAGGGTCGGGAATCGGTTTACTACGCCTATCGCGATTTTCAGCGGGCCGTTCGGACGGCCGACAACTGGAAGCTGATCAAATACCGGGTCAACCAGCAGGAAACGACCCAGTTATTCGACCTCAACCAAGATCCGTACGAAACCCGGAATCTGGCCGACAATCCGGCTTACAGCCAAAAAAAGCAGCAACTGGAAGCTCGTTTAATCAGCGAGATGAAAACATACCACGATTTTCTGGATTTCAGTAAACCCAACTGGGGTCGAAATCTCTGAGGATGCACAATGGCCCGGTAAGCCGGAAAAACCAACTGTACGATGCAACTAACTACCTTTCTTTTCACCTTGTTCCTGACGCTCGGTTTCGTCCGGAGTCGGGCGCAAACGCCGGCCGACCGACCCAATATTCTCTGGATCGTCAGCGAGGACAACAACACGTCGCTGATCGGCTGTTACGGCAATTCGTACGCCACCACGCCGAACATCGATCGGTTTTCGACCGAAAGCATTCTGTACAAAAATGCGTTTTCGACCGCGCCGGTTTGCGCCCCTTCCCGCAACACGCTGATTACGGGGATGTATCCGCCATCGCTGGGCACGGAACACATGCGCAGCACCAATCCCGTGCCGTCATTTGTGAAGTTCTTTCCGAAGTATTTGCGGGAAGCGGGCTATTATACCTCGAACAATGCCAAGAAGGATTACAATACCGTCGATCAGCCCGACGCCTGGGACGAGTCGAGCGATTCGGCGACGTATAAAAAACGCAAACCGGGGCAGCCGTTCTTTGCGGTTTTCAACCTGTTTGTTTCGCACGAAAGCTCGCTGCATCAGCCGCTTCCGGCCCTGCACCACGATCCGGAAAAAGCGCCGATTCCGCCGTATCACCCCAAAACCGCCGAGTTTAAACACGACTGGGCGCAATATTACGACAAAGTGGAAACAATGGACCAGCAGTTTGGTAAGTTGCTCGACGAGCTGAAAGCCGCCGGTCTGGCCGACAATACCATTGTTTTTTACTACGCCGACAACGGGGGCGTGTTGGGCCGCAGCAAGCGGTTTATGTACGAATCGGGTTTGCACGTGCCGTTGATTGTCCATTTACCGAAAAAATACGCGCAGCTGGCCACGGCCAAAGCCGGTTCGAAAACCGATCAGCTGGTTACCTTTCTGGATTTTGCGCCCACGGTTTTGAGTCTGACCGGCATCAAAATCCCGGACTACATGCCGGGTCGGGCGTTTCTGGGAAGCCAGCAGAAAAGTCCGAACCAGTATGCCTACGGTTTTCGCGGACGGATGGACGAAGCGATCGATCTGTCGCGGTCGGTACGGGACAAAAAATACCGCTACATCCGCCATTATCTGCCGCATAAAATTTACGGCCAGCACCTGGAATACCTCTGGCGGGCGCCTTCCATGGGCTCGTGGGAAGCCGAATACAAAGCCGGTCGCCTGAATGACGTACAAGCCCGCTTCTGGCAACCCAAACCCGCCGAGGAGTTGTTCGACGTGGAGGCCGACCCCGACAACATTCACAATCTGGCGACCGACCCCCACTACGCGAAAGAGCTGATTCGCCTGCGGAAAGCCAACGAACAGTGGCTCCGGCAAAGCCGGGATGTTGGCTTCATTCCCGAAGCCATCCTCGCCCGAATCGCCCAACAGACGCCTTTATACGACTACGTTCGCCAGGGCAAGTACAACGCCGACCGGATTATTGAAACCGCCACGCTGGCTTCCTCCCGCCATCCGGCGGATGCGTACGAACTGGTCAACCGGCTGAACGATCCGGATCCGACCGTGCGGTATTGGGCAGCTACGGGGTGTACGGTTTTAAAAATTTCGTCGGCCCGGGAACCGCTGCAAAAGGTATTGCAGGACCCGGAAGTGGCCGTTCAGATCGCGGCTGCCGAAGCGCTCTACGGTCTGGGAGAAAAACAGGAAGCTGTAGCGGTATTGACGAAGGCGCTGACCAACGCCAGCCGCCCCGCCCGGTTGCAGGCGCTCAACGTGCTGCAAACGCTGGGCAAGGATGCCGCTCCGGCGCTCGATCTGGCCCGGGAGATTGTCTCGAAAAACCCGATGAATAGTCCGGTCAATGATTTCTACGATGTCCGGGCGGCCCAAACGCTGCTGAATTCGGCCGGACTCTAACCAACGGTAAACCATGAAAAAAATGATTCTGATTCTGTTCGCTATGAGCCTGTCGGTTGCCGCTTTCGCGCAGGACAGCAAGGGCAAACTGAGTGATACCAGAAAATCGCCGGAAGCCATTCTCCGGGAAATTCAAAAAGGCGAAGCGTATCTGGTGGATGTGCGAACGCCGGAAGAATACCGGGAGGGCCACCTGGTGAATGCGACGAACATCGATTTCAAAGCGCCGGATTTCAAAACGCAGATCGGCCAGCTCGACAAAAAGAAAACCGTTTATCTGTATTGCCGTTCCGGGAATCGCAGTGGAAAAGCCGCCGACACGTTACAGGTGCTGGGCTTTAAAACCGCTTACAACCTTGGTGGATTCGAAGACCTCAAAACCGCCGGTTTGCCAGCAAAAAAAACACTATGAAACGGGCCCGTTTTTCGCTGACCCTCCTGATTTGGTGGGTCGTTGGGAGTCTTTCCGCTTTCGGCCAGTCGAAGCCGTCGGCGGCCAAACCCAATATTATTTTCATTTATACCGACGATCAGCGGTATGATGCCCTGAGCATTGTTCAGGATGAGCAAGGCAACCAGGCGCGGTTTCCGTGGTTCAAAACGCCGAATCTGGACCGGATCGCCCGCGAAGGGGTGCGTTTCCGGAATGCGTTTGTCATCAACTCCCTGTGTTCGCCGAGCCGTTCTACACTTCTCAACGGGCGGTATAACCACCTGAATGGCGTGGCCAATAACCACACCGGATTGACGGATACGACGGTTACCTACGCTACGGTATTGCGCAAATCCGGCTACAAAACGGCTTTTGTGGGAAAATGGCACATGGGAAATGAAACGGGAAAGCGGCCCGGTTTTGATTATTCATTCAGCTTTGTCGGTCAGGGAAAGTATGAAGATTGCCCCTTTGAAGCGAACGGGAAGCCGATGCCGACGAAGGGCTGGGTCGACGATGTGTCGACGGACCACGCGCTTGAGTTTATTCGTCAAAACAAGGACCGGACCTTTGCGCTGGTCGTGGGTTTCAAATCCGGCCACGGCCCTTTTCAGCCCCCGGCCCGCCATGCCGCTACCTACGCCGATGCTGCGCTGATTAAACCGGTTACCGAAAATCAGAAATCGCCCTACAAAGGAAAAGTTGATACCGGCAAACCCGCTCCGGCCACGGCATCCGCCAAAAGCACATCCTGGACGGAAAACAACGACCCGCGAATCCGCAACTATTTCCGCTGCCTGAAAGCCGTCGACGAAAACGTGGGGCGGGTTCTGGCTGTACTGGACTCGTTGCAACTGGACCAGAATACGGTGGTCATTTTTTCGAGCGACAACGGCTTTTTCTTCGGCGAACACAACTTGGGCGACAAGCGGGCGGCCTATGAAGAGTCCATTCGCATTCCGTTGCTGGTTCGCTATCCGGCCCGTTTTCCCAAAGGAAAGCTGGTTGACAAGCTGGTGTTGAATCTGGATCTGGCACCGTCGCTGGTCGATCTGGCGGGCAGTCAAGTGCCGGAATCGTTTCAGGGAAAAAGCTGGGTGCCGCTCGTGGAGGAAAAAGCCGTCGGCTGGCGCACTGCCTTTCTGTACGAATATTTCTACGAAACCGGTTACAACACCCCGACCATCAAAGCCGTCCGAACGGAAACGGGCAAGCTGATTCTGTATCCGGGCCAGGACGACTGGTCGGAACTGTACGACCTGCGCAACGATCCGAACGAAACCACAAACCTGTATCATTCGGCGGAAGGTGCCCGGTTGAAAACGCAGCTGAAAGGCGAATTGAGTAAGCAGGAAAAAGCCGTCGGCTATGCCGATCCGGTTTTCGCGGACCCAAAACCGGTGGATGAAAACGGACGCTATATTCCCCCAAAACCAGTAGTATTTCCCTGAAAACTGCCTTTGAAAAAACAACCAAAAGAAGGTGTATGATGGAAATAAACAGAAAACATATCGTCCTTATCCTGCTGGTGATCAGCGGTTTTACCAGCGTATTTACCCGGAAAAAGCCGCCCGTCAAACCCAATGTGATCATCATCATGGCCGACGACCTGGACAGCCGGCAGTTGAGTTGCTACGGCGGGAAAAACCTGCGGACCACGCACATCGATGCGCTGGCGGCAAACGGTTTGAAATTTAACCAGATCTATACCTCGGAAGCCATGTGTGTGCCCACCCGCGCGTCGTTGTTTACGGGTTTGTATCCGGTTCGGCACGGTTCGTTTCAGAACCACAAACCGGTTCGTGAGCCTCTCAAAAGTGTCGGGCATTACCTGGCCGATCTGGGCTACCGCGTTGGGCTGACGGGCAAAGACCACAGCACGAAACCCAAAACCGTCTTTCCTTTTGAGATTGTAAAAGGATTTGAACCGAATTGCGTCGCACCGACCGACGACTACGAACTGGATGACGTCAGGGAATTTATCACCCGCAGCGAAAAACCGTATTGTCTGTTTGTAATGAGCATCAATCCGCACACGCCCTGGACGGTGGGCGATACCACCGAATTTAACGCCGGGAAGCTGATTCTGCCCGCCAATTGGGTCGATACGAAGCTAACCCGAACGCAGTTTGTCAAGTACCTGGCCGAAATCCGGCGGCTGGACAACCAGGTGGGCGACATTACCCGCCTGTTGAAGGAAACCGGGCAGGACAAAAATACCATCGTGGTGTTTCTGGGCGAACAGGGCGCGCAGTTTCCGGGGGCCAAATGGAACCTCTGGGATGTTGGGCAGAAAAGCTCGATGCTCGTGCAGTGGCCCGGAACGATCAAACCCGCGACCCAAACCGATGCGCTCGTTCAATACGAAGACATTACGCCGACGCTGATCGACCTGGCGGGCGGCAAAGCCATTCCGAATCTGGACGGGAAAAGCTTCCTGCCGGTGTTGCTGGGCCAGAGCAAGGTGGCCCGGATGTATGCCTACGGCATTCACAACAACATTCCGGAAGGAACGCCCTATCCCATGCGGAGCATTCGGGACACGCGGTATAAGTTAATTCTGAACCTGACGCCCGAGCAGGCCTATTACAACCGGTTTATGATGAACCCGCAGCAGACGGACCGCAATTCGGTCTGGTTTTCCTGGACGAAAGAGGCCGCGACGAACCCGCAGGCCCGGTTTATTACGGAACGGTTTGTGAAACGCCCCGCCGTCGAATTCTATGATACACAGGCCGATCCATGGGAATTTAAAAACCGGGCGTCCGACCCGGCTTATAAAAGCCGGATCGACCTCTACACCCGGAAACTACAGGAGTGGATGAAGCAGCAGGGCGATTCGGGAGCCGCCATCGATATCGTTTACACGAAACAGCAAGAAACGAAACCGTAAACCATGAAAAACCTGTACAAACTGGCCATTCTGCTGTGGGCTTCGGTGCTGGGTACGCACGGAGCGGTGGGGCAATCGTCCAAACCGAACATCGTCTTTATTCTGGCCGACGACCTGGGCTACACCGATCTGGGTTGCTACGGAAATCCGTATAACCGGACGCCGAACATCGACGCGCTGGCGAAAAAGGGGCTGAAGTTTACGCAAGCCTACTCCGCCTGCCCGGTTTGCTCGCCGTCGCGGGCCGCCATTCTGACCGGAAAGCACCCGGCCCGTCTGCACCTGACGAATTTCATTGCCGGTGACCGAAAAGATACCGCATCGCCGGTTTTGCCCGCCAAATGGACCAAATACCTGCCATCGTCGGAGACGACACTGGCCGAAATCGTCCGGCGAAACGGCTACCAGACCGGCATGGTGGGCAAATGGCACCTGGGCACCGCCGACTCGACGGCCCCGGCCGCTCAGGGTTTCAATTATGACCGTGTGATCGCCAAAAACGGACTGGATTATTACAACTACACGATCACGGCGAAAGGCAAAACTGTATTTGAAGACAAGGGAACCCACTATCTGACCGACAAACTGACGGATTACGCCGTTGACTTCATCAACCAGAACAAAAGCCAGCCGTTTCTGCTGTACCTTGCCTATTCTGCCCCGCACATCATGCTCGTGCCCAAAGCCGAAAAGCTAAAGTATTATTTCGATAACTACGCCAAATTCAACGGCAAATACAATCCCAATTATGCCGCCATGATCGAAAGCATGGATGACGGCGTCGGGCGGGTGATCGAGCAACTGGCCAAAAACAACCTGCTCGATAACACCATCGTGGTTTTCACGTCCGACAATGGCGGTTTGGGACTGGCGGAACTCGGCCCGACGCCCACCAATCTGGAACCACTGCGAGCCTGGAAAGGGCACGTCTACGAAGGCGGTATTCGGGTGCCGCTGATTTTTTCGTGGAAAAACCGGATCGGGGAGAACGTGGAAACGAAAAATTACGTCATCGGCACCGATCATTTGTCTACTTTCCTGGACCTGTTGGCGGTGAAAGACCCGTCCGTTCGTCAGGACGGAAAGAGTTTTTACAAGGTGCTGACAGCGCCTGAACAATTGGCCGACCGGGGAGCTATTTTCTGGCATTATCCCCATTTCAGCAACCAGGAGGGCCGGCCAGCGGCCGCCGTCCGGTTGGGCGACTACAAACTGGTGGAACTTTACGAAACCGGGAAGCTCGAACTGTACAACCTCAGCGAAGACATTTCCGAGAAAAATGACCTGTCGGCCCGGTTTCCGGAAAAGACCCGCGAACTGGCGGATCTGCTGAAAAAATGGCGGTCGGACGTCAATGCCAACCTGCCCGAACCAAATCCAAACTACAAGAAATTGTAACCCAAACCGATGCGAACTGCCACCTTATTCGTGTTTCTTTTCTGGTCACATCAGCTGTGCGCCCAGCAGGTTCCGGATTTCGATTTTGATCCCAATATCGATCATCCGGCTTATCCCACCGGCCGGGGGCCGCTGGTTTTTATCGACGAAGCCCACCATAATTTCCATACCATTGCGGGCCGGTATAACGCCTTTGCCAAGGTCTTGCAACGGGACGGGTATGTGGTAAAGCCCAACACGCAACCCTTTACCAAAGCGAATTTGCAGGGCGTTTCGGTGCTGGTTATTGCCAATGCGCTGCACGAAAGCAACGCAACCCAATGGGCAAAACCCAATCCGTCGGCGTTTACTACCGAAGAAATCCGGGTGCTCGATGCCTGGGTGAAAAATGGGGGTTCCTTGTTTCTGATCGCCGACCACATGCCGATTGCCGGTGCTGCCGAGGATTTAGCCGCGGCATTTGGTTACCGGTTTTACAACGGATTTGCCACCGATACCACCTCGGGTCTTTTCCCGGGTGGTAAAAAAGAACTGGATCTTTTCCGGAAAACCGCCGGAACGCTGGCCGAGCATCCGATCACGAAAGGGATCACCTCCATCGCCACCTTTACCGGTCAGGCGTTTCAAATTCCACCCAAGGCGGTTTCACTACTAACCTTTGACGAAAAATACCAGGTGTTGCTGCCCGATACGGCCTGGGTATTTCACCAGACAACGCCACGAATGCCAATCAAAGGTTTTTCGCAGGGAGCCATTTCGGAGTACGGAAAAGGGCGACTCGCGGTCTTTGGCGAAGCAGCCATGTTTTCATCCCAATTGAAAGGAAAAGATAAAATTCCATTCGGATTGAAATCGCCGGATGCGGGTCAAAACCTGGCTTTTCTGCTTAATCTCATTCACTGGCTGGATCGAAAAAACCGGGTTTATACCAATTAAGTATGAAACGAACCTGTCTCACACTAACGCTGATCCTCCTGGCGTTAAACGCATCGGTCGCCCAGCAAAAACCGCGCACCACGGCCCGGCCGAAACCGGATAAACCCAACATCATTCTGGTGATGGTGGATGATCTGGGGTATTCAGACTTTGGGGCTTACGGGTCGGAAATCAACACACCAACCATCGACAAACTGGCGGCCGAAGGCTTGCGGTTGCGGGAATTTTACAACAATTCCATCTGCGCTCCCACGCGGGCGTCGCTCATTACCGGGCAATATCACCACAAGGCCGGAGTCGGTTATTTTAACGTCAATCTGGGTTTACCGGCCTATCAGGGCTGGCTCAACAAAGAGTCGCTCACGTTTGGCGAAGTGCTGAAACAGGCGGGTTACAACACCTACCTGTCCGGCAAATGGCACGTCGGCAACGACAGTTTATACTGGCCGAATCAACGCGGTTTCGACCGGTTTTACGGTTTCATCGGCGGAGCCAGCAACTTCTACGACATCAGTCCCTATAAGGAAAAAGTGCCGCCCGTCGAGCTGGTCGAAAATAACAAACGCACCAACCTGCCACCGGGCCACTACCTGACCGACGAGATCACCAGCCACGCCATTTCGTACATCAACGAGTCGGTCGGCAAGCCGTTCTTTCTCTATCTGGCCTACAATGCTCCCCACTGGCCGTTGCAGGCTCCCGCCGAAGACATCGCCCGATACAAAGGCCGCTACGCCATCGGCTGGGATTCGCTCCGGAAAGAACGGCTGGCGAAGCAGGTGAAACTGGGCATTGCCGACCCGAAACAAACCGTTGCGAACCGAGATCCGGAAGTGGCTGACTGGCAAAGCCTTACCTACGACGAACAACAACTCTGGCAGCGAAAAATGGAAGTATATGCCGCGATGGTCGACCGCGTGGATCAGAATCTGGCCCGGCTGCTGGCGGAATTGAAGCGACTCAAAAAAGACGACAACACGCTCATCGTGCTCATTTCGGACAACGGGGCGCAGGGCGGTTTGATCCCGACGGGTCGCAAACGGCCGCGCAGTTCGGGCCCGATCGGGTCGGCGGGTTCGTACGATTATCAGGAACAAAACTGGGCGTATGTATCCAACACGCCGTTCCGAAATTACAAGTCGACGCCCTACGAAGGCGGCATCAGCGCCCCGTTTGTGGCCTGGTACCCTAAGAAGATCAAGGCCGGAACCATTGCCAAAGGAACGGGTCACCTCATCGATCTGGCCCCGACATTTTATGAGCTGGCAGGAGCCAATTATCCCGAAACGTTCCAGGGTGTAAAGACCAACCCACTGCCCGGTGTGAGTCTGACAAATCTCCTGTTTCAGGGAACCGAACTGCCGGCCGACCGCGCCATTTTCTGGGAACGGGCGGGCAACCGGGCGGTTCGGCAAGGCAAGTGGAAAGT
Organism: Larkinella knui; assembly: GCF_003858645.1. Taxonomy (GTDB): domain Bacteria; phylum Bacteroidota; class Bacteroidia; order Cytophagales; family Spirosomataceae; genus Larkinella; species Larkinella knui. The sequence continues at coordinate 208,227 of NZ_RQJP01000004.1, read as the reverse complement.
GGTTTCGATTTTTCCGCAGAACAAATGGCAGTTGTACGACCTCGAAACCGACCGGGGCGAAACGACCGATCTGGCCGCCCAACACCCCGACGTCGTGAAAGCACTGAATGCCGCGTATGAAGCCTGGGCCAAACGCACAGACGTTGAGCCCTACGAGAAGCTCCGACCCGTGGCTCAGGGGAATACCGGCCCCGGCGGATCAGCACCACCGCGCCAAAGCAACCGAGTCGAATAAGCCCCATTCACTACCAGGTCGATCATGAAAAATTACGTATTAAGAGCGTCTCTGCTGGCGTCCGCAATCATTTTTGCGGCCAACGCCCCGGGTTTTGCACAGACCAAACGCCCGAACATCATCCTGATTATGGTGGATGACATGGGGTATTCCGATCTAGGCTCGTACGGCTCTGAAATCCAGACGCCTACACTGGACAAATTAGCCGCCGAAGGTCTGCGGCTGCGGGAATTTTACAACAATGCCATCTGCGCGCCGACCCGGGCGTCGCTGATTACGGGACAGTATCCGCACAAAGCCGGTATCGGTTACTTCAATGTCAACCTGGGAACACCCGCTTATCAGGGTTTTCTGAATAAACAATCGCTGACGTTCGGGGAGGTGCTGAAACAGGCGGGGTACAGCACCCTGCTTTCGGGCAAGTGGCATGTCGGCAACGATAGTCTGGCGTGGCCCCGGCAGCGCGGCTTCGACCGGTTTTACGGGATTCTGGGCGGGGGCTCCAACTACTTCGACGCGGGTCCGATGCCGACGGGACGGAATTCGCCGGTGGTCATTCTGGAAGATAACCAGCGCCAAAATCCCAAACCCAACTCGTACTATTTTACCGACGAGATTACCAATCACGCTATTGCGTTTCTGGACGAACAGAACAAAGAAGCGAATAAACCCTTCTTTCTATACCTGGCTTATACCGCTCCGCACTGGCCGCTGCAGGCCCTGCCCGAAGACATTGCCAAATACCGGGGCAAATACGACGCGGGCTGGGATGAAATTCGGAAAGAACGACTGGCGCGGCAGGTCAAACTGGGCGTCATTACCCAGAAGCAGGCCGACGCGGCCGCCGTCCGCGACGCCGATATTCCGGATTGGGATGCGCTGACGTACGACGAAAAACAACTCTGGAAAGCGAAAATGGAAGTGTATGCCGCCATGCTCGACCGCGCCGATCAGGGCATTGGCCACGTGCTGGCGAAGCTGAAAGCCCTCAAAAAAGACGATAATACGCTGATTATTTTCATTTCGGACAACGGCGCCCCCGCCGAAGATGTGGCCCACTGGGGCCCGAAAGCCGGGCGGAATTCCGGGCCGGTCGGAACGGCGGGATCGTTTGAATCGCAGGGCAAAAACTGGTCGTACGTCTCCAACACGCCGTTTCGCTCGTTCAAAGCTTTTTCTTACGAAGGCGGTATCAGCTCGCCGTTTATCGCCTGGTTTCCCGGAAAAATCAAAGCCGGACGACTGGAACAAGGAACCGCTCACCTGATCGACATCGCGCCGACGTTATACGATCTGGCCCAGACAAAATACCCCGCCAAGTACAACGGTACGGCGACCAACCCGCTGCCCGGCGTGAGCCTGACCCATTTATTGTTCAACGGCCAGCCCCTGGACGCACAGCGGCCGCTCTTCTGGGAATGGGCCGGAAACCGGGCTGTTCGGAAAGGCAAGTGGAAGCTGGTTTCCATCTACCCGAGCTACCAGTGGGAATTGTATGATCTGGAAAACGACCGGGGCGAAACCCAGAACGTCGCGGCCCGGAATCCTAACGTAGTCGATGCGCTGTCGAACCTGTATTTTAATTGGGCCCGGCGCACCGATGTGGTCGATTACGACACCATAAAGCCGCAGCAGCCGCTGTTGCCAACGCCCAAAAAACCGCTGCTGGGCAGCCGAAACTTTTAGCCAACTCCGACGACTGAATACTTTTTAAAACTATTCAGTCGCTATTTATCTAGTAAATCCATCGATCTAATTACTAATAAAACCGATTCAAATCAATTCACTTTAACGCAATATCTCATGAAAAACGTCCGATTTTTAGCCATTCTTAGTTTCCTTTTCGTACTACAAAGCGCTCTGAAAGCGCAGGATCGGGCGGCCGGTACGCTGCCGACGTTCGATGCTTTTGAAGCGAAACTGGCTCAGGCCGGAAGCCGGGCCCAGATTCTGGATGCCCGCTCGCAGGAAGAATACGCCCAGAATCACCTGAAAGGGGCTATTTCGTTCAGTGTGGCCAATGAAGCCGATTTTCAGAAACAAATCAAAAGTCTGAACAAGCAGAATCCCGTGTTTATCTATTCGATTGCGAACGGACGCAGCGGTATTCTGGCGAAACAATTGCGGGAGAACGGTTTTATCGACGTTACCGAACTGCCCGGCGGGTTGAGCAAGTGGATCGGTTCCGGCCGTTCGGTAGAATCCACCGTCGGAGCGGGTTTGTCACTGGCCGACTACCAGGCCCAGCTGAAATCCGACAAACTGGTGCTGGTCGATTTTGGTTCGCGGTATTGCGGCTCGTGCAAAAAGCTGGCGCCCATCGTCGATGAAGTGGAGAAAGAACAGGCGACGAACCTGAAAGTGATCCGGATTGAAGCCTACGAAAACAAAGCGCTGGTTAAAGAACTGGGAATCACGTCGCTGCCTACGCTGGTGCTTTACAAAGGCAATCAGGCCGTCTGGAAAAAAGCGGGCGTTACGACCAAAACCGAAATTCAGTCCGGGATTGCCGAATCGCTTTGAATTTTTGTTTTTATTCGTTCTTGAGCGAGTCCAACTTTGGCTTGAAAGTCAACCCGGTATGCATAAACAGCTTGTCATTACTTTGCTTTTAGCGGTTTTGGGGTACGCATCGGTAAACGCGCAAAACCAGAAAACCGCCCGACCGAACATCATCCTGATTGTGGCCGATGATCTGGGCTGGAAAGACGTCGGTTTTATGGGCAGCACCTACTACGAAACGCCTAATCTGGATCGGCTGGCGGCCCAGGGAATGACGTTTACCACAGCCTACACGGCAGCGGCCAATTGCGCACCGAGTCGGGCGTGCCTGTTTTCGGGTCAACAATCTCCGCGCCACGGAATTTACACGGTTGCCAATGCCGACCGGGGTGATGCCAGAACCCGGAAGCTGATTCCGGTCAAAAACCGGGAAACGTTGCCCGATAGCGTGTATACACTGGCCGAAGCGTTGCGCGACGCCGGATACCGCACGGCCAGTATTGGAAAATGGCACCTGGGTCCAAGTCCGCTCAGCCAGGGGTTTACCTACAGCCTGGCGGGTGACCACCGGGGGCAAAACAAACACGTCAGTCCATACGGTATTCCGTCGTTGCCCGATGGCCCGCCGGGCGAATACCTGACCGACCGGCTTACCCGCGAAGCCTTGAATTTTCTAGATCGGAAGGCCAACTCACCTTTCTTTTTATACCTGCCCTACTATGCCGTTCATACGCCGTTGCAGGCTCCCGAATCGCTGGTGGCGAAGTACGAACGGAAACCCAAGTCACCCGGACAGGATCAGGCCACGTATGCGGCCATGATTGAATCGCTGGACACCAACATCGGTCTGATTTTGAAAAAGCTGGATGCTCTGGGGCTGGCCGACCAAACCATCGTCGTTTTTACGTCTGACAATGGCGGTATTCGGGCGACCTCCCGGCAGGACCCGCTGCGGGCCGGGAAAGGTTCCTACTACGAAGGCGGGGTGCGGGTGCCGCTGGTTGTACGCTGGCCCGGAACAGTGGCCGCCGGAACGGTTTGTGCAACACCCGTCAGCAACCTGGATTTCTACCCCACTTTTCTGGACATTCTGAAGCGCCCCAAACCCGGCCAACCGCTGGACGGCATTAGTATTTTACCGTTGCTGAAAGGCGAAACCGTGGCGGAGCGGCCCCTGTTCTGGCACTTTCCAATTTATTTGGAAGCCTACAATCCGAAACTGGACGGCGGGCGCGACCCGCTGTTTCGGACGCGGCCCGGCTCAACCGTTCGGCTCGGCGACTGGAAGTTGCACGAATATTTTGAAGATAACGGGCTGGAATTGTACAACCTCCAGACCGATCCAGGCGAGCAGCGGAATGTGGCGTCGGCCAATCCGGCGGTGGTCAGCAAACTCCACACGCTTTTGCGAAACTGGCGCACCAAAACTACGGCTTTTATCCCGACGGAACCGAATCCGGCCTATATTGCTCCATAAACCGGTCGCTTTCCAAGGGACTCGCCGTAGCGTTCGATCACGGATTTTGTCGAGCCACTGAACAGGAAGACGGGGGGCGGTTATATGACGACAAGGCGGATTCCGGCTCCGGTGAAAGCCCTGAAATGCACGAAAAAACAAGACGTTCTATGAAAAAAAGCGACTGGATTCTCTTCCGGTATAGCCTCTTTTTTTGCCTGTTGGCACCAGCGGTTTTTTCACAAAAGAGCAAACCCAAAACCCCGCCCAACGTCATTCTCATTCTGGCCGACGATTTGGGCTGGAGCGAACTGGGCTGTTACGGCAATCGCTTTAACGAAACGCCCCACCTCGACCGGCTGGCGGCTGGCGGCATGCGGTTTACTCAGGCCTACGCCACCGCGCCCGTTTGCACCCCCACGCGCATTGCCCTCCTAACGGGGCAGCATCCGGCGCGTGTCGGCATAACCGATTACCTCGATGCCAGGGACGAAAAATTTCTGTCGCCGGAGTACGTGACGCTGAATGAGCGGTTGAAGCAGGCGGGCTACCACGGCGGATTGATTGGCAAATGGCACCTGACGGGCGATTATACGAAGAAAAAAGGGGAGCCGTCCAAACACGGCTGGGATGAAGTGATTTGCTCCGAAACCGGTTACATCGCAAACGGCGATTATGTTCATCCGTACTTTTTCATGCCCGACGTTCCGGCCAAAACTGAAGGAGAATACCTGACCGACCGGCTGAATCAGGAAGCCGTTGACTTCATCAAACGCAACCAGGCCAAGCCGTTTTTTCTGTATTTATCGCATTATGCCGTCCACACCAAACTGGCGGGCAAACCCGACAAGGTGGCGAAATACCAGCAGAAACCCGGCGTCGGTACCCGGCAGAACAACCCCGAACTGGCCGCCATGCTGGAAAGCATCGATGACGGTGTGGGTCAGATTGTGGCGACCTTGAAGGAACTGGGCCTGAGCGGGAACACGCTGATTCTGTTTACGTCCGATAACGGTGGCGAACGTAACGTGACCTCCAACGCACCCTTGCGGGGCGGTAAATCGGAATTGTACGAAGGCGGTATTCGGGAGCCGCTGATTGCCTGCTGGCCCGGCCGAATAAAACCGGGGGCGGTTTCCGATCAGGTTGTCAACACGCTCGATCTGTATCCGACTTTACTGGAACTGGCGTCGGTAAAACCGGCGGCTGGTCAGGTTCTGGATGGGATCAGCCTCGCTTCGGTGTTGAAAGGATCGGCAAAACCGCTGCCCCGAACGCTCTACTGGCATTATCCGCTGCCGAAGCCCCACTTTCTGGGCGGTCGGTCGGCCGGGGCCATTCGAAGCGGAGATTTTAAACTGATCGAATACTTCGATACCGGTCAGGTTGAGCTTTTTAACCTCGCCACCGATCCCGGTGAACAGACCGATTTATCGGCTACACAACCGGACCAGCGAAATCAATTGCGAACGCAGCTTCAGGAATGGCGCCGGACGACGGCTCGTGTTCAACCAACCATCAACCCTGCTAAACCGTGAAATACCCGATTCTTCTCAGTACGTTGCTGGCGGGATTTCTCCTGATCGGAGCCACCTTATCCCGAAAACCGGCACACCCAAAAGCCGCCAAACGGCCCAACATCGTCCTGATTATGGCCGACGACATGGGCTACTCGGACCTGGGGTGCTACGGCTCCGAAATTCCGACGCCGAATCTTGACAAACTGGCTGGGCAGGGCGTTCGGTTCACCCAGTTTTACAACGCGGCCCGTTGCTGCCCCACCCGCGCGGCTCTGATGACGGGCTTGTTTCAGCACCAGGCCGGGATTGGCCACATGACCCGGGAGCCGAACAACCGGGTGAATTACGACTACGGCGTGGACGGCTACCGGGGCGAATTGAACCGCAACTGTGTCACGCTGGCCGAAGTGCTGAAAACCGCCGGTTATCATACGTATATGGCCGGAAAATGGCATCTGGGTTCCAGCACGCCGGACCTGTATCCGCGCCAGCGGGGCTTCGATCGCTACTACGGATTGCTGGCGGGGGCCAGCAGCTACCTCGACCCGATTCAACCGCGCGGCATCTGGCTCGATAACGAACCCATTGAAAAAGTAAGCCCGCCTTTTTACACGACCGACGCGTTCACGGATCACGCCATTTCGTTTTTGAGCGAGCAAAAAGATACTCAGCCCTTCTTTCTGTACCTGGCTTTTACGTCTCCGCACTGGCCGCTCCACGCGCTGAAGCAGGACATCGAACGGTTCCGGGGACAATACCGGCAGGGCTGGGATGCCGTTCGGGAGCAGCGTTTCCGCAAACAGGTCAAAGCGGGAATGGTGCCCGAGAGGTGGGGAATTTCGGCGCGCCCGGAAATTTATCCGGCTTTTTCGGAACAGGATACGGCCCGGCAGCGGGAAATGGATTACCGCATGGCGGTGTATGCCGCCCAGATTTACCGCATGGATCAGAACATCGGCAAGCTGGTGGATCACCTCAGAAAAACGGGGCAACTGGAGAATACCCTGCTGGTCTTTCTGTCCGATAACGGGGCCTGTCAGGAAGGCGGTATTCTGGGCGGAGGGGCGATAACGGATATCAATGATCCGGCGAAAGGGGGTGCTGTTTCGTACGGGGGCGTGTGGGCCAACGCGTCGAATACGCCTTTCAAAGGGTTCAAGCACGTTTCTTACGAAGGCGGTATTGCCACTCCGCTGATTGTGCATTATCCGGCAGGAATCCGTAGTCAGAAAGGAAAGATTGTGTCCGCACCCGGTTATCTGATCGACATCATGCCCACCTTCCTGGAAGCCAGTGGGGCGGTTTACCCGACCGAAGCGAAAGGCCGGAAAATCCACCCCATCGAAGGGAAAAGTCTGCTGCCCATTTTGGCCAACGGAACGCGGCAGCCGCACGACTATATGTATTGGGAGCACGAAAACCACCGCGCCATCCGGTTTGGCAAGTGGAAAGCGGTGGGTGTTATCGGCGCACCCTGGGAGTTGTATGACCTTGAACAAGACCGGACCGAACAACACAACCGCGCGGCCGACCAGCCCGATCTGGTAAAAAAACTCGATCAGCAATGGAATCAATGGGCCAATACGCACCACGTTTTTCCAAAAGGTACGATGAAAGCCGATTTTAGCAACGAATGGAATTTCTTTAAAACGGCCCACTAACCGGGCGACCGGGCCGATCGCGCTAGTCCTGTTTTTTCAGATTATTACCACTTTATCAATAGGAGCAGCACCGGTATCGTATCATTTCTCAAAAGTAGCAGGGATTGACTCATTTGTGACAGCCTTTTCGGGCGTTGAAGCCGACCTTTGATTCATTCAAACGGACACAAAAACTAAACTTCATACGCCATGAAAACGCTCTTCAAATCCCTGCTCGTTGCCTTTACTTTAACGGTTGTAACCTTCTCGACTTCTTGGGCTGAAAGCAACAAACCCATTGGAAAGCCCAAGAACGCGGCCGCTTTTCAAAGCAGCCTGTATACCACCGCCGAAGGCAAGCTTCAGATTGCGTTGGATAAACAAACCGGCGGTTCGGTTGTGGTTCGGCTCAAAAATAGCGCGGGCACCGACCTCTTCATACAGCAGATCGGAAAACGTCAACAAGTTGCCCGTATGCGTCTGGATGTCAGTGCCCTGCCCGACGGCGTCTACCAGGTCGTCATTTCCAACGGTGTTGAAACCACTACGCAGGAATTAACCCTGGCCACGCAGCAACCCAGTGCAACAGCCCGGCTTGTGGCCTTTAACTAACCCGCCTACCGCGATAAACGCAAGAATCTCCAACGCTGATTATATCCACACACCGAAGGCCGGCTCTGTTATAGGGTCGGCCTTTCGGATGATTTAAACTTGTCAATTGGATCAGATTTTTTCTTTTTGCCTGCCTAAATTTCTACTTTCGGCAAACTGAAATCCATGGATACTCTCTTTACCGGTATTGGCATCGGCCCATTGGGCGTGAACGTGCTGGAACACCTCTACAACCGCGGAATGCATGACCTTACGGCCATTGCCTGCCTGACCGATTCCGACCAGCTTCGGGCGTCTTTTCTACCCAACAAAGTAGTTTTGACCGGAGACGAATCGGGAAGTTCGCTGACGGATGCGCTCCAGCCCATGATCGGATCGAGCGAACTGGTGTTTATCGTGGCCGACCTGAATGAACCCAACACGAGCCGAGCCGTTTTACAAACCGCCGGGCTAGTCCATTCTCTGAACCGGTTGAGCGTGGCCATCATCCCGCTTTCCATCGATTTTCCGGAAGCCGATTCAACCCCGCTGGACGAACTGGATCACTTGTGCGATGGACTGATCGCGTTTGCTCCGTCCGATTCGGGCGACGATTTGCAATTTCATCAAATGACCAAAGCCATCGAGGGATTAGCCGATCTGTGCCGGCACAACCTGGGCATGGTCGACTTCGAGGATATTCGGTATGTCATGCGGGGAATGGGCCGGGGCGCGGTCGTTGATGAAAAAGCAACCGGCGAAAACCGCTGCGAAGCCGTTTTGGAGAAAGCCTTCCGGCAGTTGGAAGCCTGCGCGTTCGATGTTACGCGGATTGATCGGGTACTGATGCAACTAAGCTACAGCCCTCATTCCCCCCTGCTGATGCGGGAACAGCGTACGTTGACGCAAGGACTGCTGGATCACATCGGTTCTGACCCCCGACTCTTTAAAGTAGCGTATCTTTCCGATTCCAAACTGGATGATCAAATTAGACTTACGGTATTGCTTTGGGCACCGATGAATGATTCAGGTCCCACGGTACAATAAATAATGCGGCTTTTTGGAGCAACTACCAGCTCGTCCAGCCCCCATCGACCAGTAAATTATGTCCGGTAACAAACGCTGAGGCATCCGAGGCCATGAACACAACCGGGCCTTTGATGTCGTTATCGTCGGCAAAGCGACCCAGTGGCGTCAGGCGTTTGTAATTTTCAACAAACTCTTCTTTGCCGCTCATCTGCTCGACGCCGGGGCCGTAGCCGCCGGGGCTGATGCAGTTGGCCCGGATGTTGTCTTTGCCGTAATAATTTGCCAGCCATTTGGTGAAGCCCACCATGCCCCATTTGTCATACGTATAATTCACCGGACTGGTCATACCCGTGTTTCCATAAACCGGAAAATGAGGACCAACGGCACCCTGGATTGAACTGATATTGATGATGTTACCCGATTTTTGGGGTCGCATCACCTCAAGTACCGCCTGAGTAATCAGCACCAAACCCGTCGAGTTGATGCGTTGCGCTTTCTCCCAGCTTGCTTTGTCAATATCTTCCAGATTCTTGAAGCCCTCGCGGGAAACCGCATTATTGACCAGTACATCGATTCGGCCAAAGCGGTTTTTTACTTCCGCAACGAAGGCGCGAATCGAACGTTCATCTTCCAGATCCAACGCTATTCCGTCAGCCAGCAACCCGTTGTCCTGAAGGGTTGCGGCAAATTTCCGGCATTTTTCACCATCGCGCGACGCAATGATGACCCGCGCTCCGGCTTCGGCAAGCGCCCAGGAAATAGGCGTTCCGAAGAAACCTGCGCCCCCGGTTACAATAGCGATTTTACCGTCCAGGCTGAATAGGTCTTTCATGTAACAGTATGGTTTTCTTCGAAATTCGTCCCGATATTCATGATCCCCCTATAAGGAGAATCCAGCCGAATCTGTTAAGTGCCAGAGATTCGTGATTCATACTATCTAGCGAGCGACGTTTAAACAGTCCAAACAGCCGGTGTAATAATCGCTTCCTCAACCTGTTGAAAGACATCCTGAATCTCCGCCAGCAAGGCCGTGGGAATCGCCGGGCCATTCAATAATTCGATATTCTGCTGAATTTGTGACTGGTTTACGGCTCCAAAAACCAGGCTGTCGACCGCGGACAAATCCCGGACGAACGAAAACGCGAGCTGGGCCACGGTCATTTGCGCGCGCTGCGCCAGGTTTTGCAACGTAACCAAATAAGGTTCCGCCTTTTTCAGACTGCCTTTCAAGTGCGCCGGATTCATAAAAAACAGGCCCTGCAAAAACACACTGCGGGCAAATACCAACTTTGACTGGCTTCGTAATTGATCCAGCAAACCGCTTTGCAAAAGCCGCTGGTCGAAAATATTCACCGGAATCTGCGTGGCTTCCAGCAGGTCCTCTTCCAGTATATAACTCAGATCTTCAGGACCATAGGCCGAAATACCGCCCATATCGATTAGCCCTTCTTGTTTCAGCCGGTATAAAAGGGTCGGCAGGATTTTGATCACCTCGGCCATCGGTTCCGCCCCTTTGTGATGCAGACAAACCGGAAGCCGATCGATCTTTAAAGCCGTCAGGGATTCCGTTACGCTTTTATGAACCTCCTTCCAGGCCCGTTCCTGATGGCTGAGGTTGGCGGGACTGATTTTAAACTTTGAAACCAGATTCAGGGCAAATTCCCCACGGGTATCTTCCGTAAAATCACCAAGAATCTCCTCTGAATGACCGTACTGGCGGGCGGTATCCAACGTATTGATGCCAACCTGCGCGGCATACCGCAGCATTCGGTAGCTTTCCGCCCGATCCGGCATTCCTTCCGAATTCGAAATGCCGTAATTCAGGCCCAATTGCACCGTTCCCAGCGTTAGCTGCGAAAACCGGTAATCCCGAAAAATTCGATAGTTCATGGTGGTTGATCGTTCACTTTATGCTGACTACGGACGGCGTTCGAATGCCCGGTTTTATTTCTCCGCTAACGTACAGCCAGCGGTTGTTCCAGAACACCACGGGGAGCGTTACCCGAGCAGCAAATTGGGTTTGCTGCCCGATGAATTCCCAACTATCGGTTTCGGGAAAATAAAACAGCAGACTTTGAATAATTCCGGGATGGGTGGCGGGCGTTTTATAAGCCGCTGTCACGGCATCCACCCCACCCCAGAACAGAAACCGGTCGTTGTTCAGAACCGGCAATACCGTTCCTCCGGCCGACATGCCCCGGGGCATCGGTGCCAGCGTTTGCCAGGAACCGACCCACTGATCCTCTTTCGGCTCAAGATGTAATCGATACGCATCCAGCAGGATAGCCCGGTATTTCTCACCCCTGGAATTGACGCCTACCGTTTCCCCACTGAAGAGGTAAAATTGCCCCTGATAAACCGTACAAACCGGAAACTGGCGTTCTGGCCCCGGCCAGGGTTCAATTTCAAACCAGCCATTCGAGCGGTTTTTCAGATTCAGCCCGTAGCACTTTTTTAATGGCGTTCCGGTTGGACTGCTGACCCCTCCGGCAACGACGATGGCATCCCCAACCAACGTTCCGGCCATGTTGGCCAACGCAACCGGAAGGTCCGGATAGCTGGATTTCACCAGATTTTTCCCGTTCCATTCGTAGCCGACTACGCGCTTCAAATGCCCGCTTTCGGTACTTCCTCCAATGAGAATTATGGTATTTTGGTAGGAAACCGAAACGCCATAGCCCGACGGTTCCGGCAGTTTTTCGGCCGCTTTCTGCCAGTTTTTTCCGTCGGCCAGCACGTAGATATCGTCATACCATTTCTTTTTCCCGCCTTCCCAGGGGTATCTATCGGGAAAGTTGGCCCCACCCAGGCAGAGCAACGCGCCATGACTGACGCCCGCGTACAGGCCCGCCCAGCCTTTTCCACCCGGAAGCGGAGGCAGTTCCGACCATTCTACCCCAGACTGCGCTACGGTTTCCAAAGCAAGCATCATCAGAAAAGACAAGCGATAAATAGAATATTTCATCATCCGTTGAATCAGGGATAAACTGTAATTAAAACCACTCCGCCCGGCCCCGGTTCGCCATAGCCGCCCGTTACCAGCAACATCTGACGCTCCGGCTGATCTTCGAGAAAGCACAGATTGCTGGTCAGCGGCAAGGTCGTGTCAAGGGAAAAAAGCCATTCGCCCCGGGCCGACAGCACCTGAATCGCCTGCATGCCGTAGTGCGCTACCCAGACCCGACCCTGATGATCGAGCGCCAGCCCATCCGGCAGGTTATCAATCGGATTGCCGGAGCAATGACCCGGAAGACTTGCCCATACCGTCGCCTGACTTTTAGCGATTCCCGGTTCTGCCAAGTCGAGAACCAGAACCCGGTTTTGGTAGCTTTCGGCTATAAACAACCGGGTTTCATCCGCCGAAAGCACCAGCCCGTTGGCGTAATCGATCCCCCTGGCAACGACGCGTTCTGTTCCGTCAGTACCCACGAAAAACACCTTTCCATCGGCCCGGATCGAGTCGGTAAAGTAGAGATTCTGCCGCGAATCGATGATTAAATCGTTCGGCGAATAAATAACGGTATTGGCGCAAACCTCCTGAATAACAGCCCCTTTACAATTGCCAGCCCGATCAAACCGGCTGATTGTTGCCTGCTGCGGATCACATACCCAATGTTCGCCATTTGGCAGACTAACCTGGCCGTTGGGACAGGCGGTTTTTCCCCAAACCGAAGCGTTGCCCGCCCTATCCAGCCGCCAGATTTCTCCGCCGGTGAGCGTTGTAACGTACCCATTTCCTTCGTGATCCACCGCCGGCCCTTCGGTGTAAAAAGGCAAATCAAGAAGCTTTTTAACGGTGTATTTCATGGGTATACGGTTTTCGGTATTCCGTTTCCGGTTTACGGTGGCTGATGCACGCTTCTAACTCTTGCGTCAGCCACCGTAAACCGAATACTGAAAACCGTAAACTATAAATTACTTATTCAAACGGAAACAGCGGTTTTCGGCGGTTTTGGTACGCAAACAGGGTCATGTCGGCCTGGGTGACACCCGGCGTATCGACCTGCACGATCGACGGGCAAACCGGGGCGTAGGCGGCAATGGGTGCATTGACTCCCTTGGCAATGATGATGGCAAACGATTCCGGCGATACGCCAAATGCCGTCATCTGGCGCAGGCTGTAGGGCGGTGTCCGGCGCGTTGTCAGCATGACGTTGTTGCCTTTTCCGGTTTTAACAATTGCGGTTTCGCCCATGTCATACTTCACAAAGCCGCCGTGTTTGGGCGTCGATTCGGTGAATTTTCCATCCGAAAGCCGGATGAGACGGGCCCAGGTTTCGTATTTTTTCCCTTCTTCACCGATGGCCAGTTTGAATGATTCGCCGACCGGGTAGTGGCTCGCTTCTCCAACCGCCGACGGATCATAAAGACAGATAAAAACCGGACCAACGTCCTGATTTTCCAGCGATTCCAGCAAATGGGTGCTGTTGCCGGGCGCGCCCCCACCGACGTTGTCGCCCATGTCCAGCATGAGAATCGGTTTCGGCAAAGCCGCCAACGAAGGCAATACCGCGCCAATTCCGGTTTTTGCTCCGTTAAACGCTTCTTTTCGGTTCAGGATATAATCGGAAAGTTGCTGGCCGGTTTTCCGAATCAGATTCCGGGCGTTGGCGTCCCTTTTTTCGTCGGCAACCAGGATGAAAGCCGAGCCCATTTCGGCAACATCGGCATACGGAAACCCCAGCAGCAAACTCGCCGATACCAACCGGTTTTGGTCACTGATTTCATTCAAATACACTAACAAACTTTGGCAGGGGTCCTGCGACGTGTACTGCTGCTCAATGCTGATCGCCATCGGCAGCTGCACCAGATGCTGCACGGGTCGAAGGTTTCCCCGCACAGTTTCCACCACCATTTCAGCGGCTTTCCGGCCGGTCGCCCGCTGGTCGATGTGCGGATTGGTGGCATAGGCAACCAGCGCATCCGTGGCCGCCACCATTGCCGGACTGACGTTGGCGTGCGGATCGAGCGTGCCGGTTATCGGTATTTTGTCGCCCAGTTTTTTCCGCAACAGACCCAGCCAGTATCCGTCCAGATCGGGCTGCGACTCCGCCACTCCGGCACCATGCGGCACCACGACGCAGCCGTCGACTGGCAAAACGGCATCGAGTGCCGCCCACATTTCGGTTAGAATGGCTTCGTAAGCCGCTTTCTGGATCAAACCGCCCGGTGTGGCCGATGCGTATAAAACCGGCACCAGTTCCAGATCGGAACACGCATCAATCACGTCGATTACGCCACTGATTTCGTGGTGCGCGCCTTCGTATTCCGTCCGAATGGCGTCGCCCGCTAACCAGTAGCCGTTTTTGAAGTCGTCCAGGGTGGTTGGCGTGGTGATGAAGGTGTTGGTTTCGTGGTAAATGCCCAGCAGGGCAATCCGTTTTCGCATGGTTGCGGCTTATTTTCCGACGTAAATCACAACATCCACTTCAAACTTCAGCAAATCGCCCAGGCAGCCGATGAGCGTGGTTCGTGCCGGAAACGGTGCCTTGAAATACTCCCGGTAAATGGCGTTGAATTCGGGCAGATATTCCTGCTTGCCCACGTAATTCCGAACCTGAACGGCATCGTCGAGACTGGCCCCCGCGGCTTCCACAATTCGCTTCAGGTTTTCGAACGACCGGCGGCATTCGCCTTCGAACGTATCATTGACGATGGCTCCGCTGTCGTCCACCGAGGCTTGTCCGGACACAAACAGGTAATCACCGGAAATGATACCCGGTGAAAAAGGCAGGTGACTTTTCGGAATGTTGTCCCCGCTTACTACTTCTTTTCTGCTCATAATACCCCAAATTTTTGATAGGCTTCCCAGGCTTTCATCCCGTTTTTGATGGCGTCGCGCGTGACGTTTTCAGCATCCACTTTTTGAATGGCTGCCGCAATAACCTGCTCTTCCACTTCCTGTGGAACGACCACAATACCGTCTTCGTCGGCCATCACCAGATCGCCGGGCCGGAATTTCACCCCGTCGATTTCCACCGTCACGTCCAGATCGACCACCCGCTGGCGGTTTTGGCTGTCGTAGGGGTTCCGGGATGTCGCAAAAACCGGAAATTCCATCGCCCGCATTTTGTCGATATCCCGAACCCCGCCGTGAACGATCACGCCCAGACAACCGCTGTTGCGGGCCGCCGTCGACAGCAATTCACCCCAGATGCCGGAACGCGTGGAACCGCCTGCCGCACAGATCAGTACATCGCCCGGCTGACAGGAATCGACGGCCTGCAACTCCAGCTCGTACGGATTCGGATCGACGTCGTACAGATCCGCCCACAGGCTGGTTTTGCAACGCCCCAGCAGTTTGGGAATGCCGGTGTAGGCATGAAACGGGATTCGGGTGGCCTGGTGGGTATAACCCAGTTGATCGAGCACGTCCGACAGCACGGCCACGTATACTTTATTTTTCAGTTCTTCCAGATTCATTTTAAAACAGGTTTATTCTCCATTTCCGGACGTTCGGGAATGTCTTCGGGTTTTGGTTTGATGGTGTACAGCAAGGCGGCCGAAATCAGCATCGTAACGGCGGCAAACTGGAACATCCGGCTCAGATCGATGTTGGCATCCCGCAAAATACCGCCAGCATAAAGCCCCACACCACCGACGATGCAGGCCACCAGATTCAAGACACCGTAGCCCGTTGCCCGGTACCGCTGGTCGGCAATCAGGCACAGAATCGGCATCATGTTCGCATCCAGAAAAGTGCGCGTAAAGGCATAGAGCATGAAACAGACAATGGCGATGGAAAGGACGCTGGTGCTGCTGGCAATAAAGATGCCCGGTGCGGCTATGACCAACCCGATAACCGGAACAAGAATGCGACCGCGCGGGTTGGTCCGGCTCCAGCGATCGGCCAGAAAACCGCCCGTCAGAACGCCCACCAGCGAAGCCGTGTGAAAATAGCCCGTGGCATACAGTCCGGCGACGGTTTGGGACAAGTTGAAATGCTCTTTGTAATACGTTGGCAACCAGCCGACTACCAGCCAGCTCACAATACCGCCCAGTCCCCAGAACGTGAGCGCAACGATATAATTTCGGCTACTGAACAGGTCGGTTAGAGCCGCTCCAAAACGAATAACCGGTTCCGGCTCGGTTGCCAGTGAGCTCTTTTCGGGTAAAACCGGATCACGGAGAACCAGCGCCAGCAGGACCGCATAGCCAACGCCGATGATGCCAAACACGCCAAATGCGTAGTTCCAACTGTGGTTTTCGGCCAGCCAGCCGCCCACAAATCCCAGACTTTGGCCGATCATGATGCCGCCCATGTGAATGCCTGTCGCCAGTGAGCGGGTAGCCCCCCGGTGGTAGTCGACAATCAGCGCCAGAGCCGCCGGAATATAACAAGCTTCGCTAATGCCCATCAGCGCGCGCGTCAGCAGCAGTTCCTCAAACGTGGTGGCCCGCGCCGTAAACCAGGTGACAATCGACCACACAAATAGGCTGCCTACAATGACCCGGCTGCGGTTAAAGCGGTCGGCCAGAAAGCCCGCCAGTGGACTCAGGAGGCCGTATACCCACAGAAAAACCGACGTCAATAAGCCGAACTGTCCGTCGGTCATCGGTATTTCCGCCAGAATGGAACTCCGCATGGTGGTGATCATCATGCGGTCGAGGTAATTCAGACAACCGACCACACAGAGTAAACCCACAATGAGCCACGGATAAAAAGACGGTTTCGGTAGTGTTGCTGTCGGCATCGCTTGCGGGTTGTTGGTTGCTAAAAATTACAAAAACGGCTGAATCAATCCGATGGTCTGGCCGACATCCACAGTCTGTACCGGCGGCAACCCGAAGTTTTTTTCGACCGACGCCATGTCCTTAAAACCGCTGCCGGTGACCAGACACACCACGGTTTCGCTGGGGTTTACTTCTTTTCGAAGAACGGCCTCTTCCAGTCCAGCCAGCGCCACCGCTCCGGCGGGTTCACTGAAAATACCTTCTTGTTGGGCCAGGGCTTTCTGCCACGTAAAAACCCGCTCATCCGTCACAAGATAGCCATTGCCCCCGGTTTTTCGGCAGTTTTCAATCACCCGGTCGCCATCCAATACACCCGGAACCTGCAAACCGCTAACGGTCGTCGTGGATGAGGAAACCGCCCTGGCTTTCAGCGCGTTGTTCCGCAAGGCACTCGCGATGGTGTCGTTTCCCTCGGGTTGTACACAATTGACTTTCACTAATCCGGAAGGCGGTTTTTCGGCCAAAACGCCATTCGTAATCGCCAATGTCAGCCCTCCCCCACCCGCGGGTGAAAAAATATGATCAACCCGACCTTCCAGTGTTTCCAGAATCTCGGAAGCGATGGTTTGAACACCCTGCATGGCGGAGGGACAATACCGATACGCACTGATTGGCAGCGGTATTTGGTTGGAAGCACACAGTTTTTCAAGTTCATCGAAAACCGCCGACGTAATGGCGGCATCTTTCCCAAAACCGCTCACCATAAAAATACGGGCACCGTACAGCTGCATCTGCCGGATTTTGGGCAACGGCGCCCCATCCACCACCACCAGCACGCACGGGATGCCGGCGGCAGCGCAATAGGCAGACAAAGCCGCGCCGGTGTTGCCGCTGGACGTAGCTATGCAGACTTTTTGGCCTTTAGCGTTCATTTCACTGACCAGAACAGCCGCGAAACGATCTTTGTAGGAACCGCTCGGATTCAGATTTTCGAGTTTAAAATACAGGTTTGAGAGGCCCAGCGACGGACCAATCGAGCGGGAACGAACCAACGGCGTTTGGCCTTCACCCAGCCCGACACGAAACCGGGGATCGACGTCGGGGAGTTGGTTTTGGTATTTCCAGATTGTGTTCAAAACTCGTTGGGAAATTGGGTTTTCTTGATCGAATACGAATTGAAATTGGGTTTAAAACCGCCGTCGATGGTGAGCGTCGTTCCACTGATGTAAGCCGCCTGGGGCGAACACAGCCAGAAGATTGCTTCGGCGACTTCGCGGGGATTGCCGCCCCGCGCGAGCGGAATGAAATCGGTGAGTTCGGCCGTCATCCGGGCGCTGATGTTTTCTCCGTCCGCATCCACGTAGTCGTTGCTGAGTTCAGTATCGATGTAGCCCGGCGCAACGCCCACCACCCGAATACCGCTCCGGCCGTAGGTAATGGCGAGTTCTGCCGTCAGACTTTCCAGCGCCCCCTTGGCTGCGATATACGCCGGACCGCAGCCGGAAGGCCGCGACGCCATCATGCTGGAAACATTGACGATTACCCCGCCACCGGCCTGTTTTTCCATTTGATTCGCCACCCATTTGGTCAAAAAAACCGGAGCGGTCAGGCAAATTCGCAGGGTTTTTTCCCAGGTTTCAAGGTCCAACGTTCGCAGGGTTTCCAGCGTTCGCCAGGCGGCATTGTTGACCAGCGCGTCGACGCGCCCAAAGTACTGAATTGCCTGATTCACAAGATTTTCAAGATACGAAGTCTGTACCAGATCACCCGGAATGGCCAGACAATCCGCGTTATAGCGGTTTTTCAACTCCTCCGCCAGTGTAGTCAGCGGTTCCTGGACAATATCCGAAAGCACCAGCCGGAAACCTTCTTCGGCAAATTTCGTGGCCGTGGCCCCACCGATTCCTCCGGCAGCTCCGGTGATGATCACCACTTTTTTATCCTTCATGAATCACGGTTTTACCGGCGTTTTCGATGGGCAGAATCCCGCCTAATGCTTCTCCTTTTTTTACTTTCACAGTCGTGCGCAACAGGAACGCCAGCCCACCGGCTTCCGCCCTTACGTCCGTGGTTGTTCCCGAAACCGGATCGACAATCCGCCCCCAGAGCTGACCGGGGAGAAGCTGATCACCCGGTTTTACGGCGGCACTAAAAATACCGTCGGCGGGTGAGGGCATTTTAGCCTGGAGATAGCCACTATCAGCCCGGTAATCCTCCACCCAATACCGGTCGGCGACTGGAACAGTCCGGGCGGGGGCATCGATCATAGTCAGGTATTTCAGCAAGTTCATAAAACCGGCTTGGTACGCTTTTGTAACCTGCTCCCGAATACCGGTCCCACCGCCGTATTCCAGGTAAATGGCCGGAACATGGGCGTCCCGGGCTACGGAAAGCGTTCGGCCGTCGGGCCGGTGATCGGTACCCCAGATGAGAGGCAAATTATACGCAATGGCCATTTCCTGCTGCTTTTCGAGCACATCCGGCGACGGGTGAAGCATATAGCCGGCCAGGGGATATATATCGTATGCCAGTCCGCCCGTGTGCATATCGACGTAATAATCAGCCTCCCGAATGAGCGCACTGATCTGGTCGGCGGTTTGCTCGGAAACGGAACCGTCGGCCTTTCCCGGACAAATCCGCGCCAGATCCAGGCCGTCTTCCCCGCAGCGGCTGGCGCGGTTGTAGGCCGACTCGTTCACCAGGGGCACAATGGTCACCGTCCCGGCGGCTAATACGCCTTCCAGTTCTTCGATCAATCCGGATGCCGCCAGTATCGGTTCGTATTCGTCCCCGTGTACCCCCGCCGAAAGCAACACGTGTGGCCCCGGCAAAGCCCCGTTCAGGCGTTTATAATAAACCTTTTCAGTGTTCCCCTTCATAATACGGTCCTCCGCACGTTGGCTCCTGCGGGTCAAAAATTGATACTACTTTGAACATCAGACGGGCAATTTCCTGATGGCCCCGCGCACCCGGATGCAACGGATCGTTCAACCATTCCCGGTTTACATCCACGTCGGTGGTCGTCTGCCAATGGCTGTAATTATCAATCAGAATCACCTTTTTATCTTCAGCCACCCGGCGAATAACCGGTATGTAGTCCGGCAGCGTCTTCCGCTCCGGGGCCTTCTGGATAAGGATCGGGCTCGGCGTATGCAGAATCGGAATGGCACCCAGCTCACGAATTTTGAGGACAATCATTGCCAGATTCTGCTCAAAAACGGCCGTTGTTAGTTCTTTCCGCGCACAATCGTTCGTTCCGATCATCAGGGAGACAACCGCCGGTTTAAACTGGGCGACCCGCCAGTCGAAATCACCCAGAATGTGGCTGGTTGCGTTGCCACTGATGCCGGTATTGACCACCAGATCACGCACGCGTTTCAGTTCCCAGCGAATGCGCTCCGCAAAAATTTCGGGATAACTGCGAAACCCGTGCGTGTGCTTGGCTCCCTGGGTGATGCTGTCGCCGGTAAACAACCAGATAGCCGGCTCTTTTTGGGACAGTACTCCTTGTATTCGCTCCAAATCCGGACTCGAATCGTCGCTTTCTCCACCGTTTGCCGTTGTTCCGGGAAAAACCGGTGCCAAAACCGGCGGCAGAAAGACGCTCAGCCCGGCGGCTTTGATGAATTTCCGGCGGGAGAAGTCCGAATCTGGTCTCATACAAAAACCGGTTTATTGATACAACGAAGCCAGGTTCAGCCGATTGATCCGGGTGGTGGATAAATGCGTTACTTTCTTCTGGCTCCCGGCACAATAGCCCAACAGCGCATCTTTTTTGGTAAAATGAATGGCGATGTAGCAATACCAGCCGTCGGGATCAGTTTCAATCGTTCGAATGTGCTGCCAGGTTTTCCCGTCATCTTTGGAGATCGCCACCGACAACGGGGTTCGTTTATCTTTAATTTCCGGATTGCTGCCGTCGTTGTTATTCCAGACCACCAGCAAGTCGCCGGTGGAGGGAATCCGGGCGATGGATGCCGGAGACAGGGGCGACTTCAGGGTGCTGGGCTCGATCGGACTCCAGCTCTGGCCTTTGTCTTTGGAATATGACAACTGCTGAACACCGCCACTGGCACGGATGAACATCATGATAGTGCCATTTTTCAACTCGATGACGCCCGGCTCCTGCGTAACTATAGCCGCCGGTTTTGGAACGGCTTCACTCGCTTTCCAGGTAGCTCCGTTGTCGTCGGAATAGTAACTGTACAGCGTCCCGTTGCCTTGCCATTTTCCGCCGGGGGATTGATGCTGGGCAACGGCCATCAGCAACCGCCCGTTTGAAAGCTGAATGACCCGACTGTTGTTCAACACAAAATAGCCCTGCTTGTCGGTAATACAGGGAATGGGTTCGCTCCAGCTTTTGGCTTCGTCGGCCGAAAGCCGCATCTGGGGAATACAGTCCTGCTCGGAGTTCTTTTTCAGGTAAAAGAGCGCGATTTTTCCGTTTTTCAGCCGCAGCAACGAAACCGACATCACGTTCATATCTCCTTCTTTGGCAACGATGATCTGGTCCTGCTGCGTCCACGTTTTGCCGCCATCCTTCGAAAACCGGCCCGCCAGATACGCCGGTGCGTGGTCGCTGGTGCTGCCACCGGTGTAGTGGCTGTAGACGAACAGGATGCGTCCGTCTTTCAGCGTGACGAAATCACCTTCGCTGTTTCGGGGGTTGTCGTTGCCGGGATTTAATTCCAGGGCAATGGTAGAGCCGGAATTGGACTGCGCCTGGACGGTGTTAAAAGTGGCGACGAGAACGAAAAAAGCTATAAAAAATGGTTTGGTCATGGGTTTCAGTGGTGTTAGTCGACAATAGGTAATGAAACTTGAAAATAGTCGGATTGCAACGGGGTCGCCCGGCCATTGCCAATCCCGACCAGCAGTTATTCAGGAATGATCCACCTCACATCTTCGTGTTATAAATCCAGTCTAAGTTAAGCCGTGTCACGTTGGTTACCGATAGCCCCGTTCCTTTGGGGCGGTTTCCGGCGCAGTAACTCAAGAGTACCTCTTTTTTGCCGACAAAGTGAATGGCCGTGTAACAATACCAGCCGTCGGGATCGGCTTCGAGCGTTTTGACGTGCTGCCAGGTGTTGCCTTCGTCTTTCGACAAAGCGATGTTCAAGGGCGTTCGACGGCCTTTGATCGGATTGCCTTCTTTCGTGTCGTTGTTGTTCCAGACCATCAGCAAATCGCCGGTGGCCGGGATTCGGGCGATGGTGGCCGGTGAAACCGGTGACACGATGGTGGTCGGCTGCGACGGGCTCCAGGTCTGTCCCTGATCGGTTGAATAGGCGGCATACTGCACCCCGGCGTCCGTCCGGATAATCATCATCAACCGCCTGTCTTTCAATTGAATTAACCCCGGTTCCTGCTGCGTAACGGCGTTGGGATTGGCGACTTCCTGACTCGCGGTCCAGGTTTTGCCGAGATCGTCGGAATAATACGAAAACAAGCGGCCTTTTCCGTTAAAATTGGCCCCCGGCGGGGTTTCGTGTAAGGCCACCGGTATCACCAGCCGACCGGTTTCCAGTTGGATCACCCGGTTGTTGTTCAGCACAAAATAGCCTTTGCGGTCGGTAATGCAGGGGATGGCTTCGCTCCAGGTGGCGGCTTCGTCGGTCGAAATCCGCATCATCGGAATGCAGTCATCGATGGCATTTTTCCGGGCGTAGAACAGCGCGATTCGCCCATCGTTTAACCGCAGCAACGAAACCGACATGACGTTCATACCGCCGTCGTTGCTGACGATGGGGTGATCTTCCGGCGTCCATGTCTTGCCGCCGTCGCCCGAATACCGGCCCACCAACGTGGCTGCGGCAAAATCACTCGAAGACGTTCCGGCAAAGCGGGAGTAAATAAACAGAATCCGGCCGTCTTTTAAGGTAACGAAATCGCCTTCGCTGTTGCGCGGATTACCCGGCGACGGGTTCAACTGCAAAACCAGACGCTTTTCGGCTGATTTGATTTTTGCCGTATGTTTGGTCATTCTCAGAATTTCGGCCGCCATATTCGCAGCAATGAGTTCGTGGCCCCGGTCGTTGGGATGAACGCCATCGAGCATCAGGGAGTCAAAACTCACACCCGTCCGGCTTTGGTATTCCAGAAACGCTTTGTAGTTATCGACCAGGCCCGTCCGGTATTTCCGGGAAAACGTCCGCACCACGTTCACATACTCAAGCAAGCGTTCATTCTGGTAATCCGGGTATTTCTTGCCCAGCAAATTCGGAACCGTCAGCAGAACCAGACTGCCCTCCTTTTGCAGCGACTCGATCATGTAGGAAAGGTTCTGCCGGTATTTCTCCAGCGGAATCCGTGATAGCCCCGTTGCTCCTCCGCTATCGATGTGAGCGTCGTTGATACCAAATCCGATGATGACCAGATCGGGATGAACGGCGAGCACATCCGATTCAAACCGGTCGAGGGCATGCCTGATTTTGAACAGGTTATGATCCGTCTGACGACCCGTGTGGCTTCCCGGAATGCCGGCATTGATCACCGTTGCGCTCACGCCTTTTTGGGCCAGCAGTTGCGGTAATCGCTGCGCAAACACCTGATTGATGGTTTTTCGGGTGGCGGTAATGGAATTCCCGAACGCGACAATCGTCAGATGGCCGTCGGCATCATTCACCGGTTTTTCGGAAAAAACCGGTATGGCGATGAGAATGCAGAAAACCGTTATTCGCAAAAATCTTATCGAAAGTCGCATAGATAACCTGTTTAAAGAGCTACGTGCCGATTTCTACCGCAAAAAGTCCCTTTCGTTGAGCTTCACCCGCAACTCGCCCTGCATAACGGTGATCCAGAGCACACCCGGTTTTTCTTCGAAAATGTAGGGATACGAAAGCCGGGGCTGGGTTCCGCGTTCGGCAAAAACCACCGGTTTGCTCCAGCTTTTGCCCTCGTCGTCCGAAAACGCAATCGACAGCTCATCGCGGTGGTTGCTGGCCGGAATTTCCGACCACTGGTTATCACCCCCGCTCAGTTTATATGACACCTGGCCCTCCGGAAACCGGCGGTTCCAGACCAGCACCAGCTTGCCATCCTGCAGCCGTTTGAGCAATCCGGGGGCCGAACTGGCGCTGATTTTGGTGGGATTGAAGCTGTTCCAGGTAACGCCGTCATCTTTCGAATACGCTTCCCAGAACGTGCCCCAGTTGGTGCGCAACAGCAGCCACAGGCGACCGTCTTTCAACTGCTCCAGCGTCGCTTCCGTCACTCCGCCGTGGTGACCGGTTCCGCCCAGATCGATGATGGTGCTCCGGGTCCAGCTTTTGCCGTCGTTCTTCGACGAATAGGTCAGCACGGCATGCCGTCCGGGGTTGTGCCGCATCATCATGGAGGTAAAAACGATGCTGCCGTCTTTGGTCTCGATCATGTCGCGGATGGCCCCGGTCCAGTCGTCGTGCAGTTTCTGCGCGTCCTGCCAGGTTTTGCCGCCGTCGAGGCTGCGGACGGTATAGGTCGGCAGCTTGGCATCCGGCGAGTCCGAAATTTCCTTCTGCCAGTTCCAGTTGGCGCGTTCTTTCAGGTTCATACAGGCCAGAATGATCACATTCCGTTTGGTTCGGATCAACGCCCGTTCGTCGCTGATCTCAAACTTCTCCGGATCGTTGAAGATCGTGTATTCCGTCCAGGTTTTCCCTTCATCCTTGCTAATCAAGCTTTTGGTCTTGAAAACCGTCAGAATCCCGCCGTCGGCCAGGCGCACAAACGGCCCCATTTTCTGCTCCGGCATTTCCTGAACCTTCTCCGCAATCCAGGAACCCGAAGCCGTGGTTTTTCCGCCGGATTTGTCCAGACCACCCGCGGTCTGGGCAAGAACAGAATCACTGACGATCAAACCGGTTATGGTCAGAAAACCAGTAACCAGTACCATTTCCAGTACGTTCATGCTGAAATAACGGTTAAGTGTTTAGGATAATCAGTCATTTCTAATTTACGAATACCGCCCTAACTAGTTACTGACCAGGCCACTAACCGCCGAAATCCGTTCGAAGATGTTCAGAATGTCTTTTTCCTTCCATTCGGCGTTCCCTAAGCCCAACGGCGGGTTGGGTAAGCCGATATTGACATTGTGTCTGAGCAGCATGGCCTGCTGGAAAAACGACCAGATGTTGGGTAAAACTTCGTAAATGATCTCCTGGAAGGTGAGCATGAAGCGGTTTCCCAACTCAAAATTCCCTTTGATAAATTCTTCCCGCACAAATTTGCACTCCTCTCCCCACAGGTTGAAGAAACTTCCGATGGCCCCCACGGTTCCGCAAAGCGTTGCCTGACAGAACAGCTCATCGGCCCCGCTGAACAGAACCAGTTTGTCCTGCGACAGGATGTGAATCAAACTCACTTCGTACAGATTTTGGGTCGTGAGTTTCATGCCCGCAATGTTGGGCAGGGTGAGAATTTTCTCGATGTATTGCCGGGCGTCACCGCCAAAAACGCTGTGATTGCCAATGTGATACGGAAAAAAAGGAATGTCGATGGACGATCCTACCGCTTTGTAGTGTTCGAGCGCATTCTGAACGCCGGATTGGTAATAAATCGGCCCGACGGTCGAAATACCGTATACGCCCTGTTCCTGAGCCGCCTGCGCCAGCCGGATCGACTCCCGGGTATTCAGCGCGCCCACTTGGGCGATTACCGGCATGGCTCCGTTGACGGTTTCCATTACGGACTGGGTGATGGCCATTCGCTGTTTTTCCGAAAACAAAAATCCCTGCCCGGTGGACCCCAGCACGTACAGGCCGTCCAGTTTTTGCTTAATACAGAGTTCGACAATTTTTTCCAGTTGCTGAAAATCAGGGTTTCCGTTTGGATCGACGGGGGTGAACAGGGCCGGCCACAGGCCACCGATTGGGGATTGGGTCATGGTGTTTGAGTACTTGAAGGTAGTTTAAAGTTTGTGGTTTTTAGTTTACGGTTTTCAGTATTCGGTTTACGGGAGCTAACGCGGTCTAGCTAACACAATTATAAACTTGTCAAAAAGCGTGCGTTAGGTACCGTAAACCGAATACTGAAAACCGTAAACCGTCATTCATAGCCTGGATTCTGAACAAGTTTGGAGTTGCGGCTCATCACGGTCTCGGAAAGCGGGAAGAGCAACAGGTTGGTCTGGCCTTTGCGGTCGGCAAGCGACGGAACCAGGTCGAACGCTTTGTTGAACCGAACCAGATCCCACCAGCGCTTGCCTTCAAAAGCCAGTTCGAACAGCCTTTCTTTGAGAATGGCGTCGTCGTTGGCGGCTTTGGTGCCGGTCACAAATTTGTGCTTTTCAAACTGGTCACCGTAAGCCCGCTGCCGCACCAGGTTGATTTCAGTCGACGGGTCCTGGCCCAAAGCATTTTTGGCTTCGGCAATCATCAGCAGCACATCGGCGTACCGATAAATGATGACATCATCCAGAAACCGGCGACCATTGGCATCCACAAACCCGTTGAACTTGGTCATGGCCGACGTGTAAAATACCGGGGCACCCTGCGCATTTTTCGAGTAAATTTCTACAAATGATTTGTCCTTGCGTTTGTCGTCCGACGTAAATTGCTTCCGCATGGTTTCAGACGGTGCCCACCAGTTCATACCGCCCCCAAGTCCAATTTTCTTCAGCGTTTCGGCATCCGTTCCCGGCGGCAGGTCGCTGTCGCGGATGTACATATCCCCGCTGTAATTGTTGATGGCTTCCAGATCCTGGTAGCGGACCGCAAACACGATTTCCTTGTTGCCTTTGTTGGTATAAGTGAACACATCCGCAAAATTCGGCAGCAGGGCCACGTCACTTTTCTGAACCTCCTGCAAAGCCGCCAGAGCGGTATTGAGGGCGGCTTCTCCCCCGTTGCGCCGTTTGGCAATCCAGAGATACACATCGCCTTTCAACGCATTGGCCGCCGGTTTCGACCAGGCTCCGCGTTTGGCTGGGTAGGTGTTGGCCGGAAAAAGCTCCAGCGCTTTGGTCAGATCGGCGGTGATCAAGGCAAACATTTCATCTTCACTGGCCCGCGGTTTGTAGATCGTGCCCGGATCGAACGACTCGGTCGGGTCCAGCAGCAGGGGTGTTCCGCCCCAGGTCCGCACCAGCACATAATACAGGTACGCCCGCAGCGTGTAGGCTTCGGCCAGAACTGTATTCTTGTTGCTTTCCGACGTGAAAGCAATACCCGGCGCGTATTTCAGAATCAGGTTAATGTCGTGAATTACCGTATAGATACTGCCCCAATCCGGTCCGGGCGCGGTAATTTTGTGCAACCGGTTTTGAAAATACGGAATCCGGAAATCGGCATTCAGAATACCAGTTCCCATGATTTCGCTGCGGGCTTCCCCGAGGTAATACAGGTTAAAATTCGTAAAGTCGCGGAAACGGGCGTACATGCCGCTGCGGGCACCGACCACGTCCTCCTGTGTTTTCCAGAACGAGGCCGCCGTGATCTGGCTATCGGGTTTTACATCCAGTTCTTTGTCGCACGAACTCAACAAGGCGATGAATACCAAGGCGATAAGGTTGTTTTTCATGATCTTTCCCGGATTAAAATGACACATTCAGACCCACAATGAAATTTCTCGGAACCGGATACCGCCCGTTATCCTGCCCGCCTTCTTCGGGATTAAGCCCGGAATATTTTGTGAAGTATTTGAGGTTATTGGCCGTAACATTCAGTCGCAGGTTGCTAAGTCCAAGTTTGGACGTCAGCCCGGCGGGCAGACTATATCCGAGCGTAATTTCCCGAATGGCCAGAAAATTACCTTTCTCAAAATAGTAGGAATTCTGTCGGAAGAGGTTGCTCTGAACCTGCTGATCGGCGTAGTAATACCGGGCAATATCCGTTTGATCACCCGGTTTTTGCCACGAATTCAGAATATCAGTCGACGCATTGTTTTCGCCCACAAACTGGCCGTTGTACAAAGCCCGCGTGTAGTTGTAAATCGTATGGCCGAGCGTATAATCGGCCCGGGCCGTCAAACTAACACTTTTAAACGACAGCGACGTCGTCACACCGCCGGTCACGGTTGGGTAGATATTCCCCAGATAAACACGGTCGTACGAGTTGATTTCGCCGTTGCCATCCACATCCAGCCAGTTGACGTCGCCCCCAAATTTGGTCTTGCTGGCCAGCGGCACAATGATGTCCCTGGGTGCGGCAGCGGCCTCCTCATCGGTTGCAAAGATGCTAACCTGCTTGTAGGCGTAATAATCACCGATTCGGCCCCCTTCCTGTAAGCCCCCGCGCCACTCGTTTTTACCCGTTTCCGGATCGTAAACAAGTACTCCGCCCACCCGGTTTCGCTCGTTGCCGTTGGCCGGAAGTTTCAGGATTTTTTGCTGATTGGTGGCAATATTAAAGCTGGCGTTCCAGTTGAAACCCGACTCGGACCGGAGGATATTCCCGGAAATCTCCACTTCAATACCCTGATTCTGGAGACTGCCGTAGTTGGTCAGAATGGATTGAAAGCCGGTTTCCAGCGGCAATTCCAGGTTGGTGAGCAGGTTATCCGTCCGCTTTCTGAAATAGTCGACCAATAAATTGACCCGACCGTTGAACAAACCAATGTCCATCCCGACGTCGTACGTCTGCGTCTGTTCCCATTTCAGGTTCGAATTGGGAATAACGGTATTCTGAATGGCCGCCGTGCCGTCATACCGCGAACCCACGCTGTAAGTACCCTGCGCCTGAAAATCACCGAGTTGGCCCAGGTTTCCATTTACGCCGTAACTCGACCGGAGTTTTAACGTGTTCACCACCCGTGAAAGTCCGGCCTCTTTCCAGAACGATTCGTTGTGGATATTCCAGCCCACCGACGCTCCCGGAAACAACCCCCATTTGTTGTTCTGTCCGAGATTGGAAGCCCCGTCGTAGCGGGCATTCAGCGACAGTAAATACTTCTGGGCGTAATTATAATTGGCCCGTCCGAAAAAGCTGATGATTCGCTGGCTGGTAATAGTACTGCTAACGGCGGTTGGGGTAGCGGAAGCGTTCAGCGTCGGAATAAGGTCTGTGGAAGCGCCCTGACCGGTTGCCGATAAGGTCGATATTTTCCGATCAAAATACGAACTGCCGAGCATGAAGTCCATGCCATGCTGGCCCCTGCTTTTCGTGTAATTCAGAATGGCGTCGACCTGCTGTTGCCAGTGCGTACTGCGCGCTCCGGTGGCTACCCGCGAATCGATGAAGGATAAGGGGCCATTCAGGTACGATTTTTGAAAGGAGTTGTTATCGGTTTCGATCACGTAGAGCGACGTCGAGGGTTCAAACGTCAGCCCCGGCAGGATGTTCCAGGTCAAACCGCCCCCGAGCGTCAGACGATACAAATGATTATCCGTGGCATACCGGCTTAACTGGTACAGCGGGTTGCCAATCGACCGGGCGTAGCCAGGGGCCATCGTTCCATCTTCAAAATACAGTTTGGCGGTGGGCGGAAGGGCCAGCGCACGCTGAAAAATCTGGTTTTCGTTAAAAACCTGGTTATTTCCAGAATTGGTAAAATTGGTAAACGCGTTGACTTTCAGTTTTTCCCGAACCTTCAAATCACCGCTGAAATCGAAGGTAAACCGGCGAAAATCCGTGTTTATCGCAATTCCCTGTGATTTGAGATATCCAACGCCCAGATTATAACTCCCTTTCTCGGTACCGCCCATAGCGCCCACATAATAGTTCTGGGAAACGCCGGTCCGGAACAGCAGGTCCTGCCAATCGGTATTCTGAAAAATAAGGGTTTTGGTGGGATCGGCGGGGTCGGGAATGCTCTCCCAGCCTTCGCTCAGTTTATGCTGATTCTGGGGCGAAAGGTATTGCACCGTCGAATAGGTACGGTTTGTCAGGTCGTTGCCGGTTCCGAAACTGTTGGCAAGCCCCAGAAGATTCATCCGCTCCGGGATCTTTTTAGCCGAGTTCAATACGCCTAACCTTCCGTAATATACGTAATCCCGCGCCGACATCATGTTGTACCGTTTGGCCAGTTGCGAAAACGTGGTATTCTGCCGGAACGTAATCAGCATCTTTCCGGCTTTACCTTTTTTAGTGGTGATAATAACCACGCCGTTGGCCCCTCTGGCGCCATAAATGGAAGTGGAGGAGGCATCTTTCAAGACTTGCAGGGTTTCAATATCGTCGGCATTGATGTCGTTCATATCCGCCCGAATCACGCCGTCGATGATATACAGGGGTGACGAACCGTCCGGATTGTTGATCGACGTTCCGCCCCGAATAATGACGCGGGGAGCGGCTCCGGGCTGCCCCGTTGTCGTCTGCACCCGAACGCCCGGCAAGGTTCCCTGCAACGCCGATGCGGCATTGGCGTACGGAATGTTTTCCAGCACCTTATTATCCAGCTTTGAAATCGAGGTCGTGACCGTTTCGCGGGATTGCGACCCGTAACCTACCACAACTACCTCATTCAGGGTTTTCTGATCCGGTTCGAGAACGACATCTACGTTGGTTTGATTACCAATGGTGACTTCACTCGTTTTGTAACCAATGTAACTGAAAACCAGCACTTTGTCTTTAGCAGCATTGATGGTAAATTTTCCGCTGGCATCAGTCGTCACCCCGATTTGGGTTCCTTTCACCACCACGGTGACAAAAGGTAACGGAGCCTTGTCAGCACTCGATGTCACCATACCTTGTATGCTTTGCTGCTGGGCACTGGCATTAACTACCAGCAAAAAGCAACAACAGAGCATAAAAGCCGTAAAAATGGTTTTTGGCAGTGTCTTCATGTAGTAAATAGTTAAATCATAGAAGGATGTAGTGAAACCCGGCTTTAATGACAAATTAAATTCTATCTTTACATTTGTCCTACAAATATACTAGTCGTATTTTAATTACAATGAAATTGTATAAAAAAAGATATAGCACATCAACCAGTGAAGTAATCCCAGGGCATTGCATTACATTTGCACCAAAAAATAAGATATGAATAGTAAATTGGGCCTGCTGGAACCGTTGGAGAGTTTGTCGATGACGGATCGTGTTGAGAATATACTACGCGAATATTTTACCGAGAATGCCTTTAAACCCGGCGATGCGCTGCCAAATGAGCTGGAAATCGCCCAGAAACTGAATGTAAGCCGCAATGTGGTTCGGGAAGCACTGAGTCGGCTCCGGATGCTGGGGATGGTTGAAGCCCGGCCACGGCGGGGCATGATCATGTCTCAACCGGATGTATTGGGCGGGATTGAAAAAGTCCTCAATCCGTTCATTCTGAGTCAAAGTAATCAGCAAGACATCTTCGAACTGCGGCTAATTCTGGAAATGGGAATCGCCGAATTCCTCTTTGCCCGAAAAACAGATAAAGATCTGGACGAACTGGAGTTAATTGTTGAAAAACAGAAAAAACTGCCGGTTCTTTCCAAAGAAGACGAGATAGAATTTCACGGGAAACTATACGATATGACGGGCAATGAAACGTTTCAGCGGTTTCAAAGCCTGCTATTTCCGGTTTTTGAGCACGTCTTTGCTACCTTATCAAAGCAGGAAGAACAGGCGGTGATTGCCGACCCGGTTTCCCACTACGACTTGTTCAGAGTGTTGAAAGAAGGCACACCCGAAGAATTTAGACAAGCGATGCGGGTTCATTTATCGGTTTATTATAATACGATCAAGTAATATTCTGCGGGTGAGAAGTACTATAAAAATACCAGGTAAAACCAATTAGGACGAACGGGTTACGGGCAGGTTTTCAACAGCGCCTTTACTTTATGGCCTCTATCCGTCTGGAAAATCCAAAAATACTTGCCCGGTTTTCTGAATACGCTAACTTGGGGGTATGAAACAGATTCTTTTAGGGCTTACGGCCTGGTTTTCTATCCTCGGTTCGGGATTGGCCCAATCGACCAACAAGGCGGGAGCCACATCGCTACCCCGAATCGCCATCGCCGGATTAGGCATCGAATCCAGTACATTTTCGCCCGCCGTTACCCACGAAGAAGCGTTTCATGCCCGCTACGGTCCGGAAGTCTTCAATGCCTATCCTTTCATGATGGCCATTTCGCCCCTGCGCAAACAGGCCCTCTGGCTCCCCGCAATCGTGGGTAAATCATTGCCCGGTGGCGCGGTGACGCGGGAAGCCTACGAATCGCTGGTCAACAAAACGCTGGATTCGCTCAAAAAATACGGCCCTTACGACGGGTTGTATTTCGATATTCACGGTGCCATGAGTGTTAAGGGCCTGGACGACCCCGAAGGTGATTTCATTACCCGGATCCGGAAAGTAATTGGTTATAAAACCCTCATTTCTACGTCGATGGACTTGCACGGCAACGTGTCGTGGCGGCTGGCCCAGAACACGGATCTGATGACCTGCTACCGCCTGGCTCCCCACGAAGATGCCATGCAAACCAAGGAGCGAGCCGTGGTCAACCTGCTGGAACGGATCAAAAGCGGCAAGGGAAAACCGGCTTACAAAGCCTGGATCCCGATTCCGATTCTGCTGCCGGGCGAAAAAACCAGCACCCGCATCGAACCCGGCAAGAGTCTTTATCAACAGGTGGCCCCGATGGCCGACCAACAGACGGGCATTGTCGACGCCGGTATCTGGATCGGTTACGCCTGGGCCGATGAGCCCCGCAACCACGCGGTGGTGATGGTAGTGGGCGATGACAAGGCAAAAGTGACCCAATCGGCCGAGAAACTGGCTCAGGCGTTCTGGCAGGTCCGGAACCAATTCGATTTTGTGGCCCCAACGGGCAAGCTGGAAGACGTTCTGGCCAAAGCGTTAGTCAGCCAGAAGCATCCTTTTTTCATCAGCGATACGGGCGACAACCCGACGGCAGGTGGCGCGGGTGATGTTACCTGGACCCTCACGCAGATTCTGGCACGGCCGGAGTTTCAACAGGCGGAGGGCCCTTCGTTGATCTACGCGTCCATTCCCGATCCAGAACTGGTGAAAAAAGCCCTGTCCGCCGGCGTTGGCGGACGGGTGGAAGGCCCGGCGGGCGCGCGGGTCGACAACCGGTTTGCTCCGCCGGTGATGCTCAAAGGCACGGTGGAATCGATCGTCAAGGGCGACAAGGATGCCGAGGTGGAAGTCGTCGTTAAAGTAGGCAGCGTCCACGTGATCGTTACCCAGAAACGCAAACCGTACCACAAGGAAATCGACTTCACCCGCCTGGGCCTTGCGCCCCGGAAAGCGGATATTGTGGTCGTCAAAATCGGCTATCTCGAGCCGGAGCTATACGCCATGCAGGCCGACTGGATCATGGCCTTGACGCCGGGGGGTGTGGATCAGGATCTGTTCCGGCTCCCTTACAAGCGCATCAAGCGCCCCATGTTCCCGCTCGATGCCGGGATGAAAACGCCGGATCTGGGGGCCAAACTGGTGCCGTTGTCGGGGGAAGGAAAGTAGGTGAAAATTCGCTACCTGTCGCAGGATACATCCCGTGCGGACTGATAGAAAGACCTATTTGTCGGCAGAAAGCTTCTGCTTAACACTTTTTACAAACTCGACCGACACGCCCGCGCTATCTGCGATCTGTTCGAGACTGTAATTCCGTTTCATCAGAAGACTGGCAACCACCTTACGTTTAAACACCTCAACGCGGCAGCCAAATTTTCTCAAGATAAGGCTCAATATGGTCCAAATCGCACTCCGACGTGATCGCGACCACCGACGGACGGGCAATAGTCAGTCGGGAACGTTGCTCGGGCTGACACCGGGCATTGTAACCAACGGCGCGAATCACCACCGCCACGCAATCGCCCAGTGGCCAGCTTTCGCTCTCCAGGACCAGGCGTTTCGCACGATCCCGATCGCACAGGGCCAGGCTGCTGGCGGGCTTGGCACGACCTTGACCGTGTTGCGCCACAAAAGCCTTTTGCAACGGCTCACCGTAGTCACAGGTCAGCCGAAATAACCGGTTTTCATGAAAGACGAGGAATAACGGAGCAATCCTAATCCCCTGCACCTCAATGGTATCGGCCTTAAAAACGCGAATATTCGCGCAGGGCAAGGCCAGCGTTCCTTTGACGACGACCAGCTCCTGCTCCTTGAAATCAACTCGGCGCAGCGAATCCGGCGTTGTGATGCCAATCCGAAACGGCCCCAAGCCAGCCTTCTCTGATTGGGCGTAGAGCGGAGACGTGAGCAGAGACAGGAACAGAACAAGGTTTTTCATGGATAGCAATTTCGTACGAAAACCGGGATTAGTTTCCCAACCCCAACTGCAAGAAAGCCGTCAGTTCCATCAACCACGCCACGCCCAGGTGAATGATAATACCGCCCCAGATGCTGCGGGTCTGGAGCGCAATGACGCCCAGAATGTAGCCGCCAAAAATGGAGCTGATGGTTTCGCCGGGCGGTTTTCCGAAGTGAATGAAAGCGTAGGTGATTACCATCGGAAAAACCGCCCCCCGGCCCAGAATCCGCGCCATGCCGATCACCAGAAAACCGCGGAACATCAACTCCGTCGGCACAAAATCCCAGCCGTACGCCAGTTCATACACCAACGCCGTCACCCATTCCGGTACGTTAAAAAACTCGTTGGCGTTGGTGTCGCGGTAGGTCGGGTAGGAATTCAGAAACGAGGGCTGGAACGATGCGTAGGTGATCAGTGGCACCATGCACAGCAGCAGAATAAAATAAATTTGCAGTCCTTTCCACTTCGGACGCATGCCGTAAAAACCGTTCGAGTCCTTCTCAATGAAATTGTAAAATACAACCAGCGGCAGAATAACCGTTAGCAGCGATTGCAGGTTGCGCAGGCAATAAAAAGCAAACTGGTAAATCTCACCACCGAATACGGAATGGCTCCATTCATTGAAACCGTAAAAACCGGCATACCAGCTGTAAATGGCCAGACCCGACAGGCTGTAAATCCAGAAATCCCGCCGTCGCCAGATATCCGGTCGCCGGTGGAACCGCGTCCACAAAAAAACGCCGGCGTAATATGCAAAGGCATACAGCAGGAAATAGAAAAGAATTCGGATGTTTTCGCCCCGGTAGGCATCGATGTAACTGTCTTCAAAATCCAGGTAATAATTGATGCTGATGCAAACCGCCAGAAACAGAGCGGCAGCGGCATACAAGTCGGCCCGAAAGTCGGCTTTCAGGTGTTCGCGGAGGTATCGGATCAAGTTACGCATAATGACCCAAAGTTGGTGGAAAGCCGCCAGCAAACCAACCCCGTTTCGCCCGCAAAGTCAGTATGTTCCGGTGAATCGGAACTTATACGCATTGAATTGTGGCGTTTTCACCACCGTAGTAAAATTGCGGCTTGATTGATCACCCCTGTCCATCCTTTTTATGCCCGACTTTTCAAATCAGGTTGCCTTTATCACCGGAGCCGGTTCCGGCATCGGACGGGCAACGGCGCTGGCCTTCGCCCAGGCCGGAGCGCAGGTTGTTGTAGCCGACATCGACGAAACCAACGGAACGCAAACCGTTCGGGAAATTAACCGGCTGCAAGGCCCCGAAGCCCGGTTTATAGCCTGCAATGTGGCTAGTCCGGAAGACGTTGATGCGGCCGTTCGGCAAACCGTCGAGCACTTCGGCCGACTGGACATTGGCATCAACAACGCCGGTATTGGGGGTGCCTACGCCCGGCTGGCCGACCAGACGCTGGACGACTGGAACCGGATGCTGGCCATCAATCTGAGTGGCGTTTTTTATTGCATGCAGGCCGAAATCCGGCAAATGCTGGCGCAGGGTGGCGGAAAAATCGTCAATCTTTCGTCCATTGCGGGCGTTCGGGGCATGATCAAAGGCGGTCCCTACAGCGCGGCTAAACACGCGGTTCTGGGCCTGACCAAAACCGCAGCGCTGGAATACGTCCGCCAGAACATCCGCGTCAATGCCGTTTGCCCGGTTTACACGCATTCGGCGATGGTCGATGAACTCATCAACAGCTCGCCCGAGATGGAACAGCGGATGCGCCGGGTGATTCCCATCGGGCGTTTTGGCCAGCCGGAAGAAATTGCACAGGCTATCCTGTGGCTTTGTTCGGATGAAAACGCGTTTTGTACGGGTCAGGCCATTCAAATGGATGGGGGTCTAACGGCGGGTTGATGGATGGATGGGTAGAGACGCGATTAATCGCGTCTCTACGAATCGCGTCTACGGATTTTCGGCCCATTTGATCACCATCGCCGGAACCTCCGGTTCGCCCTTAAAAAAAGCCCCTCGCTTGCCCTGCGTGAGCGCCCAGCGGTGCAGCCACGAAATACCGCCTTTGCCAATGTACCCATCTTTCGAACGGTAGGCGTCGTCTTTCAGGGCTTCGTCCAGCGGGATAAACGTGTAACCGCTCTGGCTCAGCCGTTTCAGCAAATCGCCCATATAAACCGCATTGATCGTATTGGCGTGCGTCAACAACGTCTGCGGAATTTGTCGACCAAAGAGCGAATCCGACTGCGCTTCATAATAGCGAACGTAGGCCGTCATGTAGTCCAGATACTGCCGGCCAACTTCGGCCGCCGATGCGGTATCGCCTTTCAGGAGCGCGTTGTCATAGGCGTGGGAAAACTGAAAATCGTAGTTATCGACCGTTACGGGCGCTTCGCGGTAATTATGCTGCACCAGAAACCGCTCAAGCGAGTCTTTTTTGGCGGGTGTTTCGCCTTTGCGAAGGTACGGATGCCGGAAAAACCGGAACGGTTTGCCCCGCTGTTCCACCAGTTGTTTGGTAGTTTTCTCTCCGCCAAGCACATCATCAACATACTCCTGAGTCGAAATAACGGTAAAGTCTTTGTGTAAAAAGGTGTGATTTCCGAGTTCGAGCCCGGCATCGAGCCACAACTTCAGTACATTGACCTGGTTCGGATCAGGAGCGCCATCCCGGTACAACCACTGCGAAATCACAAAACCGATGGCCGGAACGCGGTAATTCTGAAAATGCCGGACCAGCTTTTGATTCATGATCAGCCGACCATCGGGTGTCCGGTAATAACTGGTAACGCCCGGCAGATCATCGACAGTAATCACGATTTTTTTCTGCGCCCAAAGCGGGGAGACCAGCACCATAAAAAGCATAAACAGTCGAAAACGCATATCAAAGACCAGTTGGCTGGACAAGGTTATGAACTAAAAAAGGAGTTTCTGACTAAATTTTCAGTAAACTTTCGTATTCTTAACGGCACCGACGGGCTTGCTGGTGCATCCATTTCCGTATGCTCGTAGTTGTCCTCACTTTAACCACCGCAGCCATTGTTGTTCGCATCGTGTCGAGTCCGTTGTCGAATGTTTTTCAGAAGCAACTCACCCAACGCGCTGCCGAACCCCTGTTTGTCTCCTCCGCAACCTATGGCTTTTTGAGCATATTAACAATCTCGTTC
The DNA here is from genome assembly GCF_003858645.1 of Larkinella knui. Classification (GTDB taxonomy): domain Bacteria; phylum Bacteroidota; class Bacteroidia; order Cytophagales; family Spirosomataceae; genus Larkinella; species Larkinella knui. The sequence continues at coordinate 171,331 of NZ_RQJP01000004.1, read as the reverse complement.
TGGCCTCAGCTGGATTTACTTCGTCTGCCTCCTGCGTTCTGGTTGGATGTGCTCGTCTTCAATTTGATCGGCGTATTGGGTAATGTACTTCTAATCAAAGCCATACGAACCGGCGAACTGTCTGTTCTCGGCCCGATCAATGCCTACAAATCGGTCGTCAGCATGGTCCTGGGAATCCTTTTGCTCGACGAAATCCCCAGTTGGATGGGCGTTGTCGGGGTTGCGCTGATTGTGGCCGGCAGTTACGTAGTATTGGGTTCGGGCCAGCCCGGACGCGGTTTTTCGCTCGATATTCTGAAAAAACCGGAGATTCAGTTTCGGCTCATCGCGCTGGTTTGCTCGGCCGTCGAAGCGGTTTTTATCAAGCGGGCCATGCTCTTGTCCACGCCCATGACCACCTTTGTGCTCTGGTGCGTGCTCGGTTTTCTGTTCTCCTTTGGCTGGGTCGTTCTGACGCTAAGGAGTCGCTGGAAGGAACAGATGGCGGTTTTTTCTGCTCAAAAAGGAACGTACGCAGCCCTGTTTGTCGCAACCGGTCTGATGCAGTTTTCAACCAATACCGCCTTCGGTGGGATGCAGGTGGGGTATGTGCTGGCCCTGTTTCAAACCTCGGCTCTGTTGAACGTTCTGTTCGGTTATCAGTTCTTTAAAGAAAAAAATATCGTTCAAAAGCTCATTGGAGCGGTCATTATGGTGACGGGAGCCGTATTGATAGTAGTTTTTAATTAAACGCATGGAAGACCTCTTCGCCACCGACCGAATCCGCGACCTGATGCCCCGCATCCGGGACTTCATCGAAACCGAAATCATCCCGCTCGAAACCGCCGAACACCTGACCGGGCCCTTTTCGACCGTGGCCGCGATTCTGGATCAAAAACGCGAGCTGGTCAAAAAAGCCGGTTTATGGGGGTTGCAACACGGGACCGACGAAGGCGGTTTGGGCTTGACCCTGTGCGAGTTCGGGCAAATCAGTGAAGTACTGGCTACCAGTCCGTTCGGGCATTATACCTTTAATTGTCAGGCACCCGACATTGGCAACATGGAGCTGATGCACAAACACGCGCCGGACGAACTCAAAAAGCGGTTTCTGGAACCGCTCAAAGCGGGCCACATTCGTTCCTGCTTTTCGATGACCGAGCCGGAATTTGCCGGTTCCAATCCCACTCAATTGGGCACGACGGCTGTCTTGGATGGTGACGAGTACGTCATCAATGGTCACAAGTGGTTTACGTCTTCTGCCGATGGGGCAGCTTTTGCCATCGTCATGGCCGTTACCAACCCCGGTGCCGCCCCCCACCGCCGGGCCAGCATGATCCTGGTGCCGACCGACACCCCCGGTTTCCGGCTCGTCCGCAACCTTTCCATCATGGGCGATCCCGGTGATCATTGGGGCAGTCATTCGGAAGTGGTTTACGAAAACGTTCGGGTGCCGGTCGAAAACCGCATTGGGGGCGAAGGGCTGGGTTTTGTGCTGGCGCAGGAACGGCTGGGGCCGGGCCGGATTCACCACTGCATGCGCTGGATCGGCATCAGCGAACGCTGCTTCGATCTGATGTGCCGACGGGCTGCCACGCGCGAAATTGAACCGGGTGTTCGCCTGGGTGAAAAGCAGTTTATTCAGGGATTTATTGCCGAAAGCCGCGCCGAAATCGATGCCGCCCGGCTGATGGTTTTGCGTACGGCCCACAACATCGACCGTTTTGGAGCCGCGAGCGTACGCAACGAGATTTCGGCCATCAAGTTTTTTGTCGCCAACATCATGCTGAAAGTGGTCGACCGCGCCATTCAGACGTTCGGCGCGATGGGCATTACCGACGATCTTTTGCTGGCCTGGTATTACCGGCACGAACGCGGTGCGCGGATTTACGACGGCGCCGACGAAGTCCATAAATCGGCTCTGGCGCGGAGCATTTTGAAAGACTACGGTTTGGATGTAAAAAAGAAAAATGGCTGAGCTGACACCCGATTCCGCCACGAGCATCCGCCCCGGCGAAGAACTCGACCTGACCACGTTGACTGCGTTCCTGAATGATGCGGTTCCCGGTTTTGGGATGATTACGGCTTGCGGCCAGTTTCCCGGCGGGTATTCCAATTTAACGTATCTACTCAAAACCGGCTCGCAGGAATACGTGCTCCGCCGACCGCCATTTGGCGCAACTATCAAAGGCGGCCACGATATGGGCCGCGAATTTCGCGTTCTGTCGCTGCTTCAATCGGCGGGCTACCCGAAAATTCCGGAACCGGTCGCATTTTGTGACGATGAATCGGTTTTGGGATGCCCGTTTTACATCATGAAACGCGTTTCCGGTATCATTCTGCGGGCGCAAACCGCTCCGAAAATGAGTCTTTCAGAAGAAATTATGCGTCGCGCATCCGAATCGCTCGTCGATAACCTGGTTCAACTTCACGCGCTCGCTATTCAGAATACCGGTCTGGTGCAGTTGGGAAAACCGGAGGGGTACATTCGCCGGCAGGTCGAAGGCTGGCACCGTCGCTACCTGGCTTCACAAACCGACGATTTGCCCGACATGGACGAATTGGCCCGCTGGCTGACGGCACATTTACCACCCGAAAATCCACCAACTTTGCTCCATAACGACTACAAATACGACAACGTCGTTTTAAATCCCGACGACCTGACCGACATCCGGGCGGTGCTGGACTGGGAAATGTGTACGGTGGGCGACCCGCTCATGGATGTTGGCACCGCCCTCTCCTATTGGGCTGAACGGAACGATGGCCCATTTGAGAAGTCGTTCAATCTGACGTGGTTGCCGGGAAACTTGACCCGTCAGGAATTTGCCGATCGCTATGCCGAAGGCAGTGGCCGCGATTTGTCAACCATTTTGTACTATTATATATTTGGGTTGTTCAAGAATTCGGTGGTGATTCAGCAAATTTACAGCCGCTATCAAAAAGGACTCACCCAGGACCCCCGGTTTGCGGGCTTACTGGCGGGCGTTCGGGCACTGGCCCGCAAAGGCGCACAATCCATTGAACACCACAAAATGATTTAACCATGAAAGCCGTCCTCTGCCGCCAGTATGGCCCGCCCGAAACCCTGATCGTGGAAGAAACCGAATCGCCCAAAGCCGCGAAGGGAAAACTGGTGATTCAGGTCAAAGCCTGCGGGGTCAATTTTCCCGACACGCTGATGATTCAGGGCAAATACCAGTTTAAACCGCCGTTTCCGTTTTCGCCCGGCGGAGAAGTGGCCGGTGTGGTGACAGAAGTCGGCGAAGGCATTACGCATTTGAAACCGGGTGATCCCGTCTTTGCGCTGACGGGCTGGGGCGGTTTTGCCGAAGAAGTGCTGGCCGACGGTTTTAAGACGTTCCCCCTTCCGCCCGGTATGGATTTTGTCACGGCGGCCTCGCTCATGTATACCTACGGCACGTCGTACCACGCCCTGAAAGACCGTGCCAAGCTGCAACCGGGCGAGACCCTGCTGGTGCTGGGAGCCGCCGGGGGCGTTGGGCTGGCCGCTGTCGAACTCGGCCGGATGATGGGCGCGAACGTCATTGCGGCCGCTTCGACCGACGAAAAACTGGAACTTTGCCGCCAGACCGGCGCGCGTGACGTCATCAATTACAGCCGCGAAGACTTGCGCGAACGGATCAGGGAACTAACCGGTGGCGCGGGCGTCGACGTCGTTTACGATCCGGTTGGGGGAAGCCTCACCGAAGCGGCTTTGCGGTCCGTCAGCTGGCGCGGGCGGTATCTGGTGGTCGGATTTGCCGCGGGCCAGATACCGGCCATTCCCCTGAATTTGCCGTTGCTGAAAGGTTGTTCGGTCGTTGGCGTCTTTTGGGGTTCTTTTGCCGAAAAGCAGCCAAAAGATAATTTTAAAAATGTTCAGGAGTTACTGACGTTTTATAAAGAAGGGCAGATGAAACCGCATATTCAGGCGCACTATCCGCTCGAAAAAGTTTCTCAGGCGCTCAATGAAATGATCAACCGTCAGGTGATGGGAAAATTAGTCATTACACCCTGATTGTTTAGTTACAAACCCAAATCCCTTCACAACGCATGGCAACATCCACCCTCGAATTATCCGGACTTAATTTTAACTTAACTGAAGAACACCAGGCGGTGCAGGAAGCTGCGCGGGATTTTGCGCAAACCGAACTGCTGCCCGGCGTCATCGAGCGCGACAATGCCGCCAAATTTCCGGCCGAGCAGGTTCGGCGCATGGGCGAACTGGGCTTTCTGGGGATGATGGTGTCGCCCGACTACGGCGGTGGCGGTATGGATACAGTTTCGTACGTGATTGCAATGGAAGAAATTTCCAAAGTCGATGCGTCGTGTTCCGTGGTCATGTCGGTCAATAACTCGCTGGTCTGCTGGGGTCTGGAGCAATTTGGCAACGAAGAGCAGAAACAGAAATACCTGACCAAACTGGCTGCGGGCGAAGTGATTGGGGCCTTTTGCCTTTCAGAACCGGAAGCGGGGTCAGATGCAACTTCCCAACACACCACGGCCATCGACCAGGGCGATTATTACAGCCTGAACGGTACCAAAAACTGGATTACGAACGGCGGTTCGGCCAGTACGTATCTCGTCATGGCGCAAACCGATGTTGCCAAAAAACACCGGGGCATCAACTGCCTGATTGTTGAAAAAGGCCAGGACGGTTTTGTAGTCGGGAAAAAAGAAGACAAAATGGGCATCCGGGCGTCGGATACGCATTCGCTGATGTTTACGGATGTAAAAGTTCCGAAGGAAAACCGGATTGGCGACGATGGTTTTGGCTTTAAATTTGCCATGTCAACCCTGAACGGTGGCCGGATCGGGATTGCGGCCCAGGCTTTGGGAATTGCGTCGGGGGCTTACGAACTGGCGCTGAAGTACGCGCAGGAGCGTCAGTCGTTCGGCAAGAAAATCTTTGATCATCAGGCGATTCAGTTTAAACTGGCCGAAATGGCGACCAAAATTGAAGCCGCCCGGCTGCTGGTTTACAAAGCCGCCCGCCTGAAGGATGAACACAAAGATTACGTGCAGGCGGCCGCCATGGCCAAGTTGTATGCGTCGGATGTTGCCATGTGGGCTACCACCGAAGCCGTACAGGTTCACGGCGGCTATGGCTACGTAAAAGAGTATCACGTAGAACGGTTAATGCGTGATGCCAAGATTACCCAGATTTATGAGGGTACGTCCGAAATCCAAAAACTAGTAATCGCCCGGGAGCTGCTTAAATAGAACTTTTTTACCGTTAGCACAATTTTTTCAAAAAACACGCGCGATACTTTATTGGTATCGCGCTATTTTTTTTATCTTTTCGCAAGAACGAATGTTGTATTAGATTTGTACAATTTATTAGTTTTGTGCAACTTTGCAATTATTCTCATGTAGATACATCACTTTCCCCATATGGAAGACTATAATAAGATTATCGAATCGCTGGGTGTGAAGTTCATCAAGGCCCGAAACATCCGCATTTTACAGCCCATCACCATCAAAAACTATTACGATGTTGAAAATACATTGACCGTTCTGTACAACGGCGAAGTATCGTTCGGCGAAGAAAAAGTAAAGGTGGAAACCGGCGACATGCTGTTTATTCCGGGCGGCAAACACATCACCGTCACCTACGGCGACGCTTCGCAACCCAAAACCGTCTCGAATGAAGAATTTATGATTCATCGGGAGCTGTATTTTGAAGCTAACCGCGATCCGCAGAAAATCGCCAATATGCCAAACTCGTTCGGCTACGTGTCGTTCGAAGCCAAGGTGTTCGATTCGGTCAACTTCTTCAACTCGCTGGATGTTCCGCCGTTCATCATCAAACGGGAAGATTCGCTGGTTCAGACCATCAACCAGATTCTGGCCGAAGAAATGCTGGACACGGCGGGGAAAGGTCGGATCATCAAAATCAAGACGGAAGAAATTGTTATCGAAGTCATTCGGTATATTCTGAAAAACCGCCTGTTCGTTGAGCAGCTGGTGACCAACAGCACGTATTTTAAAGATCCGCGTCTGATCGACATCTTCGCTTATATCAAAGACAACCTCGGCGGTGATCTGTCGAACAAGGTACTGGCCAATGTCGCCAACGTATCGGAAGATTACGTCGGGCAGTATTTTAAAATGCTGACCGGTATCAATCCGCAGGATTACATCGAATACCAGCGGATGGAAGCCGCCGTTGGTCTGCTCCGGACGTCAAAGAAAAGCATCCGGGCCATTGGTGCCGAAGTCGGTTACAAAGATACCGCCTATTTCTGCCGCCGGTTCAAGATGATGTTTGGAATTCCGGCCGGCAAAATGCGCCGTCGGGAGTCGCTGATGAACGTTTAACGAACCAGCGAAAAGTATTTAAGGGGCGTAAAAGCCGCCGGAGTGTAAATTCCCGGCGGCTTTTACGCCCCTTTTTTATTCCTTGTCAGGCCAGTTGCCGGTTTACTTCCTGAACAGCGGCTGCAATTTCGGGCAGGAGTTCCGGGTTTTTCTCGATACCGTTCCCGACCACGATCACATCGGCACCGGCTTGCAGAGCGGCCACCGCCCTTTCAACCGAGTTGATGCCTCCGCCAACTACAATGGGCGTATCGACACAACTACGCACAGCCGCAATCATTTCCGGCGAAACCGGCCGCCGGGCCCCGCTGCCCGCGTCCATGTAAATCAATTTCAGTCCGAGCATTTCGCCCGCCATGGCGGTACAGGCCGCCACACCCGGTTTATCGTGGGGCAAAGGCGTTGTATTGCTGATGTAGGAAACCGTTGTTTGTACACCACTATCAACGAGCATGTAACCCGTTGGCAGGATTTCCAAACCACTTTTCTTGAGTAAAGGAGCGGCAATGACGTGCTGCCCGATCAAAAACTCAGGATTGCGACCCGAAATGAGGGAAAGTAGCAGAATGGCATCGGCACTGGGCTCGATATGAAGACTATTGCCGGGAAACAGGATCGCCGGAATAGGCGTATACGTCCGAATGGTTTCAATCACTTCCCGCAGAATGAAGTTGGTAATCAGGCTACCTCCCACAAAAAAGAAGTCAACCCGGTTTTCAACACTCCGAATCAGCAGGTCTTTAAACGAATCTTGCTCGATCTTATCGGGGTCGAGCAAGACGGCAAATGATTTTTGCCCTGTTTCCTTGCGGCTATACAGGGTATTGAGTAGCAGGTTACGGGTATTGGCCTGGTTCTGGTTGTGTGGTTGCATTATTCTGACGTAAACGCGAAATAAACTCCGTTACCTGCTGACGGGCCAGATTGGTCAAAATTGACGTCACGATCCCGGTGATAGCACCACCAATGGCCGATTTTGCAGGAGCTTCCTCAGCGGCTTTCGCAGCCCGTCGTACGTGAGCGCGTGTACTGCCTCCTGAGTAATCGTCGGCCGCTTCGTAGTCGTCATCGTCATAATCGACGTCGTTTTTATGCGACTTCGGCAAGACGATACTGGCCACTACATAGACGGCTAAACAGACTCCAGCCACCAACGCCACGGTTTTTCCCACTTCTGTGGCATCATCTTTTAGTGCCTTGACGTTGGTTTCAATCGAACTTTTATACTGCTCGGTGGCTTCCATCAACTCGGCCCGTCGGGCCGATGTATCTGAAAAGGGCACATTTGGATCCATAATTGAGCGTTCTAAAATTAGTAAAAAAATGGATTGACTTATGATAAAGCTGACTACTTAGTTATTATTCGCGGTTAATTAGCGGTTTTATTCCTTAATTGGCCTGCTCTCATTGAGCGATTCCCGCGTTTGGGTCATCAAATCCTGGATGGTTTCAGCCCGTTCTTCCGCTTTTTTCTCCTGCGCACTTTTAAGCATATTGTAGGTCATCTTCCGCAGCATGCCTTCCACGGGTCCCTTGGCAAAGGCCCAGATGAGCGTCAAAAGAAGAAAAAAACCGGCAACAATCAGAAATCCTAAATAGCGGCTGTCCAGCACTTCATTCAGGTAAGCGGCTAATAACGAGAATAAAAATATGGTTGTGATGGTGATCAAAAACCCAAGCACAATACCATGCACGGCATTCAGGGCAATGTTTTCAACCTGATTGCGCGTCTCCAGTTTGAATAATTCAATCCGCGCTTCCAGGTACTTGAAGATACTTTCCCTGATCTCTTCTATTTTCTCTAACATAGCGGTTTGTCATTAATGGCTGCTGTAGTAGTACCAAATATGGCTTATTTTGTTTGGAAAAAGTTTTCTAAACAAACCGTTTTTCCATTTCCTTCTTTTTATTGGACGAAAAGATAGAAAATAGTCATCCTGGATGTATAAAAAAAATCCCGCTTCGGTTGCGAAGCGGGTGATTTACAGGGCTTATTTTTAAAACGGCGCCGAATTACGACCGTTTCAGTTTTGCTTCAATCGTCTGCTGGGTGTGTGGAACGGCGCGCAGCCGTTCTTTTGGAATCAGCCGACCCGTATCGATACAAATGCCGTAGGTTCCGTTTTTGATACGAACCAAAGCCGCTTCCAACTGCTGAATAAACTTTTGCTGGCGGGCCGCCAGTTGGCTGAAGTTTTCGCGCTCACTGGTGTCGGCACCGTCTTCCAGTAATTTGGACGTCCCCGACGTATTATCGGTACCACTGTCGTTACGCTTGCTAAGCGTTTCCTTGATGTAATTCAGCTCGTTGCGGGATGCTTCTAACTTCTGGCTAATCAGCACCTCGAACTCTTTTAGCTCCTCTTCCGAGTACCTTTTCTTTTCTTCCTGAACCATAGCACTGATCAGCTAGTTAAGTGGGTAAAATGTCTTCCGTCGATGAAACAACAAAATTACAACTCTCTTGATTATTTTTCAATCAATAGGAGTTACCGTTAAAAAAAAAGTTCAAAAAATAGTCATTGGTAAATACCCGGAAACACCAATCAATATTTGGCTGGTTAACGGCTTGTTTATGACGATGTTTGGTATAAAATAGGTCCGGTAATACATGCTTTCGGAACCCGGAATTATACTAATTCACGAAAAAATAGTTCTTAAGTGACATCGTTATCTTTTTTGGTAAGTTTGCTGTGGCTCCATGACAGATTTGCCAACTAAATAAATAGTATTATGGCTTATATAGAACCAGCTCCCATAAAAGATAAAGAGAATCCGCTCGAGTCCATGATGTCGCGGTTCGATGCCGCAGCCCGAATGCTGGGCATTACGGAAGAAATGTACTACATTCTGAAGGTTCCGGCGCGGCAGGTCATGGTGGGTCTGCCCATTACGATGGACAATGGATCGATCAAGGTTTTTGAAGGTCACCGCGTTATTCACTCCACGATTCTGGGCCCGTCCAAAGGCGGCATTCGGCTCGATCCGGCCGTCACGCTCGACGAAGTGCGGGCCCTGGCCGCCTGGATGACCTGGAAATGTGCCGTAGTAGACATTCCCTACGGCGGGGCCAAAGGCGGTATTGCCTGCAACCCGCGTGAGATGTCGGCCGGCGAAATTGAGCGATTGATCCGGGCGTATACCGTGGCCATGCTCGACGTTTTTGGACCCGACCGCGACATTCCGGCCCCCGACATGGGCACCGGTCCGCGCGAAATGGCCTGGCTGATGGATGAATATTCCAAATCGCGGGGCATGACCATCAATGGCGTCGTGACCGGAAAACCGCTCGTGCTGGGTGGTTCGCTGGGCCGTACTGAAGCAACCGGGCGCGGAGTGACGGTGGCGGCTTTGTCGGCCATGGACAAACTTCGCATGAATCCGTATCGTTCTTCGGCGGCCATTCAGGGTTTTGGTAACGTCGGTTCGTTTGCCGCCGAGCTGCTGCACGAACGCGGGGTGACCGTAATGGCCATCAGCGATGTGACCGGCGGTTATTACAACAACCGCGGAATCGACATTAGCGCGGCTCTCGCCTACCGCAACGCCAACAAAGGCACACTCGAAGGCTTTAACGGTGCCGAGCGCATTACGAACGAAGAATTGCTGGCGTTACCAGTCGATGTGCTGGTGCCGGCGGCTAAGGAAGATGTCATTACGGCGGAAAATGCGGATTCCATTCAGGCGAAAATGATCGTGGAAGGTGCCAACGGCCCCACTTCAGCGAGTGCCGACGACATCATCAACGAAAAAGGAATCATGGTTGTGCCGGATATTCTGGCTAATGCCGGGGGCGTAACGGTTTCGTATTTTGAGTGGGTACAAAACCGCATTGGCTACAAGTGGACGCTCGACCGGATCAACCGCCGGGCCGACCGCAACATGAAAGACGCCTTCGACCGCGTGTTTGAAACCTCCCAGAAGTATAAAGTTTCGATGCGGCTGGCCGCTTACATCGTTGCAATTGACAAAGTAGCCAGCACGTATAAATACCGGGGCGGTTACTGATCGACCGGTTTTGGATTTCAGATTACCCTCGATAACCGGCTCAAATCGCCATCGGTGGTAGTCTGAAATCCGTGTGCCTATCCGAATTGAATGTCGCTAACAAATTGGAGCCAATGTAGTTTGTTTCGTACCTTCACCGCTCTAGCCCAATTTGCAAGACGCAATTCATTTTCCAATCGTATGACTATCCACAAGGAAGGATATCAAATTTTGTTCTGGACAGCCTTTATTCTGTTAGCAGTCAATGTTTTATCCGTCTTCTATTTATTCACCGGCAATCAAACCGCCAGCACGCTCATTCTGATTGTTAGTGTGGTTTTGTTTTTTCTGGTCCTGCAATTTTTTCGGAAACCCCGCCGAACCACCCCACTGAATGATAAGCATGTTATTTCCCCCTGCGACGGCACGGTGGTGGTTATCGAAGAAGTGAATGAGCCGGAATATTTCAAAGAAGCGCGTCGGCAGGTGTCCATTTTTATGTCGCCGTTGAATGTCCACATTAATTTCCATCCCATAACCGGCACGGTCAAATACGTAAAGTATTACCCCGGAAAATACTTAGTGGCCTGGCATCCCAAGTCGAGTACGGAAAACGAGCGGACTTCGGTGGTCATTCAGGCTAAAAACGGGGCCGAAATTCTCCTTCGCCAGATTGCCGGGGCGCTGGCCCGGCGAATTGTCTGGTATGCCAAAGAAGGCCAACCCGTTGAGCAGGGCCACGAGCTGGGTTTCATCAAATTCGGTTCCCGCGTCGATCTGTTCCTGCCGCTGGATGCGGAGGTGAAAGTCAAGATTGGCGAGAAGACGAAAGGTGGTGTGACGGTCGTGGCGGATTTGTAGGTGACTAAATGCGCTTGTACGCGTCAAACCTATTCAGAATTCAGGATATGAATACCGTACAGGAAGCCAAACGATACCTCGATAACGCCCGAGAAATTTTGCGAGAGAAAGCCCACAAAGAAGAGGGCTATTATCTGGACACGAAATATGTTAAAATGGCTGGGCATACCGCCTACGTGGGTGTCTTGGTAGCTTTAGATGGTTTATTGGGAAAGAAAGGGAAAGGTCGAAAAGGTGTCGATTGGTATAACCAACAACTTTCCGGGTTAGATAAGAGGCCTTTGCGTTCTTTTGTTGGAGCTTATGATACGTTGCATTTATCCATGTCGTATGATGGTAATCCACTGGCAAGTGTTGCTGCTGCCGGTTTAGCGGAAGCCGAAACGATTATAAAATGGGTTGAGAGCCGGACGGTTGAAGCTTAAAAAAGCCTGTTTTTCAACATAAAAACCGCCCGGTTCTGCAAGACCGGGCGGTTTTTATGAATCGCAACGTTCCCAATTCTAGAAAGTGTACTTCAACTGAGCCTGCACGCCTACCTGCCAATCCCGATAATGGCTGAAGTCATGCTGCATTGGGTAGCCCGTGGGCTTTGATTTGAGCTTTTGCAATTGATACAGCACCGTCGGCTGAACAATGATCGACCACCTCGAATTGATCCGGTATTGGGCACCAAGGCCAACCAGAACATTCGTATTGACTTTGCTGGAATGCGCTACCGTGAGGTCAGTCGTATTCTGATACGGCCCAATGGCTTTTCTATAGTTCATGCTAAAGACCAAACCCGTTGACAGGTAAGGTGAAAGGCGGTGTTTAGACGGCGAAAAATTGATCAATACCGGTAGTTGCAGATTATTGTATTCCGCCCGGCGGGTAGGTTCTGCTTCATAAGCAACGCCATTTCTAAAGGCCTGAAAATCGAGGTGCCCGGTCGAGCGGTTGTACCACAAGCCCGACGAAACCGACCAGTTGCGATGAAACTGGTAGTTAGCCGTCAGCCCGACCGTTCCCCCTTTGTCGTTGGCGATTACCTTGGCACTGCTGACATCGTCATTACTGCTGTAAAAATTAGAGATTACATCCAGCTTTCGCTGCGTTGGGGAAATGGTAGCCGACAAAGAAAACCGGCCCTGGCCAAAAACGAGCGTTGAACTGGCAACTACCAGCAAAAGTGCAATCGGTAAAGCTTTCATAGAGTTTTAGAAGAGACGTTAGTAAATAGAGAATGCATCTTTTCCAAAGAGAAAGCCTGGGGCTGAAAGGTTGTAAGGGCACGCCGGATTTAACATTTCTTATGAATACGCCCGCCCGGAATAGCGCTGGTTTTCAAATTGGTTCGGATTATAAACCCGTTACAGAACCGGTCAGGATTGCAAATTCTGCTTAGCGGATTGGCGGAATCGCCCCCGTATATTGTCGCTATTACCCCTCACTATTGCCTTAAAATAACCCCATCTTTGTTCTAAAAAACAACAAATCATGGAAAACAAATCATTCAAAATCACCATCGACGCATCCCGCGAAACCGTATGGAATGTGCTCTGGAATGACGCAACGTATCCACAATGGACATCGGTTTTCAGCGAAGGGTCACGGGCCGAAACCGACTGGAAAAAAGGCAGCAAAGTGCTGTTTCTCGATGGCAAAAACGACGGAATGGTTTCGGTGATCGAGGCCAATACGCCCAATGAGTATATGTCGTTTAAACACCTGGGTGAAGTTAAAAACGGCGTGGAGGATCTGGACAGTGGTGCTGGCAAGGATTGGGTTGGTTCTTTAGAAAATTACACGCTTAAAACCGCAGACGGTAAAACCGAGTTGACCATCGATATGGATATCGCGGACGAATACAAAGATTATTTCCTGAAAACCTGGCCGAAGGCGCTGGAAAAAGTGAAAGAACTGGCCGAAACCAGGCATTGACGATTGAAGCCAACGGCATAAAAAATACCGCGCCTGTTCGGGGCGCGGTATTTTTTATGGCTTAAACTTTTCGAAGAATCACGAAGCCGTTTCCACAGCCTCCTGCGCATATTCCTCCACCGGCAAACACGCGCAAACCAGATTCCGGTCGCCGTAGGCGTTGTCGATCCGGCTGACACTTGGCCAGAATTTGCGGGCTTTCACATACGGCAACGGGAAAGCGGCTTTCTCGCGGCTGTAGGGGCGATCCCACTGGTCGGCGATGAACACACTGACGGTGTGGGGCGCATTTTTGAGAACGTTATTGACTTTGTCGGCTTTGCCTTCTTCGACCTCCCGAATTTCGGCCCGGATGCTGATCAGGGCTTCGCAAAACCGGTCGAGTTCGTCTTTCGATTCCGATTCCGTCGGCTCGATCATCATCGTTCCCGGCACCGGAAACGAAACCGTCGGCGCGTGGAAACCGTAGTCCATCAGCCGTTTCGCAATGTCTTCCACCTCGACGCCGGCGGCTTTAAACGGCCGGCAATCGACGATCATTTCGTGCGCGCAACGGCCATTTTTGCCGGTATAGAGAATCGGGTAGTGTTCTTCCAGCTTCGCTTTCAGGTAGTTGGCATTCAGAATAGCGGTTTTGGTCGCATTCGTCAGTCCCTCTCCTCCCATCATGGCAATGTACGCATACGAAATCGTCAGGATGCTGGCCGATCCGTACGGAGCCGCCGAAACCGCGTGAATGGCTTGTTTGCCACCCGTCTCCACCACGGCATGACCCGGCAGGAACGGGACCAAATGCGGCACGACACCAATGGGGCCCATGCCCGGTCCACCACCGCCGTGCGGAATACAGAACGTTTTGTGCAGGTTGAGGTGACAAACGTCAGCCCCGATGGTTGCCGGACTGGTCAGGCCCACCTGCGCGTTCATGTTGGCGCCGTCCATATACACCTGACCGCCGTGCTCGTGAATAATATCACAAATTTCCTTGATGGTTTCTTCAAAAACGCCGTGCGTCGATGGATACGTGACCATCAGACAGGACAGGTCGCTGCTGTATTGCTCGGCTTTCGCTTTCAGGTCGGCCACGTCGATGTTGCCGCGCTCGTCGCACTTCACAATCACGACTTTCATACCGGCCATTACGGCGCTGGCGGGGTTCGTGCCGTGCGCCGACGACGGAATCAGCGATACATTCCGGTGGCCGTCGTTGCGGCTTTCGTGGTAGGCCCGAATGACCATCAAACCGGCGTATTCGCCCTGGGCTCCGGAGTTCGGTTGCAGCGAGATCCCCGCAAAACCGGTAATTTCACTCAGCCAGTGGCTCAAATCTTCCACCAGTTTATGATAGCCCAGCACCTGATCTTTCGGCGCAAACGGGTGTACACCCCCAAATTCCGGCCAGGTAACCGGAATCATTTCGGCGGTCGCATTCAGTTTCATCGTGCAGCTGCCGAGCGAAATCATCGAATGCACCAGCGAGAGGTCTTTTTCTTCCAGTGACTTCAAATACCGCAACATCTGATGCTCGGTATGGTGCGTATTAAAAACCGGGTGTGTCAGGTAGGCCGATTTCCGAATCAGGGACTCCGGCCAGTTGATCGCCAGCGTATCGATAGCCGCATCCAGATCGCCGGTAACCCCGAAAACGTCCAGCAGTTGAACGACATCGTCAACGGTTTTGACTTCATCGAACGAAACACAGACCTTTTCATCGTCGATATACCGCAGGTTGATTCCCGCCGTCCGCGCCGACTTCCGCAGCGATTCCACGTCATCGACCTCGACCATTACGGTATCGAAATAATGATGCGTATGGATTTTGTAGCCATTCCAGCGCAACAGCGTGGCGAATAATTTGGTCAGACCGTGCACCCGCTCGGCAATGGCCCGGAGCCGTTGCGGACCGTGATACACGGCATAGCTACCCGCCATGACCGCCAGCAAAACCTGGGCCGTACAAATATTGGACGTCGCTTTTTCCCGGCGAATGTGCTGTTCGCGGGTTTGCAACGCCATCCGGAGGGCCTGATTTCCCTCCGCATCGATGGAAACCCCAATAATCCGACCCGGAATCTGCCGTTTGAATGCTTCTTTGGTAGCGAAAAAAGCCGCATGCGGACCACCGTAGCCCATGGGAACGCCAAACCGCTGTGACGAACCGACAACGACGTCGGCCCCCATTTCACCGGGAGGAGTCAGCAGCGTAAGACTCAGCAAATCAGCGGCTACGGCTACAAAAACATTCTGCTCGTGAGCCGCCGTAATCAAATCGGTGTAATCAAACACTTCGCCGTCGGACGCCGGATATTGCAGCAGCATACCGAACAAATCGTCGGACGTGATATTTACCTTTTGGTGATCGCCCACCTGAACGTTGATATTCAAGGGCGTGGCACGGGTTTTGATGACATCAATCGTCTGCGGGTGGCAGCTTTCCGACACGAAGAAGGTCGCTGCGTTCTTTTTAGCCGCCGGACGTTGGGCATACAGCACGTGCATGGCTTCGGCCGCAGCCGTGGCCTCATCGAGCAGCGACGCATTGGCGATTTCCATGCCCGTCAAATCGATGACGACGGTCTGAAAATTCAGCAGTGCTTCCAGACGGCCCTGAGCGATCTCGGCCTGATACGGTGTGTAGGCCGTATACCAGGCCGGATTTTCGAGTATATTGCGCAGAATAACGTTCGGCGTAATGGTATCGTAATAACCCGTACCGATGTACGATTTATTGATTTTGTTCAGTTGAGC
This sequence comes from Larkinella knui, assembly GCF_003858645.1. Lineage (GTDB taxonomy): Bacteria > Bacteroidota > Bacteroidia > Cytophagales > Spirosomataceae > Larkinella > Larkinella knui. Next base: position 155,515 of record NZ_RQJP01000004.1, on the reverse strand, counting down.
CAGCTTTTTAAAATCGGCCAGAAACTGGTGTTCCGATTTGGCTTCGGGCAGATCGAGCGGTTTTTCAAGCCGAATAAGCGCCGGAACGGTCTGGTCGATGAGTTCGTCCACCGAATCGACGCCGATGGTTTTTAAAATAGCGTTTGTTTGAGAAACATCCGAGCCGTTATGACGGTCTTCAAAACGTTCCTGATAGTGCAGGTTAAGCTTCATTATCAGTGAAGTGTGATTGAAAGCAATGAGATAACCGGGTTACGTTTCGGCCATCGTTATCAATGATGTAATTACAAAAATACAAAGAATAAATGAACCCGATTGGTTCCCGCCGACGAATCGGGCTACGATTTGATTTTATCCGGTAAATGTGTAAAATTTTAATTCTCCGGCACAAAAAATAACGCTCAACAGCCAAAGCAATCCTATATTAACAGCAATTTTTTAATCAAACTCAATAGTTGTTTGTCAACAAAACAGATCGGAATGAAAGTTGTCATTTTAGCCGGAGGTTTAGGAACACGACTGAGCGAAGAAACCACGGTGAAACCAAAACCGATGGTGGAAATCGGAGGAATGCCCATTCTTTGGCACATCATGAAGATTTATTCTTCCCACGGCTACAATGACTTCATTATCTGCCTGGGGTATAAAGGCTACCTGATCAAAGAATACTTCGCCAATTATTTCCTTCACCAGTCCGATATCACGATTGATCTGGCTACCAATCAGTTAATCATGCACGACTCGGCCGCCGAACCCTGGAAGATAACCCTGGTGGATACGGGCAAAGACAGCATGACCGGCGGACGCATCAAACGCATCCAGCGACACGTTGGAAATGAGCCTTTTATGCTGACGTATGGCGATGGCGTTGGCGATGTGAATATCACGGAGCTGGTTGCTTTTCACCGGAAACACGGCAAATTATGCACCCTGACGGCGGTGCAGCCATCCGCCCGGTTTGGGGCGCTGGATGTGGGCGAAGATCATACCGTCCAGTCGTTTCTGGAAAAACCCAAAGGCGACGGTGCCTGGATCAATGGCGGTTTTTTCGTCTGTGAACCGGCGGTTTTCGGCTATATTGAGGACGATGGCACCGTCTGGGAACGCAAGCCGATGGAAACCCTGGCGGCCGAAGGGCAGATGATGGCTTTTAAACACGCTAGTTTCTGGAAACCCATGGACACCCTCCGCGACAAACTGGAACTGGAAACCGCCTGGAATACCGGGCAGGCGGAGTGGAAAAGCTGGTAATTTTAGCAGAACGATGACAACACTTTTTTCGGGCATTTATCGGAATAAAATCGTCTTGATTACCGGCAATACCGGTTTCAAAGGCTCCTGGCTGGCCTATTGGCTTCATCAACTGGGAGCCCATGTGGTTGGGTATGCCTTGCCCGCGCCAACCGTGCCCAATCACTGGGGCTTACTCGATGTACCGATTTCGTCCCAAACCGGTGACATCCGGGATCTGAATACCCTGCAACACACGTTCGACCTTTATAAACCGGACATCGTTTTTCACCTGGCAGCCCAGTCGCTGGTGCGGTATTCGTATCAGCATCCGCTCGAAACCATCGAAACAAACATCATCGGCACGGCCCATGTGCTGGAATGCGCCCGGCAGTCGGCTTCGGTGCGGGCTGTCGTTGTGGTGACCAGCGATAAATGCTACGATAATCCGGAAGATGGCAAACCGCTCGTCGAAACCGATCCGATGGGCGGCTACGATCCGTACAGCATGTCGAAAGGTGGTGCCGAATTAGTGACCGCCAGTTACCGGAATTCGTTTTTCAATGTCGGTCAATACGGCCAAACGCACCGGGTTCTGGTGGCCAGTGCGCGGGCCGGTAACGTTATCGGCGGGGGCGACTGGGCCGACGACCGCCTGATTCCGGATTTGATAAAAACGACCCAAAGCGGCCAGCCGGTTGTGATTCGCAATCCGGAAGCCGTCCGGCCCTGGCAGCACGTTCTGGAACCGCTTTCCGGGTATTTGCTCCTCGGTCAGCACCTGCTCGAAGGCAATCCGGCGGTGGCAGGTGGCTGGAATTTCGGTCCGTTGCTGTCGGACGTTTTATCCGTTCGGGAGATTGTGCGCCAGGCGCGGCAACAATGGGATGCAATTTCTTGTCAGGAAATACCGACCGAAACCAATCCGCACGAAGCACATTTTCTGAGCCTGGATTGCACCAAAGCACACCAGCAGTTGACCTGGCAGCCGGTTTGGGACACGCCGACGGCTTTACGGTATACCATTAAGTGGTACAGGACGTATCATCAGGAAAACCGGGTCGATACAAACGCGGAACTGGAAGCGTATGTGCAACAGGCGAAGGACGCCAAATTAAGCTGGGCCGTATGACTTTTACCGAAACCGCTTTAGCCGGCGCCTTTGTCATTGCCCCAAAACTGTTCCGGGACAACCGGGGCTGGTTTGCCCGCACCTACTGCCGCCGGGATTTCGAAGCCGTTGGGCTGGTGGCCGACTGGGTGCAGATGAATCACTCGATGACGCAGCAAACCGGAGCCATTCGCGGGATGCATTACCAGAAACCGCCCCACGCCGAAATCAAGCTCGTGCGCTGCGTGGCTGGCCGGGTATTTGACGTCATTATTGATTTGCGGGCCGGATCGCCGACGTTCGGACACTGGTTTGGCACGGAGCTGTCGGCAGAAAATCAGCAGATGCTGTATATTCCGAAGGGATTTGCGCACGGTTTTCAAACGCTGACGGAGAACTGCGAGCTGATTTATTGCCACAGCGACTATTATACGCCCGGCAGCGAAGGCGCGGTTCGGTACGACGATCCGCGGATCAGCATCGAATGGCCGCTGCCAGCCGCCGACCTGTCGGCGCGGGATGCCGCCCATCCGCTTTTGGACCCTTCTTTTCACGGTTTAACTTTCTAATTCATGGAGTGCCGCTTCTGTAAAACTCCGCTGCAACACGTCTTTATCGATCTGGTGAATTCACCGGCATCCAATTCATTTCTCACTGCCGAACAGCTCAATGAGCCCGAAACCTTTTATCCGCTCAAGGTTTTTACGTGCCATGCCTGCTTTCTGGTTCAGGTTGACGAATACAAAAAATCTGACGCCATTTTTGATGGAGACTACGCCTATTTCTCTTCATTTTCAACCAGTTGGCTCGCTCACGCCCGGCAGTATGTCAGCCGGATGACCGAACGGTTTGGGCTCGGCAGCGATTCTCAGGTGATCGAAATTGCGTCGAATGACGGGTATTTGCTCCAGTATTTTGTCGAAAAAAACATACCGGTTTTAGGTATCGAACCCACGACGAATACGGCGGCCGTTGCCATCGAAAAAAATATACCAACCCTGACCCGCTTTTTTGGGGTCAAACTGGCACGCGAGTTGATTGCACAAGGAACAAAGGCTGATTTATTACTCGGCAACAACGTGCTGGCGCATGTTCCCGCTATTGTGGATTTTGTGGCCGGTATGAAAATTATTCTGAAGCCGACGGGCGTGATTACGATGGAATTTCCGCATTTGCTGCAACTGGTTGAAAACAACCAGTTTGACACGATATATCACGAACACTTTTCGTACCTGTCGTTCCAGACGGTCAGGCAGATTTTCGAATCGCAGGGGCTGGTGCTGTTCGATGTGGAGGAATTGCGGACGCACGGCGGCTCATTGCGGATTTATGCCCGGCACCGGGAGGACGAGAGCCAACCGGTTTCGCCCAGTGTAGCGGTCCTGCTTCGGAAAGAGACCGATACCGGCCTGGTGGACCTGCGTTATTACGAAGGTTTTCAGCAAAAGGCGCTGCGGGTTAAGCTGGAACTGACTGATTTTCTGATTAAACAGAAACGGGCGGGCAAAACCGTTGTGGCCTACGGAGCGGCTGCCAAAGGCAATACGTTGCTGAATTATTGCGGGATCAAAAACGATCTGATCGAATTTGTGGTCGATGCCAACCCGGCCAAACAACATAAATTTCTGCCCGCCAGCCACATCCCGGTGGTGCAGGAAACCGCTCTGCGGGCGCGAAAACCGGATTTTGTCCTGATTTTACCCTGGAACCTGCGCGACGAGATCATGCAGCAACTGGCATACATCCGGGAATGGGGTGGGCAGTTTGTTGTACCAATTCCAAGCCTGACAACGCTATGACGATTCTGGTCACCGGTGCCACCGGTTTTATTGGTCAACACGTCGTCGGGCAATTGCTGGCGACCGATGGCGTTCGGGTGCTTGCGACGGCCCGAACCGAGCCGCCAACCGGAAAAACCGCCTGGCTTTCGAGGGTTCCGTTTACCCCGTTCGACCTCAGCACCGACTGGGGCGACACGGACCTTTTTGCCTATTTCGGCCATCCCGACGCCGTCATACACCTGGCCTGGCAAGGTTTGCCGGACTACCAATCACTGGCGCACGTCGAAACCTACTGGCTACAGCATTACCGGTTTTTAACCAATCTGATCAGCAACGGCCTCACCGACCTGACCGTAACTGGAACCTGCCTGGAATACGGGTTACAAAGCGGTTGTCTTTCGGAGGATCTGCCAACCCAGCCCACGACAGCCTACGGTTTGGCAAAGGATAACCTGCGAAAAGCCCTCGACCTGTTTCTGAAAAACCATGCGGTATCGTTCAAATGGCTGCGGTTATTTTACATGTATGGAAAAGGGCAGAATCCGAAGTCGCTGCTGGCGCAGGTTGAAGCAGCCGCCCGCCGGCACGAGCCGGTATTTAACATGTCGAAAGGAGAGCAGCTACGGGATTATTTACCGATGACTACCGTAGCGGCCTACCTGGCAAAAACCGCTTTACAGCAAAACGTGACCGGCAGTATCAATTGTTGCAGCGGCCAGCCCATTGCCGTACGCACGCTGGTGGAACGGTTTATGCAGGAAAATAACTATGCCATGACGCTCAATCTGGGCCATTATCCGTATCCTGATTATGAACCGCTGGCTTTCTGGGGTGATAATCGAAAACTACAAAATCTACTGTCCAATCATGACTGATCCAATTGAAGCGTTTAAACAGGAACGCACCGAGCGCATTGCCACCTACCCTTCCCAGCCTGATTTGGTGGCTGCGGCTGCGGCTTTTAACCTGACATCCAACCGGGACAAATATTCGTACAATTTCACCTGGATGGGCCGGCCGATTATACAGTATCCGCAGGATATGATCGCCATGCAGGAGTTGATCTGGCAATTGAAACCGGATCTGATCATCGAAACCGGTATTGCCCACGGTGGTTCGCTGATTTTTTATGCGTCGATTCTGGAACTCATCGGCAAAGGCGAAGTACTCGGCATCGACATCGACATCCGGGCGCATAACCGCCGTGAAATTGAAAACCATCCCATGTATAAGCGGATCACGATGCTGGAAGGCTCCGCGATCGATGAAACGCTGGCGGCCGAAGTGGCGAAACGGGCCGAAAGCAAGCAAACGATCATGGTTTGCCTCGATTCGAACCATACGCATGACCATGTTTTGCGGGAAATGGAATTATATGCCCCGCTGGTAACGGTCGGTTCGTATCTGGTTGTTTTCGACACGATTGTGGAAGACTTGCCCGCCAACTCCTACGACCGGCCCTGGAACAAGGGCAACAACCCCAAAACCGCCGTGTGGGCGTTTTTAAAGCAGAATCAGGATTTTGAGATTGACCACGAAATGGATCATAAATTGCTTATTTCGGTGGCACCGGAGGGCTATTTGAAACGGATTCGGTAACGGTTTAAAACGATCCGGTTATGAAAGAGCCTAAATACACCGTTGTTGTTCCCACCCGCGAACGGGCGGATACCTTGCTGCATTCGCTGCGGACCTGCGTCACCCAGGAATATGATAATCTGACAATTCTGGTTTCGGACAACTGCAGCCAGGACAATACGGAGGAAGTGGTCCGGTCGTTCAACGATCCGCGGATTCAGTACGTCAATACGGGAAAACGGCTCAGTATGTCTCATAACTGGGAATTTGCGCTGTCGCATGTGAAGGAAGGGTACGTGACATTTCTGGGCGACGACGACGGCCTGCTGCCCGATGCGGTGCGGGACGTCAATGATCTATTCAACGAAACCGGCTTGCAGGCTGTGAACATGAATCCGGCCCCGGATTTTTATTTCTGGCCCAGTTACTTCAATAAAAAACAGGCTAACATGCTGAAAATTAGCTTTCAAAGTGGATTCGTTATCAAGCAGGGGAAGGAGGTATTACAAAAAGTGCTGCGGTGCCGGGAAGACTATTTGCCGCTTCCGTTCGTCTACAGTTCTTTTGTCAGCATGACGGCGATCGACCCGATCAAACGGAAAACCGGTGCGTTTTTTCGGTCGCAAATCCCGGATGTGTATTCCGGAATTGCCCTGGCGAACCAGGTAGGACCGTATGTGCACTCAAAAAAGCGGTTGCGGATTTCCGGAGCGTCTTCGCACAGCACGGGCATGTCGCAGTTTAACTACAATGCCAACAAAAAGGCGATGGACCAGTTTGCCAGCGAGCCCAACATTCCCTTTCATCCGGCCTTGCAGTATTGCCCGTCGTACACGTACCTGATGGCCGAAAGTTTCCAGCAATCCTTCGACGCGGGCCTGAATCCGGACGAGAAAGCGGCTTTTGACTGGATGCCCTTCATCGAGACGGCGATTAAAGAAGCCAATACGAAATTTCATTCCCAGCGCGATAACATCCTGAATGTCACCCGGTATATTGCCGAAACCAATCACCTTGATCGTGAACACGTCGAGAAATTGATCAATGCGTCGACCAGCCGCCTGAACAATATAATTCCTTACGATCTGAAGCGGTATTCGTACCCGTTTCTGCTCATCGACGCATCGACGTACGGGGTGAAAAACATCTTCGACGCCTGCCAGCTTCACCGAACCATTTATGATAATCCGGGCCGGTATTGGCTGAAAAGCACCACCTGGAAAGATATGTTCCGGATGGTTTTTGGCGAACTTGCCGACCGTTATACCTCAGCCTGACCGATTTCGCGTATGAAAATCCTGTACATCCTGGACAATTATTACCCGCACATTGGCGGAGCCGAATTGCTGTTTCAGCGTCTGGCAGAAGGATTGGTACGACGGGGCATGTCGGTAACGGTTCTGGTGCCTAAAAATTACCCGGATTATCTGGATGAAGAAACCCACAACGGCGTTCATATTATCCGGCAAAAAGTGCCTTCGTTCGCGCAACGGTATTTTTTTATGGTGCTGGCCATTGTTCGCGCCGTTCGTCTGGCAAACCAGCACGACGTCATCCAGACCGCAACGTACAACGCTATTGTTCCGGCCTGGATTGCCCGTAAACTAACCGGTAAAAAAGCGATTCTGACGGTTTATGAAGTCTGGGACACCAAATGGTATACGCTGAGCGGCCAATCGCGCTGGAAAGCTGGCCTGTTCCGCCTGTTCGAACGGCTTCTGCTGACCTTTCCCTTCGACCGGATCGTTTGTATTTCGGACAGTACGCTGCGCGATTATGTTCGCCTGTTTCCATCAGCGCCCGTATCCCGGATTTATCCCGGCGTCGATTACGATGACTTTGAGAAAAACCGGCTCAGCGACGAACAGCGGGCGGTTTTTCGGCAGGAAAAAGGCTACAGTGCCGACGATTTTCTGGTAATAGGATTTGGTCGGCCCGGTATTTCCAAAGGATTCGATTATTTGGTAGATGCCGTTCCGCCGGTGTTGAAAACGCAATCCAACGTCCGGTTTTTATTCATCTGGCCTTCGGCACCGAATTTTATTTCGTTGCGGGATTCACTCGTTCAACGGCTCGATCGTTTCCGGGCTGGCCCGGCGGTTCGGGTTCTGGACAAACAGTCGCGAACGGATTTGTTGCAGTATATTCAGGCTGCCGACTGCGTGGTGGTGCCTTCGCTGGCCGAAGGATTCGGATACGCTGCCGTGGAAGCCTGCATGCTGGGCCGCAGCGTGGTTTCTACGACGGCCGGTTCCATTCCGGAAGTCATTAGTGGCCATTACCGCCTGGTGCAGCCGGGCGATAGCGACGCGCTGGCTGCGGCTATTGTCGACATGGTTCATCAGCGCAGCCACTATTCTCCCCCGCGGTATTTCGAAAACGAAACCATGATTGATCAGTATCAGGCGCTGTTGAGGGCTGAAATTCCCTCGGTTTCCCGGTAAATCTTCTCCTTACTCATTAATCCGGTAGATTTCAACCGAGCCCAATTTATCGACCAGTTTAAGGCAACGGGTTTCAGCGGGTTGTGGAGTCCGGTCGAAGATGAAGTATTTGGTATTCAACTTCTTCAGCCGTGGTGAACACGGATCGAGCGCAACCTGATACCCATCTTCGAACGTATTCTGGATCACGATGGAATCCCGGCCATCGATATACGTATTGTAAACGGTATGGGCGTAGCGGTTATAAGCCGAATCGCGCTTTGCTGTAGGGTCCAGCACCCGCATGGTTTTGAAATCCGGCAGATACTTGATTCCGCTCAGCTGGTTGACGCCGGTTGCCGTCACGAGATACGTAATGTACTGACTCCCCAAAACCACCCAGCGGGCGGTAGGGTCCTGCTCATGAATAGCCCGAATTTTCTGGTAGAGAAGATGTTGCGTTAAGGGCGCTGTTCCCTTGGCAACCGGGTTGATGCCCAGGTTGGGGAGCGAAAACAGAACCAGCGCCAGCCCGATCACCACTTCCTTATACCGGAACGTGCTGACCGGTAACATCAGAAAGTTTAAGGCCAGAAAGAACGCTGTCGGCAAGAAGAGTTGATGGGCTTTGTAAAAACCGTCTGAATCGGTCAAATTGAGCCAGGCGGCATACACCATAAAAGCAACAACGCCTACAACAAGTAACCCACTCACCAGCGGTTTCAAGGCCATCTTTTTGTCCTGGATATAATTCAGATACAGAACCGCCAGCACGACATTCCCGATGCCAAACGGAATTTGCGTGCGTCGGGTCGGGCTCATATCCATCAGCGTTAGTTTCGCCAGTGCAGCCGGATAACCGACTTCGATCCAGATCCAGAGCAGCACGACATAAACAAGCAGAAGCGTTAGAAGCGGATCGATCTTGCGGAGCGTGGCAAAATAGAAAGCCATTCCAACGGCAATGACGGGCGTAAACGTCACAAAGTGAGACAGTTCGCAAATATTGAGCCAGCCTTTCGGGAATTTCTGATCGTCGAGCAACCAGCCGGAATAATACTCCGAAAACCAGTTGGCAATGAAGCCCGTTCCACCGGTTTCACTCCGTTTTCCGGGATAAACCGTCTGCGACATCACGTCGATCGTAGCTTTGGCTTCCATGTAATACTGATACAAAACGAAGCTAATCAGGGCGAAGGCAATGGCAAACGTGACGGCTTTACTGCCCAGTTGGGAAAAGAGCTGTTCCCGGCGAAAATTACCGGCAACAAAGCCGATCAGAATAAAAACCAGCAAATAACCAATCGAAACCTGGTAGGGCGGATACAAATTGAGCGCGTAGGCAACCAGGGACCAGGCAAACAGCAAACCCGCCCAAATCAGCGTACTGCGTTTTTGGGCATAGAACAGGTAGATTGATGAAATCAGCAGCAAACCGCCGGAGATCATACTCGTTAGCAGCGAAAAAGACCACCAGGCAAAACCGGGCGAAAGCAAAAGCCAGATGGCCCCGCAGACCGATATCCAGAAATTGTTGCGGGTAAGAATCAGAAACAGCAGGGTGGTTACGATCAAACTTCCCAGCAACATAAAATTCCAGCGCCAGGCCAGGCCAAAATCCGTATTGATAAAAAAGCCCCAATAGTCGGGCCGAAAGAGCATAATAAAGTGCTTGACGGGCAAATACAGCACCAGCGACGGTTTTTCACCCCCAATGGCCGGGTTTTCCACCGGATAATTCTGGTTGGCCTGTGAAAGTGTAAACGGCACCATAGCCGCCCACTCATCCATGCGAATGGGGCGCGGTTTGCCGGAAATAAGCCCGCGTTTGGGGTCCGATCCGTCCGGAATAACCTGATTCCAATACGGCAGGGAAGAGTAATGAATTTTGGCCAGCGTCAGCAGCAGAAACAGGCCGATGCAAATACCGATGAACCACTTTAACCGCTTATTGAAATCAAGTAACTGAAACGCGTTGGGATTACCGGCTGGTTTTTCCGGTGTCGCAACCGATCGGTTTGCGGGCAGATCAGCCTTTGGATTCTGAAGGATACTTTTGGACGGTACAGGTTGGGAGGTGGCCGGTATTTTTTTCTTTTTAGACATAGTCAAAAGGTCTATTTTTAGGCAGTATTACGGGATCGAAACGGTTGAAACGGGTCAAGATCTCACGTTAAATTCGAGTGCTTTTTCGTCTCCGGCACAAACTTATCAGGAGTCTCCAAATCCTCCACTTCTTTTTTCAGCATGGCTACTTCATGCGTCAATTCCTTGATCGAATTTTGCAGTTTGGAATTTACCACGGATAAGTGGACCAGAAAACAGATAATGGCAAAAATGGCGGCCAAAAAGATGAGCGAAGGTGGATAAAAAACGCCCAACAGGACCGAAATCTTGGTTAATCCATCCCGCCAGGCCGAAAAAACGATCAAGATGATTGCGCAAACAATCCAGATGAAGGAATATTCTTCGCGTAATTTTCCCCTGACAATCAGCCGGGCGATGAACGCCATGAAAATCAGGGTGCCGATCAGGCTGAAAAGCTGAATGGTGATGGGGAGCGATTCCATTTGCGGTTATATTTTTCGTAAGCGGATGTAAACAAACAGGGTACCCATGGTTACTTTAAACAGGTAATAAATGGATTGGATAAAGGTAATCGACGACGTTCCGCCCTGGCGTTCTTCCATCAGAACCGGCACTTCCAGCAGCCTTAGGTTATGCAACCCGAACTGGACAATAGCCTCAGGTTCAGGGTATTCATCGGGATAATACGCATTGACGATTTCAATCGTTTTGCGATTGAACGCCCGAAAGCCCGACGTGCTGTCGTGTACGGTTTTATGGATGAGCAACTGGTTGAGCCACCGAAAGTAACGAATTCCGATTCGCCGGACAAAAGACGACTGGAAGCCCTGCCGTTCCAGAAAACGGGAACCGATGACGACATCGGCCTGGTCTTCAAAAATCGGCTTGAGTAGCTTTATCAAGCCCTCGGCGGGATGCTGGCCGTCCCCATCGACCTGAACTGCCACATCATAGCCTTTGCGGTAGGCATACTTATAACCGGCCTGCATGCAGCCACCAATACCGAGATTGACGGGCAGATCGAGATGCAGACAATCCAGCGTGCGGACAACCGCCATCGTATTATCGGTTGAACAATCGTTGACCACCAGCGTGTCCAGCGTCAGGCCGAATCGGGTCTTTACCCAGTGAATATCATTGACAACGGCCGCAACCGAACTCTGCTCGTTGTAGCACGGAACCACCACCAGCACCCGAAGTGACTTCATTTTTCTTAAGTAGGTAGAACGTTGGACGTGAGAAAGACGGAATCCGCTACACGATTCTCAAATGTAGCAGGACGCTGGATTTGGGTCAAATTATGTGCCATAAATTATCGGAGGTTTCCTATCTTACAGCCGATTAGTCAAACTGAATGAAGCAATTCCTCAAAACCGCCCTGCCCTTTATTTTAGCGATTTCCCTGCTCGTCTATGCGCTGAAGGATATTTCGTTCGCCGACATCGGGCGGCAGTTCCAGCAGGCTCATTACGGCTGGATCGCGTTGGTGGGATTGCTCACGGTTTTGATCTACCTGGTGCGGGGAAAACGCTGGCAGCAACCCCTGCTCGCCCTCGGTTATTTCCCGACGGCTTTCCGCGCCACGGTAGCCACGCTGGCGGGCGTCATTGCCAGCATGATTGTGCCGGGCTCGGGCGAACTGACCCGTTGCGCCACGCTCCAACGGACCGATAACGTGCCGTTTTCGCAGGGCGTCGGTTCCGTCGTGGCCGAACGAATCATCGACTTGCTGATGCTGGGCCTGGTGGTGCTGCTGACTTTTCTGCTTGAAATCAATCGGGTTAAAACGTATGTCGCCGGCCTATCTTTCCGGACACCGGACAAAACCGGGTGGTTTCTGGTGGGCGTCATTTTTATCATCTTCGTTTTAACGGGAGTCGGCATTTGGCGTATGTTACTGATTTCCAACATAAAACAACATCCGATTGCGGTCAAATTATCTAACACTGTTAAGGGGCTCTGGAAGGGCTTTATGGCCATCCGTCAATTACCAAACCCATTATTGTTTGTACTTCTAACGGTGTTAAGTCAGTTTTTTTCCTGGCTGAGTGCGTATTGGCTCCTGCTGGCGCTGGACAGTACACGGACTCTCCCTCCCACGGCGGCCCTGACCATTCTGGTGGTTAGCTCGCTTGGTGGGCTGGCCGTTCCGACGCAGGGCGGTATTGGAACGTATCATTTTTTAGTGAGCCGGGCGCTGGTGCTGTACGGTTTTACGCCCGTCGAGGGAGCCGTTGTCGCAACGTTTCTGCACGCGGTCGGCTTCGGTATTAATTTGCTGTTGAGCAGTCTGAGTTTTTTGATTGTCCCTTTCATTCTGGCCGAAAACCGGGAGAATACCGCCCGATGAATTGGCAGGCTACTACCGAACAAAGCCCAAACTGCTTTTACTAATTAACCCGCAATTTCGTTTTATATTTGCACAAGCAGGAACGGCGATTGTCTATTCCTGCTTTTTTACTTTGTCATTTTCTTCACAACAACCCGATGAAATATTTGAAATATAGTGCCGGTTTGCTGCTGGTCGCCCAACTTGCCACGGCCCAAACCGCCACTGATTATGCCAACACGATTCTGGCTGCGGATCTCGAAAAACACCTTCGCGTGCTGGCTGCCGACGATATGCAGGGCCGCGAAACCGGTACGGAGGGTCAGCGAAAAGCCGCCGATTATATTGCCAAACAGTTTGCCGCCGAAAATTTGCAGGCCATTGCCAAAACCGACGACGGAAAAACCGGCTATTTTCAGCCCTTCAAACTATACCAGAAAACCTGGGGTGATTTCTACGTCAAAGCTGGTGAAAAGACGTACACCTATCCCAAAGATTTCATCGTCAACGGTTTGTTTGGCGTGATGCAGGAGACCTCGGTGGAAACCGTCTTTGCGGGATACGGCATCATGACCGACCACTACAACGACTACGCAAAAATCAACATTCAGGGCAAAGCCGTCGTCATTCTGGAAGGCGAACCCAAAAAAGCCAACGGCACCTATGTGATTTCCAATTCGGCCAAAGCGTCGGAATGGAGCAACGAAGAAAGCCTGCGGAAAAAAGTAACCATTGCCAAAGACAAGGGTGCCGATCAAATCTTCATCGTTTCGGCCGAATCACCGGAAGCCTACCGCCGGTTGGTATCCCAACGCAGTGCGCTCATGGGCCGGTTCAATCGGCTTAGTCTCCGCCCGTCGATGGAAAAAATCGGGGCCGTTGGAACGTTTCTGGTTACGCAGGAAATGGCAGCCGCGGTGCTGAATACGACAACGGCCAAGTTGCAGAGTGCGGTGGCTAAAATTAACAAAACCGGCAAGACGAATTCCGGCGTGTTGAAGGGCAAAATCAGCCTGAAGGCCGAACGGAAAGACGTACAGCTTGAAAGCAGCAATGTGCTGGGTTTTCTGGAAGGTACCGACAAAAAGGACGAAATCGTAGTGATATCGTCTCATTATGACCACATTGGCGTGAATCCGGATGGCCAGGTGAACAACGGCGCCAACGACGACGGCTCCGGAACGGTTTCGGTGCTTGAAATTGCCCAGGCGTTTGCCAAAGCCAAAGCCGAAGGCCACGGCCCGCGCCGGAGCATGCTGTTTCTGACGGTTTCGGGGGAAGAAAAAGGGTTGCTCGGTTCGGAATATTATACCGATATGAGCCCGGTTTTGCCGCTGGACAAAACCGTCTGCGATCTGAACATCGACATGGTGGGCCGCGTCGATGACCTGCACGAAGGCAAATCCGACAACTACATTTACGTCATCGGTTCCGATAAATTGTCCTCCGAACTGCACCAGATCAGCGAGGATGCCAACCGGAAATACACGATGATGGAACTGGATTACAAATACAACGAGCCCAGCGATCCGCAACGGATTTACTACCGCTCCGACCATTACAATTTCGCCAAGCACAAAATTCCCATTATTTTTTACTTCAACGGCCTCCACGCCGACTACCACCGCCCCGGCGATGATGTGGAAAAGATCAACTTCACGCTGGCCGAAAAATCCGCCCGGCTGGTGTTTTATACCGCCTGGGAAATCGTGAACCGGGAAAATAAACTGGTGGTGGACAGCAACAAACCGTAGTAGATCGAACTGGCTATTTCTGCTGAAAGCGAAAGACTTTGAGCAGAAATAGTCAGTTTACATCAAGGAGTATGGACGGAACGGTATGGATTCTGGGATTATGCTTTATCATCCTGGGCATTTTCAAATTACGACGCAAAATCAAAATAGTGGTCTACCCCATTATAGGTTTTACACTGATTTTTATTTATTTGATCAGTAAATTTTACTCCCACTAGAAATCCGATTCTAAAATTCTTTCATCGATACCCGCGCCGAAACTGCTCCGGCGTTGTGCCGGTTTCCTTCCGGAAAAACCGGTTGAAGTACGAATGATCCGGAAAATTGAGCCGGTCGGCCACCTGCGCCACCGAAAGCTCGGTATGAACCAGCAACCGCTTCGCTTCCAGCAGCAGGCGGTCCTGAATGATTTTTTGCAACGGCTTCCCCAAAGCGGTCTGACAAACCGTATAAAGCTGCTTTTCCGACAACGCCATCATCCCGGCATACTCCCGCACGGTACGGTGTTCCAGATACCATTTTTCAACGAGCAATTCCAATTGCCGGATCTGACTTTGGGCATACGGAGACAACGGAGAAGGCTGATGAGCGAGGCAAAAACCGCTTAACTTCACCAAAAGAATATTGAGGTACGACCGGATGACATCCTCCCGCCGGTAGCCATTTCCCGTAAATTCCTGGTGTATCCGGCTAAAAAGTGTTTCCGTATCGGCTAGATTCGTACCCGACAGGTACGCGACGGGTGGCGTAGCGAGCGAATGAAACAGCGGAAGGTCCGAGAGCTTTCGGGCCGGGAAATCGACGAGGTAAAAATCGGCATTGAAAAAAATCAGGTACCCGTCCGCATCCTCCGTGTAGGTCCAGGTATGCACCTGAGCGGGCGACATAAAAAACACGCTGCCCGGCCGGATCGGATAATTCACAAAATCAACGGTGTGGGTGCCCTCGCCCTGGGTGAATACAACCAGCAAATAAAAATCGTGACGATGCGGGGTCAGAATAAACCGGTGTTTTTCCGCGTGTTCTTTAAAGAGATGCACATACACATCCGGATGGTGCTTCGCGGCCTGATGAAAGTCATCGATGTGAAGAACGGGCAGATTTTTTTCTTTCATGGCCGGGAAATCTATCCCATGAATAGGCGGATTTGTCCTCAGGAAACAGGCACCGAGCCGGTACCTTTGTTGCAATAGTAGACAAAGTTATCATGAAAACCATTCAGGTTCCGGTTTTGAAGAGCAGCTTACGACTGAACCGTCAGTACGTTCTACAAGATAAATCAGTATGTTTAAACCAACTTTAACCGATATAAAGCCATGAATGCACCGAAAAATGAAGACGAAGAACTTCCTTTCGTTCGCGAAGAATGCGGGGATACGATGTGGGACGAGGAGGTATTGAACCAGCTTACGGCCCCGGTGGTGCCAACGCCCGACCGGAATGACCCCTCAAAACCGGCAACCGAGCCGGAACAAAATTCACCCGCTAATCCGCAATGAGCATGAAACCGTACGCAGCGCTGGCCTTCACCGACCCGATCAAAAAACTTCAGGAACGTTACGGGAGCCGCAGTGCCTACGCCCGTCAGGAAAACCATACCTACCGCGATGGGCTAAGTGGGCAGGAAGCCGCCTTTATTGCCGAACAGGATAGTCCAGTATGGGCGAAAACGGGTTTCCGTACATCCAGCACCGGGGCGGCCCGAAGGGGTTTGTGAAGGTGATCGACAAGGAAACCATCGGGTTTGTCGATTTCACCGGCAACCGCCAGTATATTTCGGTCGGCAACATCCAGACCCATCCCCAGGTATCGCTCATTCTGGTGGATTATCCGCGACGGACGCGCCTGAAAATTTACGCCGAAGCCAAAATTGTGGAGCTGACCGACAATCCGGCGCTTTTTGAGTTGCTCGACCCCGCCGATTATCCGCACCGCCCCGAACGGATGGTAATTCTGACCGTGAAAGCCTACGACTGGAATTGTCCCCAGCACATTAAACCCCGCTACACCGCCGAAGACATTGCCGATGCCCTGGCGGAACGGGATGACTACATCCGGAGCCTGGAAGAAAAACTCCGTACCCACGGAGTTTAGTCCGTGGGTACTAATTACCGCCCGAAAGCTTGGCCGGTTTGGGCGGCATACCCGGCTGGGTGATTTCGAAATTTTCTTTCTGTTTGGCTTCAGCGACGATCTTCTTCACGTCGGTCAGCAGTTGTTTGGCATCGTAGACAATACCGTCTTTTACGGTGTATTTTACCCCACCAACCCGCGTCACTTCGTTTTTTTCGTTCAGATGAATGGCACCGGTGCCGTATAACACTTTCAGGTTTGCCAGCGGATTTTCTTCGGTAATCACAAAATCGGCCAGTTTGCCAACTTCCACCGAGCCAATCTGATCGGCCATTCCCAGCGCTTCAGCCCCTTTCAACGTTGCCGCCCGGATCACCTCCAGCGGGTGAAAACCGGCTTCGCGCAGCAGTTCCAGTTCGCGGATGTAGGCAAAACCGTAGAGCTGGTAAATAAAACCGGAATCGGAACCGGTCGTGACGCGCCCCCCGCGGTTTTTGTATTCGTTCACAAACGCCATCCAGAGTTGGTAGTTGCGTTTCCAGGTCACTTCCTGCTCCGTTCCCCAGTTGTGCCAGTAGGAACCGTGCGAAATCCGGCTCGGGCCGTAAAACCGCCAGAGTGCCGGGAGCGTGTATTCGTCGTGCCATTCGGCCCGGCGGGCCAGCATCAATTCACGGTTCGCTTCGTAAATATTGAACGTAGGGTCGATGGTGAAGTCCAGCGCGATCAACTCGTCCATCACCTTGTTCCACTTTTCGGTACCCGGTTTGGCGGCTTGTTGCCAGAGCTTCCCGGCTTCCTCGAAGCGGTTTTGTTCGTTATTGTAGTTATAATCAGCCGGATACGATTGAATGGTTTTGTCTTCAAACAAGGCTTCGGGCAAACCGTACCAATGCTCCATCGACGTCAGCCCGGCTTTGGCCGTTGCCAGCACGTTCATACGGGCCACTTCCAGCTGGGCGTGGTGACAGGCCGAGCGCAGACCGAGTTTTTTGTTTTCGTCCAGAGCGGCCCGAAAAACATCCGGTTCAGCGCCAAAAAACTTAATGCCATCGGCCCCTTTTTTGGCATTTTCGCGCACCCAGGCGCGGGCCTGTTCCGGCGTCGTGATGGTTTCTTTAGCCCCCATTCCAAAAGCCGTGTAGGCTTTAATCCGCGGGGCGGTAATTTCGTTGCGTTCGCTTTTGCCGCGGTGATCGAGCACCCAGTCGAGGCCGTTGCCCGCCGATGGGTCGCGAATCGTGGTGATGCCGTGGCCCAGCCAGAGCTTGAAAACGTATTCCGACGGCGTGCCCTGCGACTTGCCGCCAATGTGTCCGTGCATATCGACAAAACCGGGCATCAGATACATGCCTTCGCAATTCAGTTCTTTGTCGCCCGCATTCAGTTGCGGGCGGTTTTTGGCATCGATCGGAACACCGGGATAACCGACTTGCTTGATCTGGGCGATGCGGTTTTTCTCCACCACAATATCGACCGGCCCAACCGGGGGCGCACCGGTGCTGTTGATGAGCGTAACGCCCCGGATGATGAGCCGTTTGTAGGGGCCGTCGCCTTCCTTGCGGGCGGGGGCGTTGGTGACCTGCGCCTGTAAACGGGAAAGGGATACAACGACGATGAAGAGCGTAAAGAGTCGGGTAAAAACAGGGTTCATACCGGGAAGTTAGGTTGATGAATCAGCAGATTAAGCAAGATACAGAGTTTGTTGGTACATTTGATTTTCCGGAAGGCGGTTTTCATTTCCGGTCGGTAAAAGCGCAGATTCGGCTACCTGGAGAGAGAAAATACAAATTTGTTCCGGATCAGGACACCAAAGGCAAACAACTCACGGAGCGCAACGTTTTACAAAAAACTACTTTGATCATTCAACGGCCCGACGATTCGGCCCCGTAAATCTGATGACGGTTAAGTCCTTATGAAAAAAATACTTTTTAGCTGCGTTCTGCTGCTGACCCTCGCGGCCTGTTCTTCCGACACGAGTAAAGAGGCCGATCAGAAAACCGCCAAATCGGAACCGGTTTATACGCTGATTTTTCTGGACAAATCCGTCAGTGTCAACGCCAATAAAGCGTTCGTTTCCCAGAAATACCAGAGCGCGATCAATGACATTATCGAACAGAATATCAAGAATAAAGGGGACAAACTGGACGTCTATTTCATTCACGAAAACACCTCGAAAGCCCGCGCGTTGTCGGTGACGGCCCGCTCGGAAATGGAAGACGTCAGCAGCGCCAACGCCACCGACCGCGAAGCCGCCCAAACCAGTTTCGATTTGTCGCTGGGTCGCGAAAAAGCCGCCATTCGGCAACGCGTGTTGCAGCAACTGGCGGCACCAAACGCGTCGTCGTCGAACAAAGAAACGGATATCTGGGCCAGTTTGCCGGTCATTGCCAAAGCCAACGAAAGCGGAGCCACCGTGAAAGTATATTACCTGAGCGATATGGTTGAGAGCGTTTACAGCGCCGGACGCCGGAATTTTCATAAAACGCCCCCGAAAGACAATGCGCAGGCGGATGACTGGGCGAAAGCGGACGCCGAACAATTGAAACGGTATACGATTGGCAGTCCGGACATTGCCATGATTCTGCCTTTTGCGCCGAATGCGTCGGTGAAAGAGAACAATCCGGCCGTGACGCAGTATTGGCAGACGCTGTTTCAGGAGCTGGGCGCGGGGAATGTGGAGGAGCAGTGAGTAAGCTCCTTTTCGCTCAGTTTGCGGTAGTGATCGAATTGATAAAAGCTGCCATTTCAGGCACATCCAGTACGAAGTCGACGGGCGCGTGTAGAATCGCCTGTTGCGGCATGAAGCTGGACTGAGCGGTTTCCGGTTTCTGGGCAATCAAGGTTCCGCCGGCTTTTTTGATGGTATTGAATCCCGCCGTTCCGTCAGCATTGGCACCTGACAAAATGATCCCGACGAGCGCAGAACCGTAGACATCTGCGGCTGACTCAAAAGCGACATCGAGGGAAGGGCGGCTGTAATTTACTTTCTCGGAATCATCGAGCGAAAACACTTCCTCTTTCTCGATTAAAAGATGATAATCTGCAGGAGCCAGGTAAATTACACCGGGCGTTACCGGGTTTTTATCTTCCACTTCCCGAATTAACATCGTTGATTTTGTAGATAATAAATCTGCCAACGATGAATCCGTTGAATTTTTACGGTGCAATACAATAATAATGGCAAAAGATAATCCAGGATTTAAGGCGGGAAGTAGTTTTAAAAGCACTTCAATACTACCCGCAGAGCCACCGATAATAACGGCTTTACAGGTATTTTCTAGCTTATTTTCCGCCATATTTTCTCTTTATTCAATTGTTTATATTTGGGCTTGATCGTTGAAAAATTCAGCGTTTCCTTCGAGCCCAGCGCTAAATAGCCGAGCGTACCGATGCTTTCATCGAACAGATTCAACGTTCGTTCCTGTAAATTTTTATCAAAATAGATCAGTACATTGCGGCATAATACCAGGTCGAATTCATTAAAAGAGCGATCAGAAACTAAATTATGCGTCGAAAAAATCATTTTTTCGGCCAGTGTCTCATCGAATTTAACCTGACCATATTGAGCAGTATAATACGCCGAAAAGTCATTTTTACCGCCCGATTCGATGTAGTTTTCGGAATATTGCTTCATTTGAACCAACGGAAAAATGCCCCTGCGGGCTTTCTCAAGAACTTCCGGGTTTAAGTCCGTTGCGTATAGCAAGGTCTTATGAAGAAGATTGGCTTCTTTCAATACGATAGCCATCGAAAATACTTCCTCGCCGGTTGAACAGCCCGCGTGCCAGATGCGAATAAACGGTTTGGCCGCCAGAGCCGGTACGACCTCTGTTCGCAATGCTTTATAAAACAGCGGATCGCGGAACATTTCCGTAACGGTAACCGTAAGCCCTTCAATGACGCGCTTTAAATAATTTGAATCGGATTTTATCCGGTACCGAAATTCCGCAAAACTCGGGAATTTATCCAGAATAAATAATCGGCTAATTCGGCGCTTTAACGACGCTCGGGCGTAATTTGTAAAGTCATACCCGTATAGTTCAAACAGGTCATTTAACACCAGATCTATTTCAGTGTCTTCGATCATCATGAATCCATTAAACACCAGACAGCAATTGCAATAACCGATCGACATCGACCGGTTTTGAAATATACTCGGTCGCACCGGCCTGCAAACATTTCTCCCGGTCACCAACCATCGCCTGGGCGGTTACTGCAAAAATCGGCGTATTTACTCGCTTTTCAATGTTTTTTATGCGCGGAATCGCTTCATAACCATCCATCTCAGGCATCATCATATCGATCAGGATGGCGTCCACTTCCTCGTCGGTTTTCAATAAATCCAACGCATCCTGCGCATTCGTGCACGACATACAATCGAATGACCGGGCCCGTAACGTGGCGTTTAGGGCAAAAATATTTCGCGAATCGTCGTCAATGATCAAAACCCGTTTTTTACGCATCGTGTGCTTTCAATTTGAGTTATCTGGTAAAATTAAAGGTACACATTACGACCGTTCGTAGAGCCAAACCCGCAACAAAGACATCAGTTGATCAATATCGACGGGCTTGGTAATGTAATCGGATGCGCCCGCCTGAATGCATTTTTCCCGGTCACCCGTCATGGCTTTTGCCGTTACGGCAATGACCGGTAAGTTCTTCCACTGGTAATTCTCTCTGATTTTTTTAGCCGTTTCGTACCCATCCATCTGTGGCATCATCATATCCAGCAAAACCACATCGATAGCCGGGTTCTCCTGCAATTTTTGAAACGCTTCTTTCCCGTCCAATGCCGTGATAACATTCATTTTATAGCTCTCCAGTGCTTTTGAAAGCGAGAAGATATTTCGTACATCATCATCGGCGATAAGGACAGTTTTATTGGCCAGCACCTGACTCAGTGCGCCCAGTTTTTTATAATCATCCGTCGAACTGCCGACTTTTTTAGGATCGTCTACTAAATGGAGGAAAAGTGAAACTTCGTCCAGCATTCGCTGGTAGGAATGGGCGGTTTTTATAATGATGGAGTCGGCGTATTTCTTGATTTTTAATTCTTCCGCCAGCGAGAGACTTTTCCCGGTAAAGATGATAATGGGCAGATTTTCCAGCCCCGGATTTTTCTTGGCTTCTTCCAGCGTTTCGTAGGCTTTTATATCCGGAATTCCCATATCCAGAATAACACAGTCGATCTCATCTTTCTGCAAGGCATTCACCCCTTCGGATACATTACTTTTCAATTCGGAATGAATGTTAAACGTCTTCAGAAAATACGCCAGTGCTTTGGCATGTTTGGGGTTATCTTCGATAATCAGTACTTTCTTACTCGTTCGATTCAGAACATATTCGATTTTTTTAAAAACGTCCTGCATCTGTTCGAAAGCCACCGGTTTATCTACAAAATCGACTGCGCCTTTTAATAAACTTTCATTTTTTAATTTATGCGACGACATGATATGCACCGGAATATGGCGGGTTTGCAGATCTGCTTTTAGGGCGTCCATGACCTGCCAGCCGCTCATGATTGGCAATTGAATATCCAGCAAAATACCGAGTGGTTTATAAATTCCGGCCAGTTTCAGCCCTTCATCGCCCCGAACGGCAACGATGCCTTTATAGCCTTTTTTCCGGGCGTAATCCAGTAACGATTTGGCAAAATTGGTATCGTCTTCAACAATCAGAATGACTTTGTCCCGCTCGGTGATGGCATTCCGATCGTCCGGAATATTTTCCGGAATGGTGGTGCTGATGTACTTATTCTGCGGCTCAACGTCTTTGACGGGCAGGGGCTCCGGACTGCGGCTCACATACTGAATGGTTTTGCCCGGCTGCTCTTCCGATGAAACACTCGTCATGGGAATGTTCACCGTAAACTCGCTTCCTTCATCCACTTTACTGGAAAGTACAATTTCCCCACCCAGCAATTTAGCCAGTTCGCGGCTGATGGACAGGCCCAAACCGGTGCCGCCATACTTCCGTTTGGTGGAGCCGTCTGCTTGCTGAAAGGCTTCAAAAATGAGTTGCTGTTTTTCCGGCGGAATGCCAATACCGGTATCTTTTACCACAAAGCTCAACGTTGATTCCGTTTGCTTTGGGCGCTTTACCGTCAGCGATATCCCGCCTTTGGAGGTAAATTTAAGCGCATTGGAGATCAGGTTTTTCAGAATCTGACCCAATCGCATTTTATCCGTTTCAATTACCGAAGGCACATTTTTTTCGACGGTAATGGTAAAATCCAGCCCTTTTTCTTTGGCCAGCGGAGCAAACAGTGCCTGAATTTCATCGGTTATTTCGGGGAGCGATACATTCAGGTATTCCAGTTTCATCTGACCGGCTTCGATCTTGGAAAGATCTAAAATTTCATCGATCAAACCGAGCAACCCATTGCCCGACGACTGGATTACCTTGGCGTAGTCGATCTGATCCTCCGACAGATTTTTCTCGTTGTTTTCGGCCAATAACCGGCTCAGTAACAGAATCGAATTGAGGGGCGTACGGAGTTCGTGGGACATATTTGCCAGAAACTCGGATTTATACCGGGTAGTCAGCTCGAGCTCTTCGGCTTTACGCTGAATTTCCCCGTTCTTTTCTTCCAGCAAAAAGCTGCGTTCTTCGAGTTCGGCGTTGGTTTGCTGCAATTCTTCCTGCTGGACACGAAGCTCTTCTTCGGATGCCTGAAGTTTCAACGATTGCGCTTCCAGTTCCGCATTGACATTTTCCAGCTCGTTATGCTGCGCCTGCAATTCTTCCGATTGCGCCTGCGTTTCTTCCAGGAAATTCTGCAATTTGGCGTAATCCAGCGCGGCATTTACCCCGATGGCAATGGTTTCCAGATTGGCTTCCAGAAACTCGGTTTCCAGCGGTTCAGGTTTTCTCAAAAGCCCGATTTCAATAACGCCGATACAGCCATAGGCGTGCACCAAAGGCACAATGATTAAAGCGGTTGGTGGCTTATTTCCGAGCGACGAGCTGACGTTGATATAATCGGCGGGCAGGTCGTGCACAACAACCGGCTTCTTGCTTTTAATGACTTCGCCGATCAATCCTTCCCCAATCTTCACGGTTGTCGGCGCATTGGTTGCGGCATAACTTCCGGCCAGTTTAAAATAAGGGCCATTATCAACAATATAAACCGTACCTATCGGTGCGTTGATATAGCTCGTAAGCGTTGCAATCAGGTTGTTGGCCAGGTTTTCTAAATTCCGTTCTCCCCGAATGGCATCATCGATAGCAACGGCCCCCGTTTGCAGCCAGTTCCGGTTATTTAAATCCGTAAACGTGGTTTCAAGCGATTGCGCCATTGTATTGAGCGCCTTGGCAATTCGCCCCAGTTCATCATCTTTCGAATCCTGACTCCGGGTGGCATAATTACCTCTGGCAATGTCCGATGTTATGCCTTCCATTACAGAAATTCGATCGGCAGTTTCGCGGTATTTTTCTTTAGCTTCCAGCTCCAGAATAATTCGCTTATCCAGATCTTTTTTGATGCGTATATACGCGCTGGCGGTAATTAATATAGAGATGATCGCTGCAATTACGAGCAGATACGGTGTATAATTAATGTATATTTGTTGCTGTTTTAATCGATCATTCAGCATGAAGTTTTCATCTTTCTTGATCTGATTGATCAGATTCCGTAGATCGTCCATGATCTTTTTCCCCCGAACCATTTCTACGCGACGCTCGATTGTATCCGAAGTAAAGCCTTTACTTCGCTTAGCCATTTCAATAATTCGTCGCATCTGGACGAATTTTGCTTCGTACAAGGCTTTCACTTCCGCAAGTTTCTTTTCCTGAGCCGGATTGTCAGCCGTCAACCTGCGCACGGTAGTATAACTTGCTTCTACTTTTTCATAAGCACCGTTATACGGCATCAAAAAAAGCGGATCAAGGGTAATGATAAAGCCCCGCTGACCGGTTTCGGCATCCTTCATGTACGAAATTATATTCTCGGCTTCGATCAAAACCTCATTCGTATGATTGACTAATCTGGAATTACTAATCAGCTTTTGAGTGCTGTAGAAGGATGCAATCAGGCTGACCAACAGCAGCAGGATGGAGATCGAAAAGACAATCTGTAATTGTCGAATGACGGAATTAGAAGTTGATTGGGGCATAATAACGCTCTTAAAATCTTTTATTGTACGCTGTCTTCTAATTCATTGACTTGATGAACCGGTAAAATTAGAATAAAATGGCTGCCTTCGTTAACCTGGCTTTTGGCGGAAATGATACCGTGGTGTTTATCCATATTTTTTTTGGCAATGGCCAGGCCAATCCCGGTACCTTCGTAGCTGGTTCGGCCTATCAAGCGTTGGAAAATGACAAAAATGCGGTCCATAAACTTTTCGTCGAACCCGATTCCGTTATCACTTACCACAATGCGGCAAAATTCGCCATGAATCGACGGCGGGCTATCGATTTCTTTTTCTTCAATCAATTCGGCACGGATGTTGATTACCGGCGGTATATCTTTCTTAGAAAATTTCAGTGCATTACTGATCAGATTTTGAAACACTTGCCTGATCCGCCCCGGAATGGTATCAATCACGGGCAGTGGATCCACGGTAATGACCGCTTTCTTTTTAGTAATGACATCATCAAAATCAGACAGAATTTCGTTCAGTAATTCATTAAGGTTCGTCGGCTGAAATTGGGCAGGTGTCGATAACTGCGAATACAATAAGAGGTCGTTGATTAAGCTGGACATCCGCGCCGATGAATTAATGGATCGATCCAGGTAGGATATAGCCTCCGAATTTCCGGCTAGATACCTTTCTTTAATCAGGTCATTCAGAATCTGTATTTTGCGGAGGGGTTCTTTTAAATCGTGAGAAACAACCCAGGTAAACTGCTGAAGTTCGTGGTTGCTTCTTTCCAGCTCAATATTTTTAACCAGGAGTTCTTTCGTCCGTGATTCTACTTTTTTCTCCAGCAATTCTGCTGCCATTTTTTGCGGATGAATATCCGTAAATGTGCCAACCCAACGGACCGTTATTCCGTGTTGTTTGATGGGCAATATGCGAAGCAGGTGGTATCGATAATCGCCCGTAGCCAGTTCTTTCAGACGGAGTTCGCGCGTTAATTCAATTCCATTCGCAAAATACGTTTTCCACTCATCGCATATGTCATCATGAGGGTGGGTTTCGGGGAAAGTCGCCGGTTCAGTCGAATACCGGAACCAGTGTTCATTGACGTATTCAATCCGGCCATCCGCAGCGACCGTAAACGCCATTTGGGGAAGTGAAGCCAGTACGGATTGCAATTCTTCCATGCGCCCGGCGATTTCTTCCTGCGCCTGTTTTCGCACTTCAATTTCCTTCTGTAACGACTTCTGGGTCTCTCTTAATTCCTGTTGCTGCTGATAAAGCCGGTGGAGCGTTTTTACTTTTAAAACCAGAATATCCGGATCAACCGGTTTGGTTAAATAATCGACACCACCGGATGTATACCCCTTGGTAATGAATTTTTTTTCCGTATTAACCGCCGAAAGAAAGATGATGCAGGTGTCTTTTGCCTTACTAAAACCGGCAATGGCATTGGCAACTTCAAAGCCGTCCATTCCCGGCATTTGCACATCAAGAATGATAACGGCGTAATTGGTTTTCAAAACTTTTTTCAAGGCTTCTTCTCCCGATTCTGCCGAATCAACCGAAAAGCTATGCAGCTCAAGAATTTTCTTTAAAGGAAGAATATTTTCCGGCCTGTCATCTACAATCAAAATCATACCTAATGCAGGTTTTAGAGGCACGAAAAAGGTCGCCTGGGTATTTTCGCTTTCCTTTGCAAAGGAAATGTGAAGATAGGGGCTTCAAGCGTGTGCTTCCAAATGTATAGGCGAGTAGTAACTAAATAAATTGACTGCCGGGTGCGTAAACGATACAGGTTTCTTCAGGAATTGATGGAAAGAATGCGGAGAAAGACTGGTGTAACGAAGCACCTGTACCGGTGTCCTGCCCATGCTCTTACGGAGCCGACGAAAGTGATCGGTTGAGCGGGCGCTCTACGGCTTGTAAGGCGGTTTTTTTCTACTAAAGAACGGGATTCTTTATTTTGATCCTTATGACAACGTCCGGACCACTTTGGCGGGAATGCCGGCGACAACCGTATTCGGCGGCACGTCCCGACTCACAACCGCACCCGCGGCCACAATGGCGTTTTCGCCAATCGTAACGCCCGGTAAAACAGTAGCGCCTGCGCCAATCCAGGCATTCCGTTTGATGATGATCGGTCCGGGAATAACGGTTTTGCGGTCGTTGGGGTCGAGGGGATGGTTTTCGGAAGTCAGATTGACACGCGGGCCAATCTGCACATCGTCTTCAAGGGTAATGCCGCCCATGTCCAGGAAGGAACAGGCGTGGTTGATGAAGATGTTTTTCCCGAGGGTAATAAACCGGCCCAGGTTGGTGTAAAACGGCGGAAATACCGTGGTCGATTCATCAATCGGCCTCCCGATGATCGCACTCAGTCGGTTTCGTACCTGATCGACATCCGTTGCCGTTGCGTTCATCTCGACACACCGCTGAATCGTTGCGGAAACCGCCTTTTGAAAAGCGTCGTAGTCCCGATCATCCTTACGGATCGGTCTCCCGGCCTGCATCCGCTCGAAAATGCTCTTTTCTTTGTCTAGATCATTCATACCGTTGTTTCTCTATTCCAATTCAAAGGTAATCGTTACGCTTCCCGAACCAACGGCAGCCGCCAGGCCCGCCGTGTTAACGATCCGTCCAAGCTTCGTATAGCTGTAAGGGGTCGGGAATGTTTGGTAGAAAAGCACCAGCGTATTGGCACCATAGAGCATCAAATCGCCGGTTTGAATCGTTCCGGGATTGGCCGGGTTGGTAGGCAGGTCCGACGAAAAACGATACAGCTTCTCATTTCCGTTCAACTCGCCCATGACAACCGTCATGGGCAACCTGGCTCTGAACGCGGTTACGGTCGCATTGTCCAGGAGTGTTGCGGTGAAGATTTGGGAACCAATCCTGATTCTCAGTCGATTCTTCGTCGTATCCTGATCGGTATTACCCCCATTTTCAGTACCGGTTTGGTTGGAAACGCTGGGGTCATCGGTTTTGCAGGCCATGATGCCGATAAAAAACAGGAGTTGAAATAAAACGACGATTGACGGTTTCATTCGTTGATCAATGAGTCGTTTTGTACTCCTCATCCGTCACCGGAGCCAGCCACTCGACAATTCCCCGGTCGGTATTGGTATTGATGGCAATGTGGGTGAATGCAGCCTCGGCTGACGCCCCGTGCCAATGCTCAACATCCGGCAGAATCTGCACCACATCTCCTTTATGCAGCACCTGAACCGGTTTTCCCCGCTCCTGATAACACCCGACCCCGTCCGTTGCGAGTAGAATCTGTCCGCCGGGATGGGTGTGCCAGTTGTTGCGCGCACCGGGTTCAAAGACGACATTATTAATCATGACATTAAGCTGATCGTGGGCCGGAACGAGGAGTTTGATCCAAGCCGTTCCGGTAAAATAAGCTTCCGGTGCCTGCGGCCCTTGTGCAAAAATTAGTTGTTGATTTCCAGACGATTCCATTCGATTCTTCTTTTTAAAGTGTGAATTACTTACGGTACTCCTGGTCAGTCACCGCCTGCTTCCAGACTACAATTCCTTTCTCCGTGTTGGGATTAATGGCAATGTGGGTCAGGCTATGCGTGGGTGACGCCCCGTGCCAGTGCAAAACATTGGGCAGGCATTTCACAACGTCGCCCTGGTGTATGGGCTGAATCGGCTTTCCCTGTTCCTGGTAGTAGCCAGCGCCGTCGGTCACCAGCAGAAGCTGCCCGGCCGGATGCAAATGCCAGAAGGTTCTGGCCCCCGGCTCGAACAGGACAGAAGCCACCGAAGTCGTGTAGGTCGAGTCGTTCGGTGCCAGGATGTTGACCCATACCGTACCAGTGAAGGTTTCCGCGGGGCCCCGGTTGCCTTTCCCGAAAATGGCCGGTTTGTCAACCGGGCGGCCGCCCATTTGTTGAGCGTAGCCCGAATGGAGAACCGAGAAGAAAAGCGTGATGGATACGATGACGGGTAGACGCATGGTTTGTAATCGTTTAGTCTGTTGAATAAATAAGGCAGCCATAAAACAGCGACTGTCCTGATTGC
This sequence comes from Larkinella knui, assembly GCF_003858645.1. Taxonomy (GTDB): domain Bacteria; phylum Bacteroidota; class Bacteroidia; order Cytophagales; family Spirosomataceae; genus Larkinella; species Larkinella knui. The sequence continues at coordinate 127,029 of NZ_RQJP01000004.1, read as the reverse complement.
AAAATTGCACCGAAACAGTCGCTCGCTTTATAGTGAAATCAACCCGATTTATATGAAAATCAAACCCGGTATACAGGCCTACCGCTCCTTATCGATGCGGTTTTAGGCCGTCCGGAGCAGCTTATCAGGGGTAATGGGCAAATCGCGGACACGCTGCCCGGTCGCATTAAAAACCGCATTGGCCACCGCTCCGGCAAAACCGATCAGGGCGATTTCACCCATCCCTTTGGCACCCATCGGGTTGATGTAAGGATCGGGCTTGTCGATAAAAATCGTTTCGATGGCGGGTACGTCGGCATGAACCGCGACGTGATAGTCGGCCAGGTTGTTGTTCACAAACCGGCCAAACCGGTGATCGATCACGGCTTCTTCCGTCAAGGCCATGCCAATGCCGCCCGTAACGCCCCCGATCATCTGACTGGCCGCCGTTTTGGGGCTCACAATCCGGCCCGAATCGGCCACGCTGACCGCTTTGGAAACCCGCACCACACCCGTCAGCGGATTGACCCGCACCTGCACGAAATGCACCGAAAAGGAGTACATGGAGTAGTTCTGCAAATTCGGTCCGCCTTTCGACTCCCCGCTTTTATCGATTACCATTCGGTTATGGCTGCGCATCAGTTCGGCCACGGCCACTTTCTTCGAGGGGTCCGTTTCGACAGAAAGCAGGCCATCGGCGAGTGTCAAAGCCTCCGGTTTTTGGCCGGCCAATGGCCCCGCTGACTGAACAGCCAGCTCGATCAGTTCCTTTTTGATGGCCGTACAGACATCGAACACGGCAGAGCCGACCGCCGAGACAATGGCGGAGCCGCCCTGCGTGGGGGCATTGGGCAACGAAGTATCCCCGTATTCCACCTTAATCCGATCGATGGGTACGCCCAGCACATTGTGAGCGATCATGGTCAGGGCGGTTCCGGTTCCCGGCCCAATGTCGGTGACAGCACTCTGAACCGTCAGTGAGCCGTCCGCTTTGAGCAGCGCCCGGGCATTCGCCTGCCACCGGAAGGCATTGAACGTTCCCGTGCTCATGCCGTAGCCAATCAGCCAGTCACCCTCGCGCGAGCTCCCCGGCTGGCTCTTACGGTTGCTCCAGCCAATGGCCTCCGCTCCTTTCTGGTAGGCTTCTTTCAGGTGCTTGCTCGAATAAGGCCGGTTGTGTTCGGGATCGGTTTCAGTGTAATTCCGCAGCCGAAATTCGATAGGATCGAGGCCCAGTTTATGCGCCATTTCGTCCATTGCCGATTCCAGGGCAAAAGCCCCGGTTGCTTCGCCCGGTCCACGCATCCAGATCGGCACACCCCGATCGAGCCGCACGATGCGGTAGCGGGTGCTCACATTCGGACAGGCATACATGAACTTGGTCATGTTGACGGTGGCTTCCGTAAAGTCTTCGTAGCTGGCGGTTTCGGCCGTAGCCGCATGGGCCAGCCCAACTAGTTTGCCGTTGGTGTCGGCCCCCATCTGGATGGTCTGCACCGTATAGGGCCGGTGACCAACGAGGGTAAACATCTGGCTGCGATGAACCATTAATTTAACCGGTCGGCCGATTTTCCGGGCAATGGCCACGACTGCGGTTTCCTGGGGCCAGGTCCGAAGGCCCATACCAAAACCGCCCCCCATAAATTCCGTATGAACCTGGATATTTTTGGGATCGATTTTAAAGGCTTGCGCCATCGCCTGCTGTGTCGCGTTGACGCCCTGCGTTTTGGCGTAAATCATCAACTGCTTTTCGCCCGTCCAGTGCGCCAGAATGCCGTGCAATTCCATCGGATTGTGTACCTCGATGGGAATGGTGTAATTGGCCTCCAGTTGAACGGGAGCCGATTGATAGGCATCGGGCTTCCCCCGCGAATAATCCGCCCCCTGTGCCCCGCCGGGCATCACGCCGTTGGCGAGGTATTTCCGCAGATCGGTTTTCGACGGCTGCCTGGTATAGATTGCCTTGATGAGCGACGCGGCATAGGTCGCCCGCTCGAAGGTATCAGCCACCACCATGGCGATCGGTTGCCCATCGAACAGAATTTTCGGGCTACTCAGAATCCGGTAAGTTTCTTCCGTCTTGGGTTTCGGAGGTGGTCCATCAGCCTGTCCGCCCACGGGAGCATCCCAGCCCGGAATCGGGGGCATGTTCTCATGGGTGAAGACACCCAGGACGCCCGGCGCACCCGCGGCTTTTTTCGTATCGATTCGGGCCATCGTGCCCCGGGCAATTTCGCTGCCGACGATGACGCAATAGGCCATGTTCGGCAGGTCAAACTCGGCGAAATACTTGGCCGCTCCGGTCACTTTCTGACGGCCATCGATCCGGTCGATGGGTGGATTTTTTGGGTTTGTGTCCATGACTAGGCGGTTTTGGTGGCGGTTTTTAGGGCATCAATCAACGCATTGGGAGCCAGTGTAAGCTTGAAATCGTTCTCGCCGTAGCCTTTGGCCCCTTTCATTGCCAGGGTTGCCGCTTGCCGGAACGTCACTTCGGTCGCGGGTTGGCCCTGCAAAAACTGCTCGACTTCGGTGAGTCGCCACGGTTTGTGCGCCACGCCACCCATCGCCAGCCGGGCCTCCTGAATCGTATTTTCGTTCATTTTCAGCCCAACGCCGACCGATACCAGCGCAAACGCATACGAAGCCCGATCCCGCACCTTCAGGTAGTGGGAATGCTCGGCAAACGCATTGGTGGGTAAGTCTACCGACAGGATTAATTCACCCGGCAGCAGGGTGTTGTCGTTTTGGGGTCGATCACCGGGCAGGCGGTGGAAGTCCGTAAACGGAATCGTTCGTTCGCCTTTGGGCCCCGCCACATTCACCCGCGCATCCAGCGCGGCCAGCGCCACACACATGTCACTGGGATGAACGGCGATGCACTTACCGGAACCGCCAAAGATGGCATGCATTCGGTTGAAACCGCCGATGGCCCCACAACCCGCGGGGCCGTTTGGCTGGCCTTTATCGGGTCCCGACTGCACGGGACTTCGTTTGTTGCAGGGCATGGACGGATCATAGAAATACGAGCACCGCGTGCGCTGCATCATGTTTCCTCCAACCGTCGCCATGTTCCGCAATTGCGCCGACGCTCCGGCATTGAGGGCCATTGCCAAGAGTGGAAATTGCTTTTGGACCAGCGCATGGTCGGCCACGGCCGAGTTTTTAGCCAGCGCCCCAATGCGAATGCCCGTTGCGGTTTTTTCAATGGTAGCCAGCGGCAATTTGGTGATGTCGACGAGTTTTTCGGGAAGGATGACCTCGCGCTTGACCAGATCAATGAGGTTGGTGCCCCCCGCCAGAAAATAGGTCCCGCCTTCCTGGATAACGGCCGCAATGGCGGCTTTGGGTGTCGTTACCCGCGTGTATCGAAATGGATTCATACTTTTGCCCCTCCCTGTTTTACGTCCATGATGGCATTGACAATATTGGCGTAGGCTCCACAGCGGCAAATGTTACCGCTCATGTATTCCCGTACCTCGTCAGGACTGTCGGCGTGGCCTTCCCGGATACAGGCTACTGCCGACATGATCTGGCCGGGGGTGCAATACCCGCACTGTAAACCGTCGTGTTTGATGAAAGCTTCCTGCATCGGATGCAAGGTGTCGCCCTTGGTCAGCCCCTCAATGGTGGTAACTTGGCTACCTTCGGTGGTCAGGGCCAGGGTCAGGCAGGCATTGATCCGCTGGCCGTCGAGGTGTACTGTACAAGCCCCGCACTGACCGTGGTCGCAACCTTTCTTGGTGCCGGTTAGACCCAGTTGTTCCCGCAGCAGATCGAGCAACGTTACCCGGGGTTCAATGGACAATTTCTGAACGGTTCCGTTAATTTCGACTTGCAGCGGGAGTAGCTCGTACGCGGCTGCTTTTTCCGGAAAGCCATTTCCGAGTGCGGTTATACCCGCGGGAGGTGTCACCGCCAGCGCAGCCAGAGCGGTAGACTGCTTCAAAAAAGTCCGCCGGGAAGAGCCCGGATTTTCTATTTCTCCTCCACTCGTTTCTTCATCAGCCATAAAACAAGTCTTTTACTGTTGATAGCGTGCTTTTGAAAACTGTCCTGTTTGAATTCCAAAACCAGACAGGACTTCTCCTTCAACAAAATAGCATCCAATTAACAAAGGGTTTTATATGGGAATCAACCCGATTTATATGAAAATCAAACCTGACAAGCTACTGCGTTTTCAGTCTGCCATAAACTATACATCTTCCGCAAGCGTTATTCGAACTGCAGCAATGACGTTGTAGCCCTACGCAGACCAACATGAAATCAGGAGCCGATACCCAACCCATTACGCAGGTCCATGATATGCCTTCGGTGGTGACGCCCGGTCTCACGCCCGTTGCCAGAAGCTATTTTGAAGACTGGAACATCCGGGTGATCGACCGGGTCGAAAGTGGGTGCGATAATTACATGTCGCCCAATCGCCGGGATTTTTACAAGATCATGTTCATGACCAGCGGCACGGCGCTAAAATCCCTGGGCACCTCTAATTACCAAATCGAAGCGCCGACGATTTTGTTTTTACATCCGAATGAAATTGTCTGCTGGCGCAATTTATCCGGCAAACCCGCCGGTATTTACTGCATGTTCAAAAAGCGGTATCTGGATCAGCACCCGACATTAAAGGCCCTGGTGGAGCGGTATAAATTTTTCACCGAAAAACGCATCATTCGCCTGTCGGATTCCTCTTTTCAGGCCATTCAGCCCCTGTTTCAGCAATTGCTCAACCTGACGGAAACCGGTGGCGAATTAGCCGAAGAATCTATGCAGGCCTATTTGCAACTGGTCCTGATCGAAAGCCTGAAGGGGGCTCAGTACCCAACAGCCCACGAGGTTACGGACGATTACCGGCACGTGCATGACTTTTTTCAACTCCTTGAGAAAGTAACCGCTACTATCAATCTGTATACGCCCGTTAAAATGCGGACCGCCGGTGAATTTGCGGAGCAACTCGGACTGCATCCCAATTACCTGAACCGGTTGCTCAAGAAACATACCGGTCAGAACATCAGCACCCACATTAAAGACCGGTTATTGGAAGAAAGCAAAGCCCTGCTGTTGCAAACGGACTGGACTTTGCAGGAAATTGGCCAGTGCATTGGGTTTGCGGATCAACCCAATTTTAGTCAGTTTTTCAAAAAATACATGGGAATTACGCCCAATGATTTTAGACGAACACCGCTGTCGCCGGTTTATTGAACGTCAGTAGGCAGTTGTAGGGCGGCAAATGTTGATTTTACGATTCCACTCAGCGCCTGCACCAGCGGCTTCGGTTGTTCGGTTTTATGAATTAAAACGTGTCGGATCACCACCTGTTTGAAGGCCGAACCGTCGGCATTGACGATGGGTATCGCGACCAGATCGGGTTCCTGCCGTACATCGAGCGTCGCCGGAATAAAGGCGATGCCTTTTCCCAGACGGACCATACTTTTCAGCAGGTCAAATGAAGGCACAAAATGGACGATGTTGCGTTGACGGTGAAAACCGGCCCGCTGACAGGCTTCTTCCAGTTGCTCAAAATACAGTCCGGTATCCGGCCCGTGATCAATCCACTTTTCGGGTTGCAACTGTTCCAGTTTGATTGCTTGGTAGCTGGCCAGTGGATGATTTCTGTTCATCAATATGGTGTAATCGGCTTCCGCATAGTGTGTTGCGGTCAACCCGTTCCGTTCCAGCGGAAGGACGCACATGCCCAGATCAGTCTGGTCGTTTGCGACTGAATTCTGGACCTGAACCGGGTTGGGTAACTCAACAAGCCGGATATCAATTGTGGGGAAGTGGGTGGAAAACAGCTCGAGCATGCCCATGATGCGTTCGGGAAGAATGAGCTTGAAAACGCCCAATGTGATGACTTGCTGGTTGGCCCCGGCTTGCCTGACGTTGCGAATGGCGTTGTCACTTAATTGCAAAATTCGTTTGGCCTCGGTCAGAAAAACCAGTCCCGCTTCCGTCAACTCCACTTTGTGATGTCGGCTCCGCTTGAGGACCTCAAACAATTCCACACCAAGTTCACCTTCCAGCAGCTTGATTTGTTGGCTCAAAGCAGGTTGTGAGACAAATAACCGCCGGGCCGCCCGGCCAAAATGCAGTTCTTCCGCCACGCCCACAAAATATTTTAACTGGCGTAATTCCATCGTGCAAATAAGCCGATTCTTACTTCCTGAAAACAATGATAAGAAATTCTTATCACAAGGTAAGAAAGAACAATTAGACTTTTTTGGTATTTTTCTGTCCTTTTGCGCTTAGGGTTCTATTGATTACCAGCAACCCTTTCCTGACCACTATGACCCCGATTGGCAGACGAGATTTCCTGACCCAATTTGCACTAATTACCGCAGCGGTTTCGGCTTCCGGTTATTCGTTTGGTTCGGTACGGAAATCGGACGCGTTTGTTGAGGTCGCTACTACGCATGGCCGGATCAAAGGGATGCGAAATGAGGGCGTCAGTGTTTTCAAGGGAATACCGTATGGGGGCCGGGTTTCGGGTGACCGGCGCTTTCGCCGTCCGGCTCCGCTCCAACCCTGGACGGGTGTTCGCGACGCGTTGCAGGTCGGTCCGCCCGCCATCCAGAATCCACGCCGGAATGAGCCTGCGCCCTCCGAGGACTGTCTTTTCCTGAACGTCTGGACCCCGGCCAGCGATAACCGCAAACGACCGGTGATGTTTTACAGCCACGGGGGCGGTTTTGTCATTGGGTCGGGCGCTTCCGCCAGCCAGGACGGGGCCAATCTGGCTCGTAATTTCGATGTGGTAGTGGTCGAAACCAACCACCGGCTGGGATTGCTGGGTTTTCTGTACCTCGACGAACTGGCCGGTGCCGACTATGCCGGATCAGGCAACATGGGCATGCTCGATATTGCAACGGGTCTGAAATGGGTTCATGACAACATTGCTCAGTTTGGCGGAGACCCCGCTAACGTCATGATCTGGGGCGAATCGGGAGGAGGAGCCAAAACTTCCTGTTTATACGCCATGCCCGAAGCGGCTCCGTATTTCAACAAGGCATCGATTGAAAGCGGTCCGGGGGTGCGCATGACGCCCAAAGACGTAGCCGCCGAAACGACCGCGATGCTGCTGAAAGAGCTGAACATTGCCCCCAAAGACTGGCGGAAACTTCTGGACGTACCGGCCGCTGATCTGCTGGCGATGCAGGGCAAGTTGCCGTTTGTGCCGCCGTTTCAGGAGAAAAACAAGAACCAGGGAATGATGCGTCGCAACTACGGCGGTTTTGGGCCGGTGGTCGATGGCGAAGTCCTCCCCCATCACCCGTTTGACCCGACGGCTCCCGCCATTTCGCGTAACAAACCGCTGCTGGTTGGCTGGAACGAAGACGAATACACCTTCTTTGCCTGGGAACGGAAAGACACTGAGTTTGCAAAACTGGACTTTGAAGGGCTCCAGAAAAAACTCGAACCGCAGTACGGGGCGGATGCTCCCAAAATTGTCGATACCTACCGAAAGGCAAATCCTGCCGCGACGGCCCCGGCCCTTTATGTCGCCATTTCTTCCATTACCATGATGGGTCTGGGTTCAATAGACATTGCCGAGAAAAAGGTAAAGCAGGGCGGAGCGCCGGTTTATCTGTATAATTTCGGGTATAAATCCGAGAAAAAGATTCCCGGCACAGACTATGCGATGGGAACGCCCCATGCGATGGACATTTCGTTCAAATTCAATAATGAAATTCCGCCCCGCGACGGTTCCGAGTCGAAGGAAAGCTTTTTTGGCGGCAACCGGCCCGAACGGTTTGCGGCTTCTCATCATTTCGCCGAATTGTGGACAACCTTCGCCCGAACCGGCAAACCGGCGGCTAACGATGTCCCGCAGTGGCCGGCTTATAACCTGAAAACCCGCCCGACCATGCGAATCGATGCCCAGTGTGAGGTCATCGACAACCGATTCGGCGAGGAACTGGCGATGTGGCGAGCCGTCGGGAAGTTATAGACCTCCACAAAACCCATTTTTATTCATCCCGCATCCGATTCGCTTTACTACCATCTCTATTTCTAACTTGCTCAAGGATTGATCGTTGCAGACCGCATTCTGGTCTTGACTGCCCTAAAATGAAAAACCCCTAACAACTGTTTAACAGCTAATTAGGGGTTTTCTTTGTAGCGGGAGCTGGACTCGAACCAGCGACCTTTGGGTTATGAGCCCAACGAGCTACCAACTGCTCCATCCCGCGATGTTGGGACTGCAAAGGTAAGGCGATTTTCATAAAAAACAATTACCTTTGTGAAAAAATAAGCCCCCTCCCGCTAAATTTTTTTAGCCCGAGGGGAGTTTTTTTCTGTAGTCATTGGTTGTCAATTACATGGATATTTCAAATGAAACGTACGGCCCGGATCATAAGGCCGGTTATGTCAGCATTATCGGTAAGCCCAATGTTGGCAAATCGACGCTGATGAATCAGCTGGTGGGCGAGCGGCTTTCGATTATTACGTCAAAAGCACAAACCACCCGCCACCGCATTATGGGCATTCTCAACGGTGTGCACGACGGACAGGAGTTTCAACTGGTCTATTCAGATACACCCGGTATTATTAAACCGCAATACCGGTTGCATGAGTCGATGATGAGTTTTGTGCGCGGATCGCTGGAAGATGCGGATGTGATTTTGTTTGTGACCGACATCTTCGAGAAATACGACGAAAATGACGTGATCGAGCGGTTGCAGAAAACGCAGACGCCGGTTTTGCTGCTCATCAACAAAATTGATCTGGCGACGCCGGAGCAGGTGGAAGAGAAAATCCAGTACTGGAACGAGAACTTCAAATCCGAAGCGATCATTCCGATCTCCGCCCTCACCGACATCAACATCAAGCATGTTTTTAAAGCCATTGTAAGCCGCCTGCCGGTTCATCCGCCTTATTTCCCGAAAGACGAATTAACCGACCGGCCCGAGCGCTTTTTTGCGTCAGAAATCATTCGCGAGAAGATCTTTCTGAATTACAAAAAGGAGGTCCCCTACAGCTGTGAGGTTATCATCACGGGCTTTAAAGAGAAAGACGACATCATCGTTGTCCAGTCGGAAATTCTGGTTGAGCGGGCTACTCAACGGGCGATTCTGCTGGGCGAAGGCGGTAAAATGATTAAAAAAACGGGTATTATGGCCCGGGAGGAACTGGAACGCTTCTTTGGTAAGAAGGTATTCCTTGAACAATACGTAAAAGTTGAACCCGATTGGCGCACCAAAGAACGGGCGCTGAAGAGGTTTGGGTACGAAGAATAACCGAAGGCCCGGCGAAGGGAGAAGTCGAAAAAGGATGGAAAAGAAATGGTTGCAATCCCTTTCTATCCTTCTTTGGCTTCTCCCTTCTTCCGCTCCTTCTTTCCTCATTTTAACTGAATTATGGCAAATATTGTAGCAATTGTGGGCCGCCCGAATGTCGGGAAATCGACGCTGTTTAATAAATTGGTGGAACAGCGCCAGGCCATTATGGATAATCAGCCGGGCGTCACGCGCGACCGGCATTACGGCTATGCCGATTGGACCGAGAAGTATTTTACGGTTATCGATACCGGCGGGTATGTGGTCGGATCGGATGACGTTTTTGAAGAGTCGATTCGGGAACAGGTCCAAATCGCCATCGACGAAGCGTCGGTGATCTTGTTTATGGTCGATACCATGGCCGGATTGACCGACATGGACAAGGATTTTGCCGACGTACTGCGCCGGTCGAAAAAACCGGTGATCGTGGTGGCCAACAAATCGGAAACCGTTCTGCGGCAAAACTCGGTCGGCGAATTTTACGCCCTGGGGCTGGGCGATCCGTTCCCGATTTCGTCATTGACGGGCACGGGTACGGGCGATCTGCTCGATGAGGTGGTGAAGCATTTTCCGTCTGCGGGTGTTGAAGATCCCAACGCCGGAATTCCGCGGATCGCCATTCTGGGACGCCCGAACGTGGGAAAATCGTCGTTTCTGAACGTCCTGATTGGCGAAGAACGCAGCATTGTGACCGACATTGCCGGTACCACCCGCGACGCCATCGATACGCGTTACAAGGCGTTTGGTAAGGATTTTATCCTGACCGATACGGCCGGTATCCGGCGCAAGGCCAAAGTGAAGGACAACATCGAATTCTACTCGGTAATGCGCTCCCTGAAAGCCCTGGAAGAGTCGGATGTGGTGATTGTGATGCTGGACGCCACGCGGGGTCTGGAAGCACAGGATATGAACATTATTGGACAGGCGGTTCGGGCAAAAAAAGGCGTTCTATTGATGGTGAACAAATGGGATGCCGTCGAGAAAGATACCAAAACCGCCGATACGTGGAAAAAAGAAATTGTGCAGCGCATGGCGCCGATCGATTATCTGCCCGTCATTTTTGCTTCCGTTGTGGAGAAACAGCGGATTTTTCAGGTGATGGAAAAAGCCATGGAGGTCTACGAAAACAAGCACAAGAAAATTTCGACCTCGAAGCTCAATGAAGCCATGCAGCAGGAAATCATCAACTACCCACCACCGGCGACGAAAGGGAAACTGATCAAAATCAAATACATGATTCAGCTACCGACGCCGTCACCGACGTTTGTGTTTTTCTGCAATCTGCCGCAGTACATCAAGGAACCGTATACCCGGTATCTGGAAAATAAACTGCGCGAGCATTTTGGCTTCGACGGAGCGCCAATCACGATCTTCTTTCGGCAAAAATAGAGACCCGCGTCTACCGGTATTGGTCCGGATGCGGTATGGAACAGGAGCGCTGCTGATTTTATCGGCAGCGCTTTTTTTGCCTCCTCACGTTTACAACAGCCCTAAACACAACCGCTTTTTGGTGGCCATTTTCAGGAGCCTTGCGGGTCGTATTTGGCGTCGTATGAATTGGGGAGAGAGGTGGTAACTAACGGATTCCAGCTCCGATTTTGTCTGCTAAATACAGACGATGGCTTAACTAGTTTTAGACACTTTTTAAATAGATTAACATTGAGATGTTATCATGCATATTTTTTTGCAGTTTATTTATAAATAACTAAATTTCAGTTACTTTACGTACCTAAATTGCACACAGAATCATGACAAAAGAAACGTTGGTTAACGACGAAAAGAAGATTGAGCGAGCCGCGTATGTATTGAAGGCCGTCGCTCATCCCTTGCGAATCAAAATCATTCAGATGCTGAATGAGAACAAGGAATTAAATGTTTCAACGATCTATAAAAACCTGAACGCGGAACAGTCGTTGATCTCACACCATCTCATTAATATGCGCGACAAAGGGATTCTGGAAATCCGGAGAAGCGGCAAAAACATTTATTATTTTCTAGTGGATAATTCCATTGCCGAAATCATTGACTGCATTTATCGCAGCAAGATACTGGCTTAATGAAAAAGGGAAGCATAACGCTTCCCTTTTTGTTTTTTCAGGAAAATAACTCACCATCCCGATACGCAGGCACAATTCCTAAATGTTTATACGCCTTTTCAGTGGCTTCCCGCCCCCGCGAGGTTCGTTTTAAATAGCCTTCCTGAATCAAAAACGGCTCATAGACTTCTTCAATCGTTTCTGCCTCATCACCACACGCTGTGGCGATGGTCGACAAGCCAACGGGACCACCTTTGAATTTATCGATAATAGTCGTCAGAATTCGGTTATCCATCTCATCGAGACCATTCTGGTCAACGTCGAGCGCACGCAGGGCCATTTCCGCAATTTCAACGGTAATGATCCCTTTGCCCTTTACCTGCGCAAAGTCGCGCGTCCGGCGAAGCAGGTTGTTGGCAATCCGCGGAGTTCCGCGACTCCGGCGGGCAATTTCGTAGGCCCCGTCTTCTTCAATCGGAGTACCCAGAATAGCCGCCGAACGGTTTACAATGGTGGTCAGCAAAGCCGCATCGTAGTATTCCAGCCGGGCATTGATCCCAAACCGGGCCCGCAACGGCGACGTCAGCAAACCGGCACGGGTGGTGGCACCAATGAGCGTAAACGGGTTCAGCTTGATTTGAACGGTTCGCGCATTGGGGCCGGAATCGAGCATAATATCGATCTTGTAATCTTCCATCGCGGAGTAGAGATACTCCTCCACCACCGGATTGAGCCGGTGAATCTCATCGATAAAAAGCACATCGTTTTCCTGCAGGTTCGTCAGCAAACCTGCAAGGTCGCTCGGTTTGTCGAGCACCGGACCAGATGTCATTTTAATGCTGGCATTCAGCTCGTTGGCAACAATGTGGGAGAGCGTCGTTTTGCCAAGACCCGGAGGGCCATGGAGCAGTACGTGGTCGAGCGCTTCCCCGCGCTGAAGGGCGGCCTGCACAAAAATCCGTAGGTTTTCGATGATTTTCGCCTGTCCCGTAAAGTCTTCGAACGACAACGGACGCAACGCGCGTTCAATCTCCTTCTCGGTGGCCGTCATACCGTCATTAGTACCTTTCAAAATATCTTTCCGCATCGGTATTTGAATGAAAGTATTTGTTGTTTATACTAAATTCAGTCCTGATTATCAACCAGTTAATCAGACACTGATTTCATTCAAATATACAAAATTCCGGGCATATTTCCGCTATCTGACGAGCAGAATCGAACCGCGTTTTAACACTTTTGGCCGCTCAGGATAATACAGACTTTTGAAGTTTACCGTATACGCGTACACCATCGACGGGTAGGCCTGCCCGCGGTAATTACCGTCCCATTTCTTTTCCGGATCATTCGACACAAAGATCACTTCACCCCAGCGGTTAAATATCCGCAGTTCAAATTCCGTTACGTACGCCGTGAACACATCCAGCAAATCATTGTTACCGTCGCCGTTTGGCGTAAACGCATCGGGTATCACCACCCGGGGTTCGCATTTATCCACCACCAGGGCCGTATCCACCACAGCACAGCCATTCGCACCGGTTACCCGAACCGCATACCGGCCGACTTCCAACACGGTTATGCGGGGCGTGGTGTCGCCGGAATGAGGCCAGAAATACGTTTGTGTACTATTTCCGGATACCTGCAAAACCGCCTTTCCGTTGTCACCCACGCAGAGCGGAACTTCGCGCGTCAGATCAAATACCGGCAACGGCAAAAAGGTTAGCTTCACCTCGTCAGTTGCCGTACAGGCACCGGAGGTTGCTACCACCGAATAGGTACCCGACGTGGTCGGCTGAATCGATGATGTCGTTGCGCCCGTCGACCACTGGTAGGTTGAACCCGGCGAGCCTGATACTTGCAACCGCAGCGTTGGCGACGGACACAGCGTAGTGTCAGGACCAAGGCTAACCGTCGGAGGAACCTGGACAAACACAATCTTACGGTCGGAAGCCACACAACCACCCTGAGAAGCGGAGTACGTCAGCACAATGGGGTTCGGGCCCGCCAGGCTATCGGCCGGCGTAAAACGCCCGTTGTTGTCAACACCCCGCCCCGTCCAGAAGCCCCCCAGTGGAGTTGCCCCGCTGAGTGTCACCACCGGCCCGTTGGCGCAGACTTCCAGGGGAGGTCCGGCTTCCACGGCCGGTTTGGCATTGAAGGTAACCACCACCTCGTCGGAGCCCCGACAGCCGGTAATCGAGTTGCGAACCGTCAGGCGGTAAGGCCCAGCCGTGGTCACGTTGATCGAAGGCGTATTCTGCCCACTGTTCCACACATAAACATCGCCCGGCGTCTGTACCAGCGACGACAGCACAATCGTGTCGCCGATGCATTTACCCCGATCCGGCCCCAATGACACAAAACCGGTGGTGTCGACCGGAACCCGAATGTTATTTAGCGTGTCCAGACAACCGCCTGTATCCCGTGCTTCAAGGCTATAAACTCCGCCGTTGATTCCGGTCAAACCGGACCCATTTCCAACCACCTGCCCGGCGGCATCCCGCCAGATGAATTCCGTCGGACGGCCTTTTACAACCGTAAGCTTGATCGAGCCACTTTGCGGCACCGTACACAAAGCCGTTTGCGGGTCCGCTTTTACTTCAATGCTGTTGTTGGAACGAAGCGTCAGCGTGGTATCAACCGTACAGGCATTATCACTGATAATCCGAACGGTATATTCACCATCCCGAATGCCCTGCAACAGCGCGGTCGTATCCCCAACCGGTTGTCCGCCCAAACTCCACTCAAACCGCCGGACCGTGGCCGAACCGATGCTAAGCCGGATGCTGCCGTCGGTGGTTGTACAGCCGGTCGGCGGGGTCATAAACGCCGTGACCGCCGGTTTGGGTAATGCAACCACCGCTACGGTATCGGCATTTTCGCACCCGTTGATATCCCTGACGATCACCGAATACTCGCCCGCTTTGTTGATAGTCGTGGTCCGTTCGGTGGTGCCATTGCTCCATTGGAAACTGTTCCATCCGTTTCCACGGGCGGTCAGCGTCAGGGAACTGTTCAAACAGAGCGTGGTGTCGGGGCCCAGGCTGAAGTTAGGCGGACGGCGTAAGGAAACGTTAATGGTGTCACTTGAAAAACAGCCTCCATTGGCGGCAATAACCACAAACCGACCCGGCGTAACTCCGTTATACCCCGGCCTGCCCGGGGTTGTCACGGTCAAGGTTCGTTCGTTGAACCCTCGCAAAATCCGCCCGTTTCGTATCCAGATGTAGACGCTGGCTTCTACTTTGGCGTCCAGCGTAACGGTATTCTTACAACTATCGACATCCGGTCCCAAATTGATCGGGTCTGGTGTCTTAACGATGGTTACATCCTGCGTGATGGTCGTATCCTTACAAATACCGCCATCCGACCGCATGGTTACGATATGCAGACTTACTTTATAAACCCCGGGCTCATTGAAGGTATGGGTTGCCTGCGTTGCCGTCGAGCTGAAGGGCGCACTACTGTCTCCCCAATTCCAGGTATAATTATCCTTTAACGGCGGACACATGGGCGTCACCGTAAACTGAGTTGGCGAACCGGCGCAGGTATCGGCATACGAAAAACCGGGTGAACTGGACGGTTCGTTGAAATTGGCAACCATGTTGGGCAAACCCAACTGGCTGGTCGGGCCGTTCAGATTGAGTCCGTTGGGATCGAAAGTGGCTGGGGCCAGCAATGCATCGTTCGGATTCTCAATTACGCCCAAACTGCTCCCGCCTTTGATAGCCACGTAAATTTTGCCATCGGAACCCACCTGCAAAGCGCCGTATTCCCGGCTTTTTGTACTGTCCAGCACGGCCTTGGACGCTTCAATGGCGGCAGGGTCCGGATTGGTCAGGTCATAAATCAGAATTTGTGATGCGTGAGCCGTATCCCCCTGCAACGTCACGTAGAGCTTCGAGCCATCCGGCGAAAACTCGACGCCGTAGGCTTTGGGGGGTGCCGGCCCCACATTGATCCGCGGTCCGGCGGTCATCACCCCCGTCGAATCATTGAAGGTAAACACTTCGACGTAGTTGGTTGGCGGGCCGGGAACCACCACCGCTACCGGGCGGTTTCCATTTCCGGTCGTATCGGCCGGACCAATCTTCATGTACCCTTCTCCCTTGGTCGTCGTGTCGTGCGGCATGCCCAGGGCGTATTCTACCGGCCCTTCCGCGCCCGCCTTCGTCACGTGATAGACTTGAAACTTATTGTTACCGTAATCGTGCGAAATAACCCAGTACGTGGTATCACGGTCGTTGCGAACCGAAGCCAGCCGCTCCGTAGTCATGGAGTCGACCAGCGTGTTTTTCTCGATGATGGCCCCAATTCCCTGATTGTACCGCATATCGACCACGCTGACGCTCATGATCTTTTTGCCGCTAATTTCGGAAGTCGTATAAACCCGGTAAAGGTATTCACACCCTTTACAAGTGGGCTGTGGTACGATGAGCGCCGACTGGGTGGAGGTCTGGCTACCCTGCAGTTGGGCCGTATCCGCCGGATTGAGCGGTTTCATCAAATTGCCGTTCTTGTCGTAAATGAGTACGCCACCCGTATAAAAAAGAAGCTGACCTTTTGTGTTGGAGATCGACGAGGTTCCTTCAATCGTGTTGAGTTTTCCGTCGTCGAGTGGCGTTGGGCTACCACCGGAAAAGTCAATTCCGGCGTTATTCCCGAAATACCACTTGGCCCCCTGCTGCTGGGGCCGCTGCCCGCAGACCTGCACATTGATGCGGTTCTCAACCGAACAGACATTCGGTTTGTCTTTCTGCGTACCCACCCAAACCTCTACCGAATAACAGCCCGCACTATCGACCTGAATGGTTTGGGTGGTATCCCCTTTGGGATACCAGAGGTAACTTACGCCCGCAGGAGCGCCGTTCGGATACGGATCCAGCGTGATTTTCTGGCCATTACAAAGCATGGTATCCGTCCGCCAGTTCTGAAACTGGGTAGGTGGCACGCCGATTTTGACTTCTTTTGTAGCGGTTTGCGTCGAGCCATCCTGCATGGTTCGGGTCAGCGTAACCGTGTATGTGCCGGGATTGTTGTAAGAATGCCTGGGTTTTGCGGCTGAAGACGTATCCTGACCCGCGGCTCCATCACCAAAACGCCAGACGCGGGAGCGCACATTGGGTACGGTATCTTCAAACATAACGCCCGTGTCGCACGAGGGGTCTGTTATACACAATTTTCCACTTACCTTGATACCCGACGCCGTTTGCGCATGGGCCATTCCGGCAAATAGCCCCCAACACAGAAGCATCCATCCCAACCGCCGTACTATTCCTGTATAGGTTGTCATTCGCTGCTAAAAATTCAAGTCGATTACCGGCCCTTAAACTTGCTGTACACATAACAGTTGAGGTGGGCGGTACGTTATTGTAAACGAAACGGCAGCTATAAAAATTTTATAGATCCCGATTCATACATTTCATCATTTGCCAGTACCTTTATCCACCCTGGCAAGTGCAATTTTACGCTAAAAAAACGTTTATGCTTTAGTGTTTTCCCGGAACCAGTTTGGCAAGTTGTTTGCACTAATGATACAGTCATGTTAAAACGTTACTTATTTCTTCTGTTTGGCTTGCTGATTGCCGGAACGGGTTGGGCGCAAGACCCGCAGTTTTCGCAGTTTTATGCGGCTCCATTGTACCTGAACCCAGCTTTTGCCGGTTCGGCATTAGCTCCGCGGGTATCGGTCAACTACCGCAACCAATGGCCTGCTGTCACCAATTACGTCACGTCGATGGTGAGTGTCGACCATTATTTCGAACGCTACAACAGCGGTGTCGGTTTGCTGCTCCAAAATGATAACCAGGGCCAGGGTCGCATCCGGTCTACCGATATCGGTTTGCAATATTCTTACCAGATTCAGGTAGCCGAACAAACTTTTGTCCGGCTGGGGGTGCAGGGATCGTATGTAAACCGTTCCATCAACTGGTTTGGCCTTACGTTTGGCGATCAATATAACAACGGCGGATTTACCGGCAATCCAACCACAGACCCCGTCGTTACCAACGGATCGCCGAAGCTTTCGTACCTGGATTTCTCCACTGGCGGTTTGCTGTATTCCGACTGGTACTGGATTGGCTTTGCCGCGAACCATTTAAGCCGGCCAAATCAGGGTGTTTTTGTATTGAGTGATGAAAGCCGCCTGCCGATGAAAGGCAGCTTACACGCCGGTTTACGGATTCCTTTTGCCGGTTTCACCGGGTTAGGCGACGAATGGGATCGTGAAAAAACCATTTCTCCCGCCGTCAACTACCGGTTTCAGGGTAAATACGATCAGTTGGATCTGGGCCTTTATATGACCTACTCCCCGATGGTCGTTGGGCTTTGGTACCGCGGTTTGCCGTTAAAAAAATACGCACCTAACGTTACCAACCGCGAATCACTGGTAATACTGGCCGGCTTCCGGCAGGACAATTTTTCGATCGGTTATAGTTACGACGCCACCATTTCATCGCTCGGGCCGGGCAGTGGCGGTGCCCACGAAATTTCATTATCCTACACCTTCGAGAATTTTCCGGCTGGCAAACCCAAAAACCGCAAGGCTCGCAAGCAGCTCTCCTGTCCGAAATTTTAAGTACCCACGGACTTTAGTCCGTGAGATGCTTGCTTTCCTGGAATCTCACGGACTAAAGTCCGTGGGTACTTAAAGGTCTTTTACGACCAGTTGCACCGTATACCGGCTTTTCTGTTCGACCAGCAACTTTTTATTGACCAAAACCCGGTCGATGGTTTTCTCGTCGTAATGACGAATCGTGATCAGCTCCAGCCCTTCGTTGTAGCTAATCCGAAAATCTTCCTGCAAGTTCGGCATCAACCGGGCCAGTCGTTCCGGACGGTGATCCACTACCACCGAAAAGCTGATGGCGGTATTTTGCATCAGGTTGATTTTTACCCCATATTCCGCAAACTGACCAAAAATTTTACTCAGATTTTCTTCGGCAATAAACGAGAAGTCTTTCGGATGAAGGGAAATCAGCGTCTGATTCATTTTAAAAATGAACGACGGAATGGGCAGATGTTTCTCAAATTGCCCAATGGCGGTTCCGGTCTCCTGCGGATGCAAAAACGACCGAACGTAGAGCGGAATGTTCTTGTTCTGCAACGGTTTGATGGTTTTCGGGTGAATAACCGTCGCGCCGTAATAGGCCAGTTCGATGGCATCCTGATAGGTCAACTGATCAATTTTGACGGTTTCATCGAACCATTTGGGGTCTGCGTTCAAAACTCCCGGCACATCTTTCCAGATCGTAACGCCTTCTGCATTCAAGCAATGGGCAAAAATAGCGGCTGTATAATCCGAACCGTCGCGGCCCAGGGTCGTTGTGTAGCCTTCGCCCGTGCTGCCAATAAAGCCCTGGGTAATAGCGACACCGGTTTCCAGCAAATCGGCTAGCGTATCGGTGATGTATTCACAGGTTTGTTCCCAGTCTACCTTGCCTTCGCGATAACTGTCATCGGTGCGCACCAACCGCCGGGCATCAACCCAATACGAATCCAAACCGGACTGGTTCAGATACGCATTGACAATCCGGGTCGACAGCAGTTCGCCATACGAAACCAGGTGGTCATATACTTTGTCGGGGTGTTGATGAGGCTCCGGCTCCTGGTTCAGCATCGTTTCCACCTCCGAAAACAGACTGTAGACGGGTTCGAAAGCTTCGGGCTTATTGGTTAGGTCACGGATAATCTGCTCATGATAAGCCCGAATCCGCTGCCAGATTAGCTCTTGATCACCTTGTCGGCGAAGATAGGCCCATGTCAACTGTTCCAGTGCATTGGTGGTTTCGCCCATAGCTGACACCACCACCAGGAGATTATTCGGGCGTTGCTGTTGAATAATTCCCGCAACATTGCGAACTCCCTGAGCATCTCTTACCGACGCTCCGCCGAATTTAAATACCTGCATTTTACGAATCTGAAATGAATAAAAACGTGGCCGGATCACCCTTGCGATTGACTGGTGCAGATTGGAGTTGACCAAAATCCGCGGTTCAATCGCATCGGTGACCCGACCACGTTCCTTGTAAAGGGGATA
Source organism: Larkinella knui (assembly GCF_003858645.1). Classification (GTDB taxonomy): domain Bacteria; phylum Bacteroidota; class Bacteroidia; order Cytophagales; family Spirosomataceae; genus Larkinella; species Larkinella knui. The sequence continues at coordinate 107,707 of NZ_RQJP01000004.1, read as the reverse complement.
TTAAATCGTTACTACCCGTTCCGTATAGATCAATTCCCGAACGGCATCGGCAATTCCCTTCGGATCAAAACCGCATTCACGGTGCAGGTCAATCTGTTCACCATGTTCAATAACCGCATCCGGAATTCCCAGCCGCTTCACGCGGGCCACATAGCCGTGATCAGTCATGAATTCGAGCACCGCGCTGCCAAAACCGCCCATCAGGCAGCCATCTTCAACGGTGAGTACTTTATCGTAGCGCTGGAATACTTCGTGCAGCATGACTTCGTCGATTGGCTTCACAAAACGCATATCGTAGTGCGCCGGCTGAATCTTTTCGCTGTCGAGCAGTTCACAGGCAGTGGCGACATAATTACCGATGGGCCCGATGGTCAGAATAGCAACGCCTTTTCCATCCTGGAGTTTGCGTCCTTTTCCTACTTCGATGGCCTCAAGAGGTGTTCGCCAGTTGGGCATCACGCCTTCACCCCGGGGATACCGGATGGTAAACGCCTGCTTTCCGTGCTGAATTTTGTCGGATTGTGCCGTAAACATCAGATTTCGCAGTTCCTGCTCATTCATTGGGCTGGACACAATCATGTTCGGAATGCAACGCATAAACGACAGATCGTAGGCGCCGTGGTGCGTTGGACCGTCGGCTCCGGCAAAACCGGCCCGATCCAGACAAAAAACCACCGGTAATTCCTGAATACAGACGTCATGAATGACCTGATCGTAAGCCCGCTGCATGAACGTGGAGTAAATATTGCAAAAAACCACCTGCCCCTGCGTTGCCATACCGGCCGAGAAGGTCACGGCATGTTGCTCGGCAATTCCGACGTCGAAAGCCCGGGTTGGCATGGCTTTCATCATGATGTTCATCGACGAACCCGACGGCATGGCGGGTGTCACACCTACGATTTTATCGTTTGCTTCGGCCAGTTCAACCAGCGTATTTCCAAAAACGTCCTGGTATTTAGGCGGTTGTGGTTTATCGTAAACTTTCTTTTTGATTTCACCCGTCACTTTATCAAACAACCCGGGCGCGTGCCATTTGGTCTGATCTTTTTCGGCGGGTCCGTACCCTTTGCCTTTTACGGTTAAACAATGCAGCAGTTTGGGGCCGGGAATGTCTTTCAGGTCGTTCATCACGCTCACCAGATGATCGATATCATGGCCATCGATGGGGCCAAAATACCGCAGGTGTAATGACTCAAACAGATTGCTTTGATGGAGAAGCGACGCTTTCAGCCCCGTTTCGATCTTGGAAACAATATCCTGCGCGCTCTTGCCGAAATTGCTCATTTTGCCCAACAAATTCCAGACTTCGTCCTTCATTTTGTTGTACGTCGGCGAGGTAGTAATATCGGTCAGGTATTCACGCAAAGCCCCTACGTTGGGGTCGATGGACATGCAGTTGTCATTCAGGACAATCAGCAGGTCGGCCTCGGTGGCTCCGGCATGGTTCATGCCTTCGAAGGCCAGTCCGGCCGTCAGTGCACCGTCACCAATCACAGCGATATGGTGTCGTTTCGGATGGTTTTGTAGTTGCGACGACACGGCCATTCCCAGGGCGGCCGAAATTGACGTTGATGAGTGGCCGACGCCAAACGCATCGTATGGACTTTCCTTGCGTTTTGGAAAACCGGAAAGCCCCTTGTAAAACCGATTGGTATGAAAATTATCCCGTCGTCCGGTCAGAATTTTATGACCATAGGCCTGATGGCCAACGTCCCAGACCAGTTGATCATCCGGCGTATTGAAAACATAATGAAGGGCAACCGTCAATTCGACAACGCCCAGACTGGCTCCAAAATGGCCTCCGTATACCGATACGTTATCGACAATGAATTGCCGGAGTTCGGCACAGACTTGCGGCAGATCGGTCTGATTCAGATTACGGAGGTCGTCCGGAGTGTCAATCTTGGCGAGTAACTTGCCGGGTGTGATCAACATAGTAGGTTGGATGATATAAAATGTTTTTCATAAACTCCGTGTGATAACAAACTGTTTCACAACGTGTATTTATGAACTGATTACCGGGCAAAAGTACAAAAAAAACACAAACTGTGCATCTCCTGTCCCGATTCTGTACAAGTGTACTATAGAATTGATAAAGGGTCAAAAAGCACGCTGAAACCGTATTTCAGCGTGCTTTTTACTATGTTCAATCAATATCAATTTTTATTTTTGCGACGTACGCTACTTAATTCCCGCGAGAAAAATACAATTTAGATTCTATCCACGCTGGCTGGCCCGAAACAGTTTCTGTTTCTCTTCCCGGGTCAGGCTTTCGTAGCCGGAACGCGAAATTTTATCCAGAATAGCATCGATTTCGTCCTGGTCCGGCATGGCAACGGCCGATGGCGACGACGGAGCCGCATACGACCCGGCGCTCATGCTGGCGCTGCTGCGCTGACGGTAAGATACTTTGACAGGCGGTTTTTTTCGGAACAGGCTTTGCCAGCCATCCATGACCCAGTAAATAGGCTGGCCCAGATCCGTGCCGTTCTGGAGCATTTTAATGAACAGAAAACCAACAACAGCTCCGCCAAGGTGGGACAGATCGCCCCCGGCATTCGGACCGATGGAGCGGGCCAATGACAGAACAATGTAAAAGAAGGCGATGTATTTGATCCGTACCGGCCCAAAAAACAGCAGATGAAACGTGTAATTCGGCAGCAGTGTGGAAGCCCCAACGGCCACGGAGAAAGCGGCCGCCGAAGCGCCCAGCATTCGGGATTCGCTCACTTGCTCCTGAAAGTAGGGGAGAAGGTTATAAATGGCCATGTAGGCCAAACCGCCGGCCAGACCACCCAGCATATACAACGCAACCAGCCTGCGATTACCCAGGTATTCGTCGATCAAACGCCCAAACCAATACAGAAAGAGCATATTGAACAAAATGTGGAAGACGTCTTCATGGGTGAAGAAGTACGTAATCATCGTCCATGGCTTCGTGATAAAAACACCCAGCGAAGCAGGTAACCGCAGTTGATCGACAATCAGATTGTAGACTCCCGACATTTCTGCCAGCGTCAGAATGACTTTCAGGATCAAAAGCAGCAAAAAGACAATCGTGTTAATAAGAATCAACTGCACCAACGTATTGTTGGGCTTGTTGAACTCGCTCCGGAAGTCATCTAAAAGTCCACTCATCACTCAATAAAAATTATTTCGTTGCTTCCCCCAATATTTTACCAGTATAAAAGCAAACAGCATACCGCCAATATGGGCGAAATGCGCCACATTGTCGGACTGTGCCCGATAAATGCCGGAATACAATTCATATGCGCCGTAAAATGCCACCAGGTATTTTGCCTTGATGGGTATCGGCGGAAATAATAGGAAAAGTTCGGTATTTGGGAATAATAATCCAAATGCCATCAAAATTCCAAAAATTGCTCCCGATGCTCCAACCATCGGTACAGCCAACTGCTGTTCGTAATAGGAATTAACAAGTTGTACCGATCCTCGTATATACGAGGGATCGGTCGGATTCTCTTCAAATACTCTTAAAAAATTATCCCCCTGGCTCAACAGGCCCCGATCCGACAAAAACAACTCCAGCGACGTCGGTGTCGGGTTACTTTGGAAAGCCACCACTGCATCTCGTAACTGACTGGCTTCAAAATAGTTTATGCCTGCAAATAATAATCCGGCTCCAATACCGGTAATCATATAAAAAATCGTAAACCGCTTGCTTCCCCATACCTGTTCAAGCATCGGGCCAAAGAAAAATAAACCGAGCATATTACTGAAAATATGCCCAAAATTAGCATGCAGAAACATGTAGGTCACAAACTGATGGGGTGCAAACGCCGGTGACAACACGGAATATAATCCAAACGTATTGATCAGATCGATTCCTAACGCCTTTACAAAAAACAAACCAACATTAATAAGTAGTAGCGTCCTGACGACGGGCGTAAGATTCATAAAATTGTAACGTTTTCTAGCATACTAACTATATCAGGACCGAAATAATCCCGCTAATTTATCCAACGCCAAAATAGTTGTAATCGGTTCACCGTTGGGGGTATAGGATGGGTTTGATGATGCAATTAATTGATCGACCAACGCCCGTTGTTCCGGTTCGGCCAATTGTTTCTGATGCCGCGTGGCCGATCGGCGGGCCAGCGAACGGGCCAGAACTTCGGCACGCTCCAGTTTAAGCCGCCCCGTATCCTCACGGAGTTGGGCCAGCAAATTAGCAAATAACTCTTCTTCATTTTCACCCACCGAAAGCGCCGGTACGCCCCGGATCAGGAAGGCATTCTGCCCGATTTCGTCGAACAGAAAGCCCAGGCTCGTCAAATCGTCCCGTAATTCGAGCGCCAGGTTATAATCGACCGGCATGACCGTTACCGTTTTGGGAAACAGCAATTGCTGCGATACGCCGTTACGCTTGGTCAGAGCCACCTGATATTGATCGTACAGAACCCGTTCGTAAGCTCTGCGCTGATCGATCACCAGCATTCCTGCCTGAACGGAGGTCACTAAATACCGGTTGTGCACCTGAATAATGGCCCCGGTTCCTTCCAGTGCAACCGCCGAACTCACCAGTTTGTTCACCCGGCTACCGAGCGTTACCGACTCCGCTTCCGACGGATTCTCGGCGGGCGGAGTGCTTTCAAACAGGTTTTGATCCTCCGTCGTGGTTTCATCGGTATTCAGCCCTTCAAACAAAGCCTGCCAATTGGCCGCTGACTTTCGTGGAAAGTCAAAACCGGTAGCCGCCTTGTGGTCGGACGGTTCGGCCGACCAGGCCGGCGACATCGGACGCAACGGCGACCGTTCTTTCGCTTCAGTCTGGCCGCTTCTTAGCGGTTCTTCTGACGACCGACGGGGGGCCGGAGTCACGGGCAGGAAGTTAACATTGGAATCAAAATCGAGCGAAGGAGTCAGATTATACACCCCAACGGCTTTCCGAACTGCCGCCATGACGATGGCATACACCGATCGTTCATCATCGAACTTGATTTCTGTTTTAGTCGGATGAATATTGATATCGATGTGCGACGGGTCGATTTCAATAAACAAGACATAAAAAGGATGAAAACCGTCCTGAATCGTTCCTTCATACGCGCCAACGACGGCATGATGGAGGTAGTTGTGTTTAACGAAGCGCGAATTAACAAAGAAAAACTGCTCTCCGCGTGTTTTGCGGGCAAATTCCGGCTTGCCAATATACCCGCGTACATTCACGTAAGGCGTCTCTTCTTCACAAAAAGCCAGTTGCTCACGGTATTGCTTCCCGAATAAATCGACAATCCGGCGACTCAGTTTCCCGGCTTGTAGATTGTATACTTCCGAATCATTTTGATACATGGAGAACGCCACTTCCGGATGAGCCAGTGCAATGCGCTGAAATTCGTCCAGAATATGCCGCATTTCGACGGAATTACTCTTTAAAAAATTTCGTCGGGCGGGCACATTGAAAAATAAATTTTTTACCAGAATATTCGTTCCCGGTAAACACGAAACCGACTCCTGGGTTTTCAATTCCGACCCTTCCATCCGAATCAGGGTTCCCAGTTCATCGTTGGTTCGCGACGCATCGGATCGGCGTGTTCGTAGTTCCACCTGGGCAATGGCGGCAATAGACGCTAAAGCTTCACCCCGGAAACCCATCGTCCGGATGCGAAAGAGATCGTCTGATGAACGGATTTTTGAGGTAGCATGCCGTTCAAAGCTCATCCGGGCATCCGTTTCTGACATACCAATTCCGTCATCGATGATCTGAATCAGCGTTTTACCAGCGTCACGGATAATAATTTGTACGGTTTTTGCTTGGGCATCAACGGAGTTTTCCAGTAATTCTTTGACCACTGATGCCGGGCGTTGCACCACTTCTCCTGCCGCAATCTGATTGGCAATTGAATCCGGTAAAAGTTGAATAATATTCAACATTTTGTATTTATCTAATAATTCAAATCCTTAATGGAAGAACAAATTACTATTTTTCCGTGACATAAGAAAAAGCAACAGGAGCAGCGTGGCTAATTTTGTAAATCTTTTTTTTTGATTATTTGTTATAGAAATAATTCAAGACTATTATTGAATATAATCAGAAACTACCCGTTTTTTAGTTGAGTTAATTACCAGTGCAGTAAGGTTTTGACTACCTTGAATTTACTAAAAGTGGCACCCTTTTACCCAAAAACCGAGATGAAGAAGGTCAAATTGAACATGATTTTGCATTGGGTGGTTTTCTTTCCAATCATCCTGCCCCTTTGTATGATATTTGGAGCGTTTCAAGGAGCCATCCAGATGGCTGAACGGGTGCTAAACCAGTTTTGGTCTGATGTTGCTCCGACCGTAAAATAATCTTTTTTACCGTCTATTCCCGATCCATACGCTGCTTTTCCTGGTCTGGGTAGCTGCCACACGTTGGCTTGTTTTAGGACGATTTTACGTTTACCCCGCGCCAGTTTCAGTAATTAATAAATAAAATCCAGGTTTTTATCCTTGTAATCTTCCGGATCAAGGGTTAAAAACTCCTCCCAAAAGGGACTATTTGGAACCCCGGCTTTACAGATCAGGGGTTCTTTTTTTATGGGGTGAATGAAATAAAGCCGTCTGGCATGTAAATTGATGCTGCTGTCCTGATTTGGCCGTGGAAAGCCGTACTTGATATCACCCCGAATCGGGCAGCCGATACTCGCCAATTGTACCCGAATCTGGTGCGGACGGCCCGTAATCGGATTTACCTCCAACAAATAATGGTCATTGATTTTACCGAGTGTCCGGTAGGTCAACTCCGCCCGTTGTGAACCCGGCACCTCATCTTCAAAAGCTTTTACGGTATTGGTGGCTTCGTCTTTCAACAGGAAATGCACCAGCCGGCCTTTTTCTTCTTTTGGCCTTCTGCCAACAACAGCCCAGTACGTTTTCTGGACCTGCCGTTTCCGGAAAATTTCGTTCATCCGTTCCAGCGCCTTCGACGTTCGGGCGAACACCACCAGACCGCTAACGGGCCGGTCGAGCCGGTGGACGGTTCCCAGAAAGACGTCGCCGGGCTTATCGTACTTTTTCTTGATATAATTTTTGATCATATCAAGCAGGGGCACGTCACGGGTTTTGTCGGCCTGCACCAATACACCCGGTTCCTTGTTGACAACAATCAGGTGATTATCTTCGTATACAACGACGTATTTCTGTTTCATTCGTTTAGGACGGTTTTCAAACCGTCTTTTGTGCCCAGTGGCCGGAAGTCATTCACAATCCGGCCAGTCTGACGGCTAGTAAGCTTCTTCTTTACTCGGAAACTCGCGATCTTTCACATCGTCGACATAATGCTCGATGGCCTGGGTTATCACACCGTGCAGATCGGCATAACGACGCAAAAAACGCGGTTTAAATTCTTTGTTGATTCCCAACAGGTCGTGCAACACCAGAATCTGACCGTCGGCATCCGGGCCGGCCCCAATTCCAATCGTTGGAATGGTCAGACTTTGAGAGACTTGCTGCGTCAATGCCGCCGGAATTTTCTCCAGAACCACGGCAAAGCAACCAATATCTTCCAGCATTTTGGCGTCTTCCAATAGCTTCTGGGCCTCGGTTTCTTCCTTGGCCCGAACGGCATACGTGCCAAATTTGTAAATCGACTGGGGCGTCAGACCCAGGTGGCCCATCACGGGAACACCCGCACTCAAAACCCGGATTATTGACTCCCTGACCTCCAAACCGCCTTCCATCTTTACCGAATGTGCACCCGATTCCTTCATGATCCGGATGGCCGACCGCAGGGCTTCCGACGAATTTCCTTGGTACGACCCGAAGGGCAAATCGACCACAACCAACGCCCGCTTTACGGCCCGGACCACTGAGGTCGCGTGGTAAATCATTTGATCCAGTGTAATCGGCAAGGTGGTTTCGTGGCCCGCCATCACATTCGAGGCCGAATCACCAACCAGAATAATTTCTACACCGGCGGCATCGACCAAACGGGCCAGCGAATAGTCATAGGCAGTCAGTGCTGAAATTTTCTCACCCTTGCTTTTCAGCTCCTGAATAACGTGGGTAGTGATCCGTTTGACGTCGGGGTTGTGAACAGACATTCCGTATGTAAATCGTTTTAAGACTTAGTGAGCAGGATTCAGCAGGCAATCTACTGCTATTCGTATGCAATAAAACCAAGATGGTGATAAAATGATTCTAGCAACCGCAGACGGTTTCCGGTTTCTTCACCATCAACGGTCGATCAGCCAGGACTCGGGGTTCATCCGGTTGGTGCTTTTCCAGACCTGAAACTGGACTTCGGCAACGCCATCCTTGTCCGTCGCTACGATACCAATCACCTCGCGGGCCTTGACGCGCTGCCCGACTTGCACGGATACACTTTTCAATTTGGCATACACGGTATAATAATCACCGTGCTGAACGGCAACGATGTTGTGCATGCCGGTTACGTAGGTTGTATACTGGACAATCCCGTCGTATACCGCCCTGACCACTTCGCCGGGCGTGGTTTGAATATCAATGCCGGGATTATCCTGCATAACGCCTTTCAAAACCGGGTGGGGTTTTACGCCGTAATGATCCGAAATAAAGCCGCGGGTGACGGGCCAGGGCAGCCGGTTTTTCGATGACGCAAATGATGACGCCAGAGCGGCTTCTTCGTCATTCAACAAGGTATTCCGGCGTTCGTCGGGCTTCCGGGCGGTTCGCTCGGTGGCTTCCACAGCCGATTCTGTGGCTTTTGGCTCCGCCGGTTTTGGTTCGGCAGCGTCCGGCTTGTTGGCATCCGGCTCGTTGGCGGCTGCGGCCCTTTCTGCTTTTGCCGCTGCGGCTGCCGCGGCCTTTTCCCGGGCAATGCGTTCGCGTTCTGCTTTCAGGCGGGCCAGCCGGGCAATGCGTTCGCGTTCTTCCCGTTCACGGATTTCCCGGCGAATCATTTCCGTAATTGCCGATTCCAGGCGATTGACCGCCTTACGGCTTTCGGCCAGTTCGGTGCGCAACTCCTGTTCTTTCTCACTGAGCTCCTGCGCAACCCGGTTTTTCTCTTCTTTCAGACCTTCCAGCCGTTTCGATTCGTTAACCTGTACGGCCAGTGTGCCCTGCTGCTGTTTCTTTTTATGTTCGACAGCCTGTTTTTTGGCCAGCATCTCCTGCCGCACTTTCTCCATCTGCCGAACCTGGCCCTGGCGGGCTTCCGAATACTGCTGGAGGTATTTATAGCGTGCAACCAGTTGGTTGAAGTTTTCGGCCGAAAACAGAAAACCGAGTGGATTGACCTGCTGCCGTCGTTTGTCGGCGGCATAAATCATCTCGCCGTATTCTTTTTTGAGCTTTTCGAGATCATTCTGCAACTGCGTACTGGTTCGGCGCAGTTGCAGAATTTCGGTTGTCATCAATTTGACGTCTTCCGTCAACAGGTTGATTTGTTTGGATTGGGCCGAGATTTCCTGATTCAGCGCTTTTAATTGGCCAAGCGTCGCCTGCTTCTGCGAAGAGGTCTTTTTGAGAATCGTCCGAATCTGCGAGACTTTTTCAATATTCTGCTTTTTCTCTTTTTCCAGCTGCTGGCGACTCCGCTGTTGGGCCATTCCCTTCCCACCAGCCAGCCAGCATAGGGAAAAAATCAGGATAAATGCCCTCCAACCTGTAGCTCGAACCACTCTATACTTCATACGCATCTTGCAATACGGGGTGTTACGGTCTCCGCTGGTATTTTGGCGGAACGTTAAACGGAAAGCCCGGATTTTTATCGGTAAGCTCAACTTTATTGTGTCGTATTCGTAAGACGGTCTGGTAAGGCTGTCCATCGTTTTTGGATTTGTAATCGACAGTTACCAGACTGGTATAGGGAAACAGAAAATTGTTCAGTACGGTAAAATCATCATAATCCAGCGTCAGCGAATTCTTGGTGGGTTGCTCAACCACCAGCAGTTTTTTCAGTTTCCGGTTTTGCTCACCAATGTAGTTTTCCACCAGCACCTTGCCTTCACGCTGCCGGAGCAGCAGATAATCCTTCTCATTTTTAACCCGTTGCGCCGGTTCCTTCGGTAAGGGCAGATTGCCGATTAACAGCGACTGGATCAGGCCAAAATTCAGGTTAAAGTTAAACCGCTGGCTTAACGACTGATAATCATACACCGAATATTCGCGGTGAATACGGTCCATAATCACCACCGAGTCTTTTGTAATAATTGCCCGCGCCACCTCAACACCCACGCCCGATACCGACAGCCAGATCAAACTGTCTTTATCGATTCGAAGATTTACGTTGGCATTGTTGATATCCTGGTCTTTACTTTTAAACGAAACCTTTGATTTTGCCGTCAAATACGAAAAATCAACCTGCTCGACCGTGGCATTGGGATCAATGGAAGGTAGAACCGGGGCCGCAGCCGTGCTATCGGTTGGAAGTGTGGGTTTTACAGAAACGGTATCTGCCACCGGCGAAGGCGGGGCGTTGCGGAAGAGCCTCCGGCGACGACACCCTTCTGACGTGAGCAGCATGATGACGCACAGAAATCCGATAAGGTATTTACTCATAAATTTTTCCGGTTGCGATTTTCTTATCCAACCGTTCGGTCGTTTCGCCTTTTAGTTTTGCCCGCTTCCACTGTTCAATGGCCTTGTCGTGTTCGCCGAGCTGATACAACACATCGCCATAATGTTCGATAATGGTGCCACTCACATTCTTGTCGACCTGGATGGCTTTTTCAAGGTAGGTTCGGGCTTTGGCATAGTCTTTCATGACGTACAAAACCCAGGCGTAAGTATCCAGATACGTCGCATTAGTCTGATTTTTTTCGACCAGACGCTCCGACATCTGCAACGCCAGTGGTAATTTTTCCTTCCGTAAGGATAGAAAATAACTGTAATTATTCAGAACGTGATCGTTGTCGGGGTCGTCTTTCAGAACCAGTTCGTAGGCTTCGTCCGATTTCTGATGGTCGCCCATGCCATTGTAGACGTCGCCCAGTTGCGCATTTACGCTCTTCATGAGCTCGGCGTTAGTAGCCGAAAGCCGCTTGGTTTCTTCGTAGGCTTCAACGGCTTCTTTGTAGCGTTTCTTGAAGTAATTGGCCGATCCGTTGAATGCCCAGATTACGCCCTGATTCGGGAATAATTCCAGCGCCTGTTCGGAATGAACCAACATACTATCCATCTGATTCAATTCGCCATCGAGTTGCAGAATGGCTCCCCAGACTTCATACTTGGCTTTGTCCAGCCGGGCGGCTTTGACGTAATAATCGCGGGCTTCGGCTTTTTTGCCCTGCTGAACCAGCAAATCCGCATAGATGGCCTGCGATCGGGCATCTCTGGGATGGGCCGCCGATAGTTCTTTCGCCAGTTTGACGGCGCTTTGTCTGGCTTTCTCGTCTTTACCCATCATATCGATGTAGCTCGACAAGATCCGGGCCTTGATGTCGGCTTCCAGATTCGGATTGGAGAACACCTTATCCAGCTCCTGGCTGCATTTTTCCAGATTGCCCTGCTTACGGTATAAATCGGCCAGCATGACGTGTGCCTGGGGCAGATCCGAGTTTACTTTTAGCGCCCGCTGGAGCCAGTCAACCGCCTGATCGTTGCGGTCGTTGGCAATCAGCAACTCCGCGCCTTCCAGTAAGTAATCGGTTTCGCCCGGTTCGGAAGCCACCAGTTTTTCGGCTTCCAGAATGGCTTTTTCAACTTTATTCTGCTTTAAATAAATCCGCTGTTTCTGCCGAACAATTTCCTCGTTCATGCCCATGGCCTTCTCCACTTTGTCGTACATATCGAGGGCCTTGTCCGGTTTTTCGTCGAAAAGATAAATAGCCGCCAGTTCAACACCGTATTCGATGTTGTCGGGACTTTTCTTAATCAGCTCTTCGTAGAGATTTTCGGCGTCGGAATAGCGCTTCTGCTTCACCAGCAGTTCGGCCAGCTGCAGCACATAATATTTATTGTTGCTCTTATCCAGTTGAACGGCTTTCTGGGCAAAAGGCAGGGCCTCTTCGGGCTTGTTCAATTTCACCAGCGCCGTTGCGGCTGCATAATTAGCCGCCGGATTTTCGGGATAGAGCTGGATAACTTTCTGAAATTGCGCGACGGCTTTCGAAGGTTCGTCCATCATCATGAACTTCATTCCTTCCGTAAATAAGGATTCTTCCACGCCCCGAACGCCTTCTTTCGGTTTCTGCTCCTTCTCTTTATCCTTGGCTTTACGTTGTGCCAGAGCGGGTGTGATTACCCACACCATCAGGCAACCGATACCGGCAACCAGCCATTTCCGCCAATTGGGTTTTACCAGATAGTGCATCTGTATGATCTACTTAGATGAATCGAACGACTCTGAATGCCCACCGGGCTCTCTGTTCAAACGTGTTTGGTGCATCCTCTATTGCAACCCGAGGCTACCAATGATCACAATAGGCAAAGGTAGTGGAAAACCGTCAGAACCTTTGACTAAGAAGTGATTCAATACTGAGAAATGTAAAACGATGAATGACAAACGGAAAAGCGGATCGCCCTCACGGTTCCATTTATCCCTTACGCTGCTTCATTCTTACCCCTCTTTCATTCCACCCGCGTCGTAAACCGGTCCACCGTTTCGTTGGGATGGATTTCCAGCACATTTGCCAACACCAGCAACACCAGCGTTCGCGAGGCCATTTTACGCGGGATATTCGCAATGTTGGCAAAAAGGTCGACGGTAATGCTCTGGTTTCGATCCAGATGCTGCATGAGCGTTTGCTCTTTGTCACCATACGTAAAGCGAACGGCCCGCTCGGCGGTTTCGCCTTTCATAATCTCGCGGACTTCCTTGCTGGCTTGTACAGCCTTGTCGTCGACCCGGACATAAGCCCGCCGGAAGTCGTTGGTGGGATCGTCTACGTAGTGCGGCTTGTGCTCGCTCTCCGGAACGGTAATCACCAGAACATCCCGTTCGTTGGCCAGCGGCACGCGTTCGAGGTGGTAGTCAATCGCTGGCGTACAATACCGCTCAATGGCGCGAACCAGCAGGTATTCGTCTTCGTCAACGTGTTTGAGGCCTTGAATGCTTTTGTCGTCGCCAATGCCAATCAGTAGTTTTCCGCCTTCCGTGTTGGCAAACGCGACAATTTCGCGAATAATCCGTTCGGGGTGATTGGACTTTAATTTGAATTCGAGATGCGTTCCCTCACCTTGTCTAACCAGTTCCTTGAGCGCCCTGTAGTCCATCCGTCAGTCGGCTGTGTAGGTATCAGGAAGGTTGTCAGCCCCTCCTTTGCTATTAAATATAACCGTTTTAACCAATACGAACCAAAGGTTCGAACAACTATTTTACCGGAAAATGCACTAAATTCGTTAGCGGTTCTCCGTAAGAACCATTTAATCCAGTTAGTGGTTTCCTTTTGTTAGTATCTGATCTGGTAACGAAAAAATGGTGGTAAACGTTGTAATTGCTCTGATTACGTTTGTGGGAATGGAAGGCGTGGCCTGGTGGACGCACAAATACATTATGCACGGTTTTATGTGGCGCTGGCACCATTCGCACCACAATCACCATTCCGGTTTTCTGGAACGGAATGATCTGTTCAGTGTCGTATTCAGTCTGGTGGCCGTCGGAACGGTTATGGTTGGATTGGAAGTCGAATCGCTCTGGTTCCTGGCACCAATCGGAATCGGCGTGACGCTATACGGTATTTTTTATTTTATTTTCCACGACGTTATTGTTCACCGGCGGATCAAAATCCGGTTCAATACCCGCAACGCGTACCTGAAGCGAATCATCCGGGCGCACTACGTACACCACAGGGTTCACAAACGCCAGGGATCCGAAGCATTTGGTTTTTTATATGCGCCGAAAAAATACCGGAACACCTGATTTTCCAAACCGCCCCAAATAGTAAAACCCATAAAGCACAACCGACAGGGCTGCATCTTCATGGGTCGATAACGGGGTAACAACCGGCTAATACTCGTCTTCGTTGAAGAAGAAATCGTCCTTGGTTGGGTAATCAGGCCATATTTCCTCGATACTCTCGTAGGGCTGACCGTCGTCCTCCAACTCCTGCAGGTTTTCGACTACTTCTAATGGAGCGCCAGAGCGGATTGAGTAATCAATCAACTCATCTTTGGTAGCCGGCCAGGGGGCATCTTCCAGATAGGATGCCAATTCGAGTGTCCAATACATAAGCGTTGCTGCTAAAAATATGACGACTGATTGTCGTAAAATTGTGCAAAAGTAAAAAAATATGAATATCCTATACATGTCCCTGAAAATTCTTTCAGAAACGTTTAGAATGCTGTTTAGGCCATTTAACCGAATCACGGCTGAAAATGTTTGTATTCTTTCTTCAATCTTTCTCTTTTTCTAACCGTCTATCAATCAATGAAGATCGAAATATGTGCCTTTTCACTGGAGTCATGCCTGATTGCCCAGGCCAGCGGAGCTGCCCGGATCGAACTGTGCGGTGGGGCAGGAGAGGGCGGCACCACCCCCAGCTACGGCCTCATTGAACTGGCGCGCCAGCAAATCAGCATCGAACTCTACGTCATGATCCGTCCCCGTGGTGGTGATTTTTTATACAACGCTACGGAACTGGCCGTTATGCGCCGGGATATCGAAACCGCCAAACAAGCCGGTGCCGACGGCGTGGTGTTCGGCCTTTTAAACGCTGACGGTACGGTCGATGAAGAACAAACCACCGAACTGGTTCAGCTGGCCAGTCCGCTGCCGGTTACGTTTCACCGGGCTTTCGATTTGACGCGCGACCCGCTGGAAGCTCTCGAAGCGGTTATTCGAACGGGAGCCCAGCGAATTCTGACCTCGGGGCAGCAAGCCAGCGCCGAAGCCGGTATTCCGCTGCTCAGGCAATTGGCCGAACAGGCGGGCAACCGGATCGAGATTATGGCCGGAGCGGGCGTGACGGCCACCAATGCTGCCCGGCTGGCCGCATCGGGTGTTCACGCGCTCCACCTGACGGGCAAGAAGGTAATGAACAGCGGCATGAAATACCGTCATCCGGGTGTGCCGATGGCGTCCGTAGCCCTGGGAGAGTATGAATGGCTAAGCACAGACAGCGAACTAATCAAAAAAGTTATTTCGCAGAGTTAAGCGGAGAAAAAAGGAGTTAAACAGAGGTTTTCTTAAACCCCGCTTAACTCCCTTTTTCTCCGCCCAACTCTGCGAAATAAACCCCTCTTTTTACCAGAAATAACTGTATAAAAGCACGATAATGACCAGAACGACCGCGGCCCCGATGGCGAAGCTGGAGGACGTTTTGAACATGCTGCTGTCAATTTCAAGCCCTTTGTCGCTGGGCTTCTGCAACCCAAGAACGATCATTACCGCCACGCAGATCAGGAAGACAAAGCCCATCGTGTCGAGAAACGGAATGGTGTAGATTCCGTCCGGATTCGGAACGGCAAAACCGGTTGGAGCCAGAAACTGGAGATCGACCAGGCCGGGCAGCATGTATTTGAAGAACAGCGACAACAGAAATCCACCTACGATGGCAAATAAAGCCCCGGCCGAATTGGTTTTCTTCCAGAAGAAACCCATGATAAAGGCCGCAAAAACACCCGGCGACACCAAGCCCGTCATTTCCTGAATAAACTGAAAACCGCCTTTTTTGTCGATTCCCATAAACGGCGAAATGAAAATGGCCATCAGCATCGAGACCCAAATGGCGATCCGGCCCACACGAACCAGTTTTTGTTCGCTGGCATCGGGTGAGATGTATTTCTTGAAAATATCGAGGGTAAAAATGGTAGAAATCGAGTTGGCTTTTCCCGCCAGAGAAGCCACAACGGCCGCCGTCAGAGCCGCAAACGAAAGTCCTTTCAAACCGGAGGGCAGCAAGTTCAGCAACACCGGATAGGCATGATCCTTGTTCACCTCGCCCGAAACGTCCAGCATTTCCTGCTGAAACAACCCCTGCTGATAAAGCGTGTAGGCGGCAATACCGGGCAAAACGACAATAATGGGCATCAGCAGCTTCAGAAAAGCCGCAAAGAGGATGCCTTCCCGGGCGGTTTTCAAATCAGCCCCCAATGCCCGCTGCGTAATGTATTGATTACAACCCCAGTAGTTCAGGTTTACAATCCACATCCCGCCGATGAGCACCGTAAGACCGGGCAACGACGCATAATGCGGATGGCCTTTCGGGAAAATCATGTGAAAATGGTCTTCCGATTTAGCCAGCATGTGATTGAAACCATTCAGAATACCGGTTGTGCCGTTCTCCGATGACACCAGATTGACCGCCAGATAGGTGGTGGCGAGCCCGCCCAGGATGAGAAAAAATACCTGAATAACGTCCGTATAGCCGATTACTTTCATACCGCCCAGCGTGATGATGACCGCAAAAACCGCCAGCCCGAACATGCAGAATGTAAAATTGAGACCCGATATGGTTGAAACGGCCAGTGCTCCCAGAAACAGAATCGACGTCAGATTGACCAAAATGTAGAGAAACAGCCAGAAAATGGCCATGATCATGGCAACGGTATTGTTGTATCGCTTCGTCAGGAACTGCGGCATCGTGAAAATCCGGTTCTTGAGGTAAATCGGCATGAAGAAAACGGCGACCACAATCAGCGTAGCGGCCGCCATCCATTCGTAGGTGGCAATGGCCAGCCCCATGGCAAAACCGTCGCCGGAAGCCCCGATGAACTGTTCAGCCGAAATGTTAGACGCGATCAGCGACGACCCGATGGCCCACCAGGTTAATGAACCTTCGGCCAGAAAAAAATCAGTGGAGGAAGTTTCTTTGGTCTTTTTTCGTTGGTAAATCCAGTAGCCATACGAGGCTACGATGATGAAATAAATAAAGAAAACAGCGTAATCGAGATTCTGTAGTTTTTGCATGACGGCACCTATAAACGGGGAAGAAATGAGCGTAGGACTATTTCGACTCGAAAGATAATAATTTAGAGAACATATTTTGCTCAAAATGGGGCTTCCTGGTGGATAATTGTTTGCAAGCGGCCCCCGTCAGATTATAATATTTTGATCGTCTCCGGGACCATTTTCCGCATCCGGGAATTCGCCTTGAAACGCCGGGCCACCGTAAAACGATAATTACCGGTATGAATGGTGTAGCGATAAACGGGGCTCCGAACAGCTACCGAGCCATTCACCCAGCCGAGTGTTACGCACCACTGATTGCTGTTGTAGCCGGCTACGGCCCGAAAAAGGAAATCGGGGCGCACATTGCCGGCGGTCAGTTTACCGGCCTCAAAGGTTTCTTTGCTGAACGTCGCATTGAGGTTGGCCGTCAATGATCCGGTGGCAAACCAGCGTTCCCGAAACACGTACGTATAGGCATAGCCCGCGCAGGGCCCTACTTTTATAAACCGCATCCGGCGCACCTCGTCGTCCGGAAAAGCGGCCTGAAAAACGCCCGGAACCAGCGCGCTGTCGCCCTGCATCACCCCGTAATACAGCTGAAAACCCATCAGCCACGAACCCGCCGACTGTTTTTGCCGCTCGTTCTGCACCAAAGCTGCCCGAAACGAAAACCGCCGGAAATTAAGCACCCGCCAAAGCGAGCCCCCCACCATTCGCACGCCCAGATCCGGGCGTTGGTAGTACCGATCCGGATCGGACGACGCCTTGCCGCGTGGTGCCAGAAAATAGCCGCTGTAAAACTGCCCAAAGCCGTCGACCACCCACTTCCGCATGTAAACGTGTGTTTGCAGGTCAATGTCCCGGGTTTTGCCTTTTCCGTTATTCTGGTTCAGAAACGAAAGGCCGTAGGAGAGGTTCAACGTCAGCGCACCGAACGTGGCACCGATGCCTAAATCCAGCGCCGAATTGGGCCGGAAACGCAGCGAAGGCGATTGTTTTAGTGGGGTTGACAGAACAAATGAGGTGTATTTTTGGGAGAGGAACGTCCGGGCCGTCAGCTTTCCCCGAAAGATCTGCACATACGCCGTATCGACATCACGACCGATGCGGTTTTGCGCCTGCCCTGCCAACGTAAGGAAGAGCAGCCATCCGGTAAAAAACCGGCCGAAGAAAAAAAAAGCCGGTTTTTGGCTCCCGGCAGGCGCGGGGGCAGCCCGTAACGCTTGCATCATCGCACAAAAGTGGTATCAATTTTATGTCGGCTCAATTCATTTTGCCATTCGTAGCGAAGTACCTGTTTCTGAGCCTCAAAGTCTTTCCGGCCAAACATCTTCATGCGGTATTTTCCGAGGTCGCGCTGCAACAGCAGATGGTTTCGTGATCCCCTGGAGGTTCGGGTCGAGTCGGCTTCCTGAATGTGCCGGATCCGTCGTTTGTTATTGCCAAACAGCAAATCCGTCAGGCTGATTTCTACCAGAAAAGCCGCTTTTTTGTTCAGTGTATAATCGCCGTTCAGGTGCAGATACGACAGGTTACTGGTCAGGTTCAGGTCCGGCATCAAAATGCGGTCATGGTGCAGTAAAAACCGGGCGTCGACGTCTTCGAAATAGATGTGGCTCGTCTTTGATTTGGGCAAAAACCGGAGTGCCTGCTGAATGGGTTGCACGTCGATCAGTTCCATTTGCCGGATCGACGCCTTCGTATAGGCCGTGGTCTTGTTTAGATCGGGCAGATATTTTTCGTCCAGTTCCGTACGAAACGTCATCGAACAATCGACATTACCGCGGATATTTTCACTTTTCAGCACATCGAGCTGCATTTCTTCAGCCGCCCGAAACAGCTGGTACAGATCCATTTTCTGGAGCGTAAGGTTCAGTTGAGCGGGAATCCCCTTTGGCTCATCCAGCTTCATCACACCCCGGGCCCCCATGCGGCCGCCAAACGCATTCATCGTGAGTCGTTCCAGGCGGGCGGTTTCGTCGCGAATGACGGTTTTCAGACCAAAGTCATCCCCCCGGAGTGCATTGTAATCCAGTTTTTTGGCCTTCACTTCCACATCAAAGCGGTAATCGCTCAGCACGGCTTTCCGTTTTCGGGTAGCGGGTCGTTTATAGGATGCCTGTATGCTGTTCAGACCGGACAGCAGGCTCAGCAGGCGTTGCAGATCCAGCCGTTCATACGACAGACTCAAAGCCGCAAACGGTTCCTGAATGCCGTCCTGGTTCAGCTGAAAATGGCCCAGACCGGCAATCGATCCGCCCAGCGTTGTCCGGCAAAGCAGCTGGGGAATCTGCACCTGTTCGCCGGTTTTATGAATCACGACCGACATATCTTTTAAGTCCTCCTGCGACGGCAAGCGGATGCGGTCGATCCGGACGACAGCCGAATATTCGGTTCCGAAAAAGAGGCCCGCCAGCAAACTATCCGTCGCACTCGGTATTTTGTCGGGAACGGGTTTTCGGGGTGTTGGCGGCACGGGTTTTGAGAAATCCAGTTCCTGCCATTGGGCCGCGAGCTTGGTCCGAACCGGAAATTCGGCCCGATTACCGCCCAGTACATACCGCAGCAAATTAGTTACTTCACCGTTGATTTTAAAGGACTTACCATCCATTTTGCCCACAACTTCCCGAATCCGAAGCATGTTATTTTCCGGAATAAAATGAATATCGGCATTGAGCGCCGTATACCGCCCCGAGGGTTTTGGAAGCAGCAGAACCCCGTCGTGAATCTGGATTCGCCCTTGCCAGAACGGTTCGTTGGGCGACGGTCGCGCCACACCCGCGTAGAGCAGCGGGCTCCGAACGGCCAGGTTAATGGCCGCCGTGCCGCGATACAGCGAGTCGCCGGGCCAGTTCATCAGCTGCGCCAGTTGCAGCAACGACATGTTCCCCTGAATCGTCGCATCGACTACCGGCGAAATGAGATTGGTCAAATTTCCCCGCAACACCAGCGTATCCTTGCCGTTCTGAACCAGAAATTGCTGGAGAGTCAGTCGGCTGGTCTCGCGGGAATGTCCGGCTCCGTTGTTCCAGTTGCCCCGCACCTGCACCGTCTGAAGCACCACCGGTGTTTTGGGCCAGTGGTAGTTTTGGGCCTGAAGTTGAAAGTTGATCTCGTTATGGGGCCGAATCGTCGCATTGCTCTGCCCACGCATCCGGAACAGGAAGGCTACGTTTCCTTTCAGGGCCGTATCACCGGCATACCGTTTGAGCGAATCCGGCAACAAAGCCGCCAGAAATCGGTACGCAGGCTGGGTGCCCCTGAGACCGATGTTCAGCTCAGTACCTTCCTTATCGGGAAGTCGGCGGTGGCTACCCATCAGACGAACCGGTGAATCGTTGACCACCAACTGACTTCGGGTAAACGTCCCGGTTTTGGTGATCTGATTGTAGGCGTAGTGAATAGCGGCCGTAAAGGGCTGGTTCCGAAACAGGGTCAACGTCCGGTTTTTAATGTAACCGATGGAGCCGTCGATCGTTCCTTCGAGTTGCAGCGTCGAATGGATGAGATTACCGCGCAGGTCGGCCTGCCGAATAAGCATCGAAAAGGCATTCCTTTTGTATCCGTTGACGAGCGTCACCGTTGCGTCTTCGATCCGGATTTCCGGAATGGCAACCGAATGGGTATGACTTGAGTCGGAGCGGTTTTCGCTTTTCCAGGTAAAGCCGGTTTTCTGACCCGTCGAGTCGACCCATTGATTGTAGCGAATCCCTTTCAGAACCACCTGACGTACCGTACGGTTTTCCCGGAAAAAATCGGTTAACCGAATCACCAGATGCGCCTGATCGATGCCGACGATTTCCAGCGGTTTCTCCCCCTGATTATCATGAATCGACAGATGGTGCAGTTGGATAGACAGGTTAGGAAAGTGGTTGAATAGCGAAAAATCGACGTCAAAATCGGCCAGCCGTTGCTCCGAATGCGTGGCAAATTCATTCCGAATGGCCAGAATGACTTTCTCCTTATAGACGGTTGTCAACAAGAGTGGAATTAGTAAGCCCACCACCAGTAGAACACCCGCTACCGCTGCCCCAATTTTTAGCCCGTGAGAAAACCTCGCCATTCTTTTAGAAACCGATCGTTGAGCTACTTAAACCGGCAATAGATCCGGTTTTAACTAAACACCGATTGGCGGCACACTGTTCGACCTTACAAAATGATGGTTCGGTTCTGGTGAATAAAAACGCGGTCGTTGAAAACCAGTTTCAGGGCTTGAGACAGCACGATTTTTTCCACGTCCTTCCCTTCCGTAGCCATGTCAGCCGCCGTGTGCCGGTGATCGACTTCCTTAATATTCTGGGCGATAATCGGCCCTTCGTCCAGGTCGTTGTTGACAAAATGGGCCGTTGCTCCGATGATTTTCACCCCGCGTTCATACGCCTGCCGGTAGGGATTGGCCCCCACAAAAGCCGGCAGAAACGAGTGGTGAATATTCACGATCCGGTTCGGAAATTTTTTCACAAACGCCGGGGTCAACACCCGCATGTATTTAGCCAGCACGATGTATTCCGGTTCATAAATCGATAAAATCCGGGTGATATCGTCTTCGTGTTCCTCCCGGGTTTTGTGTTCGTGGGTAACATAATGGAAGGGAATACCGAACTTGCTCACCAGCGGTTGCAGCGTATTGTAGTTGCTGATGACGGCCAGAATATCGGCATCGAGTTCATCGAAAGCGTACCGAATCAGCAATTCTGCTAAACAATGATGCTCTTTCGTAACAAAAACAATACTTTTTTTCTTTTTTTTAGGATTAATACGCAGATTGATGCCCGGTGGTAACGTCTGTTGCAAATTGTCAGACAGAACGGTTAAATCATAACTACCTTCGAACTCCGTACGCATGAAAAACTGCCGGTCGGGGCTAACGTATTCATCGTTGCGAATGATATTCAGATTGTAATGCGCCAGCACACCCGTGACGCGGTGAATGAGTCCGGTGCTATCCGGGCCGTCCATTAAGAGAATGTGACGTGTTTCGGTGGACATGAACGAATTGATAATTTGAAAGTTAGTGTAAAAGTAGTAAAATCACCTCGCGAATCGCCTTTCCTTAACTGAATAGGTCACTAAGAATTCTGTTGTGAAAATAAAAAACAAACTATCCAGCCGATAAAATACCGGTTGATCAGATCCGTGAAAAAAGGTAGGCTAGCCACCCCTAACAAATTGTATGGCATTGGAATCGTTGCTCTCTGCATCTAAGCGAAAATTATTGATTGAAGTTGCCTGGGAAGTTTGTAACCAGGTAGGTGGCATTTACACCGTCATCCGGTCGAAAGTACCGTCGATGGTCGAAAAATGGGATACGGATTACATCCTGCTCGGCCCCTATTTTCCACAACGGGCCGCGGTCGAATTCGAGCCCATCACCCACGACGACGGCACCGAAATCGGTCGCGTTGTGCTGAGCATGCGCTCACGAGGGCTGGAAGTTCAGTATGGCCACTGGCTCATTACCGGCAAACCGCGCGTCGTTCTCTTCGGCATTGCCAGCCTCGGAACGGCCATCGACCAGGTGAAATTCCAGCTGTGGGAACGCCACCAGATCTCGACGCTGGGCGTTGAGGAATTGGTCAACCAGGTGGTCGGTTTTGGTGAGCTGGTGCGTATTTTCCTGACCGAACTGGCCGCCGAAAGCGCCCGCCACGTCGATATTGCGGTCCATTTTCACGAATGGATGGCCAGCAGCGGGTTGCCGGATTTACGGAAAGACAACGTCAAAGTGGCTACGGTTTTCACCACCCACGCCACCATGCTGGGCCGCTATCTGGCGCAGAATGAAGTCGGTTTTTACGGAAAACTGCCTTTTTTCGACTGGCAGCGCGAGGCTAAACACTATAATATTGAGGCTCAGGCCACGATTGAACGGTTGTCGGCGCAACTCTGCCACGTTTTCACGACTGTCAGCGATGTAACCGCCCGCGAATGTGAGGTTTTTCTGGGCCGCGTTCCCGACTTGATTTTGCCCAACGGCCTGAATATCGTACGCTTTACGGCGGTCCACGAATTTCAAAACCTGCACGTCAAGTTCAAGGAACGGATTCACGAGTTTGTGATGGGCCACTTCTTCCAGAGTTATTCATTCGATCTGGAAAAAACGCTCTACTTTTTCACATCGGGACGGTTTGAGTTCAGCAACAAAGGGTATGACCTGACGCTCGAAGCCTTGGCCCGCCTGAACTGGAAGATGCGCGAGGCCAATATGGACATGACCGTGATTATGTTCATGATTACCAAACAGCCGTTCCGCTCCATCAATCCCGACGTGTTGCACAGCCGCGCCCTGCTGGATGAGATTCAGGAAACCTGCAAAGCCATTGAAAACCAGCTGGGTGACAAGCTGTTTTTAAACGCAGCGGCCGGCGAAGACATCAATCTGCCGGATTTGAACCAGTTTGTCGATGAATACTGGCGGCTCCGACTCCGGCGAACCATTCAGAGCTTCAAGACCAAGCAATTACCGCCTTTTGTTACGCATGATCTGGTGGAAGAGGACGATATGGTGCGGTTTGTGCGGCAGGTTCAGCTGGTCAATAATGCCCACGACCGGGTGAAAGTCGTCTACCATCCGGATTTCATTTCCTCCACCAATCCGCTGTTCGGGCTGGATTACGGCCAGTTTGTGCGGGGTTGTCACCTCGGGGTTTTCCCGAGTTACTACGAACCGTGGGGTTATACGCCCCTGGAATGCGTGGTGCGGGGCATTCCCACCGTTACCAGCGATCTGTCCGGCTTCGGCGATTTCATCATGCAGATTATGCGAGATTACGAAAACCGGGGCATATACGTCGTCAACCGGAAAACGCAGACGTTCAACGAAGCGGCCGATCAACTCGCCAACATCATGTTCCGGTTTGTGCGGCTTTCGCAACGGGATCGGATTACCCAGCGCAACCGCGTCGAAAACATCGCGGAAGTCTTCGACTGGACCAACTTGCGGTCGTATTACGATACCGCCCACGATCTGGCGTTGAAGCGTAGAAAACCGTGATCGACAAAAGAGAAAAGAGACTAAACGATTACCAAAAAAGAAGAGACGAAAGAAAACCGCTTTGGAATTCTTTCGTCTCTTCTCTTTATTCTTTCCTCTATCTTCTATTTCAATACTGATTCAACTCTTTATTGAACTCACTCAGTATTTGTTCTTTCATAGCAATTTTTCGCTTTTGCGTGTTCATTTTGCTCATCATCATCTTGTCCACATCCTCGTTGCCGGGGCGGCCCATGGTGTCCATGCTGCTCATTGACATGGCCAGATCGCTTTTTTCGCGACGAACGAGGTATTCCAGCTCCCGAACTTTGGTCCGTAGCTGCTCCGAGCGGCTTTTGAGTTCGAAGGCCGGGTATTTGCGGCTGATGACGCGTTCCAGGTAATTCAACTCGAAAATCTTATCGCACGACGACCGGAACCGTTCGGAAACCGCCTTATCGACCAGTTTGAACGGAATCTTGATTTCCTTCCACTGGTTCAGCAGTTCCTTGGCGCGATCGGCTGCTGCCGGAATATTCGATTGTTTCGCCAGTTTTTCGGCTTCGTCTGCCATTTTCATCTGCTGCTCCACCCGCGGATCAATCCGAACTTTCGGCTGAATGCCGCGTGCCAGGTTGTAGCGGTCGAATATGGTTTTGGTCGCCCGGCGGTATTTTTTGAGGATTTTTCCCGACTTCTTGATCGGAACTTCACCCACTTCTTTCCAGTCGTTATTCAGATTCCGAACGAGGTGATAAGCTTCCGTCAGCACTTTCATGTAGCGCTCTTCGGCGATATTCGCCCGTTCGAGCGCTTCACCTTCCAGACCATCCCGTTTGAAAGGCCGGCTGCGGTCGGCTTCGTAAATGCTCCGCACCGCCCGTTCGGCCTGCCAGATCAGGTTATCATAGCGGTCCATGCGCTCCTGAATCACCTTGTTCTGTTCATTGAAGAATTCGCGCCGACGCTGGAAAAACGCATCCAGGGTTTCGCTGAAACGCGTTTCGATGGTTTCGTCCAGTTCCTTGTCGACCGGACCGGTTTTAATCCACTTTAGTTTGATTTCCTGCAGCTTGTCGGCCGTTTCACGCCATTCCGTACTGTCGGCCACCTGCTCGGCTTCAGCCAGCAGAGCGTGCTTGATTTCGAGATTTTTAAGCTGGTTGGTCCGAATCAGTTCCACCAGAATCTCTTCCTGTTCGTCGAGCCGGTTCAGCAACGGAATGAAGTTGCCGATCGCATCGAAGCTCAGTAGTTTTTTCCGCAGCTGAACGAGTTTAGTCAGATACGACCCTTTATTTTGGGCCTCCTGAACCTCCTGCTCTAACTGGTTTACCTTGTTTTCGGCAATTGTAAACCGATTCTTGAAATAATCGAGCGCTTCCTGTTCTGTGCGTTTCACTTCACCGATTTGTCGGTCCGGATAGCTGAGGTAGCTCGATAAGAATACCTTTCCGTCTTTGACGTAACCGTATTCGTCTACCAATTGAGCTTGTTCCATTATTTTACTCTTTAAGGCTAAGCTATGGGTTAAAATGTTGATATTTGCCACATACAAAAGTAACCAAACAATGAGTCAGGAAACGATTATATTTTCCATGGCGGGTGTCAGTAAAATTATTCCGCCAAACCGACAAATCCTAAAGAATATCTACCTTTCCTTTTTTTACGGTGCAAAAATCGGCGTTTTAGGCTTGAACGGCTCCGGAAAATCGACGCTTCTGCGGATTATTGCCGGTATTGATAAGAACTTTCAGGGCGACGTTGTGTTTTCGCCGGGCTATTCAGTGGGCATGCTGGAACAGGAACCGCAACTCGATCCAACCAAAACCGTGAAGGAAGTGGTGGAGGAAGGCGTGCAGGAAACGGTGGATCTGCTGAAAGAATTTGATCAGATCAATGAAGCCTTTGGCGACCCAGACGCCGACTTCGATAAACTAATTGCCAGACAGGGAGAGGTTCAGGAAAAGCTCGATCACCTGAACGCCTGGGAACTGGATAACCGGCTTGAAAAAGCCATGGACGCCCTTCGCTGTCCGCCTTCGGATGCGAAAGTGGCGAATTTGTCGGGCGGAGAAAAACGCCGGGTGGCACTCTGCCGCCTGCTACTCCAACAACCCGATGTCCTGCTGTTGGACGAACCAACCAACCACCTGGATGCCGAGTCGGTGTTGTGGCTGGAAGAGCATTTGCGCCAGTATGCCGGCACCGTCATTGCCGTCACGCACGACCGGTATTTTCTGGACAATGTCGCCGGCTGGATTCTGGAACTGGATCGGGGCGAAGGCATTCCCTGGAAAGGAAATTACTCGTCGTGGCTCGATCAGAAGCAAACCCGGCTGGCCAAAGAGGAAAAGCAGGAATCGAAGCGCCAGAAGACCTTGCAGCGCGAGCTGGAATGGGTCCGGATGGCTCCCAAAGCCCGGCAGGCCAAGTCGAAAGCCCGGTTGGGTGCCTACGAAAAGCTGCTGAGCGAAGACAACCGCCAGAAAGAAGACAAGCTGGAGATATTCATTCCGGCCGGGCCGCGGCTGGGTTCCAAAGTGATTGAAGCCCACGACGTTGCCAAAGCATTTGGCGACCGGCTGCTGTTCGAACACCTGGATTTTCAGTTACCACAGGGCGGTATTGTCGGGATTATCGGTCCGAACGGAGCCGGTAAAACGACTTTGTTCAAGCTCATTACCGGCAAAGAACAACCCCAAAACGGTACGTTTGAAGTCGGCGAAACCGTCAAGTGGGCGTATGTCGATCAGGAACACGACGGACTGGAAAGCGATAAGACGGTTTTTCAAACCATCGCCGGTGGTAACGAATGGATTATTCTGGGCGGCAAACAGGTGAACGCCCGCGCCTACGTCAGCCGGTTTAACTTCACCGGTTCCGATCAGGAGAAGAAAATTGCCAACCTGTCGGGCGGGGAGCGCAACCGCGTTCATCTGGCCATGATGCTGAAAGAAGGGGCCAATCTGCTGCTGCTCGATGAGCCGACCAACGACCTGGACATCAACACGCTGCGCGCATTGGAAGAAGGGCTGGAAAACTTCGCCGGTTGCGCCGTCGTCATTTCCCACGACCGCTGGTTCCTCGACCGTGTGGCCACGCACATCCTGGCGTTCGAAGGCGATTCGCAGGTGTATTGGTTTGAAGGTAATTTCTCCGAATACGAAGAAAACCGCAAAAAACGGCTGGGCGGAGATGCCACACCGAAACGGATCAAGTATAAAAAATTGGTTTGAGAATTTTGATGGGAACGCGGATTGAACGGACGTAACGGATTTTCAAGGATAATATCTGTTTTGATTCGTTACATCCGTTCAATCCGCGTTCTCATCAAAACTTGCTATTTATTATGGCCTACTACGGCTACTTCAACGGCTCCATTCTCCCCGTCGAGCAGATTTCGTTCGGCATCACCGACCTCGGACTGCTGCGCGGCTTCGGGCTATTCGATTATTTCCGGACCTACAACGGCCGTCCGTTTCAGTGGGACTGGTATTGGGAGCGGTTTGCCAACTCGGCGGCCAAGATGCATCTCCCTCTGCCCATTCAGAAAGAGGAAGCCTATCGGGTTGTGATGGAGTTGATCGATAAAAGCATTCTGCCGGATGTTGCTATACGCTTTGTGATGACGGGCGGCTACAGCCCCGACAGCATCAGCGTGGTCAATCCCAACCTGGTGATGATCACCGAAGAGATTCATCCCACACCGCTCAGTCAGTTTGAAGAAGGCATCAAGGTGATTCTGGATGACTACGTTCGGGAGATGGCCGAAGTGAAAAGTACGGACTACAAACGCGTTATTCTGCTCGCTCAGGCCATCCGCTCGGCGCGGGCATCGGACGTGTTATACCACAAAAACGGCGAAATCAGTGAGTTGAGCCGCAGTAACTTCTTTATTTTCAAAGGCGACCGACTCATTACCCCCAACCGGCATATTTTGCACGGCATCACCCGGCGAACCGTCATGAACCTGGCGCAGAACGATTTTCAGGTGGAAGAACGACCGGTTTTACTCTCCGATCTCTACGACGCCGACGAAGCTTTCACGACCAGTTCGACCAAAAAAGTGCTGCCGATCGTCCAGGTTGGCGAACTGACCATTGCCGACGGAATACCGGGCAAACGGACCCTGTTTTTGCTGGAAGAGTTTAATGAATTAGTGGGTAATTGGTAAGATCCTATCACCGTTCGTTGTGCAGTTTAAACGGTTCCACATCCGTCAGCCACGACAGCCACTTGCCCTGCGCTTTCATCACCTGCTCGATCACATCGCGAACCGCCCCACGGCCACCCGGAACGGGCGACACGTAGTCACAAACCGCTTTGATTTCATCCGCAGCATCAGCCGGGCAGGTACTGAGCAGATTCGGGCGGGAAAGCACCTGAAAATCCGGAATATCGTCGCCCATATACAGCACTTCCGCTTCGTTGATTTGATCACGATTCAGGTAGCCCAGGTACGCGTAGATTTTCTGCTCCGTCGGGCCACCCATGAAAATATCCTTGATTTTCAGGAATTCCAGCCGCTTCCGAACACCCACCTGGCTTCCGGCAGAAAGCACAGCTACCCGGTAGCCGGAATGGACGGCCCGCTCGATGGCGTAGCCGTCGCGGATGTTGAACGTCCGGAATTGTTCGCCCGACTCAAGCGCATTGACGCTGCCATCCGTCATCACGCCGTCGACGTCGAAAATAAAGGTGGTTATCCGTTTAAATCGTTCCTGTAAAGTAGCCATGTGATTAAAAAGCGATGGATGAGAACACGGATTTTGCGGATTAAACAGATCAAAACGGATTTTATTTTATCGGTGTGAATCCGTTCAATCCGCAAAATCCGTGTTCCCATCAAAAAGACGAAAATACGCGTTCAATCGGTTTAATTTCCATTTACTCCGATTTTCTTATAGTTTCGGGAATGCCAATGAATGCAGATAAGTTGAATGGATTTTAGTAAACTGGCTGCTCAGTATCAGGAAAGCCTTTTTCGCACGATTATCCCTTTCTGGACCAAACACAGCCGCGACACCCTCTGCGGTGGCTATTTTAATGCCCTGACGGACCAGGGCGACGCCTTCGATACCGATAAAGTCATCAAGCTTCAGGCCCAACAAATCTGGGCTTTTTCATTTCTGTACAACCAGGTCGACGCCATTCCGGTGTGGCTCGATCTGGCCCGATACGGTGCGGATTTTCTGCTCAACCACGGTCAACACGAAAACCGCTGGCTGGGTGTTGTCGATCGGCGGGGGAGGGCCGTGGCGCCGGCCCATTCGATTGAATCCGATTGCTCGGCCGCCATGGCTTTTGCGCAGTTGTATACAGCTACGAACGAACCGAAATTTGCGGATGTTGCCCGGAAAACCATGCTGGCGGTGATCACCCGCCGACTGGAGCAGCGGGAGCAATGGGAAATTCAGTTGGGCGGTTTCCGAGAACTGAAGCATCTTGGCGAACCGATGCTCCTGCTGAAAGCGTTGCTGGAAACCCGCTCGTTGCTGAATGCCGATTTGTATAAACAGGCGTACGAAGCGGTTTTGAGCGAAATCCAGAACGAGTTTTTCGACAAACGCATTACGGTTTTGCGGGAACACGTTTTGCCCGGCGGCTCGTTCTGTGACAGCGTACGCGGACGGCGGTTGCACGGCGGCTACGGTTTTGAAACCGCCAGTTACCTGCTGGATGCTGCGGAGCTGACCGGCAACCGGCGACTGGCCCAGCAAGCCGTTCAGATGGCGCTTCATTTGGCGGATATTTGCTGGGATGAACCGGTGGGCGGTTTTTTCCAGTATGCCGATTTGAAAGAGCGTCCCAGCGTTTATAGCGAATGGGACCGGAAATTATGGTGGGTTCATTCGGAAGCCTTGTCGGTGTTTTCGAGAGGATACGTACACACCCGGCAAAATGATTGCCTGAAGTGGTTTCGGAAAGTACACGAATACGCCTGGCAACATTTCCCGGACAAGGTCAACAAAGAATGGTTCGGCGTTCTCGACCGGAAAGGGCAACCCGTTTCGACGGTGAAAGCGACGCCCGAAAAAGGGTGTTACCACCTGATCAAAGGGTTCTACGAAACCTGGCAGGCACTGGAACAGTGCTCCGCCATTGCGGACAAAACCCGCACTGAAACGCGTTTAGGTCGCCGACTGATCTGAGTCGGTTTTACCGCCGGTTTTGGATTCCATCCGACAGCATCCGGTAAAGTTGAAGCACCTCCGGCTTGTCCGACAAATAGGCCAGATGAAGGCTCAGCGTTGTCACATCATTACGTCGGGCCGGGCCAGTTTGCACCAGCGCCGGATGCCGGGCGTCGAGCGCCTTCTGAACGGTTTCTTCAATCAGCGGTTTCAGTAGATCGAACTCCAGATTTTCCGAATCGGTCAAGTCTTTGGCAATGCCGAGGAGGTAATTCGTGAAATTGCAGGCAAACACCGCGGCAACGTGCAGCACCTTTCGCTCGTGCGAATTAACCAGATACACAATCTGGCTGAGTTCCTGGCCCAGTGCAATCAGTTGATTTTCCGACTCCTTGTCGCTGGCTTCGATGCAAAGCGGAATGGTCTCAAACCGGAGCGGGTTGGTGCCCTTGCTGAAGGTTTGTAGCGGGTAGAAAACGCCTGTCCGAACCGGAACGTCGCTGTAAATATCCAGTAATCGACGAAGAATTTCCAATGATTTGCTGCCGGACGTATGAACCACCAGAGCATTTTCGGGCAACACCAACTGCACCGTTACCTCTTCAATGGCATCGTCGGGAATGGCCAGAATGAACAGTTCCGACTCACTTTCGGCAAAATTCAGATCGGGGGTCAACCGGGCATCATACAACATCGAAATAAGCTGCCGGGCGTTTTTTTCATCGCGGCTGTAGACTTCACAAATGAAGTGCCCGGCATTTTCAAATGCCATTGCCAAATGCCAGGCCAGATTACCGGCACCAATAAAAGATAGTTTCATCGAATCGAAATAATCTCCAAGTATACTAATTTAATTAAACGGTAACTATCTCATTGTCAGTTAACACCGTTAGATTTTGGGTTTTGACTGCGTTTTTTATTCCTTCAGAATCCTTCCCGTTTGTAATTGGAATTTTTAGCGTTGAATTCTACTGAATTGTAGGTCTACGCATACCAATCAGGCCGCTTAACACTGTTAGATGTACATTCAAACAAAGAAATCACCTTTCTATTATTCCTTTTAGATGGATTTGATCAGGATATGACCGCATAGTAACTCGCTTATTGATTGATAACAAATTAATTAGTAATTAGCTGGTAACTCTACAAAGCAATGAGGACGGTTTATCTGCTTGTTTGTTTTTGGTTTTGTACTCGCTCAGGAGAAGCGCAGGTTCCGCAGACCCTCGACTCGGTGATGGTTTATCTGAAAAATCATACCGCGCTGGATACAAACCGCGTCATCGCACTCAACGTAATGGGCCGGGAACTCCACTCGACGGGAACCCCGAATTACAAGCGCGCCGATTCCGTTCTGCGCGTATCCGAAAAACTGGCACTTGACCTTCACTATGGTCTGGGATTAGGCAAAGCCTACACAAATATAGCATCCATCTATTTCCTGACCGATCGGCCGCAGCAGGCTTTGGCGTATTTCCAGAAGGCATTATCAGTGGCGGAAGCCTATTCTCTTTCGTTGCGGTTTACCTGCGGAGCGTTCTCCAATGTAGCGGCCGCTTATAACAAGCTGGGGCAGTACGACAAAGTGGTAGAAATCCAGCTTCGTTCCCTGCGCCTTCAGGAAGAAAAGAACCTCCGGCCCCGCATTTCAGCAACTTACGAAGGGCTTGGAAATGCCTATCGAAACCTGGGCAAACCCCGCGAAGCATTGCCCTATTACCAGCAGGCACTGGCGATTCGCCAGGCTGGAAAAGAAATTCAGGGGATGGCAATCGTTGAAAATAATCTGGGAGTCACGCATGATCTCCTGGAGCAATACAACCAATCAATCTCGTACTATCGCCGGGCGTTGAAACACGCAGAGGAAGTTAACTTTGAATTATTACAAGCTGATATTCTGGTTAATCTGGGACTGGTTTACCGTCTGACAAATCGCCCGTTAGAGGGGCTTCCTTACGTAAAACGCTCGCTGGCGATTGAGCAGAAGCTGCAAAATAAAGGCGGTTTAGGCACGGCGTTTTTTAATCTGGGCCAGATTTATCAGGATCTCAAGCAGTTTGGCCCGGCCGAAGAGTATATGAGAAAGGCCCTGACGCTAGCCAATGAAGTGGGAAATAAACAAAAAATTACCGATTATACGGCTGGATTGGCGGAGCTTTACAACGACATGAAGGAGTACAAACTCGCCTACGACAAACAGGTGCAGTTGGCCGCCCTGAAAGATTCGTCGGTGACGCTGGCAACCAATCGGCAGGTGGAGGAATTGATCACGCAGTATAAAACCGAAAAGAAGGAACAGCAGATCAAACTGCTCAATCAGCAGGCCAAAATTCGCGAAGAAGAACTGACCAATAAACGCTTGCAAACCACGGCTTTGCTCATAACCGGCACCCTGCTTTTGCTGTTGGGCGCAATGATAACGGCCTGGCTTCTCAACCGGGCGCGGCTCCGGCGGCTGGAGGAAGCCCAGCAACTCCGCAAGCAGATTGCGCACGACCTCCACGACGAAGTGGGCAGCACGCTGAGCAGCATTTCGCTCTTGAGTGGGATGGTAAACGGCATCATTGCCCAAAACCGCCCGGAATCGGTGGAGCGGGCCGTTCAGAAAATCAATACCGATGCCCGCCAGATTCTGGAAGCGATGGACGAAATTATCTGGACCATCAACCCCAGCAACGATACGCTGCACCGAATCGCCTTGCGGCTCCAGGAATATGCCCAACCCCTGATGGAGTCGAAAAACATTCAGTTTTCGCTGGTGGCCGACCCAACGCTGGATACGCTGCCCATCCCGATGGAGGTGCGCCGAAACCTCTATCTGATTGGAAAAGAAGCCATTAATAATCTGGTGAAGTACTCGGAAGCGACGCAGGCCACCATGCGGTTTGAACACCAGAAAGACCAGCTTAACGTCGTGATCGAAGACAACGGACGCGGTTTTGACACCAGCCAGCTTTCGGAACGAACGGGACAAGCCAGTATGCAGCAACGCGCACGGGCGATGGCGGGTACGCTCAATGTGCAATCGGGGAGCGGTTCCGGAACAAAGTTGCACGTATCGGTCCCCATCGGATAATTATCCGATTGTGCGGTTTTCATACCGACTCTACATTTGTTAACCTGCTAACGGCCCACTGTTCCATTGACCATGATTCGCGTTTCCATTTTCGATGACAATAACTCCCTGCGCGAAACCCTCGCGATGATTTTCGACGCCACCGACGATCTGATTTCGACCGGATTGTATGCCAACGCGCTCGATGTCGTACAGGCCGTTCAGCGAGATTCGCCCGACGTCATTCTGATGGACATCGACATGCCGGGCCGTACTGGTATTGAAGCCGTTCAACTCCTTCGCGAACAACGTACCGCAAGCGGATTAGCCCTGCCTAAAATCCTGATGCTGACGGTTTTTGAAGACGTGGAGCGCATCTTCGCGGCTATTTCGGCGGGAGCCGTCGGGTATCTGCTCAAGAAAACGCCCGCCGATAAAATCATCGATGCCATCCGCGAAGTCATGAATGGCGGAGCGGCCATGACGCCGTCCATCGCGTTGAAAGTTCTCGAAGCGTTCCGGCCGCAGCCCAAATCGCCCCCGGTTACATACCAATTGACAGACAAAGAAAATGAAGTACTGTACCGGCTGGTGGAAGGCGATAGTTACAAGCTCATTGCTTTCCACTGCGGCATCAGCATGGGAACCGTGCGGACGCACATTGTCAATATTTACGAGAAACTCCACGTCAACTCCAAATCGGAAGCCGTTGCCAAAGCCTTGAAAACCGGTTTGTTTCGCAACTGAATTTCAGCATCCGGTTTCTCAGCCGCGCGTACTACTACGCGTTATCGATCACCGGTCCCACTCTCCGCTCTCAATCAACTAATTGATTATAAGCAACCTATCTTCACAGTTTCTTTACCGTAGTTTCCCTATCATACATTTATCCGATTGACGCGCACGGGGCGTATCGGTAGCTTTGATACCGTTGAAGTTACTTTCAAACCGGTGTCAGCGCATGCGTCCAGCTATACTTCTTCTTTGCGGTTTTTGGCTAAGTGGTCCCGCCTGGGCTCAGACCGATTTACCAGCGGCCAAATCCTCCCCGGTAAAAGTGTCGGGCGGCCTCAACGCTTACGCCGGCTTTTATACCGCCAATGGGATTGCCGCCCGCAACCAGCCTTCTCCATTTGGCCTGAGTGGTTCGGTAACCGTTGCACTACCGGGCGGTATTTTGCTGCCTTTTTCGGCGGTTTTGGGCAATCAGGGCAGCAGTTTCCGCCAGCCTTTCAACCAGTTTGGCGTATCGCCCACCTACAAATGGGCGACGGTTCACGCCGGGTATCGCAATGTTTCGTTTTCACCCTTCACGCTGGCGGGCCACACGTTTCTGGGCGGAGGGGTTGAAGTAAATCCCGGCAAGCTGCGGCTGGGAGCGGTTTATGGGCGATTTAACAAAGCCATTTCCACCAGTCTGGCCGAACCCGATATTATTCCGGCTTACCAACGCACCGGCTACGCCGTGAAAGTTGGGTACGGAAAACCGGGTAATTACGTCGATCTGGTGATGCTGCGGGCGAAAGACGACACAGCATCCATTGGCGCCGTGCCCGAAACCGCTTCCCAAATCATTAAACCCGCCGAAAATCTGGTGGTTGGCGTCACCACGCGTCTGCTGATTATCAAGCACATTACGGTTGAACTGGATGGTGCCGTGAGTGCCTACACCCGCGATGTTCGGAGCAGCCCGGTTTCGGCCGAGGGCAATTCGCCGTTGACCCGTCTTTTTGGTAAACTCCTGACGGCCCGGCTGTCGACCCAGGTCACCCAGGCAACCCAGGCCGCCATCGGCTACCGGACGAAAAACGCGGGAATTAAACTTCAGTACAAGCGCATCGACCCGAATTTCCAGACGATGGGAGCCTACTATTTTCAGAGTGATATCGAGAGCTACGCCATTGCCCCCAACCTGTCGCTGATGAAGGGGAAGCTTCGGCTCTCCGGCAGCTACGGTGTGCAGTTCGACAATCTAGCCCGTACGAAAAACGCCCGGACCGGTCGAAAAATTGGCTCACTGGTGGCTTCGTACAATCCGGCGACGGCTTTCGGCATCGACCTGCAATTGTCTAACTACGGCATCAGCCAGCAGGCGGGAATCCGGCCCATCATCGACACCGTCCGGCTGGCCCAGAATAATTTTTCGGCGACCGTCAATACCCGCTATACCATTCAGAATGACCGCGTTTTGAACCTGTTCACCCTGACGGCAACCCGCCAGCAACTGAGTGATCTCAATCCGAACACGGCGGTGTTTACCAACAATACCAACACAAACCTGAATCTGGGGTATTTCTACCAGCGCATCACCAGCGGTTTTGGGGCCAATCTCCTCGCGTCTTACACGCAGGCGAATCTGGCGCAGGGCATGAAAACGAGTTTCTACGGCCCGACGCTGGGGCTGACCAAGTCGTTTTTGACCAACAAACTCAGCACCTCGCTCAACGGCAGTTACCTGATCAATCAGCAGACGGGAGCGGCCCGGGAAACGATGCAGGGGCAAATCATCAATGCGTCGGCCAACGCGGGCTACCAACTTGGCAAACGCCAGAATCTTACGTTTCAGATGGCATATCTCAACTCAAATACCGGCGTTGCCGAACAACGCTACAACGAACTTCGGGGCACTTTAGGTTATGGCATCACTTTCTAAACTATTCACCGGATACGGGATCTTCGGGCTGCTTTGTCTCGCCCTATTCAGCCCTGAAACCGCAAGAGCGCAACAAGTTCAGGTGACGGTCAACGTGCTGCCGCCCTACAGCGCCTACATTCAGGACTATGCCACGTCGGTAAACCGGGTCCAGATTTTTGTGCGCAATACCACGGCCACCCCCGTCAACATCCGGTTGCAGGCCAGCGTGACGGGCGACAACGGCGTGGACATTCGCACCCTGCCGAATTTCCGGCCCGTGGTGCCCCTGCGACTGGGACCGCTGGAAAACAAACTGCTCACCCGCCCTGATCTCGAGGGCTTGTTCGACCTCAACCAGATTAGCGTGGAGGGCCTGGATAAGAACCTGTTGTATCAGGGAAAACCGCTGCCCGACGGCCAGTATCAACTTTGTCTGCAGGTGTTCGACAACGCAACCAGCCGCCAGTTGTCGGCCGGCGAACCGCTGGGGTGTTCGCCCCCATTTCCGGTTCGGGCCATCGAGCCGCCCATCCTGATTGCGCCCCTCTGCGATGGGGAAACACTGCCCGCAACGCCCCAGGCCACGGTTTTTACGTGGACACCACCCGCCGGGATTTCGCCCACTCAGGTCAGCTACACGCTGCGGGTGGTGGAATTGCCGCTTGAAAACGTGGACCCGAACGTGTTTATCGACGCCGTTGCACTGCCGCCTTCGGGCATCGAAATCAAAAACCTGCTGGCGAGTACGTTTCTGTACGGACCGCAGTATCTGCCACTGAAACCGGGCAAACGCTACGCCTGGCGGGTACAGGCCGTGGACAAAACCGGTCGGCTAAATCTGCTCAACAACGGCAAAAGTCCGGTCTGCGCGTTTCGGTATGGCCCGATGCTGCGCGACCCCATTGGCGATTTTCCACCGCATTACCTGACGTTTCTAAAACCGGGCGAAGGCAAAGGCAAAAAGCTGCCGGAGGTGCCGTTGGGATACGGCAATCCGCTCTACCTGAGCTGGGAGATGGCGGGCTCATTGGCAACGATGTTGTCCGAAAACCGAGCATCGCCTTTCGACTCAAAAATTGTGGCAAAAGCGCAGCCCAGGAGTTATGACCTGACCAAAACCAATCTCAGTTACCGGGTTCTCATTAAAACACTGGCTCAACCGAACAAACCCGCCCAGATCGTGCTCGACCGGCAGGTAAAAACGCCGTATTTGAGTGCTGAAAAAGTCGATTTGCCCCCTACGCTTCTGCCGGGAAAACCGTACCGCGCCGAAGTTGAACTGGTGGGTCTGACGGCTTTGCAACGCAAAACCTTCGGCCTGTCGAGCCACCCGATTGCCGCCGAACCCCGCAGTTTTTCACTGGTTACCAAAAACTCGGGAAGTCAGTCTGACTCGGTGTATGTGAAAGGTGTGCTAGTGTTTCGCTACCCCGGCGAAAACGGGGGCGGCCACCTCATGCCCAATACCTGGCTGGTGCTGAAGCGGATCGAAAAAAGTGGCTACGAAAACAACATGGGCTATACCAAAACCAACGCCCTCGGCGAGTTTACGGTGGCCGTGGCCCGCTGGCAAATTACGCCGACGGATACGGTGGCCAAGCCCAACAGTTATCAGGTGCGGTACCGGGTGGTTTCCGGTAACATGTATTTGCTGCCGTCGGAGCAGACGTTCACCATCTCGCACGAACAGGTTGGGACGCTGGATGCCGGAACCATTCTGATGCCCGCCAAAGGCTATCGACTGCGCATTACGGCCCGGCAGGCTTACAAAGACTGGCCCGGTGCGCCCAATGTGTCCCTCAGCGGCAAACGACTGGTGCTGTATCGCAAACCCAACCAGCAGGTCGACGACTATCTGCTGCCCCTGGAAGGCCAGATAGACCGTTCTACGCATGCGCAGAATCCGGCCCAGAACAACACGATGTCCGGCGGGCAGACCACCCTAAACCTTGGCACTGGGATTTCAGCGGTTAACACCAGTATCAATACCCCGAAAAAAGCGGCTAATTCAGAGCCGGTGAAGACCGATGTCGACAAGAAGAAGGAGGGTATTGCGGCCCAGTTGCAGACCGACGCGTTGCAGAAAGAGGTTGAACAGGCCGGGTATACGTTCATCGGCATCACCACGCTTCAGGCCGACGGCAATGCGTTCAAAGCCAGCATCGACCAGATGCTGTACGCTTTCAATCCGCTCGATAAATACGCGGTGTATTGCCCCGACTGCGGCCAAAAACCCGACGATGCCGAAACGTTCTGGATCAACGCCCCCAAAGAAGCGCTGTCGCCCGTGCTGGCCCGCACCGAAAATTATACGTTCAACATCCAGACCACCGAAGCGCCCACGGTGACGTTCAAAGGGAAATTGACGTACCAGTTTGCCGATCCTGGTAAAGACGGCGCCGATGTGCGGCCCCTGGGAAAAACGACGGTACGGCTTCAGGTCGTTTACCGCAGGAGCAACGGAAAATCGCTGTATTACAATCAGGTTCCTTCCGGATTTACCGAGTTTCATAAAACCCTGAATCAGACGCTGGCGACGGACGAAACCGATCAAGACGGCAACTTCTCGTTCAGTGTCAAACTCACCAAACCGCTCGAACTGGGCACGCTTGACGCCGTTACCGAGAGCAATGCTGATTTTGGAACGGACCAGAATGTCTACGTCCGAACCTTACAGGTGCTGGTCGATAACGCGTATTACACGCATCCTTCGAGCCAGTTTGGCGACACGGCGGAGGAGCGCATTCAGCCGCAGGGCCAGTACGATCTCGGCACGCTGCTGTCCAAAGTCCGCAGCTACGGCCTGACCGTCGAGGTTCGGTCGGACACGACGGGTCTGGGCGGAGCCGAAAAGCAGGTCAGCGGCATTCAGCAGGCGTTGTCGGGCATTGCGGTTCATGTGCTCCGCCGACCGCTGCCGGTGACGCCCGGCCAGGCACCACCCAAAGACGAAGGCCAGGGTTTGAACGAGAAGATGACCCTCAATGGCGTAACGTATGCGGTGGTTTCTTCCGCGAAAACCAACGCCGAAGGCATCGTGAAATTTACGCGGCTGGTGGTGGCGAAAGACGAAGCCGATACGTACCTGATTGCGACCCAATCGGGAAAAACCGGTCAGAATAACTACGAGATGGCCAGTCTGAAAAGTATTCTCATTTCGGAAAAATATTACCCGGATTGCATGGAACATCCTTATTCAAACGCGTCAGCCGCGCAGTTGAAAGAGGCCATTGCCAAAGGGCAGGTGACGTATAAAACAGACGTCGGAACGATCGGTTCCGTAGCCATCGACTGCGCCTGGACCACCATGCGGGTTGCCGATAGTCCCGTCAACAATTCCGGGGCCCTGATGAAATACACCGGTAATTCGCCCTTCACCGACGGATACAAGTACAGTTTCATTGCGCCGATCATGCGCTACCTCAAACCCGGAAATCCGAGCGTAAATGTGCGGGTGGTGGATAAAACGAACCCAACCAAAGGCATCTGGGCCGCGGAGGTTTCCCTCAACTACGGCAAACAAATCATCGCCGGTCACTGGTCCGACCCATCGGGGTATGCCTCGTTTACCGACCTGCCAACCGGCAAGAATGCCGTGCTGACGATTGAAAAGGAAGGTTATATTTTCGACAGCTACGTGTATTATGATCCGGCGAAGAAAGACACGGTAAAAATGCCGGCGGGAAAGGAATTAAAAATCAACCTCGGCGATTTGATGCTCGGTCAGAACGTGTACATCGACCGGATTCTGATGCAGCCCAATACGCGGTACATCGGCTCGACGGTCGATCAGGACGCGTTTGAAGCCAACCCCGGCGTTCAGCCGAAACCGTCGCTGGAAGCTTACGTGCAGATTGATGACGGCTATTATTTCAAGACGTTTCCGTCGAACGTCAACAAAAACATTCAGCGTTTTGCGGCCTACGCGCCCAGCAGCAAAGCGGATTCGCTGAAGATTTATCCCGTCAACATCAGTTATTTCAATGAATTCCGGCTGGTGAGCCAACTACCCAAACCGGTGCCCAGCACGCTCGCTTCCGACCCCAAAGGAATGCTCAGTGTCGATGCGGGCGAAGTAAAAATCTACCAGCGCGACCACCGGATCAGTTTCTTTTTGCTGGACAATGTCGCCAAAAAACCGATAAAAGGCGGCACGGTACGGCTTTTCGGACGCAATGAAGCGGGCTTTGTCTTCGGACCGAGCGATGCAGATGGTCTGCTGGATGCCCAATTCAAGAACGTCTCGGTCGAAAACCTGTTTGTCGAAATCCTGGCTCCCGGCTATGTAACCAAGACGCAATCGGTCACGAACGTAGAATCGAAATCGTCCAAAATACAACCGGTTTTGCTCGAACCCGCCAGTCTCATCAAAGGGGTTGTGGTGGTTAAAACCGCCGATAATAAAGAAAAACCGCTAGTCGGTGCCGAAGTTTTCGTAGCGGGCGGTTCCAACACCCAGACGCCATACAGCACAACTTCGGGACCCGGCGGTTCGTTTACGCTGGCGGTTGGCAAACAACTGAAAGACGTTACCATTCAGGCTACCTACCGCGAAGAAGGAAGCAAATCAGCGTCGACCGGCCCGGACGGAAAGCCGCTAATCATGGTCGTTGCGGGCGAGAGCTACGCGGGCGCTACCGAGAAGAACTATCCAGTGCCGCAAGCCCCCAATGCGTCGCTGAAACTGACGCTGACCTCCTTCGATAAATTCAAGATTGCCACCATCTGGGGCTTTCCGATCAAGGTGGAAACCCTGACGGCCCTGCCCAACGGCACCGTCCGGGTTTCGGGCGAGGTCGATCTGAGCAGTCCGCATCTGGGGCCATTCGCCATTCTCGATCCTGATTTGCGGGTTCGGTTCGAAAACGTCATCTTCAAACCCAGCGCCAGCGACCCGAAAGTAGGCGAACCGACGACCGTGAACGTTCCGCTGAAAACGGGAATCCTGGATAATCTGGGGTATTACAGCAAGCTCTACAAATCCGGCGACGTTCCGCTGTATAACATCCGCTTAACCGCCTTCGATAACGTATTTTCGGGTGGGAATTTTCAAATCGTCAAATCCGAAGGCTCGTCGGGGGTGATTATGGCGCAGGCGCAGGTCATCGACAATTCGTTTAAATTCTCGGAAAACCTGCTCAAGTATCAGAAAGGCCAGTTTTTCCTTTACGACCCCAAAACCGCCGGGCAACCCGGAACGCGCCCCATCGTGGTGGCTTTCGACTCGGGCACCGGCACCAAAAAACGGACCGATTTCGGTATTTGCAGCAAAGACGGCAAACCGATCGAGCTGGAACTGCTGGCGTTCAAAGCCACCAGCAGCCTGGAAGGTTCACGCCTGATGGGCGACGAAATTCACCTGAGTCCCACGCTGACCTGTCACCTCAAAGACGCCATTCCCAGCAGCCTGACGGTGAACGTAGGCGACCTGGTGTTGAAAAATAACACGGTAGATGCCAAATCGGGCCAGACTCCGCTCACGTTTACCCTCGCCGGAAAATGGAGCGTCGAGGTTCGCAACTGGGTTCTCGACTACAAACAGGGCGGTTTTTATGCCACGGAAGGCGTGGTAAAAACCGGTAAAGTCGATATGCCGATTTCGCTTTTCAACCTCCGCGCCGACTTTTTCAAACTCGATGCGAAGCCCACCAACACCCTCGATCTGGCGGGCATTGCCCAGATTAACCTCGGCGGAAAAGCCTTTTTCGGTTACGACCAGGCCACGGGCAGCGATCTGAAAGGCCACTGGGCGCTGGTGGTGGTGCCCGACGGCAATAAACAGGCGGGAGTGCTTTCGGCGGCTTCCAAACTGCCGGGATTGAGCAGTGACCTGACTTTTGAAACCATTTCGCTGCTCGACAACGGGGAGGACGTATTTTCGTTCGGCGCCAGCAGCCAGTTGGTAAATTACTACGGGGGCGTGATGACCGTCCGGCCCAAAACCATCGAAACCGGTCCTGATTATTTCTCCTTCGACGCCGGGATGTCCACCACCATTCCGAACGCGCCGAAAGATATTCCGGTGCGGCTGACGTATTACAAACCGGGCGGAACCGGCCCCGTTACGCTCAAAACCATCGTGCCGGGCGGTTATACCGTCGATACCAAAGGGCAGGTGCGGTTTGTGGCCGGGCAGGACGTGGCGCCGGATGGCGCTCAGAAAACCGCTTTCTATTTCGGCGACAAGATCATGGCGATTCGGGGCATGGTGGAAGAACCGGGCAAGCTCAAACTGGGCCAAACCGACAATGTAAAAAATGGGGGAGTCGTGCTGGTTCATTCAATCCAGGACGGCGGATTTACCTACATCACCCACGACGTCACCATCGACCTCAACGATTCCAAAAAAGTGGAGTCGCTGCCTGTTCAGGCTTTCGTCAAGGCCAATTACAAACCGCTGAAAATTGAGTTAGGAGGGAAATCCTTCGGGTCGGTGCAGTGCTACCAGCCCGTTAAAAGCGGCCAGTGGGATCTGCTCACCTTTTCGGGGATTCCGCAGGGCTACACGATGATTCCCGAGAAAGAAGAGAACCGGTTGACGTTTACCAATTACGGGTCGATCCGGGCCGAAAATCAAAAAATCAAAGCCGACGGGATTGGTGGCGAAGGCGGTTTTCCGGGCATGAGCCTGGAGTACGACATGCCCAACAGCCGCTTTACCGGCACGGTGACGTTACCGCCCAATATGCCGCTGCCGCCCACCATGCGGGTTCAGAAAGGCGTGGCGCAGGTCCGGATCGACCCCAAAGGCTTTTACCTCGTGGCATCGGCTACGGTTGAAAATGTGCCGCTGATCATTCCCGTGACGATGACGGCGGGCCTGATGCTGGGCTACTACGACAGCCCGGAATTCAAGGATGCGGAATCTGTTCTGTTCAGCAACACCCACCGAAAATCACTACCCTGCGCCTTTGGAACGGGTTTCAAAGGGGTTTTCGTGAACGGCCAGTTGCCGATTCCTGTCATCGACAACTTTACGTACCAGCAAAGTTTCGGCGTGGGTGAGGTCAAAATGGGCCTGAATGCCTACGTTGACGGCTACGCTTTCGCCAATTACCAGTCCGGCGGTGGCTTTACGTTCGGAACGGGTCTGGGTGCGGGCGTTCATTACTACGCCTACGGCCAGGTACTGAACGTGTCGGCATCCGGCTCAATCGACGTCGACGGGGCATCGCAGTTTGCCCTGAACCTGAATGGCTCCACCGTATCGATGGCGGCTGACATGAAAATGTCGGCAAATTTCAACGCCCGACTCAACGTCGATCTCGGCATCGATTCCTATTCCGTCGATCAAACCATTGGCTTTTGTCTGGGAATGAACATGCCCAATCTATCGTACACCATCGGCGGAGGTGCCAGCGTGTCTGCCCCCAAATTCAGCTGTGATTTCAATTCGTGTGAAGAGAAGAAAGGATGTCAATCTGTTTCAACCAATCAATGAAAACGCGCCTTATCATTCTGTTGCTATCGACCCTGTTCAGCCTGTCAGCGCGGGCGCAGTACCCGCAGATTCAGTCGGGGCGGTATGGGGTATTTGTCCAGGTTGACCGGCTTTTGCACGGCCCGCGTTTTGCGCTGGAACGGCTCGAAGCGGGCACCCGCGAGTGGGAGCGGGTGTATACCAACGACGATGCCCCCCGCTCGGCCAGCGACCTGAAAATGCGGTTGATGCTGATTGCGCCCAAAAATCCGCTTTACGATTTACCTTCCGATACGCTGGCTACCCGCTTGTTCCGGCAATTCTCGGCGGCTCCCACCACCGATTCGCTGTTTGCGTTCGGGCAGCACCCGCAAATTCTGGAAGCCCTCGGTGTGGGCTATCTGGACACGGCGGTCGTTGCCGGGCGTCGGTACGATTACCGGATTCGGCTGGCCGATTTACCCGCCGACGCCCCCATTCGCACCACACGAACCGCAACCGTGCCGGATGCCCAAACCCGGCGCGGGCGGCTGGCCACCACGGCCCGGTCGCTGCACCACGAGGCCGACGGACGTTCCGTACGCATTACGTATCTGCTCAAAAAAACCGTTCCAACGCTGGGCGGCATGCGGGTGATGCGGGCGACCTACGCCCAGACCGACTTTGCCGAAATCGGCGCGGATTGGGGATTTACGAAAGGAAAGAAAGACAGCACGTTCGCTTTTTTTGTCGACCGCGACGCGCGCCGGAAAATGATTTATCAGTATGTCGTCATTCCCATCGACCTGTTGGGCAACGAAGGCCAACCGTCTGATACGCTGACGATTACCAACCTGCGCGATGGAGAAGCCCTGCCCGTCATTGCGGCATTGAAAGCCACCAGCGACGAAAAAAACGGCGCCATCCGGCTTTCGTGGCAGTTGTCGAGTACCAACGACCTGCGATCGGTGGAAATCTGGCGCAGCACCCGCTACGACGACGGTTATGCCCGCATCGGCTCGGCCCAGCCTGCCGACACGGTTTTTCTCGATAACCGGGTCGAACCCGTCGAAAGCTATTACTACCAGCTCCGGCCCAACGGCACCTACGGCCAGATGGCGGCATCGGTGATTGTGTCGGGCATGGTGAAAGCCTATCGCCCGGCGGTCGTTTCGCCTTCGTTTCTGCGGGTGAGTGAAGGCAATGATACCCTGCGGTTTAGCTGGCAACGCGCTGATTTCGACACACGCGGCTATTACCTCTACAACTCGACCGGCCCCGGCACGCCTTTACAACCCTATTCGGGCCTGATCGAAACACGGGATTCGGTGATTCATTTTGCCATTCCGACCAAAAACCTGCCCATCGGAGTGAGTTACCGCTGGGCCGTAGCGGCTTTGAATACCAGCTACCATGTCGGCCCCAAAAGCAACGAAGTGCATACGTCCATGCGCCTGCCCGACCGCGTGGCGACGCCGTTCAATCCGGTGGTTTTGCGGCAGGAAAAAGGCGTGCTGGTGGTGTGGGATAATATGAAAGAAATCGATCCTTACATCGCGGGGTATGCGGTTTATCGCGTCGAAACCAACCAGAAAGAAACGTTGCTGTATCGCCAGACGCCGAAGGATCGCGCCCGCAACGCCTACGCCGATACGACCGTGCAGCCGGGCCGGCGGTATTCGTACCGGATCAAGGCGTACCGGACCGATGCCAAAGAAAGTGCCTTCAGCACGGCCACCAGTGAGTATTTTCGACCGTTGTCGCCGGTGCTTCCGTTGCGCGGCATTAAAGTACTGGCTGTCAATCA
Organism: Larkinella knui; assembly: GCF_003858645.1. Taxonomy (GTDB): domain Bacteria; phylum Bacteroidota; class Bacteroidia; order Cytophagales; family Spirosomataceae; genus Larkinella; species Larkinella knui. The sequence goes on along the minus strand of NZ_RQJP01000004.1, from coordinate 62,948 downwards.
GGGCGTTCGCATAGCGTGGGATGAGCCGCTGGATCGGAACCTGGACAAAATTGTGGTATATCGCTACACCGACAAAACCGACCGCCCCCGGCTAATTGGCACCTTGCCGGGACGCCAGACCGAGTACATCGACCGCGAAGCCACCCCCGGTATTGCCTATTTCTACACCCTGGTAGCCGTTCAACCCGACAAACGCGAAAGTGACCCCACCGACCCCATCGGCGTGGAGTGGCGCTAACTGAAAAACTCATGAAAAAACAACACATCGCTGCCGTTTTGGGTTGGTGGCTGGCCTTCACGTCCGTTTTGGCCCAGACCAACAACGCTCCGTCCAATCTGGCGGCTTCGGCCCAGTCCAGCAGCCAGATCAATCTGACCTGGAAAGACAACAGCACCGGCGAATCGGGCTTTGAAATCGAGATCAGCACCGATAACCGGTCGTTTTCCAAACTGGCCGATGCCGACGCCAACGCCACATCCTACCAAAGCACCGGTTTGAAGCCCACCACCCGGTATTATTACCGAATCCGGGCAAGTTTGCGGGGCGGCCCAACCACCAACTCCAATACCGCCGACGCAACGACCCTGCCCGTGCCCACCTCCACGGTAAACGACCTGAAAGCAAGCGCAAAAAACACGACATCCATTGAATTGACCTGGACGGACATTGGTAAAGAAGCCGCTTATTACCTCGAACGGCGAATCGGTCAGTCGGGTCGATTTGAACGAATTGCCACCACGCCGGTGGGCTATACGGACAACAACCTGACGCCGGGAACGGAGTATTGCTACCGGGTCATGCTGGTGACATACGAACCCGCTCCGTATTCCAGCATCGTCTGTGCCACCACGCAGGCTCTGCCCCCTACGAAGCCCAACGCCCCGGCGCGGCTGACGGCTACGGCGGTGTCGCCCAGCCAGATTAATCTGCAATGGGCCGATGTGTCGGATAATGAAAACGGTTTTCAGCTCGAACAAAGTCCCGATGGCACTAGCTGGTCTAAAATTGCCGATTTGCCAGCGAACACCACCAAGTACGAGAATACCGGCCTGAGCGCGTCTAAAAAGTATTATTACCGCATTCGGGCCGTCAATACCGCCGGGACTTCGTTGTTTTCCGACGTAGCTGACGCCACGACCCAGGCGGCTCCGCCGGGTGCGCCGACGAACCTGGTGGCAACGGCGGTGTCGCCCACGCAGGTTAATCTGAGCTGGACGGCACCCAACTCAAAATCAGGTGATTATTACGAAGTGCAACGGGCCAATGCATCCGGCGGAAATTACGAGACGCTTGGCAATGCGCAGGTCGACGCGAACGGAACCGGGGCCTTTTCTGACCCCAACCGGACACCCAATACGAAATACTGTTACCGGGTCCGACGCTACAGTGCTCCGCAATCGGATTTTGGGAACGAAGCCTGCGTAACGACGCCCGCGCCCGCCCTTACCGTTCCGCGTCCGGCGAGCAATCTGGCGGCAACGGCGGTTTCGTTTTCGCAGATCAACCTGACCTGGACCGACAACGCCGATACCGAAAGCGGTTTTGAACTGGAACGCTCAACGGATGGCGTCTCTTTCCAAAAAATCGCGGATGTTAGTGCCAATGCCACATCGTTTAGCGATCAGAACCTGCAACCGCGTACCAAATACTATTACCGGATTCTGGCTAAAAACGCGGCCGGTCCATCGACCTATTCCAACGTGGCGGATGCGACGACGCCCGACGGTCCGCCCGCAGCCCCGGCCCGGTTGACGGCCACGTCGGTTTCGCCTAGCCAGATTAATTTGCAGTGGGCCGACGTGTCGGATAATGAAACCGGTTTTCAGTTGGAACAAAGTCCCGACGGAGCCACCTGGAAGAAAATTGCCGATCTCCCCGCCAACGCCACGACGTATCAAAATACCGGTCTGAACGCAGCGACAAAGTATTTTTACCGGATCAAGGCTACCAATGCCGTTGGCGAGTCCGGCTATTCCACTACTGCCGACGCCACGACGCAGGACAAGCCGCTGACACCACCAACGGCGCCCGCCCGGCTGACAGCCACGGCAGTATCGGCCACGCAGATTAACCTGGTCTGGGCTGACTTGTCGGACAATGAAAGCGGTTTTGTGATCGAGCGCAGTGACAACGGAACCAGCGATTGGACGAAGGTTGGCGAGGCACCAGCGAACGCAACGGCGTTTCAGAATACCGGTCTGAAACCCATTACGAAGTATTTTTACCGCATTCAGGCTACCAATCCGGCAGGTCAGTCGGTTTTTTCCAACGTAGCCGATGCCACGACGCCCGATGTGGCACCCGTTGCGCCCGCCCGGCTAACGGCTACGGCGACATCGGCGGTCAGTGTCACGCTCAGTTGGGGCGATTTATCGGGCAACGAAACCGGCTTCGAGATTGAGCGCGGCAGGAGTGAAACCGGGACGTTTAACAAACTGGCGGACGTGGCGGCCAACGGAACAACTTACGAAGATCGGGGCCTGACGCCCGCGGAACCGTATTGTTACCGGATTCGGGCCAAAAATGCGATTGGCGCGTCCGATTATTCCAACACGGCCTGTGTCACCACACCCAACGTGCCACCAGCCGCGCCCACCCGACTGACCGCCACCGCCGTTGCGCCGACCCAGATTAACCTGGCCTGGGCCGATTTATCGAACAACGAAAGCGGTTTTGAGATCGAGCGGGGGAGTAGTGCGACGGGTTCGTTTTCCAAAATTGCCGATGTTCCCGCCAACGCCACAACCTACGAAGATAAAAACCGGACAGACAATACCGCGTACTGCTACCGGGTTCGGGCCAAAAATGCAGCCGGCGTTTCGGGCTTCACCGACGCGGTTTGCGCCACAACGCCCCTGGCTCCTCCGGCGATTCCCGGAACTTTGGTGGCACAATTGGCCGACTACGACCAGGTGAAGCTAACCTGGCCCGCGGTGTCGAACAGTGCGGTTACGGTGGTGGTCGAACGGTCTACCGATCCGAACGCCGGATTTACGGAGATTGCGCAGCAGCCAGCCGCCCAAACCAATTACCTGGACGTTGGCTTACAGGAGTTTACAACCTATTATTACCGCATTCGGGCGGTCAATACGGCGGGAAAATCGGGGTACTCCAATGTTGCCAACGTGCGGATCGAAGAAATTATCATTGCCGTAGAGGATGAATGGGCGACGCACACGTTCTTTTCCGTCAACCAGAAAACCTTGCAGGTGAACACCAACTGGTTTCAGCCTACGCAGACCTCGATTCAGCTGCTTACCATGACGGGACAGGTCGTTTTGACCGATTCCCGCAAGGTGCATCCCGCCGATGTCTGGACGTATTCGCTCGATCGGCTACCCGCCGGTATATATCTGATTTCCCTCGTCGCCGACGGACGTTCGCTCACCAAACGGTTTCTTTTGCCATGAAAAAACAACGCTATTTTTTGCTCATTTTCCTTCTAATGAGCCTGGCGAGTTGCCGGGTGAAACCACTGGCACCCGTCACCGATCGGCTGGCAAAAGTCTGGAAGGCCAATACCGTCAAGGAAGCGGATTTGCTGGTGTTTACGCTGGGAGCGCCTACGAACATTAAACCGGGTTATACCCGCTTCCGGCTCGATCTGAGCCAGGCTGACAAGGTGAGTTTAATTGACATCGACGGTCGGCTCGTTACGGGAATCTGGACAGTTTCGACGGATAACAAGCGCCTGATCCTGAGTAATCTGACACCAAAACCAACCAATACCGGCGGCATTATTGAATACTATATTCTAGCCGAACCCGACGGTTTGTCGCTCGAATTGCAACGCACGGCGGAAAGCCGCAAAACCGGTAACACGATTGATCAATACGCCCTGATTCCCGAATAGTCGATTGCAACGCCAGCCGCCCCCGGTTTCAACGGGGGCGGGAAAAACGACGGCAACGCTGGCAACCGAACCGTTTATAAACCGTTAAAACGGTTGTTAGAAGCTACTAAGTTAGCGTTTATAACCCCCGGTTGAAACCGGGGGCTAGACACAATTTAACGGCTATACAATTTTACACTTTGGGCTCCCAGCCTTTTTCGTAATCCCGGCTCCAGAGCTTTTGGGCGTCTTTGTCGCCGATGATGTGGCCATTTTTGGGGTCGATTTTCAAATCCCGACCCACGCGCCAGGCAATATTTCCCAATTGCATCGCCACTACGCTTTTATACCCCAATTCGACATCGCAATTCGGACGGCGGTTGTTTTTGATTGCATCCAGAAAATCCGCGACGTGGAGATTGTCCATGCCTAAACTCGGGCTGGCCGTGTTCCGACCCTGCACATCGCCTTCGCCGTCACTGACGGATTTTATGTCCTTCACCAGCTTGCCGTCCAGATCATAAACTTTGTAGCTATCCCCACCGGTATCGAGACTGCCGTTTTCGCCGTAGAAAATAATGCCGCGATCCAGTCCTTCAATTTTGCGGCCGTTCGAGCTTCGGGATTCCCACATCAGCGACACGCGACCGGGGTAATCCATCGTAATGACCTGGGTATCGGGCGTTTCCCAGTCGTCTTTAAATTCGTAGCGACCACCCACGGACGTGACGCGTGTCGGAAAATCGACGTTCAGTCCCCAGCGGGCCACATCAACCTCGTGGGTGCCGTTGTTCAGCGCTTCGCCGGTTCCCCAGTGCCAGAACCAGTGCCAGTCGTAGTGAATCAGGCCTTCTTTGTACGGCATTCGCGGAGCTGGCCCCTGCCACAATTCGTAATCCAGCCAGGACGGAACCGTCCCCGGTTTCAAAACCGTGGCCTTACGCTTGTTCGTATACCACGCTTTAGCCAGATACACGCGTCCGATAATACCGTTGTGCAACTGATGAATGCCTTCCGTTAAAACCGGTGCCGACCGGCGTTGCGCGCCCATCTGAACCACCTTGTTGTATTTGCGGGCGGCCGCAATGGCCAGCTCGCCTTCGTGCGGATTGTGGCTCAGCGGTTTTTCAACGTATACGTGTTTATTGGCCTGACAGCCCATAATGGTCAGCGGAGCGTGCCAGTGGTCAGGCGTTGCGATGTAAATCGCATCGATTGATTTGTCTTCCATCACTTTCCGGCAATCTTTTTCCGATTTGGGGCTGGCCGTCGATTTAACCTTTTTGATGGTGGCGATGGCCTTGGGAATGGCGCGTTCATCCACGTCGCAAACCGTGGCCACTTCGGCGTTTTTCTGTCCGGCAATGGTGCCGCCCATGCTGTTTCCCCGGCTGTTGACGCCAATCGTGGCTACCCGAATCAGTTCATTCGCGCCCATGATGCGGTTGTAGCTTTTGGCACTGAATCCGAAGGCCGTTCCGCCGACGGCCAGACTGGCCGAACCGGCGGCTATTTTCTTAATAAACTCGCGTCTTTTTTCCATACGAAGGCTTATAACACTTTGATTTTGATATTTTTAAACGAAACCTCACCGCCGTGCTCCTGCAACAGAATATGGCCTTTTTCCACCGTTCCAAAAGCGGGTTCCGCCTTGTTGAACTTGCTCAGCGCCACCGCATCCGTAAACGCCTGACTGCCCCGCGTAAATTCGAGAATTTTCACACCATTCAGCCAGTGTTCCACTTTTTTGCCATTGGAAACGATTCGCACGGTATTCCACTGGCCCGGTTCGTTGGTCTTTTTCAGCGCGGCATTGGGCGGTATGACGTCGTAAAAGGAACCCGTCAGGTGGTTTTCCTTCTTGTTATCCTCCGCCAGCTTGTCGTCCAGAAGCTGGTATTCCATGCCCAGATTGCCACCCTTGTCGTATTTCGTATAAAAATACTTGACGCCACTGTTGCCGGTCGGTTCGATGGTATACTCGAACGTCAGGTCGAAATCCGAATACTCGTTTTCACTGATAATATCACCGCCTTTGCCGCCTTTTTTGGCGGTCAGCGTACCGTTTTTGATTTCCCACCCCGCCGGAACCGGGTTTCCGGATGGCGTTTTCCAACCCGCCGAACTGCTGCCGTCGAACAGCAGAACCCAGCCTTCTTTTTTCTCTTTGGGCGTCAAGGTATTGGCCTTCTGCGCAAAAACCGCCGTTGGCACCGCCAGCAAGCACGCGAAAAGCACGCGTAGGATTTGAATTTTCATCGGGTCAGTAGCCAGGATTTTGCTTGATTTTATCAGGATTCGATTGAATAACCGACAACGGAATCGGAAACAGCAGCATGTTGTCGCTCCACGAAGCCGGATTGAATCCGTTCTGTTCTTTCTGCTCCTGCGACATCACGGCTTTGGCCCGCTCCGTTCTGACCAGGTCGAACCAGCGGTGATTTTCAAAAGCCAGCTCCACCCGGCGCTCTTTTTCGATGGCCAGCAAAAAGGCGTCACTGGAAGTAAAAGGCGGATAATCAGCCAGTATACTTGCCGAACCACCGGTACTATTCCGGGCGCGCTGGCGAATTTTATTGAGGTACAGCAAGGCGGTTTCGGATTGTTTTCCCTGCCGCACCAGGGCTTCGGCGTAGAGCAGATAGACATCCGCCAGCCGGAGTTCAATCCAGTTGTTGTCGTTATCGGAACCCGCAAACGAAACGTCGTAGTATTTCTTCACGTATTTTTCGTTCACCGTGTTGCCACCCGGCACCGCCACGTAGTTATCGCTCATGGATACGGTTTTGCGCGGATCGCCGGTTTCGTAGGCTGCCGACATCGACGGGGTGGGGGCATTAAAACCGCTCTTGTCGCCAATCAGAACCACTTCCTTGTTCGAAAACCGGGGGGCAAAATCGTTGTTCCAGGGGCTTCCCGTGGAGGTTCCGCCTTTTTTATACTGAATCTCGAACAACGATTCCGCGCTGTTTTCATTTTTCACATCGAACAGGGCCTTGTAATCCGGCACCAGCGAATAGGTCGGCATGCTGATCACTTCCAGGGCTTTGGCTTCCGCCAGGGCGTAATGCGATGCTCCTTTTTTCAGAGGATAGCCCGCCATCGTCATGTACACTTTCGCCAGCAGCCCTTTGGCTCCGCCTACGGTAACGCGCCCTTTGTCGACCGCGGCATACGAAACCGGCAGGTTGGCTTCGGCAAATTTCAAGTCTTCAACGATAAAGTCATACACCTCCTGCGTCGACGTGCGCCCGACGGCGTAGGCTTCCGACACCGATAACTGTTTGTCAACTTTCGGCACATCGCCGTAGACGCGAACCAGCCAGAAATACATCAGTGCCCGGATGAATCTGGCTTCCGCTTTATACTGTTCTTTCAGTTTTGGATCCTTGAACGATACAGCGTCGATTTTATCCAGCACGATGTTACACCGCAGAATGGTGTTGTAAACGTTGTTCCAGAAGTTCAGCACAAACGTATTGTCGGACAGCATCACATCCCCGAAATTGTCGATGGACGTCATGTTTTTAGAATCGCCCGGCACCCAGGAAAACGTGGTATTGTCCGAACGAACCTCGCCCATGTAGATAAAAAGCTGGTTGTAGACATTCCGCAGGGACGAATAGGGCGACATGACCGCCTGATTCATATCCTGTTCGGATTTGTAAAATACGCCCGCGTTCATGTCCGAAATGGGCTGAAGATCGATAAATTCCTCCTTGCAGGAGAAAGAAACCGCAACGAGCAGGACCAGTATAAGAATTCGTTTCATGTTCCAGAAATTGACTATCAGGTGATTAAAAACTTACATTAAGTCCAGCGATGATGGTGCGGGCAGCCGGATACCCCAGGTAATCACCACCGCGCGACAAACCGTCGCCCTGGCTGCTCGTTTCCGGATCGAAGCCCGGATATTTCGTGAAGGTATACAGGTTTTGCCCCGTCACGTAAACCCGTAACCCCTTGACGTGCAGGCGTTGGGTGAGGGCAGGTGCAAAATTGTAGCCCAGCGAAACATTGCGGATGCGCAGGAACGAGCCATCTTCCACCCAGTAGCTGGAAGGTTCTTTTTGCAGGCCTTTCGGGTCGCGGTTGGCCCGCAGGATGTCGCCCGATCCGGGATCACTTTCCGACCGCCAGCGATCGATCAGCTTGGCCCGGCCGTTCCGGTCGCCGTGGTAAATACCGACCATCCGGTTGAAGAAACTAAACAGCTTGGCACCCTGCGAACCGGTCAGCTGAATGTTCAGGTCGAAGCGGTTGTAGGAAAAATCATTGCTAAAACCGTACATAAACTTCGGCTGGTTGTTGCCCAGATAGGTTTTGTCGGCGGCACTGATCACGCCGTCTTTGTTGATGTCGACGTAGCGCGGATCGCCGGGGTGGTCGTTCGCCAAATGGGGCGCGGCATCCAGTTCCGACTGGTTTTTGAAAATACCGTCGTACTGATAGCCGTAAAACGTGGCAATGGGCTGCCCAATCGTCGTAATAAAGGTGTTGTTGGCATTGGGCGCACCCGCGTAAATCGGCAGTCGATCCGGCCCCAGCGCCAGCACTTTGTTTTTGTTGAAGGAAATATTGAAATCCGTCGACCATTTCAGCTTGCCGATCAGGTTGCGGGTTCTCACCAGATACTCCATGCCCTTGTTTTCCACCTGCCCGATGTTCTGAAGCTGCGTGGCGTAGCCGGTCAGCGTCGGAACCGGCACATTCAGCAGCAAATCGACCGACCGGCTGTTGTAGAAATCCGCTTCCACCTGAATCCGTCCGTTCAGCAAGCCCAGATCGAAGCCGAGGTTCCACTGCCGGGTTTTTTCCCAGCCTAAATCAGGGTTCGGATAATTGATCGGATTGACCGAGTTGACCAGGTTGTTGTTCAGGACGTAATAATTGGAGCTGGTGCGCGCAATGGCGTCGTAATTCCCGATGCGGTTATTGCCCACGAGCCCCCAGCTGGCCCGCAGTTTCAGATCGGTAATTTGCCGGATATCCTGCATGAACGGCTCGCTACTGACCCGCCAGCCGACGGAAAGCGACGGAAACGTGCCCCATTTGTTGTTGGCCCCGAACTTGGACGAACCGTCGGTCCGGATGCTGGCCGTGAGCAGGTATTTTTCGTCGTAGGAATACGTAAACCGGCCCAAATACGAAATCAGCGAGTTGCGAAATTCCGTGTTCGTGCCGCCCACGATCTGCCCGGCATTCAGCGTCCGGATTACGTCGTTGGGAAAGTTCTGGGCCATCACCTGGGCGTATTCACCGATGGTTTTCTGGGCCGTATACCCGGCTAACAAACCAATGGCGTGCTTGCTGAACAGCGTCTTGTTGTAATTCAACGTATGTTCGATCAGCCAGTTGCGATCCAGCCAGGTTTCATTCCGGGCGTCAGCGGTTTTGGGAGCGCGCGAACCGTCGGTATCGACAAACGAAGGCCGGTAGTATTTCAACCGCTTGTTTTCCAGCGACCCGTTCAGGCTGATCCGGTATTTCAGGCCTTCAATGATTTCATACTGCCCGTACACCGACGCAATGAGGCCGTTTCGGGTGGTGAAGTTGGTCACATTTTCGGCAATACCGACCGGGTTAGCGACGTCGCCCGCCCAGATTTCGGGGTTCCGGACCTGCGAACCGTAGGTGCCATCGGCATTTCTGAGCGGATAAATCGGGGGCAGATAAACCGCATAGGCCAGCGGGCTGTCTTTCCCATCATCGACGTTGTTGTTTTCGGAATAATAGGCGCTGATCGTGGTACCGATTTCCAGTTTTTTGCTGATGTTGGACGTAACGTTCGCCCGCAAATTATACCGTTTGAAGTCGGTTTTGATCTGAATACCGTCCTGGTTCGTATACCCTGCCGAAATCGCATACCGCGTCTTTTCAACGCCCCCGGTTATGGAAAGCTCGTGCCGCTGCGTCTGGGCGATTCGAAAGATTTTATCCTGCCAGTTGATGTCCGCAAACTTGCTTGGATCATTGAAACTTTCGGGAATGACGTAAAAGCCGGAGTTCGTATATTTTTCACGGATGGAATTGGGATCATTGATGGTATGCGGGGCATCGCCGGGCATCGGTGCCCGATCCAGCCAGGCCTGGTTGTGGCCGTCTTTAAAGAATTCAATGTATTCACGGGTGTTCATCACGTCTATTTGTCGGGCGACCTGCTGAATACCGTAAAATGCGTTGTAAGAGATGGTTGGAGCACCAATGCTGCCTTTTTTTGTAGTCACAATAATAACCCCGTTGGAACCCCGCGACCCGTAAATGGCCGTGGATGAGGCATCTTTCAAAACCTGAATACTTTCAATATCGGAGGGATTGACCAGCGAAAAGGCGCTGCCTTCAATCGGATACCCGTCGATCACGTACAGGGGCGTATTTCCCGCCGTAATGGACCCCGTTCCCCGCACCCGAACCGACAACCCCTCGCCACCGGGAGCGCCGTTAATCTGCTGCACCTGCACACCCGCCATCTGGCCCACCAGCGCTTCGCCGTACGAAACGGCCGCTTTGCCCTTGAGTTTATCCGCCGAAATGGTGGCAATGGCGCCGGTCAGATCGGCTTTTTTCTGCGTACCGTACCCGACCACGACGACTTCACTCAGGGTTTTGTCGTCGGCCTTCATCGTGATCGTAAACGTGGTCTGGCTAGCAACCGCAACTTCCTGATTTACAAACCCGACATAGGAAAATACCAGCACCGATTTGGTATCCGGCACCGAAAGGCGAAAGGCCCCTTCGGCGTCGGTCGAGGTGCCTTTGGTGGTGCCTTTCACCACCACACTCACGCCCGGCAGCGCCAGCCCGGCTTCATCGCGGACGGTTCCGCTGACGGGTTGCTCAACCGAACCCAGCAGAGCGGTATTTTCGTCGGCTACCGGAAGGGCGGTTTCCGGCTTGGCCGGCTGCGAAATGGGCGAGATAACGATCTGGCGACCAATTACTTCGTAGCGAAGTTTGAGCGGTTTTACCACTTTATCCAACACCGCCCCCAGCGATTCGTTGGATGCAATGATGGTCGTTTTGCGGTCGAACGGAATTTCCCGGGGGCGGAAAGCAAACCGGATGTTGGTCTGGTGTTCGATCTCTTTCAACACCGTGCGTAAGCCCTGATTTTCAAACCGAAAGCTTACCCGCTTATTCAGTACCTCCTGGGCGGTGGCGTCGTAGGCCAGCGAAACACCCGTAAAAATTAGGGACAGGATGACCTGTGCCAGCGAGAGTTTCATGAGTAATAGCAGGGTTTGGATTGGTATTGGTTTTTTCATTAGCTTTAAAGGTTTTGTTAAATTTTCGGACAAAACGACCCTCTTCGTCCTGAAAAAGACGACTGCAAACCCAGCGCATCGAGGGAAATCTGGCATCAGTAGTGCTCGTAACACTGCTGATGTTTTTTTGGTAAAAGCTTAGTGAATTGGCATAAATCGAAGCGGTTTTACAGGTTGTAGAATGCTTAACCCGGTTTTGGACAGCCTTTGCTGTAGATCACGATCTGCGCATCGATCAGTTTGTAACGCGCGTCGAGCACCTTGCAGATGACATCCAGTTTTTGAAAAAGATCCTCGCTGTCGATGCTCATCGTCAGGGTGCAATACTGCATCACTTCTTCATCGAAAATAATATCGATCCCGTAAGCCCGCTCGATGGCCGTAAAAACACGGTCGACGGAGGCATCTTCAAACACAAACCGCTGCATGTCTTTTTTGGGAATGAGCGGAAGCGGTCGCTCGACGAGTTGTTTGTTCAGCGTTTCGGCTTCCCGTTGAAAAACGACTTGCTGGTTGGGCATCAACACCATTCCTTTCGATTCGGGATCGTGGACCCGGCTCGGCTGGTTGGGATAGACCGACACCCGCCCGGTTTTTACATCCACCGTCACCGTCGGCGCATCCACCGGCGCTTTGATCCGAAAGCTGGTCCCTAACACCTTTGTTACCAAACCATTGGCATACACGACGAACGGTTTTTTAGGATTTTTGGTCACGTCAAAAAAAGCTTCGCCGGTCAGATACACTTCCCGCTGCGCTCCCGCCAGATCTTTCCGGTAGCGCAGCCGACCGCCTTTTTGCAGATCGACCCGGCTGCCGTCCGCCAGTTGAATGTGCATGATCTGGCTGGCTTCATTGAGCGTTTCGACCCATTCTGCCCTGGTCTGCGCCAATTCCGGAGCCGGAAAATCGACTTTCCTCAAGTGCTGACGCCCGACCCAGGCGACGCCCAGAATCAGCAAAACCGCAGCAGCCACTTTCCAGGCCCGCGGCCCCGTCAACCAGCGCTCTACCGGCATCGGGCGGCTACTTTCGAGCGTGGTTTCGATTCGGTTCCAGATGGCGTCAACGTTCTCTGTCAGGGCAGGCTGGTGCTGGATTTCCCGCAAACCGGCCACCAGTTGCCGGGCTTCGGCCACCTGGTAGTACCGTTCCGGATACTCCCGCAGAAATTCGGTCCAGAAAGCCTCCGTTTCGGGACCGGGCGAGCTGACCCACTCCTTGAAGTAATCGTCAGCCGCCAGATCCTCCGTGCTGAATTGATAATAATTCATGGTTGTATATCCTTTAAAAATCCTTCCAGCCCGACCCACAAAACTCCCCAGGAAAAAATCCGGACGGCTTCCCGAAGCGTTTTCAGGGCGGAGTAAATAAACCGACAGGCCGACTGGTAGTTGACGCCCATGATGCGGGCAATTTCTTCGTTGCTGAAGTGCTGGTAAAACCGCAGATTCAGGGCTTCCTGCTGGCGTGGCGTCAGCAAATCGTAGCTTTTCCGAAGTTGCTGATGCACCTGTTCCTGCTGCTCATGCTCGATGAGCGTGTTTTCAATGACAAATTCATCGGCGGTATGGATGGTGTCGATGTCGGAAGCCTGAAAAAACAAGTCGCGGTGACGGGTTTTATTGATCTTGTTGCGCAGCGACCGAAACAGGTAAAACCGGATCGAATCCGTATCGCTCAGATTGGTCCGGCTCTGCCACAGTTCAATAAACAGATCATGGATGCTATCTTCGATGAGCGGCACATCGTTGGTTACTTTGTTGCCATAATTCAGCAGGTCGCGCGCATACAGCCGGTAAATCTGTTGAAAAGCAGCTTCGTCCCCCTGGCGGAAGGCATACCACAAATCAACAGGAGGGTGAGTAGACGGCACAGCGATAAAAAGGTCAGTTTAGGAATACTTGAACAATGACAGGATTTAGGTGACTAAAACCGGGTTCATTTATATACTAATGTCCGATTGGGTCAACTTTAATCCTTTTTTTTCTAAAAATAATTGAAAAACCGGGGTGGCGACTCAGAAACGACGATTTTAAACCCGTCCTGACGACAGGCTATTTTTGTTAAACAGCGCAGCGGGCCTTATTTCCCGCTCTGTATATTTATCAAGGCCTGCTGAACTTTTTAAAGGCTCCTCTTCCTTATTATTTTGTAGTGTCGTAAAAAAGCGGAAGCGTTCTGCCGTACCGGTTTCATGCGGCATTTACGCCCGTTCTTCATTTGTTCAACAAATCATCTTTCGTATGGCAACTATTGCATTGTATGGATTCGGTCGCATTGGGCGGCAGTTTCTGCGCGTTGGTTTGAGCAATAACCTCTTTGTTCCCGTTTCGATTTCCGACATCCGCGACGAGCCGACCCTGGCCGCTCTCTTCGCGGTCGATACCAACTATGGCCGCTGGCCTGAACCCGTTTCGGGCCGTGAAGGCCAGTTGACCATTGGCGACCGGACCATTCCATACATCAATTCCGCCAAGGAAGTCCCGGATTGGAAGGCACTGGGCGTCGATCTGGTGGTTGACTGCACGGGCCGGGCCACCACCCGCGCCGGAGCGCAGGTTCACCTGGACCGGGGCGCTAAATATGTGCTCGTCAGTGCCCCCAGTAAATCCCTGGCCGACTGCGATGCGGTTTTGCTGAAGGGCATCAACCTGGATACGTTCGATCCTGAAAACCACCACATTGTCAGCATGGGCAGTTGCACGACCAATGCGCTGGCAGCCGTCGTGAAAGTGATTCGGGAGAATTTTGGCATTCAATACGGTTTATTTTCGACGGTGCACTCCTACACCAATACCCAGTCGTTGACCGATCAGCCGATGAAAGACCGGCGGGATTCGTGGGCTGCCGCCGAGAACATCATTCCGTCGTCGTCGGGAGCCGCCCGGGCCTTGCAATTCATCTGGAAAGACCTCAAAATTACCGGCAAAGCCTACCGCGTACCGACGCGTACGGGCAGTATCGCTGAGTTGAATCTGATCACCGAAAAAGACTGCACCGTTCAGGAAGTCAACGACGCGTTCCGAAAAGCCGCATCGGAAGGCCCTTTGAAAGGCGTGATGGACGTGCTGGAGCAGGAGTGGGCTTCGTCGCGCATTGTGGCCGACCCGCATTCGTCGATTATCGATCTGCCGCTGACGGCCAAAGAAGGCAATCTGTTGTCGGTTGCCGCCTGGTACGACAACGAATGGGGTTTCTCAAACCGCCTGGCCGAAGTAGCCGCCTATCTGGCCGAACGGATTTAACAGCGTTTTCTCTAAATTGCCTTTTAAGCAACTCAATTAACGTTTAAAACACACAACCGATGAAAACAAATATTGGTATTTCAGCCGAAAACCGGGAAGTCGTAGCCCATCAACTGGCGACACTGCTGGCCGATGAATTCGTGCTTTACACGAAAACCCTGAATGCCCACTGGAATCTGGAAGGCATGGATTTTCATTCGGTGCATCTGTATTTTGAGGAGTTATACAAGCAATCGGCTGAGATTGTGGACGATATTGCCGAACGGATTCGCCAGTTGGGCCATTATGCCCCCGCCACGCTGAAAAGCTTCCTGGAACTGACGCATTTAACGGAGCACGACGCCGGCGGAAATGACAGCCGCAGCCTGATCAAAAAGCTGCTGGCCGACCACGAAAGCATCATTGAATTCATCCGGGGCAATATCGATGAGTTTGCCGACGCCCACAAGGATGCCGGAACGAGCGATTACATCACCGGATTGATGGAAAAACACGAAAAAATCGCCTGGATGCTCCGGGCGCATATTAAATAAAAGAGAATATTAAATGGACACTAATGATTGTCGACTGTAAAAGGAGCCAGGCAAGGCTCAAAACGTTTACAGTTGATGGTCATCAGTGTCCATTTTATTCTTTAAAGCCGGAACAGCTTCCTTAATCCGTTCCGCCCGATTCCCTCAGAATCTCGACCCATCCCTTGTAAATTTCCGCCGGAGCCCCGCAATCCAGTCGTTTAAATTTCACCTGAATCTGGTAATAATATAACCCGCCCGGTAATTCCTGGCCCCGGTTGTTCTTGCCGTCCCAGCGTAAACTCGCATCATTGGTAGTGCTTTCGTACACTTTCGCGCCCCAGCGGTTTATGATGGTTAGCTCGGCCGACTCCACAAAGCGGGGACACTGCATGGGCTGAAACACATCATTCTTGCCATCGCCGTTGGGCGTAAACACGTTCGGCATCATCAAATACGGGCAATTGTCTTTGCATACCCGGTTCGAGGGGGCGCTCTCCACTCCGCTGCGACTCACCGCCGTCACCTGATAACAGCCCGCCAGCGACGTCAGATTCTCGTGCCGATACGTCGTCGCTGACGCATTCACCGACGTCAGCAACACGGGGTCCTGCCCTTCGCAGGGCGTGTAATAAATGTTGTACTTGACAATGTTGCGATCACAATTTCCCGTTGCCGGGTTTTGCCACGTCAGATTGTTGGCAAACGTGGTCTGGTTGCAGAACGCGTCCGGCGTCAGAGCCGCACAATTGAGCGTGTCGACGGCCAGTTGGGGCGGACACGGTTTGACCGTATCGATGGGCATGGCACAGACCCCCTGCGAGAAGTTGTTGAGCAGTATCGTCGTCAGCGGAGCCGAATACCGCCCCACTGTTTCGACCCGGTAACAGTAATTGCTATCCACCGACATGCTCACCGGCTGCACCCCATCGGCGGCATACGTATCGGCCCCCTGATCGGTGTAGACGTAGCTGGCCGCGGTGGTCACCGGCACCACCGCCACCAGGTTGAAGGGGCCATTGGGACCGGTTTTACTGCGATAAACGCGGTGTTGCTGGTTGTCATTGCTCCAGGGCACATTGGCTTCCCACTTGAGTTGAACCCGCTTGACGCCACCGGTGGCCGTCAGCCGGACCGAGCTGGCGTTGTCGGTTACATCCAGTCGCTGGAGCTGTCCCGTCCCCGGTTCGGTGAAATAGAACTCGATGCGGTAGCGGTAGGCATTGGCCACGGTATTAAGGCCGCGATCGGTGTAAACCGTATCGGCCACCGTGGGTTGGAGGGTGGTCGTGATGGCGGCAATCTGGGTAAAGTTGGTGCCCGTCAACCCCGTAGCCCGGAACAGGCGGTATTGGAACGGTCCGGTGCCATCGTTGGGATTGATGCCGGGCGGGCGGGTCCAGCGGACGGTAATGACGCCCCGGGTCTCGAAGGTGCTGTCGACGGTGACGTGGGTAATGAGGGGCACCTGCTGGGGTAAATTCACGCAGACCTGCTCGGAAACCACACTCTGGCCGTTGTTGGGACGGGGCAGCATGACGACGATGCGATAGCTGTATTGCACCCCCCGTTTGAGTCCCTGGTTGTTGTTGTTGTCGGTAAACGTAGTCTGGCCAATACCGACCCGGCCTACTTCCACATAACCCGTTGAAGGAGCCAGTCCGGGATTGGTACAAGGATCGAGATTCACCTGATCGCACCCTTCTTTGCGATAAATCACCATTTGAGAGCCTTCCGGCAAGGACGATACCCCGCAGGCATAAGCAGTCCAGTTGAGGATGATGGCGCGTCCGGCGGCATCGGCGGCTGGGCGGGCGGTCAGTCCCTGGGGTTTGGGCGCGTAAATCTTGATGCGGAAGGATTCAAGCGTGGCCAACTGGGTTTGGCCCGCTCCCCGCGGAAAATCGACCACCCGGAAAATGACATCGTAGGGTTCGGCGCGGACGTGGGCACAATTGGTTTGCCAGCGGAAGGTCCCCGTAGCGGGGTTGTTCTGAATACCCGATGGCGTCAAGGTGGCGGCTGGCGGAGCGACCAACTGAATAGTAGCGTTGTTGGGACCTTTGTTGAAAGGACCGCCGTAGCCGGTCAGTTCGAGCCGGTTTCCGTCGGGGTCGGTGGCCGTTATGGTCTGGTTGATGAGTGTACCGGCTTCCACGCAGAGATCCTGAGGCACCTTCAGTTCCGGACGTTTGTTGATGGAAGGCGTAACGATAATCTGAACATCCCGGACAATCTCCCCGATTTTGACGCCATCACGCCATTCTTCCACAATAAAGGCGATGTTGTACTGGCCCACTTCGGCGGGTGCATCCCAGCAAACATCACCGGTTATCGGATTGACGGTCAAGGTAGACGGGCCGGTATTGGCTTCATTGACCCGATTAAGGCCAATCGACGTCGGATCAGCATAACCGGCGACAAAACCCAAGTCGCAGGAAGCATCGTCAGTCTCGTTCAGTTTCCCGGAGGGCGTATAAAGCCGGTAGGCCAGGCTATCGCCGTCGGCATCGAAAGCCGCCGGGTTGTGGCACCATTTCTGTCCAACGCGGGCCGAGTCCAGGGGAGGATTCAGTAAAACCGGTGTACCATTGAGTCCCAAACCGGCATTTACCACGATGGTTGTCCGTAATTTAAAGCTCGTTAAAACGGAAGTCGGAATATTACGGGTGCCTTCATTTCGGTTGGTGATGGTGCAACTGATGTCGTAGGTGCCCGGTCCGGGATAGGTATAGGTGGTCCGGTAAATGTTAATGGTGGTGTTGGCATTGATGTTTCGCGTTTCGGCATCCACCCGGGGTACCCGGCGCATCTGCTGACCAACTCCGAAACAAAAATTCACATCCCGTTGAGCGAGTGCCGCCTGTAATCCTCCATTTGGACCCGGCGACATGTCAAAATAAACCGTTAACGTAATTTCATACGTCAGCGCCGTAGACGAAATCCGCCGGGTGGTAATTTCACCCGCCCGGACGTGGGTGGCCAGCGCATCCGAAACCGCTAACAGGTTCAGGATTACCCAGCTAAGCAGAAGTAGAAACCTTTTCATAGAGAGACCGTAGCTTTTCATATAAACGGCTCATCATCTGGTTTTTGCATACTTATCAACCGCTTTTAAGCGAAAAAAAAGCGTTGCTGCTTATATTGCGACCTAAATTCAATACGGCAATGGATACAACGATCGAAAAGATTTATAAACGGGTACGGCAGCTTTGGAACGATGAGTATGAATTGAATCCCGGCCACCGGGTTATTCAGTCCGTGGAGATGACTGCCAACGGCAGGGTGAAGGTGGAACTCCTCGATTTCCAGTTCTTTTTGTCGGTTGAAGATGAGCACCTTACCACGGCTCTGGGAGTAATACCGCATGTTGAAGCTCCGTCGGAAGAAACCATGAATGCAATCGTCGTGCATGTGGCCGAACTGGTCAAAAATCTGACCGGTGATCTGCCGGTTGAGGTGATTCCGGCCTAACGACTGCGGTCGGACTCCGATGCGTTTTATCTCCTTTTCTACTGAAAAGCCCGTCGGCTAAAACCGCTGGAAACCGGTTTTAGCCGACGGGCTTTCTGCCCTTCCTGAAAGCTTAAAAACTGTAGCGGGCGCCGATCTGAAGCTGGTAGGGATCGCCCGATGGCGTAACAATTCCGGCGGTATTGACCCGGTATACAAACCGCTGATTCGTTTTATCGAATCCGGCAACGGCGGGGGTGGACCCCGACGCCGGAATACCCAGCGCATATAGGGCCTGGCTTCCCAACGACTTGTTGGTTCCCCACGATTTCTTCAGCAGGTTGGCGAAGTTGAAGACATCGGCCGAAATTTCCAGCGTGTGCGTTCGGTATAACCGGAATTTCTTGCTCGCCCGAATATCGAAAACCCCGTAGAAACCGTTGATGCCGCCGTTCCGCTCGGCCATTTTGCCCGAATATTTTGTGATGTAGTCCTTGATGCTCTGGCTCGCGTTGGCATTATCCAGAATGGCCTGCAAACCTGTCCGCACATTCTGGGGAACGCTGTCGTCATTTCTATTGAAAACAAACGCCAGATCGTTCGTTCCTGCCACAAAGTCGGCGTTGCTGTTGGCACCCGACAACAACGAATATCGAGTTCCGCCAATACCGGAATACCGTACGCCCACCGTAATTCCCAGGAAGCTGGGCAACGTACCGTAGAAGACGACTTTACGGCGGAAATGGTTGTCCGAATACGACATTTTGCTCAGATTCCGCGGATCATCTTTCACCGGTAAGGAGAGCGTGGCCGTATTGGCTACGTTTCCGTTATACGACGTATTGTCTTTGGTGTCATTCCAGGTGTAGCTAACCGAAAATTCCCCGTCCCTGAAGTATTGCCAGGTTGCATCGACCACCACCGCAAACTGGTTCACTTTTCCCTGACTGTTCAGCTCCAGAACCCGGCCCAATTTCTGGCTGATCCGGCCCTGCTGCCAGTCGCCCGCGCCATTGGCCGGCATCGAGTTGAGGGGAACATAAACGCCCCGGTTGTCTTCGTTGGTTAACCGGAAAAATGGATCGACTACCATGTTTCGGTCGACGTACATGTAATTATGACGCCCCAGACTGGCGTACCCGGCGATTCCCACTTTGAGTTTATCGGTGAGGTAGCGGTTATACGACAGGTTCATCTTGTACAAAACCGGCACCCGGGCATCCGGCCCCGTCATGTTGATCGTCGGAATCTGAAAAGCCGCCAGGGAAGGAATGCTGTTGTAATTGCTGCGATAGGCGGCAAAATCCGGCGTTGGTACATTCGCGCTCCGTACATCGACGGTTGCCAGGTGCTTGCCATCAAACGTCAGGTTGTTGATGATGGCGTAATTGTTGATATCGGAAGCGAAAACACCTCCACCAAAGCGGATAAAATCCGTGTGTTTTTCGTTGACATCCCAGGTCAATTGCAAACGCGGCTGCACCACAAACGACTTGAGCTTGTTGTCCGTGCGGAGCTTCAATTCGTCATACACCAGCTGATTCAGCGGAGAAGACGGATAGTGTGCATAATCCAGGCGCAAACCAGCCGTCATTTCCAGACCAGGCGTCAATTTGGTACTCAACTGGCCATACAAGCCGGCGTTCAACGTTTTCCCGACAACGCTGGGATCCGCCATCAGGGGAACCTCGCGGTAATACCGGTAGGGCTGCAACGCGGCAAATTTATCGAGTGCCGTAGCCGCCCCATCGACGGTGTAATGAAAGCGACCGTTGACTTCGCTGCCGTAAAGCGAGTGCGCCCGCGTATACATCAGGTCGACACCGAACGTATACTGAACCTTGTCGGTATTGTAGTATAGGTTATCCACCAGCTGGACCACGTTGTTATCGAAACCTTCCTGCGCAAACCGGTGCCCACCCATCTGGATGTTGGTCGATTTCGTGGACCCGTCCACCGTTGAGGTAACCCCTTCGACGATGGCGCGGGGAATGTTGGCGGCCGGTAATTGATCACCCGGACTACTTTTCTGGTAGGTGTACAGGTGCTGCAGCTTCAATTCATTCGTAATCCGGGGATTTAGCGCCGTCCGCAGACTCGCCAGGAAGCTGTTGTCCCAGTTGTAATCATTTCCGTATGATTCGTAGATGTTGATGGCCGTATTATCGGCTAACCCGAGTTTATTCCGGTCGCTGGTGTAATTGTTGCGGACAGTCAGCAGGTTTTTCGGGTTGATCTGCCAGTCGATCCGGGCAAAAGCCGCATCCGACCCCCGGCCTTTGTCGAACGTACCGTACTGGGGCGTATTGGCCACGCCATACTGACTGCGGGCGATCGATACAAACCGATCCAGCGTGGTTCTCGTAATGTTAAACCGGGTTTCGTCGGCGGGTGACTGAACGTCCGCAATAATCAGCGGGCGCGAATCCTGCTGGTGATCCCAGGCGACAAAGAAGTGCAATTTGTCTTTAATAATCGGTCCGCCCAGCGAAAAACCGAACTGATTCGTTGAAAACTCGTTGTTGCGTTTGTTGCCCCGAATATCGTAAGGGCTTGACAGCCAGTTGGCCCGGCTGTAGTTGAAGGCACTCCCGCTCAATTTGTTGGTACCCGCCTTGGTTACGGCGCTGACCGTTCCCCCGCCACTGCGGCCATACGTGACATCATATTGGTTGGTGACAACTTTGAATTCGCGCACTGCTTCAATGGAAATCGAATAAGGAGCACCGCTCCGGCTGGTGGTCGAACCCGCCGAGGTCGGGTTTTTGGCGTTCATCCCGTCGATGGTGTAGTTGGTCGATGAGCCTAATTGCCCGGAAATATTCCCCCCGCGGCTCAGGGGCGAAAGGTCCATCAACGACGTAAAATTCCGGCCGTTGACCGGCAATGCGGCAATGGATCGGGCCGAAACCGCCGTGGCGGCTCCCAGATTGTCAATTTTGTTCTTCATGCCCGAAGCCACCACCTGAACCACTTCGAGTGTCTGGCTGTCTTCCTGCATAGCCAGGTTGAGCCGGACGGCGTCGCCCTGATTCAGCATGTAGCCGGTCCGTTTTTGCTCTCCAAACCCAATAAACGTCACCAGAATGCTATACGGCCCGCCCAGCGGCAATTCTTTAAAGGCGTATTCTCCTTTGGCGTTGGTAACGGTTCCCGTCGTAAAACCGGTCGACAGGTTCCGAACCTGAACGGTTGCGCCGGGGAGTGGCGCTTTCTGATTTTCTGAAATAACCCCCGAAATGGAAGCCTGAGTCGTTTGTGCTGAAGCGTTATGAAGACAAAACCCGGTAAAAAGAAAAAGTAATAGAGTAAAAAGTAGCTGATTTTTCATGCAGTTGTATCGTGAAATTTACCGCTGCAAAGAGAGTCGATCTACTTTAAATGGGTGTTATGGATGTGTTATCAATTTATAACCATTGTGCTTCAAGAAGTAACTTATATAGAGCCTTTTTGGGGATAGAAGCCTGGATGGAACCGTCAAAATGTACCAGCCGGAGAAAATCCGGATTGCTTTTTTTCTAAAAAAACTTTCTCTTCAATCCGTTCATTAACAATTTCTTAAAATTCGGTTTCGACGTCCTTGATTATCTTACCCCGGGATCTAACTACCAATTACCTTGTGCTTCGTTTTCATTTTCCAGAACTCCGGCTTCTGATCACCTTACTCATCTTGCTGACGAACGCGGTTTGGGCTCAATTGCCGACAATTTTGCCGCTCCAAAAACCGGATTCGTTGTTTCTGAGCCTGAAAAAGAAGTACAACCGCGCCGTAGAGCGGCAGGATAAACTGGCCGAAGCGGTTTGTCTGGAAGAAATGGGGCGGGTTTGCTACCATCTGGGCCATTATCCGCAGTCGCTCGACTACCATTTGCAGGCCGGAAAACGGTTTCGTCAGGTCGGAAAACCGGCGCAGGTCGCCACGAACCTCAACGAAATTGGCGAACTGTATTACTACAGCAAAAAGCCCCAGCTGGCCCGCCAGCACTATAATCTGGCGTTGTCGATTCACCAATCTTTAAAAAACCGCCTGGGTGTAGCGGTTTCCTACGGCCATATCGGCCATCTCTACGAAAAACAGCAGCGCTACGACAGCGCCTTTTATTACCAGCGGCAGGCCCTTCAACAATACCGGCAAATCGATCACAAACCGGGCATTGCCAAGATTTACGAGAACCTCGGCAGCATTTTCGAAGATCTGGAACAGTACGATTCCGCCCGCTATTACTTCCAGAATGCGTTACGGCTCAGTAAACAAACCGGCGACGAAATCGGCCGGATTGAGATCATCAACAACCTCGGCGACGTGCTGCGCAAAACCGGAAAATACCGGGAATCCCTGCAATTGTCGAAAGAAGCCATTGCCCTTGCGTCAAAAACCGGTGAGCAGCACCAGTTGAGCGGTGCTTACAACGACCTCGCCAAAGGATTTAGTCTACTTGGCAAACCCGACAGTGCCTACCAGTATGTGGCCCTGAGCCGCGAAAACCTGAAACTGATTTATTCGGAAGAAGGCAACAAGCAACTGGCGCTACTGCAAACCCTGTATGACCTGGAGCGAAAAAACAGCGAAATTGAGAAACTGACGGTAGCGCGCAACGTCAACCGCATCATTGCGGTGTCGTTTACCGTCGTTATTCTGCTGCTCGGCGTATCGGGATTTCTGGTAATTAGCCGTCAGCGCCTGAAAATCAGGACCGAACAGGCGCTTCGGGAGCAAAATCAGCATATTTACGAAACCCAGCACGAATTGATCCAGGCAGAACTGAGAAACAAGGCGCTGGAAGAAGAAAATCTGAAGACAGAACTGGCCGTAAAAGCCAAAGAACTCACGACGCACACGCTGCACATTATTCATAAAAACCAGTTGCTGGACGAACTGCGCGGGAAACTGGAAGACATGACGAACGATGAAAAGCGCGATCACAAAAAGCAGATCCGGCAACTTTTGCAACGCATCAACCAGAGTTTTCAGCACGACCACTACTGGGAGGAATTCCGCAGTGTTTTTGAGCAAGTTCACCAGACTTTTTTCGATAATCTGAAAAAGCACAACGAAAGCCTGACCGGTAACGATCTGCGGCTGGCGGCTCTCCTAAAAATGAATCTGGAATCGGCCGATATTGCCACGTTATTGGGTATTTCTCAGGACAGCCTTCGCGTGATCCGGTACCGTCTCCGCAAAAAATTCAACCTTCAGCAAGGCGAAAGTCTGACGGCTTTCATCCAATCCCTTTAATCGGCTTCATGGTGCAGTAACAATCTCTTAACAATTTGATAATTGGCGGTTTGTTACACCAAAACCGACTACTAATCAACTAGTTAAGCATTACTTGTTAACAATGTTGCCTATTTGTCTATGCTTCTTTTTCAGCCGTTTCCTTTTTGTTAACGGGGCCGGTTTGGCGGGTTGCTGCTTCTTTCTTCACCTTTGTGCTACCCAAATCGAGGGCGGTTTCCGGTTCGACTAAAACCGGTTTCGTTCTGCGTAACGATTGAATTTTTTCATGAACAACCGATTCTATACTTTACTGGCCGGTCTGCTGTTTTTCACGATGCCCCTGCTGGCCGGAACCATTCGGGGCCGGGCCATCGACGCGGTAACGGGCGAATCGATCATCAACGCGACGATTTTGCTGGAAAACACCAACCTGCACGATCGGTCGGGTCTGGACGGTTCGTACACGCTCAAAAATGTGCCCGCCGGAACCTATCGTTTGCGCATCAGTTCCCTCACGCACCAGACGATTATCAAAGAAATCCGGCTCGAACAGCAGGAAACCGTCGCGCTGGATCTGGCACTGGAACCGGCGGTTTCAAAGCAACTGGCCGAAGTCAGCGTTGTGGCCAAACGAGACGGCACCAGCGACAATACCGCGCGGAGCCTGGAGCGAAATGCCGATCAGGTCATGAACATCGTCTCGGGCAAAACCATCCAACTGTCGCCCGACCTGACCGTTGCCAACGTCATTCAGCGCGTTTCGGGCGTTTCGATTGAGCGAAACAGCAACGGAGACGGTCAATATGCCATTCTGCGGGGGATGGACAAACGGTACAACTACACGCTGGTCAACGGTGTGAAAATTCCGAGTCCCGACAACCGCTACCGCTACGTTCCGCTCGATATTTTTCCGTCCGAATTATTAGACCGTCTGGAAGTGTTTAAAGCCCTGACACCCAGCATGGAAGGCGACGCCATCGGGGGTGCGGTCAATCTGGTGATGAAGGATGCGCCCGACCAGCTGGCGATTACGGCCAATCTGTCCACGGGTTACAGCGAATTATTCGCCAACCGGCCTTTCATGAGCTACGATTGGCAGCAAGTCGCGTTTCAATCGCCCTACGAACGCCGGGGAAATCAGTATAACGCAACGCCGGCGGATTTTGCCACCACCACGTCCGACTTCACCACTAAGACTCCACCACCGAATTTAGTGGGCGGTATTTCGGTCGGAAACCGGTTTTTCGACCGGAAGTTGGGTGTGGTTCTGGCGGGGAGTTACCAGAATACGTACCGCGGCAGCAACAGCCTTTTTTTCGATGCCGAAACCGTAGACACGCTGGCGGGCGTCACGCTAACGGAACGCAACGAACGCCGGTATTCCGAACAACAAACCCGCTACGGGCTCCACGCCAAGCTGGATTACCGGATCAATAACCGGCACAAACTCCAGTGGTATAACGCCTTTATGAACCTGACTAACAGCCAGGTACGGGATATCAAATCGACGCAACTGACCATTGGCGGTTACGATCCGGAAGCCGGAAACGCAACGCTCGGTTACGCAACCCGCTCGCGTCTGACCCGGCAGCAAATTTACAACAGCACGCTTCAGGGCGATCATCGGCTTACCAACGACCTGCGACTGAACTGGTCGGTGGTCTATTCGGAGGCTACCAATCAGGTGCCGGACAACACCACCATTTCGCTGATGGGCGAACGGAAAGCGGGTATCGAAACCCGCACGACCGTCGGGAATTCCAGCCGCCGGTGGGAACACAATTCAGACCATGATCTGGCCGCTTATCTGAACCTGACGTACACCGTGCCCATCGCCGGAATCGCGGTTGAATGGCGGGCGGGCGGTTTGTATCGCACAAAAAACCGCTCCAATTTTTACAACAATTACCAGCTACGGCCCACCAATCTGCTGGCGCGCTATGGCGTCGATTTTAACGACTACAGCCAGATTGCCTGGACGGTGGTGAACCCACGCGGAGCCGTGGCTACGGCCTTGACGTACGACGCCACCGAAACGATTCAAGCCGGTTATCTGCAGTTCAAAACCGAAACGACGCAGCTGGAAGTGGTGGGCGGGATGCGAATCGAAGCCACGGATCAGGGCTATTCCATGACCTTTCCCATTGGTGAAGATCGCCCGACCGGAAGCCAGATTTACACCGATTTATTGCCCAGTCTGCATTTGAAATACCGGCCCTGGGAGCGCACGAATTTGCGGGCGTCTTATTTCCGGTCGATCAACCGCCCCGGTTTTTTCGAAATCGTGCCGTACCGCATCGTGCAGGAAGAATACCAAGAGCGCGGGAATCCGGATTTGAAGCGGGCCATTGCCGACAATATCGACCTGCGCTACGAACATTTTCCGAGCCCGTCGGAGCAGTTTATGGTGGGCGCTTTTTACAAACGCATTAAGGATCCGATTGAATACACGTTGCAGCGGGACGCGATTCGCGGGCAGGACACCTACTATTCGCCGGGCAATTTTGGGAATGCCACCAACTACGGTATCGAACTCGACTTCATTAAATACCTGAAAGTCTGGGGCATCAAAGCCAATTATACCTACACGCATTCCCGAATCACTACCGCCAAATCGAAGCGAATTCGCAACGAATCCGGCGATCTGGAAACGATTACCGTTAACCAGACCCGGCCGTTATACGGGCAGTCGGCGCACGTCGCCAACCTGTCGCTGCTCTACAAAAACGCCGAAAACGGCTGGGATGCGCAACTGGCCGCCAATTATACCGGCGAGCGGATCAACACGGTTTCGCAGTTTGTCGACAAAGACCTCTGGCAGCAGGGATTTGTGCAGATGGACGCTTCTGTTGAAAAAACGCTGAAAAACCGGCTCGGCTTTTTTGCCAAAGCCAACAATTTGCTCAACACACCGATGGAGGTTTACATCAAAAACAGCAGCTCAAAAAACGCCGGAATTCCCGACCAGACGGTACCCGGCAAAACCCTCATCCGTCGGGATTATTACCAGCGCTCTTACCTGATTGGCATCCGATACAAACTTTAACAAAAGCTTTATTTTACCTACAAACTATGAAAAAGGCACTTTTAAACGTTGCATTAGCCGCGGTGATTTTTGCGGGCTGTAAATCTTCCAATGACGATCCGGCGCCGGTCGAAAGCAAACCGGTGGTGCAGGAAGCGGTTTCGGGACAGGTTTCCGGCGTATGGACCAAAGGCGGCACCTACAAAATTACGGGCCACCTGGAAATTCCGGCGGGCAAATCACTGACGATTGAAGAAGGCGTTACGGTATTGATGAACGATTCGGTGGTAAAACCGGAGATCGTCGTGCGCGGCAACCTCTACAGCCTGGGAACGACGCAGGCCCCCGTAAAATTTACGGTTCCGGATGCCTGGAAAATCGCCAAAAACGAGTTCGGTCAACTCTGGGGCGGTATAATTGCGGATAAAACAACCACGGAACTGGTACTTCAGAATACCGTGCTGGAATACGGCGGGGCGGTTACGACCGAGGCATCGCCGTCTGTGAAAGCCGGATTGTACAAAGCAGCCGCCGGCGAACGCGTTCCCGTGGTGTATTTTCCGAACGTAAACGGCCAGTTTGTGGTGACCAACAGCACCATCCGGAATTTCTACGAAGACGGTTTTTACATCGAAGGCGGCAAGGTGATTATTGCCAATTCCGTTTTCCACACGACCGGTATTGCCAACGGCGACGCGATCAACATCAAATCGGGTGTGCAGGCCGATGTCGCTTTCAACCTGATTTACAGCCCCAATACCAACGGTTTGAAGCTTTCCAACTCCGGCGACCGGACGCCACAGGCTTATGTGATCGGCTATAACAACACGATTGTTAATGCGGGCTGGCGCCGTCCGACCACCAAAGGCGGTTCGATCTGGCTGGAAAAAACCGTTCACGCCGATTTGTATAACAACCTGCTCGCCAACGATCGCTACGGCATCAAACGTGACAAAGGCGCTCCGGAAGACAACCGCTCCAAGATCAGCAACACGTTTTATTATGGCTTTTCGGCCGATGCCGTGGCGCAATTCCAGCCATCGGCCGAAATTTTGGCCGGAACCGGCGACGTGATCAGTGCGAAAGCCGGTGAGAATGACCCGAAATTCGTTAACTACCCGCTGAATACCGCCCTGACCAACGCCACGTTCAACACCAGCTGGGATTTTCACCTTCAGACGGGTTCGCCGGCTTTGGGAAAAGGCACGACCGGTTTTACACGGCATTTCGCCAACGGCTTGACTCTCAATGGTATCACTTATAAATCACCGGAACCCGCAACGTACATCGGGGCTTTTGGTACCAAATAAGTAACCAACGGGCCGCGTATGACGAGTGCTCGGCCCGTTATTTTTAATCCGAAAGACCCATTGAACGTGAGAATGACATCGTTTTTTTTCTGCGGAAGCTGGCTGCTGGTTGCATCCTGCCAAAACCAGAATTCTCAAGCTAACGCCATTGCCGGACAACCCGATAGCAATGCGGTTATAAAACCGGCCGTGGTGACCCAAACTGTGCAGTACGATTCGGATGATCCGGCGGTTTGGATCAACCCAACTGACCCTTCTCAGAGTCTGATTCTGGGCACCGACAAGGAAACCGACGGCGCGTTGTATGTCTTTGGCCTGGACGGAAAAATACAGCCCGAAAAAGTCGTCAAAAACCTGAAACGACCGAATAACGTCGATGTCGAATACGGGCTGCAACTGAATGGCAAGCCCACCGATATCGCCGTTGTCACGGAACGACTCACCCACAAACTGCGTATTTTCTCACTGCCGGACATGAAGCCCGTCGATGGGGGCGGCCTGGAGGTTTTTGTGGGCGAAACCGGTGACGGTTTTCGGGATTTGATGGGCATTGCGTTATACAAAACCAAAACCGGTACGATTTACGCCATTGTTGGTCGGAAAAACGGTCCGACCAACGGCTCGTATTTGGCGCAGTATCGACTGGAAGACAACGGAACCGGAACCGTTAAAGCGAGTCTGGTACGCCAATTCGGCCTCTACAGCGGAAAGAAGGAAATCGAATCCATCGCCGTCGATGACGAGCTGGGCTATGTGTATTATTCCGATGAAGGCCAGGGCGTTCGGCAGTATTTCGCCGATCCGGAAAAAGGCAACAACGAACTGGCGCTCTTTGCCCAAACCGGTTTTACGGAAGATCACGAAGGCATTTCGATCTATAAATTGACCGACACGACGGGCTACATTCTGGTTTCGGATCAGGGCGCCAACCGGTTTCACGTTTTCAGCCGGGAAGGAACTCCCCAAAAACCGTATGAACATTCGTTGCTTAAAATTGTCAACGTGAGCACGAAGCAAAGCGATGGTTCCGAAACCGTATCGGTACCGCTAAATTCGACGTTTCAGCACGGTTTATTTGTCGCCATGAGTACAGATCGAACGTTTCAATTATACCGCTGGGAAGACCTGGTCGGGAAAGACACAAAGACTCTTGCTGTGAAGTGAACGGCCCATTTTAAAGGCTGAAAATGTGCTAAGACGAATCAAAAACGTCGCCTAAATGGCTCTGATAAAGCCATTTAGGCGACGTTTTAACGAGTGGTGTGGATTTATATTAAAACGGGTAGTGTGGATTTTATTAATTCGATACGCAGCCCCGAATCAACTGCCTGAAGGCTTCGGCCACGTAGCGGCCTTTTTCTATATCGCCAAGCTGAATTTTCACGGTGTGGACGTAGTCGGAAGGCTTTCCGTCTTTAAAAGTTTTCACGAGTTTCTCTTTGCCTTTGGTTACCAGATTGACGTAGACGGTTTTGCCGTCGACATCGAAATTGGTGGCATCGGCATTCAGATCTTTCAAAGCCAGATCATACACGAGTTCCGACGTTTTCCGCCCGCCCTGGGCCACCGTCAATTTCAGATCGCAGGTGCCATTTTCCGCAGCCAGTGTATAATTAACCGGCTCTTTTTCACCCAATTCTCTCGGAAGCTGCTCCTTAATCCACTCCAGTCGGGCCTGTTGGCTGGCCGTCGGCACCGGGCTTTTCCGGGATTGGGCACACGACTGAACCGCTTTCTCAAACGCCTGCGACATATACCGGACGTTCTCCAGATTGTCGGAAGCCAGTTCGATTTCGGATACGTAATTTTGCCGAACGCCGTTTTTGGTATAGCCAATAAACCGCCGGTTGTCGCGGGTTTTCAGATCGATGGTGTACAATTCCTTATCGACGCCCAGTTTGGCACCTTTCTCGGCCAGATCGGCCAGATTGAATTCATAGACCTCTTCCGTATTGTTTTTATTGTAGGTTTCGCGCCGGGTGTACGTACAGATGCAATCCGGTTTCAGGCTTTGCTCAATCGTGCGGTCGTTCGTTTTGGCCGCCATGATGCTCGATTCCAGGTATTTCTGAGCGCCCGACATCGCGGCAAAAACCGGTTTGCGGGATTCCAGTTGCTTAACGGCCAACGGAATCAGCTTGCGCCAGGCTGCGGCCACATCCCGAATCCGGTCGGCATCGCCACTGATGATTTCGAACGACTGAACGACATTGTCCAGTTTGCCATCTTTCGCGTAACCCATCAGTTTCTGTTTCTGCTGAACGACGAGTGCCAGCTCAAACCGCTTGCTTTTGCTTTCAATTTGCAACCCTTCCAGGCCCAGATCTCCCAGGTTAAATGAGAACGTTTCGGAAGAGGCTGAACCTTTGGCACCCACTTCGCTCCGGCGGAAAACCGCCCGCAGCGGATTTTCAGCGTCGAACGTGAGAGCCTGTTCGTATTTATCGGACCCGATGGCTTCGCTGCCAATGTTGGTTTTCAGCCACTGGCGAAGGTCGTCCAGCGTTTCCGGCGTCCGGGCGGGTTTATAAGCCTTTTCAGCCGCCAGAATCACTTTTTTCAACGATTCGACCAGCGCCTTGGCGATATCCGGATTATCGGCGTAGAGCTTGACGCGGTCGGTCAGGTTTTTTAGCTCGCCATTTTCGCTGTAGCGGACCCATTTCCGATGTTGCTTGGTATCGGCCAATACCGCAATGACGTCTTTTTCAACTTTATACGTTACGGTGGATACATCCAGATCCGATAAATTCAGAAAGTAGGTATTTTCATCGCCTTTGCCTTTATCGCTGGTTTTGGTCACGGAAAACGTCGCCCGGTAGTTGGGTTGTGATGCTTCGATTTTCTGGATAAACTGCGCACTTCCGGTTTTGACGGGTTGCAACTGGGTGGATACGCCGGCAAGGGGGCCGGTCATCAGGTCTTGGGCATTGGCCGCTACGCAGACTGTAGCCGCCAACCAGAATAGTACTGGTTTTTTCATGGTTGTTTAGCGGTATTTGTTGTTGGTATGCCGGTTAAGAAACCGTTCGACAAAGATAGCGGCACGACGGCGGGCCGAAAGGCGACTTGTCAGCAAACGGAAGTTCAGCCTTCTCAACTGCGCTTTTTGCTGATTGAAGCGTAAAAACAGAAATGCCGCCGGGAAGACCTCCCGTCGGCATTTCTGTAAAAAACGAAATCTATATTCGGCTGACTTAGAGGTGAATCGCTTCGCCGTAAGCCGCTTCCGTCGCATCCTTGATGGATTCCGAGATGGTCGGGTGGGGGTGAACCGCTTTCAAAATTTCGTGACCCGTGGTTTCCAACCGGCGGGCGGCAACGACTTCGGCAATGATTTCGGTGACGTTGTAGCCGATGAAGTGAGCACCCAGCCATTCGCCGTATTTCTTGTCGAAAATCACTTTCACGAAGCCTTCCGGCGCACCGGCGGCCTTGGCTTTTCCGGACGCCGACAAGGGGAATTTACCCACCAGAATATCGTAACCGGCTTCTTTGGCCGCAGCCTCGGTATAACCGACCGACGCAATTTCCGGCGTACAATACGTACAACCCGGAATGTTGTTGTAATTCATCGGCTCGACATGATCCAGCCCGGCGATTTTTTCCACACAAATAATGCCTTCGGCGGAGGCCACGTGCGCCAGTGCCTGGCCCTTCGTACAATCGCCGATGGCGTAATACCCGTCAACGTTCGTGCGGTAAAAGTCGTCCGTCGTAATTTTGCCCCGCTCGGTTTTGATTCCGGTTTCTTCCAGCCCGATATTTTCGATGTTGGCCACGACGCCAGCCGCCGACAGCACCACTTCCACATCGAACGTCTTCTCGCCGTCCGGCGTCTTGACGAACACCTTGCTGAGTTTTCCGCTCGTATCGACTTTCGTTACTTCCGAACTCGTATAAATATCGACGCCCAGTTTCTTGTAATTCTTGGCCAGTTCTTTCGAGATTTCCTCGTCTTCAACCGGCACAATGCGCGGCATAAACTCGACGATGGTCACTTTTGTACCCATCGACGCGTAAACATACGCAAACTCGACCCCAATGGCACCGGAACCGATCACCAGCATGGATTCGGGCTGTTTCGCCAGCGACATCGCCTTGCGGTATTCGATCACTTTCTCGCCATCAATCGGCACGGCAGGCAGGGCGCGGGCGCGGCCACCGGTGGCAATGATGATGTGTTTGGCTTCGTATTCGGCGGTTTTGCCGTCTTTATCGGTTACATCGATTTTCTTACCCGGTTTCACTTTTCCATTTCCGAACAGAACATCGATTTTATTCTTCTTCATCAGAAAGGTGACGCCCTTACTCATGGAGTCGGCCACACCGCGGCTGCGCTTGATCACCGCACCGAAATCCGGTTTTGCCTCGCCGTTGATGGTAATGCCGTAATTTTCAGCATGCTTGATGTATTCAAAAACCTGTGCGCTTTTCAGCAATGCTTTGGTTGGAATACAGCCCCAGTTCAGGCAGATTCCACCCAGACTTTCGCGTTCGACAATGGCCGTTTTCATGCCTAATTGCGACGCACGAATGGCAGCTACGTAGCCTCCGGGGCCGCTGCCGAGAACAATTACATCATATTGTGATGCCATATTTGAGGAATGTTAATGAACATGAAGAATTAACACTGAACTTCATTAGGGGAACGCAAAGTTAGTTTGAAAAGTTGATTTACCTATTTCATTCCGGTCGGTGGACGATTCCCGAGCCGCAGCGGGCATTACTTTCTGTCGCTCCTGTCGTCTAAGGTAAAAACCGCACGCCGATGTCTCAGGATTACGACAAGATTTTTCGGGAAAATCTGGCTGAAATCATCCTGCCGCTGGTTCGGAAAACCGTGGGCCTGAATCCGGTAAGGCTCGAAAATTTACCGGAGAAACTACAGCGAACCGTTGAACGGATTCCCGATTTTTTAAAGAAAGTCGTCGATCCGGACACCAAGCCGTACATTCTGCACATCGAGATTCAGACCACCGACACGGCGGATATGGTGTATCGAATGCTCGAATATGCGGCCATGATGATCCGGAAGTACAAATTACGGGTTCGGCAGTATGTTTTTTACATCGGTGAGGGCCACGCCCGAATGCCGGTTCAGCTGGAAACCGGCAGCTTGCGGTATAGCTATACGTTGATCAACCTGAGCGAAATTCCGTATCAGCAGTTTATTGATTCCGATCAACCGGAAGAACTGATTCTGACAGTTTTAGCTGATTTTCAGCAACACGAACCGCGTGGAATTGTTCAGCAGATTTTACAGAAACTGCACCAGGTGGCACCCGACCACTTGCAGCTCGGCAAATTCATCCGTCAATTGGAAATCTTGTCACAACTCCGTAATTTTAATTCAATCGTTTCAGAAGAAGCAGAAACCATGGCACAGGGATTCGACATCACCATCGACCGGCTTTATATCAAAGGCCGCGAGGACGGAATAAAAACCGGGATAAAAGAAGGGGTACGGGAAGGCATGGAAAATGGCGTCAAGATAGGCAAGGAACTGACTCAGCGGAAGTTGATTTTCTCGGCGCTTCAAAAAAACGTATTGTCCAATGCGCAGATCGCCGAACTGCTCGATGTTCCAATTGCTCTCGTAATCGACGTCCAACAAAAAGGTATTTGACCGGTTTTAAATAAAGACCTTCGAGCGGATGAAACCATCCGCTTTTTTGTTGCGTTCGGATAGCGGTTCGCAAAACCGTATCTTCGCGAATCATTCGTTACTATTTATCATTCAATTATTGTTTCACGCATATGACGACCGACCAATTAAAGGACGTGAGGGCCAGAGTAGAGGCCTTGAGGGGGTATCTTTGACTACGATAGCAAAAAAGAACAACTCGCTGATTTAGAAGACCGTACAACCCAACCGGAGTTCTGGCAGGACGCCGAAGCCGCCGAAAAAACCATGAAGCAGGTCCGCGCCCTGAAAGGCTGGACGGGCGGTTTTGAACACGTCGACTCCCTGGTGGGCGACCTGGAAACGCTGTACGAATTTTACGAAGCCGGTGACGTTACCGAAGAAGAAGTTGACGCCGAAGGGGAGAAAGTAAAAGCCGCCCTTGACGATCTGGAGCTGAAAAAAATGCTCAGCAACGAAGAAGACCAGCTTAGTGCGGTGTTGGAAATCAACTCCGGCGCGGGCGGAACCGAAAGCCAGGACTGGGCCGATATGCTCTACCGCATGTACCTGATGTGGTCCGAAAAACACGGCTACAAGGTCAAACAGGTGGATTATCAACCCGGCGACGGAGCCGGTATCAAGTCGGCTACGCTGGAAGTGGACGGACCGCTGGCCTACGGTTTTCTGAAATCAGAAAACGGCGTTCACCGGCTGGTACGAATTTCACCGTATGACGCCAACGCC
The DNA here is from genome assembly GCF_003858645.1 of Larkinella knui. Taxonomy (GTDB): domain Bacteria; phylum Bacteroidota; class Bacteroidia; order Cytophagales; family Spirosomataceae; genus Larkinella; species Larkinella knui. Next base: position 28,711 of record NZ_RQJP01000004.1, on the reverse strand, counting down.
CGCCGGCATACGTCGTTTGCCTCCGTGTACGCGTATCCGCTCATCGACGATTCGATTGAAATTGAAGTCAATCCGGCCGACATCGACTGGGACACGTTCCGATCCGGGGGTGCTGGTGGTCAGAACGTTAACAAGGTGGAAACCGCCGTTCGGCTGCGGCACCGGCCTTCGGGACTGATCATCGAATGCCAGCAGGAGCGGAGCCAGTTGCAGAACAAGGAAGTGGCCATGCGACTGTTGAAATCGAAGCTCTACCAGATCGAAGTCGAAAAACGGAATGCCGCCCGCGCGGAAGTGGAAGCCAGCAAAAAGAAAATCGAGTGGGGTTCGCAAATCCGGAGTTACGTCCTCGACGACCGCCGGGTGAAAGACCACCGCACCGGTTATCAGACCTCCAACACCGAAGCGGTTTTGAACGGCAACCTGGACGAATTCATCAAAGCCTACCTGCTGATGCAGGATTAACCCTTTGTTCCCGGCGGGCTCCGGCTTGCCGGGAACAGGAGTTTATCGTATGTTTGGCCATGCTTCCGGTTTTCAAGCTGTCAAACGGCCCCGTTCCTCTATTGGCTTTTCACGGAATCGGTCAGGATCACCGGGCCTTTGAGCCGTTGGCCCAGCAACTGGAAGGAAGGTATGCGATGTATGCCTTCGATCTGTTTTTCCACGGTTCCCAGTCCGCTCCGGCTTCCGACGATGTGCTGACCAAACAGCGGTTTCAGGAAATTATCCAGGCTTTTCTCCACCAGCATTCGATTGAACGCTTTGCGGTAATCGGATTCAGCATGGGCGGACGGTTTGCCCTGGCCACCGCCGAGGCCTTTCCCCAACAAACAACCGAACTGATTTTACTGGCTCCCGATGGCATTACGATCAGCCCGTGGTACCGGATCGCAACCCAAAGCGGTTTAGGTCGGCGGCTTTTCCGGTATTTTCTACAGCATATGCCGCTTTTTCATCGATTTGGGCAGGTATTTTTATCGGTAGGACTGATTAATCGCAGCGTCTTGCGGTTTGCTGAGAGTACGCTGGCCACGGTTGAGCAGCGGAAATCGGTGTATAATTCCTGGGTGTATTTTCGGAAACTGCATTTCAACCTTTCAGAACTAAGCGAACTTTTGAACAATCACCCGGTGCGGGTGCGTTTTTTTGCCGGTTATTTCGATCAGGTGCTGCCGGTTTCGTATATCAAACCTTTAAGTCGGCGTTTGCACGCGTACGAACTGACGGTTTTAAAAACCGGTCACAACCGGCTGATCGAGAAAGTCGCGAAGATCTTTTAGAAAGTTTCGAATTCGAATAAGCCCTGGAAGGGCGGTCTGCTAATAGAAAATGGGGTATCCAATGCCTAATAGCTCCGGGGGAGCGTTCTAAAAGCACGTTCAGGGCGCTCCTCCGGAGCTATTGCTAAGTGGGCGATTATGCGTTTCTATTAGCAGACCGCCCTTCCAGGGCTTTTTCGAAACCAGCTCGTTTTTAACGGTTTAGTGTCCGGTTCAGAACCGCAAATAACCCAGCGACCGACGCCAGCAGCAGAACGCCAATGGCAATCTGCGTTCCGTTTTGGGCATTCGGGTTTTCGACCAGCGTCCGGATTTCTTTGGCTTGTTGGGCCGTCCAAACCGCCAGCACCGTCCGCGGAATCATGCCCAGAAAACCGCCCAGCAAAATATTCCGTAATCGCGCGCCCGACAACGCAAAAACCAGATTGACAACCGCAAACGGCAAAACCGGCGATAATTTGGCAAAAAAGATAACTTTCAGTTCCTGTTCCCGAATGCGTTCCAGTACATTTTTGGCCTTTGGATTCTGCTCGATAAACCGAACAAACCGGTCCTGATCGAACCAGTTGATCAATTTGTTGACCAATAAAATGGAAACCATATTGAGCGCAAAAAGCGGCAACAGGGAATTCCAGCTCAGAAAATAGCCAAAGATCAGCGCTAAAAACGTCGGCGGTGTCAGCGCAAAGGTTGAGGTCAGACAACAGGCAATCGTGACCAGCAGCCATTCCCAGCCGTTGAACTGGGCAATAACCGGTTCATTTGAAATGACCAGATACGTAAGCGCCGAACTGAACAGGAGCGGAGCGACAGACAGGGCCAATCCCGCCAGCGCCGGGCCCGACAACGCTTTGAATTCTACTTTTTTCACGCTTCAAACTTACACCATTTCCTAACAAGGTCTGGTACGGTTTGCAAAACCGTGTTACATTCGGGGATGAAATTCGCAACGAAAGCCATCCACGCCGGCATCGAACCGGACCCCACGACGGGCGCCATCATGACGCCGATTTACCAAACGTCGACCTACGTGCAGGAATCGCCGGGCAAGCACAAGGGCTACGAATACGCCCGGACGCAAAACCCGACGCGAACCGTGCTGCAAAATAACCTGGCCGCGCTGGAAAACGGAAAACACGGGATTTGCTACGCATCCGGACTGGCCGCAACGGACGCCATTCTGAAGCTTTTCAAACCCGGCGACGAGATTATTGCCAGCAGCGACCTCTACGGCGGCACCTACCGGATTATGGTGCGCGTTTTTCAGGAATACGGCATCAAATTCACGTTTATCGGACTGGAAAACCCGTCGGCGCTGGAAACCGCCATTACGCCCGAAACGAAGATGGTCTGGATCGAAACGCCGACCAATCCGTTGTTGCGAATCGTTGATATTGAAGCGATTGCCGCCATTACGAAAGCGAAAAATACGTTGCTGGTGGTCGATAATACGTTTGCGTCGCCTTATCTGCAAAACCCGCTGGATCTGGGTGCCGACATCGTGCTCCACTCGGTAACCAAATACCTCGGCGGTCACTCCGACACCGTCATGGGCGCGATTATTCTGAACGACGATGAAATTGCGAAGCGACTGGAATTCATTCAGAATGCCTGCGGAGCGGTTCCGGGGCCGCAGGATTGTTTCTTGGTGCTTCGCGGCATCAAAACGCTCCACATCCGAATGCAGCGACATTGTGAAAACGCCCTGCAAATTGCCCGGTTTTTGAGCCAGCACCCAAAAGTCAGTCAGGTCAATTATCCGGGACTCGAAAACCACCCACAGCACGAACTGGCGAAGAAGCAGATGCGCAACTTTGGCGGGATGGTTTCGTTCGAACTCCACGGCGATTCGCTGCCGGAAGCCATCAAGGTGATGGAAAGCTTCAAGGTTTTTTCACTGGGCGAATCGCTCGGCGGTGTCGAGTCGCTTTGTACGCATCCGGCTTCGATGACGCATGCCAGTATTCCGAAGGAGGAACGGGCAAAGAACGGCTTGAAAGATACGCTGATTCGGTTAAGCGTTGGTATTGAGGACGTTGAAGATTTGATCGCGGATTTGAATCAGGCGATTGGATAAGTGATAGAACGCGGATTGGACGGATTCAACCGATCAGAACTGATTTTTATCTGTGAAAATCCGTTCCATCCGCCCAATCCGCGTTCCTATCAAAATTTCAACCGAATCCCCGCCAGGAAATTCCGGCCAGCTTGCGGAAAGTAGTAGTTTTCGGTAGCGGTTTTTCCTTCCGAAATGTAGCTGAACGTGTAGCCGTTCGACTCATACAGTTCACTCAGGACGTTATTCAGCAGAAACGAAAACGAAATCTCGTTCATTCCTTTGGGCTTGACGGTGTAAATAAACCGCAGGTCGTTGACAAAATACGCGTCCAGTTTGCGGTTTTCGTTGGACGTATTGTCCAGGTATTGCTTCCCAACATACTTCGATAACAACCCGATTTCCAGCCCTTTCGCGGGTGTATACAGCAACTGCGAACCGCCAATAAAATTGGGCGCAAACGCAATGTCGGTATTGGTATACGGATTCACCTTCTGCTCGTTGGTGTCGTAGTTGTCCAGAAATTCCGTAAACGTTTTGACTTTATTCTGGCTGAAGGTTGCATTTACGTTCCAGCGCAGGTTTTTTGCCAGCACCGTTCCGACTTCCAGCTCGATTCCGGCGCGGTAACTGCTCGGAATGTTGACGCGGTTATAGGCCCCGACGTCGTTGATCTGGCCGGTCAATACGAGCTCGTTTTTATACTTCATATAATACAGATTCGCCGAAAAAGCCATCCGCTGGGTTTGCCTTTTGTAGCCCGCTTCCCAATCATTCAGAGCCTCGGCTTTCGGGCGGCTGGTCGGCGTCGATTGGGTATAATCGTTGCGGTTTGGCTCGCGATGACCAACGCCGTAGGACGCATACAAACTACTGCGATCACTCAGCGTGTAGGTAATACCGGCTTTCGGGTTAAAAAAGCTCAAATTCGCGTCCTGTTGCACATTCTGCGCTTGCTGATTAAAGCCTAGAAATGAATAATCGACGGTTCGTACCTGTAAATCGACAAACGCATTTAGCTTGGGCGTAAACTGATAAAACGCTTTCGCGTAGAAGTTAAAATCCGTTTTGGTCGCGTCGTTGTCGTAATACCGGTGGCGAATATCGCCCGTGCCGGCAAACCGCGCCCAGATCACTTCGCCGTAATGCTTGCCGGTATACTTGTTCCAACCCCCACCGATGTTGGCCGTCAATTTGCCGAAACTGTTGTAATCCAGCGAAAAAACGCCACCGTAAAAATCATTGTCCAGCCACTGGCGACGGATCAAATCAGTCCGGCTGATGGTCGAGTCGCGGATCACGATTGAAGGTAAACCGTAATCGGCAAGGTCGTTGTCGGCCCGGTATTGCTCATAATACCCGCGTCCCTGTGTATAGTGCAGCGACGCATTTAGTCGCCAGTTCCGGCTCAACTCGTGCGAGCTAATCAACTGGTAATGATCTTGTTGATAATTATCTACTTCGTTGTCGTACGTGTAGGAATTATAAGTGCGATTGGTTTTCAGCAGGTTTTCCGGAACGCCATTCCACGATTGATACGTTTTTTCCATGCCCGAAAACACATTCAACCGGACAAAACTTTTTTTGCCGTACCAGCCGCCCGAGATGTAAAACGATTTCAGGTTGGACGACGCGCGATCGACATAGCCATCAGAAACGATTCGGGAAAGCCGGGCGTCCACCACAAAATGGTTGTTGAGTAGTCCGGAACCGGCTTTTACGGTAGTTTTCAACGTATTAAAAGAACCGCCCGAAACGTCAACTTCGCCGTAAGGATTTTTCTCGAAACTATTGGTCTGGACATTGACAGAGGCCCCAAAAGCACCCGCGCCGTTGGTCGACGTACCAACGCCCCGCTGAATCTGGATGCTGCTGACCGACGACGCCAGATCCGGCATATTGACCCAATACGTCCCCTGCGACTCGGCATCGTTGTACGGTATTCCGTTGACAGTCACATTAATCCGCGTGGCATCCGACCCCCGAATCCGAAAACCGGTATAGCCCACGCCCGCTCCTGCGTCGGACGTGGTAACCAGCGAGGCTGTAAAATTGAGGAGCATCGGAATGTCCTGACCCAGATTCTGTTTGTTGAGTTCACGCGCCGAAACGTTCGTGTAGGCAATGGCTGATTTCTGGTTAGCCCGCGTGGCACTGACAACAACCTCGTCGATGGCAACGGCGGTTTTGGTGAGCGACACAGCAATTTGAGCATCCTGATTCAGTTCGACGGTTTGCAAAACCGGCTCGTAACCCAGCAGAGAAATACGAAGTTGCACCGAACCCGGTTTTATATTGGTCAGACGAAAAGCGCCCCTGGCGTCGGCGTAGGTGCCTTTGTAGGTGCCTTCGACGGTGATAGCCGCGCCGGGCAAAGTTCCGCCCTCGGCGTCGTTGACCGTTCCGGAAATGGCGAATTGCGCCCAGGTGGGCAGGCATGACAGGCAAAGTAACGCTGTCACACCAATAAGATAGGCTGTAATCTTTTTCATAGTCATGAAAAGTTTACAATAGGCAAGGGGCCAACCTATCTTTGGTTGTTTGGATGATTGTTTAGTTGTACGGTTGAGCCATTCTGGCACATCCGCCGTTCCGTTCCCTTCGCCGGCATTACCCGGTGCAGGTTCAATGGGTATAATCTCAGCCCGTTGTATTAAGGCACCCCTTATTAAGATTAGCAATGCAAAGGTAATGCATAAAAACGCTTACAAAGACGAAAAAAGAATCTTTACGGAAATATTTAGAATGAGTGAACTGAAACTTCATTTTAAATGTATATACATTAAATGTAATGACATTTAAAAATCCAAACTGGATTTCACTACTCTAATTAACTGATAACTACTATGGAAACGCTCGTCAATGGGTTACACCACGTTACTGCTCTCGCCGGAGAGGCCCAACGCAATGTTGATTTTTACACTCACATTCTGGGTTTACGACTGGTTAAAAAAACCATCAATTTCGACGCACCGGACGTGTATCACCTGTATTACGGTGACGAAACCGGTTCCCCGGGGAGCATTTTAACCTTTTTCCCATACGGAAAAAACATTCACCGGGGCCGCAAGGGGGCGGGGCAACTGACCTACACGGCGTTTTCTGTTCCGTCTGAATCGTTGAACTACTGGATTAACCGGCTGAACGAATTCAACATCGCCCATACCGAACCGCTGCAACGGTTTAACGAAACGTACCTGCGGTTTGAAGATTTTGACGGCATGGGCATCGAACTGGTTGCCAACGACGCTGATCAAAGGCCGGGCTGGTCGAACGGCTTTATTCCCGTTGAACACGCTGTAAAAGGGTTTCATACCGTTACCCTGAACGAGCTTCGGATTGACGATACGGTAAAATTATTAACCGAATCGCTCGGTCATACGTTGGTATCAGAAGAAGCCGGTCGGTTCCGGTTTCAGGCGGGCAAAGGCGGTTCCGGCAATTACGTAGATGTTCTGCATTCACCGAACGATGTTCGCGGACAGCAGGGGGGGGGTTCGGTTCACCACGTGGCGTTCTCGACGGATACGGATGAATCGCAGCTCGTTCTCCAACACCAGTTGCTGGAAGCCGGTTATCAGGTGACGCCTGTTCAGGACCGGAACTATTTCCACAGCATTTATTTCCGCGAACCGGGCGGTATTTTGTTCGAAGTCGCCACCAATCCCCCGGGATTCTCGGTCGATGAGCCGGTTGCAGAATTGGGTAAAACGCTTAAATTGCCGGAGTGGTATGAACCCCGGCGTGCCAAAATTGAAGCAGCTTTACCGAAAATAGAAGTGAAGTAAGTGCTTTTCGCAGGCCGGTTTTATCGGTCCAGTCAAAGCGGCTGAACCGATAAAACCGGTATAACTCCTAGAAATGGCTATGATACATGATCCGAATAATTTCGTAACCGCCGGAAAACCACTGGAAAAAGCGGCCAAAGTAATGGTGATGATTCACGGTCGGGGTGCCCCGGCGCGGGATATTCTGTCGCTGTCGAATCACATTGAAGACAAGGAATTTGCTTTTATTGCCCCGCAAGCCAGCCAGAGTACGTGGTACCCGTATTCGTTTCTGAGTCCGATGGAACAGAATGAGCCGTATTTATCGTCGGCGCTGCAGGTGCTGACGAGCATCCGCGCCCGGCTGCAATCCGACTATAACTTCAAACCTCCGCAGATTTTCTGGCTCGGCTTTTCACAGGGTGCCTGCCTGGCGCTGGAATTTGTGGCCCGCCACGCGATGCCGTACGGGGGTGTTTTTGGGTTGAGTGGCGGGCTGATCGGCCCTCCCGGAACGCCACGGCTTTATGAAGGGGATCTGGAAGAAACACCGGTATTTCTCGGTTGCAGCGACATCGACTCGCATATCCCCAAAGAACGCGTCATTGAGTCGGAAGGTGTGTTCCGGTCGATGGGTGCGCAGGTGACCATGAAATTATATCCAAATTTTGCGCATTCCGTCAACGAAGATGAGCTAAAGATTGTTAATCAATTGATTGCCGGTTCGCCAACGTCCGGTGCCACCATTCGTGAATTGTACATTTAAACTACCACGCTATGAGCCAGTTTATGGTAGAATTTGATCTTCCGGCTGAAATGACGGAAGATTTTACGGTAAAAATCCCGCTTCAGCGACTCAAAGTGAATGAGTTGATGGAAAACGGTAAACTCCTGACGTACGCGTTATCCTATGACCGTCAGAAATTATGGTGCGTCGTGAAAGCCCGGACCGAATTTGAAGCCCTGGAAATCATTTCTGAATTTCCGCTGATCAGTTACATGGATCCGACGATTACCGAACTGATGTTCAACAATATCGTTTCGTTACGGATGCCCTTGTTTTCGTTGAATTAACTAATTTTGCCTTTTCACTACCCGCTTATTCATGGCAAATTTTAGAGTTGTTCAATCGGATTCGGACCTGAAACGGTATGCTGATTTCCGGATTGCCCGAATTGACGGACAAAAGGCCCAAACCTTCAAAGCGTTCTACGAGCTAATTGCCCGTGAGCTGAAGTTCCCCGATTATTTTGAATTCAATCTGGAATCGCTCGATGAGTTGCTGAACGATCTGGATTGGCTGGAAAACGATAAGATTGCGCTCTACATCACACATTCGGACGCTTTTTTGTCGCAGGAAAAAAGTGAAACAAAGAAAGCCGAGTTACTGACGATTCTGGACGTAGCCGCCGAAGACTGGAAGTGGGTCGATGAGGAGGAAGAAGGCATTACGCCCCGCGAACTGGTGATTCTGTTTCAGCCCGGCGACGCGTTCATGGCGCTGTTGGATAAAGAGGAATTTGCGTACGATCCTATCGTTTAATTTTTGCAACCAAACCGCTAATCAGCGGTTAACAAGTTGCTGTTTGCCGCATGGAGATTTTGTTCCCTGCGGCTTTTGGTATTTAATTTTTCTATGAAAGTAGCCGATTTAATTACTTTATATACTGAAGATAGTTTCATCAAAATTATTGGTGAACAATTCCGCCAGCCGCACACGGCAGAACCCACGCGCATCCAATTGAAAGGCATTACCGGTAGTCTGGATGCCGTGCTGGCCGCGTCGGTTTACCGCCTGAATCCGTCCACATTCCTGTTTATTCTGAGTGATAAGGAAGAAGCTTCGTATTTCTATAATGACCTGCAAAACCTGTTGGGTCAGGAGGTGTTGTTTTTTCCGATGTCGTACAAAAAACCGTATCAATACGAGGAAATCGAAAATGCGAACGTGCTGATGCGGGCCGAAGTGCTGAATAAACTCAATTCAGACGCCAAAGAAAATGTCATCGTCGTTACCTATCCGGAAGCTTTATCGGAAAAAGTAATCAACAAACGGTCGTTGCGGGCCAATACACTTTCCGTCAAAACCGGCGATAAACTGGATGCCAATTTCATCAACGAACTACTGAACAGTTACGATTTTGAGAAAACCGATTTCGTTTACGAAGCCGGGCAGTTTTCCATTCGCGGTGGAATTATCGACGTTTTCTCGTTTGCGAGTGAGTTTCCGTACCGGATCGAGCTGTTTGGCGATGAAATAGAAAGCATCCGGCTGTTCAATCCCGAAAGCCAGCTTTCGACCGATCCCGTCGAGCGCATCAGCATTATTCCCAACATTGAAAACAAGCTGACGCACGAAAGCCGGGAGCCGTTTCTGGAGTTTTTTCCGGATACCGCCACGCTCTGGTTTAAAGATGTGGAACTGACGCTCGAAATTATTGAAAAGAGTTTCGAAAAAGCCGAAGAAAGTCTGGCGAGTCTGGTGGGTGCCAAAGGCGGTATTAAAATTGTTTCTGATCCCAACACCTTGTTTGAAACCCGGCGCGGTTTCCTGAATCAGATCAAGCCGTTTCGGACCGTGGAGTTTGGCCGCCGGTTTTATTTTAAGCCGACCGGCAAGGGACAGGCAACGGAAGGCGTTCGGCCTCTCGTCTACTCGTCGAAACCGCAGCCGTCGTTCAATAAAGATTTCAAGCGACTGGTCGAAAATCTGGCCGAAAACCAGTCGAAAGGCTACACCAATATTATTGCGGCCGAATCGTATAAACAGCAGGAACGCTTAAAAACGATTTTTGAAGAACTCGATCCGTTCCTCAAATTTCAGGCGTTGGGCATTTCGCTGAAGGAAGGTTTTGTCGATGAGCAAACGAAAGTGGTTTGTTATACCGACCACCAGATTTTCGACCGGTATTACAAATACCGCGTTCGGGACAAATTCTCCAAATCGAAAGCGCTGACCTTACGGGAACTGAAAACGCTCCAGCCCGGCGATTACGTTACGCACGTCGACCACGGCATCGGGCGGTTTGCGGGTCTGGAAAAAGTGGACGTGGGCGGTCGCGAACAGGAAGCCATCCGGCTCATTTACCGCGACAACGACATTCTGCTCGTCAGCATCCATAGCCTGCACAAGATTGCCAAATATACCGGCAAGGAAGGTACGCCACCGGTGATGAGCAAACTGGGTTCGCAGGAGTGGGATCTGAAAAAATCGCGGGTCAAGAAGCAGGTTAAAGACATTGCCAAAGAACTGATTGCGTTGTATGCCAAACGCCGTCAGGCACCCGGTTTTGCGTTTTCGCCCGACAGTTTTCTGCAAGCCGAACTCGAATCGTCCTTTATTTATGAGGATACGCCCGATCAGGCCAAGGCAACGGCGGATGTGAAAGTGGATATGGAACAGTCGCACCCGATGGACCGGCTGGTGTGTGGAGATGTCGGTTTTGGTAAAACCGAAGTAGCCATCCGGGCGGCTTTCAAAGCCGTGACGGATAATAAACAGGTGGCGGTTTTGGTTCCGACCACCATTCTGGCGATGCAACACCACAATACGTTCCGCGAGCGGCTGGCCGATTTTCCGGTTAAAATCGAATACATCAACCGGTTTCGAACGGCGGCTCAGATTAAGGAAACGTTGAAACGGGTCGCGTCTGGCGAAACCGGTATTCTGATCGGAACGCACCGGATTGTCAATAAAGACATCAAATTCAAGGACTTAGGGTTGCTGGTCATCGACGAAGAACAAAAATTTGGCGTCAAAACGAAGGATCGGCTGAAAGAAATGCGAGTCGATGTCGATGTTCTGACGCTGACGGCCACGCCGATTCCGCGAACGCTGCATTTTTCGCTCATGGGCGCTCGCGACCTTTCCGTGATTGCCACGCCACCACCCAACCGCCAGCCGGTGACCACCGAAGTTCATACGTTCAACGAAGCGATTATTCGTGATGCCGTTAGTTACGAAGTGCGACGGGGTGGGCAGGTCTTTTTTGTTCACAACCGGGTGAGCGACATCGAGTCGATTGCCAATCTGATTATGCGGCTGGTGCCGGATGCGCGCGTATCGGTGGCCCACGGCCAGATGGAAGGCGACCGGCTGGAACGGGTCATGACCCGGTTTATCGAAGGCGAAAATGACGTGCTGGTTTCGACCAATATAATTGAGTCGGGGCTGGATATTCCGAACGCCAACACCATCATTATCAACCAGGCACACATGTTTGGGCTGTCGGATCTGCACCAGATGCGCGGTCGGGTAGGGCGGTCCAACAAAAAAGCATTCTGTTATTTGATGACGCCCCCGATTTCGGTAATCACAACCGATGCCCGCAAACGGCTGCAAACGCTCGAGGACTTTTCGGAACTGGGCGAAGGGTTTAAAATTGCGATGCGTGACCTCGACATCCGGGGTGCCGGTAATTTACTGGGAGCCGAACAGAGCGGTTTTGTGAACGATCTGGGTTTTGAAATGTACCACAAAATTCTGGACGAGGCCGTTCAGGAACTGAAAGAAACGGAGTTCAAAAACCTGTTCATGCCCAATGATGAAACTCTGAAAAGCCTGCTGCCCGATACGCTCATCGAGACCGATTTACAGGTGTTGATTCCTGAAAAATACGTAGCCAATATCTCCGAACGTCTGTCGTTATATAACCAGCTGGATAACATCCAAAACCAGACCGAGTTAGAAAATTTTCAGCATTCGATCACTGATCGTTTTGGACCCATGCCGGAAGAAGTGGGAAATCTCATCAAACTGGTGACCGTTCGCTGGAAAGCCGAGCGTTTACAGCTTGAAAAATTGACACTAAAGAATAATATCATGAAGGGAACCTTCGTTTCTTCTGGGAATGACGTTTTCTTCAACTCCGGGCAGTTTGGCAAAGTAATTGATTATGTCAAGAAAAATTCGGCAACCTGCTCATTAAAAGACTATAAAGGAAAGCTGATTTTTACGCAACGAGACGTAAATGCAGTCGATCAGATGGATGATGTGTTGAGCCAGATGGTGGAGTGATGGCCGGAAATTATAAGATCCGGCTATTTGTAATCGTGAAAGTTTCCTGACAAACTGTAATTTTGAAATTCTATTAGTTACCTAATCACAATGAATCGAAAACAACCGTTACGCTCGATGGTCTATCTGCTGGCTTTTGCCGCAGTTTTAGGCGCGTGTAAGTCCAAGCACCCGACCAGCGTGAAGCCGGGAAAGGAGAGTACAGCCACTGGTATCAATTACAACAAGGAAAATGGATTTCAGGTAGCGAAGTACAGAGGACAATCGGCCGGCCCGAACCTGGTGTTCATTGAAGGAGGCCGTTTCACGATGGGCGCGCTGGAAGAGGATGTGATGAACTCGCGCGACAACCGTGAGCGCACCGTCAGCATTCAGTCGTTCTACATGGACGAAACCGAAATTGCCAACATTCACTACCTGGAATACCTCGACGCGATTCAGCGCGATTCATCGGAAGAAGTATACACCCGCGCCTTGCCTGACACGAACGTCTGGAAAAACCCGCTTTCCTACAATGATCCCTACGTGACGCAATACCTGCGTTTCCCGGGCTTCCGGTATTATCCGGTCGTTGGGGTGTCGTGGGAGCAGGCCGTGGATTATTCGACCTGGCGGACGGATGCCGTAAACGCCAATCTGGCCCAAAAAGGCAGCACCGGTACCAAGAAAAAAGGATTCTCGCTGAAGCGCAAGAAAAAAGAAGAAGCAGCGCCAGCGGCTGAGGGCGAACAGGCGGTAGCCAAGAATTCGCAAACAACGGCGTCGATGGAAAGCGGCAATGTATTGCCGAACTACCGGTTACCATCCGAAGCCGAATGGGAATACGCGGCTAAAGCCATGATCGGCACGCAGTATATCGACGAAAACCAGTCGAATCAGCGGATTTATCCGTGGGACGGTTCTTCGGTTCGGAACGCCAAGAAAGGCCGGAAACAAGGCCAGATGATGGCGAACTTCAAACGTGGTCGTGGTGACTATGCCGGTATTGCCGGTAAATCGAACGATGCCGCAATTATTACGGCTGAGATCTATACGTATTTACCCAACGATTTCGGTCTGTATAACATGGCCGGAAACGTAAATGAGTGGGTCTATGACGTGTATCGTCCGCTGTCGTATCAGGATATGAATGACCTCAACCCGCTGCGTCGGGATGGGTATCAGGATGAGGAGAAGAACTACGATACCAAAAACGGTAACTCGATCATCAACGATAAATTACGGGTTTACAAAGGCGGTTCCTGGGCTGATGTAGCCTATTGGCTGGCACCCGGTACGCGCCGGTTTATGGCCCAGGATTCAGCAACGGCCACGATCGGTTTTCGTTGCGCGATGATTGCCGGTGGCCGGAACAAATAAAGACGTAATTACCCGAATTTTTCAGCGGCCATCCGATCATCGGGTGGCCGCTAGTGTTATAATACCAACAGATCGGCTGTTTGAGGCCAGTAACGTGGCCGTGCAAGCTTCCAAAGTAGCTCCGGTAGTCAAGACGTCATCTACCAATAAAATCCGCTTATTTGCCACTAAATCCGGGTTTTTGACTTCGAAGACATTGCTAACATTCTGCCAGCGCTCGATTCGGTCCTTACCGGTTTGGCTAACCGTATATTGATTTCGTACCAGTGCCTGATCACTCCAAGGGATTTCAAGTGTTTCCGCTAGTCCCATCGCAAACCAGTCGCTCTGGTTGTAGCCGCGTTGCCGAAGTTTGGCCGGGTGGAGCGGTACGCCCACAATCAGGTCGATCTGCTCATGTAGCTGGCTTTCGGTTTTCAGTTGGTAACCATACCAGCGACCCAGCAAACTTCCGATGTCTTTGCGGTTGCGGTATTTCAAGGCATGAATCAGCCGTTGCGTTTTTCCCTTTTTGTTAAAGTAGAGGTAAGCATACACAAACTCCACGGGCACTTTTCCAGCAAACTTAATCTGTCCCGATGCCATCGCTTCACCCCGGTGCTGGCCGGTTTCGGGCAATTTGAGCCGACAAGCCGTGCAGATCTGTTCTTCCTGGCTCTGCAACGTGTTTCGGCACAGAAGACATGGGTTTGGGTAGAAAAGATTTAGCAGCTCCCGAAAGCCGCCGGTAACTAGTTTTCCAATGCTTTTCACGAACTTAGGTAGTTGAAAGTATTTTGATGCAACAACTCGGATAATGCGTTCCTCTTTTGCTTTACTATGTGACGAATGGGGGCGGAAAAAGTCATAAAAACGAGGACACAAAGTCCATAATCTTTATAAAAAATGATTACACAGGAAATTGAACAGGAGTGGGAGCAGGTATTGGACTATCTGGAAAAAACCGTCGGCAAACGCCCCGCGGATTTAAACAGCGTGTTGTTTCTGATTGGCGTCCAGGAATTGGGCCGTGGAACGCAGGTTTTTACGAAAGAACAAAAGCAGGATTTGATGCACATTGCGATTTGTAAAGTTTTGAGTTTTTCAGGCTACTACGAATTGATCGGAACTGATCAGGACGGCTGGCCGCATTGGAAGCTGGTGCAGAAAGTCCCGTATGTAGACTTGCTGACGCAGGAGAATTTTCTGAAACTTCACGTCATTACATATTTTAGCGAGTACCTCGATTCATCCGAAAATCAGGCGGTAGGTCCACCTGATAAAATTGTGTAACGATCTTTTTCGTTATCTAAAGGAAGTTAAGGTTCAATTGATTATCTTCAGTTAGGATCTAGAATTGTGCGTACCAGAGCAGTGTCAACCCTTTAAGATTATACCGATGCAGATGCAAGAATCCATTCAAACGCTGCTGCTGCGTATTGAAGAATACCGGAAGAAATTTTACATCAACCAGATTGCGAAAGGCGCCATTTTCTTCATTGCCTTTTCTTTGTCGATCTATTTACTGATGAATACGGCCGAATTTTTTGGCCGTTTCAGTTCGCCCGTTCGGGGTGTGTTGTTTTTTGGTTCCTTAACGGTAATGTTGCTGGCTTTGTATTATTGGGTAATTAACCCTTTGGTACATTTGTATGGCATCGGAAAATCGTTGACCAACGAAGAAGCGGCTCAACAGATTGGGCGGTTTTTCCCGGAAGTAGGGGATAAGTTGCTGAATACACTGCAACTCCGGTCACTTACCCGCCAGCAAAGCGACCTGCTCGAAGCCAGCATCAACCAGCGTTCCAAACAACTGCTGATTGTCCGGTTTGCCGACGCGATCCAGATCAATCAAAACCGTCGCTTCATCAAGTTTGCCATCATTCCGGCTTTTATCATTGGCGGCTTACTGCTGCTGTATCCGGCTTTCCTGACCAGTACTTCGAAACGGATCATCAGCTACGACCAGGAATTTGCCGAAGAAGCGCCGTTTCAGTTTCAGTTGCGCAACAAAAATCTCAAGGCATTTCGGAATGAGGATTATACACTCGAGCTACAATTGAAAGGCAATGCGTTGCCACAAGACGTCTATCTGGTTTCGAATAACACCCGTTTCAAGCTGAATAACGACGGCAAAGGGCTTTTTACGTATACATTCGATAATGTTCAGCGTGACATTCCTTTTCGTTTTGAAGCCGTCGGATTCAATTCGCCGGGGTATGAATTAACGGTTCTGGACCGCCCGGGTTTGCTTTCGTTTGATGTCAGTCTGGTTTATCCATCTTACCTCAACAAACCGTCTGAACAACTTTCGAACGTTGGCAATCTGCTGGTCCCGGAAGGAACGCAGGTTACCTGGCGGTTTTCGGCGGCCAATACGGACTCCGTAATGGTTCGGTTTGGGAATGAGCCACGCGGGCTGGTAGCCGACAAACAATCGTCCGATGAGTTCGAGTTTTCACGGGTAGTTAAAAAATCATCGACCTATTCCGTCTCACTAAAAAATAAAGTAGCCGCCAGCCGGGACAATATTCAGTATACCTTGAACGTGGTCAATGACAAGTTTCCGCAAGTTTCGCTCGAGAATTTCAAGGATACCACTTTTTACAATTACGTTATGCTGGGAGGGACCATTACGGATGACTATGGCTTTTCCAATTTGAAGGTGATGTATAAAGTGATTCGGGCGGGCCAAAATTCGCCGGATAAGTTTCTAACCCGCTCTGTTCCGTTCAACCGATCGGCAGCTACCCAGAATTTTTACTACCAGTGGGGGCTTGATAGCTTGAAAATGCAACCTGGTGACCGGCTTGAATATTTCGTTCAGGTGTGGGATAATGACGTTGTAAACGGCTATAAAAGCGCCCGTTCCACCTTTGCTCAGTTTGCCGTTCCCGACCAGGCCAAGCTGGCAGAAGCCGCTGAACAATCTTCCCAGAAAACAGAAAACCAGATTAGCAAAACGTTGACGAAAGCCCAGCAGCTGAAAAAGGATTTGAATTCGCTGGAAAACCGCCTTCAGACCAAGAAAAATCTGGATTTTCAGGACAAGAAACAGGCTGAGGATTTGCTGAAAAAGCGGGAAGAATTGATGCAGGAACTGAAAGAGTTACAGGAACAAAACAAGACTAGTAACGAACGCCAGCAGCGGTTTAACAACCAGAATCCGGAAATGCTCCAGAAATTCGAGCAGCTGCAAAAGCTCATGAACGAGCTGATGGACCCGGAAACGCAGAAGCTTTACGAAGAGCTGAAAAAGATGCTGGAGCAAAAGCAGGACGATAAAATGATCGACATGCTTGATCGGCTGAAGAATAAAGAGAAGAATTTAGAGAAAGAGCTGGAGCGCGCGCTGGAGCTTTTCAAGCAGCTTCAAATGGAACAGAAGATGGAGAATACCATCAAAGACCTGGAAAAGCAAGCCGAAAAGCAGGAGAAACTGGCGGCTGAAACTGAAAAACAGGAAGCGCAGAAAGACAAGGACGATAAGGCTCAATCGAAAAAAGACGACGAAAAATCGAAGAAAGACGAAAAGTCACAGTCGAAAAAAGAGGATACTCAGCAGTCAAAAAAGGAGGATAATGCTGATAAGAAAGACCAAAATGGCGATTCCAAGAAAGACGAAAATGCTAAAAAAGAAGATAACGCTGAGTTGAGCAAAAAGCAGGAAGAGCTTAACAAAGAGTTTGAAAAGACGCGCGAGGATTTGAAGGAGATCGAGAAAATGGCGGAAGAAATGAAAAATGCGGAAGAAAAAGATACGCATGAAGATCTTCAGCAGGAAATCAGCAACGAGCAACAGGAAAGTCAGAAGCAACTCGATCAGAAGCAAAACAGTAAAGCTTCCAAGTCGCAGAAGAATGCCGCCAAGCAAATGAAGAAGTTGAGCCAGGAATTGGAGCAGCAACAGCAGTCGGCTGAGATGGAAGAATCGCAGGAAAACATGGATGATCTTCGTGACATCCTTGAAAATCTGATTCAACTTTCATTTGATCAGGAGCGTGTCATGAAGGATTTCAAGGCGGTTTCGCTGCAAGATCCTCGCTTTGTAAAACTTGCCCAGGACCAGCTGAAGTTACAGGATGACGCGAAAATCATCGAAGACAGCTTATACGCACTGGCTAATCGGGTCCTCCAAATTCAGTCGTTTGTGACACGCGAGCTGAACAGCATGAAGGGATACATGGATGAAAGTGTCAAATATATTCGCGAACGTCGATTGAATGTTGCTACATCGAAGCAGCAGTTTGCCATGACTTCCATCAACAATCTTTCGCTAATGCTTAGTGATGTTTTCAAACAAATGCAGGAGCAAATGAGTCAAATGTCGGCTTCGGGCTCTGGAAAAGGGAAGAAAAAAGGGAAAGGCAAGAGCATGTCGATGGGGGAAATGCAAAAGCAATTGAATGAGCGGATGCAAAAACTCATGAAAGAAGGGCAGGGCGGAAAAGGGGGGCGCGGTATGTCGGAAGAGCTTTCCCGTTTGGCGGCCGAACAAGCGATGATGCGAAAAATGCTGAAAGAGCTTCAGGACGCCCAAAAAGGCACCGAATTGGGTAAGAAACTGGGTGGCGAAATGAATGACATCATGAACAAAATGGATGAGACAGAAACGGATCTGGTCAATAAAAGGGTTACGCAGAACACGATCAAACGGCAGCAGGAAATGTTGATTCGTTTATTGGAATCTGAAAAAGCCATGAAAGAGCAGGAAGAAGATTTGCAGCGTAAAGCGGAATCAGCGAAACCGGTTTTGCGGAATCCACCTCCTCAGTATGAACAATTAGTAAAAGATAAAAAAAAGCAGGTTGAATTATTGCGATCGGTTCCGCCTGATTTTTCTCCATTCTACAAAAGGGAAGTAGATTCGTATCTTAAAAAGTTAAAGTAAGTTAAGGGGCTTCGGCCCCTTTTTTTGTTTGAATCTTTTCCGGATCTACTGCGTTGATTTTAACAACCCTTATCAGTTACGCTTCTAATAATTTCTATTTTTGCATTTGTGTTTTTTCTGACGTGTTGTGAAATGTTTCCACGTGGAACATTTTTTCAAACTTTATAAAAATTGAAAATATATGTTCAACAAGTATGATGTCATTGTAGTGGGAGCTGGCCACGCTGGTTGTGAAGCTGCCGCAGCAGCAGCCACCATGGGCTCGTCCGTTTTACTAATTACAATGAACATGCAAACGATTGCTCAAATGTCATGCAATCCGGCGATGGGTGGCGTGGCAAAAGGGCAGATCGTTCGGGAAATTGATGCGCTTGGTGGACAGTCAGGAATCATTAGTGATAAATCGATGATTCAATTTCGCATGCTAAACCGGTCGAAAGGACCCGCGATGTGGAGCCCGCGTTGCCAAAGTGACCGAATGATGTTTGCAACTGAATGGCGCAAAACGCTGGAAGAAACCCCAAATCTGGATTTCTGGCAGGACATGGTAACGGAAATCGTGGTGAAAGACAAACGGGTTGTTGGTGTAAAAACCAGTATGGGAATGGAAATCCTGGCCGATTCGGTTGTACTTACAAACGGAACATTCCTGAATGGAAAAATATATATTGGTGAGAAAACATTTGGGGGAGGAAGAACGGCAGAGCGGTCGGCTACGGGTTTGACCGAACAATTAGTACAGTTAGGATTTGAAGCAGGACGAATGAAAACCGGAACTCCTCCACGAGTCGATGGCCGTAGTTTGAACTATACATTAATGGAAGAGCAGCCAGGTGATGAAGATCCCGGCAAGTTTTCTTACATGAATACGCCAGCTTTAACCAAGCAACGGCACTGCTGGATCACCTATACAAACCCGGAAGTTCATGAAATATTGAAGACCGGTTTTGAACGTTCGCCCATGTTTACGGGCAGGATCAAGGGTTTAGGCCCCCGGTATTGCCCATCCGTTGAAGATAAAATCAACCGGTTTGCCGATAAAGATCGACACCAGATTTTTGTAGAACCGGAAGGATGGGATACCGTTGAGGTATATGTGAATGGTTTTTCAACGTCTTTGCCCGAAGATGTGCAAATAAAAGCGCTGCGAAAAATACCGGGTTTTGGAAATGCCAAGATGTTTCGGCCGGGTTATGCTGTCGAGTATGACTACTTTCCACCCACGCAATTAAAGCAAACGCTGGAAACACAGTTGATCGGCGGACTCTTTTTTGCCGGTCAGATCAATGGAACAACGGGGTATGAGGAAGCCGCCTGCCAAGGTTTGATTGCCGGAATCAATGCACATAATACGGCAAAAGAACTTGAAGAATTTACGCTCAAACGGTCAGAAGCCTACATTGGCGTGCTGATCGATGATCTGATTACCAAAGGGACCGAAGAACCGTACCGAATGTTTACCTCACGTGCGGAATATCGAACCATCCTTCGGCAGGATAATGCCGACCTTCGTTTGACCGAAAAAGGGTACAAAATTGGGCTCGCTTCTCAGGAACGGTACGACTTGATGCAGACTAAACAGGAGAACGTAACGGCAATTCTTGACGAAATGAAGCAGATGCGAGTGCAGCCGGAGACGATAAACACCTTGCTTGAATCGTTGGGCAGCGCACAGATCCGGGAGAAAACATCGCCGTATTCGCTGTTGAGACGACCCGAAATTAATCGCAAAGAGCTAACGCTGCTGGGTGACAACGTTGCGAGTTACCTGAATTCATTCAATGAGGAAACCGTTGAGGAAGCCGTCATTTTGGTAAAATATGAAAGCTATATTGAGAAAGAACGCTTAATGGTTGAGCGAACGGAAAAGCTGGAAAATTTGATTATCCGACCGGATTTCGACTTTGACCGGTTGTCGGCCTTGTCGTTTGAAGGTCGTGAAAAACTGAAGCGAATCCGTCCGCAAACCATTGGCCAGGCATCGCGCATTAGTGGTGTCAGTGCTTCCGATATTTCCATTTTAATGATTTATTTAGGCCGGTAGACATGACGGTTGAGCACCTTGTAGAATGCCCGGTTTGTGGAAATCACTCCTTTTTAAACTGGATAAGCTGTAAAGATTTTTTGGTTTCCAGGAATGAATTCATCATTCAGAGCTGCGAAAAATGCGGTTTTAAAGCCACAAATCCACGACCGACAGAAGCAGAAATTGGGCAGTATTACCAATCGGAAGAATATATTTCACACAGCGATACCCGCAAAGGGATTATCAGCCAGTTGTATCATACCATCCGGGCGATCACGGTTAAGCAGAAAGTAAAGTTGATAACCGACTTATCACCACGAAAAGGCCAGTTGCTGGACATCGGTTGCGGCTCTGGCTATTTTCTGGCAGCCAGCCAGAATGCCGGGTGGAAAGTGATGGGTACGGAACCAGATGCCAGGACGCGCCAACAAGCCGTAGCACGAACGAATGTAGAGCTGGGAAAGTCGATTTTTGAGTTGGATGATACCCAGCGATTCGACGTGATCAGTTTGTGGCATGTGCTGGAACATGTCCATGAATTACCGGAAACACTGGAATGGATACGAGGTCACAGTCGTCAAAAAGGGCATTTGGTAATCGCAGTACCGAACTATCAGTCATGGGATGCACAGCACTACAAACAGTTTTGGGCTGCTTATGATGTACCCCGTCACCTGTATCATTTTTCACCGGATGTGATGAAAACGCTATTGAAACGATACGGTTTTGAATTGAAAGAACAGCGACCCATGCTCTTCGATGCGTTTTATGTGAACATGCTCAGTACTAAAAACCGGGATGGAAAGCCGGCTTATTTTGAAAGTTTTTGGAATGGAATTCGTTCTAATTGGGCAGCTTATCAGGAGGGAGGAAATTATTCAAGCTTGATTTATGTCGCCCAGGCCAATTAATAAATCATTTCTCATGCCCTGAATAAGCAATTATTCAGGGTTTTTTATTGCCAAAAATGAAACAAGCACTGGTTCTATTCGCCATTATCACCGTTTTATTGAATTCCTGTTCACAATATGCTGCTCCGATTGGCGGCAAAAAGGACACGCTGGCCCCCGTCCTGGTGGTGAGTACGCCCATCAATAAACAGAAAAATTACAAAGGTAAAACGGTCGAAGTTTTCTTCAATGAATACATCCGGGTTGAAAATCCCAACCAGAAAGTACTGATAACGCCAGAACCGGAAACGCCTTTCAAAGCTAAAATAAGACCAACCAGTCTACGGCTTACTTTTGAAAAACCGTTTAGAGATAGCACGACTTATACCTTCAATTTCACGGATGCCGTAAAAGATATTACCGAAAACAATCCGGCGCTGAGCCTCAAATTAGTATTCAGTACGGGCAACACCATCGATTCGCTGAGAGTAGGAGGGAAGGTGACCGATTTGCAAACGGGTCAGCCAACTTTGAATACAGTAGTGGGCTTGTATATTCCAAATGATACGCTCACACCAACCAAAACAAAACCGTACTATTTCACGCGCACCGACACTTCCGGCGTTTTTTTACTGGAAAATGTAAAGGACGGGCGTTACAAAGTATTCGCATTTGACGATAAAAATCTAAATTTTATCTTAAATCCAAACACGGAAAAAGCGGCATTCTTACCCGGTGATCTAAACCTGACCACCAACAATGACACGTTAAAACTTCAACTATTTTCGTTTTATAACACACCTCCGCGTTCCATCAGAACCCAGCAGCTTGTCACAACGTATACGTATGTATTTGATCGCGGTATCGAAAATTACACCATCCGTTTCAACAATCCCCAGGACAGCATTCCGTCGTATTTCAGGACGCCCAACGAGCTAACATTCTTCAATTCCAGAGCAACCACGGACACCATTCGGGTGAAGATTTCAGTAACCGATTCACTAAAGAACAAAACGGAGCTTACACAGAAATTCAAATTCAGAACGCCCACCCGACGTGAAACACCGGAAGCTGTCACGTTTACGGCCAAGCCCGCTGATAATGGAGATGTCGATCGGAAAATGGAAGTTGTGCTCCAGTTCTCGAAACCCATAAAAACCCTAACAACCGATTCATTACAAATCTTGAGTGACAGCACAAACCGGTTGCCATTAAGCCCGGAAGACTACCGCTGGGAAGACAATCAAACCCGGTTTATCTTGACTAAAACCACCAATGCCCGCAACAACATTTTCATCCGATTGGGCAAGGGGGCTTTCATTAGCGTTCTCAATGATTCCACCAAAGCCGGGGAGCTCAATTACTTCATCCGGGATCCGGAGAAATATGGTGTTCTGACGGGCCGGATAAATACCCCGGCGAAACAGTTCATTGTGGAGTTGCTGGATGAAAATTTTAAACTCGTTGATAAACAAATAAACAACCCGTCTTACCGTTTCGTTAACATAAAACCGGGTCGATACCGGCTCCGTGTAATCATCGATGAAAACGGAAATGGTCGATGGGACAGCGGTAATCTGATCGAAAACCGGTTGCCGGAGCCTATCCACTTCTTCACCAGAAACAAAGGCATTATCTTAATAAAGCAAAACTTTGATGTCAGTCAGGATATTGACGCCTTTTGAAAGGTCAATGTGAAATTAAAAAAACACAAATATTCGGTGGAAAAGTCCGTGGAAAAGTGGGTTAACCCTGTGGACAAGATGTGAAGGGGTACAAAAATTGCTGTGGACAACCCATTCGACAGTGTGGATAAGAAAATACCCACATGTGGAAAGTGTACAACTCGATTATTTTCCACAACTTATTCTTTCATTCATCAACACGTGGAAATGTTTGTTTCTTATCTTGTGGAAATGTGCTTAAGTCTGCCCGGTATTTTAAAGTAAAAATGTGGATAAGTAAAATTTGATCTGATTATTAGCTAGTTGCATGTGGATAAGCATAAAATAAGTGTGGATAATTAATTTCCGTTATCCACAGGTTTCAATAGTAAATGTGAATAACAAACTTGTCCACATATCCACAGCCAACAATCCTTTAAATCCTTTTATTCTTTAATTAATAAAAAAAGAAAATGAAGAAGATAGCAGGAGTACTGTTTATGCTGCTAGTAGTTGGCTCGTTAAGTGGGTTTGCTCAGGAAGGAGCCGATCTGGCCGACGAATATTTCAAAAAAGGCGAGTTTGAAAAAGCATATACCATTTACCAGAAGTTGATGAAAACCGGGGTAAGTAAACCCACCATCAGCCGGTATGTGGAAAGTGCAGTAAGGCTGAATAAAATTCCCGATGCCGAAAAGGTGCTTCGGCGGTTAGTGAAGTCAGATGACAAAAATCCGTATGTGCTTTTGCAAGCGGGCCTTCTGGAAGAAAGCCGGAGTGATTCGGCTAAAGCAGAAGTTTACTTTAACCGAGCTATGGCCGTTGCTGGAAGCACGGTTAACGGATTGCCGGAACTGGCGCAGGATTTTGCCGAACGGAATAAACAGAATTGGGCCATTAAAGCTCTGAAGAAAGGACGCGAACAAAGTCGGGAGCCGCTGGCCTATGCCGGCGAGCTGGCGCGCTTGTATGGGGCTGTGGGGCAGAAGGAAAACATGATCGACGAATTGTTGCACTGGGGCCTGATACCGGGCAATCGGGACAATGTGCAGGCTATTTTGCAGGACAACCTGAAAGACGCCGATCAGAAGATGCTGGAAACCGTTCTGTATAAGAAAGTGCAGGAAAATCCGAACGAGATGTTTTATACCGAGATGCTCGTCTGGTACTTAACGCAAAAGAAAGAGTTTTATAAAGCATTCATTCAGGAACGGGCGCTCGACAAACGCTTAAAATTGACCGGTGTGCGCGTTTATGATCTGGGTGCGGTTGCACTCCAGAATAAAGATTATAAGAACGCAGCGGCCATGTTTGAGTACGTAGCGAAGGAATATCCGCAGGGGCAGCTCTATCCCTTCGCCCGGCGGCTCGTAATCAAGGCCCGGGAGGAGCAGGTGAAAAACACGTATCCGGTGGATAACCTGGAAATCCGCAAGCTAATCGCCGATTACCAGAAAATGTTTCAGGAGCTGGGGAAAAATAACCGGACCCTCGAAGCACTCAGAAGTACCGCCAGCCTTTACGCTTTTTACCTCGATGAAAAAGATACGGCAATTACAATCCTGCAACTGGCCACCGAAATCAGCAAAAACGAGAAGAGTTTTATCGATCGCTGCAAGCTGGATATGGGCGATATTTACCTTCTGAAAGGGGAGCCCTGGGAAGCTACCTTGCTGTATTCACAAGTTGAAAAATCGCAGAAAGAAGAGTTGCTGGGCTACGAAGCCAAGTTGCGGAATGCCCGGTTGCACTATTACAAAGGCGAATTTGAGCTGTCGAAAGATGTGCTGGACATTCTTAAACAGGCTACCAGTCGCGAAATTGCCAACGATGCCGGGGCCCTGAGTTTGCTCATCATGGATAATACCGGTATGGATAGTACCGAAACGGCCATGAAGGAGTATGCGTCGATTGAACTGATGTTGTTCCAGAACAAAGTGGATTCGGCAGCGCTTGAGTTGAATCGGATGTATGCCAAATACAAGGATCACAGCCTGGCTGACAATATTCTGTGGCTACGGGCTACTACGCTGATCAAGCAGAATAAAATCGATGAAGCGTTACAGGATCTGGAAAAAATATCGGCCAACTACGGCGAGGACGTTTTAGGAGACGATGCGCTATTCCTGACCGCAAAAACGTACGAAGAAAATAAGCAGGATAAACCGAAAGCCATGGAGCTGTATAACCAGCTTTTGCAGAAGTATCCGGGCAGCATTTTTGGCGCTGAAGCCCGAAAGCGGTTTCGGGCCCTGCGGGGAGATACAATCAATTAATCAAAAAGACCCGCCAAATCGCGGGTCTTTTTGATTTTTCAGGCGGTTTGCAAAAGAAAATCCTTGAACTCTGCAAAATCAGCCTTCATTTTAAAACTGTGTTTGGGTCGATTCATCAATTCTTCCAGAGCCGCCGGAATTTCCACAGGCGTGTGGATAACTGACTCAACGAGTTCTTTGAATTTGGCCGGATGCGCCGTAGCCAGCGTTATTCCACACACATCGGGGTTGGTTTGTTGATAACTCTGCAAGCCCAGATAGCCAACGGCTGTGTGTGGGCACATGACGTAGTGGAATTGTTGATAAACCTCAGCCATTGCTTGCCTTGTCTGCGCGTCATCAAAAAAGTAGCCGGATAAAACCTGCTTCAGCGTGTCAAAATTATCGTCGAATAAGTGAACCAGCCGCACAAAGTTGCTGGGACTACCGACGTCCATGGCGTTTGAAATTGTTTCAACCGACGGTTTGGGAGAATAAATACCGGTCTGTAGGTACTGCGGAACCACATAGTTCAGGTTCGTCGACGCAATGAATTGGTGAACGGGTAACCCCATTTTATAGGCCAGTGCACCGGCGCTCAAATTTCCGAAATTGCCACTGGGAGTCGAAAAAACGACCGGTTTTCCAAGATGCTTCACTTGCCCATAGGCCCGAACGTAATAAAAACTTTGCGGAATCAGACGGAAAATATTAATCGAATTCGCCGAAGCCAGACTAAACTGTTGGTTCAACTCAAAATCCGTAAAGGCGGTTTTTACCAGCGCCTGACAATCGTCAAACGAACCATCTACTTCGATGGCCGTAATATTCTGGCCCAGCGTGGTCAGCTGCTTTTCCTGCAACTCACTGACGCGGCCCGTCGGATACAAAATGGTAACTTTAATACCGGGAACACCTAGGAAGCCCATCGCCACCGCCCCACCCGTATCGCCGGAAGTGGCCACCAGAATATGCACTTCCCGATTCGATTGTTCCAGATAATACCCCATCATGGCCGCCATATACCGCGCGCCCACATCCTTGAAAGCCAGCGAAGGACCATGAAATAATTCCAGAACATGTGTCTTTCCGTCTTCGAGCGCCACCACTGGTGTGTCGAACGGAAACGCGTGATGAATCAGATCGTCTAATTTATGCGCTGGAATGGAATCCTTGAAAAGAGCCGAACTGATTTGAAATCCAATATCGGCCAGCGAGCCGCCAGCAATGGAATTAAAAAAATCCGCCCCCATGAAAGGGATCGTCTCCGGCATATAAAGGCCCCGGTCTGCTGGCAAACTTCGGAGCAAGGCTTCTTCCATCGAAACCCGGACAGAAGGATTATTTGTACTGTAAAACCTCATGGTAAGTCGCTAAAAAATTGGCGCAAGTTACGAAACCCCAAACCGTTAACCGAACAAATGAATCGACAAATGACAAAAACTAGGTCACAAACCGCTGGGAACCTAAATCAGTTACTTTCAATTATCTATTTTAGCAAGCTTCAAAAATCAACAAACGTATGTCAGTAGGCTTTTTTCAGGTTCCTATTCCACAAAATGAACCGGTTAAAGAGTATCGTCCCGGTTCCGACGAGCGCGCAAAATTAAAAGCGGCTCTTGCTGAAGCATCTTCGAAAACCCTTGATATTCCCATGTATATCGGTGCCGAAGAGGTCCGGACCGAGATTCAGAAGGAATTGGTAGCCCCACACAATCGGCACCAGATTTTGGGTTATTTCCACGAAGGAGATCAGTCGCATGTCGAGCAGGCAATTACAGCCGCCCTGAATGCGAAAGAGGAGTGGGCCAATCTGCCGTGGGAACACCGCGCCAGCATTTTTCTCAAAGCTGCGGAATTGTTAGCGGGTCCATACCGGTATAAAATCAATGCCGCAACGATGCTGGGCCAGTCGAAAAATGCCTATCAGGCCGAGATTGATTCGGCCTGTGAACTGATTGATTTTTTGCGGTTTAACGTGCATTACGCAACGGAAATCTACAGCCAGCAGCCGAAGTCGTCGGCCGGCGTCTGGAACCGGCTGGAATACCGCCCGCTGGAGGGATTTGTCTTTGCACTGACGCCTTTCAATTTTACGGCCATTGCCGGTAATCTGCCCACGGCACCCGCCTTGTTAGGAAATACCGTGGTCTGGAAACCCGCCTACCAGCAAATCTATTCCGCGCAAGTGATTATGGAAGTGCTCAAAGAAGCCGGATTGCCGGATGGCGTTATCAATTTGATTTATGTCGATGGGCCGTTGGCTGGAGGAGTGATTTTTAAACACCCTGATTTTGCGGGCATTCACTTTACGGGAAGTACCGGCGTTTTTCAACAAATCTGGAAAACGATCGGAGAGAATATCCATTTATATAAATCATACCCGCGAATTGTGGGTGAAACCGGCGGAAAAGACTTTGTTTTAGTCCACGAAACGGCCGATCCGAAAACCGTAGCCACGGCGCTAGTACGGGGGGCATTCGAATACCAGGGCCAGAAATGTTCCGCAGCGTCTCGGGCTTATATTCCGTCGACCCTGTGGGATCAAATTCGGGAATATATCGTGGCCGATCTGCAGGCCATCAGGATGGGCAGTGTGGAGGACTTCCAAAATTTCGTCAACGCCGTCATTGATGAAAAGGCGTTCGATAAAATCAGTAAGTATATCGCCAATGCGAAAGCTGATCCAGCGGTTGAGCTGATTGCCGGTGGCAACGTGGACAAAACCAACGGTTTTTTTGTGGAACCAACGGTATTGGTCGCGGCCAATCCACTATATGTAACGATGTGCGAAGAGATATTTGGTCCGGTTTTGACTATTTATATCTATCATCCCGATAATTTTGAACAAACCATTGAGTTAGTCGACCAGACATCCCCTTATGCATTGACGGGAGCATTCTTTGCCAAAGATCGCTATGCCATTGATTTGGTAACGAGAAAGCTGTCGAATGCCGCCGGTAATTTCTACATCAATGACAAGCCAACGGGAGCTGTAGTTGGTCAACAGCCTTTTGGAGGAGCCCGGGCGTCGGGTACGAACGACAAAGCCGGCTCCTTGTTGAACTTGCTTCGGTGGGTATCTGCCCGCACCATCAAGGAGACATTAGTTCCTCCAACCGACTTCCGTTATCCTTTTTTAGAGAGCGAATAGCTCTTAAACTGAGTAATACGGAGATTGAATTGTACCCAATAAAGAATATCAAGATAAATAAAGTTTTTTCAAAAAAGGACTTGCGCTAAGCTATACAAAGCCGTATCTTTGCAGTCCCAAATAGATAGTACGGCTGGACGGAAGCGTTCAGCACCAGTTTTCCAAGCGAGGAAAACACGTTCTTTGACAACTTGACCAAGTAAGTAAGAAGTAAGGATTCTGCGTAAAGTATAAGTACAAATCATTTACAATGGAGAGTTTGATCCTGGCTCAGGATGAACGCTAGCGGCAGGCCTAATACATGCAAGTCGAACGGATACCTTCGGGTATTAGTGGCGTACGGGTGCGTAACGCGTAAACAATCTACCTT
>NZ_RQJP01000003.1 GCF_003858645.1 Larkinella knui | reverse complement strand
GTTGGTATAATCAACGACGAAAACATTCGGCATTGGGTTACCGCACACCCTGTCAACAAGAATCTTATTTTTACACATCCTCAATGGCCGCTTGACAAAAAATCTCCAGTGAACCGTTGCAAGTCCACTTCTTGATAAACCACTTACTGAAATAACCGATCTCCAGAACGCCGGTCAGCATACCCATCATCAGGCCCGTGGCCGGGATAGCAACCATGCTTCTGGCAAAATTATACGGAACACCCGTTGAGGGATAATGATCCAGCTGGCCGAGAATACCTTTCTCCAGAATGCAATAAATCAAGCTAAAAATAAACCACAATACGCCGAAAGGAATGACACGAGCAACATTTCTTCTGGTTTTAGGGGAGAGCATAGAGGTAGGTCTTGTGATCTAGTCTTCAAATTACCCTAAAATTTCAACATGGAGAAACCAACGTGTTTCTGCGACTTTTTCAGCCGTGTTACCGGCTCAACGTAATACCGCCCGGGGCCGTTCTCTTCTCACGCCGGGGAATTCAACGGATTGTGCTGTTCTTGATTTTTGTCAAGTGGCGTATCGAGTATTTATGCGGATTTTTGCAAATCAAACCGATTACTTTTCACGCTATGTTTATTGGACACTTCGGATTAGCCTTTGCGGCTAAAAAAGCGGCACCAAACGTTTCGTTGGGGACTCTTTTTATTGCCACTCAATTCGTTGATATACTTTGGCCATTCCTGTTGGTATTAACTATTGAAAAAGTCGCCATCGTACCCGGCTACACCCAGTCCAATGCATTGGAGTTTCTTTACTTTCCCTACACGCATAGTTTGCTTGCCGGTGTCCTGTGGGGTGTGGCGGTCGGAGCAATCTATGGGTTGGTTAAGCGGGATCAACCCGGTGCTATGGTCGTTGGTCTCTGTGTTCTAAGTCACTGGTTTCTGGATTTGCTCGTTCATACCGTTGATCTGCCATTGTCTCCTTTTACAGAGGTCAAATTTGGATTGGGCCTTTGGAACCAGGTAGCCCTATCACTCACGATCGAAACGATCCTCTACTTGGCCGGGGTTTATTTATACGCTACTTTCACAAAAGCGAAAACGTCAGGGGCTACCTGGGGATTTTGGTCTTTTGTTGTTTTTCTGCTCATTTTCAATGTTGCCAATACGTTCGGCCCACCCCCTACTTCAATAACCGCCCTTGCCTTGTCTTTGTTGGTCCTGATGGGGATCATCGTTTCTCTGGCGTATTGGGTAGATAAAAAGCGGGTGGTGATCCAGAAGAACTAACTTTTTAACGTCTGGATCGCTCCTGGCTTTAAAACGATGAGATGAGAAAGAGATTAATTTTTCGCAGCTAACGATGACGGAGTTAGAACAGTATATCCATTTTAATTTCGGCGTGGCAGACGACGAATTGACAAAGATCGCGTCCCTGTTTGAACCGGAAGTGATCAGCAAGGGCGATTTCTACATTAAGAGCGGAGCGGCATGTGATAAATTAAGCTTTGTCCAGTCGGGTTTTCTACGGTTGTTTGCAACCCGGCATGAAAAAGACATTACGCAATGGATCTTTTCGAAAGGATACTTCATTGGCGACATGCCCAGCATTACCTTCAATGTTCCCTCCCGCTGGAACATCCAGGCCCTCAGTGACACCGTGCTTTACACCATTCAGAAAGATAGCTACCATACGATCGTTGACACCGTTCCCCGGTGGCCAGAGATTGAAAAGCATTTCCTCATCCATTGCTTTACCATCATGGAAGACCGGATATTCGCCCATCTATCCATGTCGGCGGAAGAGCGTTATACCGCGTTTTTTGAGCAGAACAAGGAACTATTCAATCAGGTACCCCTGCAATACCTTGCTTCCCTGCTGGGAATGACCCCGGAAACGTTCAGCCGCGTACGAAGAAGGCAACAACCCTAATCATTCATGTACGGTATCATGTCCTGAAATAGGTTGTCAGATTTACATCATCAATGACAACCGGGTACGATCCCATTCGCGACCTGCTCCACGGTGGCGGCCCGGAATCGGTTTCATGAAAGAGAGCGCTCCGATGTCAACAAATTTCAGGACGGGATTTGTTTAGCAGGCCACTTATTTATTGACCAGGTTCACCCTTCGTTGACGGTCCTGATCACTAATAACGAGAAAAGGTTTACTCTGCAACCGTTCCCCACTCATGACCCTGTTAACTTGGTCTTGACTAGCTAAATAAACTTTGGTACCAACCAAATAACGCTTCGTTATCGTTTCACCGGCCCCTAAACGAAAGCCATTGGTTTCATTCAGAGCTTGCCCCGGTGCATAGGATATTAAGGTAAAGCCACGCGGCCGTAAACTGTTATTTTGGAACAATACCGTCACCAGTTCATCTAGTTCATGCTCATCACCAGGTACAGGTTTCGGCAATGGATTTTCTTGCTGAACGTTCACCACCTTGGCAAAAGCGGTATTTTGCTCGATAACCGTTGGGGCATTCAGGTAAATTGTGGCATTCGCCTGGGTGGTTACCCGGGCCTGCTTTGCGGCCAATGCTTCGGCATGCACCGTCCCATTGGCTAAACTCGTGATCGTCAGTTGACGGGTAGTTCCCTGTAACGTTACGTTGCCGTTGGCCTCATTCTCCAGGACAAATCCGTCACCCACAATTCCTCTGATTGATACATCGCTATTCGATCCGTGGGTCATCTGGCTCAGGCGGGGCGTTTTAATTAGCACGTTGATCGTGGCTTTACTAATCCAGAACGGTTTAGCCTGTGGATCGGAGAACGAAAGAGTTAACGCATTTTCCTGCTGGTCAATCCGTAAGAACGAAACCAGATTTTCATCCATCGTTATCGTTGCCGACGGTGCTGCGTCTCCTACTTCGACCGTTATCTGAGCCGGAAAATGACGGGTAAGCAGCCGATCAAAGGGCGCTAGTCTTATTTGCTGTTTAATCAACTTCCCATTCCCGCGAAGTTCGGTAGAAGCCGCATACTTACTGGTCTGTCCAAACGCGCTGAACATAGCCAGCAGACCCAGGACGATTGGTGTTAGTTTCATGAGTACGTGTTTTGATCTAATCGGTTCGTAAAGCCTTCACCGGATTTACCCAGGCGGCTTTTAGACTCTGCAAGCTGATGGTCACAAGGGCGATGGCTACCGCCAGCAAACCCGATCCGGCAAAAATCCACCAGGAAAGCTCAATTTTGTAGGCAAAATCCGCTAACCAGCGCGAAGCGGCATACCAGGCCATAGGTGTACCAATGACGATGGCCAATAAGACCAGTTTTATAAAATCCGTTGAAATCAATCCCAGCAAACTCGGCATCGAGGCCCCCAACACTTTCCGGATGCCAATTTCTTTCGTCCGCTGTTCGACCGTAAAAGCCGCCAGTCCAAACAGCCCCAGACAAGCGATGAGAATAGCTAAGCCCGATGCGATACTAAACAAGGTGCGCACTTTCTGTTCGGTTTCATACTGTCGATTGTAATTCTCATCGACAAAAAAGAAGTCAAACGGGTTGCCCGGAAACTGGTGCTGATATAACGCTTCGAGTTGTTTCAATTTGTCCCCCATTCGGTCCGAAGTCAGGCGAACGGTCGAATAATAATCACTGAGCTGCGGTATAAAAATAATCGGATCGATGGCCTGTTGAACCGACTGATGGTGATAATCTTTCACCACACCCGTGACTTCGTAGCGCTGGGTGCCCCACTGAACCCGTTGACCAACGGCTTCTTTGGCAGACGAAAAGCCGAGTTGCTGCACGGCGGTTTCGTTGAGCATCAGTTGGCTGACCTGATTCCAGCTTTTGGTGCACATGGCGGCCGTTATATTTCGTCCCTCCTTCATGGTCATCCCGTAGGTGGGCACAAACCGGTGATCGACCGACGCAATCGCATAGCTTTTCTTGTCATCATTCGGTTTCGGATTCGGTCGGGTAATTCCGGCGGCTTTAAAATTGTACCATTGGCCGGGTATGCTGCTGGAGGTACAGAACTGCTCAACAAAGCTCAATTGTTGAAGCTGTTGTTGAAAAGCGGTTGTGCGCTGCGAAAAGCTACTATCCCGGTTCACTTCGGGACCGCGAATGACCAGGAGCTGGGCCAGATTCATGCCCAGCTCTTTGTGCTGCATGTAGTGCAACTGCCGATAAAAAACCACGGTGGCCGCAATGAGCGCAATGGAAATACTGAATTGAAACACGACCAGGGCCCGCCGTACCCATAACCCCCGACCGGTGCGGGCGAATACCCCTTTCAAGGTCTGAATGGGCTGGAAGCCGGAAAGTGAAAAAGCGACATACCCTCCAGAGGCCACCGAACCAATACTTAACGCCAGCAACCCGAACCCCCAGAGTCCGCTTTTTGGAATGATGGATAACGATAAAGGTTTACCAATCAGCTGATTGAAGAAGTGCTGACAACCAATAACCACGAATAGAGCCAGGACGATGCTCAGACCGTTAAGCAGTAAGTACTCGCCGAAGAACTGGTGGATGAGTTGGCTACGGCCTGCCCCAATCACTTTACGAACCCCTACCTCTTTGGCTCGTTTGAGCGAGCTGGCCGTCGATAAGTTGATGTAATTGAACCAGGCAATCGCCAGAATCAACAAAGCCAGGCTGCCCAAAACGTAGATAAATTTCAAGTTTCCCGTCGTTGTCGAGGGGTCACTGAGTGAGGCCGCCAAATGCACATAGCGCAGGGGTTGCAGTTGGATCCGGGCATCGGCGGCTTCCGGTTTCAACTGATTTTTATAAGCCTCTATTTTTGCTTCGAGTGCGTGGTGATCCGCCTTGGGCGCGAGCTGAACAAAGGCGGTTGAAAAGTTATTATCCAAATTGTCGAGCTTGGCCCAGCCGTTCCCGTTGAGGTTCGCTTCAATAGATAGCGTCCGGAGGGAAAAGAGCAGGTGGTATTGAATGTCCGATTGAGCCGGAAAATCCTGGTACATCGCGGTGACTTTGTAGACGCCTTTGCCAAATTGATTGTTCAGGGTCAACAGCTGTCCCACAGGTGATTGATTGCCAAAATATTTTTTAGCATACGATTCCGAAATGGCCACGGTAAACGGCTGATCAAGCGGCTGCTTTGATCCGGCCAGGATGGGAAAGGAGAATAACTCGAAAAAGCTCCTGTCCACCATGGTCATCACCTGATCGCCTTCCCGAAACGATTTTCCGTTTTTGGGATCTCCGGTGGTAACAATGCCATGAATGATCCCGCCGGAGGTCCGGCAGTAGCTCGCGATTTCCCCAAACTGTTGCTTTAGTAAGGGGGCTAGTCCGGGGGGGATCAAATCCGTCGAAAAACGGGACCGATCCTGAATGAGCACCCGGTATAGCGTTGGTAAATTCCGATGGAATTGATTGATACTGCGTTCAAAACTGATGTACTCCAGGATGAACAGGAACGTCGCAATCCCTAAAGCCAGTCCGGTAATATTGATCCCGGAACTAATTTTGTTCTTGAATAAATTGCGAAAAGCGAGGGTGAGGTAGTTGCGTAGCATGGCAGGATGGAGAAAAAAGGTGGTCCGTAGTTTTCCCGGTACGCCGGAGTGACTGGTATAGTTCGGGTGAGACTGGGTAGGACGTGGGTGCGTTCTGGGCCAGCTAAAAGGGCGAATCAATCGCAAAACCGCCAGGGCATACCGCCAGCGGGCTCGGGGTACACCGACGGTATTTACCCAATAGGCATACATCTCCAGTAAATCACCTTGCAGTTCATCTTCCAATCCCGGCGGGCTAAATTGACTCAGGAGCCAGTCAGCCCAACGCGGTGGTCGCCGGGGCGAATGTCGGGGACCCGATGACTTTGAAAAGCCTCCTTTCCCGTTGCTTAAGCGCCCCATACTTGTAACACTTGGGTTGGAATCTGTTCCCACAATTGGCTGCGTACTTGTCGGCACTCGATCAGAGCCCGCTGACCCACTGCCGTTACGGTGAACAGGCGTTTCTGACGCCCTCCCCGTTCATGGGTAGCTCCGCCCATCTGGGAGGAAACGAAGCCTTTCTCTTCCAGCCGTTGCAAGGTGGTATGGACGGTGGGAAAGCTAACGCTGCGGGCCATCTGCTGGTCAATAGTTTGGGTAATGGCGGCACAGTAGGCCAGTTCCTGCAGGGTAGCTACGGTCAGCAGAACGATTTCTTCTAACTCGCCTAAATAGGGTCGTTTCATAGTGGCAGGCACCAGCTCATCGGTGCAGTCGGTATTAGTATAGACTTTGTCGTACAAATAGTCGGCCAAACTTTTAAATCAGACTTACAAGGCTTGAAAAGGCCCTTTTAAGTAGTTGTTCGGAGATAAGGTGTCCATTTTTGGACAGACTACGTACAGAAACGGACAGACCATTGATGAACCTGTAGTTATTAAAAATCAGTCTATTCGTCAACCTGTTTTAAAAGGGTATATCCGCCGTTAGAATAAGGCAATTTAAGAAGCTATTATTTGAGTCCCATGAATAGCGGAATTGGAAAGGGGATAATCCGGCACGCAAACACGATGGCAATAAAAAACTTCACAGTACTTATGATGGTACCCGAAGAATAGACCTGACGAATGAAAGTTTCCGATACCTTATCAATACCTCATTTGGAACTAATCTACTGTCCTATCTAAATTCGCTACGGCATTTTACTGATAATCAAGGCTCTAACCCCGCCAGGTTATTGATTTACCGAGGTAGTTTTGTTATAAAACAGCGAGAATTTTACCAGGAAAGACTCGTCCGTTGGCACCATCATCAGAGAAGGCCGCTCAATGTTGTAGTCACTCATCTTGATTGAAAACTCGCCGGTTGCCAGCAATTGCCCGGCTTTATCTGCCCGAACGGCCTCAAACTCAATGGCCTTCGTCACGCCATGAAAAGTTAGATTTCCGCGAATTTTGAGTTTATCACTGGTCTGCTCGATGCCCGTACTGCTGAAGGTTACACGGGGGTATTTGATGGCGTCCAAAATCTCCATAGCGTGCGAATCCCGGTTGGCATTCTGACTATCGAAAGAGGCTATTTTGGTAGCAACTGCTACGGCTTCGATTCGATCGGTCGCATCGTTATATACCAACACGCTTTGAATCTCCCGACTGACGCCATCCCAGGTATGCATCGGATGGTGCATGGTGTAACTCATGACCGATTTGGTTTTATCGACCATCAATTTGCGGGATGCGGTGGGCGTAACAAACGCCAGTAACCCGATGATTCCGATTGTAAAAACAGCCAGGACTCCTCTTGAATGATTCATGAGATGAAGGTTAAAATTTGATGGCAACGACCGACAGGGCAAAGGCACCGAAGGTTGTGTAGGCCGCGGCCCGGTGGTACGGTTTTAATTCGGGATGGTTTTCGATGGAACTCGCCAGGATATTGGTTGCAATCATACCGGCCATGTGGGCAACGGCCAGGTACTTGTGCAGTTTGATCGAACTAAACCCCCGGCGTTCGCCAATCATTTTGGGCGGAGCCGTCAGGGATAAAAGTGCTGTCGTCACATAGGCCAGGTTGATCCCCGCGGCTAGTGAACTATGCACATTCAGCAATCGGCCGTACTGATCGCCCGTAGCGTTGTACAATTTAGCGCCCACAAGGCCCTGGGCCACAAAACCCGCGAGGGTGATAAACCCCATGACCTGATGACTCACTAGCATGGTCCGTCGAATCCTGAGTTCCCTTTCCCGGCCTTCGGGCGTCAAAGGAGCCAGATTCGTCCTTCGA
Source organism: Larkinella knui (assembly GCF_003858645.1). Classification (GTDB taxonomy): domain Bacteria; phylum Bacteroidota; class Bacteroidia; order Cytophagales; family Spirosomataceae; genus Larkinella; species Larkinella knui. Next base: position 1,100,945 of record NZ_RQJP01000003.1, on the reverse strand, counting down.
AGGAGCCCCTTCTGCCCCCAGAAAATGCGTTGGGTAATGATCATTTTGTGGGGCAATAGCTCCTGGAGGCTGGTGCTGTCATCCAGATCGGCCAGCAGATTGTCCGATTTTTCGACTGGTGCGAGGGTATCGGCCGGAACGGTTTGTGCCCGGATCAGGGACATTGAACCCAGTCCCAGCAGGGTAATCAAAAGAATCGTGCGCATTTCGTGGGTGAAGTTAACTAGCCAACTGGCTGTTTTTTAGTTGCTTGGAAAACCAACATAGGCCTATAAAATAGTCAGCACGTTACCGGATTGCGTCACGGTATATACCGTCAATCCCCGGCGCCCTTCGCTGTTCAATCCTTTGCCCGTCAGGTCATAGCGGGCACCGTGTTCTGGGCAGTAGAATTCCCCGTTGCGGAGTTGAACTTTCTTCTGGCCTTCGTGGCTGCAAACAACGGTAACGGCAACGTATCCTTTGGCGGTGTTGGCCACAACGATGTTGCTGGTTACGATGTAGCCGCCGACGGTTTTCAGCGCGGAATTGGTCGGGCTGGTCAGGTCAACGGTTACGGGGCTGGTCAGCGGTGCCGGTGTAACATCGGCGCTTTTGCTGCAGGACATCAATGATTGACCCGTACAATACACAGCGAACAGGGCGGCCCCCTGTATTCCTAATTGACGAAGAAACTGGTGACGGCTTAATGCGTCGGAAGTCTGATTATGTGACATAAATACGGCTTTTAATTGGTAATACGCAGTTTCTCACCGCTGCCGTTGCCTGGGTTCCGAAAACGTTTCAAAAATTTTAGCAGTTTCTGTTTTTCATAAAAACCCGAAGTACCAATACCGTTCATTACTTAAATAAATCCAGCCAAACCGACGCTTTGATGCCAAAACTGTTGCCGTGTTCGCCCCGAAAATCATATAAAAAATAGGGGATAAGTTGCGCCGTGGTGCGCGACTGACGGAACTGAACACCCCCTCCAAACAGGAAGTTATGGAAAAACTGGTGGTCCGACTTTAAGTTAAACGAATGGTGTTGTTCATCCCCCCGGAAAAAACTTTCATATTTGATCTGCTGATAAGCCGCCAGCTCCAGGTTGGTACCCGTTTGAAACAACAACGACCATTTCTGCTCCAGCGGAACGTAATATTTCAGGTTGACAGGCAGGCTAACCCCAGTGGTCTTGATTGAAATTTCCTCAATCTTATCAAACTGCGCTGGCAAATAAGGCCGGTATTGTTCGATGAATTCCAGACCGGTGGCCGAATTGAAATCTTTCAGTCCACGGTGTTTTTCTGAATTTTGCTGGGAGGCCTGCAAGCCGACGGAGATACCCAGATTTTCCATCGGAAATACTTCGGTAACCGGGCCTACACCCAGGCTATTGCGGGTAATCAGGGTTTCGATTCCACCCCGGGGCCGCAACGAGGAAAGCCGAAATGGCTGGCGTTTCGGTTCAATTTTGGGGATTGGCGGCTTCAACGGGACTGCTGTAGCCGCCACTGTTTGTTTCGCCGAGTCAAGCGGAACGCTTTTTTGAAGGGACTGCGGAGTTGGTTTAACGGGATCGTCAGCAACCCCCTGCTTTTCATCCGGAGCCGGGTCGGGAGTAGCGGGTGTTTGCGTCGAATCCGGCGATGTTGGTGGGCGACTGTCCGTTGGCAAGACCCGGTTTGGTGTTTTACCTGATCGGTTGGTCGCAATCCGCTCCGCCGATTCGGCGAGACGCAGTCGAAAACCGGGTTGATTCCGCAAATACGTTTCGTTCTTTCGCGTCGTCGTCACTGCCTTTTCTCCGTCGCCCATTGACCCCGTTGCGGCCTCATTGGAAGGTACGGGATTCGAATTGGTCGCATCTTCAGACATCGGTCGGTAATAATGCCGGTGTTCCACCACTGTCCGCTTTACAATGTACACCGTGTCGATCCGCCGGGGGGAAGCAGACAGAGTAGCTGGCGCGGCTGGTTGACTGACTACGGTTTGACTGGTGGCTGCCCGGGTCCTGTTCATGCGCTCCAGCACCCGCCGGTTTTCGTGGAGGGTATACAGTGTTGTCATCCAGCCGGCCAGCATGAAGCCACTGAGGAGCCAGCCCCCATACTGCCCCAGCCAGGGCCAGAATCCCGGCATTGGCAGGCGTTTCCGGAAGCGGTCCCAGGCGCGGGGCTGGTAGTTTGGTCTGACCGCTTCCAGATTTTTTTTCATCAGTTTGTCGAAACGTTCACTAGACATAGTTTCGTCGGTTTGCTGAGTGGGTAGAGTTCCATTCGATAAGCAGTTCCTGTAATTTCTGGCGCGCTTTCGCCAGGTTAGAGCGTGATGTACCTTCGTGTATGCCCAGCATCTGGGCGATTTCCGGATGGGAAAAGCCATCCACAACATGCAATGAAAAAACCGTTCGGTAAGCGGGCGGTAATTGCTGCACCACGGCCAGAATTTCATCAGCCGCCAGTCGCTCCAGCAGCGTATCGATTTCACCCACTTCATAGGCCTCTTCGATGTCGGTATAGATCAGGGGGGATTTATGCCGTCGGTAATGATCAATGGCCGAATGAATCATTACCGTGCGAAACCAGGCTTCGAACGGTTGGTCAGGGTCGTAATACGAAATTTTATTGAGGACGCGTAGAAAACCGTCGTCGAACATCTCCTCGGCTTCTTCCCGGCTGGACGCATAACGCAAACAGATACTGACCCCCAGGCTGTAGTACGCTTCGAACAACTGCTTCTGGGCAGCCGGTTTTTCCCGTCGACAGCCCGCGATCACATCTGGCAACGCCAGGGATTTATTTCGTCGGAATAGCACAAGTGATAGTGGCGTTACATTCTCTAACAGTATACGGTAAAGCAGGCCATCGCCGTTGCCTGAAAAACGATTTTTTCTTTTGGTGTAGATTGCAACACTATATTGGGGCAAGTACCAAAGCAGGCCACCGTGGCGCGGCCCGCTATCAAACAGAGTTCGGTAGCGCTTCGTTTTTAGCCGTACTCTCCGCTCACTGTCCACGAGCGTACAGAAACGGTCAGTATTTCTTAAACCGGGCAACGCTCATTAATCCATACCCAACCAGCAGGGGGCCGGGTGTCAGGATAACCAGGAAGCCTATCTTTCTATACAAGTAATCCGTTAAAAACCAGCCAAGAAGGGTTACTCCAATAAAGAAAACCGCGTAGAGAAACTTATACATGGCAAGGCTGGAAAAGTTGGGACTGATGGTTAAATATGCTAGTTACAGACCTCCGAAAAAATGCCGGCTTAACGGCTGGTTCGATGCCGGTCAGTTGCGGCTGGCCGGGTTTCTTTTACGGTCGTGAATAGCATTCTTAGTTGGTGTAATGAGCTACCATTTTATATACTTTACCCTGGTTGTCGAAAAACATCACTTCAATTGCCTTCTTATTCAGCACTGACTTGTAATAGAGTGCCACAGAATTGACGCCCTCAGTTACGTCGATAAGCTCAAAATGGAGGTCGGGAATGCGTTCCAACGCTTTTTTCCAATAGTCTCTAACCGCTTCTTTTCCGACTAACGAATCCGCCGTTCCGTCCGTTGCCAGCCTGATCATCGGCGTAGAAATTTCAATATCGTCGGAATAATGCGATAAGATAGCCTCTAAATCGTGTGAATTCCAGGAGGCAATCCAGTCGATAGCTAATTTATGGGAGTCCATTGGAGTAAGTTTGAGATAAGGCAAAAAGCAAACTTTGCATCCGTAAAGTTCCGAAAGCGGAACCGAAATCAATGCGGCAAAGCTGTTATTTTATCGATTGACGATTTACGGCATCTGCTTTATGTCGCCATTCTCAAAAAAGTTTTACTCCCGGCGCTGCTTCTGCCTCGACGGGTTGTCATTTCCCGGCACCCCGCCCGGTAATCGTTTCGTATGGCCGTCTTGCTACGGGTTCATCTTTGCGTAATGTGGCACCGTATGGGCAAACTAGGGGCACGAAGATCGTAACCAGGCAGGGGTAAGGCAGGATAAATTAGAACATTCTACCGCTAACTTAACAAACCGGATCAACGAAGCTATTTAATCAGAAAGGCGCAGATCATCGACCCGCGCCTTTACTAATTACTATTTCATCATGCTACTGCTTAATGAGCTTCAGCGTAACGCTTTTTAGCCCACTACTGACCCGTAACAACAGCAGCCCTGCCGGTTGTTGACTCATCGAAAAAGTTTGCTGCTCAATGGCCTTAGCGGTTTCGATCTGGCGCTGGCCAACCAGCCGACCACGGACGTCGGTCAGTTGCAAGTGGACCGGTTGCCCCTCCGCGCCCCGAATTTCTACCTCAACCTGATTGGAAACCGGGTTGCCCAAAACCGTCACCCGTAAATCAGAACCGCTCTCGGCCGACAAACGGGCCGGGGCACATTGATACGCCTTGGGCGACCCTTTCAACACGAACGTACTGCCCTGCACCCGCGCCAGCACCAGCATACCGTTGGACAGTCCCATCGGGGCGGTAAAGTTATAAGCGTGGGAGCCATTGCCTTTGCCCGCATCTTTCAAGTCCACCCGGTAAATGTTGGCCAGTGTACTGCCCAAAACCGTGATATTGCCCGGCGTATTTTCTGTATAGAACTCCACTGTCAAGGGCGTGTTGGGTTTGTTGCGATCCCACACCCAGCCCCGAATACCGCTACAATCGGCCTTGTCGAGGTAGCCTTCGAAGCTGCCCGTTACTGTCGTCGTCTGAGCCGGGTTGACCGTCAAAATAAAACTCACACTGTTGTTGGCACCCCCGGCATCGGTGGCCGAATACGTCAGTACGAAGGAACCCGCCACCGCAGGCGTCCCGCTGATAACCCGGTTTTGCGGGTTCAGGCTCAGTCCTGCCGGCAATTCGCTCAAACCGTAGCTCAAGGCCGTGCCTTCGGGATCCGTGAAAGCCGCCAGCGTTCCCGAAAAAGGTATACCGACCTGGGCGACGATGGGAGCAATCAAGACAGTGGAAGGCGGCTGGGGCGGCTTGTTGCCCACCGGGGCCGCGCCGGTACAAATCAGGGCTTTGGGAGAATCCTTCAGGATGAAGCTGCTGCCCGCGACGCGGGCCGACAGGTTGTGGGGCAAGCCGTCTTTGATCAGATCGGGAATGGTGAAGCGAAAACCGTGTTTGCCATTGCCCTTTCCGGCATCGAGCAGATCCTGCCGGAAGTCCCCGGCGGGCAGCGTGCCGATGACCTGAGAACCATCCAGGATTTCGACGTTGACGACCGTATTTCCCTTGCCCCGGTCCCAGGCCCAGCCCCGAAAGGTGCCGCAATCGGCCCCGTTGACAAAACCGTCGAAAGATCCGGTGGCGGTTGGTGCCGTAACCGTGACAGTGGCCGAACCGGCTACACCGGGGCAGGTACCGACGCAACTCGCCGAATAGACGATAGTCCCCGTAGCCGAAGTCGGAACGGAAATCGTGGTTTCTGTTCCGCTAGTGGCGTTGGAGCCCGACCAGGTGAGCGCCCCCGGACAGCCGCTGATGGTCAATGTTACATTGGGTGTATTCTGAATCACGCTGATACTCGAAGGCGTCAGGGTGGGAGCGGGCGGCACTTCCGGGCGGGTGACGGTGGCCGACCCACTAACGGTTCCGCCGGTGGGCGCTTCGGAGCTGGCGACGGCCAGCAGGTTGAAGGTGGTGGTGGCAGCCGGGTTGACCGTAAAGGTGTAAGGAGAACTGGTGATTCCGCTGAGCGCAACCGGCGTGGTTCCATCGGTATAGGTGAACGACCAGGGGGGCGTTCCGGTCAGGGCGACGCTGAGCGTGGCGGGTTGGCCGGGACAGAGGGTCGTATTCCCTGAAAGACTGGCGGAGGCCGGATTGGTGACCACCAGCGTGACGCTGGTACTGCCTGAACAACCCGAGGTGGTTCCGGTCACGGAATAGGGCCCGGCGACGCTGACGGAAATAACCGGGCTGGTTTCGCCGGTCGACCACCGGTATGAAGTGGCTCCGGAAGCCGTCAGACTGGCGCTCTGGCCCTGAATAACGGTGGTGGAGGGGTTGGCTGAAATGCTGACCGTGGGCGGTGTGTTCACGGTTACCGAAGTGGAGGCCGTGGCGGAACAGCTGCCCGTGGTTACGGTCACCGAAAAGGGGCCGCTGGTGGAAACCGGCAAGTCCGCCGTGGTCGCACCCGTGTTCCACCGGTAGGTGCTGGTATTGGAAGCCGGGCTGCTACTGGCGGTGAGCAGGGTGGTGCTGCCGGCACAAACGGTCGGTGCCGCCGGGGTGATGCTGGCCGTTACGGCAGGATCGACGGTGATGGTGAAACTTTGGGAAGGACCCTCACAGGAGATTGTTCCAAAAAAATTACCACTGGCAATCGGATTGTTGCCCACCGGAATGGGGTTTGGCAAAACCGTGTTGGTAGCCACATCGATCACGCTCACCCTGTCCTGACTGGGTTCCATGGCATAGATTTTACTCCCATCGGGCGTAATACCAAGGCCTGCCGGGGAAAAAGGCTCGAAGTCGATCTTGCCCGAGACGGTATTGGTAGCTACATCGATCACAGTCACCCTTTTCGGATTCGTCGAGACATAGACTCGCTGGCCATCCAGGCTCGCGCACATGGAAAACTGGAGTCCATATTGAACCGTCTCAATGGTGGCCGAAACGGTATTGGTGGCCGTATTGATCACGGTCACTTTATTGGTAGAAATCGTCGAGGTATAAAGGCGGGTGCCGTCGGGAGTTATGCAGATAGCTCCCGCGCCATCGTTCACCGGAATAGTGGCGATCACCGTTTGAGTTGCTACATCGATCACGGCCACACTGTAAGGATACGACGGATTTCCCAGGTTTTGAATGGTAACATAAACGCGCTTGCCATCAGGGCTCATAACGATACCGCCATTTGGCGAATCCTCCATCGGGATCGTGGCCGTGACCTTATTGGTAGCAACATCGATCACGCTGACCATGTACGAATTAAAATTCGCAACATAGACTTGGGTGCCGTCGGGGGTCACGTTGAGCCCTGCCGGGGAGTCAACCCCCTCGATAGTCGTCAACACCGTTTGGGTGACCGCATCGATGACGGTGACATTATTCGACAAAAAATTTCCGACATAGATACGGGTGCCGTTGGGGCTCACGCTGATGCCTGATGGGTAACGGCCCAACGGGATGGTGGTTGGCAAAACCGTATTGGTGGTCGTATTGATGATGCTTAGATAGCTCGGGACCTGATCGTTATAATCTGGATAATTATTATGAATAATATAAGCAAGAGTCGGTCCCTGTCCCAGGGGCGTGACAGTGATGGTGGCCGTCTGGGTTGAACCGGTGGTGTTGAGTGCGGTAAAGGAGTCGATGGTGCCGGTGCCGCTGGCGGGCAGGCCGATCGAAGGGTTGGAATTGGTCCAGCGGTAGACGGTTCCGTTTCCGGTAAATGGAATGGGAGCGGTGGTGCTGCCGGCACACAGGGTCTGGCTGGCCGGAGCCGCCATCGTTATGGAACAGGGATTGGCCAATTGGGGTCTGGTGCGCCCGGATTGGGGTCCTCCGGCAACTTTGCTCTTCGAAGGCGCTAATCCAGCTTTAACGGCGTGGATGGGAGCGGTAGAAATGGCCCTGGCTCCACTAGTAAGTCCGGCCAATAGCAGCAAGACGAGCCCCCAGCGGGCGAGCGGGATTCGGCGCAGGAAATCAGGAGATTTGATCAACGTTGGTAAAATTGAATTCATGGGATGTGAGGGTAATTGGGATAGAGTTAGAAAATAGGGTCCGTCCGACTGTTGAGGTCGGATTGCCGGGTCGTTCATTCCGGGTCGATAAAAAGCGGTCAGGGCAGCCGGAAGCCCGCCCTGAGAAAAAAGGCTATAACTGGAAAAGATTAGGAAAAACGTTTGCTCACAAACCTAAGGGAAGAAAAACGGACGGAACATAACGCCTGTTCCAAATACGATAAGGGATGTTCCACTTTACCAAACCAGCCGAAAAAAGCGGTACGCAACGGCAAACTAACCCGTTTGCCGCTAAGGCGTAGGTTTTAACCTTAATCGGGATGATGCTGACGATTGGTGATTCCGTCAAGGTGTTCAAAAAGCAATACTATCCTGCTAATCGGTTGCCGGTGGGAGGGGCTGTTGCGTTTACTTAGGATTGGAATCGGAGTGCGGTGATCCGACCCGGCACAGACTCGTTTCAGTTAGGTAATTCCTCAATTCGGTTAACATTGCTTTTTGACGGTTCCCCACCTTTGTAATCACAAAAAAGCAGCAGTATGAACATCGTATTGACCGGTTCTTTGGGAACCATTGGAAAACCACTTACTCAGGATTTAGTCCGAAAGGGCCATTCCGTTACGGTCATCAGCAGCAGGGCCGAACGGCAAATCGCTATTGAGGCTTTAGGGGCAAAAGCCGCCATAGGCACGTTTCAGGACCAGGATTTTTTATCCGCCACGTTCAACGGGGCAGATATCGTTTACCTGATGGAAGCTTGGGAAGGCATTGGCAGCATCTTCGACAAGGACATGGACTTTGTGGCGGCCTTCAACCGGATTGGCCATACGTACAAGCAGGCGGTGGAACAATCCGGAGTTAAACGAATTGTGCATTTAAGCAGCATCGGCGCCCATACCAACGAAGGAACCGGCAGTCTCTACCTGCACCATTCCGTGGAGACGATTCTGAATCAACTGCCGGCTGAGGTGTCCATCAAGTTCATGCGCCCCGTTGGCTTCTACACCAATCTGTTCCGGTACATGGAAACCATCAAATTGCAGGGCGCGATCATGCAAAGCTACGGCGGTGACCAAAAAGAGCCCTGGGTATCACCCCTGGATATTGCGGCTACTATTGCCCGGGAAATGGAAGCCCCTTTTGAAGGCCGAACCATTCAGTACATCGCCAGTGATGAAGTGTCGCCGAACGAAGTCGCTAAAATCCTGGGCGCGGCTATCGGAAAGCCCGGTTTGGCCTGGGTTGTCATCCCCGACGAGCAACTGTTACAGGGGATGCTGTCGGCAGGCATGAACCCGTGGATTGCCCATGGCTTTATTGGGATGCAGGCCAGTCAGGGCAGTGGCAGGCTATACGAAGACTACTACCGCAACCCGCCAGCCCTCGGCAAGGTGAAACTGACCGACTTTGCCAACGAGTTTGCGCTTGCCTATACTCAGTATATCAACCAAAAAGCAAAACCATGAAGAAAGCACTCATTACCGGAGCCAATAAAGGGGTGGGCTTTGAAACTGCCCGTCAACTGCTTCAGCAGGGCTATTACGTCTATCTGGGCTGCCGTGACGCCGATAGGGGTCAGGCGGCCGTAGAGAAACTGAACGCGGAAGGCCTGACCGCCGTAACGGTCATTCAGCTAGACGTAAGCGATGACGAATCGGTGAAAGCGGCCCGGGCTGACCTGGGAACGAAGACCGACGTACTGGACGTTCTCATCAATAATGCCGGAATCAACGGGGGGATGCCGCAGGGTGCCCTTACGACGAACGTCGCTACATTGAACGAGGTATTCAACGTGAACGTGTATGGCGTGGTGCGGGTTACGCAGGCATTTTTTGATCTGTTGCAAAAGGCGGATCAGCCCCGTATCGTGAACGTGTCGTCGAGCGGGTGTTCGCTGACTCTGAGCAGTGACCCTACCTGGAGATACTACCATCATAAAGGAGCTATGTACCAACCCTCAAAAGCGGCTTTGAACATGTACACGATTGATTTGGCCTATGATTTGCGTGATACACCGTTCAAAGTAAACGCGGTTGACCCTGGTTTTGTCGCCACTGATTTTAACGCTCATCGGGGCACCGGTACCGTTCAGGAGGGTGGTAAACGCATCGCAGCGTACGCGCTGATTGGCACGGATGGCCCAACGGGAAGGTTCATCAGTTTTGAGCACAACCCGGAAACCGGCGAGATTCCCTGGTAAAAAGTAACAACGTGTTGTTCCGATCGACAAGATGAGAAAGCAAGACCATTCACTACGCAAATTTGACTCCCTCTCTGACGTTCATCGGGTGTTTGGGCTACCAACGCCCCTGCATCCGATGATCAGTTTTATTGATATCAGGGACATCACCGTTCAGCGGCATGAATTAGCCGATTCGTTCGCGCTGAATTTTTACAAGATTGCCTACAAAACCACTCTTTGCAGCCGGGCGAAATACGGGCAGAACTATTATGACTTTGGCGAGGGCGGATTGGTGTTTACCGCTCCCAATCAGCTGTTTGAAACGCCGGACGACACGGTAAAATCCGGCTCGATGCTGCTCATTCACCCTGATTTTCTTTTGTCCTATCCACTAGCCTCGAAAATCAAACAGTACGGTTTCTTTTCGTATACTGCCAATGAAGCCTTGCATCTATCCGAACAGGAGAAGACAACCATTCTCTCTATTTTCGGCATCATTGACCAGGAATTGAAAAGCAGAATTGATGACTTCAGCCACGATGTCATGATTTCACAAATCGAGTTGTTGCTGAATTACGCCAACCGCTTTTACAAACGTCAGTTTATCACACGGAAAGCCGCCAGTCACGACGTGTTGCAAAAACTGGAAGCCCTGCTGGATGATTATTTCCGTACCGAAAAAACCGTGTTGCAAGGCATCCCCACCGTTCAGTTTATCTCCGACCATCTAAACATGTCGCCTAGTTATTTAAGCGACATGCTCCGTTCCTTAACCGGACAAAATACCCAGCAGCACATCCACGATAAACTCATCGAAACCGCTAAAGAGAAGCTATCGACAACCGATTTTTCCGTCAGCGAGATTGCCTATGCGCTGGGCTTCGAGCACGCTCAGTCCTTTAGTCGCTTGTTTAAAAGCAAAACCGATCTGTCACCCTTGGCCTTCCGGCAGTCCTTTAATTGACAAAAGGAAAGCGCGTCTCCGCCTTTTGTGTGTGTTGAACAGGGGCCAGCGAACGGCTTTCAGAAGGCCGGGCAACCAGTCTCATTTGGGCTACAACAAAACGTAATCTGGCTACGTAGGCTTGGCTTCCGAAATACGTATCAAGTAAACTAAGCAGCCCGTAAATCGGCGGGGTGGCCAAAATTCCGGGTTGTAACCCAACGTCAACGCAAATGAGTAAAGACCAACAATTTGCAATCGGTGCGTTTCCGGTCGGCCTCATTTGATTTTTCGGATACCCCTACAGAATCTGCGGTTGGCTAGTTGGCGCTTCAGTTTAGGGATCGGTACTCATTCGGCGTAACGCCTGCTTTTTGTTTGAACAGACGGGTGAAATGCTGCGGGTATTTAAAGCCCAGTTCGTAGGCAATTTCACTCACCGATTTACTCCTGTCGAACACGCGCGCTTTGGCCACATCGATCACTTTTGATTGAATGTATTCCTGAGCCGATCGGCCGGTTTCTTTCTTCACCAGGTCACCAAAATAGTTGGGGGATAAATGCAGGACTTCGGCAAAGTAAGCGACCGAAGGCAGGCCTTCGTTCTGCGGTTTATCGGATGAAAAATAGCCTGTCAATACGGATTCAAACCGTTCCAGGATGCCTTTATTTGCCTGGTCGCGTGTAATGAACTGGCGGTCATAAAACCGGATGCAGTACTTGAGCAGCAGCTCGATGTTGGCCGCAATCAGTCCTTTGCTGTGCCTGTCGATAGTTTGATCGAGTTCATACCCGATTTTTGAGAAGCAATCCTGCACGATACGCTGCTCTTTATCCGACAGGTGGAGTGCTTCATGGACATCATACGAAAAGAACGAATAATCCTGCATGTGTTTGCCCAACGGAGTGCCGTTGATCAGGTCGGGATGAAAGAGCAATACCCCACCTTTGGGAGCAAATGGTTCAACGCCGGCTTCTACACCTACCACCTGTCCGGGCGCGACAAAAATCAGGCTTCCTTCCTGGTAGTCATAGTGCCTTCTGCCATAGCGTAACTGGCCATGGTTCCCTTCTTTCAGCCCCACGGCATACAAACCAAAGTTGAATGTTTTGGCGGGCATCGGTTGCGCTTTCGAGAGGTCAATCACCGTAACCAGAGGATGTTTGGTCGGTACGCCCCGCAGGGTATTGTATTGCGCGATGCTGCTGATTTTTACGATCTCTTCCATGGCGTATTCTTTTATCGCTACAAATATCGATACAAACTTACAGGTTCCGGCAAGTCCCTTCGATGCCGGCCATCCCAATCCGTAATAGTGGTAGGAAAACCCGTAATCTGTATACAGAAGGGCCGGTCTTTCGCCCACAATTTTGCAGCACAAAACAGACAACATGAAAACACGACAAGTAGGAACTTCAGGATTAACCGTGTCCGAACTGGGTTTGGGCTGCATGGGATTAAGCCACGGGTACGCGAACCAGCCGGACCGGAAAGAAGCCATTCGCGTGTTACGCGACGCGGTGGAACAGGGGATCACCTTCTTTGATACGGCAGAGGTTTATGGCCCTTACACCAACGAGGACATCGTGGGAGAGGCTCTGGAACCGTTCAGGGGCCAGGTGGTGATCGCCACCAAATTTGGATTCAGGAATGGATCGAACGCTGAACTCGACAGCCGCCCGCAGACCATCCGCAACGTCGTGGACGCATCACTCAAGCGCCTGCGCATCGATACGATCGATCTCATCTACCAGCACCGTGTGGATCCGACCGTTCCCATGGAGGAGGTGGCGGGCACCGTGAAGGATCTCATTGCCTCGGGTAAGGTGAAGCACTTTGGGCTATCAGAGGCTGGGGTGGTAAACATCCGGAAAGCCCACGCCGAGCAACCGGTGACGGCACTGCAGAGCGAGTACTCCCTTTGGTGGCGCGAACCCGAAGAAAAGATCTTTCCCGTGCTGGAGGAGCTCGGAATCGGTTTTGTGCCCTTCAGCCCCCTCGGCAGAGGCTTTCTGACCGGCAAAATAAATGCCGATACGGTCTTCGGGAAAGAGGATGGCCGGAGTTACTTCCCCCGTTTTCAGAAAGAAAACCGGGAAGCGAATCAAGCCTTTGTGGAAGTTCTCGACCGCGTTGCGACGGAGAAGGGAGCCTCCACCGCGCAGGTGGCGCTCGCCTGGATCCTGGCACAGAAGCCATGGATCGTTCCGATCCCGGGTACCACGAAATCGGAACGTGTGAAGGAAAATATCGGCGCGTCGGCTCTGGAGCTTTCTCCCACGGAGCTAAGCACGATCACCCGGGGTGCTGATAACATCGAAGCCCGGGGTGGCCGGTATCCGGAAAATCTGGACAAGGTGATAGACCGGAAAGCGTAGACGATCGTGCAATCGACCGGATTGGCGATTTCCATCGGGACCGGTAGCTGACTCTATAAACAGAGTCAGCTACCGGTATTGCCACTGAGCCACACCAATACAGATGGCTATAAAGTGATGACACACTATTGAATAACGGCATAAAAATGCCGCTGCTGGATTTTGGCACTTACTTGCTTCGGGACGGTTCGGCATGTGAGCAGGCTGTGCTAAATGCGTTAACTCTTGGCTATAGAGTGATCGACACTGCTGCAGTATTGACCTTAGCCCAAATCTTGGACAGTCAAAATGGAGAATCGGGTATGTGTTTTCCTTCTTTTTTTACCCGCATACCGGTCTCATTATTATCCATTTATGCCCTTCGCGTGGGTGCTGAAAGGCCCGGATAATCAAACCCGAACGTCGACGGCTTCATCTACGTCTACCCGTTTCTGGAACAGAAGAAGGCGACCGAATTGAAAATAGCCACTGATTGATGAGCGGCTACGAAACAAATGAAGCTCCTTTCTAACCCGCCGTCGGCGAACCGATTCATCATAGGAATCGCTGTCCTCCTCCTTTTACAAACTATGATGACAAGAACCAGCACATTCACATTTGCCTTCCCTTTTCTGCTGTTTTTACGAACGTTGTCGTTAGCCTTGCCCGCTGATTCTATCCAACTGACCTTTCCCAATGGCCCGTCTTTACCTTTTCAGTTCTGAAGCCGGGCGCTCCTGTCTACCGGGTTCGCTGCCAGAACAAGCAGGTGACCACCCGTATTTCTTAAGGAAGCCCGCTCCAGATTATTCTTTCGCTCTATTTGACCCTGGATCAATAAATAGTTAATCTGTATAGTATAAAATAAACTTTTTAGTCTATTTTTGCTCCATGCTTACTAAGTCAGAACGAACGAAACAGTTTATACTGGAAACGGCAGCTCCTTTGTTCAACCAGCGAGGGATAGCCGGTGTCCATATCGATGACGTGCTGGACGCAACCAAGCTAACCAAGGGATGCCTGTATGGGCATTTTGAAAGTAAAGAAGATCTCTCCTTGCAGGTTATTGACTTGCTCCTGGCAAAAATGAGTGAGCAAATAGGGATAGCCATCAGTAAAGCAGATACGGCTAAAGGAAAAATATTCGCGTTTCTGGATCTTTACAAAAACCCCTTGGATACGTACATACCCGGTGGATGCCCCATATTTAATACAGCCGTAGAGTCCGATGATCATTACCCGCTCGTTAAAGAAAAGGTTGCGGGTGTCATTCGCAAGGGGCAGGAATTGGCAGTCACTATTTTAAAGCAAGGGATTGAAAGCGGGGAATTTTCCCCTGACCTTGATGCGGTTATCTATGCGTTCAAGATGGTTGCCGCTGTCGAAGGGGGCGTTGTCCTATGCCGTGCCATGAATACGGCAAAACCGATGCACGGGCTTATCAAGAGCCTGAAGTCAGAATTGGATAGCTATTCTGTCTAATTTTTTAGCCTAAAAAAGACTAAAAGGTATATTTTAAATTTAACCGGAGTAGTTTCTACTCGTTCACCGGCACTAAAAATATACTTTTTGGTCTTTTATTCTCAACGTTGAAAGGACGAGTGAGTAACAAATTTTAAGCAGAAAATCATGAAGTTAAAAGGGAAAGTAGTTTTGATCACTGGAGGAGCAAGCGGTATCGGCCTGGAGGCTGCCAAACAGTTTTTAGCCAACGGGGCAAGCGTACTCATCACGGGTAGAAACACCGCTAAATTAGAAGCCGCAAAAAAAATGTACCCGGCCCTGATTACCATCAACAGTGACGTTTCCAGGGACGAAGATGCGCGCCAACTCGTCGCACAGGTGCAGCAACTGGGCGGAATCGATATTTTATACAACAATGCGGGTGTTCTGACAGAACCACTTAATCTGGCCGTAGCCAGTGAGAAACATGTGGCGGATGCAGCCTATGAAATGAATGTCAATTACCTGGGAGTCATTCGGTTGGCTAATTTATTTATGCCCATGCTTACTACAAGACCAGAAAGTGCCATTATCAACACAACCTCCATTCTGAGCTATGTTCCCTCCATACTGGAAGCAACCTACTCCGCTTCCAAGGTAGCGCTACGATTTTATACCGAATCGCTCCGGAAACATCTGCAGATTGTGAATAGTCCGGTGAAGGTATTCGAGCTTATCCCCCCGGTGGTTGCCACCGACATGACAGCCGATCGGACGGATAAAAAAATAACGAGCGAAGCGTTGGTCCATGCGCTCATCAAAGGGCTCAGAAAGAATCAGCTGACCATCCGGGTCGGCGACACAAAATCGCTTTACATCCTCAGCCGGCTTTCGCCCAAATTGGCTTATAGTCTGGTTAACCCGACAAAAAGTTACCAGTTCCTGCACCCTTAAACGGCTATAATCACTCATTTCTTACGGACGAAACCATGAAAGCATTTAATATAAACCGGTATGCCAAAAAAGGGCCGTTATTAGCTACCGATTTGCCAGAGCCCATCCTGAAGGATAAGGACGTACTGGTCCAGGTCCACGCGGCCAGTGTTAATCAACTCGATTCAAAAATAAGGGATGGCGAATTCAAGCTCCTTCTGCCGTATCGCTTCCCACTCATTTTAGGCAATGATGTGGCGGGGGTTATTACCCGGATCGGAGCTGGCGTCCGGAACTTTAAGGTAGGTGATGAAATATATGCCCGGCCCAACAAAGATCGAATCGGAACATTCGCCGAGTTCATTGCCATCGATGAGGACGACATCGCCCTTAAGCCCAAAAACCTCACGATGGAAGAGGCCGCTTCGATTCCGCTGGTCGGGCTCACTGCCTGGCAGGCATTGGTTGAAAAAGCTGACCTGAAGAAAGGCCAGAACGTGTTTATTCAAGCTGGTTCGGGTGGCGTAGGCACGTTTGCCATTCAACTGGCCAAGCATTTGGGTGCTACGGTGGCCACGACAACGAGTGCCGAAAATCGTGAGCTGGTGAAAAGTCTGGGCGCGGATGTGGTCATTGATTACAGGAAGGAAGACTTTGAAACCATTCTGCATGATTATGATGTGGTCCTGAACAGTCAGGACCCAAAGACGCTCGAGAAATCACTCCGCATCTTAAAACCGGGAGGAAAACTTATTTCCATTTCGGGTCCCCCTGATCCTGATTTTGCTACCGAGATTGGCCTGAATCCGGTATTAAAAGCAGTCCTGTACTTGTTGAGTTACTCCACCAGAAAAAAAGCAAAACGGTATGGCGTGCACTATTCGTTTCTCTTTATGAAAGCCAGTGGTAACCAGCTCACTAAAATTACATCGTTGATTGAATCGGGGATCATACGACCTGTAATCGATAAGTTATTTCCCTTTGAATCGACCCATGAAGCAGTAACCTATGTTGAAAGCGGACGCGCGAAAGGGAAGGTTGTTATTCAAGTGAAGTAATTAGATTCCGCTGATTGCTAGTTCCTGATTGGGCAAGCTTCCTGTTCAATCAGGAAAGCTTATTCATTGTGAACTTCTAAAAGACTTTGGGGTGGTCATCTCGTCATGTAATTCACAAAAGTGCGTCTGCTTGTCAGCTGAAGGCACCTTTTTCTTTTCTACGCTAAGGAACTGCACTTGTCCTCAAGAAAATGAGGTTCTAGAGGACGATTATTTTTCAACTCCCGTTAGTTGCCTATGGAAGATGAAACCCAAGACGGTATACTTAAATACCGTCTTCAAGAAGGAGGGGCTGTTGGCGTGCGAAGCAGATAGGTCTGGCTACTTAAGGGTGGGTAGGTTAGGGTTCAGGTACATACCAGAATGGAATCATCACCAGTTCATCGGCTTCTTTTTTTCGGGGGTCTTGCAGGGCTACGCGGAGCAGGTTGCGGCCCGTTTTAAGATTGCCCGGCACCAATACCGTTTGCCAGCCGCGTTGTTCCTGGATCCCGGTTTTGGTAAACAGCAGGTTAGGCTGGGCACAGGCCGAATCGTTGACGGTGATGCGAATCAGTTTGTTGATCTGCTGGTTGCTCCAGATCGCATATTGCTGCCGACGCACTTGCCTCGACAGCGTATCGCTCCAGACCGGTTCGGGCGCAACCTGCTTGAGCAGCGTGTCGAGAGATTTGGGATAGGCAATGAACAAGCGTAGGTACGGTTCCCGAATCACGTCTGACTGGATGGAGGCTCCATCAATAAACGCACCCTCGGGGCGCTGGTTGTCATAGGCCGTAGGCTCGATATAGAGACTATCGATTCGGGTTGAGTAAAGGTGTCGGCTGTTGAAAAACGACATCCGCCCACTGGTACGTGAGATATCGTTGATGTATTCGAGGAAGAACACGACAAAAAATACCAACATGAAAATCGTTGCCGTTTGAAGTAATTTGCCGGGCCGGATATTGCTGTAAAACGTGTTGGTTACATAGGAAGTGTGTCTGTACATGCCCATCATGATCAGTTGCCCCACCTTCATAAATCGGTAGTTGAATTGCATGCCCCTGGGGGTTTCTTTTACTTTCTTCTGATTTAACACTACAAGGGCTAAGTAGAAGACCACCACCAGCAAGCCTAAAGCGATTTTGACCCCAAACCAGACGGTGGCGGATACATTGGGTTGAATAACTAAGTAGAACAGTAACCCCAGCATGTAGAGTAGGGCTACCACCACCAGCAGGAACACGAACTGAAAAGCGAGGGCAAACACGATGTTGCAGCGTTTGTCGAGCCAGAGAATATACCGGTCCAGCGGGCCAAGGTCGTCGGCAAGGCGTTGCTGCGCATAAGGCGTAGAGAACGGAATACGGTCGTAATGGATGCCCGACGGAAAAACGGCCAGCAGACCTACCAGACCCACCCAAAACGCCCGCATCACAAAATTGGCCAGAAAAGCCGCAAACAAGACGTGACAGGTGGCCCGAATCAGGCTGTAGGTCAGCGACGGCAACATGGCCGCTACGCCATCGGTGTGCGTCATGTAATTATACCGGAGGTAGCTGAAGGCCGACTCCAGCAGATCGGGCAATTGCAGGATGGCGAACATCGCAACCCCGGAGATGGCTAATTCGAGGTTCCAGCTTTGAGTGGTTAATTCCCGGAGCTTGTCTTGCTCGTCGGGTGTAAGTTGTGAAGCAGGCAATGAGTTGTTATCAGCCATGAATGATCGGGTGTGCTGATGGGTATAATCTAAGGTTGTATACGCGCTTTATAGTAGCCAAAGTACGGAAACTTCGGGCTAAAAACTCAACGTATTTTTCAAGAGAAGGCCCCTTCGGCAAAAGCTCGCCCTCAGGTTGCTGGTCGGGTTACTCCGGGGAGGGAATGCGGTGATCGGCCGGAAGGCGGACTGGCCTGAACGGTTTTAGAGCAGCGAGCTACGAAAATTTACAGGGAGCAGACCCGCCCTGGCGGCTTGCCCAATCCATTTTTGCTAAAAAAACCGCTTGTAGCCCCTCTCCAAGAATCAGATTGTTCAGCGAGGCCGTACTTTTAGAATCAATCTCCCTATCTTACAGCCCTGGCAAGTGGTAGGTATTCAAATTTAAAATTACGAGACGAATGGCAACGGGTTTTTTCGCACTCCTGGATGATATAGCAGCTTTAATGGATGATGTTGCGCTGGCAACCAAAGTAGCCACCCGCAAAACCGCCGGGATATTGGGGGATGATCTGGCCGTCAACGCCGAAAAGGCGACGGGGTTTCTGGCGGAAAGAGAATTGCCGATTCTGTGGGCCATTACCAAAGGCTCCCTGGTTAACAAACTGATTATCGTGCCGATTGCCTTGTTACTGAATGCCTTCTTTCCTGCGGCCATCACGTTCATTCTGCTCCTGGGTGGGTGCTATCTGGCCTACGAGGGAGCCGAAAAAATCATTGAGTACTTCCATAAAACCAAGAACACGAAACCGCCGGGCATCCCGGCGGATAAACAAGCGGATCCCGCTGGCGATCCCGAAAAAGCAAAGGTCAAATCCGCCATCACCACCGACTTTATCCTGTCGGTGGAAATTGTCATCATTGCCCTGGGGTCGGTGGCTGAAGAAGCCACCTTGACCCAGATCCTGACGGTATCGGTCGTTGCCTTGCTGGCGACCGTTGGTGTATATGGCCTCGTGGCGCTCATTGTTCGAATGGATGATGCTGGCTATCAATTGATTAAACGATCGAGCCCTGCGGGGTTGCTGGCAAAGCTGGGCCAGGGGCTGGTGGGCGCTTTGCCGTTTATCATCAGGATTTTAAACGTGGTGGGGACCCTGGCCCTGTTGTTGGTGGCAGGCGGCATCTTTGTGCATAACATCCACTACCTGCACACGTTGTTTCCAAACCTTCCCGCCTGGGTCAAAGAATTTGGGATTGGTTTAGTGGTTGGATTGGTCGTGGCCGGCCTTATGGCCCTAATCAAGGCTTTACGTGGTGCCCCCAAACCGTCGGGATCTTAATCCCATGAGGAGGGAGTGGTTCGGAAATACGCAGCGTTTCTGGCGACGTCTCACTGCGTAATGATTGACACAATTTAACCCTATCAATACCGATACCGTTTTAATTTTATTCCGGCTTCGCTATCGCGTATCAATTCATCCAGACGGCTTTTGCGCGTCACTTCCTGTTTTGCCTCCATAATCCAGTGCGTTGCGGACTTTCGATAGGAAGCAGGCATTTTCTCAAACCAGGCCCAGGCCTTTTGGTTCGCTTTGAATTCGTCCTCAAATTCCTTCGAAAGCCTAACTTCTTCTTTCTCAAAAGCATAGATCCCCGATTTGCTTTCTGTCCGGTGTCTGAATGCCTCGATTCCGGCAGGATGCATCAGCCCCTTTGCCGTCAGCTCTTCAATTTTTTTAATATTGACATTGCTCCAGATGCTGGTGGACTTACGCCGTGTAAACCTGATCATGTAACTTTCGTCGTCAATCGATTTGCGTACAGCGTCGATCCATCCGAAACAAAGTGCCTCGTCTACCGACTGGGGCCAGGTCATGCTCGGTTTCCCGCTTGCCACTTTGTAGAATCCCACAAACAATTCTGTTTCCTTGTCATGGTTGTTCTCCAGCCACTGACGGAAATCGGATTGGTCGGCAAAAAATAGAGGTTGGGTATCGAAGTTCATTTCGGGTTCTGTTCGGCAGGAAGTAGGGTGTTTTAGCCGCGAATGCACCGCGGACGAAGTTACACTAATGGGCGGAAAGGTAGGCCAATCCGAATTCTTACGCAGGATTTTTCATGAACGATCCCGGCTTAGGTTCTTCGAATGGTTTTAATAGCCCCTACCCATTCCTCTTTGTGACACCGCTTGCAACCGGATCGGCCCGGGGCCAGTTTCTCTACCTGCCCGCAGCTCGTACAGGCGTACTCGCCCGCTACCGAAACCAGCGAACTTCTTTTCTGGTACACCTTGGGCAATATGGGCAAGCCTGGCCGGACATCTTTCTCCTCAAAATAGAAAAAACTCACATTCCCGTTCGTTTCCAACAACGCCGTTTGCACCTGACCGACGTGTTCAATGTTCTGCTGACGCATCTCGGCAAAGAATTCGTCTTTGGCATAGGTCTGTTCACTGGTTTCCACCAGGGAAAAAACGCCGTCTTCAATAATATACACGGGATCGCCTTCCAAAATGCTTTCAAATCGTTCATTTTTGGCAGCAAACCACGTAATGAGCCGGTAGAATGCCAGAATGGTCACAAAAACCAGAAAAGCGGGCAAAATGGCATTATCCGGATTGGACATGGGATCACCCGCAGCCGATCCCATGCCGATAATAATAGCCACTTCAAAGATCGACAGCTGGCGAATCCCCTTCTTGCCGGTTAACCGCAGGAAGACCAGAATGATCGTAAACATAATCAGCGTTCTGACCACAATTTCCAGGGCCAGGCTCCAGTCTAAATCATTAATAAAAACGGATTGAAAGTCAAATTTCATACGCTACCTGGGTGGGGATTACAGGGGTTTAATCCTGCCTGAAAATACAAAGACACTTTTTAAAGATCCTCGACAGCCCACAGTTGGGATGTAATAAACAGGAATCAGTACCTCTATTAATACGTTGAACAGGACAATTGTTTACGGATTGTTCAACGTATAGCCGGATAATACTTCTCAATAAAGTTCTTGCGATTTTCTCCTGCGGGTTAGCAATGACAGTTTCAAATGAAGTACTGCCATTTTTATTGAAATTATCTGAAGCTTTCAGAAGCGGTATTTGGGGATCTATATACCGTTCAGGTGTTATTTGCCCGCAGAAAATAATTGAGTTAGAATTTTTATAAAGAAACTTTTATCCTTCAAATCACTAAGGTTGGCATTTTTGAATAATTCTTTTGATGCGGTCATTAATTCGTCGAAGATCTTCTTCAACTGTTCCTTATCGTCAAGCGTATAACCTCGTTCAAGTAGTTTGGCAACAGCAGTTAACATTGCGGCTGTTACAGTGAGTGCTATGGTGGCAGCTGCCAGGTCCAAAACGCCCGTGGGTGGCATAAAACTCTTGACAACCAAAAACAAAGTGCGGCCTACTGAATTGGCAACGACGACCCCAACGGCTGAAAGGGCTTGTGATTTACTGATCAATTCGCCTGTATATAAATAACCTAATGAAGCGATGGCTCCCACCTGTATTGTTCCTATGATAGCTGCGCTACCTGGTAAAAAGGCGGCTCCGGTAGCTGTCAGGCAGGCTGTTGCGATTATTGCGATTGCACTTTTTGTTTTGTTTTTTAATTCTTTAGCCAGTAAAATATCTTTACCGCTTTTTTCCAGGAATTTTAATACATCGTCGCGTACGGTATCAATTCCCTTTAATGTGACGGGTCTTTTGTATTTATCTACAGGAATTTCTGTTTCCTCATCCGTTAATTCGTTGATCAACCTATCTTTGGGATCATATCCTTTAGAAACAACCGTGTATATTGTTTCGTCTTTTGAAAGGGCTAAATGTCCCGACCATTGATTTAAAACAATCGCTAAATTTTCTTTAGTAAATTCATCTCTCTTGTTCAATACGATAAATACTTTTGCAGCTCTTTTCTTTAAATCATCAAAATGCTTCTTTTGTGAAGAGTCGGCTGCACCGGAAATTATTAAAATCCCGATGTCTACGCCTTCTTCCAGCATTTTTAGGGTCTCTTCAGAGTTGACCTTTATGACATCATCCAGGCCCGGAGTATCGCATATTTTAATTGTTTTACCTATATTTTTGAACTTTACATCCTTCGTTACACCCGCCTGGGCACCAACTTCAAAAATGGGTTTGTCTTTTTCGGCGTCAAAAAAAGCATTTAGAAATGAGCTTTTTCCTGAACTGACTTTTCCTATTACCAGAATATTCAATGTAGAATTTATTTTGTCATGTAAGTCTTTAAAAATTTTATCTATTTCATCATTAAAGTTTTTTTCATTGTAATCCTCTTTCATATTGGTTTAAAGTTAAAGGTTAAAATGGGAAGACAGACTCGTTAGTTGAATTTTTAGATTACTCCCTCCTGGACAAAATAGGTTATGCGTTAGGTCACCTGCAGCGATTGATAGAAGGTCCGATGGAAGGCACCTGCTTTGAACCTGTTCACTCTTTTCTACAACGCGGGCACAAGCCTTTATCTACGCCAATCGTTCGGATTGACTCAAAATGAAAACCGTGAGGAACGCTGGAATGAAACCTGTTTACCACGAGAAATTATGGTAAAATTTGACTTAAATTAGGTCTATAGGGAGCCAATTCGGGTTCAGACCATCCTATAATTAGTAATTAGTATCGGCATTTGCTACGCATCCTACTTGGGGTAAAAAGTAAAAATAGGAGTCTTTTTACCTATTTATTTTGTAAAATATCAGGTGGCAAGAAAAATGAAAAGTGTCTTGAATGAAATTGAATTTAGGTAGTAGTAAGGCAACTTATTTTGTAGTTTAAGCCTTTTGGCGTCTTAAAAGAACGGGATCAGCATGTCAGTGCAGAAGACCGGTGAGGTAGTGATTCATTAGCGGGCACTGAGCGAGCGGAACCGAAATTGGTGTAAGTCTATTTCAGAGTAATATAATTTGCCAGGAAAGGCAATTAGTTGCTGTGAGTTGTCCGGTATTCGTTAGGCGATTCGCCAACCCGTTGTTTAAACAGGCGGATGAAGTGTTGGGTATATTTAAACCCTAAATCATAGGCAATTTGACTGACCGATTTACTTTGATCAAAGATGCGTTCTTTGGCAACATCAATGACCTTCGCCTGAATATATTCCTGGGCGGTTTTGCCCGTTTCTTTTTTAATTAGGTCGCCAAAGTAATTGGCCGACAAGTTCAATTCTCCGGCACAATAGGCTACCGAAGGCAACCCGATAAGCTGCGGTTTGTCCGTCTGAAAAAATGTATTTAACAAATGCTCAAACCGCTCCAAAACGCCTTCGTGTACATGGTTGCGGGTTATAAACTGACGGTCATAAAACCGGGTGCAATAGTTGAGAAACAGTTCAATGTTGGATACAATCAATCGTTTGCTGTGCTTGTCGATGGCGTGCTCCAGTTCATATTGAATCTTGGCAAAGCAATCCAGTACCATGTCCCGTTCCCGACTCGATAAATGCAGGGCTTCAAACGATTGGTATCCAAAGAAGGTATACTCCTGAATATGCCGCCCCAGGGCCGTACCATGAATTAAATCGGGATGAAAGACCAGGGCGTAGCCTTTGGGCTGATAGGTTTCCCCATTGCTATTGATGCCCACCACCTGACCCGGTGCCAGAAAAACCAGCGTTCCTTCCTGATAGTCATATGTCGCCCGGCCATACACCAAATCCCCGCATTTTACATCTTTCAAGAAGACAGTATAAAAGCCAAAATACAGGCGGGAACTCTGGCGGGGAGCCGCCTTCGATAAGTCCACCACACTGACCAGCGGGTGTAGCGTTTCATTGTTATTGAAGGCATTATAATCGCTGATGGTTTCAAATCGTCGCAGCGTATCCATCGTACAGTTGGTTGATCTCTTTCCAAAAATACCGCTTTCC
Organism: Larkinella knui; assembly: GCF_003858645.1. Classification (GTDB taxonomy): domain Bacteria; phylum Bacteroidota; class Bacteroidia; order Cytophagales; family Spirosomataceae; genus Larkinella; species Larkinella knui. The sequence continues at coordinate 1,076,808 of NZ_RQJP01000003.1, read as the reverse complement.
GATCACTCTGCCACCTGGAAAGATCCGAATCAGGAATATTGGTAGTAACTCCTGTAATCCATATACCATTGGAGCTAGGAAATACCGGGACGCCGGGATTTAGAACCGCTGCCTGGTAGGAACGATACCCTATCGTGAGCAGGGCAATAAGCAACGAACCAAAAAGCTATCGGGAGAATTTATTGATTGGCATTCTTTTTATCTTTATGATTATATTAACATTTAATCTAAACCCGGATGAAAAAGCTACTTGCTCTCTATCTTTTGGTTACGTTAATGGCAGGTTGCAATCGGAACGTTGAGCCAAGTGAGCCTAATGCCGCTACAATTGTGTCCGGTACTTATCAACTGATCAAAGTAACGGGGCCCATGAATCCAGACGTGGCTTTGGCGAATTTAAAGCCCTATTCTACCCTAGTCGTCACAAAAATTACCCCAACTTCTGCGAAAGCAACCTATACAACGCCATATGGCACTAGCCCATTCAGTGAAACCTGGAATTTGACTAAAGTAGCAGCTGATACGGTTAAGATTAAAAGTCAAATCAGTGTTATAGAAAAGTACCAGAATGGGCTGATTGTGGCTGGGTTCGCTGATGCGACTTTTTATCTATGGTTTGAGCAATTAAAGTGATCTTTAATTTAGTTTATATATTCGCATATAAATTGAAAGCCATCCATATAGCGTTGAATTAAAATTGGAGGGATTCTTGACTAAATACAAATAAGAAGCTTAAGAAGAAATTGCCTTTCTCCCGCTGTAGCTCTACATCTAAGATTATGGTATTCGACAAAACCAAGATTTAAATTTGATTGTAGTAGCTAATTAGGCCCTGTTGTATAAAGTAATACAACTAATATTCTATTCTTGAAACTATTGCGCTTTAAGTTTGGTAATCTTTAAGTAGTAATAAGTTTCGCCACCTATTCGAGGGGCGCGCTTTTTGTCATATCTGTAATAATAGCCATCGAAGATAACCAACCGGCCAGCTTGCCTTAACGAATCGGAAGGAGTACATAAAATCCGGTATCCTGAGAATCGTATGTACCTGAAACAGGCCTGTTAATAGAATATGTATTTTCAAGAGACTCAAAAGTAACTATGCCCTGTCGGTCTCTTACTTTTTTAAGAACCTTGCTTTTAAAACAACTTTTATTTTGTGGAAAAGGAGATTGCTCCTGGCCACTGTAGGCGATTCAGCACTTCTCGTAATGCCGACTTTTGGCGGTTAAAATGAGCGTTTATTGTCCCATTTTCCCGTAGTACAACCCGATTTTTTGTATTTTTACGGGCGCGGCCATTTTCAAAATCCCAACGATCAGCTAAGATACTTTGTCAGGTTGAAGTCTTAAACCCGGTATCCTGATAGCAAAAAAGGAGGTAGATCAGAGTCGGCGAAGTGGCGCACGGGTCTTTCAATAAGTGCTTTGCGGCCGGTATTGGCTGGTTGGGTCAAAAGGCATACTACTAACTCAATACCGGGACGAATAAACTTTATAAAACCGTACTTCTCAGGTCTGAGCCGGGTTGGTAATTCCCTCGAACCGCTTATTTACACTATAGCAAATCATCACCGTCTCATGTACTCCAGCCAAATTTAAATTTTGAGGCTTTGATTTGTGAGATAGCAATTTGATGTGGCCTAAATAAACTTACCAGGAGTTTTTATAAGATTGATACTTGTCTCGCCAAACGCCCGTTTGGCGAGACAGCATACCTATTATTTCTGAGTTTGGAGTTTTTCAACATCCTTTATTGGGTATGACATAAATCACGTTGCCCGAAACCGATAAATTGAAACCAAAATTTTCTATAGGAGGAAGGATTAATTGTTGCCATGTTTTGCCCCTGTCAGAGGACCGGAATATACCATCTGAGCGACCACATAGTAGATAGTTACCCATCTGTTTGATGGATAAAATATCCGATGAAGATTGAAGTAAGCCTATTTTTTTCATTAATGAACTACTCCAGGAAGGCTGAAGGTCTTCACCTATGACCTCCCAGGTTTTTCCACTATCCATTGAAATGTGTATGCTGTTTGTTTCGGTTATTGGGTTGTTTACTATAGCAGCAAATCCTCCATCAATACGTTCCACAGCGATGCCAACACCCTCTTCACTGATCACACGATCCCAGTTTTGACCATCATCGGTCGATCTTACTATTCCCTCTCTGCAGGTAGCCAAAAGTACACCGTTTGACTCAACCAATTTCATTGCCCCGCCCCCAACATGCACTTGTTTCCAGGTTTTTCCATGGTTCGTTGACCTAAAAAGGCTGTTGCTGGAAACGATGAAAACGGTGCCTCCGGCCGTTTCAAAAACGGTGCGTACAAATTTTACTTTATAATTCGTGTAATAATAATCTTCCGTTCCGTTTAGGCGTACGGCTTGCTCTTGAAAATTCTCATACACGGGTGACCAATAACTCGTTCCGTTTATTTTTTGTAAAAATTGACCCTTGAAATCATAGGCAAATATCCCATTCTTGCCAGGGACAATGTTACGTTGATTACCGGGGAAGACCTCTTTTGTCCAGAAAGGAGTTGTGGAATTTGGCTCACTGTGATAAACCCCATTTCCGGCCCGTAAATAGACCCCACGGTCATTTGCAAAGAAACCATCTCTAGGTACACCTGCTCTCTGCAAATTTTCAGGAAGCCCTTTGCTAATGTCCTGCCAGGTTTGTCCGCCATCCGTAGATTTGAAAATGATGTTGACAACTCCCGCTGATTTGCCCTCTTTTTTCGGTTTCTTTTTTGCCTCCTCTTCTTTTAGCACAAAAGAATTTAGTAGAAATGATACCAGGAGGATAGCCGGAATAAACACAAATAACTTTTTCATTTTTTTTAATTAAAGTAAAACCATCTTGAGTAGTAATTAGCGGAAAGTAACGGGTGAGGCAATAGACATTATTTTTCTGCCCCTCTTTACTTTAAAAGACTATGATGGTCTTTCCATCGTAATAATACACTCCGTGCATAAATCCAAACCATCCAAATCAAATACTTTCATCGTCAGTCGGATTTCAACAAACCTACCAGTCTTTATGCTGAAATGTATTGAAGGGTTGGTAAAAGAATGTAAACGAAACGTAAAAGCTGCTTTTACTGACTGCGGTGAATTTTTTCTCCTAACCAGGTGGGCATATTGTACAAAAACGTTGCCTAATAGCCTCGCAAAAACCCTCCTTTTTTGAGAAAGGTTGGTTCTGAAAAGTTGGCCTACCCCTCTGGATTTTGCACGTGTTTCGTTCTGAGGGGGCTAACGGTCGTAAACCCCGTTGACAATCCGTATAAGATGCCTACGTACTCGAACGGGCGGTTGCGTTCCATGCCCGGCAAACAAAGCATAGGAGGTATCGATCTCTATAAACGGGCTGTTTTGTGTTGGAAACCAAACAGGGAACCGAAACGCCCGACCAATAAAAGGCCGCTGAACGCGCTGAATTGGGTTTGCCGCCCGAAAAACGCCGGAAAGATTATGCTTGCGGGGAACGACTAAATGGGTACAAATGATGCAGACCGCCCGCCAACAGGCGTTAGCAATTGCCGACGTGGTGTTAAAGATTGGCAACCTGCAATGGCGCCTGTGGACCCACGGTAGGAGCGAATTTTTACTAAGGCTGTATAAAGCAAAAAGGCTAATTCGTTGATTTTGAGCGTGTATGCTCTGCAACGAATTAGCCTTAATACGAACCATGAGCCTCCTACGGGACTCGAACCTGCGACCTACGCATTACGAATGCGTCGCTCTACCAACTGAGCTAAGGAGGCAAAAATAGCTTGTTGCTACTTTTACGGGTTGCAAATATAGCGGGATCTTCACAAACCATGCAAGCAAACGCGGCAAAATTGCGTAAATTTGCCGTTATGATTTCTCTTACAAACCTGTCTTATTATCTCGGAAGCCGGGCGCTCTACGAAAACGCGTCAATGCACATCAAGCCCGGTCAGAAAATTGGTCTCATTGGCCTCAACGGAACCGGAAAGTCAACCCTACTGCGGTTGATTATGGGTGAATACCAGCTCGACGGCGGAACAATCTCGAAAGCGGGCGACGTAACCATTGGCTTTCTGAACCAGGATTTGCTTTCCTACCAGACCGACGACTCGATTCTGTCGGTAGCCATGCAGGCTTTCGAACGCCAGAACCACCTGCAAAAGCGCATCGATGGGCTCCTGCACGAAATGGAAGTCAACTACCGTGACGAACTGATTGATAAACTGGCGCGGGCGCAGGACGAATTCGCGGCTCTCGACGGCTATACGATTCAATCCAAAGCCGAGGAAATTCTGGAAGGGCTGGGCTTCTCGACCGGCGATCTGGACAAACCGCTCCGGTTGTTTTCGGGGGGCTGGCGGATGCGCGTGATGCTGGCAAAATTGCTGCTGCAAAAGCCGTCGCTGCTGATGCTCGATGAGCCGACCAACCACTTGGACTTACCGTCCATTGTGTGGGTCGAAAAATACATATTGAATTACGAAGGCGCGGTGATTGTGGTTTCTCACGACCGTGAATTCCTTGATAATGTGGTTGATAGCATCGTTGAAGTGTCGGGGGCGAAATTGAATTTCTACGCGGGGAATTATTCATTCTACATTGAAGAAAAAGCCCTGCGCAACGAAATTCAACAGGGTGCTTACGAAAACCAGCAGGCCAAAATCCGGCAAACCGAGCGGTTTATCGAGCGGTTTAAGGCAAAAGCTACCAAAGCCAAGCAGGCCCAGAGCCGGGTGAAAATGCTGGAGAAAATGGACCGGGTCGACGCGGTAATCGATGAAAATGCCCGCGTTAACTTCCGGTTTAATTTCTCGACGCAACCCGGCCGGCATATTCTGCACCTCGATGAAGTAACGAAAAACTACGGCGAGAAAAAGATTTTGACCCATACCACCGCCCGGCTTGAGCGGGGTGATCACGTGGCGCTGATCGGGGCCAATGGCCGCGGTAAATCGACGCTGTTGCGGATCATTGCCGGAACCGAACCGACCACGAAGGGCGAACGGCGGCTGGGTCATAACGTTTCGTTCAGCTTTTACGCCCAGCACCAGCTGGAGTCGCTGAACGTGGAAGATAACATGCTGGAAGAACTGAAATCGGCCAATCCGACCAAGTCCGAATCCGAACTGCGGACGGTTTTGGGGTGCTTCCTGTTCTCGGGCGACGATGTTTTCAAGAAAATCAAGGTGCTTTCCGGGGGCGAAAAGTCGCGGGTGGCACTGGCGAAGGTGCTGCTTTCGCAGGCCAACTTCCTGCTGTTGGATGAACCGACCAACCACCTGGACATGCAGTCGGTCAATATTCTGATTCAGGCCCTGGACCAATACGAAGGCACGTTTGTGGTGGTTTCCCACGACCGGTATTTCGTTTCGCAGATTGCCAACAAAATCTGGTACATCGAAGACGAGCAGATCAAGGAATACCCCGGCACCTACGACGAATACGAATGGTGGCTGGAAGAACGGAAGTCGAACCCGGTCGAAACGCCTGCGCCTGCGGCTCAGCCTTCCGGCAACTCGAACGGAAAACTGGCCGAAACCGTCAAACCGGCGGAGAAAAATGGTCAAAACCGTTCCAATGGTTCTGCCAACGGAAAGAGCCTGGCAAATGACGAAGAGCGCCGGGAATGGCAGCGGGCGTTGAAAAAAGCCACGCAGCAAGCCGAAGATTTCGAGCAGCAGATCGCCCGGCTGGAAAAACAGAAAAAGCAACTGGAAACCGAAATGGCTGAGCCGAAAGTCGTGGCCGACGGCAAACTTTTTCAGACTAAAACCGCTGATTACAAACGGGTTGGGACGCAACTCGATGCCTTTCAGACCCAGTGGGAAGAGGTGATGCTGGAAGCGGAGGAGTTGGAAAAGAAGCTGGGGTAAGTGGTGAATCAACGGCAAGCTCGATGCAGTACCTGTTAGATAGCTGACAAAACCGGGCGGTCGCCTGAGTTGTCGGACCTGGCGTTACGGTGGGATGAAGCTACCTGTAAACTCGTAGCTTCTCCCGCAAACCTGCCACTCAGGGACGGCCCGAAGCCGTTGTCTGGGCAACTTCGGAAACCGGAATCAGTTGCCGAACCGACTGCCGGATGTTAGTACAGATGGTTTCGGCCGGTAAATCATTGGCGTCGACTCCGAACGGATCTTCAATTTCCTCCGCAATGACTTCGAGACTGGCCAGAACGTAAAAAATGAAGACGGCAAACGGAATAACGAGGTAATGCAGACTGAAAACATAGCCCAGGGGGAGCGTAACGCAGTAAATGGAAATGAATTTTTTCAGGAATGAGCTGTAGGAATAAGGAATCGGTGTTTTATGAATCCGTTCGCAGGCCCCACAAACGTCCATTAGGCTTTGTAATTCCAGATTAAGAAAAAGCAGATGCTCCGGTAAAAGTATTCCCCGACGCTGGAGTTCATACACTTTGCGGGTAATGGCCGCTGCGATTTGAGCCGGAATATGTTCGTGCCGGTTCAGATCCGCCAGGTGAAATGCCGCACATTCGGTAAATTCTTTCTCGACAAAATGCGTCCGGAGGTGGTTTTTCAGGGCGAAGGCAAAATTGGGAATCATAGCCCGAAAAAACTCCCGGTCGTCGGTGGTGGCTCCGTCCAGAAGAGGCTCCAGTTTCAGGGCCAGATTTCGGCTGTTGTTGGTGAGAGCCCCCCACTGTCGGCGGCCTTCCCACCAGCGGTCGTAGGCGGTATTGGTTCTGAAAACCAGCAACATCGAAATCACGAAGCCTAACAGCGAATGCATCAGGGAAATATTTCGCAGATCCGAATTGTCGGCCATGTGAAATATTTCCAGAATGACGAAGGCAATGATAAACGAATAAACCGCCATAATCCCCAGAAACGGTAGCAGCTTGCGGACCGTATCGGCTCTGGGGAAATTAATCAGAAACCGCAGCCACTCTTTCGTGTTATAATTGACCATTGTTCTCAGGTTTGTATCTTGTTTAACCAAAAATATACCCTGAAATGTTTTTTATACCGCCCAACCCGAAATTTCGTTCCTAATCATAAAGTTATCACTACCTGAATGATTCGATTCTTTCGACTTTTCCTGCTGTTAAACGGCATTGTATTTTTCCCGACTTTCGCCCAGAACCTGCCGACGGAAGACCGTATTTTCGAACAAACCATCAAAACCGTATTGCTATATCCGGTGCTGGGCAATGATCCCGCCAATCCGGCCCAAACCCTCAATCCGCCCGTCATCGATCAATCGGTCGGAACTCAGCTCATGCTGGAATTTGATGATCTGACGGCCAGCTTTCGCCCGTTTCGCGCCAAATTCATCCATTGTAATGTCAATTGGGAACGCTCGATCCTGAACGACATCGAGTTTACGTACGAATACAACGACTACCCGATTCAGGATTACCAGATTTCGCAAAACACGAAAATACCGTATTACCACTACCGGTTTCCGATACCAAAAATGAAACTGCCGGGCAATTATGTGCTGCTGGTGTATAACGAGCGCAATCCGAACCAGATTTATTTCAGCCGTCGGTTTAGTGCCTATCAGAATCGCGTGGGCGTTTCGGCAACGGCCGAGTTTGCCAACGACCCGCAACTGCGGTTCACCGACCAGCAGATTAATTTCGAAATTAGCTACCGGGGGTATCCGCTCATCTCTCCGCAGGACGACCTGAAGATTGTGATCCGGCAGGATTACCGCGACGACCGCATCATTACCGGCCTGCGCCCCACCAACGTCCGGGCTTTCGACAACCTGCTGGAATACCGGCTTTTCGATCTGAAAAATACGTTTCCGGGCGGCAATGAATACCGGTATTTTGACACCCGGACGGTATTGTCGCGGGGAAATTACGTGGAACGGATTGACCGCAAGGAAGACCGGAACACGGCGTTTGTGCAAACCGACGGCATCCGGAGTGTGGGCGCGTATGTTCAAACGGACGATTTTAATGGGCAATACGTCATCGACCACCTGGAAACCCATATCGGCGCGACGCAGTCCGATTACATCACGACGGTTTTTACGCTGCGCATGGATGAGATCGGTACTGCGGAAGTGTTCGTCAATGGGCCATTCAATTTCTGGCAGTTAAACGATCTCAACCGGATGAGTTACGTGCCCGATCTGCGGGCGTATCAGGCCGAAATTCAACTGAAGCAGGGCGTTTACAACTATAATTATTCCGTAAAAGGAATTCCCCCGCCCGTGTCGCGTTCCGGTATGAACCTGACCGGCAACGAAACCCTGATCGAGGGAAATTATTCGGCTACCGAAAATGAGTATGAAATCTTTGTCTACCACCGCCCTCCGGCGTCGCGGGCCGACCAGTTGGTGGGCTACCGGCGAATCGGGATCAACAAACGGAAATAGCTTATTGCAACAGCAAATCCAGCAACTGGTCTTTCATTTCGCCCACTTTGCGTACGTAGGGGCCGTCGGTCAGGGTGCCTATGTTGGTGCCCATAAAGACATACAGCTGTTTCTCCGGAAAATAGTAAAGCGCACACCCGGCACCCAGCCCGGCTCCGCCGTGGCCGTAGGCAAGTTGCCCGTCATACTGAACGTGATACAAACCCATGCCGTAGCTTGGCTCCCCATCCTTGTTCTTCACCCAGGTCATCATAGTGCTCATGCTTTTGTCTGATAACAGCTTGCCGCCCAGCAATCCCTGCAGAAATTTGATGTAATCCAGCGGAGCCGCCACCAGGCCGTCGTCGCCCATCAGGGAGTTGACATTAACCTGTTGCATCTGCGAGACGTTTTCCAGCTTTCCATCGCCAAACCGGTCGAAATAGCTGTTTACCAGGTTGGGATTGTCCTGGAAATGATGGTAAAACGTCTGCCGAAGGTTCAGCGGTGTCAAAACACTCTCCTGAATCAGCCGGGCGTGGTCGCCGTGAACCTGGTTGGCGATGAGGGCCAGCAGCAGGTAATTGGTATCGGAATACTGAAAATAACTACCGGGTTTGAAGAGCAACGGGGCTTTTCGGATGTACGACAAATACGCGGCACCGGTAAACGAACGCAGCGGATTTTGCAGCAAAACCGATACGTAATCCGTGTCGAGCGAGTAACTCGGAATCCCGGACGTGTGGTTGAGCAGCATCCGGACCGTAATCGTTCCGGCATCGGTCACATTGTCGCTGAGGCTGGTGGGCAGGTATGTCGTAATCGGCTTGTCCAGCTCAATTTTACCGGCTTCCACCAGTTTCAGAATACCGACAGCCATGTAACTCTTGGCAACGCTCTGGCTGTATTGCAGGTGGCAAATTTGCAGGGCTGTTTTATCTTCCAGCCGCGCAAAACCGGAAGCGCCGGCCCAGTAGCCTTCTTTGGGCGTATAAACCGCCACGGCAACGCCCGGCACCCCCTGGGCCGTAAAACCGTCGAGCAGGTTCTGGATTTGCTGCGCTTTGGAATACGTTGTATTGAGCGGAGTGGTTTCGGTGCAGGAAACCGTGGGCGTGGTTAAATCGTGTGGATCACAGGCCAGCAGTCCGGCCAGCAAGGCTCCGAATAAAAGTGATTTCATGAGGTTGTACGGTGTGAATTAATGGGAAAAATGAATTCGGGAGCCGATCTGAATCAGTTGATTGGGCAGGAGAGGAACCTCCGGATTGTAGCCCTGGAGAATGAAAAACTGGTAACTGACGAAAGGTTCGAACAGCGGTTTCGTATTCGTCCCCTGATACCCGATGGAGACACCAACCGGCACCATCAGCATCCCTTTGCCGCGCTGACCCGCCGACTGCCATTCGCCGTTTTTGAACACCAGCGTCGTGTTCGGGTGAAAGGCAAAATGGTAGCCCAGGCCCGCTTTGACTTCCGCGTAAACCGGTCCGAAATGCGGGCGATAGGCGGTTTGGGTAAAAACCGACAGCCCGTTTCCGGCGTTCCGATTCCGGTAAAAACCGACCTGAACCTGCTGGAGCAGATTCGCCCGGCGGTTGTACATCACCTCCGTTCCGAGGCTAAAGCCGACGTTGGAGAAGGTACTTTTCAAATCCCGGAACGGCATCGAGATGGCGTGAAACTGTAAACTGACGATCAATGGCCAGTTGCGTCTGGTCGACTCCGGCGAGGGGATTTGCTGCGCACAAACGGGGAATAAACCGGCCAGTGCGAGTAAAATGAGATTCGATAAAAGTAATTTTTTCATGGCGTGTTCGTATTTGCGAAGGCAAAGTACGGCCAGGAAAATAGGCTTTTACGGCGTATAGGCCGGTTTTTCGGTGAAATGTAGCAAAATCGTCCGTGAAGTGTGGTTGGATTTAATCAATGGAAAACCATTTTTTGAAAACCGGCGCTTTGGTGCGGCTTACCTGAATGTTCTCCGGGAAACCGGGGGTGGCTTTGAGTCGAACCGTGAGCTTGCCGTTCTCCATCCGGTCGAAAGCGGACAAGGTTTGGCGGTGCAGGATGTACTGGCGGTTGAGCCGGAAAAACCATTCGGCGGGCAGTTCCTCTTCCAGTTTGTCCAGTGACTGGTCGACGACGTAGCGTTTCTGCTGATCGGTCAGCACCATCGTATAGTCACCATCCACATAAAATCCGGCAATTTCGTCGAACGGAATGGCGATATTCTGTTTGCCCGAACGAACCATAAACCCTTCCTGCCGGACGCGGAGCGCTTCGTGTTTGGTCCGGTCGGCTTGTTGAAACTGATCGTAAAAATGCGCACCGATGTAAATCCCGTTGATGGCCAGAATCCAGATGAAGAAAATGAAAATGTCGTGGGTGTAAAAACGGCGTGGAACCGGTTGGTCGGTCGCCAGAAAATTGACCAGCTCCGTCGTTAAAGCAATCACCAGAATACCGGCAACGGAAGTGACCGTGCACTGCAGGAGAATGCGTTGGACGAAACTCCGCTCGTAAGGAAACTGCCGATCCAGCCTGTGAATCAGCACCCGGATCATCCACCAGGCGGCATATCCTTCCAGCGTGTCGATCAGAAACGTAGCTACCAACCGCCAGCCCGACGGAATATGCGTGTAGGTGAGGTAATAATTGAGGACGTTGATAAACGGAATCAGGCCCAGAAACAGCGGAATATCGCGAAGCTGGGAAGATTGGGCCGGTTTGACGCTTATCTCTGCCATTCTGGGTCTGTTGGTATAAAAAAAGCGGGCCGGAAGCCCGCTATCGTTATGCGCTATGCAGAAACTCCATCACATCGCCGTCGGCCACGACGTACTCCTTGCCTTCGACCGACAGTTTGCCCGCTTCCCGAACGGCGGCTTGTGATTTGTACTGAACAAAATCCGGAATCTTGATGACCTGCGCCCGGATGAAGTGTTTTTCGAAATCCGAGTGAATCACGCCCGCAGCCTGTGGCGCTTTCCAGCCGCGTTGAATCGTCCACGCGCGAACTTCCTTGACACCCGCCGTAAAATAAGTAATCAGATTTAGCAAACGGTACGACGCCTTGATGAGCAGATCCAGACCGGATTCCTGCAACCCGTATTCTTCCAGGAACATCTGACGCTCATCCGGGTCTTCGATTTCGGCAATCTGAGCTTCGATGGCGGCACACACGATGACCACTTCCGCGCCCTCCGCTTTGGCCATTTCTTTCAGTTGCTCGGAGTATTGGTTGCCGCCCGGCAGCGATTTTTCATCGACATTCGCCACGTAGATGACCGGTTTTACGGTAAGCAACTGGAGTTCGCCGACAGCCGCCTGCTGTTCTTCGGGCGTTACATCCACGGCGCGGGCGTTCAGGCCCGACTCCAGGGCTTTTTTATACCTGATCAGCGTTTCCAGTTCGGCTTTGGCTTTGGCATCGCTACCGGCGCGAACGGCTTTTTCGGTGCGCTGGAGTTTCCGGTCAACCGACTCCAGATCTTTCAGTTGAAGTTCAATATCAATGATTTCCTTGTCAAAAATCGGGTTGACGCGCCCCTCCACGTGAACGATGTTATCGTCTTCAAAACACCGGATGACGTGAACGATGGCATCGACTTCCCGAATATTGGCCAGAAACTTATTGCCCAAACCCTGGCCCTGGCTGGCTCCCTTGACCAGGCCGGCAATGTCGACAAATTCAATAATGGTCGGCACCACTTTCTGAGGTTTTACCAGACTTTCCAGCGTGTCCAGACGCTCGTCGGGAACCGTTACGACACCGACGTTGGGATCTATGGTGCAGAACGGGTAATTGGCAGCTTCGGCTTTCCCGCTCGAAATGGCATTAAACAACGTGGACTTCCCAACATTGGGCAGCCCGACAATACCGCATTGAAGACTCATGAATAATAATTTTTGATTGAGTGATTGAGCGATTTGTGATTGAGTGAATTGTACTTGTGAGGTGGAAGAATTTTTCGACAAACTTTCGGCATCTATTTCTTCACTCAATCACAAATCGCTCAATCACTCAATCAAAAAATCACTCATTCACAATTGTCTCGCAAAGTTCGAACATTCGGGGGCGAAAAACAAAAAAGCCTCCGGAGTATCAGAGGCTAAGTTGTGGAAGAAGAGTCAGATTGGTTATTCCCACTTTAATTCGCTGCCGCCCACATCTTCCAGTTCGTCTTTTACGGTATACTGGGAGAAGTCGAATTCCGGCATCAAATCAGATTTAATATATTGAATTGTATCGTGCAAGGCATCAGAGAATTTATCAAAATCTTCTTTATAAAGAAACATCTTGTGTTTCTCATAAATAAAACCGTCGCCCTGCGGATGTCGGCGGCTTTCAGTAATGGTCAGATAGTAGTCGTTGGCGCGAGTGGATTTGACGTCAAAGAAGTAGGTACGTTTTCCAGCTCTGACGCGCTTGGAAAAGATTTTTTCTTTCTCTTTTTCTTCCACAATCTCTGGTGGTTTGAGGTGATTTAAACGCTAAAATAGTCGGATTAGTATAACTAGCAAAAACATTGCCTTAAATTAATTTTCATAGCGTACGGTCCAAACTGGACGGATTGAAGAGAACACTAGAATAAAGAAAGAAAACATATTGCTTCTTAAGCAGTTGCTGCTATCTTTGTAATGAGGGAATTGTTAAATTTCTGCTGGAGGTGGGGCGTAAGTGTCTGGCGCTCAACCTTTTTTTGTTTTCCACCAAACCTCAAACTGTATGAGTATAATCGTCACGATCATGTTGCTTTTTGGCGGCATGAAATCAACGGAGGCCCATTCGGGTCTCATACAGAAAGGAAAGGCTTCTTTCTATTCAAAACGCTTTCATGGGAAAAAAACCAGTAGCGGAGAACGTTATCAGAACGAAAAACTGACGGCGGCACACATTTCTCTGCCCATGAACACCATGGTCGAAGTGACCAATTTAGCCAACAATCAATCCGTGGTCGTTCGGATTAACGACCGGGGGCCGCACGGCGGCAAAGGTCGCATCATCGATCTGGCCTACGCAGCCGCCAAAACCCTGGGAATCGTCAAAACGGGCATTGCCAATGTGGCGATCCGGGTTGTCGGTCATAATCGGAAATCACTGGACCCGGCCACGGCCGTGTTATTTCCGATTAACAACCGTTTCGAACCGCTGCTTTCACCCATCGATACCATTTAAGCGCGGAGGACGTTTTCATATCGCGGCTGGATCACAGGAACAAGTTATAGTTTGCGCTGGACGCATTTCAGACACAAGGCAAATTTAATGCCCCGGATGCACGAACTACAACCTGATTCACTTTGATGATCTGGCCGCGATATGTATTTTTACAATTATGGCAACGCAAGTAGATTTACTGAAAGTCCGGGAATATGGTAATGTCGAGTTCCTGGCCCGTCAGATGGTGGAGGGGTTCATTACCGGTTTACACAAGTCGCCGTTCCACGGCTTCTCGGTCGAGTTTGCCGAACACCGGCTCTACAATACCGGCGAAAGTACGCGCTACATCGACTGGAAAGTTTTCGCCAAATCGGAGCGTTTATTTGTCAAGCGTTTCGAAGAAGAAACCAATCTGCGCTGTCACCTGCTGCTCGACACCTCGTCGACAATGTATTACCCCGAACCGGGTTACGGCAAGATCACGTTCAGCATTATGGCCGCTGCCTGCATTGCCTATCTGCTGCAGCGTCAGAAAGATGCCGTTAGCCTGACGACCTTTGCGGAAGGAATCGATATTCAAACCCAGACGAAGTCGACGCCCTCGCACGTTCATAAAATCTTCCAGCAACTCAACGCTTTACTGCAACAACCTCCACTGCTTCGGAAAACGTCGGCGGCTGAGGTGATTCATCAACTGGCCGAAAAAATCAACAAACGCTCGCTGGTGGTTATTTTCAGTGACATGTTTGAAAACGTGTCGGATGTCGATCATCTTTTTTCCGCTCTGCAACACCTGCGCCACAACCTCCACGAAGTATTGATTTTTCACGTAACGGATAAAAAAACCGAGGAGGATTTTACGTTCGACGAGCGCCCTTACGAGTTTATCGACCTCGAAACGGGGGATAAAGTAAAAGTGCAGCCCAACCAGGTGCGGGATAGCTACCAGAGCGCCATCAGGAATTTTTACCACGAATTGAAAATCCGCTGCGGCCAATACCGGATCGACTTTATCGAAGCCGACATTGCTAAAGGCTTCGATCAGATTCTGACCAGCTATCTGGTGAAGCGGACCAAGATGAAATAAACGCGTTCTGCGGTTTAATCCTTATTTCACACGATTTAAGTCCCTAAAACAGCCTTTCAATGTTTTAATTTTTTTAGGACAGGCCTTATGCGCTTATTTGCCGGTAAACCGACAGCATGAAGCATCCTGAAACGAAGACAAAACAATTGACGATTATCGGTGGTGGTATAACCGGGCTTACCTGCGCCTATATTGCCGCTAAAAATGGGTATAAAGTTAGAGTATTGGAAGCCAGCGATTCTTTTGGCGGTTTATTGAATACATTTTCAATTGGTGATAACCGTTTAGAGCATTATTATCACCACTTCTTTACGCACGATGTCGAATTAAACTGGTTGGTAAAAGAGCTTGAAATTGAGAATAAATTGTACTTCAAGAAGACTTCGATGGGGGTTTTCCGGAACGGAAAGATCTATAATTTTAATTCTCCACGAGACCTGCTGAATTTTTCTCCACTGACATTTGCGGATAAGGGCCGTTTTGCGGCAACCAGTTTTTTCCTTGGTAAATTTGCAAACTGGCAGGATTATGAAGATATATCCTGCATGGAATGGCTGTATAAATATGCCGGTAAAAATACAACCAACTCCTTATGGAAGCCCTTACTGGATATAAAATTCGGACCTTACGCTAACGAAGTTCCATTAGCGTGGATGATTGGCCGGTTACGACAACGAATGAGTTCGCGGAAGCAGGGTGAGGAAAAACTGGGTTATCTTCAAGGCAGCCTGGATACTTTATTGCAGGCGTTACTCGCGAAACTAAAAACCTATAATGTTGAATTAATTACTTCCAGCGCCGTAACAAAACTCAACATGGAAGGGGCATCATTAAAGGGCGTTGAGACGAAAGGGGAGAATTATTCAGGCGGTGATTTTTTGTTTACCATACCAACCATTTACGTCAAAGATTTTTTTAAAGGAGTTGATAACGCGATTTTTAACCAACTGAATAATATACAGTATTTTGGTGCGGTCTGCGTTATTCTCGACTTGAAAAAACCGCTTAGTAAAACCTACTGGCTCAACGTCGCCGATTCCGGATTTCCATTTGGCGGTATTATTGAGCATACTAACTTTATTCCAAGTAGTGAATACAACAATAAACACATCGTTTATCTATCACGCTATTATTCCCAGACTGAAAAAATAGCCGGACAGAACACGAACGAGATTATTGCGGATATGCTTCCTTACCTGAAAAAGATCTACAAGGATTTTGATCACAACTCCATCAATGACATCCATGTTTTCCGCACCAACACGGCAGCAACCGTGTGTGATCTGAATTTTTCTAAAAAAGTAAACTCGTGTAAACAGCTGATCAATGGCATGTGGTTTGCCAATATGGCCCACATTTACCCCGATGAAAGAAGTACCAACAATGCCATCAGAGTGTCGGCCGAAGCTTGTAAAGTAATGGGAATGGAGACTGACTTTATTCCTTATGGGCATTCTCTTTCGGGTAAAATTGGATTTGAGTAGTTTATAGTTTGTTTAATTCAAGAAAACAGCCGCTGCTTACTTCGCCCAATCAAATTTATGAGTTTATTTTATTTAGCCGTAAATCCATCAGTTCCCTATATGGATTATCCGGGTTCCGTGCATAATTTTCTGATCGAATGGATGACTTTTACCCGGCTTAGCCATAAGATTTATTTCATCCTGAAAATCGGATTTGCGGCTGGTTTATTCTTTCTGGCAACCCGGAAAAACCCAACTCGCAAACAGCAAACCGGATTACTAATTCTTGCCTTACTGGCTGTTTTTAGCTTGCGTTTGCCCAATCTGGTTCTTCCCGAACAGAATCTGGACGAAAGTTTTATGATTACGGGCGCAGGAACGATGCTCAATAAACCGCTCGTATTTAAATCATTTGACGGCACAACGATCGGGCCCATTCACTACTATTTATTAGCACTTTCTTACTGGTTGATGGGTCCGCTCAACTATACATCAGTTCGAATACTGGGCTTATTATTCTCTATTCTGCCCAGTATTTTTCTGATTTACAGATCCATCCGTCTATTGTATAATCAGGAAATAGCCTCAATCGTTGTATTTGGTTATACGCTGTGCATGGCCGGAATTACTTTTTTTGAGTTCATTGCCTACAGTTCAGAAGTATTACCCCACCTGATCATTTTAATTGAACTGCTGTGCTTGTCGGCCATCCTGGCGGGCCGTAAATTTGTATACGCTGGTTTTCTCTGTTTTGCAGCCGGACTAATGCCCTATGCCAAGCTGCAGGGTGTTCCTATTGCCGGCCTTATTGTCGTTTTCTTATTTATTGAAAGAGCCAGGGAGCTAACGGTTAAACGAGCGGTTTTATTAGGCGTATTGGGTTTAGTACCGTCCATTGGCGTTGGGTTATACCTGTATTTTACTGATTTGTTTCCTGACTTTTATGCGTCCTATATTCTTTATAATTTGAATTATAGCAGTTCATCGAGTAATCTGAACTGGACATTACCGGTAAAAATGGTATTTGGTAATGCGGATATGCCACGAATGGCGTCCGATATTCTGCCCTTCTTTTTATTTACTTTTTTCTGCATTCTGGGGTTAGGTACCCGTCTTCTGGTGTCCCAAGCACCGATGGCATCAAAAAGGCGCGTAATTTATGCATTTCTATTAGTGGGAGTGGCCTGGTTTTCAGTTATCAAACCGGGGCATGGCTTTCAGCACTACCTGTTTTTCTTTTTTGCTCCCTTGTTTTGGGGTTTGGGTGTTGTATGCGGAGAAAACCAGCAGCTTGTAACCACTTCACGTTACAAATACGCGCTTTTTGTCCCATTCCTGCTGTTTTTTCTCCTCCCCATTCTGGAAAGAAACAAAGGAATCGAGTATGCTTACCGGCCCAGAGAGCGCCCTGATCCCTTGGTTTCGGTCATCAAATCAATGGCGAAGCCCACTGATCGGATCAGTATCTGGGGGCATGGCAATCTGGCGCACGTTTATTGCCACACGGGTTTGCTGCCGGGAACGCGTGATGTGTTTGCCTCCCGGCAAATTTATCCGTCCACCTTGCAGCCGTATTTTATCCGCCGGTATATCGACGATCTGCATCGTAATCGCCCCCGGTTTATTCTAGAGGATATTCGCAACGAAAAAAATAAGACCCGCCTTCAGGCGATCGATGCCCGGTTTATGGCCGACTATCGGGTTCATTCCATTCTGGACAGTGTAAAAGTGTATGTCCGTCAGGAGTAAGCGCGGTTAGCACGGAATTACGCTCTTTATTTCCCTTTGACACTCGCTTTTACATCCTTCATCGGAGCCGGTTTTTTGGTCATTTTCTGCTGTTGCAGGAAATTAAAATACCCTTCCAGATCTTCAACCGGCAATCGACGGGCCAGAATTTTCTTGTCTTTATCGAGTACATAAACCGTCGGAGTGGAATACACGTCGTACTTCGTTTTGTAGTCGACGGGCGCACTGGGGCCGTATACATTTACCAGGTTCTGCAATTTAAATTCCCGGATAAACTTCTTCCAGAGGGCTTCGGTTTTTCCGATGGCTACCGCGTAAATCTGCACGCCTTTGGCTTTATTTCGATCATAGAATTTCTTCAGGGCCGGTGCCGACTCCCGGCAGTGTCCGCATTCGGGATCGTAGAAAAAGGCAATGGTATACTCGGCCTTTAGGTTGTGCAGGGGCTGATAACGCCCCAGCGTATCTTTCAAACTTACGTTAGGCAGGGTTTTTCCGGCCAGCAGCGGCTTCAGAATCTTTACACGCTCCCGCATGCTGGTGAGCGTCGACGTATCGCTGACGGGCATCACACCCGTCAGCCAGTATTTCTCGGCCATATGAATGAACAAACCGTCGGTATTCAATACTTTTTTCTGCTCTTCATATTGGTTCGTGATATACCAGATCGTATACCGAAGAATGGCTTCATTTGCCTTCGCTTTGTTCACCAGATAATCAGCCGCCGGGATGAGTGAATCGACCGTTTGAACGGTCAGCTCCTTGAGGTAGCGATCAATTTTGCTTTGTAAAAAAGGCGTTCGCAATAACCGCTCGTCCGAAAAATCAAAACCGTCCAGAAAGTGATTCCGGTAATAATTAAACACAAAATTGGAATCCGGCCGGCCGTTGGCAAGCTTCGGCGCTTCCGGAATTTCGGGTTCTTCGGCGGCTTTAAAGAGCTTGACAGTCAGCGTATTAGTATTTTTAGCAATAAAATCCTTGCGATACGCTTCCACTTCTTTTTGGGCAGCGGCCAGGTCGCTGGCTGATCCGCCTTTTTTTTGCAAAGCACCGATTTCTCCGTACTTTTTGCTCAGATAGTTCTGGTAGCCGTAAAAAAGCTCATTTTCGCGAGAACCGGTCACTTTCATGGATTCAATGACGTTTACCGTATCGGCTTCGATCGAAAACCGCTGTTCGCCAATCACCAGTTGGAGAACGGGTTTGGCGTCCACCACGATCATGTATAACCCGCCGGGAAGTTCCTTCGGTCCGTCGAACACCAGGCGACCTTCGGCGTCAGCCGTGGCCGTATCCTGGGGTGTAAACTGCGTCTGGCCGTAGAAATGAGCCAGATAGGCGGTTTTGTTGGCCAACCCTTTGATGCGGGCCGTAACCAGGTGACCTCCGGACGATTGCGCCAGCAGGAGCGGAGCAGACAGGAACAGCAGCAGTGCCGTAAAACAGAATCGTCGATTCATGAATAGAGCAGTTAATTGACCAGAATTTGGCATACATACAAAGATACTACTTATAACGATTGGGGCGTTGGCCTTCGCATATACGATGTTCTACTTTCTTTCCAAAGTACTATCCTTTTTGCTCATGCCCATGGGCCTGCTGACCATCGCTTTACTGGTAGCGGTACTGACCAAAAATCAGGCCCGACGACGGAAAGCACTGGTTTTTGCCGTTGTCTGGCTGTTGATTTCGGGAAATGGGTTTCTTACCAATGAATTGTCACTTTGGTGGGAAATACCGCCCGCTGTTCTTCCTGCTCGCACCAGTCCGCGGGTGGGCGTTGTCCTGACGGGTGGGATGGTAAAGGTGAATGGCCAGCCGCGCCATCGGATCTATTTAGGCGATCAGGCCGACCGCATGGGTCAGGCCCTGCTGCTGTACAAATCCGGGCAGATTCAGAAAATCCTGATTAGCGGGGGCATTGGCGGTATTTTGCAGCACGAGGTGGCCGATGAAGGGCAAATGACGCGGCAATTCCTGATCCTGGCGGGCATTCCGGCGCAGGATGTGTTGCTCGAAAACCGGTCGCGAAACACGCATGAAAATGCGCTTTTCTCGGCCCCGGTGCTTCAACAACGATTCAAGGGCTATGAATATGTACTCATTACGTCGGCCTGGCACATGCGCCGGGCCATTGGCTGTTTCCAAAAACAGCACATTCCGGTAACGCCCTACCCGGCGGCTTTTGCCAGCGGCCCGCGCGAGTTTGCCCCCAACCACCTGTTGCTTCCTTCCGAAAAAGCCTTGTTCGACTTCTACTGGCTTATTCATGAGTTTGTCGGGTATGCGGCCTACCGAATCATGGGCTACCTCTAAACGCTGAGAATCCGTACCATCCGCAGCAAATCCTCGTTGATCGGTTTGGGCAGTTTGATGGTATCGATAAACGGGGTATACCGAAGTTCGTTGTTCACGACGCCAGCCATGACATTCTTTTCGCCGTTTAACAGGCCTTCCAGCGCACCCAAACCCAGGCGACTGGCCAGAATGCGGTCGTAAGCGGTTGGGATGCCCCCACGCTGAATATGGCCCAGGGTCGTTACGCGCATGTCGACGTCGACGCCCACCTGCGTCCGGATTTTTTCGGCTACTTCGGCCGCATTTCCTTCTTCATCGCCTTCGGCTACAATGATGATCGACGAGGATTTTGAACGGCTCCACCCCTGTTTCAGGGTTTCGACCACTTCCGAAATGGGGGTCAGAACTTCAGGAACCATCACCATTTCGGCCCCGCCCGCAATTCCGGACTGAATGGCAATGTAACCCGAGTCGCGGCCCATTACTTCGATAAAAAAAATCCGGTCGTGTGAATCGGCCGTATCCCGAATTTTGTCGATGGCTTCGAGGGCGGTATTCACGGCCGTGTCGAAACCGATGGTGTAGTCCGTGCCGTAGAGGTCGTTGTCGATGGTACCCGGTGCGCCAACGGTAGGAATCTGATATTCTTCAAAAAACTTCAATGCGCCGGTAAAAGTCCCGTTTCCGCCAATGGCAACCAATCCTTCAATGCCATGTTTGATCAGTTGATCGTGCGCTTTCTGACGGCCTTCGGGGGTCATGAACTCTTTGCTGCGAGCTGATTTCAGGATAGTCCCTCCGCGTTGAACAATGTTGCTGACCGAGTGGGACGTCATTTGAAAAATATCGCCGTTAATCATTCCGTTGTACCCCCGACGGATGCCGAATACTTCGACGCCGTGGTAAACTGCCCCCCTGACAACCGCCCGAATACAGGCATTCATGCCAGGTGCGTCACCGCCGGAAGTAAAAACAGCTAAGCGCTTCATGATAAAAGTCTATTTTAAATTTTCTGTGTGCAAAAAAATAATCGTCGGCCTTTTGCTCGCGAACCGCAAATTTATTTTCATTTTTGGACAAACCGACAAATGTGCTGAATGAAAAACGAATTTAATACAGGCGTAAAGCAGAAAAGGAATGATTTACAGGCTGTTAGTGCGTTGAAATTACTGACCAATTCGCTGGATACTAAGTAATTATAGTTGATTTTTCGATTGCCGTCGATGACCTAACAACTTGCGTTTAATAACCGGATAAACTGCGTACGTTACCTTTACCGATGCGATTCCGATGCCTGCACCGGCCAAAACATCGGCCCAATGGTGTTGTTCGTTGGCCACCCGGAGCACCGCCGTGGCACTGGCCATCGCGTAGCCCGCAATACTGATCCAGGGACTTTTATGCTTATACGCCTGATGCAGTAATTCCGCCCCGGTAAACGCAACGGCGGCATGACCGGACGGGAACGACCGGCGATCGGAACCATCGGGGCGGGTTGAATGGATCGTGCGTTTGAGTCCTTCAGTGACCCCACCCATCACCACATTCGACAAAACCGTAACGGCAATTTCGTCGCCCAGATTAACCGCCGGTTTCACGCCCGCCAGTTGCAGGGCAACCCGCAATCCATACGGGCCGAACCGCAGATACTCATCCGCCGAACTGACCGTACCGGTATGGTTGAAGGGTTCGCGGGTAGGGTGGCCGAGCCAGGCCGCTCCTCCGCCAACGAGCGTGGCCGGAACGATGAACGAACGCAGGGGAAACCGGCGCTCGGTGGGAATGGAATCCCCGGCCGTTTGGGCAAAAAGCGGAACCGTGGTAAGCCAGAAAACGAAAATAAAGTAGAGTCGTTGAATCATTGTCATGCTTTATAAAATGTAGTAAAACGGTTGAAACCGTTCGAATAGCGAACGGAGTTTCGATCCGGTTCCCCAAGGCTAAAGCCGTGGGCTGTTGAATTGCCAATGGTTTGAAGACGTGGTTGGTATTAAAACCAGCCCACGGTTAAAACCGTGGGAAATAAAACCGGGAACCTTACCCGTCCCGAGTCGTTTCAACGACTTTCTATCTCACCCCGAAAACCGAAACCGCACGGCCCGCGCCAGAATGCGAACGTGATTCCACAGGGCCGTTGCCACACCAAAATGATCGGCCAGGACCTTGAACCGATCCGTAAGCGACTGCCGGTGCCGCTGAACCGACAAACCGCCCACCAGGTACTTACACAAGACAAAATCGAGCCAAACTACTTTTTTGGCGGCTTTCAGGCAGCGAATTTCCCAGTCGACATCCGCGCTGAGGTTGTCGACCAGAAAGGGCGGGGCCAGGCTCCGGCGGGCAATGAATGCCTGATGACAAACCTTCATGCCCATCGCCATATCGCGCCAGATCAGGTGGTGAGGCAACGTATGGGGCGTAATTTGACTGCGTAAACCCAGCGCTTTGCCCGTATCGTCGACAAACAGCGCGTCGCTGTAATAGACATCGGCGGGGTTATTCTGCATCTGATCGAGTAATTTGGAAAGAACCGCAGCGTCGTAAATTTCGTCGCCGGCATTCATGAACCAGACGTAATCGCCCGTTGCCAGCTGCTGGCCTTTGTTCATGGCGTCGTATAACCCTCGATCCGGCTCCGAAATCCAGCGGCTGACGTGCTTTTCATAGTTTCGAACAATGTCCAGCGTGCGATCTTTGGAATTGCCGTCGATGATCAGGTATTCCACCGCACTGCCGGGCTGGTTGGCGATCAGGCTCTGGATGGTGCGCTCCAGAAAACGTTCGGCGTTGTAGGTGACGGTGATGATGGAAAGTATGGGCATAGTAAAGGCGCGGGCAATTCACAAAAAAACGGTAATTTTACGTGCTAACCAACGGCTGAATGGAAACGAATTCAACAACCTCATCGGCGCTTCAGGATGCGTACCGGTCACAATACGCTGATTCTGACCGCAGCTGGCGGAATATGGGCGCCCGGATGAAGGCCGAAACCATTCGTCGTCTGTGTCAGTCCTACCACTTTTCGAAGATGCTGGACGTGGGTTCCGGCGATGGCGCGGTGTTGCAGCAACTCGATCAGAACCGGTTTTCGCCCGCCATGTATTCCCTCGAAATCTCGGAAAGTGGCGCCAGCCGGATCCGGGAGCGCGGGCTGACGTCGCTGCAAAACGTCCAACTGTTCGACGGCTATAAAATACCGTATGGTCCGAAAGAATTCCCCCTGGCAACCTGCTCGCACGTGCTCGAGCACGTCGAACACCCGCGGCTTTTGCTGCGCGAAATCGCCCGGGTTTCGGAGTATCAGTTTTTTGAAGTGCCGATCGATTTCAGCTTTTTTGTCGACAAAAAAACCGACCATTTCCTGTCGTACGGCCATATCAATATTTTCACGCCCTCGCTGTTCAAGTTTCTGCTCAAATCCGAAGGGTTTGAAATCATTGCCGAACACAGCGTTTTCTACGATACGGCCGCCATTCGGCACTCGGCACCGACTACGCTGACGTTTTGGGCCATCTGGCTGAAAACCCAGGTGCTAAAATCCGTTCCGGC
This sequence comes from Larkinella knui, assembly GCF_003858645.1. GTDB lineage: Bacteria > Bacteroidota > Bacteroidia > Cytophagales > Spirosomataceae > Larkinella > Larkinella knui. The sequence continues at coordinate 1,053,156 of NZ_RQJP01000003.1, read as the reverse complement.
TTTGCGGAAAATCAAACCCAGCGCATTTGCGGTTTTGTGCCGGAAAAAAACCGATCTGGCTATTTTCTAGCGAGTTGTTACACAGGGTTAATCAGAGAAAACTCTGGTAAGCTCAGATTACCTCTGATTAACCCTGTGTAACTAGTACGCTTTATTTTGAATCTCTGCGTATAATGCGAGATACTGCCGGGCCACCACCGTTTCGTCGTAATGTGTGACCACATGGTTGCGGGCGTTTGCCGACAATTGCTGAAAAGCGGTTTCGGATTGATCCAGAATCCACTGAATGCCGTTGGCCAGATCCTCCACCGAGCGGTAGCTGACCAGATATCCCGTCTGCTGATGCTGAACCATTTCCGGAATACCGCCCACCTCAAAACCGACCACCGGTGTTCCGCAGGCCATCGACTCCATGATCGTATTGGGCAGGTTTTCTTCCAGCGACGGAATCACAAACAGATCGGCGGCACTGTAGGCGGCAACGATCTGCCGCGAATCTTTCAGGGACCCTAAAAAATGGTACTTAAACGGCAATTCCCGCAATAAACTTTCATCACCAGCGCCAAAAATCAGCAATTCCACGTCATGCGGTTTCGCCAGTTGTTGCCGCAACAGAGCCAGCGCTTTCTGGAAATAGGAAAATCCTTTGCCCACCGCCGAAACTTTGGTGGCCGCAAAAAGAATAAACCGTTTGGTTTCGGGGAGCTTCAATTCCCAACGGGCAACGGCTTTTGGTAGCGGAATGAATACCTTGGTATCGATTGGATTCGGGATCGATTGAACCGCTAATTCGCCGAACAGACGGCTTTGCTGCGCCCGATTTGCCAGCCACTGGCTGCACCCCACCGGCGTCAGCCGGGCATTTTGATAGGCCCTTTGTTTCCGAAGCCAGCCGCTGTGAGACAGATCGTCGGGGGCCGAGGTGCGCAGGAAAGGGCAGTTGCCGCATTGGTTTTGGTAATGCTCGCAGGTACCGCTGTGGTGGCAGCCGCCCGTAAAGGCCCACATGTCGTGCATCGTCCAGACGACCGGTTTTGGCAGCGCAAACAGCTTGCTCAACGACCGGGTCGATAAAAAGCCGAAAGTGGTCCAGTGAAGATGCAGAATATCAGCCTGTTGAACCAGCGGGTGCTGGCTAATGTCGGTCCCGACCAGCCCCGGCGAGAACGCAAACCGGACGTTTCGGCTGCGTTCGAAGGGCAGAAAAGTAAGCCGGTCGAGCGCAAACCGGGCGGTATTCCAGCGTTTTTGCCAGGCCGTTTTTGCTAGTGACGTCACGAACGGTTCTTCCACGCTGGTTTCGGCCACCAGCATGTCGGACGAAAAACCGGCCCGATTCAGCGCCTGATTGATCCGGTTGGCGGCAATGGCCGCACCGCCAAACTGATGGAATGTGCTCAGGTGGAGAACCTTCATTTGGTAGCCGTCAGAACGATGTAGGGCGAAAACGCTTTGGTTTCAACCGGCACCAGTTTAAAAAACACCTTTAACGGAAGCCACAGGAGCTTTCTGAGCAGTCGGCCCAGGAGCGGTTTTTCGGATTCGCGCTCGAACCAGAGCATAAACCGCCCGTCGTAATACACGCTGATGTTTTTCAGACCCAGCCGTTCGCTGGTGGTCCGTAGCAAATCCATATCCATCGACCGGATGTTGTGTTTGGCGTAGTTTTCCGGGTCGAACGTTTTTTGAAACCAGCCGTTGAGTCCCCGGAAATTGGGTAAGGTAACGAGCAGTAACCCACCGGGATTCAGCGACTCGACGTGTTTTTCGAGAATGACCGCCGTGTCGTCAAAATGCTCGATGAGGCCGTTCGACGTCACCATATCAAACCCGCGTTGGGGCGTATACTGGAACAAATCGGTTTCGATGACGCCAACCGAGCCTTCCGGCAAGCCGTTCGCTTTTTCCAGTTCGTGCAGAATTTTGGGATGAACGACGTAATCGAGCAGCGTGGCGTCGGTGTTCAGGTGTTTTTTCATCCAGACCGAATAATAGCCGGGAAAACCGCCCAGTTCCAGCACGGATTGGATGGGATGCGTCGTCACCAGTTGCCGGATTAAGGGCAGAAACGGGTATTTGTCCGGGATTTGGAAAATAAGCCCTTCTTTCGATTCCCAGTAATTGAGCCAGAATGTGTGGTCGGTTAGCGTCAAGTTGGTCGTGATTGAGCGGGAACAGGCCCGCGTGTCGGCAAAAATAGCCACTGCCGTCCAGATTCAAAATTCTGTGGCTTTCGGAGCAGGGACTAACGCACATGAATTGTGGATAATTCAGCCCCGGAGGGGCTACCTGGTACTAGGAACTAGTCCTGAATGTAACGAAAACTCCAGCGGAGTGCCCTGACTAATAGGCTAGTACGCTCCGCTGGAGCTTGTCATGTGGGTATAGGTCAGTCTATTAACAGAAAACTCCTCCCGGGTAAGGCAATTAGCAGGGCGGTTTAAATACCGTATTTGTAGCGGTTAATCAATTGCCGCAGCCAACTCGGGCGAAAGTGTTTTTTTAAATTACGAACCACCTCCGGATCGACCCGGACATCGGGCGTCAGCCTGATTTTCCCTTCATGAAGCGCCGTGTTCTGAAACCGGCTGAACCGGCCAAAGTTGGTACCGGCGTCGTACCCGATGTGTTCGACTTTCGACCGGATCGGATACAAACAATACCGTTGCTGCTTGAAATGTGTATAACTCCACCGAATTGCCCAGGAGCTGATGAGGCCTTTTTGCTGTTTGGCGAACATCGGAATGAGGTCGCTGCCACTGGCCGAAAACGCCTGCCGGGCTTTCGAATCCTGAATAAACTGGGCGTAGTCGGCCACCGACCAGTCGGCCAGTTCCCAGCGGTTTTTCCAAGTCGACCAGCCGAGCGACGACGCCCGCGGCAGCAGCAAAACATCCCCGGAATAACCGGGCGGAATCGAGAACGGATACAAGTACCCGGAAATCGAAAAAACCAGCGGATGGTGTTCGTAAAAGTCGAGGGCTTCGTTCTGAAATTCCAGAAAATCGGTCGTGCAAATGATGTCGTCTTCCATCACAATCACCCGTCCGTGCTGCCCGATTACCTCCGAAACGCCCCGGATTACGGAGTTTGCCAGCCCCTGATTCGTTGCCGCTTCCTTGATTCGGACGTCCGCAAAGCCTTCGATGGTGGGTAAATACGACCGAACTTTTTCTACTTTTTCCGCGTCTTCTTTCCCGGCAGGAGCGTTGATTTTCGGTCCATCCGAAAAAATATAAAGAATACTTTCTTTCGCTAAAGGGTTTTTCGACAGGTAGTTAATCGTTTCACGCAAGTGATCGACCCGGTTGTAACAAAATAAAACGATGGGAGCGAGGGGCATTCTGGTATTCGGTTTACGGTATTCAGTTTACGGGATTCGGGATTCGGTTTTCGGTGGCTGGCGCATGATAGCTATACACACTTGATCGTGTGTTTAAAAGCACGCGTCAGCCACCGAAAACCGAAAACCGAATCCCGTAAACCCCAAACTAATTACAAGATTACTTAATTATTTGCATCGTCTCTGCTTTCTTTGTGTTTACAATGCCAATTCGCATCACAAACCGTACGTGTGTCAGGGCTGGTTTGTTTGGAATTTCTAACAATCCGCCGATTCCCGTCCGTACCGGGCCGCACCACGACGTTTCTATTTCATTATGACAACAATCCGCGCTGAAGCGATGCCGGACGATCCGTCTGAGCATTACCGGATTAAACCTCCACTGACCAATCCCCGGCGGTATTATCTGATCAAACTCAGGGAGTTGGTGCAGTATGCCCGAACCACGTTTATCGATCCGCTGACGAAAACCGGCCGGATCAAACTGGCCGATTACGGCTGCGGCACCAAGCCTTACGTGTCGCTTTTTCCGCCCGAACAGGTGCAGTACATCGGCATCGACCTCGACTGGAATCCCCACGCTGACGTCTATATCGGCTCCGACAGCCGCATTGGCATGGACGACGCCCAGGTGGACGTGGTGTTGTCGACGCAGGTGCTCGAACACGTCGAAGATCCCGAAGGCTATTTGCAGGAAGCGTGCCGAATTCTGAAACCGGGCGGTTTGTTGTTGCTGACGACGCACGGCTACTGGATGTACCATCCCGACCCGACGGATTACTGGCGCTGGACGTCGGCCGGTTTGCAGAAAATCGTGGCCCGCAACGGGTTTGAAATTGTTTCGTTTCGGGGCATTATCGGACGGTCGGCGATGGGGTTGCAGTTGTTTCAGGACGGTTTTCTGTTCAAAATTCCGCGCTGGCTGTGGCCACCGTTTGCGCTCATCATGCAGGCATCGATCAGTCTGTTTGATAAAACGACTTCCCAGGAAACGAAGGATAAGGACGCGTGTACGTATTTGGTCGTCGGGAGGAAACTATGAAACTCTGCATTGCCTATCCGAATAAAAATAGCTATTCGGAGACGTTTATTCACAACCAAATTGCGTACCTGAAACCGGCGTTGACGCTGTCCGGCGGCTGGCGACCGTATCGCACGGCCGACGGCGACACGATTATCCGAATGCCGCTGGCCGAGCCGGTTCGGGTGGGGGTGAAGCGGATGGTGTCGGCCTTGTACCCGGCTTTTTACACCCATTTCCTGACCCGCTATTTGAAAGAAAACCGCCCGGATGTGGTGTTGGCCGAATACGGACCGACGGCTTGCAACGTGATGGCGGCCTGCAAACGGGCCAACGTGCCGCTGGTCGTGCATTTTCATGGATTCGATGCCGTTGAGAAAGAGACGATTAAAATGTTTGAAACCCGCTACCGCCAGCTTTTTGTTCAGGCCAGAGCGATTGTGGCGGTTTCCAATGACATGGTGGAGCAATTGATCCGGCTGGGCGCTGACCCTCAGAAAGTTCACCGAAATCCGTATGGCGTTGAGACGAAATTGTTTTCGGGGGCCGAACCGGAAAAAGCCGAAAAACTGATTGTGACCGTCGGGCGGTTTACGGCCAAAAAAGCACCGCAACTGACCATTCGGGCGTTCGACAAAGTGCTGGATCGCCACCCGGATGCGCGGCTGGTGATGATTGGCGGGGGCGAACTACTCGAATCCTGTAAGAAGCTGGTCGATGAATTGCAGTTGAAATACGCCGTTCAACTGGTGGGGGTAAAAACCGCTGCCGAAATTGCCGAATGGCATAAAAAAGCCCGGCTTTTTGCCCAGCATTCGATGGTCAATCCGGTCAACGGCGATTCGGAAGGAACGCCCAATACCGTGCTGGAAGCGTCGGCGGCCGGTTTGCCGATTGTCAGCACCCGCCACGCGGGCATTAAGGAAGCCGTCGAGCACGGTGTGACCGGTTTTCTGGTCGAGGAAGGCGATTTTCAGGGCATGGCAAAATACATGATTCAACTGCTTGACGAGCCCGAACTGGCCGGAGAACTGGGCCGGACCGCGCGCCGAAAAATGATCAGCGAATATGAAATGAGCGACCGAATCAACGCGTTAAACGAGATTTTAGAACGTGCTCACGGACCGGCGGGCACTTCCGTTTAGTCCGTGAACTGGATAGAAATATGACTATACTCTCCCCCCTCACCAACTCGCCGGATGTTTCGCCCGTTCGGAGCCTGAACGCCCGCACCATCGAGCAGCGGTACCGCGATCAGTTCGGGATGGACGTCAGCCGGTATTTTGCCGGCCTGGACGAGGTGATGATTTATGAATGCAACCAGTCGAAACTGCGGTTTTATTACCCGTTTTCGCTGGCGGGCGATGCGGACTTTTACGCCGATTTGGGCCACCACTACAAAGGCTATTACAGCCCGTGGAAATGGGAGCATGAACTGGTTTTTCAGCACCTCAAGTCGGGCGATCAGGTACTGGAAATCGGCAGCGGCAACGGGTATTTCCTGAAGCGGCTTCCCGAAAAAGGGGCCAGCGGTCTGGGGCTGGAACTGAACGACGACGCGATTGCGTTCGGCAAGAAAATGGGCGTCAACATCATCAACGAAGATTTGAACGTCCACGCGCAACAGCATGAAGGTCAGTATGATGTGGTTTGTGCGTTCCAGGTTTTTGAACACGTTACAAACGTCGGTGATTTCTTTCGGCAGGCGGCCCGGTGCGTCAAGCCGGGCGGTTTGCTGGCCATCGGTGTTCCGAACAATGCCTCGTATTATTTCCGGGAAGACCCGTATCACACGCTGAATCTGCCGCCCCACCACACGCTGCTCTGGGACCCGGTTTCGTTGAAATATGCCGGTGAGTTAATGGGTCTGACCGTGGTCGAAACCCGCAACGAACCCGCATCCGTCACGCACCGGAGCCTCGGTTATCGCCTGTGGCTGGAAAAGCATCTGGGCCGGAATTTGCTCTCGTCTTTGCTCTATAAATCAACCCGGTTTGTGGCCAAACGCCTGCCGATTATGTCCGACGGCGCCACGGTGGTCGCCATTTATCGAAAGGGAGGGTAACCAAATCACATGGGAATTGTCATTCGTCAAAGCCTGAAAGCCAGCATTGGTTCCTACATCGGAGTCGGCATCGGGATTGTTAACCAGTTGTACGTTTCGCTGCATTTTCTGTCGACCGATCAGCTGGCGATTTCGCGTTTATTACTGGAAAATAGCCTGCTGTTTGCCGCCTTTGCGCACCTCGGTGCTCCGTTTATCACCGACCGGTTTTTTGGCTATTTCCGCGACGATAAAACGAAAAATAACGGGTTTCTGGGCTTTCTGCTGGCTTTCCCGCTGATCGGCATCAGCCTGTTTACGGCGGCTTATTTTCTGTTTGAACAACCCATTCAGGACTATTTTGCCGAAAAATCGGCGGGCCTGATTCCCTACCATGTGCTGGTGGTGCCGCTCACGATTTTCTGGATTTACATTTCCGTTCTGGAAGCCTATTGCCGCAACAATTCCCGCATTGCCATCCCGACGTTTATTCGGGAAGTGTACCTGAAACTGGCGAATGTGCTGGTGATTCTGCTGTTCGGCCTGGGCTGGTACAATTTCGACTGGATGCTGTACCTCATGATTGCGTCGTACGGTCTGGCGGTGGTCATTTTGCTGGTGTATATTTATCAGCTGGGCAAGTTTTCGCTGCGGTTCGATTTCGCCCGATTGAAAGACGGCATGTTCCGCCAGATGATCTATTTCGGCCTGTTTGTGGTCATGGGGGGCGTCGGCACGCAGGTGGTCTATTTCATCGACCGCACGATGCTTTCGGGCGGGAAAGGTCTGACTAATGCCGCTATTTTTATCATTGCAACCTACATTGCCGGGATTATCGAGATTCCCCGAAAAACCATCACGCAGATTTCTACGCCACTGGTTTCCAATTCGTTGCGGCAGAACAACATGGCGCACGTTCAGGAGCTTTATCACAAATCATCCCTGAATCAGTTGCTGGCGGGCGGTCTGGTTTTTCTGCTGATCTGGACCAACATCGACGGTATTTTCAGTCTGCTGCCCAAAGCCGACATCTACCGCCAGGGCAAACACGTCGTGTTTCTGCTGGCTTCGGCAAAGCTGTTTGAAATGGCCACCGGCGTGAACGGCGAGATTATCAATTACTCCCGGTATTATCGGTATGCCACGTTTCTGATGATCGTGATGGCCTGCATCGCCATTGGGGCCAACGCCTATTTAATTCCGCGCTACGGTATCGACGGAGCGGCTTTTGCCACCACGCTCACCACCTTGCTTTTTGCGCTCAGTAAAGTCGGTTTGGTCTGGGTGTTTTTCCGGATTCTGCCGTTCACGTTTTCGGGCGTCAAAGCCGTTGCGGTATTGGCGCTGGTCTATGGCGTATCGCTGATTCTGCCCGAGTGGAACGGTTCGTTGTGGCTGATTTTGCTCAGCATTATCGGACGCTCACTGGTGCTGGCGGGCCTGTTTGTGGGCCTGGTTTTGTGGTTTCGGGTGTCGGACGATGTTTCGGGACTGGCGGGGTCGATCTGGTCGCGCACGCGGGGATTCCGGCAACGATAATCACACCATGAAGGATTCAGATGAATTACCCGCCGGAATACTTTATGGCTGAATTCCGAGAGTATTTGGCCAAAATCAATTCGGCGGTTACAGAATCTCTTACTTCCTCCATCCTTTCGCTGGTCTTTTTCTTACGTCACTCCTTGGTCACCACCTCATCCAGATTCAGCATCGTGTTGGCGGTTATGGTCAGGGCGGCCAATTCGGGGGTGCCGTCGGTGCAGGAGAGCAGCTTGCGGGCTTCTTCGGGTTGCTGTTGATACTGCATTTTCGCTTTTTGGTACAACCGCGCCAGAACGGCCAGCTTGGCGGTCGACAAAGGGCGAAGCATTATCCGCTGAAAACCGGCCTGAATCTGCTGTTCCGGCGTTTTTCCTTGATACCGCATCCAGTCGGCCAGGTGCTGGGCGGCTTCCACATAAACAGGGTCGTTGAGCGTCACCAGGGCTTGCAACGGCGTGTTGGTACGCAACCGGCGCAACTGACAGAATTCCCGGCTGGGACTGTCGAAGGTAATCATCGACGGATACGGGGCCGTCCGTTTCCAGTAGGTATACAACGCCCGCCGATACCGGTCTTCGCCCTGACTCAACTTCCAGCTTTCCGGGCTGTAGGGCGACTGCCAGATGCCGTCGGGCTGGACGGGCATCACGCTGGGGCCAAACTGTTTTTTGCTGAGTAAACCGCTGGTAGCCAGCGCCTGATCCCGCACCTGTTCGGCCGTCAGCCGAACGCGCGGCCCCCGCATCAGCATTTTGTTCCAGGGATCTTTCGCCAACGCTTCGGGCGATACTTTGGAACTTTGGCGGTAGGTGGCCGACAGAACAATGCGCCGGAGCAGTTTTTTGACACTCCAGTGGTCGGTTTCCATGAACTCAGCCGCCAGCCAGTCCAGCAATTCGCGGTGGGAGGGCGGAATTCCCTGCGTTCCGATGTCTTCCACGGTTTCGACGATTCCGGTGCCGAACAACTGCTCCCAGAAGCGATTGACGGCCACGCGAGCCGTCAGCGGGTGCTGGCGACTAACCATCCAGCGCGCCAGACCGAGCCGGTTTCGGGGCAGGTCCCCGGGCATCGGCGGTAGGGAATGCGGGACGTCGGGCGTTACTTTTTTGCCTTTGACCAGCCAGTTACCGCGTTGAAAAACAAAGGTTTCCCGCGCCTGATCACCAACGCCTTCCTGCATAATGGGAACCAGTTCGGCTTTGGCATTCAGTATTTCCGTCAATTTATGATCCATTTCGCCCAAAACCGTTGCCGGCTGGCCCGGTAAGGCCGGTTGAACCGAAACCCATTTGATCATCACCCATTCTTTCGGGTTTTTCGGACTGCTAAGCGTCAGATACAAATGATGCCGTCCCGAAACCTGTGGCAGGGCAAAAACCAGCGTAGTGTCGCGCCACGGGCTACCGGTTTTCGGCACGGGCTGCCGGGTCAATACCGGCCCGGTTACGCTATCCTGATGAATGGTCATCACGGCGTTTTCGGCCTTCGTTCCCCACGCCAGAATCAGCCGGTTTTTTCCGTTCAGATCCATATTTTTGATCCGTGCCGAACCGCCATCCTGAATGGCGGTATACATGGCACCCATCAGCGAGGCATTGACGTACTGATCGAAGCTGTGCGAATTGACCTTCGGCTCCGTCAGTCGCGTGAGTCGCTCGGCGGTTTTTACCTGCTGCGGATTGGTCGCATGCTGACGCACCCAGGTCTGCAACTGCTGCACTTTTGCGGAGTCCTGACCCTTATAAAACCGCAGCGTCGGCGTGTCGCTGGGTACATCCTCGTCGCGGGTGTTGTTGAAAAACGCCAGGTATTTGTAATAATCTTCGTGCGTAAACGGATCGTACGGATGGCTGTGACACTGCACACAGCCGAAGGTGGTGCCCTGCCAGACATCCCAGGTGGTGTTGACCCGATCCAGCACCGCGGCCACACGAAATTCTTCGTCCTGCGTACCGCCTTCGTCGTTGGTCATCGTGTTGCGGTGAAAACCGGTGGCAACCAGCTGATCATCCGTTGGCGGGCTGCCGTTGCGGTTGGGCACCAAATCGCCGGCTAGTTGTTCAACGGTAAACTGGTCGAACGGTTTGTCTTCGTTGAAGGCTCTGATGAGCCAGTCGCGGTATCGCCACATCGGCCGCGACAGATCCGCTTCGTAGCCTTTGGTGTCGGCGTAGCGCGCCAGATCGAGCCACATGCCCGTCCAGCGTTCACCATAGGTGGGAGAGGCCAGGGCCCGATCCACCATTTTCTCGTACGCATTTGGCGATGTATCCTTCAGAAAATCAGTCACTTCCTGCTCAGTCGGCGGCAAGCCGGTCAGATCGAGCGATACGCGCCGGATGAGCGTGACGCGGTCGGCTTCGGGTGTCGGTTTTAAATAGGGAGCGAGTTCTGTATCGTGGGCAATCTTGTCCAGCACGAAGTGATCGATTTCATTTTTCGCCCAGCTTACTTCATCGTTTTTCGCCAATCCCAACCTCGACCAGAAGGTGCCGATTTGGGGAACTTCCGGTTTTTCAACGGGTTGATAGGCCCAGTGTTTTCCCCATTCGGCCCCCTGATCGATCCATTTTCGGAGTAATTCAATTTCTTCTTTTTTCAATGGCGGTGCTTCCAGCGGCATCCGCTCTTCCGGATCGTCGAGGGTCAACCGGCGGATCAGCTCGCTGGCGTCGGCGTTGCCGGGCACAATCGCGTGTTTGCCGGATTTGGCCGCAGCAAGGGCTTCGTGCTCAAAAAGGACACTGAAATTCGACGCTTTTTTGACACCACCGTGGCAGGCAATGCAGTTTTTGTTGAGCAGCGGTTTGATTTGCGTATTAAAATCGACGCGATCTTCCCGAACCGTCAACCAGACGACAGAAGAGAGGGTAAGCAGAACCACCAGCGCAATACTTAATCGGAAGAGTGGTTTCATAAAGCGAAAAAGTAAAGGGACTGGGCTTTTTGTAGAAAGGCGGAAACCCTTCAAAAATACTGAAATAAACTATAACACCTGTTTTCTTCGCCCTTTTATGGCTTATTTTACCGCCGGATTGCTCACTAGTCCAGCGCATACAGTAGCTAAAATGGATGTTTTTAACCAGATTTTTGACCAGACAACGGGCGCACCGGCCCAATGGCCCTACCAGGATTTTGAGGCATGTACCTTCAAAAATCTGAATCTTTCCAAAGCCGCAATGTCCCATGCGAACCTGGTCAACTGCCGTTTTGAAGACTGTACGCTGGATTCGGCTTTGTTGAAAGGGACCAAGCTCAACGAGGTGATTTTTGTTCAATGCAAACTGATCGGCGTCAATTTTGAGCACTGCAATCCCTTCGCATTTTCGGTTGGTTTTCAGAATTGCAACCTGGATCAGACCTACTTTTTTAACCGCAACCTGAAAAAGACGAAGTTTGTGCAGTGCGCACTGAAAGGAGCCAGTTTTATTAATTGTGATTTAAGCGGGGCGGTTTTTCAGGATTGCAACCTGGAACTGGCCGTGTTTGTCAATGACACCTTGACGCAGGCCGACTTTTCGACTTCCTACAACCTGGCGTTAGACCCCGAGCAGAACAAGCTGAAAAAGACAAAGTTCTCCCTCCACAGCCTGCCGGGTTTGCTCACCAAATACGATCTGGTGATCAGTTAAGGTGTTGGTTTGCTTTTGATAATGAGGTTGTTACGGAAATGTTCCGGGGCGGCCATTACGGTTTCGGAAGATAACATGATGGCAGGCGGAATCATCTGACGGCATTAAGGCGCAAGACACCGCATAAAACCGGCATTTGACCGACAAGTTGCCCCGGTTGGCAGAACTATTTTTGAGCCGGGGCGGAGTTGATCCAATTTTGATGCAAGTTTAAATCAGACTTCGTGCATCATGAAAAAACTCCTTTCCATTGCCTTCCTCTTTTATTTCCATCCGGTTTGGGGGCAACCCGGCGGACCGATCAAAGACAGAGCCTATCGCCAGGCCATTCAGTGGGCCGAACGGTTTGTCGATTCGCTACGAACCCGGCAGGACATTCCGGGCCTTTCGGTTAGTGTCGGTACGGCTGATAAAATCCTGTGGGCGGAAGGGTTCGGCTATGCCGATCTGGAAGCGCGTCTACCCGTAACGATCGGTACGAAGTTTCGGATGGGTTCGGTCTCTAAATCAATCACTTCACTGGCGATCGGCAAACTGGTTGAAGACCGTAAACTGGACCTCGACGCGCCGGTTCAGCAGTATGTGCCGGGGTTTCCGCCGAAAAAATACCCGTTCACCAGCCGTCAGCTGGCGACGCACACGGCCGGGATTCGGCATTACGGAAACAACGATCCGTTGAGCTGCCCAAAGCGGTATTCGAGTGTGCAGGAGGGGCTGTCGATCTTTGATCAGGACAGCCTTCTGTTCAAACCGGGTACGGCTTATAACTATTCCACTTACGGCTATTCATTGTTGAGTGCGGTGATCGAAGGCGCGAGTCATACCGATTATTTGTCGTACATGCAGACGGCGGTATTTGCTCCGCTTCGGATGACCGATACCGGCGCGGATTACAGCGACAGCATCGTGGCGAACCGGGTGCGGTTTTACGAGCATCAGAACAAGAAACTGGTCAATGCTGCGCCGGTGGACAACAGTTATAAGTGGGCCGGTGGCGGTCTTTTGTCAACACCCGTCGATCTGGTGAAACTGGGCGAAGGTTTGCTGAAAAATACGTTGCTTCGGAAAGAAACCGTAACGTTGTTGTTGACGCCCCAGCTTCTGCTCGACGGCAAGAACACGCAGTACGGTTTGGGATGGCGAATCGGCACCGATCGCCAGGGGCGGAAGATTATTCACCACGGCGGGCTGATCGACGGCGGCCGCACCTTCCTGATCCTGTATCCGGACAACGATCTGATCGTGGCCATTACTGCCAACATGAGTGGAGTGAGCATCAATCTGCCCGAAGTGGAAACCATTGCCGGTTATTTTTTTAGTGTCAAGCGATGAAAAAAACGACGGTTATTCTGTTGCACGTTGGTTACTGGATGCTGTACGCATTGGTAGTTTCTTTGCTGTTTGTGCTGTCCAGCGAGGAGCCCGAACAGGCATTCAAAGATTGGGACGACTGGCTGATCATGCTGGCAATTTCGTTACTAACCGGGTTCATCAGTTTTTATTCCTTTTATGCATGGCTGGTTCCCAACTATCTGACAACCCGAAGGATACAGAAATTTATCAGTTGGGGTCTGGTGGTTACGATCGCCGTAACCGGGGGAATCATTGCGCTGATTGCAGTGGCGCTCTCGCTGCTGATGTCGGTGGTCTTCGAGAATTTTTTCCTCATCCTGCTTTCCGCTAAGGACCTGCAAATTCTATTTATCGTATTTGCGTTGATTTCGCTGGTCAACGGCATATTGGGCACCACCATCCGGGGTTTCATCACCTGGTATACCGACATTCACGTCCGGGAAACGCTGGAAAACAAGGCATTGCGTATGGAACTGGCCCTGCTGAAAGCCCAGATCAATCCCCATTTTCTGTTCAATACCTTGAATAACATCGACATTCTGATTGAACACGATGCGCCGAGGGCGTCGATGTACCTGAACAAACTGTCTGATTTACTGCGGTTTGTGCTTTACGAGACCCAGGCTGATCAGATTCCGCTGGCGCAGGAACTGGAATACATCCAGAAGTACATCGACCTGCAGAAAATCCGGACCACCAACGACCAGTATGTAACCTTGCAAATTGAAGGGTCGGCCGACGGCTTGATGATTGCGCCGATGGTTTTTGTGCCGTACCTTGAAAATGCGTTCAAATATGCGACCAACAAGAAGGTCAGCGACGCCATCCGCATTCACTTCGTGATTGACGAAACCCAAATCCGGTTTCAGTGTATCAACCTGATCGACAAGGCGAAAACCGGGCCCGATAGTCAAGGTGGGTTAGGTAATGAGTTGATTCGGCAGCGGTTAGCACTGGTATACCGGGAAACGTATAGCCTGACAGTTCAGGTCACTGACGACCACTATTCAGTTACTCTGTTGTTACCCGTAAAAACGCATGAACTGTCTCCTCATTGAAGATGAACCTTTGGCGATGTTACGACTCCGGGAGTACGTGCAACGAATCCCGTTTCTAACGTTGAGCTACGCCGTTGACAACGGCCTGGAAGCGATTCCAATTCTGCAGCGGGAGACGATCGATCTGGTATTTCTGGATATCGAAATGGATGGTTTTTCGGGCCTCCAGTTGCTGGAAGCCCTGCCGAAACGCCCCGCCGTGATCCTGACCACTGCTTTCGATCAATATGCCCTGAAAGCCTTTGACTTACAGGTGGTCGATTACTTAGTAAAACCGTATACGTTCGACCGGTTTTTGCAGGCCGTGACCCGCGCTCAGGACGGGTTGAAAACCGGTCAGCGGGAAAACCGCAATCCGTTTCTGTTCGTAAAAACCGAATACCGACTCCAGAAAGTCGCCTTCGATGACATTCTGTACATTGAAGGCATGCGCGATTATCGGCGCATTTATGCCGGTGACGAAAAAATCATGACCCTGGAAACCTTCGGTGATCTGGAGCAGCAATTGCCCCCGCAGCGGTTCTGCCGGGTTCATAAATCCTGGCTGGTGGCGCTGGATAAAATCGAATCCATCGAGCGCGACCGGATCAAAATTCGGCAGGCCCTCATTCCGGTTTCGGAAACCTACCGGGAACGGTTTTACCGGCTGATCGGGCGGTCTGCCAATTAAGTTTCGGCGAAAACGCCTGCGGTTCATAGGCAAAAACCCTGGTTGCCCACCGGCAACCAGGGTTTTTGAATGCGTTGAAGCGATTAGCGGGTAACCAGGATTTTTTTTGTGCGGAGCTGCTGCCCCTGCCGAAGCACCACCACATACGTACCTCGCGCTCCTGATAGTCGCACTTTTTGCCGTTGCTGCCCGATGCCGTCCAGAGTCTGCTTATACCACGACCGCCCTAATTCGTCGACTACCGACAACTCGCTGGTAGTCCGGGTGGCCGTATAAAAAAGCACTTCAAATTCTCCGTCGGTTGGATTAGGCGTCACCCGCAGGTCGGGTTCGTTGTCCACCGACGCGCCCAGCCGGCTATTGGGGGCACAGTTCAGCGGCTTGGGAGCCTGTTTCAGAACATAGGTGCTGCCCTGCACTTTGGCGCTAATCTGAACGGTTTGCCCGGTTTTTACCGTAGCAGGGGTAATGAAGTTATAAACGTGGTTTCCGTTGCCTTTTCCGGCATCCTTTATATCCTGCCGGAAGATGTCGGCCCGGGTCGTTCCAATCGACTGGCCATCGGCAAAAAACTCGACCATAAACGACTCATTGGGTTTATTGCGATCCCAGACCCAACCCCGAATCGACGCGCACTCGACTTTATCGAGATAGCCCTCAAAGTTGCCGGTCACGTTGGCCGGCGGAGGGGTCGACTCGTCCGAAATGGTCAGTTGCACCGTCACCGTGCTGGCGCTGGTGCCGTCACTGGCGGTATAGGTCAGGCTCAGAACCGCGGTAGCAGTTGGTGTTCCGGCGATGGTCCGGGTAGCGGGTGTGAACGTGAGTTCATTGGGCAAGCCCGTCAGCATATACGTCAGCGAGGGCGAATCCGGGTCGGAAAAAGCCGGTAACGTAGCCGAAAAAGCCGCATTGACCCGGGCCGACAAGGCCGGAACCGTCGGTTTTACCGGCGGCTGGTTGGCCGGTGGGCCGGTGAAAACGCCCTGACAGGTCAGCTTTTTGGGGGAGTCTTTCAGGGTAAATCCGGCGCCGAGCACCCGGGCGCTAAAGGTATGTAATCGGTTGTCTTTCAACGTCTCCGGGATCCCAAACACAAAACCGTGATTTCCGTTCCCCTTGCCGCTATTCTTCAGATCCTGGCGGAAATAATCGGCAATGACGGTGGAAACCACCTGCTCATCAGCCAGAATTTCGACGTAAACGGGGGCATTGGGCTTCGTACGGTTCCAGACCCAGCCCCGCATGGAAGAACAATCGAGCCCGCCCATATAGCCTTCGTAATTACCCGGTAACGAACCGGATGAATACACTGTGATCTTGACGGGAGCCGACGGGTTACTTTCACAGCCAGCCGCCTGGCGGCATTTGGCGGTATACAGGCTGGTGGTTTCCGGACTGACGATCAGCGAATAACCGGTTTGCCCGGTGCTCCATACTACGGTTTGCGTGCATCCGCTGGCGGTAAGAACGGCCGACTGGCCTTCCGTCAGCTCCACCAGATTAGCACTGATCGACGGAGTGGCCGGTGTTCCCGAACAGGTGTTTGCGCCAACTTGTACGAACGCGGTGTACGTAAATTTGTCATCATCCGTTATGATTTTCAGCCGGTAGAACGCCAGCGGAGACGCGTCCTGGTGGTCAAAAGAATAAATCTGACCACTCTGGTCATCGCCGGTCGCCGGAACGGTCGCCAGTGAACTGAAATTGGTGCCATCCTGACTAAATTCTACGTCAAACGCTTTCAGGGCGGGTTCTTTGTGCGTAGACCAGTGTACCGTTTTTCCTTCGGTCACGGCCTCGGCCCGAACGTATTCGATTTCAAGGCTGGGGCCTTGTTCCGGAAAAAGCGCGAAATACTCATCCAGGAAATTCAGCCGCGTTTCGAGCCAGGAATTGACAACGGCCAGATCCGTGGTTTTAACGGTTCCCGCCCATTTCATCGTTTCCCGCTCATAAGCGCCTTCGGTGGTGAGCAGGTTATAATTGGCGCCAAGTTTATTTTTCAGCGCTTGGAGCGAAAAGTCGCTTTTCCGCAAGGCAAACCAGCGGCTGCGCATCTTGCTCTTGAAACCATCCGGATCGAGCGCTAGCAACCGCTCGAAAAGGCCATTGCTGTTGATAGACCGCGTATCGCCCGGACGTTCGTTGGTGGTGGTATACCCAAAGGTTCCGTCTAAATCCCAGGCAATCAGGAAGTAAGGCTGTCCCTCCTTGTACCGGGCCAGAAACTGGTTATTCCCAAAATTATCCGTAGCATTGAGCAGGTTGTGAAAAATAAAGTAGTCGATCAGGTTATCGAGCCTGAATTTTTGGGAAACCTTCGCTTTAAAATCGGCGCCCGATGACTGGGTTACAAACTTGGTCAGCTCATACAGATCGGTCCAGTAGGGGTCCGGGTAATCCATTTCCCATTCTGCCCAGGTTTCATCCGTGGGGTTAGCCGGTGGTGCTGGCAGCCCTATAAACCGGGTGGCGTCTGACCAGCCGCCGGATTTGTATAATTCTCCCCGGATCGTCCCATCGTCGGCCGTTTTTTTGAGTTTCAGCTGTTTGCGGTCCATGGGCTCCGTAAACAGATACACGCCCGCATAGGCATTATTGATAAAAACGTCGCAATACCGGGTTCGGATGGCCGATCTGGCGTCGGGTTCCTGAGCGGCATAATACACTTTGTGCATGTTCAGCCACAGATCATGCGAGGTGGCATTGTTGAGCCGGAGCGGTTCGTTATACATCGCCAGCAAATACCATTTACTGTCTTCCCGCATGTTCAACAACGACGTTTCCAGCTCTTCATTTCCGTCCGGATCTTTCCAGAGTTCCATATTATAGGATTTTTTCGGAAAGGTGCGCGAGATATTCCCCCGGATTCGAATGCCCATGGAAGACGTAAAGGGCTGATCGGAGCCGTTTGTGAGGGAAAACGTTCCCTTCGTTCGGTCGTCGGTGGTGCTGATGGTTTTGTTGCCCTGGGTCTTGATGTCAACGAGCGGGAAACTCGTGAAATACAATGTAAAGGTTGTATTTCCATTTTTTACTTTGTACGGTTTTCCGGTTTCAAAGGCGGTTACTGATTGCGTAAACGTGTAATCTTTGTCAAAACGGAGCGTCGGTAAGGACTGGCCCGCCGGGAATTCCGGTGGTTTATTACAGACAATTAACTTGAGGCTGTTGTCGATCTGATAGCGCCCGGATTCAATGGGAATTGGCTGGGCAGTGGCCGCTGTAAAACGGAGAAAAAAAAGAAAAAAGGTACACAACAGGCCATAGAATGGCCTAAGGGAGATAGACTTTTGTTTCATAACGTTAAGTTTTAGCTGAGTAAGATTACGGGTTCACCCGCGAAAATGAACATGCAATCGTTTAAACATACTAAATAGATATAATCAGATGCAAAATTTTCTGGTGTTATTTCAATTTTTATTGAGCAAGTCCCGCCCGGAATGGAATTTCCGCAACTTCTATGCGCTTGAAAGAACGAAACAGGCGGTTTTATGAAGGGGTTAAGTTTCTTGCTCTCGGTTTGCAAAAAGGGGTGTAAGCCAGGCCTGCGGGTATGAGCCATACAGACAAGTTATTTGAGCCGTAGAAGAAAGGGGCGAAGTGGTGCAACGCTGATCTTTGTGGTGTCAAATCATTAAACCAACAACGATGACAACGATACCAAAAATAAACCTCGGCAAAAATGGGCCACTCGTTTCAAAACTTGGATTAGGCTGTATGCGCATGTCATCCATTTGGGGCAGCCCGGTTCCTGAAGAAAGTGAAAGTATCGCTACCCTGCAAATGGCGCTCGATAACGGCATTAACTTTCTCAATACCGGTGACTTTTACGGAGCAGGTCATAACGAACTGCTGGTGGGGAAAGCCATTAAAGGCCGGCGGGACGACGCCTTTATCAGTGTCAAGTTTGGGGCCATATTCTATAACGGTCAACCAATTGGGATGGATCTGCGCCCTATCGCCATTAAAAACTTTATCAATTATTCGCTGGTACGCCTGGGTGTGGAAACCATCGATCTTTATCAGCCGTGCCGACTAAACAACAGTGTACCGGTGGAGGAGGTCATTGGAACGGTCGCCGACCTGATCAAAGAAGGCAAAGTGCGCTACCTGGGTGTTTCTGAAATCACGGCAGATCAACTGCGCAAAGCCAATAGCGTTCACCCGGTAACCGCTTTGGAAATCGGGTATTCGCTGGCCGACCGGCAAATCGAAAGTGACCTGCTGCCTACAGCTAAAGAACTGGGTATCGGCGTAGTGGCTTTTGCCAATACGGCCGAAGGGTTGCTTACCGGTGAAATGAAAGCGCCCCTTGCCGCGGATGCCTACCAAAACCATTTTCCGCGTTTTCAGGGAGAGAATCTCATCAGGAACCTGGAGAAAGTAGAGGTGTTAAAAAAGATGGCGGTTGAAAAAGGACTGACGCCGACCCAACTGGCGATTGCCTGGGTGAATGTGCAGGGCGATCATATCATGCCCCTGGTAAGCATGAGCCGCCGGACACGCCTGCCGCAAAACATACAGGCGATGGAGGTTCGGTTCAGTCCCGAAGAGCTGACGACCTTGAACACGCATTTTGCGCCCGGCACTATAGTTGGGGGGACCTACCTCGAGCGGTAATCGGCGGGGCTGCAAAAGCCCCGCTCCTTTTATACCTTTACACAATGACAAATCCGACTGAAATCATCCCGGGCGTTCTTTTTTATTCCTATTTCTCCTCGATGAGAAAGGATAAAGTGGCCTTTTTGGAGCATACGACCCTGGTGATGCAGGTTTCCGGTCGTTTTACCCTGGAAACGGCCAGCGAAAAATTCTCCATGGAACAGGGAGAGATGTTACTGATCCGAAAGAATCAGTTGGGAGAGATTACCAAAACACCGCTGGATGGTAAAGGTTACGAAACCATCGTCATTTGTCTGAAAGAAGAACTGCTCAGGCAGATTGCGCTGGAGGAGCGAATCGAAACAGGGAAAAAATATACCGGTCCGCCCACGTTGCTGGTTCCCGGAAATGATTTTCTGCACGCCTTCTTTCAATCCGTGATTCCCTATGTGCGTCATTCGGAGGAAAAAATAACGAACTCGGTAGGCCTGTTGAAAATAAAGGAAGCCGTCCATCTCCTGCTGTATACGATGCCCTATCTCGAAGAATTCCTGTTCGACTTTTCGGAACCGTATAAACTGGACCTGGAAAAATTCATGCTCAACAATTTTCAGTATAACCTGCCTATTGAAAAATTTGCCCGGCTTACGGGGCGAAGTCTGGCGGGGTTCAAGCGTGATTTCCAGAAGATATTCGGGATGGCACCCCGGCATTGGCTCCAGGAAAGAAGGCTCGCGGAAGCGCGGCATCTGATAGAAACCCGCAACAAGCGACCATCGGCAATCTACCTCGACCTGGGCTTTGAAAGCCTCTCTCATTTCTCGCATTCTTTTAAGCGAAAATTTGGCAAGGCGCCCACCGAATGATTTATGCCGGAACGATTGGCCAAAATGACCAGACAAAAGGAGGATTGTGCCATGGGTCGCATGGCCGATCCGAATCGTAAAAGGAGTTTCATCGGTGGAGTTGGGTGAGCGGGCTTTCAATCGTTAGCGGGCGGCTACTTCGTTTCCTTTGGGTGTAAATTTTACCACCGCATTTTTAACCGGAGCGACGGTTTTTAAATACGTATAAATTGCTCCCAGGTCCTGTTCATTCATGCCCGAATACATAATCCAGGGCATGATGGTGTTAAATTCGGGATGTTCGAGGCTCAACGGATGCTTGAAATTCGGCTGAGCGGCTGCCTGAAACCGGGCAATAAAAGCCGGTTTTGTCCAGCCACCAATACCGGATTCCGGGTCTGGGGTCAGATTGGCAGCCCGTACCGTTCCGGCAGGCATCGGAAACGACCGTCCTCCGGCGAAATCCATGCCCGGTAATTTTTGCCCTTTGTCGTCAACCGGCGTGTGGCATTCACCACAGCTCGCCAGTGTAACCAGATACTTTCCATACGCCACGGAGTCTGTCGGGGCTGGCCGTTTGCTGCCTTCCGTCCTGGCCGGAATCGTATTGATGATAAAATTCATTGGAAAATCCGATTCCGGGGCCGGAATCGCGTTGTTCTCAATGGGCTTGAGCGATCGCACGTAGGCGATAATGGCCTTAATGTCTTCCGGATCGGCCTGCCCGAAATTGCCGTAAGGCATAACCGGGAATAAGGCGCGTCCATCTTTGGAAACCCCGGCCGTAATGGCGCGGTAGATTTCGCCGTCGGTCCAATCCTTCAAATGGGCGGGGGTGATGTTTCGGGCGAAGTAAAGCCCCGGAAAGCCCATTTCGCGGGTAAAAGCTTCTCCGCCCTTGCCTTCCGTGCCGGCCACCACCGGGCCGCTGGAGATTTTCCAATCCCGCTCCGAATGGCAGTCGATACAAACGGCAACATTTGTGGCCAGGTATTTTCCCCGGGCAATCTGGGCAGAGTCGGCCTGGACGGTCAATTCAGGGGGCGGGCCCACATTGGGCAGTGCGAGTTTGACGTAACTGAGACCACCAACAACCAGAAGAACAAGGACGCCAACGATAAGGGCCAGGATGCGTATTACTTTTTTCATGCTATAGTTACTGGAACAGGTTTCTATTCCCGGACCTCAAGGCTTTGGGCGGCAGGAATACGTGGTTGATAAAATCAGGTAATCGGGCAAAAGTTTTGTCACCATGGCGGAAGTAATCAGGCCGGTCGGCCTTAGCAACCGGACTGGTAATGAGGAGAATATGACCCGCCAAGGGGGCCATTACTAAAACAAACCGGTCATGCCGGCGGGCAATCGGCCAATCGGGTGATAATCTGTAAACTTGATACTGGGGGCGATGTACTCCGGTTTGATCGGTTCTTCCCGAACCAGGTCGGTGCTTAGGTATTTTTTATTGCTATCACACAGAATCGTCACGATGTGGGCATCGGGGCCCATTTCCCGTTGTAAACGGATCGCACCGAGCAGGTTGGCTCCCGACGAAATACCCACCGCTACTCCCAGCTGCCGGGCCAGTTTCTGGGCCATTAAGATGGCGTCGCCATCGTTGGCCTGCACAACCCGGTCCAATTCATTTAGCTTAAGAATGCCGGGGATGAACTCATCAAAAAAGCCCTGAATCCGGTGCGTTCCCGTTTTGTACCCAACCGATAGCGTTGGTGATTCGGCGGGTTCGATCGGATGAATACGAACAGCTGGGTTGCGGGATTTGAGATACCGGCCTACGCCCATCACCGTACCACCCGTACCGACTCCGGTCACAAAGGCATCCGGTATCACATCGACACTCTGGAGTTGCAGCCAGATTTCTTTGCCCGTTGTCAGGCGGTGCACCTCGGCGTTGTTTTGATTCTCAAACTGACGGGGCAGAAACACACACGGGTCGGTGGCGGCCAACTCTTCCGCGCGCTGAATAGCGCCCATAAAACCGCCTTCTTCTTTGGTAAACAGCTCAATGTCTGCCCCCATACTCCGAATGATCGCAATCCGTTCCTGGCTAATACCGGCGGGCATGATAATCGTAACGGGGTGGCCCAGGGCCCGACCTATGGCCGCGAAGGCAATACCCGTACAGCCGCTGGTGGCTTCAACAATGCGGTCGCCCGGGCGGATATCACCGTCACGGTAGGCCTGATGCAAAATATGAAGCGCCATTCGGTCTTTCATGCTGCCGGTCAGGTTGTAATTCTCACATTTTACATAGAGCGAACGGGGCTGCCCCTGATCCGTATAGAATAATTCCAGCATGGGCGTGTTACCGACCAAATTCCAGAGTTGGTTAAACTTCTTCTCGACGATTGGCGTCAGGGCGGTTTCTAGCGATAAAATCATGGGAGTTGAGCTTTTTTCAGACAGAACAAAGAAAAATTGAACCCGGAAAGGGGGCCCCTAGGCCCGGCTTTTCACACGCAGCAAGGAGTGGTATTCCTTCGTCAAATTGTGCATGCCCCGGGCCATCGGCAACCCATCGAAAGCGTCTACGGGCAGGTCAATGCGAGTGCCATCGTCATCCAGCAGAAAGGCGGAGGATAGGACGTTGCCAACGGCAATAAAACCGTTCAATACGTCCATGAGTGTTTCCAGATCGGCACTACAAACACAGGGGCTATCGGAAGCCTCAAGGAAAAAATAAAGGATCATGGCATCAGAAAGTTAGGGTTGACAGTCAGTCACAAACCTACTGGAAGAAACAGAAATGGACGATAACGCCTGTTCCAAATACCATAACGAATAGTCCAGATCGGTTACAAATCGGTCAAAGGGGATGAACTAGCTAACCAGACGGGCAAGGTGATCAGGAGTGGGCGGCAAATTCGCGCGGGGTGAGCTGGTAGAGTTCGCGGAAGCATTTACTGAAGTAAGCGGGACTCTCGAACCCCACATCATAGGCGGTTTGGTTCACGCTCTGGCCTGCCCGCAGCAGTTGGGTCGCCCGCTTGAGCCGGTAGTTCCGCAGCAGATCGTTGGCCGACAGATCCGTCAACGCTTTTACCTTCCGAAACAGGGTGGTCCGGCTCAGGCCCAGTTCCAGCATCATCTGCTCAATGCCAAACCGGGGGTCGCTCAGATTCGCATCCAGCAACTCATACAGACGGGTCAGAAACGGGTCTTCCGGTTCCGTAGGTGGTGGGGTTGCCGCCGGACTGGGCGTGGTCAGACTGGCCCGCACCCACTCACGGTGCCGGAGTTTGCTCATCAGTTGGTTGCGAACCCGAAACTGGAGCTCGGCCACCTGAAACGGTTTGGTCAGGTAGTCATCGGCACCTAGCGACAAGCCTTCGAGCCGACTGTCGACGGCGGCTTTGGCCGTCAGCAGAATCACCGGGATATGACTGGTGCGCAGGTCGGTTTTCAGCTGGCCACAAAGCGTCAGACCATCCATACCGGGCATCATCACATCCGAAATAATCAGGTCCGGCAGGTACTCCAGCGCCTGTTCCAGTCCATCGAGTCCGTTGACGGCTTTGCGAATGCGGTAGTGTTCGGGTAAGCTGTCGGCGATAAACTGAGCCAGCTCCTGATGGTCTTCCACGATCAGCACCCGGGGTTCGATGGACTCGTCGGCGGCTAGCCAGGCATCCGGGTCAAATTTCCGGTGGCTGGTGATGGGGTCGGGAGCGGGCTCCTGGGCCTTTCGATACGGCAGCGTGACCACAAACGTCGTGCCCTGGTTGGGCTGGCTTTCGACCCAAACCTGTCCGCCCTGCAACCGAACCAGTTCCTGAACCAGCACCAGACCGATGCCTGTTCCCGGGGTGGCATTGGTGTTATTGACCTGATAAAAGCGGTCGAAAATATGCGGCAGATGCTGGGCCGGTATGCCAATGCCCGTATCGGCAACCGACAGCCTGATTTGCCCCGAAGCGGTTTCTACCGATACCCGAATGGAACCGGTTTTTGTGAATTTTACGGCGTTGGAAGCCAGATTGTAGACAATTCGTTCGAGCTTTTCGGCATCGAACCAATAGTCTCCCGTGACTTCGGAATGAAACTCCAGGCTAAGTCCCCGGCTCGATACCTGATCACGAAAAGGTTCTAACCAGTGCCGGATGAATTCGGTCAGGTCTCCTCTCGACTCGTTGACGGGCATGACGCTGGCTTCCAGTTTGGACAGATCCAGCAGTTGATTGATCAGCCTCAGGAGTTGCCGGGCATTCTGTTCAATGGTTTGTAATAAGCGTCGACGGTTTGCCGGCTCCGTATCGTGGCTCATGAGCTGTTCGGTTGGCCCCAGGATCAGCGTCAACGGCGTCCGAAACTCGTGAGTGATGTTGGTAAAGAAGTTGGTTTTAATCGCATCGACGGCCCGAAGCTGGTCGGATTCCTTCTGCCGGAGTTGAATGGTCTGCTTTAACTGGAGCCGATTCAGGTAAATCTGGAGCAGGACCCAGGCCAGTCCCAAACCGATCAGGATATAGAAGCCCACCGCCCACCAGGTGGCCCAGAAGGGGGGGCGGATCGTAATCGTCAGGTTGCGCACATGCCGACTCCAGTGGCCCGAGGTGTTGGAAGCATTCACCATCAGCACGTACTCCCCCGCCGGCAGGTTCGTATAAATAGCCTCGGGCCGGTCAACCTGCTTCCAGCCTTTTTCCAGTCCTTTTAACCGGTATCGGTACCGATTTTTGCTGGGTTGATTGAATTGCAGGGCCGCAAACTGAACCGTCAGGTAATTCTGATTATGCGCTAACGTAAGCTGATCCGTGGCCTGAATGGGTAGCGTTCCCAGAACGGATGTTTCCCGGGCCGACCGGTGAGCCGACGGCGTGGTGGCCGTGTCCGGAAGATCAGGCTGAATGAGCTGGTTGTTGATTTGCAGCTCGGTCAGCTCAACGCGGGGTTCAAATTTGTCCTGACCGACCTGGCGAGGATTGAACAGGGTGAACCCTTCCAGGCCGCCCATCACCAGGTTGCCGTCCGGAAACCGGGCGTAGTGGTTGCGGTTAAACTCATCGGCCATGATGCCGTCGTCCCGCGTAAAGGTCTGGGTGGTAAAGGTCCGGCGATTCATCCGGCATAACCCTTTGTTGGTGCCCAGCCATACATACCCGTCGGGGTCGGGCAGGGCCGAGTAAATGACATTGTTGGGCAGCCCATTGGCCTGGGTAAACCGGCGAAACTGCCCCGTTCGTTTATCAAACAGGCACAACCCACTGCCAAAAGTGCCGATCCACAGCCGGTTAGCGTCGGCGGGATCGGCCGACAGGCAGTACAACGAATTGCTGCTTAACGAGGTTGCGTCGCCGGGGCGGTTGACATAGTGCCGGACTTGCCCCGTCTGTCGGTTAACCTGGTATAACCCATTGGTCTGGCTGGCCAGCCAAAGGGCCTGCTCATCGGCCACCACTTCCGTGATTCTATCGTCAGGGCGAAAAGAAATCGGGTATTGGAACCGGGTCCATTGCTTTCTAATCTCATCAAACCAGAAAGCGGATGAACCGTAGATGGCCCAAACGTGGCCCTGCGAATCGGTCGTCATTGGACAAGGAACGGAAACCGCCGTTTCCCACCGAAAGGAAATCGGCAGCGGGAAATGCTCCGTCTGGCCCGTTTCCCGATCCAGCCGGTAGAGATCCGAAGTGCCGACGTTAAACCAGAAGCGGCCCGCCCCATCGAAGGCCGATCGGAAATTATAGCTGCTCAAACCGCGCAAGGTGGCTTGTGCCGCCGGAGAAACGGGGGGCAGCCCCAGCGAATCGTTGGTCAGCAGATCCTGATAAAAGCTCTGGTGGTAGGGGCGTTTCCGAAAGGGATTTGGCTGTAGATCGTAGGTACGGATACCCGCCCCCACCGTACCGACCCATAAGACGTTGGTTCGATCGATGAGCAGCGTGCGGCACGCATCGTTGGGCTTCTCCCAGTGGGTCAAGACCTGGATGCCCTGCTGATCCGTAAACCGAAACAGATTATTATTCTGCTGGAAATAAACCGTTCCCTGCTGGTCGATTGCGACGTGAGCAACAGCCAGTTCGTTTGCCGGCAGCGGCAATCGGTAGGAACGCATCTGGCCCGTTTGGGGGTGTAGGAGGGTGAGGTAGTGCTGGGAAAAAAACATGAGTTCTCCCGTTGGCCGGCAACGTATGGCGGATAACCCATTCTCTGGGATGGAGTGAGGATTGCCCGGCTGGTGCCGCAGGTGGGTAAAACTGAGGGTAGCTTCCTCAAAGCGATTTAGACCATTCGTTGTAGCCAGCCAAATCGTCCCATTCGCGTCTTCCGACACATCGTACACGCCATCAGCACTAATGGATGTGGCTACCTGGGGTTGGTGACGAAACCAGTGTCCCTGTTTTTTGTTGACATCCCAGCAAATGATACCCTGACCATTCCTTAGCCAGAGTCGATCCTTTCGATCAATGAATAAAGTAAATCCGATACCGGGTTTGACCAGTCGGCGAAAAGCGGCTTGCCGGGAAAAATTGGTAAAGGTTTCGGTGCGCGGGTCGAAGATATCAATGTCCTTGCGCTCGGAAACCACCCAGATGCGTCCGTGCCGGTCCAGTTCGATTTGGTCCAGCCCGACAAAGGAGAGTGAGGGACGCCCGTCGGGGTCGGGCTGAAAGACTTTGAACCGCTGGCCGTCGTAGCGGCAGAGTCCGTCGCGGGTAGCAGCCCAGATAAATCCTTGCCTGTCCTGAACAATTGAGGGGACAAAGGCCTGCGGTAGTCCCTGCCGATCGGTGATCTCTCCGGGTTGGGGAAGGCGAAAAGACTGCGCCCCCAGCCAGCCGGATGTGGTCAGCAGACTGAGCAGAAAGACGGAAATTCGAACGAACGACGGTATAGGAACAGGCAAAATAAGTGACAGAGTCGGGCTTACTTATTAAAGTAGAAACATCTATTGGTTTACTGATTGAATACAGACAAAGTTTCAACTGTTTTTGAGTGAAAGCCCTGAAAGGATGGGCTTTCACTCAAAAACCTTGTTGACTTTAACCGGAACGATTTAAAAATGTTTCTGGAAAATCAGGTCACAGGCCGCAGATTTGCTTCTTTTCGCAAGAGCCATTACTCCAGACGGCCTTTTTGCGTCGGGTCGTAAGGCTTTTCTCGCTCCTGGTTGGGGTGCAGCGTTGCAGGGCGGACAAGGCGGCCGAAGGAAGATAAGATAGGAATTTGATGTACGGGTTGGCCATAACCTAAAAGCTGTTCCTTCCTTTCTAAATATCGAAAGGAAGGAACAGCTTCTTGGATTTTATAAAGGGACTGAGATAGCCGTCCCTTATTTTTTTAGACTCGCCAGAAACTCGACCACATCCCGGATTTCGCGTTTGGACAGGATGTAGCCCATGGGCGGCATGCTAGAGGGTAGATTTTCCCGCTTTTCGATGCGCGTCAGCGGCACTTTCAATGGTTCGGCTTCGGAGGTTTTCAGGACTAATTCGTGCTCCGTTTCTTCAGAAAGAATACCGCTGACGGTTTGTCCGTCTTTCAGGGTGAGCGAAACCATCCCGAATCCGGGCGAAAGCCGGGCGCTCGGCTCGATCAGCGCCTGCAACAACTGCTCCCGGGTTAAGGTGCTCCCGATGTGCGTCAGCGACGGCCCGACGGCTCCGCCCTGTCCGCCAATGGCGTGGCAGCGAACGCATTGCGCGTTGGCATTGGTGTTGAAGATCCGTCGACCCATCTGCGCATTTCCACCAAAAAGAGCATCCTGATATTCTGCCATTCCGCTTCCGGTCGACCGCAACGGGGCCAGTTTAGCAATCAATGTCGCCGATTTGGTGGAATCGACGGCTTCGCCGAGTTCCAGTGCCAAACTCGCCGGTAATTGCTTGCTGACCATTTTATCGATCACACTCGCCAAAATCGGTTCGGTTTTCGCCACCGGCATACCGCCCAGAACCCGCAGCAATTGCTGTTGTTCCCGCACGGTGCCCTTCTCAAAAATGGCCTTCGCTACGTCAGAAAGGGCTTCCGGCGACAGATTCAGGCCACTCACCAGCCCCAGCGCCGTCGTGCGAACATCCGCATCCGGATCGTTCATGCCTTTTTTGATCACCGTTTCAATCTGCGGGTATTTCAACTGATGCAAAGCCGTCAACATCGCCGACCGCACCTCGGTCGACTTGCTTTCGTCCATGATTTTTGCCAGGCTGGCGGCTTTGTCCGAAATGCCTAAGTTGCTCATCATCTGCGCCGTAGCGATTAAAACCGTCGGGTCTGAGTTGCGCAGCAACTCATCGATCTGCGGTTCAATTTTGCTCTTGACAACCGCCGGATTCCGTTGAATAATACCCCGATACCGTCCGTCGACGCGGTCGAGCGGAGACGGATTCGCCCAGGTACCAAGCGTGGTCAAGGCTTCGGCCCGCAGTTCTTTGTCCACATCCTGGCGTTTGGTGAAGGCAATCAGCGTATTCAACTGTTCGTCACCCCCAACCCGCAGACAGGCATTGATGGCCCGGCGCAGCAGCGGTTCGGACGTAAACCGGTTTTCGTTCAAGGTCGCGGCTAGGGCCGGTAAGGCTTTTTCAATGGACAAATCGTCGTTGATGGCCCGGGCGGCTTCCGCAACGATGTATTCGTCTTTGTCCTGTAAAAATACCGCCACTTTTTCGCTGCCCAATCTCCGCAACACCAGAACGGCCGCCAGCCGCAGGGATTTGTTGGGGTTATTGGCCAGGGCAGCCAGCGGTTCCACCTGCCCAATGCGCGACAGGGCCAGCACGGCGGCATGGCGCAGATAAACATCTTCGTCGTTGTTGGCCTTAATCAGGTTCAGCAGGGGCTCGACGGCGGGCTGGTACTTGATCCGGCCGAGTGCCTGAGCGCCAAAAAACTTCACCCGCGGGTTCTGACTCGTCAGCAGCGGAATCAGCAGCGGACCCGCTTCGGGAGCGGCCGCGTCGCCGAGAACTTTGGCGGTTTGGGCCACGATTTCCAGATCAGCATCCTTGAGCAAAGGGAGCAAAGACGCCGTGTAGGATTTGTCCTGCCGTTCGAGTTGCCCGATGCCCCAAATGCCGTGAATGCGAGCGAGTTGGTTGCCGGTTTGGGCGATGGCTTTCTGTAAAACCGCAGATCCTTTGGCTCCGCGTTTCACCAGTTCAAACTGGGATTTTTGCCGGATGCGCATGTCGGGATTCGACAGAAGCGACAACAGCATGTCTTCGGTCTGGGTCCCGTAATTCAAAACCATCAGCCGTTTGGTTTCGGCCCGCAGGGTTTTCAGGTCATTTTTGTCGTCCGTTACATCCAGTTTCCAGACCCGTCCGTAATTTTTGGTATCCCAGCCGTTGATCCAGTCGGCAATGTACAGGGCACCGTCGGGGCCGAACCGAATACCGGTTGGCAGAATACCGTTCAGGATATTTTTCTCCCCATCGAGCACAAACGAAGCACCCTTGGGTTTCAGGCCGAACGACCAGATGGGCGACCGGGCGGGGTTTCCCACAAATTCGACCAGGAAAAATTTGTTTTTCCACGCCGAACCCAGGGCCGTGCCGGGGTTGTAGACCATACCGGTCGGGCCGTTGTGGAAGTTCTGAATCGGCGGAATGATGTAAGCCGCCTGTCCTTCCCAGCGGGGCTTGTAAAGTTTTTCATCCATCCAGACTTTGTAGCTGTTGTTTTTCGGGTCGGTGTATTTGCCGTACTGCCAGTTGGACCGCCAGCCCGCATCCGATCCTTCGACAACGTGCACCAGCCGCTCGCTTTCGCCGGGGTGATCGCCGTCGTTATCCGAACTGATCAGGTTGCCGTATTCGTCAAAAACGAATTCGTGGGTATTGCGCAAACCGCCCGCAAACACTTCAAAATCAGTGCCATCCGGGTTCGAGCGGGCGATGATTCCCTCGTTGGGCCGCTTGTGGTTGACCCCTTCGGCGGTGGTGATGTTGGCACCGATGTCACCGATGTTCCAGTAAATCTTGCCATCCGGTCCTTCAATCGGGTTCGACATGCCGTGGCCGCTAAAACCGATGTGAACCCCGTAGCCGTGGCTAATGGACGTTTTCTGATCCATAATCCCGTCGCCGTTGGTATCCTTCAAGCGCCACATGTCCGGAGCGATGGCGACAAAAGCGTCTTCGGCCCGGATCAGCAACCCGCCGGCAACGTCGGAAACTTCTTCGAAGAAATCGCTCAGAATCCGGGTGGCTTTGTCGGCAATGCCGTCGCCGGTGGTGTCTTCCAGCCGCCAGACTTCGTCTTTTTCAACGGCCAGGTCTTTCCAGTCGTGGCTGCCGTCGCCGTTGAGGTCTTTCAGCCACTGGTTTTCCTTGCTTTTTTCCGGCGCGAAGGTACTGCGCAAAAAAGCCCGGCGGTCTTCAACCGATTGCAGGGCAATGGACGGCGTCATCCACTGGCGGTAGCCGCGAATGTCGAATTCGGAGTTTTTCTGGCGGTTGGTCCGGGTCAGATACACCCGTCCCTGATCATCGATGGACATGGCCACCGGATCGGGCGCCAGCGAATCCGAGGCCCACAGGTCCAGTTTGAGTCCATCGGCCAGTTTGACTACGGTATTGTCCCGAATTTCCTTGGCGCGGGTTTGGGCCGTTGCCGGATCTTCTTTCACCACCAGCGGTGCACTGGCGGTTTTGGACGAACCGGTCGGCGTCATTTTCATACAGGAAACCACCGCAACGGCGAAAAGGCCCGAAAGGAGCAGTGGTGTTCGAACGCGTTTAATTGGGGTCATTGAGTAATAGCCTTTAAATCCGGTTTGGGTCAATCCAATCGCAGCGATTAGATTATAGTACGAAGATAATGGATAAGATCAATGAAGCATACCGGTTTTGTCGTAAAGCTTTTGGATGGGAACGCGGATTGGACGGATCAAACGGATTTAAACGGATTTTTAGCTGCGTAAATCTGTCTAATCCGTCCAATCCGCGTTCCTATTGGATCGACGAACGATCGCTCACTCCGTCAGTTCACTGGCTACTTTTTTGAAGTTTCGGAACGTGTACTCATACAGCGTGCGTTCATCAAAAATGATGTTGCAATTCCCCCGCATGCCGATTCGGACGAGGTTATTGAGCCGCTGATAATCCGTCAACTGCACCTGAACGTTGAAAAGCCCTTTTTCATCGGGCGTAATCGA
Organism: Larkinella knui; assembly: GCF_003858645.1. Lineage (GTDB taxonomy): Bacteria > Bacteroidota > Bacteroidia > Cytophagales > Spirosomataceae > Larkinella > Larkinella knui. The sequence goes on along the minus strand of NZ_RQJP01000003.1, from coordinate 1,021,918 downwards.
AACCTGACGCACGGTGCCGCGCACGGTTCCCCATTCATAAACCGGGTACGCATCCAGTTTCAATACCACCGGTTGCCCGACCTTCACCTGCCCGATGCGCGACGAATTGACCTGCGTGTAGGCGTAAAGGGGCGCTGCTTTGTAAATCATTTTCAGGATGATCGCGCCGGATGGGGCTTCTTTCTCGCCCTCGAACACGAACGAAACCGTGCCCGCCCGTTCGGCTTTCAGAATCAGGTGGTGGTTGGCGGTTATTTCAAATTTCCCAAACCGCCCTTCAATGCGTTTCTGCATGGCATCCAGCGAACTGCGGAGTTGGGCACCTTCACCCCGAAAATCCGTCTCTTTTTTGGTCAGCTGCTTTTCCAGACTCAGCATTTCCAGCCGTCTGGTTTCGATTTGCTGGCGCAACGAACGTTCTTCCTGCCCGAAATTCTGCGTGCCCGACTGGTAGGCCGATTGCGCCCGCAGCAACGTCGCTTCGTAGCCGTTCAGGTCATTTTTGCTGATGTCGCCGGTGCGGTATAACTCCTGGTTGATTTTGAAAATCCGCCGGGCGTCTTCCTGCTCAAACTGCAACTTCTCCCGTTCCGACGCCCATTTGTTTCGCTGAACTTCGATCTGGTTTTCTTTCAACCGAATATCTTCCCGAATCTGCGCAATGGTCAGCTCAATAATCTGGCGTTCCTTGTCGGCCGACGTCGTGCGGTATTTCTGGTACTGGTCAACTGCTGTGTGGGCTGCCGACCAATCCGACACCAATGCGGCCACATCCGGGGCGCTCACTTCCAGCAAAGGCGTTCCGGCCGCCACCGCCTGACCCGGTTTTACGAAAGACTTCTCCACATAAATTGTCGCCGGAAACCGGTACATGTCTTCCGCCACTTCGGATTTGACCACGAACGGCACGGCGATCATATCCGGAAATTCAATCACAAAACCCATTCCGGCCCCAGCCACCGCCAGCAGGACGGCCAACCAGCCCAGGCGGCTCAGGATTCGCTGGCGCACGTCGGCAATGGGCGCATCATCGACGTGGTATAAATCTTCGAACTGGGTAACTTCCAGGTCAGCTAACAACGGATGCATGGCTTAATAGTCGATGTAGGTTTTGATGAAATCGTAGTAAATGCCTTGTTTGTCGATCAGTTCACCGTGGTTTCCCTGTTCGGCAATCGTGCCGCCATCGAACACCAGAATCCGGTCCACGTTTTTAAGCGTGTGCAGTCGGTGCGCAATGGAAATGATGGTTTTGCCTTTAAACCGTTCGTAAATGTTGTCCAGAATCCGGCGTTCCGTCTCCACATCGAGCGCGCTGCTGGCTTCGTCCAGAATAATGATGTCGGGTTGGTCGGCCACAAAAAGCCGGGCAAAACCGATTTTCAACACTTGTCCGCCCGACAGATTACTCCCAAAGCTGCCGATCATGTGGTTGTAACCCAAATGATTCGACTTGACAAACTGGTGCAAGTCAGCCAGTTGAGCGGCTTCCGCAATGCGATCGATCGACGCCGACAGGTTGGCGCAGCGGATGTTTTCTTTGATGGTGTCGTTGAAAACGTACGTGTCCTGCGGAAACAGGTGAACGTGTTTGCGCAGGGTTTTTGGGTGAATGTTTCGCAGTTCGGTATCGTCGCAAAAAATCTGGCCTTCGTAGTCGGGATAGAGGTTCATCAGGAGCTTGACAAACGTGGATTTTCCCGTGCCGTTCCGTCCGACAATGCCGATGCGCTCGCCCTGCCGGATTTCGCAGTTCAAATTCTTCAGCACGTACTTCGTGTCTTTCTGCTGATACCGGAACGAGACGTTGCTGAAGCGGATCGATTTGCCCGAAAACCGGGAAGTCTGCTCCTGTACGCTGGCCATTTCCTCGTCTTCCAGGAAAATCTCGTTGACCTTCCCGAAGCTGACACTCAGTTGCGTCACCATCATCCAGAGCATGCTGACGCTGTTGATGGAGTTCATCAGAATCATGAAAATGGCCGTAAACGCCATGTACTGACCAATCGTGAGTTCGCCCGTAAAAATCTGGTAGGCACCGACCCAATATACGGCTATCTGACTGAAAATGAAGATGAGCCGCTGCATCGAATTGATCAGAATCTGCTTTTCCTCGTCGGCCATCACCGAATTGATCGATTCACGGTGCAGCTGCTTCCAGCGAACCAGTTTGTATTTTTCCAGCGACAGCAGTTTGACGGTTTTGATTCCCAAAACCGTATCCAGAAAACCGCCCAGCGACGCCTGGTTTTTGTGGTATACTTTCGACCGCAGGTTTTTTACGATGGGCATGAAATAAACCGTCGTCAGGCCGTAGGCCACAAAACAGACCAGCGCAATGGTCGCCAGTTGCGTGTTGAAACCGAACAGAATCGGGAAGTAAATCAGCATGAAGAATACGTCCAGAAACTGCTGGATGATGATCGGGTTGGTCAGCGCCCGGATGCCGATTCCTTCCTGAAACCGCGACATGAATTCTTCGCGTTTGCGGCTGTCGTAATACTTCTGTTTCAGCGAAATCAGCCGTTCGAAAAACTTACCCATGAACTCGGTTTCGAAGCGAAACCGGTAGTGCATCATGAGCATGCTGCGGCCGTAGGTCAGGACGACCTGGATGACAAAAACAAGCATCAAACCCGCCAGAATGCCCACCAGCAGCTTTTTGTTCTGGTTGACCAGCACGTTGTCGAGCATCGTTTGCGTAAACAGCGGCAACACCAGCCCCACCAGTTCGAGCACCAGCGAAAACAGAAAAATCTCGGCCAGCACGCGCTTGCCTTCCTTCAGAATCGGGAAGTAAAGTTGCCGAAAAACCGATGCTTTTTTCTGCTTATGCTCTTTAACGGCTTCGTCCAGCCGGGGACTTTCGTAAAACGCTGGCGTCGGTTTCAGCTCCAGCACAATACCGCTGAATTTATTGCAAAACTCATCTTTTTCGTACCGTGCCTTGCCAAAAGCCGGATCGGCGACGCGCACGTAGGCGTCCGTGGCTTCATACACCACCACAAAATGCTGGCCTTCGTAATGGGCGATGCACGGCAGTTGGATTTTCTGCAAATACGCATAATCCAGTTCGTAGCCTTCCGCTTTGAAGCCGAAACTTTCCGCGATTTCCATCAGGTCGTACAAACTGCTGCCCTCGGTGTTGACTTCGGCCAGTTTGGTCAGTTGGTGCCGGACGTCCGCGCTCCCGTAATGCTTGAAAACCATCGCCAGGCAGGTAGGGCCGCAATCCATTCCGGCGCTTTGATCGAGGTGTGGAAACCGGTCTACCAGTGCGTAGGGGCTCATTTTGCCACCAAGTATGGTCCTCAAAACGTTTTTCATGATCTTCATGGCTTAACAGGCTAGGGCTTCGACGGGCGTATTTTTCTTAGCCAGCACCGTGCGGCCATACGCGGCCCGGTAATGTTTATGGAGATGGTAGTAGAGCGAATATTCGACAAACCGCTGCCGGGTGCGGAACAACCGGTTGGTGGTCATGTGGATCAAACTGCCCAGCAACGACGTCAGGGGAATTTCCAGTTTATTTTCGTCGCGCAGTTGATGAATGGTCAGCACGAATGGTCGCAACGTTTCCCGGTGTTGCCGGTTCAGATCGTAGAAAAACTGATGCTCTTCATTCGTCTCGCTCCACAATTCCGCGATAGCGGTTTCAATCACTTTATACCGGGTGTCCAATTGCTTTTTCAAGACCGAATTATACCCAAATTCCCGGCCGAAAGCGGTGGTCTGTTCGTCCGTAAAATCGAGTTTTTGTTTCAGGTCGAAACCAAAATCATCCAGCAGGGTATCTATTAGTTTCATGCCAAAACGCCAGCGACATTCTTCGCCTTCCGCGCCTTCGATCAGGCTCAAAAACTGGAGAATAAGCTGGCTGTCAACATGAAAATACCGTTCGACGGCGTCAATGGAATGGCGTCCATAGCGTTCCAGCTCCCGGTTATAGGTGTCATTTTTTACGGCCGTTATGACTTTTTTGGCGATAAAAGGAGCCAGCGCATCGTGCAATTCCTGAATGATTTTACCCAAAAAGTCCGGCTTGATGAGGTGGAAACGAAACCGGATGTGTAGTTGCGGATCGCCGTAGCGGATAAAGAAAAATTTATCTGTCCAGCCCCGCGTTTCAAAACGGTCTGCCAGCGGTTTTAAAACCGTAGTTAAAATGAAATCGGCGGTTTTTATGCCGGTGTAAATCTTATAATATAGCCATTCGGAACCCGAGAAAAACTGGCGGGAAACCACTTTTAAAGATTCATCAGTAGCCGGTTTCGGAACTGGTTTGAGTGAATCCGGCTCATTTTTAAAAGCAACAACGAACTGATTCGTGTGCCAGCCCGCTGCTGACTGGGCAACGGCGTTATCCGCCCGAAAGAGAAATTCTTTAATCTGAAATTTATCCTGTGATTTGATTTCATTCACGAACGTTTCGGCCAGCCATTGATTTTCCAGATCGACGTACAATTCGTTGTCGGAATCCAGCAGACAGATGTGCCGGGGAATACCGTACTGGTTGCGCCAGCGATCGATTTCGATTTTCAGACCTGGCCAATCCGACTTTTTAAACGCCGTCACCAGCGGTTTGACCTGTTGCGCCTTGCAATTCCAGCGGGCTTCCGACAGAATGATGGTATCGAACACGATGCGGGGAATGAAGACAAATACCGAACTGGCCGCACCCAGCGCCAGACCCAGATAGGGGCGAACCGACTGGTTTTGCAGGGCGCACAGAAAATGATAGACGTCCAGCGAATTGGTCTGGGCGTAATTGTGGGCGTTGGAAAGCTGGGGAACGATGATTTTATTGTGCGATTTCGACCGCAGCACCACCCGGTTTCCGACCACCCGAATGACCAGATCCGTCACGGGAATCTGGTGGTCGCCGTCCACCGATGCTTTGCCCAGATACGGAATCTGGTACTTTTTCAGTTGTGGCCGGATGATGATGTTGCCGGTGCGGGCTTCGGGCAGGTGAATGATATCGGCGAAAATAACGTCGGGCCGGATCTGGTCTTCGGCGTCGCTGATCTGCTGGATGAGGTCCAGAACGGTGGCGTCGGTATGGCCAAAACGGCCCAGCAGCGACGTACCGGTCGTTCCGCCAAAACTATCGAGCACCATCGTTTCGCGGCCGTTTTCACGAATCACCGAAAACATCGCGGCATTCGTGGGCGGCAGGCTGGTGCGGGCCGGTTCGATTGACAGAAGGTCCTCCTCCGTGATGGTAATCTGTTGAGTACGATGCAGTTGAGCTTCCGCTATTTTCTGAAACAGAAACGCTTGTTCCGGACTTACCGTCCAGGTTTTTCGGGCTGCGGTGGCGGCTCCGGCCACGACGCCATCCACCAGCGGGGAATCATCATACGGCTCCTGATTTGCCGGAAAACCGATGCCAATTTCGGGGTCGAGCGCAACGACGAGCGGTATTTCCTCGTCTTCATACTGATCGTAAAACCGGTTTCTAAATTCTTCCAGCGCCCCTTCGCCGGTGGGAGAAAGCTTCAGGAGCGCTGGAATTTTGGACACTAATTTATTGAGAAGGCCCCGGTTTAGCTGGCCGGAGAGCGTGGGTAGATAGGTGTCGATCTGGAAAAGCACTTTACGGTCGAACGGCGTAGACAGGCGGCTCAGTTTTTGCTCGACCTGGCTCAGAAGTTCGATGGAAGTCTCGTGTTCCTCACGTTCGAGGTCTTTCAGATCAACTTTAACCTCCTGCAACAAGGCCACAATACGGGCTAACTCGTCAGAAGGATGCTGGTTGTCAATCGCTTGGAGAATAGTCAGAATTTGTTCCAGAAAATTTTCACCGGTCAGCGAGGGCTCGAGTTCGCTCACAAGCAACTGGGCTTCAATCACCGACTCGACGAAATCCCGGGCATCATCCGCACTGATTTCCTCGTCGATTAAGCCCGCACTCAGGCTTTCGGCCCGAACACCCGGCTTGCTTTTATGCAGAATATCGGCCAAATACGGACTCTTCTCGGCGCTGCTGAGGTGGTGAACCCGCTGGCCGTTTTCATACCGATAGGTTACATACCGGTATTGATCGTTGATTTCGTACAGGCTTGAATTCGGGAAAAACCGTAAGTGGTGCTTCACGTCGGGGTGTTTCTCCAAATCCTGCGCCAGGGCACAGAGGTAATTCATGTCGAGCCGCACAATCCGTTTCAGCTTCCCGGTGGCCCCTATACGCAGACTGGACTGGGACGATTCGACCGGGGCCGTGGCAAAACCGCCGAACAAACCAAAGGGAGTGCATCGGGTGGCATACCGGGATAAATACTTGATCAGTGAATACAAAACCCGCCGGGATTTTTCGTCGGGCTGACGGCTGAAATCGAACTGGATGGCTTCTTGGTACAAAGCCGGAGACGCAATAGACAGGGCTTCCAGAAAAGCCGGACTGTGAAGTTGCTGGCCGAGCTTCGTCCAGTCGGGGTTTTCAATGGCGGAAAAACCGGCAATGGGAACCCGAACAAAAGCGGTTTCGAAGGCAGTCGTTTTCATGACCAAAAAGGAAGGAGTGTGTGTAGGGGTATGGCAACATACTGAAAGAACGAAGGAGTGTTAAACCCCCTCGTTCCGGTCAGCGATTCAACTTAGGTAAAGAAAGAATCGAATATAGTTCTCCGGTTTGGAGAAGAGACGTATGCCGTTCGTGCTTACGGTTCGCAGATTTTGCTGGTACAAGCCGAAGCGGTTTCGTGCGGACGTCCACCGATTACATTCAGGGCCTGGTTTTTGGACAAAGAGATAATTTTGTCGGTTTTCAAGGTGATTTTTGAAACTTGCTTTTTCATGATTTGTTGTTTTAACTTGATTGTTTAAGTGCCTACTCTGGTCAGGTTTTCGGCATCCCCTTACTGATTTTTGATTCGGCTATTACAAACCTGGAACGTTTGAAATTGATTTGGAAATTTCAATTAACCAGTGGTCTATAAGCGTGAATGACTGGTGCAAATTCGCCAACGAATCGATTTAATCCGAAAGTGTAAACGGATTACGGTTCACAAATTTTGCTGGTACAAGCCGTGCGGGTTTCTTTCGGTTTTCCACCCAATACGTTCTGCGCCTGATTCTTGGATAAAGAGATGATTTTGTCAGTCTTCAATGAGAGTTTTGAAAGTTGCTTTTTCATTAGAGTTGTTTTTAAAAATTGGTGTGTTGTACCTACTCTGTTCAGGTTTTCGGTGTCCCCCCGGCTTTTTCTGTTTGGCCGATACAAACATCGTGAGTTATGAATGAATCAGGAAGCCGCAACTTGTAGCTGGTGGCATTCAGTTAATAACTGGTGGAAATTGGCCCGAATGGAATCCGTTTTCAGGAAAGTAACAGAAAGCGTTCCCAGTCCATCGGGGCACCTAACTCCGCGAGCAGAACTAATCCAATGCTGCTTTCGCCGTCGAGCAAGCCCAGGTTCGGGGCGTATTTGCCGGAGTCATACGCCAGAAACACGTTTTCATCCGGTGCCGAAAGCGCATACGACGGCGTTTGCTGCATCCAGTAATCGGCGGCTTCGGTCAGCAGGGGATGGGGGAACTGCCGGGCCAATCGCCGGAAAAGATGGGCTACGCCGGTCGATCCGTGGCAAAGTCCCGCATCGTAAACATGGGTGTCTTCCAACTCTCGTCGCCGGGCGGCTTTCAACAGCATTTCACGGGCGATTGCCCGCCAGGGAGCGTATTCGAGTTTCTGCCCGCACAGCCAGAACGCATTGGCAATGCCCAGATCGCCGTAGCACCAGCTCAGGCGACTGTCGTGGTCTTCACGAACGTCGGTTAATACCGTCGGAAAAAGACTCTTCCCCGACCGGTTGCGGTGGTTCCACATCCACTGGAGCGTTCCCTGAATGAGTTCGGCGCAGGTCCGTTTCGCGTAGTTGCGTTCGTAAAAAAGGCTCAGAATTGACACGATGCTGGCCGTGCCGTGCGAAAGGCTGGGGTTATAAACCATTGACTGACCCGCCTTCCGGCGGCCAAAATCATCGAACGACCAGGTAATATCGCCGTTGGGAAACCGGATGGCGGTGTCCGACAATCCTTTGACCAGCCGTTCTATATAGCGGGTTATGGCGGCAGAAGGTCGGCGTTCCAAAAAATACAAAGCCGCACTCAGTCCGCCGTGGAGGTAATCATAATCGCCTTTCTGGAGCTGTTCCAGCGACAATTCGAAGAGCGGCTCGTCGAGGTCCGCCACAATATCCTGTGCGTCGAGTTCGTCGGTCTGGAGCAAACCGTGGTTGCAGAGATGCAGAAATCCCCAAGCCACGCCCGCCATACCGCCCGCGAAGGAGTGAATCAGTTCGCCGTTCTGAACCGCGTCCAGACTGACCGCGACGCGTTCCCAGATGCGGCTGTCGTCCGTTTGTCCGAAATACCGGTTCGCGTAGGCTTCCAGCAGGGCGTATCCCATTTGGCCGCTCAACAGCGCCACATCGTTATCGACCGGTTGCTGATGGATGTGGCGGTAAACCCGGTCGAGTAAACCCCGGTTGGTGGCCATCGGAACCGTCATGGGTGCGTTCATATCAAGTGGGCTACGGCTTCAGGCGCGTAAGCGGAGCCCGTGTAGTGAGGAAGAATGTTGGCCAGCATTTCGATACCCGTCAGTTTATGGCTCGTTTGTTCGGCCATATTCATGAAGATGAATTCATCCACCTGGTAGATTTCCTGTAACCTCGACAGCTCATCCAGCAGGTAAGCCGGTGAGCCAACGAGTTCGTTAAAGACGCTAACGGGCCGCTCCAGTTCTTCCCGGATTTTACGGGCTTCGTGGCTCGTTTCAGCGCAGACTCCGGCAAAAGCCAGATTGATTTCCGGCTCCCTGCCGTGATTTTGGTAGAATACCGCCTTGTATTCGTGCAATTTTTCAGCCTCCCGATGGTGGTCGATAATCTCGGTATGAAACAGGGATTTGCAAAGGGAAGTCGGCTGGCTGGCAATCGCTGAAACGTTTTTCAGACCCGCCGTCAACGCCCAGATTGTGGGCAGAAAACCGCCGAAGGGAACAATCTGGTGGGCGTTTTCGGCCGCGTAGATATACTGGTAAACCGCCGTACAGTTTTTAACAAATTGATGCACCTTAGCGGCCGGCGTAGAAAAATCAAGGTCAGGTACGAGAAGTGGTACCATTTCGGGCGGAACCCCTCCGCCGGCCATGCCGAGGTCGATTCGGTTGGGAAACAGGTTGTTGAGAACTTTAAACGAAGACGCCACCCGGTACGGATTATGAAACGCCATCAGCAAACCCGCAACGCCTATTTTCATTTCGCTGGTCAAACCGGCAATGATGGGCAGCAGCACTTCCGGATTGCTATAGGCCGACGAAGCGCCGTAGTGTTCGCCCAGCCAAAACCGGGTGTAACCCAGCGTTTCGGCCTGCTGGGCGTATTCCAGCACATTTTCAACAATATCCATCGGACTGACACATCCGGTTCCGAACTCGAGAAGACCAAGTTTCATGATTGGTAAGTGGATTTTATTCGGGCTTAAACTGAAGGACTGGAAATAAGATTAAGCAGCATTTGGAGCCAAATGCTGCTTAATAGGTTGGTAGTGAGAGGGCTAAGCCAGAGCTGACTTGACCGGATTCATTAAAGTTCGGTGGGGCAATAGCCTGCCGTCGTGCATCCGCCGATGGTCTTGTCTTTTGGACGGCCACCCATCACGTTCAAAGACTGTGCTTTCGATAAAGAAATGATTTTGTCGGTTTTCAGGCTCAATTTTGCGATTTGCTTTTTCATGATAAGTTAAACTGGTGTGTTTGTGTGCCTACTCTGGTCAGGTTTTCGGCGTCTCCTTGTGGCTCTTCTCTTTGGCCGATACAAAGCTGGCAGATTGGACGTTCACACTGAAATCACACCTTGTAACTGGTAGTAGTAGGTTGGTATCTAGTAGGAAATTATCAACAGGCCGTTCTGGCGCAGGCCTGAAAAGCCGCCTACTCATCCGGAGACTTTTGGCGGCTTCCTTCCAGTTCACCCCGGAAATCAAATACCGGCTGGGCAATAACCTTTCGTCGTACATCCGAATGCCGTCGGTTTTTGACCACCGATGACGTTTGAAGCCTGCGATTTTGATAAGGAAATGATCTTGTCAGTCTTCAGTGTGATTTTTGAAAGTTGCTTTTTCATGATAATTTAAACTGGTGTGTTTGTGTGCCTACTCTGGTCAGGTTTTCGGCCTCCCCTTGTGGCCGTTTTCTTTGGCCGATACAAAGTTGACAGGTTAGAAAGCGGCAAAGAAAAAATAGCGGGCGACTCGCCGAATTGGCTTGTTTACTGGTAGAAATTTGGCAGCGAATCGATTTTAACGATCGTTTCGGCTACGAATCAGTGCTGGAAGGATGGCCTGTTGACCCGCTTTGCTTTGGGACATTTGCTAGGGTTTTCCCTAAATTTCAAAAAATGGGGGTTTCCCCTATTTTATTACCTACCCGCTTTGTCCTATTTTTGCTAAACAATATTCTATTTATCGATTTCATGCAATTGAAACGCTGAAGGGTCAAATTAAAATCGCCGATCGTGTGTTGAACCGGTACTGAAACTTCGTTCGGAATGGTTGAAAAGGGTTGGTGCAGCGAGGTGTCGATCCCGGCATCGATTGAGGGGCGGATTTCCTGAGGTACCTATACCCGTTAAAGTAAAAGAATTGATGATACGAGTTTTGATTGCGGATGACCATAATGTGTTCGTTGAAGGAATTGAATCGCTGATTTCAGGTTCATCGGAGATTGAGGTTGCCGCGCGTTGTTTTGATGTGTCGTCGGTTATCAAACAGCTGAGCCACACGCCAATCGATGTAATTTTGCTGGATATTTCGTTCCCGCAGGTTGAAGATGGACTGGCGCTTTGTGAGCACATTACCCGGATGTACCCGGCGACGAAAGTGATTGCCCTGACCATGCATGACGATGCGAGTCTGATTAAACGGGTGGTGAAAAAAGGAGCCAAAGGGTATTTACTGAAAAATACGACCAAGGTTGAGTTGTTGCAGGCGATTCGGACGGTTCATCATGAAAAACCGTATTTCAATGAGATCATCACGACAATTTTACTGCATGACGAACCCCGAAACCGGAAGTCGGGCAGTGGAGCGGGTCTGAAGCCCAACCTGACGCCCCGCGAATCGGAAGTCCTGAGCCTGATTGCGCAGGGGTTGACGACGCAACAGATGGCTACCCAACTGTTTGTCAGCGTGAAAGCCATTGAATTTCACCGCAGCAGTCTGCTTATGAAGTTCAGTGTTCCAAATACCGCTTTGCTAATTAAAACGGCGATGGAACTGCAATGCATTGACTGACAGCCGGTTTGAATACAGACACAATAAAGTTGCTTCTCAATAGGTTTTATAGACTTTAAGCTGAACCAAATCTGGAAAACTTGTTGTTCTTTCCAAGAATGATCCAATGATGTTTCGTCTGATTGTTACCCTGTCCCGAAAATACTGCTGCGGAGCTCTCTTGCTCCTCGGGCTGGCTGGCTTTTTTCAGACTGTTCAGGCCCGGTCGGGATCGTCGGCTGTCGACAGTTTGAAAAACCAGATCAGGCAACTGATTCAGGACCGGAATTATGAACAGGTGGCCCGCTCCTACGAACAGTTAGGCTGGCTTTACCATCAACAGTATGGTTACAATAAGTACACGCTCGATGCTTATTTCAATGGCATGAAGTATTACCACCTTCGTGGTGACTCGCTGGGGTATTACAACGTCCACATCCTGATCGGCGACTATTATACCCAGGACGTTTTTATGCAACCGTACGCCGAGCAATATCTTCGAAAAGCATTGCAGTTTTTTGTGCGGAAGCAGAACCGGCCAAAAGTTATCGAGTGCCGGCTGGCCTTTGCCAATCTGGCGCAGAAGAAAGAGCTGATTCCTGGAAAACTGATCACGGAACTGCGGGAAACCGAGCGGATGAGTGCCTTATACAAGCAGGAATATTCACAGGCGTATGCCATGAATTTGCTGGCTAACAGTTATTTACGGAATAAACAACCCGATTCGGCGCGGTATTTCGCGGTTCGGAGCCTGGCCATGTCGCAACGGTTGAAAACCAACTGGATGATCGCTCTGAATTACTTTTATCTGGGGCTGGTCGAGCAGTTTAAAAACCATCCGCAAGCCGCTATTGCCGCGTACCAGAAAAGCTATAAGCTGGCCGAATCGGAAAAAAATGTGTCCATGCTGCGGGAATTATCCCGGCATTCCGCCGACAGTTATTCGCACATGGAAGACTACCGGAATGCGTATCTGACGTCGTTGAAAACGCTGGATTTTACGAACCAGTTTTACTATTCTGAACAGACCAAAAGCATCCGGTTGCAGGAACTCGACAGTCAGGTAAAAACGCTGGCCGTTGAAAAACAGCTGGTCGAGGAACAGAGCCGTCATCAGCACATGCTGAATTCGATGCTGGCGATTGGGTTGGTTATCAGTGTATTGGGTGTTGGCGCGCTGGTTTTCCTGCGACGACAACAAAAATTAATTTCTCATCAACAAACCGTTATTGCCCAGCAACAGATTCGGGATCTGGAACTGAAATCGTTGCAGGCCATGATCGAAGGGCAGGAAGGCGAACGGAGCCGGATTGCCCGGGATTTGCACGACGGATTGGGCATTCAGCTCTCGCGAATCAAGCTGTTTGTGGAAGCGCATCAGGAGTTGCTGCCCCTGTCGGTAAAAGAACCCCTGAATCAGTTTCTGGACGAAGCCTGCACGGAAACGCGTCTGATTTCGAGCGACTTACGACCCTACGCGCTGTCTACGTTTGGCCTGATTCCGGCGCTTGAAGATCTGGTACAGAAGCTCAATCTGGTGAACGAAACCGCCTTGACGCTGGAACATTACGGCGAAGTTCCGGATTTGGGCGACGAAGCTTCGGTGATGATTTACCGGGTCGTACAGGAATTACTGAATAATGCCTTAAAACATGCTGATTCGCAAGTGATTACCGTGCAAATGATGACCAACGACGAAGCCATTCTGATCAGCGTGGATGATGACGGAAAGGGCGCTGATTTTGAAACGAATCCATCCAAAGGCAACGGTATCGCCAACATCAAATCCCGGATTGCTTACCTCGGCGGTCAGGTGATGTGGCAGAGTGAACCCGGCAAAGGAACGTCAGTCATGATTTCGCTGCCGATGCAGAAACTCGTCAAGAATACACTGGCTGTTTTATAATGTTACCCCCAGCCCCCTAAAGGGGACTTTAAAAATCCAGCTGCTTAAGTCCCCTTTAAGGGGTTGGGGGCAGTCTGATAATTTGATCCCAAACGCTTAACCGAAGTTTTAAGGCCATGCCGAACAAACTGTTCTGAACTGACCGGGCACCTCGCCCGCACAAGGTCTGATTTTTCTCATTAAACCGTTTTTTTATTCCTACTCTCAAAGCGCAGCTTTTTCGGGAGTGACCACTTTTTTGTCCCTTTATTTCACAAATTATGATAAAACATGTGCTTTCGGGGGTTTTGCTGATGAGCTACTGGACGAATGTCTACGCTCAGATCCAAACCAATGCCGTCGCAATTCCGGAGAAAAACCGGGTCGTGATGGCGTCACTGAAGAATGCGAATGTCGGCAAATCCGATGTCAATGCCCTGGTAAAAGGGGTGGTTTCCGACGACAAAGGCAACACGCTCCCCGGTGCAACGGTGTCTGTCAAAGGCACAACGCAAGGCACCACCACGGATGCCGAAGGCCGGTTTACGATCAATACACCGTCGGGCGCTTCGGTGTTGGTGATTTCGTTCATCGGGATGAAAACGCAGGAAGTCACGATTGGAAACCGGACCAACCTGACCATTATTCTGCTGCCGAACGACCAGTCGCTGGACGAAGTCGTGGTGATTGGGTACGGTACCGCCAAACGCTCCGACGTTACGTCCTCCATCACGACGATCAAAGCCGCCGAACTGAAAGACATTCCGGCGGCTGGGATCGACCAGTTACTACAAGGCAAAGCGGCCGGGGTTACGGTAACCAGCAACGGCGGTCAGCCCGGTGGCGGGGTTTCGGTAAAAGTCCGGGGTGTGACGTCCATCAACAGCAACGATCCGCTGTTTGTGATCGACGGCGTACCGTTTGTCGGTGGTAATACGTCCAACAGTACGGGCTATGCCGGTCTGGGCGGGGGCGATGGTCAGACCGGAAATAGTGTGATGGCGATGCTGAACCCCAACGACATCGAGAGCATCGATGTGTTGAAGGATGCTTCGGCGCAGGCCATTTACGGTTCTCAGGCCGCCAATGGGGTGATTATGGTCACGACCAAAAAAGGAAAGCAGGGCGAAGGCAAGATCAATTACGAGATGTATACCGGCGTTTCGGAAGTGGCCCGGCGGCTGGATCTGATGAATCTGCAGGATTTTGCCCGGTATCAGAACGAAGTGCTCCCGATCATCGGCAACCCGGTTTCGGACGAGTTCAAAAATCCGGAGTTGCTGGGCCGGGGGACCGACTGGCAGGACGCGATGTTCCAGCGCGGAACGATCAATAACCAGCAATTGAGCTTTTCGGGGGGGAAAGACAAAACCACGTATTATTTGTCGCTGAACTATTTCGACAACAAAGGCATCCTGCTGGGTTCGAATTTCAAGCGGTATTCGAGCCGGTTTAGCCTGGACACCCAGTTGAAAAGCTGGGCGAAAGTTGGCCTGAGCGCCAACGTATCCCGCAGCATTCAGGATGTGTCGCTGGCCGATGCCGCCGAGGGAACCATCTGGTGGGGAGCCGCAACCAGCCCGCTGATTCCGGTGAAAAACCTCGACGGTTCGTGGGGGGGTGGTCAAACCATCGGCGGGGTGCAGTACAACAACGCCAACCTCGTCGGAAACAGCCAGTACCGGGGCAATACCAAGACCTCCAACAACGTGTTCGGAAGTCTGTATGCCGAATTTCAACTGATGAAAGACCTGAGTTTGCGGAACGAACTTTCGTATTCGCTGGGGCAGGACAACAACGTTGCTTTCCAGAAAGCCGGTAATGTGGGCGGGACGTCGTTCCGCAGCAAACTGATCGATTCGCGCTCGGATAGTTACTACTACTCGATTACCAACTACTTGAACTACACTAAGTACATTGGTAAACACGGTATTCAGGCCACCTTAGGCCATCAGGCACAATCGTCTTATTACCAGTCGATTTCGGGTACGAAAGTGGATTTGCAAGCCAATATTTTTGACCTCAATACCGGTAGCTCCGACCAGACGACCTGGGGGCTGAGCGGTGGAAAAGGACACTGGGCGATGGAATCCTGGTTTGCCCGCGCCAACTATACCTACGACGACCGGTATTCGCTTTCGGCCAGTTTCCGCGCCGATGGCTCGTCTAACTTCGGGCCCAACAACCGCTGGGGGAACTTCACGGGCGTGTCGGCAGGTTGGACGGTTTCGAACGAGAAATTCATGAAAGGGAGTGTGGCCAACGTGCTGAGTTTCATGAAGGTTCGGGCCGGTTACGGAACCGTTGGTAACCAGAATTTCCCGAGTGGCGCACCCAACCCGGCGTATGTGGGCGCGGTTCAGTTTTTCTCAGGTCCGGTGGGCTTCGGTTCGTCCAACATGATCAACGGGATTCCGAACCCGAACCTGAAATGGGAATCGGTCAAAACCACCAATGTCGGTGTTGACCTGGGTTTCCTGAACGGGCGGATCGACGCGACCATCGATGTGTATAAGAAAGTGACGTCCGACATGATCATCTTCCTGACCGGGCCGAACCTGATCGGGGTGGGTGACCAGTGGGATGACCTGAAAGCGCCGTTGGGCAACGCGGGTCAGATGACCAATACCGGGGTGGATATCGGCATCACGACCACCAACATCAAAAAAGGCGATTTCACCTGGAAAACCAATGCGGTATTGACCCAGTTCAAAAACACCTACGACCGCGCGGCTAGTGCCGCATCGGCGCTGGATGGGAAAGTGTATTACAACAACTACCTGATCACGCACACGACGCCCGGCAATCCGGTGGGTTCGTTCTGGGGGCTGGTGACCGACGGCTTGTTCCGCACCCAGGCCGATCTGGACAAGAGCCTGCCACAGTTTGGCTATAAGGTGAATCAGAACGAAACCTGGCTGGGCGATATTCGCTACAAAGACATCAACGGCGACGGCAAAATCGACGCCCAGGACTTGACGTTCATTGGTAGTCCGCTCCCGAAATTTACTTGGGGTTTGACCAACTCACTGACGTACAAGGATTTCGATTTCTCACTTTTCCTACAGGGCAGTCAGGGCGCCAAAGCCTATAACTTCCTCCGCTGGCAACTGGAAGGTCTGAACAATGCGTGGTCGAACCAGATGCGCACGGTGAACGACCGGTATACGGAAACCAACACGGACGGCGCGCTGCCCCGGTTTACGACCACCAACAAGAACAACACGGCCATGTCGGACCGCTACGTGGAAGACGCTTCGTACTGGCGGATTCAGAACATCACGCTGGGGTACCGGCTTCCGAGAACGCTGTTGAGCAAGGTGAAAATGACGAACCTGCGGATTTACGGGTCGATTCAGAACCTGAAAACGTTCACGGATTATTCGGGCTACGATCCTGAAATCGGCTCTTTTAACAACAGCATCAAGCTGATGAACGTAGACACGGGCCACTACCCGAACCCGCGGACGTTTACCATCGGCGCGAACGTACAATTCTAACTTATTGAGTGAATTAGTGATTGAGTGAAAAGCGGATAAATCAGGTTTAATTCACTCAATCACTAATTCACTCAACCACTCAATAGAAAAAGTCATGAAACGAAAATCCATATATGCCCTGGCCATTTCGGCGCTGCTGCTGTCTTCCTGCAAAGAGGATTTCATCGAGCGGCCCTCGCTGTCGGGCACAACCACCGGGAATTATTACAACAACGCGGACGAAGTTCGGGCCGCAACCAGCACGCTCTACAGCGGTTTGCCCTGGCGGAATTACGAAAGCCGGGCGCAGGACGCCATTGGCGATGTAATGGCCGGCAACATGTTCACCTACACCGATGTAGACTATCTGAACTTCACGGTTTCGTCGGCTTCCGAGCGCATCGGTGCTTCCTGGGGCGCGTTTTACAAAATCATTGGGTACGCCAATGTGATGATCAAAACGTTTGAGGAGAAAAAAGCCGCCGGTGGTGGGGCTGCTTACCTGGACCCGGCTATTGCGGAGTGTCATTTTATTCGCGGAACGATTTATTTCTACATCGCCCGTACGTGGGGTGCCGCGCCGATCATTACCGATCCGGGTGCAACGGCTTTGTCCGGTAATTTCAACATTCCGCGCTACCTCCAAAAAGACGTTCTGCGGTTTGCGCTGGAAGAATTGCAACTGGCCGAAGCCGGTTTGCCCGAAACCGACGTGCCGGGCCGTCTGACCAAATATGCCGCCAAAGGCATGATGGCCAAGTTGTATCTGTACAACAAAGACTACGCGAACGCCAAAGCGAAATCGGAAGAAGTGATCAATTCCGGGAAATACAGCCTGGTGAGCGATTACATGGGCATGTTCACCAAAATGAGCATGAACAACAATTCCGAGTCACTCTTCTCGATTCAACACCAACTGGCGCAGGATCCCTGGGGAACCGGTAACCTGAAAAATCCGGATCGCGGTGCCGGTGCGCTCCGTACGGCCGAAGCCGACGCCTGGGAAATGTACGTTCCGTCGCTGGATATCCTGAAAGAATACGAATTTGGTGATCTGCGCCGGAAGTGGTCGGTCATGGAACACGGCTGGACCAATCCGAGCTGGAAACCGCAACGGGCCAACGCTCCCAAATATAACGCGTTCATGGCCAACGGTTTCAAATACGATACACTTCAGCCAACGGCCGACGGCGGCAGTTTGAGTCCGACGCGCTCCAACATTCTCAAATACTTTGCCGGTCCCGGCAAGAGCTTCGGTGGGGAGCCGGTTCTGGGCCAGAATTCGGGAAACAACGTGGTGTTGCTGCGGTATGCCGACATTCTGCTGATTTACGCGGAGGCTACGCTGGCGGGCGCGGCTTCGACATCGGATGCCAAAGCACTCCAGGCGGTGAATGCCGTTCGGACGCGGGCGGGTCTGTCACCCCGGACGTCGCTCACGCTGGACCAGATCCTGCACGAACGCCGGGTGGAATTTGCCTTCGAAGGCGATTACTGGTATGATATTCAGCGTCAGGGCTTTGCCAAAGCGAAGGCCATCATTGAAAAGCAGAATCGCGGGACGGTAACCGGGGCTACGTACGTCACCAACTTCACCGAAGACAAGATGTATCTGCCGATTCCGTCCGGAGAGATTGTGCAGGACCCCGAGTTGGGCAAAGATCCGGTTCCGTATTACAAATAGATGGGAGAGAATAGACAAGAGATAAAGGAAGGTTTTTTCTATTCTCTCTTGTCTATTTTCTCACGTCGCTCACAAAAACTTAACAATCCAATGATATTCAATCGATTCAATCAATTGGCGGGCTCGTTATTGCTGACCCTGGTGACGGGTTTTGTGCTGAGTTCCTGCGAGGAAGATACTGATGGTCGGCCACCGTATAAACCGGGTACGCCCGTTGCCACCAAACTGGCTCCCGACTCGGCCGCCGGCGGCACCGTTGTGACCCTGACCGGTTCGGGGCTGGGCGATATGCGCAGCATCGTGTTCGAAAAGCAGAACGTTCCCGCCGGTTTTCAGCCGACCCTGAATACCGATCAGGCGCTGATTTTCCGGGTGCCGGACGAAGTGGTCGGCGGGGTTCAGAACGTCACGTTTACCAACAGTGAAGGCAAGACGGTTTCGGTGCCGTTTCGCGTGCTGGCCTATCCGACGGTTACGGACTTTTCCAATTATAACTTTACCAAGGGCTCGGAAATTACCATTACCGGCAATAATCTGGACGATGTGGTGTCGGTGAAATTAACCGGTACGCCGGATGCGGCCACAATTGTTTCCAAGGAGAAAAAGAAACTGGTCGTTAAAATGCCGGCAACGATGGCCAGCCGGGCTACGCTGGACATTGTAAACGGCACGGGTTTGTTGAAAACCACCCAGGAACTGGTCAACGTCGACAAGGCGTATATGATCTTTGGCGACACCTACGGTGCTGGTTTTCAGGACGGTTCATGGGGTGATGCGGGGGCAATATCCACGAAAGAGTTCAAATCCGGCACGGCTTCGGTGGGGAAAAACTTCCAGAAAGGAAACTGGCACCTGATCGCTTTTGCTAACTGGTCAACCTCGGCGATTTCCTACTCGGCGGACTATACCTACGTGTCGGGCTGGATCAAAGGCGCTTCGGCCGACTACACGCTGTATCTGACCACCGATGCCAGCAAAGCCGGTTTTGGCGAATTTGCTGACAAAAACAAGATCGATGTGAAAGCTGGCGTCTGGAATTACTTCAAACTCAAACTTTCCGATCTGGATTTCTGGTCGGCGGGTAAGAAATTGACGCAGGTCGGTTTCCGGATTCAGGGACCCGACAAACAGGACGAGACGTTCTATTTCGATGACCTGATGCTGATCAAATAACCGTGTATCGTTTTACCCCGGAGGGGTTGACTGTTACTAGTAAAACCGCTGCATCATAGCGCTTAAGCCCCGGCGGGGTGTTCTAATCAGTACGCCCCGCCGGGGCTTGTGTATCGTACGCAATTTTACCTATTGACAGGGTACCCCCTCCGGGGTAAGTTGCTCTTAACTAAGTAAATAGTATAGAATTTCATAGCCTCTTCATACGGAAAATCTAATTCGGAATGTTCAGACTTCGTAAGCGGGTATTCAGGATTTTTCTGATCAGCCTGCTGGGTTGCACACCCGATAAACCGGCGAATCCGGCCAAACCCGGTCCAAAAACCGTTCAGATCGAAGCGGAAACCGGCATTCTGTCCGGCGTGGAAGTTACCAAATCAACAGCCGGTTTTTCCGGAACCGGCTACGTCACGGGGTTCGATGATGCGACCGACAAACTGACACTGACGTTTGAGGCCACCGCGGGCCTGTATGAGTTAGCCATCGGATACGCATCGCCTTCGGGTGATAAAGGCGTTGATTTTCAGGTGAATGACGAGAAGGCCAGCGGAACGCTCAAGCAAAATACCGGTTTTGGTCTGGCTAAAACCGGTATTTTTCAATTGCAGCCGGGACAGAATACCATCACCATTTTTCGGGGTTGGGGCTATTTCAGCATCGATTACCTTCAGCTGACACCAACGACAGTCGCGTTGCCCGCAAAGCCGCCGAAAACCCTGGCCGATCCACAGGCAACCGCTTCGACCAGAGCCTTGTTTGCGTATCTGGTCGACCAATATGGCAGCAAAGTGCTTTCGGGGCAGCAGGATGAGGTGGAATATATTCTGGAAAAAACCGGTAAAGAACCCGCCATCGGCGCATTTGACCTGATCGACTATTCACCCAGCCGCGTTCAGAACGGCGCGACTCCGCAGCGATCCAGCGAAGCCTGCATTGCCTGGGCCCGGAAAGGGGAGGGGCGCGGCATCGTTAGCCTGCTCTGGCACTGGAATGCGCCCACTGATTTGATCGATCAAGCCCCCGACAAACTTTGGTGGAGCGGTTTTTACACGAAAGCCACGACCTTCGATCTGGCTACGGCGCTGGCCGACAGGAATAGCGAGAGATACCAGCTACTGCTCCGCGACATTGACACGATTGCCGGGGAACTCAAAAAATTTCAGGCCGTCGATATCCCCGTGCTCTGGCGACCGCTGCACGAAGCGTCGGGTGGCTGGTTCTGGTGGGGAGCTAAAGGCGCCGGGCCGTTCAAAGAGCTTTGGAAGTTGCTGTATGACCGGCTCACCAATCACCACCAGCTTCACAACCTGATCTGGGTCTATACCGGCACCGATTCGATCAACCCGGACTGGTATCCGGGCGATGCCTGCGTCGATGTGGTCGGACTGGATAGCTACGCCGACCCGACGGCCACCTTAAGCGGCAACTGGGCCAATGCACAGGCTCTTTTTAACGGTAAAAAGCTGGTTACCTTATCGGAAACCGGCAATCTGCCGCACCCCGATAAGGTGCGGGCGTTCGGTTCCTGGTGGTCGTGGTTTTCCGTATGGACCGGGGCCGATTACATCAAAAAACAGCCGGTTGATCAACTGAAAGCGGTTTATACCGATAAGGATGTGATCACCCGGGACGAATTGCCCAACTGGCGGTTGAGCAATCCATCGGGGGCAAAGATGGCCACTGAGCGGTGAGGAGGTTGTTTAGTCCCACTCGTTTCGCATTACTTAAAGCGGGCGGTTTCCGTTTTGCCCGGCCACGTATCCGTACGGAAGGGCACCGCCGGAAGCCCTTCTTTGTTGTAGAGATTGACCTCGCCATTGTCGTCCGCCCAGCCATAATGCACGGAAACGGGCGTGGCTACTTCGTTGGCATATACCACTACTTTATCGCCCTGGATTTCGGCTTTGGCCCAGTAAAATTTCTGGTCAGCGCCCGCCACTTCAAATCCCTTCAAGTAGCCGTATTTGTCGGATGACATCAGACCTGCGCCCAGATGGTCGAACGTCAGAATCGCTTTGTTTCCGTTTACTTCCATCGACTTGAAAACCGGTCCCGAATATTCCCGGTTCTGACCATAAACGGTCTTCAACGCATTAATGGCCAGGCGTTTGCCGACATCCTGCTTGTTTTTCGGGTGAATGTCCTTCGCTTCTCCAATATCGGAGGTAACGGCCATACCGGTATTGGGCAGAGCGAGTGTCATGGTCTGGGCTTCGCGGAGTTCGGCCCAGTTACTGCCGTTGGCACTGTTCCCATTTCCGGCGTTGAAGCTGGCTAACTGCACGAACAGAAAGGGAAAATCGCCCTGGCCCCAGCGCGTTCGCCAGTCGGTGATCATGAGTGGAAAAGCTTTGCGGTATTGAAAAGCCCGGCCCGCGTTGGTCTCGCCCTGATACCAGATCACACCTTCGATGGCATACGGAATCAGCGGGTTAATCATGGCATTGTAAAGAATGGTACCGGTCATGTTCGGGTTAACCAGTACGGCATTGCGGCTGAAATCGGCAATCCGGAATTTCCAGTCGCCCACTACTGAAATCTCCCGGCCACTGCCCGAAAGCTTGAATTGATCCTCCTTGGCCGTAAAACCGCCCCCTCCGCCGTAGTCTTCATCCCGCACGGCGATGACGTTCCGACCCGGTTTTAGCGTTCCGGCGGGAATGGTGTAATTTCGCAGGAGTCCGGCCTGACCGGTATTTCCCACCTTGATGCCGTTGACGTACGTTTCATCGGCGTCGTCGATTGTTCCCAGACTCAGCGTCATTTCTTTCCCGGCCAGCTCGTTGGGAATCGTAACTTCCCGTCGGAACCAAACCACACCGTCGAAACCGGGAATGGCTTTCCGGTCGAATAAATCGGGCAAACGCAGCGTCGGCCAGTTGGCATCATTGAAATCCATTCCCGACCACTGTTGAACCTCGGCGGCAGCGGGTAAACTCCCCTGCAATTTTGTGATCTGGGCCTGTAATTGCTCCAGCCGCTGTCTGGCAAACTCATCGAGATTCTTGGGCATGGCGTCCAGCGCGGGTTTAAACTCGTCGAAACTCGCCATCGCTTCCCGGCTTGTCCACGACTCCGACTGCGTGCCACCCCACGACGAATTGAGCAGGCCAATCGGCACATTATTCAGTTCTTTCTGCAATTCACGCGCAAAAAAGTAGCCAACTGCCGTAAAATTGCCAACGGTTTCGGGTGTGCAGGCTTGCCAGCTTCCAGTCAGAACATCCTCTTTTGGAGTCAGGCTCATGTCGTGCGGCACTTTGAAATGGCGAATCAGCGGATAATTGCCTTCTTTAATTTCTTTCTCGGCATTGGCCGACGATTTCACCACCATTTCCATGTTCGACTGCCCCGAGCAAACCCAGACTTCGCCCACCAGTACATCATCGAAGGTTACCGTATTTTTTTTGCCTGTGACGGTGAGGGCAAAAGGGCCACCGGCTTCGACGGGATCCAGGCGTAAAAGCCACTTTCCGGATTGGTCGGCTTTCGTACTTTTGGTCTGATTATTGAACTGAACGGTTATCTTCTCATTGGGCTCAGACCAGCCCCAAACCGGGAGTGGTTTCCGGCGCTGCAACACCATGTGGGAGCCGAAAATCTTGGGCAAGCGGACGTCGGCCCACGTTTGCAAAGCCATCAGCATGAAACCAATAGCCGCCACGTGACGAAATTTGAATACCATAGGAAGGGATTTAGGAAAAGGTTTTTTTAGCAAAAAAACTTGTATAGGCGGGAAAAATACAGATATTTAACCCAAAGTGCAATCCAACCTGATGAAGCTTGACGATTTTCTGAGACTCTCGCACGGTCACCAACAGGAACAACTCTGGTTCCGGGGTTCGGTGCTGGCCAATCGCTACGAGGATACCCATATCTATCTCCTCTACGCTCTGGATCTGTTTTATGTCGAGTTGCAGTATGATGCCGCCGGCAGTAAACTGCTCCGGCTGTCGGCTTTCACCTCCACCGAACCGCTGACCCCTTATCTGCCGCTGCTACCCGACGATTTGCTGGCGGAGTTGGGTTGAAAAGGTATTCGGTTTACCGTTTTCGGTGGCTGACGCAAGCCTAAAATGAATGCGTCAGCCACCGAAAACGGTAAACCGAATACCATATACCATAAGCCAGTCCTTCACTCCGGCAAGTCATACGCCTTGCGAACCTCCTCGTAATTACGATAGTCGATAGCGGCTTTCCGGCCGTTGCTCTGCTTGTCGGCGGTTACCACCACCACGCGAATGGCTTCGAAATATTCGCTTCCGGTCTGGAAGTCCGACGTCCGGCGGATGAACACCCCCGCCAGCGTTTGACCATTTCCGGGAAAAACAAAGTGCGTATACGTGTTGCCCTTGATGGTTTCGCCCGGTATGGAAAACCAGAAGGAATCTTCTTCATTGTTGGATTTCTTGACGGATTGTTTCACGTAGACGTAGAACACGCTCCGGTCCACAATGTCGCGGTTGATGGCCTGGGGCAGCGGCAGGAGCATATCGGTCATTCCTTCGTGCGCCCGCGCCGAATAATTGATCTGCTGGACATTCGAACTGCCATCCGCCCCTTTTGCCCCCGTATCGCCCTTGTCGCCTTTTGGCCCGGTTGCTCCGGGCACACCTTGTGGACCCTGCGGCCCTTCCGGTCCTTCAAGACCCTGACAGGCACTAATTGCCACACACCCAATCATGAGGAACTTCGTTACCAAGCGCACATACTTTTTCATACCGTATCAGGTTAAATCAGGTTATTTATGTAGATGACAAAGTTCGAAATTACGGAGAAATCCGGCTTTTTTTTTCATCATTCCCTCCTTCAACGCCCAAATACACCAGATATTCCACAATCAACGCCAGCGAATGGGCTTCACAGGTCCAGTCCATCCGAACCAGCCGGGATTGTGCGAGTCGGTTGAGAAGTGGGTTTTGGGACGCCGTCAGCATCCCGGCAATAAAAAAGGAATACGTCCGGATTTCTTTTTCAGGAATTGAAAGCACGTCGATTCGGGGCGGTTTTTCGCCCAGTTGCAGCAGGGACGTAGAAACAATCACCTGATCCATAATTGGCAAACCGGCTTTTAGCATCGCGTAAGCATCCCGAATCAACGGCACCCGGATTGACGCCAGCGGTTCGGGATCAAAAGCCGCCAGTAAACCGGCCACGTGATACAAAATCAGGGCGGCACGCGGATACGAATGCGAACAGCGGAAGGGCTCCCGGCGATACCGGCCCGTTTCAACCACCGAACGGATGAATTCCAGACTATCGTAATCGTGTTCGTTCAGGGGCAAGTCATACTGATAAATACAGAACAGAAGATTACACAGCACACTGGCGTCGAACTCGACGGGCATATTTTTGCCAAACCAGGTTGAATAGGCCCGCAAATTGACGTAGTCGGCGTAGGTATCTTCCACTTGCCGGGTGGCCAGATTGGCGTGTTCCGTGAGTTTTTGTTTGAGCCAGAGCAGGTCTTCGCGGGAAGGCTCGCTGGTCAGGTAAATCATCGCCGTATCGTCGGCATCGTCGGGTAGCCGGAAATGGTCGATTCGATGCAGAAGGTGGCCGTTCGGAAAATGGCCGGAAGGCTGGCCTCTTTTGGGCGTTCTGTAAAAATTGTACGTTTTCAGCCCATCTTTGTTCTGGAAATCAGGGTACTGACGAACCGCTTTTTGGGCAATACCGTCTATTTTTTCCTGCAAAACCGGCGGCAGTTGTGGCCGGATCTGCTGCAGGGTAAATACCGTAAGGGCCGTAAAGAACACGTTGGTGTCCGGGCGGTTATACCCCATCAGCAGCGGGTTTTTTCGGTACGACGGCAGGAGGCCCGGCGGGAAAAAGGTGTTTTTTTCCGACTGAAGTGCAGCTATCCGGGTGAGTGAATTTTCTATGAATGAGTTCCGTTCAGGCATATTTCCCAAAATTACAGGATCTCGTCGCATTTTGGCCCGCCACCATCCGGGTTCTGTTCATAATTCAGAACGCGAACCTCTTAACGCCTTTTTTTCCACTCATCCGGTAACTTCTTGCAACCACCGGACCTTCTCCGTAGTTTCGTTTCTACGATAGCTTTTCAAGACCATGACCCCAGTTCGGAAACATAGCATTTTACGCCGGGTGAAAGACATCACCCTCAGCACCACTCTGAGCATTGCGTTGCTGAACGGCACGGCGATGTTGCAGAGTTGTGGCAATTCGAATGACTCGGAATACGAGCAATCCGATAATGCCGAATCATCGGCAAAGTTTGGAAAAGGCGTTCGGACCTTCATCACCGAAACCAGTCCGGGTAACTTTAAAATTACGGACGAGGTGCAGGTCGATCCAAAACAAGCCGGAGCCGTCGTCAACTACGCTGACGGTCACCGCGATACGCTGAGTGTCGAAGCCGCCCGCCGGTTGGTGCAGTCCGATTCGTCGACCAGCCGGTATTTTCAGAATCCGTCGGCTTACCACCACCATAGCGGGTTATCCAACGTGTTGCTGTGGGGGAGCCTGGGCTATATGCTCGGCCGTTCGACCGCTCCGCGCTATGCCAACGAACGGAACTACAGCTCCGGCGTGTACAGCAGTCCGCAAACCTACGAACGCGCGAGCCGGATCGGGAGCACGGTCAGCAGCTCGCGGATCAGCCGTCCATCCGGCGGTCGCAGCGGTTTTTTCGGCGGTGGCCGTTCGCGCGGGTTTTCGTCTTAAGAATAAATTGGTTTACGGTATTCGTGTGGTATCGGAGCTAACTTATTCGTATCAGCACGCGTCAGCTACCGAATACCGTAAACGGAATACCGTAATCCGACTAACAACCTGAACTATATGAAACAAACGTTTATGTACAGTGCGCTGTTGGCGACAGCGCTTTTTTTAAACGCCTGCCAGAGTAAACAACAAGCGTCGGAAGCAACCACCCCGGCCGACACCACCGAGATCCTGCCAAACCGGGCGGATTCGCAGTCGGATGTAGCCGTGAGTGACTGGCTGGAAAAGCTGGTTGGTTCGGAAGACGGCCTGTTTCGGGGTGTCAATCTGGGCGATGCAGTATCGGTTGTAAAAGAGAACGAAAACGGCGAACCGTTTGAAGAAGATGCCGCCCACATTGGGTATACCATCGATTATCCAAATTTAGAATCGACTGATATCCAGTATTTTCTGGATAAAAACAAAAAAGTAATTCGGATCGACGTCGATATTTATTTGAACAACCGGGCGTCGGTCGATACGCATTTGCAGGAATTGACGGCGTATTTTACCCGAAAATACGGAAATGCGGTGGAAAAAAGCTGGAACGCTGCCGGGCATCGGATTACGCTCGCGGACGTTTCCAAAGGCAAAGATTTTGGCTTAAAACTGACCTTCGGCGGACGATCGAATGCATAGGTAAGCCTTTTAGAAATAAGCCTTTCCGGTTCGCCTGACACTCCTTATTCCGGTCTATTCTGACGGAGTCCCGTGTATCCCCGGAGGGGTGCTCTGTCAATAGAAACACGAGCCTGCTTACTATCATTAAGCCCCGGCTGGGGCGTCCTGATTTTCGGATCATCCTTTAGGACGCCCCAGCCGGGGCTTAAAAAATCGGATTAACCAGACCTGTTTCTATTGACAGAGCACCCCTCCGGGGTTACATGGGACCCCGGTAAGACGATTTTTGGGAAATTTCGCGCCTGGGCGGGCGTCGCGTTCCAGTCCCATTTAAGCGATTCCGATGTTTCGGGATTCAGGAACGGAACTCCTCAAAAATTCAATAACTGCCGGGCGCCCTGTAGCGGCAGAATTTCTCCTTTCCGAACGGCTGCTTCTACTTCCGCCAGTCGTTCCGGCAGGCCCGGCTGCGTATAAAACCGGGTTTCCAACTGCTGGCGAATGGTGGTGTGTAACCAGTCGAGGTTCTGTTGCTGCCGGTTTTGATCGCGGTGGCCGTTTTGGACAAGCTGGTTCTGATGGTCCGTAATCACGTGCCAGAGATCCGGAATTCCCCGGTTTTGCAGGGCCGAACAGGTCAGAACCGGGGGCGTCCAGTTGGTTGGTGAAGGGGGAAAAAGGTGCAGGGCGTTCTGGTATTCCAGCCGGGCGCGTTCGGCCGCAGCCGCATTGTCGCCGTCGGCTTTCGTGATGGCAATGGCGTCGGCCAGTTCCATGATGCCGCGTTTCATTCCCTGGAGTTCGTCACCCGCACCGGCCAGCATCAGCAGCAGAAAAAAATCGACCATGCCATGCACCAGCGTTTCGGACTGCCCCACGCCAACGGTTTCGATCAAAATAACATCAAATCCGGCCGCTTCGCAGAGGAGCATCGTTTCCCGGGTTTTGTTGGCCACGCCCCCCAGCGAACCACCCGAGGGCGTCGGGCGGATGTAGGCCCTTGGATCCATCGACAGCGTTTCCATGCGGATTTTGTCGCCTAGAATACTGCCATGCGACCGCTGGCTGGTTGGATCGATCGCCAAAACCGCCACTTTTTTTCCAATTGTCGTGAGCTGCTTGCCGAAGGCTTCGATAAACGTACTTTTCCCCACACCCGGAACACCCGTAATGCCGACCCGGATCGATTGCCCCGTTTGGGGCAACACCTGTTCCAATACCTGTAATGCCAGCACCTGATCGCTCTCTAACTGGCTCTCCACCAGGGTGATCGCACGGCTAAGCACCAGCCGGTCACCGGAGCGAATACCGGTAATATAGTGGTCGGGCGGGAGTCGACGCATTAGAATACGGATCGTAATTTCTGTTCGGCAATGGCTAAATCTTCCGGTGTCGTGATCTTTATGTTGTCGTACGAACCGTCGATGAGCGTAATGGGATATCCGGCGTAGTCGACAACGCTGGCGCAATCAGTAAAAAAAGGTTGTTCCTCTGCCTGAAAGGCACGTCGGAAAAGTGCGAGCTGAAACGTTTGTGGCGTTTGGATTAGGCGGTAATTTGCCCGGTCGACCGCCTGACTGCTTCCGTCCGGTGCCAGAAGTCGAACCGAATCTTTTAGTGGCACACAGGCCACGGCGCTTCCCGTTCGGCTGGCGGTTTCAAAACTGGCCTGAATCAGGTCGGTTGTAACAAACGGGCGGACGCCATCGTGAACCGCCACCAAACCGTCGTTCGTCGCAATGTGCGCCAGCCCATTCCGAACCGACTGAAACCGCGTCTGGCCACCCGCTATAACCTCGATTGATTCCGTAAAATTATACTGGTGACAAAGCGCTTTCCAAACCGGGAACTGTTCGTTCGGTAAAACAACACTAACCTGTAAATCAGGATCGGACGAGCAAAATCGCCGGATGGTGTGCATAAGAATGGGCAAACCGCCAATGGGCAGAAACTGCTTCGGCGACGTGATTCCCATCCGACTGCCACTTCCTCCGGCAACAATGATGGCGTAACGGTTTGTCATGGGATAAGAATAAAGAAAAAAGACAAGAGAAGAAAGACCGTTTCCTGAAGTCTTTCTTCTCTTGTCTCACGTCTTTTGTCTATCAAAGAATCAGCATCGCATCGCCATAGCTGAAGAATTTGTACTTCTCCTGAATGGCAATATCGTAGGCTTGTTTAATGAGGTCATACCCACCAAATGCGCTGGTCATCATGATCAGAATGGATTCCGGCAGGTGGAAATTGGTCAACAGCGCGTTGGCGATTTTGAAATCGTAGGGTGGAAAAATAAACCGGTCGGTCCAGCCTTCAACGGATTTCAGCCGACCATTGGCCGATACGGACGACTCAATGGCTTTCAGCGAAGTGGTTCCAACGGCGCAAACACGCTTGTTTTTGTCCAGCGCCTGATTGACAATATTGGCTGCGGAGTCCGTAATTGAATAATTTTCCGAGTCGGTCTTGTGTTTGGTCAGGTCTTCAACATCAACGGTCCGGAAGGTGCCCAGCCCCACGTGCAGGGTGATGGGGGCAAAATGGATTCCCTTGATTTCCATCCGCTTCATGATGGTTTTCGTGAAGTGCATACCGGCCGTCGGAGCGGCAACGGCCCCAACGTGCTGGGCAAAGATGGTTTGGTAGCGGTCGCGGTCGGAGTCTTCCGTTTTGCGCTTGATTTCGCGGGGCAAAGGCGTTTCGCCCAGTTCATCGATCGCTTTCATAAACTCTTCGTGCGACCCTTCAAATAAAAACCGGATGGTTCGGCCACGGGACGTGGTGTTATCGATCACTTCCGCAACCAGGTCACTGTCACCAAAATACAATTTATTTCCCACCCGAATTTTCCGGGCCGGATCGACTAGCACATCCCACAGCCGCATTTCACGGTTGAGTTCGCGCAGCAGGAAAACTTCAATTTTAGCACCGGTTTTTTCTTTATTACCATAAAGCCGTGCGGGGAACACCTTGGTGTTGTTGATAACCATCACGTCTCCGTCATCAAAATAGGACAGGATGTCGGAGAATTGTTTGTGTTCGATGGTTTTTGTTTTACGATCCACAACCATCAGCCGCGCTTCCCCACGTTCGGGCGGATACAAGGCAACAAGACTTTGGGGTAAGTCAAACCTAAATTCAGACAGCTTCATACGGTCAAGAAAAGAGCAGCTCTCTCAAAAGAGCGCAAAATTAGCAAAAAACAGTTAGCAGTTGACAATGAGCCGATTGCATTCAGCCGGTATTTTCGGGAAAAAACAAGGCAATTGCGTACGGGTTGTCAGCAAATATACGTTGCGCGGGAGGCCGATTGCAAGTATATCGTATAAACGGCTTACTACTTACTGCTCATTTGCTTCCAATCCAAGCGCATGAATGGGCTTTACGGACCCTTCCAGATTGGTTTCCGGCCGCTCGGCAATTGAAAATTTTTGCATTAATTCGGGAGTCACTTCATTCGAATAAGTGCCTTGTGCCGATACAAACACGCCTTTCATGCCATTCGTTGTTGAAATGGCGTACAGCGTCATCTCATCGCCGGGGTCAGAGGTGCCCTCAAAACGGTGAAACTCATCGACCGTAATTTCTTCGCTTTTTAATTTTAAGCCCGTACCACTTTCTTCCAGATAATCCCGTTTTGGGGTGAATTCGTGCGTATAGCCGCGTTCGCGCAGGCTTTCCATCGCTTCCGTCAGGGTTTCAAAATGGTTCATGGTGTTTCTCGTTTAATGATACTTAAGAAACCCGGAACCGAAGAAGATGTTTTGAAGACGCAAGGAAAAAGGAAGAGGTATGAGTTAAGAATTAAAAGTTAAAAAGCAGGCCGACGCGTACAGACCGTACTTTTAATTTTTAATTCTTAACTTTTAACTCTTCATTCATTTTCAGTCGGGCAACACTTTCACCATGATGTCTTTGAAATAGACTTTGCTTTTCGGATCATGGGCCTGCAGCGCGAACGTCCCGCTGCTGATTTTGCGTTCGGCCATGTCTTTCGGACGTTCCACGTTGTCGGGTTCGGTGTATTCGTTCACGACTTTGTCATTGATTTTGATGGTCACTTTTTTACCCTGAACCATGATTTCTTCGGTATACCATTCATTGTCTTTGACGTAGGTTTCTTTCACATCCTGAATGGCGTAGAGGCTCGCCGTCCGTCGCCAGTCGGTGTGCGAATTGTTCACCTGAACCTCAAACCCTTTTCTGGGCCAGCTTTCTTCCTGATACTGCGTATGGAAATACATGCCGGAGTTGGAGCCGGGCAGCGTCATCACTTTGGCCTTGAACTGGAAATTTTTGAAGTTGTGGTCTTTCACCGGTCCTACGTAGAAAAGGTGCCCAACCGGACCATTGACCGCAATGGCTCCATCTTCGATTTTGAAGGACTCGGCGTTCTTGCCAACTTTCCAGCCATCGAACGATTTGCCGTCGAAAAGGCTGATCCAGCCTTTTTCTGCTTTTGGCGATGACGCCGACTTGGAAGCGGTCGTTGACGATTTTGAGCAAGCACCCAGAACGAGCATTGCACAACAAAATACTACTAGGTTTTTCATAGGGGTATTTAGGAAAAGGAATTTGTTTTCTGCGCTAAGTTACACAACCCTGTTAATTACTTCGATTCCTGTCCGCCGATTATCGTGGTTTTTTAATTCTGTACGCATCCTGCGTCGAGCGGTTTACAGATTGGCCAGCCAGATGACGAGGCTCTGGAACCCGAAAATCACAGCAAGAAAGCCGAAAATGATGGCCATGGTTTTCATTCGCGCTTTCAATACCGGCTTTTCGGATACCGCTGGTTGCCAAAGAATAGCGAAAATGGCTTTCAGGGTTGGCAGATTTAAAAACAACACCAGCAGCAGCAGCGCCAGACAGGTGGCCGCCACCGCCATCGCCCCAAATGAAATTTGAAACGTGATATCGACCACCACAATGTTCAACAGGATGGGAATCAGAATGGCGACTCCCGGCAATTTCGTTTTCGGGCTTAGCAACAACCACGCCCCGACGATCTGGGAAAGGCCGATAAACCAGATGTAAAAAGGCGAATGACCGAAAAAGGCCCAGGCCAAATTAAAACCGCTTGCTTCGGCTAACGGCAGGCGGGCGGCTTCGGCGGGAAAATGACCGGGTCTGAAAAACTGCCCGCCCAAAATCTTTCCCCATCCATATACATTGAGTATCAGGAAAACGTAATAACGGGCTGCGAGTTCGAGGTAAAACGTCCAGCTTTTGAGCATCGTTTGGTCGTATTGCGTTAACCCAACCGCCTTTCCCGCCACTTGCTGCGTTGCTGATCAACGACAACGGCACCCGGCCCGGACTTCGGCTTGCTGGTCTGGAATAACCAGGCCGCCAGAACGCCCGCCAACTGGGTTTCTTCCGCATGGGTTGCGGGGAGCAGTTTATCGGGGGTAAAATACCGATTGACAAAATGGGTGTCGAACTGCCCCGACCGGAACGCGTCGTGCTGCATCACAAACCGGCAGAAGGGCAGCGTCGTTTGAACGCCCGTGATGCGGTATTCGTCGATGGCGCGGATCATTTTTTCAATGGCTTCGGCCCGTGTGGCTCCGGTGGTCACCAATTTGGCAATCATCGGATCGTAATAAATCGGAATGGCCATGCCCTGCTCAAAACCGTCGTCTACCCGAATGCCATTGCCCTGGGGCCGTACGTAGGTTTCCAGCGTTCCGACGTCGGGCAGAAAGTTATTGGCCGGATCTTCGGCATACACCCGGATTTCGATGGCGTGACCGTTAATTTCCAGATCTTCCTGCTTAATCGCCAGCGGTTTTCCTTCGGCAATGAAAATCATCTGTTTCACCAGATCGATGCCCGTGATCTGTTCCGTCACCGGATGCTCGACCTGAAGCCGGGTGTTCATTTCCAGAAAATAGAAATTCAGCTGATCATCGACGATAAATTCCACCGTTCCGGCTCCGTAATAGCCACAGGCCCGCGCCACTTCCACCGCGCAACGGCCCATTTCGGCCCGGATTTCGGGCGTAAGGACCGACGACGGAGCTTCTTCCACCACTTTCTGATGCCGGCGCTGCACGGAACATTCGCGCTCGAACAGGTGGATGATGTTGCCGTGCTGATCGCCCAGTACCTGAATCTCAACGTGCCGGGGCGAGGTGACATATTTCTCGATAAAAACCGACCCGTCGCCGAACGCCGACGTAGCCTCGCTGACGGCCCGGTTCATGCCTTCGTCAAAATCCGCTTCCTGTTCCACAATCCGCATGCCTTTGCCACCGCCCCCCGCACTGGCCTTGATCAGAATCGGGTAGCCGATCCGGGCTGCGGTTTTCTTGGCGTCGTCGCGATCGGTTATGGCTTCGGGTGTGCCGGGAACCATCGGGATGTTGTAGGATGCCACCGCGGCTTTGGCCGCCAGTTTGCTACCCATGACTTCAATGGATTCCGGCGACGGCCCGACGAAGATCAGCCCGGCATTCCGGACGGCCCGCGCAAAACCGGCGTTCTCCGACAAAAAACCGTAGCCCGGATGAATGGCGTCGGCACCGGTTTGTCGACAAACGTCGATGATGACATCGGCCCGAAGGTACGATTCTGACGAAGGAGCGGGACCCACGCAGACGGCCTCGTCGGCATACCGGACATGGAGCGACTGGCGGTCGGCCTCACTGAAAATAGCCACGGTACGAATACCCATTTCGCGGGCCGTCCGCATGATCCGCAGGGCAATTTCACCCCGGTTGGCAACGAGAAGTTTCTGAATTTTAGTCATTGAATGTCAATCGTTGATCATTCCTTTTTCGGCAAAAGATGGTCTGAAAACGGCTCTGGACCGAAAAAGAATGGGTTTACAAAAATATACTTCTCGCTGCCCGCTCCTAATTTTCGGCGTTTATTTCTAAAACCAACCCCTTCTTTGTGGTTGACAGATTTTAATTTACTTTTGTACTTATGTGGTTAACAAACTCATTATAAACCGGTAAATAGCGCAATAAAGTGGATTTATTTGAGAAATTACGCACCAACCTCGGACCCATCGGTTCGTCATCGCGGGAGTTTAACGCGCACCATTATTTTGCATTTCCCAAGCTGGAAGGCGAGTTAGGGCCGCACATGATGTTTCGGGGGAGGAAGATGCTCAATTGGAGTTTGAATAATTACCTGGGCCTCGCCAATCATCCGGACGTGCGGGAAGTGGATGCCCAGGCGGCTAAAGACTGGGGTCTGGCCTATCCAATGGGCGCCCGGATGATGTCGGGTAATTCGGATCTGCACGAAGAACTGGAGAAACAATTGGCGGAGTTTGTTGGCAAAGAGGATTCGTTTTTGCTCAATTATGGCTATCAGGGCGTGATGTCGGCCATCGAAGCCGTTGTCGATTATCGCGATGTGATTGTCTACGACGCCGAATGTCATGCGTGTCTGATCGACGGGATTCGTTTGCACAAAGCCAAGATGGGCGAATACTATAAATTCAACCACAATGACATCGATAGCCTGGAGAAAAATTTACAGCGCGCCACCAAAAAAGCCGCTGAAAAAGGGGGCGGAATCCTGGTCATCACGGAAGGCGTATTCGGTATGTCGGGCAAAGTCGGCAATCTGAAAGACATCGTGGCCCTGAAAGAAAAATATGATTTTAAATTGCTGGTCGACGATGCGCACGGTTTTGGAACCATGGGCGCAACGGGGGCCGGTGTCGGCGAGTTGCAGGGATGTCAGGACGGTATTGACCTGTATTTCTCCACCTTCGCCAAGTCGATGGCGGCCATTGGCGCGTTCATTGCCGGTGATCACGACATTATTATGTACTTAAAGTACAACATGCGTTCACAAACGTATGCAAAGGCCCTGCCGATGCCCTACGTTGTGGGGGCCATGAAGCGGCTTGAGCTCATTAAAAACCACCCGGAATTGCGCGAAAAACTGTGGCAGAATGTCCGGGCGATGCAGGAAGGTCTGCGGGCTCGTGGCCTCAACATTGGCGATACGACTTCGCCCGTGACCCCGGTGTTTTTACAAAACGTAGGCGGTGTTCAGGAAGCTGGCGTGCTGGTTCGTGATCTGCGCGAAAACATGGGTATCTTCTGCTCCATTGTGGTGTATCCGGTGGTTCCGAAGGGCGTCATCATGCTACGGATCATTCCAACGGCCGCCCATTCGCTCGAAGACGTCGACTATACCCTGAAAGCCTTCAGTGAAGTGTCCGAAAAATTGAATCGGGGATTTTATCGTGAAAATGCCCATCAGGTGGTGATTGATACGGCTCTAGTGCCCTCAGACGTCGCAAAAACCATTGCCGAGTGACCGTTTAGTAAGGAAACTAGCTTTATTTGGACTTTTCCAACGATTTTTTTTACGGTTTTCTTGCGCTGAATCATAGAATGCGTATATTTCGTCAAAAACGCGGTTTTTGAGCGTTTTAGGGCATTTTTCACAACTTAAACCCCATACAATCCGTTATGGCACGCTTCGATGAAATAAAAAATCTGGTCATGTCTCTGGAAGGCGATTTCGAGAAATTCTACGAAAAAGGCAATCAGGCAGCCGGTACCCGTGTACGCAAAGGCATGCAGGATCTGAAGACATTGGCACAGAATATTCGCGCTGAAGTTCAAGGTCAGAAAAATGCGAAAGAGTAGGCAACAGGTACGCTACATCAAACAAGCCCGGCGGTATCGTCGGGCTTGTTTGGTTAATGGGGCAACGGATTGATAACTTGTCGGATGCTTACCCTTTTTTATACAGCAACGTCGCTATGCCGCGCGTCGTTACTTTTCCGGTCTGGACGTCTTTGATTTCGACTGAAACTTCGAACGTGTTTTTTTCGGGATTGGTAGAAATGACCGTAAAGACGGCTTCGTAGTCTGTATCGACAAACATCGGACGCAGAAATTCCAGGGTTTGCTTCAGGTAGACCGAGCCGTGTCCGGGAAACTGCGTTCCCAGCACTTTGGTAATGACGCTGGCGCCCAGCATGCCGTGAATAATGGGCCGTTTGAAGGCCGTCTGGCTGGCAAACGCAGCATCGAGGTGCAACGGATTGTCGTCGCCGGTAACGCGCGCAAATGCTTCGACGTCGGCTTGCGAAAACCGGAAAGTATGCCGGTGAACGGCGTTTAATTCGAAAGTGGTCATAGAAGATAAAAAAGCGATTAGCTGGAATGGTCGCTGACGATCACCCACTGGCCGTTAATTTTTCGCCAAAGTAAACTAAAATACCCTTCCGCATCGCCGACTTTGGGGCGTGTCAGCTGAAATTTCCCGATCACATACGCTACATTCCGGGCTTGGAACTCCAGTTTAAGAATCGTGAACTTCAAGGTTCCCATCGATGCCTGGTCGGGATACCGGCGCTTGTAGTTGCTCAGCGTAGCGTCATACCCGTACGTAATGCCCACCTTACCGATAAACGTCAGCGAGTCGGATTTCCAGTAGCCGTTCATAAAGGCAGCGGTATTTCCGGCATTCCAGTCGGCGGTTTGGCGGTCCAGAATCGCCAGGATGGCTTTTCGGTCGGCGGGCGTTTGGGCCTGAGAACCAGTGATGACGAACAAAAAAAGAACGAAGACGACTAGTTTTTTCATTTTATCCCGTACTTTGATGGCGTATAATTTCCCAATACTAATGAATAAAATCCGCAAATTTTACCAAGACTATAAGCCCTACATCTTTTCGGATGGCTGGTATTATGTTTTCATTCTGGTGTTCATTCTGATTCTGTTCATTTTCTTTTCCTGATCGTGGCGCAGACAACTTTGCTGGCCATTGTCAACCCGCTATCGGGCACGGCGTCGGTTCAGGATAAGCAAAAGTGGGTTGATTTTCTGCTTACAAAAGCGCCCGATGCCGGTTTTACGCCCGAAGCGGTATTTACCACACATCCCGGCCACGCTACGGAACTGGCAGCGGCCGCCGTTCGGCAGGGAATCCGCCGGCTGGTGATCATTGGGGGCGATGGCACCGTGAACGAAACCGCCCAGGCACTGCTGAATACGCAAACGGCCCTGGGAATTGTCCCGGTTGGTTCGGGCAACGGGCTGGCACGGCATCTGAGCCTGCCACTGAATCCGAAAAAAGCCATTGAACGCGCCATACACGGCCGACCGGTGGTGATTGACAGCGGACGCATCAACGAACGCGCCTTTTTTTGCACCACCGGCATTGGCTTCGACGCGTATGTGGCCGGGGAGTTTGCCCAACAACCGGTGCGGGGCCTGCCCACGTATATTCGAACGGCCTACCGGGCGTTCTGGAACTACCAGCCGGCTACCTACGAAATTGATCAAAAACCGCATCGCTTGTTTTCGCTCACCATCGCCAATGCCGGGCAGTTTGGTAATAATGCCTGGATTTCCCCCCAATCCAATGTCGCCGATGGTTTGCTGGACGTCTGCCAGTTGAAACCGTTTCCGCCCAGTGCCGTCGGTATGCTGGCGTGGCGGTTGTTTAACAAAACGCTCGATCAGTCAACGTACCTGACGGTGCGGCCGACCCGGACGGTTGTGGTGAAAGGGGAGGGTCCGCTGCTCATTCACGTCGATGGAGAACC
Source organism: Larkinella knui (assembly GCF_003858645.1). Taxonomy (GTDB): domain Bacteria; phylum Bacteroidota; class Bacteroidia; order Cytophagales; family Spirosomataceae; genus Larkinella; species Larkinella knui. The sequence continues at coordinate 984,537 of NZ_RQJP01000003.1, read as the reverse complement.
GGTGATGTTGACCACCGACACTGTGACGGTGCAGGTGGTGCCGTCGAGTTTGCTCGTGATTCGGTAAAAGACCCGTAGTTTTCCAACCAGGAGTAGAGATGGTGTTACCCAGTACCTGAAACGTTTTAAGTTAGGTTTGCAACTTGGCACGTTTCACGTTACTATTGCGTTATGATTGTCAGTTACCGACACAAAGGGCTTGAATTGTATGCTTTGAAGGGCGACCGTTCGAAACTTCATCAGCTACACGTTCAGAAAATTAAAACAATTCTAACCCGGCTTGATGCTGCGGTAAATGCGCAGGCGATGGATCAACCAGGGTATAAATTTCACGCCCTTTCTGGTGATTTGCAGGGGTTTTATTCGGTGAAGGTTTCTGGAAATTACCGAATTATTTTCCGCTTTGACGGGGAAAATGTCCATGACGTGGATTATATAGATTATCACTAATTAGAAAATAAGATTGATGGCACTCTTTGATCCGGCCCATCCGGGCGACCTGATTCGCGAAACCATTGAAGGGTTGCGTGAGGAAACTGGCCAAAAACTGACTGTTCAGGAAGTTGCCGACGGCTTAGGCACGACTCGAAAAACGCTTTCGGCGATTATTAACGGTAAACAAAGCGTCACGCCCGAAATGGCCATCCGTTTGGCTACGGCTTTTGCGAATACCACGCCGGAGTTTTGGCTTACTGTACAGGAAAACTACGATCTTGCTCAGGCTCGGCGAAAGGTGGATGTGAGTAATGTCCGGGTATTTTGGAAACCGACCGGATTGGCGGCCCAGCCTGTCTAAATGTAGTCTGGTTTGACAACTTGACGATGGGTACGAATGATCTCTACCCAGTTGTGTCATCGGTAGTAACGCCGAAAATTTGCTAAAAACAATGAGTAAGAAAACCAATACCGATAAATCCCGCTTCGGAATCGTGTATTCAACCGACCCGAACTTTGCTTATCAATCGGGCACTTCTGAAGCCAAAACACTGAAACCGGAGCAGCAGAATCTCAAAATCTGGCTCGACCGCAAAGGGGGCGGAAAAGTAGTGACGGCCGTCCGGGATTTCATCGGCACCGATGCCGATCTGACCGAACTGGCCAAACAGCTAAAAACCGTATGCGGCTCCGGCGGTTCCGCCAAAGAGGGTGAAATCCTGATTCAGGGCGATCACCGCGACAAAGTCCTGGCCTGGCTAACGGGGAAAGGATATAAAGGAAAGAAAGCGGGGGGATAAGTTAGGAGTTAAGAGTTGGCTGACGCACATGACTCTTAACTCCTAACTCTTCATTGAATACCGCCGAGCCATCTCTTTAGGGGGCGGGAGAAGATGAGGATCAGCAGGGCGAAGCCAAAGCTGAAGTAGACCACACTCATGAAGAGTTGGGGCATTTGCTGGACATTGCTTTCGTCGAAACCGCCCGCAAACAAACCGGCAATCAAATTGCCCAGCGACGTACCGACAAACCAGATTCCCATCAGTTGGCTCAGGTAGCGTTTGGGAGCCAGTTTGGTGAATGAACTCAGTCCGACCGGACTCAGGCAAAGCTCGCCCAGTGTATGGAATAAATAGGTGAATGTCAGGAAGATGGGTGAGGTGAGCTGGCCGGTCAGCGCAATTTTTGACGCTACCACCATCACTAGATACCCCAGTCCCAACAGAAATAAGGCCACGGCAAACTTGAGGTGGGGCGCCGGATTTCGGTTGCGGTTTCCCAAATAAATCCAGAGAGCCGCCAGAATAGGAGAAAAAATCAGAATAAAAGCCGGATTGAAATTCTGGAACCAACTCGACGGCATCTGCCAGCCAAAGAAATTGAGGTCCGTGTACCGATCCGAAAAAATCTGGAGCGACGAACCCTGTTGTTCAAAACCGGCCCAGAAGACGGCGGAACCCAGGAAAAAAACGAACAGAACACCAACCCGCTTCTTTTCGACGAGGGTTAGACCGCCCGCCAGCAGAATGAACAGAAAATAACCGACGGAGGTGAGCGTAATGATCACCCCGGCTCCTTTGGCCAGGCCCTGCGCCGTGGTCAGGTCCAGAACGCCCGTCACTTGCAGAATGGCCAGAACCGCGGCCAGACCCGCCACAAAAAACAGGCTGCGGTTCTGGTTGGTATTGTCCGTGGTTGCTTCGGCTTTGGCGGGAACATTTCCGTAGTCACTGAGGTATTTCTGTCCGAAAATCCGGAACACAACCAGACCGAAAAGCATGCCGACGGCAGCGGCTCCAAAACCGTAATGCCAGCCTATTTTCTGACCCAGATAACCTACGATGGTGATGCCCAGAAACGAGCCCATGTTGATGCCCATGTAGAAAATTGAAAAAGCCGCATCGCGCCGGGCGCCCCCTTCGGGATACAGTTCGCCAACGATGGAACTGATGTTGGGCTTCAGCAAGCCCGTTCCGATGGCCACCGTTATGAGACCCACGAAAAACAGGGCGCTACCGCCCGGAATGGCCAGAAGGATGTGGCCAAACATGATGACGAAACCGCCGTACCAGATGGATTTTCGTTGCCCCAAAATGTTGTCGGCAATCCAGCCGCCGGGCAGTGACAGCAGATAACCCGAAGCCGTATACAATCCGTAAATAGCCGCCCCTTCCATTTCGCTGAGGCCCATACCACCCCGAATGTTGTCGATCAGGAAAAGCAGCAGAATGGCGCGCATGCCGTAGTAGCTAAACCGCTCCCACATTTCGGTAAAAAACAGGACATACAATCCGGGGGGATGTTTGGCCGAAGCGGCTGGTGGTGATGATACGGTTGCTTGCATTCTACGGGTTGCGTTGATGAGTTTAAATGAGAACGAAAATCCGGTATTTTCCGGTTATCGGGACATTAAATATAGATGATACACCGGAATCTCCCAAAAATTGATAGGTTATTAACGAAACGGCCCAAATTTGCACCATGATTCTGCCAATTGATTTTCAACACAATCCGTACCTGATTCTGGACTTTACGGCCCGCAACGCCGAACTCGACGGGATCGACCTCACGGATACCGCCGTCTTTACCGACTACGTTTTTGGTAAAATTCGCCAGCACGGGGCCGTGGTGGGTGTGGGAGGGTATAACGAACCCCGCGTCATTTACCGGCGCAGTCCGCATTTTAATCAGGTCGGGGAGCCCCGCTGTATTCACCTGGGAATCGACCTCTGGACCGAAGCCGGAACGCCGGTTTTTGCCCCGCTCGACGGCGTCGTTCACAGTTTTCAGGACAACCACCACTTCGGCGATTACGGCCCGACGATTATTCTCGAACATACGCTGGACGGAAAACCGCTCTTCACGCTCTACGGTCATCTGAGTCGCCCGTCGCTGACGGGTTTAAGAAAGGGCAAACCGTACAAAGCGGGTGAGAAGATCGCTGAAATCGGCCCTTATCCCGAGAATGGCGACTGGCCTCCGCATTTGCATTTCCAACTGATGACCGATTTAGGGGGTCATACCGGAGACTTTCCGGGTGTCTGTACGCTGACGGATCGGGAACGGTATCTGGCGATCTGCCCAAATCCGAACCGGTTGCTGCAAATACCGGGGTTGGGAGTGGACTAATTAATTTCGGTAATCGAAATCGTGATGTCGTGGGGAGCCACTTCGTCGCCACCGAAATACGGATAAAGTCGGTAGCGTTGATTACTTTGCACGGTTGTGCAGCCGCGGGCAATCGTGGTTTCTTTTCCCTTAAAGGTGAAAATGTAGTTGCCGCCAACGATACTGAGTTGATAATCAGTGGGCTTGTTTAATTCGACGGTGCCGAGTTCTTCCGAAATGCGCTCGCCATTGCGGTAGCAGTAGGCATAAATTCGGAGGGCTTTATCCCGCCAGTTCCAGCCAAACCGGGCGCTGGCGGTGTTGTGTTGAGAACCACAGTCGGAAAAACCGTAGAGTTTGTTGATATCGTATTGATTTTCAGTCGTTTTGTTGGTGTATACGGCCGAACTATCAAACGTGACACGGAAGGATAAAGTCGTTTTGGCGGTAAAAGACAGATCATTGTGATCGGCGTAGTTGTTACCGGCTTTGATCGTATACAGTGTCGTTACCGGCGCGGTGGGATCTTCAGGCTTACCGGACGGTACTTCGCATCCGTGGAGTCCAAGCAGGCCAAGTAGTGTCAGCAGCAATAAGTTGCGCATTGAGAGGTTGATTCAGAGAATCGTAAAGTACGTTTACGGCTTGGAACGCTGAGCGTATTTCAAAAGTAACGAAAAGATCACTTATTCAGAAACGGTTAGTAACACGTAATCTTTTATAATCATGCGGAAACTTAGTTTTATTGTATGGAGTGTATGGAGTCTTTCATCGGCAATGGCCCAGACGCCGGATCTGCCCGTCAACCGGATTGTGGTGCTCGGTGATGCCGAACTCGAATTGCCCGCCGATCAGATTCGTGTAAACGTAACCTTGCAATATTCGGACCCAACCGATGCCCGCAAAGCGTATACGGCGCACCAGGCAGCGGAAAAGCGGTTAGTGAAGTTATTGAAAGAGTATCAGATTGAGGAAAAAGACATCCGGTACACGTTGCTGCAGGTTCATAAAAACGAAAATAACAGTTATCCGTCGGGCGAACGGAAGCAGGAAATCGTTACGCTGCAACAAATCATTTTTGAGCTAAAAAAACCGGAACGCTACCCGGATTTACAACTGGCATTGATCAGTGCCGGTTTTAACGGGTTCCAGGCGACCTATCGTTCGACCAAACAGGAAGAAAGTAAAAACAGTGTGCTGGAGAAGGCCGTTGAAGTGGCCCGTGCGAAAGCCGTTGTGATGGCAAAAGCCGCCGGACGAACTTTGGGCGCGGTCTTGAGCGTTCGGGATACGGAAGAAACCGACCCGGTGTTGCAACGAAGATTTGGGGGTGAAATGGATCTCCAATCGGTCCGCGTCGGTTATGGCGGCAACTTACTCGACATTCCGCAAACGATCCGGATTCCGGCGCAGGTGAAAGTGACGTTCGAACTGAAGTAAAAAACTTTATAAAAGCGGCCTGTCTTGAATAATAGGGTAAAAATGGGGGTGGTTCTGGGTTCAGAGCCATCCCTTTTCTATATTTAGTGCAAGAATACGAACCTGCACTTTATGAACAAACTACTTCTTGCCTTAACTTTTCTGCTTCCTTTTTCGACAATTGCCCAGAATGCGACGTCCGGTAATCCGCCCACCATTGCCGCCTACACAGCGGGTATGGAAAAGCAGCCCGGTTTTTTAACCTTTTACTGGGATGCGAAAAAAGGAAAAATCTGGCTCGAAATTGACAAATTCGATACCGAACTTCTGTATTATCCGACCTTGGCGTCGGGCATCGGCTCCAACGACATTGGCCTCGACCGCGGGCGGTTGGGTCAGGAACACATCGTCAAATTTCAGCGCACCGGGCCGAAAGTGTTGATGGTCGAGCCCAATTACCAATACCGGGCCATCAGCAGCGATCCACTCGAACGCCGGGCGGTTGAGGAGTCGTTTGCCCAATCCGTGCATTGGGGGTTTGATGTCGTGGCCGAAGAAGGAAACCGGGTTCTGGTCGATCTGACCCCGTTTTTGATGCTGGATGCGGTTGGTGCCGTGCCCGCCATCAGCCAGACCCGCCAGGGTACGTTCCGGCTCGATCCCAGCCGCTGCGCCCTGTATCTGCCGCACTCTAAATCGTTTCCGCAAAATACCGAGTTTGAAGTAACCATCACGCTAACCGGCGACAGTCCCGGGGCTTACCTGCGTTCGGTTGTGCCGACGCCGACCGCCTTGACGATGCGGCAGCACCATTCCTTCGTACAATTGCCGGAGCCGGGTTACAAAGCCCGCGAGTTCGATCCGCGCATTGGCTACGGTGGCATCGAGTATTTTGATTACGCAACGCCCGTCAGCCAGCCGATCATCAAGCGGTATATTTCGCGGCACCGACTGGAAAAGAAGGACCCAAAGGCCGCTGTCAGTGAGGCTGTTAAGCCCATTGTGTATTACCTCGATCCGGGTACGCCCGAACCGATCCGTTCGGCCTTGATGGAAGGAACCGCCTGGTGGAATCAGGCGTTTGAAGCCGCCGGGTATAAAAATGCGTTTCAGGTAAAACTGCTGCCCGCCGATGCCGACCCGATGGATGTTCGCTACAATCTGGTTCAGTGGGTCCACCGTTCCACACGCGGCTGGTCGTATGGAGCGAGCATCATCGATCCCCGGACGGGCGAAATTATCAAAGGAAAAGTGACCCTGGGTTCGTTGCGGGTTCGGCAGGATTACCTGATTGCGCAGGGGCTGGTTGGAAATTTTGATACCGATACGTCACACGTCGCCGAAATGATGCAGATGTCGCTCGATCGGCTGCGGCAACTGGCCGCCCACGAAGTGGGCCACACGCTGGGTTTGCCGCATAATTACATCGCGAGCACGCAAGGCGGCCCGACGTTCGGCCGGGCTTCGGTGATGGATTACCCAACGATGGTGGCCAAAGTGAAAGGAGCCGGTATCGATCTGTCCGATGCGTATACCAAAAGCATTGGCGACTACGATAAATGGAGTATTATCTGGGGCTATCAGGATTTTCCGTCGGGAACCAACGAAAAACAGGAACTGAATAAAATCGTTCAGCAAATGCACGCCAAAGGCCTGAGCTTTCTGACCGACCAGGATGCCCGGCCCGAAAGCAGTGCCCATCCGGCGACGCACCTTTGGGACAACGGTAACAATGCCGTCGAAGAACTGAAGCGTACGATGATCGTTCGGCGGATTGCCCTGGATCATTTTACAGAAAAGAAAATCCCGGCCGGAACGCCCCTGGCGACGCTCGAAGAGGTTTTTGTTCCGATGTATCTTTTTCACCGGTATCAGGTCGAAGCGGTTTCAAAAGTACTGGGCGGACAAACGTATACTAACGCGTTGCGGGGTGATGGCCAGGCGGTTTTGGCCGTTGTTCCGGCCGATGAACAACGCCGGGCGCTGGATGCTTTACTGGCGACCCTAAACCCACAGGCGTTGACCGTTCCATCATTCCTGTTAAAATCCATTCCCCCGCGACCGTTCCGCTACAGTCCGAATGCGCGGGAGGTGTTCAAACGACGGACGGGCATGACGTTTGACCCGCTCGGCCCACCCGAAGCCGCCGTTGGCATGACGTTGCGGCTGATGCTCAACCCGGAACGCTGCGCCCGGCTGGTGCATCAAAAACTGTTTGATCCCGCCCAGCCTGGCCTGGATGATGTGCTGGATCAGCTCATTAAAACGGTTTATAAAAAGCCGCTGGATAAAACCTATGCTGGCGAAATTAGCCGAATGACCGAGCTGAAAGTGGCGGAACAGCTGATTACGCTGGCCCTCAACAAAGACGCCGACGGAACCACCCGGGATCTGGCGCACCGGTCGCTGTTGCGCATCAAAACCCTGGTTGAGCCCGGCGGTTTATCCTCTCTCGCGTCGTACGGGCTTATCACGCATCTGATCCGGCAGTATGAACAAAATCCAACTCAGGTGCCGGCCGCATCTGTACTGCCTGCGCCCGACGGTGCACCCATCGACCCCGGTCAGGAGTGGCTGGAGGCATTAGGGGGTGAACCAGCCTGTGAATGGGTTCGGTAACGCCATTTTAATCTTATCTTAAGCTGTATTAAATCCTATTTTAACGTCACCAGGAACCGAACGGCCTACTTTTGAGTCCTATAGTTTTTTTAGTACAAAGAAATGGGGTAAAGACCGGAAATAACAGACGTGCGTATACGTCGTCTTTCCTGGTCTTTCTTTCAAGTCTTTTACACCACTTGATATGAGAAAAACACTGACTATTTTATGTCTAGTAAGTAATACCCTTGTTTTTGCCCAGCAACGTGCTGATTCTGTGGCTGCGGCCGCCCCACCACTCCCGTCACAAAAACCGGCCCCGGAGAAAAATGAATTGAAATATAACCTGAACGAGTCAGGGTCCCACTTTTTTAAAGTCACCTTCCTGAATCAAACGTGGCTGCGGCTCAACCAGAGTAACCCCGGTACGACGGTAATCGGAGAACCTAAAAACAATACGTTCGATATTGGCCTGCGCCGGACCCGGATTCAGATGTTCGGTCAGGTCAGCGACCACGTTTTTGTCTATTTCCAGTTTGGAATGAACAATTTCAACTTCCTGAACGCTTCTCCGGGCTTCAACACCACCGGGACCCTTTCGAACCGGAAAGTGCAGGCCTTTTTCCACGATGCGGTGGCGGAATACCTGGTTTTCAAAAATAAGGATTACCTGAAAATCGGGGGTGGTTTAACGATCGTGAATGGGCTGTCGCGTTTCAGCCAGCCGAGCGTCGGCACCATTATGTCGATGGACGTGCCGGTATTTGCCCAGGCAACGGTTGATCAGACCGATGAGTTTTCGCGGAAACTGAGTCTTTACGCCCGTGGTCAGGTTGGCCCCATCGATTACCGGGTGGCCGTCAGCGACCCATTCCCGGTCCAGACCAACGGGGCGGCTCCTCCGGCACTGGGACCCAACGCAAACTTTGCACTGAAAGGCCATAACAAACAATTTCAGGGCATGTTGCTCTACTCGTTTTTCGACAAGGAAGCGAATCAGACGCCGGGTTACATGACGGGGACGTATTTGGGGAAAAAGAAAATCTTTAACCTGGAAGCCGGTTTTATTACGCAGAAAAATGCCGTTTGGCATACCGGTGCCACGGCCACGGATACCGTTTACCAGGCGATGAATCTGTGGTCGGTTGCGGCCTTTCTGGACATGCCAACCAACCGGGCGAAGGGGTCGGCCATCAATGCTTACCTCGGCTATTTCAACCTTAATTATGGCCGCAATTACCTGCGTTACAACGGGATCATGAATCCGGCCAGCGGCACGACCCAGGCCGTCGGCGGATTGGGCGGTACGCAGGGCAACGCGTTTCCGATGTTTGGTACGGGAAGTGTCATTTATTCGCAGGTCGGTTATCTGTTCCGCCAGGATTTGCTGGGTAGCGGTGGCACCCTGATGCCGTATGCACAGGCCCAGATCGGCAACTATGACCGGGTGAACAAAAGCATGGGCGTTTATAATTTTGGTCTGAACTGGCTGATCAAAGGTCACAACGCCAAACTAACCCTCGACTACCAGAACCGGCCCTATTATCAGGCTCTTCCGGCAACCGGTCAGCTCGACGCGCAAGGTCGGCGGGGACAACTGGTTCTGCAATATCAGGTCTATATTTAATACGATACCTGGTTGGAAATTCAGGCGCGAAAAGGCCGCTTTTTCGCTTGATGAAGAGGGGGTATACACCGTATATCCCCTCAATTTTTAACCGTGTAGCCGTTGAAACCCCGTTTATGAAAAGGATGCGTGCATCCTTTTCATAAACGGGGTTCTGTATGCTTACAAATCCAGCGTTTTCAACACGTCATTCATGTTCCGAACCGCGTCGGCCGACTTGCTGAAAGCCGCCTGCTCGTCGGCATTGAGTTCGAAGTCAACGATGGTTTCCCAGCCACTGCGGCCAATTACGACCGGCACACCGAGGCAGATGTCCGACTGGCCATATTCGCCCTCCAGGTATACGCTGCACGGAATCACGCGTTTCTGATTGCGAACGATGCTTTCGACCAAAGCCGCACCGGCCGCACCGGGTGCATACCAGGCCGACGTACCGATCAGTTTGGTCAGTGTCGCACCGCCAACCATCGTATCGGCGGCTACTTTTTGCAGCGTTTCAGCATCCAGAAATTGACTGACCGGCACCCCCGAATAAGTGGCCAGACGGGTCAGCGGAATCATGGTCGTATCGCCGTGACCGCCGATCACCGTTCCCTGCAAATCGTTGGGCGAACACTTCAGGGCCAGCGACAGATACGTCTTAAAACGGGCCGAATCCAAAATTCCACCTAATCCGATTATACGGTTTTTGGGCAACCCGGACGACTTCAGGGCCAGGTACGTCATGGTGTCCATGGGATTGGAAATAATGACGAAAATAGCGTCTGGAGAGTGTTTGAGGATGTTTTGAGTCACCCCTTTTACAATGTTGGCGTTGGTGCCAATGAGGTCCTCGCGGGTCATTCCCGGCTTGCGCGGAATACCCGAGGTGATTACGACAACATCCGAATTGGCGGTTAATTCGTAATTATTGGAAGAACCGGTAATTTTAACATCACAGTCCAATAACGTAGACGCCTGCAGCATGTCCAACCCTTTGCCTTCACTCAGACCTTCTTTGATGTCTAAGAGAACAACCTCCTCGGCTAATTCACGTCGGGCGATGTTATCGGCACAGGTCGCTCCAACGGCCCCGGCACCTACTACGGTAATTTTCATAGAGTTAATGGTTTTAATTTTTGTTTTTCCGGTTAATCTGTTTGGGATTACCAGCGGTTTAATTTTATTTTAATCAGACCGTTGGCAACTCATTCACTGCCAACTATTTTGAACGGTACAAAAATAGGAGAGCCGTTGAACACTGATACCGTATGAAGGCTTTTTTTTAATAAATAAGACTATTGGGTTAAAAAATGTGTTATAGAGATGCCCAATGATTCAGGGACTTTATACAACATTCTAACTATGGCAAACCGTCGCTTATTAACGGCAATCCTGAGTTCAATCTTTTTTCGACGCTCGACCGAAAAAGCGTCCCGGTATACCCGAAGTGGAAAGAGTATGCTGGATTTACTGCAGCGCGTGGCCGAAAAAACCCGCGTACTGGGTGTAGGAGCCAGTTACTCAGCCGCCAAGGATCAGATTAATATTCTGGTGCGGATGGTCAGGGCCTACGCCAAAGGCGAATACCGGGCCATTTCCGGAAAAACATTGATCCGGATGGTCGCGGTTTTGGTGTATTTCGTTTCGCCACTCGACTTTATTCCGGACATACTGCCCGTGTTGGGCCTCACCGACGACATTGCGCTTCTGCTGTGGCTGGTCAGTTCCATATCCGACGATATCGACCAGTTCAAACAATGGGAGAGCAACCATTCGTCATCGATTAAAATTGGGTGAAATCGTTTTTTTAGTACACAATAAATTCGTAATATTCGTTACTTTTGTAAAGAGTTTCTGCATACACTCATAACTCATACTATCATGGCATTACTCACAATTTATGCATTTTTAGGCTCACTCGGTGGAACCGAACTTCTTCTGATTGGTCTGGTGATCCTGTTGTTCTTCGGTGCAAAACGGATTCCCGAACTGATGAAAGGACTTGGTAAAGGCATCCGCGAGTTCAAAGACGCTACCAAAGACGTACGCGAAAATATCGAAGAAGGACTTCGCGATACGAATGTGAAATAACTAATTTTGAACGACGAAATGAGTGAATGACAGAATAGTTTCCCTCGGGATATTCGATCATTCACCCCTTCTATCATTCAAAATTGATAAAGAATTTCAGACAACAGCTCGGCCTGATCGGTCGTTCTGTTGTCTCTTTTTTTCTACCAGCCGTACTTTGTCATGCCCGTAAAACCGTACGATTCCCTTTCTGAAATCCAGCGCGATCTGGCCACCGGATCGATCACCTGCCGCCAGTTGGTTGAACAGTATTTACAACGAATTGACGACCACCGGCACCTGAACGCTTTTGTGGCAGTTTATGCCGATGAAGCGCGCCAGCGGGCCGATGAAGTGGATGCAAAGCTGAAGGCAGGAAAAGCGGGCCGGCTGGCCGGCATGGTACTCGGCATCAAAGATGTTTTGTGTTATAACCAGCACGGTGTTCAGGCCGGGAGCCGGATTCTGGACGGGTTTGTGTCGCAATTTACGGCCACCGCCGTACAGCGGGTGATCGACGAAGATGTAATCATCATTGGTCGGCAGAACTGCGATGAATTTGCAATGGGTTCATCCAACGAGAATTCGGCTTTCGGGCCGGTTCGAAATGCCGACGATACGGACCGGGTTCCGGGTGGTTCGTCGGGGGGCTCGGCGGTGGCCGTTCAGGCCGGTTTATGTCTGGCTTCGCTGGGGTCGGATACGGGCGGTTCGGTTCGCCAGCCAGCGGCTTTTTGTGGCACGGTGGGCCTGAAACCAACCTACGCCCGGGTTTCGCGCTGGGGACTGATTGCCTATGCTTCTTCGTTCGATTGCATTGGCCCGATTACCCATACCGTCGAAGATGCGGCTTTGCTGCTGGAAATTATGGCGGGTACCGACGAGTTTGATAGTACCGTCAGCCGCCAGCCCATTCCTTCCTATAGCCAGCAACTGACGCTGAACCGCCCGCTGCGGATCGGTTATCTGCGCGATGGCGTCGAAAGTGAAGGCGTCGATCCGGTTATTCGTCAAAAAACCCAGGAAGCATTGGAGCGTTTACGGGAGCAGGGCCACACGGTCGAGCCGGTGGATTTTCCGTTGTTGAAACACATCCTTCCTACGTATTATATTCTGACAACCGCCGAAGCCAGTTCCAATCTTTCGCGCTTCGACGGCATCCGGTTTGGTTACCGCAGCCCCGAAGCCAAGGATCTGGAATCGCTCTACAAAAAATCCCGGACCGACGGCTTTGGCGATGAAGTCCGTCGCCGGATCATCCTCGGCACGTTCGCCCTCAGTTCCAGTTATTACGACGCCTATTATACCAAAGCCCAGCAGGTCCGCCGGTTGATTAAGGACGAAACCGACGCTTTTTTCGCCCGGTATGATTTGATGGCATCGCCCGTGACGCCAACGACGGCTTTTCGAATCGGGGAGAAATCCAGCGATCCCCTGCAAATGTATCTGGCCGATATTTTTACGGTTCAGGCCAACGTCGTGGGTTGTCCCGCCATTTCTATTCCGAACGGAACCGATGAAAACGGACTTTCCATTGGCTTTCAGTTAATGGCCGCTCCGTTCTGCGAAGTCGATTTGCTGGCGGCTGCCAGCCAGTTGACGAAATTGCAGACCGTCGAAACAGCGTAACTTACTCCCAAATCCCAACACGTCGGGATTTGGGAGTAATCTACTTTTTAGCCTGTTTCACCGGTCCGGTTGTCCGCAGGAAAGCCACGAGGTCAATCACTTCGTCCTCCGTCAGGGCGTCAAGCAAACCGGTGGGCATCATGGAAACGGGCGTTACTTCGCGCGACTGGATATCCGATTTGTTCAGCACGACGGCATCCTGACCCACCACGCGCAACGTAAGTTGCCGCTCATTTTCACCGGCTACATTTCCTGAATAGGTCCTGCCATCGCGCGTAGTCACCACTACCATTTTATAATCATCCTGAATTTCGCCACTGGGATTCAGAATATTGCTGAGCAGGTAGTCCACATTTCCCCGGTTTGAGCCGGTAATATCGGGACCAATGCTCCCGCCTTCGCCATACATTTTGTGGCAGGGACCGCAGGTGCGCTGGAAAACCAGACGTCCTTTTACGGTATTGGCACTCAGCAGTGCACGGTCCGAAAGTAGTTTTTGGTAGCGGGCGTACGCTTTTTCATCAATACCGTGTTGCTCGATAGGCCCCCAGATTTCGACAAAACCGCTGCCAACCACCCGCAGCAATTGCCGGGCCGCATAGGTAGGCACATCCCGTTTCGGAATCTTGTTGGTTTTCAACGCCTGCGCCAGTTGCCAGCCGTATTTTGGCCGGGACGACATCGTTTGCACCACCTGAAGTTTGTCGGCCGGACTCAAATCCGGATACCGGGCGAGCAGCAGTTCGCCCAACGATTCGCGGTCGTATCCAGCAATGGCGCGGATGGTTTCCGTCCGTAGATTTGGTTCATTCAGCAGTGCCGGTAATTCGGCCAAAAGCTCCGGTCGTTGCTGACCCGCCACGGATTTCAGGGCTTTCAGGCGTTGGTCGAGGGGCGCTTTGCGGTCTTTCAACGTCGCCAGCGACTTGCGGGCGGTTTCGGTATCACCAAATTGCTGCGCCACCTGCTGGGCGAGCTGGGCGGTTTTTGCGTTCGCTTTCAGGTGGGTATACACCGCTTTCCAGTTGGCCGGAGCCGCCAGATCCGACCGTCCTTCCAGGCCATCGCGCATGCCTTCCAGCAAACTAACCTGCGTTTTGGGTGATTTGCCGAGGGCCGTAATGAGGGTGGGAGTCTGGTCTGCATCGACGATCCGGCGGGCAATGAACCGCGTAACCATCGGAATTTCGCAGCGCGAAGCCAGGTCCAGGGCCCGCGTAGGATTCTGTTTAACAAGGGGTTCGAAGCCAAACCAGATCATTTTCGGCAGGTTGTGATCGTCTTTGTCTTCGCCGTGGGTCATTAGTTCGCCGGCGATTTTCCATTGAAATTCCGGGTCCACCCGTTGCAGAGCCGACGCCAGATACAGCCGCACCACGGCCGATTGATCTTCGCGCGCCATCCGGACCAGCTTTTCCTGAGCAGTCGTGGATGGGGATCGATCTTCGCACAGCAATTGAACGGCCCAGGCGCGGACGTACGCATCCTTGTCGTCCAATGCCTTCACCAGCGAATTCGGATCGAATCCACCCGTTACGTGCAGCGCCCACATGGCCCGAAGCCGCCAGTCGGCATTGGCGTTCGCTTCGAAGATTTGCCGAAGTTGCTGGTGGGTCTGCGGCCCTAATTTACCTTTTACCGCCCGGTTTTGCAGAATGATCCGGGCGCGCCGGGCGTGCCAGTCGCTCTTGATCGTCTGCAAACCAACCAGTTGCTCATCGGTCATTTTGTTCAGGTCCGAATACCGCCCCGTCCAGTTTTCGGCGAGTGAATTTTTGGGCATAATTCGGAAAATCCGCCCGGTTTCGCCGTTCAGCACTTCTTTCCCGCAGATGTCGGCATCGTGCCAATCCAGAACGTACAGCGCCCCTTCCGGCCCGACTTCCATGCTGAACCCAACCCATTGGGCATTGTTGGCCTGCAAAAAGTCGTCGCCGTGGTGGCCGGCGTACCCCGAACCTTTGGGCTGCAGCACATCCGACAAAATGGCGTGTTCGTGAATGTTGGCCATAAAAATCCGCCCCTGCTGCGATTGCGGAAACGCGTCGGACTGGTACACCCGCGCCCCCCCGTGCGCCGAGCGGTGGCTGTGGTCGGCGATGGTTTTGATGTCGTTATACACGTACGGATTAAAATGCTGCCCGCCCTGCCGGTGGTAAATTCCGCCCGGAATCACGTGCCAGAGGTGCGGAATGACGCAGGCCGTCATGATAAACTGCCCTTTAGCATCGTAGTCGATGCCCCACGGATTGCTGAAACCGTGCGCCACCACCTCAAACCGGTCTTTGGTGGGATGATACCGCCAGACACCGCCGTTGATATCGACGCCTTCGCCCTGCAGAATGTCTTCGGGAAACGGATCATTGTGTTTATACAGTTTTCCCTTGCCGTTCGGCTTCCGGACTTTCGAGGGCGTGGCAAATCCCTGCAAACCGTAGAGCCAGCCGTCGGGTCCCCAGTGCAGGCTGTTCAGCGTTTCGTGCCGGTCGCGGATGCCCCAGCCCGTGAGCCGAACTTCGATGTCTTTCATGTCGGCCACATCGTCGCCGTTGCGATCCGGGACGAAGAGCAGATTTGGCGGAGCGCCCAGAAACAGGCCATCGAAACCCACCGCCATCGCCGACGGAAACGGAATGCTGTCCAGAAAAACCTTCCGGCTGTCGGCCACGCCATCGCCGTTGGTATCTTCCAGAATGAGAATCCGGCTGTTTCCGGCTTTCGAAAAACCGTAGCCGCGGGATTCGTAATCACGGTTTTCGGCCACCCACAACCGCCCGCGGTCATCCCAGCAAAACGCCATGGGTTGGGTCATCATCGGCTCCGACGCCCAGACGTTGGCCTGGTAGCCGTCTTTCATCGTCATGCTTTCAATGGCCTGCTGCGGGGTCAGGAATTTGGCTTCCAGTCCTTCTTTCTGGGCAATTCCCCATAAGGTAGACGTATTGTACATCGACGTGTTGCCGCTGAAGTTGCTCCAGGCTTTGGTCAGTTCCAGGTCATTCAGATCACCGGTGTAAACGACTAATTCGTGGCGGATTACTTCCGTATCGCCTTTCTCAATTTTCCAGTCACCCATGCGCGCCCGGGCGGGGCCAATGCCGAACTGGTTGTCGACCCGCCAGGGTTGGGGGTAACCTTTGTTGTCGGGGTGGTCGAAAATGGCAACATGGGCCAGGTCGTTCCGGCCTTCCACCTGCATACCCACATCGACCCACATGGCACGCTGGCCCTCGGCACTGGCATTGCGTTGCCGGGCCGCATTGATTATTTCTGCTTTGATTTCCGGGTGCCACGGCATCCGCAGGAACAGCCCGCCGTAGTCATATTTGCCAATTGTGATGTCGGTTTGGGCTTTGCCTTTCCATTCCAGGTCCAGCAGAAATTTGCCGCCCTGTTCGCGCATCGACCAGTTCTGGGTTTCCGTCAAAACCGCCTGTCCTTTTTCGTCCAGCAGATCATAGACCGTCTGCCATTTCACCTCGGTTCCGGTGGCTTTAATTACTTTGGCCGACGCCCGGCGCCAGTAGTCGCCCTCGGGATGGTGGAAATAATCCCGGCCGTTGACGCGGGTAAAGCCCCAGTATAAACCGGTTTGGTGCTTGTGGTGGCCGGGGCTGTATTCGGTGAGAATGCCTTTCCCGTCGGGGGCGGTGATGGGATGCAAGTAAGGCCGGAAATCCGCCTTCGCGTTTTGGGTCAGGATGGGCGTTTTGCCATTGATCCGGAAAACGGAAATGGTCCCGGCTTTTACGTCCTGTCTGATTTGCAAGGCTTTTCCAGCTCCGGGTGGCCGGGCTGAAGAGGCCGTGTTGGAATGCTGAAAAACGCTTCCGGTACAAATAATGAGCAGGCTGAAGAATAAGACAATTGATTTCATGACGGTTTAGGAGCCAGTGGCGGTTTGCCACCAAATTTAGTAGAAAGCTTCTAAAACTTGCACAAAAGGCGGCAATAGCTGCATTTCTTAATCGCGATCAAAGAATAGGTCTAAGGCAAAAGGAGGGATTGGAATCAAAATTCAGGTGAAAAAACGGCCCCTGAATTTACAATGGCGCTATAAATTGTGATTAAATGGTGGAGTACTGCGGCTAAAGAAAATTTTTTATTGGAATAATGCGGTTTTAATTCCTACTTTAGCTAATTATTACAATCTGCCGTCTCTATTAATCGAAATTAGTCAAAAGGTTAGTTCATGCGTATCCGGAAATTACCCCTTCGGTTGGGGCAAGACGCTGAGAAGGACATCACCCTGCGATTAAAAGCGGGGGACGAAAACGCTTTTGAGGAGATTTTCTTCCGTTATTACAAACACCTGTTTGCCATTGGAATCAAGTTTTTAAAAGACCCTGAACTGGCCGAAGATGCGGTTCAGGACATTTTTCTTAAACTCTGGGACCACCGCGAAGCGCTGAACGAGACGTACGCCCTCAAAAATTTTCTTTCGATTGCCATGAAGAACCACGTTCTGAACGTGATTCGCAACCATCACCAGTCGATCTGGGAGTATCTTTCTGCTGAAATTGAGGAGGCCGTGGGCGAGGAAACAACCGGCAATTCATTCCAGTTTCAGGAATACAGCGCTATTCTGGAGCAGGGAATGCAAAAACTGCCGCCCCAACGGGAAAAAGTGTTCCGGTTGCGCGTCTTCAATGGGTTAGACAACGAGCAGGTTGCCAGGCAGTTATCCATTTCGGTCAATACCGTCAAATCGCAGTTTACCCAGGCTACCCGGTTTTTGAAAGACTACCTTAGTAAACACGCCGATCTGGAAGGGATCCTGCCTATTTTGCTGTATTTTTTTTCTTTTACTATTTTTTCTTAGATCAGTAATACTTCCTGCCCTCCAATGTGTATCTATTTAGGAATGAATTGAACAATTCCTAAAGTCGGTTAATGGATACACAACTTCTACAGAAATATTTACGGAATGAGTGTACCCCCGAGGAAGCTCGGGCGGCTTTGTTGCACTTGTCTACCGAACACGGACAGCGCCAGTTGCAGCAACTGCTCGATGCCGATCTGACCGAACCGGTTGCGCTCCCCCTCGATGCGGCCGAGCGGCTGGATGCCCAGCGGCTCTTCAACCGGATTCAGTCCAGTAAAAAAACCACGTCCAGACAGAAGATTTCGACACCTGTTCGACCGCTGGTGCCGCGTTGGAACTGGCTGGCTGCGGCTGCCATCGCCGGGATTTTGCTGGTGGCAGGTTCCCTGTTTTTCTACAAAAAGTCGGCGGTTCCCGAAACCATTGCGTTGCATACCGATTTCGGCCAGACGCTGCGGGTGGTCTTGCCCGATCAGTCGGTGGTGACGATGAACGGGAACACGTCGATCCGGTATTTCGACCATTGGCAAACCGACACGCCCCGGGAGGTGTGGGTGGAAGGAGAAGCTTTTTTTGAAGTTGTTCACACCCAGAACCACCAGCAGTTTCAGGTCCACCTGCCCGGTCAGATGAACGTGGAAGTGCTCGGAACGCGCTTTAACGTGTATACCCGCAAATCGAAAACGAAGGTGGTCCTGAACGAAGGGCGCATTCAGATGCGGGTTGCCAATCGTTCCAACAATCACCTGGAGATGAAACCCGGTGAAATGTTCTTTGCCGATGCGCAGACAAAGTCGTTCTACAAAAAAGCCGTCAATGCACAGGCGCTGTCATCCTGGCGTACCGATAAACTGATTTTTGACGGTACGACCCTGTCCGAAATTGCCCAGCTTCTGAAAGACACCTACGGGCTGGAAGTCGAGATTCGGGACCGGGAGTTACTGCACCAAAAATTCTCAGGCACGATTCCGGGTAAAAATGCCGATACGATTCTGAAGGGGCTTTCCGGCCTGTTCGATTTAAAAATTTCCCGAAAATCCAATTATGTACTTATTGAATAAACCATCTACGCATGAAAAAAATAGTCTTGTTTCTGTGGGGAGTGTTATTGGTCGGAACCCTGCCGGCCTACGCTCAACTGATTGCCTCGAACGGGCACCGGGTAAGGCAACAGGAGAAAGAGATAGCTGCACCGGTGGTAACGCTCCGGGCTGCCTTGTCGGAACTGGAAAAGCAATACCGGGTGTCATTCATTTACAAGACGGATCTGGTCGATACAAAAGTGGTTCTGAACGGCCACCGGGATCGTACCGTTGAGGAAGCTCTGACGAATTTGCTGTCTGACAAAGGGTTGACGTTCGAGAAAATTCAGGCTAACTTTTACGTCATTGTTGCCACGAAGGAAAAAAGCAACCGGTTTTTTCGTAAAATTAATCAAATCGAAAAGAAGGGTTTTGAGTCCCAAACGGGCAGCGAACCCATAACGTCCTCCGATCTGAACATTGGAAAACTGGAGCGAATCGGTTATTCGGTTCTGTCGGCCGACAAACCGATGGAAGACATTCGCGGTAAAGTTTCGAATGCAACCGGAGAAGGTCTGCCGGGCGTCAGTGTGGTCATTAAAGGCTCGACCCGGGGCACCACTACCAATGGCGAAGGCGAGTTTACGATCAATGCCCCTAATAATGCGGTATTGGTTTTCAGCTTTGTCGGATTTGCTTCCAAAGAAGTACCTGTCAATGGCCGGACGACCCTGACGGTATCGTTGGTGGAGGATGAACGGGCGTTGGAAGAAGTCGTTGTGGTGGGCTACGGAACCCAGAAACGGGCATCGGTAACCGGTGCCGTTTCGTCCGTTACACCCAAAGATTTGACGGCTTTGCCGGTCATCAGCGCCGAGTCGGCCATGCAGGGCCGGGTGCCGGGCGTCCGGGTGGTCAACAACGGAAGCCCCGGCCAGTCGCCGATTGTGCGCATCCGTGGGGTGGGTTCCATCAACTATGCCTCCGGTCCGTTGTATGTCATCGACGGCGTTCCTTCGGGTGATCTGAACAACCTCGATCCGCGCGACATCGAATCGCTGGAAGTATTGAAAGACGCCAGTTCTGCCGCCATTTACGGTTCCAGAGCGTCCAACGGCGTGGTGATCATTTCGACCAAGAAAGGGTCGAAAGACGGGAAACTGCACGTGAACCTGGATACCTATTTCGGGACGCAGAGTGCCTGGAAAAAACTCGATCTGCTGAATACGCAGGAATATACGCAGTATGCAACGGCTTTGTTGGGAAATGCCAAGATTGCGATGCCGTCCCGGCTCAGTAATTTAAACCAGCCGATTTATGCGGGTGCCACACAAACCTTTGCCCAAACCGCCACCGACTGGCAGGACGTTTTACTGCGTACCGCACCCATTCAGCAACACCAGATTTCGGTGTCGGGTGGCAACAACGTCTCCCGGTTTTTTACGTCGGCCGGTTATTTCGATCAGGAAGGTATCCTGATCGGGACCAATTACAAGCGGGGTAATGTCCGGATCAATTCCGATCACCAGATCAATAAATTTCTGTCGTTTGGGCAGACCCTGATGCTGTCGTACGATAAAATGCGCGGTGAGCAGGGATTTGGCGGTGGTCGTACGGCCGTGATGCAGGCCATCCGGAACTTGCCCTACTGGCCGGTTTCCGACCCGACCAAAGTGGGCGGCTACAGTTCGCCAACGGCAGCCGACGGAACCGATCCTGATAACCCGGTTCGGATTGCGTTGCAGGACAAGAGCTATACGCAGCGCATCAAACTCCTGGGAACGTTGTTTGCGGAAGTCAAATTTACCAATTTCCTCA
Organism: Larkinella knui; assembly: GCF_003858645.1. Taxonomy (GTDB): domain Bacteria; phylum Bacteroidota; class Bacteroidia; order Cytophagales; family Spirosomataceae; genus Larkinella; species Larkinella knui. Next base: position 964,004 of record NZ_RQJP01000003.1, on the reverse strand, counting down.
AATACCGTTTCAGTTTCGGGGCGGATGTGGTGACAACGATTGGGACGAACCTGTTTCCAATTTACAACGACGGGTATAAAAGCCGTACCCAGAACAATATCCAGGACAATCGCTCCTCGTATTACTCGCCGATCCTGACCAACCAGTTGACGTTCGACAAAATGTTTGGTAAACATTCCGTCAACGTGACGGCGGTGGCTGAAAGTCAGAATTTCCGCAGTTCAAGCCTGAACTCGAACGGATACCGCCCCAACAACGACATCGATGTGTTGCAGGGAATTTCCAACCCCGGCGTGACGAGCACGAAGGACGAAAGCAGCTTGATTTCCTACATCGGTCGGGTCAACTACGATTTTGCGGGTAAATACCTGATCAGTGCGTCGATTCGCCGGGATGGTTCGTCGCGTTTTGCACCGGGCAACAAATGGGGCACCTTCCCCTCCGCGTCCGTGGGCTGGCGGGTGAGCGAAGAATCCTTTATGAAATCGGTTCCGAACCTGTCCGAACTGAAAATCCGGGCGAGTATCGGGCAAACCGGTTTCAACGGAATCGGAAGCTACGCCTGGCAGACGCTGATTCAGGCCGACAATACCAACTACGTTTTTGGTGCCAATAAAGTACTGGGTTCTTATTTCAGTTCATTAGGGAATACCGATCTGAAGTGGGAAACCACCACCATGTCGAATCTGGGCGTCGATCTGGGCTTGTTTGGTAACAAAATGACGTTCACGGCGGAAGTCTATAACCGGAAAACCGATGGTCTTCTGCTGGATGTCCCCATTCCGAATTCACTCGGGTATTCGTCTCCGCCTTCGGCCAACATTGGTAGCATGAAAAACTGGGGGTATGAGTTTCAGGTGGGCTATAACCGGAACGAAGGCGACTTCCGCTGGAACGTTTCGGCCAACCTGGACGTAACCCGGAACAAGGTCACCAGCCTGGCGACACCGAGTGCCACCATTTATGCCGGTCGAAATGATGATTTTGGGGGGAGCGATATTACGAAAACTGAAGCCGGACAGGCTATCCAGTCCTTCTATGGCTATCAGGTAGAAGGGATTTACCAGACACTGGATGAAGTATTTAACAGCCCTCGTACGCAAACCCGGGCCGAGACGCGCGAAGCACACGATCCGACCAAAAATACGTCGCCGGGGGACATTCGTTTCAAGGATATCAACGGTGATGGTAAAATCGATGCTAGTGACCGGACTTACCTGGGCAGTTACATTCCGAAGTTCAGCTACGGCGCCAACCTGGGAGCCAACTACAAGAACTTTGATATAACGGTCTATTTACAAGGCGTTTACGGAAATAAAATTTACAATGGTACGAAGGTAATTGAAGAAGGCATGTTGCGGTTGTTCAATGCGGGCAAAGGCGTACTCAATGCGTGGACGCCGACCAACACCGGTACGGATGTTCCCCGGGCCATCAGTGGTGATCCCAACAACAACAGCCGGACCTCCGATCGGTTTATTGAAAGCGGTTCGTACATGCGGGTAAAAAACATCAGCATCGGCTATTCCATTCCGGCCCCGGTATTGAGTAAACTCACCCGGAACACGCTCACGAAAGCGCGGATTTACGTTTCGTCGACCAACCTGCTGACCTTTACAAAATACAGCGGTCTGGATCCGGAAATTGGCGTGAACGGAAGTGCCGGTGACAACACCAAGTTGCTGACGAACGGAATCGACTACGGGCAATATCCGCAACCCCGGACGCTTTTGCTCGGTTTGAATATCGGTTTCTGATCCGCAGAACCGGCGATGTTTCAGTGAACAGTATTAAACGAAAGAATCCAATGAAAAATAAATTTCTTTTATCCGGGATGCTCTTTCTGGGCCTGATGGTAGGCTGTCAGGAAAGCGATTTGGACAAATTGAACCCGAATGGCGTTACGGTCGACAACTTCTATAAAAACGGGGCGGAATTATCGAGCGCGGTCAATGCCGTGTACGCCATGGCGAAAGCCAATACGCTAACGTCCCGCGAATGGTTTTTCCTGCTCGATTTGCGCAGCGACGACGTAGCCGCCGGTGGCGGGCAGCTCGAAACGCCCCGCAACCAGTTGCTGCTGGGAAGCCATACGACCGACAACGGGGTAGCGAGTGCGGTCTGGCAGGGCTTTTACCGCCTGATTCACCGCGCCAATGCCACAATCGATCTTTCCACAAAAGTGGCGGATCTGTCGGCGGCCGACAAAGCGCGGTTGCTGGCCGAAACCCGGTTTTTGCGCGCCTGGTCTTATTTTGACCTGGTAACGCTGTGGGGGGGCGTTCCCTTGTACAAAAGCTACGTGACCTCGGTGGAAGGGGCCTTGCCCCGCGCCACGGAAAAAGAGGTTTACGATTTTATCATCGCCGACCTGAAAGCCGCTCAGGAAGCCCTGCCAGCCACCTATGATGCCAATAACCTGGGCCGGGCCACCAAAGGGGCCGCCCAGATGCTACTGGCCCGGGTGTATTTGCAACAGGCCGATTATGCCAGTGCAAAAACCGAACTTCAGAAGATCATTACGTCAGGTACATACAGTCTGGTGGATGAATACTCGGATAATTTTACCGAAGAAAATGAGTTCAACAAAGAGTCGATCTTTGAGATCAATTTCTTCCCTGCGGGCGGAAACTACAACTGGGATGCGGACGGAAACGGCGCCACTGCCGGAACCGAAACCGTCCGGACACAGGAGTATTCGGCCATCGGCTGGCGGAACATCATTCCTTCCAACAGCTTGCTGAATGAATTTGAGAAAACCGCCACCGGAACCGACCCCCGGTTTGCCAAATCGTTTTACGTAACGGGCGACAAGTACAATCTGGATAAAAGTGTGCTGACCGATGCGGCCCAGAACGGCAATTCATCGGTGGTCGATGGAAAAACCATGAAGGTGAGCTGGCGGAAATTCTCGCTGATGTACAAAACCGATCAGTCGTTTCTGACCGGCGGCATCAACCAGCGCATCATGCGGTATGCCGAAACGCTGCTGGCCATGGCTGAGGTGGAAAACGAAATTGGCTCACCCGCCGAAGCCGTGAAATACCTCAACATGGTTCGCGCCCGCAAGAGTGTGGCAATGCCCGCTTATCCGACGGCTGCGTTTCCGGTGAGCACGAAAGACCAGGTGTTTACGGCCATCGTGCACGAACGCCGGGTGGAACTAAGCGGGGAGCAAGTCCGGTTCCGCGACATTCTGCGCTGGCGGAAAGCCAATAAATTGAAAGCCGAACCGTTCAGCTACTTCCAGAAAAACAAGCACGAATTACTGCCCATTCCGCAACAGGAAGTGGACAACAACCCGAAAATAGAGCCGACTAACCAGAACCCGGGCTATTGATTTTCCCGGACTAATCAATGATGAAATAGGAAGATAAGCGGGGAGCATCGGTAAATAATCGGTGGCTCCCCGCTTTATTAGCTTTTAAGGTTATGTCCGCAAAATTCATGCGCTTTCCTTCTTTTTTATACCGGATCGTACTTTTGCTGACCGTCCTGTGTACGGCCTGCCGACAGTCGGAACCCCCTCTCTTTGAGCAGCTTCCGTCCGGAAAAACCGGGATTACCTTTGCCAACAACCTCCAACCTACCGACCAGCTGAACGCATTTTCGTTTACCAATTTTTACAACGGCGGTGGGGTTGGCGTGGGCGATGTCGATAACGACGGCAAACCGGATGTCTTTTTTGGCGGCAATCAGGTCAGTTGCCGGTTATACCTCAACCGCATCGACTCTACGACGCACCAGTGGAAATTTGAAGACGTTACCGAAGCCGCCGGACTGACCACCAACCGCTGGTGTACCGGTATTTCGATGGCCGATGTGAACGGCGACGGCTGGCTGGATATTTACGTGAGCGTCGCCAGACACGCGGCTTTGCCGCATTCCGAAAACCTCCTGTTTATCAATCAGGGCGTTAAAAAAGGCAAGCCGGTTTTCCGGGAAATGGCCGCAGCATACGGCTTGGCGGATGCGGCTTTTACCACCCAAGCCGCTTTTTTTGACTACGACCTCGACGGTGATCTCGACGCGTATCTGCTCAATACCGGCCCCGATTTGCAAAATCCGAACTATTTACGGCCGACCATCAACGACGGTTCGTATCCGAGCACCGGCAAATTATACCGTAACGAAGGCAGTGGGCCGGCGGGCCACCCGGTTTTTAAAGATGTGTCCCGCCAGGCCGGTATTGTCTACGAAGGGCTGGGTTTAGGGCTGGCCATCAGTGACTTAAACAAAGACGGATATCCCGATATTTACTGCTCGAACGACTTCATCAGCAGCGATATTCTGTATCTGAACAACGGAAAAAGCAATCCGGCAAACCCTACATTTACCAATGTCATCCGGCAGGCCACGGCGCACACCAGTCTCTACGGTATGGGCGTCGATGTGGCCGATTTCAACAACGATGGCCTGCCCGATATTTTCCAGCTCGACATGCTGCCCGAAGAAAACGCGCGGCAGAAAAAGATGCTGGCCGGGCAGGACTACGACCGCAAAGAACTCAGCATTTCCGAACCGTATCGCTACCAGATGCAGTACATGCGCAACTCGCTGCAATTGAATCTGGGCGAAAACCGGACTGAAAGCGGCCAGCATACCGTGCCGTTGTTTAGCGAAATCGGGTTGCTGGCGGGGGTTGCCAAAACCGACTGGAGCTGGTCCGCGCTGCTGGCCGATTACGACAACGACGGTCGCCGGGATTTGTACATTACCAACGGTTATCGACGCGATGTGACCGACCGGGATTTCATCCAGTTTACGGAAGAGTTTTCCGGTTTCGGCACGGCGGAGTTTCAGAAGGATAAACGGGAGGAACTGATCCAGAAAGTGCCGGAGGTGAAAGTGCCCAATTACGCGTACCAAAACGCGGGTGATCTGACGTTTACCGACGTTTCGAAAGCGTGGGGACTGGCCGATCTTTCGTATTCCAACGGCGCGGCTTACGCTGATCTGGACGGCGATGGCGATCTGGATCTGGTTGTCAATACCGTTGATTCGGAAGCGTTGGTGTACCAAAACCGGGCGCAGGACCAGAAACCGGCCCATTATGTAGCCATCAAACTGGAAGGGAATTCGGGAAACCGGCAGGGAATCGGCGCTAAAGTGACGCTGTGGGCGGGTGGCCAAATGCAGTACGCCGAACTGTCGGTGGTACGCGGTTTCCAGTCGTCGGTCGAACCGGTGTTGCATTTTGGCCTGGGGCAATCGGCGGTGGTCGATTCGCTGCTGGTGGAATGGCCGGGCGGGAAGTTACAAAAGCACTACCGCATCAACGCCAACCAACGCCTGACGCTCCGCTATGCTCAGGCAAAAGCAGGGGACCCCAAGCCGGTAGTGCAGCCATCCAAACCGCTGTTTGCGGCTGTAACGGACCAACTGCCGCTGGATTTTCAACACCGGTCTTCCGGATTTGTGGATTTCAAACAGACGGCGGCTTTGCATAAAATGCTGTCGCGCAGTGGCTTTGCTCTCGCATCGGGTGATGTCAACGGCGACGGGCTGGACGACTGTTTTGTGGGCGGTACGAATCGGGGTAGCGAAGCTTGTTTTCTGATTCGGACTAAAACCGGCGGTTTTACTAAAAAGCCGTTCCCGATTCACACCAGCCACGACGATACGGCCGCGTTGTTGTTCGACGCCGATGGCGATAAAGACCTGGATCTGTACGTCGTTGCGGGTGGGGCCGAACGACCCGCTTCGGATCAGGCGTTTTACCAGGATCAACTGTATTTAAATACCGGGAAAGGTGATTTCAGCCCTGCTCCGGCGAATGCCCTGCCGGATTTGTCGGGCAGCGGCTCCTGCGTGGTAGCGGCTGATTATGACCGCGATGGCGACCTCGATCTGTTCGTCGGCGGACGGCAGATTCCGGGCCAGTATCCGCTTCCGGCCCGCAGTTATTTACTCCGGAATGACACAAAAAACGGCTCTCCCCGGTTTACGGACGTAACCGCCCGACTTTGTCCGTCGCTGCAAAAAGCCGGTCTGGTTTGTGCCGCCCTCTGGACCGACACCAACAACGACCAATGGCCCGACCTGATGATTGCCGGTGAATGGATGCCGATAACCCTGTTCAAAAATGAATCCGGCAGGCACTTCGCTCAATCACCGCCCGGCGGCCCGGTCAATCACCCATTCACTCAATATACCGGCTGGTGGAACACGCTGGCTCAGGGTGATTTCGACAACGACGGCGATCTGGATTACCTGGCCGGGAATGAGGGTTTGAATACGCTGTACCGCGCGTCGGAGCAGGAGCCGATCAAGATCATCGCGAAAGACTTTAACAAGGACGGCACGTTCGATCCGTTGATGGGCTATTTCATCAAGGGCGTCCGGTATCCGGCCATTCCCCGCGACGCACTGAACCAGCAGGTGATCCAGTTCCGGCGAAAATACCAGCGGTATGCCGATTACGCCAAAGTGACGTTTGATGATTTATTGTCCAAAGACGATCTCGACGGTGCGTATCAGGCGGAGGCCACGTACCTCCAAAGTGCCTACATCGAGAATCTGGGCAATGGTGGATTTAAGATGACGCCACTGCCGCGACTGGCGCAACAGTCGCCGGTTTTTGAAATCATTCCCCGGGATTTCAACCACGACGGGAAGCTGGATGCGGTTTTGACCGGCAATTTTTACCCGAACGAAGTCAATATGGGCCGGGAAGATGCGTCGTTTGGGCTGGTGTTGCTGGGCGACGGACGCGGTAATTTCAAACCGCTGATGCCGCGCGAAAGCGGTTTGCTGATCACCGGCGACGCCCGCAAATCGGTCTGGCTAACAGGAACGGGGCTGGCTCCTTTGCTGGTGACGGCGGTTTATGGGCAGGGATTGCAGTTCAACCGGTATTTGCCCTAGCCCACGGGTTTAACCGTGGGCTGTTATTGGCCTCTTCGATTACAACGCTTCCGAATGCGTCCCGGCTGCGTACCATAAACTGGCAACGGCTTTCTGGTGTTTCGCCCGCAGATCTTCGAGTTTAACCTGGAGATCGATCAGTTTGGTTTCCCGGCTGTTGATCAGAAACAGGGAACTTTCACCCATGTCGAACTTCTGCTGCTCGGCCCGCAGCAATGCCTGCTGGTTGGCGACGGTCTGCTGCTGTACGGAAATCAATCTCTCCAGCGTTTTCAAATCGTTCCAGGCGGTTTGTACCTCGTTGGCAATGTCGCGCCCGGTTTGCTGGCGTTCCAGTTCCACCTGCCGGGTTTTGATCTGTACCTGCCGGAGCTTGCCGCGTTCTTTCCGCAGGAATAACGGAAAGGTCAGGTCCACCCCAATCTTGTGATTTTCGGGCCGGAAGGCGTAATAGCTGGGTCCGTCGTAACCCAGTCCCGGCAAAGGTGTACGACTCAACAGGCTGGCATTCAACGTGATTTGTGGTTGTAGCAGCGACCGCCGAAATCGTTCCTCAACGGCCAGTTGTTGGCCTTTGGCCGTCAGTTTCAGTAATTCCGGGTGTTGCTCGGCCGCCCGGCTCAGCAGATTTTGAAGCTGGGCTTCGTTGATCTGATCCGTGGAAGCCGTCTGCGGAATAACCGACTGCGACAGATCGACGGGCCGCGGAGCGTCACCCACTTCGTCGCTTTTCCACAGAAAAACCGCCAGCCGCAAACCGGCATTTTGCCAGTCGACCTCCGCCTGCTGAAGCTGAACGAGCCGATCCTGCACCGTAATCAGCGCTTCGGTCGTATCGATTGGGGCCGCATCGCCCAGTGCAGCCCGTTCGCGCACGGCCTGAAAACGGGTCGCGGCCAGCTCGTATCCCTGCCGGATCAACCGAAACTGCTGGTAGGCCAGATACCACTCCCAATACGTTTTAGCCGCTTCGTAAAGCGTTTTATTGATCAGTTTTAACCGGTCGGCATCCGCCAGATTAACGGCCAAACGAGCCTGACGCAACGCATTCCGCCGGGCATCGATCAGCAAACCCTGCCCGATCGGCACACTCACGCCCACGGCAGCCAGACCCGAAGCGGGCACGCGGTCTTCCGGGTTGATGTATTGGCCGGTATTGCGGTCGTAGGTCATTTTAACATCGATACCGCCCGGCAAAACCGGCACAGATACCCCGGATTGCCACTTGTCGTAATACAGACTTTTGCCAAATTCCTTGCGGTCGTAGACCGAAAACAGCTTGGGATCGAAAGCGCCCTGTGCCTGGCGGACTTCCTGCTGCGCTTCCTCATTGAGTAAAGCCGCCTGCCGGACAATCGGGTGATGCTGGAGGACGATCCGGTAAAAATCAGCCGCCGAGAATACGGTTTCCGGCGTAGCAACCGTGTCGCCGGGCGCTACGGGCAGTTGCCCGAACACTCCACCGATTGACAGGCCGCTGAGTATGAGCCAACTGCAAACAAATAGAGTCCTCATGTTTTCTTTTCCTCTTTTGGTTCCTGTTGTAGACTGGGCGGAAAACCGTTCAACTGCCGCCAGATCTCATACCAGATAGGCACATTGTCGAGCATGACCCAACCGTAAACGCCCGATCCGACGCGCAATTGCTTCGGCCAGGGCTGGTCGTTGCGTTGCACTTTGGGTTTGATCAGCAGGCGGTATTTGCCGTTGACACTGCTGACGGCGTCGATGACGGCCACCTCGCCCCCAAATGTGCCAACGGCTACGGTCGGCCAGCCCGAAAACTGGATGGCCGGCCAGCCATCGAATTGGATACGTACCTCGCGACCGCGTTGAATGAGCGGTACATCCATTGCCCGGACATACAGTTCAACCGCAATCGAGGGGTCGGCGGGTTGCAGCGTTGCAATGGACTCCCCCTCCTTGATCGTCTCGCCAATCCCGAATTTCAACGACCGAACCACGTAGCCATCCTGCGGGGCACGGACGACGTACAAACCCTGCCGAACGTCCACGCTGCTGATTTTATTCCGCAACTTGGCAATTTCACCGTCGGCTTCGGCCCTATAGGAAACCGCCGAACTGCGGTCGGAAAGCGCCTTGGCTATTTTTTCCTGGTAATCAGCCTGAATCGTGTTCAGATCGAGCCGGGCGTTGATCAGTTCCTGCCGCGAAACGTTGAGTTTATTTTCCCAGGCGATTACTTTGGCATAATCCTGCTGTACTTTCAGCCGCCGGGTTTCGAGGTCGGTCAGCGAAAACAACCCGTTTTTGTGGCCTTTCTCATACCGTTCGAGCCGGTCGAGAGCGATCTGGTAATTTTTACGCTCGGCCAGCAGGTCCGTACTGTCGCTGACAACTTTGAATTCGCTCTGGCGAACCTTATTCCGGGCCGACGCCAGTTTGACCTGCAACCCCGTTTTGAGGGCGGTAATCTGACCGTCGAGCGCCGAGATTTTAGCGTCCGTTGCGGTCAGGCTGCCCCGCTTGGCGTCGAGTTGTTCGTCGAGCCGCTCGGGCAGATTGGGGTCAAAATAATCGTCTTTAATGTCGGAGATTACCAGCAGCGTATCGCCTTTTTTGACAAACTGCCCTTCCTGAATTTTCCAGCGTTCGATGCGGCCCGCGATGGCGTTCTGGATGGTTTGCGGCCGGTCCTGGGGTGTCAACGCCGTTACGGTTCCTTCGCCGTTGATGTTTTGTTGCCACGGCAGAAATAATACGATGAGGCTGATGATGAGCAGCGCGATCATCCAGCGGCCCAGTCGCCGACCGCCGTCGGGCTGGGGCAAGGTTCGCAGTGTTTTGAGCGGGTAATGGGTGAACAACTCCTCGTCAACCCGCTGATTGGATAGATTAAGCATGGGTTGTTGGCTCGGTTTCGAGGGGTAAATCGGTTACGTTGGCAATTTTTTCTACGGCAGTCAGCATGTCGAATACCGTGTCGATGCCCGAAATGAGTTTTTCGACAGAACTGGAAATCAGGACGATCACCAGCTCGGCCGCCACAAACTGGCCCAGTGACATTTCGCGGCTAACGACGAGCGAGGTTCCCAGAATGAGCAAACCGCCGGTCATCAGCATCTTAAACGTAATGGCACTGTAAAAGAACCGCTTCAAAACCCGGAAATGCGCGTTGCGGTATGACACGTAATTCGCGACCAGATCGTCCATCCGGTCGATGGGCTCCGCATCATCCTGATGGCGGTATTTCGGCAAGTCGTGGGCGAGGTCTTCGAGCCAGCTGACCACTTTGTATTTGTACTTCGACTCATTCAGACTGGTGCGAATACCGCGTGGTCCGTAGGCCCAGCTGATGCCGAGGATGGCCAGTAGCGTGAACAAACCGAAACCGAGAAAAACCGGATGGTAGAACGACAGCAGAATAATGCCGAACAAAATCTGCACCGCAGCCGCCGTGAGGTCGATCAGGAGTTTGGGCAGCCCTTTTTGTAAGGTCAGTACATCAAAAAAGCGGTTCATCAATTCCGGGGGGTAATACGCCGACAGCGCTTCGGGCTCAATCCGGGGCAACCGGTACGTAAACTCGAAAGCCGCTTTGGCAAAAATGCGTTGTTGCAGAACTTCCACCAGCGTCATCTGCCCCACCGTTAGAAGCCCGGCCGTCAATACACCCGCGACGACCAGCCCGATCAGCACATAGACTGAACTGAAAACCAGCCCGCTGGATACCAGATTGAATACCGCCTGAATGCCCAGCGGGAGCGAAAGACTGATCAAGCCCGTCACCAAAGCATACAGGTAAATATAGCCAATGTCTTTTTTCTCGGTTCCCAACAGCCTGATTAGCCGTTGCGTAGGCGATGGTGGAGGCTGTTGATATGAATTTATTGCCATAATTGTATTGCTTATTTTATTGATAGTATTACTATCTTTCATGCAAACATAACTTTTATTCGTGAAAGTTCGTTTCTTTGCAATGGAATTTTCTGTTAGCTGGTAAATTGACTCGATAGATGGAATATACCGTAGTGGTTCGGATGAATGAAAAGCTCTTTCTGCGTGATCCTGAAAGCTCGGAGCTGGGCCGGCGGATTGTGCGGCAGGGTATTTTGTTGATGGCCGAAATTGGCTTTGAGGATATGACGTTTCGCAAACTGGCCGATCGGATCAACACCAAAGAAGCCAGTATTTACCGGTATTTTGAAAATAAGCACCGGTTGCTGGTCTATCTGGTGGCCTGGTACTGGCAGTGGCTGGAGTATCAGGTGCTGTTTCAAACCAACAACCTGACCGACTCGCGGGAAAAGCTGGAGCGGATTCTGAAGCTTTTGTTATTGAAAGATGTGTCGCAATCCGGCGTATCGACGACTGCGGACGACCTGGATATTCTGGCGTTGCACAGTGTCGTTATTCAGGAAGCGAGCAAGGCCTACCTGACCCGCCACGTCACGGAAGACAACAAGGAGCAGCTGTTCAAACCCTATAAAGACCTCTGTGGCCGGATTGCCGGGATTATTCTGGAGTATCGACCCGCGTATCCGTACGCCCGGTCGCGCGCCAGTTCGATCATTGAAACCGCGCATTACCAGGCTTTCTTTATGAAATACCTGCCTTCTCTGACCGACTTTGGCACGCTGCCGACTAGCCAACTCACTGAAGAAGACCGTTTGCTGGGCTTTTTGCGGCATCTGTTATTCTCATCCCTGGAAGCCGGGATTTATTAAAAATCGGTTTAAATCGGCCGCAAAGCTCCGGAAAGGCGATCTGTTACCAAAACCCGTAGGTAGCGGGCTAAAAACACATTCAGGCCGCTCCTGCGGAGCTACCAGCCAGTGGTGATATCATGGACTAGTAACAGCACAGACCTCCGGCCTTCGTACAGAAACCTTCTAAAGCAGGCCTGGTAGGCGGCCCTATTTGGCAGCAGCCGGTCTCAATCACGCCGTTGGATGATGGGCATTTCAAAAATTAAATACCGGGGAGTAAGTAAAGAATCAGCAGAATAGCACCAATAACCAAGCTCAGCGTTACTAGGACCGAAAGCCATTGGGAAGGGAAAAAGACGTTGGTTTTGAGCTGCCTTTCAACCGCCCGATATCGAAAAAAAGCCAGCAGCGCCATGAGGGCTCCCAAGGCGACCATGCTCACACCGATGAAGGCGGAGTAGCCCTTCGAGGGCAAAGCCGTGGTTTCGCCCAGCGCACTGCTGAGCTGGCGGATAAAAAGAGCAAATTTTACGATGACAAACCCGAACCCCATCAGGGCAATGCTGGTGCGTATCCAGGCCAGAAACGTTCGTTCATTGGCCAGATAGTCGGCTGGCCCCGGTATTTTTGCGTGAAGTTTATCGGGTTGTTCCATCGTACTACGTATAACCGAACGGTTCTTTTAAAGTTTCTGGCCGGGCGGTTTTCTGGACTGCTGCTCATTCTATTGAATCGCCGTTCCCTCTTTGATGGTTTCCCGGGCGTTGAAAATGACCTGGTCGTTGTCGCGCAAATCGCCAAAAATTTCAATCATGTCGCCGGATTTCTGGCCCCGCCGAATGGCAACGCGCCGGGCCCGGCCATCCTCGACTTTGATGACGTACTGCCCCTCCGTGGAGGCAACTACCGCCGAGGTGGGCACCGCCAGCGCACCGGGTGTTCCGGTGGCCGACAGGCTGATGTCGGCAAACATCCCGGGCTGAAGCAGGCGGTTTTGGTTGTCTACGTCGATTTCCACCGTTTCAGAACGGAACTGTTGGTTCATCGTCCCCGACCGGCGGCTAATTTTGCCCTTGAAAACCTTTCCCGGTATGGCACTGACCGTAAACGCCAGCGCTTCGTTTTTGCGGAGTTGACTGCTGTAGGTTTCGGGAACATCGAAAACCAGCCGCAGGCGGTTTTGCTGTTGCAACACCAGCATGGGACGGTCCTGCCGCGCACCGGTCCCGACCAACGCCCCCGGATGAACGTTCCGCTCCGTGATAAACCCGTCGAACGGGGCCGTAACGGTCAGGTAGGATTTGAGCTTGGCCATGGCGCGGTAATTGGCTTCTTCGCCCAGCAACGACGCACTGTCGGCCTGCACCCGCGCCAAGGCGGTTTCCAGGTCTAGCGCCGATACCGAACCGGGAACTTTGTTACTGGCCAGCAACCGTCGGTAATGCTCGCGACTGGCCACCAGCAGGGCCTGCGCCTTGAGTGAATTGGAACGGGCAGCTGCCAGCCGCTCTTCGGTTTCGGGCGCATCGATCGTCATCAGCACCTGCCCTTTTCGAACGGCCGAACCCCGGTCAACCAGCACCCGATCCACAAAACCCGTAGCGCGGGGGTAAATGGTGACTTGCTGGTAGGGATGAAATTCGCCCGGCAGTTGCACGGTTTGTCCCACCGGTTTCCGCGATACGGCACCAATGCGGTAATTGGTTTCAGCCACCGGTTTGGTGGTCGGCTTCTTTTTCAGAACCGTCTGCTCCGAGTCGGACGAGGTACAACTACCCAGTGTACAAAGGCCCAGCAGGACCAGCACACAACTATATTCGATGATTTTCATACGCTTAAGGATGAACGGTTTGGGGTTCAAAATCGGGAGTTTCAACGTCCGGATGGTCGGCTGTCGTGTCGTCGGGCAGCAGGGATGGGTCATCATAATTCGTGTTTCGCTGCAACCAGACGTAGACCTGCGGCACGATGTACAGAGCAGCCAGGGTCGAGGCAATCAATCCGCCAATGACGGCGCGGCCCAGCGGAGCCACCTGCTCCCCGGCTTCGCCCGTGCCCATCGCCATGGGAATCATTCCGGCCACCATCGCAAACGAGGTCATCAGAACAGGCCGGAGCCGCAGGCCCACACTGTCGATGGCGGCCCGGGGTACATTGCGGTATTCCCAACGCAATCGCTCCGCATTGGTGACAATCAGAATGGCGTTGGCGACGGAAATACCGGTCGACATAATAATCCCCATGTACGATTGGAGGTTGAGCGTACTGCCCGTCAACAGCAGCAACCCAATGGAACCCGCGATCACGGCGGGTACGGTGCTGAGGACGACAAACGATAGCTTGAAGGATTGATAGTTGGCAGCCAGCAACAGAAAAATAACCAGCACCGCAATGCCCAGCCCCAGTTGCAGGCTGTCGAGCGTTTCGGTTAGCAGCGACGACATGCCTTTCACCTCCGTGACGAGCCCATTCGGGGTGTCGCCCAGTTTGGCGATGGTTGCTTCCACGGCCTGCGTGGCCGTGCCCAGATCGCGGTGGTGCACATTGGCCGATACCGTTACGAACCGGCGGGGGCCGATGCGGTCATACTCGCCGGGGAGGGTGTCGATGGAAAACGTGGCAACATCGCCCAGAACGGGGCGCGTCTGACCCGCCACCAGCGGAATCGATTCCAGCTGCGTCATGTTGCGCATGTCATATTCCGGAATCTGTACCTGCACCTGATACGTATACGCCGACTGTTTATCGAGCCACTGGTTTTTTTCGGTATACCGGCTCGACGAAGTGGACGCGGTAATGGACCGGGCGGCTTGCTGGAGGTTCAGGTCCATCATGGCCAGTTTCTGCCGGTCGAGCGTAATGTTGATAACCGGAAATTTCAGGGGCTGAAGAATGCGGACGTCGCGCAAATACGAAACGTTGGCCAGGCTATCGACCAACTGGTTGGCATACCCCGCAATTTGCTTCATGTTACGCCCGGCCACCATTACCTCGATGGGCGTACTGGCTCCCCCGCTCATGAGCTTTTCGGTTAGGTCGGCGGGTTCGAACGAGAGCGTCAGATCAGGGAACTGGTCACGAACGGCCAGCCGGATGCGCTCTTTCAGGTCCTGCATGTTGGTATGAAATCCCTTGGTCAACCCCACTTTGATGACGGCGTCGTTAGTACCACTGGTGCTCACGTAAAGGTTGGAGGTCGCGTAGTTGGTTGGCACCACCCCGACGTAAGCCGACGAAACCGCCAGGTTGCCCCCCGACACTTCATCCACCAGCGCGAGGAGTTCCCCCACGCGCTCTTCGGTGCGTTCGAGCCGGGTGCCGTCGGGCGTTTTCATCCGGATCACCATCTGGCCGGAATTGGTCACGGGCAGCATGTCTTTCCCGATCAAAACGAAACCAACCCCGGCCAGGAGGAGAATGCCCACGAAATACATTGTGAGAATGAGCCCGTTGCGCCGAAGCAGCCGCCCCGTCTGGCCCACAAACCCGACGCGAACCCGCTCAAAAAAACCGGGTTTCTTTTCGGCCTGATCCGCTTGGTGAACGTGGTCTTTCATGAGCCAGTTGGCCAGGACCGGCACCAGGCTCTGGGCCAGAAAATAGGAAACCGTCATGGCAAAACCGATCGACAGCGACAAGGGCAGGAACATGGCCCGGGGAACGCCCGTCATGATGAACGAGGGGGCAAAAACCGCCAGAATACACAGCAGAATCAGCAACAATGGCAGGGCGACTTCCTTACAGGCATCGAAAATCGCCTGCTTGCGGGGCTTGGCTGACGTGCCCCGTCCCATTTCCAGGTGCTGGTGAATATTTTCAATCGTTACCGTGGCCTGATCTACCAGCACCCCGATGGCCAGCGCCAGCCCCGACAGCGTCATGATGTTAATCGTTTGTCCGGCCAGACTTAGCCCCAGCACGGCGGCAATGATGGAAACCGGAATCGTGATGATCACGATGACCGACGAGCGCCAGTCGCCCAGAAAGAGCAGCACCATCAGCCCCGTCAGAATGGCCCCCAGTCCTCCTTCAAACAGTAGACTTTCAACGGCATTGATCACAAAAACGGACTGATCAAATTCGTAGTTTACCTCAATGTCTTCCGGGAGCAGGCTGCGCATTTCGGGCAGTTTCGCTTTCAGCCGCGTCACCACGTCCCAGGTCGAAGCATCGGCGGTTTTAACAACCGGGATATACGACGAGCGGCTTCCGTTGACGAGCGCATACCCGGCCGTCACGTCCGAACCGTCGAGTACGGTGGCGACATCACCCAGAAACACGGTGCGGTGTCCCTGCGTAACGACCGGTATCCGGCTAAAATCAGCTACCTGGTCTTCCAGCGAATTCAGCGTGGTGATGTAAGTGGTATTATCGATCCGGATGTTGCCGGAGGGCGTCATGGCGTTGTTGGCGGCCAGGGCTTCTACCACTTCATCGGGCGACAGGTTCAGGCTCCGGACTTTGTCGGGGTTTAGGTTGATGACAATCGTGCGGGAGTTGGTTCCAATCGGGGGTGGAGCGGTCAGGCCCGGCACGGTGGAAAACAGGGGCCGGATGCGCGTTACGGCCAACTCGTGAATTTCGGCCAGCGAACGGGTTTTGCTCGAAAACACCAGATCGCCGATCGGCACCGACGACGCATCGTAGCGCACCACCTGCGGAGGCAACGCACCCGGTGGGAAGAATTTCATGGCCCGGTTCACCTGAATGGCCACTTCGGCGGCTGCCTGAGCCATGTCGGTACCTTCATAAAAAGCCAGCTTGACCATGGTCAAGCCCTGCACACTGCGGCTCTGAATTTCCCGAATACCGCCGATGTACAGAAACTGATCCTGCATCCGGGTGGCAAAGAACCCTTCCATCTGCGCTGGCGACATGCCGCCATAGGGTTCGATGACGTAAATGGTCGGGGAGTTCAGGCGCGGAAAAATATCGATGGGAATCCGTAGGGCCGACATGATCGAGAACGCAACGACTCCGGTCACAAGTACCAAAACCGCAATCGGGCGTTTCAACGACGTTGCTAATAAAGACATAAGCAGGAGGGTTAGGTTGGGTTAGCGCCGGAACAGCGAATAGAATTCTTCAAAATTGTCGGTTGCCTGAGCGCGCTGCAGCCGGAGTTGCACGGCCTGGGCACGGGTCTGCACGGCCTCTTTCTCCACCGCCGTGAGCAGCGTCAAAGCGTCGGTCAGGCTCAAAATTGTTTCCAGTCCGTTGTTGTAGAGCGAAAACCGCTGATTGTACGCATCCTGGGCCGAGCGTAGCGTGTAGGGCAGTTCGGTCAGTTCGCTCTGGACGACAGAAAGCCGGGCGTCGGCCATTCCCACCGCATTCTGGAGTTGCAGCTTCGCAATGGCCAACTGATTGCGGGCTTCCTCAATCCGGAATTGCTGGAGCCGGATGCGGTGCGAAGCCCGCCGGAAATCCATTAGATTGACCGTTCCGGCAATGCCGATCAGGTAGTTCGTGCGACTATACAGCAGCCCTTTCGACACCGGGCCGTAGTTGTTTTCGACATCCAGACTGGACCCCCGCGCCCAGGTGGCCGCCAGCAGCGAGATTCGCGGAAGGGCGGCTTTTCGAATCAAATCGATCTCGGCGGTTTGCCGGGTGACGAGTCGTTCCTGAACCCGCAGCAGCGGATGCGTCGGCGGGGTGAGTGACGTTGAAAGCGGAACCAGCAGAGGCCCCACCCGGAAGGCTGTATCGATTTTTACCGCTTCGACCGGGCGGCCCGTCAGTGTGGCCAGTTGAACCCGCGCGCGCTGGCGTTCTTCCTGCATCCGGAGGTAGGCCAGCCGGGCGCGGGAAAGCGCCACATTGGCCAGGGAAGAATCCAGGCCGGGTTTAACGCCGTTGCGAACCAGATTGACGATGATCCGGCGCACGGTATCGACCCGGGCCAGGTTCTGCTCTTCGATGAGCAGATTCTGCTCCGTCCAGTATAAGTCGAGGTAGCTGCTGATGACCGTCTGGCGCAATCCGAACTGCTCGCGCTGGAGGTTTGCTTCGCTAACGGCGACATCGCTGCGAACGAGTTTGTCTTCCGCCGAAAACCGCCCGAAGTTGTAAATTTCCCAATCGGCCGTAGCCAGCGCCACGTTGCCCGACGCCAGATCCGGGCGGTTCTCGGCCCGGCGTCCACCCGAGGTCGGCACAATCAGGCCCAGCGAAAAATAGGAACCCGACAAGCCGTTGGCCGTTCCGATGTTGATCTGATCGTGCAGCCGCAAATTGGGCAGGCGGTTGTCATGAACCACCCGGACGTTGGCCCGAATGGCCTCCAGGGCCGACCGCTGAGCCGCCAGCGTGGGGTATTGGGCAAAGGAAGCTTCAACCGCTCCCTCCAGGGTTAAGGTCTGGGAATATAAACAGGGAGCGCTTCCAATCAAAAAGACAAAAGCAAGCAGATGACGTTGAATCATAGTGCGTTTCAAAATAAGAATCAGGCTTTATGGGTCGCAACCATTCCTTTTCAAAATAACCACCCCTTTCATTAAAGGCTGATTAGTGACTTATTAGAATTTGGTTAGAGTCGGGAACAAAGCCCTGATTTGGCAACTTTGTTACTACATTTAGTCAGGGAAAAAGAGATTGATGCAGGTATGAATGTCTTACTGGTGGAAGATGATGTCGAACTGGCCCAGTTTATCCAGAAGGGGTTGCAGTCCGAAGGTATTTCGGTTTCGATGGCGTTCGACGGCGTTATTGGCCGGAGTATGGTCAACGAACACCGGTTTGATGTAGTCGTGCTGGACGTCAATATTCCCGGCATGAACGGCTACGATCTGTGCCGGTATGTGAAGCAAAACTGGCCCGCCATTCCCGTTATTCTGCTGACAGCGCTGGGGAGTCTGGACAATAAAGTGCTGGGGTTTGAATCCGGGGCTGACGATTATCTGACCAAACCGTTCGCTTTTAAGGAGCTGCTTTTTCGGCTCAAAGCCCTTGCCCGGCGGCATTCACCCCGGCCGTTGCTGCCCCAGCGGCTTCAGCTCCTCGACCTGGAACTCGATACGCAGTCGCACCAGGTCTGGCGGGCGGGGCAGCGCATCAACCTGACCGCGCGGGAATATGCCCTGCTGGAGTATCTGCTGGCCAACCAGGGGCGGGTCGTGAGCCGGGTGAGCATTCAGGAAAATGTCTGGGATGTGCATTTTAATACCAACACCAACGTCGTGGATGTGTACATCAACTATCTGCGCCGGAAAATTGATACCGTAGACCCGAAGCTGTTGCATACCGTCTTTGGGGTCGGGTATATGATCGGCGCCGAACCATGAGCATCAGGCAGAAGATAACCATTGCGTTTGGTCTGCTGGTGGCGGCTTTGCTCATTCTGTTTTCCGTGTTTATTTTTCAGGCCTACGAATCCTACCGGAGTTCGCTGATGAAGACCCGGTTGCAGCGCCGGGCACTGGCGGCCCAAACCTATTTTCAGAACCGCAGCGAATTTCAGCAATCGACCTACCTGACCTTACCCGAGCAGCACGAAACGCTTTTCGATGCCCAAAACCAGCGTATCTACGCATCGACCGGACCCGACGATTACCCGCCAACGCCCGAACTGCTTCAGGAGGCCCGACGCGAAGAAGTGTATTTTACTTACCAGAGTCCCGAATGGGAAGCCCCGAAGGAAGGCGTTGCGCTGTCGTTCCGGCATCAAAACCAGGTTTATGTTGCCATCGTGACGGCCTATGACCTGAGTGGGCGGCAGACCAGCCGGAATCTGGTGGCCATCCTGATCGGCGGCAATTTTCTTTCGCTGGTGGTCATTGGTCTGGCCGGTTTTTTGTTTGCCAGCCGGGCGATGTACCCGTTTGACCAGCTCATTCGCCAGATCAATACCGCTACAGTCAATGATTTTTCATTTCGGCTGATTCACGAACCCCAACCGGACGAAGCCAGTTATCTGGCCCGATCGTTTAATGACCTATTGAGTCAATTGCAACAACTGGCGCTGAGCCACGAACATTTTATCGGCTATGCTTCCCACGAAATCCGGACACCCCTGACGGTGGTCAAAGGGATGCTGGAGACAAGCTTAGCCTATGACAAGACACTGGAAGCTACGCACCAAAGCATCGAAAAAGCCCTTTTCCGTTTAGATGGTGCCATCGACTTGGCCAACTCGCTGTTGCGTTTAACCGAAGTGGAAGGGCTGAACCCGTCGCGACTGCTGGAGGATATCAATCTGGTGGATACCATTCTGGATACCGTAACGTATTTTCAGGAAAAATACCCCGAACAGGCCATTGAACTCCAACTGACCGATATTTTTACGGAAAGCAGTTCGACGATCAAGGTAGTTGGCAACAACAGTCTGCTCCGAACAGCCCTGATCAACATCATCGACAACGCCTGTAAATATTCCAGTCACCAGCCAGTACAGGTTCAGGTGACCTACCAGCCTTCCTGGGTTGTGATCGATGTCATCGACCGGGGCATTGGTATTCCGGAAGCCCAGCTATCCGACGTGTTTCTGCCCATGATGCGGGCCGGGAATGTGGGCGGTATTCAGGGGTTTGGCCTGGGCTTAACCCTGGCGGAAAAGATTGTCGGTATTCATCAGGGCATGCTCCACATCCGGTCGGTGCCTCATCAGGGCACCACCGTGTCGGTTAAACTACCCGCCCTGCCGTTCTGATCGGGAAGCAACCGTCGGGAACTCACTCGCTCCGCAAACTCTTTACCGGATTAGTCAAAGCCGCCCGGATGGCCTGATAGCTCACCGTCAGCAAGGTAATGAGTAAGGCACCCGCACCCGAAACCGCAAAAATCCACCAGGAAATTTTGGAGCGATACTCGTACTGCTGTAACCAGCCGTTCATAAAATACCAGGCCAGCGGGCCGGCAATCAGGCAGGAAATGATCACCAGCATGACGAAATCTCGGGAAAGCAGCCCCCAGACGTTGAAAACCGTGGCCCCCAGCACTTTCCGGACGCCGATTTCCTTGGTCCGCTGTTCGGCCACAAACGAGGCCAGTCCGAAAAGGCCCAGGCAACTGATGAAAATAGCCAGAATGGCGAAGAGCGTAGCGAGATTCCCGACGCGTTCTTCATCGGAAAACTTGCGGGCATATTCGTCGTCGCTGAATTTGTATTCGAATGGGCTTCCGGGATTGAATTTCTTGAAAACCGGTTCAATTTTAGCCAGGGCGTCGCGGGTAGACAGGGCTGGGTTGGTACGGACGATGATCATGTTCAACCAGCCGTAATCCATCAGAAAAATGGTAGGAACCGTCGGTTTGAAAGGGGAGTCCATCACCATGTCTTTGACCACGCCGGTAACCACGTGATCCCGCCCGTTCCAGCGCATGATTTTTCCAACGGGATTGGTAATACCGGCCAGTTTAACGGCGGATTCATTGAGGATGAACGAACCCGAATCGCTCGGAAAATCGCGCGAAAAGTCCCGGCCCGCAACGATTTTCCAGCCCACGGTTTTGCCAAAATCATGCGTTACGGCAATGGTTCCGAACAGCGGGTCGGTTGTCGGATCTTTTCCTTTCCACTGAAAACCGCTGTTGTTGGACCAGATCTGGGTGGGCGGGCTGTTGGATTCCGTCATTTCGACGGCACCCCCCGATTCGATCAGTTCATTGCGCAGTTCATTGTAGTGTGCATTTAATTCCGGCGTATTCATCGCCACCGTGATCAACCCGTCGCGACTATACCCCACCGGGCGGTTTTTGGCGTGCTGAATCTGGCGAAACACAATGATGGTACCGATGATGAGGGAGATAGAAACCGTAAACTGAATGACTACCAGGACCTTCCGCGGCAGCGAAGCAAAACGCCCGGCGCGCATGGTTCCCTTCAACACCTTGACCGGTTTAAAGCTGGATAAGTAGAAAGCCGGATAGCTGCCGGATACAAAACCGGTAAAAAGTGTAAAGCCGATGGTTAGAAACCAGAACGAGGGCGTTGTCCACGGAATGGTAATGGCTTTGTCGGCTAGGTGATTAAAGAAAGACAGCGAGCCCCACACCAGCGCAATGGAGAACACCAGCGCGATGAAGGCCACCAGAACGGATTCGCTGAGAAATTGCCCGATCAACTGTCCGTACAGCGAACCGATGGCTTTACGAATACCGACTTCCTTGGCCCGTTTCTCGCTGCGGGCCGTGCTGAGGTTCATGAAGTTGATGCAGGCCAGCAGCAGCACAAACGCGCCGATGATGCCAAATAACCAGACAAACTGAATGCGTCCACCCGCCACCTTGCCGTTTTTGAACTCGCTGTACAAATGCCACTGCTCCATCGGGTGTAGCGAAATATATTCGATTTCTTTGATGTGCGGCAAAACGATGTCCTTGATTTTGGCCGAGAGCTGATCAAAATCAGACTGGTCACTCACCTGCACCACCAGTGAACAACCGTGATTCCGCCAGGCCGAGGTTTGCGTATTCCACCAGTTTGCGGTATTGTGCCAGGGCAGTAAAAAACGGACGTCATGAAAGGTGGTATTGTGGGGCAAATCTTCGTACACACCGACAATCTTCATGTTCGTTTTGTTGTCTACCCTGATCACTTTATTAATTGGATCCTCGTTGCCAAAAAGCGAGGTGGCAACCGACTCCGAAAGCAGAACCGACGAAGGATCCCTGAAGGCTTCGCGGCTGCCTTTGAGCATGGTGAGCGAAAGCATTTCCGGGAAGTCGGGTTGCGCCCATGTGCCGGATTGTGCTAGTTTCTTGTCGCCGACCGCCAGAATGTTGGTACTCATCCAGAGCAACGATAACCGTTTGAAGTCGCTCGGGTAGTTGGTTCGCAGTTCGTTTTCGAGGGGTACAACGATGCTGTGATACGTCCCCGTTTCGCCGTTATAGGTTTGAGTACCCATCACATAGGCCAGCCGGTCATGGTTTTTATGGTACGAATCGAACGATAATTCATCCCAGATCCACAAACCAATCAGCATGGCCACGGCCATACCGGTTGCCAGACCGGCAATGTTGATGAAAGAATAAACCTTGTTCTTCAACAGGTTTCGGAAGGCGATTTTGAAATAATTGCGGATCATGGTCGTACCCAGAAAGAAAGGTGGAGAAGCGTCAAATTCGGCCGGTTTTTGTTTCATCAGGGAAGGACGCACCAGACTCAGCACATCCCGTATGTAGCGAATCCGGGCTTTCCGGACGCCAATCAGTTCGATCCGTTGCCGGAACAATTCGTCCAGATCGCCTTCCATTTCTTCGACCAGATAGGAAGGACAGAACCCGTGCAGCAGACGTGTGGCCCAGCGGGGTGGTTGTGGAGCCGAATTGAGCGGTTTTTTCATGTCCAGGCGGTCGTCGGAATGGCATCCCACATCTGATTGCGGAGTTGCCGGATTTCTTCCAGTGCCCGCCGACCCGCGACGGTGACGGTATAAAGCCGCTTCCGGCGCCCGCCCCGTTCCTGCGTTACGCCCCCCAGCCGCGACGTGAGCAGACTCTTTTCCTCCAGCCGGTGCAGGGCCGAATGGACCGCTCCCAGATTGACGGAACGACCCATTTGCTGTTCGATTTCGGTGGTGACGGCTGCCCCGTACGCATCGCCGGATCGGATGGCAACGGACAGGAGTACAACTTCTTCAAACTCGCCCAGATAGGTTCCTTTCATCAGCTGGAAATATTAGTTGTGTAAATGTATAACAAATGCCTTGCCAAACTACGAAATAGGTCTTTCTGCGCAATTAAGGCCGGTTTTGTAGCAAAACCTTGTCCAGAAACGGACAGATATTGTACGCTTCTGGACAGCAATGATCGGTCCGTCGCCGGGCTAAACCGTTTCAACGGTTTGGGATAGATGGCCTTGACCTCCGGTTTAAAGCGGGGGCTGATCGTGATGCTGGAGCCGAATTTGAATGATAAATGAATACTTTTGTTGAATGGAAAGGGAACCTAAAAAACGGATGACGATGTGGCCGAATAACCGGATTCAGAACCTGTTGGGAATTGAATGGCCTATCCTTCAGGCACCGATGGCGGGGGCCGTTTTATCGAAAATGGCGATTGCCGTTTCGGAAGCGGGTGGCCTCGGTTCGCTGCCTTGTGCGCTGCTCAACGCGGAACAGATCCGGAACGAAGTCGGCAACATCCGGCAGCATACGAAAAAACCGGTCAACCTCAATTTTTTCTGCCATCAGTCGCCAGATGCCGATCCGGAGCGCGAAAACCGCTGGCGGAAACGACTCGAACGTTATTATGCCGAATTCGGAATTGAACCCCAAGCCCCCTTTCCTACGACCAACCGCACGCCATTCGATCACACGATGTGTGAACTGGTCGTGGAGCTTCGGCCCGACGTTGTCAGTTTCCATTTTGGCCTGCCAGCTCCCGAACTTCTGGCGCAGGTGAAGGCCACCGGGGCTAAAATTTTGTCGTCGGCAACCTCCGTGGAAGAAGCCCGCTGGCTTGAAAAAGGCGGCTGCGACGCCATCATTGCCCAGGGGGCCGAAGCGGGTGGGCATCGCGGGCTATTTTTGAGCCGGGATGTCTCGACGCAGGTGGGTACGATGGCGCTGGTTCCACAGGTGGCCGATGCCGTGAAAATACCGGTCATCGCTGCGGGCGGTATTGCCGATGCGCGGGGCATTGTGGCCGCTTTTGCCCTCGGTGCGTCCGCCGTTCAGTTGGGAACCGCTTATCTGTTTTGCCCGGAAGCGGAAATTTCACCCCTGTACCGGGAGGCATTGCGGAACGCCAGGGACAACAGCACGGCACTGACCAACGTATTCACGGGACGTCCGGCGCGGGGTATCGTGAACCGGGTTGTTCGCGAAGTGGGCCCGTTATCGGATGCGGCACCGGAATTTCCGCTGGCGGGTGGCGCGCTCGCTCCGGTGCGGCTGGCGTCGGAATCCGCTGGTTCTTCGGATTTTACGTCGCTTTGGTCCGGTCAGTCCGCTCGCCTGGGTCGTGAACTCCAGGCTGGGGAACTGACCCGCTTGCTGGCGGAAGAAACGCTCGAAAAACTGGCCATTTACAAATCGCTGGGGTAACCAGAAGTAGCTCGATAAATCAAACAAACACGCCAATGCAGGATCACCGAAGCAAATGAAACGATTTTGCTTCGGTGAGGGCCCGGTGATGACCGCTTTCCGACGCACGCCCTGGAAAGCTTTCTGGATACTACCGGAAATTACGGTTTGGCTATCGAAGGGGTATTCAGGGATTTTATTTCGTCATCGAGCACGGACTTCATGATGCTGAGGATATCGGCCGCCAGCATCTTTTCGCCGTCATCGATCAGGCGGCTGTAGGATTCGTACAGGATGTGACACCTCCGCTCAAACCGGGTGGATGGCGAAACTGAAAAAACGGTGGCCTGGCCCTTGAATTGACCAGCAATGACGGTTTCCCGCGTTTTACTGAATAAGTTAGTCATACACACAAATTAATTTTTAGAAAACATCTCGTTTTATAGAACCCGACCTGATCTGGTATTGCTTGTGCAAGAATACTAAACTACAAAACAAAACCCGACTTGGTTGGTCGGGCTGTATTTTAATTCTTTTCTACCCCTGCGGGTACGCTAAAAAAAACAGCAAATATCAGGCCAGTCGATTCGGAAGGCCCCCGTTACGAGCTTGATTTTTTTACCAGAACAGGGTCCAGTTCAGGCGGGCGAAAAACGGAGTGCCGGGCGTGAAGTGAATTTCGTCGACCGGAGCGGTTTCGCCCCGCAGGCGGCTTTCGGTGGCAAACTGCGTTTCTTTCCAGCGGGTATTCAGCAGATTCTGTATCGACAGGCCAAACTGGTAGCGGCTCCGGGTGTAATTAACCTGTAAATCCGTTACGAAATACGATTGAGCGATGATCGAGTTGTCTTCGTTGGCGGGCCGATTGCGCATGTACCGATACCGCAGGGAGCCACTCCATCGACCGACATTTTGAAGCGTTACACCACCCGTGGACGTGAAGGTGGGTGCCAGTGGCAGGTAATTCTGCGCCCGCCCGGTTGGTCCCGATTCGACACCGATAGCCCGGGGTTTGGCGGTATTCAGATCCAGATCGGCATACAGATTTCGGGTCAACTGATAGCGGATCGAAACATCGATTCCGTACCGGCGCGACCGACCGCTGGGCTCCACCACGCCTTCATCACCCACGTAAACAAACTCCTGTTGCAGCCACAAATACCAGCTTGCCGCGTTGATGAGCAACGTGGGAAATGGTTTGAAAATCACCCCTAAATCGGACCCGTAGGCGGCCGGTAGAATGTCCCGCCCGTTTTGGGGAACCACCACGCGCGTATCGTTGGAGTGAAATCCCTTACCGGTATTGAGATACAGTTGCAGCCGCGGATTGGCGGTGTAATACAGGTTCAGCTTGGGCGAAATCAAAGCCGCATCCGCCCGTCTGGTGACCGGAGTGGGCGGGATCAAATCCGCGTACTGGTTTCGGAAATAATCCAGCCGGACGCCCGCGTTAAGCGAAAAATGGTCGGAAAACTCAAAAAGCTCATCCACGTAAGCCCCGGCATTCAACTCGTCGATGTTGCCAAATTGCCGCCGATCCAGCGTTTCTACCCGGTTTTTGGTGTGGGAAAGCTCGGTATGGTGCGTGAAATCCTGCCGGTATTGAAGGCCCGCCGTGGACGTTAGCCGGATTTTGCCGACAAAATCGGTGCGGGAAATACTCCCGTTGTACCCCAACAAATTCCGGTATTCTTTTTGGCGGATCTGGTCGCCGTTGATCGAATCTTCCCGGAAAAACGTAAAGTTGGAATACAGCTCAAACTGGTAATTGCTGTAGAAAACCTGGTTTTTGATGGTGTAGTTTTTTGGCGTAACCGTCACCAGTTCGGCATTGACATTGGTTCGACTCGTTTCGCCCCCTTCGGTCGGATCGACGGAGCCGAAAAACCCTGCCAGCCCTGAAGCCACTGCCCGGTCGGGGATCTGGCCGGAATGATTCCACTTGCTCCAGAAAGTCGATCCCGTTAGCGTCAAATTGGTATTCTCCGACAGGTGACCATGGTATTTGCCCACGATGTTCAGCCGCTTAAAGTGCTGTGGATGGTCGAAATACGAATCAGAATACGAGTACTCCGATGCCAGATAAGCCGACTGATGGGCGTCCCGGCCTTTCGGACCGTGGCCCAGTAAATCCAGCCCGGCCACCGCCCGGTAGGAGTTGAATTGTCCGGTTTCCAGCTTCACAAAACTGCGGTCCAGGGCCGTGCGCGTTCGGAAATCGGCCCAGCCAGCCGTCGTAAAATTGCCTTTTTCGGCGTTATAAGGCCCTTTTTTGAAATCAACCCGCTCAATTAATTCCGGAATGACAAAATGCAGATCGGCGTATCCCTGGCCGTGGGCGTGCGACACCATGTTGACCGGCATCCCGTCCACGGTCAGGCGAATGTCGGTTCCGTGATCGATATCGAATCCCCGCAAAAAAATCTGCTCGGCTTTTCCGCCCCCCGCGTGTTGACCAATGAATAGCCCCGGCACCATCCGCAGAATTTCCTGCGAATTGGTGATGGGCCGCATCCGGATGTCGAGGCTGCTAATCAGTTGCTGGTCGTGCGCTTGCCGGGACGAAACGACGATTTCACTCAGCTCGATGGGGGCCCGGTTCATGAATGTAGTCACCGCCGTTGTCTGATCATCGGTTACCGTTACGCTGATGGTCAGTGCTTTAAAGCCAATGTGGGAAATTTCGATTTTGTAGGGAGCCGCCACCAGATCAGCGAAGCGGTATTGCCCCAGTTCGTTGGTAACGGTGCCTTTTCCCAAACCGCTGAGCTGGACGGTGACGCCACGCAGGGGCAAATTAGTCGTCTGGTCGATAACGGTGCCCGAAATACTACCCAAATGGGCAAACGCCTGAAGGCTGATGAAGGGCAGTAGAAGGACGTAGAGCGTTCGTTTCATAAAACGGGTCAGCAGTCGGGCGTCATTTGGACGATAGAGCCACAAATTTACAACATATTACCCGGATGAATTGGATGAACTGCGGCAATAAAATGGGCAAAAACGGGCGTTTTCGGGACTGCATGTTCCACGTTTACGGTTGCAGCAATCGATAAATAGCCACTTGCGAACGCACCGGCTGATCGGATGCGGGAATGGGTTGCATCGTCAGGTAACGATCGATGAAACGGGCCTGAACCGTGTCGGCCAGCTGGCAGTCGATGAGCTGCCGGATTTGCGTCTGGAGGAACGGGTCATAGACCGGAAAACAAACTTCGACGCGCCGGTAGAGGTTGCGGTTCATCCAGTCGGCTGATCCCAGATAGGTCTCGGGCTGGCCGTTGTTGTGGAAAATAAACACCCGCCCGTGTTCGAGATACCGGTCTACGATGCGCCGGACGGTGATGTGCTCACTGAGCCCGGAAACGCCCGGCACCAGCGTGCAAATGGCCCGGACAATGAGGTCGATCGGCACCCCGGCCTGACTGGCTTCGTAGAGTTTGTCGATCATCGTCTTTTCCTGTAAATTATTGAGTTTGATGATGATCCGCGCCGGACGACCCGCCCGTTGATGCGCGATTTCGCGGTCGATCAGGGCCATAAACCGGTGCATCAGGTTGAACGGCGCAACCAGCAGGTGTTTAAACGGAATGGCTGGGTAACCGGCGGGTTGCTGGCGGCTTTGCAGGTACGTAAACAACTGCGCCAGTTCATCGGTCAGGCCCCGGTGTGTGGTCAGCAGGACGTGATCGGTGTAAAAACGGGCGGTGCTTTCGTTGAAATTACCGGTCGATAAAATACCGTATAACTGGCTTTGGCCGTCCTGCTGCCGTTTCACGAGGGCGGTTTTGGCGTGAACCTTAAGCGACGGAATGCTGTAGACGAGCCGAACGCCAGCGGCTTTCAGGCGTTTTCCCCATTTCAGGTTGTTGGCTTCATCGAAACGGGCTTTCAGTTCGACAAAAACCGTTACGTTTTTGCCATTCTTAGCCGCACTGATCAGGGCGTTGACAATCAACGATTCCGAAGCCACGCGGTATAAGGTGACGTGGATTTCCTGCACGAAAGGATCGATGGCCGCTTCGTTGAAGAAGCGCAAAACGGCATTGTAGGAGTGATAAGGCGGGTGCAGCAAATAATCCCGGCGTTCGATGCGGGCAAAAATCGATTCGGTTCCCTGCAAATCCGGGTGCGGCAGCGGGGGCTGGGGCGGATAACTCAGGCGGTTATCGGTCAAATCGGGCAGCGCGGCCAGGTCGCTCAGGGTATGATACCGTCCCCCGGCAATCAATTCATGCCGGGTTAGGGTAAAGTAAGTGGCGAGGTAATTCAAGAGTTCGGCCGGCATCGAAGCATCGTACAAAAACCGGGTGGGCAAACCGACCTTGCGCTGTTCGAGCATCCGGGCGATGTTTTCGTCCATCTCGCCGGTAAATTCATCGGCGATGCTGACGTCGGCATTCCGGTTAATTTTGATGCTGTAGCAACCCCCGATCGTGTAACCCGGAAATACCGCCGGAAGGTGCTGCCGAATCACATCGTCGAGAAACAGAATGGGATGCTGGTCGTCGGTCGACGGCAGTTTGAAAAACCGGGGCAGGGCGCTGCGGGGAATGTTCAGCAGTGCATACCGAACGGAACCCGCTGTGGCCGACGGCGACAGGGAAACCGCAAAATACAGGGCGTTGTCGGGCAACTGGAGCGGATTGCCGACGGTTTGATCCAGCCAGACCGGTTGCAGAAATGCCAGCACCCGGCAGAAGAAATAATCCGTTACGGCGGCTTCGTACGCGGCCGGAAGGGGTTCCCCGTACAGCAGATGAACCCGGTTCTGCCTCAGTTCCGGTAAAATCCGACCGTTCAATAACTGGCCAAACGCTTCCTGATCGCGGTAAACCGTCTCCTGCACCAGGGGCA
This sequence comes from Larkinella knui, assembly GCF_003858645.1. GTDB lineage: Bacteria > Bacteroidota > Bacteroidia > Cytophagales > Spirosomataceae > Larkinella > Larkinella knui. The sequence goes on along the minus strand of NZ_RQJP01000003.1, from coordinate 934,642 downwards.
ACATTTGCGTATCTGCTCCGTCGTTTTCCGGTGTTGCCAGCGACCCCAGGGCCAGCAGACCGGGCATCCGGACGCGCGAAAATTCGTCCAGATTGGAGGAAAAAATGGCTAGAAAGCGAATCCGTTCGTAGAGCGGGGTGTCGGGGTTCGCAGCTTCGAGCAACACCCGGTGATTAAAATTCAACCAGCTCAGATCCCGGTTAAAATACAGGGGCGGAAAAGGTACACTCATGCCTCCTCGTTCGAATAATTGAGGTGTAACCGGATGGCTTTCAGTTTGGCAACACCCTGTAGCGGTTCCAGATCAAGGTAGTCGATTCGGGGCAGCAGCTTGTTTTCTTCTTGTAATTTAGTGATAAAAGGTAGATAATCAGCCACTTCCCGGCGATTGGAATACACGAGCGCGATGGTATCCGGCTGGGTCAGGCGTTCCTGCGTTCCGGCGATATACGCTTTATCGATTCGCTTTTTGAGCACTTCGTACCGAATGCTGTAGGAGCCTTCGACATCGAACCGGTGTTCGTCCTGCCGGAAACTGATGTCCACCGGTTGCGTATGGGCGAGCAACAGTTGGGTGGTTTGCAGCGGCAGGGGCAGGCGGGGCAACAGCAGGTGCGTCAATTGGGCCATTTCGAGCATCGAATTCAGTTGCCACTGGAAGAAACGGTGCAGAAAATCAGGCGCGAAATTCACTTTTGGCGCAATCGACTGGCCGACATAAATCGTGTATTCCATGCCGTCGGTGCGGTAGCGCTCGAAATAATGCGGATAAATGGCCTGAAGTTTTTTTTCTTCATCCTTGATGTAGGTATTGACCGCCGTATTGAGCCATTCCACACTCCGTTCATACACCTGCAAAGCCTGATGAAACAGCCCGTTAACCGGGTTCGTCTGCTTGAAATAGTGCTGGATCGACGCTTCCAGGTGCGGATAATGAAGCCGCAGGTGTTGAAAATAAGGCTTTATGTCCTGAATCAGAAAATCCGAAATGCCCAGTTCGTCCTCCGGATTCAGGCCGACGGTCAGTTTCGACCGCCAGTGCGAAGTCGTTGCCAGCAGTTGATTCGGCATCGTCAGCTCGTTCGGTAAATTGCTCTCGCTCAGGAGATTCTGGATGGTTACCAGCTGATCGTAAAAATCCTGGCGGACGGCTTTGTAGCGTTCGTTGGAAGAATTGCGAATGTCGATGGCACCGTAAAGCGGATACACCTGCGGAAACCGCACCTGCGTGGCTTCACTGTTGAAGGCTTCTTTTTTGTCCAGCCGCATGTATTCCCAGGCCACCTCATTGAATTTCCATTCGACGGCGGGTTGCAGGGGCGTAAACTTCTTTTTGATGAGCTGATCGAGATTTTGCCTGAACTGATGCAATTGATACCGCAGCAACTCCTGAACCAGCGGAATAACCTGATCGATTTTTTGCAGGATTTCGTCCGCAAACGCATCGGGGTGCGGACTGGCCATTTCCAGCACGCCCAGCATTTCCTTGCCGCTCACAACGGGATAAAAAGCAAAGCTCCGGATGCCTTTGCGGGCCAGCATTTGCTCTTCCGGTTCGGGCAGCCCTTTCAGGTTGGGAAACAGGAGCGGAACGGGATTTTGAATCAGGGTATGAATGATTTTCTGCGTGGTCGGATCATAGCCGTCGATCACCGTACTCGAATGCCGGAAGAACACACTGCGGGCGCTCACTTCCGGCTGATGGACGTAAAAACCATTCACTTTCGAGAACGGAACGATGCTGATCTGGAGGTCGGTCTGGCCCACCAGATTTCGAAGAGCGGTTTCGAAACGGCGGTAAATAACCGGCTCGGCATCCGAATGCAGGTGCGTAAAAACCGCCTGCAACTGCTGAATGGTTTCGGCTTCCGTGATGTCTTCCACCACAAAAAAAGCGAAGCCTTCGGACGTAAACTCGCACAGCGGCAACTGGTCGGCGGCCTCCGGCAAGGGACCGGTTCCGTTGGCAAAATCGATCCAGGCGGGGCGCAGGGCCGGCAACGGCGTATTCAGACGGGGTTCAATGAACGTGTTGTTGATATCGATCCGAAAATACCGCGTGAGTCCGTTTTTGTATTTATGAAACCGGAAGCTGGGGTTGGCTTTTTTGCCAGGCGGTATTTTGTAGCATTTTTCGAGAACAAGCTGGTACAGAAAGCGCAGCTTATCTTCCGCACAAATGTCTTCGGGCAATTTCGACAACAAATCCGGAAACTGTTCGATCAGGTTCGTAAACCGGGCCGACTGATACAGAATTTTCATCGGAACGGGCAACCCGAACGTATAGGCGATGTTCTGACCACTGGCAGTCAAGGGCATAACCGCCAGCGCAGCCAACTGAAAAAGCCCCGCTAACCGGTCCGGTCCGAGGATCTCTTCGAGCGGTCTTTCATCGGCAGTGGGTACGTTTTCAAATTGCTCCAGCAGATGTTCATATAGGCTGAACAGAGCGGTATTGGATCTATTTTTCTCCTGTTGTGCTTTCAAAAAGCCGATGAAAGGCTGGAAAGACAACCTGACTTCGAATGGAAGAGCGACTGATGGGGAAACAGAAAGGGTCGTTTCCATAATTTTGTATAATTTTCAGCAAATAGTACGCTTTAGGCTTGATTTCGGATTGACACCAAAGGAAAAAGCAAGGTGAATGTTTCTGTTTAGGAAACACCAAAGCCGGTCTGTGAGTTGCGTAGATGCGGTTTTTACTTTTCTTCCAGCAAGAAAGTCTGTTCGGCCTGAAATCCGTTTACCATGCGTTGCAATCCTTCTTCCAGCAAAACCCGGGGCTGATAGCCCAGCAACTGCGCGGCTTTGCTCAGATCGGCGAAGGTTCGGCTGACATCACCCAGTTGGTCCGGACGGTACTCAATCCGGGCTTTGCGGCCCGTAAAGTATTCCAGATGTCTCACCAGATCGATCAAGGCAATGGGCCGACCGCTTCCCAGGTTGATGATTTCAAACCCGCTGACCCGTTCGACCGCCCGCACAATACCGGCCACAATGTCGTTGACGTACGTGTAGTCCCGCACCGATTGGCCGGTGCCGAAAAGCTGAATGCGCTCACCGGCAAATAAACGCCGGATAAAGCTGGAAATCGCCATATCGGGCCGTTGATTGGGGCCATAAACGGTGAAAAAACGGAGGCAATAGGCATTCAATCCGTATAACTGGTGGGCGTTTTGAATAACCATTTCACCCGTTCGCTTGGAAATGGCATAGGGCGAGGCCAGGCCTTCGATCAGATCCGACTCCCGGAACGGGGTTTCGTTGCGTTCGCCGTAGACCGAAGACGAGGAAGCAAACACCATTTTGTCGACCTTGAAATCCTGCATCGTTTGCAGCAGGGTAACGGTGCCGGTCACGTTGGTGTCAAAATAAGCCGCCGGTTTTTGCAGGGAAGGACGCACCCCGGCCAGTCCGGCCAGGTGGATTACGGCATCGACCGGATACGTACCAAACAGCAGATGCAAAAAATGCGACTCCCGAATATCCCCTTCAAACAGATAATAGCCCGGTTGGTTCTTAAAATTGGCCACGTTCCGGCGTTTCAATTCCGGGTCGTAATTCGAACAGAAGTTGTCGACTGCCAGAACAATGTGGCCTTCGTCGAGCAGTCTTTTGGTGAGGTGGGTGCCAATAAAACCGGCACCACCGGTAACGAGAATCGTCATGGTTTGATGTGGTTTAGCTTCCGGCCGGAAGCGGATGCTGTGCCGTCGGCCAGCTGCGCAGCCTGGGTTCGGCAACCAGGACTTAGTCGAACTTTCGTTCTTCGGCCAGGTAGTCCTTCAACTGGCCAACGGTTTCCAGTTTCCACCATTCCTGATCCGTTATGTGCACTCCGAAGTCAATTTCTACCTGAAGCAACAGGTCCGTAATGTCCAGTGAATCAAGGCCCAGATCCCGGGTAAAGTGCATGTGGTCGGTTAAGGCCGTTTGGCGAACTCCCATGCCGTGGAGAAGGCCCTGCAGGCGGTTGTCGATTTGTTGAGCTTGCATGATGAAAAGAGTAAACAGCGTTTCAGGCGCTGGTTTCAAGGAGTCCCGTCCCGGTTTATGATTCCCACAAACCGGGACGGGATCGCATTAGTAGACGGCGGTTTCCGCTACCTCATGGGTTGTTTTTGGTTTGCTAAAGCGATTGGAGAACCACTCTTTCGTCCGGTCGACGAGGTAATACATCATCGGAACCAGAAAAACCGTTAGTACCATCGAACTGGTCAGCCCGCCAATCAATACCCAGGCCAGCGAGTTTTTCCACTCCGAACCGGCTCCGCTGGCGATGGCAATCGGAATCATCCCGATCACCATGGCGATGGTCGTCATCAGAATCGGGCGCAGCCGCTCTTCGCCGGCGTGGAGAATCGCATCCCGGTAATAGACGCCTTTTTCCTTCTGCTGATTGGCAAAGTCGACAATCAGAATGGCGTTTTTCACCACCAGACCAATCAGCATCAACATCCCCAGCAGGGCGAAAATACCGATGTCCGACGAACTCAGCGCCAGCGCCAGGAAAGCGCCCACGACCGCAACCGGAACCGACGTCAACACGACCAACGGATAGATAAAGCTGTCGTAGAGCAACACCATGATAAAATACACCAGCATCAAACCGGCCAGCATCGCGATTCCGAGCGAGCCGAAGCCTTCGCTCTGGTTCTTGGCGTCGCCACCCCAGCTGATCGTTACCCCGGCCGGCAGCGGATTTTTCGCCAGATCGGCCTGAATGGTACTGGTCAGCGTTCCGGAGCCGGTGCCCAGCACGTTGGCCGTTACGGTCACGGACGACCGGCGGTTTTTACGTTCCAGCAGCGAAGGGCCGTTGCTCAGGCTTACATTCGCAAATTCCGACAATCGAACCGTGCGTTCAGCTGATGGGCTATAGAAGTTGATGCTTTTGACGTCATCCGGGTTTTTCCGGTCGAAGGCATCGAGCATGATGCGGATGTCGTAATCTTCGCCACCGTCGCGGAATTTCGAATCGTCGTTGCCGGCGAAAGCATTCTGCATGGTTGCGCCCACCGTCTGGATGTTCAGGCCCAGTTTCGCCATTTTTTCGCGGTCGATTTCCACGCGCACTTCCGGGTTGCCCAATTCGATGGATACGTTGACGTCGTTAGCTCCCGGGGTTTTCCGAATGCGGTTTCCCAAGTCGTTGGCCGAGGTCAGCAGCTGGTCCATGTTATCGCCACTGAGGAAAATTTCGATGGGAGCCGTACCGGAATTGACGATACCAACCACCGAAGATTTGAACTCGATGGCGGGAAAACGCTGCTCCAGTTCTTTCCGCAGCGAAATCATGTACGCTTCCGTGGGCTGGTGACCGGGCCGTTCGTTGGCTTCGGCCAGTTCAATCGTCAATTCACTCCGGTTGGTTTCGCCCTGTCCGGTGCTGTTCAAACCGGTACTGGCCCCGGCTACGTTTGTGAAAATGCTGCGGACTTCCGGTTTTTTACGCAGGTAATCCTCAATCTGGCGGGTGGTCAGGTTGTTGTGTTCCAGCGATGAACTCTTGTCGACTTTCATCGTCAGCAGGAATTTTCCCTGATCGCCCTCCGCCACAAACTGTGATCCAATGATTCCCAGACTCATCACCCAGCCGGTGAACACGAAGAGCGCAATCAGGATACCGGTAAACGCCAGCTTGTGGGTCAGCACCCATTTCAGGCTACCGTGGTACCAGTTGGTGAGGCCCGTCAGCCCTTTTTCAAACCAGAGCAAAAAGGCCTGGAACGGATTTTTGGGGTTCAGATGCTCCAGCTTGGCCAGCCGGGAGGTCATCCAGGGCGTCAGCGTAAAACTCGCGACCAGACTCGTCATGGTGGCGAAGGCGACGGTGAGCGAAAACTGACGCAGCAAATCGGCGATCACCGAATCCACGAACGTAATCGGCACGAAAACCACCACAATCACGAGCGTAATGGCCACGGCGGCAAAACCAATTTCTTTCATGCCGTCGAGGGTCGCCTGCCAGCGGTCTTTCCCCATTTCCAGGTGTCGCTGGATGTTTTCCAGGACCACAATCGAGTCATCGACCAGAATCCCGATCACCAGCGACAGGGCCAGCAGCGTCATCAAATTGAGCGAATAACCCATCACGAACATGAACAGGAAAGCCGAAACCAGCGAGGCCGGAACGGACACCATAACGATGAAGGCGTTCCGGAAACTGTGCAGAAAAAGCAGCATCACGACGGCCACCAGCCCAACGGCCAGAATCAAATCGTGCGTAACGGCTTCCACGGATTCGAGCGTAAACACGCTGCTGTCGTAGGCAATCGCAAAATGGACTTTGTCTTTGGCGTTGTCTTTCTCGATCTGGGCCAGTTTTTCCTGAACCAACCGGCTGATTTCGACCGCATTAGCGTCGGATTGCTTCTTGATGAACAACCCAATCCCGTTCTGCCCGTTGAAGCGGCTGATGCTGGCGGTTTCGGTCAGGCCGTCGGTTACGTTGGCCACATCGCCCACGCGGATCGGGCTGCCGTCTTTGGGCGTCACGATTACCAGTTTCCGGATGTCGTCGAGCGAACTAAATTTGCCCGCCAGCCGCAGCGTCATGTTTTCCGTGGTGTTTTTGACTTTTCCCGTCGGAAAATCGAGGTTGGCCTGGTTGATGGCCTGCGAAACCTGAAGCAGCGATAAACCGTAGTAGTTCAGCTTGTCGTCATCGACGTTAACGCGGATTTCCCGCTTTTCGCCCCCCACCATCGTAATGTCGGCCACGCCTTTAATCTGCTGCATGACCGGCAGATACTTGTCTTCCATCTGCTGATAAAATACTTCGTTGGGCAGGGAAGACGTCGCCAGCAATTGCATAATGGGCTGGTCGCTGGGCGATATTTTGGACATCGACGGCGTTTCGGCGTCGTCGGGCAAGTCGCTCACCATTTTATTGATGGCCCGCTGGGCGTCTTCCAGCGCCTTATCGACATCGGTACCCGGTTTGAATCCGACAATAATAACCGAGGCATTCTCGAACGAATTGGCTTTCACATCGTCGAGGTTATCGAGTCCGGAAATGGCGTCTTCGATCTTTTTGCTGACTTCCGTCTCGACTTCCGACGGAGCCGCTCCCGGATAAACCGTGGTGATGGTGATGGTTGGCACCGAAAATTCGGGCAACAACTCATAACTCAGCATCCGGTAGGAAAATATACCGCCGATGGTCAATATCGCGAAGAGCACGATAATCATCGAGGGGCGTTTGATGATGGTTTCGAAGAAGTTCATAGTCTTTTTTATTGAGTGAATTAGTGATTGAGCGATTGAGTGAGGAGCGAATGCGTGATTTTTCGCTCAATCACTAATTCACTCAATACTTTTCATTGTGCATGGACTAACGTGCCGTTCTGGAGGTTGATTTGACCGCTGGTAACCACCTGATCACCCGCTTTCAACCCTTTCGTAATTTCATAATACTGGTTGGTTGTCGTACCGATTTCCACCGGTTTCAGCATCGCTTTGCCATTTTCAACCACATACACCTGCGGAGCTTTGGTCGATCCCATGATGGCCTGGCGGGGTACGGCCAGCGTTTGCGTCTTCAGCTTGTTCAGGTTGGCAATGGAGCCGTACATGCCGGCTTTCAGCGGATTGGCACCGGAGTTGCTCACCGTGATCTGAACCGGATAATTGTGGGCGGCATCGCCTTCGGCACCAATCATCGTGATTCGACCCGTAAACCGGACGTTGGGATACACTTCGGTTTCGATGGGCAGCGACTGGCCAACCCGGAACTGGTTGATGGCTTTTTCCGGAACGTCGACCACCAGTTTCAGCGAGGAAATGTCCGTGATTTTGGCAATTGGCGAACCGACGGAAACGACGGAGCCTTTTTCGACCAGTTTCTGCGTGACAATGCCCGAAAACGGAGCGGATACGGTGGTGTTGGCAATCTGCTTTTTGAGTTGCTTGATCTGGGCTTCGGTGGCGCGGATGTTGAGCTGGGCGCGTTCGAGGTTGATGGCCGGTGTGGCATCGCCTTTCACCAGTGCTTCATACCGCCGAACGTCATTCTGGTAGCCTTCCAGCGTCACTTGCAGGGCTTCGACCTGATACCGGAGTTGTTCGTCGTCAAGCTTGGCAATCAGACGGTTGGTGCCGATAAACTGGCCTTCCTCGATGGGCAGCTGGGTGATTTGACCACCGGCCTGGGGCCGGATTTCTACTTCGCGGTTGGGCAGGAAGGAGCCCAGAAACTGGGTTTCTTCCGACAGGTTGCGGAGTTCGGCCACGGCGGTCCGTACGCCCACTTTCAGGTCGGCGTCGGGTTTGTATACTTTGGCTTCTACTTCTTTTTTGTTGTCGAGCAGCGTCCAGGCGGTCAGGCCGAGTGTGCCCACGAGAATCAGTACAATAATGATGCGTTTCATGGCGTAAACAGGTTGTGTGTTTGTGGTTAATGCGGGATGTTATGGGTTGACAATCAGATTTCCGGTTGCTTTTTTCCAGTCGAGTTCGGCGGAGCGAAAAGCGACCAGCGTGCTGAGGTAGGTGTTCTGGGCGTTGCGCAGTTCATCTTCCGTCTGAATGACTTCACTGATTCCGACCGTTCCCTCTTTGAATTGAAGCTGGGTCTGGGTGTAAATCTTTTCGGCCAGCGCAACCTGGGCGCGGTTGGTGGTCAGGTTGCGTTGTTCCACCAGGAGCTTGTTTTGGGCATTGGTGATGTCCATCGTAATCGACTCGCGGGTTTGCTGCAGCTGGGTGTCGAGTTTCTGATTGTCAATCCGCGCCTGAGTCACCTTCGATTTGCGGGCCAGTCCGTCGAATATGTTCCAGTTCAGTTGAAGCCCCAGCCAGTAACCCGGCACGTTTTTGATGTAGGAGTTTTCTCCGCCAGTGGCATAAACCGTGCTGTTGGCAATGCCATAGGCCGACAGAGTCGGTAAAAAACCGGCTTTGATGTTTTGCAGATCGAGTCCGTTGAGGGCTTTCTGACGGTCGAGCAGCAGGAGGTCGGTGCGATTGATGGCCGGCGCATCGAAGGCGGTGACGGGAATGGTTTCGTCAATTACCGTCCGGACCGTCAGCGGATCGCTTTGGGGCGTTCCGGTCAGGTATTTGAGCATGTTCAGCAGCTGGTTGTAGGTCGCCTGCAACGACTCGATTTGCGTTTCCGATGCGGTTTTGCTCAAACGCAGCCGATCCACATCCACTCCTTTTGCCAGTTGATTCTGCCGCTGGAGGTCCGTAATCTGAATCATCCGGTCGGACGAAACGATGTTCCGGCGCAGAAAAGCCATTTGTTGCGCCGTCGTTTGCAGGTTGTAATACGTTGCCGCCACATTGTAGGCGACATCTTCTTTCACCTGCCGGGTTTGCAGTGCCGACAACTCACGGCTGGTTTTGGCGGCTTTCAGGCCAATCAGGACCGAAGGGTTGTAGAGCGCCTGCGAGGCCTGAAGGGACGTGGACAGGTTGTAGGGAAGCCCGAATGCCAACACCGAATAGCTGCCTTCGGGGCCACCGAATGCCGATGCAGGAACAACCTGGCCCGGTATTTTCAGATAACGTTTGTAATCGCCGGTCAGATTGACGGAAGGCCGGGCCCCGGCTTTGACTTCGGCTATTTTGGCTTCCGTTTTCGTTTCGTCGAATTGGGCCGATTGAACGCTGAGGTTGCTGGTCAGCGCCTTACTGATCAGTTGGTCTAGGGTAAGCTCCTGAGCACGGGCCATGGTGTTACTAAGGAGCAGGATTAAGCCTAGATACCAAGTAGTGTGTTTCATGCGGGATGGTTGTATTAAAACTGGATTTTCAGTTGATTAAATTGTTTGATTTAAGCATTTGATTAAACTGTGGGCAAAAAAATATTAGGTGCTATGTTCCGGTTTAAAAAGGTAGTCGCAAAGCATATCCTTGACATATTCCATATGCCGGGTTGCAAAAGCCTTGAATCCGGCTTCATCCAGCCCTCTGGACAGCATGGTCATGGGTTTAGAGACAAACAGAAACTGAATATTGGCAATGATCATGGTCAGGATGTGATGCGATTCAATAGCCGGAATCGTTCCCTGAACGATTGCATTTTCAATTTCTTTATCAAATTTGGATTCCGTCAGTTGTTTAGCCATACCAACGGTGGCAAAAAGGCGTTCCGGATTCCGGTGCAGTTCATTCATGACGAAGATGGTCAGGTTCGGATTCTTCATCATCATCTGAAACTGGTGATCCATCAGTTTGGATATTTTCTCGCGCAGGCTAATCGGCTGATTAAGTAGTTCGAGCATACCCTCAAACATCAGACCGCACATATCATCGAATATAGTTTGGAACAACTTCTCTTTACTCCGAAAGTAGTAGTTCATCAAGGCACTATTGATCCCAGCGGCCTTCGCAATATCCCGCGTTGTAGTACCGTCAAAGCCTTTTTCAAGAAACACGTTTTTAGCGGCTTCCTTGATTCGTTCTTCGGTTGATTCTGAGATGCACTTCATTTTTTTAGTAATTAATGGTCCAAAAGTAGAACACGTAAAACTAACAAACAAGCATTTTAACCAAAATGTTTAATCACTTGATTAAAATTATAATTTCTTCCCGCAATGAGCCTCCTAATTAAGTAACACTGCGGGCAGAACAGGTAACTGTTGCCTAACGAACAGGATACAATAAAGTAATAATAGCAATGGTAATTGACGATTTCGATCCCAAACTACTATTTTCGGTTTTCAAACGATAAACGGTCAAATTGGCGACCTTGTTTGTCGTCTTACAACTAACAAACGAATGGACTATCGTAAATTGGGTAAAACGGCGATAAATGTTTCGCTCCTCAGTTTCGGAGCGTCACCCCTGGGCAATGTGTTTGACGAAACCAATGAGCAGGAGGGCGCACGGGCTGTTCACGCAGCGATCGACCACGGGATTAATTTTTTCGATGTAGCCCCGTTTTACGGCGACACACTGGCAGAAACCCGGCTCGGTAAAGCGCTGAAAACCAAACGCAATGCTATTTTTCTGGCCACCAAGTGCGGGCGATACGGCAATGGCGTCTTTGATTTTTCGTACAATCGCATCCTGCGCAGCATCGACGAATCGCTGGAACGCCTGCAAACCGATTACGTCGATCTGCTCACCGTACACGACATCGAATTTGGTGACCATGACCAGGTTATCAACGAAGCCATCCCGGCTGCCTTGAAAATCAAGGCGATGGGGAAAGCGCGCTACGTTGGTTTTTCGGGATTACCGGTTCGCTACCTTGCCAGGGTAGCCCGGGAAGTGGAGGTCGATACGGTTTTATCGTGGGGCCATTATACGTTGCTCGAAGACGAAATCAACGATGAACTGGTGCCGCTTTCGCAGGAAAAAGGGTTCGGACTCCTGAACGCGGCCCCGCTGATGCAGCGTATTCTGTCGGATGCGCCCATTCCGGTGTGGCAAAGTTCGCCACAAGCCGTCAAGGACCTGCAACCGAAACTGCTCGAATTGTGCCGTGAATACGGTTTGGCACTGAGCGATGTGGCGCTGCGGTATGCGGTCAGTCATCCGGTGATTGCCACCACGATCGTTGGCCTGTCGGAACAGCGCCATGTGGAGCAGAACATTCGGGCGCTCGAGCTTACCATTCCTGACGAACTTCTTCAAAAAATAGAAACGCTGGTTGCGCCGGTCAAAAACCAGATGTGGTTTGAAGGAAAACAGGAAAACAACATTCCAAAGCCAACTTTTCAACATGACTAAACAACGCGCCCTAGTGCTGGTCGAACCCGGAAAAACCGAGGTTCGCGACATTGACATACCGGTTCCGGGACCCGAAGACGCTTTGCTTCAGGTCAATATGGTTGGTTTCTGCGGGGGCGATCTGAACGGTTTTCGCGGCTTGTTCGAGTTGCAGGAATACCCGAATGTGCTGGGCCACGAAGTCGGAGCCACCATTCTGGAAACCGGAAGCCAGGTTCCCGATGGGTTTCAACCGGGGATGAAAGTAACGCTCAATCCGTATCTGAACTGCGGCCATTGTGTTTCGTGCCGGAAAGGTCGCCCCAATGCCTGTCAGGACAACAAGACGATGGGCGTTCGTCGGCCGGGGGCCATGACCCGGTTTATTACTGTGCCCTGGCAGAAGCTGCATTCTTCTACCGGTCTTTCTGTCAGAGAGTTGGCGCTGGTCGAACCGTTGACGGTCGGTTTTCATGCAGCCGCTCGCGGGCGGGTGGCAGCGGGCGAAAAAGTGGCTGTTATCGGGTGCGGTATTGTGGGTATGGGCGCCATCGCGTCTTCCGTTCATCGCGGAGCTGAAGTAATTGCCATCGACATCGACGATTCCAAGATGCGCATTGCCAGGCTGGCGGGTGCGGCTCATACCATCAATACCACGAAAGTCGATTTGCATGAAGCCCTGCTGGAAATCACCGACGGCGACGGCCCTGACGTAATCATCGAAGCCGTAGGCAATCCGTCAACCTACCGCTCGGCGGTGGAAGAAGTGGCGTATACCGGTCGGGTGGTGTACATTGGGTACGCCAAGAAACCGGTCGATTACAATACCGGTACGTTTGTGCGGAAAGAAATCGAAATTCTGGGCTCCCGCAATTGTCTCGGTGATTTTCCGGATGTGATTGCGTATCTGGAAGCGGGTAAATTTCCGGTCGATGCGGTGATTAGCCGCGTCGTTTCGCTGAATGAAGCCGGTGCTGCGCTGGCCGACTGGTCGGAAAACCCGGGACCGATTACGAAAATTATGGTTAATTTTGATAACAGCCCCACTTGATGAAATCCTGCGTTACCATTGCTTTAGTTCCCGAAATTAAAACCGGCCCGTGGATTTACTGGAACGATCTGGAAGCCAGCATGGCCAAAGCCGCCGACCTCGGCTTCGATGCCGTTGAACTGTTCACAGCTTCGGCGGATGCCGTCCCTGCGGATCGGCTGGCGGCTCTGGCCGATCAGTTCGGATTGAAAATCGCGGCTGTCGGCACCGGGGCCGGGAAAGTGCTGCACGGGTTAACCCTGACCGACCCCGATCCGGCCATTCGGTCAAAAGCCGTAGCCTTCATTTCGGACATGATGGCGTTTGGGGCCACCTTCGGCGCTCCGGCCATCATTGGTTCCATGCAGGGCAATGCGGTTTCGGGGATTGAAAAAAAACAGGCGCTGGCGTGGCTGGCGGAAGGCTTGAACACCTTGGGAAAACGGGCGGAAGACCAGGGTGTCAAGCTGATTTATGAACCGCTGAATCGCTACGAAACCAACCTGATCAATCAGCTCGAAACCGGTGTATCCTTCATTAACTCCCTCGAAACCCGGAGCGTGGTGTTGCTGGCCGATCTGTTTCACATGAACATCGAAGAAACATCGCTGGCTGAAAGCATCCGTTCGGCGGGGTCGCACATCGGTCACGTTCATTTTGCCGACAGCAACCGCCGACCGATTGGCCGGGGTCATACGGCCATGAACGACGTCGCAACAGCTCTAAAAGAAATTGATTATCAGGGGTATATCTCCGCCGAAGCTTTTCCGTGGCCCGATTCCGATCAGGCTGCAACCCAAACGATTACGTCGTATAGACAGTATTTTAGTTCGTAAACCCAACAACCATGCAACGATTCTGCCTCGCCCTTGACCTGAAAGATAACCCCGAATTGATCGCTGAATACGAACAGTGGCACGCCAAAGGAAGCGGGTGGCCGGAAGTTCGGGCGAATGACCTGGCCGCCGGTATTCTGGATCTGCAAATTTACCGCACCGGAAACCGCATGGTGATGATTCTGGAAACCGACGACGCGTTTACCTTCGAAAAGAAAGCCGCCCTGGATGCCGTCAACCCGCACGTTCAGCGGTGGGAGGAATTGATGTGGAAGTTTCAGGAGCCGCTGCCCTGGGCCAAACCGGGCCAGAAATGGATTTTAATGGACCAGATTTTCCAGTTTGAAAAATAAGCCAATCCAAGCTCCCCGCTATTCCTGTAGATTTTTCTCTCTTCGAAAATCTACAGGAATACACGCATGCTCCCTGCCTTCTGTTCGCTTCTAACGACCCTGTTTCCCGCCAGAAAAGTGGTTCGACCCTTCCAATTTGAAAAAAAGCCCTACCATTTTGGCAGGGTCAATCGTTCAATTGTTCAGGTATAAAAATAAATTCATGAATTAATACGCTGTTTTACAGTGTATTGTGATTCGTTTCCTTCTTCTCGGTGCCTACGGGCTCCTTTTTGCCAAGGGGTTAGCAACACTAACTAACCAACCAATGGCCACGCTTTTTCTCCTGATCGTCACCGCGCTGCTTTGCTTCGTCCTTTTTTACAAAGCCATCGAATGGTTTGAGAAAATCTAACCCGTTTCCCATGATCACCCTTGTTTTTATCGTCGCACTGCTGGTTTTCGCGTACATGTTGTACGTGCTGATTAAACCGGAAAATTTTTAACCCATACAACCATGTTTACGGAATGGATCGGTGTCATTGCGATGTACGGACTAACCGTCCTGCTGGCAATTCCGCTCGGCAACTACCTTGCTAAAGTCTTCAAAGGCGAACCGAATGTTTTTGATTTTATGGCTCCGCTGGAGCGTTTGATTTACCGCTTGGGCGGCATTAATCCCAATCGGGACATGCACTGGAAAGAAAATCTGGTGGCCCTGCTGACGATCAATGCCGTTTGGCTGGTCTACGCCTTTTTGTTGCTGTTAAATCAGGGTAGCCTGCCGCTCAACCCCGATGGCAACCCGTCGCAGACCCCGGATCTGGCGTTCAATACCGCCATTAGTTTCCTGGTCAACTGCGATTTGCAACATTATTCGGGCGAGTCGGGTGCGACCTATCTGACGCAGATGGGCGTGATGATGTTCCTGATGTTCGTGTCGGCGGCCACCGGAATGGCCGCAGCCGTTTTGCTGTTTCGCTCGTTTATGCCCAAAAGCGTCGATACCGTCGGCAATTTTTACGTGCTTTTTACGAAGTCCATCACGCGGTTGTTGCTACCGGGTTCGCTGGTTCTGGCCCTGATTCTGGCGTTCAACGGTACTCCGGCTTCGTTCGACGGCAAAGACACGATTGTGACGTTGCAGGGCGATACCGTGGGTGTTTCCCGCGGCCCGGCGGCGGCTTTAATTGCCATTAAACACCTGGGAACCAACGGGGGCGGTTATTTCGGCGCGAACTCGGCGCACCCGCTGGAAAATCCGAATTACCTGACCAACATGGTCGAAATGATGGCGCAGGTGCTGATTCCGATTGCCATGATTTTTGCGATGGGCTTCTTCATTAACCGTAAGAAATTCGCCTGGGTCGTCTACAGCGTCATGACCATCGGGATGCTTTGCCTGCTCATTCCGACCATTTTTTCGGAACTGGGTGGCAACCCGGCTATCGCCCGACTGGGAATTTCGCAACTGACGGGCGCTATGGAAGGCAAGGAAGTCCGCTTTGGTGCGCTGGCTTCGGGCTACTGGAGCATCGTAACGACCATTATATCAACGGGTTCGGTCAATGCGATGCACGACAGTTCGATGGCACTTTCGGGCGCGATGCAACTGCTGGGCATGATGGTCAACGCGTTCTACGGCGGGGCTGGCGCAGGGTTGCTCAACTTTTACTATTTCCTGATCATTGCCGTTTTTGTGTCGGGACTGATGGTGGGCCGGACGCCCGAACTGTTTGGACGGAAGGTCGAAGCCCGGGAAATCAAAATTGCCTCGATTGTAGCCCTGATGAGCGCGCTGCTGGTCAAAGGCGGAACGGCGTTGGGGGCCTGGATTTTTATGAACTATGGCACGGCAGAGTGGGCCGTTCAGCCCTCGGCCTGGCTCAACAACCCAGGTTTTCACGGTTTTTCGGAAATGCTGTATGAATTCACCTCGGCCAACGCCAACAACGGTTCGGGCTTCGAAGGGCTGGGCGACAACAATTTCTTCTGGAATTATTCAACGGGGATTGTGCTGATTCTGGGGCGGTTTTTACCGATCATCGGCCCGGTCGCGATTGCCGGTTTGCTGGCCAGCAAGAAGTACGTACCGGAATCGTCGGGAACACTGCCGGTCGATACGGCCACGTTTGGACTGATGATTTTTGCGGTTATTTTCATCATCACCGCCCTGTCATTCTTCCCCGCTTTGGCGCTGGGGCCGCTGGCGGAGTATTTTTCACTGCGGTGACAACTGGCGGGCAATATACTCAAGCACTTTTTCCAGCGTCATCGGCTCCGAAGGCTGAATATTTTCTTCAGAACCAACGTGCTGATGGTGAGGTGGGACTGATAGCAGATGACGTTCATGGGAGTTATCCCATCTGTGAATGAGCTGATTCGCATCGTCTTGCCACTGGTAAGAATATTCGTGCCAGTTGGAAACCGGTAAATGGTTCTCCCGAACATGAAGTAGTGTCCCATCGAGAAAGGTGATTTTAAGCTTAAAATGCACGAGGTCGGGGCGCAGCTTTACCTGCACGACTTCCTGATTCTTAATAATGGAATGGAAAGAAGATAGATCAGGAAATTGCATTGGGCAGCAGTTGTGCTAAACGTTTTTCGAGTAAACGTAATTGTTCCAATTCGGCAGACCAGTCCATACTATCGTCTTCCAGTTCGAACAAACCAAACTGAGTCAATTCGAAGAACTGCGAGCGGAATCGAATGTAATCCATACCATACTTCTTTTCAAAGACGGCGATAGCATCCAGACTAATTTTTATCTCTGCCAGCATGGACTCCCGAAGCTTTTCCGCAGCGTAGTCGTAAACGGACTCATAACCAATTTCCTGAACGGCCAATTCAATAACAGCCTGATGAACGGTCATAATACAAGACATTTTTTTCAAAGATAACACTATGGCACAGCCAAAACAATCCTCCCTCTTCCAGCGTGAGCTCGTTGGAAAAGCCATTCGGGAGTCGTTTATTAAATTAAATCCGACGGTTCTCATCAAGAATCCGGTCATGTTTACGGTCGAAATCGGCACGCTGATTATGTTGCTGGTGACGGCTTACATTGCCCTGTCGGGCGATACGTCGCAGGGAACGCTGGGTTACAACAGTGTCATCACCCTGATTCTGCTGGTAACGGTCCTGTTCGCTAACTTCGCCGAAGCCATTGCGGAAGCGCGGGGAAAAGCCCAGGCCGAATCGTTGCGCAAAACCCGGCAGGAAACCCCCGCCAAAGTCATTCGCACGGTAGGGGCGATGAAAGTCAATGAGATTCAGACGGTTCCCTCTTCGCAACTGGTGAAAGGAGATGTGTTTCTCTGCGAAACTGGTGACATCATCCCCTCCGACGGCGAGATCATCGAAGGGCTGGCCACCATCGACGAGTCGGCCATCACGGGCGAATCGGCGCCGGTTATTCGCGAAGCCGGTGGGGATAAATCCTCGGTCACGGGCGGTACGAAAGTGCTTTCCGACCGGATCAAAGTGCAGGTTACCACCCAGCCGGGGGAGTCGTTTCTCGACAAAATGATTGCGCTGGTTGAAGGGGCCAGCCGGCAGAAAACGCCCAACGAAATTGCGCTGACGATTCTGCTGGCCGGTTTTACGCTCATTTTTATCATCGTCTGCGTGGCCCTCAAACCGTTTGCCGACTATGCTCATACGCCGATCACGATTGCGGCCCTGATTTCGCTTTTCGTCTGCCTGATTCCGACGACCATCGGCGGTCTGCTGTCGGCCATCGGGATTGCCGGAATGGACCGGGCGCTGCGGGCCAACGTCATTGCCAAGTCGGGCCGGGCCGTTGAAACGGCGGGCGACATCGATACGCTGCTGCTCGACAAAACCGGCACAATTACGATCGGAAACCGGAAGGCCACCAACTTCTATCCCGCGCCGGGGGTCTCCAAAACCGATATGATCCGGTCGAGTGCACTGAGTTCACTGGCTGATGAAACGCCGGAAGGAAAATCGATCGTGGAACTGGCCGGAACGGAGGTCACGCGCAACCTGAGCACGACCGGCGCAACAATGATCAAGTTTACGGCTGAAACCCGCTCGTCGGGGATCGATTTGCCCGACCGCAGCAATAATCTGGTTCGTATTCGCAAAGGAGCAACCGATTCCATTCGGACTATGGTCACGCGGGCGGGCAACTCGTTCCCGCTTGAAACGGAGGAGCAGGCCAAAAAGATTGCCGCCAACGGTGGTACGCCCCTGGTCGTGGCCCAAAACGAAACCGTCATGGGCGTCATCGAGTTGCAGGATATCATCAAACCGGGCATTGCCGAACGCTTCGACCGGCTGCGGAAGATGGGGGTCAAAACCGTGATGGTGACGGGCGATAATCCGCTGACGGCCAAGTTTATCGCCGAAAAAGCGGGCGTCGATGATTACATCGCCGAAGCCAAACCGGAAGACAAAATGAACTACATCCGCACCGAACAGACCGGTGGCAAACTGGTGGCGATGATGGGCGACGGCACCAACGATGCTCCCGCGCTGGCCCAGGCCGACGTGGGTGTGGCGATGAACAGCGGTACGCAGGCGGCCAAAGAAGCCGGGAACATGGTCGATCTGGACAACGATCCGACGAAACTGATCGAAGTGGTGGAGATCGGAAAGCAGCTTTTGATCACGCGGGGTACGCTGACAACCTTCTCGATTGCCAACGACGTCGCCAAGTATTTTGCCATCGTTCCGGCCTTGTTTACAGTTTCGATTCCGGCCTTGCAAAGCCTGAATATCATGCGGTTACACACGGCCGAGTCGGCCATTCTGTCGGCCGTGATTTTTAACGCGATCATCATCCCGATGCTGATTCCGCTGGCGTTGCGGGGTGTTGAATACAAACCGATTGGAGCCAGTGCGCTGCTCCGCCGGAACCTGTTTATCTACGGTTTTGGCGGTCTGGTGGCTCCGTTTATCGGGATAAAATTACTGGATTTAGTGGTCGGTTTATTCGTCTAATCAATCAAAAAAATGAAAACTCATCTCTCCCCAGCTATTCGACTGACCCTCGTCATGCTGGTTCTTTTAGCGGTTATTTACCCCTTGTTGGTAGCTGGAATTTCCCGATTAGCGCCCGGTGGGGGTAAGGGCGAAACCGTTGAGGTCAACGGGAAAGTGGTTGGGTACGCCCGCATCGGTCAGTCGTTTACGGAAGACCGGTATTTCAACAGCCGCCCGTCGGCAGTGGATTACAAGGCCGACGGGTCGGCGGGGTCCAACAAGGGGCCGAGTAATCCGGAGTATCTGAAAACCGTGCAAGCGCGCATCGATACGTTTCTGGTCCACAATCCGGGCGTTCGGAAAGCCGATATTCCGGCGGAACTGGTCACGGCTTCCGGCTCCGGTCTCGACCCCGATCTGTCGCCCGCTGCGGCCCGAATTCAGGTGGCCCGCATCGCCAACGTACGCGGTATTTCCGCCGAAAGTCTCAATCAACTGGTTGATAGTCATACGGAAGGCCCGTTGTGGGGATTGTTCGGCCCGGCCAAAGTGAATGTGCTTCGTCTGAACGTCGATCTGGACAAACGTACCCACGGACTTTAGTCCGTGCGATCTTTAATGTTCCAGAACTTTACCAATGAATCTCACGGACTTTAGTCCGTGGGTACATCACTCAACATGAAGAAAGCGCTTGTTTTTTCGTTCTTATTGCTGGCTTCAGGCACTACGCATTCATTCTCACAATCGATGGATAGCACCATTGCCCCGGTTTCGGCATTGACTTTTTCCGGATACGCCGAACTCTATTATGTTCAGGATTTAAGCCAGCCCCAAGCCCAGGAGCGGCCCGGTTTTCTGTATAACCACAAACGGAATCGTGAGGTCAATGTCAATCTGGCGTTCCTGAAAGCGGCTTATGCGAACGAGCGGGTGCGCGCCAATCTGGCCATCCAGGTCGGCACGTACGCCCAGTATAATTATGCCGCCGAACAGCCGCTTCTCCGCAACATTTACGAGGCCAATGCGGGCGTGAAACTGACCAAAAACCGGGAGTTGTGGCTCGATGCCGGTGTTTTCACGTCGCACATCGGTTTTGAAAGTGCCATTTCAAAGGATTGCTGGGCACTGACGCGCAGTATGCTGGCCGAAAATTCACCGTATTACCTGGCTGGGGCTAAACTGACCTACAACACGCCGAACGGAAAATGGACCTTGCTCGGCTCGGTGCTCAACGGCTGGCAGCGGATCAATCGGCTTCCGGGCTACACCAAACCGGCTTTCAGTACGCAGGTTCAATTTAAACCCAGTACAAAAATTACCTTGAACTGGAGTGCATTTCTGGGTGCCGACCGCCCGGATTCGTTGCATGAAACCCGGTTTTTCAATAACTTCTACGCCATTTTGAACCCCACCGGCAAACTGGGCCTAACGCTGGGCTTCGACATCGGGGCTGACCGAAAACCGGTGATCGGTGAAAGACAGCGCGCCGGGAGTGGACACTATGTCTGGTATTCGCCGGTGATGATTGCCCGGTATGCCACCAGTTCGCGGAGTTACGTGGCCGCACGGGTGGAATATTATGCCGACAGGAATGGCGTCATAATTAGCACGGGAACCGCAAACGGGTTTCAAACTTCGGGCTATTCCGTCAATTACGACTATGCGGTTCTGCCTAACGCGGTCTGGCGGATTGAATACCGGTTGTTGCGGAGCAAGGACGCCATTTTTACCCATACCGCAGCGGTGGCCAGCCGCACCAACCAGGCGTTGACGACGTCACTGGCGATCAGTTTTTAACCAGAAAGGGGTAGCCGAGCGAGGAAAGACAGACGTTCGTAACAAGCTAATGGTGTCTTTTTTCTCTCGTCTCTTTCATCTCAGAAAAAATGGAAAATGACCGCGACCAATCCGCCGACCAGTTTCTCCGACTCATTCAGGAATCGCGCCGGGGAAAATTCAAAATTTACATCGGGATGAGTGCGGGTGTCGGCAAAACGTACCGCATGTTGCAGGAAGCGCATGCCCTGCTGCGGGGGGGAATCGGCGTGAAGGTTGGGTTTGTGGAAACGCACCGGCGGACGGAAACTCAGGCATTGCTGGAGGGACTGCCCGTGATTCCAAGACGGAAAGTCTTTTACAAAGGCCGCGAACTGGACGAAATGGATTTGCAGGCTATTCTGAACAGTCACCCGGAACTGGTCATCGTGGACGAGCTGGCGCATACGAATATTCCCGGTTCCAAAAACGAAAAACGCTGGCAGGATGTGCTCGAAATCCTCGACGCGGGCATTAACGTAATTAGTGCCGTCAATATTCAACACATTGAAAGTCTGTACGATGAGGTTCACGATATCACCGGAATCGAAGTGTCCGAACGCGTACCCGACCGGGTTTTGCAGGTAGCCGACGAAGTGGTGAACATTGACCTGACGGCCGACGAGCTGATTATGCGCCTGAAAGAAGGGAAGATTTACGACCCGGCCAAAGTAGAAACCGCCTTGCGGAACTTCTTTCAGGTGGAGAAAATTCTGCAACTCCGGGAACTGGCGCTCAAGGAGGTCGTGACGGCGGTGGAACGGAAAGTGGAAACCACGCTGCCGGTCAACACCCAGTTCCGCCACGAGCGCCTGATGGCTTCCATCAGCAGCAACCATGTCGTGGCCCGGCGCCTGATTCGGAAAACCGCCCGGCTGGCGGCCTATTACCAGGCTCGCTGGTGTGTGCTGTATGTGCAGACCCCCGCCGAAGATCCCAATCGCATCAAACTCGACGTGCAGCGGCATCTGATCAACAACCTGAAACTGGCCACGGAACTGGGTGCGGAGGTGATTCAGGTAAAAAACAAGAGTATCTTTAATGCGCTGGTCGAAGAATGCGAAAAACGTAAAATTACGACCGTCTGCGTGGGCAAACCTCATTTTAATTTGTTGCAGGTTATTCTGCGCACCCATGCGTTCAACCAGTTGCTGAATACGTTATCGGAATCGGACATCGACCTGGTGATTCTATCATGACTATCAAACTCAAAATATCGCTGGCGCTGTCCTTTCTGTTTGCCATTCTGCTCCTTTTGGGCGGCTCGGGCATTTATTACCTCAACCAGCTTTCCGACGATGCGCAGGCTATTCTGAAGGATAATTACACCTCTTTGCAATTTGTGGGGCGGATGCAAAAGGCGTTGCTGACCTGGAATACGGACCCCAATGCGTCGAAAACCTTCGAAAGTGCGCTTCACGAGCAGGAGTTAAATCTGACGGAAGAAGGTGAAAAAGAGCTCGTGCAGGCGCTGCGCCGGGATTTTGCCCGGTTAAGATCCGGCAACCGCACCGATTCGCTGACGCTGGCCCGCATTCAGCAAAATCTGCTGCAGGTGGGGGAGATCAACCAGCAGGCGATGTTTCGGAAAAACACCATCGCCGAAAAAACCGCCAGAGATGCGCTGATCTGGCTGGCCATGACGGGCACGGTTTGCTTCCTGATTCTCTTCTCGTTCATCATCAATTTTCCCGGTTACATTGCCAATCCGTTGCGGGAATTGACGCGCGGTATTCAGGAAGTGGCCAGTCGTAACTTTGAAGAACGATTGCATTTTCGGTCGAACGACGAATTTGGCGAACTGGCGCGGGCGTTCAACTCGATGGCGCACAAACTCGATGAGTATGAACACACCAAACTGGCCGATGTACTGTTTGAGAAAAAACGCATCGATACGTTGATCCAACTGATGGACAACGGGATTATCGGTCTGGATGAGAAAAAGAAAATCCGCTTTGTCAATCCCGTCGCTTGCCGGTTATTGGGCGTCGATGAAGCCGACATGGTCGGAAAATACGCGCCGGATGTGGCGCTGACGAACGATTTGCTGCGAACCCTGATTCAAAATCTGGTGTCACCGGCCGCCGAGCCCCCGGCCGTCGGGAACCTGCTGAAAATTTTTGACGAAGGAAAAGAAAGCTATTTCAACCGCCAGACGCACGTCGTTACGCTGAAGCGCACCGGCGAAAACCAGCCGATAGCCGCCGGGTGGGTCATCGTGCTGGAAAATATAACCGCCTACCAGGAGCGCGATCTGGCCAAAACCAATTTCATCGCGACGGTTTCCCACGAGTTGAAAACACCAATTTCGGCCATCAAAATGAGCCTGAAACTGCTGGACGATCAGCGGGTTGGCCCTTTGAATGACGAGCAGAAACAACTGGTCGATCACGTCCGCAACGATGCCGACCGGCTTTTGACTATCACCGGTGAACTGTTAAATATGGCACAGGTGGAATCGGGTCAGATTCAGCTGACGATCAAAGCCGTTGATCCGTCCGAACTGGTTCACTACGCCACGAAGGCGCTGGACGTGGCGGCTGGTCAGCGTAGGGTGCGGTTTGCGGTTTCGGGTTTGGCCGGTTTGCCCGCCATCAAAGCCGATCCGGACAAAGCGACCTGGGTGTTGGTCAACCTGTTGTCGAATGCCGTGCGGCACAGTCCCGAAGACAATGTGGTTGCCATTTCGGCCCGTCAGATTGGCAATCAGGTCGAGTTTACGGTGCGGGATTTTGGGCCCGGTCTGCGACCCGAACACCGGGCGCGGGTTTTCGACCGGTATTTCCGTGCCCCTGGTCAGAACGGTTCGGTGAGTGGTACGGGGTTGGGGCTGGCCATTTCCAAAGAATTCATTCAGACGATGGGGGGCGAAATTGGACTGAAAGACGGCATCGAACCGGGCGCGGCTTTTTACTTCCGGCTGGCCGTTGCCTAACGGACCCACGGTCTTTAGTCCGTGAGATTCGCTTGCAAGTTGATAAATATCAAATACGGACTAAAGTCCGTGGGTCCGTTTGTGTACTTTTGCGAGTCTATTCTAAAAAGCCCTTATGATCTGGTACGAAGACGAAGTCCATCAGCTTGAAAAAACGATTCAATCCACCACAAACAGTACCAATCGCACGGTTTTCTACGGCAGTTCATCCATCCGTCTGTGGAAAACACTGGAGCAGGATTTTCCCGGAAAGCAAGTTCTGAATATGGGATTTGGCGGTTCGACGCTGGCGGCTTGCAGCTGGTTTTTTGAACGGCTGGTGGTGCCGGCCCAACCCCGGACGCTGGTGTTCTACGCCGGCGATAACGACCTGGGCGACGGGCGTCATGCGGAGGAGGTTTACCTGTTTTTCTGTGCCTTGACGGGCAAAATGCAACAGTATTTGCCCGACGTACCCTTTACCTTTGTCGCCATCAAACCCAGCCCGGCCCGCTGGCACATTATCGACCGCATCCGGTATACGAACCACCTGATCCGGCAGAAAATCGAAACCCTGCCGGAGTATCATTTTGTGGACACCTACACGCCGATGCTCGACACCAAAGGACGCCCGCGCTGGGACTTGTTTGAGAGCGACGGGTTGCATTTAAGTCCCAAAGGGTATGCGCTCTGGCAACATATTTTGGTGCAACAGCCTCAGATTTTTAACAAATAGTTAACCGGGAAATTTGTCGATTACCTGAAAAATGATGCAAATTGCGGATGGAGAGGGCGAATTTGTATGCAGCGCGAATACCACAAATGGTTTAGTCCGCGACTGAACCGCGACATGGAACTTTTGGTCTTCGGCCATACCGGAGCGCGGGTGCTGGTGTTTCCAACCCGGCGGGGGCGGTTTTTCGATTTTGAAGACTTTGGTCTGGTCGACGCGCTGGCGGATAAACTCGAAAATGGCAAGTTGCAACTCTTTTGTGTCGACAGCATCGACGCCGAGAGTTTGTATAGCAAGTGGGTTCCTCCGCACGAGCGGGTACCGCGGCACCTCCAATTCGAGAAGTACATCCTGGAAGAAGTGCTGCCCTTCACGCGTTGCAAAAACCCACAACCGTTCATGATCGCACTCGGCTGCAGCTTTGGCGCTTTCCACGCGGTGAACATTGCCCTGCGCCATCCCGAATGGTTTGGTAAAGTGGTGGCACTCAGTGGACGGTATGATTTGTCCGTGCCCGTCGAGAGTTTTCGCGGATTATTCGATGCCTACTATGACGAAACAATTTACTTCAATACGCCCACGCATTTTCTGCCCAACCTCCACGACGAAGGCACGCTGGCGTTGCTGCGCCGGATGCATTTTCTGATTGCAGTCGGGCAGGAAGATCCGTTCCTCGAAAACAACCGGGAACTGAGCACTTCGCTGGGTGAAAAACAGATTCCGCACGATTTATACATCTGGGAGGGCCGGGCGCATCAGGCCGAATACTGGCAGCAAATGGTGAAGGTGTATTTGTAATTTATACCATTCGAGGGCCATTTTACCCCGGAGGGGTTTTCTGTTACTAGTAATGCAAGTTTCGTCAGCATTGTAGCCCCGGCCGGGGCGTTCTAATGGTTTTCTGGTCTTTTTAGAACGCCCGTAGAGAACGGTGGCTATTGACTGCAAACCCCGCCGGGGTAATTTCACTACTTAAAATATCATACCAAAACCGGGAGCTGGCCCTCGATCTGCGCCCGGCGGGGTTCATACTGAGCGGGCAGTTTTAGGTGTGTTCCCAACTCGCTGAGCGGCTCGTCGACGGTAAAACCGGGGTTGTCGGTTGCGATTTCAAACAGGACACCGCCCGGTTCGCGGAAATAGATGGAATGGAAGTAATTCCGATCGATCTGCTCGGTCACCTGCAAACCCCGGGCGGCAATTTTTTCCTGAAAATGTTTCTGAACGGCTTCGTCCCTGACCCGAAAAGCCACGTGGTGAATGGTGCCGCCCGCGACGTGGCCGCGCCCTTCGCCCGGAACTTCCACCAGGTCCACCAGATTCGCATTTTCAACCGCACTGGTGGCGAACCGGTAGCGGTTGACGTGTTGGTCAATAAGTTGATAGCCAAATACATCCGTCAGTATTTCGGCGGTATCTTTGATGTTTTCCAACGTTAACGTTACGTTGTGAAACCCTTTCGTGGCAACCGCGGCAGTCACTTCGTTCGTCTCCCAGGGTTTGCGTTCATCGGCGGTTTTGGAAACAATCAGTTCGAGTTTCAGGCCGTCGGGGTCCAGGAACGGGAGGTACGTTTCGCCAAACCGCTGCGTTGGTTTATTGTAGATCACATTGTGGTCCACAAACCGTTTTTGCCAGAATTCCAGACTCCCTTCCGGCACGGAATAGCCGATTTCGGTAGCCATTCCTGTACCTCTGCGACCCGGTGTCGTTGCTCCCCACGGGAAGAACGTCAGGATGGTTCCCGGCGAACCGCCTTCGTCGCCAAAGTAGAAATGGTAAGTGTTCGGATCGTCGAAATTGACGGTTTTTTTGATAAACCTGAGTCCCAGTATTTTCGTGTAAAAGTTGAAATTCCGCTGGGCATATCCGGCAATGGCCGTGATGTGGTGCAGGCCTAAAAGGGTGTCTTCCATAGGATCAGTCTTGAAAAGCGGATCAGGAAAGGTAGGAAAAACCGCTGGGATTTCTACGTTGGAAATTATAAAATGATTTAAAACCAGCTACTGATCCATGATGACGGTATTTCACCAACCCGGTAAAATCCGGCTCATCATCGTCAGCAGCATGAAAAAGTACAGGATTGAATTGGGAGATCATCGTTGTCAACGCTTTGATCAACCAAAAACGGCCAGTCTTGCGAACTGGCCGTGTGGATATAGATTGGGTTGTTGAAATACTGACGTACACTCAGCGAACATTCACATTGAAACTTCCTTCGGTCAAGGCTTTTTTCAGCTTGCCGGTTGCATCATACGCCGTGAAACTGAAGGTGCCGACCACATTCGTTGCGGTTTTTTTCGTGATGGTGATGGTTCCCGTGCCGCCGTTGATGGTTGAATAACTTTCGTTACCGAGGTTCAAGACTCCAAAGGTGACCGTACTGATTTCGTGCGTTCCTACGCCGGCGGTATTGGGTAACGCAATCGCTACCACGTCACTGGTTTTGCTGTCGAGGCCATAAACGCCATAGTATTTGTCATTCGCCGGAAAGCTCGCCAGGGCGTACGAAAAATCCGGAGCGTAGGTTTTTCCATCGACTTTTACCCGGAAACCGGCGGTAGTGGCCGTTTCTTCCGGAGCGACATCGTCACTTTTTTTACTGCATGAACTGAAACCGATGAGACCGATGATGGCGAGGATGGCAAAAAATTGAGAGGTTTTCATAAAAGTTAGACGAGTTGTTGGTAAGGATTTGAAACCGGGATCAGACAAGGCGTTCGTTTTTTTGTCCTTGCGTCCCTTTGATGTTTCAAAACTACGACAAGCGGAAGGGGCGAAAACGGGGACTGTGTGCAAGGCCGGTTTGACTTTAAACGCGGTGGGGATTATCCTAAAAGTGGTCGGTAATTTGAAAAACGTGCCTTTAAGGTCTCTAATAAAACCAGCCTGGTAACCGTATAAGTAGCCATCCGGGTGTAACCATTTGCGTTTTGGGGAGTTTCCCGCGCAACGCTGTGATCGAGCCCTCGTCTTTGCACAGCGGTATTGCCAACAAAAAGACAACAAAAATGATGAGCCACAACATTGATCCCTGGATTTTGCGCAGGGGCAGAATCGCTATCGGACTTATTTACTTTTTAGCCCATTCGGCAGCATGGGCGCAACCCGACAACGCGGAAGCTATCATTCGGCGGGAAATGCAGGAACGGCGGATTCCCGGACTCCAGCTGGCGGTCGTTCAGCGCGGTAAACTTGTTCTGCTCAGCTCGTACGGCACGGCTAATCTTCAGTATGCGACGCCGGTTACCAATCAGAGCGTTTTTTCGATCAATTCCTGTACGAAAGCCTTCACCGGTATTGCGATTATGCAGCTGGTGGAAGAAGGAAAAGTGGATCTGGCGGCTCCGGTGTCCCGGTACCTCGACGGACTTCCGGCAACCTGGCAACCCGTCACGATCCGGCAGTTGCTGACCCACGTTTCGGGCTTACCGGACATTCTTCGGGTGCTGGATACGGCGCCCGCGGACCAGGTGATGGACGAAGAAACCGCCTGGGCGAAAACGAAGGCCATGCCGATGGATTTTCCGACCGGGGAGCAGTATCGCTATAACCAGACAAACTACGCTTTACTGGGAAAAATCATCGACAAACTCAGCGGCAAACCGTTTGCCCAGGTCTTCAAGGAGCGGCAGTTTCAGGTGGCTGGCATGACGAACACCGGTTTGGGCGATTCCCGCGACGTGATTCCGAACAAAACCCAATCGTATGGGTACGTCACCAAAATGGATGGGCAATCTTTTCCGGAGGGCAAGCTGACCAACCGGTATGAGGTCTTTCCGACATTTCGTCGGACGGCATCGGGTATGAACAGCACCGCCGAAGATCTGGCTCACTGGATTATCGCGTTGCAGCAGGGCCAATTTTTCAAGACCAAAACCACCCTCGAAACCCTCTGGACGCCGGGAACGTACAACAACGGGACGCCAACCCAGTGGGCCGTCGGCTGGGTAACCAAACCGCGTCCCAGGCACCATGCCATGATTACCACCGGCGGGGGGCGCTCGGCGCTGTTTGTGTATCCCGAAGATGATCTAGCCATTGTCGTTCTGACAAATCTGGCCGGTTCGTTTCCGGAGGAATTCATCGACGAACTGGCGGGTTGCTATAACCCGGAAATTCCGAAATCCGACCCCATTACGACGCTCCACATGCAGTTGCGGAAACGCGGTTTTGACCAGGCCAGTGCGGTATTCGAAGAAGAAAAAAAGAAAAATGCCGCTTTCCAGCCAACGGAAACCGATCTCAACGACTGGGCATACCGCATGATGAGCCGGGGGCAATTGAAAGAAGCCCTCCGTATTTTTAAGCTCAACGTTGCCTTGTTTCCGGAAAGCTGGAATGTGTATGACAGCTACGGTGAAGCGCTGTTGAAGAACGGGCAAAAAGACGAAGCCATTGCCATGTACCGGAAATCGATTGAACTGAATGCCGATAACAAGGGCGGAAAACAGGTGCTGGAGCGGATGTTGAAAACGCCGTAAAATCCCCGACCGCTAGGGATTCGCAGCAAGCTTTTGGTTGTCCGTTGTTGCGCGCGTGTCGTGTCCGTTGTCGCTCGCGTGTCTCCGTTGCCGCTCGCGTGTCTCCGTTGTCGCTCGCGTGTCGCGAGTGACTTTCTATCCAAAGGGCCTCCGGCCCGATCCTTCCCGTCCACCAATGACCAACGACCCGATGACCAATCCCCGGGCCGGAGGCCCTTTGACTATAGAAATCACTCGCGGCACGCGAGCGACAACGGAGGAAGGCACGGGCCGGAGGCCCTTTGGATATAAAGTCACTCGCGGCACGCGAGCGACAACGTAGTCACGCGAGCGACAACGGGCTTTCCAAAACCGGTTTTATTTCAACTTCCCCGAATTGACGTAAAAGTCCGATAACAACGACAGGAACTCATCCTTGCGCCGGCGCGACACTTCGATTTCGGTATGATCGCTCATCCAGACCTGTCCACCGTCGCCTTTGACGTACCGTTTGATGTGTTCGAGGTTGATGATGTTCGATTGGTGGACGCGGAAGAAATAATAATTGTCCAGAATTTCCTCGTACTCTTTCAGCAGCCGCGACACAACGATAGCCGGGCCTTTGACCAAATGAAATTTGGTGTACGAACCCAATGATTCGCATTGAATAATATCGGTCATCTGCACAAAATGGATGCCTTCGGCGGTGGGTAACGCAATCCGCTGCTGGTCATTTTTTTTGCGCTGAACCAGCCGCGGGCTCGTCGGAGCGGTATCGAGATGCTCCTGCAAAATCTGGAGCTGCTGAGGATTGACACTTCCGGCCTGCCCTTTGAACCGTGCGATAGCCGCCTGCAACTCTTCCGGGTCGATCGGTTTGAGCAGGTAATCGATCGCGCTGAACCGGAACGCCCGGATGGCGTATTCCTGGTAGGCCGTGGTGAAGATCACGCCAAAATCCACTTTCCCGAAACTCGACAGCAAATCGAAACCGGATTTTCCCGGCATTTGAATGTCCAGAAAAACCAGGTTGGGGCGCTCTTTTTGAATCAGCTCGATTCCAAGGTCGGCATTTTTGGCTTCACCACAGATTTCCACATCCGGAGCAATCAGATGCAGCAAATGGGTGAGTGCTTCGCGGGCGTTGGTTTCGTCGTCGATGAGTACGGCACGGAGTGGAGGGTTCATACTTTATACGTTTTCGATGGGAATGGTCATGCTCACCCGCGTTCCGGTGGGGTTGTTGTCGGCATCATACAAATCGATCAGTTCAAGGCTGGCCTCACTGTCTTGCCGGCGGAGGGACTCAAAAATACCACGGGTCATTTCCTGTCCGCGCGAAATATGGCCTTCCGTGCGGGGCGAAAACGTTCGCCCGACCCCGTTGTCTTCGATGGTACAGACAATATGCCTGTTTAAAATCCGGGCTGAAATTTTCAACTTTTTTTCCCCTTCTTTGGGCATCAAACCGTGCCAGATTGCATTCTCGACGTAGGGTTGCAGGAGCATCGGCGGCAAATGAGCGTCCAGCAAAACCTCGTTGTCTTCGATGTCGAACGAATAACTGAATTCGTGGTTGAAGCGAAACGATTCGATTTCAACGTACATGCGCAAGGTGTCGATGATCTGTTCAAAAGAAAGATACTGATGATTGGAATTTTCCATGATCCGGCGCACCAGCTTCGAGAATTTCGACAGGTATTTTGCGCCCTCAATGCCCCGGTTGGTAAGCAGATAGTTTTGCACGGAGTTGAGGGAGTTAAACAAAAAATGCGGATTCATCTGCGATTGCAGGGCTTTCAGCCGCCATTCGGTGATCTGTAGATCCAGTTTATTCCGTTCGGCCAGGGTATTTACCCGCCAGCGCATCATCCCGACAATCAGACCGGCAATGGTAAGTCCAACGAGGATTCTGAAAAACCAGGTGTTGGTGAAATAGGGCTTTACCGTTACCCGAATGGCCAGCGGTTGGTTGCTCTTTAGTCCGGAACTGTTGCTGCTCCTGACACGCAGGGTATACGATTTCGCCGGCAGATTGGTGAAAGAAATCGTGTGCTGGTTGCCTATTTCGACCCAATTGGGTTCAAATCCTTCCAGTTGATAACTGTATTGGTTTTGGGAGGTGGGTTCAAAATTCAGGGTCGAAACGTTGAACGCAATGGAGTTCTCATCGGGTTGTAACACAATCTCGCGGGTAAGGTCCTGGTGAATCATCTTTCCCTTCACCTCAACGGAACTGATGGCAATGTGGGGAACGACTTTGGCCTGGTTCAGCGTGTTCATGTCCAGGATGTTCACGGTATTGATGTGGCCCATCACCAGTTGGTTGGCCGGTGTTTTCAAAAAACCGGCCGGGTAGTTGCTGTGCAGCCCCTCGATGGTCGACAGGTACTTTATTTTTCGGGTTTTGGGATTGGCAATGTGCAGTCCCTCATTGGTGCTGAACCACAGGGTGCCCCAGGCATCGTCGGCCACAGCCGAGCAGTATGTATCGTTCAGGCGATCATGCTGGTAGTCGAACGAGGTCAGAATCTGGCCGGTCGCCGAAATTGTATTGACCCCGCCCCAACTGGCCACCAGGATCGTGCCATGAGCACCGCGTTGTACGGCGTTGATGCACATACCGCTCAACCATTTTTCTTTATTGACGGGCAGATCCCGGATGTTGACAAAACGCCCCCCGACCTCATCGAAATAATACAAACCGTTGGGACAGGTGGCCACCCAGATTTTTCCGTCGGCCCCTTCTACCAGTGCTTTGATAAAATTGTTCTGACTTAATTGCCGACCCACTGACGCCGACCAGAGCCTGAGTTCTGCTGTAGTGGTGGGGTCAATGACTTTCAGCCCTTCGGTGAGGTTGGCGATCCAGAACCGCCCTTTCCGATCCAGCAGCCCATCCCGGAATTCCGTAGATTTAAACAAACGGGAAGCAACCGGCAAAGCCCGAAACGTGCCGCTGGCTGGGTGGGCCGCGAACAACCCCTTATCGGTGAACGCAACCGGCCGATTCTGAATCCAGCGGAG
Organism: Larkinella knui; assembly: GCF_003858645.1. Classification (GTDB taxonomy): domain Bacteria; phylum Bacteroidota; class Bacteroidia; order Cytophagales; family Spirosomataceae; genus Larkinella; species Larkinella knui. Next base: position 902,878 of record NZ_RQJP01000003.1, on the reverse strand, counting down.
TTGGTACGTATAAGCACTGACGGGATAAGGCCAGAGGTGAAATTGATTTCTGGCGGGTTGCCACGTCAGCGCTCCCGAATGCGAGAGCCCCAGCCAAAACGTGCCGTGTGGCGTCTGCAAAGGACTGCTTACTTCAACCGGCAGGCGGACGGCGCTGGCGGGAATCGCAAAGGTGTGAATACCCGGATTGCGGTAGCGGTATTTAAAAATTCCTTCGCGGGTGCCAATCCAGAGAATACCGTTGTCCTTGTCGTCATACAAGTCTTTGACGTGGATGCCTTTGTCATAAAATTCGGGCAGATGATACAGCTTGTCCTGGTCCGGGTAATACAGACTGGCGCCTTTTTCGGTACCGATAAACAGCATTTTCCGGCCATTTTCATCGACCGATTCCTGGCCACAAATGACGTTTTGGTTCTCCAGTCCTTTCGTTACGAACAAAAAGGACGAATCAGAAGGCGAAAACCGGATCAGGCCGGTGTCATAGGCACCCATCCAGATGTCACCTTTGGCGTCCTCAAACGCTTTTTCGAGCCGGATGGGCCTTTTGTTAGCCGGTAAATGCGCTTCCCGGCCTAACAAACAGGTGAGCCGATCCCGTTGGCGGTCGTAGCTGTAAAGGCCGATTTCCGAAATTATCCAGAGCTGATGCTGACGATCTTCGAAAAAAGTGGCGTCCTGATGCACGTTGGCCACCGGCGAAAGGGCGTACCGATACCGCTTTTTAAGCGTCGGATTGTACCGTTTCACCGCCGTATAGTCACTCATCCAGACCTGATTGTAGGAGTCGACAAACACCCGGTCGTGCGTATCGTTGGTCGGATCGGTATCGTCAAAATTGTTTCGGAGAATGGTTTCGGCGGTCAGGGTGGCGGGGTCGATCCGGCATAAACCGCTCGTGGCAATCGTGGCGTAGACCAGGCCCGCCGAATCCGTGGCGATACCGGAGCAGTAACCCACCGTATAGCCGTCCAGGGTTTGAAAGGTATAGCCATCGTAGCGGCAGATATTTCGGCCCGTACCGATCCATAGAAATCCCTGTTTGTCTTTCATCAGGCACCAGACTTCATTGGAAGGCAGGCCTTCTTTCGTCGTCAGGTGTTCGAGCGTTAGCGCGGGCATTTGGGCATTGGACCGCCAACAGGCACTTAAAACCAGCAGCAGAACCAGGAAATGCCTCATAAACCGATCCGAAATTGATAAACCGTAATATTACGTATAATGTAGTAAGAATTGATTTTATCTCCGGCGCTGACGGCATACGGCTGTGGCGCTAAAAAAAAACCAGGCTGAACAGGATAATCAAGGTGATGATAAACCAGGCGATCCAGTCGAATCCCCGTTCCAGAAATTGCTGTAAGGCTTCTTTGACCGATTTCAGGCTGTCTTTTTTGGTGAAATTCCCGCCACGTCCCATGCTCTTTTCTTATTTATGGATAGATAGTCCTTTAAAACTGACTCCTAAATACGAGGTAAGGTGGTCCGATTGATAAACGGAAGGGATTTCGCCGGAAACGGTTGCCTTGAATTGATATGCGGTTCTGCCCGCCTGTGACGGTCGGCCGTGTTCAGGGTGCGCGGTGCCGGATCCGTCATTCCGGGTTCGCTGTTGAACGCCAAATGCTGACGTGCGGATAACGAATCACCGGCAAAGTATACTTGAATACTATTTTGTACACACAAAATTAATTAGTGTGACTTTTTATTGAATAGGAAGTCTACATTAACAAATGTAATCCGCAAAATGGCCAGAAAGGCTATTGGAGCCGGTTTTTGATGATGTAAATAATAACAGATTACTTGGGTCATAGCACTTGTAGAAGTTAGTTGTTGATGAATATGAAAAAAAAAATCTACCTCCTTGCGGGTCTTTTTCTGTTTTTTGTGAGCGCATCTTTCGCCCAGAATGGAAAATTCGACGTCCGATTTTTGGTCAAAACCATCGACTGTACTACCGGCAAAGCCGTTATCAATGTGCAGGTTAAGGCCAGCAATGCTCCGGGGATTTTCCTGATGGGCGATGCCAATTACCGGTTCGATTATGATCCCCGAATCATCAACAACCCCGTTATTCTGACGCAGGAAAACTTTTCCAGTCAGGCCCCGGCCAGTGACGTCCGGTATGGGGTCCAGAATCTGAACGGCAGCACCTTCGGAGCCACCAAAGGAACCGTTTCGCTCAATACCATCTACGGCGGTTCGGGTACGGGGGCGGCATCCGTCGGCACCGACTGGATTACCGTTTCGACCATCCAGTTCGATATCGTCAATACGCAGTTGATTCAAAACAACTGCTTTGCCATTGTCTGGCATACCAACGCTCCGGCCGATTTCCCAAGTTGTGGAAAGACGAGAGCGGTATTTTTGATCAGTATCGTTATGGTGACTTCAATATGGATGCCGACGTCAACTTTGTCGACAGCGTGTTGTGGAAGAAAAATAACGGACGCTATTCTAAAGTTCCTCACTGATGCGCTAAAAGGTCCAGCGGCAGAAACCGCTGGACCTTTCGTGATCCGAATCTGAAGTTTGAATTCTATTCTACGTAAAATCAATGCATATGAAACGGGTTTTCTTTCTCTTTGCAGTCTGTTCGTCGCTTCTGGCTAAAGCCCAAAATGGTAAGTTCGATGTGAGGTTGCTGCTTAAAAAAGCCGATTGTGCTCATCAAAAACTGCTGGTAGCAGTAGAAGTAAAGGCACACGATGAAGGCAGTTCATTTTTGATGGGCAACGCGAATTTTCGCTTTTTATACGACGCTCATCTGATTAAAGCTCCCGTCATTGTCGATCAGCAGAATTTTACCAGCCAGGGCGAAAACGCCAGCCTGAATTACAATCCTTTGTCATTGAATGGCTCCGCCGAGCGCAATGCCAGCGGCATCGTTTCATTGAATATTATTTATAGTGGTTCGGAGCACAACGCTACGGCGGTAACCAACACCTGGCTTCCGATTGCAACGCTGCAGTTCGATTTGCTGAATCCGGATGAAAAAGCCGGAACGGTTCTGGTCTGGAATGATGACAAGGCGTTTCCCGTTACCGGGCTGAGTGAGGTAGTGCTGAAGAAAAACACGGCTGAATTTGACTATGATACTTACATCACCAAAGCCAGTGGTGTATTTGAAAACCTGACGATCAAATCGATTGCCAGCGTCTGCTCCGGTTCAAACCCGGAAGCGACTGGTGAAGTCAGAATTCCGGAAGGGTTCTCGCCGAATGGTGACGGTACCAACGATAAATTTACCATCGTGAATTTAGGCAAACTGGTCGCAGAGGTAACCATATTCGATCGCAATGGCACGGTTATTTACGAATCAAAAGATTATCAAAATGACTGGGAAGGCCGGGACCATAACAAGGACTTGCCGACGGGAACCTATTTCTACAGCATTCGACTGAGCGACGGACGGAAATTTACCCGTTCGATGACTCTTTCGCGCTAGACTAAACCCTTTACATCTCGCAATAATTAGAAAGCCTATGAAGACTCTTTGTGGGCTTTTTTAGTATACTGGCAGAATTGGGAAAAAGAGAAATCGGCCAGGATGCTTACTGCACCGGGAGTTCAATATAAAAAGTTGTTCCCTGACTTACATCACTTTCAAACCAAAGCTTGCCCTGGTGGGCTTCTACAATTTGTCGCGAAATGGAAAGGCCCATGCCGAACGGTTTTTCGCCTGCCGTTCCTGCCCGTTTCGCATCCGTATACAAATCGAAAACTTTGTCTTTCAGTTGGACCGGGATACCAATACCCTGATCCTTGATGGTTATTGAAACGGTATGAACATTTTTTTTCATCCGAACCGAAATCGTAGAGTCGGGTGGGCTGAACTTGATGGCATTCGTAATAAGGTTGCTGATAACCCGCCACATTTTCTGGCGGTCCAAAAAAACTGAAACGACTTCTGTTCTGAGGTCAATCTCCTGCTTCTTTTCCTGGGCTCTTAATCTCAACATATCCACGCAGGACGACAGAAACCCCTGTAACTCTACCATTTCTTTTTTAGTCACCGAGGTGTTGGCGTGCATGAGGTTGTCGATGAGGATGAGGGAGTTGGCGGAAGAGGATTTGATGATTTCAAGAAAATCCCGGGGCTTGTGGGCCTTAAACTGCCCTTCGATCAACAGGTCAACCGCCATACTGATCGCACCAATCGGCGTGCGTAGATCATGGGCAACGATCTGCAAAAGACGGTTATTTTCCTGCTGACTTCGTTCCAGCTCCGTTAGTGTCGTTTGCAGTTGCGTGTTCCGTCCGATGATCCGCTGATTTAACTCCGCTGATTTCAGGAGATTTTTGCGGGTACGTTTCCAACTCTGCCAGATCAAAAAAACGATAATGAGTGACAGCAGCAGAACCGCAATGGTCCCGATCAGATAAAGACGATTCACTTCATCTTTTTTACTCAATAACTCAATTTCATGCTGACTTCCCAGATTCCGCAGGGCCTGATCCATGTCCTCAAAAATTGCCTTATGGTGATCGGAAGAATCTCTCAGCACCAGATAATTTTTGAGATAGTGGTATGCCTGGCTAATCTGGTGTACTTTCTCAAAATATTGCCATTGCAGGTTGTTCCATCGCAAAGACGCTTCCGGGTGAGGTAAGGTATCCAGCGAAGCTTTCAGGGAAAGGAGTTCCAGTCGGGCCATTTCCAGTCGATTACTAACCAGATAAACTTCGCAAAGCTTGGCCTGAGAAAACTGGGCATCCCGGTTGTAGTACCCCTTTTGACGATTGATGCGAATGCTTTCCTTGAGCAAAAATTCCGCGTGCGGAAAGTCCTTTCGTTTCAGGTAAATAACCGCCTGATTTCCATAAATTACGGCTCTGGCCATGGCCATAAAATCTTGTTGATTCGGGAATTTATGTTCATTCTGCCGAATAAAATGCAACGCTTTTTCGTAGTAATACAGCGCACTATCCGGCATTTCCAGGTTCGAATAGCTCAATCCAATATTACTTAAGTAGCCCTGAGGGCTTACAAACAAATTATCAAAATCGTTGGGGCCGGTACACGTCATCACTTCGCGGTAAGCCTGTTTATAATACGTGGCGGCTTTCCTGTAATTTTTTTCCTGATAATTCATTCCGGCAATCCGGCTGGTGTATTGGCTGCTTTGGCACGTGTCGAGTGTCGATTCGATGAGCACTTTCCCCTGAAAGTACTGACTGTAGGCTTCGTCATATTGTTTTAGGTAATGTAAGTTATCGCCACGCAGAAGACGGGCACGAGCGTATTCTTTGGGATAGTTTATTTTACCATTATTGGCTTCGAGAAGCAAAAAAAGACTGTCGACATAAGCCACTGCCTTACCATAATCCATTTTAAAATTAGGGTCAGCATAATTTCCTCTCAGAAAGTCATACTTGCGGTAGGTATCCATGACGCCCGCTTCGGGAAACCGGGCATAGGCTGAATCAAGAAAGGCTTGCGAACGCTCGACTCCCTCCGAAAATTTCAAAAAAGTCGCCCGGTTAATTAGACTATCTACCCGTGCATGATGGTCCGTATCGCTGGTTGTACGCAACTCACAACTGTAGAACCCGAAGGAAATAAGCCAAATCAGGCTATATCTGCGTTGTCGGCAGGTGAAAATTGAAGTGCGTTTCATCTGTTGTTGAAAAGTGCGGTATTGATCGACCCATTCCCGAAGATGGATCCGGTCTTTCATCTGAATTTTATCACAATATCCTATGAGTTTGAAAATCAGGCGTTTTTACGTGACTCATCGGGCCGGGAAAGGTGACGGCCATTATTCAGAAAGGGATCAGGAAGCCAAACATACTATAAAAAGCCGGATGACCACGATCTTTGCCCGGCAGCTTCGGCTAGAATGACGAAGGAGGCTCCCTGGCGGGGATGATCAATGGGGAAGGGTTAGTGAAACGCTTAATCCTCCATTTTCGGGGGTTTCATACAGAACGGTCGCCTTCAGTAAGCGGGCGAAATCCCGGATTATTTCATGACCAAACTGCGTATTGAGCCCCGGCATGGCTTCTGATGTGCTGAAATAGTGGTTTATATCCTGCAATAAAGTGGGCGAAACGCCAACACCGTTATTTAACACCGTAATGATAACTTTCTGATAAGCCTGGCGGGCCTGAATGATAATAATACCGTCGTCTGTATTCTTATTGGCAGTATCGAGCAAATTCCGCAGGATGGTTTTCAACACTACCTTATCCGTATTGATTTTCATCAGGACTGGTATATCGAGTTGCAATGTATTGCCCTGCTGAAGAATATTTTCTATGTATAAATCTTCCAATTCATTGGCAATAGCCAGCAATGAATACTCTTTTAGCCGGATCCTGTAGGTATGGTCCTGGGCTGCAATCCAATACGTCATTTCTTCCGTTAAAAAGTGGATCTGTTGGGTTGAATTATTTATTTCAGTAATCAGATCGTCCAGTTCGGCGTGTGAATCGCGTTTCCAGTTTCGAAATAAATACGCCGTATTCTTGTATAAATAGCGTAGTGGTGAGCGTAAATCGTGTATTAAAATGGATATAAAACGGTCCTTTTCAGAAATAGACAGATGTAGATTTTCTTTGGAGATTTTTAATTGATCATTGTGAAGCTGCAACTCCAGAATTAATTTCTGCTGCTGTAAAATGCGCGCTTCGGCTTCCGGATTAACAGCCGGTTTTTGCCGCTGCTGATGGCGGTATTTCTTTTTAATGACAAACCAGACCAGTAAGCCTGCAAACAAAGCCGTCAGAAGAGAAAACCAGAGCGGATGATTCCAGCCAAAGCCAATTCCGGTAGATTGCCCCAAAAAAGGCTTTGCGCCCACCGATGAGCTGCCGGTTTCCCAAAAAAGCGGTAAGTACGTCATCGTGCCTGGTGGAGAAATCTGTTTATGCTCCATTTTTGGGTACACATAGCTTGTTTGCAGTCGGGAAAAACCTTCCAAACGTAAGAAGAATGCCCGCGGGGCTTTGTAGAAAAAAACGTATTTTGAACCCCCATTCGCTTTCCGCCATCGGCTCCTGCCACAAAGCCTCCCACGCCCGGACTTCCTGAAATGGATGATTTTCTACAGCATTAGTTCGAATCAATCAATTGATTTGTAACCGTACTGGCTACAGTGGCTTTTCCCGATTTTAAACTTTTTTCAGTAGGGAAACTGTAGCTAATCATTGATGAAAACGGTTTCGGCATGGCAACGTTATACACCTTAAAATCGGTAAAAGATCAAATCACTGAGCTGGAAAAATTAACCGGTCTGTCATTTCAACGATCGTACCTGATTTATAAAGTTCCTCCGGGCCAGTTACGGGGCCAGCACCGCCATCAAAACAACCATAGTATTCTCTTTTGCCTGACCGGGACCGTAACGGTTTTCGTTCAATCCGCTGGCTGTGATGCCTTTTATCACTTGAATAATCCGAACCAGGCGCTTCATTTAATCCCTTCGGACTGGAGACTCCTGTATGATTTTTCGCCGGACTGCATTGTCCTGGCTCTGGCGAGCGATCTCTATTCCAGGCTGGATTATATTTCCGAACCGTATCGTCCGGTGCTTTTACCAGACAAAGAATCTGTGTTGAATTAAGCATTGGTGTGGATTTCAGTCACCGGCTGGCGAAATCAAGGCCTTATTTTTCAGGCACTTTCATGAGAAAACAGATCGTTGGCTTACTCGTATTGCTCAGTAGTTGTAGCCTTCAGGCACAGGGCATTCGCTTTGGAAATGAATGGATTACGTACGGCCAAACCTATTACCGGATTCCGGTGACGGCGAGAGCGGTGTACCGGCTGACTACGGCTGACCTGCAAAAAGCCGGTATTCCCGTTGCGTCGGTTGATCCCACGACGTTCCAGCTTTTTCGACGTGGTGTCGAACAGGCCATTCTCGTTGCCGGCGAGTCGGACAGGAAGCTGGATGCCGCAGATTATCTGGAGTTTGTGGGCGAGGGAAATGATGGGTTGCAGGACACACTGCTGTATCGACCCATGAACTCGCAGCCACATCCCTATTACAGCATGTATTCCGATACGGCTGCTTATTTTTTGACCTGGCGCACCGACGGAAAAGCCGGTAAACGGGTGGCGGTTGTGTCGGAGCTTAAACCGGATGGCGCATCGCCGGAGTCGTACCACATGGCCGAACAGTTGCTCGTTCTGAACGGCGAAATGTCGACCAATCCGGCAACCGGTCCAACGCCTTTCGTTACCCAGTATGAAGTTTATTTTGAAGAAGGGGAGGGGTGGACCGGCCCCATGCAGCAGAAAAACGAACCCTATACCCAACGATTTAAACTGCCCGGGTGGGTCAATACCGCATTCGAAAAGCCGGAAATTGAACTTCTGCTCACGGGCAGAGATGCCAATATCCACCAGGTCGACGTCACGGTCGGGGCCGCAAACCGGTCGTTAGGGAATCTGAAATTTAACGGATTTCGGCCCATGCGGTTTTTGGCCCAATTGCAATCCGCCGACTTTTCCGTTAAAAACGAGGAGCAGCCAGCCGAACTTACGCTGAATACCGTTTCGCGCGGCCCGGGAGAATTCGATCGCTATTCCGTGAGTTACGTTCGCATTCGCTACCCGCAAACGATCACGTTGAAAAACGGTGCGCAGCAAATCCTGCGACTTTTGCCAACACCCGGCGGTCGGTCTTACCTCGAAATCCCCGATGTTCCGCCAGCTACGCGCTTTTATGACATTACCGAACCCGGCGCGGCCCGGCTGCTGGCCGGTACGCAGGAAGGGGCAACCCGTCGGCTGATGGTGCCGAATACGACCACTTCGCGTCTCATTCTGATCACGACCGATGTGGTGACACCCGCCCGTTTGGAGCGTGTCGTTTTCCGGAAATTCGATCCGGCCCAAGCAAATTACCTCATCGTTTCGCACGAACTCCTCATGAAACCGGCCGGTCAGGTGGCCGATCCGGTTCGGGCTTTTGCGGCATACCGGGCGTCGGTCAAGGGCGGGCAGTATGATACGCTGGTCGTTACCATGAAAGAGTTGTTCAACCAGTTTAGCTTTGGCGAACGCACTCCGCTGGCTACCCGCCGGTTTGCCGACTACATGCTGACGGGCGGCAGCAACAAATTTCTGTTTCTAATCGGTCGCTCGTCCGTCTACTTTCCTTTCCGGAAAAATCCCGCTCAGTATTCGCTGGATCTGGTTCCGACCATCGGCAATGTGCCCGGTTCCGACGTTTTATTGACGGCGGGGCTGGCTGGTTTTCCGGAAAATGTGCCCGCCCTGCCCACCGGACGGCTCAATACCCTTTTTCCGCAGGAGGTGTTGGATTACGGAAACAAGGTGAAAGAATTTGAAAACAACGCAGCCAACGTGCCCTGGCGCAAGGAAATTCTGCACCTGAGCGGGGGACGTTCGCCGTCGGAACTGACCGGTTTTAAAGCGATTTTGAACGAGGCAAAAACACTCGTTCAGCAGCAGTATTTGGGGTCGGAGGTAACAACGCGCTCGAAAACGACCGATGAACCCGTCGAGCGCATCGACATCAGCGACAAGGTCAACAACGGCCTTTCGATGATCACTTTTTTTGGTCACTCGTCGCCAACCGTCGCCGATCTCGACATTGGCTACGTCTCCGATCCGGTGTACGGCTACCGCAATAAAGGCCGCTACCCACTGATGTTTTTCAATGGCTGCGGACTCGGAAATATTTTTTATGGAGGTAACGTGCTGAGTACCAACTGGGTGTTGACGCCCAATCGGGGAGCTATTGCCATTCTGGCGCATTGTTTCGAAGGGTTTACCACTCCGCTGAATACGTTCACGTTGCAATTTTATAAAACGCTGTTTACGGATAGCACCTACTTTTCAAAACCGATCGGCGTTGTTCATCAGGAAACCACCCGGCGGGTGCTGGCTGCCACAAAAGATCCTTTGCAAATTGGCAATGCCAACCAGATGGTTTTGCAGGGCGACCCGGCACTCCGGCTTTTTCCGTTGCCCAAAGCCGATTTCCAGATTCAGGCTTCCGGTATTTCGCGAACCGATAATGCCGCCGATTCCGTCCGTTTGCGGGTTGTAGTGGTCAACGCCGGACGCTTCGACCAGCGGGAGCGCCTGAGTTTGACGGTTCGGAAGCGGCTGGCCGACGGCCAAATCCGGGCGTATAAAACTGTTGTGCGACCGGCGGTGGCCTTTCGGGATACGGTTTTCTACAGCTTTCGGCCTGAACTGGATGCCACTGGGCCAACCCGGCACGAGCTGGTTCTGGATGGCGATGATCAGGTGAGTGAACTGGACGAAACCAATAACCTGCTGGTTTTTACGGTTGCAAAAACCAATGATTCCTATACACTCGTTCTGCCCGATTCCAGCCAGCGTTTCCCGCCCGATCTTTTCAATCCATTGCTGGATGTTACGTTTGACGGCACCCGGATTGCCAACGGTTCGCTGGTGTCACCCAACCCAACCATTCGGCTGGTCGTGCAGGACGAAGACGTGTACCGCATTCGCCGGGATACGGTCGGGATTGATCTGTTGCTACGAAAACCCTGCGAGAAATGCGGTTTCGAGCGCATCGTATTGGGCAATTCCGACGTAAGCTGGATACCTGCCACGGCCGACAACCGGTTTACAATCAACTATCTACCGAAAAGTCTGGCGGATGGCCTATATACGTTGCGAGTTCAGGCTACGGATGTTAGTGGAAACAAAGCCGGAAGTAGTCCGTATGAAATTACGTTTCGGGTCAAAAACGACGATAGCTTGTCGGCCGTCCGGCCCGTACCGAACCCCTTTTGGGCCTACACCCGGTTTCAGCTTACCATCACCGGAAAGGAGTCGCCGGGCGACGGGCAGTTGTTGATTCGCAACCTCAACGGGCAGCTGGTTCGAACACTCCGGCAACCACTCCGAATCGGAGAAAATGGATTTTACTGGGATGGTACCGATCAGGGTGGCGTCACCTTGCCGAATGGTTTGTACGTATTTCGGTTCGAACGGGGTGATGGGCGACACTGGCAGGGGCGGGTTCTATTAAACCGGTGAGGGAGTAATTCAACGAGCCATGATTGACCTGATTTGCGCATACCGAACAACTTTCCTGCTGACGCTCATCGGTCTGGTCATCGCCCGTTTACCGTCTCATGCCCAAACATACGTAGCCGATTCGACACACCGGACGCAAACCGCCGAAATAGAACGCGTCGATCTGGAAAAAAGAGAACTTCGCATTTTTGCCGAAACCGCCCTCTCGGCCAGTACCGCCAAACAAACGCCATTCTGGCTGCGCACCAATCAATCCGGAACCGTCCCGACGGCTTCGCCATTTGGCGCCATCCGGGGCGGAATAACCGCCAACTACCTGTATGACATTACTAAACCGGTCGATTTAATAAAAAATAACCGGAAACTAACCGGCTGGGGCTATGGCCTTGAAGTCGTTGCCAATGGAAGTCGAAAATCGGCATTTTTACTACCGGAAGCCTACGTGAAAGGTCGGCTTTGGGGGCTGGAACTGATGGTGGGCCGTCGCAGGGAAGTGATCGGTCTGGCGGATTCAACGCTGGGAACGGGTCCTTACATCTGGTCGGGAAATGCCATGCCGATGCCTAAAATCCAGATTTCGCTGGCAGACTATACGCCAATTGGCTTCACAAAAGGCATTCTTTCCTTTCGGGGTCTGTATGCCCACGGCTGGTTTGGCAACCGGGGCGTGGTAACCCATTCGTATCTGCATCAAAAAGCCTTGTATGGACGGCTGGGGAAAGCCAGCTGGCCGGTCAGATTTTACGCCGGTTTTAATCACCAGGTGCAATGGGCGGGTCGGAGCGATGTCGTTACCAATGAAAATCAGATCAAAAACGGGCGATTCCCGACCGGTTTCAGTAATTACCTCAATGCCATCCTGGGTACCTCTCTGGCCGCGCGTGGCGATAACATCGATACCACCCTATTCAGCAAAGCCGATCGGGGAAACCGCGTCGGCAATCACCTCGGAACGCTCGATGTCGGATTTGAAATCAACGTGAAGCGGTTTTCCCTGCTGGTGTATCGTCAAAATATTTACGATGACGGTTCCTTATTTTACCTCACCAATATTGCCGATGGGTTGAATGGCATTCGATTCCGGAATAACCGCCCGGCGGCCCGGCAATTTCAGATTCATACCGCCGTAGTGGAATTCCTGAATACGGAGAGCCAGGGTGGAGCTACATTTGGCGACCTCGACAAAGAACGCGGGGCCGATAATTACTTCAACCACACCCAATATCTCGATGGCTGGTCGTATCTGGGACGAACCATCGGAACCCCTTTTATCCCGCCAACCGACGATACCCGTTCGGATTTGCCGCGTTCGCAGACGATTACGAATTACTTATTTACCAATAACAACCGCGTCAAGGTATTTCACCTGGGGCTGTCGGGTCGCTGGCATCAGCAGTATAGCTTTCAACTCAAATGCTCAATGAGTCAGAATCTGGGTATATACGGGCGCCCGTTTCCGAACGTCATCCATCAGTTTTCATCCATCTTGACGCTGGGTTTCCCACCCTTCAGGTATGGAATGCAGCCAACCGTTTCGGTGGCCAGTGACCACGGCAAGCTGTTTCCGAACAGCACCGGTTTTCAAATCAGTCTGCGAAAAACCTGGGATGTTTCCCATCCCTGAAATCCGGACAACGGTCGCTCGTGTGCCGCGAATACCAGCCCTCGAAATTTACCGTAGTTTGGCTTTATGGAGCATCGACATCGATCTCTAAATGGCCCGACTTGGCCGTAATCGGTTGATAAACAATCGAAAATTGCTGGTAGGTAAACGCTCTGGAAAGCCCTTTTTTGATATAGCCTTTATTGAGTTTGATCGTATAGAAGTCGTCAATAATACCGGGTCCATTCGGAATGTAAACCAGGGCTTTTCCGTCCAGATACCCTTTTACATACACTTTTACCAGCGGATCGATCATGGGAATAGGGGAGGATTTCTTTACGATAAATGTCTGCTTTTCACTGACATCATCAACCCAGAAACTGCGATCCGCACAACCACCCAGCAGACTTATAAACACCAGTATGAAATATTTTTTTAGTTTCATTTGAAATACGGTCAACAAAAAACTGAAACCTATCCGGCGATCTTACCGGAGCTGACTCAAACCGGATACGCGGGTATAATCTGATTTTTTCGACTGAGCAACCGGCTTTTAATGATACTGTAGACCAGCACCAAAACCGCTAGCAGGGCACTACTACCATACAACTGGGTGAGCCCATCCCATTGAACCAGCCAGATCACATACCCATTGATCAGGGATTGCAACAGGGCATAAAGGCCGGCAACTCGCAAATGCGACCATTTTAACTGATGCACCAGCAATTGAAACAAGTGTAGTTTGTGCGCGCGGAATATGTTTTCGCCCAGCCACAGCCGGTACAAAATGGTCATGACACTATCGATGCCATACACCGTCAGCAGCAGTAGATACGTGACCGAACCAGTCTCGTGCATGAGTCCGATGAGCAGGGAAATCACGATAAACGCCATCGACACGCTGCCAACATCACCCGCAAAACACAAAGCGTTCCGACGGGCGTTGAAGAACGCAAAAATAATCAGCCCAATGACCGAGAACAGCAACAAAGTTGGTTCGGTAAATGGAATAATGAAGTGGTTGATAATCAGAAGAGTAGCTACGGTTACGAAACTGTAAAAAACCGTAATTCCATTGATTCCATCCATGAAATTATACGCGTTCAATACTCCGCAGGCAAAAATCAGTCCCGGGATCAACCACCAGTTTAGCTCCGGCCACAGACCGCTTTGCAGGAACAGCAGCCCCAGGCTTACCAACTGAACGAAGAACCGGAAGCGGTTGGAAATGGACGAAATGTCGTCCAGAAAACTGATGAAAGCCACCAGTGTCAGCCCCGCAAAAAAGATCGGCGCTGCGAAGTCAGTGGCCACAAAGGCGAAAAATGCAGCCAGCCAGAAAATAATACCGCCCCCCCGAACCGTCAGGGCACTGTGAGAACTGCGGTGGTTTGGTGTGTCGACAATGCGGTAGTGGGTTGCCAAACGCAGATACAACACTTCGGCACTGAGCAACAAAAGGGCTACACTACCATACATAATCCAGTTCATGATGCAGACGGAGAAAGGAGTAATTGGTATAGATTCAGCAATTTAGGTTGTTCGCTCGCCCAGTTGTAAGTGGTTTCGGCGGCTTTCCGTCCGCGTTTACCCATCTGTTCGGCCTCCAGCGGATGGTCGATCAAATACCGCAAATGGGCTGCCAGAGCAGCCGGATCGGCGGGATCGATGCAGAAACCGCATTGATTGTCTTCTACAACAGCGCGATACAGTGGAAAATTGGCCGTGATAACGGGCAGGCCAAGGCCCATGTATTCAAACATTTTGGTGGTATACGATTCCGGATAATCTCCAATCGGCTTCAATAAGGCCAAGCCCGCCACCGATTTTGCCGCAAAACTAAACGCTTTGGCCTGGTCGGTATAGCCGTAAAAAATGAGATTGTCTTTGATGAGATGGTAGGCCGGCAGTGCTTCCAGATCCTGGTCGGTGAAGGAACGATGGCCGAAAAGATGCACCTTGAAATCCGGATGAGATGACTTTAAGAGTGCCAGACCGTCCAGTAAGGTAACAATGGAGCGCTCAAAACTCAGCCAGCCAATGTAGAAAAATTCGACCGGATCGCACGTCCGGCGGTAGGATTGCCGGAACGGATCGAGAAACGACAACAAGGGATAATTATAAATAACGGCATGCGGTTTAGAGAGATTCGTGTAGGTGGTCAGGTAGCCATGTTCGGTAAATACCAAGGAAAAATGCCGACGGGCCAGTTGGTCAAAAATCTGAAACGCGCCTGCCAGCAACCAGCCCCGGTTGTGCCGTTTTAAATGAATTTTTTTATGCAGATTCTCCTGAACTTCGTAAATGACGGACGTGCCCAACAGCCGGTACAAATACGCAAAAGGCAGAAATTCAGGCGAATAGATGTGCAGCAAGGCCGGGCGGAGGAAATACGTTTTCCAGAGTATGAGCGGACAGGTAATTAAAAACCGCAGGACAACGTGTTTGAAATAAGGTAGTTTAATGAAGTGCACCGTTGGTAAAACCGTTGGGTCGGCTTTTGGAACCGCGCAATAGACGTCGTAGTGGGCAGCTAGAACGGGCAAATATTTATACATAATGCGCGGGTCGTAGGGGGGATGAGCCGTGCTGATGTGTAAAATCCGTTGTCGCTTTTGATTCATGAGTACTGATTAAATCCACTAACAGGCTGCGGACGCCACCCCAGTTCTTGCCGGGCCCGCTGGTCCGAAAAAGTCAGCGAACCCGTTATTTTGGTCAAAGCAATCGAATCAAACGGAAACCGCCGTCCAATCAGGAAAGTAAGGCCGTCTCCCAGCCGGGCCAGTAACCGGGCCAGGCCGAACGGAATGGTTGGAATGGGCCGGTTGCCGGTTTGTTGGGCAATGGCGTCGCCTAATTCCCGCACCGACGGATGAATACCGTCGGTCAGGTTATAAATGCCCCCGAGTTGGGCCGCTCCCGGAATAAGCCGGGCCACATCTTCGGCCAGCACCATGCTCCGGCGGGCCGAGCCGGAACCGATATGAACGTAACGTCCGCGCCGGATGGCCCGAACCAGCTTTCCTAAATTACCGGGTGCATTGGCACCGACGATCAATGGTAACCGCAAAATGAGGCAGCGAATGCCCCGTTCCTGGCACCAGTGTTGCACCAGCTGCTCGGCCTGGATCTTACTTTCGGCATAAGGCGATTTGCCCAGCAAAGCTACTTCTTCGGTGATATTTTCTCCCGTTTCGCACCCATAAACCGCCACGGTACTGATCAGCACGAAAGAACTCGGTAGGGTTTTCAACTGGTCAAGGGCCTCAAGCAAGCGGAGTGTTCCGTCCCGGTTGATCCTAAAAAAAGCCTGTGATTCCTGCTCGTTGCGCGGTACCGTATGCGCTTTTCCGGCCGCGTGAACCACCAGATCAATCGATTTGCCGGACAGATCGGGGGATTGACTGGCCAGATCACAGATCACATCGCCTGCCGTTCGACCCAGCCCTAAAACCCGGTATCCGGTTTCCGTCAAACCCTGCGCCAGATACTTACCCAGAAATCCATTGGGCCCGGTCAGTAACGCCGTCGGTGGATAAACGCTTGGATTGGCAGACATTGGATAAAGCCGTTAAATAGTCGGTCGCTAATTGGTTCTTATCGAATAACCGTCGGGCTACGGCCGACGCCCGTTGGCTCATGGCGGGACGCCAATGGGCGTCGTCGGCCAGTTTGATGAGCAGATCCGCGAGAGCAGCGGGCTCATCCGAACTGAACGTAAAACCGCACTGGTGTTCATCCAGGAAGTGTTTTATCCAGCCGTCCGTCGTTTGGATAACGGGAATTCCGGCGGCTAGGGCTTCCATCAGTTTGTTGGGCGACGAGGTGTCCAGCAGCGGTGCGCGTTTCAACGGCACAATGGCTAACCAGGCCCGTTGAACATAGGCAACCAGTTCATTTTTAGGCATCAAGTCGTATAAAAAGAAATTTGGCAGCGCGTCCTGCCGCTGTCGGCTCGCCAATTCCTGCTTCAATTGCCCGTCGCCAATGAGCACTACGGCGATGTCGGGCCGGTGGCGCAGGGCTTTTGCGGTTTCATACAGGAGCGTCGAATTGTTGACGGCTCCGATATTTCCTGTGTAAATAACAACCTTTTTGCCAGACAAAGAATCAGGTAGCTGAACATCCGCTATGGGCGTGCCGAATAAATCCAGATTGGTGGCATTGGGTACGGAAATGCTGTGTTTGAAACCGTAGCGCCGGGCAATGTTTTGCTGAATGCCCGGTGACAGGCCAACGATCAAATGGGCCGACCGGTAGCACTGGCGTTCAAACCAGTAAGCGAGTTTCTGGGCGTATTGATTCGGCAACGCTCCCATAAGAATGGCCGTGTCGGGCCACAAATCCCGGGCTTCAAACACCAGTTTCCGCCCCCGCAGATACCGGGCGACCAACCCCGGAATGCCCACGGTAATGGGCCCGGAAGAAGCCACCACCACGTCGGCGGGTAAGGTTAGCGCGTACCAGCTCGACCAGACGGCAAAGCACAAAAACGTCCAGATTCGCCGGAGTGTCGACTGTTTATTGTCGATTTGCAGGTTTAGAATCTTGACCCGAATACCGTCAATGGTCTGTTCTTCCGTCCAGCGGCTGGCTTTCAGATCCGACTTGGCGTAAATGCTGGTGACAACGGTAACCGAATGACCTTTTTCAGTCCATTCTTTGGCAAAATCGTACACGCGGGTTCCCCAGGAACCCTTTGGCGTTGAGAAATATTGGTAGAAATAGACAATTTTCATTCCGCACAGGTAATTATCGTCCGTAACGTTTTTCTAAACTGAACTTCGATCACCAGCGTCGGCAGAAGCTGGTTAAATTGACGGGCAACCTGAACCGCTTTCTGGCTGATCGCCAACGCGTTTTGCCATTCTATTTTTCCCCAGACAAACAGAATCCGGTTCCGTTTGATGGCCAGCGGTTGCATTCCGGGTGCCAGATGAAACCGGGCTACGGCGGTTTGCTCTCCCCGGATGGAATCGACGATTAAAAGTTGATCGGGGGACGTAACCCATTGACGTTCATGCTGAATATTCAGCTGCCGATAACCGTCGTGTTGCGCCCGCAAGTGGTCGGGAGCGTCGTCAAGCAGGGTAACCCGGGCCCGCCTACCCACCCGAAAACTGCCCCAAACTTCCGACGAGTCGGTTTCGGCGATCTGAACGGTGTTGTGGGCCGTAGTGCTGCGTTCCCATTGTCGCCGGGCATTCGTTTCGTACGAAGACGTACCGGTATCCACGATCACCGGTCGACCGTGTACGTGGAGCACGAACGTAAACGTATCGGCGTGGGCATGCCCGGGCTGATAGGCGGGTCCAATGGATCCGACTGTCGCCACGACTTCGTAATTCGGCGTTTGAAATTGACGAAATCTGCTGTCTGATAAAGTGATGGTGTCCGGTTTAATTCCGATGGATTCGGCTTTGGCCATGAGCTGGCATGTCGTGGGTGCAATTCCTTCGGCAGCATCATTCATCAAGGGAATCTCACCGTTCGAAAAAGTCATGGTGTGTAGCCAGCCCAGCATCCGCCGGGCCATGCGCTCCAGAAAAGTATCGGCGTCGTGATCACGGTGCCAGGTGTCTTTCCGGAGCGCACGACAGGTATCGAGCAGCCGGTCCAGAAGAATCTGGTGGTACATCGGACTGCGTTCGTAATGTCCTCCATCCGCAAATAATTGCTCATTTAGTTCCTGCCTGACCAGGAGAATGGCGTTTTGGTAGAGGTCACGATCTTGAAAATACAGGGATCCAATCAGCAACGCAAATCCGTTTTCCAGCAGATGATTACCCAGCAGATGGTATTCCAGCCGGTTTTGCAACAGCCTGACTTGCGCCCGGAGATGTGAGTCGATGTCTGGTAACCGCAATTGGTAGTAGGATAGAAACCGGACCCAGTTGATGATTCGCAGCGACGTCGGATAAGGCTCCAGCCCACCCTTCAAGGTTGCCGTTTTACGCATAAAATCATGAATCAGACCAACGCCCTGGTCAATCGCAAAACCAGGTTGGTTCAGAAAATCGAAGTAGTTGAGGTTGTATTGCCACAGCTTGCCATTTTGGGCGTAATTCCAGTCCACCCCGGTGGAAAATGAGACCGGCTGATTGAGAAACGTGAACGTCTGGCCATCGAGGCTCTGCGGTTTATCGGGCGCGGTAAATTCTAGCCAGCTGGTCGCCACCGGCGGGGTATCAACCGGCAAAGACGGTTGGGGCCGCAGCCGGTTGATGGCCTGATAAATAAGCTGTTGGGCTTTCAAGTGCCGGACTGTGTCCCAATAGAGTCGCCAGCTTTTCATACGGTAGGAGCGTGAACAGTCAATGGCGTAACGTCTATTCCAGCGGCTACATCGACCCAGCGCCTAGTTTTGAGGCTTTGCAAAGCGGCCAGCAGCGTACGGGTTGTATTCACCAGTTCCTCGAACGGGATGAGTGGCTCTCCACCGGTGCGAACCTGCTCCACCAGCCGTTGAAACTGGGCTTTATGGCCCTTGTCCTGGCGCGTCGACCAATCGGAAAACCCTTTGAAACCGTAGCCTTTCAGTGTTCGGAAGTTGTCCAGAACCAGCGTTCGTTCCTGCGAATACACCTCAAATCGCTCCTTCGCGTAGGCTTTGCTCCCGTTGGCAAAATAATTGATGACGCCGGTCGAACCGTTTTCATAGCGCAGCAGGAGGGAGGCCGAATCGCCCGTTTCGGCCGGTTGCCGGCCCATGGCATTCATGCAAACCGCCACCACGCGGCTGCCGGTCAGAAACGTAATCAGATCGACGTAGTGACAGGCTTCTCCCGGAATTCGCCCGCCCCCCACAGCCCGGTCGTGAACCCAGGAATTGGCCGGAATGAAACCCGCATTCATCGTGGCGATGATGTTCATCGGTACATCGCCCGAAGCTGCTCCACCCAGCAACGTTTTCATTTTCTGAGCGTGGGGCGAAAACCGGCGGTTGAAGCCCACCAGAACCGTTTTTTCGGTTTGCTGATGAATCTCCACCAGTTGTTCCAGTTCATCTTCGTAAATAGCCAGCGGCTTTTCGACAAAAACGTGTTTGCCCGCCAGCAAGGCTTCCCGAGTCATCCGGGCGTGCTGCTGGTGGCGCGTGGTGATGACCACCAGATTAATATCCGGATCCGTCAATACTTCCCGGTAATCGGTGGTACTGAGTGCAATACCATATTTTTTTGCTAATAACGTCCCGTTCAGCCCGTTGGCGCTGGCAATGGTTTTTAGCTGAACACCGGTTTCTTTCAGGGCGGGTAACAGGACGGCGCTGGTGAAATTTCCGGCACCGATCAACCCGATAACGGGCTTGCTGACTCCTTCATAACGGCCTTCACGCAGTTGAACCACCGGTTTTAGATTCAGTTGTTCGGGGTAACTCAGCAGGGAAGCAATCGAAGCCGAATGAGAAATGGTGTTGTAAATCCGTTCAAAATTCCCGAGTGGTACCACTTCGGTGATCAGCGGTTTGACGTTCAGCTGACCCGATTCCAGGAGTTGCAGAATCGTTTGAAAATTCCGGTTTTGTGTCCAGCGAACGAACGGTAAGGGATAATCAGAGCCCTGCTGTTCATAGGATTCATCATAACGCCCTGGTCCATAGGAACAGGACACCTGGAATGTTAGCTCTTTCTCGTAGAATTCGGCCCGGCTCAGATTCAGGCCGATGACGCCCACCAGCACAATGCGGCCGCGTTTGCGACTCATGCGGGCGGCCTGCGAGATCAACTCATCGCTTTTGGCTGATGCTGTAATGACAACACCGTCCGCGCCAACGCCTTGAGTGAGCGCCAGTACGGCTTTTACCGGATCCGTTCCACCCGCCGGATTGAGCGCGATAACGCCCCGATTTCGGGCCAGTTCCAGTTTCCTTTCGTCCACATCCAGCCCAATTACCCGGCAACCATTCAACCGGAGCAGTTCCACCGTGAGTAAACCGATCAATCCCAGCCCGACTACGACGACGGTTTCGCCCAGCGTCGGATTCAGTAACCGGACGCCCTGCAACCCAATGGAACCAATCACAGTAAAAACGGCTTCGTCGTCGCTGACGCCATCGGGAACCCGCGCCACCAGGTTTCGGGGCACACAAACCACCTCGGCATGATGCCCGTTGGAGGCAACCCGGTCGCCAATAGCCAGATCGGTAACGCCTTCACCCACGGCCACGACCTGTCCGACGTTGCAATAGCCCAGTGGCAACGGTTGATCCAGTTTATTGAAAACCGTTTCCAGCGTCGGAATCAGGCCATCGGTCCGGATTTTCTCCAGAACCTGTTTCACGCGGTCGGGCTGCTGGCGGGCTTTGGAAATCAGGCTTCCCCGGCTAAATTCCACCAGCATGCGCTCGGTGCCGAGCGAAACCAGCGTTTTTCGCGTCTGAATAAGTACCTGTCCGCGCCGAACCTGCGGGGCGGGTACGTCTTCCAGCAACGTATTTCCGGTTTTAAGGTGCAGAATAAGTTGTTTCATAGAGTAGAATGGCCGGAATCTACAAATTGTCGAAACCACGACTCGATCGCCATCAAGCCCCAGATCGAATACGTCGCATCGAGTTTCCCGTTTTGATTGTCCCGAATTAATTGATGCACCGCAACCGGATCAAAAATGCCGCGTTGCCGCAGGCTCTCTTCGGAGAGGTAGCACTTGAGCATTTCATTGAGCTGCCCGGACCGCAGCCAGTCGCGCAGGGGCGTTCCGAAGCCGGTTTTCGGGCGATAAATGACCGCCGATGGCAAATACCGCTCCGCTACTTTTCGGAGTAAATATTTCGTTGTTCGCCCGTGCATCTTCAGCGATGGCGGTAATTTTGTACTGAATTCAACCAGCTCCGTATCCAGAAAAGGCACGCGGGTTTCGACACCGACGGCCATGCTCATTTTATCCGTATAATTCAAATTGTGGTCCGGTAAAAAGTAAGATAACTCCCAGAACAGCAATTGATTGAGCAGGCTTTTTTCGTTCGGAATCCGTTCGAGGGCGGTTAATAACTGGTGGCGGGGCTGATGATCGTGCAAGGTGTGCCCAATCGTGCGTTCAAACAGCTTGTGGTTGGTGGCAATAGGGAGCCGGGCAAAATAATCGGCCATTCGCTCCTGTTGCGGCTGGCCCATACCGGCCGTTAATTTTCGAAGCCGGCGCAGCAGCGGGGCATCGTTGGCGCCGAGGTTGATCGTTCGGTTCAGCAAGCGGCCCACCACAGGCGGTATTTTGTTCAGAAACGGCTCCATCGTTAATGCCTGATGGCGTCGGTAGCCCGAAAAAACATCGTCGCCCGCCGTTCCGCCCAGTAAAACCGTATGCCCGTTTTTGCGAGCTTCCCGACAGATATTCAGGACATTAAACGGGGCGGTATCGGCCTGAGGCTCATCGAGGTGATAAATCATGCGGTCAAAATCGCGGACAATATCCACGTCCGCATCCACTTCCACCAGATCGATATTCAGATGGGCTGCCACCTGCCGCGCATAGGGAAGATCATTTTCGAACCCTTCAAATTTTCCGTGCCGGAAAGCGGTTCGGATGGTGTAGCCGGTCAGTCGTTCCTGCGGGTGTGCCCGCTTTGCCATCGCCATGATCAGGCTCGAATCAAGCCCGCCGGACAGAAAAAATGCCAGGGGAACGTCCGACTGCAACTGCCGTTTCACCGCCGTAAAAAGCCGCTCATCGAGTTCTTCCAGCAACTGCGATTCCGACTGTTCCGAATAGGTACCTCTGAAGGGAAGATCGTAATACCGTTTGATGCTGATCGCTTGCGGTTCATCGATCGGCAGGTGGATATAATGGCCCGGAAGCAGCTTGCTGACGTACTGAAAGGGCGTCTGCATGCCGGGCGAATACAGAAAATGCAGGTAGTTGACGAGCGCCGGATAGTCGATACTTTTGTCGACACCGGGATAGGCGGCAATGGTTTTTAGTTCGGAACTAAAGAGCAGCAACCCGTCTTTTTGGTAATAATACAGCGGTTTTACCCCAAACTGATCCCGAACCAGCACCAATTCGCGCGTGACGGTGTCGAAAATGGCACAGGCAAAAATACCGTTCAGCTTTTTGAAAACCGCCGTTCCGTACGCGGCAAAACCGTACAGGAGGGTTTCGGTATCCGACGTCGACCGAAAAACATACCGGTCGGTCAGGGTAGCGCGAAGATCGTGGTGGTTGTAGATTTCGCCGTTAAAAATGATGACATAGCGGCCATCGGCGGTTTGCATCGGCTGTTTTCCGTTCGGCGACAGATCCAGGATTGCCAGACGCGTATGGGCCAGTTGAATACCCGGTGCGTTAAAAATACCTTCCCCGTCCGGCCCCCGGTGACGGATGGTCGATCGGAGGTCGACTGACGACGCGACAGATGCGCTTACGATGCCTGCAATGCCACACATGCTACGCAGGTGATGAGGGTTGATAACTCATTAATCATTGTGCTGAATTTCAATAGTTTGCGTTGAGTTATGAACCTTGAATTGATTTTGTTAACTGAATTGGTAGAATCTGAGATTATACATTTAACTTTCTGTTGCAATACTCGGTAGTAGTTTTGATTTAACCCAGATTTTAATAGCCGATGTTTGTTTTTCAAAAAGATGCCAAAAGCAATAGGAAAATGTTACTATTAATGCACAAAGTGCTAAAAATGTCATGATAGATATGGCATTGAAATCATGTCTTTCATGACTTAACGCGCTTACCAATACTATTGATAGGGGCAAGTGAATTAAATATAATGAATAAGATATGTTGGAAATGAATTTGGAGAACTTTATTAGATAAGGAAATTTCATTTTGCTATTTATAAGGGCTATCATTAATAAAATACTTGTTGCTCCTAAAGAGTAGTTATTAAATAAAAACGGATATTTATCGAAACGAATGCATGAAAAAATTACCAAGAATAGTAGAGATGAAAATGCTGCAAAAAAAGAAGTATTAAAAATGGGGATATTCTTATATTTATAAATAAAGAAGGTTATGCCCCCCATTAACCATATTGTGAAATAACCGGCGATCTTATTACCTAAAAGCAGTAATAGTAGCACAGGGATTGTAATTAGGGCTATTTTTGCTACCACATTCTCTTTTTTGAATAAAGCGAAATACAGAAAAGGAAATAGGAAATAATACCAAAATTCACAGGATAAACTCCATAACGGAGCGTTAGACCCGAATGTCGGAACCAGTACATTCTGCAAAAAGAAAACGTTTGCCAGAAAAACGACTATGGTAGACCTTCCAATTGGATTTATGTCTCTTAAACTATCGATTTCTCCTAAATAAGCCAATGAGTCTGGATACAATTTCAGACCTATGTTGTCTAACAGTGCGGTCAATAGAAGCGCCGGAAGTAGAACAATCCATAACCTTACTAATCGGTCAATACTATAAGTTGTAAAAGACCATTTGTTTTTAGAAGCCGCGTTGTCAATACTCCCGATTATAAAGAAACCACTTAAGACGAAAAATACGATTACGGATGAATGACCAAAACCAGTAATGAAATAAAAAAAAGCAGAGATTATAGTGTGATCTACGTGATGATAGTCTAAAAAGAATAAAGCTCTAATATGGGACAAGAAGACCAATAGTGCGGCACTACCTCTTAAGAAATCAAGCCAGTAAAAATTAATGTTATGCTTCATGAAATCTTTTTGAAAATGCCTGTTTCTCTCTAAAAATAATGAAGTTAAAGAGAAATTGATCGGTCGTGTTCGAGCTGATTCTTAACACCAGGTTTATTCTCTCTACGGTAAAAAAAACTGACGGGTCGGCCGGACTTTTATTTTTCCTGGAAACCGTATTTATTGTTTTAAACAGCTTCTTCTATTTAGTGGCGGAAATCATCATATACAGGCCGTGTTTCGGAAAAAACGTTTTGATCAACCAGCGGGGATACAGTCTACGGCTGATCGCCAGAAGCCAGCTCCGGTGGCGTTGTCCCGCATCCGAAGCGAGTAAATCGGCGTGGGTCAAAACCGTTTGGATGGTAACCTGGCTGAACTGCGCAAATAATTGCATGGCTTCCGGTTTGCTGTAGGCTTTAGTCCCCGGACTTTCCAGGTAATTGGCGTAAATCGTTGTCAGGCTTGTTTGGGGTTTGCCTTTCGCGAGGGCATAGCGTAGCCAGAGCAAATAACCGACTAGACTATGTTTGTGGTAGATCATCACTTTCGCCTGTCCGCCGGGTTTCAAAACCCGGAAGATTTCGTGAACCACCCGCTGGGTATCCGGGCTGTGGTGGATCACGCCCCAGGAATAAACCAGGTCAAACGAACCGGTGTCGTACGGCAGATTTTCGGCGTCAGCCACGCGCAGGTCCGAGCTAAGGCTGAATAACGTTAACCGCTCGCGGGTGTGTTCAATGGCCCGTTCCGTCAGGTCGCATCCGTGCAGGCTGGCACGGGCTTCGGCAAATTTCTGATGATCAGCACCCAGTCCCACACCGATTTCCAGCACCTGCTTGTCGGCATGCGACTGAAAATCTGCAAAACCGCTGATATACGGTTCCAGCGCATACCGGTCTTTGGCTTGTTGAAAGTACTTTTGGCGAAGTGTTTCTCCCTTTAGGTACAAATCTTCACCGCAGGAAGCTTCGTTCCAGAAGTCATGAACTTGTTGTTTCGCATTCATGGGGCCGATTCATTATTCTGGGCATTTACCAAATATCGACAGGAGCCTGTTTCTGGAATGTAGAAAAGCGTCCATTGTGCTGGCTGGAAAGCAAATTGGGAGCAAATGCATCATTTTCCGTAGGATCGCAGCCGGGTATACTGCCGAATTCCGTAATCGATCTGTGCTTTACCCACGCACGACGGGGTTGAGGAACAAAATTGCAATTGCACTTTTTCTTTGTAAATCAGGCCGACCCCGCGGGCGTAGATTTCCACTCTTTTATCCTGCGAAACCAGCGTCGAATCGTTTTGCTGCACAATGGTGGCGGTTTCGGGAAATGGTTTGCTCAGAACGGTGAACGGTTTGTTCGTATTTTTGAGCTGGTATAAATCTTCGCCGGAGGTGTTGAAGGCATTGCCATTCCACTGGAACTGGTCGATAAGTGGAAAAATGAGCTTGACGTACGAACGGTTATTTTCGGTTTTAATCAGTTGATTATCAGTAACTCGGATGCTGCTAACCGAATCCGGTTGCCAGGCCTGGCTGTCGTTCGACCGGCGATACCGCTCCAGGCGAAAGGTGGTTGTGCCGATTGGAGCCCCATTCGGAGAATCGGTATAGGAACTGGTTAGAATTTCCCGCAACTGATAGGTTTGAGTCGCTACGCTGCCGTTGAGTGAGAATTGCTGTTCGGTTACTTCGTAAATCCAGAAATTGCCTTTTTCCAAGGGCTGGTAGTCATAACCGGATACTACGGGTTCGGTGGAGACAGACTGGCAGGCATCCAGCAAAAGGAGAGCGGTTGTCCCGATGGTGAGTAGGGCCAGGTAGTGAACGTGCCGGCGAATTGCGATCAGAATCATCGTTTTTTAAAGGAGATATACGTTTTAGACCGGTAATGGCGCTAACTGGTCACTTGATTTTCAGTTCTTTCGGCCAGAGAAAGCAGCAAGTTCCAGCATGTTCGACTCACTTCCGTCCAATCAGGCAGGGTCGTAGAGCGCAGTCGCCCTTCGGTGATTTTCCGTTGCCGCAGGGCTTCATTGGTATAGCCGGCATGAATCGTATCGACAATGCGTTGGGCCGAAAGTGGATCGAAATAAAAGGCCGCTTCTCCGCAAACTTCTTCTGCAAAGTCGCGCTGAGATGTAAAAATGGAGACCCCAAAGTGCATGGCGTCCACGTACGTAGCGGTAAACGATTCCAGCAAGGTTGGGAGCAGCAAGCCTTCAACCTGTTGATAAAGAGAAGCTACGCAATCGGCGGGAACATTTCCGATGGGAATCAGGATGTTTTGTAAGGATTCGCTGGCAATCTGTTCCAGCAACTGTTTCGCTCTTCGGTGTTGCCAGGCTTCAATGGTTAGAAAAATTCGATAGGGAAGCCGCTGTTCTTTAATGAGTCGGGCAACTGCAACTAGAATCTCCAGGTTTTTGTGCGGGTAATAGCGTGACAAACACATCAGGTATATCAAACCGGCTTGCTTTTTGACGGGTAATTCGTACGTTGTCTGACTAGTTAGCAGCGTGTATGCGTTCGGAAATAGTTGAATAGAAGGAAGTTGCGGGTAAATCCGGTGCAACCGTTCCTGCATGGTGTTGGTCTGCACGAGCAGCGTCTCAACATGGACAAGCCGCCGTTTAAACACCCAGTTACGTAATTTAATTTTGAAGATGATTTCCAGACCTACCTGTTTCCAGAGTGCCCTGTCTTCGGGATAAGCCAGGTGCGGCAGATGTAATAAAACGACCTGTTTTTGTGCTACCGGAGAGGGGAAATTACCCATGGTAAAAATAATATCGGGCTCTACCTGCTTTAACAGCTTTGGATACCAGAAATGATCCATTACAGGCCGAGTGATCCAGGGGTTTAACGATTTGGGCAGGTAATGCATTTTCAGGATTCCCGTATCCAATGCTTCATACCCGCAACCAATCGGGGCAACGATATGAATTACATCCGTTTCACTTTTTAAATGCTGAATGTTTTTTAGAAAGTTCAGCGCAACATTAAGTCCGCCTGCTGAAGCCAGGTTAAACGCATTAATGAGTAAGTTCATGATGTGGTTGGAGGACAGTCGACTTTTTAATCAACCCGCTTAAAAGCCATATCGGAAGCGAGATGTACACAAAATGGTCCACAAATTGTGGAAAGTAGCCGCGGGTAATAAACTGGAATAAGGCAAGTGCAAAAACTATTTGTTTGAGAAAGCCTAAAGGGTTACTAGATGGATTTCGACCAACGACATAGCGGACCCAAATTCCCATTAAGAAAGGCATAATAACCAAGCCAATCCAGCCAAATGCAATGTAGAAAGAACCATAATGCATAGCAGCCTCACCCGGTTTATCCCATTGCCTGGGCAATTCGAGTGAATTATCCAAGATTACAAGGGCCGGAGGGGGATACGGTTTTTCACCATTTGGAAATACAAACTTTGGCAAGGCTTTTATAAAGATATAGCCAAACATGGTCAAGCCATAATCATGTTTTATGGTGGGATTTTCGTCGTAATATCGGATTAAATTAAAATCAGCCAGAGACGCCCGTGTTTGCTCGAAAAACATTTCGTACTCAAACTCAACCGGATTGTATGATAGTTCAGAAAACCGCCCATGGATGAAATTCCAGCGGTTATAGGTGATAAAAAAGATGAAATAGATTAAAAGTAGAGATGTGAAAGAAACTGTACTTGTTGAAAGCTTGTATTTTTCATCCAGACTGTAAATTAAAACAAGGCCAATGATAGTTAAAATGATACGGTACCGGAATCCCATAATAGCAAATAATGCAAAAGCAGATAGTGTCATCAATATAATTTTGTATTTATTTCCTTTTAAATAGGCAAAAAGTATAATAGTAGTAATGATACAGTCTGCACAGTTTCTGAAGTAATATGAGTTTGTTATACTTTGATGTCCAAAAAGATTTTCATCAGAGCTGCCGAGTAAAATATTAAAAGGATTGATCCCGCTGATAAATATATCAGTGCAGACAATCCCGAAAAATAAAATATAAAGCCATAAAACCTTCTTTTGTATGTAGGGAATAGAGTCAGATTGGATTGAATAGGAGATTTTAGAGCCTTTATACTGCTTCCAGGTAAACCCAAAAACAAATAGCATATTAGCTATCATGTAGAAAAACATTCCCTCTTTATAATAATCGCTAATACGTTTACCCGTAAATTGGTACAAACCATCATCACCCATAGATGTTTCGCGACCAACCAGGTAAAAATAGGTGGGTGTAAAGAGGCAGTAAATGGCCAGTAATGCTAAACAAATTACGAAAGGAATAACCTGCCGTGTCCCAATGCGTCGAACATACATGAACGCATAAATCAGCGTGATCAGGTTGATACCTATATAAAGCCAGATCATACTCTTAAATCGTGTTTGATAACCTCGTTTACTATTTCTGCGTAATAGGCTGAGCTGGTACTGTTCCGAAAGGTTTGGTTGTAAAAGGACTGTTCTTTTACCAAGTCAGAGCAACTAACCAGCTTTTCGATAGCTACTTGGAATTCCGTTACCCCATTTGCAGGACATATGAAACCATTAACACCGTCGATAACCCACTCACGGGCGGCACCAACTTTATCACTACAAATAATTGGCAATCCGGCCGCAATTGCTTCGTTAATGACAACCCCCCAACCGTCGTACTGAGAAGCAAACACAAATGCATCAGCCAGATTGTAGTAATACGGTAATTCATCGGCCTGAATAAAACCTATTAAACGAATCCGACTATCGTTTTCAATTAATTTTTCTAATCGTTGCCGTTCATTCCCTTCTCCAATTATTAATAAACAAACTGATACTAAACTGTTTTTTACCGACTTTATGATAATATCCATATTCTTCCGGCTAATCAAAGAGCCGGAAGATAGCAATATAAATTGATTGTCTATTTTGTACGTAGTACGCAGTTTTTCAAGCCTTTCCCCATTTAAATTGTATTTATTAAATCGGGAAATGTCAATATTGTACGGAATAACTGAAAATGGCAACGTGATTCCATATGAATTATAGGTTGTAACGGCTTCTTTTCCCCCCGCTAATAAGCGTCGGCAATTCCATTTGACAGGTAATAATGTAATGCGCTTTAAATAATTTTTAATTTTTGAGTTAGATGAAGTTAGACGCTCGCCAAAAAAGGCAATTGGTTTCCCCCGTATTCTTAATAGGAATAAAGCCAGAATAGTGTTTGGAATCCAGTAAGCTCCACTGATAATTATATAATCTGAACGGTCTTCTACCAAACGGCGAATAATTGACCAGCTATAGTGATAATCTTTGAATCGTTTTTGTATCCACCTTGCGATGACCGTATCTGTTAAATAATAAACCTTATAAGAACCTGATTTGCTGTTGATCGACCATTGCCGATCCAATTCAGTTTTTGCGTAATAGACAACCGTCAAGTCAAAATAGACCGCCAGCGCTTCAAAAAAATCCTGCTGATAGGGCGTTGGAATATTGGTGTAAAAACTCAGTCGAATTCGCTCCATATCCGGTTTTAGTTATCGGTAACGGTTTGCTGATATACGTCCCGGATTCCCGCTCTAAATCGCTCCCAGGTGAAAGTCCGCGCCTGAACAGCAGCCAAACGACCCATTTCAAACCAGGCTTCCTGTTCTGTAATGGCAGCGTCCAGGAGGGTGGCCAGTCGCTCCGGATTGCGAATAGGTACTAAATAACCGTGCTTCCCTTCCACGATGACATCCGGCCCGCACGTATTTTCGGTCGTAATGATGGGTAAACCGGTTGCCATGGCTTCGAGAACAACGTGTGCGAAACCTTCGGCCAGAGACGGCAGTACAAACACATGACTTTGGTGAAGTTCCCGCACCAGTTGATCCTGAGCGATTGCTTCGTATACTTTGATAGTCAATTCTTTATATTCCAGCAAAATGCTATGGTCGATGTAACCGCGTCCGCACAGAATCACTTCGATGGTGCGACTTTTCAGCAAACGAACAGCCTGTAACAGATCGGCCAGCCCTTTCCGCTGGTTCATGCGACCTACGAAGATGATCCGGAATTTGGCCGCTGACGGAGCCTTTCTGCGTTGGAGGAAAGCCGTGGTGTCAACGCCATAAGGGATCACCCGAATCTGATTGGCCGGTACCCCATTCTCTATTAGTGTTTTCCGCGTAAACTGACTCGCGGTGATACAGAACGTAGCTAATTGCGGCTCTGCAATTAAGCCTTCCAGCCGACTATCGGCCAGGGAAAACTCCGTTTCATCCCGAATCGACTGGCTTGCAAACGGCAAACGGTCCATTTCTTCGGCTAATATGGCCCGAACCGAAAGCGGATGCGGGTGTAATTGAAATAAGAGCCGGTTAGCAATTCCGGACCGTTCGGCCTGTTGAAAAGCCTGAAAAGCGTAGTAGCTATACAGAAACAGGTTACTGCCTGATTTTTCGGCAGTCCGTAAGGCGGTAAGGCTAATTTCTCTGTCGATTGACGAATTGTAATCCCGTTGCAGAACACGGGCCTTACCGGCTTTCCAGAAAGCGGCTGAGGAAAGGCTTATTTTAGCAGCGGGCAGACCCGGACAATACCGTTTTTGTGCATATGTGGGGGCGCTTTGGTACAGCCAGTCGGGTGCGTACAGATCGGTCACCAGACGATTGAGCCAACCGGCTTCGTGCAGCGCCAAACTCAGCTGATAGTGATCGCGGGCGCCGGCGTGTGCGGTTACGGATTGGCGTAATCTGTTCATTTGCGTAACTGGCTTAACCATGCGAAATCCGTAACAATTGCGGGTACGAATTTCCCGATGCGTTCCTCCGGTAAAATGCCGAGACTGTTCTGAAACACCCGGAACAACATGAAGCAGTCGCCCACTAAAAGCCCGATTGCCATTCCCGCTAATCCATACCGGGGAATCAGCCAGGTGGCTGCCAGCAAAGCACCTAAGCTGCTGAGAACGAATGCGAACGCAATGGCCTGATGCCGGTTGACCGAAATGGCCGTTGTGGCGCTCGTATTCCACAAACTGTAGGGGAGGGCCGTTAGTAACAATACCGTAAAGAGGGGCTGCTCGGGCGTTACCGCACCTTTTGTCCAGACCAGCAGGATCGGTCCGCCGGTGATTTCCAGCGTTATCAGAAAGAACAGGGCGGCCCAGAAAGCGATCTGACAAACCCGCCGGTGGAGCACAATCGCCGTGGAAAAATCATGGGCGACCAGCGCCCGGGTCAGCTCGGGCCAAATGGCAGACGTCAGGACATTGATGATTTGTCGAATAAAGTTGGTGAGGGTCCGAAGGGTTGTATAAACGACCACCTGCACCGGCGTCATGAAGGCCCCGATGAGTAGCGTGCTCCCCTGCAAAACGATGGAATTGGCGAGCGAAAATCCAAAAAAAGCCAGCGAAGGGCTAAGAAGGTGCCGGATTTCGGCCAGCGGAAAAAAACCAATTTTCGCGTGACTTACCCAGGGATAGCGGTGACGATACCGCCAAAACATCGCCGTCCAGCTTATGGCGCGAATGACGGCATAAGTCAATGCCACGGTTCCGGCTTTGCCGCCCTGACTAACTACCGCGACCACCACGCCAAATTCGATCAGGCGAGTGAGGGTAATCCAGATTCGACCGCTGGCATTGTCGCCTTCTGCCCGGGGAACGGTACTCAAAAGCTCCTGTTGAAGTGCCAGCATTACGTAGACCATCAGAAACGCAAGGGTTAGCCAGGCTTCTGATTGGTCGATGTGGTTGATTTTCAGCCAGAAAGTAAAATCGGTGAGTTGTAAACCCAGCGCTAACACTGCGGCCCCGATGCCACTAAATCCGATGATCGCCGTGATCCCGTTGCCTAACAGCCTGGCGGTTTTGGCATACTCTTTTTTACTTACACCAATCAATAGCTCATTGGAAAGCGCCGAAGCCAGTCCGGCATCGCTCACACTCAGGTACGACGGAATCGTAAACAACAACAGCCATTCGCCATAGTAGGTCAACCCCCAATACTGAATCAGCAGCGGCACACTGACCAACTGAATCAGAATCTGGCCGACCTGACCCAGCATACTTGCCGCAATTGATTGTAAAACACGGCGCAACATCGTGTTTGGGATTAAATGAATAAATTCCGTTTCGGTACTTCTATCTCTACTACCGGTCGGCTACTCCGATAAACTTCGTCGCAACCGGGCAGGAACGTCAAAGCCGATCACCAGGCAGAGAACACTGCCAACGACAAACCCCACCAGCGTATATAAAACCACCAGCATGGTGCGCCGGGGCGATGATCGCTTCAGGGGTATTTTGGCAGGCTCGAGTACTTTAAAAACCGGGGTCTGTTCCTGAACTTTGATTCGGGCCTGCTCGAATTGCTTGGCTAGCTCCGTATAAACGACTTGGGAAATGGTCAATTCGGCTTCAATTCGCTGTTTTTCCATCGTTGCCGCCTGAACAACCATGTATTTATGCTGGTCGTTGTAATGAAACATCGTGTATTGTGCCACTTCGAAACGGCGTTTGGCTTCTTTCAGCCGGTTGGTGTAGAATAGCAAGTCGCGCCGGACTTTTTCGGTGCGGTAATTGGTTACGTAGCGGGTTAAATAATCCAGGGCGATCTGCGTAACGGCCGCCACCGCCGTTGGATCGGGCATTTGGGCCGAAACCGTAATGATTCCGGAGCGGGTGTCCATTTTGGCCGAAACCCGCTGTTGAATGTCTTCCGCCAAATCCTGTTGTTCCTGTGTGAGTCGGAGTGTGTTTGGATTGGTACTCGGCGGAAGGGGATCGGATGGCTTCTTGAATGAAAACCATCTCCAGGAATCGGCTGCCGACAATAGAGCGGATACCGTGATTTGTTTACCGTCCCGCGTCGGAACCGATTGGTCCAGCAGCGACAGAATGAAAGGCGTACTCTGCAAAACATTGGGATACAGATCGGGCCGAACCGCTTCGATGCCGCCGGTTTCGCCAAATTCTAACCCGGCAAACCCGGCAACCGACGCTAATTTCTGGAGCACATCACCGGAACCCTGGCTGATTTCGGGCATAATGCGGGCTTCGGAAACGTATTCAGGTTGTGTCAGCAAGGACACGACGATCCCAATTCCCGTAAAAAGAGCCGTGATCAGCAACACCCGCACCCGGTTTTTCCAAATCAGCTTTCCAATTCGGCTGGGCGATAATCCCATCCAGTATTCGGCCTGAGGAGGTTGAGCGGTCACGTGGTTTGCCGTCGTCATCATAGGTTCGCTCATCAAAATAGTCGGATAATGGTCAGAACGACAGCCGCCAGCGACGTAACGCCCGTCATTACGGCTACCCGTTCGGCAGGCGACAGTCTACTTTCTTCCCGCTTCGGCTTGGCAGGAATGATCACTTCCATGCCGGGCTCGGGTGAGGGATAAGACCGGACAAAAAGCAGTTGCTTCGTCCGCTGGATTTTACCATTTGCGTAAATTGCGTAAGACTTTCGGCGTTGCGCTTTGGACGTAAAACCGCCGGATTCGTCGATATAGGAACGAAATGATTTTGCCGAATTGAAATCCATAGTCGACGGGTTCAGCACTTCGCCCCGAATGCGTACCAGTTCGACTTTTCGGGGAATGATAATAGAATCGCCCGCCAGCAGGAGCAGATTGCCGCTATCGGTCGGTTTTTGCAGAATTTCATGAATATCGATGGAGATAAGTTCACCTTTTCGGACAAAGCGGGTCGCCTTCAAAAAGGCGCTGGCCTGTAACCCACCCGCGCGGCTGATCAACTCCGAAATCCGTTCCGATTTGTCCCGGATGGCGTAGCGCCCCGGATAGGTTACTTCGCCCGTAATCGTTACCATTTTTTGGGGTTCATACCGGGGCGAGGTGCGCACAAATACTTCATCGAACGGTTGCAGACTGAAACGCGCATCCGCTTCCGATAAACGGAGATTTTCGTCCAGATTAAACTGAAAAATCCGGATGTTCTGATTGCTCGGTAAGCCCGTCGTATCATACCGAAGACGGCGGGCAATTTCAATGCGCGATGCCGTGGCTCCTTCCGTAAACCCACCGGCCAAAACGATCAGATTGGCCACACTCATGCTATCGGCATACGTAAAAAGGCCCGGTCTGTTGACCGCTCCCTGAAGTGCAATGGTGCGTTTTTCCCGAAGATCGCTATAAGCCAGAACCGTTACGGAATCTTCGCGCTGTAACGGAATATCGGTCACTTCACCCCGCAACAATTTGCCCGGATCAAAAGAGATCAGTTCCGGATCAAGGTTTTGCCGCAGCCGGCGGATGGTTCCGCGATTCAGAAACGCGTCTTCCCGCAGCCCTTCCGCAGCCGTAATGAGTTGGCGCAACGTCGGGCTGTTTTGCAGGGCGTAGGTACCGGGCCGGAATACGGCTCCGCTGATAATCACGCGGTTGCTGAATCGTCCGGTGATGCTGCCCACCGCGTATTGATCGCCCTTCTGGGGCACGAACGCATCGAGAGCACTGGCCGGAATGGTGCCGATTTCCAGTTCTTTGGCGGTATTCCGGCGCAGCGTTAACGAGGCTGTATACGCCCGGTCGGTATAGCCACCGGCAAAAGCCAGTACGGTTTTCAATAATTCGCCCTTTTTTACCTCATACAGCCCGGGTTGTTTCACTTCGCCACTCAGTTCGACCCGCGTATCGTAGTGATTCACGAAAACGATGTCCTGGTCCTGCAAACGGATGTTGTCCTTCTGATCGGCCCCGAGCAGAAAATCGTAAATGTCCAGGGTTCGAATCTGGCGGTTGGCGCGGTAAACCCGAATGTCGCGGAACGAGCCGCGGCCAGGGTCAGGGCCTCCGGCGGCATACAACGCATTGAAAACCGTTCCTAATGACGACAGCGTGTAGGTGCCGGGTTTGACAACCTGACCAATCAGCGTTACCTTGATGCTTCGGATGTTTCCGAGCGAAACCTGCGCGTGAACGCCACCGGCTGCCGTATTCAGTCCCGTATACAATTGCCGTAGCCGGGCCACGATCCGCTGTTCGGCCTGTTCCACCGTTAATCCGTTGACATAAATCGGACTGAGGTTTTCCAGGCGAATGCTCCCTTCCGGATTGATTTTGGTGCGGTAGGTTTGCTGGGCATTCCCGTAGATATCGACAATCAGTTCGTCGTCGGGACCAAGCTGGTAATTTTTTGGCGTTGGAATCCGCAGATTGGGTTCAAACGTCAGGTTAGCGTTGGTAAATAAAGAAGCGCCAAAGATAACGGGCGCGGTGGGGTCGCTGAGAGGCTGGTTAACAGGCGGTTGAGGAACCGGTGATTCTTCGGATTGTATGCGGCTGGTGGTCTGCTCCCGCACCGGTTCGGGTTTCGGTACGGTATTTAACTCCGTTACCCGCTGGCGCATTTTGGTTATGTCGGCCTGGGTAAATCCCTTCGACAGCGCCAGTTGTTCAATTTGGGCTTCGGAAAGGCCGCTCGATTTGGCCTGCTGGATGAATTGCTGGACCTGCTCGTTGGTTAAATCGGTTACTTTCTGAGCAAGCAGCGGGGAAAATAATCCCGAACCCATAAACACTACCAGGCAAATCTGCCAATTGAACGATCTACAACTTTTTATACCCCCAAAAATCATATAAATACGTGGAACCGACTGGGAAACCTAACCAGAGCCCTATGGTGTAAATATAGACGAGCGGGGGAGGGCCGGTGTGTAGAAAACTATCCAAATGTGGCTGCGGATCACCCGGCCAGTTGTACATGAAAGCCTTTCAGGCAGTGTCAGGCAAATAGAATCTCGGCCACCCGGTGGGCGGCTTTTCCGTCCCAAAGCGGAGGAATACGGCCCTTTTTGGCCCGGCCTTCCAGAATTTCGATCACCTTGCGGTGAACCGACTCCGGATTGAGGTCCGAAAGCAACTGGTTGGTTCCCAAATCGACGGTGACGGGGCGCTCGGTGCTGTCGCGGAAGGTCAGACAGGGAACCTGCAAATAGGTCGTTTCTTCCTGAATACCGCCCGAATCCGTCACGAGGATGGCCGCGTGCTCCATCAGATTCAAAAATTCCAGATAGCCCTGCGGTTCCATCAATTCCAGATTACCGATGGATTTCAGCCGGGACGACAAACCAAATTTTTCAAGGTTATGAAAGGTCCGCGGGTGAATCGGAAATAAGACTTTTTTGTAGCGGGCGGTGTCTTCGATGATTTGCAGAATGCTGCGCAAACCGTCTTCCGTATCGACATTGGCGGGCCGGTGCATCGTCATCAAAACGTATTCCCGGGGCTTTAAGCCTAATTTCTCGACGGTTTGCATTTTGGCTGCTTTCCGGCGGTAATGCACCAGCGAGTCGATCATGACATTGCCAACAAAATGTACTTTTCCGTCACAGACACCCTCGTGTTTTAGATTGTCCAGCCCCGCTTGTTCGGTTACAAACAACTGATCGGAAATGCTATCGGTCAGGATGCGGTTTATTTCTTCGGGCATTCGTCGGTCCTTACTCCGCAAACCGGCT
The DNA here is from genome assembly GCF_003858645.1 of Larkinella knui. Taxonomy (GTDB): domain Bacteria; phylum Bacteroidota; class Bacteroidia; order Cytophagales; family Spirosomataceae; genus Larkinella; species Larkinella knui. The sequence goes on along the minus strand of NZ_RQJP01000003.1, from coordinate 866,215 downwards.
TCGACGTGAACCACCGGAACGTGCATCTTCACGGCCACCAGGGCGCAGGCAATCGTCGAGGTGACATCGCCCACAACCAGCACCAGATCAGGCTGTTCGGTTTCCATTACGGTTTCAAATGCCAGCATAATCCGGGCGGTTTGCTGCGTAGGAGACCCTCCGCCGATGCCGAGAAAATAATCCGGTTTGGGGAGTTCCAGCTGGCTAAAAAAAACATCGCTCATTTTGGCGTCGTAATGCTGGCCGGTATGCACAATGACAGACCGAACGTTCGGATAGTGCTGAAAAGCCCGGTGTAAGGGCGCCACTTTCATGAAATTGGGCCGCGCACCAACGATATTCAGAATTTTGACTGGTTTTGACATAGGAAAAACGGGAAGAACAGGTCTGGGCCAAACCGGGGCACTGAACAGGGCTAGCCGATAAAACCGCCCTCCCTTCGGTTTGTGGCAAAGTACAGCACGATGCAAGACATCATTCGTAGTAATTTTGCCAATCTGCTCCGGTGCGGCTTTTGGTGGGCTTGTCTCCACCGCGTCTTTGAAAACCCGGAAATGCATTCCGGACAGCCATCGGGAAAGGCCCAGCCGGTGATCGACCGGATTAGGGATCGGCTGTAATAAAAAAAAGACCGTTTTGGCAGGAGAAACCACCGAAATTTCGCTTATTTCTCAATAGTTTTCCCACCGCAACCCATTGGACATGACTCACCTTTTCCTGAAACGAAACCTTTTCATTGCAATCCTGTGCGTACCCGGCTATGTTATCCGGGCCCAGTCCGTTGCCCCTCTTCCGGCTTATTCCAGCGAGCAACTGCGGAGCAAAACCGACTGGCTTCTGGCGTCCGGCAGCCAGAAGTCGGCGGTTTATCGGACAAAAGATGGTTTTCTGGCGCTGAGTAACGGCCTGATTACCCGCTCGTTTTCCCTCGAACCCAACGGCGCCACGGTGGGTCTGGACAACCTGACAACCGGCGAGTCGCTGCTTCGGTCGGTTTCGCCGGAAGCCATTCTCTGGATCAACGGCCACGAAATTAAAGTGGGTGGTTTGACGGGACAGCCGATCCAGAACTACCTGCTGGCGAACTGGACCAAAACCATGAAAGCCGATCCGTATAGCCTGAAAATGCTGAAGTACGAGGTGTCGCCGATCAAAAAACGGATGGAATGGAACCGCAGGACGGCCTGGTCGACGCAAAAAGCCGACTGGCCGCCCAAAGGCCTGGAACTGACATTTACCTACGGAACCACCGACGAAATTATCCGGAATAACCAAAACCGCCTGACCGCCGACGACCAGCGTACGAAGCTGCTGGATGACGATTTTCGGAGTCTGTCGCCCGACTGGAAAATCGTAGCGTCGCCCGGCAACCAATCCGCATCGTTCCGGAATGAAGGTAAACCGGGCGAAATCCAGATCCCGGACAACAGCACGTTGTTTGCCGAACGGCCGCTACCGGAAAAGACGGCGGTGGTCATTTGCAAGCTCAATTCCGGGACCGATCAAAGCCGGTATTACGGGCCGGGAATTGCCCTGACGTTCGATGATCGTGCGCCCGTTAAATTTTACCTCTCACCCGGAAACCGGCAATTCGGATTGCAAAACGGCGACAAAGGCGAGTTTTTCGAGGGTTTCGATCCCGCCAAATCGTGGTATTTACGTGCGGAAATGGGCGTTGGCAAGCTGATTGTATCCGTATCAGAAGACGGAATTGGCTATAAACTGCTCAGTACGCTCGATCTGGCATCGGTTCCGAAAGGCATCCGGATCGGGAAAACCGACCCGAAGGGCGGCACGTCGGAACAAACTACGGGTAAAGCGACTGGCCGCTGTCGGATTGAACAACTCACGTTGCTCGGTGGCCCGCAGAATCCGGGGGCCGACCTGGATTTTCTGAACGGACTGGTCGTAAAAGTGCATTACGAATTGTATGACGGCTTGCCCTTGCTCAGTAAATGGGTGACGGTCGAAACCCCATCCAGTGCGGGATTTATCCTGAACACCCTCAAAACCGAACACCTGGCGGTGACTGAAGCGGAAAGTGCGGTGGAAGCCAAACGGCGCTGGGAACTGCCCCCGATTTTTGCCCAGAGTGATTTTGCGTTTCAGTCGATGTCGCCCAATGCGTCCGAAAACGCCTGCGTCGAATGGCAGGAGGATGCAACGTACCGCACGCAGGTCAATTACAATCTGAAAACCCCGTCGGTTCTGGTTTGCCAGCCCAGGCAGGGCGTTGGGCAGAAGATCGTTCGCGGTCAGCCGTTCGAAAGCATGCGGCTTTGGGAATTGCTCTACGACTCCTGGGATCGGGAGCGCCGGGGTCTGGCCCAGCGGAAAATGTACCGCACGATTGCGCCCTGGGTAACCGAAAACCCGATCATCATGCACATCCGCAGTGCCGCCGATGCTGACGTAAAAAAAGCCGTCGATCAGTGTGCGGAGGCCGGTTTTGAAATGGCGATTCTGACGTTTGGGAGCGGTTTTGACATCGAAGACTCTACCCGTCAGAACCGCCTGAGGATGAAGGCGCTGAAAGACTACGCGGCCGCGAAAGGCGTGGCCATCGGCGGGTATTCCTTGCTCGCCAGCCGTTCCATCGATGCGAAAAATGACGTGGTGATGCCCAAACCGGACCTAAATCCGACGTTCGGTCATTCGCCCTGTCTGGAAAGCGAATGGGGACAACGGTATTTTGAGAATTTATACCGCTTTTACCAGGAAACCGGCATGGATTTGCTGGAACACGACGGTTCGTATCCGGGCGATATTTGCGCTTCCACCCACCACCCCGGCCACGCGGGGCTGGAAGATTCGCAGTGGAAACAGTTTGTCCGGATTCGTGATTTTTACCACTGGTGTCGCGGAAAAGGGATTTACCTGAATGTGCCCGACTGGTATTTTCTGGCCGGAAGCAGCAAGATTGCGATGGGCTACCGGGAAACGAACTGGTCGCTGCCCCGTGAGTTTCAGGAAATCATTGAACGACAGAATATTTACGATGGTACCTGGGAAAAAACACCGTCGATGGGCTGGATGTTCGTGCCGCTGGTGGAATACCACGGCGGGGGACCGGCGGCCACCATCGAGCCGCTGAAGGATCATTTACCCCATTATGAGCAGCGGATGGCGAATCTGTTCGGGGCCGGGGTTCAGGCCTGTTACCGGGGACCGCAGTTGTATGACGCTCCGGAAACAAAAGCCGTGGTTAAAAAATGGGTTGGTTTTTATAAGAAACACCGCCCCATCCTCGACGCCGATCTCATCCACCTGCGCCGACCCGACGGGCGGGACTACGATGCCATTCTGCACGTCGACCCGGCTGGAAAAGAAAAAGGCCTGCTGATGGTGTATAATCCACTGGATGAGCCCATTACCCGAACGCTGACGGTCGACCTGTATTATACCGGCCTGAAAAACCGGACCTCGGTCAGTAAGCAGGATGCCGCATTTGTGAGTCAGCCGCTGGACGGAACCAAACTAACGCTGAACGTGACTATTCCCGCAAAAAGTCAAACCTGGTACGTATTTCAATAAGCTATGAGACTCGTTTCGTCCTTCATTTTTGGATTTTCAGTATGTATTCTGTTGAAAACCAGTTCCGGGTTTGCCCAGCCAGCGACGTTTGAATGGCAACCCGTTGCGCCGGGCGTCTGGAAATCCGTCGTTGGAACGTCGGACGGTGTTACACCGCTGGGCATTGCGGAGGTAAAACCCCGGCTCGACGGGCTTCAGAAATTGGGCGATATTGCGTTTCCGGCGCTACTGGGCGAAAGTGTTCACGAAAAAGCGGATGGCAAGACCTTGTTGCGGTTTCCCCTGAAACCGGGCGAACAACTTTTCGGGCTGGGGCTCAATTTTAAAACAGTTCAGCAACGCGGCACGATCAAAACCCTGCATGTCGATCACTACAACGGCAAAGACAACGGCCGGACCCACGCGCCCGTTCCGTTTTACGTCTCCAGTCTGGGGTACGGTGTGTTGATCAATTCGGCCCGGTATATTACAGTGTACGCGGGAACGGGCGTGCTGGCGGAGGGCAAAAATGCTCCACCGGAAATGAACCGCAACAGCCAGAAAAACTGGAATCCGCAGCCCTATTCGGATGCCGTGGAGATGGTGGTTCCGGCAGCCGGAACGGAGGTTTACGTCTTTGCGGGGCGCAACGCGATGGAGGTCATGCAGCGGTACAATCTCTATTGCGGAGGAGGGACGTTGCCGCCCAAGTGGGGGCTGGGGTTCACACACCGCACGCCAACGCTGTTTACGGATGAACAGATTCTGAAGGAAGTAGCTGAGTTTGAGGCCAAAGGCTATCCGCTCAGTTTTGTGGGGCTGGAACCCGGCTGGCAGTCGCATTCGTATCCGAACAGCTTCGTCTGGGATAGCGTCCGGTTTCCGAAACCCGACCGGTTTCTGGCGCAGCTAGCCCGGAAAAACATTCGCTCCAACCTGTGGATCAATCCGTACGTTTCCACGCATTCGCCCATTTTCAAGGACGTTTTGCCGTATACCGGTTCGCACACGGTCTGGGTGGGCCGGGTTCCCGATTTCAATACCGCACCCGCCCGCCGGTTCTACAAGGAATTGTTCTCGAAACAGCACCTGTCCGTCGGGGTTTCGGGCTATAAAGTGGATGAGGTAGACGGCTACGATAACTGGCTGTGGCCGGATGTGGCCCGGTTTCCGTCCGGCATTGGCGCCGAGCAGATGCGGCAGATTTACGGCCTGCAGTTTCAGAAAATGACCGACGACTGGTTTCGGGAACGGAACCAGCGGACTTACGGGCTGGTGCGGGCTTCCAATGCGGGTTCGCCGGCTCTGCCGTACGTGATTTACAACGATTATTACGACCACCGCGATTTCATTACGGCCCTGTGTACCAGTAGCTTTGCGGGTGTTTTATGGACACCGGAAGCGCGGTCTTCCAAAACGTCGGAAGAATGGTTGCGCCGGATGCAAACGGTTTGTTTTTCGCCGATGGCCATGCTCAACGCCTGGGCCGACGGCACCAAACCGTGGACGTTTCCCGACGTGGCCGAAGACGTAAAAGCCGTCATGCTGTTGCGGATGCAGTTGCTGCCGTATCTCTACACGACGTTTGCGCAGTATCATTTTGAGGGAAAACCGCCGATTCGGGCCATGAATCTGGTGGACGGTTTTTCGTTTGATGAGCGCGCAACTGCCGGCTCCTTGAATTCTACCGAAAATCCCTACGCGATGGCGGTGAAAAAAGACATCAAAGACCAGTTTATGGTTGGCGATTATCTTCTGGTAGCGCCGTTGTTTGCCGGAGAAACCAGCCGGAACGTGATTCTGCCACCCGGTAATTGGTACGACTTTTATACCGGAAAGCTGGCTGGTGCGGGTGAAGTGATTGCGATTTCGCCGGGACTCGCCAAAATTCCGTTGTTTGTGAAAGAAGGCGGTATTATTCCGATGATTCCACCGGTTTTGCATACGCCCGCCGAAACGGAAAAACTGCCGTTGACGGTGCGCCATTACGGAAAAACAGAAGCCAGCTGGACGCTGTACGACGACGACGGCCAAACGTTTGACTACGACCGGGGCAGGTTTACGTGGACGAAACTGGACGTTAAAAAGAATAAAAAAGGCGAACTGACCGGCAGTTGGATTGCGCCCAAAGATCTGGCTTTTCACTATACCACCGTTTCCTGGGAGTTCATGACCCGCTAGCGTACCCACGGCCTCCAGCCTGTATTTATTTCTAAAACGTCAATAAAAGGATCGATCCAAAAGTAGCTGTTTGTCACCATGCGTTTCGTCACCCTGTTTTTTCTCACCTTCCTAACTCTCCCCGGTTTTTCGCAGAAAAAAATCCGGATTGCCTGCGTTGGCAACAGCATCACCCACGGAACGGTATTGCCCGATCGGGAGAAAAACAGCTACCCCGCGCAGCTGGCGGTTTTGCTGGGAGATCAATACGACGTCCGGAACTTCGGCAAAAGCGGAGCGACCTTACTACGGAAGGGGAATCTGCCGTACTGGACCAGCACCGAATACCGGCAGGCCCTCGATTTTCGGCCCGACTGGGTGTTCATCAAACTGGGAACCAACGATACGAAGCCGATGAACCGGGTTTATCTGACTGAATACCAGCAGGATTACCGGGACCTGATCGCGTCATTTCAGCAATTGCCGAGCAAGCCGAGGGTGGTGTTGCTGGTACCGGTTCCGGTTTTTTCGACCGATACGACCGGAATTACCGCCAGTGTGCTGGATAAACAGATTGTTCCCGGTGTGCGCCAGGTGGCATACGAAACCGGCTGTGACGTCATCAATCTGTACAATCTGTTTCTGGATTCAAAAGCGTTGGTGCCTGACCTGGTTCACCCCAATGTCGAAGGAACGGCGCGCATGGCCAAACGCATCAGCGAAGTTATTCACCGGAAAGAGGAAACCGGTTTTGATCTGATCAAAAAGGCGGATCTGACCACACAGGGGTTTAATTTCTACGGTTTTCAGGGGCACGACTTTCCGTTTCAGGGGCATAACGCCAAGATTGTGGTGCCCAAACGCGCGGCTCCCGGCCATCCGTGGGTCTGGCGCGCCCGGTTTTGGGGCCACGAACCCCAAACCGACATTGCCCTGTTGGAACGCGGTTTTCATGTCGTGTACTGCGACGTGGCCGAATTGTTTGGAAACGACGAAGCCCTGGCTACCTGGGATGCATATTACCAGCGGCTGACGAAAGCCGGTTTAGCGCCAAAAGCGGTCATGGAAGGCATGAGCCGGGGCGGAGTTTATAGTTACCGCTGGGCCGTCACCTACCCGGACCGTGTGGCGGCCATTTACGCGGATGCACCCGTTCTCGACCTGAAAAGCTGGCCGGGGGGCAACGGGAAAAGGCCAAAAGCAGCGAAGGAATGGGAGCAGTTCAAACAGGATTTCAAGCTAAAAACCGACGAAGAAGCGCTGGCCTTTAAAGGAAATCCGATCGATTTGACGGACGAGATCGTGAAAGCCGGTTTTCCGCTGCTGCACGTCGTGGGTGACGCCGATGAAGCCGTGCCGGTGGACGAAAATACGAATCCGTTCGAGCAGAAAATCAAATCCGCCGGCGGAACGATTCAGGTGATTCATAAACCGCTGATCGGCCACCATCCGCACAGCCTGCCTGATCCGCAGCCGATTGTCGATTTTATTCTGAAAGCCACCGGCTATTGACCCACCTGGGTGCAGGGCATCGGTTGTCGGCGACTTTATCAAACCGACACGAGTACCGTGGAATGCCAACCCAGAACCGTTCTGCCGACCACCAGCAAGGCGACAACATTGATCCGGCGCACGAGCTAAAACCGCAAAATCAGTTCAGGCAGCGGGGATTGGTGGCCAGCGTTTGCTTGTTTCGCTCCAGTTCCATCAGTACGGCTTTGGCGAAAGCTACCTTATCCGACTTGCGGTATTGCTCGATGGGCTGGGTTCTGGAAGGCGGGCAAAATTCCTGATTGATCTGTTGGCAGGCATCCCACAAATCCGGGTTGAGCTTGATTTTGTACTGGCGGATGGGCGTATCGGCGCCGAACCAGAGATTGATGATGTTACTGACGGTTGGTTTAATGACAACACTCATGGTGCAGGTGGTTATCGTTTATGAACCGAAGGTAGGCGTTGAACCACTGAGTTTCTAATTAATTATGTTCCAGTGGTTAAAATGCGGGTTCAAGCCGCAAAAAAGCGTGGATGAAGCGTTAACTTATTGCTTCGGATGGAAGCAAAGCCGCATACCTTAAAGCCCTAAACGTGAATTGCCTTATTTAATTTGCTCAAAAGAATTTTTCACGGTTTTATAAACTTATTAGACTATTTATAGATTATTTATACAATATTTGTAATCGCTCAGTATACCAACAGACTACTGCTTTTTAAATTATTCACCATTCGAATGGGCGCTTTAAGGAGGTTGTATTCAGCGGACAGCAATCCAGTGGGGAAACCGGACCACTTGGATTTGGAAGGTCTGTTTAAAGAGTTTTATGACCGTCTCGTCTACTTTTCCCTTCAACTCGTCAGAGATCAGGCACAGGCGCAGGATCTTGTGCAGGATGCTTTTATTACCTATTGGCAGGAGCGGGAATCGGTGTTGCAGAACCGGATTGCCATAAAAAACTATCTGTATACGACGGTTCGTAACGCCAGTCTGAATGTGATCCGTCATGGAAAAGTAGTGAATGCGTACGTGGAGCAGCAGGGCACGGCCGAGCCGGAAGAATTATCCATCATGGATGCCATTATTTCCTCCGAAGTCATTGCCGAGATTCACATTGCCATTGCCGCCCTGCCCGAAAACTACCGCCAGATTTCGGTCATGAGCTACCTGGAAGGGAAAAAGAACCAGGAAATCGCCGATGAGCTAGGCCTGTCGATCAATACCGTTAAAAAGCAGAAACACCGGGCCCTCGAACTCCTCCGACTCCGGCTGTCGCCCGAATTGTTCGGACTGTTTTTACTCTGGACAGCCAGCTAGATTTTCTAATACCTCTGAAATACAGTGTTTTATCAACTTATTTTTTGCGCCCCTTTCCCCGTTTGCAAAAACTTTTCAATTAAATTTTCTACTGGCTTTATCCTATTTCCGCCTTCAGGTGTCTCTATCGAGTAAAGCACCACTATGGAGGATTTCGGCGGTTATTTCAAACAGGGCGAGCTGATTGTCAAATATCTCAAGGGAGAACTGAACGATCGGGAGAAAGAGGAACTGGATCAGTGGATTGCCCAGAGCGCTCACAACCAGACTTTATTTGAAAAATTAACGGAAGAAGACAATCTGACGCTTCAGCTCGAACGGTTTACGCCGTCTGGTAAAGAAGAAGCCTGGGAACGAATCGTCGCTGAAACAGGCCGGAAATCGACTGAAAAGACTACGTATATAGGTATACGTTGGATGCGTTATGCGGCCGCTGCCTTGGTTCTTGTTGTGTCGGGCTTACTCGTTTATCGGTTTACCCATAAACCGGCGGTTGTATCTCCGGTGGTTCAGCGGCATTCGGACTTTGTGCCGGGTACCAACAAAGCCGTATTGACCCTGGCAGATGCGTCCCAAATCAACCTGGATGATGCGGTTAATGGTGAAATTGCCAAACAGGCGGACATGGTAATTACGAAAACCGCAGATGGCCAACTGGTGTACAATGCGTCGAAATCACCGGTTTCATCGGCGCAGGATTTGACGGCCAAACCGATTTACAATACCATTACCACGCCCCGGGGCGGCAAGTTTCGCGTCATTCTGCCCGATGGCAGCAAGGTATGGCTCAATGCCGCTTCGTCGCTGAAATATCCGACAAAGTTCCACCGGTCGGGACGGAACGTCGAGTTGTCGGGCGAAGCCTATTTTGAAATTGCCCGGTGTGTGGACGGGAAAAAAGCCGTGCCTTTTCGAGTTCAGTCGGCAGGTCAAATCGTGGAGGTTCTGGGTACGCACTTCAACATCAACAGTTATTCGGATGAAGCCATCGTAAAAACAACCCTACTGGAAGGCAGTGTGAAGGTGGTCAATACCCAGGCCGGAACAGAACCCGATACTAATCCGGAAAGCGGATCACTGGCGCTGGTGCTGAAACCCGGGCAGCAGTCGCAACTGGCTCCCGGTAGTCGGCCGAAACTGAATGTAATTGCCCAGGCGGATCTGGAAGAAGCGGTAGCCTGGAAAAATGGCCAGTTTCAATTCAGGGATACTGATTTACAGACCATTATGCGCCAGATTTCCCGCTGGTATGACGTGGAAGTTGACTTCCAGGGCAAAATACCGGAGGCAAAATACCGGGGCAAAATTTCCAGGGATGTACCCCTCTCCCAGATTTTTCAGATTCTGCAATCGAGTGGTGTAAACTTTAAAATAGATGGACGAAAAATAACGGTCAAATCATGATCTGTATGGGTTGTTTTCGGCCAGGCCGGAACTGCCAACAGGATTCCCATTAAAAAGCCGGACCGTGTTGCGAGCACGTCCGGCCTGATACCTGGGATTACCTGCCTGAAACAGACAGGAACGTAAAATTTCAATTGGCGTAGAAATCGTTACAAACTCCCAAATCCTTACAAAAGTATGGAATATTCTACTGTTTACCTACGGCTCTGCCCGACAGAGCCGTGGCGCCGGATTAGCAGGCTAATCAGGGCGTTGTTTACGGGCCTGAGTCCGGATGCAAAACGAAAATTGATTATGCGAATCAACTTTACCACGATCCTGTTGCTGGCTGCCTGTGTGCATATTTTTGCCGCCGGATACGGTCAGCAACGCATTTCGCTCCACGAGCGAAACGCTCCGCTCGAAAAGGTACTGGATAAGATCGAACAGCAAAGTGGCTATTCATTCTGGCTGCAGACCGATCTGTTGTTAAAGAGCAATAAAGTTTCGCTCCATGTAAGGAATGCCGCTCTGGAGACGGTGTTGGACGAAGTGTTTAAAAATCAGCCGTTAAGCTATTCGATTATTAATAAAACCATTGTAATCAAAAAGAAAACGGAGCCGGTTATTGACAAAACAACAACGATTTCACCGCTGACCGGTGCCGAGTCCCGGCCCGACCCGACCGTGGAGCCGAGTCCGGAACTGGAGCGAAAGATGGCTTATTACCTGGCCGACCGGATTCAGCGTTCCCAAAACGCACTGATTACCGTCAGTGGTAAAGTCTCAGACGAAAAAGGCGAAGGGCTTCCCGGCGTCAATATTGTGGTGAAAGGAACGCAGAAAGGAACGACTTCCGACGCGCAGGGCTTTTACCGCATCGACGTGGCCGATCAGAACGTAACACTGGTTTATAGCTTTGTCGGCTTTGAAAGTCAGGAGGTTGCGGTCGGAAGCCGCAACACGCTCAATGTGACGCTGAAGGTGAGCGAGAAAGGGTTACAGGAGGTGGTTGTGGTCGGATACGGCGAACAGCGCAAAAGCGATGTCACGGGATCGAGCAGCACGGTAACGTCCAGGGAAATTGCCAAACGGCCGCTGATGCGGGTCGAACAGGCGTTGCAGGGAACGGCCTCGGGCGTGATGGTTTCCAGCAACAGCGGCCAGCCGGGGCGGGGTCTGAGCGTTCGCATCCGGGGTGTCAATTCCATCACGGGTTCCAACGAGCCGCTGTATGTCATCGACGGGTTTATTGGGGCCAACATCGAGTCCATCAATGTGAACGATATCGAGTCGCTGGAAATTCTGAAAGATGCGTCGGCCACCGCCATTTATGGCTCCCGGGGTTCCAACGGTGTGGTGCTGATTACGACCAAATCGGGGGTGGAAGGCAAGGCGAAAGTGAATTTCAGCACCTGGTTCAGCAAAGGGCGGATGCCCCGGAAACTGGATCTGATGAATGCCTACGATTTTGCCCGAACGGTTAATGCCCAGTTTGCCTCGACGGGCAATGCGCCCGCGTTTTCGGATGCCCGGCTTCAGGAATTGAAGGCCAGCGGGGGGACGGACTGGCAGGATGAACTCCATCAGGAACCGTTGATTCAGAATTACCAGCTCGATGTTTCCGGTGGGTCGTCCAACGTCCGGTACCTGATTTCGGCCAATTACCTCGACCAGCCCGGTTTGATTCTCAATCAATATTACAAGCGAACCACGCTGCGGGCGAATATCGACGCCAAGCTGAGCGAGCGGCTGAACCTGAAATTTAACCTGGCTGCGGTTTTGCCCAACAGCCGCAACAACAACTACGCGGGCGATTTGACCGATCCGTTTACGCAGGCCACCGAATGGGACCCCACCTCGCCCGTCCGCGACCCGGCCACCGGCCAGTTTATCCTGACCGCTCCCTACGGCTCGATACAGTTTAATCCGGTGGCCCGCGCCACCAATCAGTTTGAAGACAGCCGCAACACGAACGTGACCGGAACCGGTATTTTGACCTACCGGATTCTGGACGGCCTGACGTTTACTGCGAATACGACGTACCAGATCGGTTCTCCCTTCAACCAGACGTTGTATGGACCGGGCACCGGTAACGGCGTCCTGTACGCGCAGGGCAATGCATCCCGGAACTGGGGTTTTCAGAATAGTAATTTCCTTACCTACAAACACAATTTCGGGGAACATGCCATCACCCTGACGGCCCTGTATGAACAGCAGCAGGGGCAGGGCATGTCGATCAATGCCCGGGCCAACAGCCTGTCGACCTACGCACTGGGGTACTACAACCTGAGTTTAGGCGCGACCCAGCAAACGTCTTCCGGCTATTCGGCGGATGCCTTGCAATCGTACCTCGGACGGATCAACTATTCGTATAAAGACAAATATTTGCTGACGGCCAGCGTCCGGACGGACGGTTCGTCGCACTTAACGCAGAAATACAGCACCTTTCCATCGCTTGCGATCGGCTGGAATCTGGCGAAGGAGGAGTTTATGCAGAATTCCAAGGTGTTTTCTGACTTGAAACTCCGCGCCAGCTACGGGCAAACCGGTAACCAGGCCGTGGGCGCGTATGCGACTATTGCCCAGATTACGACCGGTGGTGGCCAGCCTGCTTACTACTACGACGGCACGACGCCCAGCGTGGCCACGCCACTGGGATCGCCGGTTTCGAGCAGCCTGAAATGGGAAACCACGACGCAGTACGATGTTGGGATCGATGCGGCATTTTTACGTGGACGGTTGACATTCACGGCGGATGCCTACCAGAAAAAAATCTCGAATCTGCTCTATGACTACCAGGCTCCCTTTTACTTAGGCGGTGGAAATTACCTGCGCAACATCGGCAGCGTCGAAAACAAAGGACTCGAATTTGCGCTGGGCGGCACTCCGCTGGCGGGCCGGAAAGTACGCTGGACCACCAATTTCAACATTACGTTCAACCGCAACAAGGTGCTGGATCTGGGTGGTCTGGACAACGTTATCGTCAACGGCGTCGGGTCGGCTCTGAACAGTGCGTCGATCCTGCGGGTGGGTCGTCCGTTGGGTGAATTCTACGGCTACCAGTTCCTGGGAACCTGGAAAACGAGTGAGGCCGATCAGGCGGCTTTGTTTGGGATGAAACCGGGCGATGCCAAATACGTGGATGTCAACGGCGACCATGCCTATACGACCGCCGACCGGGCACCCATCGGCAACGGGACGCCCAAATACGCTTTCGGGTTCATCAACGACGTGACCTACGGCCATTTTACCTTCAGCCTCATGTTCCAGGGAACGCACGGCAACCAGATTTACTCCCAGACGCTGGCGTATCTGTGGGGCGGTCTGGGCGATCAGCGCAACGCGACCACCTCCGACGCGTTGAACATCTGGACGGCTCAGAATCAGACGGATAACCCGGCTTTTAGCAACACCAGCAAGAATTTTAACAACAGCAGCCGGTATGTCTACGACGGCAGTTACATCAAACTGAAAAACATCTCCCTGGCGTATCGCCTGCCGGAGGCCGTTTTGAACAAGGCCAAAATCCGCAACCTGGAAGTCTACGTGAGTGGTCAGAACGTGTTCATGATCACCAACTATCCGGGGTATGATCCGGAAGTATCCAACGGCACCAACGCCATCACGCAGGGCCTGGAAATGGGGGTGATTCCGAATCCGAAAACCTTCACCGTGGGATTGAGACTCGGTTTGTAACCAGTCGCTTTGTCTGTTTTACTTATCTGCTAAAAACGAAATCATGAACACCAGATATTCACTACTAGTCACCTTGCTTGGGGCGATTTTGATGGCAGGCTGTCAAAGTTTGGAGGAAGACCCCAAAGGGAGTCTGACGCCGGGGACGTATTTTAAAACGCAGGCCGATCTGGATGCATCCGTCTCGGCGATTTACATCCAGTTTGCCCGCGACGGTGCCTGGGGCTTCACCAACCGGAGCACCTCGTATTTTGGTTCCGACGATTTTACCACCGATCCGGGCCTGAACAAAGAAGATTTCCGGTTATTCGACCGCCTGAGTGGTGGCAGCGGTAACCTGAGCCTGGTTGCCCAGTGGCAGGGGCCCTGGCAGGGCATTTATCAGGCCAATAATGTGATTGCCAATTATGCCAAAGTGAGTTCAACCGAAGTGCTGAAAAACCAGGCTGCGGGTCAGGCGTATTTCCTGCGGGCTCTGGGCTATTTCTATCTGGTACGGACGTTCGGGCCGGTTCCGATCATCCTGACGCCGATCGATGTGAACGACCGTCCGCCCCGCGATCCGGTTGACAAAGTGTATGCGGCCATTATCAGTGACTTGAAAAAGGCCAGGGAGTTGCTGCCACCTTCGTTTCCGAACCAACCCGGCAAAGCCAACCAGATGGCTGCCCGCTCGCTTCTGGCCGATGTGTATTTAAACATGACCGGCTGGCCACTGAATCAAACCGCTAATTATGCGCTGGCAGCCGAAGAGGCCAACTCGGTGATTCAGTCGAATCAGTATAATTTGAACACGCCCTATGCGACGGTTTTTACGACCAACAACAGCTCGGAATCCATTTTCGGGTTGCAGTATAATGTGGGCGGTGGGCTGCCGTTGCGCAGCGCCGGGTCGTCGTCGGTGCCGCTGGATGAGGTTGCCGTGAACGGATCGAGCGGCTGGGACGACTACTATCCCGAAATCAATTTCTACAAAAACGCGCCAAAATGCAGCCGGACGGACGACACGTTCTACACGACGATCAAGCTGCGGCAACCGGACGGCAAAACGTTTAAGCTCGTTCCCTGGGATTCGCCAGAAACCCACGCCCGCCATCCGTATTATAAGAAATTCCGGGCCGGATTGAACGGCGACGGCGTTTCGGAAACCGCCACCTCGATTGCTTCCATCAATCCGAGCACCAACAAGGTCTACGATATTATTCGCTATCCGCTGGTTTTGCTGGCTTATGCCGAAGCATCTGCCATGGCGGCCAACGGCCCAACTGCGGCCAGTTACAATGCGATCAATCTGGTCAGACGCCGGGCCGGGCTACCTGATTTAACGCCGGGACTAACGGCAACGGCTTTTCGGGATGCGGTCGTGTATGAACGGGCCTACGAATTTGCCGGCGAGTTTGGCGTGCGCTGGTTCGATATTGTCCGGTTGCAACTGCTTCCGAAAATTATAGCAGAACGCAGTCCGGAAGAAAATCCGATTCCGGCCAACACCAACATCAATCAGAAGTATCTGGCGCCCATTCCGTTCAATGAAATGACGCGGAATCCGGCCTGGGTGCAGAATGAAGGGTATTGATTTTTGATGAGTTTGACTATTCCTCACCCGAGTATCCTGGTTTAATTGCGTTTCGGCGTAGTTAAGCCAGGTTTTTATACATTTTTTTTGCCCTGATGGTATGAACGGTGGAACCCCGGAGGGGTGGTCACCGTTCTCGCTCGCGTGTCGCGAGTGAGGAATATCAATAGGGCCTCCGGCCCGAAGATGGCTTCGAGCCAATGGTTTAGCTGATCACGACTCGGGCCGGAGGCCCTACTGATATTCCTCACTCGCGACACGCGAGCGAGAACGGGAAGAACGGGATTTTTGGCCCTGACGGTATGAATGGTGGAACCCCGGAGGGGTGGTCTGTTAATAGGAAGAATGCAACAAATCCTACTTTCAATTCCCGGGATAAAAAACCGGATTTTCATGTTGCAACCACCCTTTTAAGT
Organism: Larkinella knui; assembly: GCF_003858645.1. Classification (GTDB taxonomy): domain Bacteria; phylum Bacteroidota; class Bacteroidia; order Cytophagales; family Spirosomataceae; genus Larkinella; species Larkinella knui. The sequence continues at coordinate 850,656 of NZ_RQJP01000003.1, read as the reverse complement.
CGTATTGCTGTCTACTTTATCTACAATGAATACGCTAAAACAAAAGGCTCCTTTACCCAAACCGGCTGCTAAAAAAGTTGTTTTATTTAAAGTGTTTAGTATTTTATTCCCGCTCCTAATCCTTGGTTTGGTTGAAGTTTCGCTGCGGGTTTTTCACTACGGGTATGATTTAAGGTTATTTATTGACTATCCTGACGATAAAAACTACCTGGTTTTTAATCCGCACGCATCCAAAAAGTATTTCGCCAATCAGGCCCTTGCCACAACCGGAAATTCTGAATTATTTAAAAAGAAAAAGGACGCTACTACCCTGCGGATTTTTGTGCTGGGTGAATCCACTACCATCGGTTATCCGTATTTTCACAACGGATCGTTTCACCGCTGGCTGCAATACCGTTTGATGCATACATTTCCTGATCGGGATTTTGAAATCATTAACATAGCATTGACGGCGGTAAATTCGTATACGGTTTTGGGATTTGCCCGGGAAGTGGCCGATTATGAGCCGGATGCGGTCTTGATTTACACCGGCCACAACGAATACTACGGGGCACTGGGTGTTGGCTCCACCGAAACGCTGGGTGGTAATCCGCAACTGGTGAATGCGCTTCTCTCGCTGCGGGATTTCCGGATTACGCAACTGATTACCAGCGTATACGAAAAGCTCCGGACGGCTTTTGTATCGAATACCGCCAGTTCGGGCGGAACCCGAATGAAGCTGATGGTGGCCGATCAGCAAATACCGTATCAATCAGAACTTTACAAGAGGGGCGTCGAACAGTTTCGGTTTAATATGAACGAGACACTGGCGTTTCTGGCTAAGCGGAACATCCCGGTTTTCATCAGTAATCTGGTCAGTAATGAAAAAGATCTGAAACCGTTCGTGAGTTTTCCGGTCGATAACCTGCAGTTTCCCGCGTTTAAAAAGAACTACGATCTTGGCTTAAAATCGCTTCAAGAGAACGACTCATCATCGGCTTATGCCTATTTAAAAATCGCCGATCAGCGGTTTTCACGCCATGCACTTTGCCAGTATTATTTGGGGAAACTGGCTTATAACCGGGGCGATTTCAAACAGGCGAAGGCGTATTTTTCTAAGGCGAAAGATTTGGATGGTTTGCGGTTCAGAGCACCGGAAGAATTTAATGATGTGATCAATCAGTTGTGCCGAACGCATAAAAATGCTCATCTGGTGGATGCGAAAGCACAGTTTGAAGCCCATTCGGCGAATAAAATAATTGGTGATGAACTGATTCTGGAGCACGTTCATCCGGACTTACGAGGATACGCAATTCTATCCGACGCTTTTTATAAAGCACTGAAAGATACCAAACTAGTTGACGTAAATTCAGAGAAAGAACTGAGTTTCGACCAGCTTTTGCGAGAAATGCCGATTACAAAAGTGGATTCGTTGGCTGGACTTTATAAAGTGGCCGGTCTTAAAAGATCGTGGCCATTTAACGAAGCGCTTACGATTACTTCGTTCCGGGTTGAATCGGAAGAAGAAAAAATCGCGTATGCGTTGGCCACCAGACGCACCGAATGGCTTCCGGCCATTCATAAGTTATTTAGCCATTACACCACCAACCGCGACTTTATAAAGGCGAGAAAAACCGTTGAAGCCCTGGTTCTCGAATACCCGACCGACGCGCAGTATTCCGAAAAAGTTGCTATGCTGAGTGGGGAAGTAAAAGATTATAAAAAGGCCATTTTCTATTTTAAAAAAGCGTTTAATCTCGCGCCTTCTTTCGATAAAGCCCGGTTTCTCTTCGTTCTTTACTTAAAAATAGATCAGCCGAAGCAAGCCCTTCCGTATCTGGATTACGCGATGGCGAACAACACGGCAGGAATGAATCTGGGTCCCGTCAGGCAGTATACCGAGCAGGTTATTCAACTTCAAAACGCCTACAGCCGCGATTCGGCGAATATTTCCGTTTTAAATGAAATTGCCACTGCGTATTTTCGGATGGACAATAAAGATGGCGCAGCCAAATACGTTCAAAAAGTTTTAAAAACCGATGCCGACAACAGGGAAGCATTGGCACTCCTAAACCGTCTTAAATGAAAAATCGAAAAATGAATCTTTTTAAACAAGGATTCAACAGCATTACGCCCAGACGGGTTGTGTCCGGGTTGCTGCTGGGAAGCTGCCTGATGTATGGTCTGAATCAGCGGGATACGGCCCCGGATACGGGCAAAGACTGGCCCAATTACGGCGGCAACAAAGCCGGAAACCGGTATTCGCCCCTGAACCAGATCAATCTCGAAACCGTCAAAAATTTGCAGGTCGCCTGGATGTATGACGCGTCCGAAAAACCGGACGGGAATACTCCCGGTCGCCGGGGTGGCCGCGCCATTCAGTGCCAGCCCATCGTTGTGCATGGGGTTTTGTACGGGACCACGCCCGACCTGAAGCTGTTTGCCCTCAAAGCCGGAACCGGCGAGCAACTTTGGAAATTCGAGCCGTCAAAAAATGACCGGCTGAACTCGAACCGGGGCGTGATGTACTGGGAAAATGGCAGCGATAAACGCATTTTGTACACAGTAGGGTCGAGCCTGTATGCCGTCAATGCCGAAACCGGGCAAATTGTTACCCGTTTTGGAACCGATGGGAGAGTGGATCTGCACGAGGGGCTTCAGACCAATATGGATCATGATGTCAGCAAATTGTCGGTGACGGCCACCTCGCCCGGCATCATTTATCGGAACACGGTGGTGATGGGGTCGAGCGTATCCGAATCCGGCGATGCGGCTCCCGGCCACGTGCGGGCGTTTGACGTCATTACCGGAAAACTGAAGTGGGTTTTTCATACCATTCCGCAGCCGGGCGAGTTCGGTTACGACACCTGGCCCAAAGATGCCTACAAAAAAATTGGCGCCACCAACAACTGGAGCGGGTTGTCGCTGGATGAAAAACGGGGCGTCGTTTATTTCGGTACCGGCTCGCCGGCTTCCGATTTTTACGGGGGCGACCGCAAAGGGGCCAATCTGTTTGCCAATTGTATTCTGGCGCTGGAGGCCGAAACAGGTAAAATGAAGTGGTATTACCAGACTATTCATCACGATTTGTGGGACCGCGATCACCCGAGTCCGCCGAACCTGATCACGCTGAAACGCAACGGGAAAACCGTCGATGCGGTGGTGCAGGCAACGAAAGACGGGTTGGTGTACGTTTTGGATCGGGATAAGGGAACCTCGCTGTTTCCGGTTGAAGAGCGTAAAGTGCCCACGAACGGTTTGCCCGGCGAGAGCCCGTACCCCACCCAAAAATACCCGCTTAAACCGCTGCCACTCAATCGTCAGGTCTATACCGAAGCCGATATTACCGACCTGTCGCCGGAGGCTCATGCCTACGTGAAAGAGCGGTTTTTGAAAATCAGGACGGATCACAAATTTACTCCGCCCAACACAACCGGAACTCTGCTTTTTGGCTACAGCGGGGGCGCCGAATGGGGTGGAAACTCGATCGATCCGCAGGGTATTCTGTATCAGAACGTCAACGAAGAACCGTGGGAATTGATTATGGCGGAGCGGTCCGGTTTGAACACGCAGAAAAATCCGGTGACGGCAGGCAACGCCCTCTATAGTGCCAATTGCTCGGCCTGTCACGGCCAGGACCGGAAAGGCAGCGGGCCGGAACTGCCGAGTCTGGTCGATATTGGTAAAAAGCGGTCGGCAGACGAGATCAAAACGCTGCTCAAAACCGGCAGTGGCCGGATGCCTTCCTTCCAGCATCTGTCGGAAAAAGAACGCGATGCCATCGTCAATTTTTTGCTGAACAAGGAAACGGGCCCGGCAACGGTCGCCAGCGCCCCGGCTCCGGCCCCGAAGAGCGGTTTTCCGTATGTTCCGGCTTACGTGAGCAAAGTCTGGCAGCGGTTTACCGATCAGAACGGCTATCCGGGCATCAAACCGCCCTGGGGAACGCTGAATGCCATCGACCTGAACACCGGTGATTACCTCTGGCGGGTTCCGTTGGGTGAATACCCGGAACTGACAAAAAAAGGGGTTCCCATCACCGGGACGGACAGTTACGGCGGGCCACTTTCCACGGCCGGAGGGCTGGTGTTTATTGCCGGAACCAAGGACGAAAAGATCCGGGCCTTCGACAAGAAAACCGGCAAGGTGGTCTGGGAATACCAGCTTCCGGCGGGCGGTTTTGCAACGCCGATCAGCTACGAAATTGACGGAAAACAGTACGTCGTGATTGCCGCCGGTGGGGGCAGAGGTCAGAAAATTGGCGGAAATTACATTGCTTTTGCACTCAAATAGGTGTACCCAAGTACCCAAGGACTTTAGGCCGTGGGTACTCGCAAACCCAATTCCAATCGTAAACAATCGTCTAAACCCTTTATGAAAAATCCTGAAATGCAATCAGAAAACAGCCGCCGGAAAGCCCTCAAGATGCTGGGATTAGGTTCTGCTGCCGGGGTTTTCGGCCTTTTTGACAGTCCCAAAGCCCGCGCCGAAAACTACGTTACGCCGGCGTATGCCAGGGGGCTGGCTCCCGTCACCATCAAGAGCGTTCGGGCCATTACCACGGCACCGGGCGGTTCTAATCTGGTGATTGTCAAGGTTGAAACCTCCGAACCCGGTTTATACGGGTTGGGCTGCGCGACGTTTACGCAGCGGGCTTTGGTCGTCATTCCGGCGATCAATACGTACCTGAACGACTTCTGCGTGGGCAAGGATGTCGATAACATCGAAGACATGTGGCAGTCGGCGTACGTCAGTTCGTACTGGCGCAACGGACCGGTTTTGAACAACGCCCTTTCGGGGCTCGATCAGGCGTTGTGGGACATCAAAGGCAAACGCGCCAACATGCCGGTATATCAACTGCTGGGCGGAAAGGCCCGGATTGCGGTCGATACGTATACCCACGCCAGCGGCCCGACGCCTGAAGCGATTGCCGATAAAGTGCAGCAATTTATGGAGATGGGTTTCCGCCACATCCGGATTCAGCAGGGCGGTTATGGTGGTGTAGGGGCAATGGCCGAACTAAAACCGGATTTTAAAGCCGCCGGGTTTGGCCGGGAAACCGACGATTTTTCGGACCAGCGGACGTACCTGAAACGCGTACCCAAAATGTTCGAACTGGTGCGCAAACGCTGTGGGGAAGATATTCAGCTGCTTCACGACATGCACGAATTAACGGAGCCGATCGACGCCATCAACATGATCAAAGGGCTGGAAGAATACCGCCCGTATTTTATCGAGGATCCGTTTTCGCCGGAAAACATGAGCTGGTTCAAACTGCTGCGGCAAACGACCTCCGTGCCGATTGCGATGGGCGAGTTGTTCAACAACATCAACGAGTTCAAGGAGCCGATGGCCAATCAACTATTCGACTTCATTCGGATTCACATTTCGCAGATCGGCGGGATTACGCCGGCGATGAAGGTGGCGCGGCTGGGCGAGTGGTTCAACGTCAAAACCGCCTGGCACGGTCCGGGAGACACTTCGCCGGTGGGTCATGCCGCCAACAACAGCATCGACATTGCGGTCTGGAACTTCGGTATTCAGGAATCCCAGATGTTCAATGACCGGGTGAAAGAAGTTTTTCCGGGTTGCCCCACCATCAAGAACGGCTATTATTACGTCAGCGAATCACCCGGTTTAGGCATCGATATTAATGAAAAAGAAGCCGCCAAATACCCAATCGGGACCAAATCGCGGTGGACGGTTCGCAAAAATGACGGTACGATTTTAAAACCGTGATGGCCGGTGAAGGCGCCAATTTGGTTTATGGCAAACGGAAAGATTGACCAACTGCTGAAAGAGGTAAAACAACCGCTGTTTGGAAGACGACAAAGGTCTGAAAGAGATGTCGTTATGGTTAGAAAAAAGGGGATTCGTAAACAAGACGTTTTGAAATGGTGACTTCCGGAATGGTCATACGTCTAATTAAATGTTGGTGAAATTGGAATAGAATCAACATCATACACGTTTCCGTATTACAACCCCGGCAGATTTGCCGGGGTTTGTTTTTGGGAGGTAGTGTGACTTTTCGAAATATAATCCGTCTCACGATTGGCTAGTACGGTTAGAGGTATTAGTTAATAAACAAACAATTTCCAGACCGGCTGCTTTGCGGCCGGTCTGTTTTTTTGGGAGGGCCCTATGGCTCGTTTGTGCTGTTTATTGGCTGTTTCATGACAGTCTTACCGACGGTTTGGGATTCTAAAAGTTTAATTAATCAGCTGGTGCTAGGGATACCAGCCTAGACTTCCGTTTCAAAGTATACAGTCCGGCCACGTTGTAGCCGGACTGTATTATGAAATGGATAAACGGACTTAAATGGTGTCGTATCGGAAAACAACCTGGCTCGATGAAGCAAGGAAATAAACCGGTCGTACTGATCACGACTGCTTTGAGGCCCGGGAAACGGAGTGTTCTTTTTGCTGGATCGGGTCTCCCAGCCTGTTAATGCATTGACCGCGCCATTTTTAAATGACGAATAAAAAACAAGGGTGCGCACTGTATTCAATCTTGAATCCCCAAATTGACAGGATCTTACCCAAACCGGACAGCGCAATTTTGAGCCGAAGCCGATCTTTGACCTATACAATAGGTTAATGAATCAGAAAGCCAATGTCTAGTTAGGTGTTGGCTTTTTTGTGGTTGTCAATTAGACGTTGAGTAACATCTTATTTTGTCCATAAAACCTGTGTTTGAAAAGTGGAGGTTTAATTTACTGGGCTTTTTATTTCGACCGTTCTGCAACCCCAATCCAACCCGTCGTGTAGAAATGGGGTCTTTTAAGGGCAATTCATCCTCATTCTTATGAAAAAAAAGCTAACATTTTGGGTGCTTGGCGTGCTTATCTTATCCAGTTGCCATTCACGAACAGAGATTCTCCCATCGGAGGCATGGTCGGAAGGTTGCGTTGAGCTTGCAGCTTATCAAAAAGGGTATCGCTTAAGTGGCATTTGTTGTGCCTATCTTTTGTTTCCAATGATCAAGCAGGGTCAAAACGGCACCTTTAAGGTGAAAGGAAGTTATCATTTTTTTACCGGAGTTGGATATGAATCAATCCCCACCGAGGTGGTTGGTGTTTTTTCCTCACCTGACACAACACTTACATTGAATTACTCCACTGGTACTCAATCCAAAATTTACCGATTAAAACCGGGGCATGCTCAAATGGCATGTAATTGCGGGTGTTTTTGAGACTATGAAAACGTGGAGTTAAAAATCAGAGGGTTGTTAGACTGTTGATTTTTTCTTTAATGAATCTTATTCTTCATCTAAAATCTGTCTACCTACTGAATACTTTAGGCAATTAGGCTATTACAAACTCCAACCATCTGCGAGTCTTTGGGGTCGTTAGGTGAACGTTAAGCTTTCTTCGTATGAAACCTGTTCTGACAAAGCTCTTACTACTCTTCTTACTTATAGCTGCTGGTTGTCATCATACCGTACCTCCTGAGCAAAATGATCCGGGAGATCTTACCTATACGGACGATCTGAGTCAAGCCCAGCAGTGGTTCGAAGGGAAATGGAAGTTGACAGCCGTTACAGCGATGGTTCCAAATCCACCGGTACCAAACGTCCAACTTATTGTCAGTAACAATCAGATTACGGTTATTCAAGAAGGCAAGCAGACGGATCGAGTCCACTTTGAGATCATCAAAACAACTTCTACTTTCCAGCTCAAAACCGATGCTCAACCCAGAGAAGATAATTGGTATGTACGCAATCCGGGTCTACTGGTTTCGAGCAATAGACTGTTTCTGAATACAGAAGGCTCCGATCCGAGTACGTTCCGCTTCAAGAGGATAGAATGACGTTACGAATGAAGGGACGTTTATTAGACTGACCCTATTAAAATTTCATTCGAATCACAACGTATTCAATCCTTTCTGAATCTTGAAGATTAAATCCTGAACACGATGAAATCTTCAACTTTCACTTTATGGATAGTAGCTTCTTTGCTCTCCTGTACTAAAAAAGACGTCACGCCCGATTGCGGATGCGATGGGAAAGCCTATCAAGTACTTACCAATGTGAAAGCATCTTATGTTGGGGGCAGATCTTTTGCCTATAAGATCCCTCAAAATGAGCAAGCTCTTAATTCATTCCGACTTTGTGAAGACGCCCAGTTAGATCCAGGCTGGCAGCCTGATACTGCAAAATTCAACTATACAATTAGTGGACAACTAAAAGCGAGTTGTATTCCTCCCGGATCAAAGACCTTGGCTTTGCCTATTCCTCTACTTGCACCCACTCAAATTGTAAAGGAGTAAAATCCATAAAGCGTGAAATTCGCATATGAACTAAAAAAGTAGTTAATTGCGGATAAAATGATGGTTAAACTAGTTCTGGCTATGCTTAAAACCACCCTTACTTCAGTCCTATGCTTTTTCGTCCTGAACTTCAATTCTTTTGGCCAATCAAAGGCACGTACTTTCCAGGAAGCAGAAAAGATGGGCAAATCTTATCAGCATCTGGACAAGCTTTATAAAAGCGCCGTTCACTCCAATACTGCTTTAGCTGTTTTCAAAACCGGTGCTGATCAGCAAAAATGCTATGGTGCTTATACGGTATTACTTCAGGATCCAGGTCGTTTTCTGAACCAAAACAATTTTCAATGGGAACGACCAACCCGTTGCTTTAATCGAATTTATATAAGTGCTGATGGTAAAATCGATTACTTTGTTTATCATTTTTTGCCTAATAAAGAAGATCCGAATTACCAGGTTTCTGAGATAAAGCGCCAGGAGTTTGCAAAGTTGTTAGCTCGGTTTGCCCAAGATTATCAATTTTCAGTATCGGCCAACGAGCCATTCGCGCCATGCAGCCCGGTGGTCTAATTTGACAAGTGAGTAGGACTCAGAAAGTTTATTTTATTGATTTAAGATTGCAAGTAAATGCAAGGCTATATAACGTGGGATAGGAGGATTGTTAAATTTTAAATAATTAAAAAACTTACTTTTTTTCTTGACTCTCTCCTGACGTCATAGCCTACTTTTACTCATCAACTGCAAATCGACAATAATTTCCCATCAGTCGACCCGCAAAACCTTTATGGGTAAAGAGAAGCTTAAACCAGGGGTTGTGTTAGCTCTTCTAGACAAGTATCTGGATGGCTCTGCAAGTATTCAAGAGAAAGAAATTATAGATTCATGGTTTGATCAACACAGCCTGGATTTAATTAGCACCAATAGGGTTGGCAGTAAGGAAGTGGAAAATCGAGTCTGGCAGGCCATCCAAAAGCGAATTAACAATTCAAACAAATAGGCTCCTCTTTTCAAGTATAAATGGATATCAAACGTGCATTTTTTGCGCGAGAGCATACCCTAATTGGATTAAGTGGACGATTTGTGAAAAAATATCAATAGGTGTACCCTGAAAATTTGGGAGGTGACCCAAAAATGCGATATGCTATAGGGCGTATTCCAGGCAGGCAAAAAAGTGAGGGCAATAAAAAAGCCCGTTTAAAACGGGCTTTAAGGCTGATAAGTGCGTCACCTAATGGTCTTTTCGCTTCTTGAAGCGGATCGGACGGGACTCGAACCCGCGACCTCCGCCGTGACAGGGCGGCATTCTAACCAACTGAACTACCGATCCATTTTATTCCGCCTTCATTTCCTGAAAACGTGGTGCAAAGGTAGATGCTTTTCGACATAACGCAATACCTTTACAGAAAAAAACCGATAAAAATGTATGAAAAAACCATTCCCGGCCGAGTATCCGAATGCCAGTAATTTCGCCAGATACATCGATCTGGTTGATACCGAGAATGTTATTGGTACGTTACGCCAGCAGTTGGCTACCGTAGAAAGTTTGTATAAAAATTTGACGGTTGTCCAGCAGAACTACCGGTATGCCGCAGGAAAGTGGTCGCCGAAAGAAATGCTGGGGCATATGATCGATACCGAGCGGATTTTTATGTACCGCGCGTTGTGTATTTCGCGCGGAGAACAGCAATCGCTGCCGGGTTTTGATGAGAATGACTACGTAGAAAAGGCCAACTTCGATGCGCAGTCGCAACAGCAATTAATCACGCACTATACTTTTGTCCGGCAGTCTACGCTGGCCCTTGCCGAAAGCCTGACGGAAGAAGCACAGCAACGAATCGGAACCGCCAACGGTCTTCCCATATCGGCCCGCGCCATTTTCTCGGTCCTGGCGGGGCACGAGCGCCACCACCTGACCATTCTGGCAGAACGCTACGGGCTACGATGAAAATACACGACATTACCACGTATCTCGAAGCCTGGGCTCCGTTAGCGTATCAGGAAAGTTACGATAATGCGGGGTTGATGGTCGGGGACGCGGCCGCCGAAGTAAGCGGTATTTTGGTGGCCCTGGACATTACCGAGGCCGTTGTCGATGAAGCCATTCGGAAAAACTGCAACCTCATCGTAGCGCACCACCCGATTGTTTTCCGCGGTTTAAAAAAACTCAACGGTCGGAATTATGTCGAGCGGGTCGTTATCAAGGCCATTAAAAATGACGTGGCGCTATATGCCGCTCATACCAACCTCGACAACATGGCCGGGGGCGTGAATTTCAAGATTGCGGAAAGGCTGGAGTTGCAAAACGTACGCATTCTTTCACCAAAAGCGCACCTTCTCACCAAACTGGCGGTTTTTACGCCCATAGATGACGTTCAAACCGTTCTGAATGAGTTGTATCAGGCGGGGGCCGGGCACATTGGTGCGTATGAACACTGCTCTTTTCGCGTGGGTGGTACCGGCACGTTCAAGCCACTGGCGGGCGCTAACCCGGCGATCGGGAAAGTTGGTCAGGACACGGAGGTAGAGGAGCTGCGAATTGAAGTCGTTTTTCCATCGTATCTGGAGAAAGTAATGGTAGCGGCTTTGAAAAAAGCGCACTCGTACGAAATGCCGGCCTATGATGTATACCCCTTGAGCAATGAAAACCAGGACGTTGGCGCCGGAGCAGTGGGCGAATTGCCGGAAGAACTCCGTGAGGCCGATTTTTTAGCGTATCTGAAGACCCGGATGAATCTTTCCCTGATTCGGCATACGGCTTTACGCGAGCAGCCCGTGCGCCGGGTGGCGGTGTGCGGAGGAGCGGGCGGTTTTCTACTGAATGACGCCATTCGCGCCGGGGCCGATGTATTTATTACGGCGGATTATAAATACCACGAATTTTTTGACGCCGACTCGCGTATTATCATTATGGACATTGGACATTACGAAAGCGAAGTATTTACTAAAGACTTGATTCAACAGTATTTGTTGAAAAAAAGTGATACCTTTGCGGTAATTTTGTCCGAAATAGACACCAACCCGGTGCTATACTACTTATAGGCAGATAAAACCGCACGAATGGAACTGACGATTGCTCAAAAACTCGAAGCACTTCTTAAACTTCAATCAATTGATTCTCAGCTTGATGAACTAAAAAAGATCCGCGGTGACCTACCGGAAGAGGTGCGTGATCTGGAAGATGATATTGCCGGATTTGAAACCCGTATCGGCAAATTCAATGCTGATATTCAGGTGTTAGAGGAGGAAATCGACCGGAATAAAGCGATTAAAAAAGATTCCGAGAAGCTGATTACCCGCTACAAGGATCAGCAGATGAACGTCCGCAACAACCGCGAGTTTGACGCCATCTCGAAAGAAGTGGAATTGCAAACGCTGGAAATTGAATTGGCTGACAAAAAAATCAACGAAGCCTCGTTCAAAATTCGCAACAAGCAGGAAGAAATTAAAGCAACGCAGTCGGCTTTAGACGAACGCAAGGAAGATCTGAAAGCGAAAATGCAGGAGCTGAACCAGATTACGTCCGAAAGCCGGGATGAGGAAAAAGCCTTGTTGAGCGAACGTGACGAACAGGCGACGCACATTGAAGACCGCTTGCTGAAATCATACAATAAAATCCGGGAGAATGCGCTGAATGGATTGGCAGTTGTGGTCGTCAAACGCGGTGCGTGTGGCGGTTGTTTCAACGTGGTGCCTCCCCAGCGTCAGGCCGATATCCGGGATAAAAAGAAAATCATCGTTTGTGAACATTGCGGACGGATTTTCGCCGATGTCGAAGGCGTTCCCGAACCGGTTTCGTCGCGCCGGTAATGGATTGGAATCGAAATTTTTTATAAAAAGGTCACCGCATGGTGACCTTTTTTTGTATCAGAAGCTTTTTGAGCTATCATTATTTGGTATGATTGCAAAATAGGCCGTATTTGTAGTAGGTTTTTCAACTTGTTATTCTACATTTGTTCCGCTAAATGGTTAAAAGATAGCTCTCTAGAATCGTTGCAATCGTATAGCCCAAATTGATACTAATAGATCCTATATTATTTTTTGTTCTCAGTTAAATGTAGAAGTAATTTCAATCGGATTTAAATTGGGATTTATCCCCATCCTAATTGAAATTTTGATACCCATTGCGAAAAGTTGCAAATAAAGTTAGCAATCTTTTGGAGTTGGAATACCATTTCTGAATTGAACCCTCAAATTGACTTTTATGTACTGGTCTTTTCTTGTCTCTCTCGGTTAATATACTGATTGAAAGTACTATAGTGCGAAACGTTTGCTGTCTTGATGCCGATACAACCTAGATTAAGAACCCGTAACTTGTGTACGCATGCAAATAAACTCTACTACTCTTGTAGGCAAAGGCTACAGAACTATAAAACTCAATCGATATAAAAGAAGAGTAAACATAATCACAGGAATAGGCTGTGGCGCTTTGCTAAGCTGCTATTTGATTCAGCAATATTATTATACTCCATCCCTTCCGTTTGGTGATGATTTACCGGTAATTTTCCAATTTTTATTCCGTTTTGATGAAGCTCCAACCTGGAGTGAAAAAATAGCTATTTTAGTCAATAATCGATTTGCCGAACATCGTTTATTAAGTGCAAGTTGTATCACTTTATTAACTTACCTGATTTCCGGAACTGTACAGCTACCCGTTTTAACGGTTATTGCGGGGTTATGCTGGGTTAGCAGTACCTTGCTTTACTTCAAATGGTTGAAGAAATCAGCTTTGTCTACGATTTGGCTCATACCTATTCTCTTTGTTTTTCTAGCAGCTGCTCCGTATCAGGTTATCTATTGGCCTATGGCGGCTTTGCAGCATCTTGTTGTTGTTTTTTTATGTTTTATTACGCTGTATTTTTTAAGTGCGGAAGAAAAAACATCGCCACGGCTCATTTTATGGGCCATTAGTTTCGCTTTTATTACCACCTTTTCGGCTGGCAACGGTATGGCCGTATGGCCGGCAGGGCTACTTGTTTTAGGGCTAAGGAGAGACGTGAAATATAGTCTGATTTGGTTTTTCTGTTCTGTTTTATCAGTTACGCTCTACTTGTGGGATTTACCGCGAACAGGCTTGCCTTCAGACCAGGCCGCTAAGCTATTGTTAACGAACGCACTTAGAAAAATAATTGGCTTTTTTGCGGGTTTAGGATCGGCAATACACACAAAGAGCTATGAATCTTTTCTGGATGATGCTAATTATGTTTTTTCGTTGAAATACCCTTCCATCTATCTGGGTTTACTAATCGTGCTTCTCTTTGGATGGGCTTTCAGAAAAACTATCCTGAATTATGATTCAAGAATAAGTCCCGTATTAGGATGCACCGTTTTTATATTTATTTCTTTTGCATTTATTATTTGGGGGAGAACTCCGATCGATGGTGAAATTGTAGCTTTTAAAAGCCGTTATTACCCGTATTCAATCGTGGCCATTTGCAATGCTATTTTTTTAATGGCTTTTCTAACGAAAGCCACTTTTTGGTACAAATGGCTATTTACTGGAAGTGTAATTTGTGGAGCCACATTCTGGTCTATATGGCAGGTAGTTGCCTATCATAAAATTTATAATCATGCCAATTTGTTGCAAGCCGGTCTTTTTAATTGGCAACACAACGGAAGTTGGGTGGTCTATCAGCAAACGAGCTATTATGAAAACTACTTCAATGCTTTCTTTGATGAGATGAAAGCGCGTCATTTTCCCATCCAGATACCGAATACCCCTTTGTCGCAAGCTTTTAAGAACAAGAAATGGACTGACCACTATTTTTCTGAATTGAAACAGGTGCAAATTCAAAAAATAAATAACTACGTGCATTTGAATCTCCGAAACGAACAGGCACAGGCCATACGGAATGTTGATGAAGGATACACGATGGTGATGGCATCGGAGAGAGATACATTCCTTCTCTGGTCGGTTGTTTCACCAACGGGCATACGAAATTTCTTTAAAACAGGGCAATCGTGCCGAGAAGGCTATCGGGTGGAAGTCGCTTTAGATCAAGAAAAGATGCCCAAAGGAAACTATTCTTTGCATCAATTTTACTACTCAGGTAATCAAGGTATAATCAACAGGAAATCGGAAAGTACAATTGTGTTCTAAAGGGGAGCACGTACTATCGTAAGATTTTGACGCCCGCATTGTGGTAAGTGCCCGGCACTATGCCTCAGTGGACTGGACGAGTGATTCAAGGGTTAGCATGGATTATCTTATGCAGAGCCAGCGTGCGGTATGCTCATTACATGTTCAGTTAGGAATGACCGCCACCGGCGAAATTATTACGCAGGATGTTAATTTGCTGGAACGATTATTTCACGAACTTCGGCGAATTAAAAATTAGTAATGCGGACGTATTTTGTGCCTCGCTGCGGATCATCAACCGTAGTCATGATTTGCCGGGCGGTTTTTCTCCTTATCGGGTTCATTTTTTGGTCGGTCACCCGACTCCAGGCCGCTGATTTCGATTTTACGCCCACCCTGCAGCGCGCTTATACTGACATTTTGAAATTAAAAGTGCAGGATGGACGGCGGGCGCTTGCCAGTGAAGCCGTCGGTACGAATGGAATCGTACTCTACGTGGATAATCTGGCCGATATGGTCACCCTGCTGGTGTCGGACGATCGCAAACTCTACAGTCAGTGGTCCGATCGGGAAGACCAGCGGCTCGATCAGCTTCGGGAACTCGACGAACATTCGCCCTGGCAGCGGTTTGCCCAGGCCGAAGTGCGGTTGCACTGGGCGTTTGTCAAGCTGAAATTCGGGCAAGAAGTTAGCGCGTGCTGGGACATCATCCGCGCCTATAAATTGCTGGAAGAAAATCGGAAAAAATTCCCGGGCTTCCTGCCCACGTATAAATCCCTCGGACTTCTGCACGTCATGATTGGGGCCGTCCCGGAAAATTATACGTGGGCGACCCGGATGCTGGGTTTGCGCGGCAACATCAGGCAAGGTTTGCAGGAAATCCGGACGGTTACGCAAAAAGATGCCGTTTTTCAGACCGAAGCGCGGTTAATCGACTTGCTCATTCGGGCGTATGTGCTGAAATTTACCGCTGCGGATGCGGCCAGCATCGAAAAGATGGTGCAGGAAAATCCGGATAATCTCCTGCTGCATTTCTTCGCAACATCGGTGCTGATGAAAGACGCCCGGAGCGAGGACGCCCTTCGGTTTCTGAACACCCGGCCAACCGGTTCAGACTACCTGGCGTTTCCGCTACTGGAGTATTTGAAAGCCGATATAGGCCTTGAGAAAGCGAACTATCAGCAGGCCGCCGGGTCTTACCGGGCTTTTTTGAGCCAATACAAAGGCGTTAACTTTCTGAAAGACACCTACTACAAACTATTTCTATGCTACTGGCTCAACGAAGACGATGCCAAAGCGCTGCCGTACCTTCGGCAGGTGACGCAGGTGGGCAGCGCGGTGGTGGAATCGGATAAAGCGGCTCAGAAATTTGCCGACCTGTATTTTAAAAAAGGCGTTTCGCCCAAGCAAAAGATTTTGATGAAAGCCCGACTGGCCACCGACGGCGGGTTTTACGATACCGCCCTGGCCACCCTGCGACCCTACACCGAATCTTCATTTTTGTTGGCACCGGAAAAAGCCGAATTTAACTACCGGAAAGCTCGGATTTACCAGCGCCAGGGCGAAATGGACGAGGCTATGCCGTACTTCGAAAAAGCGATTAGTTTGAGTGAAGCCGACCAGCTTTCGTACGGAGCCACGTCGGCTTTACAGCTTGGGTATATTTACCAGCAAAAGCGCAACCTGACCCGGGCCCGGCTCTATTTTCAGAAGGCGCTGAGTTACAAGAAACACGAATACAAAAACAGCATCGATAACAAAGCCCGCGCTGCGCTGAACGAACTTTCTACAAACTCATCAACTCCTTGAACCGGATGGCCTGACGGCGGCTGATTTCGATTTTATCACCCCCTTTTAAGGTCACCAGCAGCCCACCACTGAACCACGGCTCAATTTTGTCGATCCAGGGCAGATTGATGATGTGCTTGCGGTTGGCCCGGAAAAAGGTGTTGGGGTCCAGGCGGTCTTCCAGACTGTTCAACGACTTCAGTACCAGCGGTTTCTGGTCGTCGAAATGCAGGCGCACGTAATTCCCCATCGATTCGAACAACCGGACTTTGCCCAGTTTGACAAACCAGCATTTCTCGCCGTCTTTTACAAAAACCTGGTCGTTTTCCCCCAAAACTTTATTCGTATCCCGACGGGGCGCTTCCGTTTCGGGGTGGTGATTATTCTCCTCGATGCGATTGATTGCTTCCGAAAGCCGGTTTAGTTCAATCGGTTTGAGCAGATAATCCAGCGCATTATATTCAAAAGCCGTAATGGCGTATTCGTCGTAGGCCGTCGTAAAAATTACTTCCGGCGATTTGCCGTCGATGGCCGACAATAATTCAAATCCGTTTTTACCCGGCATCTGAATATCCAGAAACAGCAATTCCGGTTGTAGATCATCAATGAGTTTAAGGGCTTCGTCGGCGTTGGCAGCCTCGCCGATCACGTCAATTTTAGGGAAATTATCCAACAACCGGCGGAGCTCATTCCGGGCCAGCCGCTCATCGTCAACGATCAGGGTTTTCATTCTATCAAGTTTATAGTGTATCGTTTACGGTTTATGGTTTACAGTTTACGGATGGCCAACGCACTAACTTGCCTGCATCAGCCACCACTAAACGATAGACGATAAACCTTAAACCCGTTTTAATTCTTCCGTTCGCTTGAATACGCCGGCCGATTGCAGCGGAATCACAATGTCGGCGCACACCACATCGCCCGATTCCTGGTGAATCTGAAACGTCGCTTCCGGGCCGTAGAGCAGTTCAAGGCGTTGAGACGTATTTTTCAGACCAAAACCGGATGAGGCTTCCGTGTTGCCCAGCACGCCGGTATTGCGAATGCGAATGTAGAGCAGACGATCCTCAAGCCAGGTGGTGAGTTCGACAAATCCCCCGGAAATAGCCTTTTGGACGCCGTGTTTGATGGCATTTTCAACCAGCGTTTGGAGCATCATGGGGGGGACCTGCAAATATTGGGTTTTGGGGTCGATTTCCAGCCGACAATTTAAACGGTCTTCGTAGCGGACTTTTTCCAGGGCCAGATAATCCTCGACGGTTTTTATTTCCTCCCGAAGTTCGACGGTTTTGCGTCGGTCGGCCAGCAGCGAATTGCGGAGTATATTGGAAAGCTGGGTGATGCTTTGCTGGGCTTTTGTCGGATTTTCGAGCACCAGCGCCCGGATGCTGTTGAGGGCGTTAAAAACAAAATGCGGATTGAGTTGCGACCGCAAAACTTTGGCTTCGGATTCGCGGATGGAGGTTTTTAGCAGGATTTTTTCAATTTCAGCATCGCGCGACCGCTCCACGTAATGGTAGGCAGTGTAACTCAACACCCACGCCAGCATGCTTTTTCCCCAGTTCAGTAAATAGCCCAAAACGATGGACGGTTCGTCGGAAAGGTATTCCGGCAGGACCTGCTTATCGATGGGAAGATTGATGATGGTCATGATCACGGCTAAGACAAAAACCGATAAGATGACGCGGGGAACCAGTTGAAAGAAAGGCAGTTGCACCCACCGCCAGCGCTTGATCATTAATCGGTAAAGGTGGGTGAGCAGGATGCACAGAATAATGGTAGCAATTGCTTCGTAAAAAAAGTCGGATCGATACCCCTCTTCAAACGTAAAAATGGCGAACTCCGCCATGATGAGCATCGTCCACCCAACTATCTGACAAAACCAATATATTCTATTCTTAGACATGCTTTCACTTCAGGAATCAACTTCAAAGACATAGTATGTATAGCGAATATAAGGTTTTGCGGATGAAGTGCGGTTTTTATTACAGGAGTGGCAATATAGATTTTTCAGTTGTCGGTTTTCAGTTATGTAACCGATTGTCGGCAATCAGAAGATAATCACCTGCTCGAAATTACTGGTGCATTACCAAAGCCAGCAAATGGGTGCTGTCGTTCGAAACTTCGATTGTAAATTCCTTGGTTTCGTACGAATAAATGAGCTTATAGAGGCACAGGTTGCTGTGTTCGTACAAGTCCATCGTGGCCAGTTTTTCATTCATGAGCCACGATAGCAGAATGCGGATCGCCCGGCCGTGCATACAAACCAGGATGGGATTTTCGTCGGGCCGCGACAGGATGAGATCGATTACCGGTTTTTGGCGATTGGCGACCTGTTCGGGGCTTTCGCCCTGGTCGGTTGGATAATCGGTATGACCGGCGGCCCAGTTTTCAATGAGCGTGCGATAGTATTCATTGTCGAAACTGTTGGGCATTTTGCCCTCCCGAACGCCCCAGCTAATCTCATTGAGCCCCTCGTAACTTTCGTGGGCAATACCGGCATCAATGAAAAATTGCACCGACTGCATGGTTCGCCGGAGTTTCGAGGTATACACTTTGGCGAACGGAATGTGCTGGTAGGCTTGATAGAAAGCCTGGGCCTGGGCCTGACCCATCGCATTCAGATCAGAATCAACACCACTGCCCTGAACAATGCCCTGCCGGTTGTAATCGGTTTCGCCGTGGCGAATCAGATATATTGATTTTTGTTTCAATCTCGCTTACTATAATATTGAATACTAAATAACGAAGGGTGAATAACGAATCGAAAAGCCAGTGATTTATAAATATTTTAATGTTCGTTATTCCGTATACACTATTTTTGTTGGTGGGATTTTAGAAAACGCCTGCAAAATTACGAAAAAAAATTCACACAATGAAGCCGGATTGGACTTTAGAATCACTACAGCAGTTTCATGCCAACTCGATTATTGCCCATTTAGGCATTGAGCTGACCGAACTGGGCGACGGTTTTCTGACCGCCCGCATGCCGGTCGATCACCGGACTCACCAGCCGTTCGGCATTCTGCACGGGGGCGCATCGGTGGTCTTGGCCGAGACGCTGGGCAGCATCGCGTCGGTCATGCAACTCGATGATCCAAACCGGCAGCGGGCGGTGGGGCTGGAGATTAACGCCAATCACATTCGATCCGTCAAAGAAGGGTGGGTGTATGGCAAGGTGACGCCGATCCACGTGGGCCGGACGACGCACATCTGGGACATTCGGATTACCGATGAAGCGGAAAAACTGGTTTGCATCAGCCGTCTGACGGTGGCGGTGATTGAAAGCCGCTAAAAACGAGTAGCCGGACCGGAAAATAACTAAGTATTTATTCCGGAAAGTTTTGCATAATAATTGTTTGCCATCAGGGAATTAAGTTCTGTCGATTAACTGATTTTAGGGAAACGTTATGAAAAATTCTGAATCGGCAGCCTTGTCGATTAACAACACCTCTCACCAGGTGCCGATGAATGTAAATCCTACTATTTGCATTATTGAGGATAACGATGATAATCTGATCTTGTATGAATGGATAAATACCCGCCACTTGCCGGAGTACATCTTCCAGCTATACACCGACGGACTTTTCCTGCAACAGCGCCTGAACGCTTCGGGTCCTAAGCCGGATCTGATTTTGCTGGATTTAAAGATGCCCCACATCAGTGGACTTCAGCTCCTGAAACGACTGAAAGAACATCCGGAATGGCAGCGTGTGCCGGTTGTTATTTTTACGCATTCGACCTCTCCGAAAGAAGTCGAAGAATGTTATCAGGCTGGAGCAGACGGTTTTATCAATAAAGATATTTCGGTCCACGGAATTAAAGCACAGCTTGAAGCGGTTTGTGAGCATTGGCTGAAGCACCATCGTCTGTCGGTTTAGGTGCGGCCATTCCATGATCGTCCAGTGGTTACTTTCCGGATTTGGTAAAACAACTTTTCGATTAACCGGCGGTCTTCGGTAATGATTTCGGCGGAAGCAGCCATACCGGTTCGGTAGACTAAATTTTTGCCGCAAGTCGTTTTCAATCCGGCGGGAAGAGCTACGTGGGCCAGAAATACATGGTCTCTCAGCGAAACTTCGGCGATGGAAGCAATCGCTAATTCTTTCAGGCGTTTCAGTTGATTAACTTCCAAACCAGCACCCTTCTCAAAAGCCGTTGTGCAACAGCCACGAGCGTTTTGTGAGACTAAGCACTGACCCTGCAAGCTCGATAGAACCCGCATCTGTTTACTTTCATTTGGCGACGTCCAGTATCCATCAGAGCATAGCAGCCTGGGGTGCTTGAAGCGGCCACCGATTATCCGCGGTTCATACCTTTTGTCCTTTTCAACAACTCCTTGCTGAAAGGATGGCTAGTTTTAGCATAAATTTATCAACTGCCCGATGACTCGTTTCCCCTTTCCTTGCCTCAGTTGATCCGTGAGTTAGGCGGAGCAGGTAGTCTACTTTCGTGATTCTGTTCGGGCCTTTACTGCGAACAATCCAGAGTGAAATTTTTCTAAAACCGTTGCTAATAACCAATGAATAGCTTGGATATCTTGATTTTGGGATTGCTGGTGATAACTACGGTCTATGCAATAGTTCATTCTAATCGGGGCAATGGCGCATTCACCATCTCAATTAGCTTATTGTCCGTGTTAGTGGTGATTCAGCTTTTTTGGAAAGGTTTCTATTGGCACTACATTCCAGCCTATTTGCAAATCGGTTTGTTGATAATCATAGTCTATGTCAAGATGCCGTCGCATCGAAAACTTCAACACATTAGTTTAGGGGTCTTACTGGTCGTTGCCATGGTGCCCTGGGCTATTTTTCTACCTGTTCCTGTTTTAACAAAGCCTGTAGGCAAGTATGCTGTTGGAACCCAGGTTTTTCGCTGGGTAGATTCAACCAGAACAGAACAAATAACCCAGGACCCGTTTGACAAACGAAATGTAATTGTTCAAGCCTGGTATCCAGCACGGAGAGATGTAAAAGGCACTCACTCGCTTTATCTGGATGGGTTGACTAACTTACCGCCAAAGGTGAGTGTTTTACCGAGTTTTTTAATGGACCACTACGATCAAATTGATACCTATGCGGTAGCGAATGCAACGCCAGCTAAAGCTCGGAAAAAATGGCCTGTGGTGCTTTTTCTACCGGGCTACGGAGCCGCACGTGCCTTTTACACTAGCCTTGCCGTTGGCCTGGCCAGTCATGGCTACGTGGTTTTCTGTCTTGATCATCCCTATGAGTCCGCTATTACTCAACTGGCTAACGGTAAACTAGCCACCACGATTGAAAACTTTGAGCAGGGTGCTCCAGACCGACTTGGGTTTATGAAAAACCGGCTAGACATTCGTGTTGCCGATGTGCAGTTCGTACTCAATCAATTAGAAAATAAAAATTCTTTCACTACTACTTTCTTCACTTCGCTAGACCTGAATCGGATTGGTATTGCTGGTCATTCCCTGGGTGGTGCAACAGGTGCCGCTGCGATGGCTCATGATTCAAGAATTAAAGCAGCGGTCAATATAGATGGAACCTTGTACGGCGGATTGCCCAAGTCGACGGTACATCGTCCTTTTCTATTAGTAGAAAGTAATAAAGGTGAAATAGGTCATTTCGCAAGATACGAAGCCGGTAATCAGTCCTTATTCAAGCATTTTGGCGGTGGGTATCGATACGAACTGGAAGACGCCGATCATTACAGTTTTACCGATGTTCCACTCCTGCTGGCACCTCCTGCCCGCCTTCTGGCAGGCTACCTCTTGAGCCTTGGTCAGCAGTCGACAAAAACCCATACAGCAACCGTCAACCTATTAGATGCGTTTTTTGATCATACATTAAGCGGTAATCCGTCCCGGATTGACGCCGTTGCCAACCGCTATGGGAGTATCGTGCGGAAACAAATTACTTACTAATAGTTGCTCAAACGACAAGCCATACGGGTATTTTTAACGTATCCGTATCAAGCAGCCGTGTTGAAGGAACCGACAATAACTCGACCGAAAACTATTCAGCCACTTTGACAGCACGGTCTAATCTGGAAGTAAACCACGTTTCTTTCTGCCTTCTTAATCAGGATAACTCTTCTTGATGTCATCAAGCATCCGATTTAATTCGTGGGAATCAAACCACTTTCCCTGGAGCATAACCCCATTTATCTTTTTAGTATTGGCAATATTTTGCAGGGGATTGCCATCCAGCAACACTAGATCAGCGAGTTTATTAGGTTCAATGGTTCCAATTTCGGTCTTTCTGTTTAAGAACTCCGCGGCATTCACCGTGCTGGCTTTGAGGGCTTCAAATTCGGGTAAGCCCGCGCTAACTAACTCCTGAAGTTCCTCATGGAGGCTGAAGCCCGCCAGTACATACGAATTTAAACAATCCGTTCCCGCCACAAACCGCCCCCCGCTTCTAAAGATCAATTTCGCCATGTTTTTTCGTAAGCCATAGCGATCCCGGCTATAATACTGCAGGCGCTGTTTCCAAAACATTCTCGTCTGCGGGTCGACGTATCCTTCGTAATGGGTGGGTATTGTCTGATCATTCGGATGCTTTTGCATGTTTTTGTAAACCAGCAAGGTAGGACACATCCATTTTCTGGATTTGCCAATCATTTCCAACTTTTGAACTAGGGGAATAGTGGGAGAAATGGGACTGACATCGACGTGCTCTAGCGAGTATTGATTTAAGGCCAGAACTTGGTGGAGGTCCACCTGAAAAGGGATGTGTCCCACCACCGGGATTTGGAGTGAATCACCCGCCCGTACTATCTCTTTGTACAACTCTTCCGGCAGCGTGTGGTAAATCTTGATGAAGTCATAGCCGTCCTTCTTGTATTTTAGGACGGCATCCCGGGCCTCTTTTTTCGTTTTGACGATGATACTGAATTTCCAAACGTTGTTAGTTCCTTCCAGAATGGGGCTAGCGGTGTATAGGGTTGGCCCCAGGATTTGCTGCTTTTTGATTCTTTCCCGTAGTTTCAGATGGAACGGGTAGCCAGCCATATTTCGGATCGTAGTAACGCCATTGGCCACAAAAAGCAGCAGATTATTGTCATCGTTGAGATGAACGTGCATATCATTGAGGCCCGGAATGAGGTATTTCCCTGTGCCATCAATGAGAAAAGGATTGGTGGAAGTATCCACATCCGCTAAACGGTTGGTGATTTGTCTGATGCGCCTATTTTCGATCAGCACAAACTGATGGGGTAAAATCGTATCCTGAGTCATCGGAATAACCGAAACATTCTGGATCAGATAAGATGTGGGCTTTTCCCCAGTAGCCTTTCCGTATTTCGTCGGGAGCAAGGAAACAAGATGGCCCGGAGGTAAAGCGCCTGACGTAAAATAGAAATACACACCCAGCAGGAGGATTAGTACGATGGTCGTAATCGTTATTTTTTTCATGCATTAAAGCTGTAAGAACCTGCTAGTTTGTATTCGGGATGGCTAACCGAACGCCTTTACGGGAGTATTCAGAAAATGTTTCAAAAACAGTTTATGCCGGTGCCGGGCGGTAAGGCTGGATCAATCAAATCCTGTACTCTCTATACGAACAGGTGGTGATGCATCTAAATTAATGCTTTCAAGCCAGTTGAGCGATTCGTGTGAAAGTCCGCCTTCCTGTCCGGCAAAGCCTTTCCCGAAACCGGCTACCAATTGCTGCCGACTGGTTTTGGTCTGCTGGATCAAATCAGCAGCACCCTGGTCGATGATGCCATACGGATAGCCTTCGCGTTGTTTCCAGGATGGGCCGGTTGCGCCAAATACGGCTAGTTTGCTGATGTGCGCTCCTTTGTATTTGGTCACAAAGTGTAGTGTTACGGCGCTTCCCATCGAAAAACCCCCGAGTACGGCCTTCTCAATCTTCAGTTTTTCCAGTACCACTTTGATATCATTGGAGAACGTGTCGAAATCGTATTTTCCGTAGGGCCGGTCGGATTTACCAAAACCGCGAAGGGAAATACCGATGACCCTGAACCCTTTTTCAACCAGGTACTGATATTAATATTCATACATCGCATTGTTCAGGGGCCAGCCGTGAATGAGCACCACCGGCTGGCCTTCGCCAAGATCGACGACGTGCAGTTTAACGTTTTTTTCTACTTCAATGTACTCTTCCCTTCCGGCGGACGCTGGCTTGCGCGTCTGGGCAATTAGAAATTGACTTTGGACAAAGGTGATCATAAAACCGATGATCAGTGCAATGGTAATAATTTGAGTTTAAAAGATAATCAACTGGTAGGTAGCTCATTGCCGTTGAATTTGACAGTGCAAAGTTGGCATGGAAAACCGCCTGAAAGAATGGATAAAAGGCAAGGTGTCTTGTCCATTTTTCCCGGGCTGCCCGTTGGAAGCAGCATTCAGAGAGAATAGATCGGTTAGGGGCTACTGTAGAGAGCCGTATTGCGCGATCATTTCGCGTAGAAAATCGCTAGTTGGCCCAATCGCTGTTGAACAAGTGCGCTCTTCATGGGCTCGAATCTGGTCAGCTCGACATTATCTTTAGTGACCACCACATAAAACGGCTGATTCAACCGGCTGGTGAGATGATGGATGGTTGCCAGTTCGGCGATATCCTCAGACCAGGCCGCCATGGCATATAAAGATGGAAACGGGGTCTGCGCGAGCTTTCGATACACCTCCGGTGCGAGGCTGATCGCCACCGGTTTGCCGCTTCGGAAGCGGGTTTGTTCCAGCAGCGAATCGATGTATGGAGTATCGGGTACGTTCATCGTGCTCCAAACCTTTTTTGTGAACGGGGTCGGTTCAACAACGGACTGTTTTTCGGCCGGGTGCGGGGTTATCCCGATGACTGCATCAACAATGTGGGTAGCCTCGTGCAGCAGCACATAAATGATTGCATCCAGATTGCCACCTTCGACGCGCAGGTTGTATTTTGCATCATCTGCCGGTTTGAAGCAGGTATTTTCTTTCCACGATGCCCATGCTGAAATGGTCTCATCCAGCAAACCCGCCCGAAAGGTAATGTTGAACAGCTTCGGGACGCCAGTGGAATCAACCGGGGACGTCAATGCCGTGTTCGGCATGTTATCCATGAAGCTGATGCTGTGCAGATGCTGTTTTAAAATTCGCTGATGTAAAGGGGGCAACAGGGCAAACGCACGGCTCACCTTGTCTTTTTGAGCCCTCGTCAGGTTGCGGTTAACGGGCTTCATTCCGGCTTCACGAAACATATTGAAAACACGCTCAGGTGCAATCCGTATGCGCTGCGACGGTTCATTTTTGTACGTGGCGTCCACCTTTTGCGCCGAAGTAAAGGCCGAGAAGAACACGAGCACTACTACTGAAATGGCCAATTTAAACCCCGATTTCCCGATTATCATTTATAGGCTACCTTTAATATCTTATACGGTTTGGCAGGAAGCTTCGTCAAAAAAGCAGGCGTTTTCCTGAAGCCGTTCCGGCGAAATTTTGTACTGTGTTTTCATCCCGTAATCTTCAACGAGTAGATGGATGGGCCCTCCAGTTCAAGATGATACTGCATAACCGCCGGGCTTCCAGCGAAAGTGCCGGTAACTTCCACCGTAAGCTCGGCCATGGAACCGGTTTGATGGAAATCGAGCGGTTTTATCCGCATCCTGTACTTTTCAGTTGCCTGCTGGATCCACTGCTTAATTTCGGTTCGGCCCGCATAAGACGATCCTTCATCGGAAACAGTGGCTTTTTCGGTGAAGTACGCAGCAAATGCGGTGCTGTCCACATCGTTCTGTGCCTTAATAAGGCCTTCAATAGTACCAGGAAGTTTCATAAATTTTGAAGTTTGTGTCGATTAAAAATGATTTTGTTTTAGAACAACAGGTCAATGCCTGCCTATACCGTGGGAATGGTGCCGCCGTCGATCACATAGTCGGTGCCGGTGAGGTAAGCCGCCCGGGGCGAAACCAGGAAGCCAACCAGCTCGGCGACTTCCTGTGGCCAGGCGGGCCGGCCGAAGGGGATGCCGCCCAATGCCTCCATTACCCCGTTAGCAGCCTGTTCCGCGGTGCTGCCCGAACTCCCGGCGATCCGCTCCATCATCCGGCTGGATGCGGTGGTCATAATCCAGCCGGGCGATACGGTGAGCACGCGCACTCCTCTGGGTGAAACTTCATTCGATAGACTTTTGCTGTAGTTGACCAGGGCGGCTTTTGCCGCAGCATAGGGCAGGGTGGAATCATAGAGGGGCAACTTGGCCTGGATGGACGCAATGTGGATGATCACCCCCTCACCGCGCTTGATCATGCCGGGCAAAAATCCGCGGTCCAGTCGTACGGGTGCCAGGAAATTGGTCTGAATGGATGACTCCCAATCCTGATCGGAAAGCACCGCAAAACCGCCCCCCGGCGTTTCAGAACCGCCCATGTTATTAATCAGGATGTCCAGGTGGCCGAATGTATCGAGGACTTGGTTGATTACTTTCTGGGTTCCGTCCGGTTTACTTAAATCGGCAGCGATGAAATGGGTGCCAGTCGTTTCGTCTTCCGGCTTGTTTCTGGCCGTACTGATCACGGTTGCACCCGCTTTCATCAGGCGCTCGGCAATCGCTTTCCCAGTGCCTTTGCTGCCGCCGGTTACCAGCGCAATTTTGCCCGCCAGTTCATTTTCAAAAGTAAAGTCCATTGACCTGCTGATTTGTTTAGGACAAATTTCGCTAGTACAACACGTGCTGACAAGTACGGACTTACGATTCAGATAGGGATAAAGTTATCCCTATTGAATGGCCGAATGCAACGGGTTATCTTTGCCGTATGTACGAAAGAAAGACAATGCCCGACCTGAACTGCGGGCTCGACCTGATCGGCGAAGTCCTTTACGGAAAATGGAAGATGCGACTTTTGTGGTTTATCAACGAAGGGTTTAAACGTCCCAGCGATCTGCAGCGAAAAATTCCGGGGGCGTCCCGGCGCGTGCTCAATGTGCAGTTGAAGGAACTGGAAAGCCACGAGCTGGTGGGAAAGGTGATTTATCCGGTTGTCCCTCCCAAAGTTGAATATTATCTGACCGATTTTGGTCAATCACTTATCCCGCTCATTGGTGCAATCGGGCAGTGGGGTGATGAGCATGACCAGCGTTTACGGACGCTTATTCTGAAAAACACCTAATCCTGGTAAGCCCCGATGACGGCCGTCATCCGCGTATCCCTTTTTTCGCCGTAGCCTCCTTGGATTTGCCACAACAGGTTCAGACTTGATTAGTTTAGGCACGAGAACATAACCTGGCTTTTCCGCCGTCGAAGCCCGGGTGCCTATCAGTACTTTTCTGACAAGCTTCTTGCAGGAGCGGTAAAAAATCACCAGAACGGTCAACGGAATTGAGGACGAGACAAGATTTAAATGCTATACCGTTTTGAACCCGCTCTTACTCCGGTTAAACAACCCGTCTTTTTACGTATTCTAGACCGGTAACTATTTTCAAATTTTGAAGGAGAACATAAGAAGTTGAGTGGCGCAACAGCCGCGAGCGTTTTCTGTGACACCTGGGTATGTATCTTGGGAAACCGTTCGGCCACAAGTTGCTCCAATTCCGATTTGGCGGCTGGGGCTTCCGTCTTTGTGGGGTATACAGGCCGCCTTACTCCATACGGAGGGATTTGATCGGATTCCCTAAGGCGGCTTTAAGGGTTTGGCTACTGACTGTCAAAAGGGCAATGCATAAAACCAGAAAAATCGATCCCACAAACATCCACCACTCAAGCGTAATGCGGTAAGCAAAACCCTGCAACCATCGATGCATGGCATACCAGGCAAGCGGTATGGCCATAAAAATGGCGATTAGAATCAGTTTTAAAAAATCCCTCGATAACTGCAGAACCAGGCTCTTTACGCTTGCGCCCAGCGTTTTGCGAATGCCAATTTCTTTGGTTCGCTGCGCCATGGCATAGGCTACCAGACTATAGAGGCCTAGGCATGCCAGCAGCAAAGACAACCCCGAGAAATAGGTAACAAGACTGGAAAACCGCTCATCGGCCTGATACTGTTTTGCCAATTCGCTGTCTAGAAAGGCGTACTCAAAGAGCGTACCGGGAAAGTGACGATTCCACACGGTTTTAAGCCACGCTAAGCTCTGGCGAGCCTGACGAGGATCAATCTTGACCGTTATGCGAGAGAAATAATCAGGCTTCAGGGAAATGACCAACGGTTCAATGGTGTGCTGCAACGAATTAAAATGAAAATCCTTGACGACACCCACTACGATTCCGGGCAGGCCATCGGTGCTAAAGGGCTTGCCAAGGGCCGCCTGGGCACTCGGCCAGCCAAACCGGTTGACGGCACATTCATTGAGAATAACGGGCTGAATGTCAGGGGCTGTCGGAGTCGGGTTAGCAGGCTGGCGACTCCTAAAATTAGTACCGGCTACAAGTTGAATACCATATACCGGTAGGTAATCGGCATCCACTTGAAGTCGGGCCGCCGTGACGGGAATGGCACGGCCTTGCCCGTCGGTGGTTTGGGCACTGCTGGTTTCCAGCCCGTTTAGCAAAATCGAATTAGAGGTGGCAACACCCCCCACCAGCGGGCTAGCCATCAACTCTTGCTTAAAGGAGGGATAACCCTTCACCACATCGGCATTACCGTTCACCCCCACAAACAGAAGAGCTTCTTTCGTATAGCCTAAGTTTTTATGCCGGACGTAGCTCATTTGTTGATAAACAATAATCACGCTGGTCACGAGCAGCAGGGTAATGATAAATTGTGCTACGACTAGCGACTGGCGCAGGAAGACCCCCTTCGTGCCGGTTTTAAAGGAGCCTTTCAGCACACTGACCGGTTTAAACGATGAGAGCACCAGGGCGGGGTAGAGGCCCGACATCACCCCGAGCACTAAGCTCACCCCAATCAGAAACACGATTAGGATAGGCGAGGAAAGCAGGGACAGTGGCTTGCCCGTCAGGAATGCCAGGTAGGGCTGAACCAGTTCTGTCAACAGCCCCGAGAGGCCCAGGGCCAGCAACGTCATGAACACGGACTCGACTAAGTACTGTGTGATCAATTCCACTTTCAGGGCACCCATGACTTTTTTAATTCCCACTTCTTTGGCTCGACTGGCCGAACGGGCGGTGGCCAGATTGGTATAATTTATGCCCGCCAGCAGCAGGATGAATAGACCAATGGTGGCAAAAATAGAAACTTGGTGTCGGTCGCCATTGGGCGCTAATTCATGATCTAAATGAGAGCCCAGGTGAATGCTCGTTAATGGCTGTAGCCGGTACTGTACGTCAGCACGGTCAGCCGCCACTGGGTCGCTTCCGTAGGTGGCATAAAGTTGTCCGATTTTATCAGCGAATGACGGTAAATCAACACCTTTTCGCAGTAAGAGATACGTATAGAATCGGTTATCCGTCCAGCCTTTGGCTCGCACGAGTTCAGGTCTAGCCACGTCAACCGTTTTGAACGAAGCCAACATGGTAAAGGTGAAATGTGCATTTCTCGGTGGATCGGGAGTTATACCCGTCACGATGTAGTGGGCTCCGCGCCCCGTGCTGTCATACATATAAATGGTCATGAGTTGACCGATTGGATCAGCTTGACCAAAATACTTCCTGGCGGTTGACTCGGTGAGCACCACCGAATAAGGGGCTTGTAGGGCAGTGGAACGATTGCCTCGGATCAGCCGGTAACCAAATACGTCGAAAAAAGAAGGCTCCGTGAGTAAAATATCGGATTGAAGGGCCTGCCCATTTTGATGAAGGATAATCTCGTTGTGTTTGCGGAGTCGAACCGTATTTTCCACTTCAGGGTAATGACGGTTGAGCGTCGGGGCTAAGGCGGCACCGGTACGAGCCGATTCGGCGATACCCATCTGGGTTGGTTGGAATTGGGTCAATCGGACAATTCGATCATACTGGGGAACGAATCGATCATAGCTTAGTTCATCCTGCACCCAAAGCGCAATCAGGGCAAAGCAAGTTAAGCCCGTCGTCAACCCAAAGCCATTAATGAGCGTAAAACCAAGCTGTTTTCGCCAGTTCCGCCAGGCGACGGTAAGATAGGTGCGACTGATCATCGATAAACGAATTAATGAGTTAGCAAACCATCCCTTAAACCGGCGCAACTATTATACCAGTTGCACAAATGGGCTTTGATAGCCTGGCAAAGGCCATATGCCAAGAGCGTCTGTCCAGTTTCGGACAGTATTAGTGAGTAAAATGTCCGCTTTTATGAATACTTCTGCTCGGGCAACGTCTTGATCAGGAATTGATACCTTTTTGAGACAACCATTCTCAACACAGAAATGCGGGGCCATCAGCTCGTTCACAACTGCCGCTCGTAGGTCATCAGGGTTTCAACCACTGTAGGTATCAACTTGACTGCGATTAGCCCCAGCTTTTTACCCGCAGAAAGGACCTGCTTAAACGGGATAACCTTTAGGGAAAACCACAATACCGCCAGAAAGAGGAGAGCCTCAAAAAATGGCTGATCCCGTGCCAGACTGGCGATACTGTGGCTTTTACGGCGAAAACCTTTCTTCCCAGAAAATACAAGACGGAGAAGTTCGAGCGGGCGATGGCTAAGAACCAGCCGACGTATACCGAAGAAAAGTCCTGGAAAATAGGAGATAGTTACTTTAAAGGCCCACACCGCCAGTCACTTCGATGCGCTGGCCGTTGACCCATTTCGCATCTTCACTGCATAGAAAGGCTACTACACCCCCGATATCATCCGGCAAACCAACCCTTCCCAGAGCGGTAATGCCAGTTACAAAATTTCGTATTTCCGGCGAATCCTGCATGGTACTGCCGCCAAAAATAGCACCCGGTGCGACTACATTCGCACTGATTCTCCGCGGCCCCAATTCCAAGGCAAGGTACCTGGTGTAGACATCGATCGCACCTTTCATGATCGCATAGGCGGATACACCCGAAAAGGTCTGGCGGGAAACGGCGGATGAGATATTGACGATTCGGCCACCGTCCCGCAGATGGTCCAGGGCTTTCTGGGTAAAAAAGTAAACCCCTTTCAGATGGATGTTCATCATTTCGTCGAATTGCGCTTCGGTCGTTTCGGTGACCGGAGCACTCACGCTGGTGCCGGCATTATTGATGAGGAAATCGAAGCGGTCTGTTGCAAATTTATCGTGTAAGATCACTTGTGCCTGTTCGAAAAAAGCAGGAAAGCCCCTGGTGTCCGAGGTGTCGAGCGGCAGTGCAACGGCTTTACGGCCAAACGATTGGATGGTAGCAACAGTAGCTTCGGCTTCCGATTTGTTGCTGCGGTAGGTCAATAGGATGTCGACGCCTTTTTGCGCCAGGTTCATCGCAATGTCCTTGCCTATTCCACGGCTTCCGCCGGTAATGAGTGCTATTTTCTGAGTTGTCATCTGACTTTTGTATAAAATTAAAACGAATACAAAAGTCCGGCAAATGAGCACGTCATGGTTTGTGGCCGTCAATCAATTTTATGTATAATTCAAACTTTTTGTCTGACGACGAAATGCGCCGGGAGAAAAAGAAGTTTCACTTTTGAAAAATTTGGCGAAATGCGCAAAGTCGGAAAAACCCAGGCTGTCGGCGATCTCGGCAATGGTCCAGTCGGTATGCAGGAGCAAGGCCCGGGCTTCCTGCACAATGCGGCCCGAGATGAGCTCGGTGGTTGTCAGACCGGTGGAATCCCGGAGTACTTTGTTCAAATGGTTGACGTGTACCGCGAGTTGGTCGGCGAACTGTTTTGCCGTGCGCAGTGCGATTTTCTGCTGCGGATTTTCGAGCGGAAATTGTCTTTCGAGCAGCTCGATAAATAGCGATGTCGTACGGGCAAATGCGCTGTGATTGGGATGCAGCATCGTAGTCGATTGCAGTTTTTGCCCGATATGCACCAGTTCGAGCGTATAGGCGCGAAGCAGGTCATACTTATAGGCATAATTGGACGTAATTTCGGTCTCCATATTCTCAAAAATGCCCTGTACACGTGCCGCTTGGGTTTCTGACAATTCGTAAACCGGGTGTTCCGGGGATTTAAAAATGGGAAGCTCGTCGAGGATCACACCGCTTTTGGTCGGGTGGAGGAAGTCGGCGGTGAACACGCAAAACTGTCCGCTTTGCCGACCCATGGGCCACCAGGTAAACGGACTTTTGGGCGTCGTGAAGATCAGGGACGGCTGGGTGATTTCTACGGTGCGGTCGGGATACTCGGCCCGTGATTTTCCGGTCAGAAAATTGATCTTATAAAAGGCACGGCAGGCGTAGGGTATGGCCGGTTTTTCACGGCTAGTCTGCGTAAGTTCGGTCAGGTTGAACACGTTAAAATGTCCCACTTCGTGTTGGATGCCATCTGGCAGCAATGCGCTCAGTTCTGTGGAGGAGCCGCTGGACAAGCGGCTGCAAAGTTCTTCGAAGGAGGTTGCGCCCATAATGTTCTTTTGTGAAAATCAAATTTACACACTAACAGCAAAACGTGACTGCCAGTTCGGATCAATACCGGTGTGACGAACCACAACTAGTTTTAAAACCATACAACGGAAGGGTTGGATTACAGTGCGCTCAGGTTATTACTAAAGCTCGCTTTCCAAGTTGCTCCTTGCGAAAAAATTTGTAGTACGGCTTGCAAACAGGTGCTGTTATTAATTGATAGGGGTACTATAAAATCAGTGGATGCGATGCGATCTTCTTAACCAGAGACAAGCAACGTTCTACACCCATTGCAAACCCTGCGGGAGCGCCATAGCAACGAACTTCAAATTTAAATGGTAGCTTCAGGGATTGTAAGATAAAAATCCAACACGTTGTTTTGACTCCCTCTCCCTTCTTTTCGATATTCTTTTCAACTCATGAAGCGAAACCGGTTGAGTCCTCCTTGGCTCAGCAAGGGTTGGAAGCAAAAATGAAATAACTGAAGCGCGGGTTATGCCTTTCTCTTACTGGGAGATTGGCTCTGAAAGAGACCAGTTCTTTATCAAGTTGATGGATACGATCTGAGCGAGCACTCGTTCCAAATGATCCCTTATCAATTTAATTTACCGTTTTGCCAGACGCTCCATCTGATACGAACAGGAAAATCTTCGTCTCAAATAGAAGGGTTTTGTGAAAATCCTGCTTTTTATTCTAGGCTCTCCGCCATTTTAGTAGATTGGATAGCTATCAAGCTTAATACAACAAGTTTTAACTCCAAAACGCCAGGATTTGATGAAATGGTCTCTTTTCTTACTGCTAATGTGTATGGCTTGCTCTAAGCGATATACATTGACTGCTAATCTAAATAATTCCTACTGGTTTGCCTCTGGAGAAGCCACCGAAATCCATACAGAAGAGAATAAAACATGCTTAACAGATCGGTTTAGTATTATTGTTCGAACAGACCTGCCTTTTAGTCCACAAAGTTTAAAGGTCACTCCAAAAGTAACGGGTTGTGTAGGTCAGTGCACCCCGACGCAAATGTTAGGCTTTTATCAGCTACCCTTGAAAAAAGGCTATTACAATTTAGCCTTACCTGATACCTGTCTTCCAACAAAGACTGCCAAATCCGAAACGTCCTTTACGGTAGCAATAGCTACCTTACACGTAATGGATACGCAAATGGGAAGTCCTCAAAAGTACTACCAATTCAAGCAAGGCGATAAAGGCTGGGTGAAGGTAACAAAACTGAATAGGGCAGCGGGGAAAGTAAAAGGCCAGTTCGATGTGACTTTAACTGGTCCAGACGGACAATCTATTCACCTTAAAAGTGGGAAGTTTAGTAGTAAATTAATCACTCAATAAGGATTATAGGCTGACTTAAAAGTAGGCTTTAAAGTGGAGATAGTGACGTTTAAATTTTCTGGTATCGCTTTAAACGCCCGATTTTCTGAAACGCTTTCCCTTTCCCTTAATCAAGCTGAAATTACTTATAAACCTTTCTCAAGTTGTTGTCCGCCTGGGCGGTCCCATCACTTACCAATGTTCCATTTTCGGCGCATAGGGTGAGTTCGTGAGACAGAATTGATACCCCCACGAACCTAAAATTATAGCTTTTTGACCCTATTCTTTCCCATCACCAAAAGGGGCTTGAGTGGTGTCAACATGTCTGTTCAAAATTACGGTAAGATATTGACAATGGAGGTGTGGCAGACCTCCGCAACAGATACGCCGGTATCAGCCTGTCGAAGTGCGAAGGCAATTTGCACTTCTGTGAACTTGCGGTCTGCCACCGCGGGTCTTTTTCATAAGCGATTTTGTGATTAGTTAAATTATCAAAATCGCCCGAATTTATCTAGTAATGCGCTGTCCAGTTTTTAGGGACAAGGTTATGGCAATTGGTGCAGTTTGTGATAAAAACAGACGGTTTGAGTCTGATCTTACCCCTCCGTCGTCGGCGTCAGCAGCGGCACACCCACCAGGAATTTTACCTCGTCGTTATAAATCGTTACCGGCGAGTGGGCCAGGAGTTTATACTTGATCATGATGTTCTGCAAACCGATCTGATTGGAAGGAACGGCCATTTTCTTCTTTTGCAGATTATTTTCA
This sequence comes from Larkinella knui, assembly GCF_003858645.1. Taxonomy (GTDB): domain Bacteria; phylum Bacteroidota; class Bacteroidia; order Cytophagales; family Spirosomataceae; genus Larkinella; species Larkinella knui. Next base: position 816,124 of record NZ_RQJP01000003.1, on the reverse strand, counting down.
ACGTATAAATTACCGTCCAGCGTATAGAGCTTGATCGTCAGCGGACGGCTCACCGCGATGACGTTGTGCTTGATGGCATTTTCGAGCAGAATCTGGAGCGTCAGGGGCGGAATCAGGTACGACAGGTAGTGTGGCTCGATGTCGGTGTCCATGAAAATACCGTCACCATACCGGGTTTTGAGCAGGTGGAAGTAGGCTTTGATAAACTGAATTTCGTCATTGAGCGGACACAGGTCCCGGTTATTTTGCTGGAGTAAATACCGGTAGACCGACGACAGTTCATCCACGAAAAGCTCGGCCTGCTGGGCGTCGCTCGTGATCAGCGACGACAGGGAGTTGAGGTTATTGAACAGAAAATGCGGATTGATCTGGGTTTTCAGCGAATCGAGCTGACTTTGCAAATTCACTTTTTTTAGCTCCTGCGCTTCGGTGTAGGCCACTTTCCACCGCTGATATAGATAAACACCTTCGTAATAGGCCGCTATTTGCACCGTGCCGGCGAAAGAGACCAGGGTGTTGAAAAAATACGGCCTGAACTGAAGGTAATCGCCTGATTTCCAGAGTCCAATGAGGTCGTAAAAAAACGTTTGAGTGATGCGGATGAGACTGGCAAAAAAGGCAAACCAGACCAGTTGATACAGCACCCGCAGCCGGGTTTGAGTCAGTTCGGTATACTTTCGGCGGGATAGAATAATGCCCCAGCGGTTGGTCTCCCAAACTACGACACTGCCCAGAATGAAGAAAAACGGAATTCGCCAGTCGTCCGGGTAGGGCACGTTCGTGTAGCCGTACATGGCCCACTGGCCCGTAAACGCCAGCAAAGGGACGCCCAGAATGCGCATCCACTTATCATTCAGTTTCTGCATCTTACCTTCCGATCCATGCTTTGAAATCCCGAATGCGGTCACGACTGACAACGATATCGTGGGCAATACCGCCGGAATCCAGGTCTACTTTAAGTTGCCCATTAAGGTAGGAATGAATTTGCGAAACTGCTCTTACTTCCACAATAAAGTGGTCATTGATCCTGAAAAACAGGTTGGGTTCCAGGAATTCCTCCAGGGCGTCGAGGCTATACTCGACGGTGTACCGGTTTTTATCCCGGCTATACAAATACGTTGTGCCTTCTTTGGCGTAAAAAAAGCTCACCTCGGCGGCATCGATCGAGAGAAGCTGCTGCTGGTATTTGGCCAGAAACTGACTTCGGAATTCGGGTTGCCGGGTTTGTTTTCGCAGATCATCGATCAAATAACCAATGTTTACCGATGTGACGGTCTGGTAGTCAGTCTGTTTGTGTTTTGCCAGAACTTTCGCCAGTTCTTCTCTCTTGATGGGTTTCAACAGATAATCGAACCGGTTTACCTGAAACGATTTTACCGCATATTCATCATACGAAGTCGTGAAGACAACCGGGCATTCGATCGGAATCAGATTGAAAATCTCAAAGCTTTGCCCGTCGGAAAGTTCGATGTCCATCAGGATCAGATCGGGCACGGGATGGGTCTTCAGCCAGCCAACGGTGGACTCAATACCGTCCGTTACACCCGCAATCCGGGCTGTGGAGTCAGCCGCGTTCAGGAGCTTAACGAGTTTCTGAACGGCCAGCGGTTCGTCTTCAACGATGAGAATATCCATAGTCCTGCCAAATTATCAGGAGTTGAAGAACTCACCAATATTATCCAATAAAAACTTCCTATTGGATAAAGCGGAAAGATTTCTCCACGAACTGTTGTTTTTGTTGGCTGAATTGGGGAAGATTACCGCCATTTAGCCAGAAATTTTACAGACTTATTCAACTTTTACGCACAAAAAAAGAGAACAAACTGTTATTCGAATACAGCTAAATTGGCATCGACACGATTTCGATAATGCAATTTTTAACACACTTGTCATCAACCGTACAAACGCAGCAAACCAGCCATTCGGTCTGGCAGGCTGCCGTCCAGGCGGGTTATCCCGCAGCCCTTTGGCGCCTTCCGAATCGAACCGACAGGGAGTTGATTATTGACAGTTCGGGGAGCGTTTCAACCGTTGTCATGGATCTGGAAGAACTGCCGATGGGTTTTGCCGTCAGTCCATTTATCAATCCGGAGACGGAGAATACTTTATTTCTGAAAGCCGATTTCTACTGGCGCTTCGATGAGAATGGCAACATCCTGGCTTCCCAGAATCAACTGGCGACGGATCACCCGGCCTTTGATTCCTTGTTCAAAAATAACCCAAAAACCGTCAAAAACAACCTGGCTCCGACGGTAAATATAGTGCAAGCGACTGATAATCAACAGCAGCAGTTTGAAGAGACCGTTGGCCGGGCCATTCGGCAGATGGAGCGCGGCAAGTTCCGAAAAGTCGTTCTGTCGCGCACGAAAACCATTCGGTTTGAGGAGCAACCCGCAATTCCGACGCTCTTCAACCGGTTGTGTGCGGCCTACCCCAATGCGTTTGTATCGGCGGTTTATCTGCCGGATCGCAACCAGATCTGGATCGGTGCTACTCCCGAACGACTGGTGAGCGTCGATGCGGGCGGTATTTTCCGCACCGTTGCCCTGGCCGGAACCCAATCGGCCTTTGACGGCGAAGGCCGGCCCAAGCGCACGGCGGATGCGCCCTGGACGCAAAAAGAAATTGAAGAGCAGGCGTTGGTAAGCCGGTATATTATTGGCTGTTTCAAGAAGATCCGGGTTCGGGAATACATCGAAGAGGGTCCCAAAACCGTTATTGCCGGTAATTTAATGCACCTGCGGTCCGACTACTCGGTCGATACGCAGGCGGTAAATTTTCCGCAACTCGGTACGGTCATGTTGCGGTTATTACACCCCACTTCGGCGGTTTGCGGCATGCCCCGCGAAGCAGCTCAGGAGTTTATTCTCACGAATGAAACCCACCAGCGGGAGTTGTACAGCGGTTTTCTGGGGCCGGTTAACATTTACCGGACTGAAGGCCCCGAAACGCACCTGTTCGTGAATTTACGTTGCATGAAACTGGAAGGGCAGGAGGGAACGCTCTACGCCGGAGCCGGATTGACGGAAGATTCTTCGCCAGCCAAAGAATGGCGCGAAACCGAGTTGAAATGCGATACGATGTTGGCCATAGTTAAGAGTTAAAAGTTAAGAATTCTGCTGGTAAGCACGTGTCAGCCTACTTTTAATTCTTAACTCTTAACTCTTCATTTTTAACTCTTATTCTCCTTCCGCCGGGGCATTCGGAGCGCGGTGTTCATCCGTTGTGCGGTTTGCCTGCGCACTTTCGCCCGGCGATTCCGAATCCTGGTCGGTATACGTATCGCGGTATTCCTGCTCAGTTTGTTCTGTTTCCTCAGGTTCCATCCGTCTTCTGGTTTTAAGTGATAGGGGACCGTTTTTGTTCGTTAAGCCACAACCGACAACTAGATATCGTCGTCTTCATCTTCATCGATGGGAAGATCGTCATCATCGTCATCGTCGGTGATCGTGAGTTCTTCTTCATCAAACTCTTCATCATCATCGGCGGGGCCGGTCGGCATGGAAGCTGATCCGCCATAGCCACTGCTACTCATGGAACCTGGATAACTTGCTCCGGTCGAAGCAGGGGTGTCCAGATCACGGGCGGTGGCGGTGGTTGAGAAATCGAGGTCTGTTGCCGCGCTGCCGTTGGGGTTCATACCGGCATTACTTTGCATCATGTTGGTTTGGCGTTCCATAGCCGTATGGTTGGATTTTAGTGAATTGAGAATGAAATACCACTAGAACCGGATGAGTCAAAGAAGGTTTGAAAGATTTTAGAGCATTGATGGAACGGATTCTGGACTTACTTCATAACGTTCTTACAGTCAACAATGTACGCTCTGATGTGGTTGGTTTTGCCTGCTGGCTCCTTCTGCTCTACGAGACGGCAGCAGCCCGGGGCGGCTACCGTCAGGAATAAAACGCCTTATGGGTGGCCTGGTCGTATCCAACCCGTGCGTTAGCCGGTAACTGGTTTCAGGGGCATCGTTTTCGGTAGCGATTCCACTCCGGATGTTTTCACAGGGTATAAAAGCAACCTTTCGGCTTTATTAGTACATTCGCCCATTCGATGGAAATGTGATACTTAGTACAATTTATGTTAGATCAATACAAGCAGCAACATCCTTACCTGGTAGCGCTGGATTCCATAATTTTCGGTTTCGATGGAGATAGCCTGAAGGTGTTACTGGTGAAACGGGGCGTAGAGGAAAAAACCTGGTCGCTCATGGGAGGATGGCTACAACCCGATGAAAGTCTGGAGCAGGCGGCAAACCGCATTCTGTTTGATCTAACGGGATTGACCAACGTGTATCTGGAGCAATTGCACGCGTTTGGTAATCCGGATCGCGACCCGATCGTCCGGACGATTTCCGTTGCTTACTTTTCGCTTGTCAAAATAGCGGATTATGAGTCCAAAATCTCGGAAGCCTTTCAGGCACGCTGGTTCTCGATTTATGATTTGCCCCCTTTGCTTTTCGACCACGGCGATATGGTGGATCTGGCCATTAAAAGACTCCGATACAAAGCCGCCCAGCACGCGATCGGTTTTGAACTTCTGAATGAAAAATTTACCCTCCCCCAACTCAAAAAGCTCTACGACGCAATCTACAATACCGAATTTGATAAGCGAAACTTCAGCCGTAAAATCCTGTCGACCAACCTGTTAATCAAATTGACGGAAAAACAGAAGGGCTTTTCCAAACGGGGAGCCTTTTATTACAAAGTCGATGCCGATAAGTACCACCAGATTACCTATTCTTTTTTGAATTTTATCCCCAATTAATTGCAACTTCTTCTGTACGTATACCCGGTATAATCCTATTTTGCTTTGGGAAAAGAAAATTTTTTGCAAAAAAATTTAGTTGTCATATTGACAATTAAAAAATAAGCGTCAACTTTACAGTTAATAATAAGCGTCATTCTGACACTCGTAATGCGCCGGATTTTTTCAATCGAAAAAGGCCTTTCGACACGCTGAAAGTAACTGAATATTTAAACGCATAACTCGCTTACAACTTATGACAACACTTGCATTGGGCGAAAAGAAATACTTTACCGGTATTGATGCCATCGCCTACGAAGGCCCAACATCCAAAAATCCGCTGGCCTTCAAGTGGTATAACCCCGACCTGGTGATTGGCGGAAAAACGTTACGGGAGCAGTTGCGCTTTGCCGTCAGTTACTGGCACACCTTCACCGGAACGGGCGGTGATCCGTTTGGCCCCGGAACGCGCGTGTTTGACTGGGACAGGCACGAGGATGCCAATGTGCGGGCCCAAATGAAAATGGATGCGGCTTTTGAGTTCATCACCAAGCTGGGAGTGCCTTATTACTGCTTCCACGATATTGACCTGGTCGACGAGGCCCCGACGGTGCTGGAATACGAAAAACGGTTGCAGACCATTGTCGACTATGCCCAACTGAAACAGAAAGAAACCGGTGTCAAGCTGCTGTGGGGTACGGCGAATGTCTTCTCCAACCCCCGTTACATGAATGGAGCCGCAACCAATCCGGATTTTGCCGTACTGGCGTACGCGGGTACGCAGGTCAAAAACGCCATCGATGCCACCATTGCGCTGAATGGAGAAAATTACGTTTTCTGGGGCGGTCGGGAAGGCTATATGTCGCTGTTGAACACCAACATGAAACGGGAAATTGAGAACATGGCTCAATTTCTGACCAGTGCCCGTGATTATGCCCGCAAGCAGGGTTTCAAAGGAACCTTCTTCATTGAGCCGAAACCCATGGAGCCCACGAAGCACCAGTATGATTACGATGCCGCAACGGTAATCGGTTTTCTGCGTCAGTATGGCCTGGATAAAGATTTCAAACTGAACATCGAAGTCAACCATGCCACGCTGGCGGGTCATACGTTCGATCACGAATTGCAGGTGGCGGCTGATGCCGGTATGCTGGGGAGTATCGACGCCAACCGGGGTGACAACCAGAACGGCTGGGATACCGATCAATTCCCCATCAATCTTTACGAGCTGGTCGAAGCCGCATTAGTCATTCACCAGGCCGGGGGAATCAGGCCGGGAGGAATTAATTTCGATGCGAAAGTTCGGCGGACCTCAACCGATTGGGAGGATGTGTTCATTGCCCACATCAGCGGAATGGACGCTTTTGCCCGGGCCTTCATCGTGGCCGATGCCCTGCTGCGGGATTCGGATTACCTTAAATTCCGGACGGAGCGGTATGCCTCGTTTGATGCGGGATCCGGGAAGGCGTTCCGGGATGGTCAGCTGACGCTGGAAGACTTGCGCAGCTTCACCATCGAAAACGGGGAGCCGGCCGTGCGCAGCGGCAAACAGGAGTGGCTGGAAAGTTTGATCAATCAATATATCTAACCCCCGCCGGTTTTCTCCCGGATCGAACACGGGGTCCGGGAGAAAACCGGTTAAAAGTACACGTAGAATTCGCCTGTTTAAACTCAACTTTAGAAAACACGACGAACCCGAATAGCGCAATTGCCCGGCTATTGGGGTACAAGATGCCACGAACTAATTCCGACCACACTCATCCGCTTTTCGCTTTGTCAGGTTACATTCCAACAAGCTTTATGACTCCCCAAGCCCAGGACCAGGTATTATGGCACTTATTTCGTGAGGGAGAAAAACAGGCCTTAGGTCGATTGGTCGAGCGCTATTATCGCGTCCTGAAGCACTATGGGCTAAAGTTTATGGTGGACGAAGCGGTGGTTGAGGACTGTATCCAGGAACTGTTTTTGCAACTGTGGCAAAACCGCCTGCAGATCAATGAGACGGATTCGGTCAAGCACTATCTGCTGAAGGCCCTCCGTCACCACGTGCTGCAATACCTGCGGTCGCAAAAACGGCTGGTATTTGAAGAACTCGACTGGGATACCTCCGTGGCCGAGGATACGGACTCGGAAATGCTGATGATTCGCCAGGAATCATTATCGAGCATGATGCAACAGATCCGGACCCAGCTGGATTCCTTACCAACCCGTGAGCGGGAAGCCCTCTACCTGCGGTATTACGAGAACCTCTCCATTCCTGAAATTGCCGAAGTCATGCACGTAAACCGGCAATCGGTGTCTAATTTCTTACAGAAAGCACTCCACAAACTGCGTAGCCGCTGGCTGACTCCCATCGGGTAAGGAATTATCAAAAAAAATCGACTTGGGTAGGGTATAACCGGGTTGATTCTTCATACTATCAATAAAAATAAACGAAAAGTACCAATGAGCCTTCCTCCTGAAAATCTTTCGACTGTTGAAGGCTTTTTAGAAAACGATGCTTTTCGGATCTGGATCACGGAAAGGCGACCGGAAGATCGGGTATACTGGCAGGAATGGTTGATCCGGTATCCGGAGAAAAGGGAAATTTACGAGCAGGCTGTCGTAACCTTACTGGTTCTTCAGGGTAAAACCGTGAACCTCTCCGATCGTCAGGTAAAAGCCATATCGGAAGGCATTCTGGACGAACTGCCCGATGCTTTTCCCGTCATCAGACCACTGTCCCGATGGCACTGGGGGCGGTGGGTGGCCGCGGCTGCGGTCGTTGGCCTGCTGGTCTGCGGGTATTTCAATACGCTCGTGTCGAAGCGGCCCGGTGTTGCTGACGGGTCGAACGAACAGACGGCACGGACTGTAGCCTGGAAAGTTGTGAAAAACAGGACGGGGCAGCCTTTAGTGGTTTTGTTGCCGGATAATTCGTCGGTTCTGCTATCGGACGATAGTCAGCTGCGGTTTCGTAAACGAATGAACCAGGCGGTTCGGGAAGTTTATCTGCGGGGCGAAGGCTTTTTTGAGGTAACTAAAAATCCGGCCAGTCCTTTTATCATTTACACGTCCAATCTCACGACCAGGGTGCTGGGAACCAGCTTTCAGGTACGTTCTTTTGATCAGGAGAACACGGCTTTCGTGAAAGTGAAGACGGGCAAAGTAACGGTTACTCCGGTTCGTGCTCCGGACAAGTCGGTTTTGCTTACTGTAAATCAGGAGTTTCGGCTAAAAGCCCGAACCAGCCACTATGTCAGGCGCGACATCGTCGCTACCGAATCGGAACCTTCCGCGCTGATTCGCCAACAATTTGTTTTCAATTATACGCCGGTTCCTGAGGTGTTTGACCAGCTTGCCGAGAGTTATCATATGCCGATACGCTATGACCGGGAAGTACTGAAAGGGTGCACCTTCACCGGTCAGCTCAGTGATGCGCCGTTTCTTGAAAAAGTCCGGCTGATTTGCTTAACCATCGAGTCGACGTTTGAACTAGTTGACAACCAGGTCATCATTCGAAGTCGCGGTTGCCATTGATTCTTTATAAACTCTTAACAAGCCCTGTGTACGATGAACTAGAACGACGCTCTACCTACCGGAAAAAAGGCGATAGTGCTACCAACACCATCGCCCGTAAGCCCCCTTTTTTATGTGCCTTCAGAACGCATTCTCCTTATACTGAGGAGCTGGGGAATTTTTGTCATTTCTCTCATAGAAGAACAACAAAGTACGCAAACTTATGCATTCCTATTCAATTAACTGTAAGGGGTGGGTCAGGATTATGAAAATTTCGAGCCTTCAAATCTTGCTGGCGCTTTCCCTGGCGAACATAGCCTTTGCCATCAACGGCAAAGCCCAGGATATCCTCAACCGGCGCGTCACGCTTTCCGCCCAGAATCAAGATGTTGAGGTGATTATAAAACGGATTGAAGAACAGGCAAACGTTCAGTTTTTATTTAGCCGCGAGATCGTTCAATCCAAGCGAAAAATTTCGTATCAGGCTAAAAATGAACAGCTTCATCAGCTTCTGGAGCACATTCTGACGCCACTCAATTTGAGCTACGAGGTGGTCAACCAGCAGATTGTCATTAGAAGGGCCGCGGCTCCCCCGGTGCTTTCTCCGAACAGAACCTCCAGCGCCGTTGTCGATGAGCCGGCTCAGGACGTACAGATCACGGGCCGGGTTACGGGCGACAATGGAGAAGCTTTACCGGGCGTAACGATTCAGATCAAGTCGGCTACGCGGGGCACCACCACCGACGGAAATGGTGATTACCGGCTTTCGGTGCCCTCGGGCGCTGGCACGGTTCTCGTTTTTTCCTTCATTGGTTATGTTACCAAAGAAGTAGCCGTCGGAAACCAAACGGTCCTTAACGTCGCTTTAGCTACGGACAATAAAACGCTCGACGAGGTCGTCGTAGTAGGCTATGGTGTTCAACGGAAGCGCGATGTAACGGGCTCGGTGGTTTCGGTCAATGAAACGACCCTGAAAGAAGTTCCGGCACCGAACCTGGTCAATCAGCTGAAAGGGCGGGCTGCCGGGGTTTCCATCATCAGTAACGGCTCGACACCGGGTTCGCAGGGGCAAATCCGGATTCGCGGAAACCGCACGCTGACGACCAGCTCCGGATCGAGTGACGGACTGGATGGGCCGCTGGTCGTGGTCGATGGGATCCCCTTCGGTGGACTCAATGACATCAACCCCGATGATATTGCCAACCTCGAAATTTTGAAAGACGCTTCGGCAACGGCCATTTACGGGTCGAGAGGGTCGGGTGGGGTTATTCTGATCACGACCAAACGGGGTAAAATCGGAAAGCCCGTATTCAGTTACGATGGCTACCACGGGGTGACCAATATCATGGGCAAATTCAACGTCATGAATGGCCAGGAATATGCTCAGTTTAAAGACGATGCGACCAAATACAACCGCACCAGCCCCGGCACAACCGCCTACCCGCTTACCCAGAAAGAAAAAGATGCACTGGCCGCCGGTGTGTCGACCGATTGGCAGGATTTAATTTACCGACCCGGTTTCAACACCAACCACCAGTTGAGCATGGTTGGTGGTGTTGAAAATACGCAGTATTCGCTGGGTATGGGGTATTTCAATGAAACCGGTATTATTCCCAGCCAAAAGTTTGAGCGCTACACCATCCGGGCCACGATCGACCAGCGGATTGGCAAGCATGTCAAGATTGGTTTGAACACACTCAATACCCTTACCTATACGAATACACCGGGTGGGGGCGGTATTCCGGGCGGTTTGGTGCGGCAAACGCCACTGGCCGCGCCCTACAATGCCGACGGTTCGGTCAACCTGTTCCCCGCCGAAGGCTCCATCGATGCCGCCGGGGTCAGCCCGTTGACGATTCTGACCAAAAAAGATTCGTATTTGGGCCGTACGCGGGCCTTACGGACCTTCAATAGCATTTACGCCGAGGTAAATATTCTGCCTGGCCTGCGGTATCGGATGAATGCCGGGTTGAATTTCAGCCAGTCGAATTACAATGGCTATAACGGCCCGCTCACCTATTTTAACTCCGCCACGGTGCAGTCGTCGTCCAACGCCGAAATTAGTAATACCGAGTACTGGGACATCAACCTCCAGCACCTGCTGTATTATGACAAGACGTTTGGGAAGCATAAAATCGGCGTTACCGGGCTGTATGAAATCACGAAAAACCACTCCTTGGGCAGCCGGTTTACAATAACCGGGGTGCCGGCCGATTACATCAAGACGTCTAATTTCTCGCTGGCTTCCGGAACACCCGTTGCCAGTTCGGACTTTGGGAACTCCTTTTCCGAAACCGGTCTGCTGTCTTACATGGGTCGGGTCAACTATAGTTACAACGATCGCTACCTGTTGACCCTGACGCTGCGACGGGACGGTTCTTCAACCTTATCGCCCGGCAATCAGTACTTTAACTATCCGGCGGTTGGGGCAGGCTGGAATATTATCGAGGAAAACTTTATGAAAGCCGCCCCTTTCATTTCGAACCTGAAACTGCGGGGTAGCTGGGGGTTGTCCGGCAATCGAAACGTGGGTGCTTACGCCACACTGGGGGCGTTGTCGGCCGGTTATTATAACTTCGGTACGAGTACGGCCGGGCAGCAACTGGCCTATACGGTGACCAGTCTGCCAGCTACCGGTCTGGGTTGGCAGTCGACCTCGCAGGTGGATCTCGGGATTGACTTTGGCTTCCTCAATAACCGCATCACGGGTTCGGTCGATTGGTACCACCAAAAAACGAAGGACATTCTGCTGTCCGTTCCGCTGCCCCCCAGCAACGGCGCCGGTTCAACCCTGAAAAACCTGGGACGAACGGAAGGAAAGGGACTGGAAACCGCGCTGACGTTTGAAATTTTCAGAAAGCCGAAAGGCTTCAACTGGAGCGCCGATGTGACGTATTTCTTTAACCGCGAGAAAATTACGCAGCTGACCACGCCGACGGAGCTCTCCAATTTAGGAGCAGGCTGGTTTGTGGGACAACCGCTTTCGGTCATTTTCGATTACAAAAAAATCGGCATCTGGCAGACCGCGGATAAAGAAAACGGGACGCTGGCCAAACAAACCTCGCCCACGCAGTTTCCCGGCCAGATCCGGGTGGAAGATGTAAATGGCGATGGGAAGATCGATCCGGCTGACCGGCAGATTCTGGGTAATTTTCAGCCGAAATGGGAAGGCGGTATCACCAACCGCTTCAGCTTCAAAGACTTTGACCTGTCGATCGTCACCTTTGCCCGCATGGGAATGAAAGTGATCGTGCCGTATCTGACCGGTAATTCCACAGGTTCGGGCGGTTTTGCGTTCTACAACCAGGGCCGGGTTAATCAGGTAAAAACCGACTACTGGACCGAATCGAACCCAACCAACGCGTTCCCCGCACCGGATGCCGGTAGTGCGGTCGCCTATTTTGGCTCTACCTTAGGCTATTACGACGGTTCGTTCATTAAAGTCAGAAGTATCAACCTGGGCTATACCTTTTCCAGTCAGTTGATCCGGAAAGTCGGAATGACTTCGGCCCGGGTATATTTCAATGCCACCAATCCGCTGATCCTGTATTCGCCACTGGTTAAAGAGAACCTGGCCGTCGATCCGGAAGGAAACAGCTATGCCAGCGGCCAGTCGACCCTGAACCCGCAGGGAGCCAGCGAGCGCGGTACGCCGGAGCGTCAGATTTCTGTCAACCTCAACAACCCGCCCGTACGGCAATTTACGCTTGGGGTAAATTTTAAATTCTAATCCTGGATCGAACCATGAAAACTATAAAAGTCTGGTCCATCATTGGACTAACCGCCTTGCTCAACACGGGCTGCGAAAAAATACTGGAGGAGAAACCTCAATCACAAATTGTTCCTGCCTATTTCAACAGTCCGGCTGGCGTATTAGGCGGTATTGCCGGGGTCTACAACGACATCCGGGGCCAGTGGGGCACCGAAGGATTTACGGTAGAAATGCAGGCCGGAACCGATGAGTTCTTACAGGGAGCCAGCAGCGGTGGCGTGCCGCCCTACACGTATAATGGCTTGAACGGCAGCAACTTCGGCTCGGCCTGGGGCGTGGCCTTTCAGGACATCAACACGTTGAATGGGGTACTGAAATACGGCCAGACGACCGATCTGCCGGAGGCTACCCGCAAACAGTATCTGGCACAGGCCAAGTTCCTGCGGGCCTTCTGGTACTTTTATCTGGTGCAGACCTGGGGCGATGTGCCCCTCAGTACCGAATTTATTACGGTGCCTTCGCAGGCCGCTTCCCGCCAACCGGTTGCGCAGGTGTATGAGTTAATTATCAAGGACTTAACCGAAGCAGCCGCCGATTTGCCCAACCAGCCTACCTCTCCGTTTTTGGGGAAAGCCGCTACAAAACCGGTGGCGCAGTTGCTATTGGCCAAGGCCTATCTGACCCGGGGCTGGCTCAACAACACGGCCGCTGATTTTACGCAGTCCGCTACCATTTGTGCAGACATCATTGCCAACAAAGCCGCGTATGGGCTCGATCTCTGGCAGGATTATGGCGATGCATTTGTGCCCGCCAACGACTACGGCAAAGAAACCATGTTTGTCAGCGATCACATGCTCGACCCGAAATATGGCTATTACCAGGTTGGAGCGGCCGCCGGTGGGGGTGCCGCACAAAATCTGACGCCCTGGTTTACCAACTGGAATTACCCCAACAACAGCGGCATCAACTCTTACAAAAGTGCTGCGGGAGCCTACGTGAACAGCGGAACGTCGTTGATGATCCGGGATTCGCAATACGGACGTCCGTATACCCGGATGCGCCCGAATAGTTATAAATGGCCATCAGGCCCCAATGCCGGGAAGAATTACTTTCTGGATCAGGCGTTTACAAACCGGAATGTCGATTCGCGCTTTAGCAATTCATTTTACACGGTTTATATTTCCAATACCGCCGTTACCAACACGGCTACGGCCGCCAACAACAAGCGGGGCATCAGTTATACCACCGTCGTGGGGGCCGATACCGCCGTCTGGCTGCCCGACTTTGAGGTAGAAGGTGCCCCGCAGTTTGTGGGAACGCGGCCTTTTAAAGGGCTTGTTGTGCCGCCGAGCTTGTGGGATAACGGAATTTTTCCGGCTTTGAAGAAATTCATGGACCCCAGCCGGGGAGCCAACTTCAACGATCCGTCGACCCGCCCCTGTGTGCTCTACCGCTTTGCGGATGTATACCTGACGGGGGCCGAAGCCTACCTGAAAGCCGGTGATGCCACGAAGGCGGCTGCCCTGCTGAATACGGTTCGGCAACGGGCGGCTTACCGGAAAACCAACACGGCGGCTCAAAACGCGGCTGCCGCAACCGCCATGACCATTACACCGGCTGAGGTAACGGTTGACTTTATTCTGGACGAACGAACCCGCGAACTCTTTGGCGAATGGCAACGCTGGCATGATCTGGTCCGGACCCGTTCACTGGTACGACGCGTGAAGGCCTGGAATCCGGAAGCGGCTCCCAACATCCAGGATTTTCACATGCTGCGGCCCATTCCCCAGACCCAAATTGACCGGGTGGTTGAGGGTCCCAAGTTTCCTCAGAATCCCGGCTATTAATGGCAGTGATTAGGATTGTTAGGTGAAATGTGCAGACGTAAGAGGCATCCGGCTTCTTACGTCTCTTGACTTTACAAAGAGCTGCCCAATTCCAATTTTACAGTTTATTACGGATTGATTTTAAGCTTGTTATGAAAAACGTAAAAAGTTTTTGCGCAGCTATTCTGACCCCGATTGTTTTCCTGCTGAGTCATACCGCCTTCGCCCAGACGACCACACTGGTCAATCCCATTCTGACCGGTTTCTACCCCGATCCGAGTATCGTACAGGTTGGCACGGACTACTATCTGGTTACGTCGACGTTTTCGTATTTTCCCGGAATACCGGTTTTTCACAGCCAGGATTTGAAAAACTGGAAGCAGATCGGGAATGTCATCGACCGCCCTTCCCAAATGGATTTTATGGGTGAACGGCTGACGCGGGGTTTGTTTGCGCCTGCCATCAGTTATTCTAAAGGAACGTACTATCTCACCTGCACCGACATCGACCACGACGGGAACTTCGTGGTGACGGCCAAAAATCCCGCCGGACCCTGGAGCGATCCGGTTAAAATTCCATCGGTGAGGGGTATCGATCCATCGATCTACTTTGACGAAGAGGCTGGTAAAGCGTATATTCTTTACAATAGTGACGCGCCCGACCATAAACCCTTGTATTCGGGACACCGAACCATCCGGATGTATGAGTTTGACCCGGTTGGTCTAAAGGTGGTCGGTGAAGAAAAACAACTGGTCAATGGGGGGGTGGATCTTTCCAAAAAACCGGTCTGGATTGAAGCTCCCCACATCATGAAACGGAACGGCTGGTATTACCTCTATGCAGCCGAGGGCGGCACATCGGTCAATCACTCCGAAGTGATCCTGCGGAGTAAGGATGTCTGGGGACCGTATGTGCCTTTCGAGGGCAACCCGATCCTGACGCAGCGCGAATTGCCGGCCGACCGCAAAGACGCCATTACGTCGGCGGGTCATGGGCAGTTTGTGGATGGACCCGATGGCAAGATGTATTGCATTTTTCTGGCGGTCAGACCCTATGAAGGCGATTATTACAATACCGGTCGTGAAGTATTCATTGCGCCCGTGACCTGGACCAACGACTGGCCCATGATCGAGCACGGCGAGAAGGCTATCTCGTACACCTATCCGGTTAATTTTAAGGAAGTGAAACAGAAAGGCGCGTTGCCGCAGTCGGGAAACTTCGCCTACACGCTGACGTTTGACAAGGAACTGGACCCCGCGCTGCTGTTCATGCGTACCCACGATAAAAATTCGTACGCGCTGTCGAAAAAAGACGGGTTGACGCTGAAACTCAAGCCCGAAACCGTCATGGATCTGGGCAACCCGGCGTTCATCGGCAAACGCCAGCAGCACCTGTTCAGCACCGCCGAAACGGAGTTGACCTTTACGCCAGCATCAGAGAAAGAAAAAGCCGGTTTGGTGATTCTACAGGATGAAGGCCATTTCTATTTCCTGTGTAAATCGAAGTCGCAGGACAAAGACGTGCTGCAACTTTATAAAAGCAAACCGCGCTCCAAAGAGATGGAACTGCTGACTGAAGTACCGCTGGATGCCAGAACCGGCAAAGTCAGCCTGCGGATTGCTTCGAATGGCGATAGTTATGCGTTTCAGTATTCCACCGATTCGAAAAACTGGAAGCTGCTGAAAGACCAGGTAGACGGCAAATTCCTGAGTACCAAAGCCGCGGGCAGTTTTATCGGCTGCCTGTACGGTCTGTACGCGACGTCGTCGGGGGAAGCCAGCACCAATTCGGCTTCGTTCCGGTACCTGAAATACGCGGGAGATGACCCGGTGTTCAAAAAATAAACGGACAACGTTGGTTATCCGTGGCTCAAAAAATACAGCGTTAGCCTTGAAAACGAACGTATTTCAGATCATTTGCTTCGTTCTGCTCAGCTTCCCGGCCCGGGCGCAGATGCAGACCTTTTCCTTGCAGGAGGTGAAGCTAACCGGTGGGCCGTTCAAGAATGCGCAGGAGGTTGACCTCAGGTACATCCTGGCGCTGAACCCGGATAAACTCCTGGCTCCGTACTGGATCGATGCCGGTTTGCCGGTAAAAGCCCCCCGCTACGGCAACTGGGAAAGCGCGGGCCTGGATGGACACATCGGCGGGCATTACCTGTCGGCGCTGGCGATGATGTATGCCTCGACCGGGAATGCCGAACTCAAAAACCGGCTCACCTACATGGTCGACCAACTGGCTCGTTGTCAGGCCAAAAACGGCAATGGGTACGTGGGCGGTATTCCGCAGGGCAAGGTGTTCTGGGAGCGGATTCACAAAGGCGATATCGACGGCAGCAATTTTGGACTGAACAACACTTGGGTGCCGCTCTACAACATTCACAAGCTGTTTGCCGGCTTGCGCGATGCCTACGAGTATGCCGGCAATCAGCAGGCCAATCGGGTCTTGATCGGTTTGGGAGACTGGTTTATCGACTTGATCAAACCCTTGTCCGACGAGCAGATTCAGCAGGTTCTGCGCACCGAGCACGGCGGCATCAACGAAATCTTCGCCGATCTGTACATCCTGACCCGTGACAAAAAGTATCTCGAAACGGCCCAGCGGATTTCGCACCGGGCACTCCTGAATCCGTTACTGGCGAAACAGGATAAACTGACGGGATTACACGCCAACACGCAGATTCCGAAAGTGATCGGGTTCGAGAAAATTGCTACGTTAACGGGAAAAACCGACTGGTCGGAAGCCGCCCTGTATTTCTGGCAGAACGTATCGCAGACGCGGAGTGTGGCTTTTGGCGGCAACAGCGTGCGCGAGCATTTCAATCCGACCACCGATTTTAGTCAGGTGCTGCAATCCAATCAGGGACCGGAAACCTGTAATTCGTTCAACATGCTGCGCCTGAGCAAAGCCCTGTTTCTGGATAAGAACGACGTGAGCTACCTGGACTTTTACGAACGAACGCTCTACAACCATATCCTGTCGAGCCAGCATCCGGAAAAAGGCGGTTTCGTTTATTTTACGCCCATTCGGCCCAACCACTACCGGGTGTATTCGCAGCCCGAAACCAGCATGTGGTGCTGCGTGGGGTCGGGCCTGGAAAATCACACCAAATACGGCGAGCTGATTTACAGCCATTCGGCCAGCGACCTGTTTGTCAACCTGTTCATTCCGTCGACGGTCGACTGGACCGCTAAAAAGATCAGGCTTACCCAGCGCACGGAGTTTCCGTACCAAAATGGGTCGGAACTGGTTGTGGAAACCGCAAAACCGCAGGATTTTTCGTTACAGATCCGCTATCCGAAATGGGCCGAAAACCTCGACGTTCGGGTGAATGGGAAGGTTCAGCCGGTCGATGGAAAACCGTCGGGCTATGTCGCCATTCGTCGGACGTGGAAATCGGGCGATATCGTAACCGTTCGTTTCAAAACCGCCACGCGCCTGGAGTATTTACCCGACGGCTCGAACTGGGCGGCTTTTGTCAATGGCCCGATTGTGCTGGCCGCTAAAACCTCGACCGAAGACCTGAAAGGGCTTTTTGCCGACGATAGCCGGATGGGGCACGAAACGAAAGGCCGACTGTACCCAATCACCAGCGCCTACGCGCTGGTGGGTGACCCGGCAACGTATCTGACCCGGCTTAAACCGGCTGAAAACCTGCGGTTTAGCCTGGACTCGTTGACGCTGCAACCGTTTTACGAAGTGCACGATGCCCGCTATCAGATGTACTTTCAGACCTTTTCCAAAGCGGCTTTCGACGAGCAGAAAGCCCGGTTGAAGCAGCAGGAAGCCGAGGCTCTGGCCCTCGACGCCAGCACGGTCGACAAGGTAAATTGTGGAGAACAGCAACCCGAAGTCGATCATGGATACAAAGGCGAAAAGAGCGATTCCGGCTATGATGATGAGCGGTTCTGGCGACGTACCCGTTCCTTTATCGCTTACCAGTTTCAAAACCAAAACCGGGCGGGTAAGTACATCGATGTCCGCGCTTTAGACACTATCAAGCCGGAACAGGTAAGCTTTCTGATTAATGATAAACCCGCCGAAATTCTTTCTGCCGATGGGAAGTTACTCCGGTTGAAAGCGGACGGTACCGAGGTGATCACCTTAAAAATCGTTGCGCAAAATGGGAAAAGTACACCGCGCTTTAATGAAGTCAGACTCGTAGTACGCTAATAACCTTTTTTTTCGATATGGATAAAAGAATAATGACGATCTGTAAATGTGTTAAACTAACGCTATTGGTGTTTGGGGGCGTACTGAGTTCTATGGCGCAGTCCAATTTCAGCAGCAAGGTCATTGGCGTAGGGGTCGTGGTTGCCGACCTCGAACGCTCGCTGGACTTTTACGTCAACGGAGTCGGTATGGTCAAAACCGGAAGTTTTACCATCAATGAAGACTTCGGTAAACGGTCCGGCCTGACCAATGGCGTACCGGTTTCCGTCACTATTTTGAAGCTCGAAAACAGCCCCGACGCCACCGATTGGAAGTTGATGAGCTTCGGCAAAAAAGCGACACATCCACAACAGAAGAACATCCAGGACGACACCGGTATGCAGTACATCACCCTTCAGGTAAAAGCCCTGAAGCCCATCATCGACCGGCTGACGCAAATGAAAGTTCCTTTCCTGGGCAGTACGCCGACGCCCTTGAATGCAAAATCACACTTTGTATTCGTGCAGGACCCCGACGGGACTTTTGTGGAACTGATTGGGCCATTGGAATAATATACGCAGACACTTGAAGAAAGACAGGAGACAAGAGAATGCGATCTTATTCCTTTTCTTTCTTGTCCGACGGTCGGATATGGCATTAAAACTTTTTGCATGAAAAAGCTTCTTGTTCGGTCGGGGTTGGTGATGGCGGTTCTGCTGGTTCCGGTTTTGGCGCTGAACGCGCAAACCGCCCGGAACCCGATCCTCTTTGCCGATGTGCCGGATATGGCCATGATTCGCGTGGGCAAAACCTATTACATGAGCAGCACCACCATGCACCTGAGTCCGGGTTTACCGATTATGAAATCGAACGATCTGGTCAACTGGGCGTTGGTGGGTTACGCGTATGACACGCTGGCGAATGTGGATGCCCTAAATCTTACCAACGGCAAAAGCACCTACGGTCGGGGTTCGTGGGCCAGTAGTCTGCGGTATCACAACGGCACCTACTACGTGACCACCTTTGCCCAGACCACGGGCAAAACGTATGTTTTTACCACCAAAGACATTGAAAAAGGCCCCTGGAAAGAAGCCTCGTTTAAACCTTCCTACCACGACCACAGCCTGTTTTTCGACGATGACGGGCGGGTATATATGATCTACGGCGCGGGCAAACTCCGGTTGGTCGAACTGACCGCCGATGCCTCCGGCATAAAACCCGGAACGACCGAACAGGTCCTTATCGAAAACGCCAGTACGCCCTCCGGCACGGGCGGTGGTTTGCCCGCCGAAGGATCGCAACTGTTCAAGGTGAAGGATAAATACTACCTGTTTAACATTACCTGGCCGAAGGGCGGTATGCGGACGGTCGTGATTCACCGCGCCGACAAGATTACGGGTCCGTGGGAAGGCCGGATCGGTTTTCAGGATCTGGGCGTGGCGCAGGGTGGCCTGATCGATACGCCGGATGGGAACTGGTACGCCTATCTGTTCCGGGATTTTGGCGGAGTCGGGCGCATTCCGTACCTGATTCCGGTGACGTGGGAAGACGGCTGGCCGGTTCTGGGCGTTAACGGAAAAGCACCTGAAACCCTCGATTTGCCAGCCAGTAAAGGTCTGATCCCCGGCATTGTGGCTTCGGACGAATTCACACGCAAGAAAGGAGAGTCGGCGCTGCCGCTGGTCTGGCAGTGGAACCACAATCCGGACAACCAGCTCTGGTCCGTTCAGGAGCGCAAAGGGTATCTGCGGCTGAAAACCGGACGGATCGACACCTCATTCGTTATGGCCCGCAATACGCTGACCCAGCGAACCATCGGCCCGGAATCGTCGGGGTCTACGGCCCTCGATGTTGCCAATTTGAAGGAAGGCGATTTGGCGGGCCTGAGCCTCTTGCAGAAAAACTACGGTCTGGTGGGTGTAAAACGGGAAAACGGGCAGAATTTTATCGTTATGGTGAGTGCGGCATCGGGAAAACCGCTTGAAATTCAGCGTATTCCGCTGGCGCAAAAAACCGTTTATTTAAAAGCCGAGTGCAATTTTAAAGACCGGGCCGACACCGCTCGTTTCTTTTACTGTCTGGACGGGAAATCCTGGAAGCCCATTGGCGAACCCCTGAAAATGCCGTATACCATCCCGCATTTCATGGGATACCGGTTCGGACTGTTCAATTACGCAACGCAGCAGCCGGGCGGTTTTGCGGATTTCGATTATTTCCGGATCACCGCCAGTCGTGCAGAATCAGCCCAACCTTAACACCAGATCCATGGTTTCGACAAACGTTTGCTTCCGCAAGAAAAAACGCTTTTCTGCCGTCACGCTTCTGCTTGGCTTCCTGCTGTGGGGCCTGAACGCTTCGGCGCAGGACAAAAATTTTTACATTTTTCTCTGTTTGGGGCAATCCAATATGGAGGGGAACGCCAAAATCGAACCGCAGGATACGGTCAATGTGAACCGCCGTTTTCAGGTCATGGAAGCCGTCGACTGTCCCGCGCGCAACCGAACCAAAGGAAACTGGTATACCGCCGTTCCGCCCTTGTGCCGGTGCCGGACCGGTTTGACACCCGCCGATTATTTCGGTCGGGAACTCATCGCCAATCTTCCCGAAAAAGTCCGGGTGGGCGTCATCAATGTGGCCGTCGGTGGGTGCAAAATCGAGCTGTTCGACAAAGACCAGTACGAGTCATACGTCACGACAGTGCCGGGCTGGATGAAAAATTTCATCAAAGAATATGACGGAAATCCCTACGCCCGGCTGGTCGAGATGGCGAAACTGGCGCAGAAAGACGGCGTCATCAAGGGCATTCTGCTGCATCAGGGCGAATCGAACACCAACGATACGCTGTGGACAAAAAAGGTGAAGGTGGTCTACGATAACCTGATGCACGACCTGAATCTGAAACCCAAAAAAGTGCCGTTGCTGGCTGGCGAAACCGTGAATGCGGATCAGGGCGGTATTTGCGCGAGTATGAACAAAATCATTGCGACGTTGCCCCAAACCATCAAGAATGCCCACGTCATTTCATCGGCCGGATGTAGCGATTCGGCTGATAATCTGCACTTTGATGCGGCCGGTTACCGGGAGTTAGGAAAACGGTATGCCGCTCAGATGCTGTCGATATTGGGCGTCAGAACACCCGCCGTGGAGTAATAACCGGAGCTATTTTGCTTCGTTGTTGCGCTACTACTGGTCAAAACGGCCATTACCCATTTTAAACAAATGATGCCAACGTATTTTGTCTTAGGATTGATCCTGAACCTGATGATTCAGTCTGCGGGATGGTCACAAACGAACCCGCCCCAACCCGTTGGCCCGGTTCCCAGCGAAAACCAGTTGCGTTGGCAAAAAATGGAATACTATGCGTTCATCCATTTTTCGATCAACACGTATACCGATATGGCCTGGGGCCTGGGCAACGAAGACCCCAAGTTGTTTAACCCGACCAAACTGGATTGCCGGCAGTGGGCCAGGATCTGTAAAGAAGCCGGTATGAAAGGCATCATTTTTACGGCCAAACACCACAGCGGTTTTTGCCTCTGGCCTTCCAAATACACCGACTATTCCGTGAAAAATGTGCCCTGGCGGAACGGGAAAGCCGATATTGTGCGGGAACTGTCCGATGCCTGCAAGGAATACGGGTTGAAATTCGGGGTGTATCTGTCGCCCTGGGACCGCAACCATGCCGACTATGGCAAGCCCGAATACATCACCTACTTCCGCAACCAGTTGCAGGAACTGCTGACTAACTACGGGGACATTTTTGAAGTCTGGTTCGATGGCGCCAACGGCGGTTCCGGTTATTACGGTGGCGCGAATGAAACCCGTAAAATCGATTCCAAAACGTATTACGACTGGCCGAATACCTACAAACTGGTGCGCAAACTCCAGCCCAACATCGTCATCTGGAACGACGGGGGCGACCGGGCCGACCTGCGCTGGGTGGGCACCGAAGCCGGGTATGTGGGCGAAACCAACTGGAGTTTACTGAATGCCACCGGCGACGTACCGGAACAAATGCTGCGCCACGGCGTCGAGAATGGGGATACGTGGGTGCCGGGCGAAGTAAACACGTCCATCCGGCCCGAATGGTTTTACCACGAGCGGGAAGACCGCAAGGTAAAGACGTTGCCCCAACTGATGGATCTTTATTACAACTCCATCGGTCGAAACGGGACGCTGCTGCTCAATTTTCCGATTATGCCCAATGGCCTGATTCATGAGAAAGACGAAAAAGCCGTCCAGGAATTTGCCAAAGCCACCAAAGAAGCTTTTGCCGTCAATCTGGCTAAAAATGCGCGGGCCACGGCTTCTCACGAACGAGGCAAAAATGCGGCTTACGATGCCCGTAAAGCCATCGATGCCGATCCGGAAAGCTATTGGGCCACGGACGATGCCGTTCGGAACGCATCGCTGACGCTCCGGTTTGTGAAACCCACGGCGTTCAACCGGTTTCTGGTGCAGGAACCCATCCGGTTGGGGCAGCGGGTCAAGTCGTTTACCGTCGAAGCGTTTGTCGACGGGAACTGGAAAGAAATTGCCAGACAAACGACCATCGGGTATAAACGGATTCTCCGGTTTCCGACGGTGGAAGCCACGCAACTGCGGCTGACGATTCTGGATACTAAAGGGCCCCCGTTGATTTCCAACCTGGCGGTTTACAAAGCCCCGCTGATTTTAACGCCCCCCGTCGTCATGCGTGACCAGGCGGGTGAAATTCACATCCAACCGGGCGATACCGAATCCGAACTGTATTACACCCTTGATGGAAGCACACCCACCGCAAAGACGAATCGCTACACGGCTCCCGTGAAAACCGGCACCGGCAAAGTAGATCTCAAGGCGATTGCGTACAATCCGTCTACGAAACAAAGCAGCATCGTCAGCGAAGAAAAATTCGACGTCGCCCGCACCGCCTGGAAAATCCTGAGTGCGGATGCCAAACCGGCGTATCAGGTTTTGGATGGCAATCCCAACACCTCCTGGCGTCAGAACAAAAGTCAGCCCATGCCGGCGGACCTGGTTATTGATCTGGGCAAGGAAGAAACGCTGACCGGTTTCCGGTATCTTCCCGCCCAGAACTGGTGGGAAGAGTCCAGCATCATTACGCACTATCAGTTTGAGGTGTCAGCCGATAAGACCAACTGGAAAACCGTCAGCGAAGGGGAGTTTCCGAACATTAAAAACAGTCCGGTCTGGCAAACCAAATCGTTTGGGCCCACTAAGGCCCGCTACATCAAATTGCGGGCTTTGAAAAATACGCAGGAAGGTTCGGCATCGGGTTACGCCGAAATTGACATTATCACCCCATAAAATCAATGAGATTCCCTCTAAACCTTAACGAGTTATGAATCAACAAACAACCGGCCGCTTTTGGCTTCTGTGGGCGATACTCTGCCTGTGCAACACCGCAATCGCCCAGCCGCCACGGGGACCGCTGGTGGTATCGCCCCAGGTGAACACCGACAAAACCGTTACGTTTCGCTATTTGGCTCCAACGGCCAAAGCGGTCAAGTTAAGCGCGCAGTTTTTAAAAGCGCCCATCGAAATGAGCAAAGATGCGCAGGGCATTTGGAGCGTAACCACGGAGCCCGTCAAACCGGATATTTACCCGTATAGTTTTCAGGTGGATGGCGTTACGGTGATGGACCCGGCCAACGTCGCGTTTTTTCCGAATGAGCGGTTTAAAGCCAGTCTGGTCGATGTGCCCGGCGATACGCCGTTGATTCATGCCATGCGGGATGTGCCGCACGGCTCGATCAACTACGAATACTATCCGTCGCTGGACGGGACAACCGGCTCGCTGGTGGTGTATACGCCACCGGGTTACGACCAGAATCCCGCAAAAAAATACCCGGTTTTTTACCTCATCAGCGGCACCACCGATACGGAAGAGACTTTCTTTAAAGTCGGAAAAACCAACCTGATTCTGGATAATCTGATCGCGGAAGGAAAGGCCAAACCGATGATTGTCGTCATGCCGTACGGCAACATCGCGGCCCGGATCGCCGAGCAGAAAGGGGGCGCCAAACCCGCCGATCCGACGGTTCGGGATGGAGCCGATGCGATCAAACGGGCCAACGATTTTGCGACGGATCTAGTGAGTAAGGTCATTCCGTACATCGAGAAAAACTACCGGGCAGTGGCCAATCGGGAAAGCCGGGCCATTGGCGGTTTTTCGCGCGGAGGTGGGCAAACGCTCCGTACGGCTTTTGGCAACCTGGACAAATTTGCGTGGGTGTGCAGCTACAGTTCGTACCTGTCGCCCGCCGAAATGGACCAGAACTTCCCGCAAATCGGCGGCAATCCGCAAAATACCAACAAGCAATTGAAACTGTTCTGGGTGAGCGTGGGTAGCGACGATTTTCTATACAAAGGAACCGTCGAATTTATGGACTACCTGAAGGCGAAAAACGTGGTTTTCAAAAGCCTGATTACCGACGGCGGTCATACCTGGATGAACGTCAAGAAGTACGTTGCCGAAACCACGCCTTTGCTTTTTCAATAAGACCAGCCCGACCTCATGAAACGTCATATCTATCTTTTCCTGTCTTTCCTTTTGTCGGCTAGTGCGGTAATGGCCCAGCAGCGGCCGCCGTCCATCAGCTCGCCCGATGTGCACCCCGACCACAGCATTACGTTCCGGTATTTTTCCCGGAAAGCCCAGAAAGTGACGCTGAACGGCGAATTTCTGAAAGCACCGGTCGCCCTGACGAAAGATACGTCGGGGATCTGGAGCGTAACGGTACCGCCCGTGAAACCGGACATCTATCCGTATAGTTTTTCGGTGGATAGCGTTCAGACCGCCGACCCGAATAACACCTACATCTTCGCCAATGAACGATTCAAGCGGAGCATCGTCGATGTGCCGGGCGATCAGCCGCTGGTTCATTCGTTGCAGAACGTACCGCACGGGAAAGTTAGTTACCGCTACTACAAATCCGGCACGTTGGGCGTTACCCGGCAGGTACTGGTCTATACCCCGCCCGGTTTCAATCCGAACGGCAAAACCCGATACCCGGTTTTGTACCTGATTCACGGCGGTTCGGATACGGAAGAAACCTGGACCAAAGTGGGCCGCGCCAACCTGATTGCCGATAACCTGATTGCGCAGGGAAAAGCCAAACCGATGCTGATCGTCATGCCGTACGGAAACGTCCGCCCGGCACCAATGCCGGATTTTACCAAAGATCTGGTCAATGACATCGTGCCGTTTATCGAAGCGAACTATCCCGTCAGCAAAGACAGCAAAAGCCGGGCGGTAGCCGGTTTTTCGGTGGGCGGAGGGCAGACGCTGAACATCGGCCTGACCAATCCCGACAAGTTTGCCTACGTGTGTTCCTATGCGCCGTACACCGCGACGGAAGAATTTAAAAAGAACTTCACCGACTGGTCGCCCAACGCCGGGCAGCTGAACAAACAGGTAAAGCTGTTTACGATCAGCGTCGGAACCGAGGATTTTCTGTATGAACCAGTGAAACAAAACATTGCTATGTTCAAGGAAAAGGGTCTGAACGTAGAACCGCTGATCGTGCCGGGCGGCCATACCTGGATGAATTGCAAGCTCTATCTGGCTACGACCTTGCCGCAGCTTTTTAACTAATTTTTATTCCTTTAAACCAGTAACTATATGATGATCAGGATTCTAACGCTATTGCTCGCAGCCACTTTAGCGGGCACCAACTGTTTTTCGCAGGCTACCCAACCGGCGGTGGCCGAGGATTTTAAACCCTCCACTCTGAACCAGCCGGGGCAGGAATACCCGCAGGTGAACTCCCAGGGCTACGCCCGCTTTCGGATCAAGGCACCCAAGGCCGATAGTGTTCGGGTGAGCCTGGGGCTGGGCGGACGCGGAGGAACCCGACTGACAAAAGGAGACGACGGTTTCTGGACCGGCACCACGGAAGGACCGTTGGACGAAGGCTTCCACTACTACCACCTAACCGTCGACGGAGGCACCTTCAACGATCCTGGCGCTTTGAATTATTACGGATCGGTTCGCTGGGAGAGCGGTATTGAAATTCCGGCGCACGATCAGGACTTTTACGCCCTGAAGGACGTTCCCCACGGCAACGTGCAGCAAATTCTTTTTCCGTCCAAAAGCACCAGTACCTCGCGCCGGGCGTTTGTGTATACGCCACCGGGTTACGAGAAAGAAAAATCGAAAAAATATCCGGTGCTGTATTTACAACACGGCTGGGGCGAAGACGAAACCGCCTGGAGCAACCAGGGACACGCCAATCTGATCATGGACAACCTGCTGGCGGACGGCAAAATCAAGCCGTTTATCATCGTGATGACTTACGGGATGACCAACGAAGTGAAATGGGGCCGGATGAAGGATTTTAGCATCGTGCCATTTCAGACGGTTCTGGTCGACGAACTGATTCCGTACGTGGATGCCAACTTCCGCACCGTGGCCAACAAGGACAACCGGGCGATGGCGGGTCTGTCGATGGGCGGTATGGAAACCCACACGATTACGCTCAATAAACCGGACGTTTTTGGTGCTTACGCCCTGCTAAGTGGTGGGGTCTACAACCCGGAGGAACTCAAGGATAAATCAAAAGCCAAACTCATTTTCCTGAGCTGCGGCAGCAAAGAAAACCCGGATCGCGTGAAGAAAGCGGCCGCCGATTTGAAAGCGGCCGGTTACAATGCGGTTTCGTTCGTTTCCGAGAAAACCGCCCACGAGTTTCTGACCTGGCGTCGCAGTCTGCATGAACTGGCTCCGTTGCTGTTTAAATAATGAAAAGCCAGTAAAACGTATCAATACCATGAAAAAATTTTCATTCCTAATCAGAGCCTATCTCGCCGTTACCATTGCGCTATTCGTAAGCGCAACGGCTTTTTCGCAATCCATTGAAAAAGAAATGCCCGCGGGCTTCGATCAGGTGCGCCCGGGCATCGCCACCGGCAAACTGGATTCGGTTCAGTATGCGTCAAAAACCGTGGGTACGAACCGTAAAGCGTTGATTTATACGCCACCGGGGTATTCCA
The DNA here is from genome assembly GCF_003858645.1 of Larkinella knui. Lineage (GTDB taxonomy): Bacteria > Bacteroidota > Bacteroidia > Cytophagales > Spirosomataceae > Larkinella > Larkinella knui. The sequence goes on along the minus strand of NZ_RQJP01000003.1, from coordinate 789,193 downwards.
AAAAGAAAAAATATCCGGTTTTGTATCTGTTGCACGGCATCGGGGGTGATGAAAAAGAATGGCTCCGGGGAGGCAAACCGCAGGTGATTCTGGATAACCTGTACGCGGATAAGAAGCTGGAGCCAATGATCGTGGTGATGCCCAACGGCCGCGCCATGAAAGACGATCGGGCGGTAGGAAACGTGTTCGACAAAGACAAAGTGGAAGCGTTCGCGACGTTCGAGAAAGACCTGCTGACCGACCTGATTCCGTATGTGGAGAAGACGTATTCCGTTTTGAAAGACCGCGAACACCGCGCCATTGCCGGGCTGTCGATGGGGGGCGGGCAATCGTTGAACTTTGGTCTGGGCAATCTGGACAAATTTGCCTGGGTGGGCGGTTTCTCATCGGCCCCCAACACGAAAAAACCGGAAGAGCTGGTGCCCAACCCGGAGGAAGCCAAAAAGCAGTTGAAACTGCTCTGGATTTCGTGCGGGGATAACGATGGCCTGATCACGTTCAGCAAACGCACCCACGATTACCTCTACGAAAACAAGGTTCCGCACGTGTATTACATCGAGCCGGGCGTCCACGACTTCAAAGTCTGGAAAAACGGGCTTTTCATGTTCTCCCAGTTTCTCTTTAAACCTGTCGATGTGGCTTCCTTGCCAAAATATTCGATTCTGGGTACACCGGCTTCGACCAACATTCGTTCCGCCAAATACCCGCAGATTTTGCCGGATAACCGGGTCGTCTTTCGGGTAAAAGCACCGGAGGCCCAGAAGGTGCAGATCGACCTGGGTAAAAAGTACGCAATGGTGAAAGACACGAGCGGTTTCTGGACCGTCACGACCGATTCCATCAGCCGGGGTTTTCATTATTATTCGTTGCTGATCGATGGCGTTGCGGTGGTCGACCCGGCCAGCGAAACCTTCTACGGCATGGGCCGCATGGCGAGTGGGATCGAAATTCCGGATCAGGACGGCGGGTATTACGCCCTGAAAGACGTGCCGCACGGCGAGATCCGGATTAAACGCTACCTGTCGAAAGCGTCGAATGCCTGGCGTGAAATGTACGTTTACACCCCGCCGGGCTACGATCAGTCGGCGGAGAAATACCCGGTTTTGTATCTGCTGCACGGCGGGGGTGAAGACCAGCGCGGCTGGGCCACGCAAGGGAAAACGGGCATGATTCTGGACAATCTGATTGCCGAAAAGAAGGCCAAACCGATGGTAATTGTAATGCTGGATGGCAACATGCCCAACGCGGGTGGTCTGGCCGGTTTCAACGAAAACGTCCTGCGCGCTTTTGAAAACGAGCTGAAACAGGGAGCCATTCCGTTTGTCGAAAGCAACTTCCGGGTCGCTACCGACGCGAAAAACCGGGCGCTGGCCGGACTCTCGATGGGCGGTTTGCAGACGTTGTATGCGGGCATCAAGAACACCGATCTATTTTCGTCTCTGGGCGTGTTCAGTTCGGGCTGGTTTGCCAACAATCCCAAGTTGTCGGAGCCTCAGTATGAGTTTATGAAAACCAATGCCGCAACGATCAACGGCAACCTGAAAACCCTCTGGATTTCGATGGGCGGGAAAGAAGATATTGCGCACCAGAACTGTCAGGTTATGATGAAAAAGTTTGATGATTTGGGCATCAAATACCAGTACAGCGAATACGCCGGCGGACACACCTGGCCGGTCTGGCGGCACGATCTGTTTGGTTTTTCGCAGGTGCTGTTCAAATAAAAGGGCGTTTCAGAACCGGATGCCGCAGTTTATTTTTTAATCTTATACGAATATGATGAAACGAGCCTACACAACTCTACTGGTAGCTTCCCTGGCCGGTTGCTCGCTAACCACCCTCGCGCAGACGAACGGTGGCAAAAATCCCATTTCGCAACCGTTGGTATCGCACATCTACACGGCTGATCCGTCAGCCCATGTGTTCAACGGCAAAATTTACATCTATCCCTCGCACGACATCGATGCCAAAGACGTCAAGGAAGACGACGAAGGGGGTCATTTCGCCATGCGCGACTACCACGTCCTGTCGATGGATAAGATTGGTGGCCCCGTCAAAGACAATGGCGTAGCGCTCGACATCAAAGACATTCCCTGGGCGGGCCGTCAGTTGTGGGCACCCGACGCAACGTATAAAAATGGCACGTACTACCTTTATTTTCCGGTCAAAGACAAGCAGGATGTTTTTCGCATCGGCGTCGCCACCAGCAAAAGCCCAACGGGGCCGTTCAAGGCCGAACCGGAGCCAATAAAAGGAAGCTACAGCATCGATCCTACGGTTTTTCAGGATACCGATGGCAAAGCGTACCTGTATTTTGGGGGCATCTGGGGCGGGCAGTTGCAACGCTGGGATAACAACCAGTATAACCCGAAAGGGGCGTTGAAACAGAAAAATGAAGTGGCTTACCTCCCCCGCGTTGCCCGGCTGAGTGCCGATATGAAAAGCTTCGCCGAGCCGGTTCGGGAAGTGCAGATTCTGGATGAGAACGGAAAACCGTTTCTGGAGAAAGACAACGACAAGCGGTTTTTCGAAGCTGCCTGGCTCCACAAATACAACGGCAAATACTATTTCTCGTATTCGACCGGCGATTCGCACAATCTCTGCTACGCCATCGGCGACAATCCGTACGGACCGTTCACCTACAAAGGCCTGGTGCTGAAACCCGTACTGGGCTGGACCAACCACCATTCCATCGTGCAAGTGGGAAACAAATGGTACCTTTTTTATCACGATGTCCAGCTCTCCGGCAAGACTCACCTCCGAAATGTGAAAGTAACCGAGCTGACCTACAATCCGGACGGAACCATTAAAACCATCGACGCTTACAAGTAATCGACTCTAAAAACTAGTTACTCATGCGTAAACTAAGCTCCTATGTGTTGATTGCCCTGTCAGTCGGCTTCGTGGCGCCCGAGAAAGGGCTGAAGGATTATTACAAAAACTATTTCCCGATTGGCGTGGCCGTCAACCCGCGGATGGTGCAGCCCGGGCCGGACGCCGAATTGATTAAAGCCCAGTTCAACAGCATGACGCCCGAAAATGCGATGAAAATGGGCCCTATTCATCCCGAAGAAAATCGCTACAACTGGAAGGATGCCGACGCCATTGCCGACTTTGCCCAGCAAAATAGCATCAAACTACGGGGGCATACGCTCTGCTGGCATAATCAGACGCCCCGCTGGTTTTTTACCGATTCAACGGGCAAAACCGTGAGCCGGGAAGTGTTGCTGGCTCGTCTGAAACGCCATATTACTGACGTAGTGGGCCGGTATAAAGGGAAAATCTATGCCTGGGATGTGGTGAACGAAGCTGTTCCTGATACGGGCAAAACCCTCTACCGCAAATCGAAGTTTTACGAAATTATCGGCGAAGACTACATCGAAAAGGCGTTTCAGTACGCCCACGAAGCCGACCCCGCGGCACAATTGTTTTACAATGATTATAATACCGAAAACGCATCGAAACGGGACCGGATTTATCAGCTTTTGAAGAAGTTAAAGGACAAAGGCGTCCCCATCGATGGAGTGGGTTTGCAGGCCCACTGGTCCATTTACGAGCCAACCGCGCAGGAACTGGAGGAGTCCATTACCAAATTTGCCAGCCTGGGCCTGAAGATTCAATTTACGGAAGTTGACGTGTCGGTGTACCCGAAAGAACACGAGCGCCGGGCCAGGAAGGATACCGACAAAAGCGAGTTTACGCCGGAGATGAATGACAAACAGGCGGCCCACTACAAAATGCTGTTCGGGGTATTTCGCAAGCACCGCGACAAGATTACCGGCGTTACGTTCTGGAATCTGACCGACAAGTATTCCTGGCTGGATAATTTCCCGGTTCCGGGCCGCAAGGATTATCCGTTGTTGTTCGACCAGAACGGCCAGCCCAAGAAGGCATTTCAGAGTGTGGTGAACTTTTAGGCGACATCATTGCTTGCGCCTGGCTGGGGGTAAAAGTACAAAACCACACGCCGGAAAAACGGGGTTTTTGCCTGTTTTTCCGGCGTGTGGTTTTTGTTGTGTTTCCTGTTAAAAACTTCCGCCCAAAGCTTTCAGCAAAGCGACGGTATACGATGCCCGCTGACTTTGCAGCAACACCAGCTGGCGTTCGGAATCGAGAACCGTGCGTTGTGAATCCAGTACTTCCAGAAATGTGGTCAGCCCTTTGACGTACAGTTCGCGATTGAGTCGTTCGGTATACCGTGCCGATTCGAGGGCCAGATTTTGGGCGTCGATCTGCTGGCGCATGCTCTGCAGATTATCCAGGGCGGTTTCGGCTTCGCGCTGGGCCACCAGCATCCGCTGCTGATAGGCATAATCGGCGGTTTTGAATTGCTGCTGCGCCAGAACGATGTTCTGTTGATTGCGTTTCCCTTCAAAAAGCGGCACACTGGCGTTGATCCCCAGCAGGTAGGTCATACTGGCGGGGAAAAACAGGCCGCCGATCCGGCCGGTCAGCGTTCCGCCCGCGCCCACGAGGTTGATGCGGGGATACAAAGCCGCCCGATTCACCTGAATCTGGACATTGGCCGCCTGAGATTGCTGTTCGGCCTGGAGCAGATCGGGCCGACGGCGGAGTTGATCGGCCGAAATAGCCGTGAAAGGCAATTCCGGAAAACCGGTTCCCAACCGACCGGTCGATACCGTAAAGGTGGCCGGATTCTGTCCGCAAAGCCCCGCCAACCCGTTGACCAGTTCCGCGCGGCTCCGTTCCAGTCCCAGCAACTGAACGCGGACATTGGCAATGTCGGTTTCGGCGCGTTTGGCGTCGATTTCGTTCGTTAAACCTGCCTGAAAGCGGGCGCGGATGATTGAAATGGTGGAGTCGCGGAGGCCAATGTTTCGGCGAATAACCGCCTGTTCGCTGTCGTTGGCGCGGATGAGGTAATAGAGTCGCGCCACTTCCGAAGCCACAATCAGTTGTGTAATGTGAACATCCGATTCGGTAACCTGCCGTTGTAAATCGGTAACCCGAACGGTATTCCGAATGCGCCTGAATAAATCCACTTCGTAACTGGCGTCGATCGGCAGGATCTGAAGCGTGTTGAGTTGCAGACGCGGCAATCGTTCGCTGGTGACCGGAACAGCCACGGGGCGGTATTCCGACAAGCTCTGGGTATTGAAATTCATACTACTCCGGATGGAGGGAGCCAGAAACGACTCGGCCACCCGAACCCGAATCCGGGCTTCTTCAACCCGGCTGACGGCCACCCGGATGTCGGGATTACTGGTTAATCCCAAATCGATCAGGGAATCCAGCGTTGCGTCGCGGAAAACCGCCCAGCCGCTGCGTGCCGGATCCGATTGTGATGATCCGGGCGAAAACGAACCACCCGATGTACTGCCTGAAGAAGCCGCCGGTTGGGCCCGTGAAACCGTACCAGCAAGCCATAAAAAAGTGAAACTGAAAAGTGCCGTTTTTCTCATACTTTTTGTTTTGTCGCCGGGCTTTGTCCCTGCAATTTAATCCGAACCTGCTGCCCATCCTTGAGCCGGTCGTTGGGATTGGTTACGACCTGTTCCTGACCCTGCAAACCATCCAGCACTTCGAGGGTCGTGCCAAAATCCCGGCCCAGCGTAATGGGTTGAAAACGCAAAACCCGGTTGGGTTGGACCACCACGATACGCGGTCCTTCCGACGTCACCAGCAGGGTGTTGGCCGGAATAATGACGGGCGGATGCAGGGCATTGAGCCTGAATTTCACCTGCCCGTATAAACCGGATACCAGCTCCTGATTCCGGTTTGGAATGGCCACTTCGGCCAGCAACGTGCGCGACTCCGTGCGCAGGGTACCGGATGTACGAACGACCTTTCCGGTAAACGATTTGTTCAGTTCCGGTACATTGACCACGGCCGACATCCCGACTTTAATCAACTGGTAATACGTCTGGGGCACATCGACGTATACCCGAAGGGTATCCAGTTGCGATACCGTAAACATCGGTATCGCTCCGCCATTGCCGGTTGACACCAGATTGCCCACTTCGGCGTTCCGGGCGGTGATAATTCCATTGAACGGTGCCCGGATTTCCTGCAGGGCTTTGAGGGCTTCCAACCGCCGGAGCGTGGCCTGGTTCATTTCGTACGTCGCCTGCCGGTTGTCCAGATCCTGCTGGGAAATCGCACCGGGAAGGTTCACACTTTTCAGGCGATCCAGGTTCGATTGGGCCAGCCGGACGTCGGCGCGCGCGCGGATCAATTCCTGATCGAGTTCGGGCGCTTCCACCGTCGCCAGCATCTGACCGTTGCGAACGTTCGAACCGATGTCGACAAACCGGCGTTTCAGAAAACCCTGCGTGCGGGCGTAAACCGGTGTTTCGCGGAACGGCATAATCTGTCCCGGCAACAGCAACCCGGTCGTGTCGGCCGAGTGCGTCACGGAGGTGACCGTCACCAGTTCCTGCCGGTTTTTCTGATCGTCGGCTTCCGCCCGGAGCTCCTGCGTGTTTTTGATCCGGGGTAAAATACCGACAAACACAAACAGCAGAATCAAACTTAAAGGTACTAACCAGATCCAGATGCGTCGCATGGTTGGGAATTGTAAAGAGTTTTAAGTGTATGCTTTATTGGTTTATCGTTTAGGGTTTATCGTTTATAGGTGGTTCAGGATCAATAAACTATAAACCCTAAACTATAAACCAGTTTGTTTCTTTCCGGCTAAATAACTGAAAACCACCGGCACAAACAGCAGGGTTGTGAAGGTAGCCAGCAGAAGTCCGCCGATCACGGCCCGGCCCAGCGGAGCGTTTTGTTCCCCACCTTCGCCGAGGCCCAGCGACATGGGCAACATCCCGATCACCATCGCAATGGCGGTCATCAGAATGGGGCGCAACCGGGTTCGGCCCGCTTCCATGGCGGCTTCCATGGCGTTGAAACTCACGTCGGGCAGGTGGTCTTTTGCAAAACTAACCAATAAAATACTATTCGCCGTGGCCACCCCGACGCTCATGATGGCACCCATCAACGATGGAATGCTGAACGTGGTGTGCGTCAGGAACAGCAGCCAGACCATACCGCAGAGGGCACCCGGCAGGGCGGTAATGATGATGAACGGATACCGGAACGACTGGAAATTGACCACCATCAGCAGATAAACCAGCACGGCAGCAAAGACAATACCGATGCCCAGGCGGGAAAAGGCGCTGTTCATGCTTTCCACCTGACCCCTGATCAGAATCTGATTGCCCGGTTTGAGCTGCGTCCGGTATTCGGCCAGAATCTTTTCGATGTGATCCGAAACCGATCCCAGATCAGACCGTTCTACCGATGCGTAAACGTCGTACGTGGGCTGGGTATTGACGCGGTTGATGATCACCGGCGTCAGTTTCCGCTCCACCGTCGTGACGTTGCTGAGCAATTGGGGCATCGAGCGGCCCTGACTGCCCGCCATCGGCGTTTGCATCAGCTTATCGAGCGTGTTCAGGCGGTAGGGTGGGGTTTGAACGGCAATCAGGTAGGGGAAACCGGTTTGCGGATCGGGCCAGAAATTGGGGGTAACCTGCGCCGTTCCGCTCATCGAAATCATCAGGTTGGTCGCAATTTTCTGTTCATTCAATCCGAGTTGCCCCGCCCGTTCCCGATCTACATTGACATACAGTTCGGGCGCGTCCAGCACCTGGTGCAGGTGGACATCCACCGCACCGGGAACCTGCGCGATTTTCTGCTGAAGTTCCCGGGCAATTTTCAGGTTGTTTCCCCGGTCAAAACCCATTACCTGCACGTCGATCGGGGCGGTTAAGCCAAAGTTCAGAATCTGGCTGACGATGTCGGCCGGTTGAAAAAAGAAGGTCACATCCGGTAATTCTTCCCGAAATAGCTGACGGAGTTTTCGAATATACTCCTGCGTTGGGCGGCTTTTTTCATCAGTCAGCGAAACCAGCAGTTCCGCATCGGCGGCACTAATGGACGAGTTATCCGAGAAAATGAAATTATAGCGTTCGCTGGTCAATCCAATGTTGCTGATGATCGAACCCACCTCCTTGCCCGGAATGACCTCGCGCACGAGGGCCTCGGTTCGACTGGCGATCCGCTCGGTTTCTTCCAGACGACTCCCGGCGGGAGCGCGAAGGTGCAACCGGAACTGCCCGGCGTCGACACCGGGGAAAAAGTCCCGGCCAATAAACGGAACCATCGCCGAAGTAAGCAGAACAACCAGGACGAATACCGCCAGAACGGCCCTTCGGTGGCCCAGCGCCCACTCCAGTGCGTGGAGGTAGCGGTTTTGCAACCGGTCAAAACCGCGGTTGAAACGGGCGTGCAGACCCCGGTCGGCAGCCCCGGCAGTCGGTGTGTGCGATTCTCCGCGCAGCATCAAATCGGCCATCATCGGCACCAGCGTTCGGGACAGGATATACGACGCCAGCATGGCAAACACCACGGCCAGCGCCAGCGGTCCGAAGAGGAAACGTGCCGGTCCTTCCAGAAACAGAACCGACACAAATACGATACAGATCGTCAGGGTTGCCACCAGCGTCGGCGTGGCAATCTGCTGCGCCCCTTCCAGAATGGCCCGGCGAAGCGGTAATCCCAGTTCTTCGTTGCGGTGAATGTTCTCGATGGTTACCGTGGCGTCATCAACCAGAATACCGATGGCCAGGGCCAGACCGCCGAGCGTCATGATATTCAGTGTTTCACCCATCAAATACAAAACCGTCAGGGAGGTCAGGATCGAAAGTGGAATCGAAACCGCCACGATCAGCGTACTGCGCCAGCTACCCAGAAACAGCAGGATCATGGCCGCCGTCAGCAAAGCCGCAATTAATCCTTCAACGACAACACCATGAATGGATGCCCGAACGAAAACCGACTGATCGAACAGGCCGACAATCTTGAGGTTGCTCGGTGCCGCAGCCCGCAGGGTGGGAATAATTTCATTCTGAATTTTGTCGACAATCGCCGTCGTCGAGGCATTCCCGATTTTGACAATGCTCATCAAAACGCCCCGCCCGCCGTTCTGCTTCACCACATTGGTTTGGACAGACGAGCCATCGTGGACATTGGCGACGTCGCGCATGTGAATCGTAACGCCATTAACCGCTTTTACCGGAATGTCGTTCAGCGACTCGATGACGTCGGGTTTTGTATTCAACCGAACCACATATTCCCGTTCGGCCAGACGCAACTGGCCGCTGGGCAAGGTCAGGTTTTGGGCCGACACCGCGTTGACCACCTCTTCGGGCGTGACACCCCGGGAGATCATCAGACTCGGGTCAAGATCGACCATGATCTGGCGTGTTTTTCCCCCAAAGGGCTGCGATAACCGGCTCCCCTGCACGGTAGAAATCTGGGGCCGAATCCGTGTGGTGCCGTAATCGGTGATCTGGGATTCGGTCAGACTGTCGCTCGACAGCCCCAATTGCAAAACCGGAACGTCGGTTGCATTATACCGGACAATGAGCGGAGGCTGGGTGCCGGGCGGCATCCGCAGCCGAATCGTCTGGGCAATGGCCGTCACCTGCGACATGGCTTCCTCGATTTTGACTGTGGGTTGGAAATAGACCTTTAAAACCGCCGTTCCGTTATACGTTTGTGACTCCAGCCGCTGCACGTCGCTTACGTTATTGATGATCGACGTTTCGCTGAAATTGGTGATCATTTTCTCCATTTCATTGGTCGACAGACCCGTATAGCCCCAAATGACCGATACCACCGGAATGTTGATCCGCGGGAAAATGTCGGTGGGCATTTGAACGATGGAAACGACGCCCATGATCAGAATCAGCAGGCCCATCACAGCGATGGTGTACTTCTTCTCAAGCGCTAAACGGACAATCCACATGGCAGGTGATCGGGAAAAGTAGCATGGCTACTTTGAATAGAAATTGGACGGATCGAAGGAGAGATGGCGTGAAACCGATTGTTGTGACAACAGTTATTGACTTTGAAAAGGTTTCGGTAACTCTATAGGTTTATGTAAATTCTTCGTATTGCCAAATAATCTATCGTATCCACGGACTAGAGCCGTGGTTTACTTCCCAGTGTGGGAGCCAGAATTATCATACGGACTAAACGAGCCGCCCGGCGGTCCGTGGGTACATTACAACTGGCTATCGTCCAGGTCGCGAAGTGCCGAGGTTTCCGTTGCGGGGACGGTGGTAGCGGGTGCGGGCCGTTCGATTGGGGTTGGGCGCGTCCGAATACCGGGTTGTGGAGGTTCGGGAGCGGGGCCAAACAGGCGGTTGAACGAACGGGTATACTGAATACTCATGCCGCCCCCGGTCGTCAGCGTTCCGTACGTGGTGGCGTTTAAAGAGCCAAGCTGATTCTGATTGCGGTTATACATTTTCAAACGGAGCTGACCGTCGGGCGAGAGCCAGTATTCCAGCGTCCATTCGCCCAGCAGACTCGCCACGCTGGTCTGGTTCTGGCCATACGTAAAACCGCCGTCCCGGCTGATCCGGAAACGATCATTAAAGCGGTACGAAAGCCGGACCTGCAGGTTGTTGACCAGATTTTGATCCAGGCCATTGAGCGAAACGCCCACATCCAGATTCTTGTCCAGGGTAGAAGCCAGGCGGCTGATCTGGTTGGAAAGTAACTCACTCAGGCTGTTGGTCAAGCCCGAACCAACCACGTTGCTGCTCGTCGATGACGCCGGATCGATCAGGCCCAGCCCTTCGCCGGGTGCCAACTGGCTGAATAACAGAATGCTGCTAACCTGACGGCCTAATTCCTGATCGTTACTCTTCAGGCGCGACTCGAAAGCGGCCACGGCCTGCCGGAAATCCGGTTGTTGCGGATATTCTTTTACTTTCAGATCGTAGGAAATATCCGGCGCTAACAACCGCCCGTTCAGATTAATCAGCAGATCGACCGGATACCGGCGCGTGCGGTCGGGATTGTTGGACGAACTGGACGAATAATACTGGAGAATCGGGGCCAGCGAAGCATATTGTGTGTAGGCGGTTTTGACGTCTACCATCGCTTCGTAGGGGTCGCCGGTCCAGGTGATGCGGCTGTTGGGCAACATCTGAAACCGTTTGTTGATCACATTCTCAAACGTGAACGTATATTCGCCTTGCTGGATTTCGTAGGCACCCGTCATCGTAAAGTCCCCTTTCGTATCGATCCGCATCGCCAGCTGACCACTGCCGTACGCCTTGATGATATCGCCGGTTTGGCGGTCCAACTGGATTTCACAATAAGCATCGGGCGTAATCGACAAGTTGAAATCCATGCGGATTCCGGACAAATCAACCTCGGGTTCAGTCGGTTTATTGACGCTGTCGCGGTGGGCCGGGTTCACATTGACAAACCGGATCACTTCTTCTTTCGTAACCGTAGCGGCCTGATCGAGCGGAATGTAAATCTTGGTTCCGCGGTTGCTGGTCACATTGGCGCGGATCGCCAGGTTCTCGAACGGCCCTTCGATGCCCGCCCGCCCGCTCACCACGGCGGTTCCATAAAACTGGTCGTTGTCTTTGAGCGTAGTGTTCAGAATCTTGAAATTCTTCATATCCACGACGTTCAGATCTACCGTAAAATACTTGAATCCGTCGTGGAAAACGCCACCCCGCAACGTGGCACGACCGCCGTTCAGGTCCGTGAGAACCATATTTTTGGCGACAATCTCACTGGGGCCAAAATAGATTTTATCCGAAAAACCGACATCGGCTTTCAGATAGTCAATGGTCAACCGGCCATTATTAATATCGACCGTGCCACCCAGAACCGGGTTGCCGGCTTTTCCTTTTATCGTAACAACGCCGGTGGCCGTTCCGCCAATATTGGAAGCAAGGCCTTTCACAAACGGCTCTGCCAGCCGCAGGTCGGTGCCTTCCAGAACCGCCTTCAAGTCGAGCGGATTGGCGGCCGATTCACCCGGGGTGTAAATACCGGTTATGGCCAGCACTTGCCGGTCGAATCGCCGGATTCGCGTGTCTAAATTGATCCGGTTCGACTGGTCGAGCGTACTGCGGTTTACGACGTTTCCGATCAGGAAATCATTGTATTTCAGGGAGTCGATGGTGATGGCTCCATCGAGCAAAGGCAAACCATACAGACCCCGCACGGCTACTTTTCCGTTGGCAACGCCGGAGACTTTGGTTTTAAAAACCGGATTCAGCGTCTCCAGTAAAAAGTTTTTAGCCTCCACATCGAGCGTTTGCAGTGAATCCTGTGAGGCTTTTCCACTGACGGAGATATATTGATTGCGGTTGGAAACCGACAAATTCCGTACGGTAATTTCCGGACCGACAATCCGGATCAGATTTTCGGGCGAAATGGTCCAGACGCTGTCCAGCAGCCGAAACCGGGATTGTTCGAGTTCAATATCGATGGCATCGCCTTTGAACGTCAGCGAACCGTTCAGGTCTGCCCGGTTGGTGCTTTTCTGCTGAAGCAGACTAGTCGTAAAATCGATGTGGTTGACATCCCACGACGCTTCGGCCTGGAGGTTTTCGGTGGCCGCCAGCGAACCGAATTGCTGCTGCGTCGAGTTGATAATCAGCGAAGCCAGAACGTCCGGTGAATTGACAAATTTGGAGGTGTTGAGGTCGATCGTGCTTTTGTAAAAATTGTATTCATCCACTTTCAGCGTATCGATCGCACCGGTCAGCGTCAGCAGGGAAGACTGATCGACGCCAAAGCGGCCTTCCAGCTTCGTATTGGGCGAAACATACAGCGACGGATACACCAACGTCAGCAACGGCTGCGAATTTTTCAGCAGAAAGGAATAGTCGATGTTGTAAGGAAAAACGGGAACGGGTTTGCGCAGTTTTTCCTGGTAATAGGCGGTAAGTCCGGCGGCATTTCCGGCAAAATTCAGGCGGTATTCCTTCGCAATCCGGTTTAGATCATCGGCCACCTGGGTCAACTGGAAATTCCCTTTCAGGTTAGCGTCGAGGTAATCGGAATTTACCGAAATTGACCGTTCGTTTCCGGTAATCGAAGACGCCATGAACAGGGTATCTAAAACCAGATTTCGCTTTCCGTAGGTCACAAAAGTATTCAGGAGCCGGGCATTGCCGACCAGCTCGTTTAGCGTGTTTCCCACCAGTTGCACGTCCAGGTCACTGCGAACAATCAAGCTGTCATTCAGTAAGTTGGTGGCCAGGAAGTTCGCCTGTTGGACCGTTCCGCGAACATCGAACAGATTTTTCGGGCCGCGCAGATCAAACGCGCCGTTCAGGCTGAACGTCAGATTGGTGTCTTTGACGCTGACCTGGCCCCGAAAAAAAGACTGTTTCAAATTGCCCTGTACGACCAGATTGCGGTAATTGTATTTTTGAAAACCGACGCGGGTAAACTGCGCATTCAAATCGAGCGAGCCGTCTTTGATGGTCAATCCGCGGCCCACAAACTTGCCTTGTCCGTCAACCCGTTGAACTAAGTCGGGCTGGTCGATGAGCGAACCGACATTGACATCCGCCAGCTTCAGATTACCGCTGTAGGTGGTTCCCTGATCGCCATTGAGGTGCAGCGCCAGATCGCCCGACACCGTGCCAATCGCCGTTTTGAAGGTCCCGACGGTTTTGAAATCAATAAACCGCCCGGCGTAGGTAGCGGCAAAATCGAGCCTGCCAATTTTGTTGACAATCCGGTCGAAATCCGGATCGGAATAATACGGCCGGATATCGGCCATGATGACCTGCGACGGCTTGAACCGGAAATCGACCAGCGTATTCTCGTCACTGTCCGGTAATCCCTTGAAGGCCAGATCGCCCACCAGCCGACTCCGTTGCTGGTGCCCAAAGCGGATGTCGGCGTTGGTGACTTTGAAATTTCGAATCCGCCCGACGTAGTCGCCCGAAGCGCGGGCCACGTCGAAGTTATCGTTAAAATACGACGTAAACGGGGCCAGGTCCTGCGCCCGGACGACGGCATTCCGCAGGTTGGCCCGCATGATCACCTCGTCATTGAACTCGTTGAAAGCCGAAAAACTATCGTACGAAAAAACCAGCCGGTTCCGCACCGTCGAGCCGTTGATGCGGGCGAACAGACTGTCGAGCCGCATTTCCTTGGCGCAGTAGAGAAATTTCGTGTCGAGCCGGTGAATCTTCAGATTGGCCTGTTTCTCAAAGCCCTTCATGCGTCCGATGTTCACCGCAATGGTGTCGCCCAGCAGCAGAAAGTTGTTCAAGTTTGCACTTAACCCGCTGACCAGAAAGTGATTGTAATCGAAAAGCCGTCCGCCCATGGTCGGTTTTCGATTGTCGTTGTAGGTAAACCGACCGTCGATCAGCGTAGCTTTGCCGATGGTAAACGGAATATTCTGGTTGGCGATGGACGGTTTGGTCGTATCGCGGGTCATCTCGTTGATGCGTTCCAGAAAATCGTCGATGTTCAGATTACCGGTTTTGGCGTCTTTCACCAGATCGACCTGGGGCTGATACAGCAACACTTCATCGAGGTGAATATCAGTCGCCGAATTGTTGATCAGCGTTTCGAGGGCCAGTGTAACTTCCAGCCGGCCCACGTTGATCATCGGTTTCAGGTCGCGGTTCCGAATCGTCACTTCTTCGAGCGTGACGGAATTGACCCAGACCGTAGGAAAGGAAAAATTGATGTCGATCCGCTTGATGTCGACCGGAAAGAGGAGTTTTTCAGAAACCCGTTGGGCGGCATAACGTACCACTTTTGTCTGTACTGCCGGTATTTGCAGACTGACAACCACGATTCCGGCCACCAGCAATACAACCAGGACGGTGTAAAGCAGGGTTTTGAGAAGTATGGTGAAAAATGAACGCATTTAGCTTGAATAAACAATGAACAGTAAAAAATGAACAATCAGAGGCAATTCATGCGTCTTGATTTGATAAATCAAGGAGGCTGTGAAGGGCTTTTCATTTCGGTCCGCCGATGCGGTTCATTGTTCATTATTCATTACTTTTGAAAAATGACAATTCTGGCAATTGAATCTTCCTGCGACGAGACGTCGGCTGCTGTATCTGTTAACGGAAAAATACAATCCAATGTTGTAGCAACGCAGTTAATCCACGAACAATACGGCGGTGTCGTCCCCGAACTGGCCTCGCGCGTGCATCAGCAACGGATCGTACCCGTGGTCGAACGCGCGCTGCATGAAGCAAACATACAAAAAAACGCGCTAAATGCCGTCGCTTTTACGCGCGGACCGGGTTTATTGGGTTCACTTCTGGTCGGAACCTCGTTTGCCAAAGCGCTGGCGCTGGCGCTGGCCATTCCGCTCATCGAGGTACACCACATGCAGGCGCATGTTCTGGCGCATTTCATCGATGAACAAGCCACGCCCCGGTTTCCGTTTCTGTGCCTGACCGTCAGTGGCGGCCATACGCAGATTGTGTTGATCCGGGATCATCTGGAGATGGAGATCATCGGGCAAACGCAGGACGACGCGGTGGGCGAAGCCTTTGACAAAACCGCCAAACTGCTCAATTTGCCGTATCCGGGCGGGCCACTCATCGACCGGTATGCGCAGCAGGGCAATCCGCTGGCGTTCCCGTTTCCGGAGGTCGAAATGCCGGGGCTGGATTTTTCGTTCAGTGGCATCAAAACCGCTTTTCTGTATTTTCTCCGCGACCGCACCAAAGCCAATCCGGATTTTATCGCGCAAAATCTGCCGGACATCTGCGCCAGCATCCAGCATACGCTCATCAGGATTCTGCTGACCAAACTCCGGAAAGCCGCCCGGCAAACCGGGATTCGGGAAATTGCGCTGGCGGGCGGGGTTTCGGCCAATTCCGGGTTGCGGTCGGCCCTGGCTGAAATGGGACGCCAGGAGGGCTGGAAGGTGTATATTCCGAAGTTCGAATACTGCACCGACAATGCGGCTATGATTGCGATGGCGGCCCATTTCAAGTATTTGAAAGGCGAATTTACCTCGCAGGAGGTGAGCCCGCTGCCGCGCTGGTAAAACGGTTTTGGTACCCATCGAACACCGCCTTACCTTTGACGCATGAACACACCTGTTTTAAAAGAAATCCGGATTTATCCCATCAAATCGCTGGGCGGTATTTCCCTTTCCGAAGCGGTGGTTGAGCGGAAAGGCTTTCGCTACGACCGGCGGTGGATGCTCGTGAAACCCGACGGAACGTTTCTAACCCAGCGGGAGAATACCGTCATGGCGCTGGTCGAGGTGGCACTGACCGACCGGCAGTTGCGGGTTTATCACCGCCATCGTCCGGATGATGTACTGGAAATACCGCTTGAAGAAACGACGGAAGAACAACTGACGGCGTATGTGTGGGAAAATCAGGCGGTTGATTCACGGGTCGTTAGTCAGCAAGCCGACGACTGGTTTAGCCGGCTGCTGGGCTTTCCGTGCCGGTTGGTGTATATGCCCGAAACCTCACTTCGCCCGGTCGATCCTGCGTATGCCCAGCCCGGCGATGTGGTCAGCTTTGCCGATGGCTACCCGTATCTGGTGATCAGTACGGATTCGCTGGACGAACTGAACCGGCGGGCGGAAAAACCGCTGGAAATGAGCCGTTTTCGCCCGAATCTGGTGGTAGAAGGCGTTTTGCCGCACGATGAAGACACCTGGTATCGTTTCAAAATTGGTGACCTATCGTTTTATGGCGTAAAACCGTGTGCCCGCTGCGTTCTGACGACCATCGACCCGGAAACGAGCCGGAAAGGAAAAGAGCCGCTTAAAGCCCTGGCAACCTACCGCAGGCTGGACAACAAGATCCTGTTTGGCCAGAACGTTCTGGCCGAAACGCCGGGACTACTGCGGGTTGGCGAACCGGTAACCATCCTCGAACGACGCCCCGCCCGACTCCCATTTTCTTAACCATTCATTTTTCTGTTCGTTTACGGATGGAACAGAAGCCTTCCTATGAAGTTTTATTACTCGATTAAAAACCTGCTGCAAAAAGCGCACTACCTCAGTCTCGATGTGGTCGCCGGAGCGGTTATTTCCCACATCATGGTGGCCCGTTTGCCGGATGGCCACCGGCCGGTTGGCTGGGCAACAACGGTTTTGCTAGCGATTTGCGTGTTTGTTATTTATGCGGCTGACCGCTTATACGATGTTCGCAAAAATCTGAATTCCAATGCGGTATTGACGCTCCGTCACCGTTTTCACGCCGAAAACCAGCACCTGCTGATGCGTGTTTTGGCCGGCCTGGTCGTCATGGCAGTTATTCTTTTATTCTGGTTACCCCGGAGCGTTTTGTGGTTTGGCGCGGGTCTGGCGCTGATTTCGGCGGCTTACGTTTGGGGCGTTTCGCGTCTGCCCGCTTCAAATGCCAAACTGGCGTGGAAAGAACCTGTGGTGACGTTGCTGTATACCGTGGGCGTCTGGGGGAGTTCGTGGGTGCAGAAGCCGACCCTGGGCTGGTCCGAAATCGGGCTGGCGGTTTTGTTTCTGCTGATCGTTTTTCAGAATCTGCTGCTGTTTTCAGTCATGGAAACCTACGAATTTCCAGACAACTCGTATTCGCTGGCGACCATCTGGGGATTCGACCGGAGCGACGTCATCCTGCGGACATTGACGGTGGTCATTACGGTGTTGGCGCTGGTGATTTTCTTCATGGCCGACGACCGGTTTGCCCAGCGGGCGGCCATCATCGAAGGCATGATGAGCGCGGTTCTGTATATCATTCAGCGGTACCCGAACCGGTTTTTAATCAACGAACGCTACCGGTGGATCGGCGACGGCGTGTTTTGGCTGCCGGTATTGATTTTGTGATCGTATTATCCACTTTTTTATCGTTTAAAAACCTTTTACCAAAACGATTTGACGCCTTCATTTAGAACTGTAAATTGGCGGCCGATTCTAACACTCATCCCTTATGACAACTGCAATTGATTCTGCCACCCAGGCAACCATCGACCATTGGCTCAACGGCAATTATGACTCTGATACGAAAGCCGCCATCCGCACCTTGCTGGACAACGGCGAATCGACCGAACTCATCGACTCATTTTATAAAAACCTGGAATTTGGTACCGGCGGTTTGCGGGGTGTAATTGGCGTCGGCTCCAACCGGATGAACCGCTATACCGTTGGCGCGGCCACGCAGGGCCTGGCCAATTACCTGAATGCGGCTTTTCCGGACCAGGCCATCAAGGTCGCCATTGCGCACGATAGTCGCCGGATGAGCCCGGAGTTCGCCCGGATTGTCGCCGATATTTTCTCGGCCAACGGCATGGAAGTCTACCTGTTCAGCTCCCTGCGCCCGACGCCCGAATTGTCGTTCGCCATTCGTCAACTGGGCTGTCAGAGCGGTATTGTCGTGACGGCTTCGCACAACCCGCCGGAATACAACGGCTATAAAGCGTACTGGAACGACGGCGGGCAGGTGGTGGCCCCCCACGATAAAAACATCATTACCGAAGTCAATAAAATTACGTCGATCGACGACGTGAAATTCGAGGGTGTGCCCGAACGAATTCACCTGATCGACGAAGAAATCGACAGCGTGTACGTCGAACGGATCAAGTCGAATTCCATCAATCCGGAGGTCATCGCGCGGCAAAAGGACCTCAATATTGTTTACACGCCCATCCACGGCACCGGTATTACGCTTGTTCCGCGCGTTTTGGAGGCCCTGGGCTTCACCAATGTGAACATTGTGGAGGAGCAGGCCAAACCGGATGGCGATTTTCCGACGGTGAAATCGCCGAACCCGGAAGAGCGCGATGCCATGCGGCTGGCGCTGGAAAAGGCCGAAGCCATCAATGCGGATTTGATTATGGCCACCGACCCCGATGCCGACCGCGTTGGTTCGGGGGCCCGCAATCACCACGGCGAGTTCGAGTTGCTGAACGGCAACCAGATGGCCAGCCTGATCATTTATTATCTATTGCAGGCCTGGAAAGACAACGGCAAACTGACCGGCAAAGAGTTTGTGGCCAAAACCATCGTAACGACCGACCTCATCGACAAGATGTGCGCGGAATACGGCGTTTTCTGTTACAATACGCTGACCGGTTTTAAGTACATCGCCCAGATTATCCGCGAACTCGAAGGCCAGCAGCAGTTTATCGGTGGGGGTGAAGAAAGTTACGGCTATCTGATCGGCGATTTTGTTCGCGACAAGGATGCCATTGCGTCCTGCGCCATGATCGCCGAGTTGACGGCCTACGCCAAAGACAAAGGGCTGAGTCTGTTCGACCTGCTGATGGAAATGTACCAGAAGTTCGGCTTCTATTATGAAGGACTGATTTCACTGACCAAAAAAGGCAAATCCGGGGCTGAGGAAATCCAGCAGATGATGGCCGATTTCCGGGCTAACCCGCCCAAACAAATCGCCGGATCACCGGTTTTGCGCGTCGACGATTACGCCAGTCTGGAGCGTACCGATTTGACTACCGGTGAAAAAACCGCTATTGAAGCCGGGAAAATGGGCATCGAGTCGTCGAACGTGTTGCAGTTCTTTACGGCCGATGGAACGAAGGTTTCGGCCCGTCCGTCAGGTACCGAACCGAAGATTAAATTTTACGTTGGCGTGAACGAACCACTGGCCCGGAAGGAAGATTTTGATGCTGTTTATGAGCAGTTGAAACAAAAAGTGCAGACGGTAATGACCGATTTGAATTTGAAATAACTCGTTAAAGTGCTATATAACAGCCGTTTAAGGTATAAAACCGAGACATTGTCTCGGTTTTTTTATATTTACTCCTGAAGAGTTTATCAAAAAACGCCTGGGGTGGCTGTCAAGTGGTTGACTTTTAGAAAGAAAAAAGCTTATTTTCGTAACCTCGCGCGGGAATACGTACAATTCAATCATCCTTTTTTACAAACCAACTACCATTTCTATGAGATACAATTACCTAAGGCCGTTGCGCTCATGCGCAACGGTGGCTTTGGCGTGGTTGCTGACGATTGCTGCCTGGGCGCAGGATCGCAAAATAACCGGCCTCATCACGGATGGCAACGACAGCAATCCCCTTCCGGGTGCCAACGTCGTTATTAAAGGAACAACCATCGGAGCAGCTACCGACGCCAACGGGCGGTTTACGCTCAATGTACCCACAGGACGTGATGTATTGACCGTTTCGGCCATCGGCTTCGCCGGGCAGGAGGTTTCGATCGGGAACCGGTCCGACATTACCGTTACCCTTCAGGCCGACATCAAAACCCTCTCGGAAGTGATTGTGACGGGGTACGGTACCCAGTCGAAGAAGGATATCACGGGGGCGGTGGCGACGGTGGATGCCAAGCAACTGCTTTCCGTACCGGCCACTAACGTTGGACAGGCACTGCAGGGCCGCGTGGCCGGGGTGCAGGTCGGCAATGAAAACTCGCCGGGTGGTGGCGTTATGGTTCGGATTCGGGGTTTTGGTACCATCAACGACAACTCCCCGCTTTACGTCATCGACGGAACGCCCACCAAAGGCAACCTGAATACGCTGAACCTGAACGACATCGAAACCATCCAGGTCTTGAAAGATGCGTCGGCGGCTTCCATTTATGGGTCACGCGCCGGGAACGGGGTGGTGATCATCACGACCAAGAAAGGAAAGATCGGAAAACCGAAATTTACGTACGACGTATACTATGGTACGCAACGTCCCGGTAAGTTTCTGGATTTGCTCAATACGGATCAATACGCTCAACTGGTTTGGGAGTCCCGGAAAAACTCCGGTGCGGTAGGAGCCAATGGCAACCCGACGCACTCGCAGTTTGGCAACGGCCCGACGCCCGTGATTCCGGACTATGTTTTCCCGAGCGCGGCTTCTGCCAGTGACCCGCGGGTGGCTCAGGACGCCAACGGAAACTACATCAACTACTCCAACAACATCGACAGCCCGGACTTTAACAAAACCAAGTGGTTGATTACCAAGGCAAATAAGACCGGAACCAACTGGCTCGACGAGATTTTTAATCCGGCACCGATTCAAAACCACCAGCTGGGGGTTTCGGGCGGAACGGAATCGGGCCGGTATGCCATGTCGCTGAATTACTTCAACCAGGAAGGGATTATGAAGTATACCGGTTACAAGCGGTATTCGCTGCGGGCCAATACGGAGTTTAACGTAACGAAAAAGGTCCGGGTTGGACAGAACTTTCAGGTGGCGTATGGCGAACGGCTGGGGCAGCCCAACGGAAACAGCAACGAAAGCAACCCGATCTCGTTTGCCTTCCGGATTCAGCCGATCATTCCGGTATTCGACGTGGCCGGTTATTATGCCGGAGCGCGCGGGGGCGACCTCGACAATGCCCGGAATCCGGTGGCCGATTTGTGGCGCAACAAGGATAATATTCAGAAAGAAGTCCGGTTGTTTGGAAACGCCTACGCCGAAGTCGATCTGCTGAAAAATCTGACGGCGCGCACCAGTTTCGGGATCGACTACAACCTGTATAACTTCAAAAACTATACGCTGCGCGACATTGAATCGCCCGAATCCCGTGGATCGAACAGCCTGCAAACCAACAACAGCTACGAATGGACCTGGACGTGGTATAATACGCTGACATACAATGTTATGCTTGGTGACAAACACCGGCTGAACTTCATTGTAGGGACGGAGTCGATCAAGAATTACTACGAATTTTTTGACGCCAGCCGGACCAATTTTGCGGTCGATGACATCGAAAACCGCTACCTCAGTGCCGGTACGGGGGTTCAAACCAACAACGGCGGGGCGTCGAACTGGCGGCTGGCTTCCGAATTTGCGAAAGCCAACTATGCGCTGGGCGATAAATACCTGCTCGATGTTACCCTCCGTCGCGACCGGTCTTCCCGGTTTGCCAAAGATTTCCGGGTGGCCTACTTCCCGGCGGTGAGCGCGGGCTGGCGGATCTCGCAGGAGTCGTTCATGAAATCGATGACCTGGATTGACGACTTGAAACTGCGGATTGGCTGGGGACAAACCGGGAACCAGGAAATTGGGAACTACAACCCCTACACCCAGTTCAGCACCAACCCGATCACGTCGTTTTACGACATCAACGGCACGCGTACGTCCGCCGTTCCGGGGTATGAACTGACCCAGTTCGGGAACGCCAATGCGAAGTGGGAAACCACCACCAGCACCAACATCGGTCTGGATGCCACGCTGCTGAAAAACCGGTTGAGTGTCGGTTTTGACTGGTATACGCGCACAACTTCTGACATGCTTTTCCCGGTTCAGATTCCGCTGACGCAGGGCGTGGCGACGGCACCATTTCAGAACATCGGTGAAATGCGGAACCGGGGTGTTGACCTGATGCTGAACTATAACGGCAAAATTGCCACGGGCCTGACGTATAATGTGGGCTTAAACGTCGGAACGTATCGCAACGAAGTGATCAAAACCACCGGCGATCCCAAAACGCAGTATTTTGGGATCAACGATGAGCGGATTCAGAACTTTGTCGTTACCCAGCAGGGCTACCCGATTTCTTCCTTCTTCGGCTACACGATCGAAGGTATTTTCCAAAGCGACGAAGAGGCTGCCAAGCATCCCGTCCAGTTTGGCAATGCGGCCACTGAAAACCGGGCGGGGCGGTTTAGTTTCAAGGATGTCAACGGCGATGGCAAGGTGGATTCCGGCGATCTGAGCATCATTGGTAATCCGCACCCGAAATTCAACTATGGGGTGAACCTGAACCTGAATTACAAAAATTTCGGTCTGACGGTTTTCGGCCAGGGCGTTCAGGGGAACGACATCTTCAATTACGTCAAATACTGGACCGACTTCCCAACGTTTGCCGGAAACCGCAGCACCCGGATGTTGTATGAATCCTGGCGGCCGGGCAAAACCGACGCCATTCTGCCCCAGTTGCGGTCGAGCGACCAGGTCAGTATCCTGCCGTCGACTTATTACCTGGAATCAGGGTCGTATTTCCGCTTCAAAAACATCCAGCTGACGTATACACTGCCCACCAAACTGCTGTCGAAATTAGGGCTGGGTCAGGCGTCGGTGTATGTACAGGGTCAGAACCTGGCAACGATCACGAAGTATTCGGGCATGGATCCGGAAATCAATCTTCGGAACTATACGGCTGGTAACGACCGCCAGATTGGTGTCGATGGAGGGTCCTATCCCGTTGCCAAAACCCTGTTGTTGGGCTTGAACCTGAGCTTTTAAGCAAGAAAGAGACAAAAAATCATGAAAAAAATAACCATATTTCTGTTCATCGTCTGCTGCATGATGGCAACATCCTGCTCCGACAAATTTCTGGAAGTGCAGCCCAAAGCCGCCCTTTCCAATACGGTTCTGCAAAATAAAGCCGGTATCAATGCCTTGCTGATTGGTGCGTATTCACTCCTCGACGGCTGGGCAACGGCCGAAGGAGCCTACCGCTCGTACCAATCCTCGGGCGACAACTGGGTGTATGGCAGTGTTGCTTCCGACGACGCCTACAAAGGAACGATTGCCGGTGACCAGCCCCCCATTTCGTTGATCGAACAGGGCAATATTCAGTCGGATAACATTTATTTCCGCGGCAAGTGGCGGGGCATGTACGACGGAATTGCCCGGGCCAACGATGTATTGCAGAATTTGCCGATGGCCAAAGACCTGACGGAGGCCGAAAGCAAGCAAATCATTGCCGAATCGCGGTTTTTGCGGGGTCATTACCATTTCGAACTCAAGAAGATGTTCAATATGGTGCCCTACATCGACGATAAAACGTATAGCCCGAGCGATCTGGAAAGTACCAAAGTGCCGAATAGCGAGGACATCTGGCCCAAAATCAATGCGGATTTACAAGCCGCTTACGACGTACTGCCCCCCACGCAGACGCAAAAAGGCCGGGTTACCAAATGGGCCGCTGCCGCTACATTAGCGAAAGCGTACCTGTTCCAGAAAAAATACGCCGAAGCCAAAACCTTGCTCGATGCGATTGTCGCCAGCGGTCAGTACAAATTGATGCCGTTGTACCACGACAACTTCCGCGCCGTGACCAACAACAATGCCGAATCTATTTTCGAAATCGAACACTCGGTGAACGATGGGGCATCGGGCGGTGAAAATGGCAACATCGGAGCGACGTTGAATTATCCGTACGGTGGCGGTGGGGTGACGACCTGTTGCGGTTTCTTTCAGCCTTCCCAGAATTTAGTGAATGCTTTCAAAACGGACGCCAACGGTTTGCCGCTGCCGGATGACTTCAATAAGGAAGACATCAAAAGCGACCAGGGCATCGAATCGACGGCGCCATTTACGCCTTATGAAGGTACCGTTGATCCGCGCCTGGATCATACGGTGGGTCGCCGGGGCATTCCATTTCTGGATTGGGGCGTCCATCCCGGCAAATTATACGTTCGCGATCAGGCGTATGGCGGTCCCTACTCGCCTAAAAAGCACGTGATGTACCGTTCCGATGTGGGAACGAACACCTTCGCGAGCAACCCCCGTCTGAACGCCAATAACTACCGCATGATTCGGTATTCACACGTTCTGTTGTGGCTGGCAGAAGCGGAAGTTGAGGTGGGTAGTCTGGAAAAAGCCCGGGATTACGTCAACCAGATCCGCCGTCGGGCGGCCAATCCGGATGGGTTTGTGAAGGGTGCCGACGGAAAACCGGCGGCCAATTACGTGATCAAGGAATACACCTCGGCCTGGACCGATAAAGCCGTCGCCCGCAAAGCCGTCCAGTTTGAGGAGCGTCTGGAGTTTGGCATGGAAGGCCACCGCCGGTTCGATCTGGTTCGCTGGGGCATCGCCGATCAGGTGTTGAATGCCTATTACCCGGCGGAAGCCAAAAAACGGTCGTACCTGAATGGGGTGACGTTCATCAAAGGCAAGCACGAATACTTCCCGATTCCGTTGCAGGAAATTCTCAATAGCCAGAAAAACGGTCAGCCAACGCTGAAGCAGAATCCGGGGTATTGATTTTTTAGAGTAAAGAGAAGCGACAAGAGAATAAAGACGAGTTCCTTGAAGGGGTAGCTCAGTCTCTATTCTCTTGTCGCTTCTCTTTACTCTCTATTAAAACTCCAGTACTTTTTTCGTTTTGCTGCTTTCTCCGGCCAGTTCGATAATCTTAATAACGGCCAGAGTCTGTTCGGGTGTTACCTCCTGCGGGATTTCACCGACAATGGCCCGGTATAAATTATCGTAAAAACGGTGGTAATTCCCCGGCAGGCTCGGGAAGGTAGCGCGTCCTTCGGTGGTGGTCAGCGTTCCATATTGCGTTTCGGGTTCGGCACCCCAATCCGGCGTATTGGGCAGAATATTTTTGCGCTGGGTTTCTTCCTGAATGTCCAGTCCGTGTTTGATAAACGAACCTTTGGTGCCGTGAAT
Source organism: Larkinella knui (assembly GCF_003858645.1). GTDB lineage: Bacteria > Bacteroidota > Bacteroidia > Cytophagales > Spirosomataceae > Larkinella > Larkinella knui. The sequence goes on along the minus strand of NZ_RQJP01000003.1, from coordinate 764,098 downwards.
GATATACCGCAAGCTGTTGTCGACGGCGAGCATCGACGATTTCAGAATGACGCGTTTATCGGCATAAAATAACTTCACGTCGAAATAATCATCCAGAATTCCGCCTTCCCGAACGATGCGAACATCCGCCGAAACGGCTTCCGGGAGGCCAAAAAGCGCAATGGCCTGGTCGATCAGGTGCGGACCCAGGTTAAAGAGGTTGCCTCCGCCGGCGGGATCTTTTTCTTTCCAGCTATCCAGAATCGCGGGCCGGTAGCGGTCGTACCGGCATTCGTATTCAACGACATCGCCCAGCGGGCCTTCCTGCAAAAGCTGCTGAATGGTCAGGAAATCAGCGTCATAGCGCCGGTTCTGATACGGTATGGCCACTAGCCCTTTCTGTTGCGCCAGTTCCAGCAAGTCACGGGCCTGCTCGAGAGTAGTAGCAAACGGCTTTTCGATCAGGACGTGTTTCCCGGCTTCGAGAGCGGCTTTGGCGTACGGAAAATGGGTATCGTTGGGCGAGCCGACAATGATGAGGTCAATGGCCGGGTCGGTCAGCAAATCCTCGTGACTGCGAACGGTTTTAATGGTTGGGTCGAACGCTTCGGCTTCATTGCGGTGACGTTCAACCACTTTCGCTATTTTAAAATGCGGATTAACGGTTAGGAAAGGTGCGTGGAAATACCGGCCCGAAAGTCCGAAACCGATTAATCCAACCTGAAGGGTACGAGACATAGAAAGTTAGAATCAAGAGTTGAGGGCCGAAGATGACTAATTTTAGCCAGAAGGTCAACTGTCGGTAACAGCCTGTCGGAGACAAAGAAAAGTGTTATCTTTGGAATTGGAATGAATGGACAGAATGACCTTACGCTTTCGAAGCCTTGCTGAATTGGATACCGTTGCCGGACATTTGATTGATGCCGGAAGCAGGTATTCCGTCTGGTTGTTCGACGGGGAGATGGGAGCGGGGAAAACCACCCTCATCAAAGCCGTCTGCCAGCGGCTGGGCGTTGTAAATACGGTTCAAAGCCCGACATTTTCCATTGTAAATGAGTATGTTACAAATTCGGGTGAACCGGTCTACCATTTTGATTGTTACCGGCTTCGCAACGAAGAAGAAGCGCTGGATAGCGGTTTGGAGGAGTACATTGATTCGGGAGAACGCTGTTTGATTGAATGGCCCGAACGAATTGCCGGATTATTGCCGCCCGATGCCTGGACTATTCACCTGCGGGTTGAAGACGGCGAACGAATACTGGAAACCAATTGATAAAATGACGGATTAAGAATGATGGAGTACACAATCGTCGCGGGGGCTGGGCAGAAAACCGACCCGGCGAAGGTTTTAAAATTCGCCATTCGTAATTCATAAATCCCGTTTATAGTGACTGGGTTTGAAGAACTAGCAAAGCAAACGGCACTTTATCCGCAGGAAGCTCCTGCCGCTGTTAAAAAGCACAATGGCAGTCTCATGATTGGGATGCCCAAAGAGGTTTCATTGCAGGAAAACCGGATTGCCCTGACGCCCGAAGCGGTCAACATTCTGGTGCGGCACGGCCACGAAGTACTGGTGGAAAAAGGTGCCGGTGAGGGCGCCAAGTTTTCGGATAACGACTACAGCGAAGCCGGAGCCCGCATTGCGCCTTCGCCCAAAGAAGTGTACGATGCGAACCTGATTCTGAAAGTGGAGCCGCTTGTTGACCAGGAGTTCGACTACATCAAAACCGGAAGCACCCTCATTTCGGCCGTCAATCTGCCCAATCACGAAAAAAAATACTTTGAACGGCTGAATAGTAAAAAAATCACCGCACTCGGCTATGAATACATCGAGGACAAAGTCGGCGGAATGCCGGTGATCCGGGCGATGAGCGAAATCGCGGGCAGCACGGTGATGCTGATTGCCGGTGAATACCTCAGCAGTGCCAACAGCGGCCGGGGTGTCATTCTGGGCGGTATTACGGGCGTTCCCCCCACCAAAGTGGTGATTCTGGGGGCCGGAACGGTGGCAGAATATGCCGCCCGGACGGCTTTGGGACTGGGTGCCGAAATCAAGATTTTTGATAAACACATTTACAAGCTGCAACGGCTGAAATACGCCATTGGGCAACATATCTATACGTCGATTATTGAAACCGACACCCTGTCGGAAGCCATTCAGCGGGCTGACGTGGTGATTGGAGCCATGCGCGCCGAAGACGGTTTAAGCCCGATTGTGGTTACGCAGGAAATGGTTTCGCACATGAAACTGGATGCGGTTATTATTGACGTGTCTATCGATCAGGGCGGTAATTTTGAAACGTCCCGGATGACGACCCACAAGGCACCGACGTATAAATTTCAGAATGTGATCCATTACTGCGTTCCAAACATTGCTTCGCGGGTCGCCCACACGGCGAGTCTGGCGTTGAGCAACATTTTTCTGCCCTTCTTGTTACAGACAGGAACCATCGGCGGAATCGAAGAAATGATGTTTGCGAACCGGTGGTTTATGAAAGGTGTTTACAGTCATAACGGCCTGTTAACCAACGCCTACATTGCCAAAAAATTCAATATGCGGTTTAAAGACCTGAGCCTTTTGTTAGCCGCCAGAATTTAAATTTAACGTTTTCGGTTTTCAGTATACGGTATTCGGTTGGCTGACGCATTCTTTCATGCATGCGTCAGCCAACCGAATACCGTATACTGAAAACCGTATACCGAAAAAAAAATGATCAACAACAGTAACGAAAATATTCTGCTTGACGACGCCAATTCGCCAGATGTAAACCGCAAACTGATGAGTGCGGTTTCGACTGATTTTGTGAAAGTGTCGGACACCCTGCGTGAAGCATCGTACGTGATCCGGAAGCGCGGTTTTACCGAAAATCCGATATTTGTGGCTTCCCGACGGGCGGTCGATATTGGCCAATTGCTGCTCGGCCCCAACGAACTGGCCGGGAATGCGTGGACCTACCGGGCCTCCCTGCTGGACGAATTCGTTCAGCGCAAGCTCGTTGCGGAAGAGTCGGTTGACTTGTTCAGGGAAAGTTACAAGAACCCCGATGAATATTGTTGCCTGTTCGTAATCGAAGGTGACTTTGCGGGATTTATATTCATTCCTTTTCCCGAAGACTAGGCCCGGTTTCGGGTTGTAACTGAGGCCCTTTGCGCGTTCAGGTAGCACCTCAACACCTGTAAACCGTATATCGAAAACCGTAGCCTACTTCCGAATCCGGTATTTGTAATAATCCCAGGTTTTTCGAATACCGGCGTATACGCCACTGCTGTTTTGGAATAAATCGCCCTGGTCGGCAGCCGCCGAGAAATTGAACAGCAGCCCGTGCTGGTTCAGGGGTAATTCGAGGGTCATCCCCGCTGAAATTTGCCGGATTTTTTCCGGGAACGGAGCATCGTAAGTGCCATAATTTTCGCTGTAGGAGAATTTAAACTGGAACAGACAATTTCTGGCAAAATTACCCTGAATACCGGCATGATACACCCGAACCCGGTTGTTACTGAAAAAACCGTATTGGGACAGACCGGGGCGGGTGTCGGTAACGGGCGTGATGAAAGGCGTTCCGATGGTTCGACCAAAGTAGGACCAGCCGTCCTGATACTGGGTATGGTTGAAGTAATTATCCTTGCCGCGAAATTTATTACCATCCGAAAATACACCGCCCCCCTGACTTTTCGTGTATAAAAGCTCCACCACCGCGCCGGTGATCCGGAAACCGGACGTGGCGGGTTGCAAATTCCGAAACCGTAGCCCCGTTAGCCCATCTTCGATGTTGGTGAGGTAATACAGTGACCCATCTTCGTAGATGCTTTGGTGGTATAGTAAAACGGAGAATTGCCGGGAGCTAAATTCCATGCCTATGTCTATGGTTCCCAGGTGATTACCGACCCGGTTTTCCCGGTCAAACTGACTATATCGGGTGGTGTCGAGACCGGTCAGGCGGCCCAGGCTATTCCCCAGCGTGACGAAAAGGTAGTCCTGAAAACTGGCGGGGAAGTGGCCGTTTTTGATAATGGATTCCGACAGTTGATCGGTTACACCGCCCCATTGTGCCTGATGATTAAAACCGGCGTAGAACTTTACGGGCCAGCGGGGTTTTCCCAGGCGTGCATACAACGATTTCTGGTGTAGAAAATAATGCTGGACGCGTCGTTGGCTTCCAAACCAGCCGTGGGCTAAAGAACCCCGAAAAGAAAGCAGGCCCTTCGTAAAGCCGATGGGCGTATAGTCAGGCAGACTAATCTGTATTTTGGGTAAGGGCAACGCATTTCCCGACCAGCTGTAGGAGCCGGAACTAAGCGTCGAATCGACTAAACCGACGATTTCGCGTCGTCGTCCCGCCATGATTTCAAACACGCCGGTGCGAATTTTAACGTAAGCTTCCGGGATTAGTATGGTTTGTTTTGCCTTGGCACCCCAGTTCGAAACGCCTTCAAAACCGTACCCAAAGCCAAACCGATCCCGTCGTCGGGGCGATGTGAAGTCCGTGAGCGGATAAAAGCGGTAATCCTGGCGAACACCCGCCCGCAGAGTCGCGGTGGGCAGGGTGTTGGGCACGATGCCGTATTGATTGGTGCGCAGCCAGAATGGAGTTTGCTTCGACGGGGCATAAAAACCGCCAATTTCGGCAAAGAATCGACTGGGCCTGGTTTCAATAACGGGCTGACTGAATACCCAAATTGGAAAGAAAACGCACAGGAGTAGTGCTCTTATCATATCGCATTGAAAAAAGATTTCGACGTTTCATATGAGTTGAGCACCGTAACGAGGCACGATTCGCTTCAATTTAGCCTGCAATACTTGCTTGCACAGCTTATCATGCTTGTTTAGTTGTATATGCAAAAATTATTCCACATTTTGAGTTAGCCAAGTACCCGCGGACCTTCCTGATTGATACCGGAGACGTAAAGTTCACTGCCAATGCCGACGGCCTGGAAAGCCGCCTGCATGCTGTTGCCAACCCGGAGAGCGGTCGGTTGATCACGACTCAGGGCAAACATAGAAGGGCCGGAGCCGGAAATGCTGCAGCCGAGGGCTCCCGCTTCGAGGGCGGCCTGTTTCACCTCGCTGAATTCGGGGATGAGAATGGCGCGGATCGGTTCAATAATCACATCGACCATGGAACGTCCGATGAGGTCATAATCGGGTTTCATCAATCCCGCAATCAGTCCGGCAACGTTGCCCATCTGGATGATGGTGTTTTTCATCGACACTTCATTTTTCAGAATGTGCCGGGCGTCTTTCGTGTTGACTTCGATTTCCGGGTGAACGATGGTCGCAAAAAGCTGGGCGGGTGTACTGATGGTGATGATATCCAGCGGGTTATAGCTCCGGATGACCACAAAACCGCCCATCAGCGAAGGTGCCACATTGTCGGCGTGGGCCGAGCCACAGGCGAGCCGTTCGCCTTCCATCGCAAAAGGAAGCAGGTCGATCTGTTTGAGCGGGCGGCCCAGCAGTTCGTTGATGGCAAATACGCCCGCAACGGCACTGGCCGCGCTGGAACCCAAACCGCTGCCGAGCGGCATTTTTTTGTGCAGAATCAACTCAAGTCCCTGGTCGGATTCGATGTGTTTCAGGTACGTCTGAATGGCAATACCGGCGGTATTGCGTTCGGCCTGTTTGGGCAGCCGGCCTTCATCACCAACGATGGCTTTGATCCGGACGCCCGGCAGGTCACTTTTACGGACAATGATCTCGTCGCCGGGACTATCGACGGCAAAACCGAATATGTCAAAACCGCAGGCAACATTCGCGACGGTGGCAGGGGCAAATACTTTTATTGAATCCACAGGATGTAAGTTATTGCAGTGGCAATACCATTCTTTTGTCTAACTATACAAAATGGGTGGGTTATTTAGTTCACGCCAGATAACTCCCAATACTGACCACATCGGCAAATACGCCCGTTGCCGTCACTTCGGCACCCGCGCCGGGACCTTTAATCACCAGCGGCCGCTCTTTATACCGCTCCGTTGTAAACGAAATGATGTTGTCGGCACCCGAAAGCGAATAAAAAGGATGGTCGAAACCGACCGACCGCAGTTCAATGGTCACTTTCCCGTTTTCAAACGTGGCGATATACCGTAATTTTTCGTTGCGCTCTTCGGCCCCCTGAAGCAGGTTTTCAAAATACGCATGGTTACGGTCCAATTCCTCGAAAAAGGCCGGAATACCGGGGGCTTTGATGCAGCTTTCGGGCAGGAGATTGTGGATGGTGACGTCGGACGGCTCCAGCTCGAAACCGGCTTCACGGGCCAGAATCAGGATTTTTCGGGCGACATCCATGCCACTCAGGTCTTCGCGCGGGTCGGGCTCGGTGAACCCTTTTTCCTTGGCTTCCTTCACAATAGTGGCAAAGGAAACGCCGGGTTTGAAGTTGTTGAAAATATAGGATAATGTGCCCGATAAAATGGCTTCAATTTTCAGAAACCGGTCCCCGGACGTCATCAGACCCTGCAAGGTGTTGATGATGGGCAGACCCGCGCCGACGTTGGTTTCGTACAAAAACTTGACCCCTCGCCGGACCGTCGCCCGCTGTAACCGTTTGTATTCGGCATACGAGCCGGAATTTGCCACCTTGTTCGGGGTGACAATCGACACGTTGGCGTTGAGTAGCGGTTCATAAAACAACGGGATGTCTTTGTCGGCCGTACAGTCGATAAACACACTGTTGGGCAGGTTGTAATCTTTTAATTTTTCAACGAAAGCGGGTAATGACGTCGTTACGCCTTCAGTCGTCAGCCGTTCTTTCCAGTTGGTGAGATCGATTCCTTTGGGGTCGAGCAGCATTTTCTTGGTGTTCGACACTCCGACCAGGCAAATGCGCAGGAGCTTTTCGGTGCGCAGAAACTCGTATTGCGATTCGATTTGTTGCAGTAGCGTTCGGCCAATCAGGCCCGCCCCAACCAGATACAGGTTGAGAATCCGGGCTTCGGACTGGAAAAATACGTTGTGCATCGCATTGAGCGCTTTCGAAAGGTTGTTTTTGTTGATTACCACCGAAATGTTGATCTCCGACGAACCCTGCGCGATGGCGATAATGTTGACCCCGTTTTTACCCAGCACCGAAAAGAGCTTCCCGGCGATGCCCGAACTCTTTTTCATGCCTTCGCCCACGGTGGCAATGATCGAAAGGTCTTTTTCGATGCTGATGTTGTCGACATGTCCGTGGGCAATTTCGGTCGCAAATTCCGCTTCCAGAATGTCGCGGACGCGTTCGGCGTTGCGGGGTTCGATGGCAAAACAGATCGAATGTTCCGACGAAGCCTGGGAAATCAGAATGACGCTGATTTTGTAATGCGCCAGCGTGCTGAACAGCTTGGCCGAAACCCCGGCCACACCAATCATCCCGCTGCCCTGAATGTTGACCAGCACAATATCGTCGATCGACGAAATACCGGTAATGGTAAAATCGCGCCGGTCGGCGGTCCGGCTAATTACGGTGCCTTCGTGACTCGCATTGAACGTATTCAGAATGCGAATCGGAATATTTTTGGCAAAAGCCGGTTGCAGTGTGGGCGGATAAATGACCTTGGCCCCAAAATGGCTCAACTCCATCGCTTCCGCGTAGGTGATCGTCGGAATATTGAAGGCGTTGGGCACTTTGCGCGGGTCGGCGGTCATCATCCCGTCGACGTCGGTCCAGATATCGATGAAGTCGGTGTTCAAAGCCGCCCCCAGAATCGACGCCGTGTAGTCGGAACCACCCCGGCCCAGCGTCGTCGTTTCGTTGTTGGCCGTCGAACCAATGAATCCCGTCACAATGGGCAAATCCGTTCCAATGGTGGCAAAATAATCCCGGATCAACTGGTTCGTCATCGATTCGTCGACCGTTGCCATACTAAACTGGGCGTCGGTTTTGATGAGTTCACGGGCGTCGCAAAACCGGGCCGGAACGCCTTTGCTTTTCAGACACTCGCTGATGACGAGGCACGAAAGCCGTTCACCGAAGCTCATCACCAGATCCAGCGTCCGATCCGATAACTCGCGAATCAGCGATACACCCCGCAGTAAATCTTCGAGTTCGTTGACCGTACCACGGACTTTGCCGAACACCTTGCTTTGTTCCTTAATTGGAATTAACCCCTTAATGACGTTGAAATGGCGGTCTTCAATGCCCCGAATCAGTTCCAGATAATCCGGATTGTTGACCGCTGCCATCCGGCCAATTTCAATCAACTGGTTGGTCACCCCGCTCATGGCCGACAGCACGACGGCCCCGAGGGTATCCCCGTTCTGGCGGTGGTTCAGAATGATGGCAATGACTTTTTTGATATTCTCAACGGATTTTACCGACGTTCCGCCAAATTTCAATACGTTCATACAGTGGGAAATTATTGAATAAGTGAATCGCTGGCTGAAACGCCACAATTCGGATTCTGTATTGATGATGAAGGGAAAAGGAGCGCAAATATAGGGAAAAAGCAGGTTGTGTACAGCAAAGAAATCGAAACGAAAAACAGAGAACTGCCAATCCGACTGGATACGTACGCCGGAACGGGGGATGAATGAGGGTATGAGAATTACCGGAAAATTCGTATTTTCACTAAGCGAACAAATCCGCTGAACGCGCTGTTCTTTCTTCAACGATAACCGCTGACCTAACGACCGTATTCCATGAAAGGCTTCCAATTCTCTAATTATATTCCGCCCGAAAAAAAAGAAGGCAGCAAATTCGACCAGTTGCTCAATATTTTTCAGCAACTCTTGCTGATGACCTCGGGGAATGTCGAACAGGCGCTGGCCTACCTGAACGACCTCGATCGGCGCTATGGGCTCACCGACGACAAATACGGCATTGGCAATTTCGTCGATGAAATGAAAGAAAAAGGCTACCTGACCGAGCAGAACGAAGAGGGTACGCTCGCCATGACCGCCAAAAGTGAACAATCCATCCGCAAGTCGGCTTTGGAGGAGATTTTTGGAAAACTGAAACGCTCGAAAAGCGGGGGCAACCACCACACGCCGTTTACGGGCGTGGGCGACGAACTGAGCAGTGACCTGCGCGACTTTCAGTTTGGGGATTCACTCGAACAGATTTCCATGACCGAATCCATCCGAAACGCCCAGATTAACAGTGGCGTCAATGAATTTACGCTGATGGAGCGTGATCTGGAGGTGGTTCAGAAAGAACAGAAAACCCAGACTTCGACGGTTTTGATGATCGACGTCAGCCACTCGATGATTCTTTACGGCGAAGACCGCATTACGCCCGCCAAAAAAGTCGGTATGGCGCTGGTCGAACTGGTCAAGCAGAAATACCCCAAAGATACCCTCGACATCATTGTTTTTGGCAACGACGCCTGGCAGATTCAGGTGAAGGATTTGCCGTATCTGGAAGTGGGGCCCTACCACACCAATACCGTGGCCGGGCTCGAACTGGCGATGGATTTACTGCGTCGGCGGAAAAACAAGAACAAGCAGATTTTCATGATTACCGACGGAAAACCGACCTGTTTGAAAGAAGGTATCAAATATTACAAAAACAGTTTTGGTCTGGATCGCAAGATCGTGTCGAAAACGCTGACACTGGCGGCCCAATGCCGTCGGCTCGATATCCCGATTACCACCTTTATGATTGCCTCTGATCCCTACCTGAAGCAGTTTGTTCATGAATTTACGAAGGTGAACAACGGCCGCGCTTACTACAGCGGTTTGCAGGGACTGGGAAACATGATGTTTGAAGATTTCCAGCGAAACCGCCGGAAGAATATGAAATAACCGGGAACGGGGATCGGCAAAACTAATTCCGGCCGATCCCCGTTACTTCAATAAAACCACCATTTCCGACGCTACACAACGATTTCATGAGCTATTCATCCCTGAAGAGTAAAGAGTTAGTAAAAATAAAAACCCTCGGCGAACTGAAAGCTGCCGGTTACAAGTCCAAATCCATTAAACAAGAACTTCGCGACAACTTAATTGAGAAAATTAAGGCGAAAGAGGCCGTTTTTCCTGGTATCTGGGGCTACGAAGACACCGTCATTCCGGATGTTGAACGGGCTATTCTGTCGATGCACCACATCAATTTGCTGGGGTTGCGCGGGCAGGCCAAAACCCGGATTGCCCGGCTGATGGTCAATTTGCTGGATGAATACATTCCGGTTGTGGAAGGCTCCGAACTGAATGACGATCCGCTGATGCCACTTTCCCGGTTTGCGCACGACGTTATTGCCGAAAAAGGCGATGCGACTCCCGTTGCCTGGTTGCATCGCGATGATCGCTATACCGAAAAACTGGCCACACCCGATGTGTCCGTTGCCGACCTGATCGGCGATGTCGATCCGATCAAAGCCGCTACCTTGAAGTTACCGTATTCGGATGAACGGACGATTCACTTTGGGCTGATTCCCCGTTCGCACCGGGGCATTTTTGTCATCAATGAATTACCGGATTTGCAGGCCCGGATTCAGGTGTCGCTGTTCAATATTTTGCAGGAAGGTGATATTCAGATCCGCGGTTTTAAATTACGCTTACCGCTTGACATTCAGTTTGTTTTTACGGCCAATCCGGAGGATTATACCAACCGGGGCAGTATTGTAACGCCCTTGAAAGACCGGATCGATAGTCAGATTGTGACGCACTATCCGAAGTCGCTGGAAATTGGAAAGAAAATTACGCAGCAGGAAGCCATTGTCAAGACCGAGCAAAAAGGCATGGTAAAAACCAACGACCTGGTTGCCGATCTGATTGAACAGATTGCTCTCGAAGCCCGTGACAGTGAATACGTTGACTCAAAAAGTGGGGTTTCGGCGCGGTTGACCATCGCGGCTTTTGAAAACCTGCTGTCGGCAGCCGAACGCCGGGCGTTGCTCAATGGCGAGAAGGAAACGTATGTTCGGATTACGGATCTGTATGGCGTTATTCCGGCGATTTGCGGAAAAGTTGAGCTGGTGTACGAAGGTGAAGTGGAAGGCCCGGTGATCGTGGCCCAAAACCTGATCGGAAAAGCCATTCGAACGCAGTTTCTGAATTATTTCCCGAATCCCGAAAAGGCGAAAAAACAGAAAGGCGGTAATCCCTACAAAAAGATAACCGACTGGTTCGGCGATGGAAATATCATGGATTTCCTGAACGACCTGCCCACGCGCGATTACGAAAACCGCCTGAAAGCCATCGACGGTCTGGACGATGTGGTCGATTCGCTGCACTCCCGGCTGAGTCGGCAGGAGAAACTGTTTATGATGGAATTCGCGTTGCACGGTCTGGCGGAATATTCGCTCGTGGGCAAGAAGGCGATGGATACCGGTCAGCAGTTTAAAGACCTGTTAGGCAGCATGTTCAGCCCCGGCACCAACTTCGGTGACGACGATGATGACGACGAAGACCGGTTTTAAAATAAGGATGAGTTATGAATGATGAACGATGAATGGCTAACGCATTTGAATCCGCGCGTTAGCCATTCATCGTTCATCATTCATAACTCATCATTCACAAAAAAGGCAGCCCGTTGTGCGGGCTGCCTTTTTTGTGTCGTGAAATGCTACAGTGAAACTACGCTCAAAAATCACGTAGTTCTTCTCTTTCAATGCGATGTTCAGCGCTATAATTTTGCAGCATCAGTAACAACAGATACACATCACTTAGTGAACATCGAATGAAAGCATCATTTTTTACCATGTGCCTGCTGGCAGTCGGCCTGTTGGCTGAGGCTCAAACCGCCAAACCCAAAACGACGACAACAGCCGCTAAGCCCATAGCGACCGTACAGAAAAAACCGGTAACTACGGCCCAGAAGAAAACCACTACCACCAAGCCGAGAACCACCGCAGCGAAGAAACCCGCACCGAAGCCAGCCATTGCTACAGCTCCGCAGGCCACAACGACGGCGGTTGCCTCCGTAACGACAACCGCCGAAACCGAACCGCTGCTGGCGCAACAAACCGGTGCCGAGACGAAACCGCAGCCGGAAATGGCAACGAAAGAAACGGCCAAACGCTCGAAAAAAGGAAAGGCTGAAAAACCGGAGAAGGCTCCAAAGGCCGAAAAAGTGGCCAAACCGGAGAAACCGGCCCGCATCAAAACGGAATCGGCCTATTCGGGCAAGGGACTTTCAATTGGTATTCGGGGCGGTGTCAATGCCTTGTTGAATGAGTTCAACCCCGGTTTGGAAGGAACCGAAGGTGGGGAGTCACAAACGGCGCCAGGCTTTACGGGCGGTCTGGTGATTAACTACGGACTTGGGAACGTCTTCTCGATTCAGCCGGAGATACTGTATACACGCCGGTCGGTGAAATTTGCCGGTGAATCCAGTGAGGGCAATTTTTCAATCCAGGCATCGGCCAGTGCCATAGAAATACCGCTTTTACTGAAGCTTTCCTTTGGCCGAAAAACCCGGTTTTTCGTGAATGCCGGGCCCTATGTCGCCTACGGTCTGAGTAGCGCAGCCAAAATTGTCGTGGCTGGTGAAACCCTGCTGGACGAAAAACAGAAATTGACCAAAGACGACGACCGGCTGGAATACGGCGCTACCGGCGGCCTTGGGGTATCCATTCCGGTCGGACCGGGTCGGTTGCTGATCGAAGGACGGTATACCTACAGCCTGGGAACCAACGCCGATCCGCAACCGGCGGAATACGTAAGCCAGCAGGTGTCTACGTTCTCGGTTGGGTATACATTTCCGCTGGGAAAACGGTAAGGGGCTGACGAATAACAGGAATGAAGCGTTGCTTCGGTGTTACGGCTCGACGCTTCATTCCGGCCACCTGCTCATTCGATCACTACTGCCGTGCCGTTGGCACTGACCATGAGCAAACCGCCGTTGTTGCCAATGGTTTGATAATCCAGATCGACGCCAATAATGGCATTGGCTCCCAGCCGCTGGGCCTGTTCAATCATTTCTTTCATCGCGATACTCTTGGCTTCCCGTAAGGCCTGCTCGTAAGCGGCTGAACGCCCGCCGACTACATCGCGCACAGTCGCAAAGATGTCTTTAATCAGGTTCGAACCAATGATGGCTTCACCGTTGGCCAGGCCAAGGTATTGCACGATCCGTTTGCCTTCGATATTCGGAGTAGTTGTTATCAGCATAGACTTGATCTGAGTGTAACCGACTGGCGGTTCCTGGTTTAGTGGTGATCCGACGGGGTCAAAATTATATATCGGGAAGTCACCAGATGACAGAGTTACACAGAAGATTATTTTTTAAGTATGGGCTATTTGTTTTCCCTTACAGGCGGTATTCAATCGCATCCGTGATTAGAGAAAAAACGGGTTTTTACCGCCAAACCAAGCTCCGACGATGCTCAACAAAACCGCCAAACCAGTTCATGGGACGGATGTAACTGTTCAAGCCTAAATATACGCATTTCACGAGTAATGCACTGGCTGACCGCCCCGATTTTACCCAATTTTGAATCACAAATCAATTTTTAACAATCAAATCAAACAACAAATGAAAAAGACAACAGTACTTCTGAACCGTGTGAATTTCCGTTATGGCTGGACTCTCATGATGTTATTGGCGCTACCCCTCTGGTTTGCCAGCTGTAGCAAAGACAAGGATAGCAATGGCGAACCGGATGTAAAACCATCCGCCGTGAGTGGAAGCTGGAAAATTTCGGGAATGAAAGTGAATCCGGGAATTGATTTTGGTGATGGGAAAAAAGTTACCGATTTACTCGCTTTCTTCAATGAAAATGGAGCCGAAGACGCCGTTGCCTGTTTAACGGACACCAAAGTTACCTTTAACAGCAACGGAACCATCACCGGAACGCCTTCACCGAGTTGCAAATCGGATGACCTGGATGATTTTAATCCGGCTGAAGACAAATCCAAGTGGTCGGTCAACGGTAATAAACTGACCATTACCGATAGCGATGGTGCCCAGGTTTACGATCTGGAAACGTCGGGTAATACGATGAAGTGGAGTGCGACGCAGAAAGACGATCTGGATGGCGACGGCAAGATCGACACGTACACCATGACGATTGAATTTAAGAAAGCGTAAGCCGCTGATAAAGAAGTAAGCTGACCGCCCGCCCATCGACTTGTCGATGGGCGGTTTTTTTGTTTATTATAAACCGGTAGTTCATGCCGATCCGAATACCGGGGGACTGTTTTCATTGCCGCCACACCCGACGCGAAACTCCGGGTAGTCGATTGCCGGACGGGAAGTTACAGTTACTTTGCGAAATGCAGCTTCCGGCTACGCGACACCCGTGACCTATCCGGTGTGGAAAACAGTACGTAGGGATTGCCTGCGGGGCGGAAAACGGAAAACCCGCTCGGGACCGCTGCGTAGCCTTCGCGCTCAAATGACTGCGAACAAGGCCGTGAGGAAGGTTTGTAAAACCGTTTTACCTGTGTAAATTGCAGCGCTAAACGAAATGGTACGTATGGATTTTCCCGCAGAATTAAAGTATACGCAAGATCACGAGTGGATTCGCATCGAGGGGGATACGGCCCTCGTCGGTATCACGGATTTTGCCCAAAGTGAATTAGGTGATATTGTGTTCGTGGACATCACGAGCGTTGGCCAGAGTTTGGCGAAAGGTGAAATATTCGGGTCGATTGAAGCCGTAAAAACCGTGTCTGACCTGTTTTTGCCCATTCCGGGTGAAGTACTTGAAATTAATCCGGAAGTTGAAAAATCACCCGAACTGGTCAACGACGATCCGTACGGCCGGGGCTGGATTATTCGGGTAAAACTAACCGACGGTGCCGAAGCCGAAGATTTGCTGTCGGCCGAAGCCTATAAAGATTTGGTGGGCGCGTAAGCCACCGATTGAATCAGGAAGCTCCAGCCGGGGCTTTTTTTTTGCATTCTCATGAAATTACTCATCCGTGCCGCCCGAATCGTAGACGCACAGTCGCCATTTAATGGACAGGTTCGTGACGTATTACTAGAAAATGGTCTGATCCGCCAGATCGGCGAATCCCTCAGCGCTGATGCCGACGAGTCTGGTGTCGCTGTCAAAATCATTGAACAGGCTGGTTTGTGTATTTCTCCGGGCTGGGTCGATCTGCGGGTTTCGGCCAAAGACCCCGGGTATGAACAAAAGGAAGATTTGACTACGGTTTGCCGGGCCGCCATGCTCGGCGGTTTTACCGACATCGCCATTCTTCCCAATACCAAACCCGTTCTCGATTCGAAAGATACGATCGGGTATGTCCGGCAGGCCACACTGGGGCAACCGGTGAATGTGCACGCCATTGCCGCCATCACCAAACGAACGGAAGGGCAGGATTTTACGGATATGATCGATCTGCATCATGCCGGGGCGGTGGCGTTTTCCGATGGTGAAAAACCGCTGACCCATCCCGACCTGCTGCTGAAAACGCTCCAGTATCTGCGCCCTTTCAACGGTTTGCTGATGAATCGCCCGGAAGAGCAGCATCTTACCTTGTTCGGGCAGATGAACGAGGGCCTTTCCAGTACGTTGCTGGGCCTGAAAGGGATGCCCGCGATGGCCGAAGAAATGATGATCGAGCGGGATTTGCGGATTCTGGACTACCTGTACCCGCGGACTCCAATCCGTGAAAATCCGGCCTTTGACGGGGCTGACTTTGACCGGGAGAAAGAGGCCGTTGCAGGCGGGGACGGAGGTTCCGAATCGCAAGGACTGAACGGGGCCGCCCGGCGGTCCGTGGAGACGCCGGTTTTGCACTTTTCCACCATTTCGACGGCCCGCGCCGTCGATTTGATCCGGCAGGCCAAACAGCAGGGGTTGCCGGTAAGTTGCGATATGGCCGCCCACCAGCTGGCTTTTACGGACTCGGCGTTGATGGGTTTCGATACCAATCTGAAAGTAAATCCCCCGTTTCGGTTGCCCGCCGACCTTGAAGCTCTGAAGCAGGGACTGGCCGACGGCACCATCGACGCCATCGTTTCGGACCATAATCCGCAGGACGACGAAAGCAAGAACATCGAGTTCGACCACGCCGAATTTGGCCTTATCGGCCTGGAAACCGCTTTTGCGGTGGTCCGTACCCATTATCCCGAATGGCCGCTTGAACCGCTGATCGAAGCCTTGACGCACCGGCCACGCCAGATTCTGCGGCTGCCGTCGCTGACCATCGACGAAAATCAACCCGCCACCCTGACGGTATTCGATCCGGATTTGGAGTGGACGTACGAACGAACCGCTTCCCGGTCAAAAAACTCGCCGTTTTTTGGCAAGACTTTACGGGGAAAGGCGTTATGGATTATCAACAAAGGCTTTATTGAACATTTATAAAACGCAGTGAAACAACTTATTTCGTTTTTTAACCATCCGTTATTAAAGGTCCCGGTATTTTTCGGGATACTGGCGGGGGTATTGTGTTTCGCGTATTTTCTGGCCCTTTATGGCCTGGGCATTATGCCCCTGGGCAATCATAAAGTGCTGGATTTTGGCTTTCAGATCATCATGATGGTGGCGGCTGTCTGGTATTATCGCAAGAACATCGGTCACGGTTTTCTGCATCTTTGGGAGGCCCTCAGCATCTGCTACGTGGTCAACACGGTGGGGGCCATGCTGACGGCCTGGTTGATTTATCTGTTTCTGAAGTATATCGACCCCACGGTTTTTACGCACTATCTCGATGAAATGCGGCAGCTGATTATGGCAACGAAAGGGCGGCTGGTAGAGACATTGGGCCAGGCTGAATACGTCAAAATGCTCAAAAAAGTCGACCAGATTACGCTGGAGACACTGGTGGGGGACGAAATAAGTAAGAAAACCGTGCTGGCTATCTTACCCGTATTGATAATTTCCTTACTTTTCAGAAGGCAAGACTATAGTCTGTACAATCCGGCCCCCGACGAACCGGACCGCTCCCAATCCCCCAAATCCTAATCGAAAACTCGTATTGAAATGGAAGAAAAACCATCTACCGCTCGCCTGGCTCTTAAATGGGGCTTGATATCCGGCGTCATTTTTATGGTTTATACCACCGTCATCAACCTTACCGGGCAATTTTCCAATACGGCTTTGCCCTGGTTGAGTTTGCTGATTTCTATTGTGCTTATCGTCATGGCGATGCGTGAATTCCGCACGCTTAACGGCGGGTTTATGAGTTTTGGCGAAGGCGTTAGTCTGGGAACGTTACTTTCCGTGATTTCGGGGTTAATCTCGATCACCTACAACCTTATTTATACGACTTTCATCGACCCAACCATTCGCCAGCAGATGTTGGACAATGCGCGCGAGCAGATGGAAAACCGGGGCATGGCGGACGAACAGATCGAACAGGCCATGGAATTTACCGAAAAAATTCAGAGCCCCGGCTTGCAGTTTCTGGTCGGTATTCTGTTTGCGGCTATTTTTGGGGTGCTCATCTCCTTAATTGCTGCTGCGTTTATCCGGCGGAATAAACCGCCATTTTCCGATTTTCAAAATTGATGTAGAGAAATGACAGGAGATAAACCAGACCTGCTTCAGCGTATCTTTTTCTCTTGTCTGTCCTCTCTGGTCTGATCACGCTATGCTGCCTGTTTTCCGTAAAGAAATCAACGGCTTTTTTAGTTCGCCGGTCGCCTATGTCATCATGGTCGTTTTCCTGACGGCGGTGGGGCTGATGCTGTGGGTGTTTCCGGACACGAGTCTGCTGGATTACGGCTACGCCGATCTGGGTGGCTTTTTTTCGATAACACCCTACGTCATGCTGTTTCTGATTCCGGCCATCACCATGCGTTCCATTGCCGAGGAGGTTCGGGCCGGAACCATCGAGTGGCTGCTCACCAAACCGCTGATGCGCTGGCAGTTGGTTCTGGCCAAATTTATGGCAAACTGGTTGGTGGTGGTTTTGTTGTTGCTGCCCACGCTGCTCTACTATTATTCGGTGTATCAACTGGGTAATCCGCCCGGTAATCTGGATTCCGCTTCCGTTTTCGGTTCCTACGTCGGGCTGCTGTTGTTGGGGGGCGTGTTTGTGGCGGTGGGCCTGTTCGCTTCATCCGTCAATGACAATCAGGTAGTTGCGTTTGTTGTCGGCGTATTTCTGTGTTTTTTGCTATACATGGGCATCAGCTCCGTTGCGGGCCTGGAGTTTTGGGGCACGCTGTCTTATCCGCTGACCTGGATTGCGCTCGACGAGCAGTATCAGGCGTTGGGACGTGGCCTGATCGACTCCCGGAATGTGATTTATTTACTGAGTGTGATTACGGTTTTCTTATTTCTGACCGAGTGGCGAATGACCGCCCTCACCCGCTGATATGCGACTTGACGTTCTGGTAAAATGGGCCGCAATCGGCTGGACAATCGCTATTTTCATTGGCTGTGCCTGGCCAAGTGACTATCCTTCTCCGGATTTTACGGTAAATGACAAAGTCATTCACGTAAGTATTTTCGGGTTGTGGGGTTTCCTGTGGGGAACGGTTTACCGGTTTCCGCTGCGCCTTTTTGTAATTGGTGTGCTCTATGGTTTTTTGATTGAGATTTACCAGCTGGTTATGCCCATCAACCGGAACTTCGAATGGTTGGACCTCGCGGCTGATGCCGTCGGTATTGCCGGTGGCCTGGTGGTCAGTGTCATTCTGATGCGCAGGATCTTGAAAGGCTGATGAACCGGGAATTCGAAATGGATGGAAGCGTTTTGTAACTACCTTAAAACGGGCGACCATACAAGGGGATCATTGAGTTTTCAGTGATCCCCTTTGTTTTTTGTCTACGGTTTCAAAACCGTCAGAACCGGTGGGCCAACCGGGTGCTCACAGCGGAAATCCTGTCCCAAAAGCCGGGCCACCGTAGCGGCCAGCTGATTCTGAAACAAAACCGGTCCGCCGGATTGCTCACCGGTGGGGGGCGTGTCGGGCCCGATGACGGCAAACCACATCTGGTAGGAATCCGGCGTTTTGGTGCCGTGCCCTTTCCAGGTGGCTTTCGGCGTATGACCCCGCCCGTGATCGGTTGTGACGATGAGCGTGGTTTTTCCGGCGTATTGCGGCAGTTGCTGGATGGTTTTCCAGAGATCGGCCATGAACGCATCAACGGTATTCACCATTTTCAGGTCGTCGGCATACCGGCCGGCATGGGCCAGCCCGTCGGTTTCGTCAAATTGCATGAACAACACCCGGGGGCGGTTTTGCAGCAGATAGTTTTTGGCGGCAAAATACGTCAGGAAATCGCTGCGTACGGTTTTGTCCCAAACCTGCGCCGGAATGGTGCTCATCATGCTGTTGAGTAGCGAATCGGTACTGGTTTTGGGCGCGGGAACCGGTTCATTCCCCGAATTGGCATAAATACCGGTTTTCTTCTCGTTCACGGCGGCTTCGATTACATCCCAGGACGAAAAAGCCGCAATTCTACCTTTGTAGGCGGGTTGATTGTGCAAAAATTCGAGAACGGTGGTATTCGGATTGTCAATTTTATCATTCGATTTAATGCGGTCGTCGGAATATCCCGAAAGAATTTCATTGTAACCCGGATAACTGAACCAGTACGGATTGGACGTATTTACCCGGCTGTTTTTCAGTCGGTTGCCATACAACTGGCCTTGTTTGGCGATGGTGTTCCAGAAGAACGGAAACAGCCGCTGCCGCCGTTCTGGTGGGGTTGAAGCCCAGAAAAATTTTCGCGCCGAGGCCGTATCGGGCGAATAAACCGGGTCGAAAAGCAAGGTTGAATCGGCACCCGAAAAGACCTCCTGCCACCGGACACCGTCGAGCGTGACTAAAATGACGTTTTGCGTTTGCTGGGCCTGCAGGAGCGGAAGGCGACTTACAGCCAGAAAGAGTATCAGGCAGAGGTTGCGTAGGACTGGAGTCATATTCGGTGGAAAAGGCTTGACCGTGGGGAAGATGATGGTGTAAAATAACAAAAAGCCGTCGGACTCTTTGGTTTCCAGCCTGTTAATTTTTCGTGACGTGTTGAAAGGCAGCCCGCTAATTTTTGTAACTTGAAATTCCAATTTCCTACCCTGACTAACTGCATGAATCATCCTCTTAACCGCCGGGAGTTTCTAAAACAAAGTAGCGCCGGTGCCCTCGGTTTGGCCTTGTTTCCAACCGTACGGAAAGTAGCACCCAGCGACCGCCTGCGCATTGCCCACATCGGTCTGGGCGGCATGGGCAACAACCACATGGGCTGGTTTGCCAAACTGCCCGAGGTCGAAATTGTCGCACTGTGTGATCTGGACCAGAATCATCTGAACGGCAGTCTGAAACGGTTGTCGGAACTGAATCCCGAAACGAAAGCCAGAGGGTATGAAGATTTCCGGCACATTCTGGACCGGAAAGACATCGACGCCATTACCGTCGCTACGCCCGATCACTGGCACGCCCAGGTGGCCATTCTGGCTTTTCAGGCCGGGAAGGACGTATACGGCGAAAAACCGCTTTCGTTCGATGTTCGCGAAGGGCAGAAAATGCTCAGAAATCTGAACCGCCACAAGCGGGTTTTTCAACTCGGAACCCAGATTCACGCCGGAGACAATTACCACCGCGTGGTTGAACTGATTCGGGGTGGAGCCATTGGCAACGTGCATACGGTCCGCTTGTGGAAAACCGGCCTGCCGCCCGATTTAGGGCCGGCCAACTACCAAACCCCGCCATCGACCCTGAACTGGGACATGTGGCTGGGACCCGCTCCGCAGTCGCTCTACACGCCCCAGCGGTGCCATTTTACGTACCGGTATTTTCTGGATTATTCGGGGGGCGTTTTTCAGGATTTCTGGTGCCACATCGCCGATGTCGTCTGGTGGTCGATTCAGCCTAAAAATCTGAAAAGTGTGAGCGCAACCGGGGAAGCGCCGGACGGAATTGCCGACGCTCCCAAGTCGATCAGCATCGATTACGAGTTTGAAAACCTGAAACTCTACTGGACCTCGGAACCTCCCAATGTGCCGGGAGCCGCTAAAAAAGGCATTGGTGCGTATTTTGAAGGAGATAAGGGCACGTTATTGTGCGATTACGGGACCCGCGAAATTACCGTCAACGGCGTGATCATGACCGATATGCCGGAAATCGCCAGGACGCTGGTGCGTTCTCCCGGCCATCAGCAAAACTTTGTCGATGCCGTGAAAGCCCGTTCGCAGCCCGAATCCAATCTGGAATACGCCCGTCAAATGACGATGCCGATGCACCTGGGACTCATTTCGTACCGGCTGGGTAGAAAGCTGGAGTGGAATCCCAAAAAAGAAAAGTTTGTGCACGACCGGGAAGCCAACGCCTATTTGTCGCGCGAATACCGCCGAAAGTGGGACTTGATCTAGCCGTTGCGCCGACCCGCTAGGTATCCGACGTTACGTATAATTTCAAGCGAATTCGGTCGGTCGTACTTTGCCGGTTTCCGAATTTGATGCGTTCAATCATGGTTTTCATCGTGTTTTGTCCGATCGGCACCCGCAACAACATGGGCCGGTTGACGGCCTGACCTTTCATGATCTGGTTGACGTAGTACGTGATGTTAAATACGTACGCATCTTCGAGTTCAATGGCATTTGACAAATACGAATAGCTGGCCACGGCTGCGCTCGCTCCGGTAGAAAAACCGGGAACAGCCTCAACGGTTTCATTCTGATTGTTTGTGAAATAGAGCCCCAATTGGGAGGGGGGCGGGTTGTTGTCGCGAAAATCCCGCCTGATCGGTTCGATGATCAACTCGGCCCTGTTGAGTCCGATGAAATTTTCCGGTTTGATGAATTCACTCAGCGACGGGATTTCAAGTCGGGTATACAGGAACGCTCCGGGAACAATAAAGGACGAATTGTCCGTCGTCCGGCTTGATACGGCATCCGATGGTCGTTGCAAAGCCTGTAGAGCCGTGCCGCTGCGGTTGCTGGTCAACTGGGTGAAATGCGACGCCTGAAACGGAAAAAGTACGTTATTCGCCGTTTGACTAATGTCGTTGCCCCGGTAATACAACCGGATGCCGGAAAGCGACGAGGTGAGATTAAAGGCTAAAAAGACGTTACTGGTTGTCGGACTCAGAAACGCGAATCCCTTCCAGTAATCGGACATGGTTTCGCTGCTGTTGATGTCCTTACTAACCAGTTTTTCAAAGAAAGTCCGGGCCATCGCGTCAGGAATTCGGATGCGAACCTGCCGGATTTCTTCCTTGAACTGCGGAAGAAACGTCGATTGCAGCAGAGGAGTGGTTCCGTAGGCAACGGCCTGAGTGTTGTAATGAACGGCCCCGATCTCGAGGGGTTGTTGAAGCTGGTGAACCTGGAGCATGAACGGCTTCAGGGTGTCGCCCACCGAATACCCGTACACCATTTCCAGCACCAGCGAATCGAACCGGATGCCTTTTTGATCGGGCAAATCGTTGGCAACGTACGACAGCGAAGCAAACCCCCGGGCTTGCATCTGGCCCGTCTGGGCGTCGGTCCAGCGACCAACCAGAACGCTGCTGTCGGAAGACGTAACAAAGGAGTCGGGTACCATCACCGTCGACAGGTTGACTGTAACCGTATCGATGTACTGAAGTTGCATTTCATCGGGATTGATCAGATTCTGCCCGACGTCTAAGTCGCCCGACAGGCAGGCCGAGAACACCAGCCCGGTCATGATCGGGAGCGCAAAGCGCAATAAGGTTCGCATGTAGTATTTTCTAAAGTAGGGGACTAAATCCTGTATAGTTGTTTACGGTATTCGGTTTACGGTATTCGGTGGCTGACGTGGGCAACTTGCGTCAGCTACCGTAAACCGTAAACCGAATACCGTAAACCGTATAGATTACCGAACCGGAACGCCTAACTGGCTCAATTCCGGCGCTGTGAGGGTAGGAGGGAATTCTCCGCGACGCAGTTTTGAAACGACGCGTTCGCCAACTTTGCGGGCCAGTTCCTCGGTTTCAAAACCGTGTTTGCCCGCTAGTCCCGGCACCGTTGGCTGATCGATGACGGTTGTTCCGTTGTGAACGATTTGATACCCCCAGCCATTCGGTGTGTGGATGATCGCGAGTTCATAGCCCGGTTTCTGGCGGAATAAACTATAGGTTGTAACCAGGGCCAGTCCGATCAGGAGAACGGCCAGTGATTGATACGGTTTCCGTTTCATCGGGTGGGTTAGTTGGTATCCGTATCCTGCTCAACGGTCGGGTCATACTCCCATAAGTCGTCGAAGCGGCCGGAACCGCTGCTGCCGGTGGTGATGTAGCCTTTTCCGTTGATGGCAAAGCCAAAAGCGTACTGGCGGCCTGAACCTTCGAAGGTCCCCTGCTCGTACCAGTCGTCGGTGGTGGAATCATAGACCCAGACGGCATTGCTGCCGTCGCCAACGGTGACATACCCCTTTGATCCGATCGAAAAGCCAACGGCGTAGCTGCGTTGAACCAGCTCATCGCTTTCAAAATCACCTTTCTCGATCCATTCGTCTTTGCTCGCATCGTAGGCCCACCAGTCTTTTTCCGCCGACCCGTTGTTGTTGCCGGTTCCGACATAGGCCAGCCCGTCGATGACGAACGAGAGCGCACCCAGCCGTTTGGCTCCGCCGTAGCTGGCAATTTTTTGCCACTCGTCTTTGGTCGGATCATACGACCAGAAATCTTTCAGGTAATTGCCGTCGAAACCGGTTCCCACATAGCCTTTGCTGCCAACCGAAAAGGCCACGGCGTTCCGGCGGGCGGTTCCACCGAAATCGGCGATGCGTTTCCAGGCATTGGTAGCCGGGTTAAATTCCCAGAAATCTTTCAGCCGTTCGCTGTTGACATTCAGGCCCGTACCGATGTATCCTTTTGTTCCGGCTGCGAAACCGACGGCGGTGTTGCGGGCTTCTCCGCCAAAATCCGCCAGCTGCGTCCAAGTGTTTTTGGCGGGATTGTAAGACCAGAAATCTTTCAGCCGGTCGTTGTCGGCATTGGTACCGGTGCCCATGTAGGCTACATTGTTCAGCACAAAACCGGCTACCGCGTTTCGGGCTACACCTTCAAAATCGGACCGGCGGTTCCAGTCGCCCAATACCGCAACGGCATCGTCATTTTTACAACTGCTCAGCAGGCTGCCCCAAAGGCCCCAGATCAGGGCGTAAAAAAGAGCCGTGATGACTACAGAATGGCGATTCCGTACGAATTTGACTACCGTTGACATCCGGGTATGCGGTAAACGGGGGAATGTAATTTTCATAGAAAAAAAGGGGAAAGTGATTACATAGAAAAATCCGCTGCCGGACTGGCAGCGGTGAACAGAAAGGGCAGATCCTATTTTTTTTCGAGTACCGGAAAGCATGGACTTTAGAGCTGATTACTTCGTCGTTTAGCGGGGGCTGATTCCGGCCGGTTGCCCCGCAGATTGAAAATACCGGGCATTTTTCGCAGGTCATACCGGAGCGCGTAGACATACCGCAACGATACGCCTACGCTCCAGCCGCTGCCATCGCTCCGAAGAACGGCGGCTTGTGACGCTCCGTGGTTGACACTGTACATCAGGTTGGTGGTGATTGAAGGGTCAAGTCCCCAGTATTTGCGGGCAAAAAAACTCAATTCGGCCCGTCCGCCGAGTTTGACGGTATATTCCGCCGACGCTTCGGCCAAACCGCTCACGTTCGGACTCAGGCGGGTTTCGCCAAAAATTTGAATGGTATCGATCTGCGTGCGGTTCGGCTGGCGACGGTAGCCACCCCCGGAACCGCTGTAGGTATATCCTTCAACCAGAAAGCTACTCAACTGGCGGCCGTTGTTAGGAATCATCCACAAACCGGCTCCGAGCCATACTCCGGAGCGCCGGGCGGCCCGGTTGCCAAAGCGCAGGAGCCGTTTTCCCCGGATAACGTAGCCGTTTTTGTTGTTCTCAAACCGGAGGTCGAGGGCGTTCGAGCCGCTGCCAACGACCAGCGTGTTGTGAATCGCTGAGCGGGCATAACCACCTTCCAGGGCCCAGCGTTCGTTGCCAACCCAGCCCACGAGGGCGCTCCAGCCGGTTCGAATGGTGGCTTTTGTACTGATCAACCCGTTGAAAGTCTGGTCGAGCTGACTCTGATCCGTCCGAAAAAAACCATCACCACCCACATACCAACGCTCGCGTATATACGCTTCTCCGTAGCGGGCCACTAATTGCGTCAGTTCCGTTCGGCGCGTTCGGGTTGAACGCCATTCCGGTTGGTCATCGCCAACGGTTTCAACCGGAGGGCGATAATAGTCGGTCATTCCCTGCGAAAAAGCGGGGGAGATGATGAGGGAGAGCCAGAACGTTGTCAGAGCGGTTTTCATGGGACAGGGCCAGCTTACAGGTGTTGCTTATAGCTTGATCGGTTTAAAGTTTGACAGGCTTTTGATCATCCGGCCACCGCCGGCCTTGCGCTGGATCGACGAACCCAGGCTGGTCAGGTGGTTGGGTTCGGCAACACCCCGCCGGGCGGTGCGGTTTCCCGTAATCTGGTACAGGGCTTCGTTCAGCATCGCTTCATTCACGTCGCCGAGCGGCAGCAGATTGAGCGGTTCCTGTACTTCCACGGTGGGTGTAAAACCGGTTGAATAATCGGACTGGCCCAGGCTGTTGAAGGATTTGAAGACGATAGGTTGCATACCCCACTTAATTTTTCCGGAATCATCGACTATCGTAATAGACCCCACATTTTTGCCATAGGTTGTCGTGCCGATGGTCGTTACGGTCATATAAGGCCGCAGCCCGTTGATAATCAGCTCGCTGGCTGAAGCTGTTCCATCCGTCGTCAACACAAAAACCCGCTGGAGATTGCCGCCGATGTTTTGGGATTTGGTCACGAACCGTTGGAGAAAAAACGCATCTCCGTATTGCTGCTTGAGATAAGGTGTCAGGGTTGAATTCCATTCCTCCCGGAAATACACTTTGGTGTTATCAATATTTTTACCGATCAGGCTGGCCAGATTGGCCGATGACGAGGTGTAGCCGCCGGGGTTATACCGCAGATCCAGCACCAGTTCATTGACTTCTCGGGCCTTGAACTTGCTGAAAATGGCATCTACCTGATCGTCGTATTCCGACCCGTTGCTGTTGTTGGGTGCCGGCACAAATTGGTTGTAAACCAGATAGCCAATGGTTTTTCCGCCAACGGTATACACCGAATCCATAAATACCGGATTCGCCTGAAAGGTGGTCGCTGTTACCGAACGAGCCACATCGGTGTCCACCAGCGTGCTGTTCTGAACCGAGGCCAGACCGAACGAAAACGTCGTAGCGCCCGAGTAGAGCAGGGAAGCGTAGTTGGAGGTGGTAATGGTTTGACCGTTTACTTTGCTGATAATATCCCCCCGCTTGAAACCCGCAGCGGCCGCCGGTGAGTTTGGCAAAACGTACAAAACCTGAGCAATGACGCTGGTCGATCCCTGCGAGCGCAGGTAGAGCGTAAATTCCATTCCGGTTGTGGTGGATTCTCCGCTCAGCGATGCCGAAAGATCATCCGCATTTTCCTCGATCCACGAAAACCGGTCGCCGTCAGGACGGGCGGTAGCGTCGTACGAATACAGCAGTGAATCAAAAAAATCGGAGGGAGCCAGCGTCAGGTCCGGATTTGCCGGAATCTTGTCATTCCAGTAATAATACTCCTGCATATTTTCCAGAATCCATTTATCGATGGTCTGGTTTTCCGTCGTTGCGGTTGAACTGGTCGTCGGCGTAACGATGTCAGTTTCCTTGCGGCAGGCCGACAGCAGCCAAACGGATAGCAATGCCATTCCCCACCAGGTGGATTTAATCGGCAGTTTGTTTTTCATAGGTTTTTTCAGGTTTTGTAGGGGTAACCGCTAATCGGATTGGGTTTTGAACTCCCCATCCTTTCTACGGAGCCAGAAAGGATGGGGAATCCACGCATCAACGGCGCATTTTTAACACCTCCTTAAAGGTGCCATCGGCCGCAAAAAGCAGAGCAACCGGTTTTCCATCGCTGGTTTTCACCATGACCACGAACTGGCCGTCCTCATTTTTGGCGGCATCTTTAATCGTCGAACCGGGATACGTATCGGTTACGTATTTTGTGACGGCAGCGGGCAGATCGGCCACGGCCACGGCGGTGAATTTACCGTGTACCGGTTTGGCTACTTCCTTGTTGAACGTTCCATCCGGGTTGAACAGCAGGGTTTTCGCCTGATTGCTCACGACAATCATGACCAGATAACCGCGGGTGCTGTCTTTAACGGCGGTTTTTAGTTCCGCACCCGCATAGTTCGTCGTGATGTAGCTGGTAATGGTGGCCGGCAGGTCGGCAACTGCGATCTGTTCCAGGCTGCCATTCTTACCACCGGGGCCTTTTCCGTGTGGGCCCCCTTTTCCGCCGGGTCCTCTGCCATCCGGTCCGCCTTTCAGGGCTAATTCTTCACTAAAGGTTCCATCGGCATTGAACAACAGCGCTTTAGGTTCGCCGTTTTGCGTAATGGCCACCAGGAAATTGCCCGTATCATCTTTAGCGGCATAGTCGATGGTAGCACCGGCATACTTGGAAGTGATGTAGCTGCTTACCGCTGCCGGGAGGTCAGTTACGGCTATTTTGGTGACTTTCTTCCTGCAAAAAAAACCGGAACTGTCGGAGCTTAAACGGGCGGTACTGGTTGCCGAAATGGACAAATCGGAATCTGGACTGACGGATTGTTGACTCTGATTACAGCCGTACAAACACGCGCCCAGCACAGTCAGTGCAATTAAAAGGGATTTTTTCATGGTTTTGCAGTCGTTATGGATTGGTATTGATTGGTGGAGAATTACGTATCGAGTTTCAAATGGCCGGTGGTAATGCTCGGCTCGGTCCGGTAAAAATCATAAAGCCGTCGGCCGATCAGTTCGTGGCTGATCGCATTCAGACGTTCGCGGTCGCCGGTGATGAAAAATTCTTCGCGGGAATCGATCAGCGACTGTACGTCGAAAACCCGGAAACCGCGGTGTCTACAGGCACTTTTCAGAATGGCGCTCCCTTTTCGCCGTAACCAGCCGCTGACCGGTTCGCGGTGGGGAAAGGGCGTCATCAGAATCACCCGCGCCCGGTGAAATCGGAGGGTTTCCAGAATCGTGGACAAATGCGCATGGACTTCGCTCAGGGGCCGGATGGTGACCAGAAAGGACTGGATGCGTAACTTCCAGGCCATGAGGTGTTCCAGGAGTTTTCCACCGGCCGTGGGCCGGAGTGCCAGCCGGGAATCGCGCAGATGGCGGTTGGCAACCTGCAAAATGATCAGATCATAGCGCCGGAGCGGAACACGCTGCAACACCTCCGCGATGGTGCAAAGTGCCATGGGAGCGTAATACGTCACGGCCACTTCCTGACCCCCGCGCTCAAGCTGCTGCACAAACTGGTCGATATAGCTTTGTCGGGAGTTTAAGCCCGAGTCGTAATGGAGACTATCCGCAATGACCAACAGATGTACTTTCATTGCCTGTTAATTTCTGGTTCGGAGTCGAAATGAAACCGCCCGGCGTCGAGTCGATCCGGTTTTTCCGACGATACAACTGACATTACGCCCCGAAAACCGGCACCGTTGCAGCCTTAATCGAAAAAAAATGTTGAAATTGAGGTGTCAAAAAAAAATAAAAAAAAGTTGCTCACGGCTGCAACAGTCGGCTCCGGATTGGCGTATTGGAAATCGTATGCGTGAATCATTTACTTAAAATCGTTACGGCCTTGTTCTTCCGAAAGCGCCCTTCCTTCGCGGAAAACGATATTGACAGTGTTATCGAAGCCTGCCGTAACAGCGATGCGCAGGCGCAGCGTGTTTTGTTTAAAAAATTTTACAGCTACTCCAAAAGCATTTGTCTACGGTATTCGGCCACGGTTGAGGAAGCGGAAGAAGTGTTGAATGAAAGTTTTCTGAAAGTATTTCAACGGCTGCACCAATACGACGCTTCGCATCCTTTCAAGGCCTGGCTGCGGTCAATTCTGATCAATACGGCCATCAGTTATTACCGCAAATACCACAAACTGGACATGAGCGCGCTGGAAGCCGGACAGGATGTGCCGTTCGACGACGATGTGATTGGCCGGATTTCGGCGGAGGAAATTCTGGCGCTGGTGCAGCAACTGCCGCCCGCTTATCGAACCGTATTCTCGATGCATGTAGTCGATGGCTACAGCCTTCGGGAAATTGCCGAGGTGTTACAAAGCAACGAAGCCACGATCCGTTCCCATTTTTTGCGGTCGCGGCAACGTCTTCAGCAGGCGATCCGGTCTGCTTATCCACACCTGTTTCCATCCGATCCTGCGATTCCTATTCGTTACTATGAAAACTGATAAATTTGAAGAAACTATACGAGAAAAGCTGGAGGGAATAGACCCTCCATACCGTGAAAACGACTGGTTGCAACTCCGTTCTTTTCTGCGTCGCAACGGCGTGCCTTCCATCGGCGGTGCGGCCACCCACTGGCTGGTGCCGATGTTGAGTGCGGCCACCGTGGCCGGTTTGCTGATTCTTACAGTCTGGCAATACCGTACCAATCAGAAACTGGAGCAAACCGTTCGGACCCTGAAGGATACCGTAACGATTCTGCAACAGGCGCAGCCCGAAACGACCGTGGCCCAGCTTCCAAAAACCGATACGGTGTACATCACGCGCGAAATTCCGACACCCCGGTTGTTGCCTTCCGGGCCCAACTATCGTTCGCAGGATAATCGGAGGGGTCCCGACCGGTTGGAAACCGATGATTCCGCAACGGATTTAAGCCGCAACGATTCGGAACCAACCGTGCGCCAGAAATCAGATCGTGTTCGGCCGGAGGCAACCCCATTGCCGGAAAAAACCGGATCCAACGAACGATTCACGCAGGCGAAAGAGTTGACCGAACCCAACCCAGCGACTACCGGACGTGAGCCCTCCGAACAACCTGACCGGAATGGAACGCCAACCGGAAATTCGGTAAAACCGTCCGGCGACCGCTGGAACCGCCCAAATGAGCGGTATTCGGGGAACCAGAAACCACCCGGTTTTGAAACCACGCGGCCCTTGTCGTCCGGAGCACCGGGTTCGGACCATCAGACCGGAACTGCCGGGTCAACGACGGGTTCGTCAGAAACTGCATCGATTTCCTGGAAGCCGCTACAGAGCCGACCTGTCGAATTTGATTCAAATTATTACGCCGAAAACTACCAGCGCCGGATCCGCCGAATCCGGCCGTTGACCACGTCTTCGCCGGTTGTTACTTCGTCGGCGGCCAAACCGGTTATTGAAGAACCGCAACGGTTTGTCCGTTTCCGAATCGGGGGAAGTGCCGAAATCGGCGGGAGTCAATCGGGTTTTGGACTGGCGGGCGAGGTGTTGCTCGGAAATCATTTGACGGTTGGCCTTGGCTTGAGCAAACTGCGATTGGCCGGAGACCATTTTCTGAGCGACATTCAGTATAATGTGCAACGGAGGAGCGATTTCCGGGGTGATTTTCCCGGTAAAGTACCGCCTGCAGATCCGCGCACCGAGATTCTCGATATCAACCAAAAAGGGAAATCGTGGCAATTCCCGATCACTTTTGGTTATCGAATGCCCCTGGGAAATTCGGTTACGATCATTCCTTCCGTTGGCGCCAGTTTCAGCCTGAGAGCCCGTGAATACGTCACTTTCACGCACCGGAAAGGACCGAATGAGTTTAACCCGGTAACGTTTTATGCCAAGTGCCCGACCGGCTGGTACAATAGCATGCTGGTGAGCATTGCCGTCGAAAAACAATGGAGTCACTGGGCCGTTCAGGCGAGCCCGTACCTATCGAATCCATTGTCTACTTCACCGTTTACGCTCAATCGGACTTCGGCCGGTTTGCGGGCCCGGGTATTGTATCAGTTTTAAGCCGGAAAAGCGATAACGAAACAAGTGTCATAAAATGGTCGTTTAGCAGTAAAAACAAAACGACCTTTCTATGAAACCACTGTTAGGAACCAAGGCCAGTCCATCGATGGTGCATATCGCGCTGCTGGTGCTACGAGTGGGTGTTTCGGCTTTGATGTTGACGCATGGCTGGCCCAAATTCACTAAAATAGTGGCGGGTAATTTCAATTTTGGCGATCCCATTGGTATTGGAAGCACACCGTCGCTGCTCCTGGCAACGCTGGCCGAATTTGTTGCCTCTATCCTGATTCTCCTCGGCTTTCAGACCCGCGTGGCCGCTTTGGTCCTGATGATCAATACGTTGGTAATTACCATATTTGCCCACGGGAGCGACCCGTTCGGAAAAAAAGAACTGCCGCTTTTATACTTCCTGATTTATTTGACCATCTATTTTGTCGGCCCCGGTAAACATTCGATCGATGGCCGGACCAACCGGACCTGGCCCGGCTGAACTCAGTCAACGGGCGGGATTCAATTCATCCTTACCCGGTGAACGGGCGAATTATTTCTTTGACCAGAGATTGGGTAAAAGCCGGTAATACAGCAAATGCCGCCAGGTTCCCCAATCGTGTGCCCCATCGCCACCGACGTAGTAGTCGTGCCGGACGTTGTGTTTCTGAAGCGCTTCGTGTAAGGCGACGGCCCGTAGCCCAATCGTAGCGACCTCACCGGTTCCCTGCCCAACCAGGAGGTAATCCACCTTTTTATTGATGTCCGGATCATTCAGAAACTTCGCGCTGGCCTGTTCGGTATTCAGGTCACCGGAGCTCAGGCAGCCGAACGAACTGAACAGATCCAGGCAGTTGAAACCGACGAGCTGGGTGTGCCGCCCGCCCATCGACAACCCCGCCAGCGCCCGGCCTTTGGGATTGGCCAGCGTGCTGTAGTTCTTATCGACGTAGGGTACGATCTGCTTGCGCAATTCTTCTTCAAAGAGCTTGAACGTCAGCTCAGTATGACGTGGATCGCTGCGGTGAATCACCTGGTTGTTCGGCATAGCAATAATCATGGGGACGGCTTTGCCTTCCGCCATCAGATTGTCCGCAATGAAATTCGCCCGGCCGTCCAGCGCCCAGGTCGATGCCAGTTCTCCGCTGCCACCGAGCAGGTATAAAACCGGGTATTTCTTCTTCGGATTATAACCGGGTGGGGTGTAGATGTACATTTCACGTTCACCATTCAGCGCGTCAGAGTGGTAAATGTGGCGGGTTACCATACCGTGTGGTACCTTCCGGGCGTCATAATAAGCCGGACCAGTGCCATGAACCACCAGCTGGCTATAACCGGGCTGGTCCGAAAAACCGGTCAGGGTATTGTTGGGATCAACCACCGGTACGCCATCGATGATCAATTTGTAGACGTAAATATCCGGCTGCACGGGCCCAACCGTCAGCGTCCAGAGCGTATCGTTTTCTTTTTTAAACGGCACGGGTTTGGTGGCTTTGAGCGCCAGCAGTATCGGCCCGCCCGTCAACAGGACTTCCTGCGCTTTGGGTGCTTTCAGCCGGAAAGTCACCCTATGATCGTCGCTTACCTCGGGTGAAATGACGTTAGCGCCAAATGGGTTCAGATTCTGGGTATTTTTGTGCGGATTCCAGTCTAAATTGACGTGAGCCTGTTGCGCCCGGGTCACCGGTATGGGGGCCAGCAACAGAAAGTACAGGAATAGTCGGGTTGGGACTTGTTTCATGCTGGAGCGTGTCTGTTTTGAAATTGGTAACCGCACTCAAAAACTTCGGCTTTTGCCGAACGGCCGGGCTGGTCTACCCTTTGAACCGTCAACCTAAAAATAAATATTGAGTATGTATTTAATACATACAGGTTATTTTTTATTTTTTCCCTATGGATTACAAAAAACAGCTGGCAGAGTTCTTTAAGGAGGTTGATGAGCGGTGTATTCTGGGCCTTTCGATCGACTGTGTTATTTTCGGATTTTACGATAATCAGCTGAAAGTCTTGCTATTGCGTTGGAAACAAACCGAGGAGTGGGGATTGCCCGGCGGTTTTATTTACAAGAAGGAATCGGTCGATGTCGCTGCGCAGCGGATTCTGGAGGAACGAACCGGAATCAATGAGCTTTTTCTGCAACAATTTCACACCTTTGGCGAGGATGTCCGGTATAATCGGCAGGAAATTAGCCAAAAGCTAAACTGGCCTGATCTTTCGACCCGCCGGTGGCCCGACCGAACCGTCTCGATTGGCTATTTTGCGTTGGTCGATTTTTCGAAAGTGACGCCTGCTGCCGATTTTCTGACGGACGAATGCCGCTGGTGGGATGTCGAAAACCTGCCCGCTTTACTTTTCGATCACAATCACATTGTTGAAGTGGCGCTCAAAACTTTGCGGGTTCAGCTGAGCTGGCAACCCATCGGGTATAATTTGTTACCCGAAAAATTCACCATGCCGGAGTTGCAGCGGCTCTATGAAACCATCCTGAACCGCTCGCTCGATCCGCGAAATTTTTCCAAAAAGATGCGGGCGCTGGGGATCATCGAACGGCTGGAAGAACAGCGAAGGGGAGGGGCCTTCAAATCACCGTACCTCTTCCGGTTCAATAAAGAGAAGTACAGGAAAGCTTTGCAGGAAGGAAACCTGGCCTTTAGTTAAACGATTTGGGGAGCCGGATAACCACGCATCCGGCTCCCCGAATCAGTCCTTACGCCAGTACTTTGGCCAGATTCTGGTAGCTGGTCGAAATGTTTTCGACACCCGTTGCGCCGTCCTGCTCTACGAAATAATACTTCAGGCCCGCCGTTTTGGCCGCTGTGAAAATGCGCTTGAAATCGACCACGCCATTGCCCACCTCGGTAATCGTTTTCAGATCCTGTTTGATGTCCTTGATGTGCCAGAGCGGAAACCGGCCCGGCTGTTCCTTGAACAAGGCAACAGGATCCTTACCGGCTTTGGTGGCCCAGGCCAGATCCAGTTCCATCTTGACCAGCTCCTTATCGGTCTGGGAAAGAATCAGTTCGTAAGGCGTTTTGGCAGCCGTTGCCCCGGCCCCATCGACGGGATCGAACTCCGTGGCGTGGTTGTGATAGGCAAACGCAATACCGGCTTTTTTACAGGCTTCACCGGTTTTCTGGAACACCTCGATGGATTTATTGATTTCATCCACCGTGCTGACGGGCGTACTGGCGCAGACGAGGTAACTCAGCCCGCCTTCGGCGGCTTCGTCAACCAGTTGCTGGTAGTTATCCCGCAGGTTGGGCCGCTTGGCCATGGCCGCAAAAAGGGCCTGGCGATCGGCATTTACCGGTGGGGCGCCAGCCGAGGGCGGTGTAGCCCCGACGGGTGCTCCACCCACACTGGGCGGAACCCGGGGCCGGAAGGGAGCGCCACCCGCGTGGTGCGCCCGCCATTTCATGCCCAGGTCTTCAACGATGGATTTGAATTCTTTGGCTTTAAAGCCATAATAGCCTTCTTTCAGGCCACCCGCGGTTTCAATTTCCTTGTAACCGATGGCGGCCACTTTTTGCAGAGTGCCTTTCGGATCGTCGGCCATCAGGCGGGTGATCGTGTATAACTGCAGACCGATGGGGGCCGAAGCCAGCAAACCGGTCAGCGAACTGGCACGCGCGAAAGCCGGTACCAGCAGACCGCTCAACGCGAATGCTCCGGAATTTTTTAGAAACTCTCTTCGGGATGACATGCTCATAATGGATTTGAAAGTTACTTCTTCACCGGGCTAAACTTGATGCTGGACAGCGACAAAAGTGGCTCGATGGGCTTGGCATCGCTGTTTTTAAAGACCAGATACACATCGTGCACGCCGTTGGTTTCTTTCAGATCGACCCGGATTGGAGCCGGGCCACGGGGCGTGTAAGCGGGTGCCGCTGCCGTCGTAGACTTGGGTGCAGTGGTGGTCGCACCCGTTCCGGCACTGGCGGTTGTTCCCCCGGCGATCTGAATGGACGTTGCGGTTGGTGCCGCGTTGGCGGCTCTGGGCTGGGCCACCTCAACCTGTGTTTTGCCGATCACTTCGCCCGTTGGCGAATCCAGACGAATCTCAACCGTTCCCCCAACGCTGCCTTCGCGTTTCTGGGCCGAAGCCACCAGGTCAAGCTGTTTGATGTCGGTCAGATCCAGCTTTTTATACCCAATGTAGCCTCCGGAGAAAGCCATCAGGCTGACACCCGCTCCCATGCCCCGCGCCTTGATATCCACCCCTTTGCTCACTTCCGCGTCGGCGGGGCTCACTTCCGGATTTCGCAGAATAATCTGGCTTTCCGACGTCTGGGAGGGAATCGCCTTGACGGGTTGGTCGGTATAAGCCGCCCGCACCAGGACCGAGCCTTTTCCATTATCGCCCTGCGGAACGTTGACGGTATAACTGCCCTCCAGCGGCAGGGTACTGAGCGTCTTTTCGGTACTGTTCAGAATGTATTTGACGATAGCGGCAGCATCGGCGGTCGACATGGCCGGGTGTGCCGGCATGGCCACATCACCCCAGACACCACCACCGCCATTGATTATTTTTTTGACCAGATGATCGGCAGCTTCCGGCTTGCCTTTATACCGGTTTGCCACATCGTTGAACGACGGACCGACCGATTTGGTCGCCACCTGATGACAGACCTTGCAGTCGCTCTGACCGATCAGCGTCTGGGCCACAGCGAATTGCGTGGAGGCATCGACGCTCCGCTGACTCTGCGCCACTTCGGCGTAGTCGAAACCTTCCGACGTATAGTCGATGCTCATGGCAACCCGGCCCGGATTGATTTGCTTCGCGTTCGACTTCGCCGTGCTGCCATCCTCCTTATCCGTCACCTGAACCGAATACTGAATCGGTTTGTCGGGAAAGTAAAACGACTTGTTGCCGACCACATTCACCGCAACGACGGGCGGCTCGTTTCCGGCGATGATTTTAACCGACTGGCTGTTGCTGGCCCCCTTCGGATCGCTCACCGTCAGGGTGGCGGTATATACACCCGGTTTGTCGAAGGAAACCGTCGGGTTGGCGGTCGTAAAGACGCGGGCGGCACCACCGGCCGAAGCCACTTTCCACTGGTATTTCAGGGCGTCACCATCGAAATCCTTGCTGCCTTCCGACGACAAAGTAATCTGAAAAGGCACCGTTCCCCCTTTTTTGCTGGCGGATGCCTGAACGAGCGGTTTCCGGTTTCCGCCGTTGTATTCCAGCCGCACGAGTCGGGAGTTGTCACTTTTTCGGAACCAGTTGCTGCCGTATTCCAGGGTATACAAATCGCCGTCCGGACCGAACTTCATGTCGATCGGTTCAACGGGGCGGTAATTGGGCAACACCCGCTCCATGGATTTGTAATCGCCGTTTGCGTCCATCGTAATGGCCATGATCCAGCCCCGCGAGAAGTCGGTTGCAATCCATTTGCCTTCGTAATAGGCTGGCCACGGACGCTTGGGATCTTTGAAATCGGAGCGGTGATAAATCGGTCCGCCGGTCGCACTGCGCGACCCGCTGCCCACCAGCGGAAATTTCTCGGAAACGCCGTAGGGGTAATAAATAAAGGACGGCGCAACCGGCGGCAATTCCGTTAAACCGGTATTGTTGGGCGACGTATTGACGGGCTTTTTGGGGTCTTTCTTTTCCAGCGGTTTGTTGGTGCCGTAATCAAAAACCGGGAAAGCCTGGTCATTGCCGACAAACCACGGCCAGCCGAAGTTACCCGGTTTGCGAGCCTGATTCAATTCATCGTAGCCGCGGGGACCAATCTCGGAATCTTCGTTGGCATCGGGACCCACTTCACCCCAGTAAACAAAACCGGTTTTGCTGTCGACCGCAATCCGCCAGGGGTTGCGGTGGCCCATCGAGTAAATTTCCGGGCGCGTTTTGGCCGTTCCTTTCGGATACAGGTTGCCTTCCGGAATGGTGTATGAACCATCCGGCTCGGGGTGGATTCGCAGGATTTTGCCGCGCAGATCGTTGGTATTTCCGGCGTGTCCCTGATCATCCCAACTGGCCCGGCCGGGCCGCTCATCGGTTTGGGCCGCCTGCTGATTTCCGGTATTGTTGCCAACGGTCAGGTACAGATTACCGGCTTTGTCCCAGGTCATTCCGCCACCGGTATGGCAGCAAACTTCGCGCTGTGTGGTCACTTCCAGCAGCACCTTTTCGGAGCCGGTGATCAGTTTGTCATCGCGCAAATCCCAGCGGGTCAGCAGGTGTTTCTTTTCGGTTGGGTGGGCGTAGTACAGATAAACCCAGTGGTTTTTGTCAAAATTCGGATCGAGTGAAAGGCCCATCAACCCTTCCTCCGCTTCCCGCGAAACGCCCTCGGCGCTGGTGTATTTGGTATTGACGGGAATCGTGGCAATCAGATTGACGGTTTTGGTGGCCGGGTCGTATTTCTTGAAGGCCCCCTTGCGTTCGATGATGTAGGCCGTCCCGTCCTTGAGAACTTCAAAGACCATCGGCTCATCCAGGTTTTCGGCAATGACGACCGGCGTAAACCGGCTTTCATCCGGTTTTTGATCCCTGGGATTGTCCTGAATCGTGAACGACGCCAATCCGGCGATTAGCGATGTATTGAGTAAAATCGAAAGCGATTTTGACAAATAGCGTTTATAGTTCATCATAGATGGTTAGCCTTAATTGTGGTTTGTTGAGTATTGGTTCAAACAAGAAATCATTCATTGTTAGAAAAAGTCTTCCCTTTTGATTAGTTAACGTAAGTAATCAATGAAAATGGTAAACTCTTTCTGACAATGAATGACAGTAGGTAATGAGCAAACGGCTGCCCGGATTACATCGGCTTCGATTTCTTCCCGACCAGCTTCAGGTCCAGCGAAAACGTATCTTCAATAATTTTATCAGCCGCCGTACCAATTACCGCAGCCCGGTATTTGATGTCGTACGCTAACCGGTTGACCACCAGCTTGGCCGTTGCTTCGACCGCGTCGCCGGAAACTTTGACAACCGCCGGGAAGGTGATCGGGTTGGTGGTTCCTTTGATGGTCAGATCACCGGTAACGTTGTAGTTGGCCTCACCGGTTTTGGCACCCGAAATGGCGTCCAGCTTGGTAATCTTGAAAGCGGCCGTCGGATTTTTTTCAACCGAAAAGAAATCGTCGCCTTTCAGGTGGTTAACCACGCGCTCGCTGTTTTTATTCTCGCTGAGCGTGGTCATATCGGCCGTGAAATTACCCGCCGTCAATTTGTTGCCATTGAAAACGAACTCGCCTTTGGATAGCTTGATGTTCCCGGTGTGTTCGCCCCCCACTTTCTTGGCGTTCCAGACCACCGTGCTCTGCTCGGTGTCGACCGCGTACGTAACGGTTTTGGCAATGGTTTTCTCGGAACGTTTCCCGGGACCGTTAGCGCCGGCGATGGTGATCAGCGGGGTGGTGGTCAACAGCAGGACGGCTAAAAAACCGGCTACAATTGGGTTGGTTTTCATGATAGAGAGGTTGGTTAAAAGGTGAGATTGTAGGTTGAAAAGATCAACAGAACCAAGCGGTTCTGTCGATCTTTTCGGTTGGAATTCAGGAATAGTCAAACTGGATTATTGACGGGGACGTCCGCCCGGAGCACCGCCGGTTGCCGGTTGGGCTGGTTGTTGGGCACCGCCATTGTCGTCACCGCCCCCTTTCTGGTCGTCGTTGTTGATGGATTTTTTCTTGCGGCCGAAGCTGAATCCGGAACCATCGAGGCTCATTTTACCCAGACGATACGAGAAATTCACGCGAACCCCGGCATTATACATGCTGTTGACACTTTGTTGCGTCAGAATTGGTGATATCGACTCGGAACGTACTTTGAACGGGTGATTGAAGAAGTTTTCCGCGCTCAGACCCACGCTGCCCCGCTTGTTGTTGAAATCCTTCTTGACCCCGAGGTTGTAGAAGGCAAAACTGCCCTGGTAGCCCTGCAACTGAATCTGCCGTCCGCGGCCACCGCCGAAGCCCTGGATTCCCCAGCCGTTTTTCAGCGTTACACTCGTGAACAACCGGCCGCCAATGACCCAGCCCGAGTTGGAAGCGCCGTAGATGGCACTGGCGTTGTTGTTGGTCAGAGAAGTATGATAGAGGTCGACACCGCCACCGAGCTGCCATTTCGAGAACAGCGTCACGTTCGTGAACAAATTCACCCCGTAGGCATTTTCCTTTCCGATGTTTTGATAGGTGCTGCTGATCCCGTTTTGGTAAACCGGATTTTCCACGGTTCCGGTATTGACCTGACGCACATCCCGCACATTGGTGATGGAATTATTGGTTTGGCGGGCAAACAGCGTGGCATTCATGTAGAATTTCTTAATCTGACCACTTAGCCCTAATTCCACATTGTCGGTAAATTCAGGCTTCAAATACGGGTTACCCTGGCTGATGTTGAGCGGGTTCGCTGCATTGATGTTGGGATTCAGGAACTGGATGCCCGGCCGTTGAATCCGGCGGTTATACCCCAGTTTAATGATTTTTCCGCCTTTCAATCCTTTCGACAGGTTGACGCTCGGTACAA
The DNA here is from genome assembly GCF_003858645.1 of Larkinella knui. Taxonomy (GTDB): domain Bacteria; phylum Bacteroidota; class Bacteroidia; order Cytophagales; family Spirosomataceae; genus Larkinella; species Larkinella knui. Next base: position 725,055 of record NZ_RQJP01000003.1, on the reverse strand, counting down.
AAACGCCGTAGTCCGGAATATCACTCAAATCACTGCCCTGCTCGTTACTAAAACGCGCCTTGATAAATGTGTACTCGTACCGACCGCCGGCTTTCAACGTCCATTTCGTCTTCGAAGCATACGTATACGCCACGTAAGTCGCCATAATATTCTGGTCGTAGTTCAGCGTATTGGCCGGTTGAATCGGGCTCACCTGATAGTTTTCGTTATCGCCAACCGTCGTAAAGTATTGATAATCACTGTTTACGTTCCGGAAGATGCCTTTGCCACCAAACTCCAGCAACTGATTTTTTCGGATCGGCGTTTGGTAATCCATCTGCAGGGTCGATTCCTGGTTGTAGCTCAGGTTGTCGTTGCGCTGACGGCTGGTAATGGTTTGCATATCCGTGCCTTTGAGCAATTCTGCCACAAAGTTATTGGTGTTGTTGTTGCGGCTGTATAACCCCAGAACGCTGAATTCCTGATTCGGCTTGTAGGTCTTCGTGTAGCTGACGTTGGCATCGACCGTACCCGATAGGTTTTTCGTTTTCACGTTCCGGCCCGACATGTTGGCCAGCAGATTGATGTACGAAAGTGTTTGCAGGTTGTCCTGGTAGTTGATCATGTTCCGCATCCCGTAGCGCAGGCTGGCGGTTAACGACGTGTTTTTGTCGATGTCGTAATCCCAACCCAGCTGGTAATTCCCGAACATACCGGCCTGACGGGTGTCGGCAGACTGGATGGTTGTGGTAGTTCCCATCTGACCAACCGTAGTTTGGGTGCTGTTGAACGCGCCTTTGACGTTATACATGGCCCGGCCAAAACCGCCCAGGTTGAAGCCCATTTTACCCTGGCGGTAGCTGGCGTTCAGGTTCAGGTTCGAACTCCGGTTTCCCGTGCCGACGTCGACGTTCATCGTAGCGCCCTGCAAGGTGTTTTTCTTGGTGATGATGTTGATAATACCGGCAGACCCTTCGGCATCGTATTTGGCGGAGGGGCTGGTGATCACTTCGATCGACTTGATCATATCGGCCGGAATCTGCTTCAAGGCATCGGCCACGCTGCTGGCCACGATCGTCGACGGTTTGTTGTTGATCAGAACCCGGACGTTGCTGCTACCGCGCAAACTGACATTGCCGTCGAGGTCGACGCTCAGCATCGGCACTTTCCGCATGATGTCGGCCGCGTCACCACCTTTGGAAGTAATGTCTTTTTCGGCGTTATAAACCAGCCGATCCACTTTCTCTTCAATCAAAGCCGCCTGACCCGTCACGGTTACTTCGCCCAAAAGGCGAACATCCTGCGACAGTTTGATGACGCCGACGTTGATATTCGATCCTTTTTCAATTTTGATGGGAGCCGATAATTTATTCTGGTAGCCGATGAAGGAATACTGGAGTTTGTATTCGCCCGGAGCCAGTTTACCTAAGACGAATTGCCCTTTGCCATCCGCCGTCGTTCCGTCGATGGGTTTACCACTTTTAATGTCCATCAGCGCAATGGTGGTATATTCGACGGGTTTGTTGGAAGTCGAGTCCATAATCACCCCCGAAATCTTGCCATTGCCGCGTGGTTTGTCGTCGTCGGCGGTGCCGGGAATGAATGTTTTTTCTTTTTGCTGACCATTTTGGCCCGGCATACCACCGCGCTGACCGCCAAAACCACCACCCGGTCCGCCCCCGCCCGGAAACTGAGCGAATGTCTGGACGGCGGCCAGGATCAATACAACAAAAAACAGAGACTGGGAAAACTTGTTCATGAGCTTGAGTTCATTAGACAATGAATATGCAAATCAACACTTGTGGGAGTAGTCTGGAAAATGGAATAGACTAAAAGGGCGGGAACATCGCCGGATGACGTCATTTTACCGATGAACTCAAAAGGGACTTTGAGTCATCAGGACCCTGACACGAGCCGATTGACCGGTGTCAGGGTCCTGAAATTACCCGATCGAAACGGTTCGGTACGGAGCGGGGGTGGGGACGTTGGTCGAAATATTGATTTCTTTCGTTTGCGTGGTGGCACCGTCCGAAACCACGATCGTATAAACGCCATCGGTCAGGCCACTGATGTCAAAACGGGTACGGACGGCTTTTTCGTGTTTGTTCAGCCATTGGGTAGCCTGCGTAACGCCCAGCCTGTCGATGAGACGGATGGTTACGTGGGCGTTTTCCATATTCTCGACGACTACATCAATTTTCATGGAAGACGGAAACGCAACCACGGAGGATTGAAACGGGGCCGAATCGTCGGTTTTGCCTGTCGTGCTGGCGAAACTAACGGACGATGCGCTGATGGCGAAAGCGATGAAGAGGGAAGCGAATGCGGTTTTCATTATAGTCGTTGTTTTACGTGAAACGAAGTGATTGTTGGTTAGCGGCCTGCTGGCGGCTGATCGACTGGACAAAACAACACCGGATAAAATGGTCCGCAAAACGCAATATACCAGCGAGTTAGGGACGTCGATTAAAAGCTGGATCTGACCGATAAGTGCTGCGAACCGGGGCGCTTTGTTCGGAATAAACCGGAAGAGGGAGCTAATAGGTAAAAATTGGCTATTGGTCGGGACAAGCTGCCAATTAGTCGATTCTCCGGGGCGGTTTTGATTTTTGTGACGTATGATTGTAAATCAATTGACGCCGTTAACCGCTTCTACACCTTCACTGTATGATTTTGTCGGGCGATACATATAGATATTTTTAATAGAGATGGTAGTTGGACAACCTGGTTTCATTTGATGCCAGGTTGTTTTGTCATTTATAGAAGAAATCCGTTAACTTGGGAATAGTGCCCACAATTATAGCGTCCCATGAATCTACTCACGTTACGCCGGAATGTGCCGGTTTTGATCCATGTACTGGCCTGGGGCCTCCTCGGTTTTGCCTTACTGGTTTATCAGCCACTGAACTGGGATGTTACATTACCTCCGATATTCTGGGTTAAGCAGGGCATTTATTTCTGTCTTCTGGTTGGTGCTTTTTACTTCAACACGCTCGTGCTGGTGCCCCGGCTACTTTTCCGCGACCAAACCGGGATGTATGTCTTTTCGCTGGTAATAACCGCAGCAACGGTTTTAATCCTGCTCTTCAATATCGATACCTGGTTTAATCTGCCGGAGCTGATGTTCCGGGCTTTTCACCCGGAGGGCGGAGTGCGCAAACCGCGCAACATCTGGGGCTGGAGCCAGTCGGTTCTGGTCACCACCTTTCTCATGCTCGGAATCGGCACCAGCATCGCTTCGGTTCAGAAGTGGCAGGAGGATGCCCGGCTCCGGCTTAGTCTGGAGCAGGCCCGGGTGAGCTCCGAACTGTCTTTTCTGAAAGCCCAGATCAACCCGCACTTCTTTTTCAATACGCTCAATAACATTTACGCCCTGACGCTAATCGACGGCGAAGCCTCGCGGGAAGCCCTGCACCGGCTGTCGCGGATGATGCGGTATGTGCTCTACGAAACCGGTAACGACACGACGATGCTGAGCAAAGAAATCGACTTTGTTCAGGATTATATTCAGTTGATGCAGCTGCGGCTAACGGACAAAGTAACCGTGACGCTCGAACAGCCTACCCCATTGAGGGACGTGCCCGTGGCGCCGATGTTGTTACTGCCGTTTGTCGAAAATGCCTTTAAACACGGCGTCAGTGCCATGATGCCCAGCCGCATCAGCATTATCATTCATCAGGAGGGATCGAAGTTGGAAATGGAAGTGAGAAATACGATCTTTCCCGAAAAAAATCAGTCACTCGAAGTCGGCAGTGGCATCGGCCTCACCAACACGCGTCGGCGGCTCGACCTGCTCTATCCCGAACGGTATGAACTTTCGGTTATAGAGGATACCCCCGAAAACGAGTACCTGGTTCATCTGAACCTGCAACTGTCATGACCTTAACTTGTATTGCAGTTGACGACGAACCGCTGGCTCTCGGGCTGGTGTGTGCGTTCATCGACAAGACGCCCTTTCTTACGCTGGCCGGACGTTACAGCAGTGCCGTCGAAGCCTTGCAAGGGCTCCACGATCATCCGGTCGATCTGTTGTTTCTGGATATTCAGATGCCTGATCTAACGGGAATGGAACTGGCCCGGGTTCTGGAGCGCAACCAGACCGGCAGTGCCCCGCGGATCATTTTTACAACGGCTTTCAATCATTTCGCCCTGGAAGGCTATAAAGTCGATGCGCTGGATTACCTCCTAAAACCGTTTAATTACGAAGAATTTTTGCGGGCTGCCAACAAGGCACGCGCCTATTTTGAACTCATCAACCGGCCCACGATTACCCTGCCGTCCGTGCCCGAACCGGAAGAAGAATATTTATTCCTGAAAGTTGAATATCAGTTGGTTCGGATTGCATTCAATGATATTCTCTACATCGAGGGGCTGAAAGATTACGTAAAAGTGCACCTGCGGAAAGACCGCCCCGAAGCCGTTTCGCGGCCAATTCTGTCATTGACCAGCTTAAAGGCCCTGGAAGACAAACTCCCTTCCCGGCGGTTTATGCGCGTCCACCGATCGTTCATCGTTGCGCTCGACAAAATCGAAGCCGTAACGCGCAATACCATCCAGATTGGAGCCGCTACGATTCCGGTAAGTGACCAGCACAAGGAAACGTTCAATCAATTCCTGAGCCGCTGGTCGTAGATTCTGCCGACACCATCTGGCGTTCGAGGGTTGCTTCGATGCCCAGGGTCAGCAGATTGTTGAGGTGTTCGGAAACGGCGTCCGCAAACCCCGTGAATACACTCAGGTCGGTTTCCCACAGGGCCGAATCGTCACAGATGGCATGAACGAAATTTCGGACGGAAGCCGCATCGTGTACATCGACTTTCTGCCACATGGTGTAGAAATATTCCGCATAATCATCCCGAATGGGGTAAGACACAATGCCACCGGTAGAGAGGGCGGTTTCGCCCAGATAGGTGCTTTTTTCCAACCGGACGGCTTTCATAAAGCGTAGATAAGCGGCAAATCCCAGGGCCATCCGCTGCGGAACCTGTTGTTGTTGCTCCAGATAACGCTGGATGGTCGGCAGGTTCCGGGCGCGCATTTTAGACGTTTCCTGCAAGGTGATGCTTAGCAGCAAGTGCTCGATGTACGGATTGCGGAACCGGTCGAGAACGTCGGCGGCAAATTCACGAACTGCGTCCGGTTTTTCTTCCGGAATCATCCACTGGGGCAAAGTCGTGACAATTTCCTGCGTAATTACTTCTTCAACGAAACGCCCCATCAGCGGGTGTTGCATCATTTCATTGACCGTTTCCAGACCGAGCAGATACGCCAGCGGGACGCTGATGGTGTGACCACCGTTCAGGACACGAAGTTTGCGTTCCCGGTAAAAATTAATGTCTTCATCGATGATGACATTCGGGTCGGCTTTGGCGAAGGACAAGACACTCTTGACGCGGTCGTCGCCCTCGATGGCCCATAAGCGGTACGGCTCGGCCATGATCAGCAGTTTGTCTTCATACCCCAGCGCCTTGTGCTGCTGTTGCATACTTTCTGCGTCGGGTTTGCCCGGTACGATGCGATCGACGAGCGAGTTGCAGAAACGAACGTGGTATTTCAGCCACTTCATGAACAACTTGCCCAGTTCGTTGTGTTTGGCAACTTTCTCAACGATATCGCGCAGTTTCAACCCGTTATCGGTGATTAATTCGGTGGGAATAACCACCAGCCCTTTGCTGCGTCCTCCCCCGAAATTCTTGAATCGTTCGTATAAAAAAGCCGTCAGTTTGGCCGGATACGACTGCGGAGGATTCTGAAAAATACTTTCCGCAACGTATTGAATTCCGACTTCGGTGGTATTGGAAATGATGATCTGCAACGTCGGTTTTTTAGCCACGTCGAGCACGGTTTTCCAATCGTCCTGCGCCGAAATAACGCGGCTGATGGCCGACACCACCGTGTGTTTATCAACCGACTGGCCCTTCTGAATACCGCGGGTGACCACCGTATACAAACTGTCCTGTTCGGCAAATTCATCCGTTGCCCCGCCGGTTGATTTAACGACGACAATGCTGCCGTTGAAAATCCCCTGCTCATTTGCTTTATGGATCAGATAGTCGGGTAAGCCACGCAGCAAAACGCCCGTACCAAATTGCAGTACGCGCTCAGGGTGGATGGTTGCCGGATGGTTCGAACGATTCAGTGGTGTCATGATGATGGATACGTTGCTCTCTGGTATCGAAAGGCAGTAAGTGTTACTAATCGTGTAAAAGTAAATCTTAAACGCATAGAGCGCAATCTGGTGAAGCGTTGGGAGTGAAGAATTATAAGTGAAGAATTATGAGTTGGCTGACGCACGCTAACTCTATCCGTAATTCTGTCCCAACTCTTCACTTTTAACTCACCACGCTTAACTCCTGAAGAATGGCGATCACTTCTTTCGCCTTGGTTTCAATCTGGTCGAATTGCCGGTTTTTCAATACGTCTTTCGGGAACAATTGCGAGCCAATTCCGACGGCCGTAACGCCCGCCTGAAACCAGGTACTCAGGCTTTCTTTAGTAGGTTCGACGCCACCCGTCACCATGATGCTCGTCCACGGCATCGGACCTTTCACGGCTTTTACAAAACCGGGTCCCAGGGTGTCGCCGGGAAATGCCTTAATTATTTCCACGCCAAACTCTTCCGCCGTTGAAATCTCGGTCAGCGTGCCGCAGCCGGGCATGTAGGCTACTTTCCGGCGATTGCAGGTGCGGGCAATGGACTCGTGAAACGACGGTCCAACGATGAAATTAGCCCCTGACTGAATGTAAAGGGACGCCGTTCCGGCTTCAAGGAGTGTTCCGGCACCCAGCACCAGATCCGGAAAATCGCGGGCCGTACTTTTGGCTAGTTCCGCAAACAACTCATGGGCAAAATCGCCCCGGTTCGTAAACTCGAACGCCCGGATTCCGGCCCGGTAGCAGGCTCCCAGCACTTCGCGGCAAACATCGGCGTCGGCGTGGTAAAAAACCGGTACCACCGGCACGTGCCGAATGGTCTGGTAAACATCTAATCTTGAAAAACGAGCCACAGTTTTTTTGGGAATGATGAATAATGAATGATGAACGATGAATGGGCTTACGCCATACACTCATCGTTCATCGTTCATCATTCATCGTTTTTAAAATCATCTTCTCAGTCGTCCGGACTTATCGCCACCGACCATGGCTTCAACCTCCTGAACAGAAACTAAATTTGCATCGCCCTCGACGGTATGCTTCAGGGCCGAAGCCGCTGCGCCGAACTCAACGGCATATTGCAGATCGTCTTTGGTTAACAAGCCGTAAATAAGTCCGGCAAGGTACGCATCACCACCGCCAATCCGGTCGACAATGTGCGTAATATCATAGACATCCGATGAATAGATGGTTGAACCATCGAAAATCTTAGCCATTAGCCGATTGTGGGATGCGCTGAGGGATTGGCGTTCCGTATCCGTAAAATACCGAATCCGGGGAAATTTGTTTTGCATTCCCCGACAAGCCGATTCAAAGGAATCGGCTTTAACGCCGTATAGCTCTTCAAAATTTTCCTGATTCCCCAAAACCAGGTCGCAGCCCGCGGTTAAAGCGGGCAAAATATCCTGCGGTTTTTTGCCGTATTTCCACAAATTACTCCGAAAATAAATGTCACCCGAAACCATCACCCCGAGTTGATTAGCCGTCTGAATGGCTTCCTGCAGACAGTCGGCGGCCTGTTGCGACAGAGCCGGGGTGATGCCCGACCAGTGAAACCAGTCTGCGCCTTGCAAAATGGCTTTCCAGTCGAAATCGCCGGGCTGGATCAGCGAAAAGGCTGAATCATACCGGTCGTAAATGATCTGACTGGCGCGACTCACCGCCCCGGTTTCCAGAAAATACAGACCCAGCCGCCCGTCGCCGAAGCTAATGCGGGACGTGTCGACGCCGTGGTAGCGCAAGGTGGCCGCTGCCGAATGACCAAGGGCATGGTCAGGAAAACGGGTTACGTGCGTAGTCTGACAACCGAAATAAGCCAGTGAAACGGCCACATTGGCTTCCGTTCCGCCATAGACCACATTCAACGAATGTGCCTGCGTAAATTTTGCAAAACCCGGTGGAGCCAGACGCATCATGACTTCGCCGAAAGTGACAATTTTTTTCAAGTACTGAATGGTTGATAGGGTTTTTGATGGTTAAAACAGCTTATAATGGCTTTGATGGGTACAAAATTGGCATGGCGGTTTGGGATTGCATCATAACCATTTTGACCCCTTGAAACCATCGAATCATTCATGACTTATTCCTCGGGTTTATACGCCGATACGATCCAACTCTTTTTTTGTCACCGGTTCCATGGCTGGCGACAAAAAGTGTATGATAACCAGAGCGATAAGGTATGTCGAACTGGCGATGATGAATAAGGGCAAATACCCCAGACTGACGCGAATATTGCCCGCAACAGCCGCCAGCAAAATACCGCCCATCGCACCGAACATCCCGCCAATGCCTGTCACCGAAGCTACCGCACTTTTAGGGAAAAGGTCGGATGCAAAGGTATAGATAATGGCCGACCAGCCCTGGTGGGCCGCCGTCGCTAATGAAATCAAGGCAATTGCTACGTAAATACTACTGGTTTGGGCCGCAAAAAAAATCGGAATAACGCAAATGGCGCAAATCAGCATGGTGGTTTTCCGGGCCCGATTGGCTGACCAGCCCAGGTGAATAAACTTGGAAGAGAGCCAGCCGAAGAGGACGCTGCCGCCGTCGGAAACGATGTAGATGACCAGAAAAGGCAGCCCGACATTTTTCAAATCCAGGCGTTGGTCGAGCGACTCGCTGCTGTTGAAAAAATCGGGGAGCCAACTCAGGTAAAACCACCAGATGGGGTCGCACATAAATTTGCCGACAATGAACGCCCACGTTTGCCGAAAGCCCAGCAAGCGCCACCAGGACAGTTTCTCCTCTGGAAAGTCTTCTTCTTTATCCTGTTGAATATAAACCAGTTCGGATTTGCTAACCCTGGGATGTTCTTCGGGACGGCGGTATATTTTTAACCAGGCAATCAGAACCAGAAATCCCAGAAGACCCGTGGCCACAAACGAAAACCGCCAGCCGAACCGGATGGTAAACAGCGGAATCAGAGCTGCTGTGGCGATAATACCGACGTTCGTGCCGGCATTGAACAATCCGGTGGCAAAGGAGCGTTCTTTTTTGGGAAACCACTCGGCCACGGATTTGATGGCCGACGGAAAATTACCGGCTTCGCCAACGCCCAGCATAAACCGCACGATGTTGAGTCCGCGCAGTGATCCGATAAAGGCATTCAAAACACCGGCAATGCTCCAGATAATGATGGAAATTGAAAAACCGCGTTTGGTGCCGACGCGGTCGATGAGCCAGCCGATGAGCAGAAAACCCAGCGCATACGCAATCTTGAAAACCGTATCCACATAGCTGTAGAGCACTTTAAACTGGTCCAGATCGCTCTCCGTCAACGCTTCCCCGGCGGTTTTGCCCATCATTTCCCGCCGAAATGTTTCGTCGATCATCGTGAACGAAAGCACTTGCCGGTCGATGTAGTTGATGGTCGTCGCGAAAAACAAAAGCAGCACAATGCGCCAGCGATAGTTTCCGGATGGGTCGGACATCATGAAAAGGGGTTAGCCACGCTAAAAAGACAAATTTTTGCCAAACTTACCGAAATGCCGCGAAAAATAGTACATCGAAACCCGGGCGGGTAAAATGAGTAGAGCCATTCCATTGCTTGCTTTTTCAATCAAAATTACGTTCAGAAAAATGGCATTAGAACAAACCTGGCGATGGTTCGGCCCCGCCGATCCCGTTAGCCTCGCCGACATTAAACAAGCCGGTGCGACGGGAATTGTAACCGCACTGCACCACATTCCCAACGGACACGTATGGTCGGTCGATGAAATCACTACGCGCAAATCCATCATTGAAGCTGGCTCACCGGGCGAACACCGGCTAACCTGGTCGGTGGTGGAAAGTATTCCGGTTCACGATGCCATTAAAACCCGTGCTGACGGTTTTCAGAAGTATATTGAAAATTACAAAGAGTCGATTGTCAATCTGGGGCGTTGCGGTATTGATACGGTTTGCTACAATTTTATGCCGGTTCTGGACTGGACCCGTACCGATCTCGACTATCCGATGCCGGATGGTTCAACGGCTTTGCGGTTCGATGCCGCTGAATTTGCCGCCTTTGAATTGTTTATCCTGAAACGGCCCGGCGCCGAAGCGCACTATTCGCCCGAACAGATTCAGAAAGCCCGGACCCGCTTTGAAGCACTGGACGAAACCGCGGCCCGGCGGTTGCAGCGCAACATCCTGGCGGGTTTGCCGGGTTCGGAAGAAAGCTACACCGTGGAGCAGTTTCAGGAAACCCTGAATGCGTATAAGCACGTCGGCGACAAGGAGTTGCGTGAAAACCTGTATGCCTTTCTGCGGGAGATTGCGCCCGTTGCGCAGGACGCAGGTGTCCGGTTGTCGATTCATCCCGATGATCCCCCGTATCCGATTTTGGGCTTACCCCGCGTGGTGAGCACGGAAGCCGACGCCCGGCTGGTGCTGGATGCGGTGGATGTGCCCGCCAACGGATTGTGTTTCTGCACCGGTTCGTACGGGGTCCGGCCCGACAACGACCTGGTGGGTATGGTGGAACGTTTGGGCTCCAGAATTCATTTTATTCACCTCCGAAGCACGAAACGGGACGAGGAAGGTAACTTCTTTGAGGCCAATCACCTGGACGGCGACGTTGACATGTTTGCCGTCATCAGCGCGTTACTGGGCGAACAGCGACGCCGGGAAGAGGAAGGTCTTGACGATGCACGGATGCCTTTCCGGCCCGATCACGGCCACAAAATGCTCGACGATCTGAACTCCGGCAAACGAACCAATCCCGGTTATACGGCCATCGGCCGCCTGCGCGGACTGGCCGAACTGCGGGGCTTGATGCTGGGCATTGAGCGCTCGAGTTTGTAAGACAAATTTTGTTCAGCACCTGTTGGGTTTTGTTTAACACCGGTCAGGTCTTCAAGACCTGACCGGTGTTAAACAAAACCCAACAGGTGCTGAAACTGCATTTTGACTGTAAACCAAAACCATCGAAATCATGCTGGTTGATCAGACCATCAAATCCTTTCTGGACGAAGATTTTCTTCTTCAGACCGATACCGCCCGGCGGCTCTACCACGACTACGCCAAGGCGATGCCCATCATCGACTACCACTGTCACCTGCCGCCCGATCAGATTGCTGCCGACAAAACGTTCGACAACCTGACGCAGATATGGCTGTATGGCGACCACTACAAATGGCGGGCGATGCGCACCAACGGCGTGTCCGAGAAATACTGCACGGGCGATGCAGCAGACTACGAAAAGTTTGAAAAATGGGCCGAAACCGTGCCGTATACGATGCGGAACCCGCTCTACCACTGGACGCACATGGAGTTGAAAAATCCGTTCGGTGTCGAAACGGTTCTGAATGCAGCCACCGCCCGGCAGGTCTACGATCGCTGTACGGAACAACTGCCCGGCATGTCGACCCGAACCCTGTTGCGGCATTTCAAGGTTAAAACCGTCTGCACGACCGACGACCCGACGGATTCCCTCGAGCATCACCAAAAGATCGCCGACGACGGTTTTGAGATAAAAGTACTGCCGACCTTCCGGCCCGACAAGGCGATGGCCATCGATGACGTTCCTGTTTTTCAGGCGTATGTAAAGCGGGTGGGCGAGGTATGCAACCAGGAGATTCGCTCCCTGGACACGTACATGAATTGCCTGAAAGAGCGGCACGATTACTTTGCAAAAGCGGGTTGCCGGTTGTCCGACCACGGCCTGGAAACCGTTTACGCCCAGCCGTATAGGGAATCAGACGTGCGGATTGCCTTCCAGAAACTGCTTTTCAACGTGACGTTGAGCAAAACCGAGCGGTTGCAATTCAAGTCGTATATGCTCGACCGGTTTGCCGAATGGGATTGGGAAAAAGGCTGGACGCAGCAATTCCATTTGGGCGCGTTGCGGAACAACAACAAGCGGGCTTTGCGGACGCTCGGCCCGGATACGGGTTGGGATAGCATCGGCGATTACCGGCAGGCCGGGCCGCTCACGCGTTTTCTAGGCGGTTTGGACGACCGCGATCAGCTGGCCAAAACCATTCTGTATAACCTTAATTCCGGCGACAACGAAGTGATGGCCACGATGATCGGGAATTTCAACGATGGGTCGATGCCGGGCAAAATTCAGTTCGGCTCCGGCTGGTGGTTTCAGGATCAGAAGGAGGGGATGCAGAAACAGATCAATGCGCTGTCGAACATGGGATTACTGAGCCGGTTCGTCGGGATGCTGACCGATTCACGCAGTTTCCTGTCGTATCCGCGCCACGAATATTTCCGCCGGATTCTGTGCAATATTTTTGGTACTGACGTCGAAAATGGCGAACTGCCCAATGATATTGACTGGATCGGCAAGTTGGTGCAGGATATCTGCTACAACAATGCCAAAGAGTATTTTAAGTTTTAATCACGTACCCCCGGACTAAAGTCCGGGGGTACGTTAATCACTGTTTATACACTTTCCCTTCTTTCATCACAAACCGCACCTGCTGCAGGGTTTTGATATTTTGAACGGGATTTTCATCGACGGCGATCAGGTCGGCGAGTTTACCGGTTTCGACGGAACCGATCTGTGTTTTCATACCCAGCAACTCGGCATTGACCATCAAAGCGGATTGGATGGCTTCCAGGGGTGGCATGCCCGCTTCGACCATGTATTCAAATTCCTTCGCATTGTAGCCGTGAACGAAAACACCGGCGTCGGTGCCGAACGCAATTTTGACGCCCGCTTTGTACGCTTTGGCAAACGTTCCCTGAATTAATGGCCCGATTGCCAGGGCTTTACGGGTTACAAAAGGCGGATAATAGCCAAAAATTTTGGCGGAATCGGACGTTACTTTTCCGGCAATAATGGTTGGGACATAATACGTGCCGTGTTTTTTGAACAACTCGATGGCTTCATCGTCCATCATCGTGCCGTGTTCGATGGTGGTAACACCCGCACGGATAGCGCGTTTCATGCCTTCGGCACCGTGGGCGTGGGCGGCCACGGCAAAACCGTAATCTTTGGCGGCCTCGACCACCGCCCGGACTTCTTCCTCGGTAAACTGGGGCCCCGACCCATCCTTTGCATTACTCAGAACGCCACCGGTTGCCGTAATTTTGATCAGATCAGAACCGTCCTTGTAGCGTTGCCGAACGGCTTTTCGGGCATCATCAGGACCATTGATAATGCCCTCATTTGGCCCCGGATCACCCATCAGATCCTTGCGGTAGCCATTGGTCGGGTCGGCGTGACCACCCGTCGTGGCAATGATTCTTCCGGCCGTAAAAATGCGGGGGCCATCGATCAGGCCCCGATTGATGGCATTCCGTAGAGCGACGTTAACTCCGCTACCCCCCAGATCCCGAACGGTCGTAAAACCCGCCAGTAAGGTATTGAGGGCATATTTTGTGGATTGGAAAGCCACATCCGGCACGTTCATCGTAAACCGGTCGATGGTTCCGCCCCGGCGGGTTTCGCCTTCGAGGTGGACGTGCATGTCGATCAGGCCGGGCAATACGGTTTTGCTTTTCAGGTCGATCAGTCGATCCGAAGCCGCTGGTTTGGCATAACCTTTCTGAATGGCCGTAATTTTTGTGCCTTCCACGACCACCGTCATTTCACGCTGGAGGTCGTTGCGGACGCCGTCGAACAGATTGCCGCAGTGAAGCAGCGTGCGTTGCTGGGCGAGCAGGGGAAATGCGAGGAGGAAGGAAACCGTAAGGGCGAGGAAGTAGCGTTTTTTCATGCAGTTGGTGGTTTTAAAGCAAAAAAGCCGCAAACGGTGCGGCTTTCAAGATACGGTATTTATCAGAATCTGAATGCGGTTCAAGCCTGATTTTCAGCTTTTTATTTTTTAACGATCACGCCATCAGCCGTAAACGTAAGGGCTTTTTCGGGCTGGGTGATCTTGGCGATTTCTTCCTTGCTTTTACCGGCATCCTCGGCGTAGTGACGCAGTTCGGCGACGGACGTGGTTTTGGTTTCGGCGGTTCCTTCAAAAACGACGTTTTTACCGGCAATGTCTTTCGGGACAAAAAAACCGTAGTCGCGGAACCGGACCAGCATGGTTTGGTTATCGGCAGTTTTAACCCGCATCCAGCAGCCCTTGACCTGACAAACCGATTCGACGGTACCTTCTAATTTGGTGGCAAGTTCTTTTTTGTCGCCCATTTTAGAAGCCAGCGCGGTGGTTGGCGTGGCGTTGTCGGCGGTAATTTTTTTGCCGTGGTAGCTTACATTGTCCTGCGCAAATCCGCTGAGCGAGATTCCGAGGGCGAGGGTCAGGAGGGCTAGATTTTTCATAGTCTGTCTGATGCGGTTTTCGACGTGTTGGAATACAAAAATAGTAAAAAAATAGCCACAACGCGAACAAACGCACCCGGCTGGTGTAGAAAGGTAACTTGTTCAATTACAAGGTGTCACGGGAAATCACAGCAGCGGCACCTTCACAACGAAATGGGTTTCGGTTGTCGAAACGGTAAGCGGGAGGTTGCTCAAATACCGGTAAAGCGTTTTCAGGTTTTCCAGTCCCTGTTGGTTGGAAGTTTCAACGAAACGTTTTCGTTGCAGGTTATTTTCAATGCACAGGTATTCGCCCTGAATAAATACACGGATTTTCAGCGGTTCATCGTCGTCGATGGTGTTGTGCTTAATAGCGTTTTCGAACAGATTCTGAAGCGTGACCGGCACGATCTGCCGGTTTAAATACGTTTCGGGAACGTCGATCGTGATCAGCAAGCCTTCCTCAAACCGTGATTTTTGCAGGATGATGTAATGCTGCACAAAATTCAGCTCGTTCTCCAGCGTGACGGTTTCCCGGTCCCGGTTTTGCAGAATATACCGGTATATGGCCGACAGTTTTTGCAAAAACCGGGAGGCTTGTTTGGGTTCCGTGATGATCAGGCTGTTGAGCGACGTCAGGCTGTTGAACAGAAAATGCGGGTTGAGGTGATTGATCAGGTTCTGGTATTGAATTTCAGTTTTGTCGCGCTCAAGCCGCGTGGCCTGAATTTTCAGGTGATGCAGACGCGACGTCTGCTGAATCCGGTAGCGGTATCCGCCGTAAATCAGCCCGGCCAGGACCAGCACCATACCGAGCTTAAACCAGCGGGTGTTGTAAAAAGCCGTATCGACCTGAATCGTCAGCGTGGTTTCTGCGGTTTCTTTTTTGCCCACCAGCGCCTTCACCCGAAAGACGTACGTTCCACCCGGTATTTTTGTGTAATTGGCGACGGTTCGGGAGCCGGCCCGGACCCAATGGTCATCATAATTATCCAGTTTATAGAAATACGTGTAGGCCTGCTGGGGTAGACTCAGCGCGGAGTAATTGATACTGAAGTTGTTGCCATTTGCCCCCAGCCGAACCGCCGGGGATTTGGCCTGAATGACCAGGGTCGTATCGGGTTGCGTCAGCGTACTGACCAGAACGTTGGTAGTCAGGAGTTGGCTATTGACTCGCTGCGGCATGAATTCAACGGCGTATCCTTTCAGTGTCGTCAAAATGTTTTGATTCCGAAGGGTATACATGTAATTGATGTAATTGATCGTGGCTTCGTTAATGGGAAGCGTAAAATTCTGGAAAGACGAACGGGCGGGGTTGAAAATGGAAAACTTATTGAATGATGCCACCCAGACGTGGCCGTATAAATCGATACTAACTGCCTTGCAATCGTTGGAACACAAACCATCCTGTTCGGTCCAGGCGCGGTACGTGTTGAACTGGCTGTTGAGTTCGATCAGCCCGTAGCCCGAAACCGGCGACCACAACCGGTCCTGCGAATCAATACGAAAGGCAAAATGATCGGTAAATTCCGTAATGCGCGGCTGCGACGGGTAATATGTAAACATGCCCAAGGCCGACGAAAACCGCACCACACCCCGGTCGAGGACATCCGCCCAGAGCACGCCCTTCGGATCAAAACCGGCCGCCCGGGTCCGTACCCGATTGCCGGTTCCGAACGGCATAGGGAACGTCCGCCATTGTTTGGTGGGTAGGTGACACTGAAAAACTACGTCGCTCGTCGCAAACAGCCACAGCCAGTCACCCCGCACCAGCAGCAGCGTATTCAACCCATCGGAGCGGTTGTTGACCAGGGGCGGCAGCGGAAAAAGTGTAAACCGATGCGTCCGTTTGTTAAAAGTATAAACGTTGCGCAACGTGCAGATAAACAGCTCGTTGGGGTCAGGAGCCGCAATGACCAAAGGCAGGTTGAACCGGAATTCATTGGCGGCCGGCAGCGGAATAGGATACGTCCTGGCCCGCCGTTGAACCGGGTCATACTGAATCAGTTTGTGACTCACGGACGTAAACCACCAGCTTCCGTCCGGATCTTCCAGAAACGAAGCCAGCCCCTGATCCCGGTTTAGTTCCGGGACCAGCTGGCCCAGGTTATGAATCCGGTAAAACGTTTTTTCGGGGTTGGTATACGAAATGCCGTTGACGGTTCCGAACCAGATGGTGCCGTCGGGTTGCTGCCAGCCCGCCCAGAAAAAATCCCCGGCAATCGACGTTTTTTGGGCCACATCATGAAAAAATTCGGTTGGCTGGTAGGTTTTGGCTTCCACGAAATACATGTGGTACGTCCACGAACTGGTCCACAGATTGTGGTTCCGATCCACAAAAATTGTGGCCACCGGAAAAGACGAATGACGGGTTTTGCTGTGGAGCCCAATGCTTTTGACAACGGTTTTTGTTTCCAGATTATACACCAGAACCCGTTCGGTGGTGTTATCGGCAAAGATCAGGTGGCGGTTTCCGTCCAGCGTCAGGGCCGAGGTTTCGTGCGGGTGAAAAAGGGGAGACTTCTCGGGGTTGTTGCGGTAATTGAAACACTGCCCCGTCGTCAGATCGATGTAATTCAACCCGGCTCCATCTTCAATAGTGGCCCATAACCCGGCCCGGTTGGGGTCTTCAACCAGCCCATTTTTACTCAGCATGGTCCCCGAAAGCGAAGCCGGGTCATTGGCGCGGTGTTCATAGTGGCAAAACCGGCTGGTCTGCGGATCAAACTGAAACAAGCCGTTCCCGTGGCTGGAAAACCAGATGCGCCCCTGACGATCGCACAGAATATTCAGGCACTTTCCCAACGCAATTCCTTCCGCCGTACGGATGTTGACGAACTGACCCGTCTGGCGGTCGTAGCGGCTGATGCCGTTGTTGGTAGCGGCCCAGATGTTGCCGGTACTGTCCTGACATAAATCATGGACGATGTTGTTACTCAGGGTTTTATCGGGGTTCTGCCGGTCGGACTTGAAGGTGGTGAAATGGCTGCCGTCGAAGCGGTCCAGACCGCCGTAGGTGCCGATCCAGAGTTGCCCGTCGCGGTCCTGCAAAAATGAATTGACGACGTTGTACGAGAGGCCCTGTGGTTCCTGAATGTGATGAAACTCAAGCGGTAACTGGCTGCTTTGCGCCAGCAATGCGGTTGAAACACGCACGCTAAGGAGGATTCCGACGAGCCATTTCAGGATGAAATTCGCCATAGAACAGGAGCTTTTACCGGTCCAGCCAGCGTTTAAAAACCGGAGCCTTCTGGCGACTGATGTCAATAACCACCGCCTGATGGGGCGGATTAAGCTTCAGAACCAGTTTGGAATTATGCAAACTGAGTACGCTGTGGATGGCGTCGGAATGGACAATAAACTGGCGGTTGGCACGGTAAAAGCGGTTTGGGTCGAGAAGTTCTTCCACTTCTTCCAGCGTTTCATAATCGAGCGGATACCGTTCGCTGGTTTTGGTTACCAGAAAAATAACCGCATCGTACTGAAAAAAAGCAATGTCGGCCACTTTGACCGGTACCCAGCCCGTGCGTGAATTGCCCAGGAAGGTTTCCTTATACATCGGCTGCAGGGCACCCGGTTGTTGCAATGCATCCATCAATTTCTGCAAATTGATCGGTAACCCGGCTTTCTGGCGGCTGAAAAGGCGCGCTTTGGCAACGGCTTTGGCCAGATCTTCCGGTTCTACGGGCTTCAGCAAATAATCGATGCCGTTCACTTTGAACGCCTGAATGGCATACTCGTTATAGGACGTAATGAAAATGATGGGGCAGGCCAGCTGAAAAGTTTCGAAAATCTGGAAGCTTACGCCATCGGCCAGTTGAATATCGGCAAAAACCACATCGGGTTCGGCGTTTTCGCTAAACCAGCGCAGGGCCGTTTTCACGCTGGGCAGCGTTTCAATAATCCGTACATCTTGGGCAACTTCGGCCAGTTTGAACGCAAACTCACGCGCTACGAGTTTTTCGTCCTCGATGACAATGGCATTCATATCGTCAAGGGAAAGGAGTAAAATAATTGCTGGTCAAAACTTCCGAAAACAAAGCGATCGTACGAAAAAAACGTCATCGACTGGATGTAAAACCGGTTTAAAACGGTAGTGATCCGGAACGAATGGTTTTTGAGTAAGTAGTCAAAAATAGTATAAAATACGGTTTGAATGTGCCGCTGAGAATTCCTTATCTACTGAAAATCCGGGTGTTGAAGCGGTAATGGTAAAAATCCCCAAGTCTTTTATCGAACAACGGCTACTATTCAACCACCGGATGAGCCCATTGGAGGATAAATAGTTGGTCACGCAATGCATGAGTGGCAATTTTGACCCATAACAAACGAGTAAGGCGTGCCGAATGAAGGACGAAGAAATACGATTAGTGAAAAAGAGCTGGCAAATTCTGCGAAAAATAAATCCCGTGCTGCTGGGCGATGTGTTTTATTCCCGGCTGTTTATCGATGCCCCCGGTTTGCGGACGATGTTCGCTTCGCGGATGGATGAACAGTACCGGAAGTTGGTCGAAATGCTTGACGTGATGGTGACCAATCTGGATCAGGCCGAACGGTTGACGATTGAATTAAGGGAGCTGGGCCGACGCCACGTGGGTTACGGCGTTAAACCGCAGCAGTACACACAAGTGGAAAAAGCGATCCTCTGGACGCTGGAAGTGGCCCTGGGCAGCGACTGGAATCCCACCGTCAAAGCCGCCTGGAAGCAGTGTTATCAGGAAATCAGTAAAGCCATGCAAACACCGGCGGTTTAAACCCTAACAAGATTCACGTCATCAAGCCCACGGTTTAGGTCGTGGGCTTTTTTGTGCCTGATTCTAAGGCTAGCCGGGAAAACCGTGGGCTGGCTCAAAAACCGGCCCGAATTGCCGTGGGCATTCGGCGGTTCCAGGCAGGAACGCCTTCCGATTTCCCGTATTCCATTCAATATCAATACACTACTTTCCAACCACTTATTTCGACCACTTGAGGTCCTTTATTTTTCTGCCGGTAACTCATCCGCCAAATTTGAATCGTCAATGTAACAACACCCGTCAAACAAGTACTATTTGATCTCACTTTCCAATGAAAACAATCCATCCATCACTCGACCGTCGCACGTTCTTTTCCCTCGTCGGAACCAGCATCGGCGCCATTGTCCTGTCAAACTGCCTGAGTAGCTGCTCGGCCCCGGCCGACGGCGTTGCTCCGGCTCCGACCGGCGGCAACACAGGCCTGACGCTGAACCTGAACGATGCGGCCAATGCCAAGCTGAAGCAGAACGGCGGTTTTATGTACAAGAACGGGATGATTATCGCCCGCACCAAAGACGGTAGTTTTATCGCCGTGTCGCAGGTTTGTACGCACGCCGGGGTTACGGTCGAATTCGATGCCGCCGGAAACCGCATCCATTGCCCAGGCCACGGTTCGAATTTCAAGAACGACGGCAGCGTCATCAACGGCCCGGCCGGTTCGCCCCTGAAAACGTTCAAAACCACGTTCGATCCCACCACCAACACCCTGAAGATTGCCTAAACCGGAATCTTCTTCAACTTCCACCGACACATGAAACCATTGTTTATTCTGGCCTTTCTGGCTGGCGGGCCGGCTTTTGCCCAAACGGATCTGTTGTCTAACCTGGACGCGGGGCCCGCCACCCGGCCCGTAACAGCCACCTTCAAGTCTACCCGGCTACTGAACGGCCACACGGTAGAAACCATCAAGGCGAAGCACCTGGACTTCCGGATTTCGCACCGGTTCGACCGGGTGAACAAAGGAGTCGATGAGCTGTTTGGGCTGGATTTCGCCACCGTCCGGCTGGGTCTGGAATACGGTATCAACGATAACCTGACATTCGGAGTAGGGCGCAGCTCGATTGAAAAAAACATCGACAGCTACCTGAAAGCCCGGTTGATCCGCCAGACGAAAGGGGCTCACGCGTTTCCGGTAACGATCTCCGCCCTGGGGACGCTGGCGCTGGACCCCCGCAAACCCACCCAGGGTGGCGAGTTTAAGGTGTATTCGGAACGGCTGGTGGGCAGCGGCCATTTGCTGATTGCCCGGAAGTTCAGCGAATCGTTTTCGCTGCAATTGATGCCGACGGCGATTTTCCGCCCCAGCCCCACGGCTCCGGCCCGGACACAGGTGGTTCCGGCGGTGGGAATTGGCGGCCGACTGAAGTTCAACAAACGGATGTCGTTCAATGCGGAGTACTATTGGGTCGATCAGAATCTGCTCAAAACCGGCCAGCCTTTCGCGACGTATAACCCCCTGGCGTTAGGCGTCGACATTGAAACCGGTGGCCACGTTTTCCAGCTCATTTTTACCAACTCGTTCGGCATGATCGAGAAGCAATTCCTGACGCAAACCGGCGGGGCCTATGGGGGGCAGTTTGAAAAAGGTGACATTCATTTTGGCTTCAGCGTTTCCCGCACCTTCAGTTTCGACCATTAATTTTTAACCAATCAATTCCACTTTTTAATACCACACAAACCATGAATTTCAAATCACTCGTTCTCGTTGCCATACCCGCTTTGGCCCTGACCGTCAACGCTTCCGCTCAGGTTCTTTCGGCCAGCAAAGGTGAAAGTAAGTTTTTCTCCGAAACGCCGTTGGAAAACATCTCGGCCGCCAATTCCAAAGTGAAAGCCGCCCTGAATCCGGCCACCAACCAGCTGGCCGTCAAGATGACCATGGCCGACTTCGAATTTCCGAATAAACTGATGCAGGAACACTTCAATGAAAATTACATCGAGTCGGAAAAATACCCCAACGCCAGCTTTGAAGGCGTGATCAACGAAAAAATCGACTGGAAAAAACCGGGTACGTATCCCGTCACCGCCAAAGGAATCTTCGACATTCACGGTGTCAAACAACCCCGTACGCTGACCGGAAAACTGACCATCGAACCCGGTAAAATCACGCTGGTTTCCGACTTCACGGTGGCTTTGGAGGCCCACAAAATTGAAGTTCCGAAACTGGTGATGATGAAAATCGCCGAGCAGATCAAGGTTCAGAATAAAGTTGAGTTTGCCAACAAAGGCTAATTCCGATTGGATCTCCACCGTTTAAAAACACGCCCATGTTTCTGTTTCTTGGATTAACCACGTCCGGCCTGATCTTCTACATTTTCCTGCTGATGCTCAGCGGAATGCTCTACCTCTATAGTCTGGTGAAACGGCTCTTCGGTCCAGAGTCGGACTACCTGAGTGACGATTCGGACGGCGGCTGGGACTCCGATTCGGATGGCGATGATTGAATCCTGAAAGTTAGGCCAGGTACCCATCGTAACTGTTTGATTTACAATTCAATTTACACTTTTTTAATTATCCACCATTTATTCTTTAAAACAATGAATACGCTTTTGAACCACTCATTTAAGTCAATTGCTTTCACCGCCGTAGTCGGTTTGACCATCTTGCAGGGCTGTCAGAGCAGTAGCTCCGATTCGCCAACACCCGCTGGCCCGACGGCCAACATCGCCGTTCGTCAGGATGCCAAATTTGGTCAGGTATTGACCGACGGTTCTGGCAACACGCTCTATTTATTTGCCAAGGATGTCGAGGGTAAAAGCGCCTGTTCCGGCGGTTGTACGGATGTTTGGCCCGTGTTTTACGAAAAAAACCGGGTATTCGATTCCAGCCTTGACTCCACGCAGTTCGGCGTCATTACCCGCGCCGATGGCAGCAAACAGAATACCTTCAAAGGCTGGCCCCTGTACCGCTTTGCGCAGGACACGAAAGCCGGTGAGGTAAACGGCGAGGGCAAGAACAGCTTCTACGTGGCGAAACCGGATTATACCGTGATGGTGGCCGATAAAGGCGCCGGAAAATATCTGGTAAGCATTGGGGGCCGGACGCTGTATACCTTTACCGGTGACACCGACGACATCAGCAACTGTAAAGATGGCTGTTTGACGGTATGGCCGCAGTTTCTGGCTCAACCTTCGGCCATTGCTCCGTCAACGCTGAACGGTGTCTTCTTCGGCTCGATCAGCCGGGCGGACGGCACCAAGCAGACCACGGCCAACAAAAAACCGCTGTATTATTTCCAGAACGATGTGGTGCGGGGTGATGTGAAAGGCACGGCCGCCAACCCCAAATTCGTACTCGTCGCTCCGGCGCAGTAATCGTAACTGCCGGACGGCAACCGAGTCGTCCGGTTTTTTCTACTTTTTATTTCAGAACATCATGACCCTCATCGAAACCAATAAAAAACTCGCTCAGCACTGGCTTCAGCTCATTACGGAAGGGAAAGTTGAAGAAATCTGCGCCATTACGCACCCGACCTGGAAAATGCACGGCGGGGCTCCCAATATGCCGATCGGACCGGATGGAGTCCGTTACTTATTCGGCACCTTCGACCATATCAATCAGAAATGGGAAGTCAATCTGATGGTGGCCGAGGGCGACAAAGTGGCGGTTCGGGCCACCAACACCTGCGTTCAAAACAGCTTTTTGGGTATTCCCGGCCGGGGAAAGCAGCAGGTTTTTACCTGCACGTTTATCTTCCACATTGTCGATGGTATGATGATGGAAACCTGGCGCAATGCCGACGATCTGGGCCGTGTGCTGCAACTCGGTGCCCAACTGGTGCCCACGCTTTCTGACGTTTAGTCATTCCGGTTTTCCTGGTTCCGATCGAGGTCACGGAAGCCTGGCAGAACCTTCAGCTACCTCTGGCCGGACAATCGCAGGTATTCACGCTCTGCCATCGCCAGGTAATTAACGTACCCCGTGCGTTTAAAAACCGGTTCATCCGTATACGGGCCAGCTAAAAGGTTTTCGGATGGATACTTTCCTGAGTCAGTTTGCGAATAAAAAAACCGCAGGTCAGTTTGATTTGCGGCTTTTTTATGAAATTGCCAATCCATTCTGGTACAACACCACAGAACTTTTGAGCTAATATGGAAAACCGGAAATATCCCATCGGCCCCTTTACCGCGCAGGAAACCTACTCGCCGGAGGAATTGCGGCACTTGATTGCCATCATTGAACCCATGCCGGCCCGCTACCGGGAACTGGTTGAAAACCGGTCGCCGGAGGACTTGGCCAAGACCTACCGCGAAGGAAGCTGGACCGTTCAGCAACTGATTCACCACGTCAGCGATATTCAACTGCTGCACTTTTTGCGAATGAAAAAAGCGCTTACCGAGCCTGATTACGAAGTCGTCACTCTGATTAACATGGATGCCTGGGTGGCCACCCCGGATTCCATAGCCGCGCCGATTGCTGATTCACTGGTTTCATTTGATGGCCTGACCCGCCGGTACGTCTACCTGATGAAATCGCTGACGGATGAGCAGTTGGCCATTAAATACTTCCATCCGGTTCGGAAGCTCTGGTTCACGCAGGCCCAGGCCATTGCCATGTCGGCCTGGCATGTGCAACACCATCTGGCACACATCAACCTGGCGTTGGCGGAAGCGTAGAAGAGTAGTGGCGCGGTTGACAGCGAAAAACCAACCGCCGGACAGCGAACCGGTTTCGCCCAACTGCCACCGCGCCAGGCGGCCACCTATAAACCGGCAACGCGCCAGCCATCCCGGTAGATGCGGCTCAGGTAGCGCTCGGCATCCGGATGGTTAGGGAATTTCAGGTTGGCAGCATCCCATTCGAGCAATTTGCCCGGTACCCGAATCGCTACCGTGCCCAGCAGAATGGCCTCGGTCATCGGGCCGGATTGGGCAAAGTGGGACTCGGTTTTGGGTCCACCCAAACAGGCGTCCGCAAAATGGTGGTAATGGTTGCGTTCGTCCAGTTCGGGAGCTTTGTAGTCCCTGAATTTGTCGCCCGGCAATAATACCGGCATTCCGCCGTGCGGAATCAGCAGAGCGCCTTTCGTGCCGATCAGCATGGCCGACTCTGCCGGATAATCAGCAACCGAGAATAAGGCGCGGATTTCTTCCGGCGGGTAAAATTCGCCGTCGAACCACTCGACCGGCAGGGTGCGGGATGCGGTCATTTTATTGCCCGGAAACGACCACGTGATGTGGTTGCCCTGCGGCCAGGTGTCGCCCCGGCGCTCTGCTGATTCTTCCCAGGATTTCTGAACGTCGGCAATCACGGATTTAGGCGGTTTTAGTCCGAGTCCTTTCCAGACGGCATCGAAAATATGACAACCAATGTCGCCCGACCAGCCGGTTCCGAAGTCCTGCCACGCCCGCCATTTGGTCGGATGGTAAATATCCGGCGAAAAGGGGCGCATGGGTGCGGTGCCGACCCAGAGATCCCAGTTCAGCGTCGAAGGGGCTTCCTGCCCCTGGGCGGGGCGCGGCCCTACGAGTCGGTAGGTTTCGACGGCACCGGGGCGGTTGGAGCACAAATAAGCGTGTTTAACTTTTCCGATGGCGCCTTCTTTAATCCATTGCACCGCCGTGCGGTCGCCCTTGCTGGCCGCTATCTGAGTGCCAAGCTGGGTAACTACCCCGGCCTTGACGGCGGCCTCCGTCAACACCCGAACCTCGGCGACATCGTGACACATCGGTTTTTGGCAGTACACGTGTTTGCCGTTTCGAATGGCCTGAATCGCAATGGCAAAGTGATTGTGATCCGGCACGGTCACGTTGACCGAATCAATTTTATCGCCTTCTTTTTCAAGGAGTTCACGCCAGTCGGTATACGTGCGGGCCTGCGGAAAAGCGTCGGATGCTTTTTTTAACCGAACGGCATCCACATCACAGAGCGCCACGATGTTTACTCTCGGATGCTTGCCGAATTGTTGCAGGTCGCCCCAGCCCATACCGCCCACGCCAATGCAGGCATGGTTAAGTTTATCGTTGGGGCCGAACTTCTTTTTCGAGGCCTGGACCACCAGCGGTGGAGCCAGTGCGGTGGCCGCGGCCGCCAGTAAAAAATCCCGCCGGGAGAGGGTTAAAGCGTCTTTTTTCATTTTAAAAAGTGATAAGGTTCAGGAATCAGGAAGAAACACCGGCTTGCAAAGTCACCGGTCAGGCTAGTTAACCCCGTGTAAATTAATTGGATAATTGAAAATTTCCAATCGGCCATTACCGGAAACACGCTTATCTTTAGGCCAACTTATTATAATCGGTTCCAAACCCTATTTCCTGATGAACCCTTCTAATTTTGGATTTTTGACATTGGCCCCTAAATCCCTGGTCCTTAGTTTCGTATTTGCTTTTTGTTCAGGCGTTTTGGCGCAGGTTGAAGCCCAACCGGTTGGCGTGGGCACCCAGGCTCCCAAAGATGCCGAAATCCTTTTCGACGGCTCCCGCCAGATGCTCGATTCAAAATGGATGTACTGGGAGGGTCCCCGGTTTGCCGCCACACCGCCGATAAAATGGACCATCGAAAAAGATCCGGACGGGAAAGGGACGGTGCTGAACACCAACGACCCTACGGCTGCGGGTGGTAAATACGGCACGGCTGACATTGTCACTAAGCAGGCTTTCCGGGATTTCCGGCTGCATATTGAGTTTTATATCGTTAAACCGGGAGGCAACAGTGGCGTGTATCTGCAAAACCGCTACGAAATTCAGGTGCTCGACGGCGACACCACCTCGCACGGGATGGCGGCCGTGATCAACGAAACACCCTCCCCGTATTACGCCTACAAGGGCGTTGGCAAGTGGAATGCCTACGACGTTGTTTTTCGGGCCGCCCGTTTCAAGGACGGAAAACGCACCGAAAAAGCCATGCTGACGATGTATTTCAATGGCAAAAAAGTGCATTCCAATCAGCCAATCAATCAGGTGTGGGGCGGCCCCAATTCCGGCATCGACGGGGGCAATGAGGGTGGAAAAGGCATCACCGACACGCCGGGCGGGCTGAAACTGCAAGCCGAAGGCCATGATGTGTATTACCGGAATATCTGGATTAAAGAGCTGGATTTAAAGCGTGCCGATACGAATTTTTAAAACGCAAACCGCAGCTATAAAAAAACGTACTAAAAGATTTAAAGTGAAATTTGTATTTGATTAAATTACGGATGCAGACGGAATTTTTAGATCTTCGGCTGGATTGATAAGTAACTGATTTTACAAAAGCCCCTATTCCTGACTAGTCAGGAATAGGGGCTTTTGTATTCCTGGCGAATGTTATCGTTTCGTGATTACTTCTTCGGTTAAATACGTCATTAGCGCAGTAGCTGACCGCAAAGCCGGCCCTGCTAAGGCATCGCGGAATAAAGCATCGATTGGCCCTTCCCCAAAATAAAGCCCGTCCGATACCAGAAAGGTAATCCGGACATTCCCCCTCGCAGGAAAAGGCAGCCGGGGTTTGTTCCAGGGACCAATTTTTGAAATAATGGCCACACTGTCTGAAAACAGGTTGTTAATCAGGTTGTTCGATTGCGTGCTTTTGGTCTGCCAGATTAAAACTTTTCCGGAATGGTTGAGATAACGGGCGCTGCCATCCTGATAAGAAGCGAGCACATCAAGTCCATTATCGAGCCCAACTTCAACAATAACCGCCAGCAATTCTCTCTTATCCAGACGTTGTCCACTTCCCTGAAGTTTAGTATACGCCAGAATTTTAGCCCGCGTTTCCACGGTAGCGTCCATCGTTATTTTTTTTAGATCGGCTACATAAGCTGTTTCAGAAAGTAGAATATTCCACGGGTAACTCTGGTTATTATTGTTTTGATACAATTCAATCTGATCGCAAAATAGCAATTCATAAATTGTGTTTGTCGACGCGTCTTTATAAGGCAGCGTCGGTGTTTTAAAAAGGTCGGATAACCCCATCATCGTATGTGTTGTTTGTGTGTTTCTAATCCGTTTCACCGCTGGCCGACAAACCGCCATCGGCGCAGTCTTCAAAAGTCGCAAAAGGAGCGGTATTGTTTTTTCGAGAATTGGCAACTGGCCGAGTTGACTGTATAGCGGGATGTTTTGGTCCAGTTGGTCACCTTGCGAGCCCTTCAAAAACGAATCGTGCCACGACCGGAGAAGTCGTGGCACGGGTGTCCTGTCGGTCGAGATTCAAACCGGCTAAAATTCGCCTTCCCCCACATCCTTCGTCTTCTTCTTGGCCTGGCGCAACCGGTAATTGAACGTCAGGTTGATCTGCCGAAGCCGCCCCTGCGAATTGCTTTCGGTGTAAAAATTCGACCCTTCGGTAATGGATCGGAACCGGCGTGAATTGAACACATCGACTACGTTCAGCGTCAGCGTGGCGTTGTTTCTCATGATGTCCTTGCTGACCGCAAAGTCCAGCGTGGCGATGGCTTTGCGTTTACCCTGGGGCGTTAGCTGGGGCGCTTCGTAATTCGCGCGCAGTTGCATATCCGTATTTTTCCAGACCGTCAGGCGGTTCGTGGCCCGCACAAACCAGCTGTAGGTGTCGCTCTGAAAATTGGCGTCGAGGTTGTTGCCGTTCGTGATGGCGCGGAAAAAGTTGAAACTGCCGTCCATTTTCCACCATTTGAACGGCGTAAACGAACTCGTAAATTCGGCCCCGTACGAATTTTCGGTGGCCAGGTTTTCCGGGCGGGTAAACGAATTTCCCTTTTCATCGACCCGCCGGATGCGCACAATTTTGCCGGTGGTGTAGCGGTAATACAAGGACGAGCCGAACGAGCCTTTCGGCAAATACTTGATGTGCCCAATCTCGAACGCATCGGTAAATTCCGGGTTCAGGTCGGGGTTGCCGCTCCAGAAGTTCCGGCTGTCGCTGTAGGTCGAGAATGGGCTTAAATCGTTGTAGTTCGGTCGGCGGACCCGGCGGCTGTAGCTCAGTTGCAGCGCATTCTGGCGGGGCATGTCGTAGGTGACGTGGACGCTCGGAAACAAATTGGCGTAGCTGCGCGGATTGACATCGTTGGTTTGTTTAAGGGTAGTCGTTACGTCCGTCCATTCGGCCCGTAAACCGGCCTGATAGGAGAATTTGCGGGTTTTGTTCCCCACAATACCGTATACCGCGTTGATCCTTTCTTCATACAGAAAATCGTTGGTCAGGCCCGGAATCGGCACCCAGCCCCCGTCGGCGGTTTGCTGCCGGACCCAGTAATTGTTGGTCATATCGCGCGAACTACTGCGCAAACCGGCTTCAAATTTACCGTCTTTGGCAAACGGCTGAACGTAGTCGATCTGCACCAGAAACTGCTTTTCGGTTTCGTCGTTGATCGAGCGTTGCAGCGTATTGGGCAGGGCCGACGGGCTGCCATCGGGCTGCACGGTTTTCTGACCGAAATACTGATCCGATTTTTCCCAGTTGTCCAGGTAGCGAACGTCGGCGTTCAGCTCGTGGCCCTGCCGCTTGAACGACCGTTTGTAGCTGATGGCATACTCCGAATTCGGCTCGGTTTCGGTTTCGTCCTGCGTTCGGTAGGTGATGCTTTGCGGGTTGCTCAGGGTGGAAATGTAATCGCGGTAGCGGATGTCCGTAAACCGCTTTCCCTTGCTGAGCCGCCAGGTGTAGGATCCCGTCAGAACGTTCTTGTCATTGAAAAAATAGTCGATTCCGGCGCGGGCGTTGTTGTTCTGCCCTTTGAGTTTGCTGGTCGAGTTTTGCTGCGTAAGAAACGTCGAATCATTGCGGTATAATTCCTGATACAGGCTGCTCCGACCGGGCGTATTTCGGTAGGATGCGGTATAATTGACGAAAAAATTCAGGTTCTTACGCCGGTAATTGACGTTGGCGGCCAGGCCATAATTGGTCGGATGGCCCGCAATGACGTCGAACGAGCCATTGAAACCTTCTTTTCGTTCTTTCTTTAAAATGATGTTGATAATACCGCCCATGCCTTCCGCTTCGTAGCGCGCCGAGGGGTTGGTAATGACTTCGATGCGTTCAATGCTGCTGCCCTGCAACTGCTGCAATCCGCTGCCGCCCTTGATGCTGACCAGGCCCGACGGTTTTCCGTCGATCAGAATGCGAACGCTGCCACTGCCACGCAAGCTGACGTTGCCCTCCACGTCTACGGCTACCGACGGCACGTTGCTCAGAATGTCGGCGGCTGTTCCGCCCGCGTTGGCGAGGTCTTTGCCGACGTTGAAAATCTTTTTGTCCAGTGAAAACTCCATCGAGCTTTTTTCACCCTGAACCACCACTTCATCGAGCGTGCTGGCCGAAGCCGCCAGTTTGAGCGTTCCCAGATCGAGCGGAGAATTCTCGCGGGTCAGGCGAATGGCGGATTTTTTCAGCGGTTTGTACCCAATAAATTCCAGCACGGCGTAGTAAGTCCCGGCCGCGGCATCGACCGAAAAATCGCCGGTTTCGGTAGTGATCGCGCCCGCAACGAAGGAACTGTCGGCCGGTTTGAACAACCGGACGCTGGCAAAAATAAGCGGAGCGTTGGTTTGAGCATCCAGGGCTTTCCCCTTCACTTTCAATTTAGGGTCCTGCGCGTTGCTAAAAGAGGTAGCCAGGATAAAAACAAGGACCAGTTGAGTCAGGAAAAAAAAGCATTTTTGCAATTTCAACCCGGAAATGTCTGCCAGGAAGGCAAAGGTTGTAAAGGGTATTTTCATTCGTTAGTTGATTCTTGATTCGATAAAGCCGGGAATGGATTTTTTCTTTGTACAATGCGCCCGCAGTCGATCCCGAAACAGGGGCAGTGACTGGAATAGCTTGCAGATGGCGAAGAGATGGCCTTAGTTTCCCGGGTTCCGGGTCGTTTACGTACAAATCCGGTTCGTTCATCAATCCGTCTTTGCCCGTATAAATGCAAAAGTAGGATTTTTCTGGAAAATAGATGAAAAAATGACAGAACTTAAGGCACGAAATAGGGGAGAAATCAGTCAGTAAACCAGTACTATGAAAGTAAACGTTGTTTTTGGACTTCTGATCCTGAGTCTGGTGATCAGTTCCTGTGATCAGAAAAAGGATTCCGCAGAGCCGGTTATGGCTCCTGCGGTTATCCTGAAAGATATTACGAGTTTTTTGGCCTACCGCCAGCAGAATGTAAAACTCGATGAGGATTTTCTGGCACTCGATACGGTATCGAACCGCCTTGACCGGGGAAGCTTTCTGAAATTGATTGCAACCGGAAACTACTTTCCGTTGCGCCTGAAATCGAAAGACTCCACCGCCATTTATCAATTGGCAACGTTGACTCCGTCGACCAATCAGGACATCCGGATTACGGTTAAGTACTGGGGGCTGGAAGAATGGGAGCATTATCAGAAAGAAGGGACGCCCTTACCCGATTATACCTTTACCGATCTGGATGGCAAGAGGTATACCAAGACAACTACGAAAGGGAAAATTCTGGTGCTCAAATGCTGGTTTCTGGCCTGTCTGCCCTGTATCCAGGAAATACCGGTTCTGAACGACTTAAAACAGCGTTACAAAGACCGGGATGATATTCTGTTTGTTAGCCTGTGTTTTGATTCCCCCGAAAAAGTGGCGGCTTTTTTGAAGAAAAAGAAATTCGATTATGCCGTCGTGCCGAATCAGCAAAAGTTTCTGGAGGATACCCTGCAGGTTAATTCCTATCCCACCCATTTTGTCATTAACAGACAGGGACTGATCGCCAGAAAAGTAAACAGCTACCCCGGTTTGGCGTATGCGCTGGCGAAAGAAGCAAGGCGCTAAACCCGGTATTGGCCCTCTTGTCTTCCGCTGTTGCATTTGATTACACCCGCATGTGGTCGGGTGTCCAGTTGACAATTGCCTTTTTAATGGCATCGGGACTCAGCTGGTCGGCCAGCGCGCGTTGGGTCAAACCCGGGAGTTCCTCGTCCGACGCAAACCGCAAGGCGAGAAGCTGGCCGAACGAAAGTTGGTTTTCGATGGTTTCCAATCGCTGGTTCGTCAGTACATAATACCGAAACCGCATTTCCAGCCGAACGATTCGGTTCTGATTACCAAGGGCATAATGCTGCCGCAGCATGAAGGCAACCCAGGTGATGAGGCCAATAAGAAGGGCAATGAAGAGCCAGATCAGCGACTGTTCTTCGGAGGTAAAGGCGAAATAGAGACTAAGTCCCAGGAGCACCAGGACGACCGGATAAAATACAAAGTGGTGAGGGGGGTAATAGCGAACGTGGTTTTCGTAATTTTGCGTTTTCATGGAGGCTGGTTGAAATTTGAACATCATCCCCAAGCCCCAAAAGGCCGGACAACCGGTGCCGGGCTGCAGGGGTAATCGTTCCTACTAAAGATTAAAACGGTCTGCATTGTTTAGTAGACAGACAAGGATATGACTTTTGAAGATTTAAATCTGAATAAACCGCTGTTAAATGCCCTGACGGATCTGGGCTACACTACGCCTACGCCGATTCAGCAGACGGTATTTTCGGTGGTGATGTCGGGAAAGGACGTGTGCGGAATTGCCCAAACCGGAACCGGAAAAACGTTTGCCTACCTGCTGCCCTGTCTGCGACAGATCCAGCATTCGAAAGAACGCCTTCCGCAATTGCTCATCATTGTTCCGACGCGCGAACTGGTGGTGCAGGTCGTTGAAGCCGTGCAGCAGTTGACTACGTACCTAAATCTGGTGGTCGTGGGAATTTACGGGGGCGTCAATATCAGACCCCAGATTGCCGAAGTAGAGCAGGGGATGGATGTGCTGGTTTCAACACCGGGCCGACTGATTGACCTGTCTATCAAAGGGTTGCTGAAAACCAAAAGCGTTAAGCGGCTGGTAATCGATGAAGTGGATGAAATGCTGAATCTCGGTTTTCGGACCCAGCTGGAAACCATCCTGGATCTTTTGCCCCCCAAACGGCAAAACCTGCTGTTTTCGGCTACCATGACCGAAGAGGTTGAGGGGCTGATTGAAACGTATTTTAATAATCCCGTGCGCGTCGAAGCGGCCCCGACGGGAACGCCCCTGGAAAATATCCGTCAGACGGCGTATGCGGTTCCTAATTTTTATACGAAGATCAATTTGCTGGAACTGCTGCTGCGGCAGGATTCCGACATGACTAAAGTGCTGGTTTTTGTGGCCACCAAAAACCTGGCAAATCAGCTGTACGAGCAACTGGAAGCCAAGTATCCGGAGCAGATTGGCGTCATCCATTCCAACAAGGAGCAGAATCACCGCTTCAATTCCGTCCGGCAGTTTCAGGAGGGAAATTACCGCCTTCTGATTGCGACCGACATCATTGCCCGCGGGCTGGATGTGGCGGAGGTTTCGCACGTGATCAATTTCGATCTGCCGGAAGTGCCGGAAATGTACATTCACCGGATTGGCCGGACCGGCCGGGCCGACAAGAACGGCATTGCCATCGCGTTTTGTACCGAAAGGGAAAAAGAACGGCAGGAGGCCATCGAACAACTGATGAATTATGCCATTCCGATGCTGCCATTGCCCGCCGATCTTGACATTTCGGATGTATTGACCGAAGACGAGAAGCCGAAGGTGAACATGAAAAATCCCGGCGTGAAAATTCACCTCAGCGACACCTTTGGCGGGGCTTTTCACGAGAAGATCGAGAAGAACAAGAAGGTGAATGTTCGCCGGAATCACGCGGAGGAAATGATGAAAAAATACGGCAAACCGATTAAGAAAACCCGGAAGAATAATTAATGGAGCCTGAAAAGTCAGGCAACCCGCTTCATCCGTGATGGTATCGAAGCCTACAGCACGGAAGCGGTTGCCTGGCAAAACAACGAATACGGTATTGATTCTCAGCGCTCACGGGCCAACGCGAATAACCGGGCTCGATACGGGTGAAAATGGCTTCCGGGAGTAGATACCCACTCCCTTGCGGTATTTAGTGGTATATTTGAGGCTTGTAAACGGGTTTTTAGCCCAAACAGGTTAGCATTTATGTCTTTTTTATCCCTTGGTTTATCCGAACCGCTCCTGAAAGCCGTCGCGGAACAACAGTATACCCAGCCGTATCCCATTCAGCAGGAAGCCATCCCGACCATTTTGAAGGGCCACGATGTGCTGGGAATTGCCAAAACCGGGTCGGGCAAAACCGCCGGTTTTGTCTTGCCCATTCTCGAACTGTTTCAGCGTAAAAAAATCGCCGGCAACCGTCAGGTAAAAGCCCTGGTGCTGGTGCCGACCCGCGAACTGGCCGTGCAGGTGGCCGAAGTTTTCCAAACGTTCGGGGCTAATCTGCCCCGAAAAGTAAAAACGCTGGCGGTATTTGGCGGGGTGTCCATCAATCCGCAAATGATCGCTTTGCAGGGCGTCGAGATTGTGGTGGCAACGCCCGGCCGGCTGCTGGACCTGGTGGCTTCCAACGCCTTACACCTTTGGGAAGTCGACATCCTGGTGCTGGACGAAGCAGACAAAATGCTGGATCTCGGTTTTGCGGAAGAAATGAACCAGATTTTCGAGATGTTGCCCAAAAGTCGCCAGAATGTGCTTTTTTCGGCCACCCTGGGCGATGCGATTCAGGGAATACGGGAAAACCTGCTGCGCAATCCAATTAAAATTGAAATTGCCGAAGAGCCCCAGAATCTGGATCTGATCAAGCAGGTTGCCTACCGGATCGATCCCGAACGGAAGGGACCTTTGCTGCGGTATTTGATCAGGGAACGCAAGATGACGCAGGTGCTGGTGTTTGTTTCGTCCACCCGAACGGCAGATAATCTGGTGGTTAAACTCCGTAAAAATGGCGTTCAGGCCGAAGCCATTCACGGGGAAAAAAGTCAGGGTGCCCGAACAGACACCCTGAGCCGATTTAAGTCGGGGAAATTACCGGTACTGGTGGCTACTGATTTGATTTCCAGAGGAATCGATATTCAGCTACTGCCGTTTGTGATCAACTACGAATTACCCCGATCGCCCAAAGATTATATCCACCGGATTGGCCGGACGGGCCGGGCCGAAGCCGAAGGCGAAGCGATTTCGTTGATAGCCCCCGACGATGAGCACCATTTTAAAATCATCCAGAAAAAAATGGGTAAACGCGTTGAAATGATCGATACCGAAGCGCTAAGTTTAAAAGGGTATTGACCGAGCGCAAGACGGAACAGTGACGTGGTGAGAAGGACGAATAAACGCATGGTAAAGTTGGAGCTTGTGTCTTTATTCACTGATCTCACCCGTCCGTCAATGCGGTTCCTGACGCTTTCGTGTTCTCAAAAAGGCTCGTCGGCGCTGGGGCCATAACTGCCCGGAATCGGAATATTCAACAGCCGAAGGTAAACGCCGAGTTGTGCGCGGTGGTGAACAATCTGGCTGAACGTCATCCGGATTATTTCGCCCTTCGTGGAGTCGCTTAAAACCTGGTCGCCATTGCGCAGGACCCACCGGCCTTCCAACTGATCTTCTGTCGCGTTGGTCAACTGTTCTTTTCCCTCGGCGAGCGAATCCTCAAACAACTCCAGAACCTGGGCCGTGTTGTCGATCGGTTTGGGTTGATAG
The DNA here is from genome assembly GCF_003858645.1 of Larkinella knui. Taxonomy (GTDB): domain Bacteria; phylum Bacteroidota; class Bacteroidia; order Cytophagales; family Spirosomataceae; genus Larkinella; species Larkinella knui. Next base: position 690,524 of record NZ_RQJP01000003.1, on the reverse strand, counting down.
GGAGTCGTGGCAAAATCGAGCCCGTCGGTGGTCACCGCCATCGCTACCCACGACGGCAATTCGGCAATGTGCGTTGCCAGAGACCGGATGGTCATGCTTTTTTCGTGCGGCTGCCAGTCGTATTTGTCGTCGGGAATGCGGCCAAGCATTTTCCGGGTCGTGTTGGCTTCCTGATTCATTTCCTTCAAAAGCATTTCGATCTGTGACATAGTTGTAAGAGTTTGTTTACGTTACAAAGGTATTCTGACCTGGTGACAGCCCTATGTCAGCAGCCCCTGGCAGAAAGCGATAAATCTCTTCGCCGAATGCGATGTGAAGCCGGAAGCGTTGCTTCTGGCAAGGGCCAATTTCGACAGGCCGTGCCTTGAAAACCGGGGTGTTTTTTCCAGCAGAGATACGTTCCATTGGTAAAAAAGCATCAGAATCTGTTAATTTTAGGCCGATTCTGCCATTCGGTTTAGATTGAGCAGAAAACCGGATGACACACCCAATTTTGATGGTATGAAACTGACCTGGACTTTCTATTCCAAAACAAACGAACCCATTACGCTGACGGTGATTTACGTTTTGGACCTCGATAAACACAACCTTGAATACGGCGGTTTTCTGGATATCGAATCCAACCGCGCCTACGTTGACTGGGTGACTTTCAAACGTTTCGACGATGCCTCGATCCAGGTGCGGAAAGATGCTTTTGGCCGCTTGCAACGAATTACGAAAAATGAGGAAGTGAAGCTCGGGGATGCACGCGTTGTTTTTGAACCGGACGTGGCTAAGCCCACGGAATAAAGGCGTCTTTTTTAATAACAGCGGCAAAGATGAAATGAAGTGATTTTTTATCTCTATGTTTGAGGTATAGCCTGCCTCAAAAACCATAGGATGAATAAAAATGGACCGATTATAATCATTGAAGACGATGCTGATGACCAGTTCCTGCTGGAACAGATCTTTAAAAAATTAAACTATTCCAACAAAGTCATTTACTTTTCTGACGGAGAAGAGGCTCTCGGTTTTTTAAACAGGACAGAGTTGATGCCGTTTCTGATTCTCTCCGATGTCAATATGCCTAAACTGGATGGGTTTGCATTAAGGCAGAAAATATTTACTGATTCGCAGTTGCAAGTTAAATGCATTCCTTACCTGTTTTTTTCCACGGCTGTAAGCCAGGAAATGGTTATCGAAGCCTACAGCATGTCGGCTCAGGGCTTTTTTATCAAACAGGATTCCATGTCTGAGCTGGAAAAAACCATTTCGGTCATTATGGAATACTGGAAACGATGTGCCGCTCCCAACAATTTTTAAAGCAGAAAAGACCCGGCTCAATGGATCACCGATTGGCCAGTTGCTGCGGAGGCAGAACCGTCTAAGCTCTCAAATCATTCCGTTGAAATTCAGGGCTTTCTAGTAAAGCTGGTCAATGATTTTATCCGCAACATCCACATCGTCCATTTCACTTATCTCGAACTGGGAAAAATAACCGATCACTTCGAGCCTGTTTTGCTCACAGTAGGCATCCATTTCGCGGGCGGCATCCGAATTACCTTTGGCAAAACTTATATTAAAATGAACGGCCTTTGTGGTCGGTTTACAGAACAAAACGTACGCCGAATCGTCGGATTCATCCAGTGCATTCCCCCATTCCTGCAGCGCTTTACGAAAAGCGGGACGCACCCCTTTGGCGATCGATCTGATTTCGGCTACGGTAAACTGATTGGTTCTCATGCAACTGGCTTTTTACAAAGATACGGCATTTGATGCAAGCCCGGTACAGAGCGTTCAGGAATCGCCCGGTGGGATTTTCCTTGCAAAAAAAGCGGGTCAGGCTGCGGTTGCCCCATTAGCCAACCGCAGCCTGACCCGCTTACTAAAACCGCCGGTATCGACGTTCAATTACTGCTTATCCCACCACACTCTGGTCTTGTAATTATCCGCTCCCTGACGCGCCACGGCGGCATTGTAATTGGCGGCATTCAAAACCGGTTCGTCGTCCGGATACCGCAACCGGCGGGGGTAGGTGCCACCGGTTTCATTGTCGGGGTAGTTGACCGGAATTAATTTAGGATACCCGGAACGGCGGACATTGGCGTACGATTCGTAACCGTTCAGGAACGTCGCAACCCAGTATTCGGAATTGATCTGCTCGAACGCCTTTTCCTTGTCGGCAACACCCGCAAACGGGTTGGCGGTCAGATAGGCCGTGATGTCCGCATCCGGTATCGTGGCCGACACGTCGTACTGCTGAAGCATTTTCATGGCCCCGGTGACCCCGTTGCGGTAATATTGGGCCGCATCTCCGCTAACCCAGCCTCTGACGGCGGCTTCCGCCAGCAGCAATTGAACTTCGGCATAGGTGAGCAGCATTCGCGGTCCGTCGAGCTTGCCAAACACATCGCGGTTCACGCCCGAATACTGGTGTTCCTGACCCGGTGCGGTTGGGTTGTAACTGGGATCTTTGGGCAGGGTAATCCGGTCCAGACCGTTCGGCATACCTTTCTGAACCGCCGGATCCGTGTTTTTGGTCGCCACGTTGGTGGGGTCTGTATAAACCGCCACCGTGTACTTCAGCCGCGGATCGTTGTGACTTTTCATGTAGTCGAAAAAGGTCTTGGCGATTTTGCCGGGGCTTCTTCCCGAAACACTGATTGTCCAGCTCTGGCCGTTGGTCAGCACTTCCTGCGTCCCGGCTTTGTCGGTTCCCTTGATGAACAGGTTGTCGTCGATGGTCGTGAAAACCCCACCCGCAAACGCTTTTTTGACCCAGGACTCGGCTGCCGCCGGATCCACTTTGGACAGCCGCATGCCGAGACGCAGCATCATGGAGTAGCCAAACCGCTTCCATTTGGCAATGTTGCCCGCGTACACAATATCGGCCGATGTGTAGAGGGGCTTGCTCGCATCGAGTTTGGCGGTGGCGTCTTCCAGTTCGGCCAGCATGTGGGCATAAATGTCCTTCTGGGCGTCGTATTTGGGTTTATAAATCTGCTGATAATAGCCCTGGTTGGCTTCAAAGTACGGAAGGTCGCCGTACATGTCCGTCAGCCGGTGATAAATCACGGTTTTCCAGATGCGGGCCATATGGTACAGATTATAATACTGCGGTTTGTCTTTCGACAGGGTGATCACGTCCTCGATTAGTTTGGAAGACCCGGAAATGGCGTTGTAGGTGCCTTTCCACATGGCTTCGTTGTTGCCCTTGTGGTAGACGTATTTGTCGCCCTGGAAATCAAAAATTCCCACATTGCTCAGTGTCGCCATGTGCTGAACGAACGGTTCTGCATAGTTCAGGCTGGTGGTTTCATCGCCCTTCGCCGTGTTGTACTGGCCGGTCGTAAACAGATACGCCGGGTTGAAGCGGTCGGCGGTAACGGCATTGGGGTCTTTATTGAGTTCTTCAAACCCATTGTCACAGGCCGAAAGCGAAAACAGGCAGCCGGTGAAAACTAGAAATACAATTTTTTTCATGTCTATGAATGGTAACCGTTGCTAAACTAGAATTTCAAATTCACGTTGAACCCGTAGCTCCGGGTCGGTGGCAAAGGGGTCATTTCAATGCCCTGGTCGTTCCCCGCCGACAGGTTGGTTTCGGGGTCCAGACCGGGGGTGTGTTTCATCAGGATACTCAGGTTCCGGCCCACCAGCGATACGCTGGCACCCTTGACAAACCCGATTTTTTCGTACAGGTACTTCGGCAACGAGTAGGTCAGCGACACATACCGCAGCTTGATAAAACTGGCATCGTAGATGTAGTCGTCGAGCGCATCCCGCCGGCGGACGATGATGGCCCGGTTATTCACCCGATCCGCCGTCACCAGCACCTTGTTTTCTTCTCCGCTTTCGGTTACACCGGGCAGAATGGCTCCCGATGCTCTTCCCAGAAGCGAATGCGGTGACATCCCGCGGTGGTCGAGGCTGTAATTGGTTTCGGAGTAAATCTTGCCGCCAAATTTTCCATCCACCTGCGCCGACAGCGTGACGTTTTTGTACGAGAAATTGTTGATGATCCCCGTCGTGTATTTGTTAATCCCGGAACCGAAAGAAACCACGTTGGTGGGAACGATGGGCAGTCCGGTCGCATCGATCACATCCCGACCCTGCGCATCGCGTTTGATGGTCCGGCCCACGATCTGCGAATACTCTTCGCCTTCCACATGCTTGATAAAGGCTTTGGTCGACGTTGCCAGAATCAGCTCTTTGGACGTATTCGAGATCTTCAGCACCTTGCTTTTGTTGTAAGCCAGGTTAAAGGAAACGTCCCACCGGAAATTCTGGGTTGTTACCGGTTTTCCGGTCACCAGCAATTCAATCCCGCGGTTGCGAATTTCACCCACATTGACCGACACTCCGGAATAACCGGTGGTAGAAGAAATACTCTCGACCGCAATGTCATTGGTCGTCAGCTTGTTGTAGGCGGCAATGTCGAAACCGAGTTTATTGTTGAACAACCGCAGATCGAGACCTGCTTCAAACTCGTTGACGCTCAGCGGCCGTAAACTGCTATTGGGTACGGTCGACTGGTTAATGGTTCCGAGCGAACGGCCGTCGTAATTGTACGGCAGCAGGCCGTACGTCAGGTTGAGCAGATACGGATCGGTATCACCGCCAACGGCGGCATACGCAACCCGCAGCTTTCCGAAACTAATGGCTTTCGGCATATTAAACGCCTGCGAGAACACGAAACTCAGGCCCGCCGACGGATAAAAGAAGTTGTTCGATTTCGGGTTCAGCGTCGAAAACCAGTCATTTCGCCCGGTAAGGTTCAGATACAGGTAGTCCCGGTAGCTCAATTCGGCGGTGGCAAATACGGAGTTGATCTTTTTGTCGTAGGTGGCCGTGGTGGTGTTCCGGTTGGCGGTATTGTTGATCACGTGCAACTGCGGCACCACAAAACCGGAGCCGACAATCAGGGTGGTATAGCGGTGTTGCGACATCAGGTTTCCGCCCAGATTCACCGACAGGTCAAAATCCTTGTTTAAACTCTTGTTCAAACCGATCAGCCCTTCAAAGTTCCGTTCCCAGAACGTTTGCTGCGACTGGTCGATCTGACCACCCGGCCGATACCCCGTTCCTTCGGGTACAATCTTGTTGGTCATAAAACCGTAATAATCCTGCCCGACTTTCCCCTGAACAAAGAGCCAGTCGGCAATATTGTACCGCAGGTTGACCGTGGAAATAAACCGGTCCTTGTTGGTCCGGTTTGAGATCCGGTTCAGGGTGTAGTACGGGTTGGTCGCATTTAAATCCGTTCCCAAAACCTTTTCCTTGAAGTTTTCATCATACCCCGGCGACAGGGCGCTGGTGGGCATGTTGCTGTTGACATACAGGATCGTTCCGGCACTGTTTCCCGAATTGCCCGTGAAGATGTAGCGGTTATCGACGCGCTCGTTGATGTAATCGACATTGGCCGAAAGCGTCAGGTTTTTGGTAATGTTCTGGTTGAGCCCCAGACTGATATTGTCCCGTCGCATGGTGGCATTGGGAATAATACCTTTGTTGCGCATGTCGGTGATTCCCAACCGGAAACTGCCTTTGTCTCCACCGCCCGAAAATGAAATGTTGTTGGCACTGGTGTGACCGGTTCCGTAGAAATCATTCAGAACCTGGTCTTTTACGTACGAATAGGGCCGTTTTACGCCGTCCAGCTGAATGGTTTCCGAACCGTCATATAACGCGCCCCAGTGGTTCTGGCCGTGGTTGGCGGCATCCTGCTGGCTGGCCGGTTTTACACCACCATAGCCCTGGCCGTACTCCTTTTGTAAATCCCAGATAAAATAAGGGACTTCAAAGGTGTTGTTGGTATTGAATTCGACGCCCAGCCCTTTGTTGCCTTTGCCCGATTTGGTGGTGATCACGATGGCACCGTTTTTAGCCCGGGAACCGTACAGGGCGGCTGCCGTGGCTCCCTTCAGTACGGTAATGTCTTCCACATCGTCGGGGTTGATGCTGGAAATATTATCGCCAAAATCCGGGTTGTCATTTTTCGGTCCGCCAAACTGGGTGTTGTCCATCGGCAGGCCGTTGATGATGTACAGCGGCTGGTTATTCCCCGAAATCGACGTATTTCCGCGAATGGTAACCCGGCTCGAACCGGCCGGTCCCGTGGCCGCCGGGCTGATGTTGACACCGGCTACTTTGCCGTTCAGTGAATTGGCAAAGTTAGTTTCCCGGGTTTTTGTAAAACTCTCCCCGTCCACTTTGGTGACCGAATAACCGAGTGACTTCGTTTCCTTGCGGATACCCAGGGCCGTAACCACCACTTCGTCCAGCGCCTTGCTTTCGGCCAGTAGTCTGATCTCCAGGTTCGTGCGGTTCGTAAGCTGAACTTCCTGCGCGGTGTAGCCGACAAAAGAAAAAACCAGCACCGAATTGGCGGAAGGAACGTCGATTGAAAAGGTGCCTGCTGCGTCGGTGGTGGTTCCTTTCTGGGTACCCTTTAGCAAAATGCTTACGCCGGGCAACGCTTCGCCTTTTTCGTCAGTTACTTTTCCTTTAATGGTTTCAACGGGTTTTGCTAACGACCGGATCAACGCGGCTTTTGCGGTTTTTCGTTCCGGTGATGCCGGGTTCAGTGCCGGTGCCGAATGAGCGGTGGCCGACACAAGGGCCATAGCAGCTAGCAGGGTATACCGCTTGCGGAAAAATGCGAGGGGTATACCAGGGTCTGGTAATAGAAATCCTTTCATGCAATAAAATTTGGGTTTGGAATAAGCAGGAATCGTTGCGGGTGTGCAATAAAGATGCGATACCAGTACATATACGCCCGTAGGCCGATAGTGTACTACGTTTATTTCTATTTTTAGAAAATAAATTGCAAAACGACCGAGCCGGTCCTTCGTTCAGGACTATTTTTTGTCAAAAACTGCCAATTCGTGATCCAGAAGGCGGTTTTGGAACATCTTGAAAAAAAGAGTGCAAACCAGGAGTACCGATTGCCCTGGTTTGAAGTATTACTTCGTAAGCAGTCTGCTATTTTGGATAGGAACGCGGATTGTACGGATCGAACGGATTTGCGCGGATTAAAATCCGTTTGATCCGTACAATCCGTGTTCCTATCCAGAACTTCTCCATCTAAACCCTGACGATACAATGAAACCGCTCAACCCGCTTTCCAGACGAGAGTTTCTGGAAAAAATGACCGCTGTGGCTGCTCTGGCCGGTGCCCAGACGCTTATGCCCTCCGTGTCCCAGGCAAATACCGCATCCAGTGGCTTCAATTTTCCGGTTAAGCCTGAAGTGAAAAAGTTTGTCCCGGTGATGATTACCCCCTACGATAGCCAGTCGGCCATCGACTATGATCAGGTTTCCCGGCTGATCGATTTTTACCTGGCCGCCGGAGCGAAAGGGCTGTTTGCTAATTGTCTGAGCAGTGAAATGTACTTTCTGACCGACCAGGAGCGGATCGATCTGACGCGCCATGTGGTGAAATACGTCAATGGAAAAGTGCCGGTCGTATCGACGGGTTCATTCGGGGATACGCTCTCCGCGAAAGTCGACTTTGCCAAAAAAATCCACGATACCGGCGTCGATGGCGTTATTCTTATTTCCAGTCATTTTGCCGAAAAAAGTGAAAGCGATGCCGTTTTGCAGGCTAATTTTGAGAAGTTTCTCTCGCTGACCGGCACCATGAAGGTGGGGACGTATGAATGCCCGACACCCTACAAGCGGCTTATTTCGCCCGATGTTTTCAGATCGCTCGTTGCCAACAAACGGATGATTTACCACAAAGATACGTCCGAGGACCTGAAAAATATTGAAGCAAAGCTGGCCATCGCCCGGGGTTCCCAACTCGAATTCTACAATGCGCATACCGCTACGGCCGTGGAATCACTGCAAAAAGGAGCCCGGGGAATGTCGCCCATTTCCGGTAATTTTTACCCCGAAATTCACAGCTGGCTGTGCCAATACGCAAATGACCCGTCAAAAGCGGCCGACCTTAGCTGGATTCAGGCCGAAATTACCCGGACAGAACCTATTATCTCAAAGTTTTATCCGCTCAGTTCCAAATACTTTTTGAAAAAGAGAGGAGTACCTCTCGAACTGGTCACCCGCGCCAAGGCAAAGGCCATTCCGGAAGAACAACAGAAAATTCTGGACGATACCTACACGGTTTTTCGGGGCTGGTGCGACCGGCTTGGCATAAAGCTGTGATGGACTTGCGGGCTGTTGACACGTTAAAAAGTTCTTGTTTTGAGTAGGGGCTACGAATCCTATTAAGTGTACATTCGTACTATATTGAAAACAATTCAAATAAAGTGGATTAAATGGCAACCTACACCACGTCCCGTCGCACCTTCCTGATGGCTTCGTTGGGAATGACCGCAATCCAGGCCATTCGGCCCTCGGGCCCTCAGGCACTTTCCGTCGGTCAGGTCATTGACCGCATCAAAGCCAATGTCGGCATTCCCTGGCGCGACCAGACCGTCGACAATCTGATTGCGGGGACTCCGGAAATGCCCGTTCAGGGAATAGCCAGTACGATGATGGCTACCCTGGAGGTTCTCCAGCGGGCTGCAGCCAGGGGGCTGAACATGGTCATTACCCACGAGCCGACCTATTACTCGCACCAGGATCGGATTGAGCCCGTCGAGCAGGATCCCCTTTATCAGCTGAAACGTGATTTTATCCGGCAGCACAATATGGCGGTTTTTCACTTCCATGATCACTGGCACGGGCGCCGGCCGGATGGCATCGCCACGGGGATGATCCGGGAACTGGGGTGGGAGAAAAGGCTCGATCCACAAAACCCGCGACTCTTTACCTTTCCTGAAACCACATTGGCCCGGCTGGCGCAGGAAATGGCCGCTAAATTGAACATAAAAACCATGCGGGTAATCGGGGATCCTCAGCTGCCGGTGCGTCGGGTAATGGCCAGCTGGGGCAATGTCAGCCTCATGCCCGGTGTTCCCTATCTGGCACAAGCCGACGCGCTCATCGTGGGCGAAACCCACGAATGGGAACTTATGGAGTATGTTCAGGATGCCATTGCTTCCGGCCAAAAAAAGGCACTGATCATCTTGGGACATCTGGTGTCCGAACAGGCTGGGATGAAATACTGTGCGGAATGGCTAAAGACGTTCATCTCCGAAGTGCCCCTGGAGTTCATTGCATCAGCCGAACCCTATTGGCGACCGGATCAGGTGAAAAAATAAATCGGCTTTATTGCCATACTAATCCATATCGGAATTCATAGTATGTTATCGAACGGGTATGGTTTTTTTCAAAAGTTAAACCCTTACCAAGCCGCGGAAAGCTCTGGAATTATAATATGATTCGGCCCCGTTGTGATACACGAAAACCGTATCGTAGCGCCGATCGCAAAAGAGGGCACCGCCGAGTTTTCGAATGGAGTCCGGAGTACGAATCCAGCTCGACGTTTTGGTGTCAAAATTCCCGATTTTTTGCAATTCCCGATACTGTTCTTCCGTCAATAGCTCAATGCCCATATCAGCGGCCATATCCATAGCGGTCGTTTCCGGTTTATAGTCTTTCCGGGCGTCCAAAGCTTTCCGGTCGTAGCAAATACTTCGGCGGCCTTTAGGACTTTCGGCCGAACAATCATAGAAAATGAACTCACCCGTACTGTCGTCATAACCAACCACATCCGGTTCACCGCCCGTTCTTTCCATTTCGTTGAGCGACCACAATTTTTCAGCATCACCATCCAGTTTTGCTTGTACGCTGGCCCATTCAAGACCTGGATGTCGGCTCTTGTTTTTCTCAAAACGGGCTTTCAATCCATTGATTACGTCTTCCCGCTCTGCTGGCGATAACTCCTTTTTTGGGCTATTCATAGGGTTCAATGGGTTTGTTTTAAGGTACTGAGTATTTCCTGAATCCGGTTGTGTGCGCTATTTAAGCCCTGGGCAAACGGGAACTTCAACAACTGATCCCGTTTGGCAACGGATTCGTAGATAACGTGCATCCGTAGTTGGCTGGTGTCGTCCGTAAGGGGTTCAAAATCACATACCTCAAGCTGAACGCCGAAGGGCGCATTATTCATTTCAAAGGTTCTTATAATTTTCCGGTTTGGGCTGAATTCGTGGAATACCCCATCGGCTTTAAATACGACATTTCCCTTGGCATCACTCGTTTCAAACTGGTAACTTCCGTGCTTTTTACTTTCGAGTTTCAGCACTTTCGTCCCCATCCACTGTTCAACAAGTTCGGGTTCGGAAAATGCTTTAAAAAGTAATTCGAGCGGCAATTCAAACTCCCTGGTAATGATGATTTCCTGTTTGCCATCTTCGGCAATAACTTTCGTTTTTTGTTCCATATTACTTGCTTTTATAGGTTTTCATGATGGTTTCCAATGCCGTAAATCGGTCTTCCCATAGGGTACGGAACGGCTCGATAAAGTCGGCCACTTCTTTCATTTTTCCGGCATTGATGTGATAGTAAATCTCCCTGCCGTTTTGCTCTTGTTCGAGCAATTCGCACTCGGTGAGAATTTGCAGGTGTTTGGAAACGGTTGGTCTGGCGGTGTCAAAGTTGGAGGCTATTGCACCAGCGGTCATGGAGTGTGAGGTCACCAGCAGCAGGATGGCCCTCCTCGTCGGGTCTGCTATGGCCTGAAAAACGTCGCGTCTTAAATTCATCGTGCAGTCATTTGACTACAAATATACATGTAGTTATTTGACTACGCAAATTTTCCGCGCTTGTTCGGCCGAATGGGTAAGAAATGTTGTGTTGGTGAACCCTGGGATTGCCTGAACGGCGAAGGAAAGGGTATTTTAGCGATGGGATAGGGGCAAAAACCGGGCTGTTCCTGCCCAGACGCCTACTACCAGACGGCTGGAATGGGCTGTTTACCGATACCGGAGGGCTTTCGGTCGGTAAACAACCCGGGTAAATGCCAGTCGAGCTGAAAAACGGTTTAGTGAACGTGCGTCCGGGTCTACTTCAAAGGAGCTGGCAAGGTGACGAAGTAAATCCGATTCAAATCCGCTTTTCCCGTTGCCGGCAAAATCTTGGTCGTAAAACCGTTTTGTCCGTTATCGACAACTCCAAAATCATCATCATTTGAAATCGCCAGTTGATTCGGTCCCAAAAGGGCAATTCCCTCGGCTTTATCGTGCGGATATACCGGAGAAAGGTTGGTCAATAAATCAAAAACCAGCGTTTTGGTAACGGGCACAATTCCGGCTGCCTGCAAACCGGCTTTGTCTTTGAGTTGCTCGACCGTCATCCCACCGAAAAGTTTACCGCCAGCGCCGTTAGCGGGGTCGGAAATGTCGGTTGCGCCGGCCAGGTCAAATTTGTACACCCGCTTGAAGGTCGCGGGTTTAGTCGGATTGCCGCCGTAATCGCCATCGCGCTCCAAGGCCAGAAAGGTGGTATTGGTAATAGCAGCTACTTCGCTGCAACCGGTCAGACTCGCATTTTCCATCAGGTAAACGTACTGCCTGGTGGTACCCGTTGCGATATCAAAAGTCAAAACACGGATAACGGTTGAGCCGGATACCGCCGACGGGTTATAGAGTGGCGACTGCATGAGGCCCACCAGCGTTTTGCCGTCGGGCGTGATCGTCAGCCCTTCCATACCCCGGTTTGGCCGGCGCCGGGCCAGGACCATGGGCAGCGTGCGCCCGCCTGTACCACTGCCAAAAGGATTGATCCGCTCGATGGTTTTGCCCGTCGCATCAAAATGAACAAGGTGAGGGCCATATTCATCACTGACCCAGAATGTACCGTCGGAGGCCAGAACCAGCCCTTCCGAATCCAGCCCGTCTGCACTGGGAGTCAGGGCCTGGCCCTGCAAATCAAAGGCGGTTTCGCCCGTGCTTCCGGCTCCGCTGGGGTTTGGCAAACCGGTCAATACCTGCCCGGCAGCGTTTTTCAACAAAATCGTCTCTTCCAGAACCAGTTGACTCCCTTTCAGCCGGAATTTGCCAATCTGAGGAGTAAAATCGGCTTTTCCGAAAATAATGGAATTCGCCTGCGATCCGGCGGCATTCGGCCCGCGGTCGGTCAACAGATAAAAAACGGTCGGATCGGAGGGGTCGGCGGCAACCGCGGAGCCAAAACCGCCGTTGGAAATAACCGTATTGTTGGGAGAAATGGCCAGCACCCGCGGGTCGCTTGCTTCGGCAAAGGTCGGATAGGAAATGGCCGGAATACGGTGGTCATCGCAGGAGGTCACGGCAAACCCACCCGCCAATACACCAAAAATTACGACCGAGAGAGGTAACGATAGTTTACTCATAGATAGAGGAGAGAATTTTAGGGGTTATGTAAATCGATTGACTGGTGCTGATGGTAGTCGAATGGACTTCCTGCTGGCTTTCAGAACGGAAGAGGCCGGGCAAGGCAGAAGGTTTTGCCGGGCATCGCGGATACTAACCGGCACCGAATGCTATTGAACAAAGGTAAAACCAGGGAATTGGAAGCAGATTACGGTATCATCAAGTCTGAAGCGGTTTTGTTAACCTACTGTTAAAACAAAACCCGTAGCCCGGATCGAACGGGTTGCTGATTCAACGCGATGCCTGTTGGTGGAGAAAATTGCCCTCACATTCCGCGCATTTGTCCGATTTCGGACAAATCAGGTTGTCGACTGGGGGGAGCAACCTGGTTGTGGGTCATTTATACGGGTGGCCGGAGAGGATACGGTTTCGTTTTCTCAAGCGGGTGCCGATATCGATCGAAACGTTAAATCAATTTCTCATGAAAAAACTGCTTATCATAGGGGTAATCGTTTGCCTTGCAATGGCGACCCCGCTAACCCAGGCCCAATCGCCGGTTCAGCCCCTGTCTTCTTTCGACAAAGTCATCACGAGTCCGCACGTCAGTATCGTTCTGGTGGCGGGTGAACAGGAACGTATCCAGTTGGTTTATCAGAACATTGCGCCGGAAAAGGTAAACGTTTCGGTTCGGAACCAGACCCTGCGTATCTATCTGGATGATGCCCGCTTTACGGTAAAACAGCGCACGTGGAACGATGGAGACCGGACGTATAAAAAACCGATTTATGATAAAGACGTGAAAGTAACCGCATACGTAACCTACCGGCACCTGAAAAACCTGCAGGTGCGGGGTGAGGAAGAAGCCATATGCCGGGACTTGCTGGCAAGTGATTCATTCCAGTTGCGGATCTACGGGCAGGCAACGGTTTGCCTGACTGCTCTAAACACGAAAACCTTCAAAGCGTTCCTGTATGGCGAGAATAAGGTGACCATTCAGTCGGGGAGGGCCGACCAGCAGGTGTTTCGCATTTACGGCGAAAACCGCCTGGACACCGAGAATCTGACCGGGCAGACGGTCTCCGCGCATGCCTACGGTGATAGCCAGTTGCGGGTTTATGCGTCAAACCGCATTGGCGTAATGGCTTTCGGCGAATCGGACATCCGGTATGCGGGTGGGGCTGATCTGCGCAAGGGGCTGGTTATCGGGGAAGTAACTATTCACAAAACGGAGTAGCCCATACCGACCGTGTCTACTTGCCCGCCATCGAAACGCAATGCCCCACGGGAAAAGAAAAACCGGTAAGAATTCTTACCGGTTTTTCTTTTCCCGTGGGGCATAATAGCCTGTAAAATACCTTATTAAGAGGAAGCTTGGAATCACTGCGGGGTCACTTCGAAGGAACTGCCGGTCTTAAACTGCTCCGGGAGGTTGCGGAACGATTAGCGCCAGCCGCCACCCAGTGCCCGGTACGTATTGACCATCGCATTCAGTTGCTGTACTTTCGTTTCAACCAGGTCGAACCGGGATTCCAGGGCATCGCGTTGGGTCAGCAGGACTTCCATATAGTCGGCCCGGGCGGACTTGAAGAGCGTATTGGAAATATTGGTCGACTGGATCAGAGCCTCCACCTGTCGGGCTTTCAAATCATAGCTCTTTTGCAGGTTCGTAATGTTGGATAGCTGGTTGGCAACCTCGATGTAGGCGTTCAGAATGGTACGCTCGTAATTGTAAACCGCCTGGATCTGCTTGGCATTCGCGCTGTAATAAAGCGATTTTATCGCATTCCGGTTGATCAAAGGTCTGGTAAAACCGCCGATCAGGGAATACAGAAATGATTCGGGCGTTAACAACAGAGTGGGCTTGTACGAATTAAACCCAACGGCTGCGGAGAGGTCCAGCGACGGCAGAAAATTGGCTCGGGCCACCTGAACATCCAGCCGGGCGGCTTCCAGTTCCCGCTCGGCCTGCCGGATATCGGGCCGGTTTTGCAGGAGTTGCGAAGGAATACCGGCATGCATCACTTCGGGCACCAGCGTGTTGAAGTCCGTTGACGTGCGTTGGACGGGCTGCGGAAACCGGCCTACCAGGAAATTGATCCGGTTTTCGGTTTCAACAATGCGTTGCTGAACTTCAAATTGGAGACTTTGGGTATGCAGCACCTGGGCTTCAAATCGGCGGACGGCCAGCTCGGTCACCTTGGCTGATTCTTTCTCGATGCGGACGATGGCCAGGGCATTGGTCTGAATATCAATGTTTCGTTTGATGATATCCAGTTGACTATCAAGGCCTAATAACTCATAATAGGAGTTGGCAATTTCGGAAACCAGATTCGTGACCGTAAAGTTTTTCCCTTCGATGGAGGATAAATACCGGATGGCTGCGGCCCGTTTTGCGTTGTGCAGCTTATTCCAGATATCCACCTGCCAGGAGGCATTGGCCGATAACAGAAAGTCTGGCAACGGATTGGGAAACTGGTGGCCCGGCCGGATTTCGGTGCTCTCTTCAATGGCTCCCGGCCGGGTATACTGGCCCACTTTGTCGACGCCGGCACCGGCTTGCAGGCCCACAAACGGCAGATATTCCCCCGTTCGGGCTCTGATTTCGTTCCGGGCGATCTGAATCTCCTGCAACGTAATGTTCAATTCCTGGTTGTTGCTCAGGGCCGTATCAATCAAGGCGGTCAGGTTCGGGTCGGTAAAAAATTCCCGCCAGATGGCTTTCCCCGAATTGAGCGTGTCCTGAACCGTGTTGTAACTGGTCGGAACGGTTCTGTTCTCGATTCGTCCAACCAATGCCGGGGTTTTGCATGACGTTATGGCTAACGTCATGCAGGCTACTCCCAGACCTGTATAGATGAGTTTTTTAAACATGGTTTGTGCTTTCTTCGGTTACGGGAAAAGCGTCTAATTGATGAACCAGATTTTCGGTCAGCGAATCAGCCTCTTCATCTTTAATCATCGTTCGGCCATCGGCTAGACTGCCAAATATGTAGTACAATCCAGGGATGATGATGACCCCGAAAATGGTTCCGAACAACATACCGCCGAGGGCCGAGGCCCCGATGGTCCGGTTTCCGATGGCACCGGCACCCGTGGCAATGATCAACGGAATCAGACCGGCCACAAAGGCGAAGGAGGTCATCAGGATCGGGCGGAAGCGGACTCTGGCACCTTCAATGGCTGCGTTCAGAATCGTTTCACCCTGCTGTCGCTTCTGGACGGCAAATTCCACGATCAAAACCGCATTTTTACCCAACAGACCGATCAACATGATGAGCCCGATCTGGGCGTAGATGTTGTTTTCCAGCCCCATCAGTTTGAGGACGAGGAACGAACCAAAGACCCCAACCGGCAGCGAGAACACTACCGCCAGCGGAATGATGAAGCTTTCGTACTGGGCGGCTAATACCATGTAGACAAAGGCCAGCACGATCAGGAATACATACAGAGACTCATTGCCCCGGATCGATTCGTCATAGGAAAGACCTTCAAAAGCGATGTCGTAACCTCGTGGCAACGTCTTGGCGGCCACTTCCCGGATGGCCTGGATGGCGTCGGCCGTGGTATATCCCTTCGCGGGCAGACCCTGGATGGCGGCCGAATTATAGAGGTTGAAACGGGTGATTTCATTGGGTCCCTGGCCCTTCTTCAACTTCATGAAGGCCGAGTAGGGCACCATTTCGCCCGCATCGTTTTTGACAAACAGCTTTAAAAGATCGGTTGGAAGCCGCCGGAAACTGGGGTCGGACTGGACATACACCTTGAAGAACTGGTTGAACTTGATAAAGCCCTGTTCGTAGGTACTCCCGATCATGATGTTGAGGTTATCCATCGCTTTTCCGATCGACACGCCTTTCTGCATGGCCAGTTTGTTGTCAATTTCCAGTTCGTACTGCGGATAATTGGCGGCAAAAAAGGTGAATAAACCCGTGAGTTCTTTCCGCTTGCCCAGATTGTCCATGAACTCCTTGTTGATTTTATCGAACTCGCTGTAGTCCGTATCGGTGGTTTTATCCAGCAAGCGCATCGAAAAACCGCCTGACGTACCAAAACCAGGAATGGCCGGTGGTTCGAAGAATTCGACCGTTGCGCCGAGGTTTCGCGTTTTCTCCTCCAGTTCTTCCATGATCTCCTTCACGTTCTTGTCACGATCCGACCAGGATTTCAGGTTGATCAGACACGTACCGGCGTTGGAACCCCGGCCTTCGGTCATGATCTCGTAGCCGGCCAGAGACGATACTGACTCGATTCCCGGAACTTCCTCACAAATTTTCTGGAGCCGACGGGACACCTCGTTGGTTTTTTCCAGTGTAGAACCCGGTGGCGTCTGGATAATGGCGTAAATCGTACTCTGATCTTCGTTCGGAATAAAACCGGCGGGCAAAATCTTGTTCACGAATACAATTCCCAGACAGAAACCGATCAGGATGGCGAACGTGACGAACCGGCGGTTGACGATTAATTTCAGTAAGCCCACATAGCGCCCGGTCATTTTATCAAATCCCCGGTTGAAACTGTCGAGTGATCGGGTCAGGATATTTTTCTTGGGCGGATGTCCATGGTGGTTTTTCAACAGCATGGCGCACAACACGGGCGTCAGTGTCAGGGCGATCAGGGCCGAAATTACGATGGAACTGGCCATGGTGATCGAGAACTGGCGGTAAAACGTACCCACCGGACCCGACATAAAAGAGATAGGCAGGAATACCGAGACCATCACGAGGGTAATGGCGATAATGGCCCCGCTAATCTCACCGAGCACTTTCTGAACCGCCCGGAAGGGCGTTAGATGCGGCTCTTCTTCCATCTTGGCGTGCACGGCTTCCACCACCACAATCGCATCATCGACCACAATCCCGATGGCCAGTACCAAGGCGAAGAGGGTAATCAGGTTGATGGAAAGGCCAAACGCCTGAATCACAAAGAAGGCCCCGATCAGCGATACCGGAACCGCCAGGATCGGGATCAGCGTAGAACGCCAGTCACCCAGGAAGATGAACACCACCAGCGCAACCAGGATAAACGCATCCCGCAGCGTATGAATAACCTGCTCGATCGACGCATCCAGGAAGTTGGACACATCATAGCTGATTTTATAATCGACACCCGGCGGAAAGGACGCTTTCATGTCCTCGAGCTTCTTTTTTACTTCCTCAATAACCACACTGGCATTACTGCCGTAGTTTTGCCGCAACACAATGGCCGCCGAAGCGTGGCCGTCCAGGTTGGAATAGATATCAAAGAATTCACTACCCAATTCGACTTTGGCGATGTCTTTCAGGTGGATGCTTTCCCCTTCGGAGTTGGCCCGGATGATGATGTCTTCGTATTCTTTCGGCTCGCTATACCGCCCTTTGTAGGTGAGCACATATTCCAGCGACTGGGCCGCAATACCGGAGCTTTGACCGATCCGGCCGGGTCGCCCGATAATACTTTGCTCCCCGAGGGCCTTCATAACTTCTTCAACGGAGATGTTATAGGCCCGCATGCGTTCCGGGTTTAGCCAGACGCGCATGGCATAACGCCGGCTACCCAGGATCTGGGCCCGGGCTACCCCTCTGGTCCGCTGAATTTCAGGGATCATTTTAACCGTCGCGTAGTTGAACAGGAATTTCTCGTCAATGCTCTTCGCCTTGGAATAGAGGTTGACGTACATCAACATACTGGGTTGAACCGGCGAAATGATAACGCCTTCCCGCTGAACCAGTTCAGGCAGGAGCGGCATCACCTGATCGACCCTCGTTTTCACCCGTATAACGGCGACATTGGGGTCGGTCCCCGGCTCAAAGATGATCCGTAAGGTGGCCTCCCCCGCACTGGTTGCATCGGTCGCTATATACCGCATGTCCTGGACGCCGTTGATGGCCTGCTCCAGGGTGATCAGCGTGGATTTAACCAGTACATCGGCACTGGAACCGGGATACGCAATAAAGATATTGACAGTGGTGGGGGCAATGTCCGGGAATTGGGAAATAGGCAGGCTCTTGATCGCCAGTATACCTATAAAGACTATCATGACCGATATCACAATAGCGAATACAGGTCTACGTATGAATTTATTGAACATGTCTTCTGCTTTTTAAACGGGTTGATTACTCGGCATACAGACTTAAATGAGAGATGACAGAGTCCGGCTTGACGAAGGTGTAGTGTATTTTTTCGTTTTCCCGTACCTGACGCAAGCCTTCCAGCAGGATCTTGTCTCCTTTATTTAAACCGCCCTGAACCACAAAAATGTGCGGCATTTCGGCGGCTATGGTGATTTCCCTGGACCGGATCACGTTGTTTTTATCCACCACAAAAACATACTTCTTTTCCAGGACTTCGAAGGTCGCTTTCTGGGGAATAATCAGCGCATGTTTGAGCGGTACCGTCATTCGTACGCTGCCGGTTTCGCCGTGTCTCAGGAGACCTTTGGGGTTGGGGAAGGTGGCCCGGAAGGCAATGTTACCGGTTTCGTTGTTGAAATCGGCTTCAATGGTTTGTACGACGCCCGGATGGTCGAACAGTTCGTTATTGGCCATCACCAGCTTCACGTGTTTCATGTTGTCGTTCTGGTGGGTTTTGTAGTCGAGGTATTCGGCTTCCGGTACGTTGAAATACACCCACATTTTGCTGTTGTCGGACAGGGTCGTTAACAAATCGCCTTCGTTGACCAGACTTCCCAGCCGGACCTGAAAGTGGTCCATAATACCGCTAAACGGGGCTCTTATTTCGGTAAACTGCAAATGCGTTTTCGCCAGGCTCACTTCGGCGTTGGCCTTGTCGAACTTGGCTTTGGCCAGCGCCAGTTCATTTTTGGATACAATGTTGCTATCGGCCAGCCGCTTGGTGTTCTGGTATTCGATGCCCACGTAGTTCGCTTCTGCCTGCGATTTTTGCAGTTCGGCATTGTAAACCACGGGCATGATCTGGAACATCAGCTGGCCCTGTTGGACATACTGCCCTTCGTCCACAAAAATCTTTTGCAGGTAACCCTTTTCCAACGCCCTTACTTCAATGTGCTGGATGGCATGGACTTGACACACGTAGTCTTTGGTTGCCAGGGTGTCTTTCTGTAAAGGGCTTGTAACGAGATACTTGACGTCCTCTTCTTTCTTTTCTTCTGCCTGTGTTGAACAACCTATATTGCCCAACAAGGCACATATGCTTAGGAGAATGAGGATTCTCTTCATAAGAATCTTAGGTAACATAGCTGAGTATTTGGGGGTTATGTACATGTTGGATGATACTATTTTGAATGAATACGCTGAACGGCAACGGTTCCACCCGGAGGTGCGTTGGGGATCTGCTCCAATCGGAGAATCAGGCTGTCTTTCTGTTGATTGGCTCGTTTACAATCCGAAAGCTGCTGTTGCCAGGCCATGAGATCCATCGGATGGACGGAATAGCCTAATTCGTATCCGTAAAGATTTCGCTGCCGGTTTTGATCATACAGCAGAAATCCATTGAATCCCAGTGAAAGAGCCAGTGCCAGCCCAAAGCCGTAGAGTAAAATGGAGGGGAAATTCCGGCGTCGCATTGCTTGTGTCTGTCTTACGTTAGCACAAAGCAAGCTCCGTAACATTAGAACGGTATGAGAAGCAAATTAAAAGGTATTAAAAAAGTGTAATACCGTACCGCATATAGTTCGCCGTGAAGAGTTATTATATAAAAATAATCTTATTTTTTATTTACAAGGAACAAATTAACGCTTGTTCCTATTCACCAGCCGATGATCGGTTACGGCTAAATATGACCCAAAAACCTTGTTACCAGGGCCAGTTAGGGAATCGGAACGCGGATGGAACGGATCAAAACGGATCCACACCGATTAAATCCGTTTTGATCCGTTCCATCCGCGTTCCCATCACGTTTTATAAGTGCAGCGCTTTTTTTAGGTCGTCCTTTTTACCTTTGGAAATGGGGACTTCGGCCCCATCGGTCAGCACCAAAAAGTCGCCAAACTCCTTTTTCCAGCTCCTGATAAACCGTTTATTGACCAGGTGCGATTGATGGCAGCGCAGGAAAGCATAGTCTTTGAGCAACTCATCATATTCGTAAATGGGTTTGCATACCAGCAATGTTTCCCCATCGGTCAAATAAAAGGTGGTATAATTGTTGGACGACTGGCAACGGATGATTTCGCTTATTTTCACAAAACGCGTCTCCTTCGTAGTGGCCAGCGCAATACGCTGCTCTTCTTTAGCAGAACCCGCCGTCAGTAAATCCATCAGGTTGTCAAGCTGTTGATTCTGGATTTTTAGACGACGCTGTTTGAGGGCCCTGTCTACAGCGGTCTGTAATTCACCGATGTTCACCGGCTTTAGCAGATAATCAACCGCAGCAAACCGCATCGCCTGGATGGCATACTGATCGTACGCCGTTACGAAAATTACCTCAAAATTGTGCTCAGGCAGGCTACGCAACAAATCAAAGCCGCTTTGGTGGGGCATCTGGATATCTAAAAACAGCAAATCCGGCTGGTGCGTATACAACAGGCTTTTACCGGTCTCCGCATTGAGGGCGGTCCCGCAGACCACCACCTGCGGGCAGTACATACCCAGCAGGGCCTGCAGATTATCCAGATTAGGTTGTTCATCGTCGATCAGGAGGGCTTTCGCTTTCATAAAAACCAGTGGGTAAAGGCAAGCGTAATTTGGGTTCCCCGGGGAACAAGGGTGTTGATTGTCAGCGAGATCGGCTGCTCCGGCTTAAGCTCATTCAGCAGCTTGATCCGGTCCCGCACAAGTCGCAGTCCCAAACCGGCGGATGATTTACGTTCGGTATAGCCATTGCCATTATCGGTTATGGTAATGATCATGGTGTGATCAGACTGGTTAACATGAACGGTAATGTACCCATTTTCCTGCAGGACCGCTACGCCATGTTTCACCGCGTTTTCAACCAAAGGTTGCAGGAGCAGGGCTGGCACACTGGTTTCGGATCCATTAACCGTTGAATCGACACTGATTTTGTACTGAAAATTAAACCGCAACTGTTCCAGCTTCAAATACGTATCCAGCGTCTGTATTTCTTGCTGAAGGGCTATTTCGTCTTTGTGGCTATGATTGAGCGACTCCCGCATAAGCCGGGCAAAATCGGACAGGTAGTTGTTGGCACCTTTAAGATCCTGTTTATTGACAAGGCTCTGAATCGAGCTGAGCGCATTGAAGACAAAATGGGGATTTAGCTGAGCGTAAATAGCCTTCAGTTCAAGCTGTAACTTCGTTTTATGAGCCTGTTCCTGCCAGGTTTTCCGCCGTTGCTGAACCAATAAGATTAGGAATAAACCGGCCCCCAGCAAAGCCGCCACAAAAATACCGACCAAAATGCGGAACAGGTTCGTTTGGTACCAGACCGGTTCTATTTCAAAACGAAACTCGGTAACATGCGCTGGCTGGACAGAAAACCGCATTTTCAGCACATACCTACCCGGTGGATACTCCTTGATCCACACAAAACTGTTATCGTAATCATTGTTTCGCCAGGGGGTGTAAACGCTGCCGTTCCGGATCACTTCGTATTGGAGTTGGTTTCTACTGAAAGCGTTGCTCCCCAGCAGAAATATCAGATTGGTGTTCGTGGAGGAAACGGTCAGAACGGGCGACTGCCGACCAGCGGGCTGGTTGAAAGGTAGCCAGGGGGATTGCAACCGCTGGAGGAATTCGTCAATATTGTCGGAGGTGTAGACATTCGTTACAACCGGCTTGATAGACTCCCACGCAATCAAGGAGGTGGCCATAATTTGATTGCCTTCCAGTTTCCGCACATCCATGATCAGCATAGAACCCAGGCGGGTTCGGTAGCCACCCAGATAAGCCATCTTCGGGAAGCCGGAGTCATGGATCAGGGTTGAATCCGTAAACCGGTTGATACCCCGCCAGGGGACCAAAACACGATTACCGGGGTATTCCGTAACCCGAAACTGGTACAGAGGAGCGTTTTGCGGCCCAACGCCATGCAAAAAGAACTGAGCGCGGGCCGTATCGAACGTCGTACGCGCCACCATTTCCCGGGGGCGTAGCCGTCGGAACGAGGAGTCGGCATTCAGCGTATAAAAATGGTCACTCGTTTCCCGGATGGCCCAAAATGCGTTATTCTCTTTCCGGATCGCCAAAATCAAACCCACGGCTGAAGGCTTCTCCTGAACTTCGCCGGGAAAGCTGTGGGAATACGCACCCCAGTTGATTTGAGCCTTTGCGGCAGCAACGGTCAGTAGACCTGCAATCACTACTAAAACTGCTTTTTTCATGTTGTCGAACGATTTGACATCAAAAAAAAGCGATTTCCTGATCTCAATTCAAGCTACTGTGAATTCAACCCGTCTTACTGTGAATCGGGACGCTGGGCTGCTTACACCAGACCCGGCAAACTAATCGTCACCGTCGTTCCCTGGTCTACGTTGGAGGTGATCTGGAGGATGCCCTGGTGTAAGTCGATGATTTTCTGCGTAATGGCCAGGCCAATCCCGTAGCCGGGAACCCCTTCAACATTGTTTCCCCGGTAGAGCGGATCCAGAATATGAGCGGCATCGGTTTCGGAAATGCCGCGCCCCCGATCGGCTACGGTCACCGTGATCTGTTCTCTCTTCGCCTGTAGTTCTACCGAAACCGCTTCGCTGGAATATTTGCAGGCATTATCAAGAATGTTCAGAAAAGCGGTCGTCAGCAGGGTTGCGTTGCCTTTGACGGTGAACGATTCTTCCTCGTTGGTCATGAATTGAAGCGGCAGGCTCCGACCCGGATACTTACCCTGAACCTGCCCGATGGCGGTGAGCAGGCAATCGTCTACCTGAACGGTGGTCAGGGCCACGGGGCCGTCCGTAACTTTCGCCAATCCAAGCAAGCCATTGGTCAGGGCAATTACTTTTTTCAGTTCTTCAACGGCTATTTCCATGCTGTCGCGCCAGTCGGTGGGGTTTTGGTCATACCGCAGCGACGTTTCCAGCGTGCCTAGGGTGTTGGTGAGCGGGGTGCGCAGTTCGTGGGAAGCGTGGGCGACAAAGCTGCGTTGGGAGACGAACGCATCTTCCAGCCGGAAAAGCATCTGATTGAACGTCATGGCGAGCTGAGCGATTTCATCCCGGCGGTTTCCTTCATGAACCCGCTTGTGCAGATCGACGGCCGTGATCTGCTCCACCTCATCCACAATCTGGGCAATGGGTTTGAGCACTCCGCCGGAAAAGTACCAGCCGGCGAGCACAATCAGGGCGAAACCCAGCAGATTCGCCAGCAGCAGGATTTGTTGCAGCGTGCCCAGTTTGGCCCGGCCGATCCGGTCGTAGCCCGAGGCAAAAATGTAAAAAAGCTGCCCACGGTCCCGGTACGGGATGACAATGGATTCCAGATGGCCGTTTTTGAATTCAACCAGCGATTCGGTGGTCAGGAGCGGTATTTTTTCTTTGTAATAATCGGATTCCTTCAGGGTTCGGTTGGTAAATACCAGGTTGTGCTTCTGATCATAAATGCTGATTTGCTCTTCCACGATGGTAAGCAAGTCGGTGCGGACCATGTTCTTGAAAAAATCATCATGGAGATGTCGCCGGGAAATCAGGACCCGGCCGGCAATGCGGGCTTTTGACTCCAGCCGGCTATAAAATTCCTCCTGTCGGTATAATGAATAGAAATACCACACCAGCAGCGACAACGTGAGCTGAATGCCCGTTGCCAGCAGGGTAAAAACAATCGTCAGGCGGTTTCGAATCAGCACGAAGGTTTTTTTTGAAACGTTGAAAAAAGGTAATTTTCAGTACGCGCTGTCCGGGTCAATCCTCGCGCAGAACATACCCCATTCCAACGATGGTATGCAACAGCTTGGGCGAAAATCCCTTGTCAATCTTCTTGCGCAGGTAGCTGATATACACGTCGATGATATTGCTGGTCGTATCAAAGTTCAGGCTCCAGACCCGTTCACTGATGTCTACGCGTGATATAATTTTTCCTTTGTTGAGCATCAGGTATTCAATCAGGGCGTATTCGCGGGTCGTCAGGTCAATGCGTTTGCCCGCGCGGGTCACGGTTTTCGTGTCCAGGTTCAATTCCAAATCGGCCAGGCGCACCACCTGCTTGGGCTTGGAGCCACTCCGGCGCGTGAGGGCCCGAAGCCGTAAAAGCAGTTCCTGAAACTCAAAGGGCTTGGCCAGGTAATCGTCAGCACCGGCGTTAAAACCGTCTGCCTTGTCGGCCAGACTATCCAGTGCCGTCAGCATCAGCACGGGTACGGACTCGTTTTCCGACCGGATCAGCCGACACACCTCAAAGCCGTTCATCTGGGGGAGATTGACATCCAGGATGATGATATCATAACTATCCCGGCGAAAAAGCGACAGGCCGGTACGTCCATCATAAGCGACTTCGACCTCGTAGCCTTCAGCCGATATGCCTTTGCGGATAAAAGAGGCCAATCGCTCTTCGTCTTCAACTAAAAGGATTTTCATAACTGATTTTTGGTTGAGTCGTACGCTGAGTTGGCCTTGGTTTGAGCGAATACTAATCCGCAACTTCAACTCAAAACCGCTCCGGATATCGAACGGCAAAAGC
Organism: Larkinella knui; assembly: GCF_003858645.1. Lineage (GTDB taxonomy): Bacteria > Bacteroidota > Bacteroidia > Cytophagales > Spirosomataceae > Larkinella > Larkinella knui. The sequence continues at coordinate 665,824 of NZ_RQJP01000003.1, read as the reverse complement.
TTTTCGTGAAAACTTCCCGCAGTTCTCCGGCCGACAAACTTCGTTGATCTGCCGGGCCTCTTTCTCTAACTCATCCTACGTTATTTCAGTTTGGGTCTTGCTCATAATCGTTGAGATTGTCAGTTGGCAAAGATAAAAAGTAAACCCTGATCTGGTTACAGAGCAATGGGTAGAAACAGTAACCCACTGCCTGATGTTATGTTGATTGACCTTTATCGTTCAACCTTACGCCATGAAATATTCGGTTTCCTACAACATCGATCAATCAACTTTTGAACTTAAAGCTGATGATAACGCTCCCATTTCGTTCAATAACCATATTGCGGTCATTGAGTACCTCGAAAAAGAAGGCTTATCGGAGCCGGAGGGCGATTACGTTTACGACCCGGTCCAAAAGCGGTTTCTATTCTCACCGGTATTCGCGCTTGACCAGCCAGCCTAAAAACCTTTTTTTTGAAAACAAGCGTGCCGTTTTTAAGTCTCGTTTTATCATACACCAGGCGGTTTTATTAGAGCGATTAAACGGATGTCATATTAGAATACATCAGCCGGTGACGAGCCAAGGATCGTGTTGAAGCACCAGAATGGGAAGCCGGTAAGCGGTTTTTATCAGGAAAAAGAGGCCGTCTTGCCATGTTGGATTAAACGGATAATCTGCTATTTTTGATTGATTAACAAACCCGTTTCTCTATTCCTGACCCATTACTTTCCTGAATTCATGCCCCTTGACTCTGCTTCTGTATTGGTTGGCTACACCAGCGACGATTCCCTCAATCCTTCTGCGTATTCGTTTGAAATTGCCGGTTTTCACGCCCGGCCAAAAGTGGTTGAGGAGCCGCCTGTTGAACCACAACATCTATTTTATGACGGTACGGCCCACCTCATGACTGTGGCACCGACCGGCACCGGCAAGGGGCGCAGTGTCGTTATTCCAACGCTGTTGACCTACCCGGGCTCGGTGGTGGTGCTTGATCCTAAGGGCGAAAATTATCAGGTCACAGCCCGCGCCCGGCGCGAAATGGGGCAGCACGTCATCCGCCTGAATCCCTTTGGCGTCAATGGCGAAAAAACGGACTCCTTTAACGTAATGGATGTGTTCGATTTGCCGGGCATCGACGTCGAAACCGAGGCCCAGCTGATGGCCGAGCTGTTTTCACAAGGGAATCGGGGTTCGAAAGAACCGTTCTGGGATCTTACAGCCTGTATGCTGCTGGCGGGTGTCATCGGGTATGTGGCCACGATGAAACCTCGGGAAGAGCGGACTCTTCAGTCGGTTCGTAATGTGCTGTTTGACAATGATGCGGTCTATTCTTTGGCGGTAATTCTGGATACGGTTGGGAAGAAAATCCCCAAAGCCAGTTACCATCAGATTGCGGCTTTTCTGGCCATGCCCGATCAGAATACCAGACCCAGCGTGCTGGCAACGGCAAATGCCTACCTCACCCCCTTTCTCAGCAACGATGTGATGCAGGCTACCAACACATCGAGTTTTTCGCTCAATGACTTCCGGGATGGCCGGCCTGTTTCGATTTATATGGTCGTACCGCCCGACAAACTCACCTCGCACCGGGCGCTGCTCAAACTCTGGATTGGCATCTTGCTGAAGACCATTACCAGCCGCGAAGTTATTCCGGATACCCAAACGCTGTTTATGCTGGATGAGGCCGGTCAATTAGGGCATTTTGCTTACCTCTACAGTATCATCACCTTGTGCCGGGGCTACGGACTGAAATGCTGGACAATCTGGCAGGATTTTCAGCAACTGGAATCGAATTACCCGTACGATTGGCAAACATTGATGAATAATTGCGGAGCATTGCAGTTTTTTGGGAGCAAAAACCAGCAGATCGCCCGCCGGATTGAAGAAGTTACCGGCGTTCCTGCCTCGCAGGTAAGACAATTGGCCAAAGACCAGCAGTTATTGATGCTGGATGGTACACCCATGATTTCCCGTAAACTGGATTACCTGACCGACCTGATTTATGCCAGTCGGTTCGATCCTAATCCGTTTTATAAACGCTTTCCGAAGCCACCGACAGCAGCCACCGACGCTCCGGAAATTAACTGAGGTCTGTAGCAAGGTAACCGAACTGCTTTACCGTAATCCGGTCTTCCAGCCGAACAATCGGAGGCCAATGGCTGCCGACCCTGGCTGGAAACGGTCGTAATTTCATGCCCATGAACCGTCGTAATTTTCTGACCCTGGCCGTTGGTGCTTCCGCGGCAACCGGATTTCCTTCGTTAGGCGGGGAGGATACCGCCATCCCGATTATTGACACCCACATTCATTTGTTCGATCCAAATCGCCCCCAGGGCGTACCCTGGCCGAGCAAAAAAGACGGTATTCTTTATCAACCCGCGCTGCCAGACCGCTATCGCCAGATTGCGGCACCCCTCGGAATCCGGGGCGCTATTGTCGTGGAAGCCAGCCCCTGGCTGGAAGACAACCAGTGGGTACTCGACGTGGCTGGCAAAGACACCATCATTGTCGGAACCGTGGGCAATCTTGAACCGGGCCAGCCGGACTTCCCGCGGCAGCTTGAACGCTTCCGGCGCAATCCGCTGTTTCGCGGTATTCGGAACGGAAACCTTTGGGACCGTGATCCGGCCCGCCAACTGTCGAATCCCCGGTTTGTAGCCGACCTGCGTCTTCTGGCTCAGGCGGGACTAACCCTGGATGCCGCCAACCCCAATCCGGCCCTGCTGGCTGCCATCGTACGAGTCACGGATCAGGTGCCTGCCCTGCGGGTCGTCATCGATCATCTTCCGCAACTGAATCCGCCGGAAGCGGCTGCCGCGCGAAAAGCCTATGAAGCCGATTTGCAGGAGTTGGGCAAGCGCCCGCAGGTTTATGTGAAGATTTCGGAAGTTCTGCGCCGGGTGAACGGAACCATTCCGCAGACACTCAGTTTCTACCGGGCACGGCTGGATGAACTCTTCGGTATTTTCGGTGAAGACCGGTTGCTCTATGGGAGCGATTGGCCCAACAGCGATCAGTGGCTGCCTTTTCACGTCGGATTGGGCCTGGTGAATGACTACTTCAGCGCCAAAAGCCGGACCGTGGCCGAAAAATACTTCTGGAAGAACTCGGTGGCGGCCTATCACTGGCAAAAGCGCGACCCTTCGCAACCCGGATAAAGTCGGCGGGTTTTACGCATGATTCGACAGGCACGGGCTTCCTGAACGGGTCCCCGCGTGCGGAGAATCCCTTCCGCCGTCACCAAATTAAAAAAAGACACGGCGGCTTTTTCCGCCGTGTCTTTGGTGGTAGTAAAACGGTCCTTCGGGTTGAATGAAAATCACTGACCGGAATTATCGGCCTGCTCTGACTGTGGCAGATGGTTGGACCGGATAATTGGCAATGCTGTTTTTAAAGTCGGATAGTACCTGTTCGGTATTGTGTTTTTCAAATGAAGACCAGATGCCTTCTCCCAGGTAGGTTCCTTCCCGACCAACACAGAGTCCCTGCTTTTGCAAATACTCGACGAATCGGTTGAGAATAACGGTATCGTTTTGCTGAATCTGAATAAATTGAGACATGGGTATCGCTTTGTTACGGTGGAGGCAAAATGTACGACAATTATTGGACCAAACCATTGATTAGAAGGATAATTTCTATTTTTCGATTCCTTTTGACGGCTTTCTTGAAAGTGCCGACAACTTTTATCCGACCCGTCAAACTTTTGTCCCGTTGATACGTGCACCAAACCGGGCCTTGGTGAGCGAATCTACAGTTGAATAATCCCGGATTTTTATGAAATTACTACCCTAAACTTTTATGAAAATGAAAAAAGGATTCGCTACCAAAAAAGTAACGCATGAGCAATACGGTGAAGGAACGGTTCTGAGGGTCGAAGGGCCAAAAGGCCGACCCTCACTGATTGTCGTGCAGTTTAAGGATGAAATAAAGGCGTTTCCGCTTGGTTCCAACAGCCTTAAATTTAGCCCGAAAGAGGACTGAAGCCAGCGAACCTAAGCCTTTGCCATCATAATCAGGGATCTGAAGGAGCCGTTGATGCTGTTCTCAAACGAAAGGGATCTGATAAACTTCCCTCAGAATGAGCGCAGACGTTCGATTAAGCCTGTCAAACGATCCAAAAAGTGCCTGAGCACCGGATTTAACCGGGCGGTCGTTGGGGTGAAGTTCCTTTAAAGATCCGGCCGGTAAGCTCAGGAAACCTTAGTGAACCCGGACCACCTGAACGCCCAATACCGGACGACCATCGGCCGTAATACCCTGGATCACTACGCGCAACGTCTGTACGACGTCCGATAGCGGAAACCGTAGCTGGCTGTGGCCCTGACCATCGGTTTGCATCAGGGGTTTCCAGTACAAGACGTCCCGGGAATCGACCGGGGCCGAAAGGGGGGCGGTTGGTACATCCGTATCATAGCGGGGTACATAAAATTCGCGCTGCACCGACGGATACCCAATGAATTGGATCGGCGTCAACCCCGCTTGGGGTTTCGCGCTGCTCTGCATAGAACGGGCGCTTTTGGAGTAAAAAGCAATTACGCCATTCCCTCCCCGAACCCCATAAATACCCGCCGTACCCGAATTTTTCAGCAATTCGATCCGTTCGATATCCCTTGAATTGAATTGCATCAAAGCGGTTCCGTCGGGGTCCTGAATGGGAATACCGTCCATCAAATACAAAGGTTGCAGGCCACTTTTGAAACTATTCACCCCCCGTATGAATACTTTGTAGCTATGCGCTTGCGCGGCTCCTTCCCGGGTAACCGTCACACCCGCCAATCGTCCCTGAATCATTTCGTACAGATTTGAGTAAACAGGGGATTTGTCATTGAACACCAGAACGGCATCCGCCGTATTGTGCAAACTACGCCGTTGAATATCCTCGGGCCTCTCCTCGTTTTTTCGCGCCCGAACCGTCACTTCTTTCAGCACGTTCGCCGTTTTGTCGCGGTAAAAATCGGCGTTTGCCTCCTGCCGGATACGGATCGCTTCCAGTTGAGCGCGGAAGTCCGGCCAGTGGGGAGCAAAGGTTGTTTTTAGGGGTTCCCACTGGCTGCCCGGCTCTTCCTGAACCAGATAAGCCTCTTTTGAAAGACTATTTTTCGACCGACGATCCGTGAACTGCGTCATCAATTGAATGGTATCAGTTATAGCCAGCCCCGCCAATCGAAACCGCCCCTGTTCGTCAGCGTCTGCCGATTTTACGAACGATTGCCCAACGGCTGTCGAGACCACGGTAAGCTGGGCTCCGGGTAGGGGTTGATTTTTTGAATTCAGAATGCGGCCCCTGAGCGATATACCACCGGGCGGTTCCGGGTCTGGTGTGCCACTGACCCGTCGCCAGCCCTGGGTGAGCAGCAGGTCGTCCAGCGCCTGCCGGGTTTCGGCCGAATGATTCACGACGTAGTGGTTGGGGTTCTCGATTCGTCCCCGGAGTTCTCCCGTCAGCAAGAGATGCGCCTGCAACGTGGCATCGGCGGTATCTTCCGGCACCTGGCCGGCATCGGTAATCGATGCCGATAACGCGGCTAAGGCCGGTGCGCCGTTATCATTCAGATTGACGCTCAGAACAACCGGCTCGCGGGGCTGATACCGGGTTTTGTTGAAGCTCATCAACACACGCACCGGCGCACTGAATTCGGAAACAAAAACCAGTCGCTCGGCATGCGGCCTGGCGATGGCATCGTAAAGGGTGATTTGCGCCAGGCCCGGTAACCAGCTCGTCATGGGCAAGCTTACCTTCGCCACCCCATTTTGCAGGATAATTTTTCGCTGATCGACCATACGGCCGTGCTGTTGAATCAGAATATACACGGAGTCTAAACCGGTGCGGTTCGTGCTCATGACCGTCAACGCCAGGCGGGTTGTATCGCTGATCGCATCGGCCGAAAGCAACAGCCCTTCCGTTTCGGGTCGGGGCAACGGAACGCGTTGCGGCTGGTTGGTATACGCGACCTCGGCGTAATACGTCCGCTGCGGCTTTGGCTCCATCGATACGCTGGTCATTCCCTGCTGATTGGTCTTGAAACGGACGACTTCAGTTCCTAAATCATCCACAATGCGTCCCGCGACGGGCAGGCCGTGACCGTTTGACTGTATAATTTTTATGCCCAGACGCGCGGGCAAACCCCAAATCCAGCGCCCCCCTTCCGGCAAAATCTGAACGTCTACCGGCTGCGGAACCGAATCCGTGTGGCTGGATACCTCGTTCCGAAGCAGATTATAGATCGCCACCGACCGCTCGAAAGCGGGGCGTCGCTGGGCCTCATCTTCGTCGGTATAAGCGCGCAGGCGGTACGTTCCGGTCAGCAGGGTATCAGACAGACGGAAATTGCCCTGGCCGCGTCCATCAACGATCCGTACCCACTGGTGCTGCACAAGTTTCCCGGATGACGTTAACAGGTCGACATGCAGGGCCGTTTGGCCACCGGTTCGCTGGTAATGGGTCGCGTCGAGTACGTACGTACTCATCCAGAGCCGGTCTCCCGTGGCATACAAGGGTTTGTCGATGTGAACAAACACGCTGGGTGCCAGCACCTTGAATCGGTCGTTGAAAGCCGCCGTAATCCGTTCCAGGCTGGCGTCGGGTGGGGCGAGTTTTCCCTGGGTAGCCAGCGGGCCGTTTGGAAGCGACTCTTTCTCATTTCCTTCGGGTTTCCAGTCGGCAGGCAGCATCGTCGATAACCGGTCGTTGCCCATCGAACCTTTTGCTTCCATCCCTTCCGGCATCGTAATCACCCCGTTGACGGTCATTTGCATCTGACCACCAGGCAGGTTCATTTCCGTATAGGCGTAACGGGCATCGGGATAGGGCGAGAAATTCGAGGACGCATGCGTATAGAATACGATCAGTTTCAGGGGCGAAACCAATCGGCGTTCGGTCGATAATCGACCGGGTTGAATCAGGGTAGAAACCTGAACCGGAATCAGACGCTTATACTCACTAACTGCAGCCACGAGGGTGATCTGCCTGCGTTCCAGCGGTATCATTTTGGTGCCGTCTTCCTGATAAACCTGAAAGCCGGCCTGTTGGAACGTATTGTCAATCAGGCTGGCCATTAAATGGCGAATCGATCCCTGGTAGGCGGTCAGCCGGTTACGCCGGAAGCGGCTGGCCTGCCGTTCGTTCTCGGGTTTTAATTCTTCGAACCGGGCCGTACCGGCCGAATAAACGCTGCCCGACGGAGCCGCGTCGAAATGTTGCAACGCATAAATCAGCCGGTATCCCAGCGCCTGATTCTCAATTATCAATGGCTCATTCGCCGTCGCATACAGATGCTCCTTCTTTTCTTTAAAATTGAGCGCTTCGCTGTTGACCAGCAGACACTGTCCGCCGAACGGCTCGCCGAAGAGTAGCTTTTTAAATTGACGCAGGTGCCGCTCCCAGCTCTTCGGATTGCCCCGGACGGTTACGGCATCCAGCAGTTGGACGCTGGGTTGCAGCCGAAAACTGGCTTTTTGAGGAGACGTATTATCAAATCGGATTTTTTGCGTAGCCGGTTGATAACCCACAAATGAAGCGGCAATTTCGACCGTACCCAGGGGCACACCTGCCAGCGCATAATAGCCTTTTTCGTCGGTAATGGCGCCCCGCGTTGATCCATTGACGTAGACGTTGGCAAACGGCATCGGTTTTCCCGTGGTGGCATCCGTTACGTAACCGGTCAGCACGGCGGTCGTTTGTCCGTATGCCATCAAGGTAGACCCCAGAAGGAGAATGGCTGTTATCCAGCCGATGAAGAAGGTATAACGCATCATTATTAACGTGTCGTCTCTAGAAGAACTCCGCTACGCAATTATACTGATGGTTGTACCACGCCTTGGTCCGTCAATAAACTAGTTGGTTTCTCTGCCTGATTTATTCCGTTCATCAATTTTTTCCTGTGTCTCCGGCAGTATGAATGACATTCCGTCATAAACGGTGGCCTGTAGCGTTTCAACCACAGGCCGAAACGTTTCGTGGTAAAGTTTGAATGCGCGGTTATAATCTTCATTTTGGGCCATTGCATCGGCTAACACGGTAGCACCTTGGATGGCCAGTGTACTGCCCATGCCCGTTGGAAATGCGGGAGCATACCCTGCATCACCAATTAAAGCTACCCTTCCCTTCGTCCAGGTCGGCATTTTTATCTGGCAACCCTGATCTAAATAAAAGTTATCAGCTTGTTTTAACTCTTCAATAAGTTGGGGCACTTTCCAGCCAATTCCCTCAAAGGCATCACTAACCAGTTGCTTTTGTTCCTGGATGTCATAGCGATTGTAAGTGATTTTATGAGAAGACCTGAAGGCCAAAACCGCATCGGCTGAATCGGTATTGTAAAAATAAACGGTGGCCATCGTATTGGGTGTATTATACATATGGGCATAGTTTTTCTCTCCCAGACGTCCATCCACGGCAAATACAGAAAAGTAATAGTTTAAGAAATGGGTAAACTGATCCTCCTGGCCAAATACCAGCTTTCTGACACCGGAATGAATCCCGTCGGCGCCAATAACGAAATCGTACGTACCTGTTGTTCCGTCTTTAAATGTAGCCGTTACTTTTTCCGCATCCTGATCGAGTGCTGTTATCCGGTTATTGAATTTGTACGTAATACCATCCCGAACATTTTTATATAAAATGTCTACCAGATCGTCCCTGCGTATTTCGATATCATCACCCGGCCTTATGGCGCCTATTTCCTCAACCAGCATGATACCCTGCACCTCGTTTTGTGCATTCATGAATTTCAGACCTTCCGTGGGCAATTTTGCTTCTTTGATTGCATCCAGGATGCCCATCCGGCTGGCACAATCCAGGGCTTCACCGCGTACGTCAATGGGCGAACCGCCCCGTCTGGGCTCAGCACCGATTTCCACAACGGTTACCTCGTAACCATAACGGCTCATCCAGTAAGCCATCGTCAACCCGGCAATGCTTGCACCGGATAGCAGGATTGTTTGTTTTGTCGTTTTCATCGCTAAATCGTTATTTCAACAAAAGTAATGGGCCTACTATGAGTAAAATAGCTACTTTTGGCCAAAAAATAGTCGTGAAAGCTCAATTTTTGGAACTCAGTGTTAATGAGCCGGATGCCGTTCTGGACAAGCTGGCGGAAATTTTAGGGACGACCTGCGATAACGGTTACCTGCAAGTTCCTGAGACCCGGGGGCGGGGCTATCTCCATGGTTTTGTATTGAGCGATGCCCTTGGGCTGATGATCCGGGATTGTGAATTCAATGATGATCTTTTGATCAAAAGGAATTTCAACCTTAACCCGCATGAGCGCATCCTGATGACTTTTAATAATGTGCTGCCTTCCGGAGACCAGGGTCCGGGCCCGGCAAACATCCGCACTATCCCGTCCGTTCAGATTGGTAAAGGCAATCTGAACCTTGAAATGTTTTACCCCAGCCATACTAATTTCAAGTCCATTCTGGTAGCCATAAAGGCGTCTGGTTTAAAGAGCCTGCTCGGCTTGCAAAGTGTCAATGCCGTGCTGCAGACGATCCTTGAAAGCGATCAGCCTACCCTGTTTGAAGAGATCATTTCACCAAAAATTCAACAGGTGGCTTTAGAGATCACCGAAAATGACCTGCCGGAAGCTTTTCACCCCTTTTTTTACCGGATCAAAGCGGAAGAGCTCATCTGTCTCACTTTTGCAGCGTTGCTGAAAAGGCAGGATACTTCCATTCAGGTGCTTCATGAAGCGGATGCGGAGGCTATCTACCGCATCAGGGATCAGATTCTGGCTGAGTTGGCTACGCCCCCGGTTCTGGATGATCTTGCCAAAGACGCCGGTATGAGTAAGTCCAAACTAAAGCGGTTGTTCAAGCAGATCTTTGGGGAAAGCATTTTTAACTACTATCAGCGCTTCAGGATGAGCGCGGCAGCGCGGCTGCTTAAGGAGCATAAGCTCACTGTCTCGGAGGTGGGATACGAAATGGGCTTCTCTAACCTGAGTCATTTCACGCGCACGTTTGAAGCGCATATCGGCATGAAACCCAAGAAGTTCTCTTTGCACTAGTTGGGTGTGGGTCAATTATCTCTTCGGAAACGATCCGTTTTCAAGCAGGACTTCCCGAAGTCAGGCCAGGCTTCCTACAATTTTTCTTTTTCAGTAAACGCTGCTTTGCCAGCCCTTATCTTTACAAAGTTAAATTCTTGAAACGTCCATCTCAGATCGATACTAGTGTTCAATCCTGTTTTGATGCTCACTTCGCTTATCCAGTATATACAAGAACGGTCCTCCAGTCCGCTCTCCGAGGCAGATATCCGCTTGCTCGAGGAAGCGTTCATTCCTAAAAAATTGAGAAAACGACAGTTTCTGTTGCAGGAAGGTGAAGTCTGCAAATCCATTGCCTTTATTGTGAAGGGGGCTACCCGCCAGTACACGGTCGACGAAAAAGGGCATGAGCATGTGCTTAATTTATGCATCGAAAACTGGTGGACGTCCGACCGCGAGAGCTTTCATAAAGAAATACCGTCTATCTACAATATAGACGCCTGGGAAGAAACCGAGTTGCTGTTATTACCCAAGGCAAACGGGTATTACGAGCGGGTCAATACGATTCCTGCCTTCAACGAAATGCGGATAAAGCTTGATGATAATCAGTACATTGCCGCGCAGAAACGCTTGAATATGGCAAAAAACTACACGGCTGATTATCGTTATGGCGAACTGATCAAACTTTATCCTGAATTTTTGCAGCGTTTTCCGCAGCACCTGATCGCGTCTTACCTGGGTATAACCAAAGAAACACTGAGCCGCATTCGCCATCAATCGATAAAAAAATAACCGGCCCATCAGTAAGAAATACAGGATGGGCCAGAGCAACGGGCAGTGCTTTGATAACCGGACATGACCTTTCAACCGCCTGCCGTAACCTGGTTACCGAGCATCCATAAAAACATACAGATGCGCTACTTTCTCCTTTTCCAGAACAAAAAAATCCATACCCGTTAAAACATTCGGCCCCGTACGAATATCCCAGTAGAGCCGGGCTCCATTTTGGGTACTTTCCATGGGCTTTGTTACCGTAAACTTAAAATTGGCATCACCCGCAAACAGCGTGTCGATAAAGTCCGAAATGGCGGTAGGGCCGGTAAGGATAAAATCCTTGTCGTACATTTTTATAGCGTCGGCGTAGATGGTTTGCATCAGGGCATCACGCGTTGTGCGGTCTTTTTCGTTCCAGACAGCGGTATGGGTCTGCTGAAGCGTATTGATTGATTGGGTATCCATGGGTAGGCTAGTTGGTTTAATGCCAGAACGATCCGGTTTTCCTGCTTAAAAGTAAGCGTCGAAGTTGGTGTGAAACGTTGATATAGATCAATAAAGATCGTTGTTCCAGCCCATTATATGGGTTGATGATGAGCAGGCATAACCGGTTTACGATGCCGGTACCAATTCCCCGGCTGCCGCTGGTAATGAACAGGCTGTTTCCCGCGTATTCTGTTGCCTACCGTTTTACTTTGATGAATTCAATTCCCGACAAAGCCCCGCCCACATCCTGAAGGTGACCGCCCTGCCGGAACGTACCCAGATCAACCGGCTCAAAACCCATTGCTTTTGTAATTTCGGCTACTTCTTTTTTCGCATCGGCATCCTCACCACTGATCACAATAACCGTATTGCCCAGGCTGGTTTGCGAGGGCTGGGCAAGGGTAGCAGCCGCGAGGGTATTGAACGCTTTGACCACCCGCTGCGCGGGAAACAGGGCCGCAACATACTCGCCCGTTGGCTTACCCGCCGTATCGGCCAGTTGAAACGGGCTGGCTGAAACGATATTGTTGGTGGCATCGACCATGATCTTGCCGCTATATTTCTGTACTTCGCTGGCCAGATCCGGCAATTGGGTCCAGGGAACGGCAATAAATAAAACGTCGGCCTGGGCAATGGTTTGGTTAAAGTCAGCGGCCGTTAACGATCCGCCCAGGGAAGCCACCAGGTCGGTCAACGATGCTGTCCCGCGGCTGTTGGTGATCAATATCCGGTAATTGGTTTTGGCCAGATGCGTGGCCAGTGCCCGGCCAATATGTCCTGAACCGATGATGCCGATTGTGTAACTCATGTTCGTTCTGTTTTAAAATTAATAGGTCAGTTTCCGGGCTTCGGGGGCGGCAGCGATATGCGTCATCGTCCCGTTTCTGTATTGGTGGTACAAGTCGGCAATCTCGGCCTGGGTATCGGCAATAAAAGGCCCGTAGGAAACGATGTTTTCGTGGGTAGGTTCTGCCGCATAGAGCACGAACCGTGTGTCGTTTTCGCCGGCCTGCATCGTCAGATTACTAGCGTCTTCGGTGTCGAATACATCCAGCCACGCTACCTGATCATGGTTTATTTTTGTATCCGCGATCTGGACCGAGCCGCTGATGACGTACAAAAAGGCGTTGAAACGGGCCGGAAACTGAACGCTGGTGTCAACACCTGCTTTCAGGGTAAACTCAGCGGCAATGAGGGGTGTGTAGTTTTTAACCGGTGAATGAATACCGGCCAGCGTGCCGCTGTAGAGCCGCATGTTGACACCGTCTTTGTCCAATACCGGTACCTGCCCGGCAGGCAAAATCTGGATACGGGGTGTAACCCAGCGGTCTTTTCGGGGGAGATTCAGCCACATCTGAAACAAACGCCCTTTGGTTGGCCCATCGATGGTTTCGGTGTGAACCGTACCGCTACCGGCCGTCATGATCTGGAAGTCGCCCTTTTTCATGGACTCCAGCCTTTCTTTTATTTCCCCATCGATCAGAAGAGACACCGTTTCAAAGCCTGCATGGGGATGAGGGCCGCCGGCGGGTTCGTTGTCTTTTTTGTCCAGCATATCGTCCATCAGGAAAATGAACGGATCGGTTTGGGCGAAGCCGCCTGTCAAAACGGTACGGGCCACATGACCGGCGCCCAGAAAGCCCGGTTCGTTGTGCGGTGTATATAATCGGGAAACGGTTCTTTGTATCATCACGGTTGCTCGCTTTTGCAGGAGCAAACTTACTAGCATCCGCCCCGGCAAACCGATGAGGTATGGTAATTAAACCTGTTGATGTAGATCAATAGTTGACAATGAAAGGGTAGGGGCGATCCGCGTTTTTATGGCTCCTGCTGCTGAACCGCCAGCGAATCTCTTCTGCGGTTTTACCAGCTACTGAAGTTCCAGCACCACGACCGAAGCGGGTGGTAATATGACCGTTAGTTCATCGCCGGAGAGTTTGGCGTCGGAGAAAGCGACGGGTTTAACTTTGTTGGCATTATCGAACGTATTGTGGTCCTGCACCTTCGATGAGGCCAGAATTCGGCCAGTCACACCGGATGCTTTCATGCCTTTCAGGTTAACCGTAACCGTCTGCGGCTGCCCGGCATGGATGTTGACTAGCGACACGTGTGTTTTACCCGCCTTGTCGCGGGAGGCCGAAGCCGAAACCGCCGGGAGTTTTTCTTTTTCAAACGTATAATCACTGGTGGAAATATCGATCGGTAATAAAGTCGCATCCTGGTGAACATTGTACATTTCCAGTACGTGATACGTCGGAGTCAGCACGATTTTGGTTCCCTCGGTCAGAATCACGGCTTGCAATACGTTCACGACCTGGGCCAGATTGGCCATTCGGACCCGCTCCGCGTGTTTATGGAAAATGTTCAGCGTTGCTCCGGCCAGCACCGCATCCCGCATGGTATTTTGCTGGAAGAGAAAACCGGGGTTGGTGCCCGGTTCCACATTGTACCAGCCGCCCCATTCGTCGACGACCAGGGCTATTTTTTTCTGCGGGTCGTATTTATCCATAATGGCCGCGTGTTTTTCAATAAACTCGTCCATTTTCAGGGCCTGTTTCATGGTTTTGACGTACTCCGCTTCCGTAAAATCGGTTGCCGATCCTTTTTTGCCATCCTCCCAGCTGTGCACCGAATAGTGGTGCAGCGCCACACCTTCCATCAGGTTGAGGGGAATGTTTTTCATAAGCGTTTCCGTCCAGTTAAAGTCGCTGGAATTGGCCCCCGATGCAATCCGGAAAATGCGTTCCTTGCCCACCGCCGGGTTCATGAACGTTGCATACTGCCGGTAGATGTTGGCGTAATAATCGGGCGTCATATTGCCTCCGCAACCCCAGGCTTCGTTGCCCACGCCCCAATACCGCACGTTCCAGGCTTCCGGACGGCCGTTTTTTTGTCTGAGATTCGACATGGGGCTATTTTTTGGAAAGTTGACGTACTGCACCCACTCACTCAGTTCCTGCACCGTTCCGCTACCGACATTGCCGGCCAGATACGGCTCGGTGCCCAGCAACTCGCACATGTTCAGAAAGTCGTGAGTTCCAAAGCTGTTGTCTTCCGTTACCCCGCCCCACCAGGTATTCACCATTTTGGGCCGTTGGGCTTTCGGACCAATTCCGTCTTTCCAGTGGTAGGTATCGGCAAAACAGCCGCCCGGCCAGCGCAGGTTCGGGATTTTCATTTTTTTCAGGGCGGCAACAATGTCGAGCCGCACCCCGTTTTTGTTCGGAATTTTCGCATTGCCTTCGCCCACGTAAAACCCGTCGTAAATGCAACGCCCCAGGTGTTCGGCAAAATGGCCGTAAATGTGACGATTGATCACGATTTTGGACTCATCGGCCTTGATCGTCACCCGGTTTTGGGCCATGACCGACCACACACCACTCATACACAGCAGTACTAGATACAGTTTTTTCATGTTCGTCTATCAATAAACGGCCTCGCTCCAGCAAAGCTCTGGTTTCAGAAAGGTATCGAATTTTGATGGAGTCCAGTTTTATCGCTCCCCTTTTTTTATTGCTTGTCACAGGATCCGATTCTGGGAAGTAAGGCCGCAGAACCAGAACTCATCTCAAAAGCAAGCCCATCGGCAAAGGTGCGAAAATGATAGAAAAATTAATACCGGCAAAAGGAAGCTACGACTGATTTTAGTCAGGTCACTGTAAATTAATTGTGGGGCCGGCCTCTCCCTTTGAACCCTGCTATTCACCTAAAAATGCCGCTTACTTCTGAGCCTCTTGACTTTTAAAGTCCGTGATGGTTTTTCCGTAGAAAGTGACTGCGTCTGAAGGGCTGGAAAAGAATGTTTACAGAACGTAAATGACGGTTTTACGGGCTCATACTAAACCCCAACTCAGTCGCTACGCAAGCTCTTGACGGGATTCTTCAACGCGGCTTTGACACTTTGAAAACTTACCGTTACCAAGGCAATTCCTGCGGCAAGTCCACCCGCTGCGGCAAACGTCCACCACCTGATGTCCGTTTTATAAGCGAATTCCTGTAGCCACCAATTCATGGCGTACCCGGCCATGGGGGAAGCCAGAAGAATAGCCAGACCGACTGGCTTAAGAAAATCCCTGGATAGCAGCAGGACAATGCTCGACGTGCTGGCTCCCAGTACTTTTCGAATACCGATTTCCTTCGTACGGTTTTTAGCCGTGAACAGAGCCAGACCCAAAAGACCCAAACAGGCAATGCTAATCGCTAAAACCGCAAACCAACTCAACAGAGCCGCTACCTGTTCATCCGATTCGTATTGTTGCTGGAAATGATCATCCAGGAAAAAGAACTCAAATGCGTTGCCGGGAAATGCTTCCTGATAGACTTTTTGAAGCATTGCTATCGACTCCCGTGCCGTATTGCCTTGCAGCGAAACTGTCAGAAAGGTACTATTCCAGGGAATGTGCTGAAAAATAAGGGGACGATTTGCCGTTTTAAGCGATTGTTGATGGAAGTCATTCACGACCCCGATGATCTTTTTGGGTATTACGTTGCCAATCTCCTGATTGATAGCCTGTTCTGCGGTGGCGAAGCCAAAAGCCTTTAACGCACTTTGGTTGATGATAACCGCATCGTTATCAGGCGCTAATTCTTTTTTGAAGTTTCGGCCCGCCAGCAGCTTGATTTTGTACGTCGGAATAAAATCTTCGTCAACCGCCAGCATACTGCACCGTTTGTAATCGGCGGCAGCCTCATGAAACCGCTGCCATTCGTCCGTCCAGAAAATTTCCTGCCCCGGAACTTCGGAGGAGGTCGCCACCTGCTGAACGAACGTATGCACCAATAGCTGGTCCTTAAAAAAGCGAATGTCATTGGTGAAGCTATCCGTTCGTAATACTTTGGGCGCTTTAATAATCAGCTTCTGGTCGATGTTCATCCCTAAATCCTGCTGCTGCATGAAATTGAGTTGCTGATGAATAACCAGGGTGGCAATGATCAGGAAAATCGAAGCTGTAAACTGAAACACCACCAGGGCCTTTCGGGACGATTCGCCACCGGCTTGTTTAGGCAAATGCCCCTTTAAAATGGCAATTGGTTTAAACGAGGAAAGGATAAAAGCGGGATAGAATCCGGCAAAAAAGAACCCCAGACAAACTACAGTCAGGGATATGACCCAAAATAAGGGCTTCTGAAGTCGGTGAAAACCGTTGGTAGCCTGAATCCAGTCGTCAAATACGGGAAGTGCCAGAAAAAAAAGACCGATTCCAATCAACACGGATACCAGATTCAGGCCGAAGGATTCAACCAGAAACTGCTTGATGAGCTGGCCTTTTTTAGACCCCATCGCTTTTCGGACACCAACCTCTTTTGCTCGTTCAATCCCTCTCGCCGTGGCCAGGTTAATGTAATTAAGCCAGCCAATGGCCAGAATCAGAAAAGCGACGAGGATCAGCACATAAACGCTGCCAATTTTTCCGTTAGCTTCGACTTCTGAAGCCGTTTGGGAATAGAGGTGAATGGACCGAAGAGGTTGTAGAACGAACGTTTGTCTGATCTTGTATTTTTTCAATTGATTACCAATGTGCTTTTCGATGACACTGGACAGTCGGCCTTCCAGGGCTTCTGGCGAGGTGCCTGGTTTGAGGAGCAGGTACGTATAGAAATTGGTCCAGTACCAGCCTCCCGTGGCAAACTGCTGATTTTTGAGCAGATTCTGGATGGAAAAAACAAAATCGAAATGGATGTGACTAGTTGCCGGAATGTCAGCAAATATCCCTTCCACAACGTAGTCACCGCCCTGCCAATCGGTGCTTAACCGAAGCGTTTTGCCGATCGGATTGTTCGGTCCAAAATATTTCCGGGCCATCGTCTCTGAAATCACAACGGACTCGGGCCGACGCAACACCTGATTGGTAGAACCTTTTAGCAGCGGGAATGAAAATACATTGAATAAAGACGAGTCGGCATAGAATGCTTTTTTCTCATGATAGCTGACTAGTTCACCCGTTGGTTTGCGGTAACTGATCATGCCATCGGCCCGGTGCAACCGCACGAAATTTTCGACCTCTGGAAAGGCTTCTTTTATCGCCGGAGCTTCGGCATAGTAGCTGATTACACTGCTGGTCGCCAGAACACCCTGTTTGTAATCGTCCAGCCGGATGCGATAGATGTTTTCCGCATTGGTATGGAATTCATCGTAGCTAAACTCAGCGGATGCGTACTGGGCAATTAGCAGGAAAGCAGCGATACTAGACGCTAATCCGAACATCATAATGGACGAAATCGCCTTGGATTTTAGCAAATGACGCCAGGCAACTTTGATATAATTCCGAATCATAGCCAACGTGAATTAGTGATCAGATAAGGAGTTTGGGTTCTCTGCTGATAACCGTGGGCTAATGTATAACTTATTTATTAGTTAAAAAACTATTCATTTAGTTATTTGGTGGAATCACTATCGCTAGCAACTTAAAAGCATATTATTTTGGGCGGGAGTTGTACTTCGCCTGACGCTTGAAAGCCATCTAGCTTGCGCCCACTGTGAATTATTTTGCAGGAGAAAGCTTATTTTAATTTAACTAGCGGAAAAACAGTGATGAGACATGTAGACGGCTCTGTTTCTTACCGATAGACAGGCTTCCGGAATGAAACGAAAGAACCGCCTTTGGGGTATACCTTGGTGTATATACGATGGTTTCAGAAGCCGTTAGTCTGCTACCGAGCAATCGTTTACGGATAGGCACTACCGGAATTGTGGGAGCCTTTACCTGATGCATGGCCAAGCCTCTGACCCCTGGTTACTTGACTACCTCACTCACCAAAATGACCGGGCTGATATTCGTGTAATTTGGGAAGTCTGCCCGAATGGCGTCCCGGTTTGGCGCGATGGCCGCTTGATAATCGCTTAAGCTTTTTACATAGAATGTGCCAATGGCCATGAAAGGCAGTGGTTGGTTAGGAATACCGCTGGAAAGTCCTTTTTCAATGGTGTATTTGACCAGATTTGCCCCTAAAAACCCGGCTACCATAGGCATATGCTTCGTTTCATAGTATTCCATATTGAAGGTTTTACCTTCGGCATAAGGGTACATGACGGATACTTTAATTAAGCCTTTTTCAACACCAGGTGCGGTTTGCTTTCCCTGACTAAACGCAGCAAAACCAGCGGTTAAAAGAAAAAACGATACGATCAGTTTCAATTTCATAATGAATTTGGTTTGAGTGATAAAACAAGCAATTTGAAAGATGCGAAATTGCTGGATCTGTTACGGCCGCTTTTAAGTACTAATTGGTGCGTCCCGGACTGCAGTTCATCCAATCCGAGTCCTGAAGCTCCCAGACTTTTAATAGAAACCCGGTACTAAGCCCCATATTTCTTTTTGTTCGGCCATGAAAGAGGTGGTTTCGTTGCTATACGATTAATCCTTACAATAAAGAGTTCCCTGTTTGAATTTAGGCGACTTTCTTGCCTCGGTAATGGTTGCTTTTGCGATTTGTTCATACGAGGAAGTTAAGAGAACTTTTTTGGGTACACCTGCCAGAGAGGCTGCCAAAACGATTTCTCCTATTTCTTCCAACAGCAAGGTAGGAGACTCCTTACTGAGGGCATCGTTAAGCAACCGCTTCATTAGCCTGATTTTAAACGACTGAGTGTTATACAACTCGGGTAGCTGAGTTATAAGGTCTTCAATCATCCGGCGTATTTCGAAAGATAGCAAGGAGTATATGTCATTGTAAAGCCACCAGTTTTTGCTTTGCCGGGCAGTCATCTTTGCATCAGATTAGGCTTTAAAAAGTAGCAAGATATCAGTAATATAACAAATGGTAAACAACCGTTGGCGATTTTTTAGAAGGCGATACGGTAAACTGAAGGACATTTGACTCGCTGATTTTACGGTATCGTATTAGTAAAAACCGCTATCTTTCGTAACAAGCCCTGCCAATTTACCACCGGGCACTACCGCCGATTAGACCTAGAAGTGGTTTGGCTATTCCTTGCTGCTCTTGGAGCCTTGAATGATAGTGTATCAAATGATGACTACAGTTCCAGTATTCTAAATAATTAGCATCGATTTATATTTTACTATTCATGGGTTTTAACCGTTTGGAAGGGTTTAATACTGTCAGGTCGTATTATTCCGGCCATCCTCTTGACCGTGTGCTATAGCCGGAGTCACCGGGAACCAAATAAGATAAAGAATCCATAATCGGATATGTCCTGTTTAGGCAATTAGTGCCCACTTATTCAATTCTAACTTTTAATGTATCTTGCCGTGGTTTATAGGAGGATGTATCAGACAAAACAAGTTGTAAAGTATCATTAAATAGTTTGTAACTCGATAGAATCTGGTACCGCTCAAAACTAGTAAGCACTTTAAAATTACCCTTCAAAAGTATTCTTCTAATTTGAATATAGTCTTGCTGAGTAGCGTTTGATGATATGTAATAAATCGCGAACGATGCTTTATTATAGTTGAATTGGGTAATTTCAATAGGCTCTTCATCAAACAATGTAAAACTCCCTTGAAAAATAAATAAAACACTTGATGCTACTACTAGTATAACAACCGTTGTTTTCGCAATTGTCTTTATATTCATTTTTGTGGTTCTATAAGTAGCAATCAGGTTAACTCAGCTACAAAAGTTAATAAAGCCTGCGCTAAGTGTTTTGGCGATAAAATTTGAGTGGGATGGTCCTTCAAGATAGCCGACTGGGGCATACTTGTAAATTCAGCGGTCTGGAGATCCTGGACCATGACCATGCCCTGTTCATTGTGAATGGCAATGGCGCCCAAGGTCCCATCGGTGCCAGCGCCTGAAAGAATAATACCGATCGCATACGCTTGCTGAGACTTGGCTAATGACTTAAAGAAAATGTCGACTGCCCAATTGCTCTTTTCCTCGACCTGTCTATCCTGTAAGTGTAGATAACTGTTTTCAATGGTCATCATTTTGTTAATCGGTATCATGTATATGCTATTGGGTCTTATTTCTTGCCCTTCAGTAGCCCAACAAACAGGCATAGTCGTATACTTGGCTAAGAGTTGATCCGCTAGACTCACATAGTCTCGATTTAAATGCGGAATAATAATAAAGGCAAGCCCGGAATCAGGCGGTATTTGCGCAAAGAAACTATGCAAGGGCTCCAGTCCTCCAGCGGATACCCCAATGGCCGTGATGTAGAACTTACTTTCGTCAGGCATAGGAGGAATGATGTTGTATAATCCAATGGTATGCTGCCCAAAATACCAAAAATTTATTGGTATTTTTATAAGTCCATAAAACGTGTGGTTTATAAATGGACGTTAGTTTTATAGAAGTTGCTTAACTTTGTTTATTATGAAGAAGATTTTACTCCCCAATCCACCAGCCTATGCCAGAATAGCAATCGCTATGTGTGCATCCTTAGGTTTACTGATTGTTGTCTTAAATCTTGCAATCATTTTAGGTGGTACTGTGATTTATGGGTTTGACTTCCTTTTAAGTTATATTGATCCACAATCACAGATGGTACTATTGGGAGGTATAGCCAGCTTTGAGAATTTTAAAGCCGCTTTCCTATACGTAGCTGTGCTTATAGTAACTCTTGGTTTAATGGGTTATGATACCAAAAACATAGGGCAAGTGTGGCATATCAAATAGACGTATGACTGATTAATGGGAAGTTTTTTAGACTATTAAATATTTTATCTTCAATATATTACAACGGCTAGTGTTTCAAATGGGTCAGGTAAAAAATTAAACCCAATTCATTCAATGAGACTTTCCGCTTTACCGATTCTGGGAGCAGCACTTTTACTTTCGTGCCAGCAGAAAGATATTACAAAGCCTGATTGTGGTTGCGATGGCAAAGCTTTCCAGGTGCTCAATAATGTGAAGGCTTCCTATACCGGAAAAAGGTTTTTTATGTATAGAGACCCTCAAAATGATAAATCAGTTAAGGGACTTCAACTTTGTGAATCGACCTTGATGGATCCCAACTGGCAGGCAGATTCGACAAAATTCAATTTTACCATTAGTGGGCAGATTAAATCGGTTTGTACTCCTTTAGGCATAGAAACATTGATTATCCAGATTCCATTATTTGTACCGACTCAAATTGTTAAGGAGTAAAGTCCATAAAATGACCTTAGCCCAAAACTGGACATTCATAGAGTGGAGAAATTCGGGCGATTTTGATAACTTAAACAGATAGAAAAATCGCTTCTGAAAAAGACCCGCGGCAGCGGACCGCAAATTCACCGAAGCGCAGATTATTTTCGCCCTACGTCAAGCTGATACTGGCATACCCGTGGCGGAGGTTTGTCGGAAGATGCGCGTAAGTGAGGCCACCTACTACAATTGGAACGGGGCCGCCCGCGTGGAAGAAGTATGCTGGCCCGGGAGTTCCTGATCTCCGGAGGCTTCGACAATTGGAGCCGGGCCGCTGGAGAGTAGGAAAATCAACAATTAAAACAGCTTGTCGCCGATCTGAGTCTGGATAAGCAAATGCTTCAGGACGTGGCTCTAACGGGGCCGCCCGCGTGGGCCAGCCCAGAAACGGATGCTGGCCGCTAGCTTAATGAAGGATTACCGGGTGCCTACTCAACGGGCTTGTTCTGTTGTGCAACTTCAAAGATCCTGTTGCGGGGCCGCCCGTGCGGTAAAAAACTTAACTTTCACTGGCTCACGTCAAAGGGTTCAGGACACCTGGTTTATGGATTAGCAGTTATTTTGAGACCGCGGCAAACTAATCTTTATCCCCGTTTTTCAGTTTGGTTCTTCTTTGGCTTCTTCGAAACAACCAGGCTGATATTGAGCATTCGGTTGTATCGCTTGATGTCCTGAGAGATGTTTACCAATCCATAGCCGTAACGAGCATCCAATAAAAGTTGGGTTCTTTTGATTCGAAAGCTATACCCCGCACCCGCCTGGAAACCCAAATCCCACCGTTTGAAGTCACCCGAAGATGTTCCAAAGGAAATCCTGTTTGAAGAGGCTGGAATCTCTTCAGAACCCGCTATTTTCAAGCGACCTCCTAAGGTGTAAGCTGCATAAGGACCGGCATTGACATAAAAATGATGGAGGTGTATACGGGCTAAAACAGGCAGCTCAACCGTATAAAGGCGTACGGTTGATGGGTTGATGGTCAGCGGATTATTCTCTTTCAGTTTTCCTCCTTTCAGAGCAAAATAAAGCTCCGGCACAACCGAAAATAGCGGACTTATTTCAGCCTGATAGGATGCACCGATTTGTAATCCTTTAAAATCTTTCTTATACGGTTGCAAGGCCTTATTCATACTTCCGTAGTTAAAGTTCGTCGTCAGGGAATTAAGAGACAGACTGAACCGGCTCTCTTGCGAAAAAGAGGTAATCGAAATGGTCATCAACAGCACCAGGGCTGCGAATGAAATGGATACTGAGTTGATTGGAGTGTTCATGATAATTTAGTTTTACGTGTTTAATTGAAAGTTTGATTAACTACTTTAGCGGTATGCTTAAAGCTCTGACTATAAGCTCTGAAGTAAGACTCATTCAATTGTGGCAACAGGAGAAGTGTACCAGGAAAACATGAAAGCGAAGCCGCTCCGGTACTTGCAGGCAATACCGGTTTTCGGGGAACAGGCTCGGAGTTGAAGAATATGTAACCGTAGATTAGCGTATTTACGCCCAGGATAAACACAAGAAAACCGCAATAGGACAGTTCTAAACGCGCTTTAAATAAACGCCAATAAGGAAAAACCAAAGCCCTAAAATCAATCGTTTCTTTTTCATGGGTCGTTTCGGCAAGTACTAATTTTTGAAACGCTGCTGTCCAGACTAAAAATACAAGCGGTACATCAGATTGGGAACCAGGCCCCGTTGCGTCGTGTGGCCCACCGAACCAGGCTGGCTGGGGTCGTAGTATTCCGTCAGCTTGCCCTGCCGATTGGTGACATTATCCAGGTTCAGAAACAACTCGTTCGTCGTCCGGGCTTTATTCCATTTGTAACTGACCGAGAGCACTAACTTGGCCAGATCGCCCAGGGACGTTTCGTACGCTTTTTCGTAATCCCAGAACGTGTTCGTAGCCGGATCAACGGCTAAATTTCCAGCCGCATCTCTTAAGAGCGGAATAATGTTCCTACCCCCGCTGAAAAACAGTTTGGCATTCACGGCCAGGACCTGATTTTTCTTTCTGCCCAAGTTTGTAAATTCTTTACCGGCTAACAGATTGATCAGATAATGGCCGTTGTAGGGCGTATTTCGGGTTTTTCCTTCCAAGGTGCGATAGGTGGAACTGTACAGGGAGCCGTTGAGTAAAAAGTAATAATGATGGCTAAAGGACCGTTCCAGAGTCAGTTCGATTCCATAATTTTTCCCGGTCCCTTTGTTGACTAAACCCACATAATTAAAATCCGGGCCTTCGTTAATGGTTGCAAACGTACTGTTCGCCCGGTTTTCGACCGGGAGTTGGTAGAGGGACTGGTAATACATTTCCGCTTTGGTCACTAGCGACTGGGTAAACCGTTTTTCGTACCCCAATACAAAATGGTGGGCCTTCAGCAAACCCAGATTCTTGTTGGGCTCACTGAGTTTTCCATCGGCCGATTCAACCTGGGTAAAATAGTTGTGGGCGCTTTCCATCGTGCTGTGTTTTCCATAACCGACCTGAAACGAATTGGTCGGATTAAGTTGCCAGTTCAGGGAAACCCGAGGTTCCAGGGTGCTTTGATGGTTAAGCAGCACATTCATATTTTGTACACCTGTAACCAACGTTACCGCTTCATTGAACCGGTGTTTCCAACTGATGTAACTGCGGATCGTCCCCACCTTTTCCTGGAAATCGAGTACATACACCCGATGGTCCGAACCTTCCCGTAAATGGCTTTGCCGGTAATCATAATCGACCAGTGTGTATTGCGTGCCGACCTGGATCGTGTTTCGGGCATTTATTTTATGGTGATAGGTAAGACCGCCCCGGTAGGTCGATTTGAGTAAGTGGCTTTGGTAATTCGGGTGGGTCGTCAACACCGAATCGTTCAGGTAGGCCCCGGCACCATCATACTGTTTTTCGATACTGGATTCAAAAACCTGATCTTTAATGCCCTCCTTCGAATACGACAACGTGGTATGGAGATAACTACTGGTGGTAAGCGGTAGCGTATGGGTCAAACCCAGATTCACTAAGTAAGACCCTTTCTCCAGGTCCTCCCGAATTCCGTTAAGCATGGAGCGGTCCCCGGGGGTTTCGGCAATTTCGGGTTTTACTTCTTTCAGGAAAGCACTGCTCGAGCCGCCTAATCCGAAAAGGGAAAAGGCCCCGGCTTTTTTGGTGGGCAACAAAATCTTAAACGCGGCATCCTGAAACTTGGGGCTTCCTTTTACCCCCGTTAAACCCAGATCCGTTAGCAGGGAGATGGTAGAGTAGCGGTAATTCACCAGATAAGACCCGCCATACCCTTTTTTAAACGGCCCCTCGACGGTTAAATCCGTACCCAGAATCCCTACCCCCAAAACCGCTTCCCGTTTTTCATTATTGCCGGCTCTGAGTTTTACGTCATAGACGCCGGATAAAACATCACCGTATTCGGGGGCAAAAGCACCCGTGTAAAAATCCGAGGTAGCCAGGATGTTATTGTTTAGGGTGCTGAGACCACCGCCAATAGCTCCCTGGTCAGCAAAATGGTTCGGGTTGGTGATCTGGACACCTTCCAGGCGCCATTGTACATATTTGGGTGAGTTACCCCGCACAATGATGTCGTTGTTGCCATTCGGGTTGTTGGCCACCCCCGCAAAATTGGACAGGATCAGCGAAGGGTCGTTAAAGCCGCCCGCGTAGCGGCTCGTTTCTTCGGATGAAATGGAACGGGCACTGATGAGGGCCATTTCATTCCGGGCTTTGCCAGTTTCCAGGTGGGTTTTCACCACGACTTCGGCCAGTTTCTCGGTGGACTCCTGCAGGGTCAGGTTCAACACTACTTCCTTACCGGAGTTGACCACAATATCCGGAATGGCTTTGGATTCATAGCCGAGGTACGATACGCGTAGGGTAATGCGTCCGGTGGGAATGTTTGTTAATCTGAAGGTCCCATTCTGGTCAGTCGTGGTACCAACCAGCGGATTAGATCCGGCGATGATCAGGGTTGCCCCGATCAGGGGAAGTTGGCTATCGGAATCGGTTAAGGTACCTCGCACGGTTTGAGACAACACCTGCGCCCGCCCCCAAACCGGGCTAAATAAAAAGAAGAGGATGGAAAGTAGTATAAAGAGGTATTTCATGGCATGTTTAATTTTGTTTTGTGAGATTTACTTCGTTCAAAGCGCGATTCGATGGGCGTTACCGAGTTGAGGCCCCGGCTAGCCCGCTTCCAGTGAATTGACCGAAATGAGTTTCAGATTTAAGTCCAGAATGAGGTTCAGAATGCCGTGCAAATGCGCTTTGTCTTTTAACGTTACCTGCAGAATGGTCTGATTGTCCCGATACCGGATGGTCATGCCGTCAAAGCAGTCTTCCCATTTTGGATCGAGATCTTCCTCTATTATTATTTCGGTCAAGCCCTTCATATTGAATTCTTTAATGTGATTCAAAAGTAGGGGTAGCCTCAAACGAAAAAACCACCCGCTCGGGTGGTTTTTGGGGGTGAATTTTAACGAAGGGTGTACTAAAATTTAAAGCAAATGCAATTGCCGGGCTTTTTCTACGGCTTTGCTGCGGCTGTCCACCTCTAATTTCAGGTAAAGATCTTTCAACCGGGTTTTGACCGTATTCAAGGAGATGAAGAGCGTGTCGGCGATTTCCTGGTTGGTCAGATTTTCCGCCATCAACTGGAGGGCTTCCCGCTCACGGGTGGTCAGGTTAACGGGGATAGCGGGTGATTTCCTTCTAATTTCAATCCTACGGCGGAGTTTATCCAAAAATGGAAGCGGCAATTTTGCTTCAGCGGTCGCCTGGTTTTTGAATACCTCCTCCAGGAGCGGGTTGATCTGATCCAGGTAATTGAGGTGATACATTAAAATTTCATCAGGGGCCGCATAGGTCAACGATTCGGTTAAACTAGCCAGGGCTTTTGCTTTTTCACCCGTCGCCAGGAAAATGATGGAAAGGAAAACGTTGATTTCAATCATGCGCTCAATGCGGCCCTGAGCGCTGGCCATTTCATAGAGCTGTGACAACAGCCGAAAGGCCTCGTCCATTTTATGTTCTGCCATGAGCAGCAGAGCCAGTGAAAGGTAGCGGTATTCTTCGGTATACGAAATGGCGTTGCCCGTTTCAACGCCGTGCCTCTCTAAAAAAGCACGGGCTTTTTCCAACTCGTTTTGGATCATCAGCAACCTGACTTTGATGCCAATATACATGGATTCCCGGAACGGATTGACCTTGTTTTTTTGCATGATCGCTTCCATTTCCTTTATTTTTTGTTCTGCCCCCGCCAGATCGCCCTGCCCATGCAAGACCACCGCATAGACGACCAGTACCAGGACCTTGGAGGTCATATCCGCTTCGTGGATACAGAGGTTATAGGCTATTTTTATGTTTTCGGCAGCCTCATCCAGATCGGCCCAGAAATACCGGATGGCTGCCATATTGGCAAACAAAACCGCAAAGGTCCAGTCGGTTTTGACCAGAGACGCGTACCCATTTTCTTTCAGGAATTCCAACAGATCAACGCTCCGCTGATAGGAAATCTTGTAGCGTCCCAACCGGCCCTCATTGAAGGCCAGGGTGGTGGCTATGGTGGTGATGAGGTAAATGTTACCGGATTTTTTACCAAATGCCAATGCTTTTTTTAAAGCCTCGGTGCTTTCCTGGAGGTTTTCACTGACTAGTTGGGCCATCCCGACCGCATACCATCCCCAGCTAAACCACAAAGGATCTTCTTCGGAAAGGTTTTCCAGGGCGGTCCGGCAGTATTCCAGGATCACCTCCGGCGGGCCCAGGAGAGAATGCTGGTAGGCCAGAGCCACCGCTATTTTACCGATTAATTTTTTCTGGTCCACAGTTGCCGGCCCATTGTCCAGGTTCTGCTTTGCGAGTTGTTCGGCACGGGCTAAAAGCGGGGCGGCTTTTTGAATTTGTCCGGCGGTAATCAATACCCAGGCATAGAATACGCTAAACCCCGGATTCTTTTTTATAAGCTCATCTGGCAAGAGATCGCCGTATTTTATAATGGAAGCATGCTGACCGTTTTCCCACATTTCCTCGATGATTTCAACCAGCAACGCCATGGCTTTTTCATAATCCTGGGCTTGCAGCCGATGCTCAATCGCCAGCGGCAACAGTTGGTTCTGCTCAAACCAGGCGCTGGCGTTGGTATGCAGTTTCGTTACCTCCGATTTTTCCCGGACTAGAAGGCGTTGTTGAAGTAAATCGGCAAACAGGTGATGGTAGCGGTACCATTTCCGCTCCGCATCCAGCGAAATGATAAAAACGTTATTTTTCTCCAGCATTTCCAGAACCGTTTGGCTGTCCTGGCGATCCAAAACCGCATCGCAAAGCGGTCCGGACAGTTGTTTTAAGTGGGACGTTTGCAGTAAAAACTCTTTGATTTCAGGCGTTTGAATTTTTAAAACTTCCTCAATCAGGTAATCCATAATATACCGGTTGTCTCCTTTAAAATTCCGGATAAAGGCCGACCCATCTTCCCGCCCGTGCAGGGCCAGGGCAATGAGTTGCAAACCCGCAATCCACCCTTCCGTTTTATGGGCCAGGGATTGCACATCCGCCAGGCTAAGCTTTAGTTTTAGCGTCCGGTTAAACAGAACATGAATTTCATTCGTAGAAAAACTAAGATCAGCGGCCCTTAATTCAACGAGTTGGTGCTGGCTTCTGAGTTTGGCAATGGGTAAAAGGGGATCGGCCCGGGTGAGGATAACCAGGTGGATAGTAGGGGGCATGTACTCGATAAAATACGTCAACAGGCTTAAAACCTCCCGGTTATGAATGACATGAAAGTCGTCCAATACGATGAAAAAGTGGGCTGGCAAAGCCAGGAGTTCATTGATTAAAAGCTGGACAATAGCGGTCTGGCTGATCTGGCCGGGTGAGTGCAATAGTTTCCGGGCATTTTGGCCAACTTGCGGGTAGAAGCCTTGAATGGCGGTGATCAGATAACTTAAAAATTTGGCCGCATCATTATCGCTCGTATCCAGGGAGTACCAGACCGCCGGAATCTTCTGCTGGATGATCCAATCACTGACGAGGGTTGTTTTCCCGAATCCGGCCGGAGCCGAGATGAGCATTAATTTAGTTTTCAGGCCGGTCGCCAGATTTTCAAAAAGTTCAGCGCGATGAACGGTTTGGCTACCGGGCGGAGAAAGATGGAGTTTGGTCAAGAGCACATCATTTTCTTTTCCAGAACTCATATTAATAGGAGATGCCGCAATGGGTTGGTTTGTCTGAGCCGGTTTTCCGGTTAGTTCGGTGGCTAGTGGAACCTTGATGCCGATATTGGTGATCGCAAATATTTCCACGGTGCCTGTTACATTTTTTAGCTCAAAATGGCCTAAAGAAGTGGTTGAAATCGTCGCCTGATTCTTTAGTTCATCATTTAATTTCCCCGAAAGGAAAATGGCCCCGGGCATGCCAAGACTTTCAATCCGTGACGCCACATTCACCCCATCGCCGTACACTTCCGTGTTGTCAAACACAATATCACCCATGTGCAAACCAATCCCAAGTGCAACGGGCTCGCCTTCCTGCAGGAACCTCTGAATGTCAATGGCACATTGAGCGGCTTCGACGGCACTTTTAAAGACACTTAAGACCCCATCCCCGTAATACTGGATAATCGTTCCGTGGTGTACTTTATGCTGTTGCTCGAAGACCGATCGATGCCGTGCCCGAATGGTGGCGGCCCGGTATTCATCCCGTTGCATCAGGGCCGTATAGCCCACCAGGTCAGCAAACATAACCGCAGCCAATTGCCGCACCTTCTTTTCGTTCATGGCGTATTCCTTGAGGGGCTGTGGCCCAGATTAAGCCATGCGGTAGGATGGCCTGGTTTGATGGGGTAAGTCTATGCTCCGGTATGGGTACAAGGTATCGAAAGAATTCGACTATTAATGCGTGTATAAG
The DNA here is from genome assembly GCF_003858645.1 of Larkinella knui. Lineage (GTDB taxonomy): Bacteria > Bacteroidota > Bacteroidia > Cytophagales > Spirosomataceae > Larkinella > Larkinella knui. The sequence continues at coordinate 636,627 of NZ_RQJP01000003.1, read as the reverse complement.
TTATTGACAGGCAGCATAGTGGAATCGGTTGGTCAATTCCTGACGGCTGGCAAAGTAAGCGGAAGGGTAAATCCCTGCCTGATGAACCAAAAAAGTTTATCAGATTACTGGTTGGACAAAGTTGTGGTTACCTATCCTTGTCCGCTCTGGTAGAGGGACAAACACGTTGGCAAACCAACTAAGGTATGCGGTTGCCCAATTTCTTCCTTCCATTGTCACTAAAGTGCATCGCCCAGATTGATTCCCGTTCGGAAGTCAAAGGTCAGGTAATCATTGCTCGAGTTGGTTGTCAACGTACTGTACCGCAATGTAGGGTGGTAGGAGGTTAGTGAAGGCGGTAACACGCCTCGCCCGTGGACGACCTCGACCACCACCCTTCGTTTGATCAGCCATTGATACCCAATCGCCAGCCCAAAACCCACAGAGCGCACTAGTGGGCCACTAGCAGTCGCTCGTCCGAACAGCCCATCGGCGCGTTAATGCCCGTTCATAAAAAATTGAAACTGGAGCCAATCGGTTCGTTTTCAGGAAATCAGGGCGCAGCATAGCCGGGTCGATTCCTGTGCAGATACCCTTATGGAAAGCAGCAGGAGGATGCTTCCCGTAGCAGTCCACCGAACAAACCATACTGGCCTCCTGGAATAAGAAGTTAGGTGGTCAGCGGAATTGCTGGGTCAACCGTTCTATTTATCACCCCGCAGGTCACTTTTGATCGACGGATTGGGCAGAGCACGCGTCGTGGTATCCATGAACAGCAAGCGTACCGAGCGTGGCTGGCCGAAACATATAAGGCTCGTAGTCGGGGTTGAAATACCAACCAATACCGGCCCGGGTGAGTTGCGGGGTGGACAGCTAGGTACGGACAGCCTTGGTCGGTTGCCCCGATCGAAAATCAATGATAAACTTCTTTCCTCCGGTTTGGGCCGGTCCCGCCTGGGCCCCCAACTATTCTGCTACGTTTCCGCTCAAGCGTACCGGGCGTTGCGACCCATTTGCCAAAAGAAGCCAAAAAAACGTTTGCAACAAGAACTCCAACAGAAGTAGACTGACAGTGGGATTCCTTGGACGAATCCGGCGTTATTTTTATACCCGACCGGATGAGCCTGTTGGTGACTTTCCCTTCTTGTTTTCGTACCCATCAAGGTTCACTAAAGCAACCAACTATACAGGCTCACCCTGGCCATACTAGGGATTTGCTTCCCTTACTTTCCGGCCCTTATCAAGACCGATTAAGCTCGCCATCAAGAACCGGTTGCGGCCGCACAGCCGGGATTGACTCATCGCTTGGGCTCTCACAAGGTTTTCCCGATACTTTCCTTTGTGATTTGTAGAATCCCCGATCTAATTTTAAGAATAGCCCCAAAATCAGCCGCTTTCTATGCGCTGTAGTGCTTGGTGCTAAAAGGCATTTAATTGAATAATGCAATTTTTTCACTTGGCTTTCGAAGGTGTCTTATCGGGAGTTAAATTAGGTTATAGTCATTAATTATCAATGAAATAATTCCGTGTTGCTGGTGGTTAATTGTTTCTATATTTTATTAAAATAATAATAGTTTTTGGTATGATTTGTGCTACATTACATACCTGTCCAAGAGACAGACCTGTAAAATCAACCGCATCGGTCTCAATCAAGGTCCACATGAGCTGTTCAGATAACCCATAAGAGCCGAAGTTCGCCCGCCGATTTACGTTCAAAGTAAAGGAAGGGGGTAGCTGACACAAGCCTGCCCTTTCCGCCAGGCAATGGATTGAATGCTCTTTATTTCAATTAAGTACACGAAATTTATGCCGCTTTGGTGCAGTGTGACGGTAGCGGCCGGCCGTCTGTGCCATCCGATTAAGTCCGTGTAAAAGAAAATAATTTTGATGCTATTAGACCAATAAAGGACGTTAAAACCAGTCCAAGCCCAGCCATCCGACCAGCCCAAATGTGTTAGTTATCCCTAGCTTTCGCTAATTTATTTAACAAATTTATGATCCATTTAAAAGACGAGTTCTATAAAATTCTACAAAACAATGAACCTGTCTTTGATTTTATTCAGGAGTTTGCGTTGGAGGGAGTCTGGTATTGGGACTTGGAAAGGCCACACCAGCGATGGCTGAATACCAAATGTTATGCCGTGCTTGGCTATCAGCCCGGGCAGATTGCGGACTGGCAACTGCTCATTCATCCCGACGATCACTTGCTGGAGACGCAATGGAACCCGAACCAACTCACGCCAGTAGATTTCAACCCGGAAGCCGAGATTCGATACATCCATCGAAATAATACCATTGTTCAGATCAAATACCGGCGATGGCTCATATGTGACCCGCAGGGGAGGCCCGTTCGGATGATCGGTGCCCAAACCCACCAAAAAATAAAACCGCCGGTAGCCGATGAGCAACACGTTTTAACGCAAAGCCTGTTGGGGAATCAATCGATCTACGTAGCTAAAACGGACCTGAATGGGAATTATACCTTTGTAAATGATTATTTCTGCCAAGCATTTGAGCTAAATCGACTTGACCTGTTAGGTACCTCTGCCCTGAGTACGATTTATATTGACGATCATGGCCTCTGTCAGCAAGCCGTTCTGCAGTGCTTGCAGGAACCGGGCCAGGTCTGCAAAGTGCGGCTGCGAAAGCCGCACCAGGATGGACAGTTGCGCTATACCCAATGGGAATTTATTGCGCAGGCATCGGCCATCAGTCAGGCCATCGAGATCCTCTGTATCGGCTACGACGTGACGGATAAAGTCCGGGTAGAAGATGATTTGTCGGTTTTGATGAGTACGACCCGGGAGGCCCTCCTGAGCATCAACCGGATGGGTTTCCTGCGATACGTCGCTCCGAGTTGGTCCAGACTCTACGGGTATGATGTCGCAGAAACCCTGGATAAACCCTTCATTACTTTTATTCATCCCGACGATGTAGCCGCCTGGGTATCGGTGTTGAAGGAGGTGATCGAGTGGGGGATCAGTCGGATGGTTGAACTGCGGATCAGGCATACTAATGGGATGTGGTCATGGACCGCAGCCCAGGTCAGTATCGATCTGCTGAAAGAAGAAATCTTTATCACCAGTTATGATATAACCGACCGAAAACGGGCCGAAGCGGCCCATCAGGCCAGTGAACAGCGGTTTCGCGAGATTGCCGGCACGGTCGATGAAGCCTTCTGGATTCATTCGGTCGAGCCCTTCGAGTTACTCTATATTAACTCGGCTTACGAACGTGTCTTTGGCCTTTCTCCCCCCCGACTGTCCGCCGATACGACCTTTTTTCTGGAGACGATTGTGGACGATGATCGGGCGATGGTGATGGCTGAATTTGACCACTACCGGCAAGGTCAGGAAGTGATGGTCCAGTGCCGCGTCCAGAGTTTGGATAAAGACATTCGATGGCTGCAAATTCGCACCTTTGTCAAGCGCGATGAGCAAGGAACTCCCCTGCGCTACATTGGTATCGTCAACGACATCACCAGTCAGAAAGAAAAAGAATTGGTATTGCAACAGTCGCTGCAACGGGAACAGGATCTGAATCAACTCAAGTCCCAGTTTGTCTCCACCGCTTCGCACGAGTTCCGTACCCCCCTGACCACGATCCAAACCAGTACCGATCTCATCAAATTGTATCTGGAGAAATCCCCTCAAACCGCGAAGCCGCTCATCGACAAACACCTAAGGACGATTCAAGAGCAGATTCAGAACGTGGAAGGCCTACTCACGGACTTGCTTACCATGGGAACCATCGATGCGGGCAAAGTGGCTTTCAATCCGCGCTGGGTCGATGCTGGGGCGTTTTGCCGACAGGTCATCACCAGCCATTTTAGTCACCAGCCCGATGGGCGGATGATCCATCTTTCGCTGGAAGGCGAGCCCCAAACCACCTTGCTGGATGAAAAACTCATGGGGCAGGTGCTGGTCAATTTGCTCTCCAACGCCTTTAAGTTCTCCCAGAATGACCCCACACTGGTCCTGCGCTTTGAACCCAAGGCGGTCGTCATTCTGGTGATCGATACCGGCATGGGCATTCCTGCCAGCGATCTTCCGGCCCTCTTTCAGACGTTTTTTCGGGCTTCTAACACCACCTCCATACAAGGTACGGGGTTAGGACTGGTTATTGCCCGGCAATTTGTGGAGTTGCACGGAGGTACCTTGACCGTTCAGAGTGAAGAAGGGCGGGGAACCACTTTTACCGTCACTTTACCGACCGTCCCCCAGCCATAGGCAATCGGATCAGGGTTACCTTATTCCATTTTAACTCAAAAACATTTACCTCCCAAATGGCGACTAAAATCTTATATATTGAAGACGAAACCCACATTCGGGAAAACACAGCTGATTTATTGCGACTGCATGAGTATGCCGTTACGACGGCGGCCAATGGCCGCGAGGGCATCAGTCAAGCGATGCTGAGTCCACCCGATCTGATCCTGTGTGACATCCGGATGCCCCACCTGGATGGCTATCAGGTGCTGGATACGATTCGGGAGTATCGCCCTCTGGCGACCGTGCCGTTCATTTTCCTGTCGGCCAAAACCGATGAAATCGATGTGCGCCGGGGCATGGCCCTGGGAGCCGATGATTATCTGAAAAAGCCGTTCACATTGGACAGCCTGTTGCTGGCCGTTGAAAGTCGGCTTCAACGCGAGACCTTGCGGGAAGCCGACCTGCAAGCCCGCGTGGAAGTACTCCGCCAGACCATGACCCGTGTTTCGAATCATGAATACAACACGCCCCTAGGCGGTATTCTGGGTTTTGCTTCCTTAATGATGGCCCATTACGATGAGTTCGATCGGGAAGAAAGCCTGTCCATGCTGGCCATGATAAAAGCCTGTAGCTTACGCTTAAAACGGTCGTTGGATAACCTTCGATTGATGGAGACGTTACAACAGGTGAAGCCAGGGCAGACTGAATACACTTTTTTCACCAACGGTGCTTCGCGGATCGATCCCGATCGGGTGCAGCAGCAAATTCACACCTTAAATGATCGGCTGGATGCTAGCATAAGTTGTCAGCCTGAGGTGGAAAGCGCCAACATTGCCCTGTCAGATCACAACCTGGGAATTATTTTAGATGAGCTGCTTGACAATGCCCACAAGTTTTCGCGGGGGCCTCATCCCATTCAGATAACCGGTCGCCAGGCAGGCCTGAACTATCAGTTGACCATTGCCAATCAGGGACTGCCCTTTAAAGCAGAAGATGTTGCCCGCATTGCTCCCTTTGTGCAATTTGACCGCCATCAGTATGAACAACAGGGCTCAGGAGTGGGATTGGCGATTGTTAAAAAGCTATTGGATTTAAACCATGGACTTCTGTCGATTGACAGCCTGCCTGCTGGAGAAACATCCGTTGCGATCATATTGCCCCTAGCCCGATGAGCGATGAAACGGCGCGTTACTAAGACAGGTATCTCTATTTGAGGGGAACGTATAGGCTACCCTTCCGCTCCCAATAGCGAAGTGAACCATTAACTTTGGCTCAACTTTTGGACAGTCAAAACCGGAAAATCAAACGGTGTTTTCCCGCCACGATCACATGCCCGTAATGCCGACTCGGCAGGCAATGATCCATTACCGAGAACGGGCAGTTGGCATCGGGAGGTATATAGACGCGCACAATACCGGCTTTTTGTTGACCACATGATCTATTCTGCAAATTTATTCCCGTTCGCAGGCAGTTTATGATGATCTTCAATCAGGTATGATGTCGCCCCAAATTATTCCTATTCATCTAAGCCAGAATAGGGATCAGAAAAAACAGCTAATTCTTTTGGCTGTGGTCGAGTCAACGGGTTGCTGATTGATAGGGTCCTGAATGACATTGACCATCGGCGAACCAAGGTTTGTAACCCACAAACCAACGGATTTATCGAGCGGTTTACTGTTTAGGTGTTTCCGGGGATTCGTACAGAGCTAACTTTGTGAGGTCGGTAACTACCTCTAAGTGCTCAATCGTTTCCAAATCACTTGCGTAGGTAGCTTCAACATAAAAACTATCGAGCCAAACGAGTTTATAGAGTCGGCTTTGAAACCGACTGGAAATGTACCTTCCTTTCTGCCAGAGTAATTCTAGTTGATTTGTAAAAGACCAAGAATCAAAGCCTTGCTGCGTCATACACACTTTTGTATATCTGACGAAAACACAAGGACAAAGTAACGGCATAAACGTGGGCGAACCGGTGGGGGCCAATAGCCACCGACTGCGGCCGGGTTATCTAACCCTTCGCTGGTAAGGGGGCAACTGGAAGGCCGTGTGATCTGGGGCTTGCAGGCGCTGTTGTAGGGAGGAATCAGGATTACGGCGGGGAAACAGTCCAATTTTCACGAGTACACCATGATCCGTATGCACGAAGCCCCGGGTTGACAGCCAGCAACCAGCGTTTGCCGAATTTTTTTGTGGACTCACAACTCCCTATCTTTAAAAACAGGTACCCTGAACAGGGTATAAACTGCCGTTAGCATGAATGCCGTAATTGTCGAAGATGAGTGGCCCGCTTTTCAGGAACTGTCCCGCCTGATCCAACAGGTAGCCCCCCATTGTCAGGTTGTCAAACAGTTGACCAGCATTGAGGAAGCGGTCGAGTGGTTTCCACACAACTCCAACATCGATCTGATCTTCATGGATATTCAACTGTCGGACGGATTAAGTTTCTCCATTTTTGACGAAATAACGCTTTCCGCGCCGATCATTTTCACGACGGCCTTCGATCAGTATGCTCTGCGTGCGTTTCAGGTCAGAGGGGTGGATTATCTGCTAAAGCCGATTGACCCTCTGGAACTGAAACAAAGCATCGCTCACGTTGAAGAAAAAGCCGTTCAGCTCACGCGCCATGATCTGATGGACATCCGGCAGGCGGTGCAGTTTTTAAAACCCATTTACAAGACCCGCTTTACGATCCGAACGGGAACGAGCCTCAAACTAATCGATGTAGGGCAGATCAGTTTTTTTGAAGTGGAAGGGAATTACGTTACCCTCTACGATGTGGCAGCCCGGAAATTCATTGTCGATTACCGGATGGAAGAACTGACGAACCTGTTGGCTCCCAACGATTTTTTTCGGGTTTCGCGGCAGCACATCGTCAATGTGAAAGCAATTCGGGAGATCGAATCGTATCCGGGTGGGCGGCTGGCCATTCGGTTGGTTTGCCAGTCGCCCAAGCCCATTCTGGTTTCCGCCAGCCGGATTCGTGAGTTCCGGCAGTGGCTCGAAGAGAGCGCGTAAGATGACCCGTCTCATTGTTTTAAAAGAGCGGCCGTGAGCGAAGCCGCCGTCTCGATGGCGGCCGTCTCGTGGTTGTTGAAAAGCACGACAACGACGAGTTGCCGGGCTTGTGAGACCATGATCAGCGAACTGAACCCCCCGGTGCCGCCGGTTTTCACGACGCCGTCGAATTCCGGACTCGTCAGATCCCAGCCCAGACCCTCCCGACCCGCTTCCGGAGAAACGAAGGATAGCGTTCGGGTTTGGGCAAATAGTTTCTCCAGAGCCGTTTCTGACCGAAGCTGAGCCTGCCCGAACCGCATCAAATCACTACCCGTCGAGACCAGAGCCCCCGCGCCATTGAATCCGCCCAGCGACACCCAGCGCGGGGCCGGTTCTCCCGTTTCCAGATAGCCCTGCGCCACCTGACTTTGTTGCCCGGCCGTCAGGGTTACGCCCGTATTGGCAAGCTCCAGAGGTGCGGCAATCCGCTCCCGAACCAGGGTTTCGAACGATGTATGGGTCATGCGTTCGAGAATCAATCCGGCCAGTCCAAAAGCCAGATTCGAGTACGTATAGCGGGTTCCGGGCGGATATTTTACCCCATAATTTTTTAGATACGCGTAGACCCGGGTGCTGTCGTAGTGCTGGTAAGGATTGGCGCTTGTATACCCCGGTGCCGTTTTCAGATCCGCAATAGCATCATCTTCGGGTAGGCCGCTCGAATAGTCCAGCAACTGCCGGAAAGTCAGGGAGGCAACACCCCGGCGCGAATAATCGGGCAGGTACCGGGCAATGGGCGTATCGACCGGGAGCTGATGTCGCTGTAACCAGTCGAGGACCAGCGCTGCGGTAAACGGCTTGGTAACGGAGCCAATTTCAAAGAGGGTATTCATCGTCGGGAGCTGGCCGGAGCCCCGTTTTGTTTCACCGTACCCATACCAGCTAACCGCCCCTTTCCGATAAATGCCAATCAGGCTGCCAACGTGCCTGGCGTTGGCAAAGTAAGGCCGCATGGCCGTTTCTACGGTCGAATCCAGGGTCGACCGCATCGGATTGTTCGAGATAACCGGCGTCGGGGGAAGGTCCCGATCGCACGCAGCCAGCAAAAGACAACTGGCCAGGACACCAACCAATAAGCGTTTCATAACAAAGAAGAACAGTAGTAAACAAGGTGGCCGAAGGTACGTTCGTGGGCGATCGAGGGGTAGGCAAAAGTGGATCAATGCCTGGAAAAACGGGTTGAACGAGGCCATTCGGCATTTTAATGCGGCTGGCGAAAAAGAACGGACGAGCTATCCATACCGGCGGAACCGATTTGGCTGAAGTCGGTTCCAAGGCGTTGTTTCTTCGCCTGCCGGATGGTGTTTACCCGCCTTTTTCCGGGGTTTATCCTGATTTTTTCGGGACTCGTCCGGCCGTCGATGGCGGATTCGGGCAAGACCCTGGAAATTTGAAGGGCAATAAGCACGGGGGCTGTTACCCGGTGCCTGTGCGTATTGGTAGTATCGGGCTTGAAGCCCCACGCTGACGCAGTCTTGCTGAATGTATGTGCCGCCCCGGCGGTAAAGGTCCCACATCAACTGATGAAATACGTGAGTTATCGAACCAACCATCTCCGTGTTTGCCGGCCGGGCCGACTGCTGGCGCTGAGCGGATTCTTCCTGTTCTTCTTTGGAGGTCATTGTCCGGCTGCCTGCGCCCAGAACCGGCAAACCGTGAGCGGTTACGTGCGCGACCTCGCCAACGGGGAAGTTCTCATCGGAGTAACCGTTTCTGTAGACCATCGAACGGTCGGCACTGTTACCAACAACTACGGCTTTTATTCGTTAAATCTGCCCCCCGGCACCTACACGTTGCGCTTTAGTTTCGTCGGTTTCACGAGCAGGGAGTTGGCTGTTACCCTCGGCGAAACTCCGGTTCGGCAAAATGTAGAGCTGTCGGCCGCAGCGACGCAACTCCAGGAAGTTTCTGTAAGGGCTCTGCCGGATAGTGCGTCGGCTGGGGTCTCTGCGCTGTGGACCAACGCCCTAAAGAGTCAGACCATCCGGCAGATGCCTGCCCTGTTCGGCGAGGCCGATGTCATCCGCAGCATTCAGTTGCTACCCGGCATAACGACGGTAGGCGAGGGGGCCAGTGGTTTCAACGTTCGGGGCGGTAATGTAGATCAAAACCTGATTTTACTCGACGAAGCTCCGGTCTACAACTCGGCCCACCTATTCGGTTTTTTTTTCATTTTCAATCCCGATGCCGTCAAAGACATCCGGCTGATGAAAGGCGGTATTCCCGTGTCGTATGGAGGGCGTATTTCGTCGATTCTCGATGTCAGACTCAAAGAAGGCAACAGCCGCAAGCAGTCCGTCAGCGGGGGAATCGGCTCTATCTTCTCCCGCCTTACCTACGAGCAACCACTGGCGGGAGGGCGGGGGTCTTTCATCGTGGCAGCCCGCCGTTCGTACCTCGATATCCTGGCACGGCCATTTTTAAGAGAAGAACTCAGTGGATCCCGGTTTTATTTCTACGACCTGACCGCAAAAGCCAACCTGCGTGTCAATGCGGCCAATACCCTGTACCTCTCCGGCTATCTGGGCCGCGACGTGTTTGGGGCCGGGTTTGGGTTAAACTGGGGAAACGCTACTGCAACGGCCCGCTGGAATCGCGTCTTTAACGAAAAGCTCTTTCTAAACCTGACGCTGTACAAAACGGCGTACGATTACGGGTTCAACTCCGACGCTCAAAAACAGCAGGACGGATTTCGGTGGCAATCTAACATAGATACGCACAGCCTGAAACCCGATTTTACCTATTACCTCATGCCCGGTCATACGCTCTCGTTCGGCGGTCAGTACATTCGGTACAACACCACCCCCGGAAGGGCGTCGATTACCTCAAATCAGGACGAGAAGATCTATCTCCTCGAACGCCAGATCGCTGACGAGCTTGCTTTTTACGTGGGAAACGAGCACGTGGTTAACGAACGGTTGTCACTGAGCTATGGCATTCGCTACTCGCTGTTCCGAAACCGGGCTCCCGGCAGTTATTACCAGTTTGAACCCGCCGGACCCGGACAGCGTCGACCCGTAATCCTGCCTGCTGTTCAACAGCAATCCGGCATCCTGCATCAGTACGGCAATTGGGAACCGCGTTTCACGGGCAGCTGGAAACTTCTCGACAAAGGTTCGCTCAAACTGGGTTACCAGCGGATGGTACAGTATCTACATCTGCTTTCCAACACGGCGGCAGCCTCGCCGGTCGATGTCTGGCGGTTGAGTTCGCCCAATCTCAGGCCCCAGCGTTCCGATCAGTTTACGGCAGGCTGGGTACAGCAGATTGAGCCGGGAGGGTATGAGGTATCTCTGGAAGGATACTACAAATTACTGCACAACCAGATTGATTATGTCAAAGGCGCCAATCTGTTGCTGAATCCCTACGTAGAAGGCGATTTGCTGGCTGGAAAAGGGCGGGCTTATGGAGTCGAAGCGCTGGTTCGTAAGCAAAAAGGGCGCTTCACCGGCTGGCTGAGTTATACGCTTTCGCGAACCGAGCGTCGCATCGCTGGTCTCAACAACGACCGCTGGTTCGTGTCCCGCTTTGACAGAACGCACGTTCTGAATGTGGTTACGCAATACCCGTTCAGCAAGCGGGTTTCCGGATCTGCCACGTTCACGCTTACTTCTGGAGCCCCGGTAACCCTCCCGACCAGCCGGTGGGAATGGGCGGGCTGGGCGTTGCCCTACCAGGAAGGCGACCGGCGCAATACCGCCCGGATGCCCCCCACGCACCGATTGGATTTGTCTCTGACTTGGCAAACAAAAAAAGCCCCGTTTCACGGACGGGGCGAATGGGTGGCCAGCCTCTACAATGCCTACAACCGGCGTAATGCCTTTTCAGTATACACGCGGCAAACCGAAAACGACAACCTTCAGACGGAAGCCGTTCGCTTTTCAGTCATCGGGAGTGTGGTGCCCGCGCTTACCTATAATTTTAATTTTTAACTTTTTCTATGCGCGTTACCTGGCAATCATCCTTTTCCCTGCTGGCCTGCCTGAGCGTCGTCGCCGGGTTGGCGGGCTGCCAGGATGTGATCGATCTGACGCTTCCAAAGGGCGATAAACACCTGGTTGTAGAAGCCTGGTTAACCGACCAGCCTGGCCCTCAGGCCATTCGCCTGACCGAGTCGGCCGATTATCTCGACAATTCGCCAGCCATCCCCCTGCCCGATGCGGAAGTTACCGTAGAAGACGACCGGGGAACCCGCTACCGTTTTGTGGCGCAGCCCGATGGCTGGTACGTCTGGCAGCCCGCAGCCCCAGCCGACACCCTGGGGCGCATCGGGCGAGCCTATACTCTGCGTATTCACCGGGGCGCCATGTACTACGAAGCCACGTCATCCCTACGCCGGGTACCTGCTGTCGACTCCATAACCTACGTTTACAAAAAAGCGGGAATCGAACAGACGGAAGGACCCCGCGAAGGGTATCTGGCGCAGTTCTACGCCCGGGACTTTGTGGGTATAGGGGATTGTTACTGGATAAAGGTGTTTCGAAATGGCCGCCTGTATAACGACGATACCGGCGATGTGATCCTTTCCTACGATGGCGGACTGTCGCCCTCACTGGCCGTCGATGGCCTGACCTTTGCCGAACCCATCCGGCAGGCCATCAACGTGAACAAGCTTTTCTCCCCGAAAGACACCCTTTTGGTGGAGTTGCACAGCATCACACCCGAAGCGTATGACTTTCTGGCCTGGGTTCGTACAGAAGGCACTCAGGGTGGACTCTTTGACCCCATTCCGACAAACCCGCCTGGCAACATCCGGTCCCTCACATCCAACACGCCACCGGCGCTGGGCTTCTTTGGAACAGCTTCGGTCCGGAAAAAACGGATCGTGTTACCCTAACTACACCGCGTGCGAAGGGTTGAGATACCCGGAAACACCAATACCGTACCAACGGCTACTTGCCCAGGCCCCGACGCAGCCGTCAGCGTTTTGCAATGAAGGACTTCATCAGCCGACAGAAGTCGTCGGGCTGATCCAGAAACGGCACATGGCCCGCATAGGCATGGGGCAGGATGTCGGGCCGGGCGCAAGGAAGGTACATAGCAGCTTGCTCGGCTTCGTAGTACTGCGTCGTGCAGCTGTCCACCGTTCGACAGCCGGTTCGTACCGCGTCGGGTTTTTGAAAAGCTGATGCGAGGATGCGGTTTTTTAGCGTTAGTAAGTCCGTAATCATGGCAAGAAGAATTTGGGTGGGCTGCTGACACCGGCTGGCAGTCCGGAGCAGGCTGGATCAGCCCTCGGGTGCAGTCGGGAATGCATTGGCTCAAAAGTAGGGGCGGGGTCGGGAGAGGCACATTCTGATTTAATGGTAGCGAAGCTAAATCGTTCCTGAAGAGCGTGCCTGAACCCACACGAATGGTAGGAGATCAAACCGTAGTTACTCAGGCACCAAACCCGCCCCGGCTTTCAACCCGCCAAGCGAGATCAGGGGGTAGGCCGGCAGAATAATGACGGTTTGTCCACGTCTGTTTTTCAGCCGCTTACCGGGTCGGCTGGCTCAGTTGGGCAGCACGCTTAATGGCTTTGCAAATACGCCCATACGTTCCGCTCCGGCCTATAGTATCCTCCATAGCCGAGTCGATGGGGCCTTTTTCGCCGGAATCAAGGCTACGGCCGATGCGGTACGGATACCTGAACGGTTTGGCCATTAACCGACAAAGAAACAGGGTTTTCGGCTAGTACATTCATGGGAGTCGTTGAGATGATTTAGTACGCAGCAGTTCACAATAGGCCAGGATCCGCTGCTGGGCCACCGGGTCCTGCGAAGGAACCGAGCTGTTCTCCCGGTGGCATTTGCTGAAATAGCACCCGGTCAGGCCGTCTACCGAAGGGTCCGTGGCCAGAAACAAGCTGGTTCGAGCGGCATGCTCCGGCGTTTGCCGGAATGGTTTCACGAGTCCGAACAGAATCCGCATGGGCCAGCTAAGCCCCCCGGTGGATTGCACGAGGTTGGTCGCCGTTGGGCCGGGATGCAGACAGTTGACGGTAATCTTCCGGCCTTTAAATCGTTCGGCCAGCGCGTATGTGAGCAGGGTCAGGTAAAACTTCGAATTATTGTACACCCGATTAGCATTCCAGGGCATCTTCACAGACTGGATATCCGACCAGTCGGACCGGGCGTAGCGTTCGCCAATGGAACTAACGTTAATGATTCGCCCCCGGCCCGTCTTACTCAAGAGGGTCATCAGCCCTACACTCAGCAGGTAGGGAGCCATGACATTGACGGCAAACGTTGTTTCAACGTCATCGCAGAATTCAGCTTCTGCCTTCGGAAACCGACCGGCATTATTGATCAACACATCCAGGCAGGTAAAATTCATCCGGAGGTGATCGATGAGTTCCGCGACGGATGCCTGCTTTTGTAAATCGCAGGTATAATGACTGACTTGTCCCGGATACCTTCGAAACAAGTCCTCCAGAACTGGCTGATGGTCGGGATTATATTGGTCTACCAGAATAACACTATGTTTTCCTTTCAGCAATCCGTTGACGGTGGCCAGACCTATACCGCTGGCTCCCCCTGTAACTAGAATGGTTAGCATATACGTAGAAACCAGATAATCGGGTTACGCTTTAAACATGAACGACAGCCAGGTTAAACTCACCAGATACAGGACGCGCTGCAAAAGCCCGGCGTACTCGCTGAAAAACTTGAACGAACCGGACAAACCAAGGACTAAAAGCAGGACGGTGGCATGAATGGCCCGGTCGGAAGGGCGCTGCGGTGCCAGCAACTGAACCACAATGGCGACCGAAAACGACAGGCCCGCTAGCTGAGCCAGCACTGAATGCAGTCTGGATTCCTGTACCGAGTAAAAGGCGTCGGTCCAAAATGGTTGGGTACAAAAGATACCCGTCAGGGCGACGGCCAGTCCATACAGGATGACCGGGCTGGCTCTTAACAGGCTTAACTGGCCGGAGACGAGGTCGGCCAACCCCCCGCCAACCAGCAGGAGGCCAAATCCGATAAAGCCCAGTTGCATCATCCAGCCCTTCTCATAGTGCTGGGCTCCGAGGTCGCTAATGGTATTTTTTACCCAATGATACGAAGCCGGAGCCCGAAGTTGGGCCATAGTGATGCTCATGGCCAGCCAGCCTGAAGCAAGCAACGGATACTGGAACAGAATCAGGCGCATTTTTGAAATCAGATCGCTCATCGGACTAATCATGTTCGGGTACACAAATCCTTTTGGGAGCCAACCTACTTAAAGTTAATGTGGCCGACCAGTAAAAGCAGGATGAAGGTGGGAAAATGAATGACGAAGCAGGCATTTGCCACCATAAGCAGGCCCTTTGCCAGTCACCAAAACAAGGCTCTTCGCCCCACCGGTATGGACTATGCTTTCGTCTCGAAAACGAGGGCATTAAAACCGTTTTTTTTCGGATTCGTCCGTTTTTTTCTTGTCCGCAGCTATCCAGCTTTTGTACTTTCGAGTCGGATTATTTTTCACTTCATGCTAGAAGAACCTTCATCGCGTTTTTTTTCTACCCACTCGCTACTCTGGCAATTGGTTGCGCTAACCGTGGTTATGGGGTTCATCAGTGACGTGAACGTCGTGGGCTGGCAGCCTGATCTGCTGGTAGTTCTAACCCTGAATAGCCTTTTGCTGTCGATTGTGGTGTTCTGGGTGGTCATCAAGCCGGTCAAGCGGCTGTCAGACCGGTGGCTCAGCTGGCGGCAGGCCCCCTATCCTAAGTTCATGCTGACGATCCTGCTGTCCGGTTTGGGAGCGGTCATTGTACTCTGGGCTGAACTGCTGGGGTTTGTCGTTCTCTTCGATGACCCCGAAAACGAGCCCAGCCGCAATTTTCACGACCTGTTTTTTGCGTTTCTGATTACGGTGATTGCAGCCGCAATCTACAATTCGTCGGATCTGTTTGCCTATTGGCGTCATGACTTGCTCCGCAGTGAACGCCTTGAAAAAGAAAAGGCCCTGGCCCAGCTCGAAGCCCTGAAAAGTCAGATCAATCCCCATTTTTTATTCAACACCCTCAACACGCTTTCTTCACTTACCCACCAGGATCCGGTTCGCGCCCGTGAGTGCATTCAGTTGCTGGCGCGGGTGTACCGGTATGTGCTTGAAAACCGGGAGGTGGATCAGGTGCCACTGAAGCAGGAAATGCAGTTTCTGGAAGCTTATCTGACACTGTTGCAGATGCGCTTCGGCGATTCGTTGCAGGTTTCAATAAACCGGTGTGAGGGTCCGGAGCGGCAGGTACCCCCGTTGGTGGTGCAGATGCTGGTGGAAAATGCGGTCAAACACAACATTATTTCTGCCAAAAAGCCTCTGTACATCCACATTTCAACGGAACAAAAGACGCTGATCGTCCGCAATTCGTTTCAGCCCAAAACCGACCACACCTACTCCTCGGGCCTGGGACTGGCCAATATTGAGACCCGCTACGCCTACCTGAGCGAAGAGCCGGTGCGTATCCGTAGATCAGCCGATTGGTTCACGGTTTCCGTTCCACTACTCTGAAATCGGCTGTGTTTATGCGGGTTGTAAATTAACAATTTAGTACGGACATGCTATGGAGCCATTTCAATCAACGGTTGATTTTCAACGAATGTTATTCTGGTCATTCCCGTTTCTGTTTATGATTCATGATTTTGAAGAAATACTCTTCGTAAAAGCCTGGATTACCCGGAATCGGGACGTCATTAAGCAACGAATACCTAAGCTTGCCGACCGGCTGCTGCCTCATTTTGACCGGCTTAGTACGCAGGGTTTTGCCCTGGCTGTAGCCGAAGAGTTTTTGCTTGTCAGTTTAACCACTCTGCTGTCTTTAGTGACGAATCAGTTTCACCTCTGGTATTCCCTGTTTCTGGCGTTCACGGTGCACCTACTCATGCATATTGGACAAGGGCTATTTTTCCGCAGGTATGTACCTGGAATGGTTACGAGCCTCTTGTTTCTGCCAGTTTGTCTTTACATCCTATACCTTGGATTTAATCGTATGTCGTTTACTTTACCGATTGCAGGCGTGTATCTGCTTGCTGGTTTCTTATTACTGGCAGTCAATTTATTGCTCATCCATAAAATGGCAGCTTCTTTTTCGGACTGGCTTAACCGGTTTGAAAAAGGTAAGTGAATAGGCGATAAGTCAACTATCTCTTCGAAGTGGCGGCTTTTCTTTCGAAGGCAAAATAGGGCCCTCTACGGGACCGATAGACCAGTTCTACCAAAATTTGCAAGAATCTACTTGTTTGACGACCTTTTGCATGCCAGCTGGTGTTGATAAACGCTTGCTAACGTGAAGCATCTCTGTTCGTTTTGTCTCCTGATGGGCTATTCTGGCTAAGCCGTCTAGCGGTTGCCTTCCATTGTGTTCAAACTCCAAGAGATGGAAAAGGGTGAGGTACTATCTTTCTGCGAGCATACGTAGAAGAGTGGCTTAGGTATGATCGAGAGGTTGCTTTTTAAGTTTTAACTTCCGGATAAGGGTGGTCCTACGCAGGTAAAACTTTCTGCGCCGATATCGCAGTGGCGTACCACCCTGTCTCCTGTTCACTGGCTCACGTTAAAGGGATCACGACCCTATCTTCCTATGGGGTTCAATATGTTGTAAAGCTCAAAAAAAGAGAGGTGGCCCTTGCGGAACACCTCTCTTTCTTAACGTCAAAAATTGATTAATTCTGCACAGCCAACGGGTTGTACAAAATTTCATCTTCGGGAATCTTAAGGGTCATATTGGCTACCGGTAGAGTGGACTTGGTAACATGGTTAGCAGAGCTGGTTCTGTCCACAGGGATATTCCAGCGCTTGTTATTGTAGAACTCGCGGCCGCCTTCACCCCATAGTTCGATGCGGGTTTGTAGCTGCACCATTTGTAACGTGGTGAGCCCCTGCATCGCAGGATAAGTAGCTGTCGTTAGCGGTGTCATTCCTGTTCTGGTACGGGCAGCCAACAGCCTGTCGAGCGTTGCTTTGGCAGCGGCTTCTGTGGCTGGCGACATCGCTTCAGCTTCCGCTTTCATAAGCAGTACTTCCGACGTACGCATGTAATACGCCGTTGAAGCCCCCACATCAATTTTGTTGTTGCTGTTCAATCCGTGGGTAGCTGCGAATTTCAGGTTCGTGTAAGAAGGGATAAATGAAACCGTGTTGTTGGGCGGATAGGCGTAGTTGCCAATGGGTTCCAGCGAAAATGCATCTTTACGGAAATCATTGGGTGCTATTTTTTCATACAGTCGGTTATCAATCCGCTTGTAAGCTCTTTCCAGCCCTCCGTTCCCTCTGCCGAAAGGATTCATGTAAGCAAGAAAGTAAGGGTTAGCAGCACCAAGCGGGAAACCTAAAATGACCTCCGGATTTTGCGCATTATTGAGAAAGCCATTGGTTTCCGGCCTTATTTCGGGCGCTGCTGCGGTGCCTATGTTCTTCCCTCCGTACTGTGCCTGGCTCAGAAGCGTTGGATACTTTGCCAGAATCTCATTGCACGCACTGATCGCAGTAGCCCAGTCCCCAGTCCATATCGATACACGTGCCAGCAGGAAATTGACCACAGCCAGATCGATATCCGTTAGATCAGTAGTATAGCCAATCCCAGCCTCTTTAAACAAGGCAAGGGCACGGTTCAGGTCATTTTTGATAAAGGCATACGTCTCTACAGCCGATGAACGGGGCTTGTTTTCCTGCGTGGGTTGAAACCGGTCATACAACGGAAGGCCAAGTTTGTCCTTTCCGCCCTGCAGGAAGGCGTTCTGATAATTTTCCATCAGGTAGCTGTACCCATAGGCTCTGGCAAACAATCCTCTGGCTTTACATTCCTTCAGAAAGTTGTTGCTGGCTACGGTTTCATCCGGAAGATAATTGAGCATCTGGTTAGCAGTCGTAATACAAAACCAGCCATACTTCCAGTAAGCAAAATTCTTTGCGTTGGCAGATCCAATGAAATCACCGAGCTGATATTCGATTGAACCGGAGAGTACGTTCAGCCCTTCCTGATCGCCCAGAATGATATCATTTCCTTCAATAGAGCGATTGACATCCAGTCCCTGATTGGAATAATACATGTCCGCAACGCCCGCACCTGTGGCACCCACGTTGTTGAACAGCAGGGGCATGCCGTTGGCCATTCCACCCATGACGATCCGGATCTTGGCCTCGTCACCCGACGCCAGAAGTTCGGCTATTTGCTTGTCGGAAATGCTGTGTGGTGGCTCCACTTCCAGCTTATCGGCACACCCAGAAAATAGCAGCATACCCGAAACTGCCAAACCTGTTATATAGTTAGTTAGAATTCTCATCATTCGACTCATTAAAAGTTTAAATTAATACCCACCGAAAAGGTGCTCATAGGCAGATACACGGCGGCCCCTACTTCCATTCCACCAACCAGCGACATGCGCGGATCTATACCGGAGTGAGCCGTCAACATGGTCAGGTTGTCGCCGGATGCATACACCCGTATACTTTTTGTTTTCAACCTTTCCAGAATGGGGCCACTAAACGTATAACCCAGGGCGAGGTTTTTGATATTCAGATAAGAAGCGCTGAATAAAGCCAGATCGGTATACTGCCATGCCCCAAAGGTAGACCCGCCCGTATAGAACGTATCCCCATAAAATGCCATCGGGAATTTGGCATCTTTGTTCTCAGGTGTCCAGGTATTTCCCAAGACTTCTTTCGACAATGCGTTCCCGATGTTCCCCGATCGGTACAGGTTGTTGGCATATTCCACACTCAGGAATTTCCCCCCCAGCTGGTAGGCCAGGATAGCGGTGAAGTCGAAACCTTTATATTGTAAGCGTGTTGTAAAGCCACCAATAATTTTTGGAATGGCACTACCCATTTCATACCGGTTGGCCAGCGTGTAGTTAGCTGTGCTAACAATGGATCCCACTTTACTATCCGTAAAGCGTCCTGCATCCTGGTCTTCCTGCGTAACGGTGTGATTGAACAAGGGCAAACCGGTGCTCTGTTCCACTCCTGCGTACTTGTAGAGATAGAGGTTGTAGTAATCCTTATTTTCACCACGCAGGTACATGATCTGGCCGGAGTTGTTAGCACCGCCATTTGCAATTCCCCAGCCATCGATGGAGCCTGTAAAGTTTCCGCCCAGTGATGGCGAACCGACACTTTTGGGAAATTTAGTCAGAATGGTGCGGTAGTGGGTACCGTTCAATCCGATGCTCCAGTTGAAATTTTTGCTTTGGATGAGTTTGATGTCCAAGGCAACTTCCACACCGCGGTTGACAATTTCAGCGCTGTTCAGGGTGAGTGAAGCTTGTCCCATTGAAGAGGCAATAGGCTGTGCAAACACGGAGTTTACCGTATTCTTGTTGTAGACATCTATGGTTCCACTCAATCTCCTGTTTAAAAGGGTGAAATCGATACCGGCATCAAACGTATGCGTGTTTTCCCAGGTTAATTTATCATTTACGGCAGCACCTTGCTGAAGTGTGTACGTTGCAGGAACACCTGCTCCAGCCGTTGAACTGGTGTAAACCGCACCGTAGCTCCAGGTCTGATAACCCGAGTAGTTGCTGATACCGCTCTGGTTACCGATCACCCCATAGCTGGCCCGTACTTTCAATTCGTTGATGACGTTATTGAATCTCTGCATGAATTTTTCCTGAGAAATACGCCATCCACCACCAACAGACCAGAATGTACCCCAGCGATTCTCTTTAAATCGGAATTTAGACGAACCGTCTCTGCGCAGTGAGCCTTCCACAAAATACTTTTCGTCATAGTTGTACACCGCCCGGCCAAAATAGCTATCCATGGCCGTGATGTCTCCACCATAACCCGGAACACCGAAGGGTGCGCCCGCTGTATTGTACCGGCTGGTGAAGTTACCTGCGCCGGTAAACCCATTGATCAGAGAATACGCAGAGGCAAAGTTCAGCAGATCACTTTTATATTGGTAGAATTCATGTGCAGCCAGTGCCGTAACGGAGTGGCGGCCAAATTCCTGACCCCAGTTCAGCAGTTGTTGCGTGTTGAAAACGCCGGTGTTCGTATAATACTTTCCAATCGCACCTATACCCACCACAGCTCCCGTCTCAGGCGTACCGTAACGCGTCCGCACTTCCGTAAAGCGGTCATACGAAATGTTGTTTGTAAAGCTGAAATTCTTGAGGAAATTCACCGTGAAATACCCTTTAAGGTTCAAGTCGTGCGATTCCCTGTTATCGATGTCTTTATCCAACAGGTCGATCAGGTTGGTTGCATAAAGCGGTTGGCTGGTGGTTCCGTTCGGGAAAGTACCGGGCTGAACGCCAAGGGGTGAATAGCTATCATTCGCATTATCAGACACCATGTCGGTGCCGTTCGGATTTTTACGGATATTTCCCGCAAGGTCTCTGGCGAACAACGGTACGAGTTGATTCTGCCCATTCACCCACCTGAACACGTTTTGCTGCACGGTTCCGGGGTTGCGTCCGAAACGGGTAGCCGGAGATAGGGTATTCCGCATACTGTAACCCAGATTTGTTCCTACTTTCAGCCAGCTGGTGATTTGTGCATTAACATTTGTACGTGCGTTGTAACGCTTGAATGCCGACCCTCTGATATAAGAAGGATCTTCCAGCATGCCCACCGAAACAAAGTAATCCATTTTATCGGAGCCACCGCTTGCCGATATAGCATGCTCCTGACGGAACATTTTTTCGAAAAAGTAATCCTTGTACGATCCGGCTTGCCAAAGTGGTCTTGCATTCGGATTCAACTTGCCCGTGACAGGGTCAATCAGGTACGCACCCGACATGGTCGCACTGGCATTGGCTCCGCTACCGGTGGTGGTATACACAGCGCCCGGCACGTCATAAGCCATGTAGTTCCCCAACAGGTTCTGGGCAAAGTTTGTCTTTGATCCCGTGTAATCGAATAAATGGGAACTGGCAAACAAACCGGCCGCTTCATGAGACATGTTTGGATTGGCCACATTCGTCGTGAATTTACCGTCGGTAGATGATCCGCCGTTCACACCGTAGCGTGCGGAGTTGTAGATGGCCAGCCAGGCATGTTCATAAATGTCTTTGGCATCATCAATAATATCAAACCGCAATCCACCCAGGTAATTGAATCCAGCCCGGGTTTCTACCGAAATATTCGGTTTGCCTCTTGCTCCTTTTTTAGTAGTCACAAGCACGACCCCATTTGCTCCACGCGAACCGTAAACGGCAGTGGAAGCGGCATCTTTCAGCACGCTGATGCTTTCGATGTCCTTTGGATTGATGGAAGACAGTGCATTGGGGTATTCAGTGGGCACACCATCGATCACGATCAGGGCATTGGAACTGTTCTGGCTGGTAGAGCCCGCTCCGCGTAAACGAATACCCATGTCCAGACCGGGCTGGCCATCAATGGAAGCAACCTGAATCCCGGGGACCACACCTTCAAGGGCTCTGGTAACCGTGGAGTTTGCCTGCACAGAAATAATTTTAGAATCAACCTGTGATACCGCACCAGTAAGCGTGTTTTTCTTAGCGGTACCGTACCCGATAACGACTACTTCGCTAAGCTGATTGTCTGCCGCGGCCAGGTTAATGTTAATAACTTTCCTGTTGCCCACAACGGTTTCCTGGGTGGTGTATCCGATAAAGGAGAATACCAGGGTCGAATTTGCATTAGGAACATTTGGGATGGTAAAAATCCCATCGGAATTGGTGACAGTGCCGATCGTTGTCTCTTTAACGATCACACTCACCCCGGGCAATGTGGCCCCTGAGGCATCGGTTACCTTTCCGGAAACCTTCACCTGTGCATAAAGGCCTAGGCTAAAAAGCAGGTTGCACAAAAGGAATAAGGATCCTTTTCTTTTGATGGTAATGATTTTGGGCATACGTGAATAGGAATAAAGGTGAATAATAAAATAGGAAACTAATTGGTAGTAAGAAAAATGGTGTTCATATGTCGCAAAAGCAGACGAGGAGAAACTTCTCCCTACCTAGAGTATTTAAAAATTAATTATTTTTCTGCTATATCAAAATAAAGCCGGTTTTCTGGGCAGCTTTTACTTTGGATGGCCGATAGTCCGGACCTTAAATTTGGTAGAACTGGTCTGGAGTTATCTAAAGCATAGCTGGAAGAACCAACGGGGCCGCCCGAGCGGTCTTTACTAATTTAGCACAACTGCGGGTAGCGATTCAGGAACAAAATAAGGTACTGGAGCAATAACATGCTGGTTAAAAGCTTCGTCCGAAAGAAGGAAGTAGCCTCAGTTATAGATTAATTCTTTCTTCTATAAATTGAAAATAGCAATCGGGACGGACTTTAAGTAGTTGCGTTCTGTCGGTTAAAGTTGTGTTTAGAAAAAAATAAAAATCAGATAGTTGTTTACTAATATCCTGATTTATAAAAATATAATCATCAAAAAGGCGAACATGATGCGTCGTTTCTGCGAAGCTTTTAAAGCATTTTAAATAAATTATACAGGGATTAAATAAGAATTAAAAACAATGCACCCGTATTGAAATACTAGTATTTCAATACGGGTGCATGTTCATCTAAGTAAAATTATTCGAACAAATTAATGTAAAACCGACAACACATCATGAAAAACACGTTCTACTTTCTTCCCGTCTTGCTAGTAGTAACCATGCGTGTTGCCAGGGCACGACCTTCCGGAGTGAACATTGATGATACACCGATGGGCAAACGGCATATATTGAATGCGGCAAAAGTAATGTGACGGTTTATATAGATGGGATTAAAAATGATGATGGGATCGATCACGAGATTGCTATGGAAATCTCATCTAAATTTTCGTTCAGTTACACAAATAATTTACATTCTTAACTTAGACTCCAATCACCAGGATGGCTCTATTCAAGTTACTTGGACGGGCTATTCCGGTCCTATAACTGTCTTTGAATTATTCGATAAATTCGGAAACTTAGTTAAGATCGAATAGCTACACTTTTCAAGGTACAAAGCCAATTAATATTGTCTGGCAAATAGCTGGAGATGGTACTGTTAATGGATCAAGCTCATATACCCTGTAATTTTGTTTCTAATCCTAATCACCCATTATCTCACTAAAGTTTTAGCTGGTCAATACTGTTTGGCAGTAATGTACCTTCTTTTTCTGGTTCTTCTACTGAATTTCCGCTTGAAAAGGCTGTTTTGGAGTTTTGTTCCATACCGGGGAGCAGGATAACAGGACAACACTAGTCAGCCATATAGGTACTGGCTATGCATTTTCTGACCAGTATGCTGACCCAAGTTGAGCCCCATATCTGTTCCGATAGTTGGTAGGGCCAGAAAGGTATGAATTGCTGATTGGGCTTCGCTCTTATTTCCTTTTCCAATTTCAAGGAAACTGAATTAAACGGTGTGAACGCCGGAATGGGCGTTTAATGCGACAGTCTACTCCAGGATTTTATAACTTCTGTGTGATGTTGGTTTTACGTTTGTAAAACTGTCTGCGTCGGCATCGCAGTAGCGCTCCACCCCGGTCACGAACTCACCTAGGATGCTGAAAATGGTATACGGTGCGTGGTTGCGATTGATTCGTGTCTGGGCCGCCCGGCGGATGGCAATATGAGACTATTGGCTCGTGCGACAAGGTTTTTGTCTGCTATATCACCTAACAAGCTATTATAAGCCCACTTTTGCTAACAAGGCCGCTAATTCGCCTGTTTCGGAGGGGCGGGGGGCACTGTAGGCTACGATGGCACCATTCGGATCCAACAAAATATATCTCGGTATACCGTTTACGGCATATTCTCTAGTAAAGGATGGATCGGCCGGATTGGCCAGCAATTGAATACCATCCATCTTTTTCTGTTTTATGGTAGCCGCCCACTTGTGAACATCTTTATCTATCGAGATGCTCACAAAAACAATATTCTTGCCTTGGTAAGTTTGCTCCAGTTTTTTCAGGAAAGGCATCTCTCCCCAACAATTGCCACACCAGCTAGCCCATAGATCAATGTAAACGTACTTGCCTCTAAACGCTTTCAGGGAGGTCGTACCACCCTGGTAATTTCTGTAATTGACAAACTCGGGAGAAGGTTTGCCCACTTTTAACTTGCTTAATCGCAGATAGGCATCCGCCATGTCGGCCTTGAATACTTCGTCAGCACCGGTGTAATAAATTTGGAAGTCCTGATAG
This sequence comes from Larkinella knui, assembly GCF_003858645.1. Lineage (GTDB taxonomy): Bacteria > Bacteroidota > Bacteroidia > Cytophagales > Spirosomataceae > Larkinella > Larkinella knui. The sequence continues at coordinate 612,315 of NZ_RQJP01000003.1, read as the reverse complement.
TAAGCTTCGACATCCTTGACTTCTTTCAGCTCATACATGGCCCTTTCGGTGATGAGGCCATTTTTGATCGACTCATTGGGTACGATCAAAGAAAGTAATTTTAGCCTGTTTTGTAACGGGGAGTAAGAGGGATTTGCTTTCTTTTTTTCGTTCTCCAAACGGTTTAACTGCACCATGTAATAGTTATGGACCAGATTTCTATAATAGCCATCCTGCCGGTAATCCGTCTCGTTTAAGTAATCAATGGTCAACTCCTTCTCGGACTCTATTGAAGGCGTAAAAGCCGAGTTGGCTTCTTTTTTAAGGTAAAGAAAATGGTGGAGTTCATAAAGATACTCGTACTGAATCGCTTTTGCCTGGGCTGAGCGTAACTCGTGAGGTAGTTGGGCTGTTTGTAATCGAGCCATGGCTTGCTGCCTGATACCTCCAATAAGTTGCCTGAACTCGGCTTCTGACCGTTTGGTATTTAGACGGTCGATAAAAACGCGTTGCTGCTGTTTGGCAATGAAATACTGATTGATGGGTGCATCATCACCACCCAGTTCGACCGTGCCCTTTCTGAAAGTATCCGCATCATAGCTGATCGTATATCTTTTTGATTGGTTCAAATAGAGTGGCACAGGGTTTTTCCCATCCCAGATAATGTATTCCCCACTGCCAGTACTAAGGGTATCAACAAACGACCCATCATCGGTCAATGGGATCAACTTTTTTGGTTGGTTTGAACCGAATGGGGGAGTAAGTACAATTGTTTTTTCTCCCGTAGGCAGGGGATCAACATGTTGGATTTTACCTGCCAGGATGATGTACTCTTTTGGGGCCTGAGCAAAAGAGGGACAAACCGCATAACTGCTCATGACGAAGAGCGTTATGATGAATTTGCTTTGCATGGTTGATGGGCTCGTGAACTGTAACCAAGAATATAGTCCTGTTGCCTGATAGCGATAAATATTCTGCTAATGTATAATAATCCGGCTTACGCCATTGGCTTATCTGTGTTCCAAATAGCTGCTAAGTAGCATCAGTCGAATACTGTCCCGGTAAACTAGAGTAAAATTGTGGATTCTCCCATAACCCTCATTTATAAGACGATCAATATGCTATTTTTTGAGTATCGAAGTAATTAGTACGCACAGTTTCAGAACTAATATTCTGACCCAAAATGAGCCCTTTATTTATAGAGAAAAATAATAGTCCAAAAAGCTATGAATTGCTGATTGGGCTTCGCTCTTATTTTCAAATTACCAATAAAAAGCCTGGGAGTCACACCGAAAAAATCAAGTAATGGGCAGGTACACTTGGAAAACAGCACCCTGGCCGGGACGACTGCGGACGGTGATAGCACCCCCATGGTTAGCGACCACTTTTTCACAGATGGCTAACCCAATGCCCGTACCGGAATATTCACTTCGACCGTGCAGGCGCTGAAAAACCTGGAAGATCCGCTGTACATATTTCTGATCAAATCCGATGCCGTTGTCGATGACGTCCACCCGGTGATAACCTGCAGCATCCCGCACGGGTTTTACCTCAGCGGGTAACGCTTGATGCGTTACAGAGGAGGCCTTAATCTCGATAAGCGGTGGAACTTCGGGCCGATGAAATTTCAAGGCATTGCCCAGCAGATTTTGGAAAAGCTGCCGAAGTTGCGTGGGATCCCCCTGGACAGTTGGTAAAGGAGAGATCCTGATTAAGGCCCCTGTTTCGGCGATGGTCAGTTCCAGGTCAACCAAAACCGACTTTAGTAAGTCATCCAGAGCGATAATCGAGGGTTCGGCCAGCGGAGAGGAAAGCCGGGAAAAGGCCAGCAGATCCCGAATCAAAACCGACATCCGGTCGGCGGCTAGCTGCATGCGATTCAAATAATCGACGCCTGCTCCCAGGGCCGATGCATACTGCCCCTTCAGAATATCACCAAACGATTGAATCTTCCGTAAGGGCTCCTGTAAATCGTGACTTGCGACGTATGCGAATGATTGCAGATTACTGTTGGAGTTCTGAAGTTCGGCATTGATCTGTTGGAGCCGATGCGTTTGCTGAGCCACCTGCTGCTCCAGTAACTCCTTGGTCAGTTTGGTTTGAGTTGTGTCCAGGACGGTGCCGATGAAGCGGTTAACCTGGCCGTTTTGATCGAAAAACGCCTGTCCCTTGGCCCGAATCCATCGCACTTGTCCGTCCATTATTCCTACTGTCCGGTATTCAATATCGTAATACCCCGAACTACCTGGCTGCAGAACGGACTGAACGATGGCGTCGGTGGTATCCCGGTCGTCAGGATGGAGCCCCTGTAAAAAGACCGAGTAATCGATCTCCGCGTTGGGCGGCAGTCCAAAGAGCGCCTTGCATTGATCCGACCAGATCAACTCGCCACTGCGCGGATCAAAATCCCAGGTACCCAGGTCCGTTGATTCAATGGCCATCCGCAGGCGCTCCTGCATGTTCTTCAACTCGTGAATGTCGACGACTGATCCGACGAATCCCAGAAACGTATTATCTGTATCAAAGCGGGGCCTACCCGTATCTTTCATCCACCGATAGGTGCCGTCGATGGCCCGCAGGCGGTAGTCCATCGAGAAGGGCTTTTGCTGCTCATTAGCCTTTAAAAAAATATCACCCGATGGCTGGGCGTCCTCAGGATGGACTGCCTGTAGCCATCCCATTCCTAATGCGGCTTCTGGTAGTTGCCCCGTATACTCGTACCACCGCTGATTCAGGTAGGTACAAAGGCCATCGGGACGGGTCGCCCAAACTATAATCGGCAAATCGTCAGCCAGTGGAAGAATAGTGGGCGTATCGGATGGAGTAGGCAAAGAGGGAAACATTAAACGAGCCAGGATATCATCCTAAAAGTAGGCAGATTTGATCATAACCTAAAACTTTCCAACTGGCAATCTGAGATTCAATAGTCTGCCAGTGAAGAAGCGCTCGAAAACTACTGGTCTTAACCTACCAATAAGGGCCGTCTGTAAGTGACTAATTAAACCGCTCGTGGCTCCGGGCCGACGGTGCGCACGTCAGGAGAAACGATTTAAATTGGCCAATCGATTAACAATTAGTAACTTGATCAACCGGCCAATCAGCACCTTTTTTGTACCGACGCTTCGTGTAATCTACTGGCTGCCTGTGCTACTTGGGCTCCTGACGGGGCACATCACCTGGACTCAGCTTCAGATCCAGGGCCTGGTAGGGTCTTGAAGGAGGGGCGAATTCGCTTGCCAGAAAGCGGGAAACAACCGGGGCTGGCCAGACTACCATCAAGCAAGTGAGCTCCTCTGGGAAGTCACTTGCCGATGAATTGAGGCATGGGGTATCGGCCGCTACAAGCAGTCAGCTAACCGGGAAGTAAGCCGTTTTCAGGTACTCCCGCAGCGAAGTTGGCTTGTGGCCCAGCAGACGCTCGACGGTATCGTTCGTCCCGGCCAGCATGCCGTGTTTTGTGGCGGCACCCCACTGGGCCAGGAAGTTGGCGACGACTTCAGGGAAGCCGGCGGCTACTTTCTGCGCGATGTAGGGCGCCAGCTCGCTGCTTTGGTAAGCGATGGGCCGGCCCGCCAACGCAGAGAATTCCCGGGCGATGTCGTGAAACGAATAGGCTTCGCTTCCTGACAGGGTATACTCCTGGTTGTCATGCCCTTCGCTGGTCAGCAGGGCAGCCGTGGCAGCGGCCAGTTCGGTCCGCTTGACGAAAGCGATCTTGCCTTCCCCCGCCGGGAAAAGGATCTCCGTGTCCGGCACCTCGCTTCCAATCAGGTGCGCAAGGCCTTCAAAGTAGTAGCCGTTTTTAAGAATGGTGTATACCAGCCCGGACGCTTTGAGGTGGGCTTCCGTGGCCAGGTCGCTTTCGGTGACCTCCTGCAGCACAAAATTTGTGCTGCGCTGGATGCTGGTGTAAAAAAGATGCTTCACCCCGGCTTCCGTAGCGGCATCAATGACGTTCCGGTGCTGGCGCACCCGGTCGGTAAAGGCCACGGCGGAAACCAGCAGCACCTTATCGACGCCCCGAAAGGCTTGCACCAGCGCGGAGTAGTCAAAGTAGTCGGCTTGCCGGACGTCAACACCCTGCTGCAAAAGGTCCGTGGCTTTGCTGACGTCGCGCACCAGCGCGGCAATTTCGGTGGCCGGGGTGGTAGTGAGCAAAAAGTCGATGGTTTGGTGGCCTAACCCACCGGTAGCTCCCGTTACTAGAATCATGTTAAAAAGAAATAAAAATACTTGTATATTTACTTGCGATTTGCAAGTGTAAAGGTAGAATAAAATACTTGCAAAAAGCAAGTAAAAATAAATCACTTTTTATGAAAGAGGTAAAACAGCGTTCCACTTGCCCCGTCAGCACATCACTCGACGTGCTGGGAGACAAATGGACTCTGCTCATTCTCCGGGACATGGTATTCGCGGGGAAGTCTACGTATGGGCAATTCCTGCAGTCGGCTGAAAAAATGGCGACCAACGTTCTGGCCGACCGCCTGGCGGTCCTGGAGTCGCAAGGCATCTTAACCAAGGCTGTGGCCGCCGACAAGAAATCGAAGTTCACCTACCGTCTGACAGAAAAAGGTGTCGATACCGTCCCCATTATTATTGCACTTATTCTGTGGGGAACCAAGCATTGCCCGACCGCCGTCGACCTTGGCTTGCTGGAAGAACTTCAGTCGGGCAAAGACGCGGCCATTGAGAAGTACCAACGGCTTGCCCGTGAAAAGGCCCTGGCCTAAACAAGAGACGTACGTCCTCACGCCTGGAAAGCCGTGGGATAAATAGCGTTGCGATTCCAAGCCCGCTCTTTTAAGCTTTGGGGGGATCGCCAGAGTAGCGCTTTTTCAGGCTCCCAAGAGCCCCATTTTTGTGTTGAGAATGATAGGGCCAAAAAGGTATAAATATTATTCCGGAGCCGGTTTCCTTCTCCCCTGGCTTTGGCACCCGCATCGCCGTGCGGTTCCCCGCCGTGCAATTTTCCTGAGGAGCATTCATTTTTGGGAACTTCTTAAATAATAACGCAGGGATTCTTAGAGGTTGTTGGGGAATTTATAAGTAGGTAAAAAAAAGGGTGCCTTCTTACCTTTATATTGTGGGCTAATTGTGCCTTGATGTTGAACCGATTAGCAAAATAACCAAATAATATTTCCCAACATCTTCTTAGAGGGATTTTTTACAGAAACAGGAATAGTAGCCTTTTTGCGGGCTATTCTGCGATTTCTCTCCGTTTTTTGAAGACTGATTTGTGCTTTCTTCTTGATCTAATCCAGGCCAACGTTTACCAGTGAACAGGTCGATAATACTGAGCTTTGTTTGTGCTCCTATTCACAATACGATCATTTTAGAGATGAATAATGCGGTATTTGCTCGCATTAAAAGTGGCGATCGATACTCATTTTCTGAACAGATATCCTGACCCCAGCTTAGCTCCTCTGTTATGAGAAATGAACGGTTCAATAAGCTATTAATTTTGTCCAAAGGTCTTGCTAGTCTGGCCCTAAAATCTGGTCTGGAATGTAGCAAGTCTCACTGAAGGCAGGAAGCCCTCTTCCTCGGGGATAGCGATTAATCCAGGTAATCGGGCGGAAATACTTGCTGACCGTAACGGCCCGCTATTTCCTGCAACTTTTTGACATCGGCTTGATCCATCGGTGGAGCGGGCAGGAACTGCCCATACTCAACCGGTTGGCCAATCTCCTCGAAAAATTTTTCCAGGCCAGCGGGAACGACGGTACACAGCAGGTGCGCCATTTCGCCGGTCTTATTTTTGAAGCCATGAACCATACCGCCTTTGGGAATATGGATAAAGGACCCCTTCCGGGCCACATAACGGCCTGCCTCTGATTTGACCTCAATTTCGCCGTCGATGACATAAAATGTCTCGGCGAAAGCAGCATGCGCATGAGGGCCTGGACCACCGCCGGGGGGGACAATCATATCAATCGTGGCAAAAGCCCCCTGGGTGTCGTCCCCAGATACCAGGATCCGATACGTGGCACCCACCACTGAAACCGTCTTTCCCTCTTTCGGATCACGGGTTAACGGATGATTTTTAGTTTCCATACGGATAAATTTTTGACTAACGAAATGCAGGAAATGGTGTAGAAATACGGGCAATTGGGTGGTACCACGGCCGGAAACCAGTAAGGAAGATCCGGCGTGGGTTCACTTTGTGGAAAAAGGCTATTAATCCGCTACCCGAGTTTACTTTTTAGGTTCTGCCCGCACTAAAAAGAAAGTTGTGATCATCATATACCCAGCCGTACCCCCATGAATCAGCCAATGCGTCACATCCTGCGTGCCGTTGACAGCCAGGATGGTAAGACAATCGGACAGGGGAATAATGATGGCTGCGCCAAAGGCGAAGGTCGTTGCCTGGAGCTTCCGTGGGATCAGGAACAGGAGCACCACCACCCCCGAAAAGAGATCCCGGATGCCTTTGATCCAGCCATAAGCCATGGCCTCCCTGGTAGGGGCGAGCGGAATGCCGAACCCTTCGGCACCAGCGGCAGGGGCCACTATAAACCGCAAACCCAGGAAAATAATACCCACCGCAGCGAGTGCCGTCAGCCAGTACGAGACCGAACGGGGCCCCCAGTACTGGATTGGTTGTGTTTTCATTTGCTTATCTGATTTGTTAAGCAAATGTCGCCCGGCTACTTTTTTTATTCATTCACCCAGGTTAATTAATGCGGGTGGGTTTGTCTTTTCCGAATCCGGGATAAGGATTGGGGTTTAATGCCGACATAGGAGGCAATGTAATACTGGGATACCCGCTGACTGATGGCTGCAAATGTGTGCAGGAAACGCTGGTAACGCACCTCGGGCGAATCCTTGTAAAATGAGGCTAGTTGCTGGAGAACCGTGACGAAAACCTGTTCGATACCCAGTCGGCCCAGGCGCTCCCCCTGCTTCACGCTTTGATAAAGTTGTTGCAGACCCGCATAGCTCACAACATAAAGTGAGGTGTCCTCCAGGGCCTGAATATTTTTGCTGGATGGTGTCTGAGGCAGGAAGCTTTCATAATCGCAGACAAAATCGCCCTCCCGGCTGAAATAATAGGTGCCCTCCTGGCCATCCTCATTGATATAATACCGAACCAATCCAACGCTGATTAGGGCAACCGAATGGCATACCTGGCCTTCCCGCAAAAAGTGCTCCCCCTTTTTGATCCTCTTTTCCGTGAAGAGCTGTTTTAGTAATTGCGCTTCCTGCTCCGAAAGGCTGATGATTTGGTTGATTCTGTCGATTAGGAATTCCATCAGGCAATATAGTTTATAGTTAGTTTAAGGAGTCGCTCTGGTAAACGGGGGACGCTATGGATAACCGAACACCAACTATAGCAGCATGATCCGCACCGTCAGTAGTGGCAGGCATCCCAGTTGAAACAAAAAGAACCGGGCCTCCTTCATCTTGGTTGATTCTTAAGTCTCCAATTCGCGAACTCATATGTGATGCTGAAAATGCTACATAGATTCGTGACGGGGCCGCCCGGCGAATGCCAATTTGAGCCTGGTGGATGAAGCGAAGAAGGGCTTGGTGTTAGGGTAATTAATAGCATAGGAAAACGGGCGGGCCGCAGCCACGGGCGTTTGATGAAACACTGTACCTTGGTGTGGCACACATGTAGCACTTAAGGATCGGGATCGGATACAGCTGGCGCAGCCTGGCAATCTGATTGACAAGCGAAGCGGGTCTGTATTGGGTTAGCCTTAATTAAAGGACCGCCGGTATTCAGTGGGAGTTTGGTGAGTTTTGCTTTTAAATAATTTGCTCAACGACTGAGAAAACTCAAAGCCCAATCGATAGGCAATTTCAGCCACCGTCAGGTCGGTGGTGGCCAAAATGTCTTTGGCCTGTTCAACCAGTTTGTCATGAATCAACTGCTGGGTCGTTCGTCCGGACTGGTTCTTTAAACAGTCACTTAAGTATTTGGGCGATACGTTCAGTTGAGCAGCTAGTGAGCTGGGGGTAGGCAAGCCTATTGTCTGAGCCGTATGTTCAAAATAGCTTGCCAAAAGGCCCTCAACTTTTTGGATCAAGGAAGTACTCAGGGGCTTACGTACTATGAATTGCCTGGTATAATACCGATGGCAGTAGGCTAATAACAAATCGATGTTGGCCAGGGTAATGTCCTGACTGAAATGATCAATGGGTAGCTTAATTTCCTGTACCAGTTGAAGCAGGATCGCTTCGATCATCGTTTCCTCGTCCTCCGACAAGACCAAGGCTTCATTCAGCGCATAGCCAAAGTAACCGTACTGTTTAATCTTTTGCTGCAAGGGATGGCCTCGAATAAAATCAGGATGAATCAGCAGACACCACCCTGATTGGGGTTGCCAAGCGCCTGGTTCAATAAGTTGTACTTGATTCGGGGCGAAGAAAGACATGAGGCCTTCATCGAAATCATAAGGTGTTTGACCATAGTGCACTTTGCAAGGGCAGTCTCTCTTCAGCGTTATCTGATACAAATGAGAAATGAATTTCACCTTCTGGTTTAGTACGGCTTGGGGTACCTGGTCAAAGCGGAACAAGCTCACTAATGGATGTTTAGGCTTACCAAGCCCGATCAGTTGATGCTGTTGGCTAACGGTTTCGACAACTACCGTTTGCATTTCCTCTTTTTTCATGCTGACAAACTTAATTAATAATCAGTCATTTTTTGGCGATAAGAAGCAGCCATTCGTTTGGCAATTAGTGAATTGGGGATTAATGCCGTCAGTTTTGCTCCCATTCGGTTGGAGCCTCCTGAAATAACAACATGTTTCTTTTGTTCCAATCCGTTCATGAGCTCATCCGCTACTTGGTCCGGTGTTTGTAGACTGGCCCCCTCAGTCAATGCTTTTCCTTTTTGGTTTTCGATTCCTGCGGCCTGGTTAAAATTGGTCTTTGTCAGGCCTGGGCAAAGTAACATGACATGAATGTTGTGCGGCTTGCATTCTTGGGTAATCGCTTCGGTGAAAGAACGGACAAAAACTTTGCTGGCGGCATAAACGGCCATATAGGGAACTGGCATGAAAGCCGCCATTGAGGCTACATTGATAACGGTACCACTTTTTCTTTTTTGCATTTGAGGCAAAAAGTAATGCGTCATAGCCACCAAGGAGCTATTGTTTAGCTGCAACATGGCTAGCTCTCCCTGTAAGGGCAGTGCAGAAAATTCACCTCCAGAACCGATGCCTGCATTATTGATCAGGGTTTCAATTTCCAGATTACGCGTTTGAGTTTCCCGAAAAATTTGCTGGGCGGCTTCGGGCTTGGCTAAATCAGCCACAATGTATTGAGCCTGAATTCCGAATTGGGTAGAAAGCTGTTGACAAAGTTGGGCTAGTTTTTCTTCGTTTCTGGCGATCAAAACCAGGTTATGCTTTCTACTGGCTAACTTACTGGCAAGGGCTTCTCCAATACCACCTGAAGCGCCGGTAATTAATGCTGTTTTCATGTTTGTGCTGTTAATGATAATTTGCACAAAATTGGCGACACTCCTATTGACAAACGTATCCAAAAGTCGGATTATGGTGCCTGAAATTCGGCAATATTAACAGGTAGGGCACGACTCAGCCAAGAAATAAGACTACTCAGTAAAGTCGTTAAGTCGAGTGGTGCACAATCCCCAAAAACGCTCCCATTTGAGACGATGTGAATTCGCGTCTTCATAAGGACGTTTGAAAACCCAGCTATGACCTAAGCCTCCGAAATAATAAACATATAAAAAAATGAGTGCAATTCGTTAGTCGCGAATTGCACTCATTTTTTAACAATTAATTTGTGTCATCTCCTTTCAGTTACCATCATGAGGGAGAGCTGGTAAAATGGATAATTTATGGGGGTACGGTTTAGTTTTGGGCATACGTTCGGCGAATAAATTGCTGCACTGTCGTTGGTTTTCGTCCCAAAAAGTTTGCTAAGGTAGGGTCCTCTACATCCATTGTCGCTTGTGATAAAGCCACAGCCCACATGCTAAATATACCAATGTATTGATCAGGAACACCCACACTTTTTAACGTCGATTCAAATTCGCTGACCGAAGGCGATTGGTAGGAGACGTCTTTCCGCAGGACACTGGCAAATTCACGAGCGATATCGGTAAATGAAACCGAAGCCGTATTGGTCAACTGGTACACCTGGTTCAGGTGACCGTCCGTAGTCAACACGTGCGCTGCGGCTTCGGCCAATTCCTCACGAAGTACATAGCTGGCTTTACCATCCCCGGCAGGAAAGAAAATGGTGCCCGTCTCGGCAACCTGTTGGCCAGAAAAAATAGGTATCATCTCCTGATACATACCGTTTTGAAGAATGGTATAAGCAATCCCGCTGTTCTTTAGAAAGGCTTCCGATTCAACATGCGACTGTTGAAAGGCAGCGATGGCGGAATGCTCAAAGTCCGGTTTTCTGACAAAAGAGGTGTAAACAATGTGATTAACCTGAGCCTCTTTTGCGGCTTTGATCACATTGATGTGATGCGCGGTTCGGTTTTCGACAGCCTGCCGGTCATTACTCGATACCAGCAATAGCTTATCTACGCCCCTAAGCGCATCCATGAGTGAGTGGTGATTGGAGTAATCGCCCAGTCTACTGGCAATGCCTTTTTCTTGAAGCCCTTTGGCTTTGGCTGCATCTCGCACTAATGCTGAAATACCAGAAGGGTTAATTCCTTTTTCTAGTAAATGGTCAATGGCCTTGGTGCCAAATTGACCGGTTGCACCTGTAACTAAAATCATGTTCCGTTTATTTAATGACGCACAAAACTACAGTAGCAACTATACTAAATATACTTTATTCTTATAAATTAGCAGTATACTTTTGTATACTGCCTACGTTAAGTTACTAGTTATGAGCAAGTTTAAAGATTTTGTTGGGGAAGAGAAGGGCCCACAATGTCCACGAAGTTACATTCTGGCATTAACCGACACGCTCAATGTAATCCAAGGGAAGTGGAAGCTGCCCATCATCGCATCGCTGCTGCGGGGTATGAATCGGTTTAAAGATTTGCTGGCGAGTAGCGAAAAGATAACGCCGAGAATGTTGTCAAAGGAACTTAAAGAGCTTGAAATCAACGGTATTGTGCAGCGGATCGTGTATGATCAGACCCCTGTTCTGATTGAATACCGGCTAACAGAATCCGGCCGAGACATTGCCACGGTGATCGATTCGATGATCGATTGGGGGATGCTCCACCGATCACAGCTTATGCCGACAAAGTCGCAGTAGGAGAAACATGCTTATTCGGCGAAACAGTAACCAGGAATAGATTTACTCAATAACTCCTTGGTAATTTTTAGCTCAAATAATGCTCGTGGCTGTTGCACAACCATTTTGTGACAGAGGCTGGCCTCAAATCTGATCGCCAATTGGTCCAGAAATTAACAAATTAATCGAGGTAATGGCTTCAATCACCTTCAGCTGCCATCTGTCAGATGGCCAGTTAGAGTTGTGCAACAGCCACGAGCATTATTTGCGACAGAGAATGTTTCAATTGTCATATTTGTTGACAGACAAATTTCCATATACTTGTGAACTGACGTGTTGACCCAAACTAGGCTCGTCATTTCCATTGAGGTGTGATCGGTTCAGAAAGCCATGAAATTGCTGATCGAGCCCCCTGCTCTTTATCTCTTTCTAACCACTAAAAACCCTATTGCCCGGTGAGTTCTCTGGGCAATCAGGTTTAATTTGACTACCTCAAGTGCTCTTGGATTTTTCGGCGCTGCCTTCCTCAGTATACAGAATCTTTAGGCTTTCCGGATTTGTTTTTATTCGCCGTAACCTTTTAAAGCAAGGAGAGTTTCCAGCACCACCACTAAATGGTGTCAGCACTAGCTATGGGGCAGCAGAAACCGCTTTGCTTTTTTACATGTATCCTCCTGGCATTGGGTTCAGCAATGGCCCAATCCAAGACCGGTCAACTGGATCAATTTATGCAGCAATACCATAACCACCAGCTGTTTAATGGGAATGTGCTGATCATAGAAAAAGGGAATACGGTTTTTTCAAAATCGTATGGCTTGGCTAGCCTGGAATGGAATCAGGCGCATCAGGCGGATACGAAGTTTCGGATTGGCTCCCTTACCAAACAATTTACCGCCCTGTTGATCATGCAGCTAAAAGAGCAAGGCAAACTTGACTTGCACCACAAAATCACCCACTACTTGCCGTGGTACCCAAAAGAAATTGGCGATCAGATTACCATCCATCACCTGTTAACCCATTCGTCGGGGCTCATCAATTATACCAACCAGGCAGCGGCCATTGATGATATCAACACCCACGCCTATTCACCCGATGAAATTGCCCGAAAATATTGCGTTTCCCCGCTTGAATTTGAACCCGGTACTCAATTTCGGTACTGCAACACGGGCTATTTTTTATTAGGGGTCATTATCGAAACACTGACCCGGAAAAGGTACGTTGACGTACTGCGGGAAAACATTCTGCAACCTGCCGGAATGACGCATTCTGGTATGGATTCCCCGGAAGCCATACTGACGAATCGGGCTGAGGGCTATAGCTATACATTTGACGGGTTTGCCCATGCCAGTTATATTAACCCTGCTACGGCCACCTTTTCGGCCGGGGGGATGTATTCGACCGTTGGGGATTTGTCTTTGTGGCAAAAAGCCCTGAGCGAAGACAAACTGGTCACCAAAGAAAATAAAGCGATCATGTTTACGCCGAATCGGGGCAACTACGGCTATGGGTTTTACATCAACCGACTGCCATCGGGTCAGCCAGGTCAAGTAACCACCGTCATCGGGCATAACGGCAGTATTAGCGGTTTTTCCTCGAGTATGCTGCGGTATTTGGAGGATGATATTCTGGTAATCCTTTTAGATAACACGCGGGCTGAACGGCGTGGAAATTTGGAAAACATAACGCTGGGCCTGGTCCATATTCTTCTCCATAAATCAGGGGTCCCATTGGTCGAATCGATGCAGGTAGCAATAACTGAACGGGTCCATAAGAGCAGTGGAGCCGACTTAATTGCTTATTATAAGACGATGAAAGCCCAGAAGTCAGTCTATGATGTGTCTCGTGCCGAATCCATTTTAATCGATTTAGGAAATTTTTTGGCGCAACAAGGGCGAATCAACGACGGGCATACCGTATTGCAATTTGCAACGGAAGAATTCCCAAGCTCTTCGGGTTGTTATTCGGCCTACGCAGCACTGCTCGTCAAAGAGGGGCAACTCCGTGCAGCCAAAGCGATGTATCAACGGGCTCTTGAATTAAATCCGGTTAATGAGCAGGCCGTTATTCAATTAAAAGCTCTGCAGCCCTAACCATTTAGCAAACCAGACCAGAGAGCCTATCAGGCCACGCAGATTCAGCCAGGATCTCCATTGAAGCTGTGGTGAATGGCATTTTATTAACGGCCGAGAATAAAATGGGCTGTCCATTTACCCCTGCATCCACCAGATGCAATACCACGGATCGCTGGCTACCACTTACCTTCCCTTTAGCAAGGTGACTTAGGAAGTAAACGGTAGGTGATCCGATAAGAAACGACCCCATTAAAATAAGTGTCCAAAAGCAAGGGATTACCTAAAGTGATCCATTGATTTTTTCGTTTTCTATTTAAACCAAGTTATTTATAACGAAGCACTTGCTAAACAGTCGGTTGGCGGTCTTTGTTTTATCCCTGGGGCATCCTGTCAACCCGACTCACAACAAGACCAGAATCATTCAGCCGCATCGAAAGACATGAATGAAACCCAGAACCTACCGCCTACCGAAAGTGGCTATGCCGACGTAAATGGGCTGCAACTGTACTATGAAGTGTACGGGGAAGGCAACCCCCTTGTACTGCTGCATGGCTCCTACATGACCATACCCCTGAACTGGTCGCATATCATCCCTCTGCTGGCTAAAGGCCGCAAAGTTATCGTAGCGGAAATGCAGGGCCACGGCCGCACCCGGGATATACCGCGCGCAATTAGTTATGAAGGCATGGCCGACGATGTAGCCGGTTTGCTCGGGTATCTCAACATCGATCAGGCCGACATCATGGGCTATAGCATGGGTGGTGGCATCGCCTTTCAGGTAGCCGTGCGCCATCCGGAACAGGTACGCAGGCTGGTGGTGCTGTCGGGCACCTATGCGCATGACGGATGGTGGCCCGATGTAGAGGCCAGTTATGCGACGTTTACTCCCGCTATGTTCATGGGCACTCCGATACAACAGCAATACGAGAGCCTGGGCCATGATCCGGCCCATTTCCCGGAATTCGTCAAGCGAGTAATTCAGATTGACCTGAAGCCCTATGATTGGTCGAGGGATGTAAAAAACCTACAAGCTCCCGTATTCATGGCTATTGGCGATGCGGACGGGGTACGCTATGAACATGCCCTGGAGTTGTTTCGCGCCAAAGGCGGTGGCAAGATGGGTGATCTCCACGGGCTGCCCAAATCGCGGCTGGCCATCCTGCCGGGTACCACGCATATTGGCATGATGCAGCGGACGGATTGGCTCGTACCCATGATTACTGATTTTCTGGAATCTGATTTAAAACCAGAACCCCCTACCTTTTAAGAAGGCAAACTGGACTCAGAGGAGGGGGCTCTACACGGACGACTATACGACCAGCCCTAACACGATAATGAAAAAGCACGGTGTTCATAAAGCACAAATCCCCAATCCTGCCTTGAAAGGATTCGGCAGCTTAGTCGGTGAATGGAAAACGGCTAGCACCCACCCCGCTGTTCCCGGCAGAGTTTTGGCCGGAAAAGCCTCCTTCGAATGGATTGAGGGCGGCGCCTTTCTGAGGTGGTATCTGGAGGTAGAAGAAGAAGGTTTTCCGGTTGGCATTGGCATCTTCGGTAGTGACGATGCAACGGGCGAATTTTTCATGCTCTTCTTTGATGAGCGGAAGATTTCAAGAAAGTATGCGGTTTCGGTCGAAGACAACGTAGTAAAGTGGTGGCGAAATGTCCCTGGATTTTCGCAACGCTACCGTTGGACCATCACGGATAAGGGCAATACCATCATTGGAAAAGGGGAATTGTGTGAAGACGGCAAAACGTGGAGAAATGATTTAGACCAGGTATTTATCCGAGTGAAGTAGTGTGTATAACCGTGAAACAGCTCTACACAAACAGGTTCAAAGTATTTCAGTAGTATACCTATTTTTGAACGGACATGTTGAACCCAGAGGGTATCTTTTTCTCCATAGAGACATGATCGGTTCAAAAAGCTATATCTTTTTGAAATGCTCCCAAAACGACCTGTTAGACCTACTAACGGGCCATTCACTTTTGGCAGAATGGTTATTTTATTGTTTTATGACCTCTCCGCGAATTTCACCAGCAGGATAGGCTACCGTGTGCAGATCAACATAGTAAAAGCCTGCCACCAGACTGTCAACTTGAGCCTGCCGAAGCGGAAATGTGGTTCCTGTAATACTACCCGATGTGTTACTCCCCGTTGCAATAATAATATCAACCAGACCCGTGCCGTTTACTCCTGAAGCCTGGTGCAAGTGAGCCACTACGGAAGGGGCCGATAAATCCGTATAGGAAAGGGAATAGGCTAATATATTTGTTGTTAGATCCAGTTTACCCGTAAACAGACCCGTAGCCGCCGTAGGGATCGCTAATGGCTTCACCGTTTTGCCATCAAGCGTAGCTTTCAGGGTAATGGATGTATTTTGGTGATCTTGACATGAAAGCAGGATAAACCCTAAAATGAGTAGAGGGAATAGGGGCATTTTTTTGAGGTTCATAGATAATAGGGTTTGGATATGCATGGATAAATTTACATTATACAAGTTAATCTATTGTATTTTAGATTAATAACCAAAAATAAATGCACTTTTTTAGCTAAAAAGCAGTATAAACACCGGTCGAGAGTATTTTGCCAAAGTCAATATAGTGTGAAAAGCAGGACGTGATTAATGAATAAGCCTGAGTGGGAGTTTCCCTCAAACGGTCTGGTACAGAAATGGGGCTACTCAATTTCGCCGGGCTTTTGAAAAATATAGCTGTTCTGCTTAGGTAAGATTTTATCTAACCAGCTCATCTGCTGAATGGTCAGGGTGGTAGCCCCCTTTTTGAGCGAATCGAAGGAAATACCGGGTTGTCGAATCAGTAATTCCCGACTGGCTAATGGTACACCCAGACTACTACCCCTAAAATCGTAAGTCGTGCAAACGCAGATGAGCGTATCCGTTTGAAGCCAATCGTGGTTTTCTCCCCACAGACCACAATTGAAATGCCGATAGCCGATGGCCTCTCTTCGACCGTTCCCATTTTGGTAAACGCCCATGAAAAAATGGAGTTGGGGAGTCGCGCCACCGATAAATTCAATCCAACCGGCGAATTCCATCGCTTTCCAGTAGCGTTCAAAGGTCAGATAACCGTCTTGATCGGAGCCTATCGTCCAGGCAATCCGGTTGAAAATATAGGGATCCTTTTTTCCCCGGGCTTCATTCGTCCGATTATAGCTGTACCAATTACCGATGATGCCTTTGGCCAACGTAGAACGATGCGCTCTTTTTCGAACGATATGCCCTTTGGGAAGGGCGGAGGATTGTTTCGTAAACAATAGCCAACTGAGGATTACCAGCATACCGCCCGTTCCAATGATAATTACTTTCATCCAACGGACGTGAATCCGTAAACGCTGATTGGTGGCCGTCAGGCTTTGAATGGTGCGTTTAGCGTCATCGTCAGCTTTTTCGTTTTCATGGTGTACAGCATGCCGCTCCGACTCATGGGCAATTTTATACGCGTTGAAATCCAGATAACCCAGCGTTTTGGCCAGTGCCAGAAAGAACTCCGGATTCGCATTGATATCAGCCTTTTTCTTGAGGAGATTGTCATAATGATTCCGGTAATTACTCCCACTAAATCGGTGTCCGGTTTTCAGGGCGACATAGTCCGGCAACCGCTTTTTACCGAGATGGGGCTAAATTTGGCCCATACTTCCTCCCTTTGGCATTGCGCATATTACCCAACATGGTAGATATAGCCATCTGGGCATTCCACCGAGAAAAGGACCGATATGTACCGGTGAACGGATCACGGACTATCATCAAGGCCAGCCAACAAGCGGGTGGACCCTTAAAGTATACCGAGTTTGCGGAAGTAGGGAACTGTCTCAATCCTGGCTTGAACACCAAGCCCGGCATACGGGCCTGGCTGTTTACTCAGAGACGGACGAGCCATCCGTAAAGTAGCTTTAATCCCACGTAATAACCGTTACTAAATATTCAGCATCGAACAGAACGATGAAGGAAGTAACACCATGAACGAGCCTCATAGCAACAACGTTGTAAAGATTATCCTTAGTGATCCCTAAAATTCCATTTAGAATTATCGCTGTTAAAATCAAATTCTGCTAATGTCGGTGTGCTATCTCCGGACGAAACCAGCGCGAGCTTCTTTCCTGAATTTGGTACTACCTTAGGCATTATCCGGTAGGTGCCATCCGTCAATTGATCAATTCGCCATAGCTGTTCGGGGGCTCCGGTAAATGCCGGTACAGTTAGTACTTCTGCTTCGGCAGTTGCTGCCAAGGCCCGATCGGTTCCTGCCAACACAATTTTGTAATAGGGGCCGCCTAAATAGCCGGTCGTATCAGGAGCATCGGTAATGGTCCATTGTTGATGGGGACGGGCCATGTAGTCTCCTATTCTCACATTAATAGTCCCGGCTGGCCAGGTTTTCATGACAGCAGCCAGCTGCTGGGCCGGAACGGGTTTTATGGGTTCATTGTCGGGTTGGTTAAATCTCCTTGGGGTAACGGGCATTCTGGTGAAATCAACGGCCAACTCTAAGCCGTATCCTCTTCGTACGGATTCAATTTCATACGTGCCCTCCTTAAACTTCGCACCGGCAACAGGCCAGCCATCTTTCCAAACCACAGGAAGTATGCCTAACACGCTTCGACCGCCCTGCTCTAAATCAGCTTCATAATGGATAGACATTTTTTCAACGCCTTGCTCAAGAATGATATGGCCGAAATGCCCGGGGCCAATTAATCCTCCGCGCGTAGCAACTACCATTTTACCACCTCCTTCCAACATGCTTCTGCCTACATTATCGAGGTAGGGACCCGTTATTTTTTTGGATCGGCCCACCACCACATTGTAGGTCGAGTTGGCTCCATCGCAACAACTGCCGTGCGTGGCCAGCAGGTAGTACCAACCATCGCGGTAGACTAAGGTGCTGGCTTCACATACGATGGCTACATCGACAGGTTTATTACCTGCTTTGAGTTTTCCGGTTTTGGGATCTAATTCGATCAGGCGGGTGAAGCCAAAATAGGTGCCGTAGGTTAACCACAGACGCCCGGTAGTAGGATCCAACATAACGCCGGGGTCAATAGCGTCATTCTCTTCATAGCCATCCGAAGTGGCCACGACAATCGGTTCAGAATATTTAAAATCAGAGGATTTTGGGTCCAGTGTCTTGTTCCACATGGTCAGGATGGCGCCTTTGTGGTTGGGCGAACCACCGGTTGCGCCATAGATGACCAGGTAACGATCCCCAATTTTGATCACATCAGGGGCCGCTCCGCCACCTGGTCTCACCCCGCCCCCATGCCAGGTCCAGCCATCATTGGAAATTAAGCCGCCCCCGCCCGTGCCAAAGGTGTAATACTTGCCTTCACATTCAGCGACGGTTGAGGGATCATGGATAAAGGGTTTGCCGATCTGTGCTACTCCTGGTTGTGTTATCAATAAAGCGAATAGGGTTGTAAGGCCGGTTACGTTCCTTCTTTTCATGTACTGATTTGTTTTGATTAGCTTTAACAGGCGGATACATTTTATTCGTAACGGATAGTGAGGTTCTTGACGGGCGATCCTTTTTCATCTAGAAAACGAACGCAGAAATTAGCCATACCCGGTCCGTTTATGACGGCCCCGCGGATGATGTTCCTTCCCTTTTTGAGCGTTAAACGGGCTGACGTACCATTATCGGCAATCATATCCCGATCACCGGAAAGCAGCAAGGCTTCCTGGCCGTTCAACCACCACTGGCTGCCGGAATTACATCCGGCAGCCAGCCTGACGTTTTGGATTTCTTCGGGGCTATCGATGACTGTGACCAGCCAGACAAGTATTCCGTATCTCGGTTTGTTAATGGCGTAGGTGAAATGGTATAGATTAACGTTGAATGCCTTGCTGTCCAACGCATACCACTTCAGGTCCTGGTTTCCCACTTTTACCATTTCGCCATTTTTGGGGACGGCGGTGTAATCGCTGGAAAAGTTATCGGTTGCAAATGCGGTTTTGAGGTAGTGGTCCGTGAAAATATTGTTCCTGACAATATCTTTCTTCACCGGTTCCAGCACTAGCCAGCGTTGAATAAACCCCTTGGCATCAGGTGCTTTTTTGGCAGCTGAGGCCAGTATGAAGTGTTTGGATAGGGTATGTGTTGTATCGCCTTTTATCGGTATGGGGGGGAGCGGTATTCTTTGTTGCGGACCCATCCCCTGAGCAAAAGCGGTAAGGCCACTTATTGGTAAGCCTGATAAAACGATAAACGATATCAACGGCAATAGGTATTTATATTTTCGGTTCATAATCTATGCCTTTGGGAATGAGTATTGTTTTCAAATAAAGCATAGTTTATGGAAATCTACTAAACGAAGCGGTGGTGCTTACCACTATTGAAGAGTGAAAAAATAGTGATTGATGAATAGTCCCATCAACGGGTCGTCTATCACTACCGACCGCTCCGACGGCCAGGATAGAAAAACAGTCGGAGCGCCGAAGCAACCCTATGTTTACGCTCCAACCGTTGCAATCATACAGAACTTGCTAACTTTTATTGGAGAATTCAGGCTTTCAAAAACAGGTTTGTAGTCGTTAAACGTAATCTCTTGGAATGCTCCATTTTAAGACGAAAATCGGCCAGCAACCCGGCAACCGACCCCGACACATTGAGCTGCTGACAGAACAGCAGCGCTTCATTGCCGCACATGGAAGCATTAGCCACCACCGTGTAGGTGTGGCCGGGAAGCATAGCCGCGTGTTGAGCTAACTGAAGCAGCCAGTGTCTGAGTTGCTTACCCTTGTCGTTCATACCATTGATTCTTACGTTTTCTTTGTCCCTAAAACAGTCCTTTTTTATTAAATTGGGAATCAATCAGGCTGAACACGGGCTCGTGTCGGCTGAGAGGGCCAGGGCAGACGGATCGTCCGGTACCTGGAAAGAAGCGTACGATCATTACGGCCTCCCCGGATCACCCCACACTGAGCTTGATGTGCTGCTACCGATTACTACAAAATCACGCTTGCCATGCAACCAACCCTGTTTCGGGAGTTTATCCGTTTCGATGTTGACTCACCATTTCTGTATAGGTTAAAACTTTAGCAAATTTTTTCAGTACAGAAGTGCTATTCCCTTCTATTGTCAGTAGTAAACTCGTCCAATTCTAACCCGGTATGCCCAATGACACCGAAGTAGCGGAACTTTGGCTGGCCTTCAAAAAAGGTGATAAGGGAGCATTCGGTAGTCTCGCAACGGTATTCTATAAAACCCTCTATAACTACGGCACGAAGCTCACCACCGATTATACCCTGGTGGAAGACTGCATTCAGGATTTGTTTCTTGAAATGTGGAAACGAAGGGAATTTTTGGGCGAGACAGAACACGTACGGTTTTACTTGCTGAAAGCCTTGCGCAGAAAGCTATTTCTGGAAAAGAAAACCAGTGACAAACGGCTGCACCAATTCATTGAAAACACCGACGACATTGATTTTATCGGCGAATTTTCAATTGAATCCCGCATCATCGAACTGGAAACAACGGAGCAGCATCTGAAGAAACTCAATCAGGTTCTGACCCAGCTCAGCAAACGGGAAAGGGAAGTGATTTACCTCAAATTTTATCAGGAACTGGACTACGAACAGATTGCGAGTCTGATGGCCATTAATTACCAATCGGCCCGAAACCTGATTTACAATGCTCTAAAAGGCCTTAAAAGTGCCTGGCAACATGACGGATAATTTTTTCAAAAAATACCAGTACAAGGAGGAGGTTTTCACCTGTTGTTAGTAGAAACCGATTGCATCATGGACTATATCCACTATAGCGCTGAAGATTTTATCGTTGACGACTATTTTCGAAAATGGGTAAATGGTCAGCTACCTCAGGAGGACACCTTCTGGCCGGAATGGGTTAGGCATCATCCGGAGAAGGAAGCGTTAATCAGTCAGGCCAAATTCGTTTTGAAAGCCCTGGAAATGAAGCACATCCCCATTACCGATGCAAAAGTCAGTGATAAAGTCCGGCAGATGCTGGAAGAAACCGACGCGCAATTGACTGTAGAACGTTCGTTTTGGGCCACAAACTGGTGGAAACTGGCCGCTGCGGTCGTTTTGGTTTTGGGCATAAGCGGGTATTTTCTAAACCAGAAGTTGCTCAATCCCACGCGGTATGATGAGCTGGTGATGGCGCAGGCGAATCCAACCATCGAGAAGGTTAACAACTCGAACCAGCCGATTAAAATCAGCCTCAGCGATGGTTCGATCATTACCTTGCAACCCAAAAGCAAGCTGAGTTATCCCGAGACGTTTGCTAAAGAAGCCCGAACGGTTTTTTTGTCGGGAGAAGGTTTTTTCGACATTGCGAAAAACCCCCGGAAACCGTTCCTGGTCTATGCCAATGAACTGGTCACCAAGGTACTGGGAACCAGTTTCTCGATTCGCGCTTTTGAAAAAGACAAAGACGTGGTCGTGAAGGTGTTTACGGGCAAAGTATCCGTGCTGTCGGGGAAGGAAGCGGTGCATACCGCCAGCCAGCCCTTCAGCCAGACCGATGGGGTTATTTTGATGCCCAACCAGATGGTGATCTACGAACGGACGCCTGATAAGCTGACAAAAACGCTGGTTGAAAATCCGAAAATGATCGTTCCGCAGCCAATCGATTCCAATCCATTTAATTTTCAGAATACGCCCGTTTCCCAAACGTTTGAAGTCCTGGAAAAAGGCTACGGGGTTCCGATTCTTTACGACGAAGAAGTACTGAAAAACTGTACGGTTACGGCCCCTCTGGGCAGTGAATCGCTGTACGAAAAACTGGATATTATCTGCAAAGTGATCCGGGCCACCTATGAAGTCGTGGATGCGCAGATCATCATCACCAGTAAAGGCTGTAAGTAATACCCGCACCAGGCCGAATACGCATCAAAAAAAATAAAGGCCCGGCCATGCTGTAACATGATCGGGCCGGAATAACCCCCAATCGTTGGCACAATTACTTGCTTTTCAGGCAAGGCGGGGGTGGTTTGTCCTGTATTTTTCACCTACAAAACGGAGTAAAGCTATGAAGAAAACGTTTAGAAATCATGCTTTTTGGATTAACGCCATGAAAGTGACATTTACGCAGGGGCTGCTGCTGGTTTTGTTTACCAGCATGACCTACGCCGTCGATTCGAAAGCGCAGGTGTTGAATAAAAAAGTATCGCTCCGAATCGAAAACCAGGAGGTGGCCGTGGTACTTCAGCGGTTGGAAAAACTGGCCGACATTAAGTTCGTTTTCAGCCCGCAGGTGATTAAATCGGGGCAGAAAGTAACCATATCGATTGAAAATGAGCGGTTTGGAATGGTGCTGGAGAAATTGCTCCGCCCCCTCCATATTCAATACGAAATCGCGGGAAAATACATCCTGCTGAGCGATTTTCGGGCGGAAACTACCGGGCAGATCCTTCCCAAAGAGCCGGAAACGGAACTTGATCGGGTGGCCGATGTGACGGTGAAAGGCGTCGTTACGGATGCCGAAAAAGGGGAGGGCTTACCGGGCGTCAGTGTGGTTTTGAAAAACTCCCAGAAAGGCACGACCACCGACAGCCGGGGCAACTATTCGCTGGCCGTGGCCGAAACCGGTTCGGTGCTGGTGTTTAGTTTTGTGGGCTATCTGCCTCAGGAAGTTACGGTTAATAACCAGACCGTCATTAACATCCGTCTGAAACCCGATACGAAGTCGCTGAGCGAAGTGGTCGTGATTGGCTACGGGGCGCAGTCGCGGAAAACCATTTCGACGGCCATTTCCAAAGTGGAAGGCAAGTCGATTGCCAACCAGCCCGTCAGCACACCCGGCGAAGCCCTGGCCGGTTTGTCGTCGGGCGTGCAGGTGCAGTCGGGCCGGGGCGGTTTTCCCGGCGAAGCCCCCACGATCCGGATTCGGGGCATTGGCTCACTCGGTACCAACAGCAATCCGCTCTACGTCGTGGATGGGTATCCCTTGCAGGAACCAAGCCAGTTTAACCTCATCAATCCGTCGGATATCGAGTCGATCGAAATTTTGAAAGATGCCGCTTCGGCTGCCATTTACGGGTCCCGTGCGGGCAACGGCGTGGTGATCGTAACGACCAAACGGGGGAAAGCCGGCAAAACCAGCTTCAATTTCTCGGCCTATACCGGCCTGCAGCAAATTGCCAAAAAAGTGGACGCCCTGAACCGGGATGAATACCTTGATTACATCAAGTTTGTTGCCAGAGTCCGAAACCAGGCCTATCCATCCATTTTTGATACCAATCCCCAGAGTCTGCCCAACACCGACTGGCAGGATGCGGTTTTCCGGCAGGCCCCCATTTCCGAGTACCAACTCTCGGCGTCGGGTGGCTCCGACCGGGTGCGGTATGCGGTTTCGGGGGCTTACTTTACGCAGGAAGGTACCATGAAGGGAACGTCGTATGATCGCTACAACCTGCGGTTTAATCTCGATGCGGACCTGAGCCCCAAACTCCGGATTGGCGTTTCGGTGGCGCCTTCGTATTCGCAGCAGTTCCGGCAACCCGCCGGCGGGCCCTACAACAACGCGACCGGCACCGAGATTTCCGGCGGGCGGGCGCTGCCCAATCCGGTTACCTCGGCCACGCTGATGCCCGCCGTGATTCCGCTCTACACGGCCACCGGCGATTACGCCCAGAACTTCGACGGTGTGCGGAACGACGATGGCTCTTCGTTTTTTGCCGATAACATGTTCAGTCCGCTGGCCATTGTTGAACTGAATAAAAACCGGCTTCGCAATTACCGGCTTTTTGGTAACGGGTTTCTGGAATACGAGCCCATCAAGGATTTGAAAATCAGATCGTCGCTGGGGTCGACGCTGAACCTGGAAGATGGATACGCCTACGTTCCGGCCACACTGGCCAATCAGTTGGCGCCCCGCGCCAATGCGTCCAACCCGGTTTTTGGGCAGATTTTCGCCCGCGAAACCCAGCAACTCGCCCTCGACTGGCTTTGGGAAAACACCGCCACCTACAGCAAAACCGTTGCGCAAAATCATAATTTCACCGTGCTGGCGCTGTATTCGCTCCAGAAATTCCAGTCGAAATTTACCGGAACCAGTGGCCGAACCGGTACGTTTACCACGGATTTGCTGACGAATCCGCTGGCATCGCCCGACCGCGTTGGCGAGTTGCAATACGACCAGAATGCCTTTTTGTCGTACGGCGGGCGGGTTACCTACGATTTTAAAAGCAAGTACATTCTGTCGGCGGCTTTGCGCCGGGATGCCTCGTCGCGGTTTGGCCCCAACAACCGGTTTGCTACTTTTCCTTCTTTTTCGGCGGCCTGGCGTCTGACGGAAGAACCGTTCCTGCAATCGCTGAAATCAGTCGTCAACGAACTGAAAATCAGGGCTAGTTATGGCGAAACCGGGAATGCCAACATCGGCAGTTTTACATGGCTGAACTCGGTCGTGGGCCGTAACTACAGCTTCGGAGGACAGCGGACGTTCGGGTACGCCCAATCCGGTTTTGCCAATTATAATCTGACCTGGGAGCGCAACCGGCAAACTGATCTGGGCATTGAAGCCGGGTTCCTGAATGATAAATTTTCGCTGGCGGTCGATCTGTACGATCGGACCACCACGGGCATGCTTTTTCAGAAAGACCTGCCCGGTATCGTCGGCTACGCCAATACGTTCCGGACGAATCTGGGCGAACTCCGCAACCGGGGCGTGGAAATTACCGGGAAAGCCAACCTGAAAATCAACCGCGTTTTCTGGACCATCGACGCCAACCTATCGGCCAACCGGACGAAGGTGCTCAATCTGGGCGGGCCGCAATCGCTGCCGCCCCAGTCGGCGGTGTTTGGCTGGAACAACGTCTTTCAGATCAAGGTGGGCGATCCGCTGGGGTACATGTATGGCTACCAGGTGCAGGGCATCTTCAAATCACAGGACGATTTGACCCGGTATCCGCAGTGGGTGAACGGCGACAAGGTGGGCAACTGGATTATCAAAGACCAGAATGCTGATGGCAAAGTGGATGAAAATGACCGGGTTGTGATCGGAAAAGGCTTTCCGAATTTTATCTACGGCGTGACGAATACGTTCCGCTACGGCGGTTTTGACCTGAGTCTGCTGGTGCAGGGCGTTCAGGGAGCCAACCTGATCAATGGCAACCTCCGGCATCCGGCGGGCAACATCGACTACGGCAGCATCAACCTGTTTTACAACAACATGTTCGATCCGGCCAACCCAAACCGGGAGGTGACGTTCCACATGCCGGGCGCCAGCGGGGTCAACATCGGCAACAACCTGACCGACCGGGCGGTTTTCAATGGCTCGTTTCTGCGGGTTCGCAACATCACGCTCGGGTACACCATTCCCGCGACGGTTTTGCAACGGATCAAACTTCAGACGGCGCGGGTGTTTGCCACCGGCCAGAATCTGTTCACCGTCACCAAATACATCTGGTACAATCCCGAAGCCAGTCTGAACGGCGATTCGGTGTATCAACCGGGGGTGGATCAGGGGACGTATCCCGCCAACCGGACGGTTACGGTGGGCGTAAACATCGGATTTTGAAACGAACAGTCAGACCATTAAACGACTAACGAAATGAAAACATACTACCGCCTGCACCACACGTTTCTGATGGCCGGTCTGGTTTTGATGACCAGCAGTTGTGGCGAAAAATTCGTCGACCTGACTCCCCAGGATGTCATTCCGGTTCAGCAGTTTTATAAAACCGAGTCCGACATTCGGTCGGCCCTCACCGGAACCTACGGAAACCTGCGGGGCATTTACAACAGCTTCTGGCAATATACCGAGTTGCCTTCCGACAATACCCAGTCGTTTCCGGAAAGCGAGGCCGGTTCCGGCGAATACGACAAACTGACCTGGCGTTCTACCTCCACCGGTATTTCGACAGCCTGGAACGACGCCTACCGAACCATTGCGGGGGCCAATGTGATTCTGGCGCGGATCGAGGGGGTGACGATGGACGCGACGCTGAAAAACCAGTACATCGGCGAAGCCAAATTTCTGCGGGCCCTGATGTATTTCAACCTGGTTCGGATGTTTAACGGCGTGCCTTTGATTTTGAAGGAAATCGCTACCGAAGCCGAGTCATACACGTTTTCGCGCAACACAACGGCGGACGTGTATGCCCAGATCGAAAAAGATTTGCTGGACGCCGAAAAAGTGCTTCCTGCCCGCTATACGGGCGTCAATGTGGGCCGGGCCACGGCCGGAGCGGCCAAAGCCCTGCTGGGGAAAGTCTACGTTCAGGAGAAAAAATACGCCGAAGCAGAAACCAAACTGGCCGAGGTGGTCAACAGCGGAACCTACCGGATTCTGCCCAATCCGGCGGATGTGTTTGGCGTCGGGAAAGACAACAACGACGAGATCATTTTCGCCGTCCAGTACGTCAGCAGCGGTTTTGGCGAGGGCAACTCGTTTGCCTACACCTTTGCGCCGGGCAATTCAGGAACCCAGTTTGTGGGTGTCACGGCAGGCGGCACCAACATCGGCACGCAGGATTTATACGATGCTTTTGAACCCGGTGACCTGCGTCGGGAGGCTTACCTGGGCGTTTATAAATTTGGCACCAACCCCAACATCTATTATTACGCGAAGAAATTCGTCTACAAAATTACGCAACTGAACGAAGGGGAGAACGACTGGCCGGTTTTGCGGTATGCCGATGTGGTTTTGCTCTATGCTGAAGCGCTCAATCAGAATGGCAAAACACCCCAGGCGCTGACGCAGGTCAATAGCATCCGCAACCGGGCGGCTCTGGCCAGCCTGAGCGGTCTTTCCCAGGCCAACGCACAACTGGCGATTGAGAAAGAACGACGCCTGGAGCTGTGTTTCGAAGGACACCGCTGGCATGATCTGATTCGGTGGGGAAAAGAGGTATCGACCATGCAGGCTTTCAAGGCGAAGTACACTCCGCTCGACATTGCCCTGACCAACATGAGCGTTACGGCCGACCGCAAACTGTTTCCGATTCCTTTCCGGGAAATCAGTCTGAACTCAATTTTAACCCAAAACCCGGGATATTGAACCCCGAATCCGTTTTACAGTGGAACAACCTCCCACATTTGTGCGATACTTTCTCTTTTTTACGCTGCTTTGCTTTTCGGCCGCAAACGCCCAGCCGGTGAAACGCCTGTATCTGGCCAATGACGATCACACCGATTACATGTGGACGGCCAACGAAGCCAACTACGACACGGCTTTTGTCAAGATGCTTGATTATTACCTCGACCAGATCGACGCCACCCGGTCGAATCCGTCCGATTTTCAGGCACGGTTCAATTGCGACGGCAGCTACTGGCTGCGGGCGTATCAGAAATACCGCTCACCGGCCCGGTTTAACCGGCTCATTGCGGCCATCCGGTCCGGCCACATCGGCAGCCCGTTGAACACGCTGGTCAGCACCTATGGTGCCCAGCCGACCGAAGCCGTACTCCGGGGTATGTTTTATGCCGGGCAACTGGAACGCGCTTACGGCCTGCGGTTTACACTGGCCGAAGCGATGGAAAACAACACCTTGCCGTTGGGATTAAGCTCACTGTGGGCCGGGTCGGGTGCGAAATATAGCTGGAAAGGCATTGGCGGCTACGGCAGTCAGATGACCTACGAATACCGGGCCAACCGCCGTCACCAGTTGTACCGCTACACCGGTTTGGATTCGTCCGGCGTGTTGATGAAATGGTACCGGTATGACGGTCGGCCCAAAGCCCACACGGCGTTTGGAGGCTATGCGGAATGTCGGCTGGTCATTAAATCGGTCAATACGATGAAGGAACTGCGGCAGATTGTCAACGGGCTGGATGCGATGTGTGATACGATCTCCCCAAATTCAGCGTATCCCTATAATGTCGCCGGCGCGTTTGGATATGGTCACGACGACCTGAATACCTATGTGTCTCAGCCTTTTGTAGATGCGGCCAAAGCCGAAACGACGCCCACCCGAAAGGTGCGGGTTTCGAACGAGGAAGACTTTTTTCAGGACGTTGCCCGGAGTTACCCAAAGCTGCCTTTCGAATCGGTAAGCTACGGCAACGAGTGGGATCTATACTGTGCGTCGATGAACGAAACCACCGCCCAGGTTCGCCGTTCGACCGAAAAACTCCGGGCTGCCGAAGCCCTGGCGTCGCTGGTGGCCTTGAAAACCCCCGGTTTTGCCAGCCGCCTGACTACCGCCCGGAATTTGGCCTGGGAGTCGTTCGGGATGTATTGGGAACACAACTGGACCGCCGACGGCCCGGTCAAACAGCCGGTGCGGGCGCAGTGGCAGATCAAAATTCAGCGGCAGATCAGTGGGTATGTCGACTCGTTGTTTTTGCTTTCGGCAACAACGCTGGGCAGGCAAATCCGCCAGACTGCAAACCCCCGGTTTTATGTGTTCAATCCACTGAACTGGAGCCGGAGCGATGTCGCGGATTTTGCTTATGCCGGTTCGGGTTCCATTCAGGTGGTCGATGTTTCTACCGGAAAAACCGTTGCCAGCCAGTTGATTACGCAAGAGGGGAAGCGGTTTCTTCGCATCTTCGCCGAAGGGGTGCCGTCGGTGGGTTACAAAGTTTTCGAGATCAAAACCGGTCCATCGCCCTCCTTGCCGGTGGCCGCTGCGGTTGTCGGCGAAACCATTCGAACGGCCCGGTATCGCATTCGGCTTAGCCCGTCGGGGGCCATCACCGACCTGTACGACAGTCTGGCCAACCGGCAACTGGTGAAACCGATGGATGGGAAGTACCTCAATGACCTGGGCGCTCCGAACGTCGACGAAGGCAGCCCGGTTGTGGTCGAAAACGCGGGTCCGGTGTCGGTGACGTTGAAAGCGGTTTCGCCGGTTCCGGTGCCGCACACGGTTCGGGTGACGGTTTTTGCCAACAGCCGGGACGCCGGAACGCCCCGCATCGAGATCGAGAACCGGATTCAGGCTAATTTCAGCGACGTAAAAACCTGGGCGTTTTCGTTTAATCTGAACCAGCCAACCACCCGGCACGAAGAGCTGGGCGCCATTCTAACTGCTAAAAAAGAAACGCGGGGCGGTCACTACGCGGCTCAGAACGCCCGACTCGACTGGCAGACCTTCAATCACTTCGCCGATTTGAGTGAGAGAAATTATGGCGTGACCCTATCGAATCTGGATTGTAGTTTTTTTAAATTGGGACACAGTACGGTCGATTCGCTCTGGGAGCAATCTCCGCAGTTGAATGCGCTGGCCGGTGGGCAGGTCGATACGAAGCGGGAAGACCAGGGCGTGCTGGGCATTTTTGGACAGAATGGTCAAACCAATTTTTTGTATCAATTTGCCCTCCATCCGCATCAGGGTGATTTTGAGCCGGTTGTTGCCATGAAGTTTGCCCTGGAACACCAGAATCCGCTGGTAACGGGAGCCGTAACGGGTAACCGGAATTCCGATCCTCAGTCAACCTTTTCGCTGTTGACCACCAGCGATCCGAATGTGCTGCTCTGGAGCCTGAAACCCAGCGAAGACGGAATCGGAGCGGGGTTGATGGCCCGGTTCTGGAATTTCAATGGAAAACCGGTGACGCCAACCATAACCGTAGCAAAACCGATTCGCCGGGCGTGGAAAACCACCCACATCGAAACCAACGAACAGCTTTTGAAACCCGACAACCACACCTTGCCGATCCGGTTTGCCCCGCATCAACTCAACTCGTACCGGCTTCAACTCGCTAACTGATTCGTACGTGAAAAAACTTGCCATAGGCATCGACATCGGGGGAACCCGCACCAAAATCGGACTGGTCGATCTGGAAACCGGGCGGGTCGCGGATCGGGTGATCCGGCCCACCGAAACTCAGGACGACACGCGGTTTTTGCAGGAAATCGGCGAAGCAATCGAACAGTTCAAGGCCCGGGCTGAAACGGAACAGTTGTCCATCGCCGGGGTTGGAATTGGTGTACCGAGCTTTGTGTTTGCCAATGGAACCGTGGATTCGACCTACGGTTTTCTCGAATTTATGGAAGATTATCCGCTGGCCGGGAAAATTCAGGAGCAGCACCAGTTGCCCTGCCGGGTCGACAACGATGCGCGGCTGGTAGCCCTGGGTGAATCGCTGTACGGGCAGGGCCGGGGCTATCGTCGCGTTCTGGTGCTGACGCTGGGAACCGGTTTGGGACTGGGATTTACCATCGATGGCCAACTCGACGGATCGTTGCCGTTCGCTCACATGGGCGGTCACCTGACGATCACCACGAACGATACGGTTTGTTATTGTGGCAAAACCGGGTGTCTCGAATCGCTGGTCGCGGCTTCCGGTATCGCGCTGATGGCCAACCGGTTGGGCTGGTCGCAGAAATACCCGCATCTGCCGATGACCGCTGAAACCATCTTTGCCGAAAAACAGCGCGGAAATTCCGATGCCGAAGCCATCGTTCGGGAATACACCGGGTATTTGAAAACCGGGATCGACAACTACGTCAACCTTTATGCGCCTGATTGCATCGTACTGGGCGGAGGCATTGCCAAAGGGTTGAAACCGGAAATCGGTTCGCTGCATAATCCCGGCTTATTGAATCCCTATAAAGCGTATAAAACCGTGCTTACGCTCTCCGTTCTGGAAGAAGAAGCCGGTATTCTGGGCAGTGCTGCGCTATTCAACTAGCGGTTTTTGGAATGATTGTCACGCGTCAACGACCCACAGAAACGATGAAGACGAAATACGGAGGATGGATTTTGTACTCGATTGCCGCAGCTTTTTTCTGGGGAACCTGGGGTGTGGTGGCAAAGCTGATTTCGGACGAGGTCAGCCCCTTTACGAACCACGTTTTATTCAGCGTAGGCATGCTGCTGACCCTGCCCCTGGTGGTCAGGAAAGTCCGGACTGAAAAACCCGGTCGCAAAGGCATTGGTTGGGGACTGGTAGCGGGCGTGCTGGCCGTGACGGGCAATGTGGCGGTTTACAAGGCCTTCAGTGCGGGCGGTCTGGCGGCCATCGTCATTCCGGTCACCAATCTGTATCCGCTCGTTACCATCGTCATTGCCCTGCTGGTGTTCAGGGAAAAACTGAACGGGATCAATGCCATCGGTATTTTGCTGGCCATTCCGGCCGTGGTGATGCTGTCGGGCGAGTCGTTGTTGTTTGATAACCCGGCGGCTTTTTTCCAGACCATCGGGCAGAATTCCGGGGCCGACCGTCGGTGGTTGTTGTATTCACTGGTGGCCCTGTTTTTCTGGGGCGTTTTCAGTGCGGCCCAGAAAGAGACGACCAACCACATTTCGGCGGAATGGTCCTACGTCAGTTTCATCGTGTCATCGGTTTTGATCGCCCTGGTTTTTGTCGGTTTCGGCTGGGCCGATTTTGCGATGTCTACGAAAACGCTGATGCTGGGTTCGCTGGCCGGGATGCTCAACGGGCTGGGCGTTCTGGCGAGTTTTGCGGCCTACAGCGCCGAAGGAAAAGCCTCGAAAGTCACCACGATTGCCGGTGCGCTGCAACCGGTTTTTACCATTATTTTAGCCCTGATTTTTCTGTCCGAAAGTCTATCCCTGATTGAAACGCTGGGCATTCTGCTCGCCATCGTCGGCGCGTTGACCTTGTCGTATGAAAAAGAAAAAACAGAACCGAAACCTGCCATCAATCAAGCTTAACTACGAGACTTTTAAGCAATGGGATGGGAACACGGATGGAACGGATGCAACGGATTAAAACAGATTTTATCCGTGAAAATCCGTTGCATCCGTTCCATCCGTGTTCCCATCCTTCAACCCATCAAAACTTGACTATGAATCCAATTTTGAGTGAGATTTTAGAAATACCGACCCGGGCTGCCGATGTGCTACAGAGCGCGACAGAACCGCTTCCGTTGCAGGTTCCGTATCTGGGCATGGGCTCGTCGTACTTTGCCCCACTGGCGTTCAAATACATGGGACTACCGATTTACCCGGAACTGGCCTCCGACTATTTTTACTACCTGGCCAAAGGGGCGAAAAAACCGCTGGCGGTTCTGTTGTCGCAGTCGGGCCGGAGCAGCGAAGTGCTCTGGTGTCGGGCGTTGTTCGATCAGTACGTGGCCGTTTCCAATGACACCGGCAGTGCGTTGTGTACGGCATCGAACGTGTCGCAGGTTGTGCCGATTCGGGCGGGAGCGGAGCAGTATTCCTCGTCAAAAACGTACGTCAACACCTTGATTGCCCTGTTCAAAGGGTTCGGTTTGTCGCCTGCGGCCTCCGTAGAACGGATCACTAAGTCCATGAACCGCTACCGGGAACAGGGCGAACAACTGGCGGATGCGGTTTTTAGTGTGTTGACGCAACACCGCATTCACGGCATGTATATAACGGGAAGTGGCCCCAACATCGCAACGGCCTGCGAAGCCGCTCTGATTTTAAGCGAAAGCACCAAACTGAATTTTCACGGATTGCCGATGGCGCAGTACGATCACGGTCCGAAAGAAACCGCCAGAAACAGCATCGTGATTCAGATTCTGGCGAAAGGCCCGGCCTACGAACGAACCCGGCGGCTATCGGAATTGATCGCCGGTTCAGGCGGGCATGTGTTGATGATCGAAGAACCGGATGTGGACGAAAACCAGTCGATTCTGCCCAACATCATTCCGTTTAATTTTATGGCGTATTACCTGGCGCTGAAGCTGAACATCGGCGAGACCTTTGTGGTCGGCGGCAAAGTGACGGAAGCGATTTGACAATCAGCAGCGCATGAAAAGAGGATTACACACCGTTTTTTTGCTGGCTTGTTTTTCCGCCCTACAGGCCCAGCCCGTCAAACGTCTTTACCTGGCCAACGACGACCACACCGACTACATGTGGACGGGCAACGAAGCCCAATACGATACGGCCTTTGTCCGGATGCTGGATTATTACATCCGGCAAATCGATTCGACGAAAAATAACCCCGCTGATTTTCAGACCCGTTTCAATTGCGACGGCAGTTACTGGTTGAAAATTTACCAGAAATACCGGCCTCCGGCCCAGTTTAACAAGCTCCTTGAGTACATACGATCGGGGCACATCAGCAGCCCGTTAAATACGCTGGTCAGCACCTACGGCGGACAACCGACCGAGGCCGTTTTGCGGGGTATGTATTACGCCGGGCAACTCGAACGGAAGCACGACCTGCGCTTTCCGCTGGCGGTTTGCATGGAAAATCAGACCCTGCCGTTCGGTTTAAGCTCGCTCTGGGCGGGTTCGGGAGCCCGATACAGTTGGCGGGGCGTGTGCAGTTGTGCCTCCAAAATTGAGTCGAAGCTCAAGATTCGCAAGCACCAGTTGTATCGGTATCGGGGTTTCGACAACCGCAGTGTCTTGATGAAATGGTACAACCGAAGCCCGCAGTCTGTCGATCTGGGGGGCTATGCCGAAGCCCGCACCGAGAAAAAAATTCAGAATCCACTGCCGGATATTAGCAGCCGGGTTCCGGTTCTGGAGGCTTTGTGCGATACCATTTCGCCCCAATCAGCCTATCCCTACAACGTGGCCGGAGCCTTTGGCTATGGCTGGGACGATCTGGCGACGTTTCAGGCTCCTGCGTTTGTTGCGGCCGCCCAAAACACGACCACCCCGCTGCGGAAGGTTCGTGTGTCGAACGAAGAGGATTTTTTCCGGGATGTGGAGCGGAGTTACCAAAACATCCCGGCGCAGTCGGTTTCCTTTGGTAATGAATGGGATGTGTATCCGGCATCAATGAACGAAACCACCGCCGAGGTTCGGCGGGCCACTGAAAAGCTCCGCACGGCCGAAGCGCTGGCTGCATTCGTTTCGTTGAAAGACAGTACATTTTTTTCTGAACTGACATCAGCCCGGCAGGCGGCCTGGGAAGCCTACGGCCTGTATTGGGAACACGACTGGACCGCCGACGGGCCGGTTTCCCGCCAGGAACGGGCCGCGTGGCAGATCAAACAAAAGAACGCCATCACGAGCTACGCGGATACCCTCTACCACCGGGCTTTGGCAGCAATGGGTAATCAGATAAAAAAGGCTAATCAAACCCGGTTTTATGTGTTCAATCCGTTGAGCTGGGTTCGCAGCGATGTGGCCGATTTCCTGTTTTTAGGAACTAATCCGGTTAAAGTAATTGATTTACAAACGAATACAGAAGTTGCCAGTCAGGTGATTCGCAAAGAAGGGAAGTCGTATCTGCGGATTTGGGCCGAGAATATTCCATCGGTTGGCTACAAAGTTTTTGAAATTCAGCCCGGTGTTCCGGCCCGAAAACCGGTGGCGGCTCAGGTAAAAGACGAGTTGATCCAGAATGCGTATTACCGGCTTCGGCTGCGTAAATCGGGGGTTATCAGTGAGCTGGTCGATCTCCGGGCTGGCAACCGGGCCGTTGTCAGCCCGGTGGATGGGCGGTTTTTCAATGATCTTGGATCAGTCAACCCGGATGCCGGAAACCCGCTGGAGATTGAAAACGAAGGGCCGGTTTCGGTCACGTTAAAGGCGGTTTCCAATGATCCGATTGCGCACACGGTTCGGGTGACGTTGTTTAAAAATAGCCGGGACGCCGGACCGCCCCGGATTGACATTGAAAACCGCATCGACGCCAATTTTGGCGACGTAAAAACCTGGGCGTTTTCGTTCAATCTTGCCCAGCCAACCTCACACCACGAAGAACTGGGGGCCATTCTGACGGCCAGAAAAGAAGCGCGGGGAGGACACTACGCCAACGAAAATGCCCGATACGACTGGCTGACGTTCAATCACTTCGCTGATTTGAGCGAATCGAATTACGGCGTAACGCTGTCCAACCAGGATTGCAGTTTTTTCAAACTGGGGCAAAGCACACCGGATTCACTCTGGGAGCAATCGCCCCAACTCAGTGCGTTGGCGGGTGGTCAGGTCGATGGTGAAAAGCTGGGAATCCAGCAGCAGAACGGAGCCACCGCATTCCGGTATCAGTTTGCCCTGACCACCCACGCGACCGCTTTTGACCCCTTGGCGGCTATGCGGTTTTCCCTTGAACACCAGAACCCGCTGGCAACGGGAGAAGTCACCGGTTCTATCGGCAACTTTCCCCCGGTGACGCATTCACTGTTGCGGATATCAGACAAAAATGTTTTGCTCTGGGCCTTGAAACCGGGCGAAGAAGGAGCCAATTCGGGCGTGATTGTCCGGTTCTGGAACCTGAAGAATTCCGCCGTTGCGCCGAAAGTACAATTACCTCAACCGATTCGCAGCGCCTGGCAAACCACGCACCTCGAAACGAATGAACGCCGGTTGAATACGACGCAGGGCGGTCCGGCTATTGAATTGGCTCCTTTTCAGATCAACACCTATCGCCTTGAGTTGCAGCGATAAGCATCTGCCTGAGAACACCAGCAACTTGTCAACCCGAACGAGCATCGATCACTTCCTGGCCCAGGTCCGTGCCTTGCTAGCTTACGGTTTTACTACTTTGAGTAGCTGACTTTCCGTTATCGTACTGACTCGCAGCAACAACACGCCTGCCGTCGTTCGGTTAACCGGCAACCGGATATGCTCCACCGCACCAGCCTGCCCGACCTGATGCTTTGCCGTGAGTTGCCCGCGAATGTCGGTTAGTTCTATGCGCAGGGATTGTCCTTCCGCACCCGATACGTCTAGTTCCACGGCATCACCCCGGATCGGATTGCCCAGCAACGCCACCCGAAGACCGTTGGATTCGACCCCAACGCGGGCTCCTACCGGGCCCGGTTCCTGACCATACACCAGCACCCCGTTCAGATACGCCGTCACGTTGGGATTCTCCGCCAATGCACCCGCTGGCTTGTATGAATAGTCGTTCGACTCGTTAAAATTCGACCAGTCTGACTTGTTGATCCGCTGCTGAATGACTCCCGTTGAACTCAGCGGGTTCAGTTGACCCAGTGTCGACGGGAAACTCAACTCCAGATACGTATCCGTACCCGCACGATTCTCTCTGACAAATCGGCTCCTGACGTTACCACTACCGATCTCCGCATAATCCAGGTTATAAACCATCGGAGACGCCCCCTCCGCACTAAACCAGTAACGGACGGTTAGCTGGCTGTAGTCAACCGGCAGGTTGCCCGTATTGGACAGTTTCAGATACGTTCTGATCTGATTCGTGGTCGGGCTGCCGTTCTTATTCTCCGAATACACGTTTAGCGCGATCACCGGGTCGATAGGAACGGGTTCAAACCCCCCTACCAGCACCCCGTTTTTATAGATGGTGATGCGGTCGTTTTTGGTATAGCCGGTCGTCGAAGCAAACGAATAGTCGTCCGCTTCCGATACGTTCGTCCAGTTTTGCTTGCCAATCCCGGTCTGAATTTCCCCCGAATTACTGCCTGGTGACAGCGTTCCCGCCGAGGCATCGAAGCTATACTCGATGTAACCCAATGCGCCCTGACGTGGTTGAGACAAGGGCACATACCTCATCCGAACCTGGTTGCTCCCCAGTTGCGCCCAATACACCGACAGGTTCGTCAGGGGGGCAAAGTCTTCCACCGTCAGCCAGTAGCGGATCGTGATGTCACCATACGACACGGAGGTAGTGCCCTCATTATTCAGTTTGAGATAAGGCCGGATGACATTGTTGGTCGGTTGGTTGTTGTCACCATCCCGGGACAAAACGCTCAATGTTGCGGGGTACGCTTTCACGCTCACTGTCAGGCTGGTGACCGGGCTGACACAGACGCCAACTTTGCAGATTGCGGAGTAGACGAACTCGCCAACGGCGGAAGTGGAGACTACCAGCGAACTACTGCCGTCAGTGCCGTTCCAGTTGACCGTACCCGGGCAGTTGGAAACCGTCAGGGTGACATTTTCCCCTCCCTGGGTGGCCGATACACTGCTGACATCCGGAGCATCGGGCGTCGCCGGAATCCCCGATACGTCAACAGAGGCTGATGCCGTGCATCCTTCGGCGGAGGTGACGACTACGGAATAGCTTCCTGCCTGAGAGACCGTTGCCGTGTTGCCCGTTCCAATCTGGGTGACACCGTTGCTGAAACTGTACGTTACGTCCGAACCGGACGCAGCGGTCAGGGTAACGGTTGGGGTCGTACAACTGATTGTACCACTGGCGGTTAATGCAACCGAGGGGGCCGCATTGACCGTCAGGTTAAAAGCCGTTGAGGTCAGGCTGTTGAAGCCGGTGACTACGACGTAATAACTGCCCTGCTGGTCGGCACGCACGGCTGGCAGCGTGAGTGTAGCCGTGTTTGCCGAAGTCAAGCCGGTCAGGGCGGTGCCATCCTTATACCATTGATAGGTCTGCACGGCGCCATCGACGCTCACCGAAACACGCACATCAGCGCCGACACAAACGGCCGAGTCACTGGCGGGCTGCTGGCTGAATGAAAGGGGCGCCCCCTGAAGTTCGTAGGCCCCCATATCGACTCCCGATCCCTGCGGGCGGTTTATGCCAAGCCTGTCTTTGATCGCATATTGACCCGGTATCGAACTGCCTGCGTTGATAGCCGGGCTGCTGCCGGCGAGTTGAAAGTTGCCACCGGCGGGGTCGATAAACTGCGGATCAACGCCCGTTTTATTCAGGCCACCGGTGAAATAGGAGGGCTCAGAACCACCAAACGAAAGGTTGTTGTTCTGCTGAAGATTGAGTGAGTTTACCACCAGGGTAAGCGGTTTATCCGGCCGCCCATAAAAGATGTTGTTATAAAAGCGGGTATTGTCGGCGTAGCGCATCGTAAAATCCGACTCGATTTCAGGACTGGCCGCATTCTGGTAACAGGTGTTGTTGAGCAACGTCACATTATTGCTATAATTGAGGTTGATACCCCGACCGCCATTCCGGTAAGCAACGTTGTTTTCCAGCAGAAACTGGCCGGTATACGCCCCCAGTGGGTTTGCACCAAACCGGTCGTTGTTATTATCGAGAATGATACCGTTCCCATCGGTGATCTTGCACAACCCGTTGTTGTTCCATTTGATAAACAGCCGGTTATCGTAGCAGCGATTATTACGGATGATGGTTCGGGGTACCCCGGAATTGGTATCGTAGTTCCAGCTATTGAGTATACTGATGCCGCTGGTGCCAAAAATCGTGTACCAGGAAGTATTGTAGACCGTATTGTTCTCAATCGTAATGTAATCGCTTTCGATGGCCGAGATTCCTCCTCCGCCACAATCGTGAACACTGTTATTGGCAATGACGATGTGGTGCGGACGCAGATTGCCGCCCGTACGACCACTGATGGAGATGCCGTTTCCATTGAACTTAGCCAATGCCGATCCCGTTGCGGTTGGGTTGGGCCCCTCACAGGCACCGGGTTGTTGCTGGGCCTCTGCCAGCGTTACGTTTTTATTATTCCCTTCGATCTCAAAGCCCTGTATGCTGATGTAGGCCGATCCGGGAACCAGGTTAAATCCCTGCCAGCCCGAGAACGACAATTTAGGTCTGTCGTTCTGGTAATTGGTAAAGGCAATCCAATGATCGGCCGTTCCGGTGCGCCGGATAGTAGCAACATCACCCGTTCCGGTATTGGTATAGGTTCCTGCCATCACAAAAATACTGTCGCCGGGTGTGGCTACGTCCACCGCTTTCTGAATGGTGTTGAAAGGGGCCACCAGCGTTCCGGCCGTATTGCCTGCCGATGCGCTGGCCTGAACATAGTATTTTTTGCCACCGTTGTGATCAGGCGGATACACGTCGACACGGATATAGCCGGTTCCGCCCTGAACCGCCGTGGCACCCGATGAACTGGTCACTTTCACACTCAGTTCGTTGTACGAAATCTGACCCGCCGGAATGGTCCAGGTGTAGGAAAAAGGAGCCGTCAGATCTTCGCCAAGTTTGGTGGTCGTTTTGGGCCCCGTTGCGAACGTAGCCAGGAAAAACTCAACTTTAGCCACAGTTTCACCGGCAGGAGCCGTGGCAGTTGCCTGAATGTTCACTGGCGTTCCGGTGATAAAGGAAGACCGGAACGCCGGGTAAGTCATGCTCACCGAAAGGGACTGGGAATGAGCCAGCCCTGGCAGCGTCAGGAAAAACAAACCGAAAAGCAGGCGTTTTTTGTGGATGAAAAATAGGGGCAACCGATTGTAGGCCAACCCGCTGGCCACCTGGAAAATACGGGGCAATTCAGCGAAAAGGAGAGTTTTCATCATCGTGAGTTTCGTTTTTAGTCCTATGATGGCAAAGAATCTATGACTGTATGCTTACCAAAGTGGGTTTTGTGCCAATCCCCCTGCAATATTTATATCGCTCTGCGGAATGGGATACAGATACATTTTCGGGGTAAATACCCGGTCTTCAACGGGAACGGGCTTGTAGCTGAACGTCGCATCAGCGTTCCTGGTGATGTCGACTCCGCGTAGTGGCGTATTGAAATACGTGGGGCCCTGCATCCATCGGCGGACGTCCCAGAAACGGTGGTCTTCAAAAGCAAATTCCACCCGTCGTTCATTCCGTATTTTTTCCCGCACGTCGGCCTGCGACAGGCCGGTTGGCAAGAGGGGCATGGTGACGCCGGTCCGGCTTCTGACCCGGTCATAATAGGCCTTGATATCGGCATTGCCCGGGCTCCATTCGTTCAGTGCTTCGGCGTAGTTGAGGTAAATTTCGGGATACCGAAACAGAATCCAACTGTGTACCCCGGTATTGCCATTGATCAGGTTCAGGCTCTCAATCTGGTATTTTCGGAGATAATAACCGGTTTTGGAAGCAAACGGAATTGGTTTGGCGTCAAGTCCGCCCGTCCACAACTGCACATTTCGGGCTGGTGTACCGAATGGCGTGTTATTGACTACAATGGTAAATCCCAAACGAGGGTCGCGGTTGGCGTAGGGGTCAGCGGCCATGGCCGGGTTGTTCCAGTCGAATTTAGCCGCCGTGGTCGCACTGACTTTCACCTCGTAGGCATCCACTAAATCCTGCGAAGGCGTATTGCCGCTTTGCCCTAAATTGAAGCCAATGGGTGAGTTATTTCTTTCAAACTGATTACTGGCCGCATTACTCCGGGAAAAGATGATTTCGGCATTGTTGAACGTATTGAACAGCGATTTATAAGCCCCCAGCGTCGGTAAGGCAGCCGCATCGATGACGGCTTTGGCGGCATCGGAAGCGGCTTTCCAGCGGCTCATTCGGTCACCCCCTGATACCGAAATCAGCTCCGGCTTGCCATACCCGCCTGCCCAGCCGGGGGTGTTGAATAAATCACTGGCGGCATACAACAGAACCCGGCTCTTGAGCGACAGCGCCGTGAGTTTCGTTACCCGCCCCAAATCGGTGGCGGCCACATAGGGAAAGGTCGATGCATTGAGGGGCAATTGGGCCGCTGCCGAATCACACTCCGCCGTGATAAACTGGAGGCATTCGTTGAGGCTGTTGCGCTGCATTTTTGAGAAATCTTCGTCCAGCGACAGGGCTCTGTTGATGAGCGGCACGCCCCCGTAGCGTTTCACCAGCTCAAAGTAATAATAAGCCCGCAGGAATCGGGCTTCGTAGGTCCACCGCTTTATAGCCGCCAGATTTGTCTGATAAACCTGCTGGGCTGAAGCTGACGGGTCGAGTTTCCAGGGGTCGAGGTTGATTTTTCCCGTGGAGGCCAGAAACTGATTTACTTTTCGAATACTGCGATAATAGGTGCCCCAAACCAGGTCGGGGTTATTGACGGCATTCCAACTACCGGTATTGAAACTCTGGATTGGATTTGTTTCGGCCGTAAATTCGGCTTCATCCGTCGCCGAAGCCATCATGGCGGCACCCCCAATATACAGGGTGCCATCGGGGATATCCGCGTAAATGGCATTCAGTAAAGACTGGACATTTCCGAATGACTGTTCAATTTCCTTTTGCCCAATTGTGGTTACAAATTCACGGTCAAGGTCCTGGCAGGCACTCATCGCCAGCGCAGCCAAAACGGTTAGGATATAGGTATATTTTTTCATAAGTCAGCTTCGTTTTGGATGAATTACAACTGGACTTTCAGGCCCAGCGTAAGGGTCCTGATCACCGGATAACCGGTTAGGGATTCGGGGTCGCCGTAGGGAATCCGGTCGAGCGAGAACAGGTTTGTGCCATTGACAAAGAACCGGACGGTTTTGAGTCGAATTTTATCCGCTAAGCCCGCCGGGAGCGAATAGCCGATTTCGGCACTGCGTAACTTGACGAAACGGCCATCGCGCTGCCAGAAACTGGAAAACTGATAATTGTTCAGGTTATCCTTCGACGACAGCCGTGGATAGTCGGCCGTGGCTGCCGTTTCCGGGGTCCAGCGGGTGAGGGCAATGGGAGCGACCTGACCGTTACCCTGAAACGCCTGAAAATAATTGCCACCTAAATACACCGTGTTGCCCGAAACCGCCTGAAAGACCAGATCCGCATCAAACCCTTTGTAGCGGAAACCGGTGTGCACGCCAAGCGACAGGGTTGGCAAGCCCGGGTTACCGATAGGCATTCGGTCATTGGCATCAATAATGCCATCAGGTTTGCCGTCGGGTCCGCCAACATCCTGGTATTTAATATCACCGGCTTTTATGACCTCACTTAACACGCCGGGAACACTTCCTGGGTCGATCTGTCGCCGGGCGATGTCTTCCAGGCTGTAAAAACCAATGGCTTTGAGACCAAACGGCTGACCAATGGCGGCCCCTGTAGCATATAACCGGGTGTTTAACTGAACAGCCTCGGCATTAAAAACCACTTTATTTTTGAAGTAGGACAGATTACTCTCGACAAAGAAGTGCAGGTTCTTTTTCTGGGTGGTAGTATACCGCAGCGCTAAATCAAACCCTGTATTGGTTGCTTTACCGTTGTTCAGGTTCGGGGTAACAATCCCGGCAAACAAAGGTGTCGTGCTGGCCGAAGCCACCATAATGTCGTAACGGTCGCGGTTGAAATAATCAAACGAAAGATCGAAGTGCTTAAAGAGCGTAGCGTCGACGCCGACATTGAGTGATTTTTCTTTTTCCCAGGTAACGTTGGGGTTGGCAATGGCATTTTCGGCTAATCCGCCAACGGGTGTATTACCCGTTCCAAAAAAGTAGCCTCCACCGCCAAATGTCGCGGTATAGGCATAGCGACTCGACAAACCCTGTGACACAATGTTGTCGTTTCCGACAAGGCCGTAGGAACCCCTCAGTTTTAAAAAATTGATCGCTTTATGATTGGTCAGGAATTTTTCGCCGGACAGCACCCAGCCCAGCGAAGCGGCCGGGAAAAATCCGTACCGTTTGCCGGGCGCAAAAAGCTCGCTCCCCATATACCCCGCCGAGAATTCAGCTATGTATTTG
This sequence comes from Larkinella knui, assembly GCF_003858645.1. GTDB lineage: Bacteria > Bacteroidota > Bacteroidia > Cytophagales > Spirosomataceae > Larkinella > Larkinella knui. The sequence goes on along the minus strand of NZ_RQJP01000003.1, from coordinate 569,967 downwards.
TTCGCGTAGGCATAGGTAAATCGACCAGCTCCACCGTTGTGCTTATAAGGGTCTGTGGAGTTGGCCGTCGGCGTGGTAGGGTCGGAAGCCGGACCAAAAACCGTCACATTATCGGTATTGAACATCAGCATCGCCGAGAGGTCACTTTTGCCAACGGTTCGTTTATAATTCAGAAAAGCCTGAACGATCAGATTCCGGTATTGATCCAGCGTTTCCTCCGAACCGGCCAGGGAGGTTAACTGCCCGACGGCAGGGCTGTAAATGGTGTCGCCAGCCGCGCCTTTTGAAATAGAATAACGGGGGTATTGCTTGGATTTTCGGGACCCTGACTCAAAATAATTATTGATCGAAACGGCAACGGAAGCGCTCAGCCCTTTCACCAGTCCATCCAGTTGCTCGGTCAGTTTTAACGACGACAAAACCGTACGGGAGTTGTTGGTATAAAATCCCGTCGACAGCAGATTGGCCACCGGATTGGCGTATAACGCATTTCCCCCATAACTCCCGTCAGGGTTATACACCGGAAAGGCATTGGGAGGGAGTTGGGCCAGTAAATTAAAGGTAGAGCCCGTTGTATAGTTATTCGGGTTGTTGGTCTGTTCGAATGAACCGGCAATCTTAAATTCAGCAGACAGCCGATTCGTGAGGTTTACATCCAGATTTGTCCGAAAATTATATTTGGAGTAGTTTGAATTGGCGCTTTCATCATTCCTATCGCCGAATTTTTTGAAAAGCCCCTGGCTCTTTATCGCATTCAGCGTGACAAAGTACCGGACGAATTTATCGCCCCCACCAAACGTCAGGTTGTAACTGGAGACGGGTGCCGCGGGCCTCAATACCTGATCGTACCAATTTACATCCGGATGGAAAACAGGATCACTGCCCGTCCGGTAGGCTTCCAGGTCGGCATTCGTATAGCGGGCGGGTAACCCATCGTTTGCCAGTGCTTCGTTATACAACACGCCATACTGATAGGCGTTTAAAAACTTCGGCAGGTATTGCGCCTGATTGAAACCCTGTTTGGTAGAAAACGAAATTCTCAATGGCCCTTCCTGACCGGTTTTGGTCGTTACCAACACCACACCATTGGCTCCCCGGGCACCGTAGATGGCCGTTGCCGATGCATCTTTCAAAACCGTAATGGTTTCAATTTCTTCGGGTACCAGTTGCATAAAGGCATTCGACGTACCGGCACCATTGCTGATGTAGCCATCGATCACCAGCAGCGGGGAATTGCCGGCGGCACCGAACGTGTTTAGGCCCCGCACAAAGAGTCCGGGGGTAGAAAGCCCCGGCTCCGATCCGCCCTGTGTAACCGATAAACCGGCCAGGCGTCCATAGAGGGTGTTGCCGAGATTCAGGGTAAAGTTTTTTTCCAGATCAGCCCCGTATACGGTTGAAATGGCGCTCGTGATTCGTTGCCCAGGCTGGGTGCCAAATCCGATATTTTTAACGGTCGACCTGGGCAGAACGGCAACGGTATCCAGGGCATACTCTTGACCGCTTCTTTCTTGCGCCTGTCCGTTTTTACGCAGGAGCAGGGTTAAAAGTAAGATAGGAAAAATGGTTAAGGTATAGTGTCGTTTCATGGCAGCGAAGGAAATTGGTTAGAAATGGGAGGAGTATGCGGGATGCCGCCCAGCGGCAAATTCCACGCTTACCAACCGGGGTTCTGGACTAAATTTCCTTTCAGTACTTCAGTCAGTGGGAAAGGATGCAGGTACATATTTTTATTGAATGTCCTCGTTTCAAAGGTGTACGGCTTCCAGGCATATTTATAGTTAGGTGCGGTACCGGTCCGGGTAATCTGCAACCCTTCCATATTTCCCTTCATTACGCCCTCTTCTTCGGCAATCAACCAGCGTTTGACATCCCAAAACCGGTGATCGTCATTGAGCATTTCGATGGCGATCTCGTTGCGCACGCGCTGTCTGAATTGCTCCCTGGTGAGTCCCTGCGGCAGATTCGGCATGCCCGAGCGGGTGCGAATGGCATTGACGGCGTCATAAGCGGCCGGCACCGGCCCTGCTGCTTCATTCAAGGCTTCGGCGTAATTGAGGTACAATTCGTTGACCCGAAACAGCACATCGTTCATCACAAAATTGGCACTGGTCGCATTCCGGGGGATGTACTTCCGCAGCCAGAAACCGCCCTTGCAGTTCACATAATCTTTGCCACCGCTGTAGATCTGGGCAATCGGATCGCGGGCTGTATAATACCCGTTCGTATAGATCACCGACTGCTTGAAGCGGGGGTCCAGCTCCGCATATTTTGCCAGCAAGTCGGTTCCGCCGGCAGCGTCCCAGGTCTGGGGAGTACCGTCGAGTTTCTCGTATTTCTTCACAAAATTCAGTGGCACACTAATCCCACTCCAGAAGGACCCAAAGCAGGATGCGTTCCAGAAGGTCAGGGGCGCATTGCCAATATTCGTAATGGCATTCGTATTGTTCGCGCCACCCTGATACATGAATATCAGTTCTTTATTGTTGTTGGTTTCCCAGGATACCCGGTAATTGCCCAGCGGCCCTACGGTGCCATTATCCAGTTCTTTTGGATTCCGATTCGCCGGCTCATCAATGAGTTCATAGCCATTCGCCAGGGCATAGTCGAGCGCTGCTTTAGCCGCATCGGCGGCTAACTGCCAACGGTTTGGGTCATAATTGCCATAGCAAATCAGGGCATTATCGGCCGCATTGGTCATCCCCAACACGGGTGTTGCGGTATTGTACTGCGGACTGGCGGCATACAGCAACACTTCCGATTTGATGGCCAAAGCGACCAGGCCCGTGACTCGGCCGGTTTGAGAAGCCGAATAAGCCGCTGGAAGATTGGGAACCGATTCATCAATATCTTTTACGATAAAGTTGACGCAATCCCTGAAGGAACTTCTGGGAACATCCACTTTCTGGCCGGCGTCATACACCTTGTCGACAATAGGAACGCCCCCATATCGTTTGAGCATTTCCAGATAATTCAGGGCGCGCAGGGTCCTGACCTCAGCCATAACCTGTTTTTTGTAGACCTCATCGGCATCGGGCACTTCGTCGATTCGTTCCAGCACAAGATTGATCTGACGCAAAGCGATCCACCGAATATAATACCGAAAGTCTTCAACATTCACGATCGTAGATGGTAGCACCGTGCCTTCATTCCAGCGGTTATTGTTCACAAAGGCGGCCTCCGAGGCATCGCCTTCGTCGCTGATGCTGGAGCTGGGGTGAATACAGTCGGTGGCGTTTACGCCCGAGAAGGGAATGTAGTTTCGGTCAGGAGAGGTAACTGCGTCGCCCTGGACCCGATAACGGAAATTGGAATGAACACCATAGCGATAAATCGTCGTGATGAAGGTCTCCAGATTGGCTTTGTTCAGAAAAGTATTGTCTTCTGTCAGATCCACGCCGGGCGCTTTATCCAAAAAGTCTTTGTTACAGGCGGTTGTAAAAAGGCTGCAGAAGAGTACCGTAGTGAAGGATACGATCTTTTTCATATCGGCGGTCATTAGAAGCTAAGGTTTATCCCGGTGTTGATGGTACGGACCAGTGGGTAAGGCTCCGTATTGGTGTCTCCAGTGGCGGTATTTTCCGGGTCAATTCCCGGATACATATTTTTCCAGGTAAAGAGGTTGTTGGCGTTCACATAAATGCGGCATGAACTGATGCCCAGCTTCTTGACGAGTACGTCGCTAAGCCGGTAGCCTATTTCTGCATTTTTTATCCGCAGATAGCTGGCATCTGCCAGCCAGTAGGAGGATCCCTCATTGTTTGGACTGCTGTTCACCGAAAAACGGGGAAACCGGATGGGTAAGCCGGCGTCATACCGTTCCTGGGTCCAGCTTTCGTTCAGGTAGCTCGGTGACCCTTCGGGCGGGGCCGCTCCGTAACCCGTACCGCGCTGGAAACGGGTGTAATAATGCGACACGTTACCGACGCCCTGAAACAGGATGGAGAAATCGAACCCTTTGTAATTGAGCCCTATAGATGCCCCAAATGTTTTTTCCGGCAAATTGGAATAGCCGATCGGAACCGCATCAAAGTTGTTGATGATACCATCCCCGTTGTAATCTTTGTATCGGATGTCGCCCGGTTGAATTCGGTTATTTGAATAGGAATACACGGGCCGACCGGGGGCATCGATCTCTTCCCGGGTGTTGAAAAGACCTTCGGCAATCAGTCCGAAATTTTGCCCTAACCGTTGACCCGTACGGTTTTGGTAAGCGTACTGATTGGGAACCTCATCCCTGAAAAGGACCTTGTTGCGGGCGAAACTAAAATTACCCGAAATGCGGTAGCCAAAATTTCCAATCCGATCCATATACGTTATATCGGCCTCATACCCTCTGTTCTGCATTTTGCCCAGGTTGCTGGCGGGCTGCGACAGGCCTACGATGGACGAAATGGTTTGGGGTGTTGCCAGAATATCGCTGCGTTTTTCGCTGAATACGTCGCCCGTAAATTTGATTTTATCTTTCCACAGCGACAGCTCCAGGCCCAGATTCTGCTTGACAGCCCGCTCCCAGGTTACGTTCGGATTGCCGGTGGCTCCTTCCCGGATGCCCGGAAAGCCACTAAATGTTGAACCCACATTTCCGAAATAATACATATTGGCCACCGATGAGTAGCTGGTTTCCCGGTACAGGAAACGGGTTCCGCCAATGTTGTCGTTACCAACTTCGCCATAAGAGCCCCTGACCTTGAGGAAGGTGACGAATCCCGACTTCGGAAAAAACGATTCCTGAGACGCAACCCAACCCAGCGAATAGGCGGGAAAAAGGCCGAAACGTTTGCCGGGAGCGAAATTCTCTGTCCCATTATAGCCTACGTTTATTTCGGCCAGGTAACGGCCGTTATAATCGTACGTCGCCCGACCGACATAGCTCTGGTAACCTTTCGGCACCAGAAAAGCCAGTGAGGGATCAAACGTTTTTTGCTGATTATACAGTAATAAGCCCGTTAGATTATGGACCCCGAAACTTCGTTTGTAATCAATACCGGCTTCGGCCGTAATGCGTCGGTTGAAGGTTCCTGTCTGGCTGAAACCAAACTGCGCTTCGGTCGTAGACGGCACATAGTTGATAGAACCGTCGGGAAGCCTTACCGCTAAATACGTGATCAGGGTTTTGGTGTTGACGATCTGCTGGTCATTGTAAGTTTGCATGGCCACGTTTCCGTGAACAGACAGTCCTTTGATCCAGGAGCCGAGGTCGTAATCCATCCGAAAATTACCATTCAGGTAATTCCGGTAAGACCGTTTGAGCCCACCGGCCAGGTTCGGATACAACAGACTGACGTAGGGGTTATTTTGTGCGCCCGTAAGAATATTGACCACTTTTCCATCCACGACACCGGGCGTACTCAATGGGCTGGCCCGGGCAATATCGCCAACAACCCGCTCGGTACTGCTGCCATTGTTGCCGCTTCTCACCTCCGTCTGCGACGACAGGTCGAGCGTCATCCGTAAACGGCTGGTTACGTCGAAATTAAAATTAGACCGAATGTTATAGCGTTGAAAAAGGGACTGTGGCGAAAACGCGTCGACCACATCTTTGGTGTCTTTGAACAAGCCCTCCTGTCTGAAGTAGCCCGCCGAAACAAAATACCGTACCTTGTTCTGCCCCCCACTGATGTTGATATTATGCTGGGACTGTTTTGACACTTTCCTGAACATCTCTTCAAACCAGTTCACGTTGGGGTGGAAAACCGGGTCCTGCCCATTCCGATAGAGTTCAATATCCTGGTCGGTGTATCTGGGCACATACGTGGCACCCGTAACATAGGAATCTGCTTTCAGGGCTTCATTGAAATGCGTGGCATAGTCGCCACTGTTCATCATTTGCCGCAGGTCGGTAAACGAGTTGAACCCCTGGTTAAAGGTGTAACTCACTTTGGGTGGCCCAACCTTGCCCCGTTTGGTCGTAATGATCAGGACACCGTTGGCACCCCGAATGCCATAAACCGCCGTCGATGAAGCATCTTTCAGGATCGTCACCGATTCGATCTCATTGGGATCGATGTTGTTGTAATTATCGACCTGTATACCGTCGACCAGCGTGAGGGGGTCGGTGCTTCCCGAAAACGTCCCAACCCCTCTGATTCTAAGTTTCGATGCATCATTTCCCGGTTCGCCACCGGATTGTGTGGCAAACAGGCCCGGCATGCGGCCCACCAGCGAGTTGCTGATATTGGCTACCGGCGATTGGACCAGTTCTTTCGTGCCAATGGTTGAAATGGCACCCGTAGCATTGATCTTTTTCTGGGTGCCAAAGCCCACGACAACCACCTCATTCAGTTCGTTCAGGTCATTTTTTAGCACCACGTTTATCTGCGTGCGGTTTCCGACCGTAAGTTCCTGTTTTTCAAACCCGACGAAGCTGAAGACTAAAACGGCATTTTGATTCGGTACGGAAAGCGAATACGAGCCAGTGGCATCCGTCGTTGTACCCCGGGTTGCCCCTTTGAGCACAATGCTGGCGCCGGGAATGGGTTCCCCTTTTTCGCTGTCGGTTACTCGCCCTTTCACAACTATATCAGCCGGTTTTTCAACGGATGTGGCCTGTAAATCGGCTCTTGAGGCCAGTAAATCCTGAGCCAGCACCCGATCCGCTTCCGGTTCGACTGACTGGGTGCCTGATGTTTTTAACAAGTCAGTTTCTGCGGGCAGGCTTCTGGAAGATTTGCGGGGCAGGATGGTATAGCCACCGCCTTTCAGTTTACGAAAACGCAGATTTGCGGGCGTCAATACACGATCGAGGACGTGTTCTAATTTATCGTTTTCATTGATAGTTCCCGAAAAAGTCTTGTTTTCCAGTAATTCTCTCTGGTACACGAAACTGGTTCGATGGGCTAGCTCGAGTTTTTTAAGCAGTGCGATTATACTCGTGCTAGTACCCTGTACCCGTATGCCTTCAGCAGCTCTCGGCACCGAGGCAAAGGTCTGTTGGGCAACTCCCTCCTGAGTCCCGCATAAACAGGATAACCACAAGGTTGCAAAAAAGAGTATACGTCTTTTCATAAGTTAAAAAGGTCGTTGGTTGGTATGCCGTAGATGATAGTCAAACAGACGGTAATGCCGCTTTTCCCGTCTTTTCTATCATTATTTTCTGTTAATTTTTAAATCTTTTTATCAGAAGTGAACACCATCGTAGCGCAGGGGTGATCGCCCGGAATAGACGCTTATGAACATAAAAAAAGCCCCCTGAGCGTTTGGATCGCTCAGGGGGCCCAGTAAGCTAACCCTAATTTTAGCTACTCAAACAGGTAGGTATCACCTGTTTTTATAACCTCGGCGTCCAGAATAATGGCCAGATTGTCGATACAGTCTTCGGCTACTTCGGTCCGAAGCTTTCCGGTCAGGGTCTTTTCGGCCAATTTCCCATCAGCCAGTTTGATCGTTACGCCGAATGTGTCTTCCAGACTGGCAATGATCTCCGGGAGACTTTTTCCATCCAGAATGAGGTATGATTTTTTCCAGGCGTCATAAAGCTCAGGCTGCACCCGTTTCAATTGAATCTGTTGATTTTTGGGAGAAACAATGGCCATGTCGCCAGGCTTCATCACCAGCGACGACTGGTTTTCCGTGCTTAACTGCACTTTCCCCTCGTGTAAAACCACATTCGTCTGCTCCCGTCGGGTGTTCACATTAAATTCCGTACCCAACACCTCGACCTGGGCTTCGGGGGTGTGAACGATAAATTTTGAACCCTTTCGTTTCGCAATGTCAAAATAAGCTTCACCACGCAACCACACTTCCCGAATCGCCCGATCGCCCATGTTATCGGCCACTTTCAGTGACGAGTTGGCATTGAGCGTCACGAGTGACCCATCGGCTAATTTTATTTCCTGAATCTTCCCGTAAGCCGTCTGGTAGGTCAACCCGGTAGTTGAATTATAGGCCCACCAGCCAATACCCAACGACAGGATCAGCACGATGGCTGCAGCCGCAACCCAATAGGGTCGCTGATACCAGGCTGTCTTCCGGACCGGGGAGTCCGGTCGAAATTCCGTACGGCGGTAGGGAGGGTGCACCGGGTTTTCGATATCATTCCAGATTCGTTGCTTTAACTGGGCGAGGTCTGCCGGAGAAGGGTCGGTTTCGCTAAACTGAATTGTTTTAATGTACTCGATTGCAAGCTGAATATCGGGTACTTTATGGGGATGATCGGCCATAAAGGTTTGCCAAAACCGGTTCGACTCGTCGGTGGGGGTCAATACCCAGCGAATGAATGTAGGGTCTTTGCAAAAGTCTTCTACGGTAAAAGCGGGATTCGGCATCGTATAGGTATCATAGTCGTACTCGTTAAACAGCCTACAATGTATTTTTTCCCGGCGTTATCCCAATAAAATCTTTGTAAAGTAAATCAGAAGGCCTATCGTCAGGCTCCACAACGCGCCACCCTGATCAAACGATGTACGCACATGGGCTCTCAGGGTCGTCAAGGCAACATTAACGGTATTGTAAACGCTTTTTATGGTAATCTCCATTATTTCGGCCGCCTGCTGATACGTTAACCCTTTCATATAGATCAGGTATAAAATCTCTTTCTGGCGTTTGGGTAATTTATTCAATTGAGCAATGACCAACAGTTTTTGCTGCTCGATCAATTGTTCTTCAACCAGCGTCTGCTCATACGGCTTAATCAAAAATTCGGCCTGATTAAACAGGTAATCGTCGGAATCCAGCTTGTTCAATCGGGTAACGGTATCTAAAAGCCGACGTCGTAAGGCCCGGTACAGGTAGAATCGGATGTTGTCGGTTGGGCCCAGCCGATGGCGTTTTTCGTGTAAATGAAGGAATAGTTCGTGCAGACCGTCTTCCACCAGTTGCCGGTTTCGGATCAGGTTATACCCATACCGATACAGGTCGGCCGAAAACAACTCATACAGTTGGGAAAAAGCAGCCTGGCTTCCGTTCCGAAAGTCATTCCAAAGAAGCGTGTGTTCGGCAGGAGTGAGTGGGGAGTTCATGCAGATAATTAGTGCTGAGTCAACTCTTTTTCGATCTCTTCCAGTGATTTCCCTTTCGTTTCCGGAATTCGCCCCCAAATAAACAGAAAGTAGGCAAAACACAAAACGGCGTGAAAACCAAACGTTAACGGCAATCCCCAGTACTGTTTCATGACTGGAAAAGAGGCCGTGGTGAAGAAGTTGGTAATCCAAAGCGCCAGTGTTGCCAGCGCCAGGGCATTGCCCCGAATGTGGTTCGGAAAAATTTCCGAGAGACAAACCCAGGTAACGGGTCCTAAGGTTGCCGAATAAATGGCGATGAAGGCCAGCACGAAAACCAGTACCCAGGCACCCGGTAAGTGCCAGTAAAATGGGGCCGATAAGGCGAGGGCGTCCAAACCAAGTAAAATCGATCCGTACTGCAGCAATTTCTTTCGCCCAATTTTATCAATTGTACCGATGGCGATGAACGTAAAAATGAAGTTGATCACGCCGATAATAATCGATTGCAAAAAGGCCGAATCCTGCGCCATACCCGCCTGTCTGAACAATTCCGGAGCGTAAGAAAACAGGGAATTCTGCCCGACAGCCTGCGAGAAAACCGCTACCACGATGCCAATAAAGACGATGGGCCACAGGTCTTTCCGAAACAGATCGCTGACCGATTCGCGGGTTTCCTGCGAAAAACTGGCCTTGATCTGCGAGGCTTCGGCAGTGGCGTACTTTGGGCCACCAATGCGGGTTAAAATGGCCTCAGCTTCGTCGATGCGGTGTTTTCGGATGAGCCACCGCGGACTTTCAGCGACAAAAAACAGGCCCAGGAAGAACAACAGCGAAGGCCCCGACTGGGAAGAGAACATCCACCGCCAGTTGTTTAAGCCGGTATTCAGGAGCAGGTAATTGGACAGATAAGCCAGCAGAATACCAGCCACAATCGAGAGTTGGTAGAAAGACACCATGCGCCCCCGCATGGGCGCGGGCGAAATTTCGGCTACATACATCGGGCATACCAAAGCTGCAGCGCCCACGGCCACCCCGCTCAACATTCTAAACGCAATAAACAAAGGGAAGCTACCGGCCCAGCCCGTACCCGCACCCGTCAGGGCGAACAGCACCGCGCACCCCATCAGCAGCTTTTTTCGGCCCAGCGTATCGCTCAGTCGGCCCCCCATCAAGGCCCCCATAGCTGCCCCCAGATTGATGCAGCCTACGGCCCAGCCCGTCTCAAATTCATCCAGTTGAAAATAGCGGGTAAAAAAAGGGACGGTGCCGGAGATGATCACCAAATCGAAACCAAACAAAACGCCACCTAAGGCCGCAATCGCACTGATGAGATAGACATAACGGGGGTTGACCGCTGCATCGACCCCGCTGACTTCGGGTTGGGCGTGAATACTAACTGCCATGATCGGATCGGTAAAGGTTTAGAAAGGTCATCAACGATGCAATGACCGTCGGGTTATTTCAGCGATACGTCCGCTTCTTTACGCAGGAAACCGGCACCTTCTTCAACCAGACCGGTTGCATCCCAGGTTAGCAAGGCTTCGTTGGGCACCACAGCGATGGGGGTGATGCTCGCCGACGAAGACGACGATTCGTTGTAGCCCATGTTGGACTGGCGGTTGTAACACGAAATCATCGACCAGCGTGGCTTATCCGACAAATTGGCTTCGGATCGGTGGAGAATGTTGCTGTGGAAAAACAGCACGTCACCCGCTTTCAACTCCACAAAAACCCGATCCATCGTTTCCAGCGCCAGATCGACGTAGCGTTGGGAGGCACCTACCTGCTCGCCCGCGAAACCGTGCTCGACGCGCCCCATTTTGTGCGATCCTTTGATCACCTGCAAACAGCCATTTTCCTGATTCGCATCCGTGATGGCAACCATCACGGACATCATCTGATCGGGCAACAGAAATTCGTTTTTATACCAATAGCCGTAATCCTGATGCCACTCCCAGGCACCGCCCACCCGGGGTTCTTTTTGCATCAGTTTTGAATGAAAATGACAAACCGGGGAACCCCGATTATCCAGCAACGAATCAACGGAATCGACGAGCTGTTTGCTCCGGGTGAGCAACCCATACACATCATCGCCGGGTTTGTACCAGAGCGACAGTTTGCTGCGTTTGCCCGAGCTATCGTTGATATTGATGGCATGCTTGCTGATCGCACGATCTTCAATGGCTACGTGGTAAAGCTTTGCCACTTCGTCGGCGTTCAAAAAACCGGTAACAATCAGGTAGCCATCCTGATTGTACTGCCGAATCTGATCCGGTGTTAAGGCTTTGTTTGTCATAGTGATTGATGATTTAGGTTTTTCTCAGTTCGTAGTAATTTCAAAAAGTTCTCCGGAATACGACCCGGTCAGACTGACGGTAAAGCCTGTCGTTTGGAGGGCCTGCCCGGTTAAAGACGAAACCACGTTCCCATCTATGGATTTGATCTGATAGCGTTTGGCCGGATCAAGATACCGGACGGTAACCTGCCGACTCTGCTCCGTTGCGCCGTGCCGGAATACGCCAATGATGCCGCCCGCTTTCGTCTCCGTATTGATTCGCTGGAAACCGTCCCACATACCGTTCATGGGTTCGCCAAAACCGGGAAGATCCTGCCGATAGCTCATAATCTGGTACTTGTTTTCCATCCGTTGCAGCCAATCGGCGTAGTTTCTGTATTTTTTCAGGTCAGCCGGGGCTAATTTTCGGGGATCGCCCAGCATGATGGGCAAGGCACCGGCCAATGATTTGATGTGCATTTCCCAACCCGCATCCTGCATTTCCGGATTGCCGATGACCAGCGCCGTGGCGGGCATGGCCGGAGAACGCCACCAGGCCATATTTCTGACCCGCAGATCCACATTGGCATCGGGTGGACCATAGAAATTCGACAGCCAGTCGCCTTCGGCATGTTTCAGCATGGCGTAGTCAATCAACTGCAAACCGCCCATTGTTTCGAATGTACAGTCGATAAACAGCCCGGGCTTCGCAGCATGCAATTCGTCAAACAGTTTCCAGACCTCTTCATAATTGGCGGATAACGATTCGTGGTGGTCTTTATGCCCTTTATGGTGGTTGGCATAACAGCCCGTTACCTTGTTTCCGAACCGGTACGTACTGGTTACGACCGTAAAATCCAGTTTTAAGTATTCCAGGCCGTACTCCAGCGCCAGCTTTAGCAAGATGTCCCTGATGTAGCCACGCCATTCGGTACCAAAGCAGGCGGTGCGCATTTTCAGGTCATCTTCGTGCAGATTGGCCGGTTGCTGGTTTTCGTCCAGAACAAACCAGTCCGGGTGTGCCTGGTAGACTTTACTATCCGGGGAGGCACTGCCCACGCTAACCCACAGGCCCGGCTTCATCCCCAGTGATTTGATGTAATCGAATACCGGTTTCAGGCCATTCGGAAATTTCTTCCTGTCGATAATCCAGTCGCCATAATTGTCGGCCCAGCCATCATCGATGATAAACTCTTTCATACCGGCATCCGCTGCCGCTTTAGCCAGTTCCATGACCAGCTTCTCATCAATCTCCTTGCGGAACGGAACCCAGGTATTATAAACAAAGGTGGGTTTCTGCTTTAGCTCAGAAAGGCGTATGCCCATGTGTTTCCGCACAAAATCCGGAACTGCCGTATTCAATATTTCGTCCGGATCTTTGTGGTCGTTATACACCATCGTGAAAACCTGTGGGGTCGTAAACGACTCATCTGCCGCCAGGTATTTCCGAAAGGGGAAGCGCGCGTTTCGGTGTGTCAGTCCGCTGAGAATGACAGGTTCATCCCAAAAAACCGACGTATGTTTAACGACACCGGCAGCCTCATTTCCGATCACAATTCCCTGCTGCCAGTCGCTGTTATGAACCGTCAGCAAGGCATCCTGAAAATTGCCGTCGTAAGGGCCGATTGAGCGTCTTCGGCCATAGTCGTGGCAAATCCAGCTAAACGTAGTGGCATTGTAATTGGTTACGACCAACTTCTCGATATCGATCGACTCCAGACGAACGGGCTCCCTGCTGAGGTTTTTAACCCGCAGGCTTTTGCGGATAACCGGCAGGTTGGGATAGAGTAAAAAGTTTATCGTCAGTTCCACTTTTCCATCGCTGCTTTGCAGCGTCACAGCCGCTCCGTTGCCCTGTTTGGTGTCGGCCATTTGCTGAACCGCGACCAGTTTCCAGTCGCCGGAACCCGAATAAACGGTCCCGTTGAGTTCGAATTGAAAGTCGGGATTCGTTTTCTGAAAGTACTTGAACCCGCCCGCAACCGGTTTGTACTCCGTCGTTAGAAAGTGGCCGTCGGGAGCAGGTAGTTTGATGGTCCGCTGAACGATTCCGTTGTTCAGGATCAGTTCCGAACGGGTCCATTTGGCAAACGGCTGGCTTTGCGCCTGCCCAATGGTGGCGGCCACTGAAACCGCGAGCACCAGGCCAGACCTCAGATAATTCACTAATCGGTGGGAAAGAGGTTGCGTCATAAAAGGCCATTTGATGTCAGCGGTGGCGTATAAACCGGCGGTATTAAATTGCATTTAACATGAACAAAACTCGGTTTTTCCAAGAAGAAGCAGATGTAGTATTTTAGCATAAACATGGATTATTTTATCTTTGAATCATTTTATCGATTAAGCCTGATTGAATGAGCCCATTAACCCGAAAAAGCAGTGGATTCGCCGGGGAGCGGATCATTGAGGTTCCGAAGGAAACCATCGAAAAATGTCTGTCGATGCCGCTGATCAGCAGTCTCTATATTACCCGGATGGGTTTTTATCCGAAAGCACTATACCACTATTACCAGCGTCCGGCTGGTATTTCGCAGGTGATTCTGCTGTACTGTACCGATGGGCAGGGATGGCTTCAACTGGGGACCAACCGGATCATCATACAGGCGGGGGAAGTGTTCGCCATTTCGCCCGGAAAACCGCATACCTACGGTGCAGATGCCGATAATCCCTGGACGATTTACTGGTTTCACTTCCGTGGTACGCATTGTCACGACGTTGTGCGTGCGATTATGGAAGAGCGTGACCAGGGCCCGCAGGCCGTCCGTGTGCCGTATTCCGATGATCGCATTGCCTTATTCGATCAGATGTTCGATACGTTTTTGAAGGGCTACAGTACCTCGAACCTGCTGTTTGCGAACCTGACCCTTCCGTTTTTCCTGGCCTCGTTTATTTTGCCGGAAAACTTTCAGAAGGAAATCCATGCCAGCAGCACCGTCACGCCGACAAACAGGGCCATACTCTATATGCAGAATAACCTGTCGACCGCGGTGACACTGGATAATATTGCTCAATTTGTCAACCTGTCTACCTCGTTTTTCTCCCGAAAGTTCAGGCAGGACACCGGTTATTCGCCCATGGAGTATTTTAACCACCTCCGAATCCAAAAAGCTTGTCAGCTACTTCATTTCAGCGATTTACGCATCAATGAAGTAGCCTCTCAACTGGGCATCGACGATCCATTCTACTTTTCGAGACTGTTCAAAAAACAAATGGGCATTTCGCCCGCTGCTTACAGGAAGAGTGAAGGAATTCATCGGGGAGATTTAAACCGGAATTAGGGCCAGAAATCAGGTGCCACAGAGCCCTACAACAGGATTCCTGTAAGTACCTGACGCTGTCCGAAATGTCAGTCCTCAATGGGCGGGGCTGCTGCTTCTGCCATCCCATAAGCTGTCAGCCGTTCACACATGGCAACGGTCAAGGCAGTATCCAGGTAGGCATGTAAATAAACAACTTTGCCCCAACGCATTTTTATGACGTGTACGCCTTCGTTCACGTAGTCCGATCCATCGGCGGGGGTAGCCCGGTCGATCCACTCCACGGCGATGGTTGTGTTCCAGGGCCAGCCGCTGACGGCCACGTTCTGAATTTCGAAAGCCAGCCCCGGGGAAAGCCGGAACAGGCGCTGGAACCACTGGCGCATGGCCCCAATACTATGACGTGTGCCACCCAATGCATGATGTCCACTGAAAGTGTGCGTGATGGACGGAGAAATACTTTTGAGTACCGTTTCATAGTCTCCCCGATTTAAATGCCCGAAACTTTGGAGGGCCCGTCTTTTGACAAGGGTATGATACATGGGGCTATGAATGAAAGGTGTGAACTGGAAATGAACGGGTATCTTTTTTTCGGCGCAGTAAATGCCCTTTCCACAACCAAAGGCCAGTCAGGCTCAGGGCTGGTATCACCAGGATCTGCATCAGTAGGGTAAACCAACGGATGGTATGCCAGGGCGCGTAGACATAAATACCAATGGCTGCTGCACCAAGCAGATGAATCCACCGCGTTAACGTTCGAAGTTGGGCTGTTTTCATTTTCTGTATCCGTTTAATTGTAAATGACTGATACAAAAGTAGTCTGCCCTCAAAACCGGTGCATTGATGTAGGATAAGAAGCGAACGGATCTATTTTTTTTAACGGACCACCTGCTGTTTAATTCGGCTTAAGCTCTCAGGTGTCACGCCCAGATAGGTGGCAATCAGGTGTTGAGGCACTCGCTGGAGCAGAGCTGGTTCCTCCTGTAGTAAGGCCAGATAACGGGTTTCCAGATTATGAAACTGAAAATGGCTCATTCGCCGGTCCATCATCAAATAAGCGTATTCAGCCATTAACCGCCCAAATTTCTGCATCTCCGGATAGCGTTCATATAAGGCAAAGATATCCGAACGATGGAACATCGTAACCCGGCAATCGTCGATGCATTCCAGGTAATAATGGGTCGGCTGGTCGGTTTTGAAACTGGCGAAATCCGTGGCAAATGCGAATAAATCAGGGAAGAAAAAGAAATAGGTAATATCGAGCCCCTCCTGGATGCGATAGGACCGCATAGCACCCTGATGGATGAACAGCATTCGGTCGCAAATCTGGCCCGGTTCCAGCAGAATTTTCTTTTTTTGATACAAAGCCGGATGTGCAACGGCCAAAACCGCTTCCCAAATCCCATCAGGCAGGGGAACTAGCTGATCAAAGGCCGTCCGCATGGTTGTCCAATCCTGTTGCATCGTCGTGTAGAAAAAACGTATCGGTTGGTTAGCACACCTGTATCCTTACTTCAAAACCGTGTACCGGTACAAGGCAAAGTTATTGGCAGAAGGCAGGGTTATCAACAATTTACCCGCTTGGGCTACGATTTGTTCAACGGCTTTCCCGGCTCCGGCCATCGGTTGTAGACTCACGCGTTTGCCCGCTGGCAACCACGTTCTGATCACCGCCTTCGTGAAGGGCGTATCTTCCCGGAAAATCAGCAGAAAACCGTCCTGGTCCGTCACAACCGACTGAAATCCGGTCCAGCCTTTCCCGCTGGGTTCGTCACCGATGGGAAGGATGTGCCCGGCATGAATCCGGGTCTGATTCGTCCGGTAGGTCTGAATGAGTTTTGCCGTCCGGAAGGCTTCGGCAGGCAAGCCCGTGGCCTCAAACCAGGCCAGCGGCTGGGCCATCATCGTAATGGCAAACAGATAATCGAATGAATAATTGGCCGGGGCAAAACGGTCGCCGGGCGGGTACTTATCGGCATTTCGCCACTTGTTCAGAAACTCGATTTGGAGGTTCTGGGGCGGTACGTATTTCGACAGATTCCAGAGGTTACGCAACGTCCAGTACGGATAATAGTTGGTCCAGTCGGTGTAGCGGTTTTCCAGAAACAGGTTGCCGTATTCATTCATGAAATGATACCCGTTGCGCCGACCCGCCGTTACGTCCATATTGAAAATCACCTCATAGTTGGTTGCAGCCAGAACGGTATCGAGAAATTTGCGGAAATTCACTTCGGCGGTTTTGTCATTGATCTGAACGAGGTCGATTTTGAACGTGCGAATACCGTATTGCTTATAAAGCCCGATAAGTGTCTGGGCGTCGTTGTCCCAGTGCTTAAAACTGCTATCCACACTCGGGCTGAACCACAAGCCCAACTCGATATTCAGTTTTTTGGCTGCGTCGATAACGGGTTTCAGGCCATTGGGAAACCGGTCAGGATCGGGGGTCCAGTACTTCGGATTTTTCCAGATATCCTGGCTGCTGCCGCCCGGCGTTGCCGAATTGACCGACTTGCCCCATTCCCAGCCATCGTCGATCTGAAACCGGGTAATTCCCAGCTGGGCCGCTTTCTGCAACTCGGTAATGATAAACTGCTCCCTGATCTTTGTGTCTTTGTTGCGGTCGCCCCAGGTATTCATCAGGATCATTTCGTCGCGGTCGGCCCGGCGGGGGCGATGGGCATCCTGATAGCTACGCAAGGTGCGCAGCCCTTCCAGTTCCGTTGCCCCACCCAGCCCGAGCGTATAGCCATAGCCCCTCACCCAATCCGTTTCCGATAGGTCTGTCGGCAGAATACCTGCGCCTACGGTTTGAACGCTGCCATTTTTAACCAGAAAATCGAAACCGGGATTGGCCAGTTGAATGACGGAAACAGGCGATTCTTTCAGCACGAACAGAGAAGAACCGGTCAGCCCGTCGGTCAGCCACAACAGGTTCCCTTTCAGAAAACCCGGCTGACGGTACAGATTGTAAGGCACTTCAGTAACCAGCGTATTGTTGCGGTCGGTCATGTCGGCAAATTCGACGGCCCGCGCCCGCCAGTGATTACCCGCCAGTGCCAGCCTGTCCATCGCCGGCACGGTAGCGGTACGTTTGTTTAGATCGGCCTGCGACTCGATGTTCTTGAAATCCAGCCCGGCAGCGGCCTGACCAGCGGCCTGTTGCCACTCGTCCGACGGTTTGCCGCGTAGGTAGAACGTACAACTCAGCGTACCCAGGTCAGGATAAATCCGGAACACCCGTCGAACATCCAGCGTGCCGAGCCGGGTGGTTACGCTAACTTCCAGGTGATCGGTCTGGTTGGGCTGACGCTGGATCTGCCGGGTTGCCAGCTCACCTTTGCCAGACGGGGTTGCATGGCCGGGAAACGCGTAGTCGGGGTCTTTGCTAACCCAATCCCAGGTTTGTTTTCGTTTCTTATCGGTCAGATTCAGGGTAATCAACTGGCCGTTGTTCCAGCGGAATCGCCGGGCAATGAGGTTGTTTTCGAGTACCAGCGTATCATTGTTCAGCGTGGCCCGGCAACTTTGCAACGGTTGAGATACTACCTGGTCCGACAGGATCAGGAGAAACGGAAGTGCGAAATGAAGTGCAAAAAAGTTGATGCGCATATGAGCTACCGGGAATGACTTTTGAATGGGCGGTATCAGTCAGGGTGTAAAGAGAATGGCATTCGCAATGAGTTGGGTATAGATGGGATTGTCGAAATCACTGACCGCGTGTCCCGGCTGACTGTAGAATAGCCATCCTTTCCCGACGGGCATACACCAGGCCGAACGGTCCTGCATCCATACCTGTCCGGAGGCATCCGTAAATTTAAAACCCAGCAAACGGGTTCGGGGGCTAAGGAACTGGTGGTTCAGGAAGCCCTCTGTTTTGGACAGAACAAAGCCTGGAACCGGTTTGCCTTTTGGCTCGCCTTCCTGCGTGTACGCAATCAGCTCGGGATACGTGATCTTGTGCGTGGTAATGAAGTGCTGAGGAGCCAGATTGACGACCGCCATATCCACATCGCCCACGTATTGGTAGCCGCCTTCCGATGCGTCTTTTTTGGGCAGATCAATACCCAGAAACGAAAACCACAACTTGTTTTTCCGTTTTGCCGAACTAATGGAGTGATGCAGACAAAGTAGCTTGCCTCCTTTTTGGGTGTAGCTGACAAACGCCTTTTCGGGTATCGAGTCCAGATCCTGGTGGATGTAGACAATAACCGCCCGGAAGTTGGCCAGGGTTGCGGGCAGGTTGGTCTGCGTCACAATTTTAGAAGTCAGGCCTTCCCGCTGTTGCATTCTACGAGCCAGCACCTCCATGGCCGGAATTTCATCGGCAACAATCAATACGTCCTGAGCACACAACTGTCCAACCCGGATCAGCAGACCAATGAAGGATGGAAGCAGAATTTTCATAGATCGAGACTGTTTTAAGGTTTCGAATCACCTAACCGAACCGTAACCCCTTGCCCATCAGAAGCAAGAACCGTCCGTTGAATAACTTGTCGGTTCCCTTTCCTGACAATGATCTCATACTCGCCCTTGAAGCCCCGAACTGCGAACTGTCCATTTTTCCCGGATGTACCCCTGGCATTTGTTGTCCAGACGTTGGATACGAGATTGGTAAATACCTTGCCGTGAGCGCGTAGTTTCCAGTTTTTATCCCACAAAGCCCCCGCTGGGATCCAGTGCGCTTTTTCCCAGAAACCCCATTGCATGAAGCCCGTGGTGGCCGGGTGACTAAAAATTGCCGTCATAAAATCGCCTAAATAGCGTGCTTTAAAATCGTCGTCATCGCTGGTAATATCGAATTCACTGATCTGAATAGGCAGGCCAAATCCGGCAAAATGATCCAGCCGTTTCAGGACAAGGTCGATACCGGGTGGTGTTCCGCCAATGTGGCCCTGTTCACCGATTCCATCAAGGGGCGCGTTCTGCTCCTGAAGGAATTTTATATGGTTGTAAAAACTGTCGCTACCTGCGCCATCCGCATGAAACATGGTGTATTCGTTCAGGAATAATTTCACGCCCGGGGCGTTTTTTCGGGCGGCTTTAAACCAGTCAGCCATAACGGCTTTGCCGCCCAGGGAATCCATAATTGCGTGGTGGGCGTAGGGTTCGTTGACCACATCCCATTCCGTAAACTGGCCATTCATTACGGTTGTTTGTTCCGCAATCTGATTCATGATAAACGCGCCCAAAGCCGCCGTATCCTGCCTGAATTGGATCAGGTGGGGAGAGTGCTGCCAGGATGGCCAAACCATGACGTGACCACGTACCGGAATACCATGCGCCCGAAACCAGCCGGCCGCTTTTTTCGTCTGGTCGTGGTTTGCCCTTTCCCAGTTTTTCGACTTCATTTCGTTCTCGAAAACCACCTTATTAAAATACCGCAGCAGCGTATCGCGATAGGTTTTTGCATCGGGATTTAGCGTGTCTAAAATTAAGGTCGAATTCGTTGCGGTGCCCCAGCCGAACGCAATTTTCTTCATGCGAACCGCAACCGACGCATCAGCCAGGGGCTTGCCGCTACCGTCGAGCACTGTGACCATCAGGTTGCCTTTGCGGTATTTTTCAATTCGTTCGGCGGCCGCCTTGCGCCAGGGCGCATTGGGCGCGTCGCCGTCATAGTGAACGATACTCCGCGGCAAATCGGCTACGCTGGCCGACTGTTTGTAGTTGATCAGGGAAAAATTACCCAGCTCGAATTGCTGCGGAAAACGGCCACATTGGATCACCAGTGACAACTCGCCCTTCGCCACATCATGGGCCGCTACAAACGGTATTTGGGTCAAATGCCACGATGATCCGAACGACATGCCCCGCTCCAGCAAAGGGGGCCACGAATACTTGCCTGCAATGATCCGATCCAGCGAAATTTCAATAAAGGATTCCCCGGTTTCTTTTTTGCTCTGAAGCGACCGGCTATAAAAAGACAACAGCAGCACATCCCCTTTATGAACCACAGAATCAACGGAATAACGTAACGTAAACCGATCACTATTCGTTTGGTCCCGGGTAGAGATCCGATAGGCTTTTGTAAACGGCTGACCGTCCACCTCCACCAGCGTAAGCGTTGATGCGGACGAATATTTTGCACTGGTTTTGAAGGCAATCAACTCCGTGGGCAGGAGTGGAGTCTGAGCGTTTGCAAAAGCGACGTTCACCAATACCAATAGACTGATAGGCAGGTAGTTGAGCATGGTATGTCCATCTTATAAGTTGAGTAGATCCGCGCCTACTGTTCAAACGCACCCCGATCCCGTCCGATACGTTGGGGTCGGGCCTTACCCCGAATATCATCGGCCAGGGGAATGTCACTACTACCTGAATTGATAGCACGGCTCCGTTTCACCAGTCGGAAATCGCCTTTTGTCGGGTCGGGCTGAATGTCGATGAATACAGGGTCGGCAACGATGTCATTGGCTCCGGCAAAAACCGTCTGAGCGGCCGGATACAGGTTATAGTCCCAGCGGATACCGGTGTTGCGGTTGTTGGACGTTACTTGTCCGCCCGGTCGGGGTACAATGATGTTATTCAGAATCACCACGTCCGCTGACCGATTGGGAAACAGTTCCTGATACCCCACAATTCCACCATTCCAGTAGGTTGTGTTATTGACGATATCGACATGCTTTGTGCGGAAGGTGTGAATTCCTGAACCGCCATTGAACGCACTGACATTATTGGCAATCAACGCCCGCCCTTTCCATTCGGGCCGCCCGAGTTTTTCTGAGGCCCTGGCAGCGCCAGCGGTAGCCACCGGCGGCTGACTCGGGGCTGGTTTTACGACGGCATCGGCATTGGGATTGGTCGGACCCTGACCCTGTTCCTGATCGGTTACGTCTAGCAGAATGCCGTTCCCGTCGCTCAGTTTCCCGATTTTTTCCCAGGGAACCAGCGTTTTGTTGTTCCAGACAAAATTACGCTGAATCACGATGTGGTATCCCGGTGCGTCGTCGTAAGCCCAGTTGTTCAGCGTTGTTATGCCCGAGCCGCCGTAGCGCATGAACCAGGCATTTTCAAAAACCTTGCAATCCTCGACCGTGAAATAATCGATTTCGATGCCAACGATACCTCCACCGGGACATTTCCCAACGACGCAATGGCGGATAATCAGATGGTGCGGTTTTTCGCCCGGTTTTCTGCCCCGTCCATTGAAGAAAATCCCGTTCGTATTGTAGTAGGGGTCAGGCGTCGGTTTTTTTCCGTCTTCCTGGGCTTTCAGCAACACGATGGAATCGTTGTGACCGATGACGCGCAGGCCGTCGATGATGGTGTAGGAGCCGGAAATCTGAATGCCTGCCCAGCCAACCGGTCGAATTTCGGGATGATGTCCCGGACGGGCTTTCCACGTTATCCAGGCGTCCGAAGTACCGGAGCGGGTGATGTTCAGGACGGCGCTTCCGTTCGACAGATCAGCGTTGGTATACGTTCCGTTGCTGATCAGGACTACATCACCGGGTTCCACCAAATTGGCGGCTTTTTGCAGATTCCGGAAAGCCGTTTCGGGGGTTTTACCATCGTTTGCATCGTTTCCTATACCCGAAACATGCCAGGTTGCGGCAGAAATGAGGGTACTTGTTGCGAGCAGAAGAAAAAAGAGAACCGTTGTTTTCATGAATGTCATTCTTGCTTAAATCCGTTGGGGGCGGTGTTGCTGTACCACCCAGGGCATTGTCCGGCATCTGATTGGGCTAATTTCGAATCCGGTTGGAAAGGGCACGTTCGGTTGATGCGTTGACAGTCGAAATTTCTACGCCGGCACACTCGTTGCAAGCGGCATTAACCCGGAAAATCTGGTTATAAAAGAAGGGTTTTCATGGACGGTTAAGAATTTAGCTTACTCACATCTGAGGGCGGTTGTTTGCTAAACAGTACATAAGCTGCTTTTCCCGGTTTTTCCACAATTAAATCTACGTTCCGTATCTGTAAGCTGTGCTCGTGCATTTTCAGTTATACTATCAGAACGTGCTTCCCCTGCCGATCTATGGCCGCAAACGGGATGTAGCCATAAGAACGTCGTCGACCGACGCGCTGTTATTACATGCTTAGGCAGGAGCCTCCTGGGAGGGGTAGGTCATCGAGCAGCAAAATGCCGATTAGGCACCGACGATAAGGCGGGCCAGCAAGCGACCGGAGCAACTGAGGGCTTAAGACCCCCGCAGCCGGTCGCAGCTCCGTTAAGGGTAAAGCCTTCATTGCGAGAGCATCCACTCCGGGATTTTTATAAAGAATTGGTGGTGGCCTTCTGGGATAACGTCCAGCCGCAGCTCTGGCCCGACGATCTGATCGGCACACGGCCCAGATTCTCAACATCATCTGGCGGGATGTCTTCGGCCGTTTTGCCAGCGAACCCACCGAAAATCAGGCCACGGAGCTGTATTTAATGCGGCTCCGGCAGATTGAAAAAGCTCTGGCTCACGCCCGGAAGCACCGCTGGACGAGCTTCCTGCCTCCGAAACTGTATTTCTCTCTCGAGTATTACCAGACGTCGTCCACCGGCTCCGGATCAGACGCCGGAGCGGTGGCCGTTTTGCGGAGTGAAAAAGCGGGCTTCATCAGATCGACGAACGCAGGGTTTGCAGTTTGAGGATGTTGTCGTCGATCTGCTTGCGGATCAGCGTGTCGACATCCCGGCGAATGGCGATTTTCTCTTCGATCGAGTAGCCTTCCTCGGACATTAGGTCGAAAATCTGCTGGGCGGCTTCTTCAGCGGGGGCCTTGGTTGCAATTGGATTGTCCATGAAAACTTCGGTTTGGTTGAAATGAAAGCCGAAGTTCAAAGGATCAGAGGGGGTAGGAAAGGACGAAAAAAGTAGAACTGGTATTAGTCCAAAAAACGGACGTTTTCTTGAATTGAATGATTATTGGCTCAGTTTGGAGAAAGTAATGTGGCGTCAAATGAAGGCCCGATATTCATAAAAATTCAGGATCAGAAAATTACCTACTCAAGGTCTGATTCACATAATTAATTCAAAAAGTAAACAATTTTCAATTTGTCATTCACCTTTTGCTATAGTGCCAGATATATGCTCAACATATCGGTTTACCAACCACTATTACATGTTTGTAAAATTTTCTGGTAATCATAATCTATTTCCAACCATGGGGAATCTTTTAGGTTCTTATGTAAAACTCTCATTTATCTAAAAACAAAAAATTGCTACAACATGAAATTTTTCTTTATCCGTTTTGCTGTTCCCGCTACTTTACTGTTTTTTTTGGGCTCCTGTTCGGTTCAAGATCACTTGATCCCGGTCACAAGTTGCCATATTATTGAAGAGGTTTATCAAAATGCTTCTATCTTAGGGGGCCCACCAAAAAGCCCTACGGAAACACTTGATATTGATGGAATCAAGGTCCCTATAGGAATTACAGATCACCGACAATATGAGTATGACAATCAGGGAAGAGTATCCCGCGTTGTGTTTGTGCCAGTTCCAGAGGCTTTAGTAAAAGGGAGAACGGATACCTTCGAATACGCTACGAATCAGGTCATCCAGACAATAACCTTACCCGACGGAACAAAAGAGAAATCGACGTTTAAACTAAATGAATTCGGTAGTTGGGACCTATCCGCTAATACCTATGACGCCGATGGGTTTGTGATCAGGACGAAAGTAGCTTATTCTACGGGAAAGGAGTGGTTCGAAGACGGTGTTGATGAGTATACGATCGAAGGAGGAAATATCATAAAATCTATCAGTACGCGCCCTCAAAATGGGTTTACTTTTACTACCCTTTATGAATACGATCTTTCTAAGCCGAATGTCCCGGTAATTTACTCGTTTTATGCCCGAACCAGCAAAAATTTGCCCACCAAAATCATCAGTTATCAGGGCCCTATCGGTGCTTCTTATCGCAGTGAGCAAGAATACCGGTATGTATTTGATCAGAATGGACAGGTAAAACGCCGAATTGAAATTTCAAATTCGTATACAACGGATGGTACAAAATATCTACCGACAAGGTATGTCGTCACGGATTACACAATTACTTGTCAATAAGTTTTTGAAACTTCAGCGGCTCTATTTTATTGGCCCGGTGGGAATACCATCGGGCTTTTTATTCGGAGGTTTTCTGGACATTAAATGTATAGTGACCCATTCTGAAAAGAGTAAAATTGTGTCAACTAGAAAATTGTGACTGACGTAATTTTAATGCCTACTTATACCCATATTATTTATAATATCCCCAAACCTCTCGATTTTTTGCCACGTCTTTCCCCATTATTTGATTTACCACAAACTCATTTAAAACGATCCGTCCAACCAAAAGGTCAGTCGACAACGTATTCACCGGTACAAATTTCCTTTGCTTATCTAATGCATTAGTATACGTAAAGCTCACCGGTAAAGCGTACCGACCCGCGTACTCCTGTTTGGTTTTAGCCAACTTACTTAAAGCTTTTTCAATCTCCTGTTTAAATCCAAACCCTACATTTTCCGGACTTAATAACTGGATATTAGTCAGTTGTCCCTCTCTCGTAATCTCAAAGCCAACGTACACCCGTGCGTATACTTGCGCATTCCAGGCCTGAACGGGGTACTTAATTTGAGATCGAAGCAACTCTTTAAACACCGCATCTGTGGATAAGGAGCTTGAGCTAAGCTGTGCAAACACCGTCAGAGAGTCGTACATGCCAACCACCCCGATTACTTGTTCGACGGTAAGCTGCCGCTGCGGTAGTTTGGAATCAATGATTTCTTTTTGATCTTCAAGAACTGACAAAATGGAGCTTTTCGTCAAGTTGATAGGCTGTGGAACGGCATCCCCTTTTTGAATGTAATACCGTTGATCTATTTGATAATAACCGGCAAAAGGGCGGTCTTTATCATACGCATTGCGAATCGGCGTTTTAACAAAACGGCCCTTCCAACTTTTTAATAGCTTCGTTTGGCCACGACTAAGTGCCGTCGTATACAGCGTGTAATTGATACCCATCACACTCTTTATCTGACGAACGTACTCAATCCCATTGAGTACGAAGGAATAGGGAGTGACAGCCTTTCCCACTAAATCGTCTTTAAAGCGGCACAGAACTTCGTGACTCACTACATTGTAGGCAAGCAGGCAAGCCAGGTCTTGTCCCGATTGATCTAATCGAATTTGGCCTTCCTGCCAGACTGGGAAGCTGGCAAATTCGCTTCCTAAAAAGGTAAGCTGTTTGTTGAGCGGGGCGTTTTCCGACAGAAAAGAATTCATTTGACAAGTCGTAATTACCTGACCATATACGTCTTTGGTAACTGTACATTGCCCCAGTGTATTAACAATACCACCATACAGAATGGTGATTAAAAGGAAAAATGACTTCATCGCTTCGGTTTGAATAGAATCATAAAGTCCTTTTAGGCAAGAGATTACTTAATACGCTTGTGAAAGTTGATTTTTCGGCCCTTAATTGCGAATAGCTTGCGTATGCAAATCAGGCCTTTTATATGGTTGGTTAAAAAAGGTGCAATACTAGCATCTTCAAACCAATGCTTGAATGTTCAAATAAAAAAATGTCATGATCTGGAGTGTACCCCTTTTTCAATAGGAGTGTACCCAAAAATGTAACACTTTTGAACGGATTGCTGGTCAGCGAATTAGGGGAGAAAACGAGAAAAGCCCGTAAAAAACGGGCTTTTGGGGCTAATTTAGAAGTTTCTGGTGCACTCGTAGGGTAATAATACATATCTGATAACCAGTTAGTTACAAAAAAAGCGGAAACCATTAGGAAAAAAAGGCCCAAATTCTCCATTTCAAAAAAATCAGGCCCGTTTTACGGTTCAAGAAAGAATTTGTACAATCAATTGTCGATCAGGGGGATAAGTAGTAGAGCTCGCAAGAGCGCTCACGCACTTTTCTTAACCAACTCCCTGTCTTTCTCTTCAAGTTTACGGTCTTTACTTTCAAGTAACTGGCGCTGCATCTCGATTACTTCTTCCGCCTTCATCATTACGTAGCCTGTCGGTGGTTCAATCACAGTTATTTGTTTCTCTTCAATACCCTCGATAAGCCAAATTGTAGTAGTAGACAGAATTTCAGCCAGTTTTCTAATATCACTCAGTGAAGGTTCTGACTTCCCTTTTTCCCAGACAGAAACGGCCGTGCGATGCTTTTTATTCATCAATTGTGCTAAAGTGTCCTGGGACATCTTTAGCAATTCACGACGCATCTTTATTCTGTCTCCTAGTGACTCCATTTAAAAAAATAAGTAAAATGTAGCGTGTAGTCTTTGGTTTGTAGAAATATATTCTACATTTGCGACTACCATTCTACACCACATAACTAAGTGGTACTTAATAGTGGTAAATGTACGGTAAAAGGACTCAGTCCGCAATACCGATTTTCATCCTTTAATTAAACTTTATGCAAAAGGTTACTGCATCCCAAGATTGGAAAAACCGCATGAATGCGGCAAAAAAGAAGCTGCCTGAAGGAATAGGCCAACAAGATGTAATAAAAGAACTGACCGTCCTTGCACCACATTTAGACACTCTTACAAATGCTACCAGGTGGCGAAACGCCTGGTTTATGAAATCCGCTGATCCGGAATTCACGAAGCTTGTGGAACTGATTGTGAAAAGTCTGGAAAAGAAGGATGTTCATCCAGAAGACGACGATCTCATTTATGTTGATGATCAGGAAACAAGCTTAGATCTGGAAGCATTTTTTAAGGCAGGAATGAGCTATCAATCAAAACAACAGTGTGCCGATGCTGACCTAAGCGAGAGTTAATTTTTGGCTGCGAGTCAGAGGGAAATTGTAATGGAATCATAAACGAAGCCAAAATCCCCCGCCACCCCGTCTATGTAATTACAGTCTGGTAATGAATTATTTAACCCGGCTGAGATAGTACCCATTCATCCTTTAATAACCCATGAATCTACAAACAATTATCAAACAGTTCGAGAGCGAAACGCTTCCGAGCCAACCAGATCCTTATCTGGAGAAAGCCCGGCTTTTAGTCGAGTCAGCCGCTAACCAGGCCCGACACCTTCCGGGTCTGGTGCAATTCCGTCAAACTTTGTTTGCCATCGAATCCACTATCACCAAAACGCTGACGATCCGCTACGGATGCAACGATTAACCCACCCTACGCCATGAATACGCTACTGACTACCGAAATCAAGGAAATCATTTTATCTGGGCTGTTTGTCAATCAGACGGTTGAATTCAACGAATCCAAAAGCTCCTTTTCTGTAAAACAGCAATCCGGGTTTGTTCACTCGGACCAGTTTCTTCCTCTTTTTAAAACCGACGTTCGGGCGGAAATGAATACCGTATCCATTGACGAGAATGGATTAGACGCCCATTTCTTTCTGTACAGGGATTTTATCTGATTCCGTCTTTCTTCCAAACCGCACCCTTTAGACGCCCAGCCTTCGGCGTCCAAGTAGGGGAAAATAGGAAGCGTTAATCTTGCCAGCATACCGCTGGCCAGGCATTGCCGCTTGCTACAAACGCATTCATCCTTATTGTCCATGAAGAAGAAAATCGAGATAAACGAATTGCTGGCCATCGATGGCGGCCTTGCGTATATCACCTACCGTTTCCCAGATGCTGAAGAAAGTGTTTCCCATAAAAACCGAAAGTTCAAGCTTCGGACAGATGAAAAAACGGCCAGCGCCAGCCTTAAAAAAGATGGTCAAACCGGAACCTACATCGTAAAGGATTTTGGAAGTTCGGATCCGGCCATGAACGCCGTGGCGGTGGCGCAATTCCTGGACGGATCCGATTTTGTGACGGCCTTGAAGGCCGTGGCCGCTTTCTATAAGTTTGAAGGATCGGACGTTCCGGAAGTCAAACCGGATTATAAAAGCTGGCCCGCGAAGCCCGACGAAGGTGAAGGCCAGATGGATTTCGTCTTCAAAGAGTTCACGATCCACGATCTGAAGGCCTTGTTTTCGATCAATGCCTGGAACGCCCTGGGGACCAATGACGAAGCCCGAATCGCCGAAGGATTCCGAATTTGCTCCTACTACCATTATAAAAGCCTGGCTTCCTACACACAAACCAAAGGCGGGAAGACTCATCAGTTTATCAGTACGGATCTGTTTCCGATGTTCCTGATCGATGAAGGCGAATGGAAAAAGCTCTATAAACCGAAGGCCGAAAAGAAATTCCGGTTTCAGTCAACGGGCAACAAACCCGAAAACTTCATCCACGGACTGGCCCAGGCCCAGAAGAAAGTGGCCGAACTGGTGGCTTCGGATCCGGACAATCTGGCCAGCGTGGACGACGACGGCGATGCGGATGGCAAACCGGCCAAAAAGAAGAAAAAGGCGAAGGAAAAACTGGATGAAATTATCCTTTGTACGGGCGGATCCGACGCCCTGAATGTGGCGGCCCTGGGCTATGCTGTCATATGGCAAAACAGCGAAACGGCGCTTCTGTCGCCATCGGATTATAAAACACTTTGCCGCCTGGCCGACAAGATTTATAACCTTCCGGATATCGACATTACCGGCCGTCGTGAAGCCCACAAACTGGCCATGACCTACCTGGATATCCGAACGATTTGCCTTCCGGAATCCCTGAAAAAGTGCCTGGATGCCAACGGAAATCCCTGCAAGGACGTACGGGATTATTTGAAATACCACCGAAAATTGGAGTTCGCCGAACTGGTTAAAGTGGCGCTTCCGTATCAGTTCTGGGATCAGGATGTGGCGCTGGATCGGGATGGTGAACCGCGAATGAAGTTCGGCAAGTTGTTGATGGAATATAAATTCAACAACGTTCACGCCTACAACTTCCTACGGCTGAACGGTTTTGCCCGCTACCGATCGCCAAAGGAAAAGGACGGTTTTTGCTTTGTTCGGGAACAAAATAACATCGTATCGAAAATTGAAGGATCGGCCGTAAAAGACTACATCCACAACTTCCTGGAAGATCGGCGCTTTGCGGTGGATTTGCGGAATGCGATGTATAAAACGCCGTATCTATCGGATTCCAGTATATCAAACCTGGGCTTTTTTGATGGCGATTTTAAGACCTACGGCCACGATTACCAGTACTTATTCTTTGCAAAAAACACCTGGAAAATAACCGCTTCCGGAATTGTCGAAGAAAAGGCTGGTACCCTGGACAAACATATCTGGGAACATAAAGTGATCGATCGGCCGGTGAAGATCCTGGAAGATATGTTCACGGTTACAAAAACCGATGGCCAGTATGATATTCAGATCGGGAAGGATTCAGCGATGTTTTTGAAATTCCTGATCCAATCGAGCCGTACCCACTGGCGGAAAGAAATGGAAGATCGGCTGGATCTGGGTTTGCTGGATAAGGCGGCCCAGCTGGAGTATTGCAGCGATCACGGCTTTGCGCCGGAAGATTTAAAATCGATGCTTTACTGGAGCAATCCGGAACGGCAAATCGAATACCGGAAAGCGAACCAGTTCGCCATCGATGGCGGATTGTTGACGGAAGACGAAATCCAGGAACAAAAGCTTCACCTGATCAATAAGATCTACGCCATCGGGTATTTACTCCATCGCTACAAAAACCCAGCGAAGCCCTGGGCGGTGTTTGTGATGGATGCCAAGATCAGCGAGAACAGCGAGAGCCACGGCGGGGCGGGGAAAGGGATCCTGGCCAAAGGCGTTTATAAACTGCTGTCGAAAGTTCAACTGGACG
Organism: Larkinella knui; assembly: GCF_003858645.1. Classification (GTDB taxonomy): domain Bacteria; phylum Bacteroidota; class Bacteroidia; order Cytophagales; family Spirosomataceae; genus Larkinella; species Larkinella knui. Next base: position 539,878 of record NZ_RQJP01000003.1, on the reverse strand, counting down.
GCCGGAATCCGGCCCTGGTGGAGAATCGCCACTTACTGGAAAACGTCGATCAGGATACGGATCTGGTTCACGTTGAAGATGCTTACGAGGGGCTTCCGTTCGGTTTCTTCTTTGCGCCCTTGACGTCGGCCACGACGATCAACCCCAAACAAAAGCGGTCGTTTGAACTGGAGTACGCCGTTAGCCCCAAGTGGTTGTTCGATACGAATTTCGGCGATCGCTACACGGATTCATCCAGCCGACGGCGGAAACTTTACGTGGCGTTTTCGGACTATTACCACGAAAATACGGGCGATTATCGGGAGAGCCGAAGCCCATTCGATGAATTCGGAATGAACCTGTTTGATGATTTCGATGAAGCCGAATGGAACCTGTTCTACAATTTTATGGCCCAATGCCTGAAGTTTTATCTGGGTTGCCAGGATAAAATCGAAGCGCCCCTACAGAACATATCGAAGCGGAATCTGATCGCCGTGATGGGGGATCACTTCCGAGCCTGGGCGGATGCCTACCTATCCATCGAAGGCGGCCGCCTGGATCAGCTGATCAATAAGCTGGACGCCCAGGAAGATCTGTTTCGATCGTCAAAAATCAAGATGAGTAGTCAGCAATTTAAGCGCGGGCTAAAAGCCTGGTGTGGGTTCAATGGCTACGAATACAATCCGAAAGAACTGCTGAACAAACAGGGCTTGATTATCCGGAAGGATGCCGATGATTCCACGAAAGAATTCATCTACATCCGGACGCCTGAAGCGGCTATTAACGAAATCAAAAAGCATTAACCAGTACTCTTTTTTCATCCTTTAATTGATCAAACCATGAAAAACCATTTTGCCAGAAGCCCATAAAAACAGAACATTCTTTGGTTGGGTATCGCAAAAAACGGCCTGGCCAGCTCGCTGCAGCGCCGGATCCGGCCCAAAATGGCCCACCGGCCGGCCGCCGGCACCGAATAATCTTCTGTTTTACCACTTCCTTTAATTGATCGAAAAGTATGCCCCTATTTTCTGTAGAAATCCTTCTGCCGATTCCCAAGATGAACGGCCTGGAAGCTCACCTGATTGCCACGGCCAAAGCCTGGGCCAAAGGCGAAGGCCATATGAAACCCGTTTCCCTGACGGCCTTCCTGATGATGCTTAAAAATGAATATCGTTGGTATTGCGCGGATAACCCGCGGACGTCGGCGGTGAATGTCTGGCTGACTGATGCGCCGATCCATCGCCAGGAAATCATTATTCAATCCGCTGGAAGTGATAAACCATCGGCAAAGATCAAAGCGAAAAACGCCCTTAACCATTAAATCCTTCGATAATGTCTGTACTTCAGAAAGCCCAAATGAAAGATATTATCGCCATCCTCAAAGAAGCGGAAGGTTTATGGAATCACTTCGTCGATAAAATTCCCGATTCCCACGGCGATGCTGATTTCTGGGAACAGATTCGGGAAGTGGATCGGGCCTTACCGAATGCCCGCCTGAATATCGAATCGCTTCAGAATCTAGTTTAAACGCCTATTATTTTTTTAAAACGGTGGAAAATTATCCCACAATTTTCCACTACCCTTTCATCCTTTAATTAACCTCTCCATGATTATCCTTCAATCTATTGTTGTCGCCAGCCTTTCGCTAGCCATCCTGGCGATCCTGCCAGGGCTGATTCTTTTGGCGCTCCTGCTGGCGTCTATTTACGGGATCTACCATATTTTTAAAAAGGTGATCTGATGAAAGCAAGCCAAAAAAACAAAGTCGTTACCTACCTGGTGCAAAATGTCGCCCTGGTGATGCTGGCCGAAACCGAATCGGAACCTTCGATCCGGAAGGCCGCCGAAGCCCATCGGATAAAGCTGTTTACGGAACTGTCGAAGGATGAACACGATCCGATTTTTCTGATGCGTAACATCCTGTTAAAGCTGACGAAAAAGCTGGTGAACTGTCAATCCATCGATGAACTGATTGCCACGGAACACCTGATGGAAGAACTGATCGCTGGCCGGATCCTGATCGTGGATGATGCAACTGGAGACTATTTGCAAGCCCAACTAAACGCCCAGGATGGAAACGGATCCGGAAACTGAAGCGACGGCAGCGCCCGCAGTTCTGACGCCCGAAGAAGCCCCAAAACGTACGGTGATGCTGTGGAGTTGGTGGAAAAGCAAAGACGGTAAACGAAAGTTTGCTGTGGTCGATAAGATCTTCAAAGGCGTAGGAAGGGACTTCCGAACGATCGGAATAAAACTTCTGGAAGTAGGTGATGCCAATCCATTCTATCACGCCCTGGATGAATTCTTCCAGCTGGTGGATAAGGGGTCGATGATTGAAATGATTCCTGGAGCCGATGAACCGAAATTGGAATGAACGGATATTCGGTCGAGATTGCTACCCACGCCCATTTTGCCTTGGTCTGGGAATTTGAATTGAAAGCCGCTTCAATGGATGAAGCGGCTTTTCTGGCAGAAGCTTGGATGGAAGATAACGGATTTTCGCTATGCTATTTCACTTATGTGATTGAACAAATAAATTGAAATGATGCATATCTCTATATATAAATTGAATTGTAAATAAAACAAATTTATAAAAAAATTAAATGTCTTTTCAATGACTGCAAAATAGCCGCTCTTTTTAGGGGGTCAGGTTCATCTAAGTATCTATTCATTAGTTCAGTAATCATTGCATCATTAATTTCAATTGATTCCCATCCAAATTCTCGGAGCTTTCGGTTCAACTTACAGGCTCCAATTGTAAAATGTCCTTTATCAGTTTGATCTAAGTAAAAGCCATTAATTTCAACTATATGTTCATTATAATTATCAAAGTGGGGATGGACAATTTTAAAAGAATTTGAAACTCGTGGATATTGTATTATTCGATTCGGATTATTTACAGTATCAATTTCTTGTCCCAAAGTTTCTTGTTCACGTTTTATTTGGTTACAATCTGCGCAAATAACGCATAGATTTTTCGGTGTAAACATAAAGTCTAAATGTTTAGATTTTGGAACAATATGTTCAACATGGCAATTCAATGCAGATTGAGTAGAAACTCTCTGTCTACAGTAAGAACAGATACCTTTTTGAATTTGATAATAGTATCTTCTGATGAATATTCTCATTGCCTCTAAATCCTCATCCGCCCATGAAAGATGGGAAAATCCTTCTTGCAATTTTTTATTAGCAATGATTGCATTAATTTCAGGAGTGTACACTACAGGTACGTCAATTTCAGGCATATAGATTATGCATTTCTATGATAGTATTAACAAGGTCAATAAGAGGATCATTTATATCCATATTGGAAGCTTGCCTTTTGAGTAACTTGAACTTTTGATTATCATCTGTATCAAATTTTTTATTTCTACTAACTTTTGTAAATATATTTAATGCAATTCTGCTTAAATATTCGTTTTTATAACCTGGAGAATTGAAAATATTAGCTAGTTGGAAATCCACCGAATGCTTTATGTAATCAGCTGCAAGCAATAGTTCCTCAGTTTCAATTGATGAAATAAAACAATTGTCAGGTTCTAATTTTGAAATTATTTGGGGCGAGTGAGTTGCAATAATAAAATGACAATTGTTAAAACTGGAAAAAGTATTAATAAGCATTTGTATATATTTTTCTTGCCATTCTGGATGTAGACATATCTCAGGTTCATCAATACAAATTAAAGAATTCTCCTGAATTTTACTTGCAATGCCAAGAATACTTAATATTACACTTTGCTCGCCTGAACTAGCATCTCTTATAGAAAATATTCTTCCATTATTTTTTGATTCAAGATCAATGTCTTTTAGCTTTAAAATGCCCGAATACAGTAAAAATAAAATATCTTCTTTATGTAAGTTATAATCCCTATCTAATTCAATTCCTGCACTACTTATAGTCAAATTGAAGTCGTTTTTTAATGCGTTTTCATGAATTGTTTTCGCTATAAATATTAATCGCTCAAGTTTTTCGAAATCGATTTCACCATCATCTCTAATGATAAATCTTCTATTAAAAGGTCTATTAATACCGACCCTGTTAGATAGAATAGTGTCTAAGGGTGATTCACTTTTTACTAATTCTTCTAGTATTCTCCTCGATTGAAACAAACTTAAACTTGCATGGATATTCTCATTATACCCCAAATAGTCTAGTACCCTACTTATTGCAAATGCCTGGTATTCTTTATCTAATACACTTTGAACCAATGAAGCAAAAATTTTACTCATATAAGCGAGACCAAAATTTGAACTCATTAAGTCCCGTAAGCCTAAGTATGTATACTGAGAAACTTCACTAAACCTTCTACTTATGGGGAATTTGTCAAATGGGCTAGTAGAAACGGCTATTATATGATTTGGGAAATTATCACTTCTTATTCTCCCTCTCCAAAGATTTGTTTTTAAACCTAATTCTGTATCAAAATATACTTGTTTTTCACTTGTGCCTAAAAATTCTCTTACAATTCTATTAAGAAGGCTGCTTTTCCCAGTGCCGTTTTTTCCAACAATGACAGTGAAAATATTCTTTCCATCAATTATACGTTGTTGATCAACGAAATTTAATTGTTGATCATTACTCTCATAGCTATATAATACCATAGATAATTATTCGTTTATAGGCTTTAATTTTAGTCTTGATTGTTCGAATGGTTGAAAATTTCACTTTAAAAGATCGGACAATAAAAGCTGCTAAATCTACTAAGTAGTTTTCAAATTTTTTCCACTAAATTTTTATATGGCTTAAATCTTTAAATTGTACAAGGGAAGGTCAACCATGAAACTTCAATTTTTGCGGTTTTTTGCTCCTTTCCTAGCCTTTGGGTTTCCTTGCAACCTTCCAAGAAGAATTTTTGCAAAATTCTTTAACTTCTTAAACCTAACCGAATTTTACCGATAATTAGCTGGCTATCAACCGTTAAACTTTTTATTATTTCTTTAACCCGGTTTAAGAAGTTAAAGAAAATAAAGAGTTAAGAAATAGGATGGGGGACTCATTTTTAGAGAAAATGGCCTGGTTAAAGAATTTATCACTACCGGTTAAAGAATTAGTAACGATTCTTTAACCGGTAAATGGTTGAAAATGAGTTATTTAAATGGCTCGTTTAGGAAGTTAAAAAGTTAAAGAAATTTCCCAACTTTCACCTACGGCTGTTGCGGAATGTCAGCGGTTGGAAGGCGGTGCTGGCCAGGATACGCGCCAGCGGGCGGACTTTGGAAAATACAAATGCTACGCGGATTGTAGCGGATAGGAGGGTTTTACGTTCCTCACAAATTTTCTTCCTGGGCTTAATTCTGGTTTGAGAAAATAGCCATACATTTATCAGACTCACTAACTGGTTTTGTTGAGTGAGTAAATAAAAAAAGCCCCTGCTGAGAACAGGGGCTTAACTACGGGATAAATGGGTGATGTGCAAGCAAATATACTAAATCCATTTATTTTCACCATTCATCCTTTATGATCTTAATTATCCCGGTTAAACCGCACGTTAAGGAGTTTTACCAATCATCCCACGTATTGGGCAGTGAAGCGATCGACGTTCGACGGAACTCCCGCCTGGGCGAACTGGTGGCCGCTGTGTTCTCCTTTTATCCGCTTCAGGAAGTGGATCAGGAAGATCTGGCGGTGGTCGATTTTCTGAATCCGGATCGGCTTCACCTGAAGCTGAAATTCCCGCTTCGGCCTTGCCTGGTAACGGACGATCGATTGCTTCAGCTGGGTAAATTGCTGGAAGTGCTGTTCGAGTTTTACGCCATCGGCTGGTGTAAAGGTCGGATGGATATTTTCCCATCCATGAATGGGGCGGCTGTCCGCTTTACGGATCGCCACCAGATCAGCGAAGAGCACTATACGGCCGATGCCGTTCGCAAACTTGTTACCCGATCCACCCACGAAAACGATACCGTTTATACGAAACTGTCCGTCAACGAAAAAAGAAACGTGGCCAGTTTTGCCGAATAGGTGTCCTATTTTGGGGAAAAAATGTCCGGAAAACCGCTGACTTGTCCAGCGGTTTTTTTTGTGCCTATTGCCCGCCAAAATGTTCGGTTCCCGCCGAATTTGGGCCTACAAATCCGCCTTTCACCCCATTTTTCGTGTCCTACTTTTTTAGATCGGTTCGGGCGTCCTTCGCTCCATGTACTTACAGATCTATGACACGCCCGCCGATGGCCTGGAATCGGCGGAAGGCCAACTGAACGCGGGCGGTATTCGTCGGCTTCGATTGATCCAGGCGGATCAGCTGCAAATCATCCGGCCTGATCGGTTTCCGTTACCGGGTTTGGCGGGCTATCCGGATTATACGCTGTCGGATCAGCACTTGATTTTTGGGGCCGGTGCCAGCCTGACGGAAATCGAAATCATTCCCGCCTATGCCGATTTTAAAGAAGACGCCGATTCGGATTCCCACGGCACGTTTTACAAACCGGCCATCCAGCTACTGCTTCCCAAAATTCGCCCGGCCGTATCGATCTGGATCCATCGGAACCAGGAAGTTCGGTGGATTGCTTTTATCGCCGATCGGAACGGATTTTTTCGGTGTGTCGGTACGCCCGAACAACCGCTTCGGCTGGAGATCAGCCAGGGAACGGGAGCCGGATCGGGCCGAAACCAAACCACGTTGACTATTTCGGGCCGGGTTCAACAACCGGCTTATTACCTGGAAGGCATTGAAGATGCGGATTTGATCAACCCGCTGGCGGATTTTGATGAATCTTTTTCGTTCGATTTTAACTCGTAACTATTTGATAACAATGGGATTTAATACAGTTGTCATTAAAGCAATGATCGACGCGGGCATTATCAGTGCGCCACCCGCTAAAATTAATACGGCCGAATCGATGCGGAACTTCCTGAAGGCGTTCGTGGATCAGCTGGCCGCCCAGGACTATACGCCGGAACACGATTGGAACGGTACCAAATTGCGCTTTACCAGGGCGGACGGTACGCCGGGTAATTATGTCGAATTGCGTGGCCTTCAGGGTTTAAAAGGCGACACGGGGGCCAAAGGCGATACCGGAACGCTGACTTCCAGCGCCTTACCGGCCCGTACGACGCCGATCAATCGCGCCCTGGATAAGCTGGTGGTTCAGCGGGGCGATGGCGTTCTGGAGAAAGTGAACCTGTATCAGATGGCGGGCGGTCAACCGTTAGTTACGGGGAATTTGGTTGCCAACGGAAACAGCGAATTCGGGGATTTGAGCAATATGACGCCCAGCGATCCGACGAAATTAATCTTTGATCCGACGCAAAGCGTACCAGCGGGCGGGAAGGGGGCTTTCAAATATACGGGTCTGGCGGCTTTTGTCAGAACCACGGATTTGATTCCGGTGAACCTGTTACGTCGGCATCGGATTTCGATGGTGGCCCGTACGGGAGACGCAAACGGGGCCAATTACGATGCCAACGCGCGGGGGTATTTCGGGATCATTTGTTACGATGCGGATGGGCTGGAAATTACGCCACCCCATTTTGCGAAAGTAAGCGGAGCCGCCCAGACCACCCTGGCGGTGGCGCTCAATCCAGGGGATACGACATTAACGTTAACGAGTGCGGCCGGATGGCATACTGGAGCTACGGCGGCAAACCGGGGTTTTGCCTGGTATCCCTATACGAATGCCCTGGGCCAATTGTTTCCCGATTACGGTTATTCGCGGAATTTATCTTCAAACTATCCGGTATACTGGCAGAGCAACGGCGGAACCTGGCTATCCGGTGGAATTGCTGGTAACGTGATTACACTCCGATCGCCCTGGGCTGGCCCGGCCCTGGCCGCTGGAACGAAGGTGGCGAACGTGATGGAAGGCGGTACGTATTTGTATTCATCGGCCTTAATTAATGCCCTGGTGCCGAATGCCTGGACGCTCTACGATGCCTACATTCAGGGCGTTAATCCAGGTAATACGGAAGATCCGGCAAACATGATGTTCCGCCCAGGAACCGCTTTCATCCGGCCGATCATCCTGATCAATTACAACGCGCCAGCGGCTTCCACCACGTTCTATTTTACGATGCTGGACATTCGGGAATCATCCTTTGATCCTTCGACGCTGCTGGCGGCAAACAATGCCTTTACGGGCCTGAATACCTTTTCGGCCGATCAGACCATCAAGCGAATTATTGCTTCCGGAACATCACCCAGTGCGGCCGCTGGAACGGGCGCGGGATCGGGCGGAACGGTTTCCATTTTGGCGGGTTCGACGGATATGGCGGGAACGATTACGGTGAACATAGGAACCAGTCCGCCAACAAACCAGCTGATTGCTACCATTACCTTTTCATCGGCCTTTGCTGCGGCTCCTAAGGGAATTGTGATCAGCGCCCGTAACAATCAGACCGGCATGGCGATTGGCCGGTTTTATATCAACGCGAAAACGGCTTCGACCTTTACCCTGTTTTCGACGGATGTTGCCCCAGCCGCTTCTACCACCTACCTACTTGATTATATCGTGATTGCTTAACATCCAACAATGAATACGAACCTACTTAAAACGCTTGGGCTGCTATTCAACGAATCAGGAGCCGTTTCCGGGATTGAAATCCCCATTACTGGAAGTACAATTCTGGCTGAAGGGCTGCAACGCCGGGTTAAAATGAAACGCCTGACGTTTGATGAAGATCTTGAAATCACTGTCATTTTCGAGATGCGTATCTATGATGCTTCTGGAAAAGATTTGTTTCAATTGTACAGCCAGGATGACGCGGTTGCTCCATCGGCCAACCGGGGGCGGCTGGCGCTGGTGCAACCGCTGGAAATTCCCCGAACGACGCGGGATTCGTTTCGGGACGCCCAATCCGGGGCGCTGGTGGCCTTCGATGCCACGAACGCCATTCCGGAAATTCAGTTTTTTCAGTCGATGGCCCTTCCGCACCTTCAGGCCCAGGGGTTGCCACTGGATGGATCCGAACCGTACCTGGTGGTTGTTTACCTGATGCTGGCCAATATCATCCGCGAAAAAAACGCCCTGGGCGAATTCTAAGATGGAAAACGGTATCTACGTTCGCTACCTGGAAGAAGACCCGGAAAAACCGGATCGGTGGATCACTACCCAACCGATCCGGTTCGATACCCTGATCGGGGAAATCATTGTTCCGGAAGGCTTTGTGACGGATTTTGCCAGTGTACCCACTTTATTCTGGGGGCTATTTCCGCCGATCGGGCGGCACAATCGGGGTAGTTTGCTCCACGATTATTGGTACGATAACCGCCTGGGTGTGGCCCAATGGGGCGAAAAAGAAGCCCGTCGGCTGGCCGATCTGGAATACTGGATCCGGATGGACCAGGCCGAACCCAAACGTAAACTTCGGAACCGATTGATGTATTTGGCCTGTCGGTGGTTTGCCCGCGGGTGGTGGGTGAATTAAGGAAGACGACTGGAGTTGAAGAAGCCCGAACGATTAGTTGTTCGGGCTTTTTTATGTCCTATGCCAGCGCCAAACCGTCGAATAACCTTGTAAGACTTATTCGACTTCAGGTAATGCTAGAAACGTACTTAAATGCAAAGTGGGCGCTGGAACCAACCTTCCACGATCGGATGGGAAAGATCGCCCTGGATCGGGTTTTAAGCGGCCATACACCCTTCGCGGCCACGGCTGAAGGTGTCGATCGGAATCGGAAAGAACCCTACTTCGTTTCGATGTATCCCGCCCAGCCGAAAGTGGCTGAATCGTGGGCGTACGGATCGCTTTACAAACCGAAAGCCGAATCCGGCCGGATCGTGGTGCTGCCCATTCTGGGAACGATGAGCCGGTACGGGGATTACTGCACGTATGGATCCGAAGATTATGCCAGCTGGATCCTGGAAGCGAACGATGATCCTTCCATTTCGGCGATTGTGCTGGAACTGAATTCGCCCGGTGGCCAGGTGGACGGAACCGAATTTTTGGGCGAAGTGATCCGCCAGAGCCAGAAGCCCATCGTGGCCTTTGTGGCCGGAATGGCGGCTTCGGCGGCTTACTGGATCGCCAGCCAGGCGAAGCTGATCGTGATGGAATCGGCCACCAGTTCAGAAGTGGGATCCATCGGCGTTTTGGCGATGCACGTAGATGCTTCCAAAGCCTACGAAAAAGAGGGCTACAAAGTCACGATCGTAAGGGCTACCGGATCCACGGATAAAGCCCTGTTTAACTCCATCGAACCGCTATCCGAAACCGTACTGGCCGAAACGAAACAAATCCTGGATGCGATTCGGGAAACGTTCGTGGACAAAGTAAAAGCAGGGCGGCCGGGGATTTCGGAAGATGTTTTTTCCGGAAAGATGTACATCGGCCGCGACGCCCTGGCGCTGAAAATGGCCGATAAAATTGGCTTCCTGGGCGATGCCATCGCCGAAGCCGATCGGCTGGCGCTGGCGGCTTAAAACTGTATTCATTCATCCTTTAATTTTCATATAATGACTACCAAAACGTTGAAAAGCTTCGCCCGTAAACAGGCCGAAGACGAAAAAAAAGAAACAACCGTTCCCGTGGCCGAAACGGACGATACGGAATCCACGGCGGCCGACGAAACGGAGTCTGATGGATCAGACGAAACCGAATCGGAAGGAACGGAATCCACGGCGGCCGACTCCACTACCGGCAAAACGGATTCAAAGTCGGCGGGCATCTTAAAAGCGGGCCAGGTGGGCATCAATGCGGCCGAGTTGAAAAAAATGAAAGCCGATGCCGCCGAGTGGAATAAAAACAAAGGCCAGTTTGCCACCCTGACCGCCTGGCACAAATCCATGCAGGACGCCGGGGCCAACATTCCCGGCAAAGAAGATACTTCGACGCAACACGATAAAACGGGTTCGTCGGTATCGGAACAACCGTGGAATAAGAAGGCTTCCGAAGCGTACGGAAAAGGCGTGAAAAACGTCTGATCAAATCGCTTTATCTATTCTGTTTCTCAACGTTTTACCCGTTCAATCTTTCATTCATCCTTTAATTTCATTTACACTAGTGGCAGATTCATTAAATCTTACTAACCTGTCGGGATCGCTGGAAGCTTACGCCCGCGAAAATTACGACAACATTTATGGTCGTGCCATGATCCCAGGCGTGGATCAGGGCGTGGAAGGATCGGCCATTGTGCCAATCGATGATTACATGACGTCGATCCAGACGTCGGACGAAGTGGTTTTGTCGGAACTGGAAATCGGCGACGTGGCCCAGCCAGGCGGGAAGGATACGTTTAATCCGACCATTAACGCGGTCAAGCCGAACGCCCGGATCGGAAAGGTTCGCCAGGTAAAAATCGATGTGCTTTTCAGCCACACGAAGATTATGGCGCTTTACAAATCGTGGCTGGGCAAGGTGAAAGCGAAGCGGATCAATCCCGAAGAAGTGCCGCTGGAAGAATACATTACGGCGGGGATCCTGGCCAAATACCGGGAAAATATTCGGGTAAAAACGCTGTTCAACGGGGTTTATAATGCCGCCGGAACGACGCCACTGGATGTGATGGATGGGATTCGTACCCAGATTCTGGCCGAAATTACGAGCGGTGGGATTCCATCGGGAAACATCATCGATACGGCCGTAATTACGGTCAGTAATGCGGTGGCGGAATTCGAGAAGATTGTGGCGGCTTTACCCGATGCTGAACTTTACGGCGATCTGGTTTGTGTCACCTCGCGCCAGCTGAAGACGTTCTACGAACTGAATTACCGCGCCCTATACGGTACGCTTCCGTACAACGATGGGCAAAGTAAGAATGTGATCGTGGGAACGAATATCCGGTTTGTGGTCGAACCGGGTCTGTCGGGTTTTGCCCGGCCGTTGTTCACGCCGAAGGGCAACCTGGTCTATCTGTATGATGATATGGATGGATCGGATTCGCTGGCAGTAGATTACCAAAAGCGGACGCGGGATCTGGCGTGGTTGATGGATGCCCAGGTGGGTACGGGCATTGCCCAGCCCAGCCGGATCTGGACCAACGACGGCGTTTAGACCATCGGGAAGCCATTCGGTTCGGATGGGCTTCCCGATCCTTTTCAAGTGTACCATTCACTTTTTTCATTCATCCTTTAATTTCTTTTTTCTATGAAGTCGTTTTTGAAGTATGCCGTTTTTGCCCTGGCCACCCTGGCCTTTGTGGTGTTTCCCGATCAGGTGGCGCTGGCCGTTTCGTCGGTCGATAGCCTGGCGTTTCTCCAGGATGTGCTGGTTTCGCCCACGGCGGTAACGGTCGGCCTGGTGAGCCTGGCCAACATCGACGCCACCAGTTACCAGAAGCCCAACCCTGGCGGGATCCGGAAGTTGTTGATTGCCCTTCGGAAAGATATCGTGGGGATCTGGCCGAAGGAAAGCCTGATCGTGGACGGTGAGATTCAAACCGGCCCGACAATGGTGACGGGCAAAAAATGGGCGCAATATGAATTCCCGGACGGAACGTGTTCGCTGGATGATGACGCGGGTGGGGATCCGGGCTTTCAATCCTATAAGCATTCGCTGGATCTGATGATGGCGGGCTTCAGCAAGGAACTGGCCGCCGAAGTAAGGAAACACCTGAACGCGGGCTGTGTGGTAATCCTGGAACATAACGACGGCCAGCACGTCGTGGGCGGATCTTCCGATAACCCGATCTTCATTAAGCCCGGTTTTAAGTCGGGTAAGAAAGGCGGAGATAAACGGGGCTACACGCTGAAAGGCGAACAGGATGGCTTCATGTGGGGCATTCTGCCGCTGAAAGAAACGGCAGTAACGGCGCTGGTCTTATTGCCTGATGCTGAAGACGAAGAATAGATCCCTTCGATGCTTACGAAGTATACCCTGATCCACGTTCCCAGCGGGGGCGTGGATCATTTGTTGGATGGCGTTCGGGTACGGATCGACCATCGACTAACCGACCAGCAAGCGGAAGCATTAATGGCCGCTGGCTTACCGTACTTTCAAGAAATTTCCAACGATTTAAACCCTTCAGCTGATGGGACTGACCAAAGCACAACGAGCGGCCGACAAAGCCCTAAAAGAAGCCGGAAAGCCGGTGGACAATTTGCCAAAGCCGAATGAACCGGCCACGGATCCGGAAGAATCTGAAACCCTGGATCCGGAATCAGCTGAAGAAGAAATCGATGAACTAGAAGCCCAGCGGGCGGCCCGCATTCGGGAGAACGCCCAGGCCGAACTGGATCAGCTAAAAGAGCGATCGAAAGCCAACACGCCCGGCGTGGATTCGCCCGCTGTGGAACCGGAAGCGGATCAAGCTGAAGAAACGCCCGATGAAGAATCATTGATTGAAGATATGGAACGAACGATCCGGATCCGAAAATCCGCCAGCCGGGAATTAATGGAAATGAAGCTGGATTCGGTTTTGCGAGTCGTTAAGGCCGTGAAAGAAACTCAGGAAGCCCAGCCCGATCGGCGCAATAAATAAGCCAGTTTATGAACAAAAGGCGGTCTGGATTCAGGCCGCCTTTTGCTATTGATTCGCCTTATGAAGATCAATTTTATTCCCGCCTTAAATGATGAACTGGATCGCCTGGAAATCGATCCGGCCCAGCTTCACCAGGCACTCGAACAGTACGCCGAATCGTTTCGCCAGTTTGTCGAATTGAACTATGATCAGTATGAACACCCGATCGAATGGCTGGAAGTGATGGATATGCAAAAAACGGTGAATGACTTCCTGGCGTTGTTGCCGAAGATTTACCCGCTTTCTGAACGAATTTCAATCGATGTCGATGATGAATGAACAGGATCTAAAAGCCCAGCGAAACAAAGCCCTGGCCAGTTACGAGCTGAAGAAAATGTATCTGAAGGCCAATCGGGCCACGGCCGACGAAGTGGCTGAAGCTAAACGGATTTACGAAGCCTTGCGGGATTATAAACCCGATCCGATGCTGGCCAGTGTGCCAGCCCAGGAAGGTCGTACGCCAGTAGCCACGGTGGCCGCCGTGGTGATTCCTGCGATGGCCGTTTCGGAATTTACCCAGTTGATCGAAGATCTGACGATCGAGCGCCACGAAGCCTTAAAACAAATGTGTTTACGGTCGAATCGCCTGGGCGATTATCCGGATGAAACGAATCTGAAGGATCTGGTGAATGAAATCCAAGAATGGAAGGCGAAGCGGAACGCCGTGGCGGAGAAAATAGCCTATTTGCGCCTAAACGGCAGACTTCCCCAGCCATCGGCCGATCCTGTGGCCGATCATGGTTCAGATGCCATGAAATCGGCCTTCCTGGCCAACTTGCCCGCCGATCGGTACGATCTGAACAAGCTACTGGTGAATCAGCTTAAGCCGAAGCTGTGGCGGGCGAAGAAAGGCCTGGAGAAAGCGAAAACGGAAATCTGGATCGCCCACTACCGGAAAGAGGTGGCAAAGTGCCAGGCGGCCGTGGATCTGGCTAAAAATCAGTTGTCGGCGCTGGCGTAGGAGAGTCTTATTTATGGTAGGTCGCTGACCTTTTTAAGGTATTTGCCTTTGTAAAATTGAGAGATTGCAAAGCCCACTATCAAAAATGGGTAAGGTATCCATCTAGCATACGAATCGGTCGTGAAATCGTCAATGAATAATAAAATCAGGGGTATGCAGATAATTACCCACTCAATAAACAGGGCTGATCTTCTTTTAAAACCAAACTCAAGCATCAACAAACTATCAAACCCCCAAAGCAGTAATAAAGCTGGAAGCCAAAAAACAGAAGTATAAATCACGGCCACGAATGTTATCGAAACAAGATCGGCAATCGAATAGAAGACTTCATTTAAGTGAGTTAAAAAGGCACTGTTGAGTTTGGCGATGGAAAGGGAAATATTCATTGATATTAAAGTGCCTACATAGCCAAGTAAGTTTATCAGGTTGGATTTCAGTAAGTAACGGGACATTCTCAAAGCTTTTTCTTTTAGGTAGTTACACATAATTTATTTAAAATATCTCACGAAAGTTCTTGAAGTGAATATTATTTTTAGACCCAATCGAAAACCAGATCTGCCATATCGGGTTTTTACGTCCTACCAACCCGGTTTTTCCGGGATTATCATTGCCAAAACGGAAAATTTTTCTGGAGAAATGTGGGTTTTATCTTTCGGCTCTATACACATGAAGTTAAACAAGTGAATTTGTGTAATTTGGGTTCGTAATGTCTTAGTCAGACCAATATGGGATTTTATTTACATCGAGTAGAGGAGTACTTCCAAAAAATGGAATTGGAGGGGTTTAATACTAAAAGCCCTTTAAAATGGAGTTTTTATTTTGTACATACCAATAGCGGAGAACTTCAAGACGTTTATGCAGAGTTAAAAGACCATTCTTACCACTTGGATTATCTCAATGAAACGGAGGATGGCCTTTGGCAATTGAAGGTAAGCAAAATAGAGGTACTAACCCCTGATAAGCTTCATCGGAGAAATCTTGCGTTTAATGAGTTAGCCAATTATTGTTCAGTAGATACGTATGATGGCTGGGAAGTAGATAAGCAGGATGCTTTAAATTAAGTGTTTTCTAGGTCTTTGGGGAGAAAAAATAATATTAACGTCAATCGAACATTAGGCCCGATTCAATGGATCGGGCTTTTTTACGTCCTACCAACCCGGTTTTTCCGGGATTATCATTGCCAAAACGGAAAATTTTTCTGGAGAAATGGCAAAAACCACGGCGCTTCAGCGGATGAAGAAATCCCTGAAAATTGATGAACACAAGCTGGATAAATTCCTGGCGTACTACCACGAAAATACGGCCTTATCGAAGGATGATCAGTTGATGCTGGAGAAGTACCGGAAGGCCTGGAGCTTTCTATCATTGGGCCGGACGTACGAAATGGCGCTGGCCATGCTGATGAAGGATTACCAGATTCAGGAACGCCAGGCGCGGTACATCATCGCCGAAGCTGCCCTGATCTTCGGCCACGTTCAAACCATCGACAAACAGGCGAAGAAAATGGCCAGCGCCAACTATTACCGCCTTTTGTCGAACATCGCCAGGGCGAACGGCGATATCGAAGCGGCCAGCCGAGCCTGGGAACGGGCGGACAAACTGGAAGGCCTACACGAAGATGATAAGATCGGACTGAATCCGGATGATTTCTTACGGGCGGCCAAATTCGTCTTTACGGACAATATCAACGTTTTGATCAATCAGCAAAAACGCGCCGACGATGAATAAATCCGACACATCGCGCCAGATCTACGCCAACGCCAAACAGTTGAAGTTCCTGCGCTCCAGGGCCAACCGGAAGACCTTCCAGGGTGGCCGGGGATCGGGCAAAACGACAACCCTGGGCAACGTGGCCGGAATGATGTTCGAGCACTTGCCCAGGGCCAAAGTGGTGCTGGCCGGTTTGACGTATATCCAGCTGGATCTGATCGTTTTACCGGAAGTGAAAAACGCCCTTTCCCGTATGGGCTACCGGGAATATTCGAAGGTAGATCCAGCGGGCGTTTACGTGATCGGCCAGATTCCGCCTGATCACTGGTACAAACCCTACTCCAGTCCCGGAAAACGCGGCTGGCAGTATTGTATTTGCTTCATTAATGGCTTTACGATTCAACTGGTTTCCCAGGATCGACCCGAATCCCAGCGGGGAATAAACAGCGATGGGATCCTGGTGGATGAATCGGCCACGATGAAACACGAATTCATCAAAACCGTTTTGCTACCGGCCAAACGGGCCAACCGTTACGCCGGTTTTGCCAAATCCCATTTGCACCTGGCGTACTACGATTTTTCGTCGGCGGCCTGGAGCCAGGAAGGGATGTGGATCTACGAAACGGAAGACCAGTGGAAGGCCGATCTGGAGAAACGCGGCCGGATGAGCGATTCTGAAAAAGACCTGACGCCACCCGAAACACTTTTCCTGGAATCGACTTTTGAAGACAATCAGGACGTACTTCCGCCGAACTATTTGAAGACCCTGGAAGAAAGCCTGGATCCGATTACGCTGGATGTGGAAGTATTCAATCGCCGGTTTGGCCGTCTGCCGAACGGCTTTTATTTCGCCTTTTCCACCCTGAAACACTGCTATTTTGAAAGCTTTCGGTACGAATACGACGATAAAACCAAATTGCATTTGCACCTGTCGAACGATTATCGGGATGGGAAATTACTGGAAGTAAGCCTGGATTTTAACGCGGCCATTTGCTGGATGGTGATCGCCCAGGAAGTAGGGGCTGAATTAAGAGTAATAAACAGCCTGTTCCGGAAGCCCGTTCTGAACATCGATAAAAACCTCTTGATCCAGCTGGCCGAAGCCTTCGATCAGACGTACGAAAAGCACCCTGGGAAAGAGGTGGCTGTATGGGGGGATCCTAGTGGGCGCTCCCGATCAGCGGCCACCTCATTAGAAAACAAGCCCTTCTTCGATCAGTTCTGTGATGTACTCATTAAGAAGGGTTGGAAGGTCAGACGCGAATATCTACGCTTCACGTACCCCAGCCACAAGGACAAGTATATCCTGATCAACTACCTGCTTGAAGAAGCGAGCGAGCGAACGCCGAAGATCCGCTTCAATCAGAACCACAACAAGGCGCTGATCATTGCAACCCAGATGGCACCCGTTGAAGGCGACTTCAAGAAGGACAAGTCGAGCGAACAAAGCGCCAAGATTCGGGAGTATGCCACCGATGGAACCGACGCTTTCGATTACCTGATCTGGGGCAAGTATCGAAAGCTGATGCCCAACAGCCACCCCAAACAGCAAAACCAGTTGTTCGTGTATCGGGGTTAATCCTTCCAATTTATCCCGCGAATTCGTACGGGATTGTTGCAGAACCAGCCCGATCCGGGTGAGTTTACGAAGTTATATTCCGTTTTTCTGATACCGCCACGGCGGTCGGCGGTAAAGGGCGGTATGGGCCATCGGGAAACAGAACACCATTTTTTGGCTCAAAGGCGATCTAACTGATTTTGTATCAGGCGGATCGCCTTTTTTGTGACTGCAAAACCCGTTTTCGGGGGCCACAAAATGGGGAAAAAGTGTCCTATCCGCTATCAATTCGGTGGTTTATCCTTGTATCGACTTAGAAAAGCCGATGGCAAACCAGACAATTACCCTCAAAACCGTACTGCACGAAATCCAGGAAGCCGGAACCGTCTTCAGCCTGAAGTTTCGGAAGCTGGATGGATCGATCAGCTTCAAAGGCCAGGTGAAGAAAAACCCAACGAAGGCCACGGTTCCCACTGGATCCGCTGACGGCGGCCAGAAAAAGGATTTGCATTCGATTCGCCGGAACATGAACCAGGCCGGGGCGCTGCTGCTCTACGACTGCAAAAATCGCCACACGTTTGAAGTCAAAATCGAATTGCTGGTGGCGTACAATGGCTATACAATTTTTCACAACTACTAACGATGTCCAACATTCGCAAGCTGGCCGGTAACGTGTATACGGTATCGTTCGGATCAAAAAAAGAAGCGGCCCTGGTGACGTTCGGCGAAGCGGACATAACAACGCATACGGCCGGGGCGGGGTTTAAGTCCCGATCGGAGTACGTTCCCTGGGGGGCGAAGGATGATCAGCTAACCAAAATGCACAAGCTGGCCAGCGAATCGCCCAACAAGTGGCGGCTGATCAAAACACGCCGGGATTTTACGACCGGCCTGGGCGTTTACACCCATGCCGGAAAGGAGATCAAAGGCCAGCCGACGCGGTTTGAACCGGTGGTTTTTCCGGAATTCCTGGAATGGAAAGAGCTGGTGGGCTGGGATCTGGAATTTGTTTCGCTGGCACTCCAGTATTCGTTTTGTGCGAACGGTTTTCTTCAGCTGACGCTGGATGTATCGAAGAAGCTGGTGGGGGTGGAAATGATCGACGCCTTCAAATGCCGGGTTCGCAAACTGAAGGCGGGCGAATTGAAGAAGTCGGCCTTCCTGGTGAATCCCAACTTCGGAACGAAGGCCTATAAAGCGGCTGATACGAAAACCATTCCGGCTTTCGATCCGAAAGATCCGACGAAGTATCCGGTTTGTATTCTCCAGCTGATGGATCGAATGCCCGGCCAGGATTACTATTCGTTTCCGGAATGGTGGTCCACCGAAACCTGGGCCAAGGTGGCCAACAAGATCCCGAAATTTCACGATAACGGCCTGGACAATGGGTACAATATCAAATACCACATTTCGATCCCGGACACGTATTTCGATAAGGATGGCTTGACCGACGAAGAAAAAGACGCGCTGAAGGAATCGGTTTTGAAGGAAATGGGAGAAAGCCTGGCGGGAACCGACAACGCCGAAAAAGCCCTGTTTACGTTTCACGCCAGCAATTTAACCGGCCAGCCGATGGTCGGGGTGATCATTACGCCGTTGAAAAACACCATGTCGGATGATGCCTACATGAGCCTGTTTAACACGGCCAACGTAGCCCAGGCCAGCGGCCACGGTGTCCTTCCAACGCTGGCGGGGATCGATACGGGCGGCAAGCTGGGCGGATCGGGGAAAGAACTGGAAGCGGCCGCCAATTACCAGCAAGGTTTTTTAACGTACGTCGATCGGCTGGTTTTGCTTCAGGTGCTCTACATCACCAAACGGATCAACGGCTGGCCTGCCGAAATGGATTTCGATATCCGTAATATTTCGCTCTATACCTACGATGTGACGCCAGGCGGGGCGGGTCAAAATCCGAATTCATCCAAATCTTCCACCACCGAAAACGACAAAGAAGATGCTGTTTAACAACACTGCAACGGTCGGCGATGAAGGCGGCCTGAAAGAGTACCTGGGCGGGATCCAGAAAACAATGGACTGGAAGACCTGGAAGCCGTTCGTGGCCGGGGCGGAACTGACGTTTATCATTCCGGCCATCGGCCAGGAGTTGTACGATGAACTTTCCCAGCCCACGGCGGGCCTGGATGCGGCCCAGAAACAGCTGAAGGATAAACTTCGGATGGCGCTGGCCTGGTATGCGTACCTGGATGCCATGCCGTCGCTGATCACAGTAACGGGCGACGGCGGTATGGTGATGAATTCGGTTCCCAATACCCAGGCTATGCCCAAATGGTTGTTTGTGGCCACGGTCAAAAGCCACCAAGAAAAGGCGGATCGCTACCTGGAAGCGGCCCTGGCCTGGCTGGAATGGAAGGCGGATTGGTTTCCGACCTGGAAGGGATCCGCTTCGTTCCTGATCCAGAAAAGCCAGCTGATCAGTTCGGCCAGCGAAGCCACGAAATATTTTCCGGCCATCCAGAAAAGCCGCCGGTTGTATCTGTCGATTCGGGATTATTTCAATGCCGCCGAAGAAGAGTTTATCCGGCCGGTGCTGGGCGCGGCCTTTGAAAATTACCTGAAGGGAAAACTGGCGGCTCCGGAAGTGCTGTTTTCGCCCGAAGAAAAAGAAGTGCTGGCGCTGGCCCGGAAAGCCGTGGTTCAGTTTGGTTTCGCTCTGGCGGTTCCGTATCTGAACATGAATACGGATCTGCGCCTGGTGTCGGAAACGGATGGGATTGTGAACGAAAACGCCCTAACGGGTGAACGGCTGAACATCATCCGCAGTAACGCCCTGGCGGCTGGCCACGAAAAAGCCGCCGAACTCCGAAACTGCCTGAACGCCCAGGCTTCGGCCACGGTCTTCCCGCTTTACTACACTTCCGATTTGTACGTCGCGCCGGTTGAATCGGGCCACGTTCGGCGGCCGAAAAACGATCCCTCTAATCCTTTTTATGTGCTATGAATTTTAAAACGTTGTTGATCCTGGGCGGATTGGAATTCGCCTTTTTGGTAGCGATTCTACTGAATGCGTTAGCCTTCATTGATGTCTCCTGGTTCTGGCTGTTTGCGCCACTTTGGTTTCCAGTCCTGGCCATTCTTTTACTGGTGTTTCACCTGTTTTTCTACCTGGCTACCGTGGCCGTTATCCGTGTTTTTGTCAATCGTTTAAAATCGTATTCCAACCAATGACTACCAAAACCGTCAACGGCCCAACTGGGGCCAATGAAACCCCAAAATCAATACTGAACGGCCATCCGTTCAAGCCGAACCGGCTGAAGTCCGAATCCCTGGAATCCCAGCGCCAGAAAGCCCAGGAAGCCATTCAGGCCGCCGAAGCGGATCTGTTGCGGCTTCAGGAAGAAGAACAATCGGAAATTATCGCCCAACGCGCCCGGCTGGGTCAAGTGCGCGAAACCCATCTGATGGATGCTGAAAACTTTCGCGCCATCGCCCGCCAGGAAACCGACGAAGAAGAAAAACGGACGCTGCTGCGCCTGGCGCGGGAAGATGAACAGCGGGCGTTTCAGATCGGCCAGGAACTGGGGCTGGATCAGAGCCTTCCGGATCGGGGCGAAGAAAAGCCCAGGCTCCCGCTGCTGAAGCGGCCGGTGGTGGCCATGCTCCAGGTGGTGGGGATCCTGGCGGCCATCGCCTTTTGTTACCGCCAGTTTATGGGGCTTCAGACCTACATCCAGGGGCTAAACGAAACGCTTCCAGCGGAAAAACACCTTCAGCCGTACGATATCACATCGATCCAGAAGTTCTTTTTTGAAAAGTTGGTGGTGTTTTCGGATCTGCCGGTGGCGCTGGCGATCCTGTTTCTGATTGTTCCCTTCATGGGTTTTTATGTCCTACCCGTTCTGCGCTCGAAGAAGGATTTTTATACCGAATTCAACGAAGAACTAACGCCGTGGCAACGATCGCTCATCACTACCATTTTCTGTTTAGGCTTATTATTCTTTCTGGCCTTGTCGCATTCGGTCAAACCGTAAACGGGCAAACCCCCAAAAAAGCGGCCGCTTCGTCGCTGGCTAAATTGGCCGGTGAATCGAAGCGGCCGCTTCCACGGGGGCCGCTGGTGTTTGAATCGGAAGCCCAGCTTCGCCAGGCGGTGTATGATTCGGCGGCCACCTTTGTCGGCAAAACCGAACGAACCGATCGGAACGATGCGGTTTGGATTGCGGCCATTAACCGGTTTAGCAATCTGCCGACCCGCGCCCACTACTGCGCCAGTGCTTTTTACTACGTTCACGCCATTAATTCGGTGGTCTTACCGGTTCGGGGTGTGGGAATGGTTCGATCGTACTTCAGCCAGCCGAAGACCATCATCTACAAACGAAACGGGCGGGGAAACCAGCGGATCGGATTGAAACCGGGGCGGATGGATGCCGTTTCGCTGTTCGCCAGCCACATCGAAGGCATTGCCCAGGATCGGTATGATCCGGATGAAGATGATCGGGTGAAGTGTATCGGGTTCAATACATCGGGCGGCAAAGGAACGAAGGATGGCTGTTACATCAATTTCCGCAAAACCAGCGAGATCAAGGCGATCGCCAACTGGATCAGCCCGTACTGGAAAAGCTTTAAACCGAATGCGGACTGATGAAAGCACTTCTTCAATTCATTCGCCAGGATGGACGCCGATTTGCCTGGGAAATGGGGCTGGCGATGCTGGTTTCTGCCGTCGGCTGGGCGGTGGGGTATTTTCTCAACCAGCGAAGTCTTCAGACCTGCCAGGATGAACGGGTGGAACTGCTTCGGCAAGTTCGGGCGGATGAAGCGTTTCGCTTGTCGATTGAGTACGGCCAAAAGCTGAAGGAAAAAGATCTTTTACTTTTAGATAAAGCGAATGAAATTCTGGAACTACGTAAAAAAATGGCGTTGGATTCTGCTGATCGCCTTTCCCTGGTCGAAGCTATGCGGGCAATCAATCAGCGGTATAAAAGCCGAAACTGATTCCATCATTCGGGCGGAATTTATGGAGAATGCCAGGCGGATCCATGCCGATCTGATCCGTGGCGACTTCGCCCAGGAATCGGCCACCATCGCCCAGGCCCGGTTTCAAACCTGTAAAGATATCCTGGTGGTGAGCCAGGCGAGCGAAGCCCAGCTGAAGAGTGACCTGAAGAAAGCCCAGGACGATAAAACGACCGAAGGCGATCGGCGAAAAAAGCTTCAGCTGGAAGCCTGGGCCTGGCGGATCCTGGCCGGTATCACTTTATTTCAACTCCTGCGATGAAGAATATTCAAATCGGTACGAAATCATTTACCATGCCGGAAGGCTGGGCGGAATGTACGCCCGAACAAATCCAGGCGCTTCTTCCGCTTCAGCTGGTGGATCCGGATACCACTTCGCCAGGGTCTTCAGCCCTGTTAAAATTCGCGGCCGCTAAAATGCTCTTATCGGCTTCGGAAAAATTACTGGAGCAATTAAACGCCAGCCAGAAATGGCGGCTGATGCGGCTGGCCAGTTGGGTCTTTACGACGAAGATCCAGGCCAAACCGTTCGATTCGTTCACCTTTGACGGTATTACCTATCTTCTTCCGGAAGGAGGCTTTAGTAATACCAGCGCCATCGAAATCGCAATGGCCAATATCAATTATATCGCCTATGTTCGGAAGGATCAGCCCGTGATCCATGCGGTGTTTCAGCTGGTGGCCACCCTATGCCGGCCGATTCGCCCGGACGCCCAAACGTTCAAGTCTTCAACGGATTGGAACGGCGATTTGCGGGAATTGTACAATACGGTTCTATCCGACGAACGGGCGAAGGTGTTCCAGGAAAAGAACTTGCCGATCGGTGTGGTGATGGCGATCCTTCAGTACTTCGAGTTTACCAATAACCGGTTTTTAGAAGGCTATAAACTGGCCTATGAGCCATCGGAAGATCAGGATGAAGCGCCCCTGTATGAAAACGGCGAAGGCCTGGTTACGACGTTTATGGATATCGCCAAGCTGGGCGTATTTGGTGACTTTGAAAACGTCTGCAAACAGAACGGTCACACGGTTTGGCTGTTTCTTCGGGATAACAATCTGAAGATTAAACGGGCCAATCAGCGGGCAGAACAGAACCAAGACTGAAAACTATGTAAATTGCATTTTCGAACCGACATAAATTTATGGCCAGATTGCAGGAATATGATGTACGAGCATCTTTCTCCGCTTTTGCATTTTACCGAAATATCCCAAGAATTGATTACTGCACATTTAGAACAGATTCATGTGGCCGTTTAAGGTTTACTTTTCGTCGTACGGGTTCCAAATTTTACCATGAAGAAGGTGTGGCAATTTTCAGAAACAGAAAAGATATTGATGATGTTGTGTACATTAAAATCAAGGAATTAAAAAGAATGTCGAATGGAAAAGTGATTCTAACTATTGCGCAGTACATCGACTTTTTTTCTTGGTTTTCTATATGGACAGGTTACTATTCTATGTATTTGAGTGGTATGCCAGATGAAGATATAATCGCCGTTAAATCCTATATCGAATCTTAAATATTAGGGTTTCTAATTTAAGCCATTCTACAAACAGACTGGCTTTTTTTGCGTCCTACCAGGTGCGAATGTGGATCCTGATCTTCGATCAAAAACCCATTCGTATGATGATCGTAGGCGATTTGAAATCGTATATCAAGTACTTCCAGGACTGGGCGGATGCTACGCCGGAAATTAAATTCTTCTGTTTCGGATCGGTCGAAAAAGGAATCGAGTTCGCCCGTTCCCTTCCAGATTTCGATTATCCCTTTTGCTGGCTCGAACAACCCGTTTTACAGCCGTCGGATAATGGCGCGGGCCACTTGTGTCTTCGCTACTTTACCGGAATTTCGATCCTGATCAAAGCGCCCATCGATGAACTGGAACAGCAAATCGACGCCTACGCCGATAGTCTGACCATCCTGAACGATCTAATGGCAAAACTGATGAAGGATAATAATCGGGCTTTGATCCACTTCGATCTGAATACGTTGAAACTCGAATCCATTAATCAGCTGTGGATCGATGCCCATTATGGCTACCGCATGGAAGTTCAACTGGATCTTAACATCAACACGCGCTTATTCCGATGATCGATTATTTAGCTACCCAGACCTATCTTCCGGCCCGCCTGTCGATGAATCCCATCGTGGTCAATATCGAAGCCGCCGATCCCGATTTGTATCCGCTTCGGGGCGATCTACGGTATTTCTGTACCGTGATGATTCCCGAATTCTACCTGGCTGGAACGTTCAAACAGCTGGTTCGCCTGGAAGCGGCCGAACAACCGCCCGTATCGGCCGGTTCGGGCCTGTTATACCAGGGCGCTTTCTTCGAGATTCAGAACCAACTGGATCCACTTCTGGAGCGAACCGCACCCGAATTTAACCAGGCGCGGATTTCGGTCGCCGATCGCCTGACCATGCCGTACTATTGCATTCTGTCGATCGAAAACGATGGCGAAGAGATCTTCAGCGAAACCCAGCCGGTTCAATACATTGTGAAAGCGGGCATTTCTGAGGTCGATTACGCTCAGTTTAAAGAGCAGTTTTTTACCGAATTCATTGGGCCACAGCGCCGGTTTCTGACTTGGGCGGCTAACCCTAAAATTATCCAGGCTGATCAGCCCGAATTTCTGTACTTCCTGACCAATTTCACGCCGTCGCCCACCCGGATACGGACGGTTTTTCAGGCTTATTACAGCGATCTGACATCGGATGAAGGCGTTTCGGACGAACTGGAAAACGTCTTTCCGTATACGGTCTACTGTGTGCCAGTCGGCCCGAAAGCCCTGGGCCTGGATCTGAAACCCAAACCGTTGACTTCATACCGGGTTTGGCTGGTGAATGAAAACGATGAACGGATCAGTGAAAAGCGCGAATTCCGGATGGATCAGCAATATCGGCGGAATATTCGCTTCCTGGTATTTGGTAATAGCCTGGGCGGGTTCGATACGCTTTGTTTAACCGGCCAGGGCCAGGAAGGTCTGAAGCTGAACCGATCGATCAGCGATCGGTATGCGGGCTGGGAATTCCTGCCGTCGTATTCCGAACGGGTGATCAATGCGGTAACGGGCATCCGGGAACTGTCGGTGGCCACGGGCTGGCTGTCGGCCGAAGGCCTGCGGTATCTGGAAGAACTCCAACTGTCGAAGGAAGTCTACCTGGTGGCCGATCGGGCCATGATTCCGTTGGTGCCAGGGGATGAGAAGCTGGTGCCGAAGATCGATGATGAAGAACTGATCGGGCGGACACTGGTGTTTGAATTCGGCAACGCCAGTCGGAATTATTCCCAGCTTCCGGCCATTTCGGCGCTGTCTCAGCGGCCGACCGGCTGGCGGCCTAAAGCCACGGCCTGCCTGGTGGATGGCGATGGCAAACGAACCGGTTTGATGCAAGTTTCAGTCCTGGAGAAGTATTACCTGGACGATCATAAAAAGGTGGTGGGCGTTCCCCTGAAAGCCAACGTTCCCGGAACGGAAGGCTATCTTTCGCCCGTCGAATCGGCCAGCTGTCTGGCTTCGCCGTTTGAAAATGGGCTAATCGAACAGGTAGGGACCTACCTTCGCCAAACCTGTCCGGCTGGCCAGTTTGGCGGCCCGGCCACGATCACCATTCCGGCCGGTGCCTACGGTAGCGAAGTGAGCCAGGCCGACGCGGACGCCAAAGCAGCCGACGCCTGGGCGCGTCTGAATACGCAGGCCTACGCCGATGCGAACGGAAGCTGTATATCCGGCCCTGAAAACTACACCTGGGCGGTGCCGGTGGGTTGCTTTCACTACCGATCAAATTCACCCGTAAACTTTTACATTTATTACGATCAGGATCCTAAGGCCGGAAACCTGTGGGGAATGACGCCCGGCCCGAACGTGTATCCGATGAATACCAACGATTTAGATTTACCACTTCAAACGCCGGGAATCTGGAAATTTCTGCTGAAACATCCGCTGGGTGGCGGTTACGGGGCGGTCAATGTATACGTGAATGGCGTTTTACGAAACACCTATCCCCTCATTCCGTATAATGCCAGCGGGGGTAAAAAGCTGTTTTTTACGGATGGCCTGGATGGGGTTTCGGGCGATAAAGTGTATCTGGAATTCACCCACGGCGCATTTGTATAACGATGGATATCAACGAGATTTACGACGATCTGGCGGATCTGGTTCAGGAAATCGCCAAAGATGCCATCGAACGCTTCCAGGAACATATTACAAAGTATGGCCTGATTTTAACTGATGAACTGAAGCGGGATTTCCAGTATCACATCCTTCGTACGGCGACGACGCTGGCGGTCGAAATCGACTTCCGTCAGTATGGCCGTTTTAAGGATATGGCCCAATTGCGCTATTCGCATAATGCGCCGGTGGATGCGATGGAATTCTTTGTGGAAAAGATCGGCCTGGATCGCTTCGCCTATGTGATGGGCTACAAAGGAAAGGCGGTTCCGACCGTTACCAATGCCGCCCGGCGAATCGCCTGGGCGATCAGTATCGGCCGCCGAAAGGTGCCATCGGTGAAGCGGGGCTACCGGGGAACGTGGTATAATTCGGGAAAAATGGAAATGATCAAACAGGCACAAAAACAGTTAGGATCCCGGTATTCCGAATTGATTGCGCCGTATTTGGCTCGGAAGTTTGGAGAAAATAACGAAAAATGAAATCACAATTTTTATTTATTAAATATAGAAATCACTTTAGTTTTCAGAACTCCAAGCAGCGTATTGATTGAATCTAGATAGTTGAATCAAAAATGGTGTTATAAACCATTCGGCAAAGTGAAATTTGTTTGAATTTCGGATTCACATTCATTTCTAAGAACGATCCAGTTGATTGATTCATTCAAGCTGTTTCTCAGATAAGTCCTTGTTTGTCCATTTGCAAAGTTTACAACTAGCTTTTCACTATCAAGTTGAATATCGTTAGCGTAGTAGTAGCTAAATTTTTTAAAAGAAATCGTATAGATTTTTCTTCGAGTACATGGGTTAAAAATAATAACTGGACTACTGCTCATAGTATATCCAGGCTCTTTACATTGTGTGTTAAATTTAATACTAATACCATCTGAAAAAGGATAGGTCTTAAGTCTTCCATCACAATTCTGGCGGAATTGAATACGGCCTTCTGTAATTGAAATGATTTTTCCATATAATTGGGTATTATCATTATCGATTACATCAAAAGTAGGTGTAATATAAGATGAAATTAACCAAGTTAATAAACATAGGATAATGAGCAGAATAGTTTTCATGTTTAATGTGTATATGTTTCTAGTATAGTGACTGAAGAAGATTGAACTCTTTTAATTATTGGTGCCGCGGCCTTATCATCAGGAGCTAACGGGGTAAAGTAAATTACAAATGAGCCATCTAACATAAATAAAACACATGAATCTTCAGGGGACCGAATTTTTAGATCTCCTACAACCATGAGTTTTATTTTTGGTAGTGTAGTTGTATGAGCGTATAAATCTTTACGGGCTTGTAATTCTCCAGCTCTAGCAGATAGTGGATACAAAATGGCTAAAAGGACTAAAAGAACCAAATAAGATAATGGTACTCGAAAAAAAATAAAAATCAACCAATTTAACCTAATAGCAATAAGCTCAATAATTATAAGGATAATAGCGGTCAAGTATGGAATTATCAATAATGGAGATACAAATAGAGTTGTAATGCCTTTGTAAATTATATGGGTAGTAGAAAGATTCCAAAACTGGTATTTAAAACCAAAAAATTGATAATAAGCGTCTGTATACACTACGCCTATTGATATCACTAGAAAGCTTAGAAGGAAAAGTTCATCCTTAAGACTACCTAAAATTGGCTTGTTTTCCTCTTTTGACACATCCATTTTGAGTGCCTTGTTTGATGATTATGTTTTTAAAGGTAAGTATAAAAATCATATAATTAAACGGGAAATTTCCCGTATTTTTTCAAATTGTTTTTGATATAGATTGCAAAAACAGATATAATAACATGAATATTTTTTAACATTAAAATATTTTTGTCTATTGATATGATAATATTAAATAATATTTTGTAATAGAATTGTTTAGGGTTTGATATATACAACGTGAGACTGATTTTTGTAATTCAATTAATAAAATCGGGTTTCTATTGCGTCCGATCCATTTTATGATTTGATGCAAATATTCGCCAAGAACCAAATCTCATTTTACCTATACCTTCGCGTATTATTTAGATGTAGTAAGTATAAGGGATCTACTACTAGCGTTCGTTTACAGCAAAGCTGAAACAGAATGGAAGATCAATTTTTCGCAATTGTCACAGCAGTTTTTGTCTGTCCCGTATACCTCCTTGGATTGGCAAATCGTTTAATTTGTTCGAAGCCCTTGTTTTAAAAACGACCGAATTTCCTTTGGGCAACTTTAAAAACTTGGTGGATCGGTTACATTTCGAGCAAACCAACTGGACGGAAATGTCTAAAAAATAGTGGGTTTTTATGTCCTATGGTAAGAAAATGCTTTCGGCGAAGTTCGTCGGAAGCATTTTTTTTGATAGCCATGAACGACTTTGAAGTAAGTAGAATCAAGCTGCTGATCGATGGGGATGAAGGCGACGCCACCCTGAAAGAACTTCAGAAATCAGCCGCCGAAGTGAACAAAGAAATTAGGCGGATGAAGGAAGCGGGCGAAGAAGGAACCGACGCCTGGAAAGAAATGAAAGTCCTTCAGGCCGAGCTAAAAGCCGAGATTAAAGAGTTTACCAGCGCCATCGATCTTTCGGATGCGTCCATGCGGGAATTAACCGCCCGAAGTCGCCAGTTGAACGCGGAACTGAAGGATCTGAAAGTGGGATCCGATGCCTGGATCGACAAAATGAAAGAGGTCGATGGGGTGGATAACCGGATCCGCCAGGTGGGCCAGGAAATGGACGCTCTCCGGACCCACCTGGATAAAACACCTTCGTCGCTGGATCGCATCAAAGAAGGGTTTGCCAGTACGTTCGCGGCCTTCAGTCTGGAAAACATCATCGAGGAAGTGATCAGTTTCGGGAAAGAATCCGTGACGGCAGCCGCCCAAATGTCGGATGCAATGGCTGATATTGAAAAGTCCACGAACATGACCAGCCAGGAAGTGGAAGGACTGGTAGAAGAGATCGGCAAAATCAACACCCGGACGGCGGTGGCCGATCTGACCGATATTGCCAAAGTGGCGGGCCAGTTAGGGATCGCTAAAGAGGACGTTTTAGGGTTTGTCGAATCGGTCGATAAAGCGGTGATCGCCCTGGGGGATGAGTTTACGGGCGGGGCGGAAGAAGTGGCCAGTTCGATCGGTACGCTTCAGAAGCTGTTTAAAGAAACGAAGGATCTCCAGGCGGGCGTGGCCATCAATCAAATCGGATCCGCCCTGAACGCCCTGGGCGCGGCCGGTTCGGCCACGGCTCCGGTGGTGGCCGACTTCACGGCCCGCATGGGTCAACTGGGCAATTTAAGTCCGCAAATATCCCAGACGATGGGGCTGGGCGCGGCCCTTCAGGAATTGGGGCTATCGGCTGAAATTGCGGCCGGTGGGGTCTCTAACATTCTGCTGACGGCGGCCAAAGATACCGGGGCGTTTGCCAAACAGTTGGGCATTACGGAAGTCGAAATGAAGAACCTCATCAACACGGATCCCAATAAATTCCTGCTGGATTTGGCCACTAGTTTGAAGGGGGTTCCGGCCGATGAAGTGGCGAAACGGCTTTCGGATTTGGGGATCAAATCGCAGGAAGCCACAAAAGTCATGTCGTTGCTGAAGGATCAAACCAAGCTGGTGACGGATAATCAAAAGCTTTCGATGGTCGAAATGCAGAAGGCCACCAGCATGACCGATGAAGCCACCAAGAAAAACACCAATGCGGCCGCCGAACTGGCAAAAATGGGCAAAGAGGTAAAAGGCCTATCGGTGGATTTCGGCCAGGCGTTGATTCCGGTGGTGCTGGCGGGCGGAACGGCGCTGTTAACCTTTGTCAATACGATTCGGGCGGCTCCGGCTTTTATCAATGATAACAAGGTGGCCTTCGGGGCACTGACAGTGGCCCTGATTACCTTCAACGCCCAGGCGATTGTAACGGAAGCAAACGCGCTTCGGATTGCAGCCGCCAAAAAAATCCAGACTATCGCCACGGCTTCCGTAACAACGGCACAAACGGCGCTGAACGTGGTAATGGAAATGAACCCGATCGGTTTGGTGATTACCGCCGTGGCGCTGCTGGTGGCGGGGTTTGCCTTGCTGTACAATAATATCCAACCGCTTCGGGCGGGCATTGCGGGCGTCTGGGAAGCCCTGAAAACCGGTCTTCAGCTGGTAAGTGATTTCGGTTCGGCGCTGAAAAATCTGGACTTTGCCGGGGCGGCTAAAATCTGGAGTGGTGGCGGGGCCAAAATCGCCGAAGCCTACGGAAAAGGCTATTCGGAGAAGATCAAATCCGAACAAGCCCTGATCGAAGCGGATCACCAAAGCCATGTGGATAAAAAGGTGGCCACCAGCAAAACCGGGGGCGAACTGTCGGCGAAGGATGCGGCCCTGGCCAATAAGGGCGGCCTGGCCACGATGACGACGGATAACGCGGGCTATTTGTCGAACGATCAGAAGCTTCGCCAGGAGCACGAAAAACAGCAAGCCGAAGCGAAGAAAAAAGCCAACCAGGATGCAATCGACGCCACCACGAAAGCCAACATCGCGGCCATCGCCGACGAACAAACCCGGAAAATTGCCCAACTGAAATTTGAACTGGATCAGGAAAAACAGAAGATCCAGGAAAGCGTGGCGGATCGAAAGCTGAAAGTGGCCCAGTATGAAGCCGCCGATAAAGCGTATGAAACCGGGAAGGCGGCTATCGAAAAAGAGTACCGGGATAAAAAGACGAAAGAAGATCAGGACGCGGCCGATGCTCAGAAAAAACTGCTGATCAGCATGATCACCGATGAGCACGAACGGAAGCTGGAAGAATTACGGTTTCAGGCCGCCCAGGCAAAGGCGGAAGTGGAACGAACCATCTCGGACGATAAGCGCAAAGCCGATGCCCTGGATCTGATCAATAAAAAACTTTCCTCGGATATCCAGCTGGAGAACGACGCCCAGCGCCAGAAGGAAACCCAGAAGAATCAGGAAAAACGGGAAAAAGAATTGGCGGGCGAACGCCAGTTGTTTGATGCCCAATTCCAGGCCGCCGTGGCCAATGCGGATCTGAATCTATCGTTGGCCAAGAATAACGCCCAGGCTATATACGATGCAAAGCTGGATCGGCTGACGGCGGAGTACAACTACAACAAGCAAAAACTGGCCAGCGAAGCGGCCGAAGAAAAGGAGAAAAATAAAGAACTGATCGCCGATAAGGATCGGCGGGCGGTGGCCGACAAGGCGATCGATGACCGGCTGAAAGCGGAACTGAAATCGAACGATATCCGGTATGAATCGGAAAAGACGGCGCTGGCGGCCGAGAAAACCGCCCAACGCCTGGAGAACCAGAAACAGTTCTTTTCGGCGGTGGATGGGCTGATGAAAGGCGACTTTTCGGGCTTTCTAAACATCCTGAATCTGAAGCTATCGAACGAAGAAGCGAAGAACCAGAAAGCCCTTCAGGACTTCACCCAGAAAGGCCAGGAAACGCTTCAGGTAGCGGGCCAGGTGATCGGGGTCATGCAACAACTGAATCAGAAGTACCTGGATAGCCAGGTGGCCAAAATCACCAAAGAAAAAAACACCCAGATTACCGCCTGGAAAGATCAGTATGATAAGGGTGTGATCAGTAAGGATCAGTACGACGAAAAAGTACTGGAACTAACGAAGGAATCGGACGCCAAAATCAAGGAAGAAAAGCTGAAAGCTTGGAAACGGGAACAGGCCTTGAACATTACGATGGCGATCGTCAACGGGGCGCAAGCGGCCCTGAAATCGCTGGGAACAATGGGCTGGCCGTTGGGACTGATCGGAGTGGCCGGGGCGGCTGTGGCCACGGCGGTCCAGGTGGCCATGATCAAAAAGCAATCGCCACCCACGTTTGAGAAAGGGGGCAAAATTGGCGCTGGGTACTTCAAAAATGCCGGGGTGCTTCAGGGTGGGCGCCACGGTTCGCGGCCCGGTGAAGGCGGTATTTCGATGATTGATCGGGCAACCGGCCTGGAAGTGGCCGAAGCGGAAGGGGGTGAACCGTTTATGGTTCTTTCCAGGGAAACGCGCAAGAATAACGGCCCGATGATCGATCTGCTGTTGCATTCGAGTATGCACAAAAACGGGGCGAAGATCTTCCAGGATGGCGGCACCTACGGCGATTATGTGCCGAAAGCGCCCGGCTGGAGAAAGTACGCCGATGGTGGCATTTCCTACAATGCCAATGATTTTCTATCCGACGGCGGTGGCGGTGGAAGTGATTCGGGCGCTAATTACGGATCTTCGGGGGATGGATCAGCGGGCGCGGAATCGGCAGCGGCCAGCCTGGACGCCACCAATGAAGAGATTGCTAAAAGCCAGGAAATGATGGAAGCCATCGCCGACAATACCGAAGCGATGGTTTTGGGCATGACGGAACTTCAGGAATTTTTCGCGGGCAAATTTGCGACGACGCTGGCGGCCCAAAATGAGCAGGCCCAAAAGATGATCCAGGGGGAATTATTGCTGATGCGTCAGGTAATGGGGTACAATCATTCGTTGCTGATGAGCCAGATCGAAGCCCAGCTGGAGCAACTGATCAAAGCCGAGCAAAGCGGGAACGCCTTTCTGGCGTTGACTATCCGGACGAAGCTGGATCATTTGGCCGGTCTGGAAAACCAGGGGAACGACTACCTGGCCCGGATTGCGGCCAAAGATCTTTCTGTACAAACGTTTGTAAACGTGTTCAATAACATTTCCGTGGTGGCCGGTGCCAGCAACTTAAAATAATGTTCGATATCCGAATCGAAGGCTATTCGGTGGATCTGAATCCGGCCAGCCAGATCACCCTGGAAAAGTATAATCCGATCCTGGACTTCGCCACGGTGCAAGGGGCCAGGGTCAACACCTTTACGCTTCCGGATACGCCCTTAAATCGCCGGGTGCTGGGTTATTTTTATGATCCGCAAGCGGGTTATACCAACCGTCGGTATTTCTGTGAAAAGTACGTCGATAGCCAGGTGATCGAATCGGGATATGTGAAAATCCAGGAGTCGGCCGAAGCGGGAACGACGTTGTTTTTTACGCAAAACCTGGGCGAAATCTTCGGCGATCTGCAAGGGCTGGCTCTGTCGGAAATTCCTTTCGCTTCGCTGGCTCTGCCTGGTGCTCCAATGGCGGCCGCGAATCACCTGGCCGATGCGTACTGTTTTCCATCGATCGAAAATCCGGGGTTTTACGGGAACCAGGCTTTTACTGGCGTCATGAACAGTTACAATTCGGGAACGTCCAGCTATGCCGCCGAAGCCAGGGTTCCCCACTTCTTTCTTCGGTGGGTGCTGGCGCAATTTGGATTAAAAACCGGCTGGCGCTTCCAGGGCGTTTTTCTGGATGATCCGGATCTGGCGCGGCTGATCCTGGCGAATCTGTATTCGTTGGATGGCGCTTCGGCGATCTTTCCCGCCAATCATCTTCCGGATCTGACTGGTGGCGGTCTGCTGATCGAGCTTCGGAAGCTGTTTAATCTGTATCTGGATTTCGACGTTCGGCGGAAGGTGGCCGATATCGGTTTTGTGGATGACATTCTGGCGGCTCCCTGTTTGCTGGACTGGACTTCAAAAGCGGATCCTGGCCACACGAAAACGCCCGAAACCGTAAACCGCTTAGAATTAGGGTATGAACTCGATTCAAATGATGCGCTGATGAAGCCGATCCCGCCATCGATGGATAAGTATATCACGCCCGAAACGGTGGCCAACGAAGGCGGTTCGGTGCTACCGATTCGATCCCGTTTATCGACCTACCTGAAAAACCCGGTTTCGGGCCTGGCCATGACCAGCCAGCCAGGGATCAGCCCAAACAATAAGGATAGCCAGAACAAAGGCAATCCAAAGATCCTGTTCTGGAATGGCATAGTAAGCGGCAAGCCCAGAGCGACCCATACCTGCGGAACGCGAAGCCTGATCTGGAACGGATCGAATAACCTGGTGAATGCCGGATATGGAAGATTTGAAGCGTTTAAGGAATCGACCTTCCGGGTAAATAAGGTGGTGAATTTGACGCCCGCCGATCTGGCCACCTTCAGCTTCCGGAACAAAGTCCACATCAAGGGGGTGAACTACCTGGTGGGGTCGATGAAAGTGGCGCTGATGAAGGATCAGAAAGTAATACCGGCCGAACTGGAATTGTGGCGGGTATAATTTTTTTCTACATTGTGGTTAGATCGATTTTCTTTCCTAACACGCTAAACTCTTATGACAAGCACAGAGCAAATTTTAGTTTTTATTGCTGCTTCATTTGTAGGCAGTAGTCTATTCGTTTTTTTTCTTTTTATATTTTTAAATAAAAGGATAACTACATATTTTAAGAAAATAGAGACCCAATTACTAAGCTCAGTTGAGGAGCAGGTAAAGGTCTCTGAAGAAACTTATAGGGCCATTGGTAAATTAAGAGATGAGCAAGACAAGGCTTTCACATACTTTGATGAAAATCAGAGGGAATTTATTAAGTCATTAGAAAGGAATACCTATCTTGAAGGGCATACAAATAGAGCTTTTGGTTCTTTGTTTTACAGCCCTTATCATACAGACGGCCTGTACTTAGAAATCTATAATTATATATATATATTGGAGACCAAACATGATATTTTTTTGAGTGAACCCGCTAAACAAATGCTTATATTGCCACTTTTAGAATACAATATTAATATTGGAAGCAATGTAGATAATTCTGTCGGATTGAATTCTAACCCTAATAGTAGAGATTGGCGTGAATCACTAGAGATGATTATCGAAAACGTAAAAGATGAACCAGCAGAATTTGACAGGAATAGAATTAAGCAAAGGCGGAATGTAAGATCCTCGATTTCAG
Source organism: Larkinella knui (assembly GCF_003858645.1). Taxonomy (GTDB): domain Bacteria; phylum Bacteroidota; class Bacteroidia; order Cytophagales; family Spirosomataceae; genus Larkinella; species Larkinella knui. The sequence goes on along the minus strand of NZ_RQJP01000003.1, from coordinate 504,344 downwards.
TAATTAAGGCGTTTTCTGACAAGTTTTGTAACATTCCACCATTTTGTGGAGAAAAGAGAAAATAAAAATGGCAGATAATCCAAAAAATGAAGCTTGTAAAACTTACTTAGAACAAACAAAATTATTAGTCACATTAGCCTCAGCATTTATTCTCGCTCCATCAATATTTTTTGAAAAATTTAACTTTTTTGATGGACTTACTATTTATTATGAATTATGCTTTGTCCTTTCAGTTCTTTTTGGCTATGTGGTTTTTGGGACAATTACTGGCACACAGCATAAGGGCGAATTTAACGTTTATAATAGAGGTACGATGTGGTTCTCAAGAGGTCAATTTTTTTTATTTATTTTGGGAATAGTGTTGTTAATGTTTAGCTTTAACAAACTAAAAAAAACTTCTCCAATTCATTCGAAAAATCATGAAAAAGTAAGACGTCTTAAATCATATAAAAGTAACAGTGTGCATGTTTTAAATAATATTTTCTTTGATCCATCTAATTGGAAGTTAAGGCCTGAGTCATATTTCGAACTTTCGAAGCTTGCAGATACATTAAGAAAATATCCAATGATTCATGTGTCAATCCAAGCTCATACTGATAATTTGGGATCAAATAAATCAAATCTTGCTTTAAGTGAAAAAAGAGCAACCTCGGTTGTTTTGTACTTAATATCTAAGGGTGTTCCTACATACCAATTATCTTCAAAAGGGTTTGGTGAAAATGTGCCTATAGTCGCAAATAATACGTATGAAGGCAGACAATTAAATAGACGAATAGAGTTTAAGATACTTAAATCTGATCTTTAGTAGTTTTAAGGTTTAATTAATCTCTCCCTTAATATTCTAGTTGCTATAATGAATTGTCATTTAATCATAACACTTGGCCACAAGGAACTCAGACGCAAATGAGAACTAATGTAATTTTAACTTAGAGCTTGATTTGAAAAAAGATGGCCCGTAAAACAGGCCATCTTTGGGCATTCATCCTTTAATTGGTAAAGCTTTAAAGGTAGAGTTCTCAATATGAAAACCCCTCTAACTACCGATAAAACGGTGATTCTTTATATTAAGCGGTATTTTTCAGGTCATCGTCGGGTTTTCTGAAGAGTTTGTCAAACACGTTAATCTTCTCCTTTCTTCTCTTTTCACTCAGGTGTACATACTTCATCGTCGTTTGGATGTCGGCATGGCCCATGTACTCTTTCAATGTGACTACATCGCCACCCAATTCGATAAATAGGGTTCCAAAGGTATGCCGGGCTGTGTGGGTGGTTATTTTGAAATCCACGTCGGCGGCCTGGCCAATTTTATCCAGCAATCGATTGGTATAGGGTTCTGAGTACGTGGCAAATAGGCGGCCTAATGACGTGGTGATTAATATCTTCGCCATCGGGTGCAGTGGGATCCGGATCACCTTGTGATACCGCATGGTCTTCTTCGGCATGATCACCAGCCAGTCCCCTTTAATATTGTCGTGGTTTACCGTTTTGGCGTCTGAGATTCGAAGGCCGGTAAAACAGCTAAAGAGGAAATGGCGCAAAACCGAAACCCAACTTTCCGGCGTAGAAGTATTATTGAAAAGCGCAATTAAAGACTGAAGCTGTTCTTCGGCCAATACGTTCGGGGTTGTTTCCGGATGGGCCACCTTGACAACTTTGAACGGATCATCGAATACGTTGCCAGCCGCCAGCGCCCGCTTCACATACGTCCGGACGTTTTTCATGTGGTTTTCGACAGTGCCGGGAACATTACCACGTTCCGCCTTCATCCAGGCCCGGAAGTTCTCAAGTAATTTGGGCGTAAGGGCATTGAATGGAAGTTGCAGATCTTCGCCTTCAGCTTCCGGCTCAGGAGTCGTTTTGGTGGTCTTTTTGGCCTTGTCGTGTTCAAACTTATAAAATGCCTTCAAACTGTTCAGGCTGGCCATGTGGCCCTTCCTACTGCCCAATTCGATCTTCTTCCGTTTGTAGCGTTCATGTGCATCATTGACGGCAAACGTGAAAAAGTCTTTTCGGGAAGTGAAGCTGTTGTAATCTTTCAGGAGTTGCCCAATGGTGAGCGTTTTTCCGGCCAGCCGATATTCTTTGAAGATTTCATTCACTTTCCCGATTTCCGTATCAATCATCAATTGATAGTCTGAAAAATCTTTGTCGGCTTTTCCCCTGGGAAGGATTTTTCCTTTGACTTTATCGAAAAATTTGGGTGGCCAGCCCAGTTTCAGGGCAATTCTTTCATTCTGGCCGTCAACGCTGACGTAGATGTAAAGCGCTGAAGTACCGTCTTTCTTCACATAGTCATCCTTAATAATGACCTTTTTGGAGTAGTTCTGTGTCGAAACCATTCGGACGAGATTAGGAAAAAAATGGCGTGGAAAAAGTATTAGGAGCCGGATTAGGAAACGAAAAACGCCCTATACGATGCGTATAGGGCGTTTTTAGCTTGGTTCGTGCACTCGTAGGGATTCGAACCCCAAACCTCCTGATCCGTAGTCAGGTGCTCTATCCAATTGAGCTACGAATGCGTTTTCCCGTGTTGGGACTGCAAAAGTAAGAGAAAAAAGATAAGATTCAAAAAGCCAGCCGGAAATTTATGAGTCATTGCCCCGTAAAAATGGGTTTTCGCTTCGTCAAAAATGCCATGATTCCCTCGGCCGCGTCGCGCGATTGCCCCAGTTGATTCTGATACTGAGCCTCTTGCTCCAGTTGTCGCTCCAGATCAGTATAAACCGACTGGTTCAGGGCTAATTTCATTAAGCCAATGGCTTGGGTGGGGGCGGTTGCGTAATAACCGACGGCTTCGGCCACAGCCGCATCCAGATCCGTCGCCGGAACCGAACGCGTCACGAGTCCCAATTGGGCCGCTTCCGGGCCGTATACCCGCCGACCCGTACTGCACAACTCAAACGCCTTCTGTGAACCCACCAGCCGGGGCAGAAAGAACGTCGAGCCGGCATCGGGCATCAAACCAATGCCGACAAACAGCAGCGACAGATACGCTTCGTCGGCGGCAATGACCACGTCGCAAGCCAGCGCCAGCGAACATCCGGCTCCGGCTGCCACGCCATTGAGACGGCAAACCACCGGTTTTGGTAGAGTACGGATGGCCCGAACCATCGGATGATACGTCGTTCGCAGCAAGTCACCCATCGAAAAACCGCCTTCGTTCTGAAGCTGGCCGGCGGCTTCCTTTAAATCGGCTCCGGAGCAGAACGCCTGGTTGCCCGCACCGGTCAGCACCACCACCCGCACGGTTTCATCCGCTCCGGCGGCTTCCATTGCGCTCGTGATCTCCTGGATCAACGCCGGATTCAGCGCGTTGTGAACGTGCGGCCGGTTGAGCGTGATGCGGCAAATACCGTCCGAAACAGAAAATAGGAGGTGGTTATACATGTTTTTACGGGTTTCGGTATACGGTTTTTCAAACCAGCCAGATCACCGTCGTCAGACTTACCACGAGTCCCAACCCCATGCCCGCGGCAATTTGAGAGGGGGTGTGGGCGTTCAGATGCAAGCGCGCACTGGCCAGCAACCCCGCCAGAGCGATCATCGCCAGTAGAGGATACAGCAACGTGGTTTCGCCGGATTTGATTGCGATACCGAGCAGAGCACCCACCATTCCACTGATTCCGACGCTGTGGGCGCTGATTTTCCAGAACAGACTGATGAGGCCAACCAGGGTTACCGACACGGTAATGCTGCCCAGAACGATACCGATTTCGGGGGCCATGTCGGAGAGCTCGGGCAATCGGAATGTGAACAGCAGCGTCGTGGTCGTATACAGCAGCGCCGTCATGAAATATGGTATCCGGCGGTCCTGCAACGCATTCATGTGCAGGCTACGGACGTAGCCCGTGCGGTATAAAAAATAAATCAGGAAAGCCGGAACAAAGAAGGTACTGATGCAAATCAGCATGAGCAGGCTCAGTTTAAAGGCCGTTCCGAACGTGCTGACACCCAGCGCGCCCGGTGCTCCAAACAACAGAATGCTGAATAAAATCGTGGGCATCAACAGCGGATGAAAAACCGCCGACAAAGCACGGGCAAGCTTGGTATTCACACTTTCGGTTTTCGGTTTCTGATCTTCGGTCAGCCGTTGCTCATCAATCATTCAACAAAATTAACAAAGCTTGGCGATTTGAGCGCATCGACTGCCTAAAACCGTACACTGAAAACCGAAAACGTTACAATTGCTTCCGCAACCGGGCCACCGGAATATTCAATTGCTCCCGGTATTTGGCAACCGTTCGCCGGGCAATGTTGTAACCGCGTTCGTTGAGCATCTTTTCGAGTTTATCATCCGAAAGCGGGTTTCCCTTGGGTTCGTGGTCGATAAATTCTTTCAGAATATTCTTCACTTCGCGGCTGCTGACGTCCTCACCCGAATCGGTTGCAATGCCCTCGGAGAAAAAGTATTTGAGCGGATAAATACCAAATTCGGTCTGCACGGCTTTGCTGTTGGCCACCCGCGAAACGGTCGAAACGTCCATGTCGATCATGTTGGCGATGTCCTTCAGAATCATGGGCCGAAGCTTGGTTTCATCGCCTTCCAGGAAAAAATCATACTGAAACCGCACGATAGCGTTCATCGTTTTCAGCAGCGTGGCCTGGCGTTGCTTGATGGCGTCGATAAACCACTTGGCCGCGTCCAGTTTCTGTTTGACGAATGAGACGGTTTCTTTCAGCGAGCGGTTATTTTTGTCGCTTTTTTCGTACGTGTCGAGCATCTCGGCAAACGACCGGCTGATGCGCAGCTCGGGCGCATTGCGTGAATTGAGCGTGAGCTCTATTTTTCCGCCGTTGTTGGTCAGAATAAAATCCGGAATCAGGTACTGCACGGCGCTGTCTTCGCCCTCCACCGAACCCGGTTTCGGATTCAGTTTCGTGATGATCTGGATGACCTTTTTAAGCTGCTCTTCGCTGATATTCAGTCGCTTCTGGATCTTGTCGTAATGTTTTTTGGAAAACTCCTCGAAGAGATCTTCAATGATTCGGATGGCGAGCGGCACGGCGGGATCGCCCGAGTCTTTCCGGTGTAGTTGCAGTAACAAACATTCCTGCAACGACCGGGCGGCAATGCCGGGCGGATCGAACGTTTGAATCCGTTTCAGAACCGTTTCCAACTCGTTGGTATCCGTGAAAATGCTGTGCGAAAAGGCCAGATCGTTCACGATAGCCTGCATCGAACGCCGGATGTACCCGTCATTCTCAATACTGCCAATAAGCTGCATTCCAATGACTTCCTGCCGCTCATCGAGGTTCAGATACCCAAATTGCTGCATGAGCATATCAGTCAGCGTAGAACGGTTTGCCACCGGCATTTCACGGTCTTCTTCCGTGTAATTACCGTCGCCCTGCATTTTGTAACCGTTGTAGTCGTCTTCGTTCAGATAACTCCCCAAATCGACGTCGTCATTCCGCTCCTTATAGTCGTCGTCATACTCATCCGAAAACGGATCGTCGTTGTTGGTTTCTTCAAATTCCGTATCCGGTCCCTCTTCCAGGGCGGGGTTAATTTCCAGTTCTTCTTCAACGCGTGTCTCCAGTTCGGCCGTCGGAATTTGCAACAGTTTAATAAACTGAATCTGTTGCGGAGACAGCTTTTGTTGAAGAGATTGGGTAAGGCTGAGTCTTTGCATAATCACATACTATATTCGCAGGCCACAATTCCTGACTCGGGTACTAATGGTCGCGCCTATCAAATTCCAGACCAATTTTAAAAAAAAATGTTTTATGTCCTACTTCATTTTGCAGATGCGAATCTAACGGGTTGGTGGATAAGATATTAAGTAGTTAATTTCCTAGTAAGCGGATTTTTCACTTCGCAAGAAACCGCTTCATATTTCACCGAATGACGTAACTTTACAGCTGTCTTTCACTTATTACTTTTCAGAATGAGTCTTCTCCCTGTCAAACAATTACTCGCGTCTGAAACGACCGGCCATACCATCACCGTCAAAGGGTGGGTTCGTACGAAGCGCGAAAGTAAAAATGCCATTTTTATTGCCATTAACGACGGTTCGACCATCCATAACCTGCAGGCCGTTGCCGAACCGGGTCAGTTTAGTGAAGAAACCATCCGGTTAGTAACCACGGGCGCGTGTGTGGCCGTGACCGGAACGCTGGTAGAATCGATGGGCTCGGGTCAGAAAGTGGAAGTAAAAGCAACGGACATTCATATTTACGGACCCGCCGATCCGGACAAATTTCCGCTGCAACCCAAGAAACACTCGATGGAGTTTCTGCGGGAAATTGCCCACCTGCGCCCCCGAACCAATACCTTTGCCGCCGTTCTCCGCATTCGGCACGCGCTGGCTTTTGCCGTACATAACTACTTCAACGACAACGGGTTCTTCTACCTCCATACGCCCATCATCACGGCTTCGGATGCCGAAGGGGCGGGCGAAATGTTCCGGGTAACCACCTTGGACCTCAACAAATTACCACGAACGGACGAAGGCGATATCGATTACAAACAGGACTTTTTTGGCCGCGAAACCAACCTGACGGTTTCCGGCCAGCTGGAGGGCGAACTGGGCGCGCTGGCTTTGTCGAAAATCTACACCTTCGGGCCAACGTTCCGCGCCGAAAACTCCAACACCACGCGCCACCTGGCCGAGTTCTGGATGATTGAGCCGGAAATGGCTTTCTACGAACTGGAAGACAACATGAATCTGGCCGAAGACTTTGTGAAATACGTCATCGGATACGCCCTGACGCATTGCGCCGACGATCTGGCCTTCCTGGAAAACCGCCTGATCGACGAGGAAAAATCAAAACCGCAGGCCGAACGCAGCCCCATGCCGTTGCTCGAAAAGCTGTCGTTTGTGCTCAACAACAATTTTCAACGCCTGACCTACACCGAAGCGATCGACATCCTGCTGCAATCGAAACCGCACAAGGAAAAGAAGTTCCAGTATCCCGTGGGTTGGGGAATCGACCTGCAATCCGAACACGAACGGTTTCTGGTTGAGAAGCACTTTAAAAAACCGGTTATTCTGACCAATTATCCCCGCGAAATCAAATCTTTCTACATGAAACAGGATGACGTGGACGAAAGCGCGCCGGGCCCAACGGTACGCGCCATGGACGTTCTGTTTCCCGGTATCGGCGAAATTATCGGCGGTTCGCAACGGGAAGACAATTACGAAAAACTGCTGGCGCGCGTGGAAGAGGTCGGTATCGATCCGGCATCCATCTGGTGGTTCCTCGAAACCCGCCAGTTTGGCTCCGCACCGCACTCGGGCTTTGGCCTTGGCTTCGAGCGGCTGGTCTTGTTCGTTACCGGCATGGGCAACATCCGGGATGTAATTCCGTTCCCAAGAACACCCAAAAGCGCCGAATTTTGATAGGAGAGCGGGAAGACAGGCCCATTTGTCTTCCCGCTCCTCATTTAATGCTGCTCAAATACCGCTTGTTGCCAGCTTTGGTAATGTAGTATTTTCCACCGCGCGGGCCGGTATAAACCGTTTCGCCACCGGGCCCTTTCTGACTCTTATCAATGGCCGCTTTGTAATCCGCGGGTTCGGCCTTTACTTCTTTTTCGGCTTTCTCCTTCTTGTCTTTTTTGCCGGGTTTTCCGTTCAGTTCGTCTTTTTCCGATGCCTTTTTGGCTTTTTTCTCGGCTTTGGCCGCAGCTTTTTCTTCATCGGTCATGGCGGCTTTTTTAGCTTTTTTCTCCGCCTTGGCTGCGGCTTTTTCGTCGTCCGTCATAGCCGCCTTCTTCGCTTTTTTCTCTGCCTTGGCCGCGGCTTTTTCTTCATCGGTCATGGCCGCTTTTTTGGCTTTTTTCTCGGCTTTGGCTGCGGCTTTTTCCGCATCGGTCTTGTCTTTTTTCTGGTCCGATTTTTCTTTTTTGACCTTTTCCCGGGCCGCCTGCGCCAGCGTATCGAGGGTAGTTGTCAGACATAGAAACACTACCAGCCCTGCTAAGATTCGTTTCATCGTTTGTTATGATTGGTTGCAATTATTGCTTGTCGAACGAAATGTAAGGGATTATTTCAGGTCTACAAAATTTAGATAGGAACACGGATTCAGCGGATGGAACGGATTTACGCCGATCAAAACAGATTTTTATTAATCCGTGCAAATCCGTTCCATCCGCTGAATCCGTGTTCCTATCTATTTGCTGCTCAAATACCGCTTGTTGCCAGCTTTGGTAATGTAGTATTTTCCACCGCGCGGACCAGCATAAACCGTTTCGCCACCGGGTCCTTTCTGGCTCTTGTCAACGGCGGCTTTGTAATCTGCCGGAACGGCCTTTACTTCTTTTTCAACCTTTGCGGTTTCCGTCTTAACGGTTTTGTCGGTTTTACTTTTGAAGGTACCATCGGCATTGCGCTCAACTTTGGTGGCTGTTTTTTCGGCTTTTTTGAACGTGCCATCCGGGTTACGACTGGTCGTAATTTTTTCGGTTTTGACCTCCTTCATGGCGGCTTTGTTGTCCGGATTGTCAGCGGCTTTTTGGGCAGATTTCGTTTCCTTCCGGGCCGCTTTATTTTCACTGGCGGTCTGAGCCCACGCCGTCACCAGTGCCAGATTGAAAAGAAAACAGAGCAGAATCAGTGACTTTTTCATAGCGATGTAAAGTGATTAAAGGGTGAATGGTAGACCAATGAGCTGGTAAATTATTGTTTTTTCAATATTAAATAAGGAAATTCCCGAGAATTTAAGGTCATTTTAATAAAACTCCGGCCCGATCCTAGTAAATACGAAGGAGTAACTACTTTAACATTTGTTTGTTAACTCTTGTGCGTTTGGGTGAAATGCGTTTTGGTGGATGGTTTTCTTTACCGGTGCTGAGTGTCATTCTGCTGGCTTTGGTGTCGTGCGGAAAGGAGGAGGCATCGCAGGCAAAAAAGGAAAAGCGCATCTCCGAATCGATTGCGGTTTTGGGAGCGTTGCCGGAATCCGTCGTTGATCCGCCGGACAATCCGACGAGCGCGAAAAAAGTTGAACTGGGGCGGTATCTGTTCTATGATCCGGTTTTATCAGGCAATCGGGATGTGGCCTGTGCCACTTGCCACCAGCCGGATTTTAACTACGCCGAATTCCTGGAAACCTCCATTGGCGTCAACGGGACCGGCCATGACAGCAAACGGCAATTCCGAACGCCCAACACCATTCCGTTTGTCAAACGAAACTCGCAGTCTGTCCTCAATACCGCCTTTAACGGAATCCAAAACCACGTCGACTATGATCCTGTCAGGGCTCCCATGTTCTGGGATTTGCGGGCGAAAAGTCTGGAAGAACAGGCTCTGATTCCCATTCAGAGCCTGGAGGAGATGCGGGGAGAGGCCTATTCGGAAGAAACGATTTTGACTGAAATCATCACCCGGATTCGTAAAATCCCCGAATACCAGGCGCTGTTTTCGGCCGCTTTTACGGGCGAGACGAACCCCATTCAGGCCAAAAACCTGGCGAAAGCAATTGCTGCCTACGAACGGACGCTGGTTGCCAACAACTCCCGGTTTGATCAGTACATGCGGGGTGACAGCAACGCGCTTTCCGTGAGCGAAAAAGACGGCCTGAATCTGTTTCTGCGAACGGGCTGCGCCAAATGCCACCAGGGCCCGATGTTGTCCGATTTTAAACTCCACACACTGGGCGTTCCGGATACCCAAAACCGGAAAGAATCGGATGCGGGCATCAACAACAACTACGCGTTCCGGACGCCTACCCTGCGCAATCTGCGTTACACGGCACCTTATATGCACAGCGGGAAATTCGTCACGCTGGATCAGGTTTTGCTATTTTATGAGGACGTTGCGGGTGGAAAAGTGGAAAACCCGCACGTAACCGCCCACCAGATCGATCCGCTGGCCCGGAAAATGGACGTCAATTTCCGGGATATTTCCAGCATCATTGAATTCATCAACACCCTCAACGACGATTCGTTTGACAAAACCGTGCCGACCCGCGTCCCCAGCGGGCTGAAAGTGAAAGGAAATATGGACTGAGCGGTTTTAATTCAGGGTTTCTTTCAGCCACGAAAAGAACTCCCGCTGCCAGACCAGCGCATTTTGGGCACTCAGCACCCAGTGGTTTTCGTCGGGTAAATAGAGTAATTTGCTCTTGATGCCCCGCAGCTGGGCCACCTGAAACGCCTGCAAACCCTGCTCGATGGGAACGCGGTAGTCCCGCCCGCCCTGAATGATGAAGATGGGCGTATCCCATTTATCCACGAAGTTGCTCGGCGACTGGCTGTAGGTCCGCTGGGCGGCTGCGTTCTTTTTGTCCCAATAAGGGCCACCCAAATCCCAATTGACAAAAAACAGTTCCTCCGTGGTGCCGTACATGCTCTTGAAATCAAAGACGCCGTCGTGCGAAATGAACGTTTTAAACCGCTTGTTGTGAACACCCGCCAGCGCAAAGACCGAATACCCGCCAAAACTCGGTCCCACGCATCCCCGCCGGTTTTTGTCTACATACGGTTCTTTGGAAACGTCGTCGATGGCACTCAGGTAATCCTGAATCACCTGCCCGCCCCAGTCCTTGCTCACCTGCTCGTTCCACTGGGTGCCGTGGCCCGGCATGCCCCGGCGGTTTGGCGCCACAACGATGTAGCCCTGAGACGCCATCAACTGAAAATTCCAGCGGTATGAATACATCTGCGTTAACGGCGATTGCGGCCCGCCCTGGCAATACAACAGCGTCGGATATTTTTTGGACGCATCGAAACCGGGTGGATAAATCACCCAGACCAACATCTTTTTGTTGTCGGTCGTGGTCACAAACCGGCGTTCGGTTTTGCAGATTCCGGTGGTTTTCAACACCGCATCGTTTACGTGTGTCAGTTGCCGCATCGAGCCGTTGGTCAGATCGACCGTGTAGAGTTCGGTCGGATGATTCATGTCGGTTCGGGAAACGATCAGGGTGTTGCCCGACTGTCCGACAATACCGGTGATGTCGAAATCGCCTTTGGTGATCTGCGTGATGATCGGCATCATTTTCGTGAGGCCCGGATACGTCACTTTAAAGAGTTGAATCGTGCCATCGATGGGCGCGTGAAAAAAAAGTGACGTGCCATCCTGGCTCCATTTAAAACCGGCCACGTGAATATCGTCCCGCTGCTGGGTCAGGTTCAGTTTAGTGACGCCATTGGAAACGATGAGGTCCTGTTTGTCCGCTTCATAACCGTCCCGCTTCATTTGCAGCCAGGCCAGTTGACCTTTCGCATTAAACTCCGGATTGACGTCGTAGCCTTTGTTTTCTTCCGTTAAATTCCGGGTCTTTCCCGTCGTGATGTCGTATTCATACAAATCCGTGTTCGTACTGACCGCATACGCCGTTCCGGTTTTTTTCTTGGTTACATAAACTATGTGCTTGCCGTCGGGATGCCAGATGTAATCCTCGTCGCCCCCGAACGGTTTTTGCGGGCAATCAAACTTTTCGCCCGGCATAATGTCTTTGGCCGTTCCGGCTTTGCCGTTGGTCAGCGGAGCCACAAAAACGTGATCGAACTGGCCGTCTTCCCACGTATCCCAATGGCGGTAATTCAGCGAGGTGTAGACGTACGCGTTTGATTTCTTGAGGTCCGGGTATTTATCGATGCCGGTTACCTCTTCCAGTTTGACGGCATCACTGCTAAGGATGTGTTTGCCATCTGACGAGATTTTCGAATTCACCAGCAAGGTGTCGGCGTTGGGAATTTCCACCGGATTTCCCCCCGTCAGCGGCATTTTGTACGTTTTTCGAGTGCTCTTGTTTTCTGCCGCATCGGGTGTGCTGACCGAATAGATAACAAACTGCTTGTCTTTAGAAAGGCCCACACCCGACACCCGGCCCCATTTCCAGAGCTGTTCAGGCGTGAGCGGAGTTTGTGCCTGCGTTGCCAGCGATAGCAGCAAAAAGCCGCTCATCAATCCAATTTTGTTCATGAGATTCGCGAAGTAAGAAGAAGTCTTTCGCCTTCAAACATACGGATAATCCGCGATTTTCGGACGGTTCATCGTCGGCGGCTTTCAGGACGTGGGCAATCGGGTTTGTAACCGAATTACCGCGGAGTGAACGCATCAAAACTATGGCAGCGCTTTTGTATAGGCAATCAAAAACAACTCCTATGTTTACAGTCAATTTCATGGGATAAACGGGCTGAATTTTGTATTTTTGAAAACGGAACCCGGTTTGTTCCGGCCCCATGAGCCGGGTTTTGAGTTCTTTCTTTTGGTTGAATGAAACGATTTTTGAGGGTCTGCTTTTTCGTTCTGGTCGGGATAACGGGTTCATGGGCACAAGGTTACCAGCAAGTCAGGGGCCAGGTTGTCGATAAAATGACTGGAAAGCCGGTTGGGTTTGCCTATGTCAGTGTCCGGGAAAAAGCCTGGGGAACGCGGGTCAATGAAGATGGTCATTTTTTGTTGAAATACCCCGGAATTGACTCCCAAAAAGAACTGGTTATTTCGGCAGCCGGGTATCAGAATGCGCTGGTGGCTTTGAAAAACCGGCAGCCGGTCGATTCCGTTTCGGTTGGTCTGGAACCCGTTGCCAGGACAGAAACGGCAGCGGTATTTCGGAAGCAGACCGATGCGCGATTGCTGGTTTTTTCGGCATTCAAATCGATTCCTGCCAATTTTCAGGCGTCGCCGACGGTATTGACCGGTTTCTACCGCGAGACGCTTTCGACCGACACGGCCTGTTGGACGGTTCGGGAAGCCATCCTGAAGGTGGAAAAACTGCCCGACCTGCAAACGGAGCTGCCGGAAAAAGTAAAACTCGTGACAGGGCGGCAGTGGGTGCAGGATCCGTTGCCCAAAACGCTGGAAGGCTACGCGTTTCCGAACGGGGCTGCTATCGTGACGCGAAGCATGAATCTGGGCCCGCCGGATTATCTGGAAGGAGATCACCTGAACGATTACGACTTCCGGCTCGATTCGGTCCTGACCGGCTGTGACAACCGCCCGGCATACCGGCTGACGTTTGAGCCAGTGGCCGGTCGGCGGGTGCGGGCGGCCCGAAAAGGCGAGATCCTGATCGATACCGCCAGCCGGGCCATCGTTCGGATTGCGTATGACTTCACGTCCGAAGCCGCCGGTGAGGTGTTAAAAACCAGTCTGAAATCGGTATTTGATAACCTGGCTGGTCGATCAAAAAAGGAAGTGAAGCGCGTTTCCAGCCAGAGCAACTACCGCCAGTTGAACGGCAAGTGGTTTTTGCAGGACTCGCAACTGGTTTTGGAGACCCGGTTTACCTATGCCACCAATGGGCAGATGACGGCCGTTATTCGCCTACATTTCGGCACCAGTGAATACGCCAAATCCAACGGGCAGGCCGTGAAAGCAACCGAGGTGTTGGTGACCACCGAAAACCTGCCGAAGCAGCGTGGCGGGTTTGACGACCGCTTTTGGGGTAATTTTAACACCATTTTGCCCACGAAAGCGGAACGATTGGTTTTGCCCCCGTCATCTAAAGACAGGGCGCGCCACCAACCGGACTAAGTAGCGACCTCCGCTTTAGGAGTGGGGTGTCGGTAAACAAGAAAACCAATGAACGAAACAGAAATACTGCAACCGGTTGATTTTCTGAAGCAATATTACGGGTATGACCGGTTTCGGCCCATGCAGGAAACCGTCGTCCGGACCTTGCTGGAGGGCCGCGATTCGCTCGTGCTGATGCCGACGGGTGGGGGCAAGTCCGTATGCTTTCAGATTCCGGCGCTGATGAAACCGGGGGTTTGCATCGTGGTGTCGCCCCTGATTGCGTTGATGAAAGATCAGGTGGAAGCCCTGTTACTGAACGGTATTCCGGCGGCTTTTCTGAACAGCACGCAGGGAAATCGCGAACAGCGGGAAATTGAGCAGGACTGCCAGTCCGGCAAGTTGAAACTGCTGTATGTCTCGCCCGAAAAAATGTTGTCGGAATCGTTTTTTGTATTTCTGAAAACCTTGCAAATCAGCCTGTTTGCGGTCGACGAAGCCCACTGTATCTCGTCGTGGGGCCACGATTTCCGCCCGGAATACACGCAACTGGCCATGCTGAAAACGCATTTTCCCCATGTGCCGGTGGCTGCACTGACGGCCACCGCCGATAAATTAACCCGTCAGGATATTATCAACCAGCTGCATCTGAACGATCCGGCGGTTTTTGTGGCGTCGTTCAATCGTCCGAACCTGAGTCTGAAAGTGTTGCCCGGTCTCAAACGGATTCAGCAAATCGAGCGGTTTCTGGCTTTACAGCCCGACAATTCCGGCATTATCTACTGCCAAAGCCGCAAATCGACGGAAAGTCTGGCGGCCAAACTTCAGGAAAAAGGATACCGGGCCGGATATTACCACGCCGGTATGAGCGCCGAAAGCCGGTCGCAGGCGCAGGAAGAGTTCGTGCGCGACGACATTCGCATCATCTGCGCCACGATTGCGTTTGGGATGGGCATCGACAAATCCAACGTTCGCTGGGTGATTCATTACAACATGCCCAAAAATCTGGAGAGCTTTTACCAGGAAATCGGCCGGGCCGGGCGCGACGGCTCGGCGGCCGATACGGTTCTGTTCTACAGCTTTGCCGACGTGGCGAGCTGGAAAGATATGCTGTCCGAAAATGCCCCGGCGAATCTGGGGCTGCAAATGGCGAAGCTGGAGCGAATCCAGCACTATGCCGAAGCGCATTCGTGTCGGCGGCAGATTTTGCTGAGTTATTTTTCGGAAGAATTGACGGAACCCTGCGGCAACTGCGACGTTTGCCAGAGTCCGCGGGTGATGTTCGACGGTACGGTGCTGGCCCAGAAAGCCCTCTCGGCGATTATCCGGCTGAAGGAACAGGTGCCGGTCAATACGCTGATCGACGTCCTGCGTGGTTCGCGCAACCAGACGGTCATGCAGAACAACTACCACCTGATTAAAACCTACGGTGCCGGAAGCGACCTGAAGTTTGACGAATGGCGAAGTTACATCCAGCAACTCATCAACATCGGCGTGATTGAAATTGCGTATGACGACCACTACGCCCTGCGACGCGGGATTCTGGCGGATGCGGTTTTGTTTCAGGACCGGAAAATTCAACTGATCAAACCCGAAGACGCGGCCCAGCTCAAAGCCGAACAGAAGCCAAAAACCAAAACCGAAGTGGTTCGCGACGATCTGTTCGAACGGTTACGGGTGTTGCGGAAACAACTCGCCGACGAGCAGAACGTGCCGCCGTATGTGGTATTTACCGATTCGACGCTGGAAGAAATGGCCCGGCTGCGGCCCACCACACCCGAAGCGTTCCGAAACGTCAGCGGGGTGGGGGACCGGAAGCTGCACTTGTTCGGAAAACGGTTCATGGAAGTCATCGCCGGATTCCTCACCGGACAGGCCCGCGAAGGCACGCAGTTGAAGGGCGCCACGCATCTGTTGACCTACGAACTTTACCAGCGTGGCATGACCGTTGACGAAATGGCGGAGGAACGAAAACTCTCGTCATCGACCATCGCCATGCACCTGATTTACCTTTCGGGAAATGGGTATGATGTTGATTTGGCCGCTCTGGTCGACACCGCCGAACGGCTTGACATTGAGCGGGCAATTGCCCGGGTTGGCGTTGAAAATAACGCGTTGAAGCCGGTCTATGACGCCCTTCAGGGGCGGTATGACTACACCAAAATCAGGATCGTTGCGGCCCTGCTGGGACGGATTCTCTGAGTAATCTATGGCCTAAGTAGAAAGTCCGTTTAGTAATTTTAACAGGATGGAAATTTGGTAAAGTCCAGAAAATCAACTAGCTTCGTAGAATTGACATTTTATTAATCCGTGACCGTCGTGTTGACGTAAACAACAACTAAGTCTGTTTTGATAAAAGAAGCGAGTATTTTTCTAATTCTGTCGACCCTAAAACCGATCGGTTTAGCGACAGCCAAAGACGTCCACTCAAGAGAGTTTACGTCCCATTCCAACGGCACCGTCAGCGTGATGTTGCCCGGAACTGAAACCATCCAAAGTTTACAGCCGGTCCAATTTTGCGGGGAATTTGTCCCCCTTAGACAATCCAATGTTACCCGTCGCTGGGTAACTGTTTTATTGCAGCAATCCCGGCACCGGGATTATCTGATCCGGCTTCGGAAACGGGCAGTTAAATTTTTTCCGGTTATCGAACCGATTCTGGCAAAGTACCAGATTCCCAGGGATTTCAAGTATTTGCCCCTGGTCGAAAGCGACCTGACCGGAACCAGCACATCACCCAAAGGAGCCGGTGGCTACTGGCAGTTGATGCCCCAAACGGCCCGCGATTTTGGCCTGATCGTCAGATCCGGCCTGGACGAGCGCCGGGACTTGCAAAAATCGACAATGGCCGCCTGCCGGTACCTGCGCGAATTGCACCATGAGCTGGGCTCGTGGACGTTGGTGGCCGCAGCCTACAACAGCGGTGTGACCCACGTCCAGAACCGCATCGACCAGCAGGGCATCCGGAGTTATTACAACCTGCGGCTCCACCGCGAAACCAGCACGTATCTGTACCGGGTTCTGGCCTACAAGGAGCTGTTGACCCGTCCAAGAATGTACAGCGATATGTTGTCGCCGGGGCTGCTGGCTGACCTGACCCGGCCTTTACCGGGCGAGCGGTTCCAGCCGGGCGTGATGCCGTTTGTGCATTCATCCGGACAGCCGGGTCTGGAACCGGAACCAACCTGGGGACCCCGCAGCCGCAATTTGCTGGAAGAAACACTGGCGCAGATTGCCGGAGATTCGGAAGATTCCGGTGCGGCTTCTGACGCCGGTTCGACATCGATGACGGCTTCGCCCGCCCAAACGCCGATGGCCATGACTGCCTTGCTCGGATTGCGGGTGCTGCGGTTCCGCCGGACGCGGCTCTGGCAGGTTTTTCTGGCTGCCAAACGCAAAATTCAACCCCTGTTCGACTGGGATTGGGTGTGAAGAAGACTTATTTCAAA
Source organism: Larkinella knui (assembly GCF_003858645.1). Classification (GTDB taxonomy): domain Bacteria; phylum Bacteroidota; class Bacteroidia; order Cytophagales; family Spirosomataceae; genus Larkinella; species Larkinella knui. The sequence goes on along the minus strand of NZ_RQJP01000003.1, from coordinate 487,486 downwards.
CGAAAAAGGGACGCTCGGGCGTCCCTTTTTCGTTTTTGATGCCGACGCTTTATAAAGCCGGTGTCCGCAGCGTACAGACGCCAATCCGGTTCCAGGCGTTGATGCAGCTGATGGCCAGAATGAGATCCGCAATCTGACTGTCACTGAGGTGCAACGCAACCTGCGCATACACTTCGTCCGGTACTGCCTGACTGGCAATGAGCGTGACGGCTTCCGTGAATGCCAAAACCGCCCGCTCCGCATCCGTAAAAAAAGGTGTTTCGTGCCACGTGGCGAGGTTGAACAGCCGCCGTTCGGTTTCCCCGTGCTGGCGGGCTTCTTTCGTGTGCTTATCGATGCAAAAAGAACACCGGTTAAGCTGCGAACTTCGGATTTTTATCAGGTCTTTGATGGTCTGGTCCAGATTCGTCTGGGCCACATAACTATCCAGCGCCAGCATTGCCTGGTAGGCCGCCGGGTTGGCTTCTTTAACAAGAATTCGCTTTTGCATACGTATTGATTCTGAATGGACGATACCGTCAGCCGGTGCCGTATTTATCGTACAAGTATAAAACGGCATTGGGCTATCTTTATAGCCCAGGAAAATCAATTCAGGTAGCCCAGTACGTTTATGATGCCGATACATGTTGATAAAAGCCTCGCGGTTCCGGTTTATTTGCAAATCGCCAACGCCATCATTTTCCAGATTCAGCGGGGATACATCCGGACCGGTTCGCAATTGCCCGGTAGCCGCGAACTGGCCGAACAGCTTCATATTCAGCGGAAAACCGTGCGGGCGGCTTATGACGAGTTGACGGCGCAAAGCTGGATCGAGACCCAACCCCGGAAGGGTGTTTTTGTCGCGGCAAACCTGCCGGAAGTCAAACCGCGGTCGATTCCGGCGACCCAGCCCCAAAGCGTTTATCCCAAGAAGACGTTTTTCGACGTCCGCGAGGATAGAACCCCTCCGCTACGGTTTTCTACCCCGGCCCGAACGCCGGTCCGGGTTTTTAACGACGGATTTCCGGATACGCGGCTGGCTCCGACGGAGTTGCTGATTAGGGAATACCGCCGGTTTGCCAATTTTCAGTTTACGCAGAAATTCCTGAACTATGGCCCCGCGCAGGGCTCGGAAAATCTGCGCGTCGAGCTGGCCCGTTTCCTGAGTGAAACCCGAAGTCTGCACGGGTCGGCCAGCAACATTCTGATTACCAAGGGCTCACAGATGGCGCTGTATCTGATTGCGCAATTGTTGATTGCTCCGGGAAATACCGTCATTGTTGGTGATCCCGGATTTTTCGGGGCAAATGACGTCTTCGAACAGGCGGGCGCCCGGCTCGAATGTGTCACGGTCGATGCGCGCGGACTGGATTTGAATGCGGTTGAAGCGGTTTGCCGCCGTAAAAGGGTCCGGCTGCTGTATGTGGTTCCGCATCACCACCATCCTACTACAGTTACGCTGAGTCCCGAACGACGGATGCAGTTGCTCGCTCTTTCCATGAAGTACGGTTTTGCAATTCTGGAAGACGATTACGATTATGATTTTCACTATGCATCGAGCCCGGTTTTGCCCCTGGCCAGCGCCGATCATTCCGGCAATGTCATTTACGTCGGGTCGTTCTGCAAAACCATTGCTCCGGCGATTCGGATCGGCTTTCTGGTGGCTCCCGAAAACCTGATCGAGCAAGCCACCCGACTCCGGCGGTTGATCGACCGGCAGGGCGAAAGCCTGCTGGAGGAAGCGATGGCTAATTTGCTCAAGAATGGTGATATCACCCGGCATCTGCGCAAATCCAACAAAATCTACCACGAACGGCGGGATGTCCTTTGCCAACTCCTGCGCGATGAACTGGCCGACAGGATTCATTTTGGCGTTCCGGACGGCGGTATGAGCGTCTGGGCTACGTATACGGGCAACGTAACGAGCAAAGCCGTTTCGGAGCGGGCCGACGCGCTGGGGTTGCGGGTGGATAGCGGGGAAAATTATTTCTACAAAAAAGTACAAAGCTCCAACATCCGGCTGGGGTTTGCTTCGATGAATGCGAACGAACTCGAACAGGCGGTTTTTTTGCTGGCGAAAGCGGTAAAAGACGTGAGACCCGGTGCGGTTTAAACATAGACGCTCATCGGCCACTACCGACCGCTTAGTAAAAACCAGGCAGCCTATTTGTGACGATTCACCGAAAATCAATACCTTCCTGTATATAATTTACTACAAGCCAGGGAATTATGAAACGAAGAGATTTTATTCAAACCAGCTTGGCTGCACCTTTGGCCACGTCATCGTCACTTCCGAATAAAACCGGACTGGATAAAGGGTTTAAAGTGAAAGCGGGTGAAGGCCGTTTTTACGGACACATTCAATTGAAAGGCGTCAACGAAAACATTCTCGATGTGAAAATATCGGGGAAGGATACCAACGGCGCGCTGGCCGTACTCGAACAGACGAGTTTATCGCCAAAACGCGGGACACCCCTGCACGTTCACCCGTTTCAGGATGAACAATTTTATGTAGTGGAAGGGGAGTATGTATTTCAGGTTGGTGAAGACAAGTTCCGGTTGCAAGTGGGCGATAGCATTTTTCTGCCCCGCAATGTGCCTCACGCATGGACCCAGGCCAGCGAAAGAGGGAAAATGATTGTGACGTTTCAGCCAGCCGGCAAGATGGAAGATTTCTTTTTAGCCGTGGCCGGGTTGAAAACCGTCCCAACGACCGAAGAAATGGCCCGGCTGTTTGCCGCCAACGACATGAAAGTGGTTGGCCCACCTCTTAAAATTGACTAAACACTGCGCAAAAGCGGGTCGGTTTCAGGAACTCAGTACCGCGTCGGCAGGTAAATCCGAAAAGTCGCACCGTGTCCCGGCTGGCTCTCGGCCGCGATGGCACCAAAATGATTTTCAACCACTTTTTTGACAATAGCCAGTCCTAGACCGGTCCCGGAATAAGGACTGTTCTGGCTGTGTAACCGCTGGAAAGCTTTAAAAATCTGATCGCGGTATTCGGGTTTAAAGCCAATCCCATTGTCCTGAACGCTGATTTCGTAAAACCGGATCGTTTTCTGGAGCGGTTTTAAGGCAACGGGAAGAACCGGAAACGTTAAACCGGCCGGTAACTCACCCAGCGGCAGCTCCCGGCAGGAAATCCGAACGTGGGGAGTGACGTTGGGAAGCGAAAATTTGAGAGCATTAATCAACAGATTCTGAAACAGTTGCCGTAACTGGCTGACACTGCCGTTGATCGTTGGCAGTTTACCGACATCGATAGTGGCATTTTTATCCCGAATCATCAGTTCCAGATCCGACAGCACGTCTTTGATCAACGTATTGAGCGGCACGGCAACCGGGGCGGGTTTTTGGGTAGACAACCGGGAGTACGTCAGCAAATCCTGAATCAAGCCCGACATTCGGCTGGCGGCCGAGTTCATGCGTTGCAGGACCGCAACGCCGTCGCCCAACCGGGTGCTATACTGATCGAGGAGCAGATCACTGAAGGCCTGAATTTTACGCAGCGGCTCCTGCAAATCATGGCTGGCACCGTAGGCAAATTGTTCGAGCAATTCGTTCGACCGGATCAAATCTTCATTCGATTTTTTCAGTTGCAGTTCCTGTAACGTACTCTCCGTAATGTTCATAAACGTGATCACGATCCGGTCGGGTGCCTGTCGGACGGCGGCCACCGTAAACCAGGCTTCCAGCCCGTTTGCATCAATGTAATACTGGGTTGTCCGGTCGGTTTTTCCTGTTTCGGTAACGCGCTGATAAAAGGCAAACAAACCGGATTCGATGTTTCCCGGAAAAACCTCCAGCAGCCGGTGTCCGGCAATTTGATCGGGGCGCAGAAACAGATCCCGTTCCACGGTCCGGTTGGCGGTTTGCATCAGAAAGTCGATGATCTGCCCGCTTTCGTCCCGGATCGCCCGCATGGCAATGATGCTGTTGAGCGATGCATCCAGGGTGGCCTGCAGGAGTTCCGCCTGCTCCCGCTGCCCGATTTCGGCCTGTTTTCGGTCGGTGATATCGACAATTGAAACCACCACGCCGGCCAGAACAGGCGTTACGGCGATAAAAAACCAGCGTTCATGGGGTTGGGTTGGATACTGAAACTCGATGGATTTGGGCTCCTGGGTTTCAAAAACATCACGTATTTGCTGGAACAAACCACTTTGCTTCAGGACGGGAAAACCGGGTGTCAGGGGGTGTCCAATGAGCTGATTGCGTTCAATGCCAAGTAGCTTGATCAGACTCTGATTGACAATCCGGTAGGAAAAATCGACGATTTGATTGGTTTCATCACGAATCGCTTCACAATAAGCCATCCCGTTTAGTGAGGCATCCAGAACGGCCTGCATCATGGTAATCTGTTCCAGTAATTGATGGTTGCTCAGATTGTTGGTCGTGGTCGGGTGCATGAAATACAGGTGGGGTTAGATCATGTTGTGTGGTAAACTACTAGAAACGCTTTTTTGTGTCAACAGTTTGTGAAAAACGCAAGACCGTATCGACTGGCACGCGTCGTGGTTTCCGCGAAAAAACCGTACCTTCGCAAGCCGGTCGGAACTAGGTCCAAACCCGTCCACTAAACTACTACTCTCAGGTGATGAAACTAACAGCATTGATCAGTACGGCACTTTTTCTGACTGCGGGCGTGGTGATGGGTCAGAAAACCGTACCGGTGAAAAGTACGTGGACCACTTCGCCAACCGCTACGACCTCGACCGAGCAGGGGGGCGCTGCGCCGGGTGAAGTTTATCTGGAAAATGCGAAGATTCACCTTGTGGCGACCAATAACGCCGAGAAATTATTCCTGACCATTCAACTGGATAATGACCAGGATCAGTTTAAATCCCTGTTGTTTGGCAGCACCATCTGGCTAGATCAGAAAGGCAAAAGGAAAAACTGGCGCGGCATCCAATTTCCGCTCCCCGAAGAGCTGGACCCGGCCACCGGCCGTCCGCTGTCGATGGGCACCAAGGCAGGACCGACCGACAAGGCAACGATGATGAAAAGCATGATCGACCGGAAAATCGAAATGAAACTCATCCGGCTGGTTGCCGACGACGAAATGCTGGTTCCGGCCACCCGCGATCCGTCCGGTATTACGGGCCATCTGGAAGAAAAAGCCGGCCGTCTGGTTTACCAACTGACGATTCCGCTGGCGCTGATCAATGCCAAACCGGGTTCGGATACGCCCCTCGCCATTGGGTTTGAAACCGGCGTTCCGGAGCGGCCCAAGCAAAGTATGTCCAATTCGAGTAACATGGGCAATGGCGGAATGGGTGGCATGGGCTATGGCGGGGGCATGTATGGCCGACGCGGAGGCATGGGCTACGGTGGGGGCGGTGGAGGCAGTTTTAGCGGGCCGACGATGTCGCCAACGCGGTTTTCGATTACCGTTGAACTGGCCGCCCAGTAAACTTTCGGTGGAGATTTTATTTCAGGTTTTAACTTGAAAATTTTTACAATAAGTAGTAAGATTCCAAGGATATAGTATATTTGAGTAAATTTTACCGAATAAAAGATTTGTGAAACGGTTTATCTCCTTCGGTTTATTCGTTGTTTTGCTTTACCACATGCTGGGGCATCTGCTGGTGCTCATCAGCGTGCAGTGGCAGGAACAACACGAATTATCGGAGCGATTGACGGTTTATTCCTCGGTAGATCACATCGTCGAGTTTCAGATTCCGCTGCAAAAACACCCGAATGAGGCCATTCTGACGCAGAGCAAGCAGGAAGGTTTCAAATACCGGGGTAGTTTCTACGAAATCGTTAACCTGGATGTTTCGGGCGATACGCTGCACATTACCGGTTACGTCAACAAGACCAAATCATTTTTTCAACGGGATTTGCTGTCTTTCGTTAAAGAGCAATTTGCCACCGGCACCTCTGAATCGGCCAAAAAAGCCAGTAACCTGCTCAAGTTATTTCTAAAAGAGTATTCGCCCATTAACCGGGCCCGCACCTTGTTTTTCCTGTACGACTGGAACGAAAAATCGGTGCGAATTCCTTCATTTGTTTCCCATTTGTCAACCCGCAGTCTGCCGGTATTTTCTCCTCCCCCCGAGTTGTTGTCCTGATTGGTATTTCATCGATTCGCTTGTACACCTACGATCCCGGTTGTGGGTAACTCGTGCATATTCGTAATTCGGCCACGAATGAGCTGCTGAACATTCACCCCTCAAGCGGGTCGATGGGCTTCGGTTCCATTCAGGCTATTGATCACAGTTCATTCCCAAATGAACCCCTCGGCCGATGCCCTTCCGAGCTGCATTCGCCGTGTGGGCTGTGAACCATTCATGACCACTCAAACCAATGAAAAAAATATACCCGTTTTCAATGGCATTGTTATGCCTGTGTCTATTCTATTCTCAGGTGTCGGCCCAGGGCTGCGTAGCCGTTCGGCACATGGGCTGTGCCGTTCCGGGCAATGTGACGTCGGCCGATTTTTTCAAACAGCGGACCGGTCGGTGGCAGGTCAATATGGGCTACCGGTATTTCCGGTCCTTCCGGCACTTTAAAGGCGACGTTGAGCAGAAAGAACGGCTGGAACAGCATACGGAGGTCGTCAACCTGTCGCACGCCCTCGATCTGGGTATTACGTACCTGGCAACGCCCCGGCTGTCGTTTTCGGTCAACCTGCCGATTCAGTACAACGACCGCTCTTCGCTGTATGAACATTACGGCAATCCGGTGGCATCCAATCCCGCGCAAAAGCGGTTTCATACCGGCTCGCAGGGCATCGGCGATTTGCGGATTTCGGGAAGTTACTGGCTGGTGAATCCGGCGAAACAATCGAAGGCCAACCTGGCCCTGGGCCTCGGAATCAAATTGCCCACCGGCAATCCGGGGGTAACCGACGACTTTCACAAACTCGACAAAGAGAAACGCGATTACGTGGTGAACAAACCGGTCGATCAGTCCATTCAGCTGGGCGATGGGGGCGTCGGCTTTAGCGTCGAAGGCCAGGGCTATGCGCAGCTTACCGGCGGGTTAACGGCTTATTTTACGGGCTATTACCTCTTCAATCCACGGGAAACGAACCACGTTCTCCGCAATCCTGAATCCACCACCGTCGATCTCGTAACGGGCTACTTCTCGGTGGCTGACCAGTTTGCCGCCCGGGTGGGCGTTAGTCAGTCGTTGCGGTTTGTTCCGGGTCTGGCCCTCATGCTCGGCGGCCGGGTCGAAGGCGTTCCGTCCTCCGATGTCTTTGGCGGCAGCAGCGGTTTCCGTCGCCCCGGTTATATCGTGTCGGTCGAACCCGGTCTGGCCTACATGAAAGGCCGGTTCTCGGCAACGGCAACCGTGCCGGTGGCGCTCTATCGCAACCGGATCAAAAGCTACTCCGACAAACTCGACCCCCTGGGCCTGCGCCACGGCGATGCAGCTTTTGCCGATTATTCCGTGTCCATTTCGCTGAGCCGCTGGTTTTAGTCACTCATTTGCTGTCTTTCCGACACGTATCCACCTTATTACACCATGAGAAATTTTATCAAAGTCCTGGTAGTCAGTGCGGTTTTCGTAACGGGCAAGGTAAACGCTCAAATGCCGCACGATGCCATTTACATGTCCAAAGGATCGGTTTGTGTGGCCACTCTGTACGGCAAAAGCACCTGGACAAATTACTGGGAAAACTCGCTCAAACGCTCCAATTCCAACATCGGGATGCACACCACCCAGAACGTCCTGGTGATGCCCGCGATTGGCATTACGAACCGACTGAACGTGATTCTGAACCTGCCGTATGTCTGGACCCAGACCAGTGCCGGAAACCTGCTGGGCCAGAAAGGCCTGCAGGATCTGTCGGGCTGGTTGAAATACAAAGTCCTGTCGACGCACGGTTTTTCGCTGCACGCGGTTGCCGGAGCCTCGCTGCCCATTGGTAAGTATGTGCCGGATTTTTTGCCGATGTCGATCGGGTTGCAATGCAAAACCGTTTCCGGGCGGCTGATTGCCAACTACAAACACCGCCCCACCGGTTTGTATGTCAATGCCCACGGTACCTACCTGTGGCGCAGCAACATTAAGGTGGACCGGGATGCGTATCAGGCCGACAACCGGGTGTATAATACCGATGAAGTGGGCGTTCCGAATGCCTATGATCTGGGCCTTCGGCTGGGTGTTCTGCGGAAAATGTGGCAAACTGAACTGTGGGCCGAGCGGAGTTCCTGCACCCACGGCGACTACGTTCGTCGGAACGATATGCCCTTCCCAACCAACAACATGCAGGCATCGACCGTGGGCTGGTACGGGAAATTTCAGCCCCGAAACATCGGGCTGAACGCCCGCGTCGGCTACGTGGTCGACGGGCGGAACGTGGGGCAAAGTACCAACTACTCGGTTGGCGTGCTGTATCTTTTCAAATTGTAAAAATCAATCGTGAGTGGGATGAACGGTCGGGTCAAGACTAGTTCAATCGCCTGATTAACAACATACTAGTATGAAAACGTATACCAATTGGATAAAGACGGCCAGTCTTGTTTTGTGGGTAGTGGCTGTTTTGACTTCCTGTGATAAAACCATCGATGAACCGCAGCGGACGGGCTATGCCCCCGCTTCGATCGATGAAAATGCCGGTACCTGGAAAACGTACCTGCTGAATTCGCCAACTGAAATACCGGTAGCCGAGCCAAAACCGGTTTCTTCGTCCGAGTACATCGCCGAACTGGCGAGTCTGAAACAGAAATCGGCGAGTTTGACCAAAGAGCAGCGGGAAGCCGTCGACTACTGGGGTGCCGGAGCCGTTTATCGCTGGAACGAAATTGCCCGGGAGCTGTCGGCCCGGTATAACATTCCGCCGGCCTACAATGCCGATGGCAAATATCCGGTGCCCGACGCGGCCAATCCGCTGGCCGACCCGAAGTTTCCGTTTGCCAATCCGCCGTATGCTTCCCGCGCCCTGGCCTATCTGAGCGTAGCCCAGTATGATGCGCTCGTGGCGGCCTGGAACTACAAGTACAAATACAAACGCGCGGCTCCTTCCAAAACTGACGCAACGATTCCGGTCGCTTTACCGGTTTCCGGCCTGCCAACCTATCCCTCGGAAGATGCCGTAGTGGCGGCTGCTTCGGTTACGATTCTGAAGGCGATGTTTCCGGGTGAGGTGCCTTTTCTGGAAGCTAAAATGAAAGAACACCGGGAAAGCCGCCAGTGGGCCGGAATGAATGTGGAAAGCGACCTTGTTGCCGGGGTGGATCTTGGTAATGCCGTGGCTGCCAGGGTGATGGCGCGCGCCAAAACCGACGGAATGGCCGCTGCCAATAACCAGGCATTAACGGCGGGGATGATCGACAAAGCCAAAGAACGGGGTCTGCGGGAAGTGTGGTTGAGCCAGGAATTGCCACTTCGCCCACCCATGTTGCCGAATTACGGCGCCGTGTTGCCGTGGAATTTTGATAGAGCAACCGTTGTCACGCTGCGTCCCGGTCCGCCACCGGCCCTCGATAGTCCCGAGTTTAAGAAAAATCTGGAGGAGTTGCAGACCATTCAGAAAAATCAGACCCGCGAACAGGCGCGCATCGCCAATTACTGGGCGGATGGCGCGGGAAGCTACACGCCCCCCGGCCACTGGCACCGGACGGCTGCGAATGCCAGCTACGAAGCGAAGCACAGCGAAGTACGGATGGCGCGGAATCTGGCGCTGGTTGGCACGGCCCTGATGGATGCGGCTATTACGTGTTGGGATACAAAATACTACTATTATTACCCGCGTCCGCAGCAGTTTAACGTCAAGACTTCCGTGGGTTTACCCAACTTTCCGTCGTATACCTCCGGGCATTCGACCTTCTCGGCGGCAGCCGCAACGGTGATGGGTTACCTTTTTCCGGAGCAGGCGGAAACGTTTACCAAACAGGCTCAGGAAGCATCCGTATCGCGCATGTATGGTTTGATTCACTATCGTTTCGATTGTGAAGTGGGTTTGAAAGCCGGGACTGAGGTTGGGAAATACGCCATTACCCGGGCGAAAGCCGACGGATCGGGGCTTTAATCAGCTAGCTATGCGCTATCATGAGAACGCATGTCGTGTTCTGCGCGGAGGCATGGGATTGGTCATGAGTCTGTTGTTTTTCGGATTTGCGCAGGCGCAATCCCGGAAAACAACGGATGATTCCGTCCGTACCCACACGTTGAACGAAGTGCAGGTGACCGGTATTCGGGAAGGCCTGACGCAGTCGCTGCCCGATGTGCAGGAAACGTTCCTGCTGGGGGGCAAGCGGAGTGAGGTGGTTCGTTTGTCGGACGTCGACGCCAACATTGCCGAGAAAACCGCCCGGCAGGTGTTCGCCCGGATTCCGGGGTTGTTCGTTTACGACATGGACGGAACCGGCAACCAGATGAACGTCGCCACGCGCGGTCTGGACCCGCACCGTTCGTGGGAATACAACATCCGCCAGAACGGCGTTCTGACCAATTCCGATATGTACGGCTATCCGGCCAGCCACTATTCGGCACCGATGGAAAGCATCGAGCGCGTCGAACTGGTGCGCGGAACGGCTTCCCTGCAATACGGAGCGCAGTTTGGCGGGATGCTCAATTACGTCACCAAGTCGGGCGACACCACGCGCCGGTTTGGGTTTGAAACCATCAATTCGGTGGGTTCCTACGGGCTGCGCAGTACCTACAACGCCATCGGCGAGCGGGTTGGCAAACTGACGTATTACGGCTATTACTACCGTCGGCACTCGGACGGCTATCGCGAAAACGCCACTTCCAATTCGCAGGCTCAGCTCATCAGTTTGCAATACCAAGCCACGAACCGGTTGCGATTGCGGGCAGAACTGGGCCGTTCGGAATACGTTTATCGCATTCCGGGACCCCTGACCGAAGACATGTTCACGCAGAATCCGCAGCAGGCCAGCCGGAATCGGAATTATTTCAATCCCGACATCTGGGTGCCGTCGCTGCGGCTGGACTGGCAGATTACCGATCGAACCCGGCTGATGGGACTCGCTTCGGCGGTAGTGGGCGCGCGCAACAGCGTGATGTTCGACGCCCTGGCGACGATTCCGGATACGGTGATCCGGGCCACCGGCCAACTGCGGAACCGGCAGGTCGATATCGACAAGTTCCACAGTTATACCTCCGAATGGCGTGTTTTACATGCGTATCAGTTGGGCCATGTGTCGGCAACGGGCGTAGTCGGGGTTCAGATCATGAACAACGATCTGAACCGGCGGCAGTTGGGCAAAGGAACGACCGGTGCAGATTTCGATCTGTCGATTACCGGTCCCTTTGGTCGCGATCTGCACTTTTATACCAGCAACGTGGCGGTTTTTGCCGAAAGTCAGTTTCATCTGACGCCGAAACTGACGGTTTCGCCCGGTATTCGGGTGGAAAGTGGGCTGACCAAACTCCGCGGAACCATCAGCTATTACGATCCGCTCAAGCTGCCGAACGACATTGCCCACCGGTTTGCGCTACTCGGAATCAATGCCCAATACCGGTTTAATCCGGAACTGAAACTGTACGGCGGCTGGTCGCAGGCCTATCGACCGGTTATTTTCAAGGACATTATTCCGACCTCTGTGTATGAACAGGTCGACAAAAATCTGAAAGACGCGACGGGGTATAATGCCGAAATCGGGATGGATGGCTACTGGCAGGGGGTGCACCTCAACGTCAGTGCTTTTTATATGCCGTATCGAAACCGGCTCGGAAGTCTGGTGCTGACCAACCCGGACGGCCAGAGTTATGTGTTCCGGACCAACGTTGGCGACAGCCGTACGAAGGGGGTTGAAGCCCTGGTTGAAGCTCAGTTTTACCGAACCAATCAGTTTGCGTTGACCGGTTTCACCTCGACGGCGTATGTGGATGCCCGTTACCGGAATGCCCGCGTTTCGACCGGTACGGATAACAAAACCATCGACGGTAATCGGGTCGAATCGGCTCCGCGCTGGACCAGTCGCAACGGATTGACCGCCCGCTACCGCACGTTTAGTCTGACGGCGCAGTATAGCTATGTAAGCGAGACGTTTTCGGATGCGCTGAACACGTCCAAGCCGACGGCCAACGGCGCAAAAGGTCCCGTTCCGGCCTACGGAATCTGGGATTTAAACACGACCTGGCGCATCGGGCGACATTTCACCGTGCGGGGAAGTGTTAGTAATTTGTTGAATACCAGCTATTTCACCAAACGCCCGACGTTTTATCCGGGGCCGGGGATCTGGCCGTCGGACGGTCGAACCGGGGTGTTAACGTTGGGAATCAAGTTGTAAAAACCGAAACGGTCCGTATCAATCACCTTTTGACCTCATTAAAATGCCTCATATTCCCCTTCCTGAACACTTACCCGGAATTACGGGCCTTCTCGAATACCGGCTCGATACGGCTTTGCCCATTCGGGAACTCACGCAGATTCTGCTGCGCGGAGAATCGACGTTGTCACCGGGCGAACGCGAACTGATCGCGGCTTTGGTGTCTTTCCGGAATGAAACCCGCTTTTGTACGGCGGCCCACACCAAAGCGGCCGACCTGCTGCTGGGAGAAAACGAAACCGCCTGGGCCGTGAAGCAGAATTTTGAAACCGCACCCATCAGTGAGAAAATGAAAGCGTTGCTGGCGATTGCAGCCCTCACCCAAAAGAGCGGAAAAGCCGTAACGCCGGAAGCCATCGAACGGGCCCGACTGGCCGGGGCTACCGACAGCGAAATCCACGACACCGTCCTGATTACGGCTTTATTCTGCCTCTATAACAAGTATGTGGATGGACTGGCCAGCGTGACGCCAACCGACCCGGCCTACTACCAACGACTCGGCGAACGCATCACCCGCGGTTATCTGCGGCCCGAAGGCGGTTTTCCGGTTCCGCCGAAACCCTGATTTTTTGAGACGGAAAAGCCCTGTCTTTGACAGAATTACGCCTTTTGGAGCATCAATCGAGCCTGGCACCATCCCCAAAACACCTTATTCACTCTTTTTGACCTGATTTTATGACTTCTATACGATTCCAATTTATCCTGTTGCTGGGCTTGCTAACGGTCGTTGGCACGGCCGCATTCGCCCAGCAAACCCGCCTGCGGGGAACGCTCACCGATGCTGAAACCAGAGCGCCACTGGCCGGAGCCACCGTAACGCTTAAAGATCAATTGACGGGTACCACGGCTGATGCAGACGGGCAATTCAATCTGACCACCAATCGCCGGGGACCGTGGACGCTGGTGGTCACGATGGTGGGCTACGAAAAACAACTCGTTCCGGTGACCAATGCCGGTCAGCCCGTTGCCGTGGCGCTGAAAGTCAGTACGCAGGTGTTGCAGGATGTGGTGGTGGCCGCTTCGCGGGTGGAGGAAAACATCCTGAAAGCGCCCGTGAGCATCGAAAAAATGGACAGTCGGGCGATTCGTGAAACGCCCTCCGCGACGTTTTACGAAGGCATCAACAACCTCAAGGGCGTCGATATGGTCACCAGCGGACTGACCTACAAGCAGATCAACACCCGCGGTTTTGCCAGTACGGGCAACAGCCGGTTTTTGCAGCTGATCGACGGAATTGACAATCAGCCCGCCGGTTTCGGTTTTTCCGTGGGCAATATGTTCGGTCTGTCGGATCTGGATGTCGAAAGCGTCGAGCTGGTGCCGGGAGCGGCTTCGGCCTTATACGGCCCGGCCGCATTCAATGGCGCGTTGCTGATGCATTCAAAAGATCCGTTTCAGTTTCAGGGCTTGAGTGCCCAGGCCAAAGTGGGCGTCAACCACGTCAACGATCCGAATACCGGTGCCGCCCTGTATCACGATTACGCGCTGCGATATGCAAAAGCGTTTACCAACAAGCTGGCTTTCAAGCTCAATGTCGCCTACATGAAAGGCCTGGACTGGTTTGCCACCGATTATACCGACGTTGACGCGACCACTTCCGCCGAAAAGTTAGGCCGAAACAACCCGGCTTACAACGGACTGAACGTATACGGCGACGAAGTAAACCGCACGATTACCGGCATTGGAAAAGTGGCCCGCACAGGCTACGAAGAGCGGTATTTGACCGATTATAACGTATATAGTCTGAAACTGAACGGCGCGTTGCATTATCGCCTAACGCCCAATCTGGAAGCCATTTATTCCTACAGTTATTCAAAAGGAACGGCCAATTATACGGGGAGCAACCGGTTTTCGGTGAACGGTTTTTCCCTGCTCCAGCACCGGATCGAACTGCGGGGTGCCAATTTCTTCGTCCGCGGTTATACCAATCAGGAAGATTCGCACGACTCGTTCAATTCCCGCTCGCTGGGTCAGCAGGTGAACCGGACGTGGGTGCGTGATCTGAATGGCACTGTCGTTCCGGCCAGTCAGGCCGACGAAATGTGGTTTACGCGCTATACGGCGGCTTTTCAGGGGAAAGTGCAGGGCGTAACGACCGCCGACCCCACGGCCGCCCGGAACTTTGCCGACCAGGGACGGTATCTGCCCGGGTCGGCCGAATTTGATCGCGAAAAAGAACGGTTGAAAAAGATTCAGGGGCTGAACGGGGCCGGTATTCTGAGCCAGACCAAGATGTACCACGCCGATGCGCAGTACAATTTTTCGTCGGCGCTGGAAAAGGCGGGCTTAGCCAAAACCGAAGTGCTGGCGGGCGGTAATTTCCGGCAGTTCAGTCTGTTTACCAATGGAACGCTGTTCGACGACAAGGGTGGACGCATTCTCTACAATGAATTTGGAACGTTCGTGCAGGCCAGCCAGCGGCTTTTGTCCGACAAACTGAAAGTGACGGTTTCGGGTCGGTATGACAAGAACCAGAATTTTGCCGGGTATTTTACCCCGCGCGCTTCGGTCGTTTTTTCGCCCACGGAAGCGCATAATTTCCGCGCATCATTTCAGACCGGCTTTCGGAATCCGACCCCAAGCGACCAGTTCATCAAGCTCAACGTTGGCCCCATCACGATTCTGGGGGGCGCACCAGCCAACAGCGCGGGCATGAACGTCTACGAAAACTCGCTCAACTCGCCGTCCGTCGGCGGTTTTGTCAACGGTTTTCTCGCCGATGTGCAATCCGGCAAAACACCCCAGCAGGCGGTTTTGAACAACAAGGACAAGTTGCAAAAATCGAATGTGGCCTACATCAAACCCGAAAAAGTACAGAGTTTCGAAGTGGGCTACCGCGGGTTGATCAACAATCGCCTGGCCGTCGATGCCAACTATTACTTCGGTGAATACCAGAATTTCATCCTGAATCAGGTCGTCATCCGGCCCGACAGCCCGGTTTTGGGCAGCGACGGAACAATCAATCCCGCAGCCGCGCAGGACATTCTGAACACAAAATACCAGGTATTTCAATTGTATACCAACGCGTCTGACCGCGTAACGGCCCAGGGCGCAACCCTCGGTTTGACCTATTACGCGCCGGGAGGCTACACCATTGGCGGCAACGGAACCTGGTCGGCTTTTAACCTGAAAGGGGCCAATCCAAACAACATTCCGGCATTTAATACGCCGAAATACAAAACGAATGTGACCGTCGGAAACCGCAACGTCGCCAAAAATGTCGGCTTCAACGTGGCCTGGCACTGGCAGGATTCGTTCGACTGGGTAGGCTCGTTCAACGACCTTCGTCCGGGCCGGATTCAGGCCTATCACCTGCTCGATGCGCAGGTAACCTACCGGATTCCGTCGTTGAAAACCGCCTTGAAAGTTGGGGCCAGCAACCTGACCAACCGATACATCGTGCAGGCTTACGGTTCGCCGGCCGTGGGCGGGTTATATTTTATTTCCCTCACTTTCGACCAGGGCATGCGGTAATATGGAAACGATTCAACTCCCCACAACCCCGCCGACAGCGGCCTATCGAAGCCAGGTTTTTGCCCTTTGTATGCTGGTGTATAGCTTCAGCGGAACGGTTTCGACGCTGATGTCGACCTACCTGCCGGTGGTGGTCCGCGACCTGCTGGGTCAGGCCAATAAGGCCGAACTCGATCAGGTGAGCGCCTACGTCGGGGCCACGTTTCTGTACGGCTGGATGCTCGGCGGGATGAGTTTTGGCTATTTCGGCGACCGGCTGGGGCGCGTCCGGTCGCTGGTTGGGGCGGTGGTGCTGTATGGCGGCTGTACGTTGCTGACGGCTTTTGCTCCCAACTGGATGACCGTCGTCGTCCTGCGGTTTGCCGCCGGATTCGGCATTGGCGGGGTATTGGTTCTGACCACCGTCGTCGTTGCTGAAATCTGGCCGGAGCGCAACCGGCCCGTCGCGCTGGGCATTCTGGCGGTGGCTTTTCCGGTCGGCATTCTGCTGTCCGGTCTGGTCAACTATTTCCTGCCCGACTGGCGGCAGGCTTTCTGGATCGGCGGAATTCCGCTGGTACTGGGGGCGTTGATTGCCAGTTTGTTTCAGGAATCGGAAGGGTGGAAGCGTGTTCATCGGCAACCCGCAACGGCGGATGTCGCCCTGTTCAACGCCCAACACCGGCGTTCGTTGTGGCTGGGTTCGCTGGCGTTTGGCGCCATGCTAGTCGGGTTGTGGGCGGTTTTTTCGTGGGTCCCAACGTGGGTACAAAGTCTGGTAACGGGCACCGGACAGAAGGAGCGCGGCTTATCGATGGTTCTGATGGGCGGTGGGGGCGTGTTGGGCGGAATTCTGTCCGGTTTTATCGTCAAGGCGGTGGGTCACCGGCGAACCATGCTGTTCGTTTTTGCGGCTTGCTTCATCATGGCGGCTGTTGTTTTCAAGACGAATACGGCGTTTTCCCCGATCGTTTACCTCGAAATTGCGACGCTGGCGTTGCTTTTCGGCATTAGCCAGGGAACCATGTCGGCCTATCTGCCCGAGTTATTCCCAACCCGGCTACGGGGCCGGGCCACCGGTTTTTGCTTTAACATCGGACGCCTGGTCACCGCAACGGCGGTCTTTTTCATTGGCCCGCTGGTGGCGGTTTTGGGCGGTTACGGCTCGGCCATTTTTGCCTTTTCCGGTACGTTCGTCATCGGCTTTATCGCCATCTGGAGCGGTCCGCAGTCGTCAAAACTACCCCAACCCCCAACGGAGACTATACACCTAAATCAGTAAAATATGGCACACATTCAAGTTCCTGAAGGCATTCCCGGTATTCGCAGTCTGGTCATGTACCGGCCCGATACCGGCCAACATCTGTACGCGCTGGCGCAGGCCCTGTTGCGAAACGAATCTCCGCTGAGCGAAGCCGAGCGGGAGTTGATGGCCACTTTTGTTTCGTCACTGAACGAGTGTAATTTCTGCGCCGGGAGTCACGCGGCAGCGGCCCGGTTTCTGTTTGGTTCCGAAAAAGAGCTGGTCGACCAGGTCATTGCGGATTACCGGACCGCGCCCATTTCCAACAAACTGAAAGCGTTGCTGACCATTGCCAAACACGTTCAGCAGGACGCCCGCACGGTTTCGGACGAACTCGTGACCGAGGCCCGCAACCACGGTGCCACCGACCGCGACATCCACGACACGGTATTGATTGCGGCTACGTTCTGCCTGTTCAACCGCTACGTCGATGGCCTGGCCACGCTGACGCCCACCAACCCGGAAGCTTACGAAGCGATGGGCGAACGCATGGGAACCATCGGTTACGTTATGCCAACCCAATCGCTAAATGATGCAATCAAGAAATAAGAGGTAATACAAGTTCATGATTCATAATAGGTTAGCGTATTCCTGACCGCGCTGCGGTCAGGAATATTTCATCCGGTTTCGATCCGTTTTCACCTTTAATCGTCCAAACCCTATGCCTCATATTCAATTGCCCGAAGGATTGCCCGGTATTCGTGGGCCGATGGCGTTTAGCCCCGAAACAGCCAAGCCGCTCAACGAATTAGCCAACGCGTTGCTTCAGACCGACGAGGGACTGAGCCGGGCCGAACGCGAGTTGATTGCCACGTATGTTTCGTCGGAAAACGACTGCTTTTTTTGCCAGACCATCCACGGTGCCGTGGCCAGCTATTACTGGGGCGATGAGAACGGCGAATTTGTCAAAGCTGTCAAGGAAAATTACGGTTTAACAGCCATTTCTGCTAAATTGAAGGCGCTGCTGGCGATTGCCGGCAGTGTGCAGAAGGGCGGAAAACAGGTGACGCCGGAACAGGTCCAGGAGGCCCGCCAACAGGGCGCGACCGATAAAGACATCCACGATACGGTATTGATTGCGGCTGCCTTTTGCATGTTCAACCGCTACGTCGATGGGCTAGCGACCTGGGCACCCGAAAACCCGGAATTGTACAAGTTCCGGGCAACCCGAATTGCCGAATCCGGCTACACGGCAGATGATCATTATATGCCAAAGTAAGTTTTCGGTATTCGGTTTACAGTTTTCGGTTGGCTAGCGCAGGCTTAAATTCAAGGCATCAGCCAACCGTAAATCCTGCCAGGCTAGTTGTGTTGATCGGCAAGCCCTGGAAGGGCGATCTGTTGATAGAAACAAAGACACTCAGCCACCGGGAAGCTCCGGAGGATCGGCCTAAAAACGGTCTCAGAACGCTCTTCTGGAGTTTTATGCTAAAAAATACCGTCTCAATAATCAGAAACAGGACAGGGCTCCGGCCTTCATTCAATCCCATTCTAATTCCTCCACTATGAACAGAATGTTCTTTTTCGTGATCGGTATACTGCTGCTGACGGCGACCGAAATAGCGAAAGTCTACTTTATTATGCCGATGCCGGGCAGTCAGGAAGCCGACACGATCGACTTCGCCTACTGGATTCACCAGAATGTCTGGATTATCCGGGTGGTGGGCTGGCTGCTGATCGCTTATCCGACCTATAAACTCGTGACAGAACCGAAGCGGGTCGGTCGGAAAGCGGTGGTGCTGGTGTTGATGGCCGTTTATGGTGCGGTTTTTTACCTGTTCAACTTCCGGCTTCTGGCCGAGAAAATGTTCTACCAGCCCACCAAAACCGTCCTGCTGGACGTGAAAAACAGTAAAATTCCGGCGGATAAAGTGGTGTTGGGGCTGGTCGTGAACGGGCAGGCGCGGGCCTATCCGATTCAGTTCATCGGGTATCACCACCAGGTTCGGGATACGGTTGGCGGAGAACCCGTCATGATTACGTATTGTACGGTTTGCCGCACGGGCCGCGTATTTCGGCCACTGGTTGAGAATCATCCGGAGGTGTTTCGGCTGGTGGGTATGGATCATTTCAACGCCTTGTTCGAAGACAAAACCACCGGGAGCTGGTGGCGGCAGGTGAGCGGGGAGGCCATTGCCGGACCGCTGAAGGGCCAGTATCTACCCGGTTTTCAGTCCGAACAGATGACGCTGCGGGCCTGGACCGAGCTGCATCCCGAAACGCTGGTTCTTCAACCGGATTCGACCTTTAAAGAAGCGTATGCAAACATGGAACCCTACGAAAAAGGGAAAACCCAGCGCCCCCTTACCCGACGTGACAGCCTAGCGTGGAAACCCAAATCGTGGGTTGTGGGTGTGGTTCAGAACAAAACGGCCCGGGCCTACGACTGGAGCCAGTTGCAGAAACAGAAAATTACGAACGACAGCCTGGCCGGTACGCCACTCTTGCTGATGGTTGCCGCCGACAGCGCCACGTTCCACGTCTGGAA
Source organism: Larkinella knui (assembly GCF_003858645.1). GTDB lineage: Bacteria > Bacteroidota > Bacteroidia > Cytophagales > Spirosomataceae > Larkinella > Larkinella knui. The sequence continues at coordinate 468,012 of NZ_RQJP01000003.1, read as the reverse complement.
TCGGAAAGTAAACGGCCAGATTTTGCAATTTACGGCGGATTCGACCGACACGTTTCGGGACAGGGAAACCGGATCGGTCTGGAATCGTCACGGAATCTGTACGGAAGGGCTGCTGAAAGGAAAGAAATTGACCCGGGTCCCGGCTTCGCAGGAATACCTGCATTCGTGGGAGACGTTTCACCCGGCCACATCGCGGTATTTATGATTTGAGCCGTGAAAAAACGACGGGCGAGGGGCTATTTTGTGAGTCGAATGAAACCGCTTTATTCGCACGTTTGATTTTTTCGTTCATTCAGGTAAAATGGGTTCGTAAGAGATAAAAATCGTGCGGTTTTATTTCTAATTTTTATCGCCTGAAAACCGGTCGCCTATTTGATTTTATTCTGATTTTTAGAACTTGCAGGATGAACAAAATAAGCGCAATTGTCGGAAAATAAAACACTCGCTGATCAATTCAGGTTATGGTTGTTAAAAATAATTTGTGGTCTTGCCATCCGGTTGCAAAATCAATACAGTTGGTAATACGTACAAAACCGGAGCAATTGGACATCGTTTGTTTACCATACGTTTCTGAAAAATCAACGATAAATGAGCTTGGAATTCTTAGAAAACCCCGCCGTACCTCTTCATGCTTTACCCAAAACCAGAACCGGTATTATTGGTCTGGATGAAATAACCCGAGGAGGATTACCGAAAGATCGCCCGACGCTGATTTGTGGGAGTGCGGGTTGCGGTAAAACCCTGTTCTCCATTGAATTTATTGTGAACGGTGCGCTTTCGTTTGGCGAACCGGGTGTGTTTATGTCTTTCGAGGAAAAAGCCGAGGAACTGGCTTTGAATGTGGCCTCTCTGGGCTACGACCTCAGGAAGCTGCAAACGGACAAACTGATCAGGGTCGACCACGTTCACATTGAACGGAGCGAAATTGAAGAAACCGGCGAATATGACCTGGATGGACTTTTCATCCGCCTGGGACACGCCATCGACAGCATCGGGGCAAAGCGGGTGGTGTTGGATACCATCGAAAATCTGTTTTCGGGCCTGATCGATCAGAGCATTCTGCGGGCGGAACTCCGGCGGCTTTTTGAATGGCTGAAAGAGAAAAAGGTCACGGCCATCATCACCGCCGAACGGGGCGAAGGCACCTTGACGCGGCACGGGCTGGAAGAGTATATATCCGACTGCGTCATTCTGCTCGATCATCGGGTAGCCAACCAGATTTCGACCCGGCTGTTGCGCATTGTCAAATACCGGGGGTCGGTGCATGGCACCAACGAATATCCGTTTTTGATCAACGAAGAAGGCATTTCCGTTTTGCCGGTTACCTCGCTGACGCTGGAGCACGGCGTTTCGTCCGAGCGGATCTCGTCCGGAATTGTGGCCCTGGATAAAATGCTGGAAGGAAAAGGTTTTTTCAAAGGCAGCAGCATTCTGGTTTCCGGTACGGCCGGAACGGGCAAAACCAGCATTGCCGCCAGTTTTGCCGATTCGGTCTGCAAGCGGGGAGAACGCTGTATTTTCTTTGCCTTCGAGGAATCACCGCAGCAGATTATCCGCAACATGCACTCGATTGGCATCGATTTACAGAGTCATATCGACGGTGGACTTTTAAAGTTTCATGCCGCCCGGCCCACGCTGAACGGTCTTGAAATGCACCTGGTATCGCTTCATAAAATCATCCAGGATTTTGATCCTCAGGCGGTTATCGTCGATCCGATTACGAACCTGATTACCGTCGGCTCGGTAAGCGAAGTGAAGTCGATGCTGATCCGCCTGATTGATTTTTTACAGGCCAGACAGATTACGGTGATGTTTACGGCGCTGGCCCTTTCCACCATCGTGAGCGAGCAGACGGACGAAGGCGTATCGTCGCTGGTGGATGCCTGGTTGCTGGTGCGGGATATTGAGTCCAACGGCGAGCGAAACCGGGGCTTATACGTCATGAAATCCCGGGGTATGAAGCATTCCAACCAGGTGCGTGAATTTGTCATTACCGACGGGGGGCTGAATCTGGTCGATGTGTTCCTGAGTCCGGAAGGCGTGCTGACGGGATCGGCGCGGGAAGCCCAGCAACTGCTGGATGTTACCGGAGTTGCTTTGCGGGAACACGCAGTAACCCGGAAAGACCGGGAAATTGAACGAAAACGGCTGGTACTGGAAGCGAAAATTGCCAGTTTGAGAGAAGAGTTCGAGTCGGTGCAGGACGATTTGAACAAAGCTTATATTGAAGACGAATTGCGAAAGGAAGTGATGGAGAAAAACCGGGAGCAAATGACCAAAAACCGCCACAATGAGCAGTAGCAAGTAGAATGGCATGGAAACAAAAGACGAAATCTGGGAGTTAAGACTATACGTAGCCGGGAAGACGACAAAATCCGTGACGGCGCTGGCCAATCTGAAACGCTATTGTGAAGAGCATTTGAAGGGAAAGTACGTCATTGAAGTGATCGATTTGCTGATTCAACCCCAATTAGCCGAAGGTGACCAGATTCTGGCCATTCCCACGCTGGTAAAGAAAGTGCCCGAGCCAATTCGGAAAATTATTGGCGATTTGTCGAATGAAGAAAAAGTGTTGGTAGGATTAAATATTCGTCCGGCAAAAAAATAGAATGATCGAGCAATTAACACAATTGGAAACGGATTCGGATGGCGGAGAGCTGTTTGAATTGCGTTTGTTTGTTACCGGTGCTTCGATCAATTCCACCCGGGCTATCGAAAATCTGAAACACATTTGTGAAACGTATATCCCGGGGAAATATTCCCTGGAAATAATCGATGTGTACCAGCAACGAACGCTCGCCGAAAGCGAGCAGATCATTGCGTTACCTTTATTAATAAAAAAAATGCCCTTGCCCCAGCGTAGGCTGATCGGCGATATGTCGGACACCGTAAAGGTGCTCAAAGGCCTGGGCATATCTCATTGATTTTGATGAAGCCGGCGAAAACCTACGATCAGCTTGTCCAGGAAAACGAAGCCCTGCTCATTCAGTTGGAGGAGGCTACCGATACGATTCATGCCATCCGAACGGGTCAGGTGGATGCGCTGGTGGTGCATGGCAAGGATGGACACGAACTGTATAGCCTGAAAACCGCCGATCAGACCTACCGCGTTTTTATTGAAACGATGAATGAGGGCGCGGTGACGCTCAATGAGGAAGGACTGATTCTGTATTGCAATTCCAAATTTGCCTCGATGGTCGGCATGCCGCTTTCCAAAGTCATTGCCCTGCCGTTCGATAGTTTCATTCCAGCCGATTGCAAACCCCTGTTTACCAGCCTGTTTAGTGAGGGCTGGACGGCCGACCGCAAAATTGAACTCTCCATTCTGAGCGACAAAGGACTGGTGCCCTGCCAGCTTTCGGCCACAACGCTGGAACTGGATGGCGGTATTTCCATGAGTGTGATCATAACTGATCTGACCCTTCAGAAAGAGACCCAGAAGTTGCTGAAAACCAACAATGAACGGCTGGAGGAAATGAATACGGCCCTGGAAATCAGCAACCACGATTTGCAGCAGTTTGCCTCGGTGGCTTCGCACGATTTGCAGGAGCCTTTGCGCAAAATCCAGATGTTTTCTGAACTGCTGAAAGACAAGCACATCGACGATCTGCCGGCCGACAGCGTGCGGTATCTGGAGAAAATCATCGACTCATCGAACCGGATGAGAACCATGATTATCGATATTCTGAGCTATTCCCGGCTTTCTACCCATTCGGATACCTTTGTGTTGACGGACCTGAACGAACTGGTTACCGAGGTTTTAAAAGACTTTGAACTGCGTATTCAGGAGAAAAAAGCCCGCGTGATGATTGCCAAATTACCCACGGTGGAAGTGAACCAGGGGCAAATCCGGCAGGTTTTTCAAAACCTGATCAGCAATGCCCTGAAGTTTTCCAAAAGCAGCCAGCCCCCGGTCATTGAAATTAAAAGCAGCCAGTTCAGCGGGCAGGACGGTCACTCCGATGAACAATTCTGTTCGATTACCATTACCGATAATGGAATTGGCTTCGATGAACAGTACGTTGACAAAATCTTTTCGCTGTTTCAGCGCCTGAACACCAAGGATGTCTACGAAGGGTCGGGCATCGGTCTGGCGGTTACCAAACGGATTATTGACAAACATAACGGCCAAATTAAAGCACATAGTAGAGAAGGAATAGGGTCTACATTCATTATTAGCTTACCTTTGAGGCAAAATAAACCGGCTTGAAATGGCTTCTGACCTTTCTAAAAAGAAAATTCTTCTGGCTGAGGATGACGGAGACGACCGACAGTTTTTTGTTGATTTTTTAGGCGACCGAACCGATATCGAGCTGCTGCCCAGTGTTACGACCGGGGTGGAAGTGATCGATTACCTCAGCGGAATTTCCTGGCCGGAAGCCCTCCCGAACATCATCATTTTAGATCAGAACATGCCTAAAATGAACGGAATCGAAACGTTGCGCTCCATCAAATCGACCACTTGGTTTTCCAGAATGGAAGTTGTCATTTATTCGACCTACGTGGGCCGGGAACTCATCGATGAAGGCCGGAAGCTGGGGGCGGTTTTAGTGAAATCCAAACCCGTTACGAAGGAAGGCTATAACGAGATGATGGATGAAATTCTGACGGTATGCGGGAGCATATCGGTCGGTTAAACACACACTTTTTGAGGTTGATTATGGCCACCCGCACCAAATTATCCCGAACGGCCGCTGCGGCTTATAAATTGGCGAATCTGCCGGCCGACGGCCGCATTCGCGTTGTTATCGAACGGGTTTCGCCCGAACTCGACGGGGGGCGTTTCCCCATTAAAGCGGTTCCCGGCGAGGTCATTGCCGTTGAAGCCGATATTTTTCTGGACGGTCATGACAAACTGGCCGCCCGCCTGCTCTTCAAACACCCCGACGATCCGGACTGGACCGAAGTGCCGATGGTGTTTATCAACAACGACCGCTGGGGCGCGTCCTTTTCGGTCGAAAAACCGGGTGCCTACGTCTATACCATCGAAGGCTGGGTCGATCACATTGCCTCGTGGCAGCACGAAGTGACGCTCAAAGTGGCGGCTGGTCAGCGGATTCTGAGCGAACTGAAAGCCGGGGCGGTCTATGTGGAAGGCATGGCGCAACGGGCGGAAGGCGACGACCGGTCGACGTTGGAATGGATGGCCGGTTTGTTCAGGGAAGGGGCGGAGGAATACAACGAAATCCAGTATAATCAAGCCGTCGAGCTGGCTCAAAGTGCGCAGTTTACGGAACTGCTAAACCGCTATCCTGAACGGAATCATCCGTCCCGCTTCGAGCGCGAACTGGTGGTGGATGTCGATCGGCCAAAAGCCGGTTTCAGCACGTGGTATTGCCTTTTTCCACGTTCGGCTTCCCCCGAACCCGGTCGCCACGGCACCTTCCGGGATGTGGAAAAGCTGCTGCCGCGCATCGAATCGATGGGTTTCGACGTGCTGTATCTGCCGCCGATTCACCCCATTGGTCACGCGTTCCGGAAAGGGAAAAACAACAACGTGGTGGCCGAACCGGATGAGCCCGGCGTTCCGTACGGTATTGGTTCTGAACTCGGTGGCCACACCGCCATTCACCCCGAACTGGGAACGCTCGACGATTTTAAACACCTGATTGCCATTGCCAAAAATCACGGAATGGAGGTGGCTATGGATCTGGCCATTCAGGTTTCGCCCGATCATCCGTGGGCCAAAGACCATCCCGAATGGTTTAAAAAACGGCCGGATGGTACTATTCAGTATGCCGAAAATCCCCCCAAAAAATACCAGGATATATACCCGGTTTATTTCGAAACCGACGACTGGCAAAGCCTGTGGCTTGAACTGAAAGAAACCATGCTGACCTGGGCGTCGTGGGGCGTCCGCATCATCCGGGTCGATAATCCGCATACCAAACCGTTCCAGTTCTGGGAGTGGCTGATTACGGAAGTAAAAAAACAGTATCCCGACCTGATTTTTCTGGCCGAAGCCTTCACCAAACCGAAGGTGATGCAGCAACTGGCGAAGCGAGGTTTTGCCCAGTCGTACACCTATTTCACCTGGCGCAACAGCAAGTACGAACTGGAAGAATACATGAACGAACTGACCCGGAGCGAGATGCGGTATTATTACCGCCCGAACTTCTGGCCGACCACCCACGACATCAACCCGTATAGCCTGCAGTCCGGTCACGAACCCCAGTTTCTGATCCGGTATTTGCTGGCGGCCACCTTGTCGTCGAATTACGGAATTTACGGGCCGTCGTTCGAGTTGATGGAACACCTGCCGTTTCCGGGCAAGGAAGAATACATCGATTCGGAAAAGTACGAGATCCGGTATTGGGACTGGAACCGTACCAACCGGCTTACTTACCTGATTGGCCTGGTCAACCGACTGCGGAGAGAAAACCCGGCTCTGCAAACGACCAACAACCTGACGTTCTGCCGGATCGACGACGACGCGCTGATGGCTTATCTGAAAGTAACCGGCAACAACCGGCTGCTGATGGTGATCAATACCGACGCCTACAACCGCCGGGCGGGTATGGTTCAGGTGCCGATCTGGCAGTTGGGAATTGCTGAAGGGCAGGACTATGTGGTGCACGATTTGCTTACCGGTGCCCAATATACGTGGAAAGGTCAGTGGAACTACGTCGAACTCGATCCGTACCTGTTGCCGATGCATTTGCTGAAAATTGAAGGATGACGTTCCATTTCGGACCCGTTTATTCACTGAAATGGAACCATTGCCTAAGAAATAGGTGTAAAAATGCCGCTAATGAAGTTACTTGGTATAGAATGCAAAGACGCATTCTGTCGAAAGTACGCATATGATTCAGAAAGCAATTCAGTATCCCGCATTGATTAAATACCTGAAAGGATTCAGCAACTATACGTGGCTGCATTATTGTGACGGGCGTAAAGTATTGGTGGCTAAATCGCTCTGTTTTTTTGAGAAGAGATTACCGGGTTTTTTTCGGGTACATAAAACGGCGCTGGTCAATCCGTATTACATCATGGACTTCAAAGCTCCTCCGGGGCATAAGATGGCGGGTTCGATTAGTTTAAAGGATGGCGTAACGCTGCCCGTAAGCCGTCGGCGCTGGGGCCAGATCATCGATCTGCTGTCCGTAGCACTGGTGAGTTCTTCCGCTTCGTTCCAGGCCGATAAAGATTCCGGACTGTCGGCGCTAACTCCGCCCCTGGTTGAATCGGGCGGAAAAGCGAGCCGGAACCCGGTTGTCCGAACCATTTGGGTTGTGATGGCCGATGAGATTAAAGGTGGTTTATTGCAGCAGTATATGGCGGAAAACTGGCCGCAGTGGCGCCTGCTCCTGTTTGAAACCAGCACCGGATTACAAAAAGCGTTGTTGGGCGTCGACGATGCGGAAATGCCGGCCATGATTGTTCTGGATGGTGGCCAAACCACCAGTATGGTCACGCTGCAGTTGATCAAAAGCAGCCCCCGATTCCGGTTTATTCCGACTATTTTGCTGACATCGGCAGCCAGCCACGATCTGGCCCAGCAGGGCTATGCGTCCGGAGCCAACTCCGTTATCATTCACCCAACCGACCTGACCCGATTTATCCAGGTTCTGGAAAAAATATTTCGGTACTGGCTGTCGATGGCTTCGCCCCCGCAGGTGGTGTCGGCGGGCATCCGCGCGGCCGTGGCCTGATCGCCGGAAGCGGGATGTTAATACGTCGAACGGCTGTCGGGCAGGGAAACCGTTTCCCACCAGTAATCTTTCAGCGTTTGAAAGTAATCAACCCATTCATCGTAATTGATTGGCTTCACAACGTATGACGTAACGCCCAGGTCGTAGGACTCGGTGATGTCTTCGTGATGATCCGAGTTACTGAAAATCACGACGGGAATCTGGCTTATTTCCGGCGTATGGCTTTTGATCATCTTCAAGAGATTCCAGCCATTCTGACGCTCGGGCAGGTATAAATCCAGCAGAATTAACTGAGGAAGCCGTACGCCCGTCTGGACACACTCCCGGAGGTAGTTAATAGCCGCGTGTTCATCCGTGACCATGACCGATTCAACCCCCGTAAAGCTCTGTTGAATGGCTTTCGTTATCAATACCAAGTGGTCAGAATTATCTTCAACGATGAGAATGCGGGCGTTCCGGAGCCGATTCGTGTTTGTTTTTGATTTTACTAAGCTCATACCGGTATTCAATTTACGTTTCTGCTACACGACAACTTCACAAAGTAGTAACCCGAAAAAATCTAATAAGTTATCGATTATCAGACTAAATCGGCCTATTCATAAAAATAAGTCGGGCGGGCCTGTCAGCCTGGATGCGATTCCGATACGGGAAAACGGATCCTGAAAATGGTACCGTTATCCGGCGGGATTTCCACCGTCAGTTTAGCGTTTACCAGCTCGCACAGCCGTTTGACGATGGACAACCCGATTCCTTCGCCGGAATTCTGGCGGGAAAGCGATTCGGACGTTCCATAGGATTCCTCGTTTCCAACCGGATAGTCCATCAGCAGCCTGACCAGATTGGGTTGTAGGCCCGGCCCCGTATCCTGGATCGTCAGCCACCAGGACCGGGTTTTGTCATCGCGCCCCCAGTGTACGGTGACGCCCCCGGTTTCGGTATATTTCAGGGCATTGATCAGCAGATTCTGGGCAATCCGGCGAACAATAACCGGGTCACCTTCCACGGGCAACTGGGCGGGGCCATCGATCTGAATCCACAGGCCCCGCCCGTCGCCCATCGTTCTCAGACTTTCGCCGAGATCCCGCAGCAGGTCGGCTACGTCGAACGCGATGTTCTGCACCTGTTCCTGACCGGCTTCCAGCCGGGCAAAGTCCAGCAGTTCCGTCAGCATCACCGTCATCTGTTGCAAATTCCGCTGCATCATCTCCAGCATCTGGCTGCGTTCTTCCTCCGTGTCCATCAGGTCGAGCAGCGAAGCCGCTCCCTGAATCACCCCGAAACTGCCCCGTAAATCGTGGGAGGCCCTTCTCAGAAATTCGCCCCGGTCTTTTACGTGCTGGCGGAGGCTGGCCAGTGCCTGAATACTATCGTTCGAGCGGTTCAGTTCCTGCAACAGTTGGTTCTGCTGGCTTTCCGAATGTTTCAGCGACGTGATGTCTAACCCGGTCATGACCAGACCCCCATCGTATTTGATAATCGACGTGCCCCACCAGCGGTCGATGCCGTGACTTTGGTCGTATTGTTCCAGGTAAATGGACTGGCCCGTTTCAACCACCTGTTTAAACTGATCGAACATGCCCTCCTGCCACTGGGTAGGAAACAGGTGGCTGGCCAGTTCGCCCTGCATCTGGCTAATGGATTTTGAGTTCAGATTGGCAAACTTCTGATTGCAGATAATTAATTGAAAATCAGCAATAGAATCGACGCCGGGAACCGATTTGAAATAAGCAATCGAAGCGGGCGAGCTGTTCAAAACCGCCTGTAAGCTATCGGCCGTTTCCTTGATGGTCCGCTGCACCTGAACGAGTTCGGTGATGTTACGGGAAATGGCCAGTACGCTGGTGACGATTCCGTCAGAGTCTGGTTCCGGAACGATATTGGTATAAAAAGAAACCTCACCCGTTTCGGTCGGAAACGAATAATAATGGTTAACCGGCTGTTTGCTTTCAAACACCCGTTTCAGTTTTTCCATGTAGGGAACGGCAATTTCGTCGGCAATCCCCATTTCCTGTAACGTTTTGCCAACCGAGGATTCAAAGGGAGCGCCCGTGATGGTTTCGAAAGCCGAATTGGCAAAAAGAAGCCTTAAATCCGTGTCCCAGCGGGTAATGTTGTCGGGCGTGTTTTCGACCAGCGTGCGCAGCTGTTCTTCGCGTTGCCGGAGCAAGGTTTCATTGGTGTGTAATTCCCTGGTACGTTCCTGCACCCGTAGATCCAGCTCCCGGTTGAGTGTCTTCTGAAGATGCACATCGGAACAGGTCCCTAAATAGCCGTTGAACGAGCCGTCAGATTTGAAAATAGGACTGGCGTGCTCGAGCATCCACCGGTATTCGCCATCGTGTCGACGCAGGCGGTATTCGGAAGAAAACGGCTGCCGTTTCTCAAAACTGACGTGAAACCGGGCCAGGTAATTTTGCCGGTCGTCGGGGTGAATTCCTTCCGGCCAGCCGTGCCCCAGTTCGGCCTGCAGCGGCCGGCCGGTATAGCCTAACCAGGCGGTATTCAGGTAATTGTAGCGCCCGTCGGTGCCGGCCACCCAGATCAGGGCCGGCGCACTGTCCACAATCGTATGAAACCAGGCTTCCTGTTCGGCCAGCATGCGCTGCACCTGCCGGTGTTCGGTAATGTCATCGATGGCCAGCAGTATGGCTTCCTGGCTGTGTTGCCGGATTACCTTGCGGGCGTTGAGATACATCACTTTTTCCCCGATTTCCGGGAAACTATGGGACACCTCGAAGCCCACAAATTTGGCGTCCTGCTCCAGAACTTCGTCGAGCATCTTCCGCAGCTTCGGAATGTCCCACTGCCGGTTGCCCAGTTCGTAGAACATTCGCCCTTCGGTGTCGTCTTCCTGCACCCGAAAAATGGAATAGAAGGCCCGGTTGGCACTCATCACTTTCAGGTCGCGGTTGAGAACGACGGTGGCCTCCCGGATGGTGGCGAAGATGTCCTCGGCAAACTCATAGGCTTCGGTCAACTGGTCGTTGCGTTGCTGGAGTTCCTGGTTGATGGTCTGAAGCTCTTCATTCGATGACTCGATCTCTTCCTTGCTGGTTTCCAGTTCTTCGTTGATGCTTTGCAGTTCCTCGTTGCTGCTGATAATTTCTTCGTTGGCCGATTGCAGTTCCTCGTTGTTGGCTTCCTGCTCCTCGATGATCGAGTGCAGATCTTCCCGCAGCGTAGCCAGTTCATCTTCCAGTTGCTTGATCCGCCGGTTGCGAACACCCGCCAACCCGGCTTCGGGAACCGAAGAGGCTATGATTTCTTCAAAAATGATCAGGAAAAGCCGTTCTTCCGTGTCGGTTTTGAGCGGAACCGCTTCAATAGCCACCTGATGGGTTTTGTTTTTCAGTTTGATTTCCAAACCGGTTTTCCGCACCGATTCGCCCGATTTATGCGCTTTATGAACGGTATTGCGCAATTCGAAGAGCAGCGACGGGCGGGCCATTTTGAGCAGGTTCAGACTGGCTTTTCCCGGCAACGGTTCAAGAAAAAGACCCGTTGACCCGCGAAACTGAAGGATATCGAGATCCTGATTGACCACGACGCTGGCCGGAACATACTGGCTCAATAACAGGCTGTCTACCAGGCTATCCAGATTCGGGGCGGTTGCCCCGGATTTGGGAGCGGGCGGTATTCGGTTGGGTTCTTCCATAAGCTCAGTGGCTGGCAACCGGGGGTTCATTTCAAAAGAAGGCCGACTGGCAACGTCGTTTTTGCGGACATAGATCTTGTAGTTTTTTTCGAGCTGAGCAAAAAACGATACCGAGGAACCAATCGTTTCGGATTTTCCCAAAAGCAAATAACCGGTCGGATTCAACGCGTAGTGAAACGTGGCGATGGCTTTTTTCTGAAGTACATTGTCCAGATAAATCAGCAGATTTCGGCAACTGATCAGGTCGAGCCGGGAGAAGGGCGGATCTTTAAAAATATTGTGCGGGGCAAATACGCACAGGTCACGAATGGTTCGGCTGATGCGGTATTGATCGTCAACTTTCGTAAAAAACCGTTGCAGTCGCTGGGGTGAAATATCCATCACCTCGCTCCGGGAGTAGCTGCCGTGCCGGGCCTTGGCAATGGCGGTTTCGCTCAGGTCGGTAGCAAAAATATGAACCGGCATGCCCGGCGTCCGGTCGTCGAGCACTTCCAGAATCAGCATGGCAATCGAGTAGGCTTCCTGGCCGGTCGAGCAGGCCGGTATCCAGATCCGCAGCGGTTCGCGGGCCGTCTTCGTCTTGATGATCTGAGGCAGCAGGATTTTCTTGAGATAATCCATCGTCTCCTCGTCCCGGAAAAAGTGCGTTACGTTGATCAGCAAGTCGCTGTAGAGTGCATCGACTTCGGAGGTATGCTGTTTCAGATACTGGATATAGTCCTGCAGGTGTTCGAGTTTATACAGCAGCATCCGCCGGATGATGCGCCGGCGAATGGTGGACACCTTGTAGTGGGTAAAATCAACGCCGGTCGATTTCTTCAGAAATTGAATAACGGCTTTCAGGTCCTCGTCCGGCGTCTGAACATCATTCGGCCCTTCCGCCAGCGCCGTTAGCCGGAAAAGAAAAGTTTGATGACTCAGCCGCTCCAGTTCTTTGGCAATCCCTTTCGGCGGAAGCACAAAATCGACCACCCCCTCGTGAATGGCCGTTTTTGGCATACTCTGAAACTGAGCGGTTTCATCCTGCACAATGGTGATGCCACCGGCGGCTTTTATGGCCTTCAGTCCCAGCGTGCCGTCGGATGCTGCGCCCGACAGCAGAATACCGATGGCGCCTTCCCGCTGGCGACTGGCCAGCGAAGTAAAGAACTGATCGATCGGCATCTGAATGTGGGGCTGCGGGCGTCGGGGCGAAAGCGTCAGTACGCCATCGACCACTTCAATGTCTTTATTGGGAGGAATAATGTAGACGTAATCGCGCTCGATTCGCATTTCGTGTTCAGCCTCCCGCACCGGCATGGCCGTCACCCGGCCGATGATGGTGGCAATCTGGCTTTCGAAATTCGGGTCGAGGTGTTGAATGTATACGAAGGCAAATCCCGTGGTAGACGATAGATTTTCAAAAAGTTGAGATACGGCTTCCAGTCCCCCGGCGGAAGCCCCGATGGCCACAACCGGGACAATCACGTCGGTAGATAGAGGTTCAACAGGCGGTTTTTTACTCATAAAATAGGTCAAACCCAACGTTACCGGGATCGATTGACGAAGAAAGCTGGATTTTTGATGAATATGAATGTATATGTATTTAGCGGACTTGAAAAGTAATTATATCAAATTTAAACAAAAGCCGGTTGTAAAAATTATCTATCTATCTATCTAATTATCCAAAGTTCCTGGAATTGACAATTATGGCGAAACGCGATATCGTGGTGATCGGGGCCTCGGCGGGGGGCGTAACGGCTTTAAAACAGTTGGTGGCGACCCTTCCGCTAAATTTTACGGCTTCCGTATTTATTGTGCAACATGTATCTCCGCATTCTCCGAGTTTATTGCCCCAGATTCTGACTCATTCCGGCTCGATAAAAGCGACTCATCCCAAGGATGGTGAAATTATTCAGGCCGGTCAGATTTACGTGGCTCCCCCCGACCACCATATTCTGATTGAGGATAATCAGCTGGTTGTGAAACAGGGGCCTAAAGAAAACCGGTTTCGGCCTTCCATCGATGCCTTGTTCCGGTCGGCCGCGTATACGTACGGTCCCCGGGTGATCGGTATTATTTTGACCGGAATGCTGAACGATGGGACATCGGGCATGTGGTCCGTCAAACGGCTGGGTGGAGTAACCATCATTCAACAACCCGAAGAGGCCCTGTATCCCAGTATGCCCGACAGCGTGCTGGAGTACGTCGATGTCGATTACATCGTTCCGATTGCTGATATGGTCGACCTGCTGAACCGGTTGACCACCGAGGAGATTGCTGGCAAACCCCAACTTTCGGTGGACGAAGAAAAACGGATGGCGGCCGAAATTACCATTGCGGCTGAAGAAAACGCCTTCGATATGGGAATCCTGAAAATGGGTCAACTCAGTCCGCTGGCCTGTCCCGAATGCAGTGGTGTCCTGGTGAGTATTAAAGAAGGAAAACTGATTCGGTACCGGTGTCATACCGGCCATGCGTATACGGCGGCTGCCTTGCTGGCGGAAGTGACCCAAAACGTTGAAGAAGCGTTGTGGAAAAGTGTTCGTGGGTTGGAAGAAACCATTCTTTTGCTCGATCAGTCGGCCGAGCAGTTTGCGCAGGCCGGTAACCACAAAGCCGCCGAAGAGTTTTCGGAGAAAGCCCGCGAAACCCGCGAAAAGTCCCGCAGTCTCCATGAATTTATTTACCAGCAGAAGAAAACCCTGGCCAATCAGCCGTAAGCCGAACCGATTGCTCCGGCAAAGCGAATGAGGATTCTCAACCCGCTAAAGCCGTCGGACCGAATCCTCATTCGGCCGCACACGCGGGAGTCCAGTGAATAGAAATCGGTTGGCCAGAGGCCGGTTTTCCTTAACAATACCGCCGGAATGGAGTTAATCAAGAATAATTCCGCCCGAATTGGATCGGAAAGCCCGGCATCGGAACGGTTTTTTGGGCAACATTCCGGACGGAATACAAAGGCGAGCGGGATCAGAAACTAACCCGGCCAGGAAACGCAATACGCCAACTAATCGACGCAACGGATGAAAACGAAAGGACCAACGCAGAAAGTTCGTGACACCATCGCAGAAGCTCCCAAAGGGCATATCGAGGATACCGATCCCACGCAAAAACGGAATGTACCGGACGATGGCCCCAGTGGTGAAAATACCAAAAATGACGGCGAGCGGGGTGGTGGTCTCTGGACGAGTGGTGGCGAGGTTACTTCGGGAACCCCTTACCACTACGACGAAGACGAAAAAAAGTAACGAAACGAGTTTACTCAACAGAAAAACGCATGAAAAAGATACTTATGTCGGCAGCCATGCTGGTGGCCATTCTGGCCACATCGCTGCCAACGCAGGCACAAACGAGTAGTTCGGAAGGCCAGGCTGGCAATGCCGCTCCGAGCCGAAATGGCAGTTCTAAAGATCCGGGGTCCGATGCCGGAAAATCGCGGACCGGAACCAGCCGCAACGTAACCGGCTCGCGCCCGGACAGCAACCGGTTATCCAATAAATTTGGCCGTACGGGCGGGCAGGAAGCGCGCACTTCCCGCGCTCCGTCGACGGCCGACGGTGCCGTATCCGGCAAAAGCCGGGATAAGTCGTATCCGAAACCCAAGAAAGACCGTAGCAACGGGCGGACGTTTGGCAATACCGGAAAAGATACCAACAACTAGCCCGGCGGCTTTTTGAATTTCAAGCTTCTAAAACCCATTCCGGCCACCAACTGGAATGGGTTTTTGATACATCAGTGTTGAACCTGTTTTCCTCCAAATTCTATGAAACTCACCAGCATCATCGATACGATTCGACACGGAGTTGACCTGTTGAAAGGCGAAGAAACAGTCGACAAAACCTATTGCAGCGACAAAACCCACGCCGACGAGCCGACGGCCCAACGCGCCTTTGACCGGGCCAAAGAAAAACTGTTTGCGGTCGACCGCTGGTCTGATCTCTCCAGTCTGACGGCGGATTTTCACCTGTATGACCAGGCCGGAAACCGGAAAACAACCGGCAGTCCGGTCGTTGGCGACTACATCAAAGTCGATTTGCCCGGACCAGCGCCGGAAAACTGGGTGAAAGTGATTCACATCATCGACGAAGAAACCCGCGCCGGTTTTACGGCCCGGCCCTGCGCCGATCCGAACGATAAAGCCGCCGAAACCGAACACTTTTTTTCGGATACGTCAACCAGTACCTTCCACGTAGAACGGGAAGGACTCACGATCACGGCCTGCCAGATCGGTAAAAATGAGCGTGTTAACAACGAAGACGCGGAATCAGGCAACCGGGGCGCCGTCAATACCGTAATTGCCGGAGCCGGCTGGCTGTTCTACCAGAAGATACAATGGAAGACGTTGACCGCTTATCTGGTGGAAGAGTAAGATGTATAGTCTTTTATGCACATAAAATAGCCTTATTTGTCGAATCACTTTGTATTATTACGGGTAGAACCGCTTTACCTGTCACTCCTCTGTTTGCATGTTCGACTCAACTACTTCAAACCTGACCAGTTCATCTGCGTGGGCTAATCTGATTCAGGACCAGGACGCAATCCGGTTTCTGGAAACAACGATTCTGCCGCCGTATCTGAATTCGTGCCGTTGGTTTGCCGGTAAAGCCCGCCAGCAGGAGCACTTTCGGATTCGTTTTGTTCACGAAATTCCGTTTCGTTCCGATTCTTACACCGCCGAAAAAGCGTATTTGATCATCGTTGAAGCCGGATACGCCAATGGGGAGACGGAAAACTACCTGCTCCCGCTGTCTTTTATAGAAACCGATCGGCCCGATGTTCCGGATGTGTTGCCCAAAGGAATTGTGACAACGGCGGTTTTCGATCAAAAACCGGGGCTGATTGTCGATGCCATTTACGACGAGCGGTTTCGGCAGGTGCTGTATTTCAATCTGGCCCACCAGAACGCACTGGCCCAGAAAACCGGCCGGATCGTCTTCCACCGGGGTCGTGGGCTGGCGGCTGAACACATCGATGCGGAGGTGACGAGCCGGGTGCTTCCGGTCGATTCGAGTAATTCGGCACTGGTTTTTGGCGTCCCGAATCAGGGCGAAACCTATTTCCTGAAACTATACCGCAAACTCTTTCAGGAAACCAACCCGGAAGTGGATCTGGTTAGCTTTCTGACGGAACACAGCCACTTTACGCACATTCCGGCGTATGCCGGAAGCCTGATCTGGCAACAGGAAGGCGTTCCGGATGTTACGCTCGGAATGATGCAGTTGATGGTTGAAAATCAGCAGGATAGCTGGAATCAAACCGGCGACTACCTCAACGATTTTCTGTATGCGGTGCCACACCGTCTGTTTACCATCAAGGAAGATGTGTTTGATCGGGTGGAGTTGCTGGGCCGCCGAACGGCGCAGATGCATCTGGCCCTCTACAGTCCTGAATCGAACGACCCTTCGTTTGCGCCCGAACCCTTTACCGACGACTACCGGGAGTTTATCATCCGGCGGTTTGAAAGTCTGCTGGAACGCCGGTATACGCTGGTGATCGACAATTACGCGAAACTGGACCCACTGGCGCAGCGGCTGGCGTGGGTGTTTATGGAGGCAAAGGAGATGATCGATGAGTTTGTCAACGATTTTCGCCATCGCCCGCTTGAATCGCTACGCATCCGCATTCATGGCGATTATCACCTGGGGCAAGTGCTGGCAACGGGTAACGACTTCATTATCATCGACTTCGAAGGAGAACCGGAAAGCAGTATTTCGGAACGAAAAATCAAACACTCGCCTTTGAAAGACGTTGCGGGCATGATTCGGTCGTACCATTATGCGGTTTCGGCCAAGCTTTTTGGGAGTACCGAAACGGAACACATCGACCCCGACCACCTGCAACGCGTTTCCGAACGCTGGTACAAACTCATTCGGGACACGTACATGGACGCTTACCTGGAAACCATTGGCAGTCCGCATCCGCTGTATAAAAACAACAGTGAAGTTAACTTTTTGCTGCTGGTTTACCTACTGGAAAAAGCCGTCTATGAACTCGGGTATGAAATCAGTTACCGCCCGGCCTGGGTCAAAATCCCGCTGAAGGGAATCATGGATGTGATTCGGGAAATTGAAAAAATACGGATTGCCGATCCCACCCGAAATTCGGACCTCCCCCTGCTACAAATGGGGCTGTTGCAGACGAAAAAAGAGTAAGTTTGTGGAAACGAGCCTTTCTATGGAAATAACCGGTCTGGACCAGCGGGATGAAGAAAGAAAGGAAGCAAAAGGTTTGATGCCTGCGAAGCAACGGGCGTTCGGGACGAGTGGGTTGTGCTGCCGGAATGGAATAACGTACTGGTCTATACGCTTCCTGAGCACGGACACTGGATCGGCAACATCCTTATGTAAAGACCGACTTGCTGACGCCGGTTTTTTCAGGACTTGCAGATTGATTTGAACAAAGGTTTCGAAGAATAAATCCGATGGAATCACGGTGATTCATCAGAGAAAAATTTGTCTATATTTCACGAGCTAAACGAAATAGCTTTCCAATGGCGAAACGTACGACCACCAAAAATACCACCACCACTGACGCAAAACCGGAAACGGTACCCACGACTCAGTCGGAACAGCCAACAGAAAAAGGGGCTTACAGTCGGTTGACCGAATTTGACATCTATCTGTTCCGGGCCGGAAAACACACGCGGCTGTACGAAAAACTGGGCTCTCACGTCGTTGAGGTAGACGGGGTTGTCGGTACGTATTTTGCCGTCTGGGCTCCGTCGGCCCGCTACGTGTCGGTGATCGGAAATTTCAACGGCTGGAACAAGGGAAGCCATCCGCTCTACGCACGCTGGGACAGTTCGGGCATCTGGGAAGGATTTGTTCCGCACATTGGCCGGGGAGAGGTTTACAAATATGCCATTACGCACACCAGCGGCCGTGAAGTCGAAAAAGGAGACCCGTTTGCCCTCTGGTGGGAAATACCGCCCCGGACGGCTTCGGTGATCTGGGATACCTGGCATGAGTGGAAAGACGATTACTGGATGCGAAACCGGGGCAAATTCAACGCGCTGAACAAGCCCATTTCCGTGTATGAGCTCCACCTGAATTCGTGGCGACGGGACCCTTCGGAACCCACGCGGCAGTTGTCGTACCAGGAAGTTGCCGATGCGCTGGTGCCATATATCAAGGAGTTGGGCTTTACCCACGTCGAGTTTATGCCCGTCATGGAACATCCGTACGATCCGTCGTGGGGCTATCAGGTGACCGGTTATTTTGCACCGACGAGCCGGTTTGGTACTCCCCAGGATTTCATGCAGATGATCGAGCGGCTGCATCAGGAGAATATCGGTGTGTATCTCGACTGGGTGCCTTCGCACTTTCCGGGTGATGCGCACGGGTTGTACGAATTTGACGGTTCGCATTTGTACGAGCATCCCGACATGCGGAAGGGCTACCATCCCGACTGGAAAAGCTACATTTTTAACTACGGACGCAACGAAGTCCGGGCGTTTCTGCTTAGTAATGCCCTGTTCTGGCTGGACCGCTTTCATGCTGACGGGTTGCGCGTCGATGCGGTTGCGTCGATGTTGTACCTGGATTATTCCCGCAATCACGGGGAATGGGAGCCGAATATATTTGGGGGCCGGGAAAACCTGGAGGTCATTTCGCTCTTCAAGGAACTGAACGAAGCGGTTTACAAGGATTTTCCGGAAGCACAGATGATTGCGGAGGAGTCAACGGCTTTTCCGGGCGTGACGCGACCTACCTATGCCGGCGGTTTGGGCTTCGGCATGAAGTGGATGATGGGCTGGATGAACGACACCTTGCGGTATTTCCAGCGCGACTCCTACTACCGCCGTTGGCACCAGGACGAGCTGACATTCAGTACGGTATACGCGTTTTCGGAGAATTTCATGCTGCCGTTTTCCCACGATGAAGTGGTCTATGGGAAAAAGGCGCTGATCAGCAAAATGCCCGGTGACGAATGGCAGCGGTTTGCCAATCTGCGGTTGTTGTTTACGTACATGTTTACGCACCCCGGCACCAAACTACTGTTTATGGGCTGTGAATTCGGACAAACCTCGGAGTGGAAATTTGAAGGCAGTCTCGACTGGCACCTGCTCGATTTTGCTCCTCATCAGGGCATGAAAGAATGCGTCAAGGCGCTGAACAAGCTCTACCGGAACGAACCGGCCCTCCACGAACTGCAGTTCGTTCAGGATGGATTTGAGTGGATCGACACCATGGACCGCGAAAACAGCACCATTGTGTATGCCCGGAAAGGTACGCGCACGAAAGAACAGGTCGTGATTGTATTGAACATGACCCCCATACCGCGAACCGACTACCGAATTGGTGTTCCGGTAGCCGGCACCTGGGCTGAGGTATTCAACAGCGATGACAAAGCTTTTTTTGGCAGCGGTTTGCTCAATACCCAGCCGATCGTTTCGGAGCCGCAGGAATGGCACGGCCGTTCAACCTCGGTTGTATTGACCATTCCGCCCCTGGCAGCCGTGGTGCTGAAATACCAGAATAATTGAAATTGACGTTTTTGATGGGAACGCGGATTGAGCGGATGGCCCGGATTAACGCAGATTAAACGCTGTTTTGATCTGTTCGATCCGCGTTCCCATCCACTTGCGTAAACCGCGTCAATGCCATTTATACTTGATCGCCAGATTGACAATCCGCCCTTCCTGGGGAGCCCAGAGTGGCTGAACTGTCGGGTTGTTGATGGGTCCCGTCACCACCGGACCGTACTTGAGTTGCTGGATATTAAAGATGTTCTCGGCATTCAGGATCAGGCTGAAATGACCCAGCATCCGTTCGATGGCTGCGGCCCAGAACCAGTAATTGGCCACCCGCCGGTTATCGTACACATACTGATTGCCAACCCAGCTGGATTCAATACCAAACCGCCATTTTTCCGGAATATGATACGCCAGCGTCAGCGAAAACTTGTCCTGTGGGCTGAAAGGAACGTACGTATTTTCGCTCAGGTTCGTGCCGTTAGCGGCCTGCCGACGGGCCAGGGTATGGTTGTAGCCCAGATAAAATTCGATTTCATCATATTCTAACCGGAGGTACGTGTCCGTGCCCACGCTTCGCAGGTCATAGTTGGCATTCTGTAGTAAAGTCCGGCGGTTGGCGGTGGTATCGGTCGAAAGGGCGACGATGGGATTGCTGATGAAGGTGTAGTAAAATGCCTGATCGAGTTGAACCGTCAGGTGTTCACCTAGCGTGCTTTTGTAGGCAACGTCCAGATTGAGTCCCACCGACCGTTCCGATTTCAGATTCGCACGCAACGGCAGCAGATACCGGTACGACAGCCGGCTTTGGGTACGGGAATCGGCCGCCGTCAGGTTCGCGAAAATATTGGGGGTTTTATACCCCGTTCCAACGCTGGTTCGCACCGACCACTGCTCGTTTGGTTTGATCAAGACCGATAGCCGGGGCAGGAAAAAGTTGCCGAACACGGTATGATGATCGAGCCGCAACCCACCCTGAAGCGTAACTTTGTTGCCCGCCCGCCAGTCGTCCTGAAGAAATAAACCCACGGTATTGTAGGTAAAATCTGAAATCCGGCTGCTGTCGCTGGCTCCTTTCCGGAAGTGTTCCAGGGTCAGGTTGGCACCGGCAACCAGCGCGTGCGCTCCGCGTTGCGAGTAATCGGCGGCTTCGAAATAACCGGAGAGTTGCCGTCCGGAAAAATGAAAGCCGTTGTTCACTTCCGTCCGGTCGAAAAAACTCAGGGTTCCGCGACCCGTGAAGGTGTGTTTTTCCGAAAACCGGTGGTCGAACGTGGCGTCTGCCGAATGCCGCTGAATCGTGTTGCTGACCACGTAAGTATGCAGCCCTTCGGGTTGTTTTAGGGCCGTTACGTCGCCCCCGCTGCGTTTTTCGGTGATAAACGTGTAGCCCAGATTCAGCCGGTTTCTGGTGCTGGGCGTTAAAAACAGCCGGGGGTGAACCGTAACCTGGTGAATGAGCGGTGCATCCGAAAAACCGTCTTGGTTGACATCGACGGCGGGCTGGTTCGTGAGTCCGGCAAAAACCGTCAGCCCTGTTTTGGGATTGTATTGGCGGGCATAATAGGCATTCAGGTTTGTTTCCCGCAGATTGGACCGGTTTAAAACCATTGTCAGTTCCGGCTCGGCGCCCGGCTGGCGCGACACCAGATTGATCAATCCGCCGATGGCTCCTCCACCGTAGAGTGTGGAAGCAGACCCTTTGATTACCTCCACCTGCTTGAGATCGAGCGGTGGAATCTGCAACACGCCCAGATTACCGGAAAAGCCTTCGTAAAGCGGCAGCCCATCCCGCAAAATCTGCGTGTATTTCGGATCGAGCCCCTGCATGCGGATGCTTTGATTACCGGTTGTCAGCGACGTACGCTGAATGTGAATAATTGAAATATCACCCAGAATGCTGGCCACATTACCGGGAACAACGGCCGATTCCTCATCCATTTCTTCCAGACCGAGCACTTCTACTTTGATGGGCAAGTCTTCAAGGCGCGAATTGCTTCGGGTGGCCGTAACGGTAACTTCTTCCAAAGCCGCTTCGGTCGGGGCGAGTTCAATCAGGACCACAGAGTCGGGACTGGCCAGGGGCAACGTCAGACGAAAACGGTACGGTTGATAACCGACGAGGGTGACTATCAGTTGGTTTGGGCCATTGGGGAGGCTGGCGAGCTGGGCCTGTCCCTGGGCATCGGTCGTTGTACCGGTCGGCGGTTCGGCACTGGTTCGGATGGTAACACCGGAGAGGGGCGCGTGCGTCACGCTGTCTTCGACCCGAAGGTGGAGGGATTGCGCCTGTGCCAGATGCGTCAGCAGCAGGGTAATTCCGATGATCAGTACGTTTTTCATAGTTATTTCCCGGAAACCAAAGCTACCCGTTAATTCTGAAGGAAAACTAAAGATGCTAAACCGTATTGAAACCGACGGTGGGTGCGGGCTGCGGAAGGTCAAGGCGAAAAACATGCAGTCGCGTATCGGTCTGGTAGAAATAGTGAACGGCAATTCCGTAGAGGTGAGCAATTTGCTGTACCAGAGCCAGCCCCAGGCCGGTTGAATCGGGGTGGGCCGGATGCTTCCTAAACCGGTCGAACAGCTGATGGGCCGGAAAAGGAAGTGCTTCGCCCTGGTTCTGAATCATGAAACAGGAGGGGGTGAGCGTGATTTCTACCCTGGAAGCCGGCTCGCTGTAGCGTATGGCATTCTGCAGGAGATTGCTAACCAGTACCTCGGCCAGATAGGGGTTCATCGTTTGGTAAACATCGGGTGTCAGGCGGCACTCCCACCGTAAACCGTGATGGCGGGCAAAGTCGTGGTAGGTTTGCGCCAGTTCGTCCACAATCCGGCTGATGTTGATGTGTTCGCCGACGAATTGGTGGTTTTCGATGCGGGTCAGCAACAATAAACTTTTATTCAGCCGAACCAGCCGACGAATCGAATCCTGCGCCCGTTCAATCCCGATCACCTGCTCGGCGTTCAGCGGATCGATCGCCAGCAGATTTTCAAGTTCATGACCCACAATGGACAGGGGCGTCTGCATTTCATGGGCGGCATTGTCGGTAAACTGCTGTTGCGCCCTGAATTGTTCCTGAAGATTGCGGCTCATCGTATTCAGGGCCGAACTGAGCTGGTTAAACTCATCGGTGGTGCTTTGGGGAAACGTCATCACCGGTTGCGGATTTCCCGTGGAGTCCAGCCGGTACTGGCGTAACTGGTCGATCAATCGATAAAAAGGGTGCCACAACCGGCGAATTAGCCAGCCATTCAGAACCATGAGGGCCGCCATCAAAACCACAAAAGTTGCCGCTACACCGATTGACAGAAGCCGGGCGATTTCATCAAACTCGCCCATGGGCTGCCGAATCACAACCCGGTACTGAACGCCCGGTGCGGTTTTGATGGTGGCCGTTAACTGGCGCATGGGAACCAGGATTTTTTCGCGCCGGTCCAGCCCGAGGGTGTCGCTGTACGTTGGCAGAATGGGCATACCGGTCCGCGTGATTTCGATGCGCGACGACGCAATCCGCCGGGTGTCGGAGCCCGGATGTTGCCATTGATACCGGATGGATTCCAGGTCGCTGCTGAGCTGTTCATCGACTTCGTACTGAATGCCGGCGTGGATGAACGAATAGAAAAGCCACACTCCGCCCAAAGCCACCGGTATGGCCACCAGCAGCAAATTCAGCATCATTTTGTGCAGCAGTTTCATGGATGGGCCGTAAAAAGATACCCCACGCCGTAGCGGGTTCGTAAATAATCGGGACAGCCTTTCTCAATCAGCTTTTTCCGCAGGTTTTTAATGTGGGTATACAGAAAATCGTGGGAGTTCGCCAGATCCATGTGGTCGCCCCAGACAAACTCGGCAATGGCGGCTTTTGTAAGAAACCGGTCGGGATTAGCCACAAAAAACAGCAGAATCTGGTATTCTTTCTCGGTCAATAACACCAGTTGCCCCGCAACGTCTACCTGATGCGTGTGTGAATTGATGGTGATTTTTCCAAAATGAATCTGATTTTGACCGCCATACAGGCGTCGGCGCAACACGGATTTGATCCGGGCGTTGAGTTCTGGTAAATGAAACGGTTTGGTCAGGTAATCGTCCGAACCCAGCTCCAGCCCGGTTAGTTTGTCATGCAATGAGTCTCTGGCCGATACGATGATGATGCCCGTCTGGGCCTGGTGTGCTTTCAGTTGCCGGATCAGGTCCAGACCGTTTCCGTCGGGTAAGCCAATGTCGACCACCACACAGTCGTAGTCATAATCGTACATTTTTTCCAGGCCGTTCCGAAACGTGGCGGCCGTCGTAACGACGTACCCCTCCGTTTCGAGATAGACCTTCATGGTGTTCAAAAGAAGGGGTTCATCCTCAATCAGTAAAACTTTCATAAGTCCGGATGTGGTACGATTTTCAAAGTAAGGTATATATTCTGAATTCTTTCTGAAGACCGGGCGGACGTTGGCTTGATCTCCCGTTTGTGCGGTATCTCAACCCGGAAAGCCATCCTTCAGAATTTCTTTAGAATTGGCAACTACCTTCGTTGCAAACAGCAATACCAGTGTGGGTCATTCCGTTTGCACATAATGAAGCAACAACGTGTTCAGTGGTTTTTAATTATTTTTCTTAGCTATACTTCTCTAGTTCAGGCCCAGGCTCCGGTAAATCCGGCTGATTCCACCAGTGCCGGGCGGGCAACTCCGAGCGAGTTGCTGGCTGCAAGCACCCGGCCTGCTTTTCGTCCCAAGGCTTTTATCCTCCCGGCGGCCCTGATGACCGCCGGTTTGCTGACTCAGGGCCACTTGAGCCGCCAGGTAGAGCGTGAAGTGGTGAAACAATTTCCCGGCTTCAGGTCACCCGTAGATAACTACCTGCAATTTGCGCCAACCGTGGTGATGCTGGGTTTAGGAGCTGCGGGTGTGAAAGGGAAACACCGGTTTGGCGATCAACTCGTGCTGGCTGTGCTGGCAAACAGTGTGGCGCAGGGCATCACGACGACGCTTAAATTTGCCGTTTCTTATCCCCGGCCCGATCAAAATGGCCATCAGTCCTTTCCCTCAGGGCACACAACCAGTGCTTTTACCGGGGCAACGCTGCTGGCTCACGAGTATGGCGGGCGCAGCGGCTGGTACAGCTTCGCGGGCTACGCAGCCGCCACCACGGTTGGGGGCTTTCGGATCATTAAAAACCGCCACTGGCTGGCCGATGTCCTGTTTGGGGCCGGCGTCGGAATCGCATCGACGGAAGCCGTCTACCAATTGTATCCCTGGCTGAAACACCTGGTAGTTCGCCGGAAACAGACGGTTTTACTTCCGGTATACCAGGGAAGCTGGGGGGGCGTCTGCCTGACATCCGTCTTTTAAATAAACCATCTTCTGTACCAGTTCACCCGTCCGACCGTGCCTAGTCAAGTGAAGCCGGGTGGATTTTTGTCGGGTAAAAATTCATTTCCGGACAAAAAATGCTGCTTCCGGCCCGAAACAAAATCTTTCCGTTTCCGTTTATCCCATTAACTTTGCATTACAAAGTAAGTTCACCATATGAGAAAAATAGTAACACTAGTATTTATCCTCATCTCTGCTGTCGCTTTCTCACAAACACCAACTTCCGTTCGCATCAGCAGCGGGCTGGATGTTGGGGCCGCGTTCAAAAAGGATTATGTAGTTCCGTCACTTACGTATTACGAACTGCTGAATCTGGATGCCAACCGGATTTTTTCCATTGGCTGGACCGCAAAACTGAATACTTTTTACGGAGACAATCTGAATTACACCACGGCTCCCGCCAAACTTACGCGTGAAAAATCCGGGTTTGCCGCCCTGTCGGCCCCGCTCGTGCCCGCCAATCTCGACACCATGCGGTTTGACCTGGTAACGGCTACGGCCATCAATTTTGGATTGCGGGCTCAGATTCGCCTGGGGCCGGTGGAAATTGGGGCTGGTGCCGATTTGCTCGGAGTCGGTTTTGGAAAATCCCGTGAGGGACGTTACCGGTCGTCGACGGGGCGGTTTGAAGGTGCCGACACGTCTGGTAAAGCCATTAACCTAAGCTTTCAGCTACATCCAAAACAATACGCACAACCCCAGCGGTTTAACGCACGATTACTGGGAGACAATGACCTGGGTTCGTTATCAACCGAAGTTTACGTTCGGCTGAAGGTGCTGGAGCGGCTGGGCGTGAAGGCTGGCTATCAGTGGATTACGACCGAAATGAGAGCGAGCAATGTGAATATTGACGACGATAACCAGCGTTTCCGCAACCGGGCGTCGATGGCCTATGTGGCGCTGACATTTCCCTTCTATAAATAAAATTCCCCGACTTTCTGAAGGTCTATACCGCATCCTACAGAAAGTCGGGGCAATTCGCTACACTTCCACCGGTTTCAGGCTGAAATACGTTTCGTAGACGGCTTTGGCGGCTTCGTTGGTCCGCGTCTGAAAGCGATCCAGATATTGGTGTAAGCCGGTTTTGAAAAGTTCGGAGGTTTCGGTAAACTCAATTTCTGACCGCAGTTTGCTCAAGGCTTTTTCGGCTTCGTTCTTAAAACCATTGGTGATCACATTCCCCGAAATTTCGTAAAGTGACAACTCCGCCTGGCGAATGCAGTGGGCTACCGAGCGGGGAAAGAGTTTGTCCAGAATTAGAAACTCAACAATTGTCGACGAACTGATCATTTTGTACTGCTGGCGGTACATATTATACGCACTGCCCGACTTCAAAACCGCCGTCCAGATCATCAGGTCGAGGGTTGAGCCCACCGCATCGGCGTCGGGGAGAAGGGTAAAATATTTTACGTCCAGAAACCGCGATGTTTTGTCGGCGCGTTCTAAAAACCGGCCAACCCGGCCAAAATGCCAGGCTTCGTTCCGCGTAATGGTGCAGTCGATCACCCCGTAAAAATGCTGGCAACCGTTTTTTACATTGTTTAAAAACTCCTGCAGGCGGTTGAGGTTCGATTCGCCTTTGGTGGTCGTGTCACGAACGCGCAAATACAGATCGTTGATATTCTCCCACATCTCCTTCGAAATGCTCTCCCGAATCGTGCGGGCGTTTTCACGGGCGTTGTTGAGGCAGCTGACAATGGAGTTGGGATTTCGCTTGTCGAAGGTCATGAAATCGATGACATTCTCGCGGGTTGGTTCCTGGTAGTAGTTGTAAAACAGGTAATTATCGGCAGTGGCAATTAAAAGAGGTTCCCATTGTTCGTCGACATTGGGTGGTAAATCCAAGGCCAGATTAAAATTGACACTCATAAAACGGGAATAATTATCGGCCCGTTCGATATAGCGGTTCATCCAGTAGATAGAGTTTGCAACGCGACTCAGCATAAAATCAAAATTTTATAGGGATATATTCTTTGTAAAGATAGGTTTTTATCTGAAAAGAGCGTCTTAGTCAAAATAAAGGTTAAACAATTAATTCTGTTTAAACTGTGCTTATTTTTGTAATTCAACTAACAGCCGCGTATCAATGAGAAATTTCCTGTTAACCTGTAGCCTTATTGTAACTGCATTAAGTTTTTCGGTAGCTGATTCGGGCCCCGAAACCACCAAACCCGCCGATCCGTCGCGTTTGTACGAAGTCCGGATTTATTACCCGACTCCCGGTAATTATGAGAACATCATCGATCGTTTCCGGAAATACACCACTAAAATTTTCGAAAAACACGGAATGACCAACGTTGGGTACTGGACGCCGACCGACGCTTCGCAGGAAAGACTGATTTACATTCTTTCGTACCCAAACCGCGAAGCCCGCGATGCTTCCTGGAAGGCGTTTGGCAGCGATCCGGAATGGAAGGAAGTGGTAGCAAAAACCGAAGCAAACGGGAAGATCGTGGCGAAAGTCGACCAGATTTTTATGACGGAAGCCGAAATTTCTCCCAAAATCAAAGCGTCCAAAAAACCGGGGCGCGTTTTCGAATTGCGTACGTATTCGCCCGCTCCCGGCAAACTGAACGATCTGATTGCCCGCTTTAAAAATCACACAATCAAGCTGTTCAAGCAACACGGGATGACCAACATCGGGTATTGGTTAACGACTCAGCCGGACGAAAGTGGTCAGCCGAAACTGGTATATATTCTGGCTCACCCGAGCGAAGCCGAAGGGAAAAAACATTTCGATGAGTTTCGGGCCGACCCGAAATGGGTGAAGGCAAAAGCGGATTCGGAGAAAAACGGACCGCTCACTACCAAAGTCGAGTCCGTTTACATGAAACCAACGGATTATTCACCGATTCAATAACAAGGCATGGGTTTTGAATGCGTGATTGAGTGAATAAAATGCCAAGAATCCGGCAGGCTATTCACTCAATCACCCAGTCACAATTCATTCATTATCAGTGTCCAATCCATCGGCGAGGTGCTTTCGGACGGCCTGATGGGGACGCAATCCGTTGACGGGGCGCGGGTTGGTAAAATTAGTTTTGCCGGAAGCCAGCCGTTCCTGATCAGAAGCGGAGCGGGCTTTCGTTGCGAGGTTGGAAACGGAGAAAAAACCGTTCCGAAACTGATTAAATTCTTCTTCACTCATCGCCTGCCGGGCCGCCATTCCTTTTTCATAGCCATCGTTGAACGACGCAATCCGGCTGTCGGTTCGGGCCAGTTTCTGATCATCGTTCAGGCGATCGATGTCGTCGACAAGTTGCTGTTTGCGCTGACGCAGTTCGTCGAGCGACGGCAGAACGGCCAACTCATGATCCATGATGTTCTTCTGAGTCAGATGTTTGGCAATTTCCTGTTGAACCGCCTGATGCTGCTTTTCCAGTTTCCGGCGCCGACGGCGTAGCCGCCACAAACGCGGGTCGGCCTGCAACCACCGAAACCAGAATTTCTGCAAAACCGGTAATCCAATTCCCAGACACACGGCACCCGCCAGGGCAAACAAGACCCCGCTCAGCACAAACGACATCAGGGCCCACGGGCTGTTGACAAGTTGCAGATTGAGTTCGTCGGACTGCTGGAGTTGCCGTTCAATTTTTTGCAAAACCCGTTGGTCGGCAACCGGATTGGGGTTGGTTGGGTCCAGCGGAGTCGCATTCAGCTGAATATTTTTGATGCTTTTATTGATCGCTTCTTTCAGTTTGTCAGTCCGGTACGCATCATACCGGAACCAGCCCAGGATTACGAGCGTAACAATCGACAAAATCGCCAGTCCCATCTTGAACCAGCCGTACCGGCGAGACGCTTCGGGCGAAGAATTGGTCAGATACGGTTCTTCGATCAGTCGATCATAAGCCGGTTTTAACAGGATCGAAACCATCGCCAGACCAACCGCAAACATCCAGGCTTCGACGTTATTGCGGATATTGAGCGCGTAGGCCACAATTTCATGCGAGATAATCAGGTCACCGGCAACGAACGAAATACCGGCGACCACAAAGATAATACCGGCCAGCAGCGAATATTCCGACGCCGTATTTTCGCGCCGTTCTTTCAGTTTTTCGCGCTCGTCCTCCACGGTTTTGATTTGAGCTTCCAGGTGTTCGGCGCTTTTGCCAGCCAGCGTCGTTTGCATAATGTGATCCTGAAGCCGGTCATAGGCGGCCCGACGCTGGGCCGTGGTATCCGCTAGTTTCTGATCGATTTGCCGGATTTCGTCGCGCTTGTTATCAACCCGGTCCTTAATCCATTCGTCACTGACCTGACTCGACAAATACCCCTCGTAGTTCTGGCGATCGGTGCCTTCAACTCCGCTGGTGTAGCCGTGCTGAAAATCCTGACTATCTTTTGGCTGCTGCTCATTCATATCTTTTTCAGTTTAAGAGTTTGGGGCACACTGGATGCCGACAACTCGTTAACTCGCCACAATGGCCCGTTTCTGGCGCTCCGAAAGCCGGTCGCGAAGGCTGCGGGCCAGGTTAAATTCGTTTTCAAACAATTGGATCAACACATCCCGCCGGGTGTTGATGCGGTGCCATTCTGCGTCGGCCCGGTTCAGCTGCGGCAACAGTTGCCACTTCTGAACCCGGAGGGCGTCAAGGCTGATGGTTACTCCATTAATCTCATTTTCCCACGCTTCTGTTTTCGGGATTCGCTCTTTTTCGAGCTTTTTTCCCTGCTGCCAATACCGAAAATCGTTTTGTAAAGCCGTCAGCAGGCTGGGAATGGATTTGCCTGCGGCTACAAACAGAAAGAACATAAAGAGAAAAAGGCCGGCGGTTTTCAAAGCAGATTGCGTTTCGAGGGCCTGCATACTCACAAAAAATGAAGCCGCCAATGGCAAACCGGTTTCGGCCAGTAGCCGCCGGATCGTGACGTTTACAGCGGCTTCGCTGGCAACAGTCGTTCGGTCATAACGTCCAAAAACGCCGGCTAGTAACACGCCGATGGCAATAAACCGGCTTTCCTGAAAATGCGGTTTTAGGGTTTCAGCGATCAGAAAATAGGTGCCGATGAGCAGAATCAGGAACGCCAGCAAGCCACTACCGGTTCGCAGAAACTGGGGTTCGCCGGCCGGTTTGGTTGTTTCAAGGCGGGCGATTTTTTGTTTTAATTCATCAACCCGGTTTGCTTTCTGCTCAATCAGTAAATTCAGTTCGCCGATTTTTTCGCCAACCTGCTCCCGTTCGCGTTCAAGAAAAGCCGTTTGCCGTTTAAAATACAGCCTGATCAGCGTTGTTTTTTCGTCCAGCCGCGCATCGGATAAACCCAGGAGAGCAGCTTCGTCGCGGAGCAGATCATCGTCTTCCAGCCAATCCGGTAGCGGTTCGGAAGAATACGTGGCGAAATCCGGTAAAGTCGTATGGTTGTTTAGCTGCTCTTCAAACGTCATAGCGGAACGTTAACTACCTGCCTGCGTGCTGTATAAAAACCGGTCTGGCCGAATAATATTGTTTAACAACCGGTTTTTCTGAAAGGTTCGGGACTTTTTGCTAACGGGTGGGTGGGGAATCGGGCAAACGGATGCCAATGATTCGAAACAGCAGCAATGAAACCGCCAGCAAACCCGCAAAAAGGATACTCAGCCAAACGTTGTAATAGATGATGGCCACCAGACAGATGCAGGACAAAATGAGCGCAATAGCCGGAACATACGGATAGAGCGGAGCCATGAAAGGGCGTTCCAGCGCCGGTTCTTTCTGGCGTAATTTAAACAGACTGACCATGCTGCTGATGTACATGACAACGGCACCGAGCGCCGAGAGAATGATGATATCGCCGGTTGTGCCGGAAAACAGGGCAATAAATCCGACTACACCGCCCCCAATGAGTGCCCAGTGCGGAGTTTGGAAACGGCGATTGACCGTAGCCAGAAAACCGGGCAGGTAACCGCTGCGGGCGAGGGCGAAAATCTGCCGGGAATAGCCGATGGTGTTGCAGTGAAAGGAGGCAATTAGCCCGAATAAACCCAGACTGGCGAAAACTTTTGACCAGGGACTGTGGCGACCCAGCACCATCGCCAGCGTTTCGGGCAATGGATAATCGATTTTGCTCAAAAGCCGCCAGTCGCCCACACCGGCGGTGAGGATCATGGTACCGAGTGCCAGAAAAACCAGCGTTCCGATACTGAGCAGATAGCCCCGCGGAATTGTTTTCTTCGGATTTTTTACTTCCTCGGCCACCATCGCCACACCTTCGATGGCCAGATAAAACCAGATGGCGAACGGAAGCGCGGCAAAAACCCCGCCCGCTCCAAACGATTCGTTGTTAGCAACCAGGTTTTTGGTTTGGTAAGAGGGCGCAACCA
Source organism: Larkinella knui (assembly GCF_003858645.1). GTDB lineage: Bacteria > Bacteroidota > Bacteroidia > Cytophagales > Spirosomataceae > Larkinella > Larkinella knui. The sequence goes on along the minus strand of NZ_RQJP01000003.1, from coordinate 436,576 downwards.
GGGCCATGAAAATCAGCAATTCGACCACCGCCAGAACGGTGATGATCATCGAAAAATTGGCCGATTCCTTGATGCCCAGAATATTGATGGTGATGAAAACGATGTAGGTGACCATCGCCACGCCCAGGACGGGCAGCGCCGGATTCAGGAAGTTGGCATAAGCACCGAGCGCAGCGGCAATGGCCGGTGGAGCCATCAGAAAGTCGACGAGCGTGGCAAAACCGGCAATAAAAGCCGCCGTTGAGCCGAACGCACGGTTGGCGTAGGTAAACGGCCCGCCCGCGTCGGGAATGGACGCGGTGAGTTCGGTATAACTGAATATAAAGGCCAGATACATGACCGTAACCAGCAAGGTTGCCACCAGAAAACCGATGGTGCCGGCCACGGCCCAGCCGTAATTCCAGCCAAAATACTCGCCGGAAATCACCATACCCACAGCAATCGACCACAACTGCGCGGTCGTAATCACTTTCCGCAAACCGGGCTGGCCCGTCGACTCGTCGGAATGCACCGGCGTGGAATCTGTAGAGGATTCGACCATCTGTTAAGTAAAAAATATACGGGAAAAGTACAAGGGTATGGCCCGAAACAGCGGGATTCGGGACTGCCATCTAAATAAAAGTCATTTTTAGGATTAATCCAAAAATACTTTTTTCAGCACTTCCCACAATTTACGTTTCAGTTTCGAGTCGGCTTCAATGGCCGAAAGCGGGTCGGCCAGCAAAAAGGTGATACCGAAAATCCGGATGGGTTGGTAACGGTCCATCTGAATGTTCAGGTGAATGGTTTTGAAGGGAACGCCGAAGGAGATGAAATGGTGAAGCGTTTTGTTTTCCAGAACCGCGTGGAAATCCACTAGTCCTGATCCGGCCAGATTCAAAATGTCGATCTCGTTGAGATTCAGATGAATGGCTTTTAGAATGTTTTCCAGAAAAATCAACTCGCCGGGCGTTAACTCTTCGTCAATCAGAATAAGGACTTTAGGTTTTTGGGGCAGTGGGCCGGGGGTATTCGACTCAATGATCGGGACCGGAGAGGGTACGGTTTCCGGTTCGGCCGAAGCCACAAGCGGTAGTACGGGCTCAACTACCGCAACCGGCTGAATTATCGCAACTGGCTGCATTACTTCCGGTCTTACCGGTTCGATTTCCGGTTCAACCTCCACTTGATCGACCGTGATTTCGGGTTGACTAACCGGTGGGCCGGGCAGAACCGGCTCCCGATGAACCGGCTCCGGTTCATCGGCCTGATACAGCGTATCTTGCCCAAAAAGATAGTGGTAAGCGTTTTTTTTCATTTCTTGTGCTTACAATTTATACCACTGCACCGTCGGGAGCGGTTTTCGCCGACCATCGAACGTTTTTTGTTCCGGGCCATAATACTTCACCAGATAATCCAGCACCACGGGCTCGGTTTCTCCCAGGTCCCAGAGTTTCTGGGTACGTTGCATCCAACGGATTTTTTCCTTCCAGCCATCCCGCGTGAACCGGTTTTGCAGAATCAGTTTACTCGAATGGCAGGCCGTGCATTGGGCAACCACCAGATTGAGCCGCTCATCGACGACTAATCCGGTAGCGGGATCCTGTTTCAATGAGTCGGCGACTGCCGGAATTTTGGTCTGGCGGGAAGACGAAGCCGGCGACAAGGCCGACAAAGTGAACCATCCGGCTGCCAGCATTGCCAAACTCGTAAGGACGTGATGTTTTTTCATAGGCACTTAACTTTTCAAACTCCCGATCAGCAACAACGCCCAACCTGCCAGCATCAGCAGCCCGCCGATGGGAGCAATGGCGCCGAATTTGGTAATACCGGTAAAACAGATGGCATAGAGTGAGCCACTGAAGATAATAACGCCGAACAGCGAAGCGTAGCCTGCCCAGGTATAATAGTTTGCCGAAGCCGCCGACGTCGCCGGTAACTGGAGCAAAATGCCGATTGCTACCAAAGCCAGGGCGTGGTAGAACTGGTATTTTACGGCGGTTTCGAACGTGTCTCCCCGCTTGGATAGTTCAAGCATGGCCCGAAGGGCGTGAGCCCCGAAAGCGCCCAGAGCGACGCCCAGAAAACCCAGAATGGCCCCGGATTGTAAAAAAAATTTATGCATGGCAGCGGTGTTTGTCAGTTTCGTGTTCCAAATATCGCACTTCCAACCCGTACCATCGTACTGCCTTCTTCAATTGCGATCAAATAATCGCTGCTCATGCCCATCGATAGTTCCTGAAAAGCCACATTGGCGCGTTGCATACCGCTTAGCCGGTCATAGAGTTGCTTGAGTCCCCGGAACTCCTGCCGGATTTTCGCTTCGTCGTCGGTATTGCTCGCCATCCCCATCAGACCCAGAATACGGATGTTCGGAAGTTGATCCAGGTGACCAGACTGGAGCAGCGTTTCGGCTTCCGATTCGTCAAATCCGAACTTGGTTTCTTCCTGCGCAATGTGAATCTGGAGCAGGCAGTCGATGACGCGGTCGTGGCGGGCGGCCTGTTTGTTGATTTCCTGAAGCACTTTCAGGCTATCGACCGAATGGATCAGACTGACAAACGACGCCATGTATTTTACCTTGTTGGTCTGTAAATGACCAATCAGGTGCCATTCGACATCGGGCGGCAGCTGGGGCTGTTTATCGACCATTTCCTGCACCTTGTTCTCGCCAAACCGGCGGCAACCCGCGTCGTAGGCTTCCTGAAGCAGCGCGACAGGCTTGGTTTTCGTAACGGCAATAAGTTTGGTTTGGGCCGGTAACTGGCCTTCAATCTGTTGGATGCTGGCGGCAATTGTCATTCTGTTGTTACTCAATTTAGTCCCAAAGATAAACTATGTAAATTAAATCTCCGGGGAATCCGATCAAGCTCCCAATGGCTGGAAAATAGTAAAGAATAATACCCGGTTTCATTGAAATAAGTACGGGAAACTCTTACTTTACGTCAAATAACACGAATCAAATTAAGGAATACTATCCATGGAGTCGTATAACCAGGACCGACGTAATAACCGTAAAAATTACTTATTAGTGGCTTTAGGGATTTTGGCCGCCTTGAATTTGTTACTACTCTATTTTTATTATCAGGAAAGACAAACCAATAAATCACAGCAGACCACCCTGACCGACAAAACGCAGGATATGCTGGCGACCAAAACGCGGCTGGATTCCATTTCAACCCAGCTGGACGCGAAAATTGCCGAAATTCAGTCGTTGGGAGGGCGCGTCGATTCGCTGCTGAAGGTGAAAGAGCGACTGGAAGCCGATAAGCGAAATCTGAGAAATGTGGCCGCTTTTGACATCAAAAGATACAGTGTAAAAATCAAGGATTACCTGGCCATACTGGACGAAAAAGACAAGGAAATCGGTCGGCTAAAAGAAGAAAACAGCATTCTGACCTCGCAGAATCAAACACTTACCCAGGAAAACGCCAGCCTTAAAAACGAACGGCAGGCCCTGAACGATACGGTGAATAATTACTCGGAAAAAAACCGGGAACTGGCCGAAAAAGTGACCCTGGCTTCGGCACTTAAGGCGGAAAATCTGGTTGTGAACGCTATAAACCGACGCGGAAAAGAAAGTGACGGGGGCGAATACCGGGCCCGTCGAATCGAAAAAATAAAAATCAGCTTTCGGTTATCCACCAATCCGCTGGCAGAACAAAACGAGAAGGAGATTTATTTGCGAATTCTGGACCCGAGCGGGTCGGTTATCTCGGATATGGCAACGGGTTCCGGACAATTCATTTTCAGTGGTCAGGAGATGGTATATACGGCCAGGCAAACCGTTACGTACGACAATACCGGGCAACAAGTCGCCTTTATTTACGGTCGCGGCAGCATTCCATTCAAGGAAGGGACGCACCAGATTGAGCTGTATTCGGAAGGGTTTAAGATCGGTCAGGGCGAGTTTACCGTAAAATAAGGCAACGAGCCGGAAAAGGAGACAAAAAATCCTTTCTTCCCTTTCACTTTTCCGGCATTGTTCGTACCTTTGCGTCCTCATTTTGAAATCATTATCCATTTAACACAATTGTCATGCAGTTCACCAAGAACTATGAGACGGTGTTCATTTTAACTCCCGTTTTATCTGAAACCCAGATAAAGGACACTGTCGACAAGTTCCGCAAAATTTTAACCGATAACGGTGCGGAAATTGTAAACGAAGAGAGTATGGGTCTGCGGAAACTCGCTTACCCGATCCAACACAAAAATACAGGGTACTATTTCCTGTTTGAGTTTTCGGCTGAGACGAAGGTTCCCGAAGCACTGGATATCGAGTTCCGTCGCGATGAGCGTATTATTCGCAACCTGACGACGGTTCTGGATAAGCACGCGATTGCTTACAATGAGCGTCGTCGGAAAGGACAACTTGGTAAGAGTAAACAACAAACCGAAAAAGCAGGAGAGGAGGCCAAATAATCATGAGTCTGCAGAACGAACCCGTTAGCAAAAACGAAAATCGCAAGAAATATTGCCGTTTCAAGAAGTCCGGTATCAAATACATTGATTACAAGGATCCTAATTTTCTCCTGAAACTGTTGAACGAGCAGGGCAAAATTCTGCCCCGGCGAATCACCGGTACGAGCCTGAAATTCCAGCGTAAAGTTGGGCAGGCGGTCAAACGTGCGCGCCATCTGGCCTTATTACCTTACGTAGGCGATTCACTGAAATAAGTTTAGGGTGTTCGGTTTACGGTATACAGTTTACGGCGATCAGTTTGTCTGAAAACCAAAAACCGTTTACTGAAAATCGCGTACCATAAACGGAAAACTCATTCAAATCATGCAAATCATACTGAAAACCGACATCGCCGGACTGGGTTTTAAGAACGACATGGTGGTCGTAAAACCCGGCTATGGCCGTAATTACCTGATTCCGCAAGGGTATGCCGTGATGGCCACGGAATCAAACAAAAAAGTGGTGGCCGAAAATATTCGGCAGGCAGCCCACAAAGCCGAAAAAACCAAGAACGATGCGCTGGCCATTGCCGAAGCCATCGGTCAACTGTCGCTGACCATCCTGGCCAAAGCCGGAGAAAGCGGTAAAATCTTCGGTCGGGTGACCAACACCCAGGTGGCGGATGCCCTGAAAGAAAAAGGATTCGACATCGACCGGAAGAAAATTACCATCGACGAAGCCAAAGTGCTGGGTTCTTACAATGCCATTGTCAACCTGCATAAAGACGTCAAACAAACGATCAAATTTGACGTTGTTGCGGCTGAATAATAGTGATAATCAGCACGTTAATGTGTAAATTATTTTAGGCGGTTCGGAGCTTTTCGAACCGCTTTTTTGTTAGTAAAGTATGGACTTTCGTACTGAACTATCGCCGGAAAAACTACCGGCTTTGATCCGGCCCGACGCCCGGATGGTGACCATTGGCTCGTGCTTCGCCGAAGTGCTGGGACGCCAGTTAACCGATAACAAAATGGATATACTGAGCAATCCGTTCGGTACGTTGTTCAACCCCGTATCCATCGCCAAGCTGATTCTGGCGGCCGTTCAGCAAGCAGAACCGGACCCGGATCTGTACGTCGAACGCGACGGATTGTGGTTTCATTACGATTTCCATTCCTCCCTGTGGGGCCGCACGCGTGACGAACTCCACGGCCGTCTGACGGAATGCCTGACCCAGACCGGTGACGCGCTCAGAAAAGCCGACTGGCTCGTTCTCACCCTGGGAACTGCCATGGTTTACCGGCATCTCGAAACCGGGAAGGTGGTAGCCAACTGCCAGAAAATGCCCGGTTTTCTGTTTGAAAAGTATCTGTATGCTTACGAACACGTTCAGCAGACGCTGACCGATCTGCTAAAAAAAATGAAGCGGGTCAACCCGGCTCTGCGCGTGTTGTTGACGGTTAGTCCGGTGCGCCATACCAAGGATTCGCTGCCGCTGAATCAGGCCAGCAAAGCCATTCTGCGGGCGGTAAGCCACGAATTGAATGTCTGGAACGATCAGGTGCATTATTTTCCGGCTTACGAACTTATGATGGACGATTTGCGCGATTATCGTTTTTACGAAGCCGATCTGATTCATCCCAATGCCATCGCCGAAACCTATATTTTCCAAAAGTTTGCCGAAAGCGCATTTGATGACGAACTTCGCAGCTTTATCACTGAATGGCAAAATTTGCGGAAAGCGCTGGAACACCGGCCTTTTCACGAAGGAACCGAGTCGCACCGGCGGTTTCTGGAGAATTTGCTGAAGCAGTTGGAGGCCGTTTCTAAAAAAGCAGATGTTACGCAGGAGAAAAAAGAAGTAGAACGTCGGCTGCGTGCCTTCAAAACGATTGACCCCGGTGCGAACCAGGCCGCCTGATTCGCTGTTCACCCAACAGACTTGTATTTATGTCAACGTATAAACTTACCAAAGAAAGTGTTTTAAACGCCCTTGGGCATGTCGAAGAACCGGATTTGAAGCGTGATTTGGTTACGCTCAACATGGTGAAAGACATTGAACTGGGAATTGATCAGGTTCGGTTTACGGTGGTGCTCACCACCCCGGCCTGCCCGTTGAAAGAACTGATCCGGAAACGGTGTATCGATGCGATTCATACTTACATCGGCCCGGATATTGAGGTTCTGGTAAACCTGACGGCTGATGTCAGCTCAACCCGTTTCAATGCGCCAGTGTTGCCGGGTGTGAAAAACATCATTGCGATTGCTTCCGGGAAAGGCGGTGTCGGCAAATCGACCGTCACGGCGAACCTGGCGGTGGCGTTGTATAAATCCGGTGCGAAAGTCGGAATCATCGATGCCGATATTTTCGGGCCTTCCATCCCGGTTATGTTTGGAGCGGAAGATCTGCAACCGGCGGTGGGGCAGGTGAACGGCAGGAATATGCTGCAACCGATCCAGCAATTTGGCGTTAAACTGATGTCGATCGGTTTTCTGACGCCGAAAGATAATGCCGTTGTTTGGCGCGGGCCAATGGCGAGTCAGGCATTGAAGCAATTTTTTGCGGACACCAACTGGGGCGAACTCGATTACCTGCTGATCGACCTGCCACCGGGCACGAGCGATATTCACCTGACACTGGTGCAGACCGTACCCGTAACCGGAGCCGTGATTGTAACGACACCGCAAAAAGTGGCCCTGGCCGATGCGACGAAGGGACTGGCGATGTTCCGGCAGCCCCAAATTAACGTACCGGTTTTGGGTGTAATCGAAAATATGGCCTATTTTACTCCGGCTGAACTGCCTGATGCTAAATACTATATTTTCGGTAAAGGCGGTGGCCAACTGCTGGCCGACAAATTTGATGTGCCGCTGTTGGGGCAGGTACCGCTGGTGCAGAGCATTCGGGAAGCAGGCGATGAGGGCAAGCCCGTCGTCACGGAAAACGACCCCATCACCTCTGGAGCCTTCCGGTCAGCCGCCGAAGCACTCGCTCAGCAGATATCGGTTCGCAACGCGACACTCGATAAAACCCGGCCCGTCGAAATTGTTCGTCAATAGGACGTAGCTATTGGATTTAAGAGGGAAAAAACGTATTTTTACCCTAGTCATTGACCACCTTTTGTTTACTGTTAGAATGGAAACTGTACTGGATAACGAAATATTAGTAGATCGTATCGAAAAGGCGCTGAATAGCATCCGGCCTTATCTGGAAGCAGATGGTGGCAATGTGAAAGTGCTGGAAGTAACCAGCGATAAAGTAGTCCGGTTGGAACTGGTCGGTGCCTGTGGCTCCTGTCCAATGTCAACCATGACCTTCAAAGCCGGTCTGGAAGAAGCAATTCTGAAAGCCGTCCCGGAAGTTTCACGGGTTGAAGCGATCAATTTAACGCCGGCATTTTAATAGTTGAAAATTCAAGATTCTGATACTCGTTAAGAGTTTAGCCGCTTTTCTGATAGAAAAGCGGCTTTTTTGTTATTTTGCGACCACGTACCCACGGACTAACATCCGTGTTTTTGTATAAACTGATACTTTACATCGGCATTCTAATCCGCTCATGGACTAAACGGGGCCGCCCGTGCGGTCCGTGGTTACATAAAATGAAAATAGGAATCTTCTTCGGTGGCCCGTCACGTGAACGGGAAGTCTCATTTGCCGGTGGCCGTACGGCCCTGACCCACATTGACAAAGGATTGTTTCAACCCGTCATGGTGTTTGTAGATGGTCTTGGCAATTTCATTTTGATTCGGGAAGAGTTTCTGAGCAAGGGATCGATCCGGGCGTTTTATCCGCAGCAATCCGATAGCCGCTTCAGCGTTTACATCGAATCGTTAGCCGGCTTGTCCGCAGAAGAACTGGAACGACAAATCAGTCTGATTGGTCAGCGCATTCAACCGCAGGCGTTTACCCAGCATTTCGATCTGGCCTTTCTGGCCATGCATGGCCCCGACTGTGAAGACGGCGGTATTCAGGGCCTGCTCGAATGGTATAAAATACCGTATACCGGACCCGGTTTAATGGGTTCGGCAGTGGGTATCAATAAAATTCTGCAAAACGAGTTGATTCAACTAATCAATGGGCAACAGAAAAAAATGTCGGTCGTTAGCCGCAGTGCCTGGGACCAATCCGACAAAGCCGGTTTATTCGAATCCTTGCAAAGCCTGTTAGGTTTGCCCATCGTCGTAAAAGCTCCGCACCAGGGCTCCTCCATCGGCGTGGTTATCGTTCGGGAGAATGACCTGAGTACATTCATTAAAGCCGTCGACCAATGCTTTTTCCGGCAGGAAATCGATTTGCAAGCCTGGAATCAGCTTTCGGAAGCTAGTAAACTAAGTTTTGTTCAGGACATTACCGAACTGGATTCGGGTATCGGATTTCCCATCGTACTGGAGGAAACCGGTGAATTCGTTTATCATCCGAAGGATTTGCTCGAAAAAGCGGATTCCTGGGCCGCATCGGGCAATCAAACGCTGGTGATTGCGTCGGCGAATTCCGAAGATGAGCTGCTTTTTGAAGAATTCATCAGCGGACAGGAGTTTTCGTGTGGCGTTCTTCAGGATGACGACGGCGTGGCTGTTGCGCTGCCACCCACTGAAATCTACAATGTTACGAGTTTCGATTTCAAATCGAAATACCAGTCCAGCACAACGAAAAAGCGGATTCCGGTCGAGACCAGCCTGGAACACAATCGCGAAATTCAGTTGAACGTCGCCGACGTTTTCACCCGCCTGGGAATGAATGTCTGCGCCCGGATCGACGGTTTTTTAACGCCCGATCAAACCGATGAGCCGGGTCGTGTGCTGCTCCACGATCCGAACACCATTCCCGGGATGTCACCGACCTCGCTCATTTTCAAGCAAATGGCCGAAATTGGACTGAATGTGACGCAAGCCATTACGTATTTTATCCGTCAGTCGCTGCGTGAACGCATTCGTACGGGCAAGGATACCGTCCGCTTGCGCCAGCAACTGGCCGATCTGGATGTTCGGATGGCTGATCGGAAAAACCTGCACCTGCCTTCGGAGGAGTTTGTGCTGGATACAACCGCCGAATCCGTTGAGGCCACCTGGCAGGAAGCCAAAACCTGGTATGGGCAGCGGGCAGCTCAGGGACAAAGCCGACCGGTTGTGGTGTTAAAAACCGGTCAGGACCGGCACGAATTACCGCTTAATTTGTTGTTCAAGGATACGGTTTCGGACGTGGTGGAAGCACTTGCCAAACCGGTTCATCCGTTGATTGCTGAAACGCGGGAGCGGGCCAGAACCATCACGGAACGGTATTCTTAAAAACAACACGGGTATGGATTTACAATTGCGCGGAAAAACCGCTTTAGTGACCGGCTCAACGGCCGGAATTGGTTTGGCAGTGGCCCGAACGCTGGCACAGGAAGGCGTGGACGTGATTCTTAACGGGCGGAGCCAGGAACGCGTCGATGCGCTGGTTCAGAAATTATCGGATGAATGGCCCGGCACCCGGTTTCGGGGAATTGCCGCCGATTTTAGCAAGGTCGATGACGTTAACCACCTGCTGGCGGAGTTGCCCGAAGTGGATATTTTGATCAATAACATCGGTATTTTCGAGCCAAAAAATTTTGCAGACATACCCGATGAGGACTGGATGCGGTTTTTCGAAGTCAACGTACTGAGTGGCGTCCGGCTTTCCCGCCATTATTTCCCGAAAATGCTGGCGAAAAACTGGGGGCGGATCATCTTCATATCCAGCGAGTCTGCCCTGCAAATCCCGACGGAAATGATTCATTACGGAACGACGAAAACCGCTCAACTGGCCATTTCGCGGGGATTGGCTGAACTTACGAAAGGGACCAATGTGACCGTCAATTCCATTTTGCCCGGTCCCACCTTTTCGGAAGGCGTCGGTGATTTTATCGGAAATATGGCGACGATGAACCAGGTTTCCGTGGAAGAAATGGAAAAGGATTTTTTCAAGAATGCCCGCCCAACCTCCATTATTCAGCGGTTTGCGACGACGCAGGAAATTGCCAGTATGGTAGCGTATTTATCCAGCCCCCTGGCATCGGCGACGAACGGAGCCGCTATTCGGGTCGATGGAGGTGTGACGAAGACAATTGCCTGAAAACTAGTTGTTTATCAAAAAGCCTTTTGCCAGGATTTCTTTATCCTGCAAAAGGCTTTTTGACTTTAGATCAATTGGGCTACGCGTTTTCTTCCCAAACCTGGCACAGGTTGACGATCACTTCGACGGCTTTTTCCATGTCCTGAACCGAAACCCATTCCAGGCGCGAGTGGAAGGCGTGTTCACCCGCAAAAATATTGGGGCAGGGGAGGCCCATAAACGACAACCGCGAACCGTCGGTGCCCCCCCGGATGCTTCGGCGTTCGGGCGTCAGCTCACTCCGTCGGATGGCTTCGAGGGCATTTTCGACAACGGCCGGATGTTGATCCAGCACTTCTTTCATGTTGCGGTATTGCTCCCGGACCTCAAACGTTGCGCTGGAATTAGGATAGGATTCCAGGACGGTAGTTAGCATATTTTGAAGATGCCGTTCTTTCTCGTGCAAACCGGCAACGCTAAAATCGCGAATGATGAATTCCGCGATGGCCTGATCCTGATTGCCTTCCAGGTGGCCCGGATGGATAAAGCCCTCGTGACCTTCCGTCGTTTCGGGAGAGAGGGTATCTTTGGGCAAAGCGGCCAGCAGATCGGCGGCAATTTTTAGCGCATTTTCCAATTTGCCTTTTGCAAAACCCGGATGGGTACTCACCCCCTGGATCACAATTTTAACCGCATCGGCCGAAAACGTCTCATCTTCCAGCGTACCGCGCATTTCGCCGTCGATGGTATACCCAAAATCGGCACCGAGCTTTTTCATATCCACTTTCTCCGTTCCGCGTCCCACTTCCTCATCGGGTGTAAACAGCAAGCGAATTCGCCCGTGTTTGATAACCTGCTGATTAACAAGGATCTCTGCGGCAGCCATGATTTCGGCTACCCCCGCTTTGTTGTCGGCTCCGAGCAACGTGGTTCCGCTGGCGGTGATGATGTCATTGCCGATCTGGTCGTGCAGATCCGGGTGATCGGCCAGACGAATGACCTGCGTAGGGTCGTCGGGGAGCACGATGTCGGCACCGTCCCAGCCGTGGTGGGTCAGCGGTTTTACGCCTTCACCCGTCACATCGGGCGACGTATCCATGTGGGCGCAGAGGCACAAAACCGGCACGTTTGGCTTGTCCGTATTGGCCGGAATGGTTGCATAAACGTATCCAAATTCATCCAGTTCGGCGTCGGTGATTCCAATTTCGTGCAGTTCTTCGACCAGAACCCGGCCCAGATCTTTCTGTTTTTCAGTCGACGGATTAGTCGTTGAGCGCGGATCGGATTGCGTGTCAATTTGGACGTAACGAAGAAACCGCTTGGTAACGGACGTATTTTGCAACATGGTATGATTCAAAAGTAAAATGGAACGCAGCTGGATTTAAGCCTCCACCGCCGTCTTAAACTCCGAGGTAAAGTGAAACTTGATCTCGGGATTATTTTGCATATTCATTCGTAGAATCCAGTCTGATTCAGCCAGGAAAACCGGATTGCTGTCTTTGTCGTAAGCAATGGCCAGACCCTTCAGCCGGATAAATTCGTCCAGTTTCTTCTTGTCATCCGACGTCAGCCAGCAGGCTTTGGAAACTGGCATGGTCGTCCAGCGGCATTTGGCCCCATATTCGTGTTCGAGACGGTATTGAATGACGTCAAACTGAAGTTCACCCACCGTGCCGACAATTTTTCGATTGCCGCTCATCATCGTAAACAACTGAGCCACACCTTCGTCGGTCAATTGCTGGATGCCTTTGTCCAACTGCTTGGATTTCATCGGATCGGTATTGATCAGTTCCTTGAAAATTTCCGGCGAAAAGCTCGGAATGCCGACATACCGCATCTCTTCGCCTTCAGTCAGCGTGTCGCCAATTTTGAACGAACCGGTATCATACAGCCCCACCACATCGCCGGGAAAGCCCTCATCCACAATGCTCTTGCTGTCGGCCATGAAGCTGAAGGGGCTCGAAAACCGTACATCTTTATCCAGCCGGGTGTGGTGGTAAAACTTTCCCCGTTCAAAAACGCCCGAGCAAATGCGCAGAAAGGCAATCCGGTCGCGGTGGCGCGGGTCGAGGTTGGCGTGAATCTTGAAGACAAAGCCGGTAAACTTGGGTTCGTCCGGATACACAACGCGCTTGTCGGTGGCGCGGGCAATCGGTTCGGGTGAAATTGTGCAAAACGTATCCAGCAGTTCCTTGACGCCAAAATTGTTGACCGCCGATCCGAAAAATACCGGAGCCACTTTTCCCTCCAGATACGTCTGGCGGTCGAAAGGATCATAAACACCTTCGATGAGTTCAGTATCTTCGCGCAGTTGTTCGGCGTCACGTTCGCCCACTTTCTGCTCCAGAACCGGCGTATTGATATCTATTTCAAGAATATCCTCTTCCACTTTCGTTTTATTGACGCGGAAGAAATTCATCGTTTTATCGTACAGGCTGTAAACGCCCTTGAAATCTGACCCCATGTTGACGGGCCAGGTGAGCGGGCGAACGCGGATGTTGAGCTTGGACTCCAGTTCATCCAGCAAATCGAAGGGATTCTGGCCTTCGCGGTCGAGCTTGTTGATGAAAATAATAACCGGTGTGTCGCGCATCCGGCACACTTCCATCAGCCGTTCGGTTTGCTCTTCCACGCCTTTTACGCAGTCGATGACGAGAATCACGCTATCGACAGCTGTCAGTGTCCGGTAGGTATCTTCGGCAAAATCTTTGTGACCAGGGGTGTCGAGGATATTAATTTTGAGGTTTTTATACTCGAAAGTCATCACCGATGTAGCCACCGAAATACCGCGTTGCTTTTCAATTTCCATGAAGTCCGAGGTGGCCGACTTCTTGATTTTATTCGATTTAACGGCTCCGGCTGTTTGGATGGCGCCCCCAAAGAGCAGCAGTTTTTCGGTCAATGTCGTTTTCCCGGCATCCGGGTGACTAATGATCGCAAACGTTCGGCGACGGCTGATTTCTTCTAGTGTACTCATTCGTATTTGGCCGCTGGCGGACCACTTTTAATTCTTTTAGTATGGCAACTACAAAGATACGAATTTTTCAGGGGCCGTCTGAGCAACAATACGCAGACTCGGCGAGTTGACTGATTGTCTTTTCGTCAGAATTATTAGTTTTGAGAAAAAACTGCTTTACTTAACCTACTCACATGAAGAGAACGTTATACCTCGTCCGGCACGCCAAAGCCGAAGACCGGGCCAGTTTCCAGCGTGACCACGACCGGGAACTGGTTCCGGAGGGCATTATGGCAGCCGCCCGGATCGGTCGTCATCTGGCAGACCAAGGCATTAAACCCGATTTTTTGATCAGCAGCACGGCCAACCGGGCTCGGGACACGGGTAAAGTAATGGCCGAACAACTGCACATTGACCCTGAAAAGATGGTATTGGAGCCGAAATTGTTTGATGGCGGCCCAAAGGCGTATATTGCGGCTATTAACGGCGTAGACCAACATTGCGGGTCGGTGATGCTTTTCGGTCATAATCCCGACATTTCCTATTTCGCCGAATACCTGACCCATGCAGATGTGGGTTCAATGAGTAAAGGAGCCGTGGCCATTATTGAATTTGAAGATCTGGACTGGGCGGCCGTGTCTGGGCGGACGGGGCATTTGATCGACCTGATTTCGCCTAAAAAAATGAAAGAATCATGAATAAAAACCGGCGTATCCTGTTCACGGTAGCCTTAATCTTTACCATCATTGTTGTCATTGTGGCCATCGACATGGGCCGACGGACGACAGCACCCTGGAATAAAAAACGTCAGCTTGAACGGGCTCTGCCCATGGAGCCGGATGGTACGGGCCTCGATACGTCGGCTTTGGACGTAGCCGACACGCTGTTTGTTGACGATAGTACCAGTCGATAACGAACTCCTGAAGCCCTATTTTGCAAATCAACCGAGCCGTATGCAATCTCTTACTTCATTTTTCAAACGTAAAATTCTTCGTATCGATCGCGACCGCTGGAATTATCAATATGATAAAGGCTTGTGGGATGGGCTGAAAGGACTCGATGAACTGGCCCGATTCAGTGTGATTGTCGGGTATGTAAAATACCTCAAACCCGGTCAGCCCGAATTGCTGGAAATTGGGTGTGGTGCCGGTTTTTTGCAACAGCGGCTGCAAACTCAGAACTATGGTCGGTTTGTGGCGCTGGATATTTCGGACAGTGCTATTCAGGCGGCTCAGGCGCAGGCCGATGAAAAATGCACGTATCTGGTGGCCGACATGGATAAATACGAACCCGGCGGTCAGTTCGATCTGATCATTTTCAATGAGTCGATCTATTATAGTAAACATCCCCTCAAAACGCTGCAGCGCTACGCAACGTATCTGAAAGCCAACGGGTTGCTGATTGTTACCATCAATAACCACAAACACAGCGACGAGCTCTGGACCAGCATCAAAGACGGCTTTGAGCTTCTGGATGAAGCCACCACCGTCACCTCCAAATCCACCTGCGTTTGCAAAGTCCTGATTCCTTTGAAAATCAAGAGTTAGGAGTTAAGAATTGGCGGACGCAAGCTGAAACGAGTGCGTCCGCCAACTCTTCACTCTTAACTTTTAACTCTTCACTTTTTTGGTATGTGGTTTGTGTACAAACATTGATAAACTGCTTTTTATGGATACAATTTTAGGAATCGGGTCGCGGGTGCGGCACGCCGAATTTGGCATTGGTGTGGTAATTAATGTAAAATCGAACGGCTATGTTGTGACTTTTATTGAAACTGGCGTCAAAATAGTAAAGCTGACCACGCCATTGGAGATCATCGAATTGGTAGAACCGGATACGGACCTGGTCAGCTTATTCGATGTTGAACAATCACTTTCCAGAATCCTGCAAAAGTGGGCGGATGTGTCGGAAATCGTGCCATTAGGCGATAAATGGAAAGGCGGCAAACTGATTTTGAAACCGGGACGAACGGATTTAGCGTCTAAAGAACTACCGATCGATGCCTTTTTTCATAAAATTGTGATGATGCGCGATCGGTTGCGGGTGTTGGAACAACGGATCAATGCCAGTTCGATTGATGACGAAGAGAAAGTCAATATGCAGCAATACATCACCCGTATATACGGAAGCATGACCTCATTCAATGTTCTGTTCAAGCAACCAGAACATTATTTTTCCGGCGAAAAGACGGCCGGCGAATCATAAAAGCTAATGTGATTTGGGTTAGGGTTAACCGACGAGATTAGTACCCGCTATTTTTGATGGCGGGTACTTTTGTTTGCTACGACCGGGGGTGAAAGTCGGTAATGATCTGCTTTAAATAGTCGCGGTCGAGGTGGGTATAAATCTCCGTTGTCGTAATCGATTCGTGACCAAGCATTTGCTGAACCGCCCGCAAATCGGCTCCACCTTCAATTAAATGGGTAGCAAACGAATGCCGGAATGTATGCGGGCTGATTTCCTTTTGAATACCGGCCTCGATGGCCAGCTTTTTGATCGTCTTAAAAACCGATACGCGGGAGAGCGAACTGCCGCGAAGGTTTAAAAATACCGTATCCTCGTCTCCTTTCTGGATCTCCAGCTGGCTCCGAACGTGATCGATGTAAATCGTTGTGTATTTGATTGCGTCTTTCCCGATCGGCACCAGGCGCATTTTATTGCCTTTTCCGGTAATTCGGATAAAGCCGACTTCAAAATAACAGCTCGTCAGTCGCAGGTCCAGTAATTCGGAAACCCGCAAACCGGAACTATATAGCATTTCGATCATGGCGCGGTCGCGGGTGCCACCGGGAGTCGACAGATCAATCACATTCAAAATGGCTTCAATTTCGGGAAAACTGAGGGTGTCGGGTAGTTTTCGGCTTAGTTTCGGACCATCGATCAGTTGCGTGGGGTCGATCTGAATCTCATTTTCCAGCAACAGAAATTTGTAAAAAGCTTTCAGGCCGGACAGAATTCGGGCCTGCGAATGGGCCGATAAGCCCAGGTCGGTCAGGTAGGCCAGAAAACTGAAAATAAGGTCCTCCGTAACCAGCATTGGCGAAACCGGTGAGCCGGACAATTCCAAAAACTCCCGTAACTTGCTGATATCATGGAGATACGCTTCAACGGAATTTTCGGCCAGCGAACGTTCCAGTTTCAGGTAGTTTTTAAAAGCGTTAATGTAACTTTGCCACACGGTGTCACCTACGGATTACAGATTGCGAATTACGGTTTAATTCGGAGATACGCAATGCCTGGGGTCCGGAATTCGTAAGGGGGCGTCCGGCGACCATACTTTATCATTCATGAAACAAATTCTCATTCTAAACGGCCCTAACCTCAATTTGCTCGGTAAGCGCGAGCCGGAAATTTACGGTAGCCGCACTTTTGTCGATTATCTGGAAACCATCGAGCAGGCGTTTCCGGACATCCAGATTCGGTATTTTCAGTCTAATCACGAGGGCGAACTCATCGATAAAATTCACGAACTGGGTTTTACCATCGACGGAATTGTGATCAATGCCGGTGCCTACACGCATACGTCCATTGCGCTGGCCGATGCGCTATCGGCAGTTCCGGCCCCGGCAGTGGAAGTGCATATTTCCAATGTTCACGCCCGCGAAGAATTCCGGCATCACAGCTATTTATCGGCCAAATGCAAAGGAGTTATCGTTGGACTGGGCCTGTTGGGCTACGATCTGGCCGTACGGTATTTAGTGAGTTTAGAGAAGTAAAAAGCTGAAAAACAGCTTCTTGAAAATGATTACTTTTTATCCCGGTCCTTCAAAAGTTTACTCACAGGTTGCCGATTATGCCCAGGAAGCGATTCGGTCGGGTGTGGTTAGTCTGAATCACCGTAGCGCCGGTTTTATGGACATTGTGAAGGAAACACGGCGATTGTTGCACGAGAAACTGGCGATTCCGTCGGATTATCACATCGCTTTTGTCTCCTCCGCAACGGAATGCTGGGAAATCGTTGCCCAGTCGCTGACGGTTACCACGAGCCTGCATCCCTACGGCGGGGCTTTCGGGAAAAAATGGATGGAATACGCCCATCGAATCAAACCGATGATTGTGCCCGGCGAAGCCGATGTGTTGTGTGTGGTTCAGAATGAAACGTCGAACGGCACGCAGGTACGGATGGACACGCTGGCCCAGTTCCGGCGCGAGTTTAGCGGATTGATTGCGGTGGATGCCGTTTCGTCGCTGGGCGGTTTGGCATTCGACTGGTCGCTGGCAGACGTCTGGTTTGCTTCGGTTCAGAAGTGCCTCGGTTTGCCGGCGGGTCTGGCGGTATTGATTTATTCGCCCCAGGCCCTGAAACAGGCGGAGATCATCCATGACCGGCAGTATTACAATAGCCTGTTGTTCATTCACGAAAATATGGCGAAAGACCAGACCCCGTTTACACCGAACGGTTTAGGTATCTATTTATTAATGAGGGTGATGCAGCAGGTTCCGCCTATTTCTGATGTGGATGAACTGATCCGAAACCGGGCTGCGGACTGGTATCAGTTTCTCGAAAATGAAACCGGGTGGGAACTTCTCATTCAGAAACCGGAACAGCGATCGGACACGGTTATTGCGGTTCGCGGGCGTGAAGAAGCGATTCGGGCGGTGAAAGCCGACGCCCTGAAAAGCGGTATTACCCTCGGAAATGGATACGGCGACTGGAAATCGACTACATTTCGAATTGCTAACTTTCCGGCTATTGAGGAGTGGGAAATTGAGCAGTTGAAAAGCTTTTTGCGTACGTATTGACCGAAGGATGGCTCTATGGCTTCTGAGTTTACTTTTTTATAGGATGGATTTCTAATCAACTAAATCGCGGATTTTCGTTCGTGGGACGAATGCTGAACTTCAAAGAAATTATTTCCGTCACGCTCATCTTATTTTCGGTCATCGATGTCATCGGCACGTTGCCGGTTATCATTGACCTTCGGAAGAAAACGGGCAAGATCGAGTCCGAAAAGGCAACCCTGGCATCGGCTTTGCTCATGGTTGCGTTCCTGTTTGTGGGCGAATCCATCCTGAAACTGTTTGGCGTCGATGTGTCATCATTTGCGGTGGCGGGGGCGCTGATTATCTTTTTGTTGGGGCTGGAAATGATTCTGGGCCGGAATATTTTCAAGGCGGACGACCACGGGGCCGGTTCGTCACACATTGTACCGATCGCCTTTCCGCTCATTGCCGGAGCCGGGACCATGACCACCATTCTGTCACTGAAAGCTGAATATGCAACCGCCAATATTCTGGTGGGCATCCTGATCAACCTGGTGCTGATTTATGCCGTGCTGAAGTCATCGGAATGGATTGAAAACCGGATTGGGCCGGGGGGCATCAATATTTTGCGGAAGGTATTCGGCATTATCTTGCTGGCGATTTCAATCAAGCTCATCAAAAATAATTTCTAGCCATCGTTGACCTCTGAAATCATAGTTTATCACTTTAATCACTGAAATCATAGTGCAGACCCCCGATTCATTAAACGCTGTTGCCGAATTTCACCGAACTTTTCATCATCCGGTTTTAGAGCAGCCCCAGATTCCATCCGAAACCCGCTGTCAGCTTCGGGTTGCTTTGCTGGCCGAAGAATTGAAAGAGCTGGAAGTCGCAATTCTTGAAAAAGACCTGGTCGAAGTGGCTGATGCGCTCTGCGATTTGCAATACGTTTTGGCGGGCGCAATTCTGGAATTCGGCCTGGGCGAAAAGTTCAAAGCCTTATTTGACGAAGTGCAGCGCTCGAACCTCAGCAAAGCCTGCCTGACGGTTGAAGAAGCCGAGGCAACGGTGAAACATTACGAGGCTAAAGGTGTGGCCTGTCATTACGTTGAATCGGATGGCAAATACCTGGTGTATCGCACGGCTGACAACAAGACCCTGAAAAATGTGAATTATTCGCCAGCCTCGCTGGAAGGACTTCTGAACTAACTAAAACAAGTCAGACCGGTCAGTTGACCGGTCTGAACTTCAATAACCTAAATAATTACAGATAATTAACGGGTTGCCATAGTAGTTACTTTGGTTTTCCGACGGGCTGCCAGGGGATGTTCCGACAAAGGTTTATGCTCATCGATATTGACAACGGTAAACTGTCCTCCGTTCGACAGATAATCCCGTTTATAGTTGTGCAAGTTTTCCATAACCGTGTGGTCGACGTAAAGCGCATGTTCAAGGTCGATAACGACTTCTTCGCCAAGCGGTAATCGATCCAAATGCTTCTTGATGGACAGGTAATTGGTGAAAACGGCAGCGCCACGAACCGTCATCACGTGCGATTTTCCGGTGGTGTCTACACTGATTACGGGGCTGAACATGTATTTCACCGGCATGCCCAAAATGACCTGAATCAGAAATTCAACGGCAATGCCAACGGCGATCCCGATCAATAGATCGGTAGCTAAAGTGGCAATGATCGTTACGACAAAGACAACAAGCTGTTCTTTCCCAATATGATACATATGGCGGAACTCCTTCGGATTGGCTAACCGGAAACCGACGGCGATTAACATGGCCGACAGAGCAGCTACCGGGACCATTTTAATAAACGGAGTCAATACGACCACAAAAAAGAGCAGGAACAAACCGTGAAAGAAGTTGGACCAGCGGGTTTTGCCGCCGTTGGTTAAGTTAGCCGAACTCCGAGCTACTTCCGAAATCATGGGCAACCCACCCAGTACGGCTGAAACCATATTTCCGATTCCTACGGCCGTCAGGTCTTTACTCAGGTTGGATTTCCGTTTAAATGGATCGAGTAAGTCGATGGCTTTACCGGTCAGCAATGATTCCAGACTGCCGATCAGTGTAAACATGGCCAGATATTTAAAGGCAATTGGCAAGAGGTCGCCACTCCAGGCACCAAAAATAGCATTTACTTTCAGACTGAATTCGCCCGGATTTACCAGGGGTTTGATGTTGCCATATTCATGAACATCCGACAGGTGGAAGCCCAAGCCCATAAAAATGGATACGATCAGCACGATGAGTGCGGGGGGGACTTTTTTCAATAGGTTATTCTTGATCATCGGAAGGCCAAATAAAATAGCCAGACTGACCAGACCAATGAGTGCCACGTGCCATTCCATGTGAGCGAGGCTGTGGGGAACCATCTCAATGAGTTCCAGCGGCTCTTTGCCTTTGAGTTCGGCAGGCGAAATACCGACCGCCAGGTGGAGCTGCTTCGACATAATGATTACCCCGATGGCTGCCAGCATACCGTGGACGGCGGCTAGCGGAAAGAAATCAGCCAGCTTGGCCACTTTCAACAAACCCAGCAGCACCTGAAGCGCACCGGCTACGATGATAACACCCAACGCCAATTTCCAGCCGAGTTCAAGGTTTCCGCGACCCAGTTCTTCAACTGCACCGGCAACAATAACGATAAGCCCCGCAGCCGGCCCTTTGATCGTTGGCTCTGATCCCGCAAAAAAAGCGACGATAATACCACCCACTATAGCGGTCATCACACCCATAATGGGCGGAAAATTACTCGCAGAAGCAATCCCCAGGGATAGGGGGAGTGCAATAAGCGATACTAAAAAGCCCGATAATAAATCGGACTGCCAGTTTTCTTTCAAGCCCTTTAGGCCGGTAGTAGGGACGTGGTGCATAGGACGTAGTTACAGTGTACAATTAGAATTAAAAATAATTAGCCAAACCAGTGTTCGCTTTTGGGTTTATGAAACGAATTCGGTTGCTGGTAGTCGATCCTTACGGGCTTTGGGGGTTTATTCCGGGTCCACAGAAACAGGAGTGTTACGCCAACCAAAATAGCTCCAATGACGGTGGAATAAAGAAGGTCCGGAACGACAGCGTCGAGTGGTTTCAGATCGGTGACGTATAACGCGGTCACTTTGCTGGTCAGTTTCAAAAAAATGCCTGGCAGCAATCCGATTGCCAGGATGAAAATTCCGGCCAGCACCTTGGGCATAATCATGTCATCGGTAACTTCTTTAGCGTGCGCAGCGGCTTCGGAGCGGGGAGTTCCCAGAAAGGCAGTTTCGAATAACTTCCTGAAACCCGCCAGGGTTAAGGCGCTAATGAGCGTCAGGCCCACCAGGACGATCCAAAATGATAAGTTAAGATATCCGGTTTCAGTGCCGATGCCTTTTATAAGACTCATAAAAATCATGAATTCGGAAACAAACCCGTTGAAAGGCGGCAATCCGCAAATGGCAAGGGATCCAAGCAGGAAAGTGGCCGACGTTTTTGGCATCGTTTTGATTAAACCACCCAACTGTTCGATGTTCCGGGTATGCGTAGCGCGGTAAATGGAGCCAAAGCTGTAAAAGAGCATCGACTTGGATAAGGCGTGATTGACGATGTGTAAAATACCACCGGTGAAACCCAGGGCGGCCAGCGCGGGGGATTTAAAAGCAACTCCCAGCAGCCCGGCACCGATTCCAATCCCAATGATTCCGGTGGTCGTGATGCTGCTGTAAGCCAGTAGTTTTTTGCCGTCCTGTTGGATAAAGGCATACCGGATACCCACAAATCCTGATAGCAGAGACACCACCAGAACAATCAGGCCAACCGTGGGCAACTCCGAATGGATATACGTTAGAACCCGTAGAATACCGTAAATACCCATCTGAATCAGAATGCCCGACATGATGCCTGCCACGTGGGAAGGAGCCGACAGCTGCGATTGAGGGAGCCAGTTGTGCAGGGGCACAAACCCCGCATAACTCCCAAAACCAATAAATAGCAGCAGAAAAACCGGTAACAGCTCGTGGTGGGTGAAGTAGAACCCGAGGCTGTCGAAACCAAAAGCGTGACCGTTTGAATAGGCAATCAGAAAGGCTCCCAGTATCATTCCGAAACCGATCTGGATCTGGAGCAGATACATAAGACCGGTTTTGAGGATGTCTTTGCGTTCGCCTTCGAACACTACCAATCCGAACGACGCCACAGCCATTAGTTCCCAGGCAATCAGAAAGGCTGTTCCTCCGCGCAGGGTGCAAACCAGCAACATGGAAATATGCAGCCACAGCAGTGCCAGGTGATGAATCGATAATTGCAGATCGGAGCGCGTCTGCCGATACAGTTTTAGATAGCCCCGGGCGTAGAGTATGCCCATGAGCAGGGTCAGACTGATAACGGCCAGAAAAAAGGCGGATAAGCTATCAATGTTGACGGGTAAAAAAAGCCGGGCTTTTTCCAGAAGATTAAATTGCATCAACCCGCCCGTCGATAAAGCCCGAAAAGCCCAGGAAGATGCGGTAACGATGAGTAAAATATGGAGAAAAAGGCTGTAGAAATATTTCGTCTGACCCCGGAAGAGAAACACTCCGAGGCTACCAGCAGCAGTAAATATAAAAACAGCAGACTCCATACGCCATCAAATTGTGACTCAAAGATCAAAATTGATGGAATGCTGTTAAAAGTGAATTAATGGCAAGTTAAAAACAGGTTAAATCGGTCTCTCCGGTCACTCATCCAGTTCGAAAACCACTGGTTTTTCGGAAGTTATCGGTTTTCGGACCGGTACCGTTACTTCAACGGTAGTGCCTTTTCCTATTTCAGACTCTACGCGGATTTGACCTTTGTGAATGGTAACAATCCGATGCGTCAAAGCCAGCCCAATACCGTGACCGATAATGCCGGAGGTCGTTTCGGAGCGAAAGAAGGGCTCAAATAAATGAGGAAGATCTTCCGGCGGAATGCCATACCCATGGTCCGTGAAAGTCAGTTTGATCTGGTCATCACCGGCATTTAAGGTTACAATAATGTGATGATCTTCAGAGTATTTACATCCATTTTCGATTAAATTCTGAAAAGCCATCTGCAGGAGCGATTCTTCGCCCATAACGATTAACTCTTCTTCATTACCGGGTAATTTTTCGTATTCAATATCGATTCGGTACTCCTCATTTTTTTGCAACAACCGAGTACGCCCCTGCCAGAGCAGCTCATCGATCCGAACCGGTTTGAACGACAGTGTAGCGGCATCGGCATTAACCCGGGCCAGTTCGAGCAGGCCGTTAACCAGGCTGTTCATCTTTTTACCTTCTTCCAGAACGCTTTCGAGGGCCTGTTTGTATTCCAGCTCGTTACGGGGTTGCATCAGGGCCACATCGACCTGACCCATCATAACGGTTAAGGGCGTGAGCAACTCGTGGGAGGCATGGGAAACGAAACTTTTCTGGAGAATGAAGGCCTGTTCCAGCCGTTCCAGCATTTCGTTGAAGGTGGCGGCCAGTTTGGCGAGTTCGTCTTTGGGTCGCCCAACGCGCAGCCGGGCATAAATGTTAGTGGCCGAAATATCCTTTACCTGGTCGATGATATCAGAAACCGGTTTGAGGGCGTCACCGGCAAAAAACCACCCGGCCAGCAGGACAATGCCCATGCTGACGATCCAACTGATCACCAGGATATCGCGGAGCCATTCAATTTTTGTGAAACCGTAGCGGTCGATGGCGGTAGCAACCACCACCAGCATGCGGTTGTGGCGGTCGGCAAAACGGATGCCGAGCGTTTCCACCATTCCGTTGCGTTTGAAGATTTCCTTGCCATTGCGCACCTGCTCCAGAAACTGGAGTGAAACTATCTCCCGTTTCGAGTCGGTCGAATGCAAAATGCGGTTATCGGGCAGATAAATGGTCACGTGGCCTTTATACAACGACATGTAATTGAGCTCAATCTGTTGAAGCATCTTGTCGGTAATGCCGCTAACTTCAACATTTTCCAGCAATTGTGCCGTTGCAAAAGCGTTCTGACGGAGCCGCTCATAGAACTCCCGTTCACGGTACTGATCGAATAAATAATAAATCGTGAGCGAAAACAGCAGGATGATCGAACCAACCAGCAGCGCAAAAAGTACAGTTAGCCGTGTTCTGATGTTCATAGCCGTAAAACAGACCCGGAAAGGGCAGGAGAGGAGTCCTCTTTCCGGGTTCTATCATTCCTCTTTTAACATATATCCCATTCCGATCACGGTGTGAATTAACTTGACCGGAAAATCTTTATCTACTTTCTTCCGCAGGAAATTCACGTAAACATCAATGACGTTAGTACCGGTATCGAAGTGAATATCCCACACTTTTTCGGCGATGTCGATTCGGGAAACCACCCGACTCCGGTTTCGCATCAGGTATTCCAGCAGTGCAAATTCCTTGGCCGTTAATTCGATACGCTTGCCACCCCGCCGGGCAATTTTCTCATTCAGGTCCAGTTCCAGATCTGCCACTTTCAGCAGATTGGCCTGTAGGCTCGTATCGATCGTTCGTTTGCTGAGCGCCCGCAATCGAGCCAGTAACTCCCGAAATTCAAACGGTTTAACCAAATAATCGTCGGCACCGGCTTCAAAACCGGCCACTTTATTATCCAGTGATCCCATGGCGGTCAACATCAGAATCGGCGTCTTGATGTTTTCAGCGCGCAACGATTTCGCCAGATCGTAGCCATTCATTTTTGGGACATTTACATCCAGTACAATGACATCATAGCCCGTACTCAATGCCATATTCCGCCCAATCTGGCCATCGAATGCCACATCAACTTCAAACGATTGTTCTTCCAGGCCTTTTTTAACGAATGAAGCGAGTTTGGGTTCGTCTTCTACTACCAGAATTTTCATAATTGCATAGGCTAGCTTGCCCGGAAGTGAGTAAATCCGGCTCGAAATACCATATATAACGCAATAAAACAAAAAAGCTACCCGAAATATATCTTCAGGTAGCTTTTTTCATCCTATCCACACCATTCAAAGCTAATTTACATCAGCTCTGATGTTCAACCTCCCTTTTGTAAGAAACTAGCTGACTTACAGCGGAAATTTGATCGACCAAAAGTAGAACCAGCAGATTAAACCCAAGTTAAAGACAGGTTAAAAACCGGTGAAATCACGAATGCCTGAAAACAAAAAAGCTATCCGAGACTGCCCGAATAGCTTTCCGACTATATCCACACCATTTAAAAACAGCCGCCCGTTCAGGCTTAGGCTGTCTTTGTTTGCGACCTGAATGAAATCAGATCCATATCTTCAATATGTTGTTTCTACAATTAGTATGCAAATATAATAGTTGTTTACAGCATCGGCACTAAAGTATCTCCAAAAAAGCAAAGAAAAATACTTAGTTATTTTCTGGTTCAGTCAGATGCCAATGCAATTTAACTGAAAAAATGGCCTACAGGTTATAAAAATGCCGTTTTCTTATCAAATATCAAAATCTGTAAAAATTTAAATTTATTCGTTTGAAGGGAATTTGTGCAGATTAATTGAGTACAAAAAAAGCGAAACGCTGGCTAACCAGGCGTTTCGCTACTTATCATATCGTTGAGTAAATCAAATGAATGGCTTGAAAGTCTGGCTTTCAAACGGTTGGGTAGTCAGGTTATTCCGCTTTGATCGATTGTTTTACATCATCAACGCTGCCGTGCGCTTTGTCGGCTAGATTTTCGACCTGATCATTGTACTTCTCTTTTTTCTGTTCGCCTTCTTCCTGTAGCTTGCCTGTCCACTGATTGACCTGTGACTTCACTTGCTCAACCTGTGTTTTTACCTGCTCAACCCCTTTGCTCCACTGATCCTGAAGATCTTTGGTGCGCTTATCGGCTTCATCCTGAATCCATTGCCGACTTTCCTGACCGCTTTTTGGTGCTGTCAAAATCCCGGCAACTACGCCTGTGATGAATCCCAGCAGAAAATCTCTTGTACTTTTCATGGTGTTTCCTGAATTTTAAGTTTGCGACTTATGAAGGTAGCAAATTAATGCTATTAATGTTTAGAATTACGTTCAACTCGCTCTACAGCGCCTTTTGACCGGGATGCTACCGTGTCAACTGCATCGTTGTATTTTGAAGTCAGGTTGTCTTTTGCATCATCATACTGATTCCGGATGCTATTGAATCCATTGGTGATGGTATCCTGCAAATCTTTCAGGAATTTATCGGAATCATTGGTAATTTTTTTACGGGTATCTTTTCCACTACGCGGTGCCAGTAAAAGACCCAGGGCTGCTCCTGTCAAAATAGCAACTAGTAGACCACTGAAATTCGGTTTCATAACCTTTCAAACGGTTTAAGTGAATAATTACCGCTCACGGCGGATACAGGACGTATATAGAAAAATTCGTACCACACTCGGCATAGGCTGTTAAAAAGAAGAGGTAACCTCTTGATAGACAGTACTATTTATTTTTTACTTTCTCCTCTTTCAAAAAAGCAAACCGGTGGGACGGTGAGGAATAATTTCTACATACTGTAGAATCAATCTGCTTTCTGCGCCAGTGTCCGGGCGGTGTCCTTCACCCATCAAGCTGTAAAAGCCACCGTAGTCACGCTGCTTGCTGGCCTGGTTTAAGCACAAAAAATCCCTGCACTCAAATCTGGTGCAGGGATTCCGTACCCACCGTAACTTGTACTTAACCTAAAATGAAACCACCTAAACCTAAACGTATCGCCGGACTAGTTATCGTAGCGATGGTGTCTATGTTTCGTTTGACTGTTGGGTCAACGGCGCTTTTAAATGATGTGCGTATGTCAGACTCCTCTTCCGCGAATCACGCGGAGCAGGATTGCAATGATTGCAATGACTAATAATATGTGAATCAGGTTACTACCTGCTATTCCTGTCCCGAGTATGCCAAAAAAACCTAAAGCCCAAATAATAATTAATATTACTGCAACTGTGTAAAGTAAGTTTCCCATAGCAATCGGTTAAGTGTAAAAACGACAAAGCAAGTGTATGCTTCTGACTCTTTCTATGAAAATGTTATGCCAAACGGGCCAAACTTGTTGTACTATCCTGAAAAAATACAAAAAAAGCTGATATATTGGTACCATTCCTCGAAAAAATGATTGCTTGTTGATTAGTGAATTCATACGTACGTTTCGGATAGTGTAGAATATTATCCACAGTTGTAGAAATAAGTGTAGAAAAAAAACATCTTTCTACCCAAACCGGAAAATATTTTTCGGGTTTAAGCGTATCCCCATTTGATGTTTTTTACCTCCGAACGTATTAATTTAGTGTTAAATCAGGCTATTGAGCCGTATTTACGATCATGAGTAATAGTTAGGCACATTATTATCTATACTATAGTCTGACGTAACATTTGTATGATGAAAAACGGGACAAAATCGTGGAGAGCATGAGGGGCTGGCAAACCGGAACTCAGTATAAGCCGGTACTATCGAACATGACAAATACGAAACGGGTACTTATCGTCGACGACGAAGCTGATATTTGTCTCTTGCTTTCCGGTTTATTGAAAAGAATGGGTTATCAACCGACCTGCGCAAATTTTCTGGAAGAAGGCCGGCAACGGCTGGCGCAGCAGGCCTATGATGCCGTATTTTTAGATTTAAGTTTACCCGATGGCGTTGGTTTTGAATTGTTGTCTCACATCAGAATGAGTACAACCAACACGAAAGTGATCATGATCAGTGCTTTTGATGGCCTTGCTGAGCGTAAACGTGCCTCACAGGAAGGAGCCGATTATTTTATTGGCAAACCTTTTAATCGCAAGACCATCGAACAGGCTTTACAATATATCCAAGTTTAGTTAACTTTATCCCCTCATTAAGTATTTGGGCACTGTAACTGTCCCTCTATGGAAAGAATCTTAATCGTTGACGATAATACGGATATATGCCTGCTTTTAGAACGCTTTTTGTCAAAACAAGGATATAAGACGGCTTCTGTTCAACGAGGAGATGACGCCTTGGTTCTGCTGCGTAAAGACTCGTTCGAACTGGTTATCTGCGATTTCAAGCTGCCGGATGTCGATGGTCTTGAAATGCTGCGCCGAATAAAAATACTTGACCCCACTACCGCTGTTATCATCATCACCGGCTATTCCGATGTTCGAATGGCGGTGCAGACCGTGAAGCATGGTGCGTATGATTACGTTACCAAACCGCTTTATCCGGACGAAATTCTCTATACCATCAAAAGTGCACTCGACCGGCGTAGTCAGCGGACTGATGCCCGGCCGGTTGCTATTGCTGCTTCGGACCATGAAGGCGAGGAAATGCCCGAAATCAGTCCGGTAAAACCCGTTGCCAGAACTGCAAAAGCCGCCACGATTATCAACGGCGGCAAACGGTTTATCTTCGGAAAAAGCCGGGCTGCCGAAATGCTTCAGAAACACATCGACTTGATTGCCCCCACCAATATGTCGGTGATTATCACCGGCGAAACCGGAACGGGTAAAGAGTTTGTTGCCAACGCCATCCATCAGAAAAGTAAGCGGGTGGGTAAACCATTCGTTGCGATCGACTGCGGAGCTTTATCAAAAGAATTGGCTGGTAGTGAGCTGTTTGGACATACCAAAGGTGCCTTTACCGGGGCAACTTCCGATAAAATGGGTAGTTTTGAGTATGCCAATGGCGGCACTCTGTTCCTGGATGAAATCGGTAATCTCTCGTACGAAAACCAGATCAAACTGCTGCGGGTTTTGCAGGAGCGTAAGATCCGGCGGATCGGCAGCAACACCGACATTGTCGTGGATGTCCGTATTCTGGTCGCCACCAATGAAGATCTCCGTGAAGCCGTTCGTCAGGGCCGTTTTCGGGAAGATATTTTTCACCGTCTGGACGAATTCCGGATCGATCTGGCGCCCTTGCGGGAACGGAAAGCCGATATTCTGCTTTTTGCGGAACACTTTCTGGAATTGGCAAATGACCAGCTTGAAAAGAATGTGCTGGGGTTTGACGACGAAGTGAAAGATAAACTGAAAGACTACTATTGGCACGGTAACCTGCGTGAAATTCAGAACGTTGTCAAGCGGGCTGTTTTGTTGTCACAAAGCGACATGATCACGTTGGACTGCCTGCCTTATGAAATCATATCGCCCAGCTATATGATCGAAGAGAGCGGCTCGGCAGTCTCCACCGTTACTCCCGCCAATAACCTCAAGTCGGTTTCCGAAAATGCCGAACGGGCTGCCATCATTAAAGTGCTGGAAAAAACCGGTTACAATAAAACGAAAGCGGCCGAGGTTCTTAACATTGACCGGAAAACGCTCTACAACAAGCTCAAAGCCTACGACATTCATTTGTGAAAGTAAGATCGCTGGACCGCAAGCCGACCAGTTTTCGGTCCAGCGATCTCGTTTAAAATGTAAATCCTACCGAAATCTGTCCGACTGCATTTTTGGATTTTCTCATTACAAACCGGGCGGCCTCATCTTTAGCCACGGGTTGTAAACCCTGCCCATAGCGTAATCCCAGTAAAGCCGGACCGAAGTAAATCGTCAATCCACCGGCGATACCGTAATCGAATTTATTGAAATTGTCCTGGTTGATATCCCGGTAATCGGAACCCAGATCACCGTCTGAGGTTACTTTCGAATTGATGAGATAAGAAGCATACGGACCCACTTGCAAATCAACTGAATTGCCTAACTTGAATGTGGCCAACACCGGAAGCTCTACATAATTCAACTTGAATGTACTTTTTCCGCGGGCACCCAGAATATTGTAGTTGGCGGAGACACCTTTGGTCGTGTACTGTAGTTCGGGTTGAATAGCAAAAAATGAGCTTACCGGTATTTGCGTAAAAACGCCGATGTGAAAACCAATCCGTTCATTCCGATCATCTACATTATTCAGATACAGGGTGCTGGCATTTAAACCGCCTTTAATTCCGGTGCGGGGTTTCGTCTGGGCCGAAACTTCCAAAACCGGTATTGTACTAACAAGCACTGCTGAAAATAATACGGTAACAATCGCGCTTTTCATGAATTAAAAAAAGGTTGGTATACCGTAACGATGCTGATAAATCTGTGCCAGATCGAAAACATTATACCCGGGTATAGGTGTAATGTTTTGTAAACCAGTCAGTTGAAATAATGCATAGGAGAGCCTTTATTCTATTGTAGTCCAATTGCAGCAAGTGGCTTTGTGGAAGTTAATACTCAAACTGTAGAAGATGGTGAGTAAAATTTATCGAATTAAAAAAACACCTTCCAGGCAAACTTGTTCCTATTAACAAGGAGAGTACTTCTAACTTTGTCTTTAGTGAGTAATACGGGAAAGTGTTGATGTCAATATATCCACTAAAATGACAAATAAGCAATTTAATACCAGTATACTGATTGCTGACGACGATGCGGATGACCGCATGCTGATCGAGCAGGCTTTCCGGGAATGCAACCTGACATCAGAGTTGCATTTTGTGGAAGATGGAGAGGATCTGATGGATTACCTCTATCAACGTTCTCCCTATGAATCGGTTATGCGCCCCAGTCTGATCATATTGGATTTGAATATGCCGCGGAAAAACGGCATTCAGGCCCTTCGGGAAATCAAAGCTAATGAGCAATTCCGGCAAATTCCCGTCGTTGTATTGACGACTTCGACGGCCGAAGAAGACATCCTGAGAACTTACGATTTGGGCGTGAGTTCCTACATTTCCAAGCCGTTCGATTTCAGTACGTTACTGGATATTACAAACACTATAAAAAAATACTGGATTGACACCGTTTCCTTACCTGATGACTCAGCCCGATGAACTATCGGAAAAGCCTATCCGGGTTCTGTTGGTTGAGGATGATGAAGATGATTTTGTCCTGACAAAATCGTTGGTCTCCACCCGCGATAATGCCAATATTCACCTCGATTGGGTCAGTGATTTTGACTCGGCTTTAGAAAATATTTACCGCAATGCCTACGACGTTTATCTGGTCGATTACCGGTTGGGCGAACGGACCGGTATCGAGCTGATTCATGAAGCTTTTAAAGCCGGTTGCCAGACGCCCATGATCCTGCTGACGGGTCAGGACGATCTGGAGGTCGATTATTCGGCCTTGAAGCTGGGAGCTGCCGATTACCTGGTGAAAGGCCGGATCGATGCCCAGCTGCTCGGCCGGAGTATTCGCTACGCCCTGCGGCAGGCTAACGTAGTGGGCGAACTGGCCGAAAAAGAAAATAAATACCGTTCGTTATTCGAGCGCTCGATCGATGCCATTTTTGTGACTGACCGCAATTTTGAATTTCAGGAAATAAATCCTTCGCTGGAAAAACTGACGGGGTATTCAAACGAAGAATTGCAGAAGATGGACGTCCGCGAACTGTTTGACAAAACGGAAGTCTACGACCAGTTGCGTCAGCAAATCGACGGTTCGGAGCAGGTTAAAGATACGGAGATCGTGCTGGTCAGTAAAGACCGCAAAAAGATCGATTGCCTGCTTTCGGTGGTGGCCATACCCGACAAGGGCGGGGTGACCAACTGGTATCAGGCCATTGTTCGCGATGTAACGCAGCAAAAGAAGGCGCAGCGGGATCTGTTGATTGCTGAAAAACTGAGTATGACGGGCCAGATCGCCCGCAGTATTGCCCACGAAGTGCGAAATCCTTTGACGAATCTGCACCTGGCCCTCGAGCAGCTTAAGGAAGATTTACCAGCGGATGATCCGGGTTTGACGCTGTATCTCAATATTATACGCCGAAATGCCGAACGGATTGGTCAGCTGATTACTGAAATGCTCAATTCATCGAAGCCACGTGATCTGGAATTGACTTCGCACAATCTGAATGACGCCGTACGGGAAACCCTGTATCTGGTTCATGACCGGTTGCAGTTGAAAGGAATGAAATTGGTAACCGATTTTACCACGGAAGATTGCGAAGTTCCCCTCGACAAAGAACAGTTCAAAACCGCCTTACTAAACATCCTGATCAACGCTGTTGAGGCCATGAAGGAGTTTTCGGGGGTATTGACGGTGAAAACCATTCCGATCAACGAGCGAGCTATAATGGTTTGTGTGGAAGACAATGGGTCGGGAATTTCGGAAGCGAACCGCCAGCGTCTTTTTGATCCGTTTTTTACCGGAAAACAGGGCGGTATGGGGCTGGGGCTAACCACCACTCAAAATATTATCAATAGTCACCGGGGGTCTATCGAAGTGGAAAGTCAGGAAGGAGTAGGGACAACATTTCGATTAATTTTCCCCAAATAATTCATTGCTTAAATTCAAAATCACTGGCTGGTCCCGGAATTTTCCGGGACCATTTTTTTGCGAATTTCATTGTGGAAATAGTTCTACAGTGAGGAAGTTGATTTCTACAAATCGATTCCATCCACATGCGCCGGTGTTGTGTTTTACCGAGATAACTTTGGTGTAAGATACTGATTGATAGTTCTATAGCTATTCTGAAATTGATGAGCTTCTGGTGGAATAAAATGGCATAATTATCTCAATAGGATTGGCATCAACAAGCGAAACAAGAACATGGTCTGGAATCAAACTCATTTTCCCGCAGCGATGCGTTCGCTCCCTCCCAGTGTTCGTGAAAAGGCCATCGAAATTGCCAATTCACTTTTAGAACAGGGTGGCCCTGACAAGAAAGAAGTCATTTCAGCCAGTATCAATGAAGCGCGGGTCTGGGCGCGCCAGCGGTTTGTTGAATCCCGAGGAACCGCTTATAGTTGAACAGGCCACGTGTGGCGGTTTTCAGCCACTTTTTATGAATAACTAACCCGAGAAAGTGTACCCGTTATGATCTGGAAAAAAAACATTTACGACACACTGGTTGCCTGCGCCACCACCTGTGATGAATACGCGACGGAATGTTCGCGGCAACAGGATATTGAAGAATTGTACCGCTGTATTTTTTTGAGTCTGGATTGCGCTGATTTGTGCCGTCAGGTGGCCGTCCTGTACGTCCGCGGTTCTGAAAACACGCGGCTGCTGGCCCGAACCTGTATTGAAGTGTGTGAAAAATGCGCCGAAGAGTGCGAACGCATGAGTGCTGAACGGGCATGTCAGATCGCGTCGACGTGTCGCCAGTGTATCCGGGTGTGTATGGCTATTCTGGAAATGACACTTCGTCCCGACAGCGAATCCGAAATGTCGCGTACTTTATTTAATGCGTTAGGCCGTCAGGAAATGATTTACAACTAGTCTGTCGATCAATTGGTTGACGGGCTGTGTATCAGAACGGTGCTGGTATAAAAACCGGCTGGGCCATCGGTCACCGGGAAATTCAATCAGTGAACGTGTCATCGGAATCGTGTGTGGAAAAATGATTCGGCTGATAAAGAGTAATCTGACGCGTGAAACTATCTGCGAATTTCGGGTGTAAAGTGCTCTCTTGAACTGGCTATATAGAACCTGTGTCAGTCACTTAAGAAAGCCCTACGGATGAAGACCTTGGACCGGTAATCGGCACCGTCTATAAATATTCAAAAGTGAATGGCCGGTTGTATTTAGCTAACCCTAAAGACGATCGGCTTTCTAATTTTAGTTTAACAAATCGAATTATGGCAACATTAGAAGAACGGAATGCGGGCATGGAAAAAGTTAGCAAGCTAATCAACGACATTCGGGTTGGTATGTTAACCACACAGGACGAACAGGGAAACCTGGTGAGTCGTCCAATGGCCGTTATGCAGGTGGACGAGAATGGCGATCTGTGGTTTCTGACGAAGGAAAACTCCCCAAAAACCGATCAGATCAGCAAAAATTATAAGGTAAATGTCGCCTTTGCCAATGCACCGGACGCATCGTATGTATCGGTGAGCGGAACGGCAGAAGAACTTCAGGACCGCGCCAAAGTGGAGGAATTGTGGTCACCCATGGCCAAACCGTGGTTCCCCGATGGCAAAGATGATCCGTCGCTTTCCATTCTGAAAGTGCATACCGAAACCGCTGAATACTGGGATTCGACGTCCAGCCGCATGATCCGGCTTTTTGAAATGGCGCGTGCGGCTTTGACCGGTGACACGTATCGCGAAGGAGAAAATAAAGTGGTGGAAAATCGCTGAAAAATTGATAGTAGTGAGCGAAAATGCCGGCTTATCAGGTCGGCATTTTTGCGTAATGGACCGGATGGTTGCATACTTATGATCGTAAAAAATAAAGATTTCGGTTGGGAACTGATTCACCAGCAGGCACATGGCCTTTTAGCTGTGAAAATTGCCATGCACTGGGATCCCGCTAAAAGATCCAAACGATGGATTGAAACGCTCGTTGCTCTCACGGAGCATGACGATGGTCAGGAGCCGTGGGAAGACACAAACCACCTCACGAGTGCGGGAGCCCCAATGGATTTTCGAATTGAAGAATATTCCGTGGGGCAAGCCAAACGGATGATTGAAATTGCGCTGGAAAAAAGCCGCTGGAATGCGCTGATGGTATCCCTCCACGCTACTTTTTTATACAGTGCGCTGGCTCATAAAAATGAAGAATTGGCGCGCTTTCTCGATGACCAGCAGCAGAATCAGAAACAATGGATAAAGCAAATGAAACTCGACAGGAAAGAGGTCGACTTTGCGTATGCATTTGTGCAGTGGTGTGATGCTTTGTCCCTCATACTGTGTCAGGGCCACCTGCCCGAAAACGGCCGCCGGCTGGAAATCAGTCCCGGCCCCGATGGGATTTCCTACTACATCTATCAGCGTTCCGATGAGTCCGTAGGGGTAGACCCGTGGCCCTTCGATTCGCCGGAGTTTACGATCGAAGTAGAAGCTTATCAACTGCACCAGCTACGTTTTAAAAACGACACCGAGCTGTATGAATGCATTCAGCAGGCGCCGGTTGAGGAAAAAGTGTGGAAATTCAGGCAGGAATAATGAACGTGGGACGATGAACGATGA
Organism: Larkinella knui; assembly: GCF_003858645.1. Lineage (GTDB taxonomy): Bacteria > Bacteroidota > Bacteroidia > Cytophagales > Spirosomataceae > Larkinella > Larkinella knui. Next base: position 401,641 of record NZ_RQJP01000003.1, on the reverse strand, counting down.
CTACACGCTATCGTCCATCGTCCCGCAGTCATCATTCTTTTAATTTAAACAGAACCACCGAGCGCCCTTTGATTTCAAAAGGCTCGCGGGCAGAAACTTCGTAAGGAACCTGGGCATCCAGATCGGTATTGACCAGAACCTGCCAGGTGTGTTTGCGGCCAATTTTGGGAAGTTTGAAGGGCAATGTCTCCCAGAAAGCGTTCAACAAGATAAACAAATGCCCTTCGCCGATCGCTTCGCCGTTTTCGTCCTGTTCGTCAACTTTCGTTCCGTCGATCAACAAGCCGAGGCAGCGGGTTATGCCGTCGTTCCAGTTCACATCAGTCATGGGTTTACCATCGACGCGGATCCAGACGAATTCTTCCTGGCTGTAAAATTTCCGTCGGCGCAACAGCGGCATCGCCTGCCGTAGCGCAATGAGTTGCCGGGTAAAATCAAATAAGGCCTGTTGTTCGGTCGTCCACTCCCAATCGAACCAGCTGATTTCGTTATCCTGACTGTAAGCGTTGTTATTTCCCTGCTGCGTACGACCGTATTCGTCGCCCATCACGATCATCGGCGTTCCCTGACTCAAAAACAGCGTCGCCAGAAAGTTTCGCTTTTGCTGTTCGCGCGCCCGAACAATCGTTTCGTCGTCGGTAGGGCCTTCGGCACCCATGTTCCAGCTCCGGTTATCGTTGGTGCCGTCCATGTTATTCTCGCCGTTAGCCTCGTTATGTTTGTCGTTATAACTGACCAAGTCGTTGAGCGTAAAACCGTCATGAGCCGTGATCAGGTTGATGCTGTTGGCGGGCTGACGACCATCGTTATACAGATCCGGACTCCCCAGAATGCGCGCGGCTAATTCGCCCGCCAAACCGGTATCGCCTTTCCAGTACGATCGTACACTATCCCGGTATTTCCCGTTCCACTCCGACCAGTTTACCGGAAAATTTCCGACGTGATACGACTGGACGTCCCAGGGTTCGGCAATCAGTTTTACCTGCGACAAAACCGGGTCCTGCTGGATGGTTTCCAGAAATGACGACAACTGACCGGCGGCATTCAGGCTATGCGCCAGTGCCGTAGCCAGGTCGAACCGGAATCCATCGACGTGCATCTCCGTTACCCAATACCGCAGGCTATCCATCACCAACTGAAGTGTGCGCGGATGGCTCATATTCAGGGTATTGCCTGTGCCGGTATAGTCCATATAAAAGGTTTCATTTCCTTCAACCAGCCAGTAATAAGCCGGATTGTCGATGCCCCGGAAGGAGAGTGTCGGCCCGTGCTGATTGCCTTCTGCCGTATGGTTATAAACCACATCCAGAACCACCTCGATACCGGCTTTATGCAACGCTTTCACCATTTCCTTGAATTCGTTGACCGCATGGCCGATGGTCCCTTTGGAGGCATATTCGCTGTGGGGCGCAAAATAACCGATGGAATTATACCCCCAGTAGGTTTCACTCGTAAACTGGTGAATGGGCATCAGTTCGACCGTTGTAATGCCCAGCGATTTCAGGTAATCCGTCACTTCAGAGCTGCCCAAACCGGCATACGTTCCCCGAATCTTTTTGGGCAGATCAGGGTGTTGCTTCGTAAACCCCTTCACGTGTAATTCGTAAAAGATAGTACGGTTTAGCGGAATATCCGGTCGCTGGTCATCTTCCCAATCAAAAGTGGAATCGATCACCACCGACTTGGGAACAAAGGGGGCACTGTCATCTGGCTGAGGTTCCGAATACCGGTTTTCATCCTGATTATCAGGATCGAATCCCAACTGCGCGATATGGCTTTCAATGGGCCCGCTAATGGCTTTGGCGTAGGGGTCCAGGAGTAATTTTTTGGGGTTGAACAAGAAGCCCTGCGATGGTTCAAAAGGTCCATCAACCCGGTAACCGTATAATTGTCCGGGCTGAATGGCGTCCAGATAAATGTGCCAGACGTGCTCCGTGCGTTCCGTCAGCGGAATACAGATGGTTTCTTTCGTTGGATCGTCCGTGTCGAATAAACACAAGGTGACGCCGGTGGCATGTTCGCTAAAAAGGGCAAAATTAACCCCTTCACTATCCCAGGTTGCGCCTAAAGGGTACGGTTTCCCTGGTCTGGATCGAATCTCTTCAGGGTTTTCTACAGTATGTATGTTTTCCATATAAAAAATGAGTTACCGGGGTACTTTGGTTTCAGTATTACTGTCAGTGTTGATAGGATTTTAAAATGGGTTTCAGTCAATTCTGGCAGGAGTAAACCGGCTACTAATTCAACAATTCAATGATTTGGATTGTTTTTGTATACAAAAAAAAGTCCCGGATTCAACTGAATCCGGGACTTCTTCAGCCCTAAAATGAGAATACGTACCTAAACTACCTGAGCCAGCCGCGACATCGACGCGTGGGCCGAATCGATCCGTTCTTTTTGCCGGAGTAACAATTCGCGGGTACTGGCGGGCAAACTGGTGCTTTGCAGAATTTCCTGATAGTCGTCCAGAGCCTGACCGTCACCGCGTTTGCATTCTTCCACTACGGCTTTATCGTCGTTTCCTGTAAAAGAAGTTTTGATATTTATCCAGGCGCGGTGCAGATCGGCCGCCAGACTTGTGCTGTTTTCCGGATCACCGCCCAGTGTGCGGATTTCGCGGTCAATTTCGAGCGCATATTCTCCTCGTTGCCGGGACTGAGCCAGAAATAAACTCTTTAACTCCGCGTCTTTTACGTTTTCAGCGGCTTCCTGATAGCCCCGTTCGCCGTCGCGTGTCCGCGTCAAAAGCGTATTCAGTCGGTCCAGAATTTCGCTGTTTGTGTTTCCTACTTCCATAACGTTTTTTAATGATCAGTGAATACTAATAAACATGACAACTCCCCTTGGTTGGGCAAGGGTAAGAACTTAACTATTTATATTTCCAATGGTTCCGCGTTCGGCGGCTTTTCTCAATTTTTCGTTGGCAAAAATGGCCACTTCAACCCGGCGGTTCTGCTGACGGCCCGATACACTGCCGTTGTCAGCAATAGGCTGGCTTTCGCCGTAGCCTTTCTCCGTCAATCGATTCCCTTTGATTCCTTCGGATTGCAACAGTTTAGCTACCGTTTTGGCCCGGCGTTCCGAGAGCTGGAGGTTGTGTTTATCAGAACCGGTATTATCGGCGTGACCTTCGATCAGTACTTCGGTATCTTCGTACTTTTTCAGAGTTTCGGCTAGTTTTTCGATGTTTTGCCGGTTGGCAGACTTCAGGTTGTACTGATCGACGTCAAACAACAAATCGGAATCGAATGTGATCCTGATTCCTTCGCCGACTCGTTCGATCCGGGCGTTTTCGAGACTCCGGCGCAGCTCTTCGGCCTGCTTATCCATTCGCCGGCCAATCAAAGCGCCACCGGCACCACCCACTGTGGCACCCAGAATGGCACCGATGGCCGTGTTGCCCGACCTCCGGCCGATTAACCCGCCGGCTACGGCACCAGCACCGGCCCCAATCATGGCCCCGCGCTGGGTATTATTCGTATTCTTCCTAATTGATTTACATCCTGTCATGGTATTAGCTGCAAGAATACTTCCGGCTAATACGAGTGCCACCGCTCTGATCTTGAAAAAATTTAAAGATTGGCTGTGTTTTATCATGGTGAGTTTGAAACGTTGGTTCACCTCAAGTAGAGCCAAAAGCCGTACCAGTTACAAATAAACGGCGGAGTAATGACTAATCTCAATGGGTAATGATTTGAAAATAAGCAGGTTATACAGAGTTCGCTGAAAAATTGATCAAGTTTCATATTTTATTACGGATTGGGGAGCAGAAGAAACAGACGGTAATGCCTGTGGAAGTCTTTCTACACTCGCATCCGTAGATTTACCAACATATTCATATTTCAATAAGTAAGATACTGTAGGAGAATGCGTTAAGTAAAATGTTAGTTTTTGGTAGGTCGACGATTCGAATAATTAAGTAATATTGCCTTATTTTACTAAACGGTTACAAATGATTAATATCTGGCCTGATTTGTGCACGTAACTTATCATTTTTTGCACTGTTCTATTTACGTGTATGTACTCTCGAGATTCAACCATTACTCTACGGTTAAGGCGGAACGTGGCGTTTCCACGACTTGCTGAGATGTTGAAAGAAGCACGTCAATCCGAATTTAAAACATTAATGCAGGCGATTGATTGCGCTAATAATCGTTATGTGAAGGGAAGTGATCACTGGATTTTGCGCGGGGACAATGGAGTTTATTGGGTAGTTCGGCCGCGAGTAGCTGAATATTTGGTAAGCGCCGGGTATGAATTGGCTTTTGGGAGATAGTTGACCACGAAAAGCAGAAGGGATGAAATTGGAAAAAGAGCAAAACTTTTTCTATTTTCATCCCTTCTGCTTGATACGAATACCGAAATGAAACAACGCCGGGGATTGTGGGTAAGCTTAGTTAGTGGATGGTTGCTGACGGGTTGTATGGCTTCAAACTGCCCAATCAAGAGTTGCCACGTTCGGATGGAACATCCCCACGGTGGCCGCACCTACCGCGGAACCTTTTTCGGAACCATGCACAGCCCGACCTGGTGGCTGTCGAACCGCAAAGGCGAGGGCGCGCGAGCTTCCATGGCCAGCGACCGCAAAGGATCGAAACCGGAAAAAGGCGATGGCAAACAGAAGAAAGTGAAAAAGCAATTCCGCTGGGAAAGGGTGTAGAATTAGGAGTTAAGAGTTATGAGTTAGCTGGCGCACTCTTTTTTAACTCTTAACTCCCAACTCTTAACTAATAAACGCGTACGGTGTGACTGCCGCGGGCTACGTTGATTTTGCCCGGCATTTTTTCCAGCGCCGGTTTGTCGCCTTTGGTCACTTTCCAGAATTCGATGGCACCAGTGCGGTCGCCATAGTCGAGGAATTCGGAAACCGCCACCGCAATGGCATTTCCGCTTTTATCGAACTCCACACTTTGGGGCATAATTCCTTCAAACGGATACTCGTTTGCCAGGGCTAATTTGCCTTCTTTGTCAAGTGAATAAACGGATAAGGAGCTTTTTCCGGCCCCGGCATTGCCGAAAGGCTGGTACGACTGGCCCGCGTTTGCTACAATGACCATCGAACCGTCGGGGCTGATTGTCAGCGCTTCCGCACTCTCACCCGAAGCCGTTTGCGAAACAATTTTGTGTTCGCCCGGGGTGTCCTCCGTGCTGAACTGGACCACGAACAATTCGCCTTTTCCGGCTCCCTGAGCGCTGGCGCCCTTCTTGATATCAGATACGATGAAGAATTTTCCGTCGGGCGAGAACTTGCCGGTTGCGGGCATTCCACCTACTTTGATGGGTTTACCGTGGGGAACGATATTCGGTTTTTTGGCCGCATCGAGTGAAAATTTCATGACGCCGACTTCCTGCGTGTCTTCAATAACGTAGGCAATAAAATCACCGGCCGGACTCCACACCAGATCCGTAATGCGCGCACCCGGAACCGGAGAGGCTGCCGTGATCACCCGCTTGGGTGTACCGGTATTGTCAATTTCGATCAGACGCATCTCTTTGCCCGCTTCGCCGGATGCCACCGCCAGGGTATTTCCCTGCGGATTGATGGTGATGGCCGTTGGCAGGTTGCCGACGCTAACCACTTTGGCGGTGGGTTTGGCCGGGGCCAGATCAACAATGAACATCCGTGCAGCGGCCGGCAAATCTTTAACCCCGCCTTTGAGCGTAGCCACGCTGTCGCCCAACTGACCGCGGCCTTCCAACACGAAAGCAAAGCGTCCGTTCGGCGTTACCACGGCGGCTTTGTCATACAGCGCCGATGAATTGGAGATTGGAGCAGTGGTGATGTTCTGACCGCTGCGGTCGAGCGGAAATTTAACCACCGTCAGCACATCACGGCTGGTTTTACTTTTGTACAAGTTACCATCCACCAGGGCCGAAGCTGCCATGTCGGCGTCTGACAGCACAACAATGCCTTTGGCGGTAAACTGGATGGGGTCCTGCTGGGCGAATACCCCCGTTGTCAATAAAGTGGCAAGGGCAACCAAACTCTGTTTTTTCATACTGCTAATAGAAGGGTTATATCTTTGGATATTACGCAAATATAGCCGAAAGCCGCAATTTTAGTAAGCGGCTTTCCAGTTAACGTAAAGTTTATTTCAGCGTTAAAACAAAAAACGAAAGCCGATTCCGTGTAGATTTTCAATTCGAATGGAAGGGTCGTGACCGAGTCGTTTCCGGAGCCGGGAGATGAAGACGTCTAAACTGCGACCCATAAAATAATCGTCATCGCCCCAGATGGTTTTCAGGATTTCATCGCGCCGGATCAAGGTGTTCGGACGCTTCATCAGGTAGTGCAGCACTTCGGCTTCGCGGTGGGTCAGGGTCTGGAGCTGGCCATCTTTTTCCAGCGTCAGATTCTGGAAGTTGAACTGGTACAAGCCGATGGTTTGGCACGAACCGGCGGAAACCGGTGGCTTACGCCGGCGGAGAAAGACGTTGATTTTCAGAATCAGTTCTTCAATGCTGAAGGGTTTGGTCATGTAATCGTCGGCCCCCAGCCGAAGCCCCTGCAAACGGTCGTCCTTGTCGGCCCGTGCACTCAGAAACAGCATGGGAATCTCGGCGTCGATCTGTCGAATCTGCCGGGCCAGCGTAAAGCCGTCGGATTGGGGCAACATCACATCCAGGATGCACAGATCGAACGGCTGGCGTTCAAAACACCGCCAGGCATCGAGGCCGTTTGTGCAATGAACCACCTGAAACTGTGCTAATTCAAGGTTGTCTTTCGTGACAAAGCTCAGGTTTACATCATCCTCAACGTACAGCAGAAGGGGTTTCATCGCGTATTCAGAAGTTTAGGAAGGCGGTTTTCTTCGTTTCCCCGACTTTCACCGTAAAAATGCTACCGACTCCGGGAATACTTTCGAGCACGATTTGCCAGCGGTGGGCCTTGATTACTTTCCAGACGTAATACAAACCCAGTCCAAATCCTTTCACCGCGTGAACGTTTCCGGTTGGTACACGATAAAACTGATTGAAAACGACCTGATGGTGTTCCCGGGCAATTCCAATGCCGTTGTCCTGGACCGACCAAAGCAGCCGGTTTCCCTCGTTTCGGGTTTGCACCAGAATGTGCGGAACCGCTGTATTGTATTTCAAAGCGTTGTCGATCAGGTTGTTGATGACGTTTTCCAGGTGATACCGATCCGCCCGGATGACGGCGTTTTCGGCCCGGAGTTCCAGGGTAACGTGCGGATGAAAAACCGTGGCCGCTTCCGTCAGCAGTTCATGCAGGTCGACTTCCGTGGCGTTGATCGTGAACTGCATCCGTTCGGAGCGCGACAGTTGCAGCACGTTGCTGACCTGCTTCTGAAGCCGGAGGCTCTCTTCCTGCACGACACGAACGTACTGGCGGTGCCGTTCGGGCTGGCTGAAGATCGAATCCGACTGGAGCACGTCGGCGGCAATGCGCAGGGTGGCAACGGGCGTTTGCAGTTCGTGGGTGATGTTGTTGATAAAATCGCGCTGCACTTCGGTCAGCTTGCGCTGCCGCAGGACCACCACCAGCGTGTAGCCAAAGAAAAGAACAACGAGCAAAACCGCGGCCGAGGAGGCAATCCAGCCGTCCAGATGACCGGCGATAAAACTGGTCTGGCTCGGAAAATGAATGCCGAAATAATACGGACTGCGCGAGAATTTGGGCAGATTCCGGCTGGCCTGGACCGTCTCCGGATTGGCGTTCAGGCTCACGAAAGCCCCGTAAATCATCCGGTCGCTTTCGCAATTGTAAATACCGTATTCAAAATCCGTAATCAGGTGGTGGTTGCGCAGGGAATTCTGAATGTAGTGTTCCAGGATGCCCGGATCGACGGGCGAGTCGGTATTGACGATGAAATAATCCGGCGAAAGCTGGGTAACGGCCGTATAGCTTTGGGTGATTCCATTGAGCCGGCCCACCTGATTGGCCACGTCCTGCAGGGCGATGAAAGCCGTTTGCCGGAACTGGCGTTCCCGTAACGCATACGCCTTGCGCACCCACACAATTTGAACGGTGATGATGCCGATGATCGAAATAACCGACAAAATAATCAGGATGCGGAAAACGCGTCGGGACATGCTCGCTGGAGGTTTCCTGAAAAAAGAGGACTGAAATCCAAAAGTCGGCTTTCGGCGGTTAAAAATCAACTCATTAACATCTCGTTAACAACCATTCGCTACCCGTTAACACCGGGCTGTTGCTGGGGCCGGTACTTTTGTAACGTTGATAAATCAAGTAGTCACCTTTACACGCAAACCTCATGAAACGCGTTCTGATTATTGCCTCCTGCCTGTGGCTGGTTGCGGCCAGCGTCCTGATTGCTCATTCGGTAGCCGCCGTTTTTAAGTGGGATGAAACTACCCACGATTTCGGTAAAATTCAGCGGAGTAAACCCGTTGTGGCCGAATTTTCCTTTGTGAACAATGGCGGTATTCCGCTGGTCATCAGCAGTGCGCGCGGCTCCTGCGGCTGCACGGGTGTCGAGTATCCGAAGGAAGCCATTCTGCCCGGAAAAGCCGGAATGATCAAAGCCACTTTTAATGCCGCTTCCGTGGGCACTTTCAACAAAACCGTCACCGTTGAATCCAACGCCGAAGGCGGTACGAACGTGCTGACGATCCGGGGCGAAGTGATTCAGTAAATGGGAACGAGGATTGGACGGATTGAATGGATTAAAACTGATTTTTTATCCAATTTATCCGTGAAAATCCGTTCAATCCGCCAAATCCGTGTTCCCATCGTCAATATTTCATTACGCCCAGTTCCTTTTCCACCGCCGACCGGCCGTCTTTCATCCAGGCGGGCAGCGGAGCTTCTTTGAGGTAGTGATCGAAAAACTGATACATCCGGATGCTGAGGTCTTTGGCGTTGTGCCGTTGGGTCAGGTTGTGGTCTTCGCCGTTGTACACCAGCAGCCAGGCCGGTTTGCTCAACCGCCGGAGCGCCGAATAAAACTCGATGCTTTGGTACCAGGGCACCGCGCCATCCTGATCGTTCGCCATCAGCAACAGCGGGGTCTGGATGCGGTTGGCGTAAAAAAGCGGAGAGCTTTCGAGGTAATTCATCGGCTTGTCCCAGAGCGTTCCGCCGATGCGGCTTTGCGTTTTTTCGTACTGGAACATCCGGCTCATGCCCGTTCCCCAGCGAATCCCGCCGTAGGCACTCGTCATGTTGACCACCGGCGCGCCGGCCATGGCGGCTTTGAACAGATTGGTTTTGGTGACCAGGAAAGCCGTTTGGTAACCGCCCCAGCTTTGCCCCTGTAAACCGATGCGGTCGCGGTCCACGAACCCTTTTTCAATCAGATTCAGTACGCCCGGCACAATGCAGTCGTAGGCGTTCTGGCCCGGCATTCCGGTGGTGTAGACAATGTCGGGAACAAACACCAGATACCCGTTTGACACGCAATACGCCATGTTGATGGTGGAACGGCTGGGGGCCGGAGCCTTGTAATCGTTCAGCGTTTCGGCATTGCGCTCGTAATAATACACCAGCATCGGGTATTTCTTCTTCGGGTCGAAATCGTCGGGTTTATACAGTAAGCCTTCCAGCCGAGTTCCGTTGTTGCCAATCCAGTGAACCAGCTCGACGTTGCCCCAGCGAACGCTGTCCTGCTGCGGATTGATGCGGGTCAGTTGCTGCGGTTCGGCAAAGGTCGTGTCGGTCAGGTACAGGTTATTGGACTCCCGGAAGTTGCCTTTCTGAAACGTCAGCGTCGGCCCTTTTTTCGCTTTCGACAAACCGGCAAATTTGTACTCCCCTTTGGTTAGAATGACCGGTTCGGCCGCCGGACCGGCCATGGGCTTCTTCAGAATTCCGGTTGATTTAGTGCTTTCCCAAAAACCGGTCAGCCATAAATCGCCGGTCAGGGAAACATACTTTTCGTCCCAATCCAGGTTCGCGCGACGAAGCCGGATGCGGTTTTTCCGTCCGTAGCCCGCCGTCAGATTGACCGGTTTTTCCTGCCCCGTCGGGTCGATGCGCCAGAGGTCGAAGCGGTCGTAAATCAGCACATACCGGTCGTCTTTGGTCCAGCCAGCAGCCCCGTAACTGCCGGGCAGGTCGGGGGTATCGTGTTCTTCGTCGAAAAACCGGACCGGAATGCCGCGCGTCAGGTCGATCCGTTTGCCTTCCGCCACCGACCACGCCCGCCAGAGCGAATCGCGTTCGTCGTACCACCAGGCGTATTTCCCGCCCGGCGACAATTGGGCGTACGACACCCGGGCGTCGTTGGCAATCTGTTTTTTCTGACCGGTTTTGGCGTTGATCAGGTACAAATCCGTTTGGCCGGGGTCCCACATGCTGTTGATCTGATACGGCAAATTGCTCAGTCCCAGCCAGTACGGATGATCGAATTTGGTGTCAACCTGAACGTTGGGCATATCCCGGTTTCCCAGTTGCGTAATCCCGCCCGTTGTCAAATCGCAAACCGCCAGAAAACCGCGTTCTTTTTCCTGCTTCAATTGCTTCAGCTGCATGGGCTGAATGGTGGGATCGTTCCAGCTCCAGACGTCCACTTTCACCCGCTCCTCATCCAGCACCGTCGAATCCTTGATGGGTTTAGGCGGTAAAATCGAGGTCGCGAAATACAGCCGCCGGCCATCGTCCGAAAACGTTGGCGTGCGGTATTCGTTCACATTCCAGCCTTTGGGATAGGCTTTGGTGAGCGTGTCGGCCAGCACGATCGGGCCCGTCGCACTCCGCTCCGCGAAGGTGGGAGCCGAGCCGTTCTTTTTCTTTTTCCGGGACGAAACGGGCAGGGCGGGAGCGAGGTTTTTGTAATACAGGGCGTAAGCTCTGACATCCGCTTCTGCACTGTCGGCGGTGGCCATCCAGGCCAGTTGGGAGCCGGTTTTATCAACCGCCAGGCCTTTGTACACCTTGCGCTTCGAGCTGGTATCGACCAGCATTTCGTTTTGCTTTCGGGTATCAAACACAAACACACCGGCTTTTTTCAGGGTGTCGTTGACGGCTTCCTTGTTGTAAAAAATCGTATTGCCGTTGTCAGAAACCGCCACGTAGGTCACATACCGGAATGATTGCGTCGCGCCGGTTTCCAGATTGAGCAGAATCAGATCGTCGCCTTTCAGCTTTTTTGCGGACGTCGAAGCCCGGCCATGGCTTGCCGGTTTGGCGGTCGTCGAGTCTTTCCTGATGCCTTTTACGTCCTGATGTTCCTGCAAAATTGCCGCCCACGAACCGCTTTCTTTCGGAAGTACGTACGACTTGACGTTGGCAAAACCGATGCGGCTGCCGGTTTCGAGGTTGAACACCACCAGACTGTCTTTCGGGAGCTGGTCGGCCCGGACCTTTTTCTTTTTAGCTTCCCGCGTGAGTTTAAAAGGCGCTTTTAACCGCATCACCAGAAACCGGCTGTCGGGTGTGAATTGCGCCAGATAACCCCGCGCAAATACGTATTTACGGCCTTTAGTCCGTATTGTTTTTGACAGGTCCAACGGACTAACATCCACCGGTGCGTTTGGCCCGGCTTTCGCTTCCAGTTGATTGGCCGGTTTTTCGGTGGATGGAACGGATTCACTTTTTCCTACCCGAATCAATTCCAGAACGCCATCGCCTTCCTGGGGGTCAATCTGGTAGGTGATCCACTGGCCATTGCCGGAATGCTTTTCGGAGCGGACGGTTTGCCAGCGATCATAATCGGCGTGCGTGAGGGGCCGTTTGGGCGATTGGGCAAAAAGGAACGTTTGAAGACAAAGCGTAAAAGAAATACAGAGAAAAGCGCAAAGACGCATAAGTTGAGCCGGTTAATAACGTACTAAATTAACCAAAATGCGTTGTCAATCTGTTCCACAATGTGTAAAATGCAGCGAATCACGCATTACTTTATGAAAAAATGTCTTTTTTTGCTACTCTGTGCGGGACCTTTGGTGAGTTATGGCCAGATTAATGAACCGCTCAAGCGCGAACTGGATAGCATGTTTGTGCTCGACCAGCGCTACCGGTCTTATATTTCAGAAATTCACAAAAACAAAAAACTGGCCGACAGTCTCATGGCGGCTTTTAATAGCAAGGAAAATCTGAACAGAACGCTTTGGAAATATCAAAACCGCGTAGACAGTTCAAATCAGATTCGGACCAGAGAAATCATCAAAACCTACGGCTACCCCGGGAGTTCGCTGGTCGGCAAACCAACTCACATGGCGGCCTGGCACATTATTCAGCATTCGCCGGATATAGCGGTTTATTTTCCAATCATCGAAAAAGCCGGGCAGGCTAATGAACTGCCGCTGTCGCTGGTGGCCATGATGCAGGATCGGTTGCTGACGGAGCAGCGCAAACCCCAGATCTACGGAACGCAGGCATCGTGTTACCGGTTAAGGGCCGATCCGGGCAAGCAGGAATGCTTTATCTGGCCCATCGAAAATCCGGCCACCGTCAACGAGCGTCGCAAAAAAGCCGGTTTTACGCAAACCGTCGAAGAAAATGCAAAACGGCTGGATGTTGCTTATCAAGTACTGACGATGGAAGCCATCAAACAGCGGTACATGATCGGAGATGAAAAATAAAGTAGAAAATATTTTTTAATAAAAGAACGTTCGTTTATTTTTGAATCGAAATGAGATTGCGGGACGAATTGAAGGAATTGGCTATTCGCGAACAGGCGATGGAGATGATTGTAAAAGAAGGTTTCGATGGTCTGAGCATGCAGAAGCTGGCGAAAGCTGCGGGCGTTTCTCCGGCCACGATTTACATTTATTTCAAGGATCGCGAAGACCTTATTCGGCAGATTTATTACGAAGAAATGCTGGTGATGAGTCAGGAAACGCTGAAAGGTTTTGACCCGGACATGCATTTTGATGAAGGATTGCGGGTACAGTGGATGAACCGGGCTCAGTATTGTATGAAGTATCCGCTGCGGATGCATTTCATGGAGCAAATGCGGCATTCGCCGTTGCACGAAAAATTTCAGGGCGATGCGCAGAATCCATTTTCGGCGGCCATGAAAACCTTCGTAGCCAATGCCATTCAGCGAAATGAACTGGTGAAGTTGCCAATTGAAGTGTACTGGTCAATGGCATATGCTCCTTTGTATCAATTGATTAAATTCCATCAGTCGGAGAACGGAATGCCGGGCTGGGGGAAGTTTGTGCTGGACGAACAAACCTTGAATCGAACCCTGGATTTGGTATTGAAAGCCTTGAAACCCTGATTTTTTTTGCCATAAAAAATAATGAACGTTCATTTATCAACTTGCTAATTTTTATCCACGTATGAAACTAAATCACCTGAATCTGTGTGTACCGGATGTGGCCGCGGCCACGGATTTTTTTAAACGCATTTTCGATTTTGAATGCCGCGAAACGAAAGGAAACAACGTTTTGGCGGTTTTATTCGGCGAAGATAACTTCGTTCTCGTGCTCAGTAATTTTCAAAAATCGGCGATACCGGTTTATCCGCCTGATTTTCACCTCGGTTTTCTGGTAAAACAACCCGAACGGGTTCACGAAGTGTACCAACGGCTGCTGGCTGCGGGCGTGCCGGTAGAACGCGAACCACGACCCATCCGGGGTTCGCTGGGGTTCTATTTTTCCGGTCCGGGCAACGTACAGATTGAAGTAAGCTGTCTGCCCGAAAATCAAACCCGGCCCGCGGTTTCGACCGTAGCGTAGCCGGAAATCGATCCCAAACGGGTAACCGTTTTAACGGTTTTTTAATGCCGGCACCGGCGATCGGTTCCAAAAATGTCCCATCTTTATCCGATCCCCGAAATTCAATCGGGGGCGGAAACTCTCAAGTCATTCATAGAGAGCGCATTTAATTTAAAAAACAACCAATACTGCCGAAAAGAGACGCTATGAACACTGCTGCCACAACCACTCCATTTACCAGGTACGAAAAAGCCATTATTGCCATGCTGGCCTTCATCCAGTTTACGGTTATTCTGGATTTTATGGTGTTGTCCCCGTTGGGGGCTCAGTTGATGATTGAACTCAACATTACAACGGCTCAGTTCGGCTGGGTCGTTTCTGCGTATGCGTTTAGTGCCGGGATTGCAGGGCTGCTCACGGCCGGGTTTGCCGACCGGTTTGATCGGAAAAAAATGCTGCTGTTTTTTTACAGCGGTTTTGTGCTGGGAACGCTGCTTTGCGGTATTGCGCCCGACTACCATTTTTTACTGATCGCCCGCATCGTTACCGGTATTTTCGGCGGAGTCATTGGTTCAATCGGGTTTGCCATCATCACGGATCTGTTTGCTTTCCAGATGCGCGGGCGGGTGATGGGCGTCGTCCAATCGGCGTTCGCAGCGAGTCAGGTACTGGGCATTCCGGTGGGATTGTACCTGGCCAATACCCTCGGCTGGCATTCGCCTTTTCTGCTGATTGTGGGCGTCAGTGTTCTGGTCGGCCTTGCAATTGTGATCTATATGAAACCGGTCAATGCCCATTTGAAGTTGAAATCGGAGCGAAATCCGTTTCAGCATTTGCTCCATACGGTTTCGCGTCCGAGCTATTTGCGGGGTTTTGCCAGCACGACGCTTCTGGCCACCGGTGGTTTTATGATGATGCCCTTCGGAAGTGCGTTTGCCATTTATAACCTGGGTATTTCCCAGGCCGAACTGCCGCTGATTTACATGGTAACCGGTGTTTCCGCCATCATCATTGGGCCGTTGTCGGGGAAACTCAGTGATAAAATCGGCAAATTTCCCATGTTTTTATACGCATCCCTGTGGGGCATGGCCGTCGTGATGGTCTATTGCAACCTGGGAGTAACGCCACTGTGGCAAATCATGGTGATCAACGTGCTGCTGTTTGCCGGAATATCCGCCCGGATGGTTTCGTCCTCGGCGCTGGTTTCGGGTGTTCCCGATCCGCAAGACCGCGGTGCCTACATGGGCATCAATTCGTCGGTTCAGCAAATATCCGGCGGTATTGCCTCCATGATTGCGGGACTGATCGTGGTCCAGAGCAAGGATGGTTCGCTGGGGCGTTACGATGTACTGGGGTATATCGTAGCCGCGACGATGGCGATCACGATTGTGATGATGTATTCGATCAATAAATACGTTGCTAGGAAACAGGCGGCTGAAGCCGCAAAGGGTTCGCAAGTAACTGGTGGACAACCCGTAACCGCCCGTTAAACGGTCACCAGTTCGGCCACGCCCACGCAATAGTCGGCGGCCCCGTAATACACCAGAATCCGGCCGTCGGGCATCCGGACCCAGCCGTTGCTAAAAACGACATTGGGGAAAAATCCGGTTTTTTCCCAGTCCAGTTCCGGAACCATCAACGGCGCCGTCGACCGGTCGAGGATGCGGGTAGGATCGTTGCGGTCGAGGAGGGCCAGCGACAGCGAATAGGCGTGGTCGACGCTGGCGCCGTGGTAGCAAACCAGCCAGCCTTCGTCGGTCAGCATCGGTTCTGGTCCGGCACCAATTTTCAGGTGTTCCCAGGGGGTTCCGGCAGCTCCGAATAGAAACTGATGGTCGCCCCAATGCACCCCATCCGGCGACCGGGCCAGCCAGACCGACGGTTTGCCAATATCCGAAACCATGGGCCGGTGCAGCATGTAGTAGTAGCCATTTATCTTCTGCGGAAACAGACACGCATCCTTGTTGGGGGGGGCAATGACCATGCCCTTCCGTTCGAACGTCACGAAATCGCTCGTAATGATCAAGCCCACGCCGGGGCCGTTTTCCGAAACCGCCGTATACGTAATCCAGTATTGCCCATCCAGAAAGGTAATTCGGGCATCTTCCACGCCGAAGGATTCGTCGGCGCGTTCCGGAAAAATGAACGGTTTCTCATCGACTGTAAAGTGAATACCGTCATTGCTGCGGGCGAGCCGCAAATGACTCAGCGACGTCAGGTAGGCCTGATCATCGATTTGAACCACGCGCGGATCATAGTCGCCCTCCGGTTCGGGAAAGGTTTTGATAACCAGTTGGAAATGACCGGCCTGCTGCTGAACGACGGGCACCTGAATTTTTCCGGGCTGCGTTTCCACGGCTTCGGCCACCCGCAACAACAGCAGAACTTCGTCGCCCAACCGGCAGGCTGCGGGATTGAAAGCGCCCATCACCTGAAATTGCGGATGCGACGGTTTTACATCGGCGGCCGTCAGAATGGGCTGATCCGATAAACGACGGAGTTGATACTTTTTCATGTTATTGGTTGGCCGTCATGTATTCTTTATGACTGCTTTTGACGGGGTCAATCGAATGGGCGTAGGTAGTCAGAATATTGGAAATGATCTGCGCCACATATTCCCGTTTTTTAAACACGATGTCGTGGCGGTTTTCCGGTAATAAAAACTCCTTGGATTTGGCATTGATCAGGTGCGTGCGCCCAAAAGCCACATTGGTCGGATACACCAGATCATCGCGCTGCCCGTGCAGAAAAGTCACCCCGGCTTTGATCTTCGACCAGTCGGGCAAAATTTCGGTCAACGCTTCACGGTGCGCCAGTTTCTCGTCGTTGGCCAGCAGCAACAACCGCGGGATCAGCCACCGTAACGGCGGTTTGTCGATGAAATAGCTAATGGGGTAGGTGCGCTCCAGACCCGGCCCCAGCGCCGATGAGACAAACACCACCTGATCCACTAAATCCGGGTTGTTCATGGCCAGGCGGGCCGCCACCGAGCCGCCATAGGACGATCCCACCAGCATAATAAACGGCGCTTTCCGGTAGCGGTTCATCAGCGGTTGCAGCAACCGGGCCTGTTTGACAATGGACGTTTCGACCCGCCCGAAATCCGAATAACCGTAGCCGGGCCGGTCGACGGCCACCAGATGAGCGTGGTTGATAAGGGTCGTATCTTTAAAGAATTTGGTAAAAAAAGCCGATGAACTGGGCGCACCATGAACAAACAACACGACCGGCAACGAATCCTGACCCGGTTCGTCGGTTTCCATATACCGGATGGTCCGGTCGTTGATTTTATACCGGTGAACCACCGCCTTGACCCGCTCATGGCGGAAGTTTTCCGCGATTTCTTCGTCACTATCCCGCGATTTTACCCAGTGTGCAGCGGTTAGTAAGCCAGCAAACAGAACAACGATGACGATAAAAGCCCAGCGTAGAACGCGCAAAAATAACTTCATGCTTCTATAACTACCGATCCCCGGCTGAGGTTTCAGGAGAGGTGATATTTGCACGGGTTTTCTGACCGGCTCAGAGCCGGGTACCCGCGGTTAGCCAGCCACTGGCTCCGCACAGACCGGAAACATTCCGGTTGATCGGCGGTTACAGAAGGCGTATACTCTATGATCCCATACAATGAATAATCAGGAATCTGTTCAGGAAAGAACCGAAGAAGAAATCCACCGGGACGCGATTGGTCTGGAAACCAAGCCCGAACTGATGAATCCCCCGGATGCGCCCCGGGAAGATGAAAACGATACGCTCGAACCCGACGGCGGTGAAGAAGGCGACGACACTGAACCCGGAACCGGCGTGTCGATTGGGCAAGCCGGTTCCCGGGCCTTACCGGTGTAAAAGCACCCGCCCACTTCGGGTTTGCCGGGCGGTTTTGAGATGAATGAAATACATTCCGTCGGCGTTTGGTCTCATATCGATGGTTTCTTCCTGGGGCCGACCCGTTCCCAAAACGTCGCGCTGATGCAACGTTCGGCCCGACAGGTCGGTGACACTTAACGTGGCTTTTTGATTTTCGACCAACTGGAAGCGGGCAGTAACCAGCCCGGTTGTTGGGTTTGGCGTGATGAAAAGATCCTGAACCGATTTGTCATCGGCCTTTTCTTCCGTTCCAATCCGTTGATTCGGCGCGCAGGTGATGGTTTTGGGCGACCATAAGAGCACATAGCTATTGCCCTGAACCCGCCCCCAAATGGTGCGTTGCTGGCTGTTTTTCAGGCTTTGGGGTACGGTATAAAAATAACCGTGGGCTCCATTGCCTTTTCCGGCATCTTTTAAATCTTGCCGGAAAATGTCGGCCGTTGCCGTTCCGGCTACTTTGGCCGTGGCCAGCGTTGCCCCCTCCAGAAACTCGATGGTGACGGCGGTATTGGGTTTATCCCGGTTCCACACCCAGCCCGAAAAACTCGTACAATTGACCAGATCCAGGTAGCCTTGAAAGTTTCCTGTGACCGGAGCTGGATTAACGGTCAGCGTCAGAGTGAGGCTGGTTTTGGCATTTTTATCGTCCGTGGCGGTATACGTCAGAGAATGGGTGCCCATTGCAGTAGGTGTGCCACTTAAAACGCGGGTGTCGGAATTGAAACTGAGCCAGGCAGGAAGCCCCGCCACAGCATAGGTCAAGGTCCCGTTTTCGGGATCGGTAAAAGCCGCCAGGGTGGTGGCATATGACTGACCAAGGGTTGCGGTCGTGGACGCCAGAGTGGGAGCCACGGGGGCTTTGTTGACCGGTGGCTGATTCGGCGCAGGGGTGGCAGAGCTTTCGCAGGTGATCGATTTGGGCGACTGGCGAAGCACATAAGCCGCCCCCTCAACCCGCGCCCAGATGGTGTGAGACTGATTGTCTTTCAGACTTTCGGGAACGGCAAAGGCATACCCGTGGTTGCCATTTCCTTTGTTGGCGGTTTTTAAATCCTGCCGAAAAATATCGGCCAGAATGGCGTCGATCCGCCTGGCGGTTTCAAGTGTAGCCCCCTCCAGAAATTCAACGGTGAGCGGCACATTGGGTTTGTCCCGGTGCCACACCCAGCCCGAAAAAACAGCGCAGTTGACCGTCGATAGATAACCGTCGTATCCCGCCAGACTCAATGGGGGGGAAGTGGTAGCGGTATTCGAAATAATTACGGTTACATCGACACTTTGGGCCAAATTCCGGGCGTCGGTAGCGGTGTAGGTCAGGCTATACGTACCGGTTGTGGTGGGCGTACCACTCAGTATACGGCTGCCCGTATTGAAGTTCAGACCCGGTACAATTCCCGCCAGACTGTAGGTCAATGGCCCATTTTCCGGATCGGTGAATGGGGGCAGGGTCGTCGAGTAAGCTTGCCCGGTCAGGGCCGAAAACGATTGGGGTGCCGGCGCTACCGGTGGTGTGTTGACAACCGGTGGACTTTCAACGGAAACACTAAAAACCGCAGGTGTGGCCAGATTCGCATCGGTGGCCGTGTAGGTCAGGCTGAACACACCGGCCGTCGCTGGCGTACCGCTCAGCATCCGGGAAGCCGCACTGAAAGTCAGCCCGGGCACCGACCCCGCCAGGCTGTAGGTCAATGGATCATTATCCGGATCGGTAAACGGGGGCAGGGGCGTCGTGAACGATTGGCCGACCGTCAGGCTGAGTGAGGCAACCGAAGGAGCAACCGGTGGCAGATTGGGTGGCGGGGGCGTTATCGGGCTCTCACAAGTCAGGGTTTTGGGCGACCATTTCAGAAGGTAGGTCCCCTCGACCCGCCCCCAGATGGTGTGTGATTGAGCGTCTTTTAAACGCTCCGGAACCAGAAACCGGTACCCGTGCGCTCCGTTTCCTTTTCCCGCATTTTTCAAATCCTGGCGGTAAAAGTCGGCCACGGTCGTACCGATAACGGTGGCTGATTCGACGGTCGCGCCGTCCAGAAACTCGATGGTGACGGCAAAATTGGGCCGGTCCCGGTTCCAGGCCCAGCCTGTAATGCTGTCACAACGGACCTGATCCAGATAACCATCAAACCCGTTCAGGGTGTTGTTGATGACGATCGACAACGTAGCGGTCGTGGAGGTTCCCTGTGGATCGGTGGCCTGCACCACCAGCGGATACGTTCCGGCGGTGGTGGGCGTACCACTCAGCACCCGGGTGGTTGAGTTAAAGGTCAGACCGGCAACGGTGCCGCTGAGAGTGTGGGTTACCGCACCCCCTTCCGGATCGGTAAAAGCCGGCAGGGTGTAGGTATAGGCTTTATTTACCGTTCCGGTGGGCGGGGCAAAAGCCGGTGCGACTGGCGGGCGGTTTTCGGGGGTCTCCGGCGTTGACAGGAAATCATACGTACCAGACCCCACCTGAAACAGCGCCCGGCCGTCTTCAATCCGCAGAAACGTCACGCCTGTTGCGTTTTCGGCTGGCTGGTTGCCCTCCCGAACCGATGCCAGCTTGTCGGCGGGTATGGAAACCAGCGCCGTGGTATTACCGGGTACGGTAATTTTCCAGCGAAACTCCCCATCCGCAGCCGTCCATTCGCTGGCAATGGTGCCGTAGGCCGAAGCGAAGGTTGAACTAACCCGGTTCAGATTGCCGGCGGGAACGGGGCGCATCACGATGGATTTGAACCCGGCCTCTCCGGATTTGATTCCGGCTATATTTTCATAGAGCCAGATGGGCAAATCACCCAGTTGCATGACGTGGTTGCCCGAGTTCATAAACGCCGGGGCCTTGTTGCCATTCCACAGTTCCCAGGTCGTTGTTGCGCCATTCTGAACCATGTAACCCCAACTCGGATAGGCGGTATTGGTCGCCAGCCGCATCGCCAGGTCTGACCGGCCATTCGCCGTCAACGTCCGCATCAGCCACTGCGTGCCCACAACGCCCGTACTGATCTGGCCGTTGAATTTTCCTTCGATCACCGCCGTCATCTGGTTAAAAACCGCTTGACGAAGTTCGTCGGGTACCAACCCGCAAGCCAGCGCCAGGAGGTTAGCGGTAACGGTATTGTTGCTGTATTGCCCTGTAACGGGATTCAGAAACGTCTGGTTAAAGGCCGATTTGACCAAAGCCGCCCGGCTGCTGAAGGTGGCGCGGTCGCCTTCGTTGCCCGTCAGGACGGCAAACTGTTCCATCCGTTTCAATACGTAATAATAGTAGGCGGTATTGAGTAGCCTGCCATCGGTTTTTCGCGTAGGATCTTCCGACTTGGTCAGGTACATCGATTCCGGCGGTAGCGCCCAGTCGCCGTATTCATCCGCCTGCTGAATGTAATTTTCACTGTATTTTTCCAGATACGTCACCCACTTCTTCATGGATGCATAGTGCTTCCGAATCGGCTCATCATCGCCAAATTGCTCGTATAACATGTTGGCCACCAGCACATAGGTTGAAGGCCAGGTGACGCTGGGAGTTGCGTATTTCCAATATGTGGGAACAATATCCGGGATACCACCGTCCGGTTTTTGCGCGCTTTCGATGTCGTCCAGCCATTTGGCATACAGGCTCTGGTTGTCATAAATGAAACTTTCGCCCGTCGAAACCGTCGCGCGGTCGCCGAGCCAGCCCTGCCGTTCGTCACGTTGCGGGCAGTCGGTCGGGATGCCCCGGTAATTGCCCCGGATCGACCAGAACGCATTGCTATAAATCTTGTTGAGCAAGTCATTCGACGTCGTCAATGTTCCGGTCTGCGGCAAATCGTCGTGTACAATCCGGCCTTCCAGCGATTGGGTGGTCGGCGTTCCCGGATAGCCGGTCACTTCAACGTAGCGAAAACCGTGGTAGGTAAACCGCGGTTCCCAGATTTCTTCGCCCCCGCCTTTGAGCGTGTAGGTGTCTTTGGCTTCTGCCGAACGCAGGTTGTCGGTTTGTAGGTTTCCATCGCTTTGGATGTTTTCCGCAAACCGCAAAACCACCCGCGTGCCCCGGGGGCCCTGCACCTTCAGTCGGGCCCAGCCGACCATATTCTGCCCCAGATCGAAAACGTATTTTCCGGGTTCGGGTTGCTGCACCGAAACAGGGGCCAGGGTTTGGGTCACCCGGATGGGCGGGTTAGTTTGGGACTCGATCCGGCTGGCCGGCGCATTGACTACTGAAGCGGTTAGCCAGCTGTCGGCATTGTAACCCGTTTGATCCCAGCCGGTTAATTCACGCGTAGCATCGTATTCTTCTCCGTCGAATTCATTGTTAGCCCGGATCGGCCCATCCGCCGTTACTTTCCAGGACGGATCACTCACAATTTTTTCGGTCGTTCCGTCGGTATAAGTCACTTCTATCTGCAACCGCAGTTTCGGATAGCCGTAGTTGGTGGTGGCAGGAACTTTGGGCTGACCGACGCGCATCCCAAAATACCGTCCGTTGCCGAGGGTGACCCCAAACGCATTATCGCCCGCTTGCAAATAGGTTGTCACATCGTAGGTATTGTACAACACCCGTTTGTCGTACTCGGTGGGCCCCGGAGCCAGCACGGCGTCACCAACTTTCCGGCCGTTCAGGGAGAGTTCATACAGGCCCAGGCCACTGATGTAGGCGGTTGCCTGCTTGATCGGTTTGGTTAACGTAGCCTGTTTCCGAAAATACCGGGCCGACAACCGGGTGTTGACCGCCCTGGGTGCGTCCCATTCAAAAGCCTGTTCCAGTCCGATCCACTGCGCCGTCCAGTCGGTCGATTGCAGCAGGCCCATCGTCCACCGGGCGGGTTGGCTCCAGCCCGACTCGACACCGTCTTTGCTTCGTATTTTAACTTTCCAGAAGCATAGCTGGCGGCTGTTCAGGGCCTGGCCCGCGTAGGCAACCCACTGCGACCGATCGCTGGTTACGAGCCCCGAGTTCCATAAGTCGCCTTCGTTCTGGTTGAGTTTGTCCAGCGAAGACGCCACCAGAATCTGGTATTTGTCCTGTTTCAGATTTCGCTGATTGCTGGTCAGAATCCAGCTCAGGCGGGGTGCCGACCTGGTAATGCCTTCCGGATTGGTCAGATTTTCGGTATGAAGATCAGCGATCGTCAGGGTTCGCTGGGCAAAGGCTGGCAAAGAAAGGCAGAGTACTAATCCGTAGAGAATCCAATTCATAGAGTTCTTTTTTAAATAGGTAGCGGTATCATAGTGCATCACTTAAAGGCCCAAACCAGTCCGATTCCGTCACCAGGTTGGTAAACAGCGGTAGATTCGTCCACTAATAAGCAGACAATTACCCACTTCTGCTTTCTGGTTTCTAACCTGTTCTATCAATAGTTGTTCCACTATTTGTCAGACATTAAAATTGGGTTTGAATTTTGCAAGTTTCCTTCGGATTACCCGGTTTTACTGGGGAATAATAGTATTAAATCCAGAATAAATTGATAGATAGAGTAAGTATACAGATAAATGAAGGCATAATCTTTTAGAGATGGAGTTAAGTTATCAGACGGTAAAAGTTTGGAGACAGCGTGCGGTTTCTGGGCAATTTTGAATCTAACGACTTATTACTTACCTTCCAATTTCTGACAGCGGTTTAGTCGCCGGGTTCAATTCCTTCCGACCAAAGTCCCTGCGGATTGCGCCCATAGCCCTAAGTTACAATTTGTTACCACCGAGATGGACACCCTGCTTTTTTGTTTTGCCAACGACCGGGATCATCCTTTGCCCTCTTTGCGGGATGAAGACGACGGTATCGACCGTCTGCTGGATCTGCGGAGTAGCAAAGGCCACTTTCAGAAAGTGCGGGATTCATTTGCCTCGACCAGCTCGGTAGCCGACAAGCTGGCGGCTTACCAGCAAACCTTGAGCCTTTTTCATTTCAGCGGTCACGCTGGCAGTTCGGTTTTGCAACTTGAAGATACGGTGGCGCGGGGCGTGGGCATTGCCCAGTTGCTCGGCCGTTGCCCGAATCTGAAGCTGGTTTTTCTCAATGGCTGCTCTACTCTCCAGCACATTCGGCTGCTGGCGGCCCAGAACGTGAAAGCGGCCATTATTGCCACCAGCACGCCGATTGAAGACAAAGCCGCATCGGTTTTTGCCCTCACATTTTACCGTGCTCTGGCCAATCAGCATTCCGTAGAAGAATCCCTCGATATAGCCCAACTGAAATTGCAGGTGAGCGAAGCGACTACTATTCAGGTGGTTGACAGGGCGATGGTCGATCTGTCGGAAGAAGAAGTTAACCGGAACCTCTGGTATTTCCACCGTCCGTCCGACGAAGCCGCGCGTTGGGAACTGCCCACGGCTGCCGAACAAACTGCCGTCGACTACAAGCCGAACAGCGCCCTGCGCAATGCGCTGTTCAATGCCCTCAATAAATACGAACCCAGTTTGCGGGAGAAGTTCATGCAGGTCAGTAAGCAGTCGCCGGAGTCGCAGATTCTCTGGATCAACGATGCCATTTTGAGCCGCCTGCCGTATCCGATTGCCGAGCCACTCCGCCGGTTATTTACGCCCCCGTTCACGCCCGAAGGCAAGAAAATGCCGATTAAATGCGATCAGGAGCGGCTCCTCAATTATACGGCTTTGTTTGAGTCGGCGATTGATTTACTGGTCATTACGATGCTGGCGCAGGTGCTCGACCGGCTGATTCGGTACCGGAAAGAGGGAGTCAAACCACCTATGACGACCGAAACCACCGCCCTGGTGCAGCGCCTGGTGACGGAAGGCTGGTCGAATCTGGAACCGATCCAGTTGGAACGGGCGCTGAAAAATCTGAGTGCGTTTCTGATGGAAAGCCAGGTCGCGCTCTTTATTCCGGAAATGCAGGAACTGGCCCGGCACTTCGACGAACGGGAGGCTTTCTACGAGTGCGTTCTATTTTTTGACGATCTCCGCCGGCGGCTCGCCAAATCCGCCGGACTGGCCAGCATTCCGTCGCTCTGTCAGGTGGGCGAGGATCAACTGGTGGAACTGTGCAAACGGCTCGGGTTCTGGGCCAACTACCAGCTCGAATCGTACAAAAACATTCGCGTCGTGCGTTTTTTTTACCGCCAGGAAGAATATAATCACGAAAAGGCGGTATTGCGGACGACTCAGAATCCGTACGAAGACAAGTCATTTCAGGAGGTTAAAATGATAAATCCCTGGGCGTCACAATCCGTGCTGCTGGTGAAAGTCCGGCGGGAAACCGCTACCGGCGAACCCGAAACCGCCGATTTTCTGAACCTTTCCCCCTTGCTGATCGACCGGAATGTGTACATCAAAAGCAATGTTTTCGATCCGTACAGTTTTCATTCGTCGCAAACCGGAACGCTTCAGTTCAAGCACATCGCCCGGCCCGAAGATCCGTTGATGAGCGTGTTGTTTAAACCCACTGAAACGGAACTGCTCCAGAAACAGGACTTTACGACGCTGCGCGAACAATTCAGTACCGTTTTTACGCTCGTTTCTTTACCCGATCCGCTGGCGATGACCGAAAACGAACCCGTTTCCGAAAATACCGATCTCAACATCGACCTGCTTTCTCTGTCTGACTAAACCATGTCCGCTCACCCGCCCGTTAGCAGTCCGTTTAAATTTCTTGATGCCTACACGGCCGCTGATCAATCCCGGTTTTTTGGTCGGAACGCGGAGCAAAAACGGCTCGTCGAACTGCTCTTCCGTTCCCGGCTCATTCTGGTGTATGGCCCGTCGGGAACCGGAAAAACCAGCCTGGTACAGTGTGGTCTGGCCAAAGCCATTCCCGCATCCGATTATTTTTCGATGCCCATCCGGCGCCGGGGCGATTTGCGGCAGACGCTGGTTACGACGCTGACCGGTATGCTGGAGGAAACCGCCACGACGGAACCGCTTGCCCTCATTGCGGAGTGTATTCGCTACGCGCTGCGCCCGATTTACCTGCTGTTCGACCAACTCGAAGAACTGTTTATCAGCGGTACGGCGGAGGAGCAGACCTGGTTTGCCGGTTTTTTAAAAGCGGTCGATCAGTCGTCGCTGGCCTGTAAAATCGTGCTGGTGATCCGGGAAGATTTTCTGGCGTACCTCTACGGATTTGAGGATCAACTGCCCGGTTTGTTCGATTTCCGGATGCGGGTCGAGCCGATGAGCGAACGGAATTTGCAGGAAGTCATTACCGGCACCTTCAGCCAGATTCAAGACGTTCGGCTGGTGGATGAACCCCGGACGGTCAGGCTGATTCTGGAAAATAACCGCAGTTCGGCCAATACCTTCCAGTTGCCGTATCTTCAGGTGTATCTGGATCGGCTCTGGCGGCTGGAAAACGAAAAAGAGCCGGAACCGCCGGTCTGGATTACGCCGGCTTTGGTGGAGCAGGTGGGCCGGATCGATGATGTGCTGGAAGTTTTTCTGGTCGAACAAAAGAAATCCATCACCGACCGATTGCCGCCGGACGAGCAGCCCGCCGTTTCGACCATTCTGGAAGCCTTTGTCACCTACGAAGGGACGCGCCGGGAACACCGGCTTGCGTCGCTGGAAGAAAATACCGGTTTGCCGGTTGCACTGCTGGTGCCGGTTTTGGGCGAACTGGAACGCACCCGCCTGGTTCGCCGGGACGACGACACCTACGAACTGGCGCACGATAGTCTGGCCAAGGTGATCGATAAAGGGCGTTCGGCGGAACAACGACAGATCAACGACATTATTCGGCGGCTGAAAGATGCGTATCGCGAATATACCGAAAAAAAACAGGCCGACGATTTGCTGCTTCCCCCGCGCCGGTTGTCCGAAATTCAGCTGTACGAAACCGCCATCCAGGGCGAACTGGACCGCAGCCTGAGCAAAGCCGAAAGTGCCGAAAAGTGGAAATACATCGAGGATAGCCGCGAATTTCACCGGCGCGAACAGCGCCGGGAACTGGAAGAACAGCAGCGTAAAAATGCCCGTTTAAAACGGACGGTCGCCTTTGTGTCGGTATTGCTGGTGGTGGCGCTGGCTTCGGTCTGGTTTGCCGTCGATCAGTGGAATAAAACCAACCGGACGCGCATCGTGTTGCAGGCCGACGGCATGGACCCCGTGCAGGCGCTGGTGACGGTGGCGGTGGCCTATGAACAGGACCCCAACGACCTGAACCGAAAATCACTCTACAATCATTTTTACAACCACCGGCTTTATTCGTCGAAACTGGAGCTGAACGGCACGGCCATTCGGGGCATCGATTATTCGTTCGACGGGCGGTCACTGCTGCTGGTAGCGGAAGATAATATGGTTTACCGGCGGAGCGCAACCGGTGAGCCGCTGGGCGATGGATTGTTTATTCCGGGCCGGTATTTGTCGGTCGAACTATCGGGTGATGGCCGGCGGGTGGTGGCGCTGGTGGAACCGGGCAAGCTGTTCCTGGGCGATCTGGAAAGCCACACCCTGCAACGAATGGGGAACGACAGCACCATCAACACGGCCACGATGTCGCCGGATGGGCAAACGGTTCTGACGACGAACGACAGCGGTTTGATCACGATCTGGCGGACGGATGGCAGCAAGCCGGAAACCCTCAAGTCCATGCCGCCGGTCGAGCTGGCGGGGTATTCCATGGACGGACGGATGATGCTGACTGTTCCGACCCTGTCAGATGCGGATTCGGAGGTGAATCTGAATAAAAAAATTCAGATCTGGGATCGGCACGGCAAACACCTGCTGGACTCGCTGACGATGCCTGACGCGGTTTTATCGGCTGAAATAAACGCCGATGGATCCATGCTGATCGTCAGTACCATGAATGGGCGGGTTTTTCGCTGGGATCGAACCACCCGAAAGCTATGGCCCTTACAGCTCCTGAACAAGAATTTCCTCTTCCCGGAAGTGAAATTCTCCCGCGATGGTCAACGGCTGGCGGCTGCCGTCGGGAAGGTGGTTTACTGGTGGGATGCGGCCGGCAAGGTGCTGGATACCCTGGCGTATGAACGGCGAATCAGAACCGTCGAATTGTCGCCGGATGGACAAACGACTCTGATTGTGGTCGATACGGACGTCGAATTACGGGATGCCAACAAACAGTTCAAGGGAAAATTATCCCATACGGCTGCGGTTGCGTCGGCGTTTTTTTCTCCCGATGGGAAAACCATTCTTACCCATACGGAAGAAGGGAAAGTTTTTCTCTGGAAGCTCAACGATGAACGGCTGGTGGAATTGCCGCACCTGGAAGGTGTCCGGGATTTTGATGTTTCGGCGGATGGGGCGTTCATTACGACGCTGACGGATGCGAATTGGATCTACGTCTGGAACCGGGCGGGCGCGGTGGTCGATTCGATGGCCACCGATTCGGTCATGGATCGGGTTCTGGCTTCGAACGACGCGCGGACTATTTTCATCATCAACATCGGAAAGGATGTCTCGTGCTGGAACCGGCAGGATCGGCGCCTGATCGGTTTGACGGGCGAAGTCGCCGATTTTTCCGACGACCATCAGGTTTTGCTGACGCGTACCAAAACCGGGAAAGGACTTCTGTGGAATTCCAAAGGGCAACAAATCGATAGCATTCCGATCAGTCTGGAAGACAAGAGCGCCTTTTTGTCAGACAATGGACAGGAATTATTACTTCGGTCGAGGAATGGGAAACTGTATTTCTGGAGCCGTGCTGACCGCAAGGTGATTGAACTGCCGGGCAAACAGGCGGCCGGAACCATCAGTCCGGACGGGGCATCGATCGTTGGCCTGACGGTTGGCGAAACCGACGTCTTGTCGGTATGGAATCAGCAGGGCAAGCCGGTGGCCACCTATCCACTGAAAACCGTGCGCTTATCCGAAGGCTATCGGCTTACCGCTTTCCGGGTTTCACCTTCCGGCGAGGAGATCATGATTCTGCTGTCCGGCGAAAATCAGGCTTTTGTCTGGAGTCGAAAAACCGGGGGGCTCAGTTTGTTCAATCACAACAAGGTCGTGGAGGTGGCCGAATTTTCGCCGGACGGTTTGCTTCTGGCCACCCTCCAGTCCGAAGGACAATCCATTTGGTGGAGCATGAACGGGCAGCGGTTGCTGGAATGGGTGGGAGCGGTGAACCAATACCGGTTTTTGCAGGATGGCTCTGTGTATTATACGGTTCAGAATAACCGGGTGTCGATCTGGCCGGGGCCGAATTTCATCATTCCGTGGCTCAATCAGCACATTTCGGCTACCAAACGGCGGACGATTCTGGACGATGTCCGGGACCAGTACAAGCTGCAAACCTCCTTTTGGGAAGCGATCTGGCAATCTTTTAGGGATTAAGGCTGAATATCGGCCAGTTACACAAAAAGTCTTTGTATGCGAGTGCTCGATTATGTACCTTATTTGCAGAAAAACGTGTCGATCCGTATGAAACCCTTCGTTGGCCTGGTTTTGATTTGCCTCTGTGTAGCGAGTCTGCCAACGCGCGGGCAGGCGGTGGGAGAACCGGTTGTTCAGTTTAAGAACGATTCAATACCGGCCATGGCCTTTAGTGTAACCGGCTCCGGGCGGCATTTTAACCGGTTTTATCCCGTTAATGCCGATAGCGTCCGGTTGCGGATTGGCGATACGCTACAGGTGAAAGTGACGCCCATCCAGTCGAACCGGAACCTGATTATTTCCATCCGGAACTGTTACGGGAATTGCACCATCGACGAGCGGGCCACCAGTGGATCGAAAACAAATGCCTACGCGGTTTTGTCCGCTAACATCGACACCCTGAAGGATTTAACGTTGAAAGTGCCCATCACCCAGACCGTAAATTTTACGGACAATACCGGGCGAAAACTGTCGCTGGACAATTCAAGCCTTAAATTCATTTTTGTTTACATTTCCAATCCGAATATGTCGCCGGCGGTGTATGACCTTCAGGTTTCGGTGATCCGAAAAACGGAACGGAACAATGAGTATCCGCTGCCCGCCAAACTGAAACGGCCCTCGGTAACAACCGCCCGGTATCACGCCGTTTTGATCGGCATCAACGACTACAGCGACGAACGGATCAAGCTCAACCGCCCCCGTAGCGACATGGCCCGGCTGGATAGTGTGCTTCGCCAGCGGTACGATTTTACGTCGATTATCCGCTTGCCCAATGCCACCAAAAAAATGGTGAAAGATACGCTGACGGCCCTTTCTTACCGGCTGTTGAGCGACGATAACCTGCTGATTTTCTTTGCCGGACACAGTGTGAGTACCGACGAAAACAACGGATTTTGGGCGTTGCAGGACACCCGGCAGGAAGACCTCGACAGCTATCTGTCCAATGCATCGCTGGTGTCTATTCTGAATGAAATGCGGACCCAGCACCTTTTGCTGGTGGTCGATGCGTGTTACGGTGCCACGATCGTGTCGTATCAGGTGATGACCAATCAGAAACTGCAGACCTGGGATGAAAAATACAACCAGAAAAGCCGGAAAGCCATGAGTTGCAGTTCGCTGGAAGAAGTGCCCGACAACAGTGTTTTTCTGGAGTACTTTATCCGGCGGCTGGCCACCAATTCGGAAGAGTATCTGCCGTCGGAAGAGCTCTTTGACAGCCTTAAAAACGAAGTTCACAACAAAACGCAAATCCGCCAGAAACCGACCTACGGGCACATTAAAGGCTTGACGCCGGGCGCGGGTGATTTTCTGTTCAAACGAAAAATGCGGTTAGCCAGCAAATCGGAATGAAACGGCTTCTGTTCATCGGCCTTTTTGGATTGGGAATCCCGGTGTTGGGAAAACCGGTTTCGGCGGATTCCAGCCGGACGAAAGGCGACACGCTGGAAGTGAGTTACATCAAGGTTTTTTTCATGGATGCGTCTGTGCCGGATTCGAGTCGCAAAGTGACGATCAGTTACAGCCAGAAAAGTGTTATTCTGGTGAACGATTACACCAAACCGGCCACCCTTGAAATCAGTAAAGACATGAAACAATGGTCGGCTTTTACGATTCAGGCCAGCAACGTGAGCATTTATCCGACCAACAACGCCCAGCTTTTCGTTCGGCTGAAAACCGATCCGGCCCGAAGTAATAAATACACCGTTCGGCGCGGTTCGCGCTACCGGATTTACCTCGGCGCCGATGGCAAACTGGCGTTAAATCCAGAAGATTAAGATACGCTCCACGGCTTCGGTCGTCAGTTCAACCGAACTATATTTTTACGAAGGTCGCCAGTTTACATTTCACCCGACTCCAGGTCGAAACCAGAAGAACGAAAGCCGTCCAGTCCGGTAGTGGCCACCGGAAAAGGCGAAAAACCGGTTTCGCGCTTTGAAAGGGCCGTTCCTTTTTAGCCAGCGCAACGGTACGGGCAATCAGTTGTTGTAGCTCCGCTTCGGGTAGTGGCCGGTCGTGCACCTGCAAAGCCGCCACCACCGTTCGGGCGAGCCTGAAATCTGCCGCGCGGTCGGGATTAGAGACTTGCCAGAGATACCAGAAGGCATCGCTTTCGGCCGTGGGCTGCAAAACCCACTTCCGGAAGGATTCATTCCAGATCAATTTTTCGATATTCGGGTTGTGCTGCGGCTGCATCCGATGGCTGTCTGCTGGTTGAACTATCAGGAATCCGGCGCTGCGGATTCATCATTGAACGGCAATTTCCTGAAACGGCACTGCAATCAAAACACCATACTAAGTAGTGAAATCAAGGAGAAACCCGCTTTCCACTGGCATCTGAAGTACCTGATGGCTTCCTGAAGCAAATTGGAAACCGACTGGGGGGCTGTGCGCATCACCACGGCGATGTGGTCACGGTCCAGTTCCTGAAAAAACTTCAGATAAACCACTTCCTGTTGCCGTTTGGGCAATTGCTCAATGAGCCGTTGCACGTTGCCGACCACCTGGCGGGCGGTTTCATCTTCCACTAAATTTGGATTCACCGAAAATTCCACCGAAAAATGATCGGCATTGGTGGTCAGATGGCCGGGCTTCATGCGCCGGATGTCAATGGCGCGCTGAATCTGCCGGCGAAGGCAAGCCAGCAGGTAGGCTTTTATCACAACGTTATCGTTGAGTTCGGCCCGTTTTTGCCACATTTCCAGGAAAAGGTCCTGAATGCAGTCTTTTATAAAGTCAGCGTCGTCGGAATATTTACTGCCGTAGGAAAAGAGAAAACGCCCGTACTGCTCCATCAGAGCCTGCAAAGCGAGAAAATTCCCCTTTTTAAACTGCTGCCATACTTCGGACTTTTCGGAGAAAACCGGATTTTTATTCAGTCTGTTCATCTAGCCCTTTTCTACGATATTGCAGCGGTCTTGCTTTCCAAAAATAGAAATTGTTCTGGTTTTAAAAAACAAGTGCCAGAAACTATTGAATAAATACCATATTTAATTCCCGCACACCGGTCTGCCCATGCCCTGTCATTCGGCGCGCGTTCAGATCCTGACAAACGGATTTGATTTTTTCTCCCGGCCAATGGTGGTCGAGTCCAGGTGCCCGGGATAAACCGTGTAGTCGTCGGGCAGGGTATACAACTGGGTCCGGATGCTGCGGGCCAGGGTGTCAAAATCCGAAAGCGGGAAGTCGGTTCGGCCAACGCTGCCCCGAAACAGCACGTCGCCCCCAATTACGAAGCGGCCGGCGTGGTTAACAAAAGCCACGTGGCCCGGCGCATGTCCCGGTACGAAACGCACTTCAAGCTCCGAATTTCCGAACGTGATGATTTGCCCGGCCAGCAGAAAATGATCGACATCGGTTTCTTCGTAGGCCCTAATCCCGTAGTGCGGAGCCAGGATTTTGGCGGATCTCAAAACTGGCAGATCGCTCTCGTGGAGGTATAAATCAATTCCGTAGGTCCGTTTGACAAACGCATTCCCCAGCACGTGATCGATGTGGGCGTGCGTATTGAGCAGTTTAACGGGTTTCAGCTTATTTTGCGTCATGAAAGCGGTCAGTTCCGCTTTTTCGGCCGGGTCGTAACAACCCGGATCGATGATTACCGCTTCGAGCGTTTCGTCGTATAAGACGTAGGTATTTTCGGCTAACGGGTTAAACGTAAATGACTGGATCTGTACCATTTTACCGGGTATCGAATAGCATTACAGGAGTAAAAACAAGCTCGGTTTTTTGTGCAAATCCGGTGTTTGGGCCTTCCATTCGCGGATGCTGAGCGTCTTGACCAGCTCGTCACTGGCTGTCAAATTGCAGGCAATACACAGGCGGGTTTCGGGATTGCAGGCGGTTAGAATATCCGCCAGAAGGTGGTTGTTGCGGTAGGGCGTTTCCATGAAGATCTGCGTTTGCAGCCGTTTGCGGGCGTCCATTTCCAACTGCTTGATTTCCTGAAGCCGGGCCGGTTTTTCGATCGACAGATACCCGTGAAAGGCAAACGACTGTCCGCTCATGCCCGACGCCATCAACGCCAGAAGAATGGACGACGGACCAACCAGCGGCCGGACCTGCCAGCCCGTCTGATGGGCCAGCCGCACGGCCACGGCACCGGGATCGGCCACACCGGGGCAACCGGCTTCGGACAACACGCCCGCATCCCGGTTTTGCAGCTTCAGGAAGTGAAGTTGTTGCCGGGTTTCGGCTTCGGGCGTGTCTTTGTCGAGGTCATAAAAGGTTAGCTCGTCGATAACCACACCGGTTTTCAGGCTGCTGATAAAGCGCCGGGCGGTCCGGACGTTCTCGACAAAAAAAGTCCCCGTCTGGCCGATTACGTCGCGAATTTGGGGTGGCAACACGTGTTCGGCGGTATTTTCGGCCAGAATCGTTGGGATAAGATACAGAATGGGCATTTTCCAGGTACTAATAAATCAGCCAAACCCGAATCATGGATCGATGAAAACAGGGATTCGCTGAATGGGTTAGCTTTGTACTTTCAACAAAATTACTCATAAAGCACCATGGAAACCGCATTCGAAACGATAAACCACATCATTCGCTCGCGCAGAAGTATTTTTCCGCCCGACTATACCGATCAGCAAATCCCCCGCGACGTGATTGAAACCATCGTCGCAAACGCCAATTTTGCCCCGACTCACCGCCTGACGCAACCCTGGCGGTTCACAATTTTTCGGGAAAAAGGGCTGTTCAGGCTGGCCGACTTTCTGGCTGAAAACTACCGGTTACACACACCGCCGGCGGCATTTTCGGAAGGAAAGTACGAAACCACCCGCACCAAGGTTTTGCAATCCTCCTGCGTCATGGTCATTACGATGCAACTTCATCCCGACAAGGTGCCGGAATGGGAAGAACTGGCCGCGGTGGCCTGTGCCGTTCAGAATATGTGGCTGACAGCCACGGCCTTAAATGTAGGGGCTTACTGGAGCACGCCGGGCAATCTGGAGGCTCTGGGCGAATTTTTAAACCTGAATTCCTCGCAAAAATGCGTCGGACTTTTTTACATGGGATACCACAACGCCAAAGCCAAACCCGCGATTCGCAAACCAATCGAGGAGAAAGTGACGTGGGTGGAAGAGAATTAAAAAAGTGAAGAGTTGGCTGACGCATTCAAGCGCGTCAGCCAACTCTTCACTTTTTTAATTCTCCTTCAGAAACCGCATTAGGATCTCTACAAACTCGGCCGGTTTTTCAGCTTGCACCCAGTGACCGGCACCGTCAATGGTTTCGAGGGTGCTGTTGGGAAATATTCGTTTGATTTCGGCCTGATCGCTATCCTTGATGTAACGGGATTCGCTGCCCCGGATAAACAGGGTTGGTTCTGTGACCGTCCTGACGTTCCGCAACTCACCACCGATGCCATACAGTTCCTGCTCGATGACGGGCAGATTGAGCCGCCAGTCAAATTGCCCCTGCTCGGTACGGAACAGGTTTTTCAGCAGGAATTGCCGGACGGAAAGCAAGGGTTCGTACTGACTTAGAATTTCGTCGGCTTCGTTCCGGCTTTTGATGCTGGCAAGATCGATGGCTTTCAATCCCCGGATTAATTCGGCGTGGTGTATGGGATAAAATTTAGGCGCAATGTCAACGATAACCAGGTGGCTGAACTGGCCCGGATAGTCCATGGCAAACTGCATGACAGTTTTTCCACCCATTGAGTGGCCGACAACGATCGGTTTTTCCAACTGGTAATCAGTAATGAACTCCTGCAAATCGGCGGCCATGGCGTCATAATCGAACACTTCGCTACGCGGAGAGCGCCCGTGGTTGCGCTGGTCGACCAGGAAGACCCGGTGGTTGTGTTCCGCAATCGTTTTAGAAATCGTCAGCCAGTTGTCGGACGAACCGAAAATACCGTGCAGAATGATGATGGGCGTGCCGGTGTCGCCGGTTTGTCGGGAAAAAAGTTTCATAGTACGTACCCACGAACCGCCGGGCGGCCCCGTTTAGTCCGCAAATCTTGACGTTAGTTTTCACGGGTAAAAGTAAGGAATCTTTCACGGACTAGCTGTACGGGCGGACTAAACGGGTACAGTTAGCGGACGTAAACCACCTTTTCTCTTTTTTCAATGAGCGCTCCGAAGGCCTTCAGATGAAGTTTGTATTCAAAGGCAATCTGCTCGAAGAGCGTTGCGCTGCGCGAATCGACCGCAATCAACAAGCCCCCGCTGAGTTGCGGATCTGCCAAAATAAACCGCTGTTCCTCCGTTAACTCGTTGATTTTTTCTCCGAAATAGTCCCAGTTGCGGTGCGTTCCATCCGGAATGCAGCCCTGCGCCAGGTAATCGCCCAAAACGGGCAGCACCGGAATTTTATGAAAGTCAATTTCCGTACTCAGACCGCTGCTTTCGGCCATCGTTATGAGTTGGCCCAGCAAACCGTATTCCGAAACGTGCGTAAGCGCCTTGACGTAAGGCAGTTTGCCCAGAAAGGCCCCGAACGTGTTCAGTTTGGTCATTTGGTGGAGTGCCAGTTCGGCGTGCTCGGGACTCAGAATTTCTTTTTGCCGGGCGGTGGTCAGAATACCGACTCCGAGCGGTTTGGTCAGATACAGGCAGCAGCCTTCGGTAGCGGTACTGATTTGCTTCAAATGATTCAGGCGGACTTTGCCCGTAACGGCCAGACCGAAAAACGGTTCGCTGCTTTCAAGGCTGTGAACGGCCGCCAGCGGAATACCGGCTTCGGCGCAGAGGGCGCGGCCACCCTCCAGGATTTGCCCGGCCATTTCGACCGTAATCTGGTCGGTTGGCCAACCCAGAATGGCGACCGCCAGCAGCGGTTCTCCGCCCATGGCGTAGATGGTGTTGAGCGCATTGGCGGACGCAATTCGTCCGAAATCGTAGGGGTCGTCGACAAAGGGAGCGAAGAAATCAGCACTGCTAACGACGGCTTCCCCGTGTCCGGTTTCCAGCACCACGGCATCGTCGCGGCTGTT
Source organism: Larkinella knui (assembly GCF_003858645.1). Lineage (GTDB taxonomy): Bacteria > Bacteroidota > Bacteroidia > Cytophagales > Spirosomataceae > Larkinella > Larkinella knui. The sequence goes on along the minus strand of NZ_RQJP01000003.1, from coordinate 366,000 downwards.
CGATCCGACCAGCAAATTCGGGAAATCGGGCCGGGAAGACAATGGCGGGTTCAAAAGCGAGTTTAGGACGTCCGGGGCAATTTTACCCCCAAAACCCGTGCTACGGCTAAATTGAGCCAGTTTGTATATTTCCGTTTGTTGAATCATGTCAGTTGAACGTGTAACCTCAGTTCGGTTTCTAAAATTGTATTACTTAAATATAAAAAGAAAGGTTTAAAAAAGGGTAAACAAGAGGAAGGCAGCGAAGGTGCAATTTGCGGTTAATTATCTGAATAGTAGAAGATTATATAAAATGGGTACAAAAACCGGAGCCGGGATAAGGCGATGGTAACAAAAAAATAATATGGGGAAATTGAACGATAAAAACAGATTTATGGAGTTTTTGGGGAAAGCTTGTTTGTAAAATTGTTATTATAGTACTTTACTAAGAACTGCTAGTTGAGTCACAAAAAAAAATGTCGTTTCTTTGTAGTGAACTGTAGCAAGTTTCAGATACACTTCAAACCAAATTTAACCAAATCAACCATTTTTATGAACAGAAAATTACGGTCTGTCTACCTGGTAGCCTTACTAAGCGGACTGGCACTTGCCTTGTTTAGCGGAGGCAATGTTCAGGCTCAGGTGACATCTTCTGCCATTGCGGGTTTTGTAAAAGACCAAAAAGGAGATGGGCTTCCCGGTGCAACCATCGTGGCCGTTCACACGCCTTCCGGTACCCGGTATGGAACGGTTACGAACAATGAAGGTCGGTACACATTTCCCAATGTTCGGGTTGGCGGGCCGTATACAGTTACGGCGACTTTTGTTGGGTTTAAAGAACAAGTTAAAAGTGACATTCTGGCTAGTTTGGGAACGGCCGCCAATGTCGATTTTTCGATGACGGATGAAAGTACCCAGCTTTCTGAAATTGTCGTTTCGGGCAACCGCAGCGATATTTTCAGTTCGGACCGCACCGGGGCCGCTGCTTCGTTCGGGCGGGACGCCATCAACACCATTCCGACCATTGGCCGGTCCATTACCGATATTTCGAAATACAACCCCTACGGAAACGGGCAGTCGTTTGCCGGTCAGGATCCCCGGTTCAACAACTTTACCATCGATGGTTCGGTGTTCAACAACGGTTTCGGACTGGGTAGCTCGGCGCTGGCCGGTGGCCGGACCGGTACGACAGCGGTTTCACTCGATGCCATCGACCAGATTCAGGTGAACGTGGCGCCGTTCGACATTCGTCAGTCAGGCTTTACGGGGGCGGGTGTCAACGCCGTAACCCGGTCGGGAACCAATGACTTTTCGGGTTCGGTTTATCACCTGTTCCGGAATAACAGCCTGGTGGGCAAAAAAGCGGACGGAACGGTGATTTCACCGGCTCCCAACATCAACGAGAAAACGTACGGTTTTCGCCTGGGTGGGCCGATCATCAAAAATAAGCTGTTTTTCTTTGTAAACGGCGAGATGTTCGATAGCAGCACGCCGGCCCTGACCTGGAGCCTAAACCGGGGTCAGTCGGGTAGCAACGTGTCGCGGGTTACCGAAGCCGACATGAAGGACCTCGATCAGTTTATGCAAACGAATTTTGGTCGCAGCCTGGGGGCCTTTGATGGCTTCAACAACGACGTGAAAAGCCGGAAAGGGTTGATCCGCCTGGATTACAACATCAACGATCAGCACAAACTGTCGGTGCGGTATTCGCACCACAATTCGGAAACGGGTTCGATCATCAGCAACAGCAACAGTAGCAACACGGCGGGTAATGGAAACCGGACCAACAGCAACCTGGCGATTTCGCCGGAAAATTCCGGGTACATCATTGCTGACAATACCCGCTCGATTGCGGCTGAATTGACCTCGAATTTTGGCGGAAAGTCGGCCAACAATCTCATCTTTACCTACAACAAGCAGATTGAAGACCGGACGTATAAAACCGCTTTGTTCCCGACCATCGATATCCTGAAAGACGGTAGCACCTACACGTCCATCGGTTTCGATCCGTTCACGCCGAACAACAAGCTGAATTATTCGACGATGAACATCACCAACAATTTCAGCTATTTTGCCGGTAAACACACGTTGACGGCTGGGGTAGTTTTTGAACATTACACGTCGAATAACGTCTTCTTCCCCTCCTCGAACGGGGTATATGTTTATAACTCCATCGAAGACTTCAAGACGGCGGCTTTAGCGTCGATCAATAACCCGACCGCAACGACCTCGCCGGTGACGGTAGCCCGCTACAACCTGCGGACATCCCGGATACCGGGTGGTGGCGAACCGCTTCAGACGCTGAAACGCAATCTGTACAGTGCCTATGTTCAGGATGAGTTCCAGGCTACGCCGAATTTCAAACTGACTGTTGGCTTGCGGGCTGACATCTTCAAGTACGACAACAGCACGGCGACCGATTTTAACAACCCGATTGTGGCCGGTCTGACTTTCAAGGATGAAAATGGGGAAAATTACAAAGTAACGACCGGAACATTTCCGAAAGCGCGCCTGCTGTTGTCGCCCCGAATTGGGTTTAACTACGACGTAAAAGGAAACAAGACGACGCAAATCCGGGGAGGAACCGGTATTTTCGTTTCCCGGATTCCGGAAGTGTTGATTTCCAATCAGCTGGGTAACAACGGGGTGAACACGGCCGCTTTTAACTATACGAATACGACGGCATTTCCATTTGTAACCGATCCAAGCAAGCTGCCTGAAGCTGTTCGGCCCAAACCAGTTCCTATTGCCGAACTGCCCCCTTATCAGATCAACGCCGAAGATCAGAACCTGAAATACCCGCAAATCTGGAAAACGAACCTGGCCATCGACCAGCGTTTGCCCTGGGGCTTGATCGGAACGCTGGAATTTGTTTACAACAAAAATATCCAGGCCCTTCGCTACATCGATGCCAACCTGAAAGCGCCCGAGGGCGGTAAGACCCTGAGCGGCCCGGACAACCGTCAACTGTTCCCCGCTTTCGGAGTCCCGGCGGCTGGTTTGGCAGCGGCCCGGTATTACAACACCCAAATTTCGAATGCCTTCGTATTGAGAAACACCAACAAAGGAAGTTCCTACATCGTAACGGCGAAGTTGGAAAAACCGGCTACCCGTGGTTTGGGTGGAATGATCGCCTACACCTATGGTGAAGCCCGGGATCTGGCTTTTGTCGGAAGTACGGTTCAGGCCAACGTGCCGACGATTTACGGTCAGAATTACCTGACGACGGCGTATTCCGACCAGGATCTGCGTCACAAGATTGTGGGCTATGCCAATTACCGCATCAACTACGGTGGCAAATTGGGCGGTTCTACGACGTTCACGCTGGGTATGCTCTCCACCAGTGGCAGCAAGATTTCGTACACCTACAACCAGGATGTGAACCTGGACGGACAAACGACCAACGATTTGTTGTATGTGCCGAAAAATGCCTCTGAACTAACCTTCCTTCCACTGACGGTACCCGCACAGGCTGCTACGGCAACCTCACCTGCATTTCCGGCCGCTACGTATTCACCGGAGCAGCAACAGGCGGCTTTCGAAGCGTACATCAATGGCAATGACTACCTGAAAACCCGTCGCGGTCAGTACGCCGAGCGGAATGGTGGTCAGTATCCGTGGTTAACCCGTTTTGATTTCACCGTAATTCAGGAGTTTTACGTAGCCGTTGGCGCGAAAGGCAAGAAGAACACGATTCAATTCCGTGCCGACATCCTGAACGTAGGCAACCTGCTGAACAATAGCTGGGGTTTAGGCAATTCGGTGACAACGTTTAACCCACTGACGCTGGCGAGTATCAACACGACGACGGGTGTGCCATCCTACCGGTTGGCAACGCAGGTTATTAACAAGCAGACGGTTCTGCTGAAAGATTCGTTTGTGCCTGCCCAGAACGTCAATGCGGTTTATCAGGCGCAGATCGGTATCCGGTATATCTTTAATTAATTAGTTGAAATTCGTATTAACGCCCCCGCCGGAGTCATTCGGTGGGGGTTATTTTTTCGTCAGAACTATGAAAAAGCTACTTCTTGTCGGGTCTTTACTGCTGAATTCGGTTGCGGTTTTTGCGCAGAAAGCACCAAAGTACACCACCGGAAAGGCGCTGGAAGCGGTTTTTGCGTATCGTCCGGATCGTAAAATACCGCTCATTCTGGCGCACCGGGGCGGTCCGCAGGCTTCGGAAACGGAAAATAGTATGGCAACCTTCCGGCATACGTACGCTCAGGTGCCCGAGGCCATTCTCGAAATGGATGTCCGGATGACCAAAGACAGCGTGTTGGCGATGTTGCACGACGATGAAATTGAACGGACAACCACCGGAAAAGGCTCGTTGAAGGCGATGACCTGGGCCGAACTGAAGGCGGTTTTTCTCCGCGATTTACAAGGCAACCCCACCCGCCAGCGTATTCCGACTTTCGACGAGGTGCTGCAATGGGGCGCTGGTCGGGTTTTGATGGCGATCGACGCCAAACCGGGCGTCGATCTGCGGAAGGTGATGAAGGCCATTGTAGACCAAAAAGCCCTGCACAGTGTGTTTATCATCTGTTATTCGACGGAGGATGCGCTCAGCGTGCGGAAAAACTATCCCGACGTCTGGGTGGCGGTTGGTTTCAATGAGGCCAATCACGGCGAAACGCTTCAGAAAGCCGGTTTGTCGCTTCGCCACCTGATCGGCTTATCGGCCCGGCAGAACCGCGAGTTTTACGAACGACTGCATCAGGATGGGATTCCGTGTACGGTCAGCACCTTCGGCCCCGGTAATCTGGACGAAAAACCGCTCGCCGAAGTGGCGAATGAGTACCGAACGTTTTTTCAGACCGGAGCCGATATTCTGACCACCGACCGGCCTGCGGAGGTCCGGGCGTTGTTTGCAAAGTGAAGATTTCACAGAAATAATGGTAAAATTCCCTTACATTGGTGTCGTCATTGTAAGAGAATTCGAACATGCTGAGCCTGGAGGAAGAAATACAGATCGTGCAGTTTGGGCAGGGTATCGAGTCGGATTTCAGCCTGCTGGATCGCTTTCGCCAACTGGAAACCGGTGAGAAAAGAAAGCGGATGCAGAACCTCTCGTTTCTCCTGTGGGGGGTGAAAACCGTTGACGCCGATATCGATCAGGCTATTGCAGCTAGTTCGTTAAACGAAACGGACCTTGCGGTTGTCCAGCTGAGGAAAGACCGGACCAGGATCAACCGCACCGCACTCCTGCCGGATGACGAACTTGAAAAAGCGTACCGCCTGTATCTCCATTTATTCAAAACCGCTTATCGACGCTCGTTTGACGCAGAAAAAGGCAACCTGACAGACTGGTGGTTACAGGATCTGTCGGACGATGCAACGGTTCGAAAACTGGTTTTGGAGTATCAGGCGCTGGTGGAGGAAATCTATGCGGATAGAGGCTTCCGGAACGAATTTGGTAGTCTGGCCAGGCATTGGTACGCGAATTTCAAAGCGGCCGAAAAAAGTGCTGAAGAACCGGTTTTCGACAGCCACACCAAATTCCATTTTCTGACCTACGATGAGATGATAGCCGAGTCTGCCCGGCAATTTGATCGCCGGCATTCGGAAGGAATAGCGCTTTTGCGCCGTTCATTGAACAATGCTCTTTCCATCCGGTACCAATTAGAACCCCAACGCGTCTGGCGAATCATTTCGGATGTGGTTGACCGGCATATGGACAACCTGAAACTTCTTGAGCGGGCTTATGAAGCGTTCAATAAGCGGGATATCGATGCTGTGCTGGCCCTTATGCAGCCGGACGTTGACTGGCCTAACGGATGGGAGGGCGGTTTTGTGCATGGGCATGAAGCCGTTCGGGACTACTGGACGCGGCAATGGCAGCAATTGGATCCGCGGGTAACACCGGTTTCGTTTCAAATCCGGTCGAATGGAGAAATTGAAGCCGATGTGCATCAGTTCGTTAAGGATAGGGAAGGTCGGGTGGTGGCCGATAGTCAGGTCAAACACGTCTACACGCTACGGGGCGGGAAAATAAAAACGATGAATATTGAATCGTAACGGGTACTGCCATTACACCTTTGGCCCGATTCCCTGCGTCCGCAGCGCAATGGTGGCATCCCGATACCCCTGAACGATCAGCCGCCCAATGTCGTCGGACGAAAACCGCATCAGGTTCAAATACAGCGGTTCGTGGGGCCGGACGAGCGTCAGGTGCATGTCTTTTCCCCGTAATTTTTCACGCTCGATCCAGCGTTCGGCCCAGGCAATGTCGTTGTTGACAATCTGGTTGACCGTAATGTCTTTCACCCGCTCGACCAGATTCAGCAGACTGCGGTAGTTGAACTTCTCCGTAAAAATGTGTTTGGCGTGGCAGGCGACGCAAACCAGTTCGACGGCTCCGTCGTCGATGGCTTCCCGCAGCGGGGCCACTTCGCGCAAACCGCCGTCGAGAAACATCTTCTGGCGATCACCGCCGATGCAGACGGCGGGCATCAGAAACGGCAGCGAACTGCTGGCAATGACATAATCCAGAATGGATTCGTCGTCGTTGCTGGTATACACCATATCCCCTTTAATGATATCGACAGCCCCGACTTTCAGCTTGATCGGGCTGTTGACCAGAATCGGAAGTTTGATGTGCGTTTTGAGCAGCGCCTGGAGCGGAGCATTGTCCAGCAAACCATCGAAACGACTCAACAACGTATTATAGCCCATCATAAACCGCGGTCGCACGATGGCCACGTCTTCGGGGCGTGTGATGTTTCGAATCCAGAATTCGATCAATTGGCGACCGGCTTTTTTCCAGTCTACAGCGCCGTGTTCGGCAAACTGCTTGCCGGCTTCGTGAACCAGAAAAGCCGCATTTAAACTGCCCACCGACACGCCGTAAATGACTTCGGGTTCGAAACCGGTTTCCAGAATGGCCTGAATGGCACCGGCCTGAAAAGCACCCTTGAGCGAACCGCCCCCTAAAACCAGTGCACGCATGGAAGAAATGATGAATAATGGACGATGAACGATGAATGTAAACGGGAATGACAGGCGTCTTTTTATTTATCGTCCATCATTCATCATTTTTATTGTTTGTAACATTACATTTTTAGCACCAATCTTCCAACCCGGACGAAGTTTTTACGAAGTATTGTCCTGATCTCGCGTTTGAGTGGTATACTTGCGGCCTGAATACGGTTCGTCCAGCCCGACGAACTGATGTGAACGATGCCACTATCAATCCGGGACATACAAGCGCCGATTGCTGCCGAAATGGAAACATTTGAGCAGAAATTCCGGCAGTTTATGAAAAGCGAAGTCATGCTTCTGGATCAGATCATGAACTACATCGTGCGCCGGAAGGGCAAACAGATTCGGCCCATGTTCGTTTTTCTGACGGCTGGCGTTTGCGGCCCAATCAACGAATCGACGTATCGCGGGGCGGCCCTGATCGAACTGATTCATACGGCGACGCTCGTGCACGACGATGTGGTCGATGACTCCAACTACCGCCGGAGCTTTTTTTCCGTCAATGCCTTGTGGAAAAACAAGATTGCCGTATTGGTTGGCGATTATCTGCTTTCGCGGAGCCTGTTTCTGGCCGTTGACCACGAAGATTTCGACTTTTTGAAATTGATCAATCGGGCGGTAAAGGAAATATCGGAAGGGGAATTACTGCAAATTGAAAAAGCCCGGCGACTCGATATTACGGAAGCCATCTATTTTGAAATTATCCGCCAGAAGACCGCGACGCTGATTGCAGCCTGCTGTGCGGTGGGAGCCCGTTCCGTCGATGCCTCGGCCGAAACGATTGAGACCGCCCGGATGTTTGGCGAAAAAGTGGGCATTGCTTTCCAGATCAAAGACGATTTATTCGACTACGGGGAGGAGGAGGTTGGCAAACCGCTCGGGATCGACATCAAGGAAAAGAAGATGACACTGCCGCTGATCTACGCCCTCAACCACGCGGGATGGGCCGAAAAACGCCGGATGATCAATATCGTCAAGAACGAAAGTGAAAACCCGAAGCGGGTTGCCGAAGTGATTGATTTTGTGAAAAAATCGGGCGGTATTCAGTACGCCACGACGGTGATGACCCGCTACGTCGACGAAGCCAAAGCCCTGCTGTTCACCCTGCCCGACTCCCGCTACCGCACTTCCCTGGAGCACCTGGTGCAGTATACGATTGAACGGAGTAAATGAGTTAAAATAATGATGGATTATGAATGATGAACGATGAATTGCTTCGCGTCAGCCCATTCATCGTTCATCATTCATAATCCATCATTCCTCCTTTCCCGCGCTTCCGGCAGCTTCCACCAGGGCAAATAGGGCCAGGCGTGGTGTTCGGCGTGGTAACCGAAAAAGTAGCAGCTCAGAAAGGCGGTAATGTGATTCAGTTTCTGGCTGCGGGCGTTGTGGGGCGGGTTGTGGTGCTCGCCCCGGTGGGGCAGGTAGGTGCCAAAATAAAAGAGCTGAAACGTGCTCAATACCGCCGGAACCATCCAGAACGCAATCAGATTTTCCATCGGAAACCAGAGCTTCAGGAGATTGTAGGTAACCGCCATCAGCACAACTTGGATCACGGAGATGTATTCTTTCAGAAAACTGTAATACCAGGCCAGAAAACCGGGATTGCCGTCGTGGTAGTCCGGGTCGTCGTGGGTGGCGGAGTGTTTGTGGTGCAGGTGGTGTTTCTGGCGAAGCCGGTTGTAGTTATTGAACGCAAACAGCGTCGCACACAGAAAGCCAATCCCGTCATTCAGTCGCTTGTTGTTGGGCGCAACGACACCGTGGATGGAGTCGTGGGCGGTAATAAAAACGCCGGTATACAGGTGGGTTTGAACCAGAACAAAAAGGTAGACCAGCGGATTTTGCCAATCAATCGTAAAATTGAGCAGAAAAATCAGCATTCCCAGCCAACTCAGGAGAATGGCCGCGGCAAAGTAAAGGCCCCGGTTTCCAATTTGTGCCGGTTTAAACGAACTAGCAGAAGATACCATTTAACAATTCATTTACCGGCTAACGACCCGCGTACCAGAAATGTTCATTACTTTTGGGGTTGTAACCCAACTCATTTTCAATAGTTCCTTTTACCCGGCATGAAACTAGCCCGTTTTGCATTATTTCTGTTTGCGCCTGCCTCCCTATTCGCGCAACCGGCCGCTAAGAAAGTTCTGGAAACTCCGTCGTCTACGCTGAATCGCCCGAAACTGGTGGTGGGCATCATCGTCGACCAGATGCGGTATGATTACCTGTATCGCTTTTACAACAAATATACGGAAGGCGGTTTTAAACGAATGATGCGCGATGGATTTAACGCCCGCAACAATCATTATCATTATGCCGCCACGATTACCGCACCCGGTCATACCCACGTATATACGGGGTCGGCTCCGGCCATATCCGGCATAATCGGCAACGACTGGTATGATCGGGCCGCCGACCGGACGGTCTATTGTGTCGAAGATTCGTCGGTCAGAGCTGTAGGGAATACCTCGTCGGCCGGGAAAATGTCACCGCGTAATTTGCTCGTTACCACGGTTACCGATCAGCTGAAGGTTGCCACGCAGGGCCGTTCGAAAGTGATCGGTATTGCCATGAAAGACCGGGGGGCCATCCTGCCTGCCGGACATGCCGCGAATGCCGCCTACTGGTTCGATTCGAAAGACGGAAGCTGGATTTCGAGTACGTTTTACATGAAGGAGCAGCCCCAGTGGGCCAAGGATTTTAACGCACTCAAACTGTCGGATAAATACCTGACCCAGACCTGGGAAACCACCTTGCCACTGGCGCAATACACCGAAAGTACGGTCGATGATACGCCGTTTGAAAACCCGCTGGCGGGCGAGCCCAAGGCGGTATTTCCGCACCAGGCCATTGCGTCGCTTGGCAGTAAATACGAGGCCCTGCGCACCAGCCCCTTTGGGGATGTGCTGACCAAGGAAATGGCGGTGGCGGCCTTGAAAGGGGAGAATTTAGGCAAAGGCAGTGAGACGGATTTTCTGTGTGTCAGTTTTTCGTCGCCCGATGCCATTGGTCACCGCTTCAGTCCAACTTCCATTGAAATCGAGGACGAATACCTCCGTCTGGACAAAGTGATGGCGGAGTTGCTGACGGCCCTGGATGCGCAGGTCGGTAAAGGCAATTATTTTACGTTTCTGTCGGCCGACCACGGAGCCGCTGACAACCCGGCTTTTTCGCAGAGCCTGGGTTTGCCGGGCGGTTTTCTGGAAGGAAAAGAAATCGCTGCGACCACCGTCAAAGCCCTGACCGACGCGTTTGGCCCCGGCAAGTGGGTGATCGGCAATTCCAATGCCCAGGTATATCTGAATCACGATTTACTGCGGGAAAAGAAGGTAAAAGTGGCCGATGCGGTCGAAGTGGTTCGATTGGCTTTGTTAAAAAATCCCGGTATTCAGAACGTAATTAACCTGCATGACGTCGGGTCGAACTCCGTGCCGGAATACTGGCTTCCTTTTTTACGGAATGTCTACCATCCGAAACGAAGCGGAGACATCCTGCTGATTACCCAACCGGGCTGGCTGGAAGGGTACCAGAAAGGCGGTACCTCGCACGGAACGCTCTATAATTACGACACGCACGTGCCGCTGGTTTTTTACGGCTGGGGTATCAAACCCGGCGAAACCACCCGCAGGACGCAGATTGCCGACATTGCCTCGACGGTTTCGGCCCTGCTGCACATTCTGGAACCCAGTGGAAACATTGGGAGCCCGGTGGCGGAAGCGATCAAGTAAGGGTCGACAGAACCCCATAAATCGAAAGGAAGAATCAAGCAAAAAGCGACCGGTATCGGTCGCTTTTTGCTTGAAAACTAGCTCGTCCAGAATCATTACAACAAACTCCCGACGGACGCCGGTCTAACCACCGCCCGGCTTCCCTCCATGCGCCGAATCACCACGGCTTGCCCTGCCATAATCGACTCGTGATGTTCCGAAACCGCTGCCCATTCCGTGCCGCGGTAGAAAATCCGGCCTTCGCCGGATGCGGGGATGGTTTCCGTCACCGTGGCTTTATCACCAACCGATTCGATGTATTCCTGCTTTTTCGTGCGGGATTCGAACCAGCGCCGGAGCGGTTTTCGGCCGGTGACCAGTGTTAATACCGTAACGACCGCAAAACAGAATAGCTGTGTGGTGAGATTGGGGGTAATTCCCAGAACCGTAACCAAGGCCGTGACGAAAGCGCCGACACTCAGAAAGGTGAAGACAAACGAAACGCTGAGTAGCTCGGCAATCAGAAACAGAATGCCGAGCAGTACCCACAATTGAGGCCAGGTGATGAAATCCATGGTTATGCTTTTTTGTCCTGGTGTTTGACTACCGTCATGGCGGTTGAAATAATCGATGCCAGATCGCCGAAATTGGCGGGCAGAATCAGCGTGTTGTTGGTACGGGCCAGGTTGCCAAACTGATCGACCAGTTGCTCGGCCACACGCAGTTGCACGGCGTCCATACCGCCTTCGTCGTTGATGGCGGCTGCCACTTTCCGGATGCTTTCGGCGGTGGCATCGGCAATGGATTTGATGGCTTCGGCTTCCCCGGCGGCTTCGTTGATCTGCCGCAGCCGCACCCCTTCCGATTCCAGCACCACTTTCTGTTTCTGGCCCTCAGCAATGTTGATGGCCGATTGTTTTTCACCTTCCGATTGCAGAATCACCGCCCGTTTTTCGCGTTCAGCCTGCATCTGCTTTTCCATCGCGTTCAAAACGGACTGCGGGGGCGTAATGTTCTTGATTTCGTAGCGCAACACCTTCACGCCCCAGCCGATGGCGGCTTCGTCGATGGCCCGCACCACCGCCTGATTCAAGGTCGTCCGTTCTTCAAACGTTTTGTCCAGCTCAATTTTGCCCATTTCGCTCCGCATGGTGGTTTGCGACAACTGAATCACGGCAAACCGGTAATCGGCGATACCGTACGACGCTTTCTGGGCGTCGACGATCTGGATAAAAATCACCCCATCGACGCGCACCTGCACGTTGTCGCGGGTGATGCAAATCTGTTCGGGAATATCGAGGGCGGTTTCTTTCAGGCTGTGTTTGTAGGCGACCCGGTCGAAAAACGGAATGATAAACGTAATACCGGGTTGCAGCACGTCGAAGAATTTGCCCAGCCGCTCCACCACGTAGGCGGTTTGTTGCGGAACCACTTTAACGGTCATAAAAACAATCAGCAGGGCCAGAATAACAAGGGTCAGAAATACATATCCCATGGAAAGTGCAGGTTAAGAGGTTAAAAAAGAAGAACGATGACAGACAAGAGACGTGAGACCAACAGCAGGCAATGGCCATAGCCTGTCTTTGCTCTTTGGTCTCCCTTCTTTTATCTGGTTACGGTAAATCTCGGCTAATTCGATGGATAACTCCAAGCGGTGTGATGATAGGCAGAAAAAACCGTAAATGAAAGGTTGTGGGAACGGATGGAGAAAAATGAAGTAATCGTGTAATTTGCGGTATTCGCCCATCGCCGGGGAATGGACCCTGCCGAAAAGAAAATTAACCTGAACGTATGCGATAGTCATGGTTGCTATTCAATACCCCGATAAATGGGTTCGTGTGATTGGTATCCCGGTCTGGGCTATTCTGTTCCGGTTTATCGGGGATCCGTCTCCGCTGGGTAATTTATTTCTGAATCCCTTATTTTACCTGGATATGGCCGTTATCATGGGGGTCAACATCCTGCTTTGGGAATTAAACCGCTGGCTGATTCGGACCATGGACCGGCGGTATTCCTGGGCGGATCAACCCTTGCAACGGCTGGTTGCGCAGGGTGGGTTGGCGATCACCTCTACCGGTCTGGTTATTGCCGTTTTTAGCGTTATTTATAACAAATTTGTGCTGAAAAGGCCGCCCCCGTTCGATTTATCGATCACGATTTCCAACGACGTGCCGATTGGTCTGCTCTTCATTGTCATCCTGCACCTGGCGTATACCCTGTACTGGATGATCGTGTATCACCGCCAGACCGTAGCCGGATTCGTGCAACAACTGGCCGCCTTACAGGCCGGGCCGGAAGTTCGGTCTGAGACCATAGAAAACCGTACTCCCGCGTTGAAAACCTTGCTGGTCAATCAGGGAAAAGGATTTGTGCCGGTTTCCATTGAACAGGTGGCTTACATTTTTATTACGAACGAAATCAGCATCGTCAAAACCACCGACAGCCAGTCGTTCACCGTCGATGCCACGCTTGAACAACTGAGCGAACGGTTGCCCGCCGATGCTTTTTTTCGAACGAGCCGCCAGTTTATTACCCACCGGCGTGCCATCCGGAAGGTCGAAAACGACGGTTCCGGGCGGTTGGTACTGCATCTGCAACCGGCCCATACCGAAGAGGTGGCCGTTAGCCGTCGGCGCGTGGCCGAGTTTCGGCAGTGGATGGGTGCCTAACCTTACAATCTCCGCTCTTCAGACCTGCCATTCGCGTTTTCAATTCGCCCGATCACCCCGAAACCCCGACCGGTGGGCGGTCGAAAAGCCTCTCCTTATCGTTTTAAAGGCCAATTTTGCAGCCAACAACAATTACTGAACAAAGTCATGAAAACGGTACAAGTCCTCCTTGTCATGCTGCTGCCTATGGCCACACCGATCAAAGCGCAGAAGCCAACGGCGACCCGAAGCGGTCTGCCGGTTACCATCAGTGTATTCTCTGAATCCATCAGTTTGCCGACGTTCAAACACCTTCAGTCGGGCGGGATGGGACTCAAAATCGGAACCGAGCTTTACTACCGCAACCGGCCCGGCTCGCAACTCATCCAGACGCTGAACGTGGGCTATTATCGCCATCCGCGGGTGCAGTCCGGTTTATTTGTTAAGTCGGAATTTGGGTTTCGAAAATACGTCGGACCTTTCTATGCCGATGCGTTGGTGGGCGGTGGTGCGCTGCTTTTGCGGCCAGTATCCCCGTCCTACGAACGCGACGAAAGGACTGGAGACTACCGGAAAGCTCCGGCTACTCAACTCAAATTCATGCCGACGGTGAATGCCGGGTTTGGGTATCGCTTCCGCAACCGAACGGCGGTTTTTGCCCGCTACGAGTTATTCGGCGAAATGCCATTCCGTGAAATTTTACTTCCCCATCAGGCACTGCATTTGGGGGCAAGACTGATTCTTCAATAGCGTAAAACAACAACTACTCATGAAAAAACAATTGATTATCAGCGCATTCATGGCCCTGTTCCTCTCGGCGTGCGAAACCGAACCGATTCCCGGACCGGCGGCTGAACCCGGTTCGACGGACGAATATGCCGGCCATCCCCAAAACCAGATTTACCGGAAAGAATTGCAGGCCTTCCGCCGGAAATGGAACATCCCCGGCACCATTATGCTGTTGAAGCGGGGCGATGATCCCGTCTGGATCGGCGCCGACGGCAAGTCCAATCTGGAATACCAGACTGACCTTCGCATCAACGATTCGTTCCGTACGGGCAGCATTACCAAAGTGTTCGTGGCGACGGTCATTATGCAGATGAAGGAAAAAGGCCAGTTGCGTTTGGAAGACAATCTGGCAGCGGTATTACCCGAAGTAGTCGGCCACATCCCGGATGCGCACAAAATTACGATTCGGCATCTGCTGGCGCATACGAGCGGTATTGCCGATCCGACGAACGATGACCTTCAGTATCAGCTTGATTTGCTCAATAACCCATCCCGCCGGGTTGAGAAATCGACTGATGAACTCCTTCGACGGTACGTTTACGGTCGTGCACTCGTTTTTCAGCCGGGAGATCAGTTCGGATATTCAAATACCAATTTCTGGTTGCTGGGTAAACTGATTGAAAAGATTCGGGGGAAGCGTCTGCCGGCGGTTTTGGAAGAAGTGATTCTAACCCCTTTCGGCCTTACCCACACTTACCTCGACCGGCGCGACGACCGCAACGTGGTCCGGGGGTATAACGACTTTTACGCCAACGGAAACCTGATGGATGTTACGGCCATCGACCGCGCTGATTCTGACGGACAGGCCAATGGCGGACTGATTTCCACGGCGGAAGATTTGCTGAAATTTAGCGAAGCGTTTTTCGGCGGAAAAATCATCGGTCGGGCCTCAGTACAGGAAATGATGACCATTCAGCCCGTTCGGAAGGGTACCAATGAATACGGGCTGGGCCTGGAATCCTATTCGTCACCGGAACTGGGCATGGGTTGGGGCCATAACGGAACGTTATTGGGTGTGGACACCAACTGGTTTCATTTCCCCGATGCCAAGGCGACGTACATCATTTTCAATAACAACGGCGGAGGAGCGGACAAATCATTTGTGGAGAAGTTGCTGAAATAGGAACACCGCACAACGGATCTTTAGCCGAACCGTACATTTTTTGATAGGGCAGACAAACCAGTTGTTGTTATCCAGGCTGTAATGCGGTATATAGAGCAGAATTTAACGATTCTGGAACGTGCGGATCGATACTTCGTCTGCGCTTTGGCAATGCCGCTACAGAATACAGACAACATGACTGAATTTGATAAGTTGAAATACAGCAATACCTGGCGGGCGTGGGGGCCGTATGTCAGTGACCGGCAGTGGGGTACGGTTCGTGAGGATTACAGCGCCGACGGGGATGCGTGGAATGAGGTTAGCCATGATATGGCGCGTAGCAAAACCTACCGCTGGGGGGAGGAGGGCATTGGGGGCATCAGCGACAAAGAGCAATTTCTTTGCCTGGCGCTTTCGTTGTGGAATGAACAGGATTCGATTTTAAAAGAGCGCCTGTTTGGCCTGACCAACCGCCAGGGGAATCACGGTGAAGATGTGAAGGAACTGTACTATTATCTCGATAATGTGCCTTCCCACAGCTACATGAAAATGCTCTACAAGTATCCGCAGCAGGCGTTTCCGTACCAGGAACTGGAGGAGGAGAACCAACGGCGCACCCGGCTTGACCCGGAGTTTGAACTGATCGATACCGGCCTGTTCGATCAGGATGCCTACTTTGATGTGTTTATCGAATACGCTAAAAACGATGAGCATGACATTCTGGCCACCTATACGGTTTATAATCGGGGGGCGGAAGCGGCACCCTTGCACCTGCTGCCCACCTTGTGGTTTCGGAATACCCTGGACTGGAATGAGCCGGACAAAAAACCGGTTATTTCGGTGATCGATGCCAACACGCTGATCTTGAAAACCCGGAATCTGGGCGACTATTATTGTTACGCGGAAGGTGACGTCCGGTTTTTATTTACCGAAAACGAAAGTAATAACCGGCGTTTGTACAATGCGCCCAACACCGCCGATTATGTAAAAGACGGCATCAATAACTATGTCGTCAATGGCGAAAAAGACACGGTGAATCCGCAGCAAACCGGCACCAAAGTTTCCATCCATTACCCGGTAACGGTGCCCGCCAAAAGCGGCAAGGTGTTTAAGGTGCGGCTGACCAACAAAGAAACGGAGCAGCCTTTCGCCGACTTCGATGCCATCGTTGCTACCCAGAAAAACAACGCCGATGCGTTTTATGCGGCCCGGCAAAAAGAATCCGCAACCGGGGATGAAAAGCGGGTGCAACGCCAGGCCTGGGCGGGAATGCTGTGGAGCAAGCAGTTTTATTATTACAACGTCAATACGTGGCTCAAGGGCGACAAGGGCGAGATTCCACCCCCCGAAAGCCGGGAAACCATCCGCAACGCCGACTGGAAACACGTCATTGCGGCCGATGTCATTTCCATGCCCGATAAGTGGGAGTACCCGTGGTTTGCCGCCTGGGATCTGGCTTTCCATTGCATCGCCCTGGCCACCATCGACCCGGACTTCGCCAAAGAACAGTTGCTGCTCTTGTTGCAGGATCGCTATATGCATCCGAATGGCCAGTTACCGGCGTATGAATGGAATTTCAGCGATGTGAATCCGCCCGTACACGCACTGGCCGCCTGGAAAGTTTATAAAGCCGACGAAGCCCTGAACGGAAAACCGGATACAGCATTCCTGCAACGGGTTTTGCACAAACTCATGCTCAATTTTACCTGGTGGGTAAACCGGAAAGACAGCGAAGGCAACAATATTTTTGAAGGCGGTTTTCTGGGACTGGACAACATCGGCGTTTTTGACCGCAGCGCACCGCTGCCCGGCGGGGGCAAACTGGAGCAGGCCGATGGAACGAGCTGGATGGCGATGTATTCGCTGACGATGATGCGCATCGCCATGGAACTGGCCCTCGATAATCCCGTTTACGAGGATCTGGCGATCAAATACGGCGAGCATTTTTTTTACATTGCTGGCAGTATGGCCAACATGGGCGACGTGGAAGGGCAGGGCCTGTGGGACGAAGAAGACGGTTTTTATTACGATATGCTCCGGATGCCCGATGGGTCGTGGAGTCGGCTGCGGGTGCGGACGCTGGTCGGCCTGATTCCGTTGTTTGCGGCTCAGGTCGTGGAAGACCGAAAGTGGGGAAAGCTGCCACGGCTCGAATCCCATATGAAGTGGTTTATGGCGCAGCGCCCCGACCTGGCCGCCCTCATCAGCAACTGGCAGGGGCAGGCCGGGGAGGATAACATGCACCTGCTCAGTCTTTTGCGCGGTCACCGCATGAAGGCGTTGTTGCGACGCATGCTGGACGAGAACGAATTTTTGTCGCCTTACGGTATTCGGTCAATCTCGAAAACCTATGCCGCACACCCATATGACTACTGGCTTGAAGGTGAAAAATTTTCAGTGCGGTATACGCCGGCCGAAAGCGATAGCGGTATGTTCGGCGGAAACAGCAACTGGCGCGGACCCATCTGGATGCCGGTCAACTACCTGCTGGTCCAGGCCTTATACCGCTTTCACGAGTATTATGGCGATGATTTTAAAATCGAGTTGCCCACCGGCTCCGGTCAGTTTTCAACGATTAAGGAGGCCGCCGAACTGATTTCAAAACGATTAAATGCCATTTTTCTCAGGGATGAAAAGGGGAGGAGGGCGGTATTCGGGGAGAACGAAAAGCTCCAGACCGACGAGCATTTTAAAGATTATATTTTATTTCACGAGTATTTTAACGGCGATACCGGAAAAGGACTTGGTGCCAGCCACCAAACCGGCTGGACGGGCCTGGTCGCCATTTTGGACTAACATAACACGACGTCTGTTGAAATCGCTACTTCCTCAATCCGGCGATGTCGGTTGCTTTTTGGCTACGCGGCAAAATGAAAACCCGCGCCCTAAGGGGATGGGAACACGGATTGGGCGGATTGAACGGATCAAAAAACGGATTTTTTATCTGCGTAAATTCGCCCAATCCGTGTTCCAGACGTATCAACCAGTATCAAACCTATACAAGCATGAAACGTTTCGAAGGGAAAAACGTATTGATCAGCGGCAGTTCACAGGGCATCGGGGCGGCTTGTGCCTTGCGGATGGCCAGTGAAGGAGCCAACATCATTTTGAACGGCCGCAAATTTGACGAGCGCGGTCAGGGAATTATCGATCAGATTACGGCCATGGGGCAGCAGGCCAAATTTATTGCTGCGGATGTGAGTGACCCCAAAAATGTTATCGACCTGGTCAACGGGGCCATCGCGGCCTTTGGCAGTCTCGATGCGCTGGTCAATAATGCCGGTGTGGAGCGTAACCATGACTTCTGGGACGTTACCGAAGAGGAGTATGATTTTGTTCTGAATACCAATTTGAAAGGCGTATTCTTTGGTATTCAGGCCTTTGTAAAATACTGCAAAGCCAACAACCGCCCCGGCGTGGTGGTCAACATGAGCTCGGTGCATGAGGAAATTATCTTTCCGCACTTTGCGGCCTACTGCGCCAGCAAGGGAGGGTTGAAAATGCTGACCCGGAATCTGGCCACCGAACTGGCTCCGCTCAACATTCGCATCAATAACGTTGCACCGGGGGCAGTGGCTACACCGATCAACCAGCATCTGATGGAAACGCCCGAACTGCTCAACCATGTGCTGAAAAATATCCCGATGAAGCGCCTGGGCAAACCGGAGGAAGTGGCCGCCGTGGTGGCTTTTCTGGCGAGTGAAGACGCCGGGTATGTAACCGGCAGCACCTACTTCGTGGATGGCGGTTTAACCTATCATTACGAGGAACAATAAATCAGAAAGAAATACAGGCGGAAAGGTTTAACCCTCTTTTAAATCAAACTTAATAGGGTTTTAATTCTGGAAACGCATCTTTCTGTCACTAAACCGGCCAGTAGGAAGGTTATATCATGTTAAACAGGTCAAGATCATGAAGAAGTTAATGATGGCCGCTGTCTGTGTGGCCCTATTTGCCGCCCCAACCGCCTTTGCCCAGGAAAAACCAGCGAAAGCCGACGCATCTACCACCGCCATGAAGGAAGGAAAAATGAAAGGCAAGCACGGTAAACACCAGGTTGTGACGAAAAAGACCGAAGTGAAAAAGACGCAAAAGAAGAGTAATCAGTGATTAGGTTTAATTGTGAAAAGCTAGAAAAGGCGGGAAATCTCCCCGCCTTTTCTTTTTTCGGGTAACTTACTGAAGCAGGAGCCGCGAAATGACCACCCGCTGAATTTCGCTGGTGCCTTCACCAATGGTGCACAACTTGGCGTCGCGGTAGAACTTCTCGACCGGAAAATCCTTCGTATAGCCATAGCCGCCGAAAATCTGCACGGCTTCGTCGGCGGCTTTCACGGCCACTTCCGACGCGTAGAGTTTAGCCATTGCCGATTCTTTGGTGACCGGTTTTCCCGCATCCTTCAAATCCGCAGCCTGGTAGGTGAGGAGTTTAGCCGCTTCAATCGTGGTGGCTAAATCCGCCAGTTTGAAAGCGATGGCCTGAAACCGGGCAATCGACTGGCCAAATTGCTGCCGTTCCTGGGCATAGTTCAGGGCGTGTTCGAACGCACCCAGCGCAATACCGAGGCTCAGGGCCGCAATGGAAATCCGGCCACCGTCCAGAATCTTCAACGACTGAACAAAACCGTCGCCAACTTCCCCCAGTCGCTGGCTGTCCGGAAGGCGGCAATCCTGAAAAATCATTTCGGCGGTTTCCGACGCCCGCATGCCCAGCTTGTCTTCTTTTTTTCCACCCAGAAAACCGGGTGTGCCGCGTTCGACTACGAAAGCCGTGGCATTGTGGGCCGTATTGGGTTCTCCCGTTCGGGCAATGACAACCGCCACATGGCCGCTTTTACCGTGCGTTATAAAATTTTTAGCACCGTTCAGGATCCAATCGTCGCCGTCCCGAACGGCAACTGTTCGCATATTTCCCGCGTCAGAACCGGTGTTGGGTTCCGTCAGTCCCCAGGCACCAATCCATTCACCAGTAGCGAGTTTGGGCAAATACAATTGCTTTTGTTGCGGATTGCCAAACGTCAGAATGTGGTTCGTACACAAGGAATTATGGGCCGCCATCGACAATCCGATGGCACCATCTACTTTAGCCAGTTCAACAATGGCACCAACGTATTCCCGGTAACCCAGCCCGGACCCGCCGTATTCTTGCGGTACTAAAATGCCCAGAAGTCCCAATTCGCCCAACTGACGCATGGTTTCGAGCGGAAAATGCTGATTTTCATCCCATTCCCGAACAAAAGGCAGGATCTGGCGGGCAGCAAAGTCACGAACGGTTTGCGCAATCAGCTGCGAAATAGCTTCTACTTGGTTTTCTACAATTTCTGAAGTCATGAGCGAGCTGTGCTGTGTGGTATTTTTATACGTATTTTAGTAATAATTTACAAAATTAAATTGATAGCCCCAAACTCCTTCCGAAATCAGTCCGGTAACGGTTCTACCAATTCAGGGGGTGGGTATCCGTGCGGTTAACTGGCATTGAACCAGCCTACTATCCGGGAAAAGTCGACCTCTGAATCACAAATTCCGGAATGAGCCACCAGAATTAAGCAAAAAAATCTATTTTTGTGTCCTGCAAACAAGGTATATAAAAAGTACAAATCACTTGCCTTTTTTCAACCATCCTTAGTATATACTACAATCACTTATCTATGAAATTAGCAGTTATTGGAACCGGGTATGTCGGACTTGTGACAGGAACCTGCTTTGCCGAAACCGGAAACCAGGTCGTCTGCGTTGACATCGACGAGCGAAAAGTTGAGAAATTGAACAACGGCATCATTCCCATCTACGAACCGGGCCTTGATGTATTGTTCAACCGGAATACCGCTGAAGGTCGCCTGAAATTTACGACCAACCTGGCCGAAGGGATTGAAGGCGCTGAGGTTATTTTTCTGGCCCTGCCCACTCCTCCGGGCGAAGACGGCTCGGCCGATTTGAAATATATTCTAAAAGTTTCGGATGATCTGGGGCCGTTGCTGAAGCAGTACGCCGTGATCGTCGATAAAAGTACGGTTCCCGTGGGAACGGCCGAAAAAGTGTGGCTGCACATTTCGCGGGGTGCCAAGATCGACTTCGATGTGGTTTCGAACCCGGAATTCCTGCGCGAAGGTGTGGCCGTGGATGATTTTATGAAGCCCGACCGTGTGGTGATCGGTACGAAATCGGATAAAGCCAAAGCCGTCTTGAATAAACTGTATGCTCCGCTGGTTCGGCAAGGCAACCCGGTTATTTTCATGGACGAACGTTCCGCCGAAATGACTAAATATGCCGCCAACGCGTTTCTGGCCGTTAAAATTTCATTCATGAACGAAATCGCCAACCTTTGCGAAAAAGCGGGTGCCAACGTCGATGACATTCGTCGGGGTATCGGAACTGACAGCCGGATTGGCAAGCGGTTTTTGTTTGCCGGGATCGGCTACGGCGGCAGTTGTTTTCCGAAAGACGTGCAGGCACTGGCCAAAACCGCTCAGGAATACGAGTACGATTTCAAGATTCTGAAGTCGGTTATGGAAGTGAACAACAAGCAGAAAAGCAAGCTGTTACCGATCATCAAAAAACATTTTGACGGCAATCTGGCCGGAAAAACCATTGCAGTTTGGGGGCTGGCTTTCAAACCGTATACCGATGACATCCGGGAAGCGCCGGCGCTGGAAAACATCCGGGCGTTGTTGCAGGAAGGAGCCAAAGTGACCGTCTACGATCCCGAAGCGATGGACAATGTGCGGAACATCCTGGGCAATCAGATCAATTACGCCCACACGTCGTATGCCGCCCTGGACGATGCCGACGCGCTGGTGATCATGACCGAATGGCCGCTGTTCCGTACGCCGGATTTCGGAAAAATGAACCTGTTGCTGAAAAACAAGCTGATTTTCGACGGTCGTAACGTCTACGAACTCGACCAGATGAAGGAAGTCGGGTATACCTATTACAGCATTGGTCGTGAAACGGTGACGCCGGAAGTGGCGCAAAGTGTCTGATCAGGATCGGAAAAAAACGCTAAAACGCTCATTTAAGAAATCAAGCAAGCAATTTATAGTTTAAAGTTTATGGTTTTCAGTCACTGAAAACCAGCAGGCTGTTCGACTATAAACGATAAACTAAAACTGACTAATTATTTATGAAACGCGTACTAATTACGGGCGGGGCTGGCTTTCTGGGGTCGCATCTATGCGATCGCTTCATCAAGGAAGGCTACCACGTCATTGCCATGGATAACCTCATTACGGGCGATATTCGAAACATCGAGCATCTTTTTCACCTGCCTAATTTTGAGTTTTATCACCACGACGTATCGAAATTTATCCATGTTTCGGGCGATCTGGACTATATTCTCCATTTTGCGTCGCCCGCCAGCCCCATCGACTACCTGAAAATTCCGATCCAGACGCTGAAAGTGGGCTCGCTGGGAATTCACAATTGCCTGGGGTTGGCGCGGGTTAAAAACGCCCGGGTTCTGATCGCTTCCACGTCGGAGGTATACGGCGACCCGGCGGTTCATCCGCAGAACGAAGATTATTGGGGCAATGTCAACCCGGTTGGTCCGCGTGGTGTTTACGACGAAGCCAAGCGTTTTCAGGAAGCAATCACGATGGCGTATCATACCTACCACGGTCTGGAAACGCGGATTGTACGGATTTTTAACACCTACGGACCCCGGATGCGACTCAATGACGGACGGGTTTTGCCCGCTTTTATTGGGCAGGCCCTGCGTGGGGAAGACCTGACGGTTTTTGGCGACGGAAGCCAGACCCGCTCCTTTTGCTACGTCGATGACCTCATTGAAGGCATTTACCGGCTTTTATTGAGCGATTATGCTTATCCGGTCAACATCGGCAATCCCGGCGAAATAACGATTCGTGAATTTGGTGAAGAAATTATTAAACTGACGGGCACCAAGCAAAAGCTGATCGTAAAGCCGTTGCCCACCGACGATCCTAAACAACGGCGTCCGGATATTACGCGCGCCCAGCAGATTTTGGGCTGGGAACCGAAAGTTTCGCGGGAAGAAGGGTTGCGGATTACGTATGATTATTTCCGGAGTCTGCCGGAAGAAGAATTGTATAAAGCGGCTTACCACCGCGAATTTGAAAAGAAATAAACAGACATACTTAGCCCGCGTACCGACGAACTTTAGTCCGTATTTTAAACGTCAGATTATTCGAACTATCTTCAAAAGACGGACTTTAGTCCGTCGGTACGTTAAAGCCCGCATGATCTCCAGGACCGTGCGGGCTTTTTAATTTTTTTATTGGTATTATTCTTGATACGGAAGAGTTAATTAACTTTCGGCATTACCTCCTCTAACCCGTTCCAGGTATGATACACCCACCGCTTTTTCGGTGTTTTTCAATGGTAAAGAAAGCGTGCAACAAGCTCATTATCACCAGTTGTAGCGTTATTTTATCTGCTCAGTTACCTGCCTTCGCTACCCTAATTCCCCAACCCGATGACTCGCTTTCCATCCGAAATGGCCGACTGACTGCCTACCAAAACACCAGCTCGGCGGATACGGTTTCCGGTAAAAAACTCAATCGAATCGTCACGGCAAATGCCTTGCAGGCGTTGCAGGGACAGGTCGCCGGTTTGCTGGTGCGGTCCAATTCCGGGAAACCGGGTGGGGCCGCAACCCTGCAGATTCATGGGCCGGGCCGCTTCGGCGATACCACCCCTTTAGTCGTAGTTGATGGCCTGATTATCGGACAAGCGGATAACCTGAATTGGCTGGCCCCGAACGCCATTGAGACGGTTGAAGTTCTGAAAGATGCTACCTCAGCGGGTTTGTATGGCATGCGGGGCGCCAACGGAGTCATACTTATTACAACCAAAAAAGGAAATACCGGCCAACCCCGCGTCACCGTCGATCTGTTTACGGGCGTTCAGCGGTCGAACCAGGCTCCCCAACTGCTCAACTCGCGCCAGTATGTCGATTATATCAACGACAGCCGCTCCAATGGCGGATTGATTCCGGCTTTTAAACTGACCAACCAGGCGTCGCTGGATACCCTGCTGAAAACCAATACCGACTGGCTTGGCGCCTTGTTTCGCCCCGCGCCGGTTCGGAGTGCTTACGTGTCGGTGGCGGGTGGCAATGAATCGGCACGTTATCTGATCGCTGCCGATTATTTCAAACAGGACGGCGTTATCTTAGGCGCTGATTTTGAGCGGTTATCGATGCGGCTGAACACGGATTTTGATCTGGCCGACAACGTGAAAGTGGGGCAAAACATGACGGTTAGCCAGTCGGTTCAGCACGCCAATGACGGAACCAGCGGCCGGACGCCCATCGAACAGGCCCTAAAAAGTGCGCCGTATCTGTCGATCACCAACCCCAAACGGATCGGCGGTTATAATGGAACGACCTATCTGGACGCCAGCAACGACGCGCTGAACCCCATCGGCTTGTCGGTATTGACCAACGACCGGCAAACGTCGCTGAATTTGATTGGTGATTTATTCGGCGAATGGACGATTTTCGATGGGTTGAAATACCGCGCCACGCTGGGCTTCGATCTGCGAAATTTCGACCGCGCCTATTCCATGCCCGCTTTCAACATGGGAGAATATAATATTAACCTGACGGCGTCGCTGGCCCGGGCCAAACAGACCGGTTACAACACCCTGCTGCATCACCAACTGAGTTATACGCACACGCTGGATGCTCATTCCCTGGCGATAGTGCTGGCCGGAAGTCGTCAGACCTACCGTACGAATGATGTTTCGGCCTTCGCCGATGATCTGCCCGGCAACGATATCCGCTCCCTGACGGCGGGCCAGTCGTCGCGGAACCGAACGGTGGGCGGTTCCTACGCATTTTACCGCGTCGTGAGTCTGATGGGGCAATTGTCGTACGATTACGGCCGGAAATACTGGTTAACGGCGGTTTTACGGCGCGATGGTTCGTCCCGGTTCGGGCCGGGTCACCGCTTCGGGGCTTTCCCGTCGCTGGGAGCAGCCTGGTACCTCAATAAAGAGCATTTTATGGAAGCGCTGCCGTATCTGAATACCGTAAAATTACGGGCAAGCTGGGGTAAAACCGGTAACGATAACGTGGGCGATTTTCAATATGCATCCCTGATTGCGCAAAATTACAATTATCCCTTTGGTCCGACCAACGCTTTTCTGGGTGTTGGCGCTTTTCCGAATACGCTGCCTAATCCCGGCGTTCGCTGGGAGACGACGACCCTGAGCAACGTGGGTTTGGATGTCACGGCGCTGGATAACAGCGTAAAACTTCGGGTTGATTATTTCCGGAAACGAACGACGGATTTGCTGGTGGAAGTTCCGCTGCCAGCCTCGGTTGGCGCTGCGGCTCCGCTCACCAATGCCGGAACAATCGATAATTCCGGTATCGATCTGAGTTTTAGTACCGAACGAAGCAACGACTGGTTTTCCTACAGCCTTACCGGGTTTGCCAGCTGGCAAAAAAATAAGGTAATTTCTCTGGGCGACCGGCCAACGCCGGTTTTTGGGGGCTTGGTGCAAGACGAAAGGGTGACGGCAACGGCGGTGGGCCAGCCGGTGGGAAGTTACTACGGTTTTCAACGGGTGGGGATTTTTCAAACCCGCGACGAAATCAGCAAGAATCCCAGCTTGACCGGCACGGAACCCGGCGACATTCGGTACGCTGATCTGAACAAGGATGGTAAAATTACCGACGACGATAAAACCTTTCTGGGTAGTCCGATTCCGACGTTCTATTACGGTTTTACGGCTTCAGTAAGTGTCCGGGGAGTCGATCTGTCGGTCTTGTTGCAGGGTGCGTCGGGCAATCAGCTGTACAATGCCAATGCGTACTGGCTCAATGGCTACCAGGGGCGGTATAATGCCGGAACGGAGGTGCTCGCCCGCTGGACGCGCGAGAAACCGTCGACCACGCAGCCCCGCGCCGATGCGTCCGGAACCCGCAATTTTCGCCCGTCGGACCGCTTTGTTGAGAGCGGCAGTTACTTCCGGCTGAAGTCCCTGCAACTGGGCTACACACTGCCCGAATCGCTGACATCGGGCTTCGGTGCCAGCCGGTTGCGGGTGTATGTTGGTGCGCAAAACCTGTTCACAAAGACAAAATATTCCGGTTTCGACCCCGAATTTGCCAGCAATCAGGCGCTGTCCGAAGGACTCGATGTGGCCCAGCAACCGCAGTCGCGGATGTTTTTGGGCGGTATACAACTTAATTTTTAATGGTTTACGGTTTTCAGTTTCCGGTTGACTGACGCAAAGCTGAAGGCGTCGCCAACCGGAAACTGAAAACTGTAAACAGAGCTCATATGAAAAAAATAAGTACACTTTTGCTAATTGCCGGGTTGGTAGCCGGTTGTAGCGACAAAGCGCTGGACGTTCAGAACGTCAATGAACTGACCACGGACAATTATTATAAAACCGAAGAAGATGCGCTCAAGGCGGTCAATGCTGCGTATGCGACGCTGGCATCGCCGGATCTGTATTCCCAGATCATGCATTTGACCCAGGAATTGATGTCGGACGAAACCAGCGCAACCGTTTCGACCAGCCCGAGCCTGGTTTTGATGCGGGAAGCCGAAGCCGATGCTTCAAATGAGGTCTTTAATTTCCTCTGGACGGGTTGTTATCAGGGCATTTACCGGGCTAATCTGGCGATCACCCGCATTCCCGGGGTTTCGATGAATGAGGCCAAAAAAAGCCGGTTGCTGGGGGAAGCCTACTTTTTGCGGGCGATGTATTATTTCATTCTGGTCACCAATTTTGGCGATGTTCCGCTCATTCTGAAAGTGGTCGATGTGAGTAAGCCCGAGGAGAAGCAGCCCACCCGGATTGCGGTTTCACAGGTGTATGCCGCCATTTTGAAAGACTTTGAAGAGGCTGAAAAACGGTTGCCGGTTTCCTACGAAGGGGACGAAATTGGCCGGGCAACGAGCGGAGCCGCCAAAGGATTTCGGGCAAAAGCGACTCTTTACCGGGCCAACCTGACCAACAGCCCGGCTGATTATGGGGCTGCTGCGAAACTGTTCAAAGAAATCATCGATTCGAACGTGTACGATCTGGTGCCGAATTACCGGGATAACCACACGAATACCAACGAAAATAATAAAGAGTCACTCTTCGAAGTTCAGTTTTCGACCACCGTTGATCCGGGGGCCTTCTGCGACGAATGCGGAACGGGCGGTTTGCGACCGCTGGAAATGGGCGTGCGGGGCCGGGCCTACAACAACGTCATTCCGTCGGAATGGTACGTGAAGCAGTTCGAAACGGGCGATACCCGATTGCTGGCGTCGGTTTTTGGGCCACAAGGCAGCAAATTTGACGGATTGGATTACTACAAAGTACTCGAATACAAATCCTGGTTTGATATTTTGCCGGTTGATTTTGCGGTTCGAAAATACCAGAAAGATGGCGGAAACGAGTTCGACTGGACGACGGGTTCGGACGTCAACATCCGGCTTTTGCGGTTTTCTGACGTGCTTTTGATGTTTGCGGAGGCCACCAATTCGGCCTCGGGACCAACCGCCGATGCCTATGCTGCCGTCAATCGGGTTCGGAAACGCGCGGGGTTGAAGGAACTCGACCCCGGTTTGTCGAAAACCGCCTTTATGGAGTGGATCGCCCACGAGCGGGTTGTGGAACTGGGGCTGGAAGGGCACCGCTGGCGTGACCTGGTTCGCTGGAAAAAAGCGTATCTCGAACTGACGTCGAAAGGCCGGCCTTTCGATGAAAAAAAGCATTACCTATTTCCTGTTCCGGCCAAAGAACGCCAGCTCAATCCCAACCTGACGCAGAATCCGGGGTGGTAGTGACTACCCCATACGGATTACCAAACACGGCCTATCGAAACAGGGCCAGGCCTTCGTTCGTCCGTGTTTGGTCTTTTTTCTTCTAAAACACCCACCATTTCGGTGCTTTTTGGGTTCGGCCGGGGGTTTCTACACATTCTGCACACGACGTGGGGGGCGGCTGCGGTGGAGGAGCAAGAATGATATCGGGCGTACCGGGGGCTTTACTCCGGTCGATGTAAAGCGGACGAATGATCATGGCCGAAGCTCCAAAATAACCTAATACCAGTTCATCGGATTTACTGACGCTACTGATGTTGCCCACCAGTAGAGCGGGGGCAGCATCAAAAATGCCACCGGTATTCTGAACCATGTCTTTTAGGGAAGATAGATACGTAAAGGCTTCCTTGGTCAGCGATTGCTGCTCGATTTCCACGTAGTAAGGCTGGTACGAATTAAAAGGTGCCCGCAGAATGGGCCGCCGACTGATTCGATTGCCATTGATGGCATTGTCGCTGGTAATATTGATCAGGTTTTGATACCGGATAACGTCCCAGCAGCGGTTGCAACACGTTAAGCCATAGGTGGTGTACGTGTTACAGGTTGGACATTCGAGAATTTTGATGAGACCGCAGTAAACAAGAGGTTCGTAATGGACCCAACTCCAGCGGTAACAGTCGTCCGGGTTAGCCGGATCTTTCAAATCGAGAGAAACATCAAACCCTTTATCAAACGAATCGGTGCCCAACTTCAATTGCTGGCTGTAGTCAACATAGATGGAGTCGATGGGCGCAACGGGCTTAAGCCGTTCCGACTTCGACTGGTACTCCCTTCCATCGGAAAGCCGGATGTGAAGCGTATACGTTTGGCCGCTATTCCCCCGCCAACTGGCATCGGGTTGATAATAGCCGGGCGATATTTCACCAAAAGTAGTACGCTGATTGGTATTATCGGTCACAAAAACCGTTGCTTTTTCTACCAGGTAGTTGAGGGATGTCGAGGTATAGTCGGCTGTTAGACTGAGGGTTACCCGACTTCGGCCGGGCTGGTCCGTCACCAGTCCATCCACCACCAGGGTGGGTGCCAGGGTCCGGACGTCGGGGTTGATCGGCGTAACACACTGGCAAAGCAATGTTGCCAAAACCAGTGTTATAAAGAGGGATACAAGTTTCATCCGGTCGTAGTTATAACTTGAAATTGTAGGTCAGTGACGGAATCGCGGACCCAAAAATGGATAACTTATTGGCGTCACCGGCGGAGTAGCTGCTAAACCGATAGAACACGGAATAGGCGTTTTTTCGGGCGTAAAGGTTGTATACCGAGAAGGTCCAGCTATACCAGTAGTGCGTTTTTCGAGCCGGATTTTTTTCCCACGTAAGCGAAATGTCCAGCCGGTGATAATCCGGAATGCGCTGCTGGTTGCGGTCGAGGTAAACCGGTAGGGTGATCAGATTATTAACCCGGGCTTTGGCGTAAGGGACCGTCACCGGCCTGCCCGTGCTGTAGGTGTAATTGGCCGAAAATGTAAACTTGAGCGATGGCCGGTAGATTGCCAGCACGTTTACCGCGTGCGGTTTGTCAAAATTGGCGGGATACCATAGGCCGTTATTGATCCGCTCACCGACGTACGGGCCGTCGATCAGCAGTTGGGTTCGCGTGTAGGCATAACTGGCCCAGCCCGTCAGAAAACCCTTGTTCTTTTTTAACATCAACTCCACGCCGTACGCCCGGCCCCGGCCCTGCACCAGATCGATTTCGGGGGTTGGATTCAGCAGGAGTTTGGCCCCGTCGCGGTAGTCGATCGCATGCTGGCTTCGGCGATAATAAACCTCGGTGGAAACCTCGTACGTGTCGTTGTGATAATTGCGAAAATAACCCGCCGACAGTTGATCGGCCACCTGGGGGCGAATGTGGTTATCACTCATTTTCCAGCGCGAGGTGGGCAATGCCGCCGTCGTGTTCGAGATCAGCTGTAGATACTGGCGGGTTCGGGTATATGAAAATTTCAGCGAACGATCCGATTGCAGGGCCCAGCGCAGGGCGAGACGCGGTTCAAAACCGCCGTAGTGTTGCGCAACCGATCCCCGTGCCACCAGCTCCTGACTGGCCAGTGTTTCGGGTCGACGCGGGCCATTGGGTGCGTAAGTACGTACTTCGGTTGGGCCGAGGAATAGGAAATGCGAATACCGTAATCCGGCAATAAGCGACGTTTTTTCATTCAAATTGATTTCATCTTCGGCATAGATACCGGCTTCCAGACCCTGTTCGGCAGGCAGATGAACCGGTTGGACGTTGGATACCGGACCGGGCGTCAGGGTGTTGGGTAACAACTGGTAATGGGTGGCCTGAAGACCAAAGGACCAGTGGTGGCGATCGGTTTGATAATTGAATTCAAGCTTGCCAATTTTCGATAACAATTCCGATTGCAACCGGAATTCGTTGCTCGTGTCGGGTACGCTGGTGGCCGACCGGTAGCGCGAAACTACGGCGGACAGGTTCATAATCAGGCGGTTGTTGAAGGTATGTATCCATTTCAGTGAACCATTGGCGGTCTGGTAATCGAAGCCCGTTTGCGTGGAAGACACATCGACCGACAACAGGGAATCTGAAGGCAGCAGCAAGTGGTCGTCACTGACGTAGGTCGACAGATAGACGGTATTGCGTTCGTTAGGCAGGTATTTTAGCTTCGCAGTAACATCATAGAAGCTGGCTTTCACATCCCGAATTCCGGCCGGCCCGAGTTTGAAAAGAAAGTTATTGATCGCCAGGCGCGTATCGGCAAAAAACGTAAGCTTTCGACCGGCAAGGGGACCTTCGATTCCCAGCCGGTTCGAGATCAGTCCAACCCCACCGCTGATCCGCAATTTTTCGGGATCAGGTTCTTTGGTCCGCACGTCGAGAACGGCCGACGTTCGCCCGCCATACCGGGCGGGCAGACTGCCTTTTTGCAGGGTCACATCGCGAATCGCGTCGGGATTGAATACCGAGAAAAACCCCATCAAATGCGATGAATTGTAGATGGGCGCATCGTCTAGCAGCACCAGATTCTGATCCACACTGCCTCCCCGAACATTGAGCCCGGTGGCGCCTTCGCCCACGGTGGTTACGCCCGGTAAGAGCAGCAAACTCCGCACAATATCGACTTCGCCCATCAGAGCCGGCATTTTGATGATGCTTTGAATGGGTAACTGCGTGACGCCCATCTCGACTTTTTTGACATTCCGATCCGTCGATTCCGTTTTTACCGTTACTTCATTCAAGAGTTGGGTATCGGGTAACAGGCTGATGTTGTTCAGGTTGCGATTGGGAGGGACGGTAACCTTTTGCTCAAAACGGATGTAGCCCAGGTGCGAAATTGACAGGGTGTAGGTGCCACTGGCAACGGTGAGGTTATAAAATCCTTCGCGGTCGGTGATGGCTCCCCGGCGGGTTTCCTGAACAAATACGGAGGCACCGCTGATGGGTTTGTTGGTGCCGGCTTCGCGAATATACCCGGAAATGACCCGGGAAAGCGTAGACTGGGCGAGTGCGCCAGTGGCACTGCAGAAAATAGCGAATCCAAGCGCGATGAGGTGGGTTGAAAGGCGTAAAAAGGTCACAAATCAGAACGGGTTTAGATCTTGATACAAGATAGCAACAAATGAAAGATTTGCAATATAGCAGGATTGTTTTGAACTAGTTGGCTAACATTCGGCTGCGGGAACAATCAGGGGTTAAAACCGGTGCTGCCATTAAAAATTAACCTAACTTGCGGGCGAAATGGTTGATTTTCAGAAAATGAACTACCGGGATCGGCTGGCAGAATGGGTACTGTTCGTAACGCTGTTTTGCGGGCTGTTTCTGCTTTGGGGGAGTTTTGGCGATTCCGCGTTCAGGCAATGGCCGATACGGATTGAGTCCGTCGCTTCAACCCGGCCGGTAACTTCTACGAAACCTTTCCGTTTCAAATACCGCCGAAAGGTAACCGTAAAAAAGGCTGTCTTTCGAGCTCCATTTTTAAATCAGGTGCCCGTTTTAATCGTGTTCAATCAACTCGAAAAAACGAAATTCAGGACTTTTTCAAAGCCGGTAGTTGCCCGTAAACCGGCTTGCAACTTTCTTCCTGTCAAGACCATTCCCCAAAGCTCCGACGAGGATGCCGTGGCTTTCTGCCGGGTCTAGTTACACCTCCACTGATGGACACCATCAGTCTTCTTTAAACTATCTTAAAAAGTCATCAGGCTGTTGATCGACAGCCGGTTATCAGATATTTTGGTATGAAAAAACTTAAAAAGCTGCTAAAGCTGGCGGGCTTGGGTGTGCTTATTCTGCTCGCTTTGATGGGCATCGGTATTGGCGGAGCAGGCCCCATTTTCTCTACGCAGAAAGACCGGTATAACGATACTGGAATCAGGACTGAACTGGTTGAAGGAAAAGAGGACGATTCCGGGCCGGTGGAATCAAAAGAAGCGAGGTAATGCTTCTAAACACCGAACGGCTGGACGTTACCTGCAAAAGTTGAAGTTTACAGGTAATGTTCAGCCGTTCGGTGTTTGTATTTAAGGTATCTAAACCACCATAATGTCTTTTTCCTTTGCGGCAAAAATTTCATCGATTTTGGCGATGTGGCTGTCAGTAAGTTTCTGAACGCGTTCTTCGCCCTTCTTCACTTCATCTTCCGAAACGCCTTCTTTCGTCAGTTTACGGATGCCGTCGTTGGTATCTTTTCGGATGTTGCGGATGTTAACTTTGGCAACTTCAATTTCAGCTTTGACTTTTTTAACCAGGTCCCGGCGTCGTTCTTCCGTTAAAGCCGGAATATTGAGACGGATGTTTTCGCCGTCGTTGGTTGGCGATAATCCCAGATTGCTGTTCCGGATGGCTTTCTCAATTTCGCTGATCATTTTCCTTTCGAAAGGCTTGATGGCGATGGTTCGCGCATCAGGTGTGGTGACCGAAGCGACATTGTGAATGGGAGAATTCATGCCGTAATACTCCACCTGAAGGCCGTCCAGCATGGAGGGTGACGCCTTGCCCGCCCGAATTTTGGATAACTCGATGTTCAAATGCTTCAACGCCTTTTCCATCGTATCCCGGGCGTCTTCGAGATAAAGCTCAATCTCTTCCATTGATTTAAAAATAATGATGAATTAGGAATGATGAACGATGAATTTTTGCACCGATTCTATTCATCGTCCATCATTCATCATTTTGTCAAAAATTTATCCGGTGATCAGTGTACCAATGTCATCGCCTTCGACCAGCCGAATCAGATTGCCTGATTTATTCATATCGAAAACGATAATCGGCAGGTTGTTTTCTTTGCATAATGTAAAAGCCGTCAGGTCCATCACATTCAGTTTCTTTTCGTAAACGTCCTGAAATGAAATGGTGGTATACCGGGTGGCGGTTTTGTCTTTGAACGGATCGGCGGTATAAACGCCGTCGACACGGGTGCCTTTCAATACCACATCCGCTTCAACTTCGATGGCCCGCAGGCTGGCTGTCGTATCGGTGGTGAAGTAGGGATTCCCGGTTCCGGCTCCAAAAATGACAATACGGCCTTTTTCAAGGTGACGGACAGCCCGACGGCGCACATATGGCTCGCAGACCTGTTCCATTTTGATGGCCGACATCACGCGCGTATACAAACCGTGTTGTTCGAGGGAACTCTGAATGGCCATGGCGTTGATCACCGTGGCCAGCATGCCCATGTAATCGCCCTGAACCCGGTCCATACCGCTGCGTTCACCCTGGATTCCCCGGAAAATATTGCCCCCGCCGATGACGATGGCAACCTGAACACCCATTTGAACAACCTGCTTGATTTCCAGACTGTAGGCTTCCAAAACCGCCGGATCAATACCGTACCCTTTTTCTCCGCTTAGGGCTTCTCCGCTAAGCTTAAGCAGAATGCGTTTATATTTGAGTTGAGTCATGAAGGAAAGTTTGGCGACAAAGATAGTAAAAGTTAAACGTTAGGAGTTATGCCTGAAGACTTAAAAAGGCCCTGACGTGTCAGAAGGCGTCACCAGCGTTTAACTCTTGCCGGGTAACGCTTAACTAAATTCCACTAATACCTGGTTTTTTTCGACGGTTTGCCCCCGGCTGATGCGGACGGATTTTATGGTGCCGTCGGCGGGGGATTTGATGACATTTTCCATCTTCATCGCTTCCAGAATCAACACCGTATCCCCTTTACGGACCGCATCGCCGGGTTGAACGCTCAGGCTTAGAATCAGGCCCGGCATAGGCGCTTTAATGTCGTTGATTTTGGTCAGACTGGCCGCGCTCATGCCCATTTGTTCCAGCAGCAAATCGAAGCGATCCTGTAGTTTAACTGCGTAAACCGACTGGTTGATTTTTAGGGTAGCGGTTTTCTCCCTGGCGTCGAGGTCCAGAAGTTCAGCGGTATACGAATGATTGTTATGCAGGATATGAAACATCCGGTCGTTGAGACGAACCAGATCCCACTGGAAAGGCTGGCCGTTCAAAACCGGTTGATCACTGGAAAAATCGATTTCAAACGATTCCTGATCGTTTACGGAAGTGCGGAACATGGACAAGGAGGTTAGGGGTTAAGGCTCAGTTATTTTTTGTTGATTAAATAGACACCCAGCAAACAGATTCCCATACCGGCAACCTGCGGCCAGTGGAGCGGTTCGCCGTCGAAAAGCCCCCAAATTACGGCAACGACCGGGATTAAATACGTCACCGTGGAGGCAAAAACACCGGAAGTTAATTGAATTATCCGATTAAACAGGATCGTGGCAAAACCGGAGCCAACCATACCGAGGGTGATCAGCATCAGCAGGGCAGGGGTGGAGCCCGGCGCAACGGCCCGCGTCGGAAAATCAGTGGTTGCCAGACCGAGCAACGCCAGGGGGCCGACCATGGCAAATGTGGATGCCGTCGATAATAACGCCGGTAAATCGGTCAGATACCGGGCTACAATATTGATGTTGAAACCGTAACAAAGCGTGGCCAAAACAATTAAAAACGCGTAGCCATTGTAGGAAAATGACCCTGTGGCGCTAAAAAATACGAGGAAAACCGATCCGGCAAACCCCAGCAGAATACCGCTGACCTGCAAGAGTTTGGCCCGTTTACCGAACAACAGTACGCCGATCAGAAACGTAAACAGCGGACTGAGCGCGTTGAGCGTCCCGGCCAGTGAACTGTTCAGGTGCGCACCGGCGGTGGCAAACAGAATGGCGGGAATCAGGTAGCCGAGCAGCCCCGAACCCAGTAGCGGAAGCCAGCGGCTGCGCGGAAACTGTTTTCCCCGAACGACCAGATACGGCAGGAAAAAGAGAAAAGCCAGAAAAATGCGCCCCGTTCCGACCTGCATTGGTGAGAAAGATTCCAGGCTGTGTTTAATCAGAATGAATGACGTACCCCAGATCAAAGCGACCAGAATGAGAAGTAACCAGGCATGAAGCAGGCGTTTCGACTGGGGAGCCGAAACGGGTTCTGTGGCAGGGAAAGAATTTTCGGTAAATGGTTTTGTCATATTTCGAAAACCACCAGACGAGGCCCTTTGGTTCTACCGGTGACTAAATAGTTGCTGGCCAAATGGCTGGAATAGAAACTATTACCGCCGAATGGAGTTTTCATTGCTACCTGTAATTCATTGTGGCGCAACGGTTTTTGAATTTTTAACGTATCCGTATGCAACGCTAATTGCTGGATTCCTGTCCTGACAAGTAGTGCCCCATCTCTACAAAACAATAAAAATAATCAGCGTATAGCTAGAAACTTATCTGTCTCAGACCGGGTATGAAAGTGTCCATTATTATTCTGAATTACAACTCCAGCGGACATACACAGGATTGCATTGCCTCCATCCGGGAGCAGACACAGATCGCTGATTATGAGATTGTTG
Organism: Larkinella knui; assembly: GCF_003858645.1. Classification (GTDB taxonomy): domain Bacteria; phylum Bacteroidota; class Bacteroidia; order Cytophagales; family Spirosomataceae; genus Larkinella; species Larkinella knui. The sequence goes on along the minus strand of NZ_RQJP01000003.1, from coordinate 330,184 downwards.
TTGTGGATAATGGTTCGCAAACCGAGGATTTCGGCCGCTTGTATTCGTTGACAAAACTGCCGTTTTTAAAGTTGATACGGAGTCGGGTTAATCTCGGTTTTGCCGGGGGAAATATGCTGGGTTTACAGCACGTTGATCCCGCATCACTGTACTACTTTTTCTTGAATAACGATTGCCAGTTGCTGGATGATGTTTGCAGCCGGTTATACGCGTTTATGGAGGAAAATAAATCGGTGGGCGTCTGTACGGGCCAGGCGATAAACCGGACGAATGACCATGAGCCGTCGTTCAATTATTTTCCTACGTTAAGCGAAAAATTGCTGGGTCAAGCCGTGGTCCGGTGGTTCAATCCGGCCGATTATCTGCCCCGTTGGCAAAAATACCGGGAACCGGTTCGGGTGCCGGTTGTAACCGGTAGCGCTCTTTTTGTGCGGTCGCTGGCTTACTGGCAGGTTGGCGGATTTGATCCTGCCTATTTTCTATACTGTGAGGAAGAAGATCTGTGCCGACGGCTCCGGGAGCGGGAGTGGAAAGCCATGCTGGTTCCGGATGTGCGGTTCCGGCATTTGGGCGGAGGAAGCACCCGGAAGAATCTGCTCATTGAAAAAGAATATTACATTTCTCTTTTCTATTATTTCCGTAAAAATGAGACACTACTCAAACAGGTGTCGCTTCAGTTTTTTTATACGTTGAAAGTGGGTAGAAAAGCCTTTAAAAGCAGTCATTTTGCTCAGCTGGCCTGGTTTATCCTGCGCGGCTCGCCCGGTCGCGAAAGCTTGCGCTATCGTCAGGGATTAACCGTTATTTCCAGCCAATCAGTTGATCATCAGCTAACTATTTCATTACAGCCATTATGAAAATTCCCGGAAGAGTGCCCATTTCCATTGTGGTAATTACGCTGAATGCCGAAAGAACATTAAAACAGGCACTGGAGTCCGTAGCGGAGTGGGCCGATGAGATTGTCATTGTCGATTCGGGAAGCACCGATGCGACCCTGCACATTGCCAGACAGTTTAATTGCCGGGTTATCTACCGCAAGTTTAACGGCTTCGGGTCTCAGAAACAATATGCCGTCAATCAGGCCAAAAACGATTGGGTGCTGGTGCTCGACGCCGACGAAATCGTATCCGAGCAACTCGCCAACGAAATTGCTGCCTTGTTTATCAGTGATTTACCGATTTGTGCCGGGTATACACTGCCCCGAAACCTGATTTTTCTGGGCCGGGTTTTACAGCATAGCGGCCAAAACCGCCAACCGGTTTTGCGGCTATTCAACCGGCGGAAAGGCCATATCACGCCCGTACCCGTTCATGAGTCCGTCCAGGTGGAAGGGCCCATTGGCCAGCTTTCGGGCCTTTTGATTCATTACAGTTACGGATCGCTACACGATTATGTGCTGAAAATGAATCAGTATACTACCCTAAGTGCCGAAGAAATGGCCTTACGGCACAAGAAAGCCAATATCCCCCTGCAAGGACTACGCTTCCTGTTTACGTTTCTGAAAATCTATTTTTTCAAAGGTGGGCTACTCGATGGGTATCCCGGTTTTGTCTGGGCTTTATTATCGGCGGTTTATCCGGTTATCAAATATTCGAAGCTTCAGGAACTGCACGACGGCGACGAAAAGCTGAAAACCAGACCGGAACTGGCGTTCGACAGGTTGTAGGACCAGTCCTACAACCTGATCAGTTCGGCCTCGTATAGTTCACTGATTTCATTCAGAATACCGGCAATTTCTCCTGCCGTTTCTGCCTGAACGAGCCGGAGCCGGAACGGTTTAAAGTTTTCCAGACCCTTAAAATAATTCGTATAGTGCCGGCGCATCTCAAAAATACCGGTTTTTTCACCTTTCCAGCGAATGGAAAAATCGAGATGCTGCTTGCAAACCGCCACACGGTCGGCTAGTGAAGGAGGGGCCAGGTGTTCGCCCGTTCGCAGAAAGTGTTTGATTTCGTTAAAAACCCACGGATAGCCGATGCTGGCCCGTCCGATCATGATCCCGTCAACGCCATACCGATTTTTGTACGCCAGTGCTTTTTCGGGGCTATCAATATCGCCGTTTCCAAAAATAGGAATCTTGATACGGGGATTTTCTTTGACCCGGCCAATCAAGGTCCAGTCGGCTTCCCCTTTATACATTTGCACCCGCGTCCGACCGTGAACCGTCAGGGCCTGAATACCAATATCCTGTAATCGTTCCGCTACTTCCAGAATATTCCGCGTGTTATCGTCCCAGCCCAGACGTGTTTTTACCGTTACGGGCAAATGGGTGGCTTTCACGACGGCTTCGGTCATTTTGACCATTTTCGGAATATCCTGCAACAAAGCCGCCCCGGCGCCCCGGCAAGCCACATTTTTAACGGGACAGCCGTAATTGATATCGATCAGATCCGGATTGGCGCGGGTTGCAATTTCGGAGCAGGCCTGCATCGTTTCAATATCTGACCCGAACAACTGAATGCCAATCGGACGTTCGTATTCAAAAATATCCAGCTTCCGGACGCTCTTGGCCGCGTCGCGGATGAGTCCTTCCGATGAGATGAACTCCGTATACATTAAATCTGCCCCATTGGCTTTACAAACCGCCCGGAACGGCGGATCGCTCACGTCCTCCATAGGAGCCAGCAGCAGCGGGAATTCACCCAGTTCGATTGTTCCGATTTTAACCATATACCGCTAACACTGTATTTTCAAAAGATGTTCTGCCGAATTCCCGCAAACCAAACGACGGCTGGCTGGTGCGGGTTAAAACGCTGCTTTAAAACCCCGTATTGATTTAATGATCAAACCGGCCGGACTATTTTAGAAAAAACCGGTCTGGTTTTAAATTCCTTACGGGTTTGGGCGTAAATTTACATCAATTATGGAAAACTTCCGCCCAACCCGTTCGCCCAATCCTCCCTTGCATCCATTTCGTAGCCTGCTGGTTCTGCTGGGGTTTGTTTTGCTGGGGATGTCACTGGGCGGTTTGCTGGCCGGGCTGTTTATCGCCGGCTGGGCTTCGGCAAATGGGAGCAAATCCGTTGCCGATATAACCGACATTTTGACCAATCCCGCCAGCTATCCGGGAAGCTGGCATTTACTGATGCTGATTCAGGCCGTGAGTCATTTGTGCTCATTTCTGCTACCCTGTCTGGTATACCTCCGTTTGATCGAACATCGCCCCTGGTCGGAATTCAATGTCCGTCCGTTACCGATGGTTCAGTCACTGGGTCTGATTGCCCTGCTGACGATTACGTTCATGCCCTTCAACGGGTTGATGATCGAATGGAACCAGAACATGGACTTTCCGGAGATGCTCGCCGGTCTTGAAGAATGGATGAAGCAAAAGGAAGACCAAATGACGGGTCTGACGACCTTTCTGACCAATTTTACGTCGCCACTCGATCTGGTCATTGCGTTGCTGGTGATCGCCGTCATTCCGGGTATTGGCGAAGAGGTGTTGTTTCGGGGAATGGTGCAGCGGAAACTGGCCCAGTGGACCGGAAATGTTCACGTAGCGATCTGGTTATCGGCTCTGATTTTTAGTGCCATTCACGTCCAGTTTTACGGTTTTGTGCCCCGGGCGCTGCTCGGAGCCTTGTTTGGCTACATTTATGTGTGGTCGGGGAATATCTGGGTGCCAATTCTGGCACACGCGGTTAACAACGGGTTTACGGTTTTGATGGTCTGGTTATACCACCGTCGGATGATTTCGGTCGATATCGAAAATACGAATTCGGTTCCTTTGACCGGCGCGTTAATTTCATTACTTTTAACAATAGGTTTCTTAGCCTTTTTTCGAAAAACGAATCAATCGCCGTCCCAGCCATATGTCTGATCAGTGGGAAAAAGTACTGGTGACACCTACCACCTACCGCGCCGAACTGGCAAAAGTGTTGCTAGCCGAACACAAAATCAATGCTGTTGTCGTCAATAAGAAAGACAGTAATTACCTCTTGGGAAATTGTGAGGTCTATGTACAGGCAGAGGATGCCGCTATTGCCAAAATCCACCTGATTTCAGCCGATTTAGAGTATTAAAAGGAGAATGGGGACTTCTGAACGGAAGGGATGGTATCCCATTTCCGTTTGGCCATCCACTTCTCACGGTCATTTTTTCGCATAAGAGATAACCGTATAGATGCCTTCTTTGGGTTTACCGGACATTTCGAGTGTAATCACCGTTCGGGGGGTTTCCCAAACGGTCGACCGGCTCAGATGGCTGAGCAAAACGGCATCACCATAATGGTCGGGGCGGTCTTTATACAACGGATAATTCCAGGACCAGTAATCGCCGGAGGGCGTGCCGTAACGATCCGACAAGATCTTGAAAAGGGCCTGGTAGTCGTCCCAATGTTGTTGAGCGCGGATGTGCCGATCGGTAAAAATATACAGTGCACCTGCCAGTTGATCGTTAACGAAGGCAAATTTTACCGAAACCGGAAAATTATAAAACCAGTGCTGGCGGTATTGGAGTGTCGTGTCAGTAATGCGAAAAGGAGTCGATTGTTCCACGGATTGAACCTCTTTGCTGGTCATGCCCCAACGGAGTGAGCGAATGTCAGTATCCGGTTGTTGACCGTTTCCTGCCAATTGAAAAAACAGACCAAGCAGAACAAAGAACATACAGGACGGGGATCGGAGAGTAGAACAGTGACGAATTGAACTCTTTTGATTGAGAACTGTAAATAAAGATAAAAATAGACGGAAAGAGAAACCGATGTATGAATGACCTGTTCGTATTTTGTTATTTTCGCCGGATAAACCACCCTGATTTGTAGTTAAATTACTACATGAAAGCACGTTTGAATCGGATGACGAACCTGCAACAACGCGTAATTGCGGCTGCTGGCGGTGTCATCATCATCATATTTGGTATCTGGTATAGTGACTGGACGTTTGCTTTGTTGTTCTGTGCAATCAGTGCGTTGACACAACTGGAGTTTTACAAATTGCTCGGTCTGGATGGCAATCAACCGCTGACGTATTACGGCACAGCGGTGGGTTGTTTGATCTGTTTTCTGACGTATCTAATTGAAAAACAAATCGTTGATTACGACAGCTACTTTCTGATCTGTCCGGCGGCATCCATGATCTTTTTAATTAAGTTATATAAAAAGCGGGATTTAAAACCATTTACCAACATTGGATTTACATTCCTGGGGTTGATATACGTGGCCGTACCGTTTGCGCTTTTGAACGTACTGGCGTTGCGGGGCGGCACCTACCATCCGGGCTTGATGCTGGGTTGCCTGCTGCTGTTGTGGGCGAGTGATATCGGGGCGTATTTTGCCGGCACTAAATTCGGACGGAGGAAATTATTTGAACGGGTGTCACCCAAAAAATCGTGGGAAGGATCCGTTGGCGGGGCCCTGGCGGCTGCCATCATCGCGTTTTTTTTAACTATTTTTGTCGATGATCTTCGCCCCTGGGAATGGTATTGTGTGGGAGCGATTATCGTTGTAACGGGTACCTACGGTGATCTGGTCGAATCGCTGTTTAAACGCAGCATCGCCATCAAGGATTCCGGCTCGACGATTCCGGGGCACGGGGGTTTTCTGGATCGTTTCGACGGGCTTTTACTGGCTGCCCCGTTTATTATTACCTTTTTGAAACTGTTTGCGTAAAAATTGGACAGGGCCTGGCGTTGCCATCTCGCTGTCGGGCGCAACAGAATGATAGACAATACGCCTTCAAGACCGGCGTTTTAAGATTGAGACATGAAGACTTCGTTTATAAAAATAGTAACCGTTCTGGCCATCGCGTCGGCATTTGTTTTGACGGGCCGTACCGCTGTTCGGGCGCAGGGGCAGGAAAAACTCATCATGTTTACCGGGATTATAACGGCCGGGAAAACGTCGGAGCCCTTGCCGGAAGCCTATATTTCCATTCCGCGGGCTGGTCGTGGCGTGTTGTCCAACAGCATTGGTTATTTTGCCATTCCGGTTTTGCCGGGCGATAGCATCGTGTTTAGTTACCTCGGTTTTAAAAAGCAGTATCACATCATTCCGCGGAGGCTCACGGAGCAGTCCTATTCGGCGGTTGTGGCTATGCAGGAAGATGTGCAAATGCTGACGGAAGTAAAAGTCTATCCGTATCCTACCGAAGAACTCTTCAAACAGGCTTTTGTCAATCTGAAGTTGCCGGATGAAAAAGAGCGGGAAAACATGGCCCGCAACCTCAGTGCCGAGTCTATGCAGCGATTGGCCGCCCTGACTCCGATGAGCGCGGCCGGTAATTACCGGTATTACCTCAACCAGCAATGGTTTGGCCGCGAATCCATGACGGGCCGCGGCCAGCTGACGACCATTCCGTTCCTGAATCCGTTCGCCTGGGCCAGTTTTATCAAATCGGTCAAAAACGGGGATCTGAAGAAAAAAGACTTCCGGCAGGAACTCAATGCGACTCCGCCGGAAGGATTGTCGCGGCAGGATATTCTGAAAAACAACTGAGCTTTCCGGTAGCTCTCTATAGGCTACCGGGCTTCTTCAAACGTCAATAACCGGGTCGTTTGTCCGTCAAACCGGGCGTACGTATTGAGATTGATCCACTCTCCCAAATTGATATACCGGCTATTTTCGGCCACTTTCAGATCCAAAGAAAGGTGACGGTGCCCGAAGATGTAGTAATCGTGGTGCTGGCGGTTTTCTATTTCCCTGCAATATTGCCAGAGCCATTCCTGTTCGTCGCCTTTGAAAAGATCGGGTTTGTTGTGATCGGACGCTTTGCGGTTTCGGGACCAGCCATTGCCAAAAAGCAAGCCGAGATCGGGGTGTAGCCAGCGAAAAAGCCAGCGGGCCAGCCCATTTTCAAATACTTTTTTGAGCTGCTTGTACGTAAAATCGCCGGGGCCAAGGCCGTCGCCGTGGCCAATCAGGAAATGTTTGTCGCCAATCTGGTAAGATTTCGGCAGCCTGTAAACCGGTATGCCCATTTCTTCGGTAAAATAATCCGCCATCCACATATCGTGATTTCCGGAGAAGAGGGTCAGTTTTACACCACGGTCTGACAATTCGGCCAGTTTTCCCTGGAGACGGCTGAATCCTTTCGGGATGGCGTGTTTATATTCAAACCAGAAATCAAACACATCGCCGACCAGAAAAATGGCTTCGGCGTCTGCACTAACCGCATCGAGCCAGCGAATAACCCGGCGTTCCCGCTCGCGACTGAGTGTGGGGGTGGGCATTCCTAAATGAAAGTCGGAAGCAAAGTAAACAGCTCGGTCCGGTGGGAGCTTTAGGTGTTCAATAGAAAGCATGAATATTTTTTCAGGAATACAAAGGTAACACATTGCTTCTTTACCTCCGAAACTCGCATATTGCAATCTCAAAGACGAGACCGTCGTTTAACCCCTAGTTTGAAGAGATGATATGAAAAAACGGTTTATTGCGTTAGTTGGTTTAGTAGGATTGATGGGCTTATCGGAGGAGGGAGGCCAGTCGGCACAAGCCCAATCGCAGTTGGCGATGGTAACGAAAAATAAGCCCGCAGCAGTTGAAAAGTTGCTTTTTGATCGTGTACTGGTTTATGAGCAAACCGATTATAATGGGTCTGTGGTTCGGTATCAGGTGTTGTTGAACACAAAAACCGGTCAGTTTGGGTTTGACCGGAAACTGGCCAATCTAAGTTTTCCCGGCGTAGTAGGCGGGTATACTTTCGTAACCGGGCAGGCCGACGGAAGCTACCGGGTTTATGTTGCCGACAAGTATGAAGGAAAGATTATTATGCGGTATAACGTCGGACGGTCTTATTATGCCCCGAATCACGCCGATGCCTGCCGGAACCGGTTCCAGAAACGGTATCGCCCTACGGGTCGTGAAGGGAGCCAATATGGGCTCACGGCGACCGAATATACCGCCAGCCTGGGCCGTAAAGACACTGAATGGCTTTGGGTAGCCGAAGTTCCGTTCAACTCCTACCCCCTGTACCTGTTCAATGAACTCGCACTGGAAGCCAAACTGCCGGATGCCCATAGCATTAATTTCTCCGCGTCACTGGCACCCAATGAATTACTGGTGCAGTCTAAAAAAGAATACTATTCTGAAAAAGTGAACGGAAAACCGGCCACGAGTACACTGAAACTTATTTATTTTGGCCCAACCAGCCACTTTTTCGATGTAACCGGGTATCGATTTAAAGAGTGATTTTGATGCGGATCAACCCAACTCCGCCATTTAATTTTCCGCTTATTCCAAAACAAAGAAAGCCGACGAGAGTCGGCTTTCTTTGTTTCAAATGGGATCAGATCTCCTGATTAAGACAGGGCTGGCAGATCCGGCGTTGGCAGGGGTTGAGTTTGCTCCGGTTTACTGTTGGTACCGATTTCCTCCTCAACCACTTCACTGTTATTTTTATAAGCCTGGTATGTAGTCTCTTTCTGGAAAGGACGCTTACCAAGAATGCGAACCAGATCTTTCTGGAAAAGAATTTCTTTCTCAAGCAATTCCTTCGCTACGGCTTCCAATCCTTCGCGATTTTCAGCGAGAAGCGCTTTCGTCCGGACATACGCCTGATCGATTATTTTGCGAACTTCATCGTCGATGGCTTCGGCGGTTGCTTCAGAATACGGTTTATTGAACTGGTATTCGCTTTGTTTTGAATCGTAAAACGAAACATTGCCAATTTTGTCATTCATACCGTACATCGTCACCATGCTGTACGCCAGCTTGGTAATCCGTTCGAGATCGCTCAGGGCACCGGTCGAAATTTTACCAAATACATTTTCTTCAGCGGCACGGCCACCCAGCGTCATACACATTTCATCGATGAGCTGTTCGGTGCGGTATAAATACTGTTCACGGGGCAGATACTGCGCATAACCCAAAGCGGCCACACCACGCGGTACAATAGTCACTTTGACCAGCGGATCAGCGTGTTCCAGGAACCAGCCCGTTACCGCGTGACCGGCTTCGTGGTAAGCCACAATTTCTTTTTCTTCCGGCGCAATAAGCTTGTTTTTCTTTTCCAGACCACCAATAACACGGTCCATCGCGTATTGGAAATCCGACATATCGACCGATTCTTTATTCCGGCGGGCGGCAATCAGGGCCGCTTCGTTACACACATTGGCAATGTCGGCACCAGCAAAGCCCGGCGTTTGAGCCGCTAATTCTCTGGGATCGACATCCGGATCCAATTTGATCGGTTTCAAGTGAACCTTGAAAATGGCTTCCCGGCCAACAATATCCGGTTTATCAATGCTGATCTGGCGGTCGAACCGACCGGGACGCAGCAGAGCCGAATCCAATACATCGGGGCGGTTGGTAGCGGCCAGGATAATGATACCGGAATCGGTAGCAAAACCATCCATTTCAACCAGGAGTGAGTTTAGCGTATTTTCACGCTCGTCGTTCGCTCCCGGCATCGATCCGCGGCCACGTGAGCGGCCAACAGCATCGATTTCATCGATGAAAATGATACAGGGTGCTTTTTCCTTGGCTTGCTTGAACAAGTCCCGAACGCGGGCGGCCCCTACACCGACAAACATTTCGACAAAGTCGGAACCCGACAGCGAGAAGAACGGAACGCCCGCTTCGCCCGCAACGGCTTTTGCCAGCAACGTTTTACCCGTACCCGGAGGTCCTACCAGCAAAGCCCCTTTTGGAATTTTGGCGCCGAGTTTGGTAAACTTCGTCGGATTTTTCAGGTAATCGACAATTTCTTTAATTTCTTCTTTGGCTTCATCCAGGCCCGCAACGTCGTTGAACGTAATCTTGACCCGGTTTTCAGCATCAAACAAGGCGGCTTTTGATTTTCCGATGTTGAAAATCTGACCACCCGGTCCGGCTCCTCCCGACATCCTTCCCAGCAGGAAATACATGGCCAGAATCATGACGATGAAGAAGCCCCACGTTTGCAGAAAACCGCTCCAGTCGCTGCGCTGTTCGATTTTGTAATCAATTTTCTCGTTGTCAGGAACCCCCTCCTGAATGCGATCCAGGTCTTTTTTGAAAGACTCGGCCGACGATACCCGGAAACTGAAATGGGGACCGGATTCGGAATTGAAATAGGATTTGTCCTGGAACTGAGTACGATATTTCTGTTGGAGCGCCTGTTGAGTCAGGGTCACTTCTACAACATCATTGTTCACAATGACGATCTTTTCGACTTCCTTATTCTTAACCATCTTTTCAAATCCGCGGATGGTCGTCTCCCGGACGGCGCTGCTGCGGTTGAAAAAGGTTATCCCGAGGATCGCTGCAATCAGGATCGCTACAATCCAGCCCTGGAAGTTGGGCCGACGGGGAGTTCTGGGTGAAAGTGGATTTCTATTATTATCAGGCATTTTTGCAACAGAATTACGGCTAAATACACAAAAAAGGAAACACCATTTGGCAATGGATTGTTTCTACTGAGTTCGGGTTTCGATAAGCGGAGAGTAACCGGGGTAGATGGTCGTATGAGCGGATAAGCACTCGTTCAATTACCTGCCTTTCGGATCAGACCGTTTTTATCAGGCAAAGGTTTCCTCCACCAGGTGGATTTCAGCGTCACCCCAAAGTTGCTCGAGGTCATAAAAAACCCGGCGTTCTTTTTTGAAAACATGGACAACCACATCCACATAGTCAAGAAGAATCCATTCCCGATTCATTTTTCCTTCCTCATGCCAGGGATTAATCTGACTGGCTTTGAATACTTCTTCTTCGACAGAATCGGCGATGGCGTCGATCTGCGTATCGGAGTTCCCCGAGCAGATAACGAAGTAGTCAGAAATTGCATTTTTTACGTCGCGCAGATCCATGACAACAATGTCAACGGCTTTCTTTTCCTGCATTCCCTTCACGACGAGTTTGCACAATTCTTCGGATGATAAGTCCTTTTGTTTATTAATTCTCATGCTACTGGTTTAAATTGCAAAGACCGAAAGCAGCGGGTACGTGGCTATTTACCAGATTTTGCACCATAATTCGGCATTCATCCAACTAAATGTATTAAAAATTTGTACAAGTTTCGACCCAAAACCCTTTTTCTTGGTCAAAAAATTAATTATCTGCCAACTTGTCAGTCAACCAACGACGTTGCCGCCGACCTCATTGCTACCGAAACCGCCCTGGACGGAGCGGTCGTCATTACCGGTAACCAAACCGCCGGGCGAGGCCAGCGGGGGAACCAGTGGGAAGCACAGCCCAATCAGAACCTGACATTTTCGGTCATCTTACAACCTTCGTTCTTACAGGCTTCTGAACAATTCTGGCTAAACATCGCCGTTTCACTCGGTATCAGTGATTGGCTGTCTGGTTATGTTGGCGACCGGCTGAAAATAAAGTGGCCGAACGATCTTTATGTACAACAGCGTAAAATTGGTGGAATTTTAATTGAAAATACGCTTTATGGCTATACAATCGCTTGGTCGGTGGTCGGCATTGGGCTAAATATCAATCAAACCCGGTTTCAAACGCCAACTGCGACATCCCTCAGTAATGAAACACCAAATGACCAGGATTTCGTTCTGCCCGAGTTATTTCCATCGCTGGCAGAGTCGCTCGAAGGCCGGTATCTGGCTTTACGATCGGGTCAACGTGATTTGTTAAAAACGAATTACCTGCAACGTTTATTCCGTTACCAGGAAGAAAGTGATTTTATTGCTGAAGGCATACGCTTTCGAGGAATCATCGTCGGCGTGGAGGAAACCGGTCGATTAGCGATTCAGGTAGGGGAAAAACTGCGATTATTCGCGTTTAAAGAAGTGGAGTTTGTGATCGATTGATCACTGACGAGTGACATGCAAATCGGATCAGGTGGTCTTGCGTGATCCTTTAATGAGAGCTGCAATACCCAAAATGATCACCGCACCGACAAAGGCGGTCAAAACCCGGTCGAGAAGGCCACCGGCGCCCGTTGAAAATGTGTTCCCAAAAATCCAGCCGCCAACAAAGGCTCCGGCAATTCCGAGTAAAATCTCCGTGAATAAGGAGAATGAGAAGCGCTTAAAAACGATATCCGCCAGCCACCCGGCAATGGCGCCTACCAGAATAGTCATTAACAGTCCCATGGCGTTTGAAGAGTTTAGTTTGTAGCCAATAGAACTCGGAATGAGCCGGTTTGTTTACCGGCACCTCCGGGCTGATGGCATCATTCGGCTGAACGAATGCCGATTACCGCCAGCATCCGGCCCGTAGTTCCGTTCCCGGCCCGATAGGAATAAAAATCCAGGTTGTGTAAAACCGTTGAATACGGCGAGATTCCAATTTGACCCATCGGAAGACCGGCTTTGGCGAGTTGAGCCACATTGGCGGCTTTCAAATCGATCCGAAACTTCTGTTGCGCAGGGTCGAACTGTTTATACGCCTTGTCAAACTGGTCGGCCACTTCATTGCCTACTTCAAAGGAACACAGGTCGATGCACGTTCCAACATAGGCGTAGCAGTCGGCGGGCTGCGTACCAAATTGCTCCTGCATGGCGGCAACGGTTTTTTCGACGATTCGCGCTACCGTGCCGCGCCAACCGGCATGAATGGCGGCAACGGCTTTTTGACCGGCATCATAAATCAAAATGGGGGTACAGTCGGCCACCGTAACCGTCAGGAAATGGTCGGGGCGGTTGGTAATCAGGGCGTCATACCCTTCAAACCGTCCCGGTTCAGTGACTTTCAGAATACGATCCTGGTGAACCTGGTGCGAAGAAACGACCTGTTCGGGATCAATAGCGAGGCTGGCAAAAAAGCGCCGACGGTTTTCCTGCACATTTTCGGGCGCATCCGCCGTATTCAGGCCAACATTGAGTGACGCGAATGGCAAAGGGCTGACTCCGCCATGACGCGTACTTTCGGCGGCAGTTACGTTCCGAAAGGGTTGAAAAACCGTGGGAATCAAGTGAAGGGTTTCTAAGGCCGTCATTTCGCATCATCGGTTGTATATAATTCTGCATTATCCATCTTTAGCTCATCAAAATTTTGAATTAAGACCCATAATTCCCGCTTTTTATAAGCCTATTTCTTGAAAATGCAGTATTAAATGCTAAGTTAATTGTCTGATTATCTGTGTGTTATCTTTGTTTTTGGCGATTGCCGTTTGATTACTCATCAATAAAATAAACCGTTCGTCTGTTTCGATCAACCGTTAGCGTACTTTGTGTCGTTCAGCATTGAATTACCCTGCTATATTTGAATCGTCAATCAAGACGTAAACAACAAATAACACGTAAAAACACACACCATGAAAAAGTTCATTTTTTCCGTATTCGTAGCGCTGGCGGTAAGCGCATCCACCGTAACTTTTGCCAATACCGACAACGAAAAAGCCGCTGGTTCATACCAGGTTGGCATGTATCCTTCATTGGAAGCAGCTAAAGTAAATGTACTGGTTGCCAAAGAAAAAGGCTCTTTCCTGAACGTCCAACTTCTGGACGCCAAAGGGCTGGTTCTGGCTACTCACCGGTTGAATAAAAACGAAACGGCTACTCGTACCCGTTTTGACCTGAGCCAGCTGGAAGATGGAACGTACAAAATAGTTGTAGGCGATGGCGCTTCACAGGTCATCAAAGAAGTTAACCTTCAAACCAAAACACCGGTTCAACCTGAGCGTTTAATTTCATTGCGCTGATAATCCGGCAATTCCCAATTCATAAAAAGAGCCCCGATCCTGCGATTGGGGCTCTTTTTGGTTTACTGAACCTTGTTGTAAGCGCTTCGAAAGTACTTTACGCTTTCGGCAATTTCGGGACCGTTGTTTTCCCAGTGGTATTCATATTCCACCGAAATCGGGCCTTTGAAACGCTGGCGTTTGAGTTCGGCAATGACCGCATCCACTTTGCAATCGCCAGTTCCCCAGATTACATCGTGGTGTTTGCCATCCGGCGAATCTTTTTTCACATCTTTAAAGTGCATACCCAAAATATGGCCCTGCAATTTTTTTAGACAATCGACCGGATCCAAACCCGACCGAACCCAGTGGCCAATATCGGCGCAGGAACCTACGTATTTGCTCGTGCCGATAACCGCCAGCACCGAGTCGGGATGCCAGTAATGCGACGGTTTTGGGTGGTTATGAAGCGCAACGTTGATCTTGTATTCGTCGGCCATACGGCCAATATAAGGCATCTGTTCCACCTTGGGTTCGGTGTTGATGTTGGTAATGCCCAAATCTCTGGCAAATTCGAACAACGATTTCCAGTCGGCTTCGTTGGGCGCATTGACCACACCAAAGGCAACCAGTGTCAGCCCTTTGTCCTGTAGCATTTTTTTTACGGCCTGGCGGGTTGCCGCATCCATTTTAAAGTCCATTTTGCCTTCAATACCACCACCGATGGTCTGACCCGGAAAGGCCTCGACGTATTTCAGTCCGCAGCTATCGATTTTACGGATTGCTTCGGCGAAGGTGAACAGGCGGAAGGAATACGATTGGGAGCCGAGTTTCCAGCCAGCTTTGTCTTCAGGATTGCGTTGAGCAAAAGATGATAAGGTGCAGAAAGCCAGCAAACCGGCCAGGAGCACAACGTTTTTCATGCGTTTCATGTAGTCAGGATTTATTTTACACCGTAAAAGTAAAAGAAATCTAAACCCGGATTACGGTATTTCCGTGATTAACCAGGTTTTCTTTTGGCCTCCACTGACGGGTTTGTCTACTCGTTCCGATCGGAAAAACAGTTACATCAAAACACCCTGAAAAACCTCATCCAGTTTACTGACCGGCTGGATTTTGATTTTGTAACTGCTAAAATCGAGCCCTTTTATGTTGTATTTTGAAATAAAAATCTGCTTGAATCCCAATTTCTCCGCTTCCGAAATCCGCGATTCTACGCGGTGAACGGCACGTACTTCGCCCCCCAAACCGACCTCGGCGGCAAACGCCACGGACGATGGAATGGAAATGTCCTCGTAACTCGAAACAATAGCCGCGCAAACCGACAGATCGATTGCCGGATCTTCCACTTTCAGGCCACCCGCCACATTCAGAAATACGTCCTGCTGACCCAGCCGAAAGCCCCCGCGTTTTTCGAGAACGGCCAGCAACATCTGCAGTCGTTTCGCATCGAATCCTGTGCTGCTCCGTTGCGGAGTTCCGTAATTGGCAATGCTCACCAGCGCCTGAATTTCGATCAGCAGCGGGCGGTTTCCCTCCACCATCGAGCCGATGGCAATACCGCTCAGGGCTTCATCCCGTTGGGAAATCAGGATTTCCGAAGGGTTGGTAACCTGACGGAGCCCCGTACCCTGCATTTCGTAAATGCCGAGTTCGGATGTACTCCCGAAGCGGTTTTTGGTGGTTCGCAGAATCCGATACGTCGTGTGCCGGTCCCCTTCAAACGTCAAAACCGTATCCACCATGTGCTCCAGCACTTTGGGGCCCGCCAGCGAACCATCTTTCGTGATGTGCCCGACAATAAAAACCGGTGTGCCACTTTCCTTGGCGTATTTCATAAATTCGGCGGTACACTCCCGAACCTGCGAAACGCTGCCCGCCCCCGACTCGACCAGCGATGAATGCATGGTCTGGATGGAGTCGATAATGAGGACTTCCGGCTCAAAATGTTCGACGGTTCGGAAAATATTCTGCGTCGACGTTTCGGTCATGATGTAGCAGTCGCTGACCGGAACCGGCAACCGCTCGGCGCGCATTTTGATCTGTTGTTCGCTTTCTTCCCCCGATACGTATAAGACCCGCGTGTCGTTTAAACCCAGGGCAATTTGAAGGAGAAGGGTCGATTTGCCAATACCGGGTTCTCCGCCAATCAGCACCAGCGACCCCGGAACAATACCGCCACCCAGAACCCGGTTTAGCTCGGCATCGGGCGTTAGTGTCCGTTCCTGTTCTTCATAATTGATGGCGTGGATGGCTTTCGGCTTGGCGGCCGTTTTGGTGGTAGCCGAGGGGCGCCAGTTACCGGCTACGGGTTCTTCCTTCGTAATTACCTCTTCCACAAAGGTGTTCCACTCGCCACAAGCCGGGCAGCGGCCCAGCCATTTGGGAGCCTGGGTGCCGCAATTCTGACAGAAAAAAGTTGTTTTTGTTTTTGCCATTAAACCTTTGGTTACAATCGCGCTTCTAAGCAGGGTGCGATGACAAAATAGGGGTAGATCCTCCGTTACGTGTCATGTGAGAAACTCGCTTCTGCAAAGAAAGTGATGGAGTCGTAAAGTAACAATATAGCAAAAAAAACTGGTTTTGCATAGCACATTTGCCATCGTTCACGTTATCAATTCACTCAAACTTCGCTTCAGATGAAAAAAATCCTGTTTTTGGGTCTGGTCATGATCCTTCCAACCTTAACGTTTGCTCAGTTTAGTTTTGGTATCAAAGGAGGGGTGAACCTGTCGCAGTTTACGACCGGCGATTTTGTGACCACCCGGCTGAATGCCAACGGAACTCCCCAGGTCAATGTCAGCGGCCAGACGATTCGCGATAACCTGAAGGAAAGTTTCAATAGTAAAACCGGTTGGGCCTACGGGATTTATACCCGGTTTGGAAAAAATATTTACCTCCAGCCCGAATTGCTGGTTTCGTCGAAAGGGGGCTCATTTGATATTGTTCGGGATATCGACGGGCGGCCGACCACGGAAACCGTATCCATCAAAACCACCAATTTCGATGTGCCGATTTTGCTTGGGTTAAAAGGTGGTCCGCTCCGGGTTGTGGCCGGCCCAATCGTATCGTTCCGCATCAGCGACGATCAGAAGCTGCGCGATGCCCTGCGGGATTATACGTCCGGCAGTTTGAATAATGCACTGGCCAAGGCGACCTACGGGTATCAGGTTGGGGTTGGCCTCGATCTGGGACGGCTGGGCATCGACGTCCGTCGGGAAGGCGGTTTGTCCGATGTGGCCGCCGTGAATCTGGGCGGGGATGCCAATTCGGCCCAGTTTAGCCAGCGGCTGAAGTCGTGGCAGGTAACCCTGGCTTTGCGACTATTCTAAATCGTATAAAGCCTTCCGTTCAGCGCCCCGTAATCGTTTTTACCGATTACGGGGCGCTGTTTTTGAATACCGTTGAAGTACCGTTTGCACAGTTTCTGCAACAGAATTGGGGCCTTTCCAGTAATTTGCCTTCCAAGTATTCTCATCCAAAAAACAACGCTAATGAAACATTTTTTATGGATTCTCGCCCTGGTGCCTTCCCTCTCTTTCGGCCAGTTTGGGGGCGGCAAATTCTTCACTTTTGGCCTGAAAGTAGGCGCTAATTTCTCGCAACTCAATTCCCTGGAGTTGAAAACACCCCGGTTAACGAGTGGCGGCATCCCGGTGATGTCGGGGGGGCAAATTGTGTACGACTTTTTTCGAAATAACGATAACCGCACGACCGGCATCGTTGGTGGTGCTTTTTTTCGTTTTGGCCGCAAACTCTACCTTCAGCCCGAACTGCTGATTTCTGCGAAAGGCGGGAAATTCGATCTGATTCAAACCGGTCTGGCCACCCAATCGATCGATGTCAAATTTACCACCTTCGATGTGCCGGTGTTGGTCGGCTTCAAGCTCGGTCCGTTGCGCCTGAATGCCGGACCAATGATGTCGCTGACGATTTCGGAAAATAAAAATCTGAAGGATTCCTTTAAACAGTATACGACGCAGCCAATCGATGAGACGTTTAAACAGGCCGTATTTGGGTATCAGGCCGGAGCGGGTTTGAGTTTAGCCGGTTTTCAGGTCGATCTGCGGTATGAAGGAAATCTGTCGGACCTCTCGCAAATTGGTATTCAAACGCCCGGAAACGATGAGCGATTTACGACAAAATCGACGCTTTGGCAGTTGACATTAGGGTATGCGTTTTGAGCGGAAAGGGCAAAAAAACATGCCGTTGTCACGTCCCAAAGGGAGCCGACAACGGCTGTTCTGCTCAACTAACCCAAAATAAACCGTAATAAGTAGTCGTGTCGAAAGCAATCAGTTAAATAAGGATTGCATAAAGAAGTTTAACCGCTGGCTGATTTCCTTCATCCGGCGCCGGGAGATGGTCACCTCCTGGCCATCCGTCAACCGGACGATCCGCTCCGTGGCAAAAACACTGAACTGCACGTAAGCCAGGTTGATGATTGTCGATTTGTGAATGCGCAGGAACATCGTCTGATCCAGCATGGTTTCAAACGCTTTCAGGGTTTTGGAAACCAGATACCGCTTTTTGTCGCGCGTCGTAATGAAGGTGTAGTTACCTTCTCCGTGCAGACTAACCACGTCATCCACCGAGATCATAATGTTACGATTCAGGTAAGGCAGCGCAATGCGATTGGCATTCCGTTGATACATCCGGGGAAACAACGGTTGCAGTGTCGAAGAGGAAGGATATGCTAACGATTCCATGGCGATTTGCGATTAGAGTTTTGTTTATGTTTTTTGTTGTTACTGACATGACAAAACTAGTCCAAATAGCCGTTCACTAAAAAAGAAGGCTTGATTTCCAGTGGCTTACCGTGTTGGTTAAGCGGCTGAAAATCAAGCCTTTGGGTTGTAAATTGTACGGTTACATTCCGTATATCTCCTTGACCGATTACGTATTTCTACGTGTTACTGATTTGCGTATACTACACAGTACCATGCGGGTATTGCGCGGTTACAATTAGTGAATGGTTGCCGGTAAAAAGTTGCGGATCCGATCCATGAAGTTTTGCGCCCGGCGACGCGAAATTTTAACCTGCTGTCCGTCGTTCAATTCCAGTTCGCCTTCTTTCTTGACATAGAACCGACGTACGTAGCAGAGATTGACGATGCAGGATTTATGAACCCGTACGAAAGCCTCTCCATCCAACAATTCTTCGTACTCTTTTAAGGTGCGGGATACCAGCATGCGGGTGCCGTCTTTGAGGAAAAAATTGGTATAATTTCCGGAACCTTCCAATCGGACAATTTCTTCGAGTGAGATAGTTCTTTTTCGATCGTAAAAAGGAATAAGCAGCTTCTGGGCAATTGAGGAGGTGGACTTTTTTTCCACACTTTTGGGGAATTTTGTGGACACTTGGTCGAAAAGGTTTTCCTTCAGGATGGATTCCATAATTAATCGAGTAAGTTTGTGTAACAATGGATACGTTTGATAATGAACAGGTTGCCTCTGATTGTGCGGGATTTTTACGGATGTGCCCCAGTCGCCTGTTGCCAATACAGTGCCCAACAACCGTACCGGGACCTGTGACGAGCGGTGAATAGGAATGTTTAACGGAGCACAGAAAATGGTTATCTTTGCAACAACCCGGATTGATTAGAGAGCGTATGCTGGATAGAGTCAAAGAAATTTATCAGGAGATTGAACATTTTCAGATTCAATCGAAAGACGAGTTGGAACAATTCCGACTTCGGTATATTGGGCGCAAAGGCGTGGTTACGGACCTGTTTGAGAAGTTGAAACAGGTGCCGCAGGAAGACCGCCGGGCGGTGGGTCAGGAGTTGAATTCGCTCAAGGATTTTGCCCAGCAGCGGTTTAAAGAATCCAGCACATCGCTGGAAAACAGCTTCAGTGAGGACGTTCAGCCCCCGGTTGATTTGAGCCTGCCGGTTATTCCCAACCTGTATGGAGCGCAACACCCGCTCAACCTGGTTCGCCAGCAGATTATCAGTATTTTCGGGCGGATCGGCTTTAGCGTTGCCGACGGGCCCGAAATTGAGACCGACTGGTATAACTTTGGTGCGCTGAACTTTCCGGACAATCACCCGGCCCGCGATATGCAGGATACGTTTTTCGTCGACAAGAAGAGCAATGGTGCCCCGGCCGACCTGCTCTTACGGACGCATACGTCGAATGTCCAGATCCGGTTGATGGAGCATCAGAAATTCAACACCACCTTTCAGCCGATCCGCGCCATTATGCCGGGGCGGGTGTATCGGAATGAGGCTATTTCGGCCCGTGCCCATTGCATGTTCCACCAGGTTGAAGGGTTGTACGTAGACAAGAACGTTGGTTTTAAAGACCTGAAAGACACGCTCTATCATTTTGTGAAGGAGATGTTTGCCAAAGATGTGAAGATTCGCTTCCGTCCGTCGTATTTTCCTTTTACCGAGCCCAGCGCCGAAATTGATATTTCCTGTCAGATCTGCCACGGATCGGGCTGTCCAATTTGTAAATACAGTGGCTGGGTCGAAATTGCCGGTTCCGGCATGGTTGATCCGAACGTGCTCATCAACTGTGGGGTCGATCCGGAAGAATATACCGGGTACGCGTTTGGAATGGGCGTTGAGCGGATTACGCAACTTCGCTACGGCGTAAACGACCTGCGTCTGTATACCGAAAATGATGTTCGGTTCCTCCGTCAGTTTCAGGGCGCATAAACAGAAGTGACGCCGGATAGGGTAAGAGAAAGGAATAGGAAATAACGGTTGAAGGGTTTTTAACTTCAAATTTCTTTTTTCCTATTTATTACGTCTTTTCTCTTACTGCTATCCTTTCACTTCTTTTTTTTGTCTAAAATTTATCCCTGATTTCCAGTTCCCGCTTCTTGCTTCTTTTTTTTGTCTAACTTTATCATTCATATTGTATTCGTCAGCTTCGTGTATGCGGATGTGGTGCTTGTGTTGATGTGTTAGTTCCCATGCAATATCGTCTTTATGAATTTATTAGTCGAACTGAAAGAAAATTTAACCGATCCGGTCGTTTCCCGGGCGGCCTACTACGTTGATGAAAATCCGGAAAAAACCCGGATCGCTCTTGAAGGGCTGATTCATACGGTAGTTGCCGGTCTGATGAAACGGACAACGACCGAAATCGGGGTGAATCAATTATATAATGCAATTCAGAAGGGGAAGTTCGATGGCAATCTCGTGGCCACCTTTCCCGAACTTCTGCGTGATCCGGAGCAAATCAATCGGTTGGCCGAACTGGGTAGTAACAGCATCAGTCATTTGCTTCCAGCCATGAAAAGTGCCATCGGTCTGGCCATTTCCGGTTATGCAAACATCAAGAACTCGGCGGCTATTACACTGCTGGGGCTGGTTACACCCCTGGTTCTGGGAACGTTGAATAAACTGGTGGTGGAAAAAAAGCTGGACGCTGACAGCCTGGCCGCACTTTTGGCCGACCAGCGTGATCACCTCATCGAAATGACCCCCGAACGGCTGCTCGACCGGATTGCCGAGGGGTTGAACATCCAGCAATTGCTGGCGGTGGGGGTGACCCCGGCCAAGCGCTCGGCAGTGGCCGACCGGTCGCCCATTCAGGAACGCCAGCGGTTTACGCCCGAACCGGAAGAAGAAGGCAACGGTTCGCTGGTGAAATGGGGAATCGGAGCCCTGGTGGTGCTGGCTTTGGCAGGTGCCGCATACTACATCTGGAATAATACCCAGTCGTATTCATCGGCCAACGAAGAAGAAGCTACATCGACTGAATTTGTTGATTCCGCAGCCATAGCCCCGGCAGATTCGGCCAGACTCCGTCCGACCAATACCGCACGGGCCGATTCGGGGGCAACAACCGCTTTGCCGACAGCCTCAACCGCCGTCGGGGCAACCAGCCCCGCAATCACTGCTTTAGCGGGTTATCTGACCAATCCGCAGGCTCCGGCAGGACGGAGTTTTAAAATTCCGGCACTCGACTTCGAACCGGGAACCGACCGGCTTAAACCCACGGGTTTAGCGGCTGTAGGGGAGTTGTCGACGTTGCTGAAAAACAATCCGGTTGTACAAATTCGACTGGTTGGTTACGCCAACGATGCCATTCCACCGATGGGAAATAAAGCTTTATCGGTTACGCGGGTACTGAATATTAAAAATCAACTGATTAAATCGGGTGTCAATTACATTCGGATTGATGCGATTGGCCTGGGTACGGGAATCAAACCCGGCGACACCACCGCCATCGGTAAACCGAGGTTGAAGCAAATCGATGTAAAAGTGGTTATCAAATAAAGAACATCGGCAGGAGCCGCTCGAAAGACGTTGTGCTCCTGCCAATCCTGTCCCTTCCCGCGTCCCGCACGCAAAAATTTTCCAACATCTCCCGTTCCTGGTTGTTTGCTACCAACAGGGAAGCGCCGATACCGCTGGTTCGTGTATCGGCGGTTGCTGTCTGTTTATTCAACTGACTAACCACTGATTAGGGTATGGAAGCACAAACGGGAAAAACGGCCCTTGTCACCGGAGCGACGAGCGGTATTGGTCACGAACTGGCAAATTTATTTGCGAAAGATGGGTACAACCTGGTTTTGGTCGCTCGCAACGGCGAGAACCTGAATCAGATCGCCGAAGCGTATGCACAACAGTTCGGCATTACCGTTACGCCCATTGCCACTGATCTGGTAGACCCTAAGTCGCCGGAGACCATCTATGACGAAACCAGACGGCGGGGCATTACGGTCGACGTGCTCGTCAACAACGCCGGTATGGGTGAATACGGGATGTTTGCCAACGAAACCGATTTGCAGAAAGAACTGAGTATCATTCAGTTGAATGCAACCTCACTGGTTCACCTGACCAAACTGTTTCTAAAAGATATGGTTCAGCGCAACGAGGGCAAAATACTCATGCTTGCCTCGGTGGCGTCCATTATGCCCAACCCGTTGATGGCGGTGTATGGCGCTACGAAATCGTTCATTCTTTCCTTCACGGAGGCTTTGCAGAACGAACTGAAAGACACCAATGTGACGGTGACGGCTTTGTTGCCCGGCGCTACCAATACCGACTTTTTCAACAAAGCGGGTGCCGAAGGAACGCGGGCGCACCAGCAGGCGCAGCAAACCGATCCCGCAAAAGTTGCCAAAGATGGGTATGATGCCCTGATGAAAGGCAAGGAAAAAATAGTTTCCGGTTTTATGAACAAGGCGCAGGTAGCCATGTCGCACGTATTGCCGGATGAGCTCATCGCCGGTTCCATGCGGAAACAGATGGAGCGACCCGGCGAATCGAAACCGGAACGCGAATCGGAAGACCAGGATCAAAGCCTGCTCATTACGGCCATTGCGGTGGGATTCGTGGCCGCTACAACCCTGTTGTGGGCGTTTGGTGCCATGGATCATAGCTGGAAAAAAGAAGCCAGTTCCGTTCGGCGCAAGACCAGACTGGCCGGGAAATCACTTTTCGATTCGTTGTCACTAAACTAAGTCATTCGATTCTTTAAAAGCCGCTCAGGCAGGCGGCTTTCTACTATTTCCACCCAATCAACTCGATGAACATGAAGAATACCTCATTACTATGGCGCATTGGAACGGCTGTTCTGGTGGTTGGCAGCATCATTTATACCGCAACTGCTGGCCGACCGGCGACAGCTTCAAATAAGAAAAAAGAAGAGGAGGAAGAGGACACCGTTTTGCCCGAATACCGGCGTGTGTTCGATGAAAATCCCATCATTCCGGCGGGCTGGACATTTGGGGTAGTCTGGTCAACCATTTATGCCGGAACGGCGGCCTATGCCATTTATCAGGCGTTGCCATCGCAGCAGCAAAATCCGCGTTTTCGGAAGGCGGCCCCCTGGCTGGCCGGAAGTTATGTGCTCAACGCTCTATTTGGGCGGCTTTTTTCCGACCCGCGCATGGAAAGTATGATTGGCTCCGATCTGGTAACGAAAGCCAGTTTGCCACTGGCTTTTGCGCTGCATGACCAACTGGAAATCGGTGAAACAAAAGTCGGTAGTCCGGAGAAATACCTGCGAATTCCCTTCAGTCTGTACGCAGGCTGGCTGACGGCGGCTTCGGTGGTTGGAACGCCCAATTTGTTGCTCAATCTGAAACTCTGGAAGCCGGAGCCGCGTCGCGATACGCCTTTGTTTATTGGGGTGCTGGGCGCAACGACTGGCGTAGCGTATGCCGTGGCCCGTAGACTCAACGATCCGTATTATCTGCTGCCCTTTGTGGCGGGTTTTGCCGGAATTGCGACGAAGCAATACGGAAAAAATAACGCCATTGCTTTATCGGCTGCGGCTTTTTCGGTGGCTACTGCCGGGATTTTGGTGCAAGCCCTGCCGCGTGGAACGTTCGGCCCTCTGCCGCATGAAGTGGAAGATACCGATGCCGATGTGGAAACAGAAGATGCCTGGTGGGAAGAGGACAGCCCCAACAATGAAGCCGAATCGTATTCGTATACCTCGCTTTAGGATACTGTTTTCCGAATCGGGTTTACAGAAGCTGGCGTGTGCGGAAACAACACGTCAGCTCCTGTAAACAAAATCACTCACTGGCAGGTATACTTATACACTTTTTGCTTGTTCACCACGGATGGATTACCGGTTTGCTGCAGCAAGAGTGACAGTTGGGTTGGCAAGTCATTGGTATACTGATAGGTTGCCGTATAGCTATAGCCGTAATCTTTATACTGAACCGGATTATTGACGCTCAGGTAATGACTTTTATCGGCCAGCGATGAAATGAGCGGGATGAGCTGAAAAGCGGGATGGTTGAAAAATGGCGATTTTTTATCGTCATACTTATACTCTGCATACAACTTTTCGGCCTCCTTATCCTTGGCGTAATACACCTTCGTTACATTGCCCGCAGCATCGTATTCCATTCGTTTGTAGTAATTGCGTTGCCCTCTTGGATCAATGACCGCAATCTTTGTGATGCGGTTTTGGGCGTCAAAGCTGGTGGTAGCGGTAACGGTTTGCCCGTTCTCAACGGCGTTGATGGTGGCAATACGGCCACTGGCATCATAGGTAATGGTATGTTCTTCGGCACCGAGGTTTTCGTATTGGGATATCCCCGCCAGAAACTTCGTAATCTTGCCGCTGGCGTCATACGTAAAGGAAAATACATTGAAAGAAGATTGCTTGATGGCGGAAACCCGACGGCTTGCATCATACTCGACGCTAACGGAACCAGACTCAAAGTAGGTGTCCGGAACCTCACTAACCAGACACGTCTGAACCTGTGGATCAGGATCGCCTTTTTTGGCATCACCGCCACAACCGAGCAGAATGAAAACCGCGACGCAAGGGAGTAAAGTTGTTCTAATCTTCATGGACTGGTTTAGGAATTCAACCCTGTAAAAATGGGAATTGTACCGATTAAATCATAGCACGTATGGTGATGCCGTCAGATTTGATCACTCTATCGGTTCAAACGTCTGCATACTACCTGCTAACAATGTCAAAATGGCAAGAAAAACCGCTTCTTTTTGTCAAATTCCGCCAAATTGACCGGAAATCTTCGCTGGCCTGTTCTTTGTTAATTACCTGTTATCAAGTAAAACGCAAACCGGGATGAGGATGTTATCCCGATGTAGTTTAACCCACAACCATGAACTTAACTAATTACACCATTAAAGCGCAGGAGGTCATCCAGCAGGCGGCCCAGATTGCGCAGGGGAATCAGCAGCAGTCGGTGGAAACCGGCCACGTGCTGAAAGCGATTTTGGACGAAGACCCGAACACGATGGGCTTTCTCTCCAAGAAAACAGGAGTCAATTCCAGCCGGTTGACCCTGGCGCTGGACGCCATTGTGAACGGGTATCCGAAAGTATCGGTTGGTGCTCAGGGAACGCCGTCTATTTACCTGGGTAATGACCTGAACTCGGCCCTCCAGCGGGCAACCAGCTTGTTGAAAGAGTTTGGTGATGAGTACGTGAGCATCGAACTGATTCTGCTGGGCTTGTCGAGTGGCAAAGATTCGGTGGCGACACTTTTGAAAGATGTCGGGTTTACCGAAAAAGTACTGAAAGAAGCGATTAAAGAATTACGCGGAAAAAATAATCCTGTGAAAGATCCGAATGCCGAAGCAAAATACCGTTCGTTGGAGCGGTATAGTAAAAACCTGAATGAACTGGCCGAAAAGGGAAAAATTGACCCCGTCATTGGCCGGGACGAAGAAATCCGCCGGGTGCTGCAAATCCTGAGCCGCCGGACGAAAAACAACCCGATGCTGATCGGTGAACCGGGCGTCGGGAAAACCGCTATTGTGGAAGGACTCGCCCAGCGCATTGTGCAGGGAGACGTTCCCGAAAACCTGAAGTCGAAGATCATCGTTTCGCTCGACATGGGGTTACTCGTGGCCGGTGCGAAATACAAGGGTGAATTTGAAGAGCGACTGAAGGCGGTTATTAAAGAAGTGACTGATTCTGAGGGTGAAATCGTTCTTTTCATTGACGAAATTCACACGTTGATCGGTGCCGGTGCCGGGGGAGGAGACAGCGCTATGGATGCCGCCAACCTGCTGAAACCGGCGTTGGCCCGGGGTGAATTGCACGCCATCGGTGCCACCACGCTGAAGGAATACCAGAAATATATTGAAAAAGACAAAGCACTGGAACGCCGGTTTCAGACGGTTTTGGTCGACGAACCCGATGTGAAAGACGCCATTTCGATTCTGCGGGGGATCAAGGAAAAATACGAGTTGCACCACGGCGTCCGGATCAAGGACGACGCGGTAATTGCCGCCGTGGAACTCTCGAACCGCTATATCTCCGACCGGTTTTTGCCCGACAAAGCCATTGACCTGATGGACGAAGCGGCTGCCAAAATGCGGCTCGAAATCGACTCGGTTCCCGAAGAACTTGACGAATTGAACCGCCGGATCATGCAACTGGAGATCGAGCGGGAAGCCATTCGCCGGGAATCCGACCGCGACAAGGAAAGCGTACTGAACCGGCAGATTGAAGATTTGAACGAGCTGCGAAACAGTCTGAAAGCCCGTTGGGAAGTCGAAAAACAATCCGTCAATGAAGTCCGGACGTTGAAAGAACAACTCGATCAACTGAAGTCGGAAGCCGAACAGGCCGAGCGTTCGGGCGATTACGGAAAAGTGGCCGAGATTCGTTATGGCCGGTTACCCGAAATGCAAAGCCGTCTGGATGAGCTGGTTAAAAAAGAAGGAGACGGCCAGAATCTGTTGCAGGAGGAAGTCACCGCCGATGATATTGCGGAAGTGGTTGCCAAATGGACGGGCATTCCGGTCAGCCGCATGATGGAATCGGAACGCGAGAAACTGCTGCATCTGGAAGACGAACTGTCGAAACGGGTGGCCGGTCAGGAAGAAGCCATTCAGGCGGTGGCCGACGCCGTTCGCCGGAGCCGCGCCGGCATGCAGGATCCCAAACGTCCGCTGGGTTCGTTCATTTTCCTGGGAACGACGGGGGTTGGTAAAACCGAGCTGGCGAAGGCGCTGGCCGATTACCTGTTCAACGACGAGAACTCGCTGGTGCGGATCGATATGTCGGAATTTCAGGAACGCCACGCCGTCAGTCGCCTGATTGGTGCTCCTCCGGGGTATGTTGGCTACGACGAAGGTGGCCAGTTGACCGAAGCCGTGCGCCGGAAACCGTACAGTGTCATCTTGCTGGATGAGATTGAAAAAGCCCATCCCGACGTGTTTAACATTCTGTTGCAGGTTCTGGATGATGGTCGGTTGACCGACAGCAAAGGCCGGGTTGCCAGTTTCAAGAACACGATTATTATCATGACCTCGAACATCGGTAGCCACATCATCCGCGAGCGGTTTGCGCAAATGGAAGATTGGAACCGCGATCAGATCATTGAGGATACAAAAGAAGAAGTGTTTGAATTGCTGAAACAAACGCTGCGTCCCGAGTTTCTGAACCGGATCGACGAACTGGTGATGTTCCAGCCGTTGACCAAACGCGAAATCCGCAAGATTGTGGGCCTGCAGTTCAAGCACATTCAGGAGCGGCTTGCCGAGCAGGGCATCAGCATCGAAGCCGACCAGGACGTGCTCGATAAGCTGGCCGAAGAAGGATTCGATCCGCAGTTTGGTGCCCGCCCGCTGAAACGCGTCATGCAACGGCGCATCCTGAACGCCCTCTCGAAGGAGATTCTGGCGGGCCGGATTCAGAAGAACGCGGTGGTTGGCATGATGCTGAACGAAACCGAAGACGGCAAGGAAGACATCCTGTTTTATAATCTCGACAAAGTGATTCCGGCGCTGGACTAACGCAGGGAATGAGAGTGAAAACGCCCGGCTTCATCAGCCGGGCGTTTTTTGTTTCAGATTGGTTATCTGCTTATCTTGATGAAAATTGAATGATTATGCAAACGTTCGTTGTGGAGGTTCTGAACGAGAAAGCCGTACCCTTGTTGCGAGACCTCGAAAATCTAGACATCATCCGGCTAATTCCGCAAGAAGCAAAGCCCGTGGAAGAACCGAAACAAAACCGGATTTCCGGGCGGCTGTCAGAACAGTTCCGAGGTTCGATTCCGCCAGAAGTGGCAGCTGATCTGCACCGTCAACTAGAAGAAATGCGCAACGAATGGGAGAGAGATATTTAATTGATACAAATGCTTTTATCGATTATTTAGTCGAATTGATGCCACCAAATGGTCTGGACTTGATGGATGGTATATTCAATTCTGGCAGTATTATTCAGCCATTACAATACCGGTCGCGCTAGCGACCTAAAGTTTGTAACCAACCAAGCCACACCCATCACCTCGTCTCTAACGCGACGGTCTCATTCGTGAAGATTTTATGTGCCAAAACAACACGGTGACGATAGGCTTGATAAAAACTTGAAGTCAATTTGGATAGACTGATCTGGCTGTGTTGTCAACATCCTGTTCATCCTCCACGGGTTTGAAAATAGACCGTTCGTCGTAAGGCACATTGAACTTGTACAGAAAGGAGGTGTACGCTTCCAGAAACGTTCTGGTACGGTGATGATCCTCCTGATTTTAGCGCTTCTTTCCACTCCCTCCGAATCAGGCCGTGGCGGTATTTGACGGCAAAAACCGTTTGGATATAGAGTTGTGTATACGTATTTGGCATGGTCTGGCGATTAAGATAACAGCCGTGAGACAATGACAGCGCGGGTAACGTCACTTTTTATGTGTCCTTTTTGCATTTTATAAATAAAAAATAAAAATCGATTGGGGGATTTTTGGCGCTAACTTGTCTTCCTGGTACCAGACCCTTTGACCGATGCCACCCAACGCATTTCCATTCCGGCGTTCACCCGATCCGGCCTCCGTCGGGCCCGCTCCATTGCCGCGAAGCGATGCCGAAACGCCGGTTCCGGTAACCGCCGATCACGAATTGTTTATCCGCAATGCGTTTACCACCGACCCAAAACTGGGGTGTGAATTGCTGTTCCGGCAATATTTCGCGCCCCTGTGCAGCCACGCGATCCGGTTTGTCTACGATCGGCAGGTCGCCGAAGATGTGGTTGCGGATTTGTTCTTCACGTTTTACCAGAAAGAATTGTATAAGCAGGTCAAAGGCTCATACCGGGCCTATCTCTACCAGGCCGTCCGAAACCGGGCCTACAACAGCCTGCGCTGGGAGTTGAGCCGCCAGGAAACTTTGCCCGATGACCTCGACCAGCCTGATCTGGACGCGATGCAGCCCGACCGGCTTTTGCAACAGGATGAACTCTACCGCGCCCTCGAACAAGCCGTTCAGCAGTTATCGCCCCAGCGGCAACGGGTCTTTTTGCTGAGCCGGTTCGAAGGAAAATCCTACAAAGAAATTGCTTCGGAGATGGCGCTTTCGCCCAAAACCGTTGAAAATCATTTGCTACAGGCCATTTCGAGCGTTCGGCAATTCCTCCGCCAACAAAAACTGATTAGCGTTCTGCTGCTTCTGCTGACGGTTTTCGCGTAGCCTCAACGACAAACACTTCACCATGGAACCTACCAAAGAATTGCTATTTACCTACTTTGCCGGGCAGGCAACGTCGGTTCAACAGAAGGTGATCGGCGAATGGCTGATGCGTCCGGCCAGCCGGGAAACGTATTTTCAGTGGCTGGATGAGTGGGAGCGGAGTTTTCCGCAATACGCTCCGGATTTGGCCCGGCATCTCGACCAGTACCGCCAACGGCTTGATAATCCGGCGATAGAACCGCCCCGGTTTTTACGGTCACTGCCGGAGGCATCCCGCCCGTTCGGGCACCCGGGTCGCTGGCTGGTAGCCGCCAGCCTTGCTTTTATACTGAGTGCCGGGGGCTGGATTTTCCGGAAACCGCTTCTCTACAAGACCATTACGACGGGCTCGTATCAACTTCGTTCACTGGATCTGCCCGATGGCTCGACCGTGGCACTCAACAGCAATTCATCGTTGCAAATGCCCCGCATCGGGTACGGCTGGTTTTCCCGTCGGGTGTCGCTGACGGGCGATGCGGTTTTTGATGTCAAACACCTTTCCACTCACCAGCCCTTTGTTGTTCAGGCTACCAACGGCCTGGAAGTGGAGGTGTTGGGGACCGAATTTTCGGTGCGAAGCCGGACTTCCCATGCCGAAATTGTCCTGAAACGGGGGAAAGTAAATCTGCATTATGCGCCGGTTGATCGGGCTACCCAAAATCTGTTGATGAAGCCCGGCGACCGGGTTCGGCTCGACGAAAAAGGGGCGCTGCAATTGCAGAAACAGACCGACACGACCCGGTTTGCCCATTGGCGGTATCGACTCTTCAGTTTCAACAATACCTCCCTGCGCGATGTGGTAAACCAAATCCGTGTAGTTTTTGGTGTCGATGTTCAATTGGCCAATCCGGCGCTGGCCCGCCGGAAGCTAACCGGTACGATCCGGGCCGGATCATCCGATGAACTGGCCGAAGCCCTGGCCGAATTGCTGAACCTGAAACTCAGCCACCGTGACCAGAATCTCATTTTTTCAACGCCTACCGAAATCCCAATTACCCAATGAGAAAATCGCTACCCTTCGCGCTGGCAACCGGCTGGTTACTCAGCATGAGCTATGGCCATACCGAAGCCCAAACGCTGGCTTTCGTCCGAGCCACCCAGCAGGCCGACAACCTCCAGTCCGGAAAAACGACGCCCGCCATTGGCGTGAATCAGCCCCTGAAACAGACCCTGTTACAACTGAAGGAGTATTACGGCGTCGATATTTTATTTGAAGAATCGGCCGTAGCACGGCATCTGAGTCCGGCCGAACCGCTCAATCTGAACGCCCGGCTGGAAACCAATCTCACTCTTTTGTTGAAGCGCTCGGGCATGCGGTTTAAAAAGCTGCGCTCCGGGGCGTATCTGATTTTGCCGCCCAAAAACAACGATCGGCTGCTGATCAGTGTACCTCTGGCGACTACACCCGCCACCGCCGGAACGAGTCCCGTTTCGTTGGATGGCTTTGCGAATCTATCGACCATTCAGCCAACCGAAATTATCCGAACCGATGTCCGGGTAACCGGACGGGTTACGAGCGAAACCGGTGAAGCCCTGCCCGGCGTGAGCGTGGTGGTAAAAGGCTCCTCCCGCGGCACGACAACCGACGCCCAGGGCCGTTACCAACTGAGCATTCCCAACGAGGCTACCACGCTGGTATTCAGCTTTGTGGGTTATGTCAGTCAGGAACAGGTGGTGCAAAATCGCTCCGTCATCGACATTCAACTGGTACCGGATACCAAATCGTTGAACGAGGTGGTGGTGGTGGGGTACGGGCAGGTCAAAAAAAGCGATCTGACCGGCGCAGTAGCCACGGTTCCCGTTGAAGAAATTCGCAAAGTGGCCGTTACCTCCCTCGACCAGGCTTTACAGGGACGCGCGGCTGGTGTGCAGATTACTCAGAATTCGGGGGCACCCGGCGGTACGACCAGCATCCGGATTCGTGGGGGCAACTCGATTCAGGGCGACAACGAACCGTTGTACGTGATCGACGGTATTCCCTTCAAAAATGACGGAGCCAGCAACGGTTCCAGTTTCAATGTGCTGAGTACGCTGAATCCCAGTGACATCGAATCGATTTCCGTTCTGAAAGATGCGTCTTCGACGGCGATTTACGGATCGCGGGGGGCAAACGGGGTGGTGATTATCACGACGAAACGGGGCAAAGCCGGGAAGTCGACGATCTCGTTCGATACGTATTACGGCGTTCAGAATGTCCGTCGGAAATACCCGGTTTTGAACGGTCGGGAATACGCCCAGTTTGTCAACGACGCCAACACCAACGAAGGGCGTCCGGCGGTTTACACCCCAACGCAGGTCGAAGCGTTTGGCGTGGGAACCGACTGGCAGGATGAGATTTTCCGTCAGGCACCTATTTCCAACTACCAGCTTTCGTTTAGCGGAGGAGATGAGAAAACGCAATACGCCATTGCGGGCGGTTATTTCAAACAAAATGGGGTCATTGTCAACTCCGATTTCGACCGGTATTCGTTTCGGATCAATCTGGATCGGAAGTTAACTAGTAAAATTAAAATTGGTAATAGCCTGACTGTCAATCGAACCGTTGCCAACCAGGCCCGTTCTGACGGCGATTTGGGCAGTGCCGGATTGGTGACGATGGCGGCTCTCCAGTTCCCGTCGATCCTGCCGGTTCGCAATGCCGACGGCTCTTATTTGCTGACGGACCCCGCGCTGGCTTTCACCGCCGACAACCCGGTGGCGCTGGCCCGCGATAACAAAAACCGCAATACCGCCTACCGGATTTTTGGCAGTGTTTTCGGTGATTACCAGATTATTGACGGGCTGAACCTGCGGGTTTCTCTCGGGATCGACGGCGTGTTGCAAAAGCAGGATTCGTACCTGCCGCGTTCGGTTTCGAGCGGACTGGCGCAGGGGGGCGCTGCGGCTATTTTCAATTCGCAGTCGCTCACCTGGCTCAACGAGAATTTGTTGACCTACACCCGCACCTTCAAGACCGTACACACCCTAACAGCCTTGGTTGGCTACACCCAGCAGGCCAACCGGACGGAATCCAACCGGGCGCAGGCGCGTAATTTTGTCAACGATAATTTGGGATCGAGCAATCTGGCTTCGGGTTCGGTGCCTTTAACTCCCGAATCGGGCATCGGTACCTGGGGTTTGCAATCGTATCTGGCGCGGCTTAATTACGGCTATATGGACAAATATTTGCTGACGGCCTCGTTCCGGACCGATGGATCTTCCCGGTTTGGGAACAACAAACGATTTGGGTATTTCCCGTCGGCAGCTCTGGCCTGGCGGGTTTCCGAAGAAGCCTTTCTGAAGAACAACCCGGTTGTAAGCGACTTGAAACTGCGGGTAACCTACGGCGCAACCGGCAACCAGGACGGTATTGGCAACTACCCGGCGTATTCGTTGCTGGCCACCCAGAATTACGTTTTTGGAAACACGGTTTCGACCGGTTTGGGACCCAACCAGATTGCCAATCCGGATCTGTCGTGGGAAACGACTTCCCAGGCTGACCTGGGTGTGGACATCGGTTTTTTGAATGACCGGATTACGCTGACCGCCGATGCGTACCTGAAACGGACAAAAGATTTGTTGCTGAACGTAACCGTTCCGAGTACGTCGGGTTTTTCGAGCGCCATCAAGAACCTCGGAAAAGTTCAGAACAAGGGAATTGAACTCAGTATCTCATCACGCAATCTGGTGGGCGACTTCAAGTGGAATACCGACCTGAACTTTGCCCTTAACCGCAACAAGGTGCTCGACATTGGGGGCGCTCCGCAGATTTTCGCCGGCAGCGTGGCCAACATCGGCCAGGGCCTCAATTCCGGAATCATCCGGGTGGGCGAACCGCTGGGTTCCTTCTTCGGCTACGTGACCAACGGCCTCTACCAAACCACCGATGAACTGACGGCTCTGGCCGATCCGCAGGCCAAAAAACCGGGTGACCGCAAATACCTTGACCTGAACGGCGACAAAAAGATCGACGACAATGACCGGACCATCATTGGTCGGGCGCAGCCCAAATTTATCGGCGGCATCAGCAATACATTTTCCTATAAAGGCGTGGAGCTGACGGCCTTCTTTCAGGGCGTTTACGGGAATAACATCCTCAACGCCAACCGGTATGAACTGGAGTACCTGAACGCAACCACCAACCAGGACCGGGATGTGCTAAACCGCTGGACGCCAACGAATACGAATACCGATATTCCGCGGGCTTCGACAACCCGCCCGGCCAACCGCGTTTCGACCCGGCAAATTGAAGACGGTTCGTATTTGCGTCTGAAGAACATTCAACTGGCGTATAATCTGCCGTCGTCCGTACTCAAAGGGCTAAAAATACAATCGTTACGGGTGTATGCCACGGCGCAGAACTACCTGACCTGGACCAAGTATTCGGGCTACGATCCGGAAGTAAACCGGTTTGGGCAAGACAGCCGGAGCCAGGGCTTCGACTACGCCAGCTACCCGGCCGCCAAAACGATTCTGTTCGGACTTAATGTTGGATTTTAAACGAACGATGGCTGATGAATGCTTGCGTCTGCTCATTCATCGGCCATCGTTCAAATCAAAAATATGAAAAAGAACCTACTCCTTCTCTGCCTGATCGGCCTGGTGACGTCCTGTGATGTACTGGACCAAAAGCCCGAATCGAGTTTTACGCCCGCCAATTTTTACCAAAACGCCGACGATGCGAAAGCCGCCGTCAGTGCGGTGTATGATCCGCTGAACAACGCCAATCTGTACGGTCAGGTAATGTGGATTTTGCAGGATCAGGCTACTGACGATGCCGAGTGGGGCAATGGCCGCTCCACCGCGAACCAGCCGAAAAACGACCTCGACAAATACACCTTTACGCCCGCTACCAATACCTTCCAGTCGATCTGGTCCACGGTTTACTCGGCCATTAACCGGGCGAATGCCGTGATTACCCGCGTACCGGCCATACCCATGGACGAATCGCTGAAAGCCCGCTACATCGCCGAGGCCAAGTTCATGCGTGGGTTTTATTATTTTACGCTGGTTCGGTTGTTCGGCGGAGTGCCATTGATGACGGCCGAAACCACTTCCCTGAATGATTTAAGTGTCGCCCGGGCGTCGGTGGATGACGTATATAAACTGGTGATTCAGGATTTTACCGATGCCGAAGCGGTTTTGCCCAACAGCTATTCGGCTGGCGACCGGGGCCGCGCTACGAAAGGAGCCGCAAAAGCATTCCTGGCGAAAGTCTACCTGACCCGCCAGGACTGGCCCAAAGCATCGGCCAAAGCCAAAGAGGTAATCGACCTGGGCGTCTATGATTTGTGGGCCAATTTTGCCGATGCGTTTCTGATTGCCAACAAAAACGGCAAAGAAGCCGTCTTCGAAATGCAGGCCCAGAGTGGCGGTTTTGGGGAAGGCAGCTGGATGCAGGGCTACATGCGCCCCAATTTCGACCGCGTCAACGGCGTGGCCGGTTTTGGCGATGATCCGGCTACAGAAAATTTATACAGAGCCTACCGGGCCGATGACAAACGCCGGAATGTGACGCTAAAACTCTATTCGGCCACCAGCACTCCAGCCGCTCCGGCCAGCGTGTTGTTTCCGTGTTACGTGTATAAATACCTGGACCCGACCGCCACCGGCAATGCGGATGGCGGCAATAACTACCCCATCATTCGCTACCCGGATGTGTTGCTGATGTATGCCGAAGCCCTGAACGAGCAGGCTCCCAACAGCACCGATGCCTATTCGACCATCAACCGCATCCGAAACCGGGCGGGTTTGCCCAACCTGACGGCGAATCTGAGTCAGGCCCAATTTCGGGATAGTTTGCTGCTGGAACGTCGGCTCGAACTGGCCTTTGAGGGCCACCGCTGGTATGATCTGGTCCGTACAAAACGACTGATCAGCGCGATGAAAGCCCAGAACCCGGCCATCACCGTGGCCGAGCATCACTACCTTTTCCCGATTCCGCAAACGGAGCGGGATGTGAACCCTAAACTGGAACAAAATCCGGGGTATTGATTTTCGGTGTACGGTTTCCAGTGTACGTTTTTGGTTCACAGTTGAAAATCAATAGGTACCGATGAATAGGGATGAAAAATAATGCGTCAGCTACCACTCCGGTGGCCCACCGTAAACTGAAAACCATAAACCGTAACCCTTTAACTCATGCAGCGTCGAACGTTTCTGCAAAGTACTCTGGCCATCGCGCCCTTTCTGGGTCAGCCTCTGACGGGAAACAGCCAGCCGAAAACCGGCGAGCCGGCTCCGGTGATCATCAACGCGGGGGTGGGCGGGAACAATACCGTCGATCTGCTTGCCCGGATCGACAAGGATTGTTTGGCGCAGCAGCCCGAACTGACCATTCTGATGGTGGGTACCAATGACGTGAACAGTAAAAAACACGTTCCGCTGCCGGACTACGAAAGAAATCTGCGGACCATCTGCACCCGATTGACCGCCATCCGGAGTGAGGTGATGCTGATGACCATTCTGCCGGTTTACGAACCCTATCTGATGACCCGCCACGACCCGGCTTTTTATAAACCGGAAGGCCACATGGCCCGAAAAATGGCGATGAATGATGTTATCCGGAAAGTAGCTGCGGATACCCATTCGT
This sequence comes from Larkinella knui, assembly GCF_003858645.1. Taxonomy (GTDB): domain Bacteria; phylum Bacteroidota; class Bacteroidia; order Cytophagales; family Spirosomataceae; genus Larkinella; species Larkinella knui. Next base: position 294,204 of record NZ_RQJP01000003.1, on the reverse strand, counting down.
CTTTGCTGGATATGCACCATATTTTCGAAACCGTGGGAAACATCGGCCTCGATGCGAGCAGTCTGATCAAAAACGAAGCCAACAGCCACAAAACCGATGGGATTCACCCAACGCCCGACGGCTACCGGACGATGGCTGTGGCGGTTTATACCTTTCTGGTTCAACGGCAATTGCTAAAAAACCGCATCGTCTGTTTCGGCGACAGCATTACCCACGGCGACGGTGAGGGCAGAAATTACCCGGCTTATCTTCAAAAACTCGTTGCGGCCTGAGCGGCTGCTTTTCCTGAATTTCTATGATTTCTTACCCACATTTCGCGTTTGCATTCCTGAAAAAATGGTCGGCCACGGGCTGCCTGCTTGGCTTGCTCCTCATCCTGCCCGGCTACCGTCCTTCCTCCGTTAAACCGACCGCAACCCGCCGGGCCGATGTGATTATTTACGGCGGTACATCGGCAGCGGTCACGGCGGCTGTTCAGGTTAAAAAAATGGGCAAATCAGTGATCATTGTCTCGCCGGACAAACACCTGGGCGGTTTGTCGTCGGGCGGACTGGGCTTTACCGATACCGGAAACAAAGAAGTAATCGGCGGGCTTTCCCGGGAATTTTACCAGCGGCTTTATCAGCATTACCAGATGGATAACTCGTGGCAGTGGCAAAAACGGTCGGAGTATGGCAACAAAGGCCAGGGAACGCCCGCGCTCGACGGCACCAGCCGGACGATGTGGATTTTTGAACCGCACGCAGCCGAGCAGGTTTTTGAAGATTTTGTCCGGGAAAATAAGCTAACGGTTTACCGCGACGAATGGCTGGATCGTTCCGCGCAAGGTGTTCAGAAACGGGCCGGTGCCATCAAGTCGTTCCGAACCCTGAGCGGGACGGTTTATGAAGGGAGCATGTTCATCGATGCCACTTACGAAGGCGATCTGATGGCGGCTGCGGGCGTGAACTACCACGTCGGCCGGGAAGCCAACAGCGTGTATAACGAGACGCACAACGGGGTGCAGGTCGGCGTTTTTCAGCATGGCCATTATTTCAAGAAAGAGGTTAGCCCCTATAAGGTTGCGGGTGATGCCAAAAGCGGTTTGTTGCCCGAAGTGTCGGCTGACGAACCGGGTGTGAATGGCACCGGCGATCACAAAATCCAGGCGTATTGCTTTCGGATGTGCCTGAGCAATCACCCGGAAAACCGGATTCCGTTCCCGAAACCGGAAGGCTACGACCCCAGCCGGTACGAATTGCTGGCCCGTGTGTTCGCGACGGGCTGGCGGGAAACGTTCAACAAATTCGATCCCATTCCAAACCGGAAAACCGACACCAACAACCACGGCCCGTTCAGTACCGACTACATTGGTAAAAATTACGATTATCCCGAAGCGACCTACCAGCGCCGGAAGCAGATTATCCGCGACCACGAGCTGTATCAGAAGGGACTGATGTATTTTTTGCAGAACGATCCGAAGGTGCCGACCGACGTCCACGAAGCCATGCAACAGTGGGGTTTGCCGAAGGATGAATTTAAAGATAACGGCGGCTGGTCGCACCAGCTTTACATCCGCGAAGCCCGGCGGATGCGGGGCGAATTTGTAATGAAGGAAGCCGACGCGCTGGGCAAAACCGTTGTGCCGAATCCGGTGGGCATGGGATCATATGCTCTGGATGCTCATAATTCGCAGCGGTTTGTCAAAAAAGACGGCTTTGTACAGAACGAAGGCGACATCGGCGTTCATCCCGACAAGCCCTATTCAATTGCCTATGGCTCGATTGTGCCCAAGGAAAACGAGTGTAAAAACCTGCTGGTGCCGGTCTGCGTGTCGAGTACACACATTGCCTATGGCTCCATCCGGATGGAACCGGTTTTCATGATTCTGGGCCAATCGGCGGCAACGGCAGCCGTCCTGGCAATTGAGAAGAAAACGTCCGTGCAAAAGGTGCCTTATGCACAATTGAAAGCGGTTTTACTAAAAGATGGGCAGCGACTGACGCTGTAGGAAAGCAAATCGGTGATCGCCCCGATTGGGAACGAACTTTTTATAGATCCAAAGCCGGAACAGGCTCGTTTTTAGAGACTCCGCAACCCCGTTGCCGTTGTCGGTTTTTGGGGTTGCGGAGTTTTTGAGGAAGGTTAGGCCAGCACGTCGGCGAAGGTTTCTTTGGCTTTGGCAACCACTTCTTTGGCCGTGCTAACGGCGTCTTTAACGCTGTTCAACCCATTGATCAGGGTATCTTTAACGTCATCATATACGTCGTCGGCACCGGATTTGAGCTTGCCAGCTTTGTACCGATACCGGGCCTTGTCGTAGGCGCTGCTGTTGGAATAGGCGAGGGCCAAGGCGGCTCCGGCGAGCACGACGGCGGCCAGGCCAATTCCCCAGGTCAAGGCGGCTTTGTTTCCTTTTTCGTCCGTAACCGGTTCTTTCTTCGGTTCCATGTTCTTGCGCATCATGCCCGCCATCGTTTCCTGCGGAGCCACATACGACATCACTTCATAGGCTTTATTGACCAAACCGCCCGGCACCACTTTGGGCGCTCCCTTCATCAAGGCGTTGTAGGCATCTTTGGCAACCAGACTTGGATCGTCCAGATTCTCAGTGACTTTGGTGTTCGACGCCCCGGCTTTATTGAAGAAATCCGTGTCTGTCGCGTTGGGTAGCAAAGCCGTCACACTGACATTCGTGTCCTTGAGTTCGTTGATCAGCGACTGCGTAAAGTTATAAATATACGCTTTCGTTGCGGCATAAACCGCCATCAACGGCATCGGCGTTATGGCAACCAGGGAGGCCAGGTTAAGGATTTTGCCTTCGTTCCGTTCCACCATATCTTTGAGGAACAGCTTGGTCATCAGCGTGGTAGTCAACACATTCAGGTGAATAAGTGACTTTTCGCGTTCCCAGTCCGTTTCGGTGGCAAACAGACCGTAGAGCCCGACACCGGCATCGTTGACCAGAATATCAACCGGAATATTCTTTTCTTTTACCTGATTATAAACGTCCTGTGCGGCATTTTCTTCCGAAAGATCTTTCGTGATCACCACGGTTTCGACGCCGTATTCGTCCCAGAACTGGCCACCAATTTCATTCAATTTGTCGGTACTCCGGGCAACAAGTACAAGGTTATAGCCATCTTTTGCGAACAATTTGGCCAATTCCTGGCCAATGCCGCTCGAGGCTCCGGTGATCAATGCTGTTTTATTCGCTCTGGTATTCATGTTGAGTGAGTGGTTGATTCGTTTAAACCTAACTGCGCAGACGGTCAGATGGTTGGAAATAATTCACGCTTATCGCAAAAAATCTCCCAAAGCTCTGAAAAACGGCTCCGGTTCCTGGATGTGCGGAATGTGGCCAACGCCCTCCAGTTCGACCAATTTGCCCGATTTCAGCTGCCGGACCGTCTGTTTGCCTAATTCCGGATACCGGCCGTGTTTCGCCTGTTCTTCTTTGGAAAGCAGGTTTTTACCGACCACCGTGCGATCGGCCTGTCCGATAATGAGCAGGGTAGGAGCTTGCAGACGTCCCCATTCGTAGCAAACCGGTTGTTCGTAGATCATCTGGTACGTTACGGCATTGGACCAGGCGATGGCGTTGAAGTCGGGCGATTTGAGGTCGCTGGCCTGCACCCGCACCAGATCATCGTAGGCGGGTTTCCAGACAGGATAATAACTTTTCTGGTATTGCCGGTAGGACTCCGGCGTGGCCGATTTTTCCTTTTGATACTGTTGTTCAATGGTTTGATAGGGTACAAAGGTCTTGTAATCTTCCAGACCGATCGGATTTTCCAGGACCAGTTTTTCCACTGTTCCGGGGTACATCAGGGTAAACCGCGTACCGAGCATGCCGCCCATCGAGTGCGCCAGAACCGTTACCTGCTGGATTCCCAGCGTGTCGAGCAGACGTTTGGTGTTGAAGGCCAGCCGGTGGAAACTGTACTGAATAGCGGGGTGCGACGATTTCCCCCAGCCGACCTGATCGGGCACGATGGCGCGGTACCCCTTGGTTGTCAGCCAGTGGATGACGGTTTTCCAATAATATCCGTTAAAATTCTTGCCGTGCAGCAGCAATACGGTTTTGCCATTCGGTTGGGCCGGTTTCACGTCCATATAGGCCATCCGAACGGGCTTCGACTCGATCGTCAGGTTAAAAAACCGCACCGGATACGGGTAATCCACTCCGCCCGACTGGGCAACTGCGGTGTCGAACGGGATGCAGAGCAGGAAAAAGGCCAGAATTTTCAGATTTTTTGATCGCATGAGGTTAGCAGGATGTCTGTATAGATAGCAACTCCCTGTCAATTCAGATGTTTTGGACGCCTGGCCGGAAACAGGCTGAGCGGCCGGGAATACCGTCATAAGTAAATTGTGATGGAATCATTCTTCAGTCTGCCAGACACCTTTCCTAAACTCATCTGCTATGAAAACGCAACGAATGATTTTGCTTTACCTCCTCTGCGGCCTGGTTCTTACCTCCGCAACGGCCTGGGTTTTTACGGCTGAGGTAGAGGGGACCGGCCCCGGGCCAAAGATCGCGCCGAAAGTGCAGCGGTATCTGTATGTGGCTACACCGGGCGTCCGGAATTACCTCGGCTATGGTGGCCACGGTATTCAGGTTTTCGACATCGATAACCAGCACCGGTTTGTGAAATTCATTCCGACGAAGGGGTTGCAGCCCAATGGAAAACCGTCGAATGTAAAGGGTGTCGATGTCAGCCTGGCCACCAACTGTATTTACATTAGCACCCTTGAAGCCCTGCAGTGCATTGAGCTGACCACCGAAAAGGTGTTGTGGGAAAAACAGTACGAGGGCGGTGTCGACCGGATTTCGATCTCGCCGGATGGCCTGACGATTTATATGCCTTCGCTCGAAAAAGAGTTCTGGACGGTGGTGGATGCCAAAACCGGGGATGTCATTACCAAAATCGTTACCCATTCCGGTTCGCACAACACGATTTACGGACCGGACGGAAAGCTGGTGTATCTGGCTGGTTTGAAATCGACGATGCTGAACGTAGCCGACGCCAAAACGCATACGATTACCAAAAAAGTGGGGCCGTTTGGGGCCGATATTCGTCCTTTTACCATCAATGGCTCCCAGACGCTGGTGTATGTAAACGTCAACGGCTTACTGGGTTTTGAGGTGGGCGATCTGGAGAGTGGAAAATTTCTGCACCGGGTGGTAGTGGAAGGCTTCAACATTGGGGACGTGAAGCGGCATGGTTGTCCGAGTCACGGGATTGGCATGACGCCCGACGAAAAGGAAATCTGGCTCTGTGACGGGGCCAATAACCGGGTGCACGTTTTCGACAACACGGTTATGCCACCGGTTCAGAAAACCTCGATTCTGGTGCGCGACATGCCGGGCTGGATTACGTTCAGTCTGGACGGGAAATATGCCTATCCGTCGACGGGCGACGTGATCGACGTGAAAACGCGGAAGATTGTTCACACGCTCGAAGATCAACACAGCAACTGGGTTCAGAGCGAGAAAATGGTTGAGATCCATTTTAGTGGCGGAAAAGCCGTGGCTGCGGGCGATCAGTTCGGAATCGGGCAGCAAAAAAAGGCCCTGAAGAAAGCCTGATTTTTACCGAAACCTGCAGAATTCGGATCGAGTCGGAAGCGTCTCCTGTTTCTGCCGGTTGTTCATCCTGCATATCGACCACTCAACCGGCTATTTTAACCGCCAAAGTACTATGCATAGCAAGGTACCTTTTAAAATACAACCTTTGAATCATCAAAACGGCCGATAACGGCAGTAAACAACAAACACGAACACATCCTGTAAACAACAAATCTTATGAAAACGCTAGTTGCTTCCGCTTTAATCGCCTTGACTTTTGCCGCATCGACTGCATTTGCGGATGATCATAAAGAAAACGCCAAACCAAAATCCACTTTTCAATCGGCGGTTTACCCGATGATCAACAGCATGAAAGTGAGTGTAAATGTGCAGAAAGCAACCGACAGCAAAATCAATATCCGGTTGGTAAACAGTGAAGGCCGCACATTGGCTACCAAAAGAGTTGGTCAGGGCCACGAAATAACGGCGATCCGGTTCGATTTGAATCAACTGGAAGACGGTGTTTACAAAGTTGAAATCTCGGACGGTTTTAACACCGAAATCAAAACGGTGAAACTGCAAACCAGTGCGCCGGTGGTGGAATCGTCCCGTCTGGTGAGTATGAACTAAGGCGCTGACTAGTGAGCGATTGAATAAAAAATCCGGCTGAAAAGCCGGATTTTTTGCGTTTATTTAATAAATTGATTGTCTGGTAATTTGGCGCTGAAACGCCCCGTCTTCTTTTGAAGAAACGTATTTTTTCCTGAAAACCGGGTGTAATTCTTACTGGCCCGGTAGGCGGCACGGCATAATTGTTGCTTGATTACTTCAGTATATACCTATTTTAGTGAAAAAAAATCATGAGCTTGACGATAAAGATAGCAGGTAGTGAGTGTTTGATCCCCGGTGGAAGCCAAACAAGCTTTATTGTCGATTAATTGAATAAAAACAGACTGATCCACACCCGCCAGAAATCGAAGAGCGTATCCAGACCTATACCGGTACGGTTCAGTTCACCCTTGTACAAGTACTATGTCCCCAATAGAACACCTCGAACGCCAGCTTGCTCTCGAAAAAGAAGCTCGCCGGCAAGCCGAGGCTATTCTGGAAGAAAAAGACCGTCAGCTTGCTAACGCGAATGAGCAACTTCTGTTGAGTGAAACGCGTTTGCAGCAGATGAAAGGTCAGATCGACGCGCTGAAAAAAAGTGAAAGGCATTACCGTCACGTGGTCGAATCGGTTCCGGATATTATTTTTAAAACCTCGATCGATGGTTTTTTTACATTCGTGAATCCGATCGTCGAACAAAGTCTGGGCTATACCGAAGATGAAATTATCGGCCTGAGTTTCATTAATCTGGTTGCTCCCGCCTGGCGGACATCCGTGGTGGCTTTCTACCAGTCGATGATCCAAAACCAGAAACCGCGTTCGTACACCGAATTTCCGGTCATTGCCAAAGATGGACGTATGGTATGGATCGGTCAAACCCTGCGAATCGTTGAAGGCGACGGTAAAGTGCCGGAACTGGTGGCGGTTGCCCGCGATATTACCAACCGGATCAGCAGTGAAGATGCCTGGCGAACTACCCAGGCCCGGCTGACTTCACTCATTTCAAATCTGCAAACGGGCGTGCTGGTTGAAGATGAAAACCGCCGGATCGTCATCGTCAATCAGTTGTATTGTGATCTGTTTCATCTTCCTCTGACACCCGACGAACTGATTGGAAACGATTATTTGCAGTTGGCAAATCCACCCCAGGGCATTTTTACGAATCCGGAAAGTTTTAGTCTCCAGATGGAGGATGCGCTTCGTCAGAAGCACGCCATTTTAAATGAGACCGTCAATCTGATCGATGGGCGGGTACTGGAACGAAATTACATTCCGATTTTTCTGGAAGGACACTACCGGGGCCATCTGTGGCAGTATACCGACATTACGGAAAAATACCGCTACGATGAGCGGATTCGCCGGAGTGAAGAAAAATACCGGGGCATCATGAACCGGATGGAACTCGGTTTGCTCGAAGTTGACACCAATCAGATCATCCGGCAGGCCTACGACCGGTTTTGCCAGATGGTGGGTTATAGCGAAGAAGAACTGATTGGGAAGCGGGCCAACGAATTACTGGTGCCCAAGGAATTCGATGAGTTTTTAGGCCAGCAGCAAACGTTCCGGCAAGATGGCGGGGCCAATTCGTACGAATTGCAGTTGATACGGAAAGACGGGGAACGCATCTGGGTGCTGATTAGTGGGGCCCCCATTATAGACGAACGCGGCACCGTCATCGGGTCGATGGGCATCCACTACGATATTACGGAGCGAAAACGACTCGAACAGCAACTGGCCCAGGCTACTCAGATTGCCGAAGGGGCCCGGCATACGGAAAAGCAGTTTCTGGCCAATATGAGCCATGAAATTCGAACGCCACTCAACGCCATCCTGGGTTTTTCCAACTTGCTGGAGTCAACGGCCCTGAATTCGGAGCAAAAAGAGTTCGTGACGTTCATCCGGACGGCGGGTAAAAACCTGCTGACGATTGTCAACGATATTCTGGACATTTCCAAGATTGAAGCGGGCATGTTGCCCCTGGAGAGCATTCCGTTTAGTGTCGGATCGTTGGTGGATTCGATTCGAACCATGCTCGATTCAATGGCATCGGACAAAAAACTTCAGCTCAAGGTCATTACCGATTCCGTTTTGCCCCCGGTTGTTCTGGGTGACCCCACGCGACTGACACAGATTTTACTCAATTTACTGAGCAACGCCATCAAGTTTACCAAACAGGGTGGGGTGACGGTGCACATTGAAACAACGGAAGAAACGCAGGACCAGGTTCGGCTCCGGTTTACGGTGGAGGACACCGGTATTGGAATGGAAACGGATATTCTTCCCCATATTTTCGAACGATTCCGCCAGGCCAGCGATTTTACAACCCGGTATTATGGAGGCACCGGATTGGGTCTTAACATTGTGAAATCCCTCACGGAGATGCAGGGAGGGTGGATTCGGGTCGAAAGCAAACCGGGTGAAGGGTCCACTTTTACGCTGGAAATTCCGTACAAAGTGGCTCCCCACCCGGCGGAGCACGAGGGCGATCTGGCCGTCGATGCGTCAGGTTCCCCCGACCGTGAGGTAAACATTCTGGTGGTGGAAGACAACCTGATGAACCAGCGACTGGCACTGCAGGTACTCAACCGTCTGGGGTATAGCGCCCAGGTGGCAGAAAACGGCCAGAAAGCCCTGGATGTACTTCAAAAGGAGGAGGTCGATCTGGTATTGATGGATATTCAGATGCCCGTCATGGACGGTTACACGACGACCAATCACATCCGGACGATCTTGAAAAGCCGGGTGCCGATTATTGCCATGACCGCCCACGCGCTGGCCAATGAGCGGGAACAATGTTTACAGGCGGGTATGAATGATTTTATACCAAAACCGTTTCAAATAGAAGAATTACAACGAATTATGCGTAAATATTTGCCGACCGCAACGGCCAAAGTTATGACTGAAAAGTTGTTTACGCCACCAAAACCCAGTTTTTCGGTGGAACCTCTGCTGGAGGCAGTGGGGGGAGATATGGATTTTGCCGTAGAAATGATGACGTTATTTCTACACCAAACGCCGACGGAAATTGAGCAGTTACGGCAGTCGCTGGAAGAGGGCGATGTCGCTGCTGTTAAGCGACTGATTCATACCCAGAAAGCCGTTATTCAGACTTTTGGCCTCAACGAAGCCGCCCGGCTCATTACGGCCACGGAAGCATTGATTGCCGAGAAAAAGGCCATGGCTGAAATTGCTGTCCTGACCAACCAGTATATTCAGGTGCTGGAGTCGGAATTGCCGGTGGTGAAATCTGCATTGGAGGCAAATTCCGGCGAAGCGCTTCCGGGGTAATGGCAAAGAGGGATTCGATCAAAACACGGGGTCGTGTAGGATAGAAACTGTGCGGCCGGTATTTGTTTTATTACCGGAACCGACTACATTCGCATCCTGATTACTACTACCCGACTCCGTAGCTCAGTTGGTAGAGCAACTGACTCTTAATCAGTGGGTCGACAGTTCGAACCTGTCCGGGGTCACTCGCATGAACACTGAGTTAGCCGCTATTTCATCATAGCGGCTTTTTGTTTGATGGACCCGTTGTTACACAAAAGCGGAATTTTCCTCGTGTCAGGCTGGGCAAGTACTTAAAGAATCGTGCTGGCTCCCGGAACTTTCAACGCCAGGCGGCCGATGATGAAAGAGCCGATGACGGCCAATGGAGCAACCAAAGTGAGCTTTAGCAAGGGATCAAAAGGCAAGTCCGCTACCAACAGTGACAATCCGATAATGACCAGTGGATGGAATATATAGGTACTGTAGGCACTTCGGGTTAGCTTATTCAAGAAGGGATTACTGCCATTCCAATGGTATTTACTGTAGCTGAGCAAAGCTACGCAGATAGGAATACCCACTAGTTGCTCCCAGAGGCATAGTAGCAGGGATTGCCCGTTCCATCCTCCATTAAAATTACCAATTGGCAGTTGCAGTGTTGTCGTTACAATGAACAGCAAGGGGAAACCAATGCCGACCAAAGCCAGGGCTAACCAACCAAACCGCTTTCCTTGCCGGAGCGTTAGTTGATCGAGCCATTCATTCTGGCGAGCCAGCACACCTACCGCGAATAAGGCTATATATTGAGGGAAGTAAGCCAGCTGAAAGCCCAGTCCGGGTATTGTCCAGCCGACCGGAAAAACCAATCGAACCAGGAAACTGATCAACCCAACGGCAATCGCAAACAACAGAATACCGCGCATGGAAGGAAGGTTGATGGCATACTGGAGCGGAGAGCGTTGCCGAAGAACCACATAAATCAGGGTAAACACCAGTAACGCTGCAACAAACCACAAGACGCCCGGATCGATCCAGTTGTCGTAGCCCATTAGAAATTGCCAAAACGTAGCCCGTTTATGCTGTCCATACCGGTATACTAAAAAATTCATGATTGGCGAGAGAATCAGGGAATAAAATACCAGCGGAATACCCAGCCGTTTGAGCCGGTCCATCACAAACCAAGGGGCTCCTTTGCGCTGGTAAGCGGGTTCGACAAAGTAAGCTGAGAGCAGAAAGAAAAGCCCCATAAAAAACGACTGATTGGTGGCAACAACCAGCGTTAACCCAAACCGAGCCGCGAGCTGGGTCGTGGGTTGTCGGAAATACCAGCCACCTGGTGCGCCGTAGGTAATGCAAACGTGGTGCAAAATGACCAGTACGGTTAACAGGATTTTGATATAATCGAGATAGTGAATTTTGGGTTGGGCACTACTGACCGGGGGAAAAGATTCAGTGGTCGACATGGGAGGCCGTTGGGACTAGTGCATCAGGCTATAGAAATACCGCACGGTATCGGGCCTGGCACCGGCTTCCGGAATATAATCGGAAGCTTCCATCGTTCGCGTATCCCCTTTACCAGTGAGCTTAAAAAAGCGTTTTCCGTGATTGAAGTAAAACACGGTAATGGTCAGGTTTTTTGAACTGGCGACCGGAGCAGGTGATCGTAACCAACTATCGGTAAACAGAAGAGAGCCATTTCTGAATAGTTTCTCATAGTCACCTGATCCATCGTTTCCAATTTCGACCATTTCCGAGTACCCAATCTGTGGGCCGACCTTTGTTCCCGATGGAGAAACAATCTTTTCCAATTGCCATTTACCTAATAAATAGCTGGTAACAGGCCCGCCTGCATCAAAACCATTGTCTTTTTTACAGCCTATCGCCAGGAAAAGCAGCGGTAGTAAAGGGGCAATCGTTCCGAAAAATTTCTTCATGGCTCATTCGTTTTTATCAGGACCTGTAAATGAGACACTTCGTTGGAATCGGTGTAAATTAAAAAAATCTATTAAGAAAACCTTTTACTGAACGGGCTCTATTCCGAAAATTCATAATCAACAGGATTGCCGATTATGAAAAAGCCCCCGATAGGACCGGGGGCGTCTGACAGTCAGCAGCCTCTCTGAGTAGTCAGTGTAAATAAGACGAAACGGCAAGGCGAAAGTCACAGCTAATGGAAAAACGCCGGTTAAAATCCGGTTGCCCAGCGCAACCCGTTGACTGGTTTTACAGGATTCGGCCGGATTTAAGCCGCCCGACCTAATTTTTTCAGCAACCGGTAATGCGAATGCAGTGCCGAGAAAAAGGAAGGATTTTCCAGGTACGGCAAATTAAAATCGTGGGCGGTTTGCTTCACGATGGCCGTTAGGGCCGGGTAGTGAATATGGCAGACTTTAGGAAACAGGTGGTGTTCAATCTGGCGGTTTAGGCCCCCGCAGAAAAAAGCCGCAATGGCTGAACGGGGCGCAAAATTAGCCGTGGTCCGCATCTGATGAATCGCCCACGCTTCCTGAATACCGGCTCCTTCGGTCGGCACCGGAAACGACGTCCCTTCAACGACGTGCGCTAACTGAAAAACCAGTCCCAGGACCAGTCCTTCGACCAGATGCATGGCCACGAAACCGATCAGCAATTGCCACCAGGCCAGGTCGAGCACCAGATAAGGCAGTGCCAGAAAGAAAAAGTAATAGGCGGCTTTTGACGCGAACAACGTGATGTATTCACGACGGGGATGGTTGGTATTATCCTGCTGACCAATCTTGGGTTTAAAAAATTTCAGATAGTCTTTGCTAAAAACCCAGGAGAGTGAAGCCAGTGAATACAACCCAAAAGCGTACCAGTGCTGAAAGCGCTGCCAGGAACGAACCGGCTCGTCGGTGTCGACCCGGATTAAACCCGGTGCAATTTCAATGTCTTCGTCGTGGCCGGGAATGTTGGTGTAGGTATGATGAACGACATTGTGCGTAATTTTCCACACGTAGGGATTGGCGCCCGCCAGGTAGAAAGTAGCCCCCAGCAGCCGGTTTACCCAACTGCGGGACGAAAACGCACCGTGCAGGGCGTCATGGGAAACATTGAAGCCGATGAAGGCGGTAAACATGCCTAAACCAATGGCCAGGCCAAGCATGACCCAGGGGCCAAATTGATTGGACAGAATGAGGCCATACAGCAGGGCATAGCCAATCAAAAAGAACCCGGCTTTGGTCCACATGGCGCCATTGGCGTGGGGAGAAAGGCCTGTTTCCTTGAAGTATGCGTCGACTCGCTGTCGGGCCGTTGAAAAGAATTGCGACCGGGTGGTATTGTTGAATTTAAGTTGCATGGTTGATGTCAGTTGAGAATTCGGGAATTTCCTGCCATTGACGCAGGAATGGTAAGGGTATGGTCTATTACTTCCAGGGATGAGTCGTCCTGGGCAGCTTGATCGCTGATTTTGAACCGGTTTTACGCAACCACCTACTTGGGCCCTGATAAAAAATGGTAGATCGATCGGCTCTTGAACGGCGGATCTTTCCGGCGAACAGGAGACTCCTGCAAAGCCGCCTGATTTACAGGGTGCTGGAATCTGAAGGAATTTAAACGTGCTGCTATGGAGATCGTCGTCAAAAAGTAAAATCACCCGACGATTGTCGCCTGCGATACACTGCGGATAGTTGAGGAAGAGACTCGATTGAACGGCAAAAGCCGCTATTGTCTATGTAATAAACTAACTACATTGTAAGCTACTAACTAGTTCCTTTCTTTTCTAAAAAAAGCGGTTTATTTTATAAATGAAACCACGGGCAAGCCCGTAAAAGGCCGCCTGTTGATTGGTACATCTACGGCGACTGGATCAGTCATTAATTAAAGCATTATCTGCCCGACAAGCGTACGTGCATTCGTGCCTCAGCAACACAGCGATACGCCATCGAACATGTGTTTCATGCTTTCCATTATGAGAAGATAGCTTACCGCCACTGAAGACAGCGCAATACCGACACTTCTGCCAGCCGCCAGTCGGGTTTCGACCGCGTAAAGCGCATTGGGATGGCCTTTATACAATGGGCCGTATTGTCGGAACAACTCACCGGATCGCAAAACCTGAATTTGGCTAATCCAGAACGAATGCGTGATTTGATGTGGATTGCTGCGGGTTTGATCGAACGAATAGGTCAACTGCTGGCCGAAGCGCAGCGGGGAGTTTTCCTGCGAATACGTAATGACTTTCTCTTTGGTTTTTGCATTCACTACCGTCTGCTGAATCGGGAAATCGGCAATAGCCACGTAAATTCGGGAAGGCAGTTCCGTGATTTGGTTAGACCGGGCCGTTAGTCGATACGGCAAAATATCGAGTTGTTGATACTGGTAGTGAACCGTGTCGACATAAGCTCGTTTGGTGAAAGCCGGAAGCTGACTGTAGAGGGTTTGGGTGCCATTGCGTACCATGAAACTTTTCGACCAATCAAGGTAGATCGGCAGGTCCGTTTTATTGAACAACAAAAAACGCATACGACCGCCTTTTTCCCACAGGTTATACACCACTTTCAGGTGCTCATTTTCAAAAACAAAATTATTGTCGATGGGCTTGACCTGTTCGGATTGCACCGTGGCCACATGGTAAAATGAATTGTTGCAGCTCAGCAGCAACACCAAAATCAGCAGGGATAAAAGTTTTTTCATAGGAATGTGCGCAGGACGTGAGATATTATTTATCAGGGAAACTGTTGGCACAACCGTACCCATGCAGGAGGCTGAGTGAGATTGATGGGGCGGGTTTGATACGGCCAGCGTACAGTCGCCACTTTCAGAAATCGGGAAAAACCTTCGTGGTTGCAGCCGGAAGTAGGATCATGGGCTTTTGTCTTGATTCGTAGTAGCTTAGGTGGAGAAAATATACCATTATAAGGCGGATAAATCTAAACCTTTTTATTTAATGGAAAATGGGCACTGACCGCTGGCAACGCCCTGACAGATAGGAATCAGATGAATTGATTGCCAATTTGAATGGGCTGCGCTACCTTTCGCTGTTCTATTCCTATTGTGTGCTTTTTATGTCTCAAATTTCTCCTTCCGTTCACGCGCTGGCCCAAAAGTTATGGCAGTATCACCAACTCAATCAGCCGGTAGAAAAATCCGATGCCATCCTGGTTCTTTGCAGTTACGATAAACGGGTAGCCGAACGCGGAGCGCAACTCTGGCTGGAAGGCTGGGCTCCGCTATTGATCTTTTCCGGGGGCCTTGGGGTCATTACCCGAACCCTCTGGAGCGAGCCCGAAGCGGACCAGTTTGCCCAGATCGCCCGGAGTCTGGGCGTTCCAGCCGAGGCCATCCTGATTGAAAATCGATCGACCAATACCGGGGAGAATGTGCTTTTCACCCGGCAGCTGCTCGCCGAGCGCAACCTGGACCCGGCAAGCTTTCTATTGGTACAGAAGCCGTATATGGAACGCCGGAGTTACGCCACTTTCCGGAAAGTATGGCCCCAAAAATCGGTGCAGGTCACCTCCCCGCAGGTTTCTTATGAGGAATACCTGACGACCTATTCGAATCCGGATTTGTCGCAGGAAGCGATCATTATGATCATGGTGGGCGATTTACAGCGTATCAAAGAGTATCCTCAGAAAGGGTTTCAGATTCCGCAGGAAATACCGCAGGACGTTTGGGAAGCCTACGAAGCCTTGGTGGCGGCCGGGTATGATCAGCATTTGATTAAGTAGCTGACAATCTGCATAGAATGGGCCGATAACCGAGTCGTAATAGCTCGTTATCCCGAAAAAGACGCACAACCCGTTTGTACCAACCCGGTTTTGCCTTTGCAGGACTAAAACGGAAGGCGGGTTGGGCCGTTGGCTCATTAGGCTTAACCGCCCCAAGCCTTCGGCGATTGAAGTATCGTTTAAAACGCCAGATTCACCGGCACTCTGAAACGATGACCAATCGACGGGTTACCTATTTTATTCACTTGCTGGACGAACGAAAACCGTTATCGGATTCGGAAAAAAAGGAAATCGCTGATTACCTCGAACCCTATGTGTCGGATCTGCAACGGGAGCACGTCCTTCATGGGGGCAGTGTCTATTATGCCGTTCACCTGTTGGAAGCGGTCTGGCAACAGGAAAATGAACGGAAACACTGGCTCGCCCGCCAATTTAACGAATATGTAACGGCTTTTCAGGAATTGCTTAGAAAGTATAAAACCTAGTCCTGAATATCCATCCTGCTTATTTTCCCTTCCTTAAAAGTATACAGGTGGATAATCTGCCCATCCATCAGCACCTGGCCCGCATGGGTTTTAACGACCTGATGAACAGTTACTTCAATTTGTCCGTGGTCGTTCTCCCGCACCGAAACCGGCACTACCGTAGGATTGATTTCCTGCCATTGCCGGAGCCAGTAGGTTCTTACTTCATCGTGTCCATTGACGTAACCGCCTTCCCAACCGTTGGGCCACTGGACGTTTGAATGCATTAGCTCCAGCACACCGTCGATATTTCTGTCGTTAAAAGCCTGGTAGGCCCGCTCGATTTGGGTTTGATAATCCATTCGCTTAGGGTCTTGATTAGTGATTTCAAATTAAGCGAATAGTCCGCCCGTTGAGCGTCGGTAAAAGTTGAGATTTTGTAGGCTTCTCTTGGTATGTGCGTGTTATTTCTTTTGTGACCTGGAAAGCACGGAGTGTCTTTTTCAGAACGCCCGAATCGGCCGCCATCCGTAGAACGCGTCTTCCGGGTGATAGGCCGGGCATTTGAAAAAAAGCCAGGCCCTACCTGCCTGGCTTTTCGCGTAGTTGTAATTCACACCCTAACTTGCACAAGGGACTGGCAAACGTAAAGCGGGAGCCGGTGAACTACAAGCCAATGGGTGCAGAAACGGGAGAAAGCCCGTCAGAAACGGGAGATTTCCCATCAAAGCTCCGGGCTTATTAATCTGCAAGTTGCCTGCGGGGCCGGTAAATCAAATTTTTAACCCTGACCGTTGCCCATCCACTACGCTTTCTTTTGTTTAAAAACCTGAAATCGTTTGTTTTTGCCGCGAAAACCGGCGGGTTCCAGAGCTTCGTTTAAAGACTGGAAATCCGTCATATTTTTATACCTTGCTTTTACGACATCAACGAAATGATGTTGTTTCTATAAATAGTACACCCTTTTCTACAAACTTCAATGGGCGAATACCAAACTCCGAAAGACCGGGCGTATACCGACATGCTGATTCGTTCGGCTTCCAAAGAGGCTGCGGCCTTTCTTAACCTCAAGCATACGGCAGAACGAAAAGATGGCGTCATTCCGGTAAAGTATCGAGAACTCATGTCGGTGGCCGTTGCGCTAACCACCCAATGTGCGTATTGCATTGAATCGCACATCAATAATGCCGTTCAGGCCGGTGCCACTCGCGAAGAAATTGCCGAAACCGTGTTCATTGCGGCCGCGATTCGTGCCGGTGGTGCCGTTGGAAATGGGCTGCTGGCCATGCGTCTTTTCGAAGAAGCAAGTACATCGAACAGTTGAATAGGGTTTGAACTGCCAGGCATCACCCTGCGCGGACAAAACTTTACTTTTTGCGCAGAAAGTCAATGGTAGTTAAAAACCGCTTTACTAATTTATTGAACCGGTTTACTATCCACTTGATGGCGAATACAGCCAAAGCAATCTATAGCCTTGTTTCAAAATTAAAAAAGGATTGTTTCTACAAAACACGAATCCGCGCCGGCATTGTAGCAAGCCAGGATTTCAAATCTGGAAGCTTCGGAACAGGTCATTAATACCGGAATATGTTTCCAATTCCGGTCTTTTTTGATCGATTTCAGCGTCTGTAGTCCGCCTTTCAAGGGAAGGTGAAGGTCAATCGTAATGAGATCAGGATAGTGCTGCGTCTTGGATAGATGGTTGAAAAGCGATAAATCGTTGGGGAAAAACTTTAGATTGCCAATGGCACCAATGTGGGTTAATACTTTGTCCATGTGCAAATGCGCATCTGCGTGGCCAACAAATGTACAGATCAATACATTCTTCATTCCTTTTAGAAATGTCTGCTGTTTGCTAAAGTTACTGAATAGTACCGGCTAAATGGAGAGCGATTGACGCTTTAAGTAATTAAATTCTTTTTTGGAGAAAGAAGGTGATTATGCGGTGACTACCAGATCCTTTTAAAACGGAAAAAACGGGTGAGAAAAGAGAATAAGTACACCCGCTTTACGGTTTCTCTCCGGTTAGAAACGGCTGACATTATCGCGTTCTTGGCTTAACTGTAAATAAGCCAGGAACGCGATAAAAGGCCAATACAATCTGATTCGATAAAGGCCGCCGAAAGGATTGACGCATCGGCTGGCCGGAGCACTGCTGAAAGCGGAGTTTACAAAAGCCAACACGCAGATGGCTACTTTCGTATCGGCTTTGTCGTTGGGTCGATGATGATCAGGGGATAGTCACGCGGGATACGGTAAATGGTAAAACCGGCGGTGTAGGCCCCGATCGGCGGTTTAATTGGCCATTGACTACCAGAAAATAAGGGCCTGCTTTGGCCAGAGTGGTATTAAACAACAGGTTGTTGCCAAAACCCGCCCCGACGGTTCCCTGCAAAAAATCATTGCTAAGGGTTACCGGGAAAATCAGATTGGTCACATTTCGTGAAACGTACAGCCTGTTCTGCTCAAGCCACAACCCATCGCCGGCGGTTACGGGGGTGTCGAGTTGAATCTCTGCAATGGCTTTGCTGTTGACCGTGATCCGGTATAATTTGCCGGTGGACGAGACCACCACAATCAGATAACCGCCGTCGGGCGTGAGCACAATCCCGTTGGCGTTGACACCGCCCGGCGTATAAGGAATCTGCTGATCGGTAAAGGTTAGCCATCGTTCCATATCGCCCGGTTGCGCATCGGCAACACCGGTGCGGTAAATCTGCTGGTTCCACGAATCGGTGAAGTACACATACTGACCATCGAGAATGCAATCGTTGATAAATCCGGTTGCCGAAAAAGTAGACAGATCCCAGCTTTTGAGCAGCGAGCCATCGGGATTGAGCACATAAATTTTATTCTGGGTGCCCCCACAAACCCATAAACGCCCTTTTGAATCGAGCTTCATACCGTTGCAGGTGGCCCGTCCCTGAGCCGCTCCGGAAGCAAACAGGCTACTCGACCCCGTCTGAACATCTACTTTCAGAATATCACCATTGCCAAGGCTGCCCGTATAAAAGACGCCCTGGCTGGCATCATACGCAATTCCTTCCGGAAAAAAAGTCTCGCCCGGAATCGTATAACTGGATTGCCGGATCTCGATTGGATCAACAATATGGTCTTTTAGGCAGGCACTGCAGACGACTAAAAGCAGAAAAGCAAAAAGGATAGAACGGTTCATCGAATGTGGTTTTAGGGTGAATTATACAGTAACCGCCAGCGCCACAAACCGTCTTTGTAATGATCGACTTCCTTATCCACCGGGCAAAGGGCAAAGCAAAAGCGTTCGTTGGGCGCTAAAAAACCGGGGCTGGCCAGCGCTCGCAGACAATTGCATCCCTAGATTTTGCAGCACAACCGGACTTCGTATGTTTATTTTCCACTATTTTTAGCGGCATAACTTCCTTTCTATGGCAGCCGGTATTCCCATTGAAATCGACAGCGCGGTGACGACCATCATTGTCCAGCGTCCCTACAAAAATCAGATTCACGCTTATGAGAACTGGCTAAAGGAGATGGTTCCGCTGGCTCAGGGAGCTGCCGGACATCGGGGAGTAAATGTCATCCGACCCCACGGCCAGACCCAGGCCTACACCATTGTGCTTCACTTTGCTTCGGAAGCTACGCTGCGGAACTGGCTGGAGTCCGATACGCGCCGGCAGATGATCGAGAAGGTGCGTCCTTTTCTGGATACCGAAGAAAAAATCGAAGTAAAAACCGGTCTGGAATTTTGGTTTACGCCACCCGAAACCAAAAAAGCCGCACCGCCTTACAAACAATTTCTCCTCACAC
Source organism: Larkinella knui (assembly GCF_003858645.1). GTDB lineage: Bacteria > Bacteroidota > Bacteroidia > Cytophagales > Spirosomataceae > Larkinella > Larkinella knui. The sequence goes on along the minus strand of NZ_RQJP01000003.1, from coordinate 274,834 downwards.
TGTCGGCCATTTTTCCGTTATCCGTTCTGGTTTCCTGGCTGCTCGCGCCCGTTTTTTCGGCCCTGCCTTTTTTAGCAGGGGTTCCGTTACTGAAGCCGTTTATGACGAGCCTGATCATTGTCGGACTCATGACGTTTGTGATTATGCCGCGCTATGTCCGTCTGGTTGCCAACTGGCTCTACCGCTCCTAGTTCAGCCAGAAAACAGACCGTTTCGGAACGATTCAACCCCTTATACAAAAAAAGTGGGCCACCACGGTCCAATTTATCACTTCTCAGTCATCATGGCCATGTCAACCAAACACTTGATTCACATGGTACTCGATCACAAAACAGACCAGGGGAGGCACCTGGCTTACTGGGTAATCACGGGGCTTCTGGTATTCGGCATGGAAGCAGGCGGTTTTGCCCAATTTTTTCAGGCTCGATTCAACACCGACGGTTTTATTCATCTGGGCTATCCACTGTATTCGATGAAAATCATCGGGGCCTGGAAAATAGTCGGGGGAGTTGTTCTCCTCCTGCCCGGCTACGTACTACTGAAAGAATGGGCTTACGCCGGTTTCTTTTTCCTGCTAACCGGGGCGGTTATCTCGCACATCGCTTCCGGAGATGCTTTCTATCAGTGGGTCGGGCCGCTTGTATTTGCGCTGTTAACCGTTTGGTCGTGGGCTATACGGCCGGCCAATCGACGGATTAAAGCCGAATTTGAACCCGCCTTGCGCCGGTAACGGATTCATTGTCTGCCTGTTGGCAGGCACCGATACGGGACTTGTAGCCATTCCGGCTTTTTACGGATCCCTCCGGCCGGTCACGATCGGCCGGAGGCAAAATAAAGAAAGCCAGACGACGTTTGAAGTCACCTGGCTCTTGTCACCGCTTTATGGATGGTTATTTTTTCAATCAGGTACTTTTCACAGTATCCCCACCCATCAGCGATTTACAAATACATAACCGGCACGGGTTAAAAGTGTTTGAAAATTTCTTCAAAAAATAAGGATTCCCTTCCCCGCATCGCCAGACGCTTCTTCCGGTTTGTTCCAGCGGATGTACTTCATGCAGAACCAGACCCGCCATTCCCGGTCAACAACAACCGGCTGACACTCGCCCGACTGCGATTATTCCGTCATCCGGCCCGTAGATTCAACCCGGGTGACCGACGTCCAATACTGGCGGATAAATAAAGGCCACGCTAAACGATTAGGATAGGGGCCTCTGCCTGCTTTTGACGGAAGAAGCGGAAGCGGAGTAGCAGCAACGGGCAACGTTACGGAACGGGACTGACGCCGATGATGTCGAATTCGTTAATTTAGAGGAAATCATAAACAAACCAACATGAGCGAAATCAGGAAAGAAGAGGTCAAACAGGAAGTTTTCGACCTTTATGATGACTATGCACACAATCGGATCGACCGGCGCGACTTCGTACAAAAGCTCTCTGCGTATGCGGTAGGCGGTATTACCGTGGCCTCCCTGATGGGATTTCTCATGCCCAATTACCAGGGCGCAATCCAGATCAAACCGGATGATCCCCGCCTGAAATCGGACTACATCAACTATCAGTCTGCCAAAGGAGGGGGAAACATCAAAGCGTTGCTGTCGATGCCGGTCGATACGAAAAAGAAACTCGGCGGCATCGTTGTGGTTCATGAAAACCGGGGGCTGAATCCGCACATTGCCGATGTTGCCCGGCGGGCGGCACTGGCCGGTTTTGTTTCGATTGCGCCGGACGCCTTAACCCCACTGGGCGGTTATCCGGGGAATGACGATGACGGCCGCGCGTTGCAAAGTAAACGCGACCGCAATGAAATGCTGGAAGATTTCAAAGCCGCTTATGATTATCTGAAAAACCACAAAGATTGCAATGGCAAAGTTGGGGTGGTCGGTTTTTGCTTTGGCGGGTGGATTTCCAACATGATGGCCGTACAAATTCCCACCTTAGCGGCTTCGGTTCCGTTTTATGGCGGTCAACCGGCGACCGAGGATGTTCCTAAAATAAAAGCGCCCCTGCTGCTGCACTTTGGCGAACTGGATAAAGGCGTGAACGCCGGTTGGCCTGCTTATGAAGAGGCTTTGAAACAGAATAAAAAAGAGTACACGGCCTATGTGTATCCCAATGCCAACCACGGCTTTCACAACGATACGACCCCTCGTTATGACAAAGCAGCGGCCGAACTGGCCTGGAAACGGACCGTCGACTTTTTCAATGCAAAATTGGCGTAATAGGTACCCCCATGAAAAGATTCCTGTTTTTGTTTTTTGGCATCACCACCCTCTGGTTTCGCCCGTCCCACGCGCAAACGACACCAGTTCGTGACAGGGCCGGAACCACGTTTTCCAATCCGTTACCCGTCCAATTTGGCGACCCCTACATTCTGTATACCAGGGGTACGTATTACCTGTATGGAACCGGCGGAGCCGATAAGGGATTTGCTGCGTATTCATCCAAAGACCTGGTGAACTGGAAGCCGGAAGGGCAGGTGTATTTTCACAATAACAAAAATGGCTGGAGCGATCCCAAGGCAAGCTGGGACGGGGCCTACTGGGCCCCGGAAGTGTATGAGGTGAAAGGGAAATTTTACCTGTTTTACAGTGCGCAATGGAAAGTCAACCCGTCCCGGGAAGTGGAGAATTTCCGTATTGGGGTGGCTGTGGCCGACAAACCTACCGGGCCTTTCATTGATCTGGCCAACCAACCGGTTTTTGATCCCGGGTATCCCATCATTGATGCCAATGTGTTTTTCGAATCGAACGGAAAAGCTTACTTATACTATTCGCGTTGCTGCTACAAACACCTGGTCGAAAGCGAAGTGGCCGATTTAGCCCGGAAAAAAGGGTGGTTCAAGGAAGTTGAGGAAAGCTGGGTGTACGGCGTCGAGCTCAAACCCGACTTCTCCGGTGTCATCGGCGAACCGGTTTTACTGCTGCGCCCCCCGGTGCGGCTCAGCGACAAACAGGCCGAATGGGAAAGCCGGTCGGTTACGGCCCGCGAAGTAAACCGTCGCTGGACGGAGGGCTCCGTTACGTTTAAAAAAGACAACATGTATTACATCATGTATTCGGCGAACCATTTCGGTGGCCGGTATTATGCCATTGGTTATGCCACGTCTACCTCTCCTTTAGGGCCGTTTAAAAAGTCGGATGACAATCCGGTTTTGCAGAAAAATACCGACCAGGGAGGAACGGTTACGGGAACGGGGCACAACAGCATTGCCTACTCGCCGGACCGCAAAGAGATGTTCTGCGTCTACCACGCCAGAACCGCCAAAACCGGCGATGAAAGAGTGGTCTGTATTGACCGCATGCAGGTGAAAAATGGCAAAATAACGGTCTTTGGTCCCACCACGACCCCTCAAAAATACCCATCAGGCGTACCCGTGGCGGTCCATACTAAGTGAGTCCCTTTGATTGGGTCGTCCCGTAACGCAGCGGTTTATCCACTGGCTCTACCAAAAAAATCACCGAATTCCGTGACAAAAAAGCACGGAATTCGGTGATTTTTTTGGTAGAGAAAAGGCGGTCCTTTGTACCCTGGATTCTGAAAGCGCCTGACCAAAATGGATACCGGCGAATTTCACTACCGGTATGGTATGATTGCTATTGAGGCCAAAATCGGGCATTCTTCCGCCCGGTAATGCCAGCATGTGGATTCCATTCCGCGAAGGAGGGCAAAAGGCGGACAATCATCCGGTACGTCACCATCCAACGTCCATGAAACCAGCGAGATACCCGAAAAGGGCCTCTACTGATTTATGAAAATAAAGTAGTAACTAGAGTAAGAAAAGGACGCGGGCCCGTCTGGCCGAATGGAGCTATCGAGGGGCGGCTAAAAAGGTAATAATCTTCATTCACTAAATCAAAAAAAGACATGAATCCAAACAAAGCTTTGTGGGAAAAAGGGGATTTCACCCAACTGGCCCAAACCATGCGCGAAAGCGGGACGGCACTGGTGGCCCAACTGGGTATCACCAGAGATGTTAAGGTGCTCGACCTCGGCTGTGGTGACGGCACCACGGCCATTCCCGAAGCCGAACTGGGGGCTACGGTTTTAGGAGTCGATATTGCCCGGAATCTGGTTGAAGCCGGCAACAGACGGGCCAAGGAGCGTGGGCTCACCAATGTCACATTTCAGGAAGGCGACGCGACCGATTTGCAAGAGTTGCAGGATCAGAGTTTTGATCTCGTCGTGAGCATATTCGGGGCCATGTTTGCACCCAGGCCGTTTGAGGTAGCCAAAGAAATGGTCCGCGTGACCCGCCCCGGCGGACGGATTGTGATGGGAAACTGGATTCCGGGCGATCCTACGCTGGTAGCGCAAATTTTAAAGATCAGTTCGGCCTACACTCCACCACCGCCGGAAGGTTTCATCAGTCCGATGTTGTGGGGTATTGAAAGTCATGTTATCGAACGGTTTGAAAAAGCCGGTGTGCCCAAAGAAAACATCAGTTTCCTCAGGGATACGTTTACCTTTAACGCGCCGTATTCTCCATTAGAATTCGTCAGCAAGTTCAAAAACTACTACGGCCCCACCATGAATGCGTTTGAGGCCGCTGAAAAAAATGGGAAAGCCTCGGACTTGCAGCGTGAACTGGAAGAACTGTTTACCAATCAAAATACCAGCCCCGACCAGACCACTACGTCCATACCGGCCACGTTCCTGCGCGTGACGGTGGTGCGATGAGCCCCGGTTCCAAAGATGATTTTAGCCAAACCGCCCGTCGGCCGGTTGAACGTGATTCGAATTAGTCCGACAGCATCGGTAAGTGAATCGCTACTTTAGTGCCGGTCGGCTGCTGGTTGGCGTCTACTTTATCCAGGATAACTACCTGGCTTGGCTGGCCCGTTTGCTGACTAATCAACTGCAACCGCTCTTCGGTCACTTTCAGGCCCACGCTCTGGTGCGAAGCGACGGTTTTGCTCTTCAGTTCGCCCGCTTTCCGGCGTCCTACCCCGTCATCCTCGACGCTGCATTCCAGCCCCTGGCCGTTGGGTTGGATGCATACCGTTATGTTGCCCCGGCTTTTCTTGTAGGCAATACCGTGAAGAATGGCATTTTCGATGTAAGGCTGGATAATCATCGGCGGAATCGACACGGTTTCCTGCGAAAGGGCGGGGTCGGTTTCGATGGAAAAGTCAAATTTATTGCCGAAGCGGAGTTGCTCCAATTCTAAATACAACTGCAGCTGTTCGAGTTCGCTGGCTAAAGTCACCCACTCCTGGCGGGAGTTTTCCAGAATGAGCCGCATCAGCCGGGCAAACTTGACCAGAAATTTATCCGCGTTGTCACTGTCATTCTGGAGCACAAACAACCGAATGGCATTCAGCGAGTTGTATAAAAAATGCGGGTTCATTTGCGACCGCAGCGCCTTCATCTGAACGGCCGACATCTGTTGCAGTAATTTTTCGGTAACCAGCTCGGCTTCAACCTGTTCGCGTTGCCGTTGCTCCCGTTCGCGGGCGAGCACCTGCTCAACAATCGCGCTCTTGATGGCACCCCTCCGCTGGCTATAGCCCAGCAATAAGGTAAAGCAGGTTAACTCGCCGATGATTCCAAACTCCAGATAGGTGAGCGGTGCAAACCAGAACGGGTCTGCCCGTATGGTATAGATCCACCCTGTTGACATCAGCATAGAGGCAATGGCCCCCGCCAGCAGCAGACCCGAGCCCAGGGCCAGGTAGCGCGGAACGACGCCCTTCAAACGACTCATTTGCGGAATGGCGTAAGTCGCCAACCCAATGATAATCAGGCGAATCAGGATGTGAGCCAGGTTATAAATTGAGGCATCCCAGTAGACGAAACACACGACCGCCATCAATCCGAAATAGCCCAGAATAACAACTCTTGTCCGGTCAAACAGCCACAGCAGACGCGGAATCGTTCGGCGAAGCTGAAGCAAAGAATCAATAAAACTGAAATACACCACATACGCCAGCATGGGTGCCGTGGCCCGAACAAAACTCTGTACGCTCGTCGATACGTAGGCGTTCAGGCCGTCTACCCGCAGGCTGAAATAGATCAGCCAGGCCAGCATATATACGGCATAAAGCCCATAAATCCGCTCCCGGTAGATACTCCACTGTACTAAATTGAGCAACAGGATTGAACTGACCATACCCGTAAACAGCAGGTTCCAGGTAGTAAAATGCATGAACTGAGAGTAGGTTGGTAAATCAACGCATCAAATGAAATGCAATATAGGCTAATCGAAAGCCACGAAAGCCCTGGCGAATCAACTTATTCCTTTTCTTTCCGTCGACCAATGACCGGGCAGCGTTTAAACGGTTTGGTGCGGTCGAATAAATAGCGGTATGTGACGTGGGTTTTGACAATGGTTGAGCCCAACTGGCTCACAAACCGCACCATAATGGGGTTGAAATCACCCACCCAGTTCATTTCCAGCTCAGTATATTGAAAGTCTGGATTGTGTGCCGCTTCGTGGGGCATCCGCAGGGCAATGGCCGCTTCGAGACCTTTCCCCTGGTGGGCGGGCGATACGCCAAACACGACCCCGAATGCTTTCCGGTTTGTTTTCCGAATCATGTGCCACAAAAACTTCAGTTTACCGATCCAATCGAGCTTCCCGTTTACGTACTTGAAGACCTGGTTCAGTTCGGGCAGGCAAACGAAAAACGCGACGGGTTCATCGCCGTAGTAGGCGAAGTAGATGATTTTCTCGTCGATGACCGGCTTCAGTTTCTGCATGAGTACCTGAGCCTGTTCTGCCGACATTTCCTTGACACCGCTATGCCCCCCCCAGGCTGCGTTGTAGATATGCCGGAACTGCTCGGCGGCTGCGGGCAGTTGCCGCTTATCAATCGTTCGGAAGCTGTAATCGGTGTTTTCGTAGATGCGCCGGGCGCGGTCTTTAACGGCCTGCGACATACTGGTCAGCTTGGACCAGGTGGTTGGAATACCAAACGTGAACTGTTTGAAATAATCCTGAAAGCCGTACTCCTCGAAGAACGAAATGTAGTACGGTTTGGTGTAGGGCATGCAGTAGTTCGGTTCACGTTCGAAGCCATCGACCAGCAAGCCCCACCAGCGGTCGCGATCCCCGAAATTAATAGGGCCGTCCATGGCCTCCATGCCCCGGTTTTGGAGCCAGCTTCGGGCCGTATCGAAGAGCCGAAACGCGGCTGCCCGGTCGTTGATGCACTCAAAAAAGCCCAGCCCACCCGTCGGTTGGTCATTATCGAGATTTGCAATGTCGCGGTCTACGAAAGCCGCGACCCGCCCGATGGTTTCCTGCGCATCGTTGAGCAACAAATACCGGACACACTCACCGTTGTCGAACCGCTTGTTGCGGGTCGGGTCAAAAACCTCTTCTACATCCGTATCCAGCGGCCGTATCCAACAGGGATCGTTGCGGTAAAGCCGTACCGGAAACTGGATAAACTCACGTTGGTATCTGGCGTTTTGGCCAACCTCAATTACCTGCATTCAGACTTCGCCTAGTGGGCTGCAAAGGTAGGTATTAAACAGGAAAAACCACCGTACGGCGCACGACAACCTGCTTTTCGCAACCGACCGATTTGTTGACCCCACCTCGGCTCTTTTTACCCGACGGCACCGGATCAACGCGCCTGGCTGAAGCATGCTGGAAAACCCAAAACCGGATTTTCGGGTTAAACACGGATGATACCGCTACACGCCTTGTCGGCAACCATCGACGAACTTGTTACATCGGGCCAAAACCCCGCCGAAATCCTAAACCAGGTGGTGCAGGTTGTGGGAACGGCCCTCGACGCCGATCGCTGTTTTCTGTATGTCCGGCAACCCGATCGGGGGCGGGGGCGAACTGCTTTTTGCTGGCGTAAAAACGAGACGATACCCGACAAAAATACAATACAGCCCAACTGGCAAGCCGATACCGGGGCGTTGGCCGCCGAAGACCCGCTGATTCGGGCGGCACTGGCGATGAAACCGTCGGTCTATGTCGATGATGTGGACACTGCCGGCCCCGACGTATTGAACCGGCAGTTTGAGCGGGAAACATTCGGCCACCGGGCGCTGGTTCATGCTCACATTCAACGGGATAACAAACTGTGGGGGATTTTGCAGCCCTGCCTGTTTGGGAATCCCCGACACTGGACTGCTGAAGAAAAGGCGCAGATCGAAGCCATCCTGCCACAGTTGCAGCCGGTAATTGCGGCTTATGGGACGGCTGACTGAGAGGCCGGAAAATACATTCAGATCAGACCTTTAACCTGGGCGTTTATCCGAAATCCGAATGGGGTGGGCGAGGGGCTGATGGAAAACACCGATTTAATGCGGAAGTTTTGGGCCATTTAATCGAAATTTGATCGTTTTATTCGTAGTAAATATAATTTGTCGACTTACATTCGAAAAGGATTTTTCCGTTTCCAACGGGATGAGTATTTTATGAGCTTCACCAGTACGAATAGCCCTAGTGATTTGCCGCAGTTTCCAGTGAGGGGGGGTGAGATGGGCCACCTTATTCGCTCGTTTGATTGGTCTGAAAACCCTCTGGGATCGGTTGAAAACTGGCCCCAGAGCCTGCGAACGACACTTAACCTGATTCTTTCGTCCTGTTCTCCTCTATTTCTGCTCTGGGGGCCGGAGCTAATTTGCTTTTACAATGACGCCTACCGCCCCAGTCTGGAAAATGCGGGGAAACATCCCGGCGCACTGGGCCGGAAATTTGAAACCGTCTGGCCCGAGAGCTGGCCCGCCATCCAGCCGCTGATCGATCAGGTCAGGACTACCGGCGAAGCCACCCGGAGTGATCAGCCGTATTTTCCTGGCCAGCCCAAGGGCGGGCAGGACGGTAGTTTCCGGACGTTTAGCTACAGCCCGGCCTACGATGACGAAGGACAGATCAATGGCGTACTGGTAACCTGCACAGAGACAATGACTTCTGGATCCGGACGAAAAAAGCTGGAGGAGAGTGAGCGTTTTTTGCGTCAGCTCACGGAAACCATGCCGGCCATTCTCTGGATTACCGAACCGGATGGGTATTGTTCGTACCTGAACAGGCAGTGGTATGAATTTACCGGCCAGTCGAACGAAGAAGCCGAAGGATTTGGCTGGCTCGATGCCACGCACCCGGATGATCAAGAAAAAACCGGAGCCTGTTTTATTGAAGCCAATGAAAGGCAGATTCCGTTTAGTGCGCTCTATCGCTTACGCCACAAAGAAGGCACGTATCGCTGGGTGGTGGATAAAGGCAGCCCCCGCTTTGATGAACAGGGAAATTACCAGGGAATGATCGGGACGGTGGTGGATGTCCATGATCAAAAGCTGGCAGAGGAAGAAAAACAGAAACTCATTGCCATTCTGGAAGCCAGTCCTGAATTCATCGGGTTGGCGGCCTCCGATACCTCGATCGAATACGCCAATCCGGCGGCTCTGGAAATGTTGGGTTGGGACACCGTTGATGGGAAAAAGATCCAGGACTATATTTTTCCCGAAGATTGGGCCATTGCCGAAAAAATCCTGCCCAGCTTGGTGAAAACCGGTCATTTTTCGCACGAAATCCGCTTTGTAAATGCCAAATCCGGAAAACCGTTCTGGCTCGAATGGAATGCCGTTACCCTGAAGGACCCGGTTTCCAATCAGATCACCGGGTTGGCAACGGTGAGCCCCAACATAACCAGTCGCAAGAATACCGAACAGTCGCTGCGGGAAAGTGAAGCACGCTTCCGGCGGCTGATTGCCGAAGCTCCGATTGCCATGGCCGTGTATTCGACCCGAAACCTGATCATTGAAACGGCTAATGATGCGATGATCACCCTATGGGGAAAAACGCCTTCCGTGATCGGAATGAAGCTGGCGGAGGCTTTGCCGGAACTGGAAGGCCAGCCTTTTATTGGTTTACTGGAGCAGGTCTTCGACACCGGAATACCGTATCAATCGGCCGAGCAGTCGGCCAATCTGGTGGTGAATGGCCAGTTACAGACCTTCTGGTTTACCTTTACCTACCAGCCACTGACCACGGACCAGGGCCAGGTTTACGCCATTCTGAATGTGGCCGTCGACGTGACCGAACGGGTTGCTGTCCGGCAGCGAATTGAAGAAAACCGGCAGCAACTGCTCGAATCATTCGAACAATCGCCGGTTGCCATTGCCATTATCGACATAATTGACCTGCGTTTCCGAATGGCCAACCCATTATACGGGCAGTTGGTTGGTCGGCAACCCGGCGAATTAATTGGCAAATCGTTTCTGGAAGTACTCCCCGAACTGCAGGGGCAGGGTTTCGATCAGTTGATAGAGGAAGTTGGTTCGACCGGTAGTCCCTACGTCGCCAGAGAAACCGAGGTGACTATCTTCCGGAACAATCAGCTTGAATCCATTTATGTTGACCTGACCATTCAGCCCCAGTACGAAACCCGACAGGGTGATGGATCTGAACCTGACAGCGCAACCCGTATTTCGGGGGTGATGGTGGTGGCTATCGATGTAACCCAGCAGGTGTTGGCCCGGCAGAAAGTGGAGGAAGCCGAAAGCACGCTTCGCGGGGCTATCGAACTGGCCGAACTGAGCACCTGGAGTATGGATATTGAAACCGGGCGATTCACCTACTCGGACCGGTTTATGAATTGGCTGGGCTTCTCGGAACACACCAAGAGCATGGACGAAGCCTATAATCCGTTACCCGACGACTACCGGCAGTCCGTGGCCGCTGCCATCAACGCCGTTGTTCAACCCGGAGCCTCCGGTAGTTACAGGAATGAGCATCCGATTGTGAACCGGCTTACGGGGCAGGTGCGGATTATCGACGCGCAGGGAAAGGTCTTTGTCGATGCCCAGGGCAAACCGGTTAAACTGGTGGGCACGGCGCAAGACATTACCGAGCAGCGGAAAATCCAGCTCGCCCTCGAACAACAGGTACAGATACGAACCGAGGAACTGGAAACCGCCAACGAAGAGTTAGCCGCAACCAACGAAGAGTTGTCTGCAACGATTGAAGAATTGGCGACCACCAATGAAGAATTGGCCGAATCCAACCAACTGCTCATCCGTTCCAATGAAAACCTGGAACAGTTCGCCTATATTGCCAGCCACGATTTGCAGGAGCCTCTACGCAAGGTCCGGCAGTTCGGTGATCTGCTTAAAAACCACTATACCGCTCAGTTGGGAGATGGGGTCAACTACCTGGACCGCATGCAGTTGGCGGCTGGTAGAATGTCGGCACTCATTAAAGATCTGCTGACTTTTTCACGAATTTCTATGCAGCAGGACACCATCGAGCCGGTTTCGCTGACCGAGGTGGTCAACACGGTTCTGACGGATCTGGACCTGGCTATTCAGGAATCCGGCGCCGTCGTGACGGTGGAACCCTTGCCCACGGTGCCCGGAGATGCCTCCCAACTCGAACAACTTTTCCAGAATCTCCTTAGTAATGCGCTCAAGTTTCGCCGGACGGACAAGGCCGGTGTTCCGGTGGCCCCACTGATTCACGTCGGTGTCCGGATGATAGCCGATACGGATTTGCCGCCTTCGGTAAAACCCGCCCGGTCGGCCGGAGCCTATTATTGCCTTTACGTTTCGGACAACGGGATTGGCTTTGACCAGAAATACGTCGACCGCATCTTTCAGGTTTTTCAACGCCTGCACGGGAAAAGCGAGTTCGCCGGAACCGGTATTGGCCTGGCGATCTGTGAAAAGGTGGCCTCCAACCACGGCGGAGCCATCTCGGCCACGAGCCAACCCGGACAGGGGGCAACGTTCAGCGTTTATCTGCCCGTGTTGTAATTTGCAAAAGCCGTAAGGCGCTGACTTTTAGGTGATTTGTTAAAAAGGATATTTTATAACACTCAGCAGTGGTTTTCCCGTTGAGTCGGTGAACGACTGGAAATACTCCGGGTCGGACAGATCGATCATATCGGGCCGCACACTCAGCATGGGGTTGTCGATTTCAAACGGTTTTTCGAGACTCAACTGCCCATTGTTGGCCAAAAGCGTTCCATTGGCGGCATTGGCCACAAAACGACTGCCATCGCCGTTGCTCGCAATCGTGAACGACCAGGTACCGTCGGGCCTGATGATGAAGGTTTCTTCGGGATCGGCATCGGGGCCATACACGGTTTGATACCGAAGGCGGGCGGGCCGGAACACCATCGGTTGGGGCGCTTCGCCATAAACGATCCGCTCGATGCGACCGGATTTGCCGTAGTTCGGCGTGCTGAAATTAGTCAGCGTTGAATCGAATTCACTCCATTTTACTTCAAAACAGGCAATCATCTGGTCGTATTCGGCCCGAGTAAAGGTTTTGGGTGACATGTAAACCGTCCAGGGCGTCTGTTCGGGGCTGGAAAGATCGAGGTCGTAGTTGCGAATTACCCAATCTGAATAGTTTTCCGGTAAAAGCGGGAAGCCGATGTTCTGATCGCTGACCAATTTTCCGTCGAAGATCAACACCGCCTGGTGGTTGCGTTCGCCGATGCTCCGTACGGTGGTATGGTCGATGAGTTGCAGCGTGTGGCCGTTATAGGTACTTATAACCAGCGGGTTGTCCTGGGGCTCGCACCCGCACAGGCCCCCCGCAACGGCGATGATGGACAGTAAGAAAGTGAGTTTCATGAATTCATTGGGTTAATGAAGGGTCCGTTGACACCCTAAAAGTACGGTCAACCATCCATCAACAGCCAGCCCCAATGAATACCTGGTAGGTTTGAGTAAATACCTGGTAAAAAGAGGCTCTATCCCGTTGAGACAGAGCCTACTGGATTAAGAACCTGCTACGGTTTCGGGTTCGGTGTTTTTCCGGATTCGCATGGGTTGCGGTTTCCAGTACGTCAACGAGCGCCAGAGCCACTCGAACGGGCCAAAACGGAAGAAATTGAGCCAGATTGGGGAAACGATGAGCTGAAAAACCCAGATGCCTGCAACCACGTAGTAAAGTTCATGGTAGGCTAGTTTTCCGTAATAACCTAACCCATATCCGTGGAAAAATAAGGTACAGATAATGCTCTGCATCAGATAGTTGGTAAAGGCCATTTGCCCTACCGCCGTGAGCGATTTCATGAGCCAGGGAACCACGCCCGAACGGTAAATCAGCAGGAGTAAACTGGCATGGCCCAACGCCAGCAAGGCCCGCCGTACATCGTACAGCTGAAAAGGGTCGACCCGGTATGTATCGATCACTTTCCCCGCATCCTGAAGCCAGTCGACAAAACTGCTTTGGAAAAAGAACCAGCTAAGGGGAAATCCCAGTCCGTAACCGATGAGCAAGGTGGTGGCGTAGGTGGAGGTAGGGAGTTTATTCGAAAAGAACCCCCAGCCCAGCAGCGCCATGCCCAGAAACATCATCGACAGCATATCCCAACTCCCGAAATAGACGCCCCACGATTCGGAGCCGCTGTTGTTCGGGATCAGGCTGGTAAAAACCGTACCGTAATCCGAGCGTCTTTCTTTGATCAGTTTGGCCTCTCTTTTGGGATCCGGTTTAAAATTTTTCTGAAATTTTTCCCAGGCGGTTTTGGCGGCCAGTTGTTTCGCCGTTGGTTTTTTGTGCGCTTTTTCGAGCTTTACGGCTTCGAGATAGCCCGCCCGGTTTTCACGCATGTTACTGTACCACAGATCATTTCTCAGGTAATTGGCCCCAATGCATACCAATGCCATAACCACTAGCCAGCCCGGTTTGAGCCGCCGGAACGGATACAACAACATACCGCACAAGCCGTAGAAATAAAGAATATCGCCCGGCCAGAGCAAAATATAAGCGTTGAAAACACCGAATAAAACCAGCCACAACAACCGCCGGTAATAATAATCGGCAACGGTCGGGCCGGATTCGGTTTCCGGTTTGTTGGTCAGGAAAAGAATCATACCGGCCCCGAAAAGCATCGAAAACAGCGCCCGCATGGTTCCCGCAAAGGCGGTATCGACCACCGCCAGCGTATAAAAGTCGGTACTGGCCGGGTTCTTGACGATGGTCATGAAACCGGACCAGACAAAGCCAAAATTTTTGATATTCATCATCAGAATGCCCAGCAGCGCCAGACCCCGGATGAGGTCGATGGCCTGGATGCGGTCGGATTTGGCAACCGGACGCGGAGGATCCCGGTCGGCTCCGTAGGCAGAGCCCGGCAAGTCAGCCGGCAAAATCGTAGCCGCATCCGAGGGCAGGAAGGAAGACGAGGTGGTTTCCATAAACATTAGTCTCTGTTTGTGAAAGAGTTATGACAGGGCCCGAGCGGTTTCGGGGCTGGTTTCGTGCCGTCGCATCGGTTGCCATTTTCCGTAACTAAGTGACTCCCAGAGCCACTCGACCGGTCCCAGGCGGTAATGGCGCAGCCAGACTACGCTGAAGACAAGTTGAAGGAGCCAGATTTCGGCAACCACCGTGTAAAGCTGATGGAACGGCAAGGCGTCGAAGTAACCAAAACCGTATCCGTAGAAAAATAAAGTGCCCATTACGGACTGGATCAGGTAGGCCGTCAGACCCATTTGACCAACCGCACCGATGGCTTGCCACAGCCAAAGCACAAGGCCCGCCCGGTAGATCACCAGCACCAAGCTGGCCCAGCCCATGGCACTGAAAGCCTGGGCAAACGGTCGAAAAACATCATGCCAGGGAAGACCGTTGGTTGCCACGTATTTCGTGAAATCCCTCAGTAGCGATTCATGCGAGAAGGCCGCCAACCCGTTCAGGGTCAGGCCGGTCAGTAGTCCGCCGATTGCCAGAATCACATACTGCCGGGTGCTGAGTTGGTTGGTGAAAAAGCCCCGTCGAAACAGGACCATTCCCAGCAAAAGCATGGAAGCCAGATCCCACAAACCCAGGCGGTAGAAATATTGAGCCTGGGTGGCCTGAATTTTTGGCAGTAGATGATTCCAGACGGTCGAATAATCGGAGCGCATGGCCTTGATGGTGGCGTCGTTCTGCTTAGGATCGAATTTTTGATCGTTTAACAGCCCTTCCCAGGCCGATTTGGCCTCTTTCTGTTCATCGGTCAGCTCCCGTTTTTTTGCCTTCGAATTCTTTTTGCCTTTCTTTTCCAGGTTTTTCTGTTTCTTTTCCAACCCTTCCACGGTTTGAAACTTCTCGTAGTTTTGCTGCTGTTCCCGAAAGTTCCAATACGTTTTTCCGCTATAAATCAGCGCGGTAATGATGGCTGCTATCAACAACGCCCGCGTCGATAAAAGCCGGAAAGGGAATAAAAATACGCCAATGATACCGTAAAAGAACAGAAGATCGCTGGTGCAGAGAAAGCCAAGGGCGTTGATGAGACCGAAGGCAATGAGCCACAACTGACGCCGGATGTATAACTCCGGTATCGCCATGCCGGCAGCGGTTTTGGGCCGGGCGAGAAACAGCAGGATTCCCGCTCCAAAAACCATCGTGAACAGGGCTGGCATGGCGTTGCCAAACAGGACCTGCACCAGCGTTGCCAGTTTGTAAGTTCCTCCGTGCGGCCCGCGAATCAGTTGCTGCACCTGCGCTTCGGTGAGTCCGAACGTTTGAATTGTGGTCACCAGAATTCCCAAGACGGCCATGCCCCGCAGAAGGTCCAGCATGGGAACCCGCTCAGACGAAGCTTCGGGCAAAAACGCGTCCGGGTGGGATGCTTGTACAGGGTTCATTATAAAGCAGTTAGGTTAAAGGAAAATCCATAGTTGGGGGCGGGCAGGTCGCCGAAATGAATGAAGTAAGATATTGATTTTGTTGCCGCCAGTCGCGAATTATTTAGGGATCGGTAGGTGGCCGGTTCTACTTACCGGAAAGAACGAACGGCAATGAGTCTCGCAAATCCACCCGGGAGGCAGGAAGGTGATGATTGAAGGATGGAATGAACCGGAATTTCGTGCACTCTGGTTATACAAAAAGCCGCCGGATGATTCATCCGGCGGCTTTTTAAAGTCAAAAAAATGGTTGCAAAACCGGTCTACATCGTCTCGGCATTGAATTGAATGTCATTCAGCGCAAACAGCGGCTTGCTACCCGCATTCGGATTGACAAACACGAAGTACAACCTGTGCTGACCTGAAACGGGCGTTTTTAAGGCAATATCGACCGGTTCCATTTTTTCGCTTTTCACCTCGCCGGTTCCCAGAAGCGTTCCGGTTGGCGAATCGAGCCGGATTTCCAGCTTGCCTCCGGCCATGTACTTCGAAGAGGCCGAACCCAGAACCGTAAGGCTCCGGATGGCGGTTAAATCGATATCGTTAAAAAAGAAATACCCCTCCGATTTGGCACCGGCCGCAATTTCATTGCCCGACGGCAATTTGAACTTCGAAACGTCTTTCCCGCCGTCGAAGGTAGCGGCTTTCATTTTGGCACTCCGGAGAGCGACGGTCGAACTGCCCGTCAGCGGACCAATCACGACACCGCCTTTGTCGGTATAGCTGGCGGAGAACAGATACGAACCGTCTTTGTCTTTGGCCTGCGCCGTGTAGACGCCTTTCAGCGGTTTTTTGTCGACCTGCTGCTTGTCGCCCAGCGACAGGACATAACTCACCATTTCTTTCGCTTCGTCCTCTTTCAACTGGGGATGGGCGCTCATCGCCTGTTCCCCCCAGACACCGCCACCGCCTTCGATCACTTTTCTGGCCAGTTTATTGACCATTTCCGCACGACGTTCTTTGGCGTATTTTTTAGCCACTTCCTGGTAAGCCGGTCCAATGGATTTTTTGTCGACGCTGTGGCAGGCTTTGCAGTCGCTGAGTTCGATGAGTCGTTTGCCGGTCGCAAAACCGACATTGGCCTGGTGGCCCTGCGCCAGCAAGGTTTTATCGAATCCTTCCAGGTAGTTGATGGTCATCGTCACATCTTCGGCGCTGATTTTTCCGGCCGACAGGCTGCCATCTTCTTTATCCGCTACTTTGACCTCATATTCGACCGGTTTGTTGTCGAAGTAAAACGTTTTGTTGCCCTTAACGGCCACCTCAACTTTGGGAACTTCGTTACCAACCCGGATTTCCAGTTTCGTAGAAGAGACATTTCCGGCCGCGTCGGTAATTTTCAGCGTAGGGTAATAGACACCCGGTTTGGCATACGTAAAGGTCGGAGCGGCCTGGGTGCTTTTCGGCAAACCCTGTCCGAACGTCCACTCGTATTTAATCGCATCGCCATCGTAATCCAGTGACCCTTTGGCGTCAAATTTAACGGCTAAGGGAGCCGCACCAACGGTTTTGCTGGCATTGGCAACCACCAGCGGTTTGCGGTTTCCGGCGTTGTAGGTGATGTGCGACAAGCGGGCGTCGTCGTTCTGCGCGAACCAGTTACTGCCGTATTCCAGGACGTAAAGCGAGCCGTCTTTGTGGAACTGCATATCGATCGGGTGGCTGAATTTCGTGTTGGGCATGAAGGTCTCCATCTTCACGAAATCGCCGTCCTTGGTCATCGTTACCGGGTGAATCCAGTCGCGAATCCAGTCATAGGCAAAAAAATTGCCGTCGTAGTGACGGGGGAATTTTACCGGGCTGTCGGCATAATCGTCGTAATAATACACCGGGCCACCCATCGCATTCCGGCCGCCTTTACCCACAATGGGGCCAAATTCGGGCGAGTCGGCATACGGATAATAAATAAACGCCTTCTGCGCCGGGGGCAATTCGCTCAACCCTTTGATGAGTTTGGAGGGGTTGACGGGTTTGGCCGGGTCGTAGGCCGGGCCGGAGGTGCTGTCGGCAAAATTGAACTGGCGGTAGGCACGGTTGTCGGCAACAAAGAGGGGCCAGCCGAAATAACCGGCTTTGCGGGCCTGATTGACCTCGTCGTGGCCCCGAGGCCCGAACCGGTCGATGTTGTTGGCGGCATCCGGACCCACTTCACCCCAGTACAGAAAACCGGTACGCTGATCGACCGAGATCCGGTACGGATTCCGGTTGCCCATGACGTAGATTTCGGGGCGCGTGTTGGGCGTTCCTTTCGGGAACAGATTGCCTTCCGGGATTTCGTACGTACCGTCATCGAGTGGCTTGATGCGCAGAATTTTTCCGCGCAAATCCATCGTGTTGCTCGAAGTGGTCAAGGCGTTGAAACTCTGGCGACCGGGCCGGTCGTCGGACGGGCTGAATCCCTTCGATTCAAATGGGTTGGTATCGTCGCCGGTCGACAGGTAGAGATTGCCCGACCGATCCCAGGCCACCGAACCGCCGGTATGGCAGCATTCGTTGTTTCGTTTTACGGGGACGCGCAGCAGAACCTGCTCGCTTTCCATTTTCAGTTCATTCGTCTCCGCGTTGAATTTAAACCGCGAAAGGTGTTGGGCCGTATCGGTTTTCCACTTTTCGACGGCTGGCGAATAATACAGATACAACCATTGATTGTCTTTGAATTTCGGGTCGATATTCATGCCCATCAAACCGTATTCCTGCTTGGTATAAACCGGCAGATTGGCCACCACTTTCGTTACTTTCGTCTTGGGGTCGTAGACCTTCAGGGCGCCTTTGCGTTCGGTGAACAGCACTTTACCGTTATCGAGTACGACGAGTTCCGTTGGTTCATCCAGTTTCTCCGCCAGCACTTCTTTGTTGAAGCGGTTTTCTTCCGGGAACGGCATCGTTTTGGCTTTTGTGTAATCCAGTTTGGGTGCAACGGCATACTGAATACCGCCCAGCAAATGCTTCAGGTAAACGGGATTGGAAAACGTTTCGTCGGGATGGCCGAAGTTGGTGTAGAACACCTTCCCGCCGTCGTATTCGTGGAACCACGACATTGGGTGGTTGTCACCCATTTTGCCTTCCTTGTACGTTTTCTCGTCGATTTTCACGAGTACCGTAACGTCGGGGTTGACATTTTTGAAGTCGTAGAACTCATCCTTGATTTTCCAGCGATCCGGAAAGCCGAACATGGAAACGTGGTTTTTGCTGACGACGTACGCTTCGCCTTCCTGCACATTTGGATTACCGGGGTGGCTCATGAAATACCCACCCACTAGTTTGCCATACCACGGCCAGTCGTATTCGGTGTCGGCAGCCGCGTGAATGCCGACGTAGCCGCCACCCGCCTGGATGTAGCGTTCGAAAGCGGCTTGTTGCATGTCATTGAGCACGTCGCCCGTAGTGCTCAGGAAGACCACGGCGTTGTAGCGTTTCAGGTTGGCTTCGGTAAATTTGGCCGCATTCTCGGTGGTATCAACGGCGAAACCGTTTTCCTTACCCAGTTTGATGATGGCCAACTGGCCGGCTGGAATCGACGTGTGCCGGAAGCCGGCGGTTTTAGAGAAAACCAATAAGCGTTTCTGGGGAGCCTGCGCCACCGACCAGAGAGCCGATAGCGTCAGACCGCCTACCAGCATCCACGACAGGAGCGCCCGAAAGCGAAACCGGGATTTGGGGTTGTAAGAATACATAGAGGTTAGTTGAATGAAAACCGTATTGTCCTGAAAACCACCTTATGAAAATTCGGGTTTCAAATAGACTTTTACAAAGCTTCAAAAGTACGAAAAAAAACGGTCCGTGACCCAAGCCTGTGCCGTATCTTTGCAGGATATCAATTCGAATTTTTGGATGGAATTTACAGACCTGTTAACCCATATTGTGGCCGACGATTCGCTGCACGCCCGCTGGCTGAATACCCTGTCGATGATGGAAAATACCGGTGCCCGCAAGATTTCGGCGGCTGAACCCAAAACCACCGTTGATTTGCTGATGCTCAAGCACGCGGCTGAGGAAGCCCGGCATGCGTATTATCTGAAAAAACAGATTCAGAAAGTGGCCGAAACCGATTGCCCGACTTACGAACCGGCTTATCTGCTGGCTCCGAACGACAGCCACGCCTACCTGAACCGGCTCGATGTGCAGGTGTGCCGGTATTTGAAGGATACGCTGGGATTGGCCGGAGCGGAACTAAAATACGCGGCCTATCTGCTGGTGACGTATGCCATCGAGGTGCGGGCCGACGAGCTCTATCCGGTTTATCAGGATGTGTTGACCGAAGCCGGGAGCAAGGTAAACGTCCGGTCGATTATTGTGGAAGAGGAGGGGCACCTGGCCGAGATGTTGCGGCAGATAGAAACGTTTTTCGGCGACTGGCAAGCCCACGCCGGGCGGGCGGTTTCAATCGAAACCGGGTTGTATACGGCCTGGCTGAAGAGCCTGATGGCGACGGAAAAAATCAATGCAGGAAAGGAAAACTAATTTTTGTACCTTTGCGTTACAATTTGTACACGTTTCTGGGGACGACCGGAATTGACAGCTTGTTGTTGCTGCGTGTAAGCATGCCGGGAGTTGAGGGCATTTCCTGTATAACAAACCTTCACACAATAACTGGCGAATATAACTACGCCATGGCTGCTTAATCCGGAGGATTAAACAATAGCCATTGTCTCCCCGGCCTACGTGCTGCTGGCTGGATCAGGGGGCATCGACTCGCAGCGCTGGCTCGGTTTATGGTGTTAACGGCCGAGTAAGACACAAGCACCTACGGATGAGGTCTGGCGTGATGCGGGCCTGGCTGATTCCCGACAATCCCAATCGCATCTAAGCATGTAGAAAGCACGACGGTTTCCTT
Organism: Larkinella knui; assembly: GCF_003858645.1. Taxonomy (GTDB): domain Bacteria; phylum Bacteroidota; class Bacteroidia; order Cytophagales; family Spirosomataceae; genus Larkinella; species Larkinella knui. Next base: position 254,409 of record NZ_RQJP01000003.1, on the reverse strand, counting down.
GTCTGGACCAGGGTTCGACTCCCTGCGTCTCCACTTCTCAAAGCCCTGTAAATACTTGATTTACAGGGCTTATTCTTGCCATATCCGCAAAAATGGCAAAGAAAAGTGAAGATTTTAATGTCCGAACCACCCCAAAACACCGCCAAATTCTTAGGTACGGTGTCGCCGGGAACGTATACGCCCCAATAATAGAGTCCATTTGGAATGAGCACAAACTTTGAGTCTCGTGGAAAATGTACCGCCCGCCGACGCCCTAAGGCGCAAAACAAAGGGTTGGCCCGGGTAGGTATTCAGGGGTCGATGTAAATAAAGCGACGGTCTTACCAATCGGCACTTGTCATCCTTCAATAAGGACGAGTTCTTCGGAAACGAGTATCCCACCTTGTGTCATGTCGAGGAAGTTCGAATGGTCGGGCTCAACTTTGGTCTGAAAGTTTTCAGAAAAGAACAACGCCTTCAGGTCATCCAGGCTGTCAAACCAAGTTTCCACAACCGCATCGTAACTCGGCTCGCCAAACCCAGGGGCGGGTATGGGATAAGAGACGACGAATCGACGCATGTACTGTGCTTCGGGAATGGCTAGTAGCAGCGGCACATGCACATCCCGGCGATAGTCTTCAAACGCCTGCTGGCTCATGCCGGCCCGGCGCTTCAGGGTAAAAAGCAGTTTTATCATGGCAAAAGTGGAGACCCGCACAAAGCGGATGCTGGTGAATAAACAGGGTTAAACCGCTGCACTGGGAGTAGCGCAAAGCCCCTCTTCAGGAAAACCTTCTGCCACCATGCGGCCCGTTTAACGATTGCAAAGGTCGGTCGATGACGTTGCCGCTGTTTACCGAATTCACAGGGATACTTACCAAATTCAAAGACGCCGAAAAGCAGATGGCGCGAGTCCGGTTTGCTTTTTAAAGAAGTAATTGAAATGCGCAGGCTCGTCAAACCCCAGACTGTAGCCTACTTCGGCGATGTTCCAGTCCGTGTGCCGCAGCAGGGCTTTGGCTTCACTGCTCAAGCGGGCAGCAATGTGGTCGGTGGTGGTTTTGCCGGTCGTGGCCCGCACACAGTGGTTGAGGTGGTTGGGGTGCACGGCCAGCTGCTGGGCAAAATCGCGGGCCGAGCGTAAGGCAAACCGCTGGGTGGGGGACTCAATGGGAAACTGCCGTTCGAGCAACTCTAAAAACAAGGCCGTTAGGCGCACTTTGGCATCGGGAGGCTGGTAACTGGAATCGGCTGGCCGCAGTTTGAGGGTGTAGTGCAGCAACTCAGTGGCATAGGTACGCAGCAGGTCGTATTTGAACAGGTAGTCGGAGACGAGTTCGGTCAGCATTTTCTCGAACAAGGCACTCACCTCTACCGCTTGGGGACCCGTGAGGGGGTAGACAAGGACGCTCCCGGGCCAGAAGAAAGGTTGTTCGGTGAGGTTTGTCATCCCGCGTTCCTGAAAGAAGTCTTTGCGAAGAATGCAAAAAAAGCCGGTTATTTCCTCGGAGAGCAGTTGTCGGGTGTACGGTATTTGCGGATTAAACAACAGTAATGCGGGGCCAGTTGCCTCTACTCGTTGGTCGGCGTAGTGATACACACTGTGACCGTGGTGTAGCAGCGCGATTTTATAAAAATCGCGACGGCTGAACTGCACAGGCTCGGAGCCGAGGATCAGCGACTCTTCCAGGCGAAAGACGTTGACCTGCCCCAGGTCTGTTGGCCGGGTATCCGGGGTGTTTTGGAAGTGGTGCTGATAAAATTCGGGCAGACCCTCGGGCTTTGACATGGAGCAAACTTACCAAATTCACCTTTCCCGGTAAAGTTACTTTCTTTGAAGATGGGCAAAGTCTATTAACTGAGCTTAAAGGGGTCTTCCTGACGTGTTCCTTTCATTTGTGTTATTGGACCTGGATATGCCCAGGGTAAACGGATACGAGCATTTGCTGAAATCAGTAGATTAGTAAGCCTTGAGCTGAGGAGCAGTCAGTTCAGGTTGATCCCCTTCATTAATTAGTTGAATGAGCGACGAAACTCGAGGGGCGAAACGGCGGTCTTGGTTCGAAATAATTTACTGAACGAGGCCAACTGTTCAAAGCCCAACCGATAAGCGATTTCGCTGAGTGTCAGCGAGGTAGTGGAAAGCAACTCTTTGGCCTTCTCGATCAGTTTGAGATGGATGTGCTGCTGGGTGTTCAAACCGGTCAAGGCGCGTAATAAACTCGATAAATAATGGGGCGAAACGTGGAGCTGGTGGGCCAAGTGGCTCACGCTAGGCAGTCCTTGAGTAGCCAGAGCCTCATCCGCAAAATGCGCATCCAGTAACCCATTGAGCCGATCATGAAGTTGATGACTGACGGGTCGCCGAGTGATAAACTGGCGCTGGTAAAACCGCTCACTGTAAGCTAATAATGTGCTCACCTGAGCGACAATGATTTCCTGGCTAAAGGCGTCAATAGACCGGTGGGTTTCCTGCTGGATGGCCAGGATAAGATTGGTTAAAACCGCTCGTTCACTTTCCGAGATAAACAGCGCTTCATGGACCGCATAGCTAAAGAACTCATAGTGGGTTATTTTCTTAGCGAGAGGGGTGTCCCATAGAAAATCTGGGTGGACCAGCAAGAGCCAGCCGACCTGTTGCCATGAGTGGTCAGGAAGCCGGGCCAGGCTAATCACCTGACCCGGCGCTGAGAAGCCCATCATGCCGCTGTCAAAGTCAAAGGGCTGCTGGCCATAGTGTAGCTGACCGCCTAAGATCGACTTAAGAGCGATGGCATAGAAGTCAAAAACAAAGCGAAGGGGCTCACCAGCCAGGGGCTGGGTACTGCCCGTTACATCAATCAGACTTAGGCAAGGGTGTTGGGGCGGGGGCAACTGGCGGGCCGCATGAAACTGGCTGATGGTCTTAAAGCGAAGCGGGGGCTGGAACATAGGACAAACAAGCTAGGGTATCTCCACAACGATTTTGCCCACCGTTCGTTTACTTTCTATGGCTTGGTGGGCTTGCGCAATTTGGTCAAACGAATAGACGGTTGAGACATGGGCCTTGAGTGCTCCCGTGGCTAGCAGGTTAGCGAGCGATTGCATATCTTCAGTGCTGGACTGACCAATCAGCAAGGTTAGCTGTATGCCCTGTTGTTGGGCTTTGTCAACAAGCTCCTCGGACAGAGGGGGAATGATGGTGACCAGCGTACCCCCCGGTTTGAGGATAGCCAGGGAGCGCTCGCGAATCTCGCCCCCCAGCGTATCCAGCACCAGGTCTACCTCCTGAAGCACTTGCTCAAACACGTCCTGGGTGTAGTCAATGACCTGATCCGCGCCCAGCGAACGCACGAAATCATGGTTTTTAGCCGAAGCGGTCGTTGCCACGTAAGCGCCGAAGTGCTTGGCTAGTTGGATGGCAAAGTGCCCCACACCCCCGGCTCCGGCCTGAATCAACACCCGGTCGCCGGGCTTAATGTGGCCTATTTTGACCAGCGCTTGCCAGGCCGTGATGGCCGCGACAGGCACGCCCGCTGCTTCGGTGTAGCTTACGGAAGCGGGCTTATAAACACTCACCGCAGCACTCACCGTCACGTACTCGGCGTATGCTCGGCCGTTACTAAGTGCGAAAACGGCATCTCCCAACTCAAACCCACTGACCTCAGGCCCAATGCCGGCCACTTCGCCAGCGACATCCCAGCCCAGAATAGCGGGTCGTTGGGTACCTAGAAAGGCGGTAAGCGTTTGTTCATCGCTGCGGACCACAAAGTCCATTGGGTTAATGCCAAAGGCTTTTACTTTCACCAGGAGTTCACCGGCCTCCGGTACAGGCATTTCAACGGCTTGGTAGGTCAGTTGGTCTACCCCGCCGGCTTGGTTCAAAACAATTGCTTGCATAGTAGCTGTAATTTAGAGGAGCAAAAGTAGGCTTGGGCGAACGAAGCGAGTTAGTCAAATCGGACTTTGGTTTAGTAAAAACGGATGGTCAACTTTTTTTTAAAAGGATGGTATGTCAACAACTGCCTGGTTGGGTTGCCAGTCAGGTGGACCGGGTAGTGGGTCAGGGTGGCTAGGGCTACAGGAATTCGTTGAGGTTCATTTCCACATTCAGCTCCATGCGCCAGCCATAGTGCGAATCGACCCACAGCAGGCTGACGGCTTCGAGCCGGATGCTGTTGAGATCGCACAGAATGGTTTTACTGCGCTTATCCAGCCGCAGCTTTTTCAGCAGCGCCAGCATGATCCGGAACGACTGGCCGTAGGCGGCCACCTGGGCGTCGTTGTCGTCGAGCGGAGCCTGCACCAGCACCGACAGGCCGGTTTTGTAGACGGCCATGTGGTTGGCGGCAAAGTTATCGCCGGGCAGGATGATGGGCTGTTCGAGCCAGGCCATCGGATAGTCGAAGTTGGGAAAGGAGCGGGCATAGTCCATGCCTTTTTCGACCCCGCCGTAGAGGAAAAATTTCAGATCGGGCTGGGCAATGGCCCACTGCCGGAAGTAGTCCACGTAGGAAAGAAAATCGCCGGAAAGCATCGGGTGTCAGCTAGTTTCCGGCGAAACTGGGGTATTTGGGGGCGATGCGACAGGACAGAATTAAACGAGTAATTGCAAAAAAGTCATCCAATCTTTTTTACATTGGATCATTAATTAACATAATTGCTGATTATAGAACTCTTAACATGACAATAAATGAGTTAGAGCAAATGGAAGGAAAGCTGCTGCTTCATGTCAACAATACTCAAGGTTCGATAGAAGAAAAAACAGATCAACTAGAGGCAGGGAGCATATTTGATGCCTACAAACAAGTGCACAGTCACTATGCTGATCTTGCCCAAGAGGACAGCGAAGCGCTGATACGAGGCTAATGGTACGCCTTCTTCCCTGAGCGGTATTAATGACCTTGATCCACAAGTAGAGAAGCGAATTATAGATATCCTAAACAATCAGATTGGTCAGAACGAAATTGATTAAGTTATTATGCAGACTGGGAGTGTGTGTTTGACCGCTTTAGGGACTGTGCAAACCTTAACCAATTGCTGAAAAACAGATTAGATTATGATTCTATCATTCAGCAACTCAAACAAAGTAATCTAGCTAATAGAGGTCAAATGGGAGTCTATTGGCAGTCAGTTATTCCTCTTGATTAACATAACCTTTACTTATGCAACAAGCGATTACAGTTATATGAGACTCTTGATGAAATCTCTGCTTTTAGCTTTATTTTGTTTACAATCAGTTTTTGGGCAAGAGCAATCAGACAGTTTATTTGTCTTCGTTGGTCAGAAAATCAAGGTTGATAAATTCGAACCCAAGGTGGTTAAAGGTCAAATACCGTTTAATGAAGCGTTTAAGGCTAAATATAAAGTAGTTCAGCAGGTATACGGCAGCTATCAAAAAAACACAATTGACTTTGAAGCATACGACCACATGGGTACGCCTGCGTTTTCAAAGTTTGACAATGTGCTGTTATTTGTATCTAATCACAATGAAAAGTGGTTTCACGAAAAGTATCAATATTTCGATGTTTATAAAACTAAAGAAGGTAAATGGGCTAGTTGTGGAGATCCGTACAAATTTGACGATTACCATCGTAAATCATTGAAAGCAGTAAAGCTTGAATTTGCTGAACCCGTCTCCTTTGATGTAAGCTATTTAAACGTTGAACATATCAAGAAGTGGTATCCTGAACCTTACTTTACCATTAGAAACAACCGAGCATATTGCCTGATGGGTGCTTACGTTGATGAGTTATTTCAAGTAAAGAAAGAAGGGGTATTGAAAGCGAGAGGCATTTTTAAATGAGGTATGAATTTGCATAAAATGAATTAGTCAAGACTTAATCTGACAGTTTACAAGTTTACTAACTTTAAACCAACGATTAAGCCAATGACAACACAAGAGAAGATCATCAAGAACAAGTTGGGCATTCTCAACTTGGCCGATCAACTTCAAAATGTCTCGAAAGCCTGCCGCATTATGGGCTATTCGCGGGATAGTTTCTACCGCTTTAAAGAACTTTACAACCAAGGCGGTGAGATGGCACTTCAAGAAATGAGCCGTCGCAAGCCATGCCCGAAAAATCGCGTCGAAGAATCCATTGAGCAGGCTGTTCTGAAGATGGCTATTGAACAACCCGCTTTGGGTCAACTCCGGGTATCGAACGAGTTGAAAAAATAAGCCATCGTGATTTCACCTGGTGGAGTCCGCAGCATCTGGTTATGGCATGATTTAGAAACATTCTCTAAGCGGTTGAAAGCCTTGGCTTCTACCAGCGCCCGGTATTTCAGCATTTCCAGCGTCACAAACGACAAACCGTCCTGCTCGATGTCTTTGAACCGTGCGAAGGCTTCCACCTGCTCGTCGGTTTTCTGCTGTTCGGTGATGGGCACAAACAGGCAGTGGCTGAAGAAAATCGGGTTTTCCGGAATGTAGTTGGAGGTCAGTACCAGAGCGCTGTAAATGTCGATGGTGTCGGTGCCGTCGCGGCTGTTTTCTTCGGCCCGGATGTAGGTATGGATTATTAGTTAGTATGTTGTTGTACAAACCGAAAGGTTCGTATATTTATGAGTCGATGGCAAGTGTAAAAGACAATTGTAACAACCTATAAAACAATGCACGACATACTATTTGACTTTATATCAAAATACATTTCTCTGACAGAAGATGAGAAGAATGCAATACTTTCTTTAGACCTGTTTCGCACAGTAAAGAAAGGGACGACTTTACTAAAAGAAGGACAGAAATCAAAAGACAGTTATTTTGTTTTAAAAGGTTGTATTCGGATTTATTACCTAATAGACGGAGAAGAAAAAACAACAAGTTTCTATACAGAAATGGACGCCTTAACACCTCATTGTGTTATCAATAAAGCTCCTTCTAAATATTTCATCAGTTGTGTTGAAGACAGTATTCTTACCGTTTCAAATTCTGATATGGAACTAGAAATAAACAGTAAATTTCCCAAGTTTGAATTAATGTGTAGAATCTTGTCGGAAGAATTGTTAGCCAAACAACAAATCAATTTTGACGATTTTAAGACTTCTTCACCCGAACAAAGATACCTGAACTTACTGCAAAATAGACCGGATCTTATTCAACGTGTGCCACAACACCAACTAGCGAGCTATTTAGGGATCAAACCTCAATCTTTAAGCAGACTACGAGCAAGAATTTTGGAAAAAAAGTAAAGAGCAACTTCATTTCTTAACTTAAGTGAACGAGTGAGGGCATCTCGCCAATCTACTTTTGCAGTATCGTTTCACATAAGAAGAAAGAAATGCAAAAGAAAATTTTATGGATTGGACTTGCCTTAGTGTTGGCAAGCCGTTTACAGGTGAGGGCACAATATGCAAAACAAGAAAGTACTTACAAAAGGTGGTTCGTTGGGAGTACATTCTTGATGTTAGGAAATTTTTCCAAAGTAAATAACCCTGAATTTATACAATTAAATTTTGGATATAGGATAACACCTAAGAATGTTGTTTCCTTTGAATTTAAAAGATCCATTTATTCCTGGCCAATAGGTATCCCTTGGGGACCATCATTTGATGCAATGGGACTAAACTATCCTGGACATGCACGCATACTTGCACCTACAGTAGCATACCAGCGTTTTTGGTGGAAAGGAGTCTATACATCCGTTCATGCATTGAATGCTTTTGAAAAATATAGGGATGAGGATAATAAAAAGATTGGAAATGGATACACGTTATATTTGACCTTCCGTTTGGGTTACCAGCTTAAATTTTTCAAAAACCGGTTCTTTTTTGAACCCTCTATTGGTCTAACTTATTGGCCTGTAAGAACTAACACACCAGAATCTTTTAAATTAGTAGAAAATAAATGGCCTAACTACTTTCCTTTTGAACCCGGGCTTCATTTTGGGTTTAACTTTTAGTATCCTAATCGGGAAATTAACCGGATACCTTTCAACATACTAAAACTCCCAGCAGTAGCTTCCCCTCCTCAAGAATAGATTTTTTATTGAACCTTCCATCTCGGGTACTTTAGTTCCCGTGTGCACCAACATGCCGGAAAATTTAAAGTACAAGACAACATGTGGAAAAGTGCTTTATCGGTGAGCCGGTCCTGCATTTCAGATTTTAGTTTTAATCCATGTATAACAATAACTAATTACTACAATGAAAAAGATCGGCTTTTATTCCATGTTGTTATTACTCACGGCATTTCTTAGTTCATGTGGCATTGGCACAGCCCTTGTTACCAACCATAATCAAAACGCCACTGAGGTTCACTTAAGTGGGAATAACTTCAAGGTAATTGATCAGGTAAGCGGAAGTTCGGAGGTGTCTTATGTATTGGCAATTGGCGGTATGAAAAAAAGGCAATTGTACGAAAATGCGTATTCATCGATGCTGAAGAAAGCCAACTTACTGAATGGTTCCAAAGCTATAATTAACGTGATGACAGAGGAACACGTCAGTGGTTTTGCTCCTTTCTTTGTCAGAAGAACGATAACTGTGAGTGCCCAGGTAGTTGAATTTACGAGGTAAGTTCAAAGAAGTGGGCTGTGTATTATTTTAGGGATAACTTCATTTCTTAACTTAAGTGAACGAGTGATGGTAGCTCGCCAATCTACTTTTGCAGTATCGTTTAACTATCCATTAATAAAGAAATGCAAAAGAAAGTTTTATTCATTGGTTTTGTCTTACTAATGACAAGTACGCTCCAACTGAAAGCACAATATGCTAAAACAGACAGCACTTACAAAAAGTGGTTCGTTGGTAGTACTATGTTTTTATTGGGTAATTTAGATAAGGTAAACCCACCCGGCTTCGCTCAACTTAATTTAGGCTATCGCATTACAGGAAAAGATGTAATTTCTCTCGAACTAATAACGTGGAAACATGCCTGGCCACTTGGTATTAATCCTTTTTATAACAAGGTATACGGAACACCTGAAGAGAAATTTCCTGGTTACATAAGAGAACATGGTTTTGGCCTTGCTTATCAAAGGTATTTTTGGAAAGGTCTTTACGCAGCAGTACACGTAGCGCCTATGTGGCAAACATATAAGAATGAAAATGGTAATAAGGTTGGTGATGGTTTTATTATATTCAACACGTATCGAGTTGGCTATCACATTAAACTCTTTAAGGACCGGTTTTTTATAGAGCCATCACTTGGTGTTGCCGGCCGTCCTTATTTCACTGAAATGCCTGATGGTTTTAAAGAAAAAGATGACAAGTGGCCCAAATGGACGCCTGAGCCAGGGCTGCATTTCGGATTTAATTTTTAAAACTACAATGATTAAATGAAGGCAGTTATTTGCACCAAATACGGAATGCCTGAAGTTTTGCAAATTCAGGAAGTTTAAAAACCCATTCCAAAAAATAATCAACTATTAATCAAAATAGTCCCTGTATCTTCACTTCACAAAACCCTGTAAATACTTGACTTACAGGGTTTATTTTTGCTATAGCCGTAAAAATGGCAAAGTGAAGTCCGAATCAATTCGGGGACAAACCACCGGTTTGTCCCCGAAAAGCGGTTTAAAATGAAATCGGCACCGCTACCAACACCGTATCCCAACCCAAATACATGGTGGCGGTTTTTGCATCTTTTTTGGCAAACTGAATCGAAAAATTCTCAAGAACCGTATCCGATTTTTGCACAGGTACCGACACCCGGGCCACATCCAGGGCTTCGTTGTAGCTGTAGGCGCCCCACTGGTCTACGTCGGAACTGAGAATTATCGTCCATTCCGTTTCGTTCGGTATGGTCAGCAGCGCATAGCTGCCTGCCTTTATTTTTTTGCCGCCAAAGGTCACATCCTGGTAAAACTTGATCTCCGGAGCTTCATTCGCACCTGCCCGCCAGACCTTTCCGTAGGGGGCCAATTTGGTTCCGAAAATTTCGCGCCCGTTTTTTGCCGGACGACTATAGACAATCCGCACCATTGCCTTGTCAGTGCCGATTTTGGCGGGGGCAAATTTACGGTCGTGGGCGTAATCGTCCGGGTAATAGGCCATGTCCATGGGCGATTTGTCGAGACCCCGAAACGTTTGGGCATTTGCTCCGGTCAGTGCCAGGAAAAGCAGTCCGAAAAAGAGAACGGTTTTTTTCATTGTGGTCATCAGAAAATAAAGCTTTGCGTTTTGTGGGCTCAATATACAGCATCTGAACACGATCCCGCAAACCAGGGAATGAATCACGTGAAAATACCGGTAAACTGGTAGGAGAGCACCACATTTTTTACAAAAGTGCGCCCAATCTGCTTCCAAAACACGCTCCTTTTTTGGAAACAAATCGGACCTGCCCGTCAGGGATTAGTAAATTTAAAAGTCAATTTGTGCTTGATTCGAACAGGTTTTGATCCTATGGTTCCGGTTCCTGCCATTAGGCTGCTTATGCTTGCTATACAGCTAGACCGGAGCGAAATCAGGAAAGCCAGCGACGACATGGATCGGGAAGCGGTTCAGCGGCTGGTTGATTAGTTGAACTTCCTGATTAGCCTTCCGGATAATAGGACACTGAAGAACAGGTGGACGACCTGGCCGGTGAGGGGAACAAGGCGCGTCGTCCGTAGGCGGTTTTTCGGCATACCCGGTTTTATTCCGGTGTGGGCATCACAATGGCGACGTTGCGATTCGCCACTAGTTGAGCCAGCTTCCGAAGGCCCCATTCCTCGCTCCGCCGGTGGCCAATGGCAATAACGCCAATGCCGGTTTCTTCAACTGCTTTTTGGGCGGATTTCCGATACTGCCCCGTCAGGTACAAACCCGCGCCCCGCGCCGAAGCTTCCCGGATCAGCTCCGTATTCATGGCTCCAACAACCGCCAGGTGGCCCGGTCTGGTTTGCGTTCCCGGCAGGGCCTCTTCATACCCGCCAAACTGGACCACCACCCGATGGCACCAGCCCCGGAAGTCCAGTTCTGACGCCGGGCCCAGCATTCCGATTGGCCGGTCAGGGTAGCCCGGCATCTGTTTGTAGCCGATAACTTCCAGGCGCGGTTTGGGCTTTCCGGCCAGGTTGAGGGCTTCTGCCAGCCACCGGTTATACCCTAGCGTCAGGTGTTCATCGAACGGAAGATGGTGATACAGAACCGCCGTATTCGGTGGAAGGAAAGAGAGGTCGAGCCGCCAAGGGCGGTGTAGCCAGAGGGTATCGATGCGGTGGGTAACGAGCCATTGCGGAAGTCCGGGCCAGGGTTCGAGTGCCAGTCCCACACGCTGAACGGGGTGGCCTGACTGGCCTGGGGTGGACTGGTGGAACAGACCTCCCTGCTCCGCGGGTGGATAAAGGGACGTATTGAAAATCTCCGCCAGAAACTGTACGAATTCCGTTAAAATCACCTTTCAAGCTAAACTAAAACCGCTTATGAGTACGTTGTGCCGTGGCAACCAGCCCCCTGAGTTGACAAAACTGATGTCATCCTCCGCTGGTAGGTAGCAAACGGGTCGTATTTCTGGTTGATCATACCAGTTCCCGGGCGGCACTGACCCGGAAAACCGGCGTTTCTTCAGAGCGCGAAGCCACGATCAGTTCGGTGCTATTGAGGTGCGGGAGGAATAAATCCCGGACCAACTGCGGACAGTTATTGTCTTTCGATAAATGCGACAACAGCACGTGACTCATGAAAGCCGGTTTGTACTCTTTAAACAGGTTGAGAGCCTGTTGATTGGATAAATGGCCCTTGCCGCCCCGAATGCGCTGTTTCAGGAAATAAGGATACCGGCCCCGTTCCAGCATATCTTCGTCATAGTTGGCCTCCAGAAAAGCCGCATGGCACTGGCTAAAGTGGTGGATCAGCTGCTCGCAGGCAACGCCAATGTCCGTAAATACGCCCACGTTGGTGTCCTGACAGGTGATCATAAAACTGTGCGGGTCGGCAGCATCGTGGAATTTGGGAAAAGCCGTGATGCACAGGTTGCCAATCCAGACCGGTATGCCCCCGAAAAACGGGTTGACGGGAACACTCTCAAGCGATAACCGGGAGTTTTTCAGAGTTTTGACGGTAATGTAAACCGGCAATTTATACTTCGAGGCCAGTTGGGAGAGGCCGCTGATGTGATCGGTATGCTCGTGGGAAATAAAGATGGCCTTCACCGTCCGGATCGACAGGCCCAGCCGCAGGAGCCGCGTTTCGGCCTGACGGCAGGAAATGCCGGCATCGATCAAAACGGCTTCCTGCTCGTTGCCGACGTAATAACAATTTCCGTTGCTGCCAGAATTCAGGGAGGAGATAAACAGGGACATAGATCAGTAAAGTTAGCAAAACCGCTTATCACCTCAATGCAATCAACGGGTAGAGGTACCAGTTTCCACCGGTTTTTGAAAAAAGGACGGCTATGGGGTGTTCCGGGTTACGTCAGACTCTGATGCCTCTCTAGGTGTTCCAGATGAACAAGGGCTTTTTTGTAGCAAGTCTGATACCGGTTAAGCAATTGAAGGTATTTGCGCTGCATTGACTCATAATGTTCCAATCCCAGACCCGACGCACGGCGCTGATTAACCTTTGTCATCGCCTTGGTGTTGCAGGCCAGGTTTCTGTAAACCCGCGCTATCTGTTTTTCGTAATAGGTGATCAGCTGCCGGTCCCATTCTTTAAACTGGCTATTCTTCTCCGCTTGCCTTTGTTCCGGTTTGATGGCCAGAACGTCTTCCCATTCCTTCTGTAGATTTTGGAGGTGCGGGCTAATGGACTGCCCGTCAAAACTGCGAACGGGGAGATTCAGAAACGAACCTCCGTCGTTCAGGGTCGCTTCCGATAGCTTTAAACCGGCCGCTACATAATTTGATAAGATGTCAAAGGCCACCTCGTAATTATCCGGGAAGCAAACCAAGTTCTTCCATTCAACGCCTTTTCTTGTTCCGTTTATGATAAGTACCATTCTTCAGAAATGTGGATGAAGGTGGATTTTCTTCAATTAATAATTAAAGCTATTATTTTGCTTTTACAGTCGCAACTAAAAAAAGCAATACCAGCATTCGCAGGAGTCTTTTTGGTCTGAATGATGGTAAAGTGGGCAAGTATACTTAATAACTATTCCGGGTTGGCAAATTTCACTAAATAAATAGTTTGTCCACTTTCTGTCTACTTTATTAAGCAAAATTAATCGGTTGGGCTTCAGAAAGCCAGCCCTAAAAACAAATCCCGGCCAAAAAGGCCGGGATGTCCCACTTACCAATCTCTATTAATTAAAAGGAAATACAAGTGCATTCCTTCATCTATAAGAGGGGCCTAAGTAGAAATTATCACCTTTTTTTGGGGATATTTTTTTAATTATTTTTTATCTTACTCATTGTCAGGGAGTAATAAACACGCTCTAAATCTGTATTTAAAGTGACAGACCACCGGATCGGTTAGTCCGGCTTCGCCCGTTCAGACTTCGCCTTCACAACGGTGACGGTTGCCGAATGGGCTGTTGGATTAACCGGACCGTCCTCAATTTCACCAAGTGACAGGGCTTCCCGTGGCCCGAGGGCCTTGTCGATTGTCGTTTTTGAGGAGCTGATCTTGTGGTATTTGCTGTCAAAATAATCAAACCGCACCTCGATTTGCCGGTATAAATACGTTTCGGATGTGTTGGTCAGGGTAAACCAATGCCGGTTTGTCGGTTTTTCCTGCGGGTTGGCAACCTCGCTCTTTTTCCAGATCATCCGGTCGATCAACAGATCGCGATAGGCGTTGGGTTGGTCTTTTTCATCATTTTTACTTGGCTGACAGGCAACAGCCGTTAGCAGAAAACACAAATAAAGTCGTTTCATACGAATCAGAGTCGATGGATTGGCGTTCAGCTTCGGCAGTCGGCTGAACAGGAAAGTCAACCGGTACACGGTCGTGCGGATAGGTACCGATAGAATGGACGCAATAATGGCCAATTTTCGGAAAAACTACAAAGCCCGGCTGCAAATGCAACCGGGCTTTATGTGGATTATCTATCGCATTATATAGTGAACTCAATCAAATATAGGGTGATAAATTTTAAAATAAGGGGAGATTTTGACGTATGAACTGCGATTTTTTGTAATTAGTGGAATAAATGCCTGATACCCATACTAGAAAATCGCACCCGGAGCGGCACCTGGATTTTTGAATTGGCGAACAAAATCCCGGTATAAACCAGTTTAGGAGAGTATGCGCTATAACCTCACCGAGTTGATTGCCCAGGGCGAAGGAACCCGGCTCGAGTTTAAATCAACCATCCACACCGCCTATCGCATTGCGCGCACCCTGACCGCTTTTTCCAATACGTCGGGGGGCTTGCTCATCATCGGGGTGTCGGACGATGGGCGGGTGTCGGGAGTCGAATCGGAATTGTACGAAATGCAAAAGATTGAAAAAGCCACCGATTTTCTGATCGATCCGGCAATTTCGGTGAGCTACGAAGTGATCGACCAGGTGGGGCGGCAAGTCATTCTGATCGAAGTGGCGGAAAGTGACCTGAAACCGCATTATGCCATCGACGAAAAAGGGAAGCGTACGATTTATGTCCGGACCAAAGATAAATCGGTTCCGACGAACAAACTGATTCTGAATAACCAGACCACGCCCGATGGTCAGCTGTTGCAATCATCGAATGTCCGCAATTTGATTCAGACGCTGCGCAAAGCCGACTCCATTACCGCCAAGCAATACGCCCAACTGGTCAACATTTCCGAATACCGGGCCAGCAAATTGCTCCACCAACTCACTCAGCAGGGGTTGCTGTTGATGGTTGACAAGCCCCGGCCCGTGCGATTTTCGTTGAAAATTACGGAATGACGTACGCCGGCCTTGGGTCCGTGAGTGCCTGGTCCGTTGAGGTGGAAGCCTTTTAGTACGAATCGCCCGGCCTAAAGTCCGACGGTCCGTGTATCTTTGCCCCCGAAAAACCGCATCATCCCCGAATGGCTGTCGATAAACAAACGATCACTGATTTTTTTACCGGATTACAGGACCGGATCTGCCAGGCCCTCGAACAGACCGATGGAAGCGGGCGTTTCCACGAAGACCTTTGGGAACGTGCCGAGGGTGGGGGAGGCCGTACGCGAATTATCCAGAACGGCGCCGTGATTGAAAAAGGCGGGGTGCTTTTTTCGGCCGTTCATGGCCCGGCTTCCGAGATGGTGCTCAAGCAGATGAATACGACGCAACCCGCTGATTTCTACGCCACGGGGGTGTCCATCGTCATTCACCCGCGCAGCCCGATGGTACCGATCATCCACATGAACGTCCGGTATTTTGAACTCAGTACGGGCGAGTGCTGGTTTGGGGGCGGTATCGACCTGACTCCGCATTACGTCGATGCCGACGATGCCCGCTGGTTTCATGAGCAGTTAAAAACCGCCTGCGACCGGCATGATTCCGGCTATTATTCCAGCTACAAAGCCTGGGCTGACGACTATTTTTTCATTCGCCACCGGTCGGAAACCCGCGGTATTGGCGGTATTTTCTTCGATTACCTGCGCCCGGCTGATGACGATCACAAGGCCGCTTTGTTCGCCTTTGTTCAGGAAATCGGCAACTCTTTCGCGCCCATTTACACGCATTTCATGCGGAAAAACCGGGATCTGCCTTTTGGCGAAACCGAGAAAACGTGGCAAATGCTGCGCCGGGGAAGGTATGTGGAGTTTAATCTGGTTTGGGATCGGGGTACCAAATTCGGTTTGGAAACGAACGGACGGACCGAGTCCATTCTGATGAGTATGCCTCCGCAAGCCAACTGGGTGTATGACTACCAGCCCGAACCGGGTAGTCGGGAAGCGGAAACGCTGCGCTCGCTGAAAAAAGGAATTGATTGGGTCTGAAAACTATGAATCCAGACTACCTCGCCCGGCTTCAACGGTATATGAACGGTATCATCGGGCAGAAACCGGAGCAGTGGGAGCCCTTTATTTCCGCATTCGAATACGCCGAATATCCCAAAAAAAGCTTTCTGATCCGGGAAGGGGAGGTCGAAAATTACCTGTATTTTATTCTGGAAGGGGGAACGTCTTCTTTTTTTGTGAACGAAGGACGCGAAAAGTGCCTGGATTTGTGGTTTGCCGACCATTTTGTGTCGTCCTACATGTCTTTTCTAACCCGAAAACCTTCGCAGATCTTCATTCAGGCGCTCTTTCCAACCAAAACACTCCGGATTCCTCACCAGGTTTTGCAGGAATTGTATGCCAGACGGGACGAGAGCAACAAAGTCGGACGGCTGCTGGCCGAGGGGCTGTATATTGCCCGGACGCAGCGCGAAATTCAGTTTTTAAGCCAGACCGCCGAAGAGCGGTATCTGGATCTGATGCGAAAACAACCCGCTCTGATTCAGCAGCTTCCGGTCAAAACCGTTGCATCCTATTTGGGAATCCACCCGGAAAGTTTGAGCCGGATCCGCAAGCAGGTGATGCCGTGATTTCCTAACCTATGTCATTTTTACGCCGAAATTACCGTTCTACTTTTGCCATAGACCATTCGACCAAACTATGGCTTTCTTTCTGTTACTTCTATCGCTCTGGGCGGCTCTCTGGCTCATTTCCCGCTTCGCCTTCCGGCAGGAACTGGCTTCGCCGGCCAGAAAAGGCCGCATAGCCGCAGCGCTGGCTTTTACACTGATTGGAATTTCGCACCTGGTGACCCCCGAAAAAATGGAATACATGGTGGCGGGTTGGCTACCCTACGCGCATCACCTGGTGATCATCAGCGGAATGGCCGAAATAGCCGGAGGAGTGGGGCTGTTGCTGCCCCGTTTTCGGAGACTGGCGGCCTGGGGACTGATTGGGCTGCTGGTTCTGATGTTTCCTGCAAACATCCATGTGGCCCTCAACCAGTTACCTCCGCCCGGTGGTTTACCGGCTTCCCCCTGGTATGTCTGGTCACGCTTGTTGTTTCAGCCGTTGTACATCGCCTGGATTTGGTGGAGTGCGTTGCGTCAGGAAAAAGCAGCCTGAATTACCCTTCGATCCGAACACCCCGGCCGCTGGCCAGCACCTCCAGATTCCAGGCCTTGGAAAGATCGGTCTTTAAAAAACCGTGTTCAATCGTCAGCGGGCTTTCGATGTTGTTGCGGTAGAGTTGTCCGGTTCCCAGGCCCTGCGGAAGCGGGTTTTTAAATTGGGCGGTATATTGTGCAATGGCGTTCAGGCCAATGTTCGATTCGAGTGCGGAAGTAATCCACCACCCAATGCCGAGCCGGTTGGCAATTTCGATCCACTGGGTGCAATGAATGAATCCGCCTAACAGCGTGGGTTTCAGGATGATGTACTGCGGCTGGAGCTTTTTCAATAACCGCATTTTATCGACATATTCCATGTGACCGATCAGTTCTTCGTCGAGCGCAATCGGTAGGGGTGACTGGCGGCAGAGTTCCGCCATCAGCTCGGGTTGCCCCTGACGGATGGGTTGCTCGATGGAATGCAGGTCGTAAACGGCCAGCTGATGGAGTTTTTCCAGAGCCTCCGTTGGACTGAAGGCGCCGTTGGCATCGACGCGTACCGTAATCTGATCAGCGCTGAAACGGGAACGGATGGATTCGAGCAGGGCGCATTCCTGCTGAAAATCAATCGCACCAATTTTTAATTTAATGGTGGTATAACCGGCTTCGAGTTTTTCCTCGATCTGTCGGCGCATAAAATCCGGCTTTCCCATCCACACCAGCCCATTGATTGGAATTTCTTTGGCACCGGTGACAAAATCAGTGTCAAAAATCGTTCGTTGTCCGCCGTTGATGTAATCGTGCATCGCCGTCTCAAATCCAAACTGAATCGATGGCAACCGATCACTGATAAGCTGGAGAACAATCGGGATGTTCCAGTGAAAAAGCTGAAGGTCCAACTGGTTGAACAACTCGCAGGTATGGCGCAGTTGTTCGGCAAAATCGGGTCGGTCATCGATGCTCAACCCCCGTAGCGGGGCGCACTCGCCCCACCCAACCACCGACGGGTCTTCGTCGTCGCTGATGCGAATAAAATAACTGTCTTTCTGGGTTAAAATGCCTCGTGACGTTCCGGCCTCGAACGTAAAATGCAGTGTGTATTTCAAAAAATCGGCCTTGAGACTCATAGTAAGGGCGTAGAGAGGGCATTCACCATTAAAAGTAGTAATTTTGGGTGTTACTGGATATGCTTGTTAATAAATTATTACTTAAAATTTAGTGCTTACGCATTTGCTGAACCCACTGAGCTGGTTATACGGCGGTATTACTGATCTACGTAACTTTCTGTATGACAGGAATATTACCACCATATTAAGACCGCCTATCTATACCATTGGTGTAGGCAACCTGACCGTTGGTGGAACCGGCAAAACGCCACACGTCGATTACCTGGTGAGTGTGTTTAAAAAGGCCGGTCCAATCGCTACGTTGAGTCGGGGGTATGGCCGGAAGACGCGCGGCTTTCGGATTGTCACTGATGGAGATACCGCCGATTCGGTCGGGGATGAACCCCTGCTGCTGTATCGGAAACACGGGAAAATCCGCCTGCCGAATCAACCCGAGGTGATTGTCAGTGTTGGAGAAAAACGGGCCGAAGCCATTCCGAGGTTATTGCTGGCGGAGCCTGATCTCCAGCTGGTTATATTGGATGATGCTTTTCAGCACCGGGCCGTTCAGCCGCACCTGAATTTGCTGTTGATGGATTATAACCGCCCGTTTTATCGGGATCGGCCCTTTCCGGGCGGGCGGTTGCGCGAACGACGGCGCGGGGCCCAACGGGCGGATGTGGTGCTCGTCACCAAATGCCCCGATGAGCTGGATTTGGCGGAACAAAAAACGATCCGGGAACACATCCGGGCCTATGGGCGGGCAGATGTACCGGTTTTTTTTACCGCTATTCGGTACGGCCTCCCGGTGGATTTCACCACGTCGAAGCCGGACGACCGGAACGAAATACAAAAACCGGTGGTATTGGTTTCCGGAATTGCCCGACCCGAACCGTTGGAGAACTACGTCAGAAAGCATTTTTCGCTCGTGCGTCATCTGCGGTTTGCCGATCACCACCCCTACACCGCCGGTGATCTGGAACGGATTCGCCGGGCCTTGCCGCCGGGGAGCACGGTTTTGACCACTGAAAAGGATTTTGTAAAACTGGCCCCCTTGCTGGCTGAAACCGGTGCCGATAGGTCAACTTTTCAGTACTTGCCGATTGAGGTGAACTTTCTGGACGGCGAAGAGGAGTTTCGGAAAATGGTTCTGGCGCGTAAGCACGAACGCGATTGACCCGACGACTACGCTTGTTAAAAAAACCTAATAACCGCAAAAAGTAATCACCGCGAATCAATAAATTGGCGGAATCCCAGTTCTGACACTATGACCCGACTTCATATACTTAGTTTAAGTATCCTGTTATTTTGGTTTATCAGTCCGGCTTCGGCGCAGCTGCCCACCCGAATACCGCAGTTTCCCCAGGGTGGCAACCGGACGGGCGGGCAACCCACGACGACGGGCGGAAAGGGTGCCAACGCCGGTGGGGCCATTCTCGATGACTCAACGAAAATGATTTACGGTCCTAAAACGACACGCTATTTTCTGGAAAGTGATGTATTCAACAACCGGAAAACGCTTTTTGCGATCGATACAACGCTGGAAGGAATTCATCAGGCCAACTACGTCAACCGGAACAATAATCTTTACGTCGATTTGGGGTATCTGGGCACGGCTTTGCGACCGGTCTATTACCAGACGCCCGGCATTGGTTCGCAAACGGGTCTTTCCGCCTACGGCTTATACGGCTATCAGACGCAAACCGTCCGGTATTTCGACACCCGGTCACCGTATACCAACATGGATCTGGTGCTGGGCGGACTCGGGCAAAACATCATCAATTTCGACTTTACGCAAAACGTCCACGCCCGCTGGAACCTTGGATTTAATTTACAACGGATGACGTCGGATGATCTGTTTCCCGCCCGGGTGGCCACCAATACCGGCACGCAGCGGCTGACTGAAAACTGGAATTTTGTCGTTCATACCAATTACCGTTCCCGAAACGATAAATACACGCTACTGGCCCATTACAACAACATCAACCACCGGTCGGTCGACAAGGGCGAGCTCATCGAACCATCTGACACCAGCACGGTGGCCAATACCAATCTGGAACGGAAACCCGTTTTGACGGGCGCCAAATCCCACGAAGTCCGCAACGATCTGCATCTTTATCAGCAGTATGTGCTCGATACGGCGTTTCAGATTTACAATACCATCGACTTTCGGGCCCAGAGTTACCGGTTTACAGACACCGAATTGGCGTCCGGTTTTCGGTCGGATCTGGATCGGAAGACCTTCTATCCCCGTGTTTATTTCGACACGCTGGAAACCCGTCAAACCACGCTTTTTCGACTTTTGGAGAATCAGATTGGGATAAAAGGTCAGTTTTCGACCCGGGGGTCGGCTTTCAATTACCGCGCCTGGCTCCGAAACCGGTATTATGGCTATACCAATAAATTCAATGTAGGGCGGTTTTTGCCGGATTCGAGCTTTAAAAGCAGCCGGCTCGAAACGTTTGTGGGCGGTTGGCTGGGGTATTATTTCCCGGATAGCCTGACGCGGGCAACCGCCGAAGTGGAGTATTTGGTCGGGCGGGATTTCCGGCTTCAGGGCCGCCTGGAAAGCCGGCTGCTAACGGCCGGTTACGAGAGCGTATTTGCCTCGCCAACCCTGATTCAAACCCGGTATATCAGTAATATGTACCAATGGGATCACCAGGACCGGTTGTCGTCGCGGTTTGATTTGCGCGGCACGCAGCACGCGTATGGTCAGTTGAATGTCAAGCTTGGAAAACTGGCGTTGAGTCCCGGCCTGGATTATTACCTGCTGACAAATTATATTTATTTCGATACGGCCGGGGTTCCGCAACAGCTTTCGAGTGCGTTCAGCATTCTGCGGACGAGTCTGGAATTTCGGTTCAGCGCGGGGAAGTTTACGGCCCTGGGGCAGGCGTATTATACCCTGGTTTCGAACGGCGATGTACTGCGGATTCCTACTTTACTGGGTAATCTGCGCCTGGAATATAATTTTCTGTTATTCAAGAAGTTGTACGTGCTGGCAGGGTTTCAGTTTCATTACAAATCCGCCTATTACGCCGATCAGTACATGCCACTCACGCAGCAATATCATTTGCAAAATGAAACCCGGCTGGGCGATTACATCATGGCCGAACCGTTTGCCAATTTCCGGATCAACCGGGTGCGGCTTTTTGTGAAAATGGCGAACGCCAACCAGGGTCTGTTCAATCAGTTTTATTACAGTGCACCTTATTTTCGAACCGCCAACCGGGCGATTTCGTTTGGAGTTCATTGGTTGTTATTCGACTAAATCTGACTGTGAAAACCGTACATATTCTCAACGGCGACGCCACCGCCGGGGCATTTGCCGAATCGAACCTCGTGGGCCAACCCGATCCGGCCAGCGTGGTTATCTGGCGGGAAGCCCTGTCGGAAGGACCCGTCAAGGCGGATGTGCGCTCCGTAACCGAACTTTGGGACATTCGCCGGGCCTGGCACAACGCAACGGCTGACCAGCCGGCCGATTATGATCAACTGGTGGTCCGGGAATTTGAAAAACTGGCCAATCCGGCGGATTATGACGAAATCTACCTCTGGTTCGAACACGATTTATTCTGCCAGATCAACCTCGTTTTTCTGCTGGCGCAACTGGCCCAACACCCGCTGGCAACGACTAAAATCAAACTGGTTTCGGTCGATTCTTTTCCGGGAGTGCCGTTTTTTAAGGGCATCGGCCAACTGAACAGCGCCCAACTGGCGACCCTGTTTTTACAGGCCGAAGAGCTGACACGTCAGGAACTCGATCGGGCGGTGCAGGTCTGGAATGCGTATGCCGGACCACAGCCGCTGGCGGTTCAAAACCTGCTGGATGCGGATTTCGGCCGTTTGCGGTTTCTGAGAACCGCCTTGATTCTTCATTTGCAGCGGTTTCCATTCACCGACAATAACCTGAATCTGATCGAGCACTTGCTCACCGCGTTTTTGATGGAAGGGCCCCTGCCCGAAGACCGTCTGATCGGGCGGTTTTTGCAGCAGGACCGCGTTTATGGAATCACGGATCTGAGCGTGGCGGGAACGATTCGCCAATTGAATGGCAAACTTTGGGCGTATACCGACGACGGCCTGAGTCTGACCGAAGCCGGTGCCGACGTGATTGCCGGCCGACGGGTGCTCAACCCGGTGGAACGCTGGCTGGGCGGTTTTTACCAAACCGCCGATTCGCCGTATCGATGGGACCGGGAAGAAGAGAAATTGACGGAGCGATGATCACAACCCTGGGTTTAGAACTGCCTTCTGATCCGCGCTGGGTGGACATTGCCGGAATGAACCTCGGCGCAATCCTGATCGACCACGCATTTTGCGAACAAAAAGCCGCATCGTCGTGCATTTCGCTCATTGTTCAGTATCCCGAACATCAGAAGCTGGTCGACGTGCTGACACCGGTTGTGGCCGAAGAATGGGGCCATTTTCAGCGGGTTTTGAAAGAACTGCATAAACGGAATATTCCGCTGGGACGTCCGCGCCGGGACGAATACGTTTTTCAATTGCAACAGATTCTGCGAAAACCCAGTGACCGCAACGAGCAGTTGATGGAAAAACTGCTGCTGAATGCCCTCATCGAAGCCCGGAGTGCCGAGCGATTTAAACTGCTTTCGGAAAATCTGACGGATGAAAATCTACGGAAATTCTACCGCGAACTGATGATTTCGGAAGCCGGGCATTACCGCAATTTTATCGAACTGGCGGAAGAATACCGGCCAAAAGCGCAGGTGCGGCAACGCTGGAAGGAACTGCTGGAAGCCGAAGCGCAGATTATGAAAACGCTGGAAATTCGGGGCGACCGGTTTCACTGATCGGGTTGGAAAGCCGTCATTTTTGACGTATTTTTGGCTATACATTTATCCCTAAACCCCCTGAAAGAGACTTTTGAATCGGGATGATGCCGTGTCGAGGTCGCCTTTAAGGGATGGAAGGATATTCAATCGAACAAACTGGATACTGAATTACAGCCTGTATCCAGCACCAGTCAATGTCATTTTTAAGTCAGGTTGCCACGCACATCTTCCAACGCCACGAAACGCGGATGGACAACGTGTGGGTGATTGTGCCCACCCGCCGGGCGGTTTCTACCTTTCAGCAACACCTTAGCCAACACGCCGATACGCCGTTTTTGTCGCCCCACGTCCTGGCCGTCGATGACTTTATCATGCAGAGTGCGGGCGTGCTGCTGATCGACCCGGTAAGTCTGCTGTTTGAATTATTTGAAGTCTTCAGGGAAATCGATGAATCGCTGGAATTTGGCCGTTTTCTGAACTGGGCGAGTGTTCTGCTTACCGATTTCGACCGCATCGACCAGTACATGATTTCGCCTTCGGAGCTGTTCAGTTACATGACGGCGGCCAAAGCCCTCGAACGGTGGCGACTCGAACTGCCCGACGGTCGCACGCCCAAACTCGAAACCGTCGGCACGCAGCGGTATTTCAAATTATTCGAAAATCTGCAAACCGCCTATGAAGCCCTGCACGAGCGGCTGCTGGCCAAAGGCTGGGCCTATCGCGGCATGGCGTATCGGTTGCTGGCCGATCAGATCGAGGAGTTGGTGCGTGACAATCCGGCCTACGAAAAACTGTATTTCGTGGGGTTTAACGCCCTGAGCCGGTCGGAAGAGCAGATCGTCAAAACGCTGGTGAAGGCGCAGAAAGCGGAGATGCTCTGGGACACCGACACGTATTACATGCAATCGAAACGGCAGGAAGCCGGAAAGATGCTGCGGAGTTACAAAGCCGCCGGCTGGAGCGGCCCCTGGACCTGGGAAGAAAAATTGCTCACCGACTCACCCAAACACATTCAGGTCATTGGCGTACCCAACGCCAGTATGCAGGCCAAAGTAGCCAGTCAAATCTACCAGCAACGGGCTGGTTCAGAGCCGGATACGGACACGACGGCGTTGATTCTGGGCGACGAAACGTTGTTGCTGCCGGTATTGTATTCGCTCGGCGGTTCGGTGACGGAACTGAACGTGACGATGGGGCTTTCGTTGCAGAATTCGAACCTGTTTACGCTCATCGATGCCTTGTTCGAAATGCAGCGAACGGTGGCCGCTTTTCAGAAAAAAGACGGTAGCGGCACGGTTTTTATCCCGAAATTCAATCACCGGCACGTCGTCAAAGTGCTGAATCATCCCTTTATCCGGCAGTATGAGCAAACGGGTTTATCGACATCCAGTGCCGCTTCACCCCGGATTATTCAGAAAACGATTGCGACCATTACAACTGACAACCTCGTTTATCTGGACGAAAAACAGTTGCTAGCGATGGGGGAAAACGATCCGCTGTTTCAGGTGCTGTTTCGCCGTTGGCCCGATGACAAACCGTTGGTCGTTATTCGTCAGTTTTATGCCTTGATCGACGTTCTGAAAGAAGTATATACCCGCCAGCAGGACGCGATCGAAACCGAATACCTGTATTTATTTCAGAACCTGCTGCGGCAACTGGAAACGACGCTCGAACGCGAACAACGGAATGAACTGGTGACCATCAAGAGTTTAAAGCAATTCTTGTATGAACTGATTCGCCAGACCAGCATCCCCTTCGAAAGCGAAGGGGGCAGCGCCCTGCAGGTGATGGGAATGCTCGAAACCCGGGCGCTGGACTTCGATCACCTGATTATTCTGTCGGTGAATGAAGGCATTCTGCCGCAATCGAGAAAACTCAATTCGCTCATTCCGTTCGATGCCTGCGTCGAAGTGGGACTACCGACTTATCAGGATCAGGAGTCGGTTATGTCGTACCACTTCTACCGGCTGCTGCAACGGGCGAAACAGGTTTCGCTGCTGTACGTAACGTCGGCCGACGCCTACGGCACGAGCAAGGGCGAAAAAAGCCGGTTAATACGTCAGATTGAACACGAACTGGTTCCGGCTTCCGGCGGCCGGGTGACCATTAGTTACCCTACCGTGCGCTTTGGACAGGCGGCTGATAAAAAGACCGCACTCCTGCCGTTCGATACGCTCGAAATTCCGAAAAGCGAGGCTATTCTGGCCAAGCTGCGGAACGATTTGATGGGTAAATTCAATCCGTCAAAAAACCGGGTGTTCGGCGGGATATATCCGACGTCGCTGAATAATTTCATGAGCTGCTCGCTCAAATATTACTTCAGCCGGGTGATCAACATGCCGGAAGATGACGAAGTCAGCGACGACATGGATGCGGCCGAATTTGGCCAGTGGATTCACAACACCCTGGAGGCTCTCGACCAGGAACACCGAATGATCGGGGAGGTGGTAACGACCGAGCTGGTGATTGAAAAGCTGAAGATAAAATACGAAGAAACGTTTGTCAATCGGGTCACGGAGTCGGGCATGAACCGCTTGTTGTACCGGGTTGCCGAAGACCTGATGGTGCGTTTCAACAGCTTGCAGATCGAACGATACGGGACTACGCTGGAGGTTTTGCAAACGGAAGAGGAGTGGGATACCGAACTGGAGGTCGAAACGTCTATGGGGCCGTTACGCATCCGGATTGCCGGGAAAATCGACCGGGTCGAGCGGATTCGCCAGCCGGACGGTTCGATGTTGATTCGGGTAGCCGACTACAAAACCGGGAAGATCGAAGCCCGGGATGCGGACGTCAGAACGATGGAACTCCTGTTGAGCGATGCGCAGAAAGACAAGGCGCGCCAGTTGTGGCTTTACCAGTATCTGGTCTATAAAAAGATGCTGCAAAACAAGGGATTGCAGTTTGGCAATGAATGGATCGATGGCACAACGACCAAAGTTGTCGCCGGTTTTTATTCGTTCCGAAACCTGGAAGGCGGTTTTATGGAAAACAAGCTGTATTTGGGAACGCCGGAAGAGTTCGTGAGCCAAACGGAAGGGCATCTCCGGAAAATTATTGCCGATTTGTTCGATCCTACCCAGCCTTTTCAAAAAACCAGTGATAAAAAGATCTGCGAATGGTGTGATTACCGCAAGCTGTGTGGCCGGTAACCGAAAACCGCTTTATCGTTCCATTTCTTGGGAAAGTTGAAATTTTGACAGAAATTTGCCCCCATGAGAATGGCACCAACGCTGTAAGACTCCTTTCGAATGTCGCTCTGACATCCTGCCTTTTTGGAGGCCCGTTTCCCTATTGTCTTTATCGTCAGATTACGCGCTGAATCAAGGCCGGAGCCGGTTTTTCTGCGCCGGGCTACTTGGCTTTGCACTTTTCCGGGTGCGCTGGCTGGTTCGCCCGCATCCGCACGATTCTTCAGAAGATCCTCACATTCAATTGGTTTGACTACCACTTATGAAAGACGTTTTGAATCAAAAACAAATCGACGAGTTTATCCGGGATGGTTTTGTTCGCATCGATAATGCTTTTTCCTCAGAAATTGCCCGGGAAGTACGAAACATTCTTTGGAAAGATCTGGATTGTGATCCGGATGATTCTGCAACCTGGACTAAACCGGTGATCCGGCTGGGCATGTATTCGCAGGAGCCTTTTGTGCAGGCCGCCAATACGGCCCTTCTCCATCGGGCTTTTGACCAGCTGGTTGGTCGGGGAAGGTGGATTCCCTGTAGGAGTCTGGGCACTTTTCCGGTTCGTTTTCCGTCAAAAGAAGATACGGGCGATACGGGCTGGCACGTAGACGCCGGTTTTCCGGGCAGTGATCCGTCCAACTATTGGGAGTGGCGGATCAATGTACGGTCGAGAGGCCGGGCTTTGCTTATGTTGTTCCTTTTTTCGGATTGTGGTGAACAAGACGCCCCGACCAGAATTTCCGTAGGATCGCATCGGGACGTGGCGCGGCTATTGAAACCGGCCGGTGAAGCCGGTCTTTCATTCATGGAAATGGCCCAGCAACTGGCGGGGTTGCCAAACAGAGACGTGACGATGGCAACGGGCAAGGCCGGTACGGTTTATCTGTGCCACCCTTTTCTGGTTCATGCTGCCCAGCCCCACCACGGCAAAGAACCCCGATTTTTAGCGCAGCCGCCATTGTTTATCCGAAATGAGTTGAACCGGGAAGGCTCAGCCAGTAACCCGGCCGTCGCTGATTTTACCAGAAACGAACTCAACATTGAGGGCTCGGAAGGAGGCTACAATCCGGTCGAGGAAGCCATTCGGCGGGGTCTGCAAAATGCGGAGTAGCGCCCGTAGTTAAGGAACTTTGAACTGGCCATGGATGAACGGCAGGGATTCCGGACTGGGCGAAGCGGCCCCGATTCAGAAAAGCACCGTAGATCTGCGGTGCTTTTTTGATGACGAACCGGATCAACCGGTCTTAACCGCGTTTTTTATGAAAAATAGCCGGTTTTTCCTTCGAGGTTTCGTTGAGTAAAATCGCTTCCTGCAACAATTCCCGGATCAGGTCTTCATTTACCTGATCGGCCTGGACAATCAATGACTTGACGGTTCGGCGTCCCCGGCCTTCAAGTGCGCCCTGTTCATTGGCCAGTTCGTAGCCTCTCAGGAAGCAAATATCAACGGCGACTTCCGGACTTCGGAGGGGATTTAGGTAGCACAGATGTCCTTTATGAAAATAAAAAGGCACGCCCCAGCTAATTTTTTCCTGAACTTTTGGAGAGGCATCAAAGATTAATCGACGTATTTGGTCTAATAGGCGATGAATTTCGGGTGTTTGTCGATTAATGTATTCTTCAACTGTCATGGCTTGTTGTAATGGAGTAATTTCGGTGCTAAGTTAGCTGAAAAATCAGATTCCGACAGTAAGCTCGCAGTTTGATGTTACTTTCTCAATGGGCGCAATGCCGCGTCCGATTCAACAATTTATTTCTGTGAAAAGGTGGATTGCGATAGTATTGGTGGTGCTGGTTTTAGGAGGCATCATTTATTACAACAAATTTTACAAAAAGCAACCGGGCGGATCTGGCGGTGGCGGTCGGGGAGGTGCTCCTGCCGGACAGGCGGGCGGCAAGGGAAATAGTGGGCCAACTTCGATCAATGTTTTCGTGGTTACTTCCCAGAACCTGAAGGATGAAGTGGTGGCAACGGGCTCTCTGATTGCCGCTGAGCAAGTGGATATTTACCCCGAAATTTCAGGCCGGATCGTTCAACTGAACATTCAGGAAGGGCGCTCGGTGAGTCAGGGGACCCTTTTGGTGAAATTATACGACGGTGATTTACAGGCACAATTGCTGAAATTAAGATCACTGGAAGAAAATAACCGCCGAATTGAAGAACGGAATAAACAATTGCTGGAGCGCGGTGGTATTAGTCAACAGGAATATGATGTAATCGTTACGAATCTGAAAGGAACGCTGGCTGACATTGAGGTGACGAAGGCCGCTCTGCGCCGAACCGAAATCCGGGCACCTTTTTCTGGAACCATTGGTTTACGGAACGTGAGTCTGGGTGCGGTGGTGAGTCCTAATACGTTGATTGCCAGATTACAGCAAACCAATTCCATGAAGCTCGATTTTTCGGTTCCGGAGAAATACAGTCCTTCCGTAAAAATTGGAAGCGTTATTTCATTTCAGATCGACGGATTGGATAAAACGTTCAACGGATCGGTATACGCCATCGAGCCGGGCGTGGAGGAAGCAACCCGGAATTTGCGCATTCGGGCGCGTGTGAATAATAACTCGTCCAACTTGCGCCCCGGCACGTTTGCCAAGGTAAGTCTGGTCATCAACAACTCGCGGGCGCTGGTGGTACCAACCCAGTCGGTTATTCCGCAAACCCGTGGGAGCCAGGTCGTTGTTATTGAAAACGGAAAGGCGGTTTTCAAAGATGTTAAAATTGGATTACGGAATGCCAGTGTGGTTGAAGTTACCCAGGGGTTGCAGCAGGGTGATACCGTTGCGACAACCGGTCTGATCTTTCTACGCCCCGACTCGCCGGTTAAAATTACGAAGGTTGATAAGTTGACAGGACAAAGTCAGGCCGAAAAAGGGGCCGGGGCCGGTAACAGTGCAAGTATGTAATAACGAGCTAATCCTATGAGTTTACCTTCTTTAAGCCTTCGGCGACCCGTTTTCGCCATGGTTATGTCGATCGTCATCATTCTGTTTGGTGTCATCGGCTTTACATTTTTGGGCGTTCGCGAGTACCCGGCCATCGATCCGCCGATTATTTCGGTTCGGACCAGCTACGTCGGTGCCAACCCCGAAATCATTGAATCGCAGATTACGGAACCGATTGAAAAATCCCTCAATAGTATTGAAGGAATTCGGACGATTTCGTCGAACAGCGCCCTCGGGAGCAGCAACATCACCATTGAGTTTGAACTCGGAGCCGACCTGGAACGGGCCGCCAACGACGTTCGTGATAAAGTAGCTCAGGCGCAACGACAGCTTCCGCAGGACATCGATGCACCACCGGTGGTGAGCAAGGCCGATGCCAACTCCGATCCGATCATTTTCATGCCGATTCAGAGCACGACCCGCAATCCGATGGAGTTGTCGGATTATGCCGAGAACGTGTTGCAGGAACGCCTGCAAACCATACCGGGGGTGAGTCAGGTGATGATCTTTGGTCTGAAACGCCCCGCCATGCGGCTTTGGATCGACCCCAGCAAACTTTCGGCCTACCGCCTGACCGCTCAGGATATTCAGGATGCGTTGACCCGCCAGAACGTGGAGTTGCCGGGTGGAAAAATCTACGGAAACAATACGGAATTAACCGTTAAAGCCGCGGGCCGATTGACCACCGAGGAAGATTTTAACAACCTCATTCTTCGCCAGACGGCCAATCAGATCGTTCGTTTCAAAGACGTGGGCTATGCGGTATTGGGGCCGGAAAACGAAGAGTCGGCGGCCAAACAGAACAACGCTTCGGGCGCCATTCTGGTCATGATTCCTCAGCCCGGCGCCAACTACGTAGCCATTGCGGATGAGTTTAACAAACGGTTGGAAGATATCAAGCGGGATTTGCCGCCCGATATTAAAATTCGGAACGGAATCGACCGGACCATTTTCATCCGGAAGTCGATTGAGGAAGTGGGCGAGACCATTATTCTGGCATTCGTGCTGGTGGTCATTGTGATTTATCTCTTCTTCCGCGACTGGCTGATTTCCATCCGGCCACTGATCGATATTCCGGTATCGCTGATCGGTACCTTTTTCGTGATGTACATTTCCGGCTTTAGTATCAACGTCTTAACCCTGCTCGGGATCGTTCTGGCAACGGGTCTGGTGGTGGATGACGGGATTGTGGTAACGGAGAATATATTCAAGAAAATTGAAGGCGGTATGGAGTTGAAGCGCGCGGCCAAAGAAGGCTCGGAAGAGATTTTCTTTGCCGTTATATCAACCTCCGCCACCCTGGCCATTGTGTTTCTGCCGGTGATCTTTCTGCAGGGATTTACCGGGCGGCTTTTCCGGGAGTTTGGGGTGGTTGTGGCCAGTTCGGTCTTGATTTCCGCTTTTGTATCCCTGACGCTGACGCCCGTTCTGAGCGTAAAGCTGGTGAGCAAAGACCACGGAAAAGGGTCGTGGTTTTACCGGAAAACCGAACCTTTCTACCAGTGGCTGGATGATTCGTACCGCTCTGCACTGACTTCTTTTATGGGTCGCCGTCGCTGGGCCTTTGGTCTGGTGGCCGTCTGTATCGCCCTGATTTTCGGAATTGGGTCGACGCTGAAATCCGAGTTGGCACCGCTGGAAGACCGGGGCCGCGTCCGGATTCCGATTACCGCACCGGAAGGAACGAGTTATGAAGCCATGAGCCGGATTTCGGATCGTGTCAATCAGTTTGTACTGGACTCGATTCCGGAAATCAATTTTACCTTCAGCGTGATTGCACCCGGTAATTCGGGCGCTGGTGCCGTCAATTCGGGTTTCGTAGCCCTCAACCTGGTCGATTCCAAAGACCGGAAACGGTCGCAGCAGGACATTACCGATTACCTGAGCAAAAATTTAAAGAACTTCAGCGAAGCGCGGATGAATGCCACGCAGGAGCAAACCATTCAGGTGGGACGCGGTGGTGGTGGCGGTGGCGGTGGTCTGCCGGTGCAGTTTGTGATTCAGAACCTGAGTTTTGAGAAATTACAGAAGAACCTGCCGAAGTTTATGGATGAGGTCCAGAAGGATCCGACTTTTCAGGGTTTTGATGTCGACTTGAAATTCAATAAGCCGGAACTGAACATCACCATCGATCGGGAGAAAGCCACGAGCCTGGGGGTGTCGGTTCAGGATGTGGCCCAGACGCTTCAACTGGCTTTGAGCAACCGGCGTCTGGCGTATTTCCTCATGAACGGAAAACAGTATCAGGTGATCGGTCAGGTATCGCGCGATGATCGTGATGAACCCGTCGATCTGGCGTCTTTCTACGTCCGCAACAATGTGGGTGATCTGGTTCAGTTGGATAACCTGGTGAAGTTTGCCGAAGTATCCAGTCCGCCCCAGGTGTACCACTACAACCGGTTTAAAGCGGCAACCGTATCGGCGGGTCTGGCTCCGGGCAAAACCATTGGCGACGGTGTGGAAGCCATGCAGGCCATTGCTGCCCGTACCCTCGACGACACGTTCCAGACGGCCCTGGCCGGTTCATCGCGGGATTATGCCGAGGGTTCATCGAATACGATGTTTGCTTTCGTGTTGGCGCTGGTCTTGATTTACCTGATTCTGGCCGCTCAGTTTGAAAGCTTTACCGATCCGTTTATCATTATGCTGACCGTTCCGCTGGCCATTGCCGGTGCCATTGTGTCACTCTGGATGTTTAATCAGACGCTCAATATTTTCTCGCAGATTGGCATCATCATGCTGGTTGGCCTGGTGACGAAAAACGGGATTCTGATCGTGGAATTCGCCAACGAGAAACGAAAAGAAGGGCTGAACAAAGTAGAAGCCGCCATCGAAGCTTCGGCGCTGCGTCTCCGGCCGATTCTGATGACCAGTCTGGTAACGGCTTTTGGAGCCTTACCAATCGCCATGGGACTTGGGGCGGCTGCCAAAAGCCGTATCCCGCTCGGGGTTGTAATTGTGGGCGGTATCATGTTTTCCCTGGCGCTGACGCTCTTTGTCATTCCGGCCATGTATTCGTTCATGTCGCGCTTTAAAGCCGTCGACAATTCGGCCTACGAAGATCATCCGCTCCAGCCACTGCCGGAACCCGAAAAACCGGTCAGGCGCAAAAGCGAAGAATTACACGAAGAAGAAGTTTAAGAACAACAAAACCGGCTTTAAGGCCGGTTTTGTTGTTAAAATGAGGGCGTCCGGTTTCGCTGACGCTGGAATGGTAGCCAAACCTAACCTACATTTTAGGCTTTTCCCGGGAAATCGTGACCTCGTCGATGCTATATTGCCGGGCATTGGTTTCGCCGTTCTCATACCGGAAATTCAGGGTTGGCCGCGCCGGGTTGGCGTAGGCTACTCCCTTACCCAATACGACGGTTCTGTCCGTTGCCGTGATGGTTTCACCGGCGCTTTTCAGGATGGTTACGTTGTATTTGCTGGCAGCCATGTTGACCGTAAAAATCACGGTATGCGATACGCCTTCGGGAATGGTTCCGATGACCTCCTGCTCCTGCGTGGTTAAATTGCGTAACAATGACACCTCGCCATTGGCGTTAATGGTTAACCGGGCAATGATCCCCGCCGAGCCATCGGCCACCTCCACCAGTACATAACCGCCAGTGGCGCTCTTCTGCGTGGCTGTATAGTAATACCAGACCGTCTGCGTAAAATCAGTGGAAACTCCCCTGAAAGTAATCCATTGGTTGAAAGCCGTAAGACCGGGTGCGGTTGACTGGCTGAATTGAAGCGACTTCTTTCCGGCCAGTGACACCACCTTCAGCCGGGGTTCCAGCTGCGAACTGTATTCGAGGGCGTCTCCACTGGGATCACCCGGCAAGGTCTTGTTGGGAAGGGCATTAATGGCATCACTTTCAAAGGTCGATCTTAGAATATACGTTGTCTTACAGGAACAGAATACAACACAACAAACGATCATGATGCAAAAATACTGAAGGGTTTTCATAAGCTGTTTTTTTGTTGGTTAACTCCTCAAAAGTAGGCAGATAACGTATTCGTAAACAGCGTAGTAGTACCTGTTTTGTTTATCAGGTAGTTTCATGGGAAAACCGCCAAATCTACCTGAAAAATAGCCGATAGCCGATCCGTAAATCCCCTCGAAGGCGGGGCACGGATCGGCTATCGGCCTTAGCTACCGGATCTACAACCGGTTTAAACGTAATCTGGCGCGTTGGCAACCCCGGAAGATTGGAACGGACATCTACTCCGTGCGGAGTGCTTTTATTGGATTCATCAGGGCGGCTTTGATGGATTTGAAACCGACGGTGATAAACGCAATCAGAAACGTGCCCACGATGGCGGAGGCAAAGATACCTACTCCCAAATCGACGCGGAAAGTGAAGTTTTTGAGCCAGCTGCTCATCGCGTAGTAGGCAATTGGAGCCGCTACGATGAAGGCAATCAGAATCAGGCGCGAAAACTCCTTGACAAAAATCCACAGAATCGCTCCGATGCTGCTGCCCAGCACTTTCCGAATGCCGATTTCCTTGGTCTTCTGGGCCGCCATAAACGAAACCAGACCGTATAAGCCCAGACAACCGATAAAAATTGCGATGGCGGCAAAGGACTGAATCAATTTGAGCATAAGCTCTTCGGTTTCGTAAAAATTTCCGATCTGTTCGTCCAGAAACTGATAGTCATACACCTGGTTCGGATGCATGGCACTCCAGGTTCGTTCCAGAGCCGCGAGCGTGGATTTTACGGTCGCCATGTTAATTTTAACGGCGTAACGCCCGTATAAATCAGGCGCTGACGCGATACAAACGGCGTTGATGTCATCGTGGAAGGAGCGGTCGTGGAAATCGCCAACTACCCCGACAATCGCCCCTTTGGTGTTGCCGTCGTTTAAACTGAGGATTTTTCCGATCACTTCACCCGGCGATTTCAGCCCCAGCTTTTTGGTAAACGTTTCGTTAACCAGAAACTCCTTCGCCGAATCGGCCGGAAAGAGGTTTCGGCCAGCCACCATTTTCAATTCGAACATGGGAACGTACTGATCGTCAGCGGCTTTTACGCTTACACTAAAGGCTTCATCTTCGGCCCGGTTGTCGTATTTCGGGGATGTATTCCACACATTTTCGTTCGAAGCCGGGGCCGCCTGGCAAACCGATACGGTTTGAACGCCGGGAATCTGGGAAAATTGATCTTTCAACGTTTTCATCGTTAGCACGCTCGACTCCGTTGCGACGGGCAGCATGACAACGGCTTCTTTATTGAATCCCAGATCGGATTGCGTCGAATACCGCATCTGATCGGTAATGACGATCATGCCAATAATGAGCACCTGTGAAATCGCAAACTGTCCCACAATCAGCATTCGGCGGGTATTGAATCCCCCGATGTTTTGCTGCGAAATTTTCCCTTTCAGGGCCGTTACCGGTTGAAAACCGGCCAGAATGAGCCCCGGATAGGAGCCGGCAAAGAACGTGACGACCAGAGCCAGCAATGGAAGGAACAGCAGAAGTTGCCAGTTTGCAATGGGATTGATGGCGATCTGGACCTTAAACCAGTCGTTCAGGAAAGGCAGCAGTAACCCGGATACCGCGCAGGCCAGCACAATGGCCAGGGCCGTTATCAATCCGGTTTCGGCAATGAACTGCCAGAAAAGTTGACCGCGAAAACTGCCCAGCACTTTCCGAACACCCACTTCCTTGGAACGTTTCAGGGCCTGGGCCGTGGCCAGGTTGATGAAGTTGACGCAGGCAGTGAAGATCAGAAAGAGGCCAATGCAGCCCAATACCCACAAATTGGTTTTGGTGATGACGCCACCATAGCGGGCGTTGAAGTGAATATCGTCCAGGGGTTGCAACTTGTAATGGTGGACGTTTTTGTTGGTAGGGCGGTATTTCTTCACGTAGGCGGGGAGTACCTGTTCAACCTCCGCGGGCGAAATACCGGGCCGGAGCCGGACAAAACACTGCATAGAACTCCGGATGCCACCCCACGAATCGTCGCTGGCCATCCATTCGTTGTATTGTTTCAGGGTGTTGTACGACAGATAAACTTCGGTTTTGCGGTCGGTATTGATGGGTAAATCCTTTAACACCCCCGTTACTTTGAACTCTATTTTGTTGTCCAGTCGAAACGTTTGGTTGATCGGATCGGCATCGCCAAAAAACTTTCTTGCCATTTTCTGCGTCAGAATGGCAGTATTTGGTTCGCTTAATGCCGTTTTCAGGTTGCCCTGGAGCAGCGGAAAATTGAAAATGTCGAAAAAGTCGGTTTCGGCAAAAGCCACGGTTTCACCCTCCTTGAACTTTCGGATTTCCCGGCCCTTCTTAATCGTCAGGACCACATCGTCGGCAGTGGCAACCCGGGCTACCTTCTCACCAAAGGTATAATCGTTGCGGAATGCTTTGCCGAACGGGTTGGGAACGCTGTAGGTATAACTGGTTGTTTCGCGGTGTTGCTCCGTCACGAAGCGGTAAATCCGGTCGGAATTGGGGTGAAAATTATCAAAATGCAGGTGGTAATTGACCAGCAGAAAAATCAGAATCCCGCAGGTCATCCCGAGGGCCAGCCCCGAGACGTTGATACTGGCGTAGGTTTTGTTGCGAACCAGATTGCGAAAAGCAATTTTAAAGTAATTACGGATCATGCTCGTATTTGTTGGGTTTGACTGTTCAGGGAAAGCATTCGGCTGCGGTTTTCGCTTCAAAAAAAAGGGGTTCAGATAATTCAATACCGCCCACACGAATTCACGGCGGGCGCTGAAAAGTCCGTCCGTCTCGATCTGTTTATAAAACACTTCGTGCAAATCGCCCTGCACATCCTCCAGCAGATGAGGGGCCACGAAGGTTTCCAAAAGCCGGTCGGCCCAGCGGGGTGGAGTCGTTTTCATGCAGTCATTCTTAACGTATCAGTTGAAACTTTCCCGGAGGAATGGCCTGCCACAACCGGCTACGGACCTCCTGAATATCCTGCAACGCCCGCACACCGGCATCCGTCAGCGCAAAATACCGCTTGCGCCGTCCACCCCGTTCGGCGGTTGCGCCACCCAGGAGCGATGAAAGAAAGCCTTTTTCCTCCAGCCGGTACAAGGTAGCATGAACGGCACTCATGGTGATGGATCGCCCGGTTTGCTGCTGAACGTCCTCCCAGATGGTAACTCCATAAGCCTCCTCCGGGCAAGCGGCCACCACCAGCAGAACGATTTCTTCAAATTCTCCCAGAAAGGATCTTCGCATGGTCTTACGCCAGTCGTACGATTAGTTGTAATTTTGCAAAACAAATAGAGTGCCAGAAAGAAAAAATGGCTTTTGGAGATGAAACGGGCGGTTTTTAGAAAGTTTGCTTGTCCGGAATCGTACAGATTTTGTCCATGCTCGGACAACGGACCCCGGACTTTTGTCCGCGAAGTCCTGATCAAGGGTGATATTCCGGAAATTTAAGAATCTCACGGACTAAAGTCCGTGGGTACGTTACAGAGTCCGGATCAATCCGGCCATTTTCTCGCGCAAAGCCGCATCCGGCAGGCGACCATGACCGGCCAGCATGTTGTCGGCAGCATGGCGGGGATCACTGGTACCGGGAATGACGCAGGTGACGGCGGGGTGGGAGAGGATAAATTTCAGGAAAAACTGCGCCCAGCTGGTCATGTCATTTTCGTTGGCCCAGGCCGGTACTGCTTTGCCTTTTACGAGCGAAAACAATCGCCCTTCGGCAAACGGCTGGTTGATGATCGTGGCGACACCCCGGTCCTGAGCGGCTGGCAGCAGCTTTTTCTCGGCGTTCCGGGCCAGAATCGAGTAGTTGAACTGAACAAAATCGAGCGGGACTTTCGAGATAATCTCAACAAGCTCA
This sequence comes from Larkinella knui, assembly GCF_003858645.1. GTDB lineage: Bacteria > Bacteroidota > Bacteroidia > Cytophagales > Spirosomataceae > Larkinella > Larkinella knui. Next base: position 217,733 of record NZ_RQJP01000003.1, on the reverse strand, counting down.
TCGTGCATGGAATCGGTGTAATGCGTGATGCCGATGTAGCGGATTTTACCGGCCGCTTTCCAGGCTTTCAGCGTTTCGAGGTGCGTTTTCCAATCCACCAGATTATGAATCTGCATCAGATCGATCGACGACCGTTTCATTTTCCGCATGGAATCTTCCATTTGCTGAATACCGGCTTCGCGCCCCCGCGTCCAGACTTTGGTGGCGTAAAAAAACTGGTTTTGCAGACCGGATTCCGCCGTTAGCGTGCCCACCACCTCCTCCGAACGCCCGTACATGGGCGACGAATCGATCAGTTTGCCCCCGGCAGTATGAACCGCTTTGAGCGTTTGGAGGAGTTCGGAATGGGCCGCTGTTCCGGACACATCGAACGTCTGCCAGGTTCCGATTCCGACAACCGGAAGCTTTTCTTTAGTGGAAGGAATAAGACGGTTGAGCATGGTGGTTTGAACAGGAGATGAAAAAGCCGACAACCCGCCGGTTGCCAGCGTCGCACCGGTAACTGCCAGAATGCGAAGCATTTCCTTTCTGGAAACGGGTTCGTTGCGGTAAACAGAATTTGTCGATTTCATACCGTATCTGAAAATCTCGAGGCTATTGACAAACATACCCGCCATCCGAACTCACCAGGCTACCCGTCATGAAGGAGTTTTCGTCCGACAGCAAAAAGGCAACTACACGGGCAATTTCTTCCGGTTTTCCAATCCGCCCCAACGGTTGAATCGTGTCCAGGGACTCATAAACACCCGCTTCTTCGACGGCATTGACAGACGCAAAATGCGTGACGGCTTTATGAAGCAAGGGCGTGTCGATGGTTCCGGGGCAGACGCAGTTGACCCGAATGTTATACGGGGCGTAGTCGATGGCGGTGCTTTTGGTCAGCTGGCCGGTTGCGCCTTTGGTCATTCCATACACCGAACTGCTGCCTTTCCCGACAAAAGTCTGATCGGATCCCATTAATACGATGCTGCCTTTACGTTGCGCTTTCATGTAAGGCAGCACTTCCCGAACCGTAAAAAAGGTGCCTTTAATGTTGATGGCAATCAGGTCTTCGAGTTGTTCATCGGAAGTTTGCTCCATCGAGGCAAACAGGTGGATGCCTGCATTGGCAAACAGCATGTCAATTTTGCCTTCCCGGTTCATAACGGTTTGGTAGGCCTGAACGATGTCCGACTTTTTGCGGACATCGCAGTAAATAAACTCCCCCGCCCGATCATCGTCGCCCGGTTTTTGAACATCGAGGTTGTAAACGATGGCACCCTGCCCGGTCAGTAATTCGCGGGTCGCTTTTCCGATACCGGTTGTAGCACCGGTAATGATGGTTACTTTGTTCTGGAAGCTCATGCTGTACAAGTCGAGTGGTTTGTCCGGTACGGATTATCGTGTGATGCGACAAAGGTAACCGGGACAACCACAAAAGACGCCCGTAATTGTACCAATTTGTAGTGGTATTGTCCCAACTGGAAAAAATACCGGAAAATGGTACAAAAAGCAGGGCTGCAACCGAGCAGAGATCCGGAACGATTACCGGATCAGGCGGTCTGTTGCAACTTTCCTGTCAATCAGGATAATGAACTGGGGCCTAAACGTGTTGCCACGGTATCCAATCGTGGCAACACGAAATTAACGTTTTGCACTGACCTGCCAAACCCGGTTTCCTGCATCGTCGGACACGAGCAGCGAACCGTCGGGCATGACCGACAAGCCAACCGGGCGACCGCTTACGTCGGTATCATTGACAATGAAACCCGTCAGGAAATCTTCCGGTTTTCCGCTGGGTTTTCCGTTTTGAAAAGGAACAAAAATAACTTTATAGCCGGAAAAGGCCGACCGGTTCCAGGAGCCATGCTGACCCACGAAAGCGCCATTGCGGTATTTTTCGGGAAACGCATCTTTATCGTAAAAAGCCAGTCCCAGCGAAGCCGTATGGGAGCCGACGGGCACATCGGGGACGATGGTTTTCTTGACCAGATCGGGCCGTTCACCTTTTCGGCGGGGGTCTTCGTGCTGGCCGAAATAGGCGTAGGGCCAGCCGTAAAAAGCGCCTTCTTTTACGCTGGTGATGTAGTCAGGAACGAGTTCGTCGCCCAGTTCGTCGCGCTCATTGACAGCCGCCCAGAGCGTTTTTGTGCCCGGTGCCCAATCCATGCCGACCGGATTGCGGAGTCCGCTGGCAAAGATTCGCTCGCCGGTGCCGTCGGGATTAATTTCGAGAATATTCGCCCGGCGCACCTCATTCTGTATTCCGTGTTCTGCCACGTTGCTACCCGAACCCACCGAAATGTAGATCTTGGAACCATCGGCATTGGCAAGCAGGTTGCGTGTCCAGTGGTTGTTATAACCGCCCGCGGGCAGCGTCAGGATCGAGGTACCTTTGGCGGTTATTTTGGTTTGGCCGGATTGGTACGGAAATTTCAGCACGCCGTCCGTATTGGCAACATACAAGGTATTGCCAACCAGTACCACCCCGAACGGCTGGTTGAGGCCCTCCAGAAAGACCTCCCGGAGTTCCGGTTTTCCGTCTTTGTTGGCATCCCGCAGGAGCGTAATGCGGTTGGCACTTTCGCCGACGGCTCCGGCTTTGGCCTGACCACTGACCGCAGCAGCGACCTTCTTCACAACGCCTTTCTTTTCGGTTTGGGATTCAACCACCAGTACGTCGCCATTGGGCAGCACGTAGGTTCGGCGCGGATGCTCCAGATCACGGGCGAATTCAGTGACCACAAAACCGTCGGGTGCTTTGGGCGTCTGCCCGTCTTTCCAGCCCACAATATTGCTATAATGGGTGGCCGATTCGGACGGAGCGGGCAGATCCGCGGCTGTCGGCGATGCGGTTTCTTCCGTTGTCGCAGCGTTGGAGTCTTCGCCCTCCGTTTTCTTGCTTTGATTACAGGCTGTCAGAAGCCCGATGCTTATCAATACGTGTGCAATAAGAACAAACCGTTTTTTCATTGTTGAGCAGAATTTAAACACAATCCTCTATCAACCGGCTGAATAACGCGTTTGTTTTAATCCTTACTCTTTCTTTGCGGTCACTTCATTGCCCATGATCTGTAGTTTAAATCCCGTCACCGCTTTGGTTGCCGCATCGCGGATAAATGTAAATACAGAGCCGTATTCACTCGTCGATTTGAACGTATCGGCGGTGGCCTGTTTCAGCAATTTATTTTTGGGATACGCATCGACGGCACCGTACAACTCGCCATTTTCAACGGTGATGGTCACTTGCTTGAAATTGTCGTTTTGCGCGAACGTATACGTTCCGGCATACGCCTTTAAATCCGTGGAGTCGGCCTGAATAACGGTTTTGATCCGAAAATCCGGTTTTCTTGCGGCAAAAACCACCGTTGAAGCCGCGAAGGTAAGGGCGAAAAGCAGGCTTGTTTTCATAGGGAAGGGAAGTTTAGAGTGCCTAAAAATGAACGGTTTGAGCGTGAAGTTCGGCAACCGGTTTACTGGTCGGTTTTGGGCTGGCTTGCAAAAAACCGGTAATAGCTTCCTGCCATTTAGCTTTTTCGTTGATACAGTACGACTGGTGGGCCGAGTTCTCAAAAACGACCAGTTTCTTGCGGGAAGTGCCCAGATTTTCAAAAATGGCATCGGTTTCGTGCCGCAGGACCCGGGGATCTTTCGCGCCCCAGCTCAGCAAAACCGGCATAGTGAGCTGTTTGGCGTATAGAGATGGCCGGTAGCCAAACACCCACATGCTACGCTGCATACCGCCCCAGAGCGCGAGCAGTTCCGACATCGGATGCGCCGGAATGTGCATGGAACGCAGGCGGCCCTGAATGGCATCGTAGAGCGAAGCAAACGGACATTCCAGAATGACCTGAGCCGGTTTCAAGCCGTGTTCGGGAATGGCTTTCAGGATCGTAGCCGCGCCCATCGACACGCCCCAGAGGATAATGTTTTTTTCTTTTCCCTTCGCCACAAAATCATAAGCGGCTTTCAGATCATTGGTTTCCCGAAAGCCGATGGTACAGATATTGCCTTCGGAATTGCCGTGTGCCCGGAAATCGAACGATAGCGTGTTGTAGCCCAACGCGTGGAAGTATTCCGTTTCGCAAATAATTTTTGACTTGTTCGATGCGTGTCCGTGGCAGAGAATCACGGTGCCTTTGGCATTTTCGGCAGGAATGTACCACCCTTCCAGCTTCTGTTTGTATTCGTTCGTGAGCCGGATGGTTTCGTAGGGGATGGATGGGTACTCGCTGACGACGGATTTCTTCAGTTTTAGACCAAAAAAAGCTGCTTCAATTTTTTCGCCGGTCGAATAGTCTTCGGCTTTCCGGGCCGGCGTTTTCTCTGGGTTATTGTAGAAATACGTAAAACGGGACGCCTGGAACGCCGACACGATGTTCAGCAGGATAAATAAAACGAGCAAAACCAGCCCAATTCGGCGCAAAATAAGCATAACAGCCAACGGAATTTAAGGAAGACAAACATACCGATTTTTAGAGAGAGTTGGGTGGTGGTTGGGGCATTTGGAGTGACCAATTTGCCTTCTCTTCGTCGTATTGTAATCAATGTGATGAATCTGGTAAGCAATGGTTGAAAACAAACGCATTATAAAGAATAGACAAACTTAAAGTATCGTTTTGCCAGCATCCGGAAACGCGGTGGTATTCATACGTTGCGTCATTGGTTTGCCACGCATCTGCTGGAAGCCGGTATGAACATTCGGTACATCCAGAAGTTGCTGGGCCACGAAAGCATTCTGACCACGATACGCAATACGCATGTGACGGCTGAGAAGATCGGCACACTCAAAAGTCCGCTGGATGGGTTGTAGGTGCGTGTCGCCGGAGTAACGTCGTAGCTGGGAAAGGCTGTAGAACTTTCGTTTGATTACGTAGTCCTGGGTGGTGCCGATAACCACTCGCCTGTTGCATTTGACTTGGCCACTGGTGTAGAAGCGGTATAAACACTTATCGTGACCAAAGAAATAGTTGGAGAAATCTTTACTATCCCAAATCCGCTCAATGTGTTGACTAACAGTAACTTTTTTAGCCATTGGTGTTGCAAAGCTTGGGCATATTTTCTATGATTGTACTGAAAAAAGATTCACTTGACAACCTAGGGTTTTTACTCAATATGATCAATATCATTTTGCTGATTTTGAGTAGTTTGGTATTAAGCGGAGTTGCGTATAATAAATAGCTTGTTGGGTGCTCGTCTAAAAAATGGTTCAAATTTCCGCTTCTGGGCGACAGCAAACGCCTGGCAAGTTGAGATTTAAGCTCTAAAGTCTGGCTCCCCGGCAACAATACAAACACCCTCACTAGTCATTCTCATTCTTTTAACAAGTTCATGAAAAAGACAGATACTCCCTTACTGGACTCACAGAACAACTCAGAAGAGCTTTTAGAAGCTCCTAAAATCACTGTATTTACTGATAGAGATTTTAAGGGCGCAAGGCGTACATTCTCTCAAGCAGCATTAGCGTTAGGCAGTGACTGGAACGATAAAATTTCCTCTTTCATCATTGAACGAGGAACGTTCGAGTTCTATGGTGCAGCTAATTATCAATCGGAGGATTGGGGGCCCGTGCGCTTAAGTGTAGGTCAATATCCTTGGGTTGAGGCCGTCGGTATCCGAAATGATACCATTTCTTCATGGCGTGCCTTCTCTGGTGACCCCGGTCCAGGGCCAGTACCTCCTCTTCCTCCTCCTGTTCCCTTGCCTATACCTCATCCTACACCGCCGGCTCCTACACCTACACCGCCCCCCACTCCTCCACCAACTCCCACTCCTCCACTACCTCCTGTCATTCCAGCTAAAGATTATCTTGATGTAATACGCAATAATCCACCACAAAATATTGTATGCACAGCTGGTTTTGACCGAATTATTAATAAACATCCAACAAAAGCAATTGAAGTTTGGTACACTCTGAATAATAACCCACAACAATACACTGTTTCTCCTCTGCCTCCTAATGGATATTACCAAGTTGGTTGTTCTACTGGGGCTGTATACCACTGGTTAGATTCTACTCATTTTTTGTGATAATGAGTTCGCGTTTATGGAGCAGCAGATGACATTTGTTACGGTCCGCTCCACGCATAGGCGACAGGAAGCGGGTCGCCAAGTCAGGCCGACAGCTCAACCGTCCGTGTGTGTAAATGCCCCCTGCGGTCGTCATCAAAACACGTGGTTGTTGGGCGCGGGTTAAAGAAATAACGTAGTGGTCGGCTTTCGGTCGACAGGGGTATGGCCTGACAGACAGACTTTGGGTTCGTTAGTCAACTTCGGTTGGCACGAGAAACGCCCCGGTTGTATAAGTAAAGTGAGGTAGGCGGGTTTCGTGTGACAATTCAACTTTTTAACAGGAAATAAATGACTGACGACAGGTTGACAGAAATTTTCCTTGCACAAAAAATTAAACAGAGCCGAAAGGAATTGGAGACAGATTTAAACAATAATTTCGACACTCAAGAAAAAACCTTATCTGTCATCGTCGGCGGATTGGAACACGCCAATTTCAATAGCTTCACATCCGCAAGCGTCGTTTGGAATATTTCAGGATATCTAAACTTGGTTTCTTACGACTTGAAAATCATTGGCAGAGACCTCATGTTTGCCGAAAAAGATTGGCAAAGAAAGTTATATGCACGGCAGGCTTATTTGCTGATTTACGAGAGCATGAATGACTTTTTGCAACTTTTGGGGAAACCTCTACGTGAAGCAGTTAGTCAATTTTCCGATGCTGAAGTTTGTAAGCAAAGAATACAAGCTATCGCTAAAAAGATGAACGAGTTCAAAGCAGCACGAGAGAATACTATAAAATCAGTCAGACATACAGCTATCGGACATCGCGATAAAGATATGCTGGTTCAACTTCAAGCGATTCAGTCCATCGGCTGGCTTGAAGCTACTCAAATATTATCTCAGTTTGATGCCATTGTACGGGAATTAGGGGCGGTTTGTCAGGATTTAATGAATCGCACGAATGACGATTTAGAAATAAAAAAGGCAAGTAATACCAACTGAAAGGGAGGAATAATCACTAACAAGTTCAATGTTGTAATGCTAATTCAGGGTCTTGTGTGACAAGATGCACGTCCTGACGGATGGTTTGCAGCCCAACAGGCAGGGGGTGTAAGGTTTGGGTACGATTGTTCAGTCAATTTGCTTTTACACCATCAGCTCAGAGGCTTGGTGTGGCGGTGCAAATATAGCCGCAATTGGTGTCTCGCGCGACAGGTAGTGCGTCCCAGAGGTTAAGCTTTTTTGCTCGTTGGCCGGGTTTCGGTCGACACTTCAACCGCCTGATTTTGTTAACTTTGACAGGTAGGATTGGGTTACAGTCGACAAGCCAACCGCCCCGGTTAGGCAGGTTTGGTTTGCGGGGCAGCGTACCAGCGACAGGGAAAATGCCCCGCAGGCAGGCTTGAAAAATACAGCAGTATGTAAGATTCGAAGTGCGTATTTTGCATTAAAAGTGTGGCAATCGGCAAGTCATATGCTATTCGCAAACCAACATTTCTTACTTTAAAATATCACAACTATGAAACATTTACTCATTATTACCGTGACAAGTCTAGTCATGCTTTTCGCGACCCCAACGAAAGCGCAGCAAAACCCAGATTCACTGGCCATTCAAACCATCCTTCAAGAAGAAGTAAGTTCTTGGAATGGCGGAGATGCGCAAACCTACTCCAAACATTTCGCTGAGAATGGAACGTTTACCAATATACGGGGCATGTTTTTTACTGGGCATCAACAGTTTTTAGAAAGGCATGTGGAGATATTCAAGGGTATGTTTGCCAAAACGGTTTTGCAGCAGGATGTAGTATCCTTTCGGTTTCTCAGCAAGGATGTTGCCATTGTCGAAACACTTACTTGGATTACAGGTTTTTCAAAAAATGGTTCACCAAAAGCAATACACGTCGACTCTAAAGGACGCTTACATACCCGGCTACTACAAGTTCTTCAGAAGCAAGCAGGCGATTGGAAAATCGTTGTTTATCACAACGTCGACTTAAAGCCAGACACACCGGTTCCGGCACACCAATAACTTTTGGACTGATCTTCCTGGCAACATGAGAAATTACGGTTCGACATAAACTGCCTTTCCCGGTTCGCTACGCAACCAATTTCAATCTATTAAATTTTTATTCACTTTCAGGTGACAAAATGACCGGTTCGGCATCTAAAGTAAAAGACGATACGATTACTTTAGAAGGCACGAGCTATGAAAACGCTAAATATTTTAATCGGCTTGCTGGGATTTGCCATCCTGATCACGCTGTATTCAGGGGTAACTACCCAATTCAGTACTGAACGTCAGGCTTTTATCGCGGGTGGTTTAACGCTCCCGGCAGTGGGAATGCTGATTCTGGTATTCATAAAATCCAGGCAGATCAAATAGCTTTTGCTCTAATAAAAGCTAAGATTTGTAGTGGTAAGGTGCTGAAAATCAGTCCGGCTATCGGCTTCGAAACGATGCCGGGACATCCGGTGCCGCCGTCGGGTCCGCCAAATCCAGTTCCAGTTCCGTTCCATCCTCCGTTTCGGCCCCAATCGTAAAAGCCCCCCAGCCGGTTTCTTCCAAAACCGCCCGGTTATTGTTCGCAATGACTTCCTGATCCGCCGGAACAAACGTGTCGTGCAGGTGAAAGATGACCTTGCCCGTCAACGGATGATGGTCAGGATCGGTCGAAATTACTTCCATCCGAATCGTAAACCAGTCTTCGTCCTCATCAATGGGGGTGACCGTCGCCTGTAACCGCTTGAAATTACTGACGGCTTTTCCGCCCCACTTTCCTTTCTGCGGATCGTCGGTATCGAGGGTCGTCGCCGACGGAACGGGTGACGGTCCGCGCGTCACCGCTCCGCGCGACACCTGAGCCGATTCGGTGGTGGTTCCGGCAGTCTTTCGGGCCACCGAGTTTTCTTCGATCTTTTTCTTGACGGCCTGCAACGTCGCGCGGTTGGTGAGTGCTTTCCGTTGCGTTTCCTCCACTTTCTGGTCGGTTTCCTTTACTTTCTGCCGGGTTGCTTTCACGTCTTCTTTCGTTTCCCGTACCTCCTGTTTGGTTTCCTTCACTTCTTTTTTGAGTTCGGCCATCAACCGATCGCTTACCGAGGTAATAAACCGGGTCGATGAGATGGCTGCGATGGTGCAAAAGCTGAAAAAAACCAGGTAATTCTGCACTTTCAGGCTAATGGCTGCCGAAATCGCCGGGTTCGCAGAAGCACCGGGGGCATTTTCGGGAATTACTTTTACCAGTTCGTCCAGAATCTTGCTCTGGGTGAGAAACAGAAAAACCGGCACGATCAGCGAAGCCCCCAGCCCCATCAGAACACATTTCCACCAGATTTTTGGCGATTCTTCAGCAGCGGTCGGGAGGTAGCAATTAACCAAACCGCCAATGATACCAGCCAGTAACATGGTACCCAGAACGGTCCACAAGTCGTAGGAAGACAGAATAGAATTCATAAAAAAAGAGGAAGCGGTTTTACGGTAAGTGGCTGTAAGGTAGCGAATAAGGCAGATATTGAGTAGATACTTCCGCAAAATTTCTTATCGACTTAACTCATTCCGAAACGCTATGTCTTCCCTGCTTCCACGACGTGACTTATTAAAAGGGCTACTGGCAACCGGTCTGGTTGGCCCGGTCGCCGAAACGATGGCTTTTCCACAACCGGCGGTCGATGCCGCCCCCTTCAGTATTCATATTTTTTCCAAACTCCTGCATTTTCTGAATTACAATGAACTGGCGGCCGTGGCGTCCGACCTCGGATTTGATGGCGTCGATCTGACGGTGCGGCCCGAGGGACACGTCGAACCGGCCAACGTTCGCACCGATTTGCCAAAAGCCGTCGAAATTCTGAAAAAGAAGAACCTGAGCGTGCCCACGATCACCACGGCGGTTACGAAGGCGGATGAGCCGGCCCGTACGCTTCTGGAAACCGCCAGCAAACAGGGAATTCGGTATTACCGCACCGGCTGGGTGCCCTATCCGGCCGGACAACCCATTAGGGAATCCCTTGAGCATTTCAAGCGGCAATTCGGCGAGTTGGGCAAACTCAACCAGCAACTGAATGTCGTCGGGGCATATCAAAACCATGCCGGAACCAACTTCGGCTCGGCCACCTGGGATCTGGCCACGGTGCTTCAGGAGGTTAACAATCCCGCGATGGGGTCTCAGTACGACATTCGTCACGCAACCGTGGAGGGCGGCACGTCGTGGTCGACGGGCTTGCGGATGATAGCTCCCCATATCCGGTTTATCGCCATCAAGGATGTGGTCTGGAAAAAAGTGAACGGAAAATGGAAAGCCGAGAGCGTTCCTCTCGGACAGGGCATGGTCGATTTTCCGGCTTATTTCGCTCTCCTGAAACAATTGAACGTTCGTGTTCCGATTTCCCTGCACCTCGAATACCCGTTGGGGGGAGCCGATCAGGGTAAACGGGACATTACGATTCCACGCGAGAAGGTCTATCAGGCCATGCAGACCGATTTGCAGACGTTGCGGGGGATGTTGAAAAAAGCGGCTTTGGTGTAAAAAAAATGCTGAAAAACGCGTCGCCGTTTACAGGCACAGCGGGGCTAACTCATCCTAACGACCCTTAAACTCATGCGAAAAAATTGGTGGAAAGCGGTGACTGTACTTCTTTTAGCGTACGTTTTTCTGGCAGGTCTCATGAGTCCGGTTCCGAGATTGCCCATTTTGCACGAGTCGATCCGGAATACATTCTTCCATCCGCCGTTGTGGATTGCCATGATGGTTATGCTCCTGTCGTCGGCCATTTTTTCAGTCCGTTACCTCCTGAAAGGTCATCTCGGGGATGACCTGATAGCGGTTGAACTGGCCAATACGGCCATTTTATTTGGCGTGTTAGGCTGTATTACCGGATCGGTTTGGGCCTTTTTTGCCTGGGGCGCGCTGTGGCCCAATGATCCGAAAACCAACGGGGTGGCCGTCAGTATGCTGATGTATCTGGCTTATTTCATCTTGCGCAGCTCGTTTGATGACGAACTGCGCCGGGCGCGAATCTCGGCGGTTTATAACATCTTTGCCTTCGCCGTCTTTATTCCCCTCATTCTGATTCTGCCCCGATTAACCGATTCCCTGCATCCCGGGAACGGGGGAAATCCGGGTTTCAATTCGTACGATTCCGACCATTCAATAAAAATGATCATCCGGCCTGCTTTTGTCGGATTTACCCTGTTAGGGTTCTGGATTACCCAGCTCCGGATCCGGTTACGTCGCCTGGAAAACAAACTGGATGAGTCCGAAGAAGCCCAAAAAACCGCTGCATTTCCAACTGAATTACCCCATTAATCACACGAGTAGCCATGTATCAGCTGATTGATTTACTAACGAAAGCGTTGCGGGAAGACGGTAAAATCTGGGTGGTTACGGTTGTCGTTGCCGTTGTATTGTTAGGCTGGTTGTATTATCTTCTTCGAATTGGCAGCCGAGTGAACAAACTTCAGCTGCGGATAAAACGGTGATCTCCTGCTCACTGCGGGGAGCCGAAACGGTTCAAAACCAGATTAGAATACCCTTAGAATTCTAATTTCAAGAACCGCATGGGCGGTTTGTGACGTTAGTTTGGTAACCGTTCTGATTTCGAAGCCGTATGAAAACCATTTTGATCGTTGAAGATGACCGCCGGATTGCCCAGAACATCAGCCGGGGGTTGATGGAAGAAGGGTACCAGACCGAGGTGGCTTATGAAGGCTACAATGGCCGGGATCTGGCGCTGCGGCAACCGTTCGATCTGGTCATTCTGGACATCAATCTGCCGGGGCTGAACGGGTATGAAATTTGCCGGAATGTTCGGGCCGAAAAACCGCATTTGCCCATTATTATGTTGACGGCCCTGGGCGAAATTGAGGATAAAGTGGAAGGGCTGGAACGCGGGGCCGACGATTACCTCGTGAAACCCTTCGATTTCAGGGAGTTGAATGCCCGGATTGCGGCCTGTTTCCGGCGCGTGGATTTGCTCGACAAACGGGTGGCCGATGAAGTACTGCGCATCGCCAACCTGGAAGTAAACAGTTCGACCAAGCAGGTCAGGCGCGACAACACACCGATCGATCTGACGGCCCGGGAATTTGCGCTCCTCGAATACCTGGTTCGCAACCGGGGGCGGGTGGTTTCCAAAATGGATCTGGCCGAGAAAGTCTGGAGCCTCAATTTTGATCCCGGTACTAATGTGGTTGAAGTGTATATCAACTACTTACGCAAGAAAATTGATCGGGATTTTGAGCCAAAACTGATTCATACCCGTGCCGGAATGGGTTATATTTTAAAAGTGGAGTAAGCAAATGAAGATCAGGAATCGGATCGCGCTCCAGTTTTCGCTCATCGTAGCCACGATCTTACTCATTTTTTCAGTTATTATTTATGTTACGACGGCTACCTATAGCCGCGAGGATTTTTACGATCGGCTGAAAAGTAAAGCACTCACCACCGCCCGGTTTTTGATTCAGGTGAAGGAGGTCGACCACAACCTGCTTAAGATTATTGACCGGAATACGTTAACCGCCCTGTATGATGAAAAAGTGCTGGTATTCGATGAGCGAAACCGCCTGATCTATGCCAGCGTCGACGATCACATTATTCATTACCAGCGGAACTTGCTCGACGAAGTCAGGCAACTGAAGGAGGTGGAAACCTGGAGCGACGATAATCAACTGGCCGGTATTTTATACCAGGAAGGCGGGCGAAAACTGGTGGTGCTGGCGTCGGCCTATGATCGGTGGGGGCGGAGTAAACAGAAAAACCTGCGTACCACCCTCATCTGGGGCCTGGTGGGCGGTATTGGCCTGACCATCGGGCTGGGAATTTTCTTCGCCGGACAATCGCTGCAACCCATCGATGAAATCAATTCCCAGGTTTCGACCATTACGGCCCGGAATCTTCGCCAGCGGCTCGACGAGGGCGACCGCCGGGACGAAATTGATCAGCTGGCGGTTAATTTTAACGCGGTTTTAGGCCGGCTCGAACAGGCCTTCGAGCAACAGCGCAGCTTTGTTTCCCACGCTTCCCATGAACTCCGGACGCCCCTGGCGGCCCTCAAATCCGAGATTCAACTGGGTTTGCTGCGACCGCTGAAACCCGCCGAGTACGAAAGCATCCTGACGAACCTGCTGTCGGACACCGACCGGCTTATTGCTCTGACAAACAGCTTGTTATTTCTGGCCCGCACCCTCGAAAACATAAGCCGGATGCCGCTGGCGCCGGTTCAGATGGAAGAGGTCGTTTTGCAGGCGCGGGATGAGCTTCTGAGTGCTAAACCCGGTTATCACATTGAATTTGACTATGCTAATTTGCCCGAGTCGGAGAAAGAAACGACGGTGGCGGGCAATGAAGAATTGTTGAAACGGGTTTTACTAAACCTGATGGATAACGCCTGTAAATATTCCGGCAATCAGACGGCCCACGTCCGGATCGGAACCAACGCCACCTCGTGTTGGGTAAGCGTGCGTGACGAAGGAATTGGGATGACTCCCGAAGAAATGGAGCTCATTTTTGAACCCTTTTACCGCACGGCCAATGCGGTCGGTTACGAAGGTTTTGGCATTGGCCTCTCCATTTGCCAGCGGATTCTCGAATTGCATCAGGGCCACATTACCGTAGAAAGCCGGTTGAACGAAGGCAGCCAGTTTACGATGCAAATCGCCCATCTGTAAAGTGGTTTCGAAGTGTCCTGTTTTGGTTTTTACGCCCAGAAGTTAGCTATATTCTTCATATCCAGCAGAATAGCGATAAGAAACAATACGTTAAAAGCACTTCTAAGTTTTTTTTAACAGCTATTTAACTTCTTTCTAATACGCTTTTAACGGTCTTCTAACTTCTTTTGGCCAATCTTGCATTTCGAAATGTGCTAACCTTTTTTAATGCGTCTATTACTCGTTTTTACGTTGAGTTGCCTGCTTTCCACCAGTGGTCAGGCCCAGGATTCGCTACGGCTTAGCCGACGTCAGGCGGATAGCCTTTTTATCAAAAATAACTTATTGCTGCTGGCGGGGCGGTTTCGGATCGAAGCCGGTCAGGCCCAGATTATTCAGGCCAGTTTATACGACAACCCGACGGTTTCGCTTGAACTGAGTGCTTACAATACGGAGCAGCACCGGGTACTGGACGCCGGTCGGCAGGGTCAGAAAATCATTTCTGTTCAGCAACTCCTCTACACGGCGGGCAAGCGCAACAAGCGCGTCGCCCTGGCGCAGGAATCCGCCCGACTCAACGACTACGAGTTTGCCGACCTGCTCCGTTCGCTCCGTTTCGAACTCCGCAGCCGGTTTTTCGACCTCTATTTTCAGCAGGAAACCCTGGCCCGGTACGACCGCCAGATCGCGACTTTGCAGGGAACCGTAACGGCTTTTGAGCAGCAATACGACAAGAATAACGTGTCGCTGCGGGAACTGCTGCGGCTGAAGGCGCTGCTGTTCCAACTCAACAACGACCGGCTGGAAATCCGGCTTCGTCAGACCGAAAATCAGCAATTTTTGCGAACTTTACTGTCTGTCGATCAGCCCATTCTGCCGGTGGTCAATGAAGTCCAGCTGCAACAGTACCGGTTCCCGAATCAGCCGGTTGACTCCCTCCGGAATCGGGCGCTGCGCCACCGGCCCGACGTGCTGGCCAACCAGTCGTTAACCCGTCAGTCGGAACTCAATTACAACTTGCAAAAAGCGTTGGCCGTGCCGGATCTGCGGGTTGGCGGCACCTACGACCAGGCGGGGAGCTACGTTCCCAACTACCTCGGCGTTTCGGTAAGCATGGATCTACCGTTCCTGAACCGCAATCAGGGTGCCATCAAAGCCGCCCGGAGCCAGATCGACTACCAGAAACAGATTCAGAATCAGAAAGCCGTGCAGGTCGGCAATGAAGTCATTGCCGCCTTGCAAAAAGTGCAGGAAGTAGAACGGACGGTTCAGTCGGTCGAGTCGCGGTTTTCGGATCAATTCGAGCTGTTGAACCAGGGCTTATTCGCCAATTTCCAGAAACGCAACATCTCCCTGCTGGAGTTTATCGACCTGATCGAAACCTATAACGAAAGTACCCGCGAATTGAACCGACTCAAAGCCGACCGAATCAGTGCGTATGAAGAACTGAATTATGTGGTTGGTGAGGAATTATTTAACTAAAATCAGAATGAAAAAACTCGTTAGCGGTATTCTGCTGGGGACACTCGGGCTGGCAACCGCCTGCCATCAGAAGGTGGAAGTAGAAGAAGCCAAAGCATTTATGATGTCGGATACGATGATGCATCGCATCCAGCTGGACACGGTATTGAATCAGCCGGTTCGGAGTGAACTGACGCTGGTGGGGAAAGTGGCCGCCGATGAAAACAAGGTGATCAAAGTGTTTCCGCTCGTGGGCGGGGTGGTGGAAGAAGTGGATGTGGAACTGGGCGATTTTGTGAAGAAAGGCCAGCAACTGGCCGTAATACGGTCGGGCGAAGTAGCGGATTTTGAACGGCAAATGATTCAGGCTCAGTCGGATCTGCTGCTGGCTCAGAAAAACCTGAGTGTCGCAGAAGACCTTTTTGAGAGCAAGCTAAACTCCCAGCGCGAAGTGGTTGCGGCCAAAAAAGACGTTGAAACCGCCCAGGCTGAACTCAGCCGGGTGAAAGAAATTTTTCAGATTTATGGCCTGGGCAAAACCCCGACGTATGTGGTTCGGGCTCCCATCGACGGATTTGTGATTGAGAAAAACGTCAACCGGGACATGCAGCTGCGTTCCGATAATGCCGACAATTTATTTACCGTTGGCCAGATCAGCGACGTGTGGGTACTGGCCAACGTCAACGAAAGCGACATTGGCCGCGTCAAAGCCGGAATGCCCGCCAGCGTTCAGACCCTGAGTTACCCTGATCTGCAATTTAAGGGGCAAGTCGACAAAATCTTCAGCGTGCTCGATCCCGGAACCAAGGCCATGACCATCCGCATCCGGCTGAAAAACGAAGCCATGAAACTCAAACCCGAGATGCACGCAACGGTGTCACTGCGGTTTGACGAAGGGGCACAAATGGCAACCGTGCCTTCCAATGCGGTTATTTTCGACAATTCGAAATACTACGTTATGGTTTTCCGGAGCCGGTCCGACATCGATACGCGGGAGGTTCACGTCCATAAATTTCTGGGTGATATTGCCTACATCAGCGCCGGTCTGAAGACGGGTGAAAAGGTGATTTCCAAGAATCAACTGCTGGTTTACGACGCACTAAACGACTAATGAGTGATTGAGCGAATGAGTGATTGAGTAAAGGTTTGACGAGTCGCTGGGGCTGTGAGCAATAACCACCAAGCCAGCGGTTTACTCAACCGCTCACTCACTCATTCACTCAATCCCTCAATCCCTCATTGAAACTATGAATAAATTCATTCGAAATATTGTCGGGTTTTCGCTCAAAAACCGGTTTTTTATCTTTTTCATGACCACAGGCCTCATCATTGCCGGTGTGGTGAGCTACCTGAATACGCCACTCGAAGCCTTTCCCGACGTCACCAATACCCAGATTATCGTCGTCACGGAATGGAACGGCCGGAGTGCCGAGGAAGTGGAGCGGTTTGTCACCGTGCCCATCGAAGTGGCCATGAATTCCGTGCAGCGAAAAACGAACGTTCGTTCCATCACGATGTTCGGGTTGTCGGTGATCAAAATCATTTTTGAAGACGACGTCGAGGATTTCTTTGCGCGACAACAGGTGAATAATCAGCTTCGTACGGTTACACTTCCCGAAACCGTGGAGCCGGATGTACAGCCGCCGTATGGCCCGACGGGCGAAATTTTCCGCTTCACGCTCGAAAGCAAAACCCGCGACAGCCGTGAGCTTCTGACCTTGCATAACTGGGTGATCGACCGTCAGTTACGGAGCGTTCCCGGTGTGGCCGATGTCGTGGCGTTTGGCGGTCAGGAAAAAATCTACGAAATCCGGGTGAATCCTACCCAACTGACGAAATACGACCTGACGCCTTTGGAAGTTTATCAGGCCATCACGCGGAGTAACATCAACGTTGGGGGCGATGTCATCGAGCGCAATGGCCAGGCGTATGTCGTTCGGGGTGTGGGGCTACTGACCTCGGTTGCCGATATTGAAAACATCATTATTGAGGAACTGAACGGCAACCCGGTTTTGGTCCAAAACGTCGCCGAAGTCGCGGAATCGAGTCTGCCACGGGTGGGTCAGGTGGGTTTGAACGGCAATGACGACGTGGTGGAGGGAATCGTGGTGATGCGGAAAGGGGAGAATCCCAGCGAAATCCTGAAGCGGGTGAAGGACAAAATCGAGGAACTGAACACGCGGATTCTGCCGTCGGACACGAAAATGGTAACCTTCTATGACCGCGATAACCTCATCACGTTCTGTACACACACGGTCATGCACAATCTGACCGAGGGCATTATTCTGGTAACGGTCATCGTCTTTGTGTTCATGGCCGACTGGCGAACCACCGTTATCGTTTCGATCATTATTCCGCTGGCGTTGCTGTTTGCGTTTATGTGTCTGCGGTTGCGGGGCATGTCGGCCAACCTGCTGTCGATGGGCGCAGTCGATTTCGGGATTATCATCGACGGGGCCGTGGTGATGGTGGAAGGGATTTTTGTTACCCTCGACCATCTGGCGCATAAAAAAGGCATGGAAAGTTTCAACCGCATGAGTAAACTCGGCCTGATCAAGAAAACCGGGGGCGAGTTGGGCAAAGCGGTATTTTTCTCCAAACTGATCATCATTACGGCCTTGCTGCCCATTTTCTCTTTTCAGAAAGTGGAGGGGAAAATGTTCTCTCCGCTGGCCTGGACCCTCGGATTTGCCTTGCTGGGAGCGTTGTTGTTTACGCTGACGCTGGTGCCGGTTTTGTGTTCCATTTTGCTTCGGAAGAATGTTCGGGAGAAGAATAACTTCATCGTCCGGTTTTTCACCAATACCGTTTCGGCAGGATTTGAATGGTGTTATGCTCGCAAGCGATTCAGTTTTTTGCTGGCTACGGCCTGCCTGGGACTTACGTTTTTCTCCGCCACCCTGCTCGGAACGGAATTTTTGCCGCAGCTCAACGAAGGCGCGTTGTGGGTAGAAGCCAAACTGCCCATGAGTTCGTCACTGAGCGAAACGACTAAAATGGTGCGCGTTTTGCGAAAAAAACTGATGGAATTTCCGGAAGTCAACGGCGTGTTGTCGCAAACCGGCCGCTCCAATGACGGCACCGATCCGTCGGGTTTTTACTACGTCCAAATGCAGGTCAACCTGAAGCCCAAAGACGACTGGAAACGCAACATTTCCACCGATGACCTGATCGAGGAAATGGATGGCAAACTCAAACAGTTCCAGGGGATTAACTACAATTATTCCCAGCCCATCATCGACAACGTGGCCGAAGCCGTGGCCGGGATGAACGCGTCCAATGCCGTCAAGATTTTCGGGGAAGATTTAAATCAACTCAACGGATTGGCCAATGAAGTAATCGACGCCATCAAGGATGTTCCCGGTATTAAGGATGTCGGTATTCTGCGCAACATCGGCCAACCCGAAATCAGTGTGTTGTTTCACGACCACAAAATGGCTCTCTACGGGGTGTCGACCGCCGATGCGCAGGCGGTAATTGAAATGGCTATTGGCGGAAAAACCGCATCGATTCTTTACGAGGGCGAGCGACGATTCGACATCCGGTTGCGCTATGCCGAGAATTACCGCAAAACCGAAGATGACATCATGCGGCTGATGGTTCCGACCATGCACGGCAGTAAAATACCGCTCAGCGAAATTGCGACGCTGCACAAAACCACCGGCCCGGCGTTTATTTACCGCGACCTGAACAAGCGGTTTATCGGGGTCAAATTTTCGGTTCGGGAGCGCGATCTGGGGAGCACCATTGCGGAAGCCCAGCGGAAAGTCGACCAGAAATTGAAGAAACTGCCCAAAGGCTACTCCATCAACTGGACGGGCGAATTTGAGAACCAGGTGCGGGCCACGCAGCGGCTCGGCCAGGTGGTTCCGCTGAGTCTGGCCGCCATTTTTGTTATTCTGTTCATCACCTTTGGCAACCCGAAAGATGCCGGTCTGGTGTTGCTGAATGTGCCTTTTGCGTTGATGGGCGGTATTCTGGCCCTGCACGTGACGGGCATCAACTTCGGGATTTCGGCGGGGGTGGGCTTCATTGCCCTGTTCGGGATTTGTGTGCAGAACGGCGTCATTCTGGTGTCGGTTTTCAACCAGAACCGCGCCGACCGGCAACCGCTCGACGAGGCCATTCGCCAGGGCATCCGAAGCCGGATTCGGCCGGTGGTTATGACGGCCCTCATGGCGGCCATCGGTCTGCTGCCAGCGGCAGTTTCAACCGGAATTGGTTCCGAAACCCAAAAACCGCTCGCCATTGTCGTCATTGGTGGTCTGATCACGGCCACGATCCTGACGCTCCTGATTTTTCCGATACTCTACCGGTATTTTTACCGCAAATCCGAAGTCGAGGTGAAACCCTGGCGCCGGGAACCGCAGGTTTTGGAAGGGTAGAATTAACAATTTTCTAAGACCGCTCTAAGCGATTTCTAATGTAGGCGGACCTATTTTGTGGCTTGATTAGAGGGGTGAGACAAGAGAGGTGAGACCAGCGGGTAAAGACTTATAAAACAGCGTTAATTCCCGGTCTTTACTCGCTGGTCTCACCTCTTTTATCGAGCGTAAATTGCTAATTTCAGGTGATTTCGATAGCCGGTTACTTCCTGGGAACCGGCTATTTCTTTGGAAGACAAATTCTAATTTTTTTTTAATCCTGGTCTAAGCCGCCTTTAACCAGGGCATCCCATATTTGTGGAAATCCTAACCCAATTTGCTATGTCCTGGTTTGAATATAGTCAGTGCGTCCTGAAAAAAGTCGATTTTGACGGGCGCCTTTTTCGAAAAGAATTACGGAAGCTTCTGCGGTGGTTGTCTCCTGCCGAACGTTTACAACTGCTCCAATGGTGTCGGCAGCAGGTCAAACGGAAAGAACGGCTGGTTACTCTGTAGGGTAAATCAGGTGAGTTTGCTGATAATTTTTAGTAGCGTTTTAGGTAGAAAAGGAGTAGCCGATCCGCTTAGAGGATCGGCTATCTTGTTACAAATCAGTCAATCTAAGCGCAACGAAAACCGAACCTGATCAGGACGTTAGAAAACCGGCTTATTTTCGTTGTTGATGACGATAATGATTAGTTCAGGCTTTATTCCGAAGTTGATTAAAACGGCAATTTTCCCAGATCGACGTTTCCGCCGGTCAGAATGATTCCAACTTTTTGTCCGGCAAACTGGTCTTTATTTTTCAGTAAAGCCGCCAGTGGAACGGCACACGAGGGTTCGATGATGATTTTCATCCGTTCCCAGATCAACCGCATGGCCGCAATAATTTCCGCATCCGAAACCGTCAGAATGTCCGTCACATGTTCCCGAATGTAGCCGAGCGTTCGTTCGCTGAGGCTGGTCATCAGGCCATCGGCGATGGTTTTAATGTAGGGTGCTTTTTCAACCTTTCCACTTTTGAACGACAACACGGCATCGGCAGCGCCTTCCGGTTCGGCAGCGATGACCTTCGTTCGGGGACTCAGGTAGTGCGTCGCCAGGGCCGTTCCGCTGAGCAGGCCACCGCCCCCGACCGGAGCCATGATGACATCGAAAAATAAGTCAAAATCAACATCTTCGATGAGTTCTTTAGCGGCTGTTGCCTGTCCGGCAATCACCCGGTCATCATCGAAGGGGTGAATCAAAACCGCCCCGGTTTGCTCGATGATTTCCTGCACCCCGGCTTCGCGGGCTTCGAGCGTGGGCTCGCATTCGATCACTTCGGCACCGTAGCCCAAAACCGCATCCTTCTTAACCTGTGGAGCCGTTCGCGGCATCACGATGTAGGCTTTCGTGCCAACCTGCCGGGCGGCAAAGGCGACGGCCTGGGCGTGGTTACCGGACGAATGCGTCGTGACGGGGCCCAGGCTACGGCCATAATAGCGTTCCTGTTCCGACAGTTGCAGGATGGCATTTAAGCCACCCCGGGCCTTAAAAGCGCCAATTTTCTGGAAGTTCTCCGGTTTAAAATAAATCTCGACGCCACTCCGTTCATTGATGGTTCGGTTAGTCAAGATGGGCGTACGGTGGATGTGCGACCGGATGCGGTCATGGGCCGCCTGAATGGTTTCGAGGTTGATCATTTGAATAATGGCAATGACCGCAGAGACGCGATTAATTGCGTCTCTAATCTGGTTGTTAATAAAATAGAAACCCCGATTAATCGCATCTGCACGAATTCAGTAGTAAGGTTTTGACTAATTCCGGATGAGAATTAGTAATCAGATGGCCCGCTTCGGGCAGAAAAATGAACTCTGCCGGTTTGCCGGCTAGGACCTTTTTTGCAAAATCCAGATTCGACGGATCAACCAGCCAGTCCTTGCCGCCCTGCATCAGCGTTACCGGCACCTGCAGTGTCGGCCACAAAGGTTCAAGCTGGCGTAGTTCGGCCACGTGCGTGTATTTTTCGGCCGTTGCCAGATTGATGTGCCGATCCATAAATAACTTGACCGGAGCCATTTTACCCCATTTCGAGAACCAGAAAAATTTCTCTTTATCCGGGTCGAGGGGGGACGAAACCAGGAAGAGGTGTTTGACCCGACTGGGATACAGAATGGCCAGACGGGCGGCTACGGGAGCGCCATACGAACGTCCGAGCACCACCGCCGGTTTTCCGGAATGGTTTAAATTCAAAGCGTGGGCAATCCACTGAGCCTGTTTTGTGATGGACGTAACGGCTTTGCGGTTTTTTCGCGATTTGCCATAGCCGGGCCGGTCGACCGACAAAATGTGAAACCGGGAGTACAGAGCACTGTCGTCGATCATTTTCAAATAACCATACCAGGAGCCAGGCGCACCGTGAATGAGCAGCAGGGGCGGCAAGGTATCCGAACCGACGCTGGCAACGAACAGTTTCAGGCTGTCGTTTTCGATGGTAAAAAAAGTTGGTTTAACGGCCCGGTTGGCAAAGTGGGCCTGAATCTGCCGGTCACTCATCCGCCACTTGCGGAAAAAACAGCCGGATAGACTCGTCAGTAACAGCAGGAACAGTAAGCTATTCAGTACTTTCACTCGCAAACGCTTTATTAAAATAAAGTCAACTGACCGTTGGCCACCTGTTCGTGTTCGAGCAGCCACTTTTTACGACCCAGACCACCCGCATAACCGGTCAGATCACCATTAGAACCAATAATGCGATGGCAGGGAATAATGATCCAGATCGGATTTTTTCCGTTGGCTGCGGCCACCGCCCGAATGGCTTTTTCGTCGCCCAAACGCCGGGTCAATTCCATATACGACATCGTTTTTCCGTACGGAACTTCGGCCAGCATTTGCCAGACCGACCGTTGAAAAGGGGTGCCCTGCGGATGAAGCGGAATATCAAACGACCGACGGCGATTCAGAAAATACTCTTCCAGTTGACGCGCACATTTGTGTAATACCGCAGGAACAAAAGGAGAATCGATTACGGGCTCGTGGGTGCACCGAACACTCGTAATTCCGTCTTCGTTGCCGCTGATGACTGCCAGTCCAACCGGCGTGTGGATCGTAGTCGTATACATGGTGCTGGTTTGGTGTTCTTGGTACCAATCTACAGAAAATACGACAAAAAAGATAGAACTGGTACGGAATCTGCCTGTAAACGGTTAGCAATCGACCCGCGTACAAGTCAGATGGCTTTGCGGTTCCGGGACCACCGGACAGTGGGGTAATTTTGACGGGCTTATAAAAGTAGGCTGAATGATTTTAGAAAATTATATAAACTTTCCAAGAAGGTAGGCCATGCTGTATGGGTGTATGGTTCCAATGTGCATTTTGAAGTTTAATTTTATCGGGAAATCAGCCCACAGCCAGGCAGCGGTTTTTCTGTCGGTTAAAAGAAGAAAGGCAGCAGCCCGTTCATACATATTACGTAGTATTACCCGCCTATGCGAATTGTTTTCCTCCTGATGATACTGGGCATTGCGCTGGTATTCTACTTAAGTTGGGTACCCAGTCCTAAAATGGAGCTAGTCTGGTTTTTGCCGGATTGGGTTGCGCGTTGGGCCGACGTAAAAGAAAATGAAAACATCAGAACCGCCGTGCCCTTTGTTTTCCTGGGCGTATTGATGGGAGTTTTACTCGTCAGGGTAAGAAAGCCGTGGCCCTGGTGGTTTGTATCTTTGCTGGGTCTGACAGCCGTTGCGCTCATCGCCGAAGTTGGTCAGCTTACGCTTTCGCACCGGTATTTCAGTTGGTCCGATGTTTTGTGGGGTACTGCCGGTTCTGCTTTAGGGCTGCTCATTGCCAGTGGATTCCGCTGGATGATGAGCTCATCTGAAAGGTAAGAAAAGTAATAAACCGGTATACATCTGGCAAGCATTCATTGCCAGATGTATACCGGTTTCGTCAGTTCTCGTTCAAACTAACCTACGTTTTATTTGGCGGCAAACCGCTTTATGGTTCCGTCGCTGTAATCGAGCAGGTACAGTTCCTGTTTGGCGTCTTCACCAAAGGCGGAAACCGGTCCGCTTTTCGTCAACAATTGATTGCCGGTTTTCTTCGTACCCTCAAAACTCAACGCCCAAACGTTACCGGTTCCGTAATCCGCGTAGATGTATTTGCCTTTCAGATCCGGCAGATTATTGCCCCGGTATACCACACCACCCGTGATCGAAATGCCATCGCCCCGCGGATACTGATGAATGGGGTCGATCAATTTACCCTGATTACAATCGTTTTTGGGATCAAAACAGTCTTGCCCTTCTTTCAGTCGCCATCCGTAATTACCGCCTTTCTGAATGATATCGACCTCTTCCAGCCTGTTCTGCCCAACGTCACCCACCCAGAGTTGGCCGGTTTGTTTATCAAAACTAAAACGCCAGGGATTTCGAAGGCCGTAGGCGTAGATTTCGGGAATGGCATTCGCATTGCCAACAAATGGGTTATCGGCCGGAATACCGTAGTTTCCTTTATCGGTTTTATTGACGTCGATGCGAATGATTTTACCCAGAAAAGTCTTCAGATTCTGCCCGTTATTCTGGGGATCGCCACCACTGCCGCCGTCGCCCGCCGAAAAGTATAGAAAACCGTCCGGCCCGAACGCCATTTTTCCGCCGTTGTGATTGGAATAAGGCTGACCAAATTTTAGCAGAACGGTTTCGGTAGCCGGGTCGACCCGATCAGCACCGGGCGTCGCTTTATACCGCGCAATGACGGTTTCGCGGGGATTGTTTTTCGTATAGTTGACGAAAAAATAACCATTTTGCTTGAAATCGGGGTGGAACGCAAGTCCCAGCAAGCCCATCTCTCCGCCCGAAGCCACTTTATTGACAATATCGAGATACGTAGCGGCACTTTTAACGGAGGAATTGTTTTCAAATACCCGAATCCGCCCTTCCTGCTCAATCACGAAAACGCGGTTGGTGCCATCCCCGGCGTGGGTAAACTCAACCGGCTGACTGAACTTCAAGCCTGGAAACGCATTCTCAAGCTGAACAGGGGGCGCGGTGGTACCCGGATTTTCAGTGGCCTGCTCTTTTTCGGTTTCACGGGGCTGACAGGCCAGCGATACCATAAAGGCAAACGCCACCGTTGCAGTGAGTGAACCCAGGAGAGTTACAGCCGTTTTTTTTATATAAGTCATCGATGTATTGATGAAGTTCTTTACTTTCGTCATAGCAAGATCGTATCCAAAGGGTATAAGCGAACTTTTTGGCCTTGTTTTTGTTTCTTTTTCAACGCATTAGCTGGTTAATTGTTGTTCGCGTTCGTTTCTAGGCTAATTACCCGTTGTTGTTGTCATTCCTCAAAATCGGGGCAGGAGATACACAGTTGGTTTTAAGTCGGTTACCCTTCGGAAGAGGGATTTTTTTTGTGCTGAACTGTCATTACTCTATCGAATTGATTCTATCCGTAGACTATACTGAACCACTCCGCCATGACTCCTGCCGAACAGCAACACTTCTTTGAACGGATGGAAACGCAAAATGCCAGCTTTCGATACCGCCTTCCTTCCAAACCGGATGTGGGCCGCTTTATCGATAATCTGATTCGTTTTCTATTTCCAATTACCCAGGATTGCCGGTCATTTACCTTAAATACCGCCGATACTTACCGGGATTTGAACCGACAGCTTACGTGTTTGTTGAAACCGCTGGAAGAGCATTTGTCAGCCGACAAGGACTTGACGTGTGAGCAGTTTTTTGACCGTTTACCGGACACCTACGAAGCCCTTTTGCTGGACGCTCACGCGATTTCGGTATTCGATCCGGCGGCAGTTGGCGTCGAGGAGGTTATTGCAATTTATCCGGGATTCTACACCATTGCGGTTTACCGCATAGCGCACGTGCTGACGGAACTTGAAGTTCCCCTGCTACCCCGGATGATGACCGAATACGCCCACGGCCACACGGGAATCGACATTCATCCCAATGCCAAAATTGGTTCTTCGTTTTTTGTCGATCACGGTACGGGCGTTGTCATTGGTGAGACGGCGGTTATCGGCAGTAATGTCAAAATATACCAGGGCGTTACGCTGGGTGCGACGAACGTGGCCAAATCGATGGCATCGCGGAAGCGGCATCCAACCATTGAGGACAACGTTATCATTTATGCCAACGCAACAATTCTCGGGGGCCGGACGGTGGTGGGGCATGATTCGATCATTGGTGGCAACGTCTGGCTAACCCAAAGTATCGAACCGTATTCGCTGGTTTACCACACCAGTCAGATCGAAGTCCGGTCACTGGCGGAAGAATCTTAATCGTTCTGCAAAAAAAGTTTAGGGGAGCGGGTGATTAGGGATGCATCCGCGGTATGAATGGCTATAGGAAATTTGCCATGAACTGCATTTGTGATGATAGCCTGATTGAGTTGCTCCGTACCGGCGATACGTCGGCCTATGAATGGGTTTATAAAAAGTATTACCCCTCCATTGCCCGGTTTGTACAGCGAAATAAGGGCAACGAGGGCGACGCCGAAGATATTTTTCAGGAGTCGGTCCTGCTGATCTACCAGAAAATAACCGCCCCGGATTTTCGGCTCACATCAACCTTGAAAACATTCCTGTTTTCGATTGCCCGGAATCTTTGGCTTAAAAAACTGCGGGATGAGAAGCTGGTGACCATCAGTGAAGATCAATTGATTTTACTGCATGATTCGGTCGATTTTGTTTCCACCGATCCTTCCCCGGAAGAGGTCCAGCATGAACGGCTAAACGCCTGGATGGCGCGGATTACGGGTCATTGCCAGCGCGTTATCAAATCAATTTATTTCTCGCACGAACCGATGGACCACCTGATGGTGACGATGGGCTGGAAAAACCGGCACACTGCCATCAACCAGAAATACAAGTGTATTCAGCAGTTGAAGCGCGCTTCGGAGAACGGATAGGAAATTTTTAGAAAACGGGTGATTTTTGATGGATTACCGGAATCAATAGGAAATCAACCATCAAAAACGATGACCACTGAACATACAAAGGCGGTTTATGCGACCGATCAGAACTGGGACGAATTACTTGCCAAACCGGGTGTCCTTCTCGTCGATTTTAGCGCGGAATGGTGCGGGCCGTGCCGAAGACTGGAACCCATTATCCATGAACTAGCCGCCGACTTTGCCGGTACGGCCACAGTGGCCACGGTCGATGTGGAAATGAACCCGGTGGTGACCACCCGCTACAAAGTCCGGAATATGCCGACGATTCTGGTTTTTAAAGATGGAGAGCTGGTAAACCGCCAGCTTGGTCTGACCACAAAACACGTGCTGACGGGCCTGATTGAAAGCGAATTACAGGAGTCAGAAGTTGGTAAATAGGGAATTGAACAGCATTCGTTCGCTGGATTCAGGCTTCCTGATGGTGTTTTGTCGCCCATCAGGAAGCCTGAATTTTAGGCTTCCATAACCAGAATAATGGCATCGGTGGACAGGGCTTCAAACTCCAGTTCGTCCAGATTCCACAACGCCAGGCCATCGCGGGCATGAAGCAGGCGGTCTTCGACTTCAAAAGCACCTTCGATCACAAACACAAAAGCCCGGTTTTGGGGACAGCGAAGTCTATAGCCGCCTTTCTGCCGACCGCCATATTTCCCGATCACACCCAGACTATGACGGTCTGACGAGCAAAACAAGGCCACTAACCGATTGCGGGATTCCAGACTAAAAGCGGTTATGGGAAAACTGGCCGAACCCTCCAGACCGGCCGCAGCGGCCCGGATACCGATTTGTAAATAATTCACCGCTTCGGAATCGAACGGATTGGCAAACTGGTAGGCCTGCCCCGGATAAACCGTAAACTGAAACACCTCACCCGCACCCAGAAATACGCTTTCTCCGAGCCCATCCACCAGTTCAATACCGCCTACAACGGGAATCAGGATGATTTCGGTGGGTTCATCAACCGCCAGGGTATGGCTTTTTCCGGCCAATAAGGTATCATCATTGAAGACCGTCAAGGCACCAAATGGCTGGCGGCTTTCCTGTTGATACGCACCAAAATTGAAGGTGTGAAAACTCCGGTAGTCAGCGGATTGCGTACAACCGCGCTGATCGGAAAGGTACATCTGGGCTTCAGTCTGGGTCATCATCGGTTAAGCAGCGACCACAATGGCCCAGGTTAATTCATACCCGGCCGACGGACTTCCGGTTACGATGGACATATTCGTCGTTACACCATCGCTGAATACATTGTCGCGGGCGTTGCTGGTATCCGCCTGCCCGTGACTGGCATAAACGCCCTGCGCATAAACCACCTTGCTGATGTCTTCCGGAAACGCAATCTGGGAAATTTTCAGCGATTTGCCGCTCGAACTGTAAACGTGGACGTGGATATGCGGAGCACGACCACCATACCAGCCGGGGTAAATACTGGTAAACGTAACCAGCCCATTGGCATCGGACGTCTGGCGTCCCCGCAGGAAATGAACACTCTGGTAGTTGGTCGACTGCATCCCGGTGCCGCCGTATTCGGAGTAATTACCGGCCGCGTCGCAGTGCCAGATGTCGACCAGCGCGCCCGCCAAACCGGCGCAACTGTTGTTTTTGTTTTGCACGGTAATCTTAATAGTCAATTTGTTTCCCTGCCGGTCCGACGTAATATCTTTCGCCACCAGACTGGTCGGTGTTTTGGTCGGAAAAGGACCTTCCGTTTCGTCGGAGGTTTCGGTGCAACTTCCGGTGCCCGTCGTCGTACCCGTTCCGGCGGTTGTTTCGGGTTCAACGGTATCGGCTGTTCCACAGGCATTTACCATTGGAGAAATGGCCGCGATACCCAGAGCGGAAAAAGTTCTTCTCAAAAATTCTTTGCGTTCCATACGGCTATTGGTGAGTTTAACGGCTTCTACTTCTTATATCGTTGGAAAAGGCCATTTCGTTGCATCGGCGAGAATTTTATAGGTAAACCGGGCGAATCTGTCGGTGAATGGGCGCTTTGAGGTCGGTTTGCCTTCATGAGTAGAAGACCGTTGTTAAGATTGTTTTACCATTCGGCAAGCGACTATTTTTTGTAAACCGAATTGCCTAACTATGCATCCTTAACGATCCGCTACGACTGTGAAACAGGTTTACATGCCAACCCTTGCCACGGATGGGCAGGAATGGAAAGCCTTTCTGGCAGATGATGAGGCCGCTTTTCAGAAAGTAATGGAACGTTTCTATGCGGCATTGACGAATTATGGCAGTAAATACAGCAAGAATAAGGAAGTAGTCAAAGATTGTATTCAGGAATTGTTTATCGATCTCTGGATGAATCGCCACCGGCTGCCGCAGCCCAATTCGGTTAAGGCGTATTTATTGACGTCTCTGCGCCGACGATTGGTCCGCAGCTTGTCTAAACCGTATCGATTACCCATTCCCGATTCGGCAACGGAAGGTGATTTTTACTTTGAACCCTCGCCGGAACTCATTCTGATCGAACGGGAAAGCATCGTCCGACAGTCGCAGCAGGTGTCCCGCTACCTGAACGAACTCCCCCGCCGGCAGCGTGAAATTATTTATCTGAAATATTACCAGAACCTCGACCGGGAGGAAATTGCCGCCGTGATGGCCATTTCGCGCCAATCCGTTTCCAACCTCTTGCAAAAGGCGTTGCACACCCTTCGCCAGGTTATTCCCTTCGACCTGACCCTCACCCTGATCAGTTTTTTGATTGCTTAAATCAGCCTTTCCAAAAAATACCGGATTTTTTCAAAATAAGGGGTATGTCGATTCGTGTTGCGGTATCTCTGAATAAAAGCACCACGTTCCGATGTTCAACTATGCGTTCTATACGGTTGAGGAATTCCTGAAAGACGACTGGTTTCGCGACTGGATCTTAAATCCGACGCAGCAATCCGAGGCTTTCTGGAATGAGTGGGTGCAACTGCATCCGGAAAAACAAGCCACGGTCGATGAGGCCCGCACCTTGCTCAGGGCGTTGGAAATGCCACACCAGCAACCCTCCAAAAGTGAGATTAACGAAGCTATTCAGGAAACCTGGGCCAAAATCCGGCAAAACCCAACGCCGACTGTTCGGCTCATGTCCGGGTGGAACTGGGGCCGGATGGCCGCTGCCATTTTTGTGCTGATCGGCGTGGGCGGGGCCTTTTTTCTCTACCAGAACCGTACTCAATCCAGGGCCGGGCTTTCCATGTCTTCCCAAAAAGACCGGATTATGGTAACAAACACATCTCGGCAGGCCCTGCCGGTGTCGTTGCCGGATGGGAGCAGGGTTACCCTGTCTCCCGCTGCACGCCTGGAATACGCTAATGCCTTTACTGAAACCGAACGCCGGACTTACCTGAAAGGCGATGCTTTTTTTGAAGTCACGCGCAATCCGTCCCGGCCCTTTCTGGTCATTACGGAGAAATTGGTAACCCGGGTTCTGGGCACCAGTTTCTGGATCAAAGCGGATGCCATAACCCAGGAGAACCGGGTGATCGTCAAAACTGGTAAAGTTTCCGTTTTCCGAACGAGCGACGTGCGTAAAAAACTGGAAAAACCGGAGGGCGTGGTATTAACGCCTAATCAGCAGGTGGCACTGTCGAAAGCCGGTGACCGATTGGCTAAGTCCCTCATTGAACAACCCATGCCGCTTCAGCCATCGGCCAGCCATCCCGAAATTAGCTATACTGAAACACCGGCAAGCCGAATTTTTCAGGCCTTGAGCAAGGCCTATGGGATCGAGATTGTGTATGACGAGGAAGTCCTGAAACACTGCCAGATTACGGCGACACTCACCAATGAAACCTTGTTTGAAAAACTTGATATGCTGTGCCAAACCATTCATGCCTCTTACGAAGTAATTGATACACAAATAGTTATTTATTCAAAAGGATGTAAGTAGAATGCAAAGAGAGAGCCGGTAGTGCTCGTCCCACTACCGGCTCAGAAAGTACCCGCCGATGTTGTACACCTCTTTTGGGAGAGGGCGGGATTGTTTTGCCAGTTGAAAACTAACCAAACAGTCAAAAGTATGAAAAAAAGAATACGCAGACACCCTTTGACCTGTCAAATCATGCGTGTCAGTTTCATTCAACTCCTGCTGATAACGGCCCTGGCCGGTATTACCTATGCGGGAGATGTGGTTGCCCAGGAATTGCTAAATCGAAAAATCTCGCTTCAGGCCGATGAGCAGGAAGTGAAGACGGTGTTGCGGCTGCTTGAAAAGCAGGCCGATGTGCGGTTTATGTATAGCCCCCAGGTGGTTCCGGCCCGTCGCAAAGTATCGCTGAAAGTGACGAACCAATCGCTGGCCGAAGTGCTCACCAGTTTGCTCAAACCGCTGAATGTCATTTATGAGGTGAAAGGCAAACAAATTCTGCTGGACAAAGCCCCGGAAACCGGGCTGCTGGATGGGTCGGCCAAAACCGACGCGCCGGAGGTTGCGGCCCGCACGATAACCGGTACGGTAACGGATGCCGAAAATAAGCAGTCCATTCCGGGCGTCACCGTCATCGTGAAAGGGACGACCCGAGGTACGGCGACCGACGGCAACGGCCGCTTTTCTCTGCGCGTCGAGGACACGGATCGGGCGCTGGTTTTCAGTTTTGTAGGCTACGAATCGCAGGAAGTGGTTCTGGGCAACAGCGCCAGTTTCACCATTTCGTTGAAGCCCGACATCAAGGCCCTGAGTGAAGTGGTGGTGGTGGGCTACGGCACCCAACGGAAAACATCGACTACGGCTGCGGTTTCGACGGTGAAAGGCGATGAACTAAAAGCCGCCCCGGTTGCCAACATCAACAACAGCATCAGCGGGCGTGTATCCGGGGTTTTGTCGTTTCAGGGGAGCGGGGAGCCGGGCAAAGATGCCTCCACGCTGCGGGTTCGGGGTTTGGGAACCACCGGGTCGCAAAATGGGGCGCTGACGATCGTCGACGGTATTCCCCGTCCGTTTTCGCAATTGAACCCCAACGAAATAGAAAGCATCACGGTGCTGAAAGATGCCGCAGCCGTGGCTCCCTACGGATTAGCCGGTGCCAATGGGGTGATTCTGGTGACGACCAAACGCGGCAAATCCGGCAAGGTGTCCCTGACCTACACCGGTTGGGTCGGTATGCAGCGGCCAACCCGGTATCCCGACTACCTCAATTCCTACGAGTTTGCGTCCTTACTCAATACCGCCAATAAAAATGCCGGGTTGCCGGCCACCTATACCGACGAACAATTGCAGAAATACCGGGATGGTTCCGACCCGGATCATTATCCCAATCATGACTGGGTTAAGGAGGTGATCAACTTTCAGGCTCCCATCACGAACCACGACCTGACTCTGGCCGGGGGATCGGATAAAGTGCGGTTTTTCAGTTCGTTACGGTATATGTACCAGGAAGGAGCGGTTAAAACCATCAATTTTTCCCGGGTCAACCTGGCTACCAATATCGATGTGAATGCCACGCCGACCACCACGGTTTCGCTGGATGTCAAAGGCACGTTGGAAACTACCAAAAATCCGGGATCGTCGAGCGGAACCGGACTTTTTACGTCGGTCACCAAAAACCCGCCTTTGCTGGTCAATCAGTTGTCGTTCAGCAATGGGTTGCCGGGAAATGAGTTATTGCCATCCCTTTACGAAAGTGGTTATAACAATCAGACCAGTAACATGCTGTTTACCCAGTTAACCATTGAACAGAAACTGCCTTTTGTACCGGGTTTAGCCCTCAAGGGCGTGGCCGCTTACGATAAAAACTATTCCTTTTCCAAAATCTGGCAAATTCCCTTTACGTATTACGCTCTGAATGCGCAGAACCAGTTTGTCACCACCAAAGGGGGCGTGGGCGCACCCCAGTTGGCCCAGGCATTCAGTCAAAGCCCGAAAACAACTCTCCAGGGATATCTCACGTATGCGAATACGTTTGGTCAGCACGCGGTGAATGTGCTGGGCGTCGTTGAGCAGCGAAATGGTCAGACGGATGACTTTGCCGCATCCCGCCTGAATTATTCGGTCTATCTGGACCAGCTTTCGACGGGTAGTACCAACAAAACCAATTATGATAATTCGGGCTCGGCCAGCTCCAGCAAACAAGTCGGTTTTGTGGGCCGGGCCACGTATAATTATGCCGAAAAGTACCTGGTTGAACTGGCCGGGCGGTATGACGGGCATTACTATTTTGCGCCCGGAAGACGGTTTGCTTTTTTTCCGGCGGCTTCTTTAGGCTGGCGGCTGTCGGAAGAAAGATTCTTCAAAGACCGGGTGCTTTGGGTAAACAATCTGAAAATCAGGGCTTCATACGGTAAATCCGGTAATCTGGCCGGGAGTCCTTTTCAATACCTGAGTACCTACGGGCTGGCCAATAGCTATGTGTTCGGCGGAACCCAGTATTACCAGACCCAGGGCGTTTTTGAGCGGAATGAAGCCAATCCGGATATCACCTGGGAAACCGCTAAAAAGTTCGACATCGGTCTGGAAGCGTCGCTGTGGAACGGCCGGTTGAATCTGGAAGCGGATTATTTCCACGAACGTCGGTCCAACATGCTGGTTTCGCCCGCCCAAACGGTCCCGGTTGAATACGGTATCGGTATTTCACAGGTCAACGCGGGCGAGATGAGCAACCGGGGCGTCGATCTGTCGATTAATACCCGCCAGACCTTCGGGGGTGGTTTGAAGCTGGACGCTACTTTTAATTTCACGTATGCCGCGAACCAATTAATTCAGACGTTTGAGAATGCCTCCACCTTCAATAATCCCAACCGGCGCCGGACGGGTCGGGCCTACAATTCGCGGTTTGGCTACCGGGCACTGGGATTTTTCCAGTCAGAAGAAGAAATCAAGGCATCGGCCACTCAGTTTGGGGCGCTCAAACCGGGCGATATCAAATATGAGGACATCAATCAGGACGGAAAAATCGACGGCAACGACGAGGTTTATATTGGCAAACCGCTGGAGCCGCAAATGATTCTGGGGTTAACGACCAACCTGAGCTGGAAAGGGTTCAATCTGAATATTCTCTGGCAGGGAGCCGCCATGAGTTCGCTGCTGCTGGAAAATGAAGCGCAGCTGCCGTTTTTCAACGGAGCCAAAGTATTTCGGGAACAACTGGATTACTGGACGCCCGAAAATCCGGATGCCGCTTATCCGCGGGTGGCCCCCTCGCCAACGACCAACAACAGCCAGGTGTCCTCGTTCTGGATTCGGGACGGGAGCTATCTGCGGCTGAAAACCCTTGATTTTGGCTATCAGTTTCCGGCGTCGGTACTCGGCAAACTCAAAGTCCAAACGCTGCGGGTGTATGTTTCCGGCCAGAACTTGCTGACGTTCTCGAAGGTGCCCTTCCTCGATCCTGAACTGGCCAGCAACCGGGCGCGGTATTATTTCCAGCAAAAAGTGTATACGGTCGGTTTAACGATCGGTTTTTAATACCTGCTCAAACGGTAACATTCTCATGAGAAAACTATTCATTTCTTTCGTCGCCCTATTCAGTTGCCTATCGTGCAGCGACCAATCCGTCGAGGTGATGCCCACCGATCAGTTGACCAACGAAACGGTCTGGAGCACACCCCAGAACGCCAGTCTGTTCTTAAACGACATATACAACGCCCTGAACCCGGGTCCCTGGTCGTCGGTCTTTACCAACGTTCCCACCGAAGTCAGCAACGATCCTCTCGACAATTATTCGG
Source organism: Larkinella knui (assembly GCF_003858645.1). Taxonomy (GTDB): domain Bacteria; phylum Bacteroidota; class Bacteroidia; order Cytophagales; family Spirosomataceae; genus Larkinella; species Larkinella knui. The sequence continues at coordinate 183,662 of NZ_RQJP01000003.1, read as the reverse complement.
ATAATTCGGTGAATGGAAACCTGGCGGGAATTCCGTCTTACACGCTTTTTGCCAATAACACGTATGGCCCGAATGCCCAGATTTTTGGGCCGCAGTGGAGCAAGATGTACGCCAACATCCGCAAGTGTAATCTGTTTCTCGAAAAAGTGGCCGCTTCTTCCTTTGATGATGCGACTAAAAAGTCGATGCTGGCACAGGCCCGCTTTCTACGGGCGTATTACTACACATCGCTGGTCAATTTGTACGGCGGGGTTCCTCTGATCACCAACGTTTTGAACCGGAACGCCGAAGCGGATATCAATTATCCGCGAAACACCTACGCCGAATGCGTCAGCTTTATTCAGGAAGAGTGCACGAAAGCAGCCGCCGATTTACCCCCTACCGTTGCCGCCGTCGATTTGGGAAGAGCGACGAAAGGAGCCGCTCTCGCGCTGAAAGGTGAACTGGAGCTGTACGCCGGTAAATGGGCTGATGCAGTTGCCACCAACCAGCAAATCATGCAATTGGCTGTTTATGAGTTATTTGCGGATTATGGTGGGTTGTTTTATTCGGCCAATGAGAACAACAAAGAAGTTATTTTTGATGTGCAATACGCACCCAATATCAAAGGACACGCCCGGGATACCTACTGGGGAGTTACCATGCTCAACAACGGTCTGGGTTGGGGCAGTGTCAATCCGACGCAGGATCTGGTGGATGACTACGAATTTCTGGATGGCAAAACAGCCGCCGAAGGCTCGGCGCAGTATGACCCCCGGAATCCGTATGTAAATCGGGACAAGCGGTTTTATGCCTCGATCCTGTACGACGGAACCCCCTGGATTGGCGGGCAGGTGATTTACACCCGTTTGGGCATCGCCAACAACAACAATGTATTCGATGCCTCCGGAGCGGGTGGTAAAAACCGGACGGGGTATTTCCTGAAAAAGATGCTGGACCCGGCGGTAATGCCCAGCCGGGATAACCTGAATAACTTTACGGGGGGCTCAAATTCCATCGTTTTCCGCTACGCGGAGGTGCTTTTGAACTTAGCTGAAGCAAAAAATGAGCTGTCGGGACCGGATGCGGCCGTATACGACGCGATGAACAAAATCCGGACCCGTGCCGGACTGCCAAACCTGCCCGCGGGTCTGAGCCAGGAGCAGATGCGCCAGCGTATTCGCCGGGAACGCCGGGTCGAACTGGCGTTCGAAGGGAAACGGCTGTTCGATCTGTGGCGATGGCGGATTGCGCCCAACGTGTTCAGTAAACCGTTGCGGGCCATGAAAATTTCAACGGTCAACGGAGCACTTACCTATGAGGTGGTGAACGTCGGGGGCGGCACCATTAAATTTGACCCGGCCAAGAATTACCTGATGCCAATTCCCCAGGCGGTGATCGACCAGAACCCGAAAATCGTTCAGAATCCGGGCTATTGAAGGGTAGGGTGGGAACACGGATTAAGCGGAAGGAATACGCCCCATTTTGATCGGTTCCCTCCGTTTGATCCGCGTTCGGTCTTTAAATTAAATAGCTTTAAAAAGAGAAGATGCGGCAGTTTGGCGTCTCACCTTTTTCTCCAGCTTCTTTCATCCGTATAAAATCATTCCATGAACTATTCACTTTTTTTCCTAATCCTGCTCCTTGCCGCCGGTTTGGGCGGTTTTCGCCGGATCGATCCGGCACCCGGTTTTCATACAATACAGACCAAAAACGGCGCGGATTTGAAAGGCTTCTTTGCCTATTCGCCCGACCGGCTTCCGTTCGTTAGCGCTCACCGGGGTGGTCCGCGGAAAGGCTTTCCGGAAAACTGCCTGACGACGTTTGAAAATACGCTCAGGCAGGTGCATGCCATGCTGGAAATCGATCCGCATTATACCAAGGACAGCGCCATCGTACTGATGCACGACGCCACGCTCGACCGTACCAGCACCGGCCGTGGTAAAGTCTCGGACTACACATTGAAAGAACTGAAAAGTCTGAAATTGAAAGATACCGACGGGAACACAACGCCCTACACCATGCCCACGCTCGACGAAGCGCTGGAATGGGCCAAAGGCAAAACAATCCTGGTGCTGGACATGAAGGACGTTCCGATGGAAGCCCGCGTTCGGAAAATTGAGGAACACCACGCCGAAGCCAGCGCGATTGTCATGGCCTACACCAACGAGGATGCGATCAAATGCTACCGGCTGAATAAAAACATCCTCATGGAAGTGATGCTGGGAACACTGGAAAAAGTCCGGGAGTTCGACAAAACGGGTGTCCCCTGGCAGAACGTGGTCGTTTTCGTAAGCCACACCCTGGGCAAAGAACCGGAATTGTTCCGGGAAATTCATAAACGGGGCGCTATGTGCATGGTCGGCAGTTCGCGTAACTACGATCGTCAGTATACAAAAGGCGAGATTAAAACCGCTGGAGAACTGACGAAGGGCTACCTCGGTATCATCGAAAGCGGAGCCGATATTATAGAAGCCGACCTCGCCATCGAAGCCGGAATGGCTCTGAAACCGTTACAAAACGTCTCTTCTTCCTCCAAAGCGTCTTATTTCAAGTAGTATGAAACAGTTGAAAATCTTTGTGTTAGCAGCTTTTGGGATGAGTTTAGCGCTGGGGGTTTTTAGTTCTTTCAGGCCAACGGAAAAAAGCGCCGGGCAGAAACCGAACATCATCCTAATCGTTGCCGATGATTTGGGGTATGGTGACGTCGGGTTCAATGGTCAGACCAAAATTAAAACCCCTAACCTCGACCGGCTGGCTGCGGAAGGTATGAATTTTCGGCAGCAGTATGCCGGAACTTCCGTTTGCGGACCATCGCGGGCGGCTTTGCTGACGGGCATTCATACCGCCCACGCCACCGTGCGCGAACTCTCGGAGTGGAGCCTGAACGGCAAACCGGCCGATCTGATCCCGGCGGATGTGACGGTGGCCGAAGAGCTGAGACGCGCGGGTTACAAGACCGGTATAATCGGCAAGTGGGGGCTGGATGAAGGGGGTACGACGGGGAATGCGCTGGCCCAGGGTTTCGACTCTTTTTACGGGTTCAGAACCCACCGCGAAGCGCACCATTACTACCCGGAATACATCTGGCAAAACAATGAAAAAGTGCTGCTTCCGGAAAATGACTGCGCGAAAAAAATCGGCACGTATTCCAATGATTCCTTTGCCAGTCAGGCGCTTACGTTTATTCAGGAACATACAAAAGAGCCGTTTTTTCTGTATCTGCCGTTTACCCTGCCGCACAATGAGCTGACCGTACCGGACGATTCCAAACGGGCGTACCTGAACCTGGGTTGGCCCAAACGACCTATGCAGGTGGCTCATTATCACCATGATCTGGATGGGAATCTCGCGTATGCCGGGATGGTTTCGCGCCTGGATCGGTACGTCGGACAACTTATGGCCGAACTGAAAAAACAGGATCTGGACGAAAATACGCTGGTTATTTTTACGAGTGACAATGGCCCCGGTTTTGACAACGGCTTTTTCGACAGCAATGGTCCGTTTCGGGGCGGAAAACTGCAATTGTACGAGGGCGGGATTCGGGTGCCTTTTGTAGCCCGCTGGCCGGGTAAAATAAAGGCCGGCAGTGTGTCCGGCCACCCGTGTGCGTTCTGGGATTTTCTGCCCACGGCCTGCGAAGTGGCCGGTATTAAACCAACGGCTAACATCGACGGTATTTCTTACCTGCCGGAGCTGTTGGGAAAATCAAAAAAACAAAAAAAACACGACTATCTGTACTGGGAAATCAACGAACGGGAAGGACCGGTGCAGGCCGTTGTCATGGGTCCGTGGAAAGGAATCCGGTTTTACGAAAAACCTTTTGAACTCTATAACCTTCACGACGATACCGCAGAAACGACCAATCTGGCTGACAAGCACCCCAACCTGGTGGCAAAAATCAAAACATTGATGAACGAAACCCGAACCGAAAACCCGGAATTTCCGCTGACCAAACGAAAAGCATTGTATTAAAACCGGGAATTCCCTACTTTGACCGCCACTATTTTGCCGTGTCCATCGAAGAGAACAGCAATTCTGGTCCTATGAAAAGTAGAATTTTTTTATTGATTTGTAGTGTTCTCATCCTATCGTCGCTGGTTGCTCAGGCTCAGCAGAAACCCAATATCGTGCTGATTTATGCCGACGATCTGGGCTACGGTGACGTGAGTTGTTATGGCGCAACGAAGGTAAAAACGCCGAATATCGACCGGGTTGCGGCCGAAGGGTTGCGGTTTACGAACGCCCACGCCACATCGGCAACGTGTACCCCGTCGCGGTATTCGCTGCTGACGGGCCAGTATGCCTGGCGAAAATCCGGAACCGGAATTGCCCCCGGCGATGCGGCTTTGCTGATTCCGACCAATCGCATTACGCTGCCCGGAATGCTGCAACGGGCGGGCTACAAAACCGGCGTGGTCGGCAAATGGCATCTGGGTTTAGGGCCAAAAGGCGGGCCCGACTGGAATAGCGACATCAAACCGGGCCCCTTGGAAATCGGTTTTACCTACTCGTTTCTGCTACCGGCAACCGGCGACCGGGTGCCCTGCGTTTACGTGGAAAACCACCGCATTGTGGGCCTGGATTCCAGCGATCCCGTTCAGGTGAGCTACAAAGACCCGATCGGAACCGAACCCACCGGCAAGGCGAATCCGGACCTGTTGAAAATGATGTATTCGCACGGCCACGATCAGACTATTATTAACGGCGTTAGCCGGATTGGGTACATGAGCGGAGGGAAGTCGGCGCGGTGGGTGGATGAGGAAATGGCCGATGTGTTGACCGGGAAAGTAAACCAATTCATCGAAACCCATCAGGAAAACCCGTTTTTCCTCTATTTCTCGACCCACGATATCCACGTACCGCGTATGCCTCATTCGCGTTTTGTGGGCAAAAGCGGTATGGGACCGCGCGGTGACGCCATTTTGCAACTGGATTACTGCGTGGGTGAAGTTATGAAAACCGTGGATCGGTTGGGCCTGAAAGACAATACGGTGGTGATAATCAGCAGCGACAACGGGCCGGTAGTGGACGATGGATACAAGGATTATGCGGTGGAAAAGCTGGGCGGTCATAAACCGGCGGGGCCATTGCGGGGTGGTAAATACAGCGCGTTCGATGCCGGAACCCGCGTGCCTTTCATCGTTCGCTGGCCCGGAAAAGTGAAGGCTGGAACGTCGGATGCCCTGTTGAGTCAGGTGGATTTGCTCAAGTCGCTGGCGGTTCTGACCGGTCAGACAGTGGGAGAGGGGGAAGCTACTGACAGTTTCAATACGCTCGATGCGTTGCTGGGAAAAGACAAAAATGGGCGGGATTATGTCATTGAACACGCACTCAACAACACCCTTTCACTCGTTAAAGGCCACTGGAAATACATCGAACCCAGCAACGGACCGGCGGTGCAAAAGGCAACCAACACCGAGCTGGGAAATAATCCGCTGCCGCAGCTTTACGATTTGAGGACGGATTTGGGGGAAACCAGGAATGTCGCCGGGGAAAACCCGCAGCTGGTCAGCGAATTAGCAGCTTTTCTCAAGTCGGTGAAAGAAAAAAGGGAATGACCTTGTTAACGGGTTAATGGGATTGGAAAAGGGTGCCCTCTTTTATCACCATTTCAACCTCGGAGAATACGGTTGGAAAATTAGTTTCCAGGTCACCTCTGAATACGGCCAGATCCGCTTTCATTCCTTTTTTTAGGCACCCGATTTGATCCGAAACCCCCAGCGCCCTGGCCGCGTTGTAGGTTGCAAACTGAATAACGGTTGGGGCCGGAATCCCGGCTTCGTAGTATGATCGTAACACGTCGGCAGACCCTTGTCCACGCTGAATGCCCGGAATGTCGTTGTAATAATCCGAACCGGCTACAATGAGAACGCCTTTTTTTAGGGCTCGGTTGAGCCGGTCGTGAAAACCGGTGAGTGCGCTGTTTAAATACTCATCGCCTTCCTTGCCTTTCATGCCAACGGCGGCAACCCGTATTTTTCCCTGTTCACGGGAGACATCCGTCGGAACCAGATACGTACCGTGTTTCGCCATGAGTGACAGTGTACTGTCGGAAAGCGAGTAACCGTGTTCGATGCCGTCGACCCCGGCCAAAACCGCATCCCGCGCCGATTCGTCATACGTCGCATGAGCGGTTACCGGAATTTTATTCTGATGGGCCGTTTGAACAATGGCTTTAATTTCGTCGGGAGCCAGAACCCGGTTGTCGGTATTCATGCAGACTTTTATCACGTCGACCCCGCGCTTGATGTGTTCCAGAACAGCTGATTTCGCATCTTCAGCCCCTTTGATGACCCGGTATTCCTGATTGATCAGAAAACTGTCCGCCGGGTAAAGCCGACCGAACTGGCCACCCGGAGGGCTCAGAATCGGGCCGGAAACGTACATCCGTGATCCCGCTGTTTTTCCCATACCGAGCCGTTTTTTTAACTGGATATCCAGGAATTGCCCGGAGTTACCCACATCCCGAACCGTGGTAATACCGGCCAGCAAGGTTTCTTTCGCAAAGTCCAGTCCCCGCTTGATTCGCTCGTCGGCGGGGACTTTCGACGCGAGTTCCATACCATCCCGGCTTATTTTCTGATTGAACAATAAATGCGTATGCGCATCGATTAAACCGGGCGTCACCGTGCTTGTACTCAAGTCAATCACCCGGATTCCTTTTGGCTTTTTCAGGGCACTTCCAACGGCCACGATCAGGCCGTCCTGGATGATGATCTCCTGATTTTTCAGAAATACGTTTTTTTCGGAATCGTACAGTTTACCGGCTATTATGAAAAGAGCGGTTTTCGAAGATTGAGCCGGAGCTACGAGAAAGGAGAAAACGAACGAAAAGGTCAAAAACAAACGCATGTTCCGGCTTTGGGCTAGAATCTTGAAAAGACTGAACGATGAAGACCGACCGGTAAAACCAATCAGACCTTTATCGTTCAGTCGTACCAATACCGGATAGATTACCGCAGTCCGCGGACAAACCGGCGGATGGAGTCGCGGTAAACCTGCTCCGATTGTTCCAAAGGCTGGCGTTCGCGAAGCATCATGGCGAGCGTAATCATACCGTGCGATAGCGACCACCACTCAAAATAGAGCTTCTGAATACTTTCCTGCGACTTGGGAATGAAGGTGAATATAATTTCCCGGATGATGGTACTGATGGCTTCCACCTCGACGGAATCGCGGACCGGAAGCACACAGTAAGCGCCATTCAGATTATACATGACCTCGTAAATTTCGGGTTGCGCCATGGCAAATTGCCACTGCACAATCGACATTTCGAACAACCGTTTCTCCGGATCGCGGTATACTTTCTTGATGCGTTCGTACTCAAGTCGTAAGTGGTGAAACCCTTCATTCCGGATTTCATCCAGCAGAATATCTTTACTATCGAAGTATTCGTAAACAATCGGCGCACTATAATCAATGGCGTCGGCAATCTTGCGGATCGACACAGCTTGCCATCCTTCACGGCGAGCAATGTCTTTAGCGGTCAAAACAATTCCGGAGCGGGTTTGCTCCCGGCTACGTTGCTTGCGCTCAAGTGTCTCCATCCAGTTACGTCAAGTTAACAGTGTTAAGTCGCCGTTAAACTACACATAAGTCGCCAAACCGTCTAACTTACCACCAATTATTCTTTCAAAAATTCAAAAATTGCAATAAATAATCTGATTACTCGTTCGCGAACCTGAACCAATTCAGCGTCAATTCGATTCATTCCATTTTTTGGGCGACCAGCAGCAGCCGGTCGTCACCCAGTAAAAATTCCGAGCCATCCAGGTTGCCAAACTGTTCGGTGATAGTCAGACCGGCTTTCTCGAACAGACGGTGCAATTCGGCGATCGTGTAAACGTAGTGACGGGCCTGACGCTGAACCGACTGACCGTTTCGCAAATACGTCAGCTGGGCATTGATGCAGCTCTGGCGCGCATCATAGTTATTCTCCATCAGGAACGTAATATCACCGGCCTGCATCCAGCTTCGTTCCTGAAAATCGGGCAGCACACTCTCGGCAATCATGGCGGTTTCGGCCGCAAACCGGCCACCAGTCGGGAGCTGGTCCGCAATTTTTTGCAGAAAAAGCAGCATCTGATCGTGCGGAAAGAAGCTGAAACTGTTACCAAAACAATACGCAGCCTGAAAACCGCCTTCCAGATCCAGGGCCAGAAAGTCGCCGGCAATCGCTTCTACGGGTAATTTTTCGCGTTTGGCCACCTTCTGCACCTCCAGGATGGATTCGGTTGAAATATCGACACCGGTTACGGCATACCCCAGCCGGGCGAGTTCGAGCGCGTGTCGGCCGTGTCCGCAAAAGATGTCGAGCACCCGCTGACCGGGTTGCAATTCCAGCACATCATTCAGAAAGTCGCATTCCAGTTCGGTTTGCTCTTCGGTTTGGGCGGCTTTCCAGGCTTCCTGCACCAGCCCATTAAAAAAGTTTTCGTACCAGGCCATTTTTAAATCGCTGTTTGTAGGGATGGTTGGGGATTTTGAGAAAATTGGAAGGGGCTTGCGGCTGCGTCGTGCGCCCATACGGCTTGTTTAGACTGCCAAAAGTAGTAATTGACCCGCCCGAATTGGTGGTTTTCCGTAAAAATTAGAACCAGCCGCGTTCTGTTCATCGCCTGGTCAGTGGAGGACAAAGAAAAACCCGCCGGGGCCGTTCCGGCGGGCCAAACTCTTCGGTATCGAGGTTATTTCACGTGCGTTAATTTCCTCCTCACGGTTTCGGCCGTTCTTAAGTCCTTTAAACTGATTTTGGCCCGTTCCCGGAGAACTTTACTGGCGTGAAACTGATCCGTGGCCGTATGCAACAGGAAGGCCAGCATCTGAGCTTCAGCTTCAGTCAGTTCAAGTTGAATGTGCTTTTTCATGAGTATCTGTTGGGTAACGATAAATTTTCGAGCCCGTTGGCAAACCTCCCATCGAGCCTCCCAATTCCATAACGGGAACAACCTGTATCGGGTTGGTTATGCGAGGTAATTGTACGGATAGGGATCTGTTTTATAACAAAATAATTTAATGATTTGATCGCTTTTTTGCCTGTTTTCTGCTGATAATTCAATTGTTAAGCGTTCGGAACTAAAGAAAAGATTGCGCCTGAATAAAGATGAATTAGTGGCGGGTTTCTCCTTTGCAAAAGCAATTTTTTTTCCCGCAAAATAAGTATGGTGCTGTTAACCAACGATTCAAACCGCCGGGAGTACGTCGGTGTAGGCGAAGTTGTATCTTGGGTGTTCGTGACGCCAAAACCGCCAAAACCCGGCAGACAAATTCAACGGGGAGAACGGTTATTTTGCGCTGAAAATCAATTTAAATTCCATCAATGCTATGAACTTATCAAAGAATACGGTATTAGTTACCGGCGGAGCATCCGGTATTGGTTTGGCCCTGGCCGAACGTTTTCTGACGGCGGGCAGCGAGGTGATCATTTGCGGACGCAACGAGGACAAGCTTCGGGAAGCGCAGCAAAAGCACCCGGGTTTACACTATCACGTTGGCGATCTGGCTCAGGAATCGGAGCGACTGGCGCTGGTTGACCGGTTGCGCAGCGAATTCCCCACGCTCAATGTGGTGGTTCACAATGCCGGAATTCAGCAGCGGTTGTCATTGACGCAGCCACCCAAAGATTGGAGTACTTACCAGCAGGAAATCGCCATCAATCTGGAAGCGCCCATTCATCTGACCGTTTTGCTGATCCCCGATCTGAGTCGGCAGGCCAATTCGGCGTTTATCACCGTTTCGTCGGGCCTGGCGTTTGCCCCGCTGGCGATGGTGCCGGTCTATTGTGCTACGAAAGCCGCCCTGCACTCCTTTACCCAATCGCTGCGGCACCAGCTGGCGACCACCAGCATCCGGGTGATTGAGGTGATACCACCCGCCGTGAATACGGATTTGGGCGGGCCGGGATTGCACACGTTCGGCGTACCGGTCGACGAATTTGCCGATGCGGTGATGCACCGGCTGGAGCAGGGCGATCTGGAAATCGGTTACGGTACTTCGGAGAAAAACCGGAAGGCTTCCCGTCAGGAACTGGATGAACAGTTCAACCGGATGAACAACCGTTAGGGCAGGAGCCTTCTATCGGCTACGTCCTCATGGCTGCGAAAATGCGGCTGCCCGGTATGCTTTTACCCGAAAACAGATAGGCGAAGACGCGCACAAAAAGCCGGTCGGAAAGGCTTGATGCAGGCTGTTTTTTCGAGCTTCGGCCCTGAAGGATTTTTTTTACCAGTTGTTGAAACGAATACAGGATTCGGTAGTCGCTAATAACCGGATGATTTCGCAGCCGTTCACTGTAGGTTTCGGGTGCTCCTTCGGCAATAGCCATCCCGCAGATTTTTCCCGAGAGCAGGGCGGGCAAAATGCCTTCGCCCGTCATCGGTTGCGCCAGTCCCAGCGCATCACCGACCAGAAAGGCGTTGTCGTGCTGACAGGTCCGCAGTCGATTGGGGTGGAAAGCGAGATAACCGTGTCCCTTCATTTTTTCCAGCATGGGGCGGGCTGAAACCGGAATGGTGGCCCGCCTTCCCGTGACGCCCTCGAAAAACGCCCGGGCTTTGTTCCAGGCTGGCACGACTTCCCGGGCCACCGTCGTGCCGGTGCCGACGTTCAGCCAGGAGCCCTTGGGAATATTCCAGGAATACCCCTTCATGTCGTCGTGCAGCAGGATTTCCGGTTCGCCATCCGCCCCGGCGCGCGAAGCTGCAATGTCCTCCGGGATTCCCTCGAATTCCCGCTCCTGGGTTCCGCAGGGCTGGTTGTCGGGTTTGGGAAATAAAGCGCGGGCGACCGGGCAATGGCTGCCACCGGCACCAACCAGATACTTCGCCCGAAATTGGTTGTTGAGCACCCAATAGCCTTCGGAATCCCGTTCGATCTGTCTGACAAAATACCCTTCCAGAATCTCGGCATTGCTCCGTCGCAGGAGAAAATCATCAAATTCATACCGGCGCACAAAATAGCCGTTCGATTTTACGGTGTATTTCTTGCCCCGGAAGTTGATGTGAACCTGGTTCCACGCCCAGAGCCCAGGAGTATATTCGGTGGGAGACAGGCCGAGCACGTCCCAAACCGGTGCCGAAAGCCAGCCTGCGCAGAGTTTGACGCGCGGGAAATGGGCACTGTCGAGGATGAGCGTACGCAAGCCGGAACGTACCAGGATGGAAGCGCAGGTACTTCCCGCCGGACCTCCGCCGACAATAATCGCATCGTAGGTTGAAAGAGTACTCATATCAATCAGGATCAAGGATGGAAATAACGTCGTTTACCTCAACACGTTTCTCCCGGTACGGATTCAAGAAGGAGAAGAATTCGGAGAAAAGATTGCTTTAACGGTCTTTGAATGCGGCCCTGCCTGCCGCACCAGGCCGAACTTTAATTTTTTTAAATTGGGAGGTTTTCGGCAAAAAATCGTAATTCGCGGAACATTTATTTCTAAATCCTGGCATGAAAACGTATTGGGGTATTGATCTGGGCGGTACCAAAATTGAAGGCGTTGTGTTATCAGCCCCTTCGCCCGACGCCGTTGTAATTCGGAAACGCATCGATACCGAAGCTGAAAAGGGCTATCAACATATTGTCAATCAGATTACCAGCCTTGTCAACCAGCTAAAGGCCGAAACCGGTTACCAGCCCGACCACATCGGATTTGGCACCCCCGGCACATTCGATCCCGCCCGGCAAGTCATGAAGGGCTCCAACACCACCTGCCTGAACGGGATGCCACTGCCGCAGGAACTGGCGAAGGTGCTCGGCGTTCCGGTGAGCATTGCCAATGATGCCAACTGCTTCGCCCTGGCCGAGGCAACCCTGGGTGCGGTGCCGGAGATTGTGCCGGATTTCCGGGCGGTTTTCGGCGTCATTATGGGTACAGGCGTCGGTGGCGGGGTGGTTTTTCGCGGGAAAGACGGCCAGCCCTTTGTGCAGAACGGCCTGCAGGGCATCGGTGGCGAATGGGGCCATATTATCCTGGAAGAAAACGGGTATCCGTGCTATTGCGGCAAACGGGGCTGCAACGAGCAGGTTTTCTCGGGCCCGGCGCTGCAGCGGTACTACAAGGATGTGAGTGGAGAAAGCCGCAAGATGAAAGAGATTGTCGAGCGCCATCAGGCCGGTATCGATCCCTATGCGACACAAACCATCGACCGGCTTTTGGAAAACTTCGGAAGGGCTATTTCAGTCATTATCAACGTTCTCGATCCGGATGCCATTGTCCTGGGCGGGGGCGTTGGCAACATCGATCTGCTGTATACCGAAGGCGTTGAACGGGCCAAAAAATACGTCTTCAACGAAGGCCGGCTCAGCACCAATTTCCTGAAACCCAAACTGGGCGACAGCGCCGGCGTTTTCGGCGCAGCCATGTTGTAGTTAAGAATTAAGAGTTTAGGGTTAAGACGGGCGGTATCGGCCGGCCGACACCCCCGTGTGGTTAAGAGTTGAGAGGGGGCGGCATCGTCTGTCCGACGCCCATGCGGTTAACAGTTGGTCGCCCGCACGAATGGCTGACGGATTAATTTTTAGAAAGTGTTTGAATTAACCCCGGAGGGGTTTGCTGTTACTAGTTGCCAGAGAGTCCTTAAGCGATTAGCTCCGGAGGGGCGGCCTGAGGATGTTTCCCAGACCGCTTCTCCGGAGCTAACGGTATTTGATTGTTCTATTTTCTATCAACAGACCGCCCTTCCAGGGCTTGCCCCTAGCTCAGACGACTTGTTAACTCTTAACTCTTACTGTTTCGCAGCTCCGCCGGATTGTGGCTGACCACCGCCGTCACCGCCCCCTTTTACGTCGTCGTTGTTGACGGATTTTTTCGGGCGTTTGGGTTGGTCGAAACTCATTTTACCAATCCGGTAGCTGAAGGTCAAGCGAATCCCCCGGTTATAGAAGTAGTTGATGTTGCTCTGCTGGAACGTGGGCGAGCTGAGTTCCGTCCGCATTTTGAACGGATTGGTCAGGAAGTTTTCGCCCGCCAAACCCAAACTGCCTTTCGTCTGTCCTTTGGCGTCTTTAATGTCCTTTTTAACGCCCAGACTATAGAACGCAAAACCGGTTTGATAGCCTTGCAATTGAACGCTCCGTCCCTGAACGAAACCAAATCCCTGGACACCCCAGCCTTTTTTGAGCGCCAGGCTCGTAAACATCCGGCCCGTTACCACCACCCCGGAGTTGCTCGCGTTGAGCGATGGCGTGGGGCTGTTGTTGGTGATGTAGGAGTAATAAGCGTCGGCGCCACCGCCAATCTGCCATTTTGTGAAAAGGCTGATGTTACCAAATACGTTGGCACCGTAATTTTCTTTATGTCCGATATTCTGGTATGTCGTCGTGATGACCCCATCCTGACTCGTGGTCCGAACGCTCTCGATGGAGTTGTCCGTCCGGCGGGCAAACAGCGAGACGTTCAGGTACGTTTTCTTGATGTAGGCACTCGTGCTGAGTTCGACATTGTCGGTCAATTCCGGGGCCAGATACGGGTTTCCGAAGGTGATGTTTTGCGGGTTAGCCGCATTGATGTTCGGATTCAGGAACTGGATACCGGGCCGCTGTAACCGCCGGTTGTACGCAATCTTTACCGTTTTACCACCTTTCAGTGATTTTGAAATGTTGATACTCGGAACCAGATTGCCGTAACTCGGAATGTCGATCGACTGGCCCGGCGTTTCCGAGCGGAAATTGGCGTTGATCATCGTGTATTCATACCGTGCACCGGCCTTGATCGTGTACTTGGTTTTCGACGTGTAGGTGTACGAAAAATAGGTGGCAGCTACGTTCTGGTCGTAATCCAGACCGTTGTTGGGGCGGTTCGGATTCTGACTGTATTCGCCGGTCGGACCGGTAGAAAGAAAATACTTATAATCACTGTCAACCTGCCGGAAGATGCCTTTTCCACCAAATTCAACCAGTTGGTTGGCTTTTACGGGCGTCTGGTAATCAATCTGGATGGTCGATTCCTGGTTGTAACTCAGGTTGTCGTTGCGGTCGCGGCCGGTTAGGGTCGACGAACTGCCAAACAGATCGGCTTCGTAATCATTTGTCCGGTTATTGCGGCTGAACTGGGTCAGAATGCTGAACTCTTGCTGCGGTTTTTTGAACGTTCTCGTATAATCGACGTTCAAATCGACGGTTCCCGACAGGTTCTTGATATCGACGTCCCGCCGTGATGCTTGTTGCGGAAGTAAGCCTCCCGGAAAGAAAACGGTTGACAGGTTCTGCGACGTTTTCCCGTTTTGTGCGCCATACCGCAACGAAGCCGTAATGCTTTGATTTTTAGCCAGATCGTAGTCGAAGCCCAGTTGGTAATTCCCGAAAATAAACTGATTCTTTGTGTCGGCCATCTGGCGGGTTTCGGTCGTCACCCCTTCGAAAAAGCTCCGTTGCGTGTTTTCAAAACCGCCTTTGATGTTATAATTGGCTCGGCCAAAACCGCCCAGTGAGAAGCCCATTTTTCCGGCGCGGTAATTCCCGTTCAGGCCGAGGTTGGAACCCCGGTTGCCGACGCCCGCATCCATGTTCAGGGTCAATCCCTGCAAGGTGTTTTTCTTGGTAATGATGTTGATAATACCGGCCGACCCTTCCGCATCGTATTTCGCCGACGGTGACGTAATGACTTCCACCGACTTGATCATATCCGCCGGAATCTGTTTCAGCGCATCGGCCACACTGGCGGCCACAATCGTTGACGGTTTGTTATTGATCAAAACCCGGACGTTGCTGCTCCCGCGCAAGGTCACGTTTCCGTCGAGATCGACCGACAGCATCGGGACTTTTCGCATCACTTCCGACGCGTCTCCGCCTTTGTTGGTAATGTCTTTTTCGGCGTTGTAAACCAGCCGGTCAACTTTCTCCTCGACGATTTGCGTTTGGCCAACCACGTTCACTTCCTGCAACGTTTTCACATCCGGAGCGAGCATCACATTTCCGACATTGATGTCGGTACCGCGCTCAATTTTTAACTTACCGGTTTCCTTGTTTCTGTAACCCAGAAAAGAAACCTGCAACCGGTATTCGCCCGGCAGGAGTTTGGTTAACGAAAATTTTCCTTTTTCATCGCTGGTCGTTCCGTCGATGGGTTTGCCGGTTTGTACGCTTAACAAAGCGATGGTCGCAAATTCGACGGGTTTACTGGTTGTTGAGTCGATCAGGGTTCCCGAGATTTTGCCGTTCCCACGGGGCGCATCCGGATTGACCGTTCCGGGGATAACCGGTGCCGGGCGAGCACCACCCTGAGGATTACCCGCGGGCGGCTGGGCAAACGAAAGTGTGGAGCATAAAATAATACTAAAAAGTATAAACTTTTTCATAATTTTGATATAATAGTGTGTTGGAAGTCAGATTTGGATGGTTAAATAGAATTATACAAAGATATTGGTAAGTTCATTCCATAAGACAGCTGGCCGGATCGAAGTGCTCTTTAAAATGTAGAACGGCAAAATCAGACCTTCAGGTGGTAGGTTAAATGGATGAACGGATTGTACTTCTTACCTGAAAAGAACGACACAAATTTACGTCAGGAAAAAGACTTTGAACCCACTATTCGATGAATGGCGGTTTTTGAAGGATAGACCCCCTGTATTTTGGGGTAAGCCCAATTCACGGATTTAATCACTGGTTTGAACGGACAACAGGCCGGACGAGCGGGAGGCAGATGGTTACATTCCGGTTTTAAGCTGCTCCATTTCCTGAAGACTTTCCCTTAATTCGTTGCCGTGGGTATCTTCAAAGGCATGGAATAGCCACCGGGCGGCTGCATAAAGCAAAAGAATAACCGCGGTTTGTCCTCCCAGCAGCAGAATAACCTTCGTGGTTCCATACGCTTCAACGTTCCGGGCCACCATGGAAACCCCAAACAGAAAACCGGACAGCATGCACAGCAGCCAGACTCTCGACAAGGCAGCCTGGGCTTTTTCGTGCCACCGAAGAACGGTTTTCAGGCTGTCGTATAAGTTCTGCCGACTGAGATCAACGTGACTCAGATTACGGACATTTTTGATAACTATCACCAACGCAACAAGGGCCAAAACAATATACAGGACGGACGGAATGTAAAAATACCAGCTTGTATAATCGAAGGCATTACCGGCGATGGCCGCAGTGAAGAAGAATACGACGGCGGTCATGATGAAACCTGCCAGTTTCAGGTTCCGTTCCATTCTGGCGAGGGTGCCTTTCGAGCGGTCTTTTATCATCAGGAACACCAGTTGTTCGCTCAATTTCTGGCTAACCAGGATCTTCTCGTCGTAGGCTTTCCAGGTCGATTTTAATTCATCCAGGTTCATAAGGCTGATTGTTAACGGGTTGTCGATTTGATTATTCTTTCTAATTTCGTTTTGATGCGGTTTAGCTTGACGCCCACATTGGATTTGGAAATACCAAGAATGGCCGCCATTTCGTCGTAACTGTTGTCGTCTAGATACAGGGTGATGACGGCTTTTTCGACGGGTGAAAGCTGTTCGATGGATGCGTAAAGCAGGCTGAGTTCTTCATCCGGCGCGTCATCCTTTAAATCAGGAATCTGAAATTCCAGTTCTGAGAAAGAAACCGCTTGCGGTTTTCCGACCTTTTTGCGGTAATTGGAAATGGCGGTATTCAGCGCGATCCGGTACATCCAGGTCGTCACCGCCGATTCGCTTTTGAAGGCCGGATAGGCCTTCCAGAGTTGCAAAACAATCTCCTGAAAAAGGTCCTTCCGGTCGTCCGGTTCCTGGCAGTACAGCGAACAGACTTTGTAGAGAATACCGGGGTGCTGGTTCAGCAGGCTGACAAATTCTTTTTCCATCACAGACTGCATTTTGAGGCTTTCACGGTATTAGTCGCGGGAAGCCTGGAAATATTACAAGATGGAGAAAAAAGGTTAGATCCGTTCGGGAGAGGGGCAATGTCGGCCGAAGTGAACAAACCAAAACCGGCGGAATGAGTTTATTCAAAACCTGTTCCGATCTTATGAAAAGCGAGCAAAAGAAATTCGACTACAGCCTGAATTACAAAGAGTTAAATCTGCGCGAGCAACCCGAGCTGTATCAGGTTGGGAAAGGCGAACAGGGCGTTCTGCTCGTGGAGCCGTATAAATCGGAAATTCTGCCCCATTGGCGGTTTAAGACCCCGGAGATTGCCCGCGAGTCGTCGGAGAAGATTTTTCAGTTATTTCTCGACTACAAAAAAAACGGCGATTTTGTCGGCATGGACATGGCCCGGAAATTCCTGCAAATGGGCGTGACGCGTTCCCGGCGGTATGCCAACCACCGAACCGGCCAGAAATACGACGGCCCGGTTCCCGACGACAAAAAAGGCCGCAGCGGAAGCCACGGCCGGGATCAGTTACCACTCGATGCCGATCCGGTCAAAGCCGAAAGTGCCGCCATCTTCCGCGAAAAATACCTCCAGGCCCGCGAAGACCCGGAGTATAAAAGGATGCGGAAGGAATGGCAAGAAAAAGAATGATGAGTTATGAATGATGAACGATGAATGGCTAAATCAGGACATTCATCATTCATAACTCATCATTCTTTAAAACTCATTTTCCCTGTGCTTCGACCACCGCGATGGCGACCATGTTGACGATTTCGCGTTCGGAACTGCCGAGTTGCAGCACATGAACCGGTTTGCGCAGACCCAGTAGAATGGGGCCGATGGCGTCGAAACCGGCGGATTCCGTCATGAGGTTGTAGGCGATGTTGGAAGCTGACAAATTCGGAAAAATCAGCGTGTTGGCACCTTCTTCCACCAGTTTACTGAACGGATGATTCAGTTTCAGCAGGTCGGTATTGAACGCCAGGTGGGCCTGAATTTCACCGTCGACGATCAGTTCCGGGTGTTTGCGTTGCAGGATTTCGACGGCCTGGTTCATTTTCAGCGCGTCTTCGCCTTTGGCACTCCCGAAGTTGGAATAGGAAACGAGCGCAATCCGGGGTTTGATGTTGAACCGTTCGACGGCTTTGGCGGTCAGTTCCGTAATTTCGACAATTTCCTCAACGGTCGGGTTGAAGTTGACCGTCGTATCGGAGAAAAACAGTGGCCCGCGTTTGGTCAGCAGAATATACATGCCGGCTACTTTTTTCACCCCGGCTTCCTTGCCAATCACCTGCAAAGCCGGACGAATCGTGTCGGGATAATTGCGCGTCAGGCCCGAAATAACGGCGTCGGCTTCACCGGCTTCCACCATCATAACCCCGAAATAATTCCGGTAATACATCTGCTTTTTCGCTTCTGTCGCGTTGATGCCCTTGCGTTTCCGTTTCTCGTAATACAGTTCGCTGAACTTCTGGATCAATTCATCCTGCTCCGGGGCGCGGGGGTCCAGAATCGGTACGTTCCCTAAATCCAGGTTGTTTTCCGTAATCAGCGTACGAATCCGGCTGACTTCACCGAGCAGGATCGGGAACGCAATGCCTTCATCCCGAACCTGTTGGGCGGCTTTCAGTACTTTCAGGTTTTCGGCATCTGCAAAAACCACCCGCTTCGGATTCGATTTGGCTTTGTTCAGAATGACGCGTGAAATCTGATTATCCTGACCCAGGCGGTGGGCCAGTTGGTGTTCGTAGGCTTCCCAATCCGTTATCGGGTGCTTGGCAACGCCAGAATCCATCGCGGCCTGGGCCACGGCGGGTGCCACGGTAGTCAGCAAACGCGGATCGACCGGTTTGGGAATGATATACTTGCGGCCAAACATCAGATTCGATTCGCCGTAGGCCAGATTGACCAGATCGGGAACGGATTTTTTCGCCAGATCGGCCAGCGCGTGAACGGCGGCCAGTTTCATGGCTTCGTTGATTTCCGTGGCCCGAACGTCCAGCGCGCCCCGAAAAATGAACGGAAAACCCAGCACGTTGTTGACCTGGTTGGGATAGTCGGAACGCCCCGTCGCCATGATGATATCCGGGCGGGCTTCCACCGCTTCGGGGTACGAAATTTCGGGCGTGGGGTTCGCCATGGCAAAAACGATCGCGTCCTTCGCCATCGAGCGCACCATGTCCTGCGTAACGACATTGCCTTTCGACAGTCCGATAAAGACGTCGGCATCCACCATCGCTTCCTGGAGCGTGTATAGATTCCGGGTCGTCACAAACAGGCTTTTGCGTTCATCGAGGTCGCTGCGATCCGAACGAATAACGCCTTTGCTGTCGCACATGACGAAGTTTTCGACTTTCGCACCCAGCGCAATGTATAACTTTGAGCAGGAAATGGCCGACGCTCCTGCTCCGTTGACGACAATTTTGACGTCTTCGATTTTTTTACCAATAATTTCGAGCGCATTCAGCAACGCAGCAGCCGAGATGATGGCCGTTCCGTGCTGGTCGTCGTGCATGACCGGAATGTTCAGCTCTTTTTTGAGCCGCTCCTCGATCTCGAAACATTCCGGGGCTTTGATGTCCTCCAGATTGACCCCGCCGAACGTCGGTTCGAGAATTTTGACGGTGCGGACAAACTCGTCCACATTTTTCGTATTCAGTTCAATATCAAATACATCGATGTCGGCGTAAATCTTGAACAGCAGTCCTTTGCCTTCCATAACGGGTTTGCCAGCTTCGGGGCCAATGTCGCCCAGACCTAATACCGCACTGCCGTTGCTGATAACCGCTACCAGGTTTCCTTTGGCGGTGTATTTATAGACGTCTTCGATGTTTTCGGCGATGGCCAGACAGGGTTCGGCAACGCCCGGTGAGTAAGCAAGAGAAAGGTCACGTTGAGTACTGTATTCTTTGGTGGGAATTACTTCAATTTTACCAGGACGTCCTTTTGCGTGGTATTCGAGGGCGTCTTCCCGGCGGATTTTCTTCTCCATAAAGATGAGGTCAAGGTTAATGGATGGTAGTCGATTGGATCGTTGGGCCGCTAAGGTAAGAAGAAAATGATGAAACCGCTCCCAAAAAAAGAGGTCTTGCGGCCCGGCTACCAGCTCTGATGCACCGGAATACGCAGGCCGGAAGGGCTGACCAGGTTGTCTTAAAACCGGCGTTTAATTCTTCCCGCATTTGTTGTCGACCGCGGATTTGGTGGTCTGCGTCAGTGGAGATTTGGACACCGGTTAACTTCGTATGGGTTTAGACAGGAGCAAAAAAATAACCCGCCGAAATGGCGGGTCATCGGGTCGTACAAGATAGAGATAGGTAGTAAAGTTACGATCAAATCAAAAAAATTAGAGTTGTGATTTAAGGATAGAAGGGTTTGGTAAAGTGGTTTTGGCAAATGACTGATCATTCCAGGACGCATGATCTTCCATCATGATTTGGGCCGGGGTGATTTTAGGTAACACTTGCTCATACTGAAATCTCCATAAAGACATTGCTGCAATCAGGAGTGAAAGAACCGACAACTGAACAACTTGCCAGCGCGATAATTTCAGGGAAGGCCATTCACGGGTTTGGGTTAAGTGACTCATTGGCAATGTCTGTTTAGGGAAAATACTTGGTTACGGGCAATACATACTTATCGATAAGTCAAAAATAAAAATATTTGATAAATAATGCCAATTTTTCTCTAAAAACTACCAAAAAAAATAGTCGGCCTGCTAACAGCTGTCAGGCCGACTATTTTTTACTTATAACTGAGGTTGCTGATTAGCCAGTGCTTCATTACCATGTCCGGGTTTCCGGTTGCGCATAATGAACCATAGAACGGTGAAAGCCACAATGAGAATGATCGGGAAGGTGGTCATTTTGACCAGCGTAGCTTGCCCGGCGGCTAATTCCAGGGCATCTCCGCTCAGGCCTGCTGCGGATTTTTCGGCCCGTTCTTCGTCAATCCAGCCACCGATGATGGTTTGGAAAATAGACGTTGACAACATACCGACACCGCCCACGATGGACATACCGAGTGCTCCGCTCAGCGGAATGTTTTCGGCCACAAAACCGATCATGGTTGGCCAGAAGTAGCAAACACCAATGGCGAAGAATACGGCGGCAATGTAAGCCGAAGTTCCCGTTTGGGTGCTGAACAAATAGATCCCAATGGTGGCGAATACCGCTGAACCCAGTAACACCCCGGTTTGGTCGAATTTATGGACGATGGGTCCTGCGAAAAACCGGCCGATCGCCATCAGACCCGTCACCAGCGCCAGAATCAGCATCGGGCTGGCACCACTCTTGGCCATAATTAAACCAACCCACTGCTGCGGACCAAATTCGGTGATGGCCGTCAGAGCCATGCAGCAGAAGATAAAAATATATAAGGGCGTCAGCATGGCTGCGAAGTTTTTGCCCAGTGACGTAACGCCTTCAACGCGTGGTTGTGGAAAAGCCTGTCCAAAATACAGAAAGGCGTAAATGACCGTCGGGATCATGATGACCCAGATTTGCGCCTGCCACGGTTGGCCGGCATCCGTCATGAATTTGGATATCAAGCTGCCCAGTACGATTCCACCGGGAAACCACATGTGAAACCGGCTCAGCATTTTGTTCATTTTCGAACCGGTATACATGTCCGCGATCATCGGGTTACAGGCGGCTTCCGTACAACCGTTGCCAAACCCGATAAAGAAGGTTGAGACCAGCAAACCCACGTATCCACCCGAATAAATGGTCAGCAAAATACCCAGCGTGTGGGCAATAACGGCAACCATCATAATGATTTTGGGGCCAACGGAGTGATAGACCAGACCGCCGATGATCATTGAAATGGGAAAGCCAAAAAAGAACATGGAATTGATAACGCCTAACTGCGTTGCCGACAACCCAAATTCAGTACCTAATTGGGGCAGAATACCGGCCCGGATACTGAAGGAAAAGGCCGTGGTAATAAGTGCAAAACAACTGGCATTGAAAAGTCGGCTTTGGTTGACAGGCATAGTCGCCGTGAGTGTCGCCATAAGTGTATTGTAGGGGTTTAGTTGAAAAATTTGTGGTTAAAGCTAAGTTTTATTGAATGGAAATATACAAAATTTCCGAAAAATAAGTAAACGTGCTAATTTCCCGGCTAAATTCTCTGATTTTATATTTTAGATTTTTGGAGGGTGGATTAGTAGGAACTGATTTTCCAAACCTTCACCTTTTGTAAACCCAAAATAATCAGGTAGAAATCAACAAATCAAACCAAACCTTCAGTAGAACTATATTATGGCGCACAGAAAGATTCGGATGGGCATGATTGGCGGAAGCCTCGAAGCCTTCATTGGGGCCGTCCACCGCCGGGCCGCTGTTTTCGACGGCGAAATCGAACTGGTCTGCGGGGCTTTTAGCTCCAATCCGGAAAAATCAAAAGCCACCGGATACGCTCTTTATTTGCCCGACGAGCGTGTTTACGGCAGTTTTGAAGAAATGATTTTGAAAGAAAAGGAATTGCCGGAAGGCGAGCGGATGGATTTTGTGTCGATTGTGACGCCGAATCACATGCACTTTCCCCCGGCTAAACTGGCCCTCGAAAACGGTTTTCACGTGGTATGCGATAAACCGATGACCCTCAATTTAGCGGAAGCGAAAGAACTCGCCCGCATCGTGAAAGAAACCGGCAAACTGTTCTGCCTGACGCATAATTATACCGGATATCCGATGGTGAAAGAGGCCCGGGAAATGGTGCGGAGCGGTAAACTGGGCAAACTCCGCAAAGTGGTGGTGGAATATCCGCAGGGCTGGCTTTCGAAACTCGAAGAAGCCACTTCCTATAAACAGGCCATCTGGCGGACCGACCCGGCACAATCGGGCGCGGCTGGTTGTATGGGCGACATCGGAACCCACGCCGAGAACCTGGCTGAATACATCACGGGTTTGAAAATCACCGAGTTGTGTGCCGATCTGACCATTTTTGTCGAGGGGCGCAAACTGGATGACGACGGTAACGTGCTGCTGCATTTTGAAGACGGTGTCAAAGGCGTTTTGCACGCCAGCCAGATTGCCAACGGCGAGGAAAATGCGCTCAATATCCGGATTTACGGCGAACTCGGCGGGCTGGAATGGCGGCAGATGGAGCCGAATACGCTGATTTACCGAACGCAGGAAGGTCAACGGATTTTCCGCCCGGCCGTGGGTGAACTGTCGGCAGCCGCCAAAGCCCACATCCGGGTTCCGTCGGGCCACCCCGAAGGGTTCTTCGAAGCGTTTGCCAACCTGTACCGCAATTTTGCCGTCACGCTCCGGAGCGTCATGGAAGGCAAGGAACCTGACCCTCTATACGCCGACTTCCCATCGGCCGAAGACGGCATCCGCGGACTGGCCTTCATCGAAACCGTGCTCCAGTCGAACCAGTCCAGCGAGAAGTGGACGAAATTTGTGGAATAAGAGACTGAAAATGTTGTTACACAGAGTTGATCAGAGAAAATCTGAGGTAACCAGAGAAACTTTGATTACCTCAGATTTTCTCTGATCAACTCTGTGTAACAACCTCCCTTTTTAAACCAAAGAACATACTTTAACTCTCAAAAATGGAAAAAATCAAAGTTGGTGTAGTTGGTACGGGCTTTATCGGTCCGGCTCACATTGAAGCCCTGCGTCGGCTTCCGAACGTCGAAGTAGCTGCTCTTTGCGAAGTTACGGCTGAACTGGCCAAACAGAAAGCCGACTCGCTGGGCATTGCCCGTTCCTACACCTTTGACGAACTGCTCAAACAGGACGACATCCAGAGTATCCACATCTGTACGCCCAATTTCCTCCATTACTCGCAATCGAAAGCCGCTCTGGAAGCCGGTAAGCACGTCATTTGCGAAAAACCGCTGGCCAAAGACCTCAAAGAAGCCGAGGAACTGGTGGAACTGGCCGCCCAATCGGGTCTGGTGAATGCCGTTCACTTCAATTTGCGGTATTATCCGCTGGCTCGTCAGATGCGGGTGATGCGGGAGAAAGGCGATTTGGGTGAAGTTTATTCGGTGATTGGTTCGTATTTGCAGGACTGGCTGTTTTATAACACCGACTACAACTGGCGGCTCGAACCCGATAAGTCGGGCGACTCGCGGGCCATTGCCGACATCGGTTCCCACCTGATGGACATTCTGGAATACATCACCGGTTTGAAAACCGTGGCCGTGCTGGCCGATTTCAACACCATTCACAAAACCCGCAAAAAACCGCTCAAAGCCGTTGAAACGTATTCGGGCAAGATGTTGCAACCGGAAGATTACGCCGATGTGCCCATCAATACCGAAGACCACGCCAACGTGTTGCTGCGGTTCGACAACGGCAACAAAGGCGTCATTACGGTTTCGCAGGTATCGGCAGGTCGCAAAAACCAGATGAAACTGGAGATTGCCGGGTCGAAGAAAACGTTTGCCTGGAACTCCGAAGCCCCGAACGAAATGTGGATTGGAAACCGGGATGGCTACAACGAAAGCCTGATGCGCGATCCGTCGCTAATGTATTCCGAAGCCCGGTCGGTGATTTCGTTCCCCGGAGGTCACAACGAAGGGTTTCCGGACACCTCCAAGCAGATGTTCCGGGAAGTTTACGAAGCCATTGCCGCCGGAAAACAACCCGAAAACCCAACGTTCCCCACCTTCGCCGACGGTTACCGCGAACTCCTGATTTGCGAAAAAATCCTGGAATCGAACAAAAAGCAAGGCTGGGTTGAGGTGTAAATACTAAAGAGCGAAAGAGATAATGAGCGAAAGAGCGATGGACGAATTCGTGCCGGATGATTTGCTGAATGAACCATGGGTTGATTATAGCAATTACACGAAGGGGCAATTTCTGGACGATCTTGAACGGCGTTTGAAGATGTT
The DNA here is from genome assembly GCF_003858645.1 of Larkinella knui. Lineage (GTDB taxonomy): Bacteria > Bacteroidota > Bacteroidia > Cytophagales > Spirosomataceae > Larkinella > Larkinella knui. The sequence continues at coordinate 159,052 of NZ_RQJP01000003.1, read as the reverse complement.
TATGCTCCGTTGTGTCAAGGTTTGTCGCTCTTTACCGAATGAGTTTGACGCCCAACATTTTGGTCGTCAACTCCTTCGCTCTTCCTCCTCAGCGGCTGCGAACTTTCGGGCCGTCAGGCGGAGCCGAAGTCAAAAAGAGTATTACGCTAAACTCAGCATTTCGATTGAAGAGTTGGATGAGTCGCTCTTTTGGCTTGAAACCCTTAGCCTGACGGAAATCGTACCCGAACATCGTTTAATCGAATTAACTGACGAAGGTTGCCAACTCCTTAAAATTTTGTCAAAATCACGCAAAACAGTGAGCGACTGAATTAAAGAAGGAAAGAGTGAAAGAGCGGAAGAGTGCAAGGCTTTAGCCAGGTCACTCCTTCACTCTTTCGCTCTTTCACTCTTTCGCTCTTTAAAAACTATGAAAACCATCAAAGGCCCTGCCGTTTTTCTGGCGCAGTTTCTGGGCGATACCGAACCCTTCAATTCTCTGGAGTCGATTGCCAGATACATGGCGGATTTAGGTTACAAAGGCATCCAGATTCCGACCTGGGACCCGCGGATGATCGATCTCAAACAAGCCGCCGAAAGCACCACGTATTGTGATGAGCTGAAAGGCAAACTGAACGAAATCGGCGTCGAAATTACGGAACTGTCAACCCACCTTCAGGGTCAACTGGTTGCGGTTCATCCGGCTTATGGTTCGATGTTCGACGGGTTTGGTCCGGCCGAGCTGGCGGGCAAACCGAAAGAACAACAAGCGTGGGCGGTTCAGCAGTTGAAGTGGGCGGCCAAAGCCAGCCAGAACCTCGGGCTGACGTCCCACGTGACGTTTTCGGGGGCGCTGTTGTGGCCGTTCGTTTATCCGTGGCCACAACGTCCGGCGGGTCTGGTCACCACGGCTTTTCAGGAACTGGGAAACCGGTGGAAGCCCATTCTGGATGCGTTCGATGAAGCGGGCGTGAACGTGGGCTATGAACTGCACCCCGGCGAAGACCTGCACGACGGCATCACGTTCGAGACGTTCCTCGATTATGTCGACGGCCACCCCCGCGCAGGTATCAACTACGATCCGAGCCACTTCCTGCTGCAACAGCTTGATTACCTGCAATTTATCGACTTCTACCACGACCGGATTTTTGCTTTCCATGTCAAGGATGCCGAGTTCAATCCGACGGGCAAGCAGGGCGTTTATGGCGGCTACCAGGGCTGGGTCGAACGGGCCGGCCGGTTCCGTTCGCTGGGCGACGGGCAGGTCGATTTCTCCGGTATTTTCAGCAAACTGTCGCAGTATGACTACGACGGCTGGGCCGTACTGGAGTGGGAATGTGCCATCAAACACCCCGAACAGGGCGCGGCCGAAGGCGCACCGTTTATTGAAAGCCACATCATTCGCGTAACCGAACGCGCGTTCGACGATTTCGCCGGAACCGGAGCGGATGAAGACTTTAATAAGAAACTGTTGGGATTATAAAGTCTGGTTTGAAACCAATCCGAAACCGGCAAGGTCTTTTTTGACCTTGCCGGTTTTCTTCTGTTTTTGTCACCGCATTGCGTTGGTAGCGAGGTTGCCGGGATAAAACGGATGAGGATTTTTTAAAACCCGACCCCGGTTTTGACAGTTTAAAAGACAGGAATCACCGTTTGTCATAATCCAAATGGAGCGATTCTTCATACCACTACCTTTCGGTGGTGATTTACCTTTAAACGCTCAAAACAATGGCAGGTCAGGGATCGGGCGGCAATGTATTGGCAGCCCTTTGTAGTTTCTTCATTCCGGGTTTAGGGCAGTTGCTGCAGGGGCGGCTGCTGATGGCGATCATCCAGTTTGTGCTGGCTGGTGTCCTCTGGTTTTTTTTACTCGGCTGGTTGATTCACCTGTGGTCGATTATCGATGCGGCCCGGTTTAATCCGGGAAGTTGACTTTCGATCGATCAAAATGTAGTTTATTTGTGGCGATTCTAGTACTTTTATCAATCGCTAATTCAATACTTTTTCTATTATGCCTATTCCTGATTACCAAAGTATAATGTTACCATTGCTAAAATATGTGGCGGATGGAAAAGAGCATAAATTCAATGATGTTGTAGAAAGACTAAGTGTTATCTTTCAGCTATCCGATGAAGAGCGGGCGGAGTTGTTGCCTAGTGGTCAGGCATTTTTATTTGGTAATAGAGCTGGATGGGCAAAAACTTATTTAAAGAAATCGGGATTATTAGACTCGCCAAAACGTGGAATTATAAAATTAACTGATCGGGGTAAAAATGTTTTAAAACAAAATCCGCCAACAATTAATATTGCATTCCTTAAACAATATCCAGAATTTTTAGAGTTCCAGTCTGCAAAAAAACAGGATAATGATGAGCAAGCAACTGAATTAATTTCGGTTGCTCAACAAACTCCTGAAGAGACTCTTGAAAGTGCTTATTTCAGTATCAGGAAGTCACTCGCACAGGATTTGTTAGATAAAGTTGTGAGCCTGCCTCCGGTTTTTTTTGAAAAACTTGTTGTCGAACTTTTGGTTAGAATGGGATATGGAGGATCAATAAAAGATGCAGGGAAAGCAATTGGTAAAAGCGGTGACGAAGGAATCGATGGAACAATAAAAGAAGATAAATTAGGTTTAGATATTATTTATATTCAGGCAAAACGCTGGAAGACTGGTAATGTTGTTGGCCGTCCGGAAATACACAAGTTTATTGGTGCATTGGCAGGGCAGGGAGCAAAAAAGGGGATTTTTATCACAACTTCTTCTTTTACAAAAGAAGCCTCTGATTATGTACCACGCAATGAAACAAAGATTGTTCTAATTAATGGCGTAGAGTTAGCTCAGTTAATGATTGATTATAACCTCGGAGTTTCAGTTCAACAAATTTATGAAATAAAAAGAATAGATAATGATTACTTTTCTGAAGAATAATCTTTAATAATCTGTATCTTCCTCACGAAACAATTCCGCCAGATTCACTACATTATTATCCACTACCGCACTGCCGAGGGCAGTTATGCGAAAACCCATCGGCGGTCCAACTGGCGGCTACTAGCTTTTAGGATGGGGTACCAATCCCGATTACGTGTTCATTGCCAAAATAAAGAAACCGTTTGTTTTTACTGCCTGCACTGGAATCAATACTACACATTATACGCCATATTTTCAAGAACTCGTTATATTTGCTCAACTATAACGAGTTCTTATGCGCCATTGGCTTACGCTGGTTTTGCTGGTTTCTACCTTCCCGGCTTCTGCCCAGCAAATCCGGGTGGCCGTTGCCGCCAATGCCCAGTTCGTAATGGAAAAATTGAAAGCCGGGTTTGAAAAGAAAACCGGCCTGCAAATCGAGCCCATCGTCAACTCGTCGGGGAAGCTAACGGCCCAGATTCAGCACGGAGCGCCATTCGACGTTTTTCTGTCGGCCGATATGGCCTACCCTGAAGCGATATTTCAGGCGGGGCTGGCGCAGCGTAAACCCCGGATTTATGCCTACGGTTTACTGGTGCTTTGGACCCGTGCCGACATCGACCCTGCCCGGGGATTGACCGTCTTGACCGATCAGCGGATAGCGAAGATTGCGGTTGCCAATCCCAAAACCGCCCCGTACGGTGCTGTGGCGGTGGATGTGCTGACGAGCCAAAACCTGCTGACTCACCTGCAATCCAAAATTGTGTATGGCGAAAGTATTTCACAAATCAATCAATACCTGGTTTCGGGCGCGGTCGATGCGGCTTTTACGGCCAAATCGGTTGTTTTAGAACCTTCCGTACGGGAGAAAGGCCGCTGGGTGGCTATAAAAGGCGCAAAGCCCATCGCCCAGGGGGTTATTTTGCTCAAGAAAGCCAGAGCGGGTTCGCAGAAATTCTATGATTATTTATTTTCGCCGGAAGGTCAGGCTATTTTCCGGCAGTATGGCTACCAGCTGCCTTCCCGCCAATGACCGATTTCGACTGGCAACCGCTGTTACTGACCTTTCGGCTGGCAACTCTAACGACCTTGCTGCTGCTGTTCGTCGGTATTCCACTCGCTGGCTGGCTGGCCTTTACCCGGTTTCGATTCAAGCCGGTTGTTGAAGCCATCATCAGTTTACCACTGGTATTGCCGCCGTCCGTATTGGGGTTTTATTTTCTATTGGCGTTTAGCCCGACCGGTTTTCTGGGAAAAAAACTACTTTCCTGGTTCGATCTGCGGTTATTATTCACGTTCGAAGGTCTGGTAATTGCTTCCATTTTTTACAGTTTGCCCTTTATGGTCCATTCCGTTCAGGCCGGTTTGGAAAACCTGCCCGCATCGTTGCGGGAAGCATCGTATACGTTGGGGAAATCGCACCGGGAAACTTTTTTCCGGGTCTTGCTGCCCAATATAAAACCGTCGTTGTTAACGGGTGTGGTGCTTTCATTTGCGCATACGATCGGAGAATTCGGGCTGGTGTTGATGATTGGCGGCAACCTCCCCGGTCAAACCCGCGTGGCTTCCGTGGCTATTTATGATGAAGTCGAATTGTTGAATTACGGAGCCGCCAACGCTTATGCGCTGTTGTTACTGGTCGTCTCCTTCGCCATTTTGCTGTCTGTTTATGCCATCAATAAAAGGTGGGTGATCTTTTGATACCATGCTCCATCTGCAAGCCCGAATGAACCTGTTGTTTGCCAGCGGTCCGGCCCCGCTCGAGGTAGCGGTTAGCCTGAAAATTGGCAGCCTGACCGGCCTCTGTGGTCCTTCCGGGTCGGGGAAGACCACACTTCTCCGAATTTTGGCAGGCTTGACAATGCCGGAGAAAGGAATTGTGCGGGTTGGCGAACGAACCTGGCTCGATACGGAACACCGGATCAATCTGGCAACACAGCAGCGAAAAGTCGGAATGGTTTTTCAGGATGCTGCACTTTTTCCCAATATGAGTGTCCGACAAAACGTGGAATTCGCGGCCGAAAACCGCCGGGATCCCATCGTGGATGAACTGCTGGAACGGGTTGGATTGACGAATTTAGCCGATCGAAAACCCGCCACTCTTTCGGGTGGACAACGTCAGCGGGTTGCTTTAATCCGGGCGCTGGCGCGTCGCCCGCAGGTGTTATTACTGGATGAACCTTTTTCGGCGCTGGACCGTGAAACGCGTGATCAACTGTTGATCGAACTCCTGCGTTTGCATCGACAGTTTGGCACAACCACGGTTCTGGTGAGTCACCATCAGGAGGAGATTCAACGGGTCGCCGATCAGTTCATTGAATTGAAGGAGGGAAAGGCGTCTTTCAGGGAAAAGAAATCGGAGCCTGATTCTGCATCACGCCAGCAAGTAAGCGGTTTGATAACCGGAATTGATGTAAAAGCCAATCGGGTACAGGTGCAAATTTGGCTAAACGATGCGACTATAACCGTAAATAGGCCGCATAAGGCGCTAAAATGGCAGGTTGGCGACACCATCACTCTGGATGTCGAGCCAGCCACCACCGCCGAAAACCCAACCGGTGACTAGTCTGTAAAAAGAAAAATCCCCGAATTTTCGAGGATTTTTACTACCATTTTTCTCTGTCCTACCTACCTTACCCGGTTAGGAGTAAGGCTCAAAAAAGATCAGTATAACCATTTCATACCACTGGGTCGGTAAAACCGGAAACAGTAAAATGAAACATCTATACCGGACTTTCCGGTTGATCACTTATTTGCAAGCGAAATCTTACTTATCTTGTATATTTTAAAACACTGTCAGTTTTGAGGATTTTGAATTCCCTCAACGTGTGTACTGTATCACACGTTTGACCGTACTTCGTATGTGTATGGATTCTCGGATTTGAAACACTAGAAACCGTAGTGTCAGTACTGTCTCGGTAAGAGCAGTATAGCAGGGAGAATGATTATGTTCATACACGTTAAGTATCAAATCAACGCCTAAAATTAATAAGTCTGTCTGATAAATGCAAGTCAAATCTACTTTAAAATGAGTATAAATGACTTTTTTTTAGAATTTCAAGATGATCATTTATTTGATTTACAACTAAAATATTGATTTAATTGGGTTATTAAAAGTCTGATTATTCACTTTTGTGGTTAGTTTCGAACCTGCTATGACTGTACAAACGATCGATACCGGTTTTTTTAAATTAGATGGCGGGGCCATGTTTGGTGTGGTACCAAAGACGCTCTGGAGTAAACAAAATCCGGCCGATGAGCGCAACCTCTGCACCTGGGCCATGCGCTGCCTGCTGGTGGAGGAAGGAAACCAACTGCTCCTGGTCGACACGGGCTTGGGAGACAAACAGGATGCCCGGTTTTTTAGCCATTATGAGCCGCACGGGGATGCGTCACTGGTGACATCCATCCAGCAGGCGGGGTATTCTGAAAACGATATCACGGATGTGTTGCTGACGCACCTGCATTTCGACCATGTGGGCGGGGCCGTTTGCCGGGCATCGGAGCGTTTCGTGCCCACTTTTGCGTCGGCAACCTACTGGAGCCACAGTGAACACTGGCAGTGGGCAACCAACCCGAATCCCCGCGAAAAAGCTTCTTTTTTGAAAGAGAACATCGAACCGCTTCAGCAGAGTGGCCAATTGCAGTTTTTAGACAAAACCGATTTCCCGTTTCCCGGCATCGAGCTGTTGCAGGTCGATGGACATACCGAAAAAATGACGCTGCCGATCTTGCGGGTGGGTGATCGGACGGTGGCTTATGTGGCGGATTTGATTCCGTCGTCGGCCCACATTCCTTTACCCTGGATCATGAGCTATGATGTTCGCCCGCTGCTCACCATGGAAGAAAAAACCAGGGTGTTGCAACAGGCCGCCGTTGAAAACTGGATTCTGGTCTTTGAACACGATCCGGTTGTGGAAGCCGCTACGGTTGAAATGACAGAAAAAGGCATCCGGATTCGTGATAAAGGGCCGCTGGCTGCGTTACTATAAGAGAAAAGAAGACGTGAGTTTATAGCGACCTGAACGATGAAAATTGGTTTGGTACTTTCCGGGGGAGGAGCGCGCGGAATTGCGCACCTGGGTGTGTTGAAGGGCTTATTGGAACAAGGATTTTTATTCGACCAGATTGCGGGTACGAGTGCCGGAGCCATTGCCGGGGCCTTGTTTGCCAACGGTTACACGCCCGACGAAATCCTGAAAATCATTGAAACAACGCCATTTTACCGGCATGTTCGGCCCGCTTTCACCCGGATGGGGTTGCTGCGGCTCGACAAGGCGGAAGCGTTATACCGTCAATATCTGCCGCACGACCGCTTCGAAGCCCTGCAAATTCCGATGCACGTGGTGGCAACGGACTTGTCGGCGGGCGAACTGACCGTATTCGATACCGGCGAACTCGTCCGGCCCATTCTGGCCTCCTGCTCATTACCGGGTATTTTTGAACCCTACTGGATCAACAAACGGCAATACGTCGACGGGGCGGTTTTGAACAACATGCCGGTTGAAGTGATTCAGGACAAAGTGGATTTTATCGTGGGCGTCCATTGCAATCCGTTTACGACGCAAAAACCGATAACTTCCATCAAGGGCGTGCTGGAACGCAGCCTGATTCTGGCCGTTCGCAGCAAAACCCGGGAGCGACTGGCGCAATGCAACCTGCTCATCGAACCGCCCGAACTCAGCCGTTTCGACGTCTTTGACTGGCGACGCGCCCGGGACCTCTTCCGGATAGGCTATCAGTATACGCAGACCATCAAACCCCAACTGATCAAGACTTTGGAATCCGCCCTGTAAAGGGAGAGTCGCTGGTTTCGTTTCAAATACGATCTTATTCAGTTCAGATACCAATTCCCTCAGTTGGGCCAATAAAGCGTGGGATGAAGCGCCGGGAAGACTTAGTTTTCGCTGTAAAACGATCTTCGACTACTTCATCCCACGCTGTATGCCGGTATTTTTAACCCTCGGACTTCTGCTGATCTGTCTGGGAACGCCCCCGTTTCCCTGGACTTCGGCCACCGTTCAGGCCGATTATGAAGCCCTGGTAGCGGCTGAACTAGGTTTTGCCCAAATGGCTCTCGACCGGGGAATTCGTGATGCTTTCGTCGAAAACCTGGATGAGCAATCGGTGATTTTTATAAAAAACCGCTTCCTGCCCGGCAAGTCTACGTACCAACGACTGCCACCCAGTTCCGGCCGGTTAACCTGGCGACCCAATTACGCCGAGATTTCGGCATCGGGAACGATGGGCTTTACAACCGGCCCTTTCGAATTTCGTCCCCGAACGATGGATGAAGACCCCGTATCGTACGGTCAGTTCACCAGCGTCTGGCACAAAACGGCAGCGGGCGACTGGAAGGCGTTGATCGATTTTGGGTGTACGCATGCGAAGCCCGATCAGCCGGTGGCCGCGCTGCAAATGCCGGGTCAGTTTGGTGTCAAAACGAACACGGTTCTGGATACGACGAAAACCGGGCGGGAGTTGCGGCAGGCCGAAACGGAGTTCATCCGGTTGGCCCATTCGCAAAGTTTGCGCGGGGCCTATCAAGCGGTATTACCGGCCAGTGACTCAGTTCGGCTGCTGCGGGAAGGGAATCCGGTTTATACCGGAACCGTCGCCAGGGAAAAGGCTGCTTCTTCCAATCAGAAAATCGATTTTCAACTGGTGCAGGTGATGACAGCCTCTTCGGGCGATTTCGGCTTTACCTATGGCTATGCGACCATTGGCCAGATCCGAAACGGCTATTTGCGCATCTGGCGTAAGCGGCAGGGTGCCTGGCAGTTGGCGCACGAAGTCCTTGGCGTTCAGCTTATGTAACCTTTCCCGCAATCACCCGATATGAATAAAATTTTACGGATCCTGACGATTCTGCTTGTCCCCGGCTTTCTATCCGCCCAGCCTCCAAATTTGGGAGGGGTGTCGGGCCTGGTACGCGACTCCCTCGGAAAACCGGTTGAAAAGATGACTCTGTTGTTGCTCAAAGCCTCGGACTCGACCCTGGTGAAAGGAGCCGTGAGCAATAGCCAGGGCGCCTACGAATTTGAGGTTATTCCATCCGGAAACTACCGGGTAGTCACCTCGGGCGTGGGTTTCCGGAAAACCTACTCGGAAGTATTTGCAATTGGAGAAGGGCAGTGGAGCTACCAACTGCCGGGTTTGGTGGTACGGCAGGAAGGCCGGCAACTGGCCGATGTGACCGTGAAAGCGCAGAAGCCATTTATCGAACAGCAACTTGATAAAACGGTTTTGAACGTCGAAAACAGCCTGGTGGCTAGTGGCGGTACGGCGCTCGAAGTGTTGGAAAAAGCGCCCGGAGTGGTGGTGGATGCCCAGTCGGAGCGCATTAGTTTGAAAGGACGCGATAATGTGCTGGTGATGATCGACGGTAAGCCGACGTATTTGTCAACGGGACAAGTGATGGATCTGCTGCGGAATACACCCAGCAATACCGTCGAAACCATCGAACTCATCACCAACCCACCGGCCCGTTACGATGCCGCCGGAACCGCGGGGTTGATCAACATCCGCCTGAAACGCAACAAGTCGAGCCAGCCGCTCAACGGCAATCTGACCGCCGGGCTTGGTCAGGGCCGGTTTCTGAAATACAACACGGCGTTGACCCTAAACGCCCGGACGGGCCGGTGGAGCTGGTTTGGCAACTACACCTACGACCACCGAAACTATTGGTCGGTGGCCACTATCGACCGGCGACTGACACCGGATGGAAAGCCGCTATTGATTCGGCAGGAGACTTATCGACCGATTCAGAACGCGAGCCATACGTTCCGGCTCGGTGCCGACTTTGCACCCAACCGGCATTCTACCGTCGGTTTCCTGCTGAACGGAATGAAGGTGGGCAACCGATCGCAGGGCGGAACCGGCAGCGATCTCTACCAGTCCGGAACGCTGACTTCTTCTGAAAGAACGGAGAATGACAACAAACGGACTGTTGACCGGCTGGCGGCCAACCTGAATTTCCGGCATCGGTTCGACACCACGAGCCGGGGTGGCCAGGGGCGCGAATTGCTGCTGGATATGGATTATTCCGATGCGGCATTCCGGCCGACCGAGCTTTTTTCGACCCGCTACCGGAATGCGCAGGGAACGGAAACCGGCCCCCGGGATTTTCAGCGGCTCAATACCGTATCGAAAGCCCTGATCCGGGCCGCCAAAGCCGATTATACGCATCCGTTCGACCGGCGAACCACGCTGGAAATGGGCTGGAAAAGCAGTTATGTAACGCTTAAGAACGATTTGCGGTTTGAAACCAAACGCGCGGAAGAAGAACAAACGGTTCCCTGGCAACTCGATACGAACCGGACCAACCAGTTCGAATACCGGGAGATCATTCACGCGGGGTATCTGACGGGTCGGCGGAATTGGACCCGCTGGACCCTTCAACTCGGCCTGCGTCTGGAACAAACCCGCACCGAAGCGCAGTCGGTGACGGCCCGCCAGACCGTTGAGCGATCCTACCTGAATCTGTTTCCGACGGTGTCGCTGACCCGGTCGGTGGGCGAAAAACACCAGTTCCAGTATTCGTTCAGCCGCCGGATCGACCGGCCCGATTACCAGTACCTCAACCCCTTTATCCGGATTTTCAGTCCATATGCCTATCAGCAGGGCAATCCGTACCTCAAACCGCAGTATGCTGACGCTTTCCAACTCGGCTACAGTTACCAGGATGAAACGACAGTTACGTTCAACTATACGAAAACCCGGGATGTGATTGTCGACATCAACGAGCAGAACGACACGACCGGTGCGACCCGGATTACGTTTACCAACCTGGCCAGACAAACGAACCTGGGACTCAGTCTGAGTACGCCCCTTCGGTTGACGCGCTGGTGGTCGTCGCGCCATACCGCCAGCGTGTCGTACAATCAATACCGCGCCGAATTGGGCGGGAGTCCGCTGAATTACACCTGGTGGTCGACCAACCTGACCAGCAATCATGCGTTTGTTTTTGCCCACGGCATCACCGCCGAACTGGCAGCCTCCTATAATTCGCCGTACGTCTACAGCCAGAACAAAATGCGGGCGTTTGGTCAGATCAGCGTCGGATTTCAGAAAACGCTCTGGCAGAAAAAAGCCACCTTGCGCTTCAACTGGAGTGACCTGTTTCAGACGCAGCGATTCCGGGGTACGGTTCAGTTTCAGCAGATGGATTTCCGCTTTGCCACCTACGGCGAAACCCGGGTTGCCCGCCTGACGTTTACGTATCATTTTGGAAACCGGGAACTGAAAGGGGCGGGGAATCGGCGGACGGTTTCCGAAGAGGAACAACGCCGGATGAACTAGACCGCTGACGTCGATAAAACCGTAAAAAGTGCAATTTACATAGTCATTCAACCGGTTTAGGTAAAAAAGATCGGTTCCACCTGTTCATTCGTCTACCTTCATTCATCGTTTTGCCCTTTATCCAGTATGGCGCGCTTCATCAACAAACTTTTAAAACAAGCGAATATTCCGATAACCAGCCGCCAGTTCTGGCGCTATGCGGCTATTTTCTGGGCAACGCTGGCGGTGGTTTCCTACATTCAGAATACGCTCATGTGGCTGCTCAACAGCACGCAGAAGATGTATCTCTCGGAATCGTTGCAGTGGCTGATTACGTACCTGATGTGGTTTGGATTTTCACCATTCATCATTTACGCGACGCAAACGTTTCATTTTCCACTGTCGGAGCGGGGTGGCCGATGGGGGAGGGCTCTCCTCGGCCATACGCTGGTTTCGTCGGTATTTGGCCTCCTGGTGGCGGCAGTTTCCTACGTCTGCGTCAGACCGCTACACGCGCTGGAAACCGGGCACTGGATGGCGCCGGCGACGATTCTGCTCTGGTTTCTGTATGCCTATTCACTGACGGTTATTACTTACCTGCTGGTTGTGATTGCGTATTGCGTTCTGGTGCATGTGTATCAGTATCAGATCCTTAAAGAACAAAATCTGACGTATGAACTGAACAACGAACAGTTGAAAACGCAGTTGGCCGGTGCCCAGCTCCAGGCGCTGAAGATGCAGTTAAACCCGCATTTTCTGTTCAATACGCACCACGCCATTGTGAGTCTGATGCTGCAAAATGACACCCGGAAAGCCATCGACATGGTGACCACGCTGAGTGATCTGTTGCGGGGGGTGCTGGCACATCAGGATTCCAACTTCCTGACCTTGCGGCAGGAGTTAAACCTGACGCAGCAGTATCTGGCCATTCAGCAGATTCGTTTTCAGGACCGGCTCCGGATTGAGTACGATATTGACCCCGACACCGAGATTTGCCCGGTTCCGCAATTGCTGCTCCAGCCGCTGGTCGAAAATGCGGTTACGCACGGGATTTCCGGGCTGACCACCGACGCCCTGATTCGCATCAGCACTCGCCGTCGATCCGGCGAAATTCGGATCTGCGTTTTTGATAATGGCCTGGGACACCGCCGGAAAGGCCGCTCCGAGGGCGGTATCGGGCTGAATAATACCCGTTTGCGGCTCCGTCAGGCGTATGGCGATGCGGCTCATTTCGACATTGAACAACCCGAAGGCGGCAGCACGATTGTGACCCTGGTTTTTCCCTGCCAGCCCAGCCTGTCAACCACGAATGTCAACCCTGAAAACCGATCGCTCGTGCACCACTGACGATGGGGTTTACCACTCAAATCCCTCGTGCCAATGCGCATTCCAACGTTAAAAAACACGGGCCTAAGCCGGAATTTCCCGTCAGACCCGTGTTTTCAAAAGCCCAAAACCAACGGCCTAAGGCTCTCTGTATTCAATGAACATGCAGTTGTTGCAGGACCAGTGCGGAATTTCACCATAAAAATCCATTGTGGCCGATCCATCGGCGGTATAGGTGCCGTCTACGCGGTTTCGGACCTGTAATTTCGCGCCGGTTGGTTTATATACCGCCGTGATTTTATACCGGCCAATCGGCACATCCGGAATCCGGTTGTAATCAGTATCATACTGATAGACAACGGGCTTTCCGGTCGATCCGTCGATGAGCGGGCCCACCGGTGTGAAGGTGAACGCAATATTTTCAGCATCATAGGGACCTTTTCCGATCTCGTTGGTGACGTCCACCGACCCGCCGTAAAAAGCACCCGGATTGTCGGGTTTTTCGCCCGAAAGTTTCCACTGAAAATTACGCACGGCACCGTCGTTGCCGGAGAAGGCATCGATGTTGTCGGGTTCCAGGTCGAGCTTATAACTCTTGCCGTTGTATGTTCGTCGGATTTGGGCCGATGCCTGCCAGCTGCCGTTGGGCGTTTGCATCCGGTAATTTCCGTTGGCATCGCTGGTTGCCAGGATGTTGTCATTGTAAAACATCGTGTTGTCGGCAAAAATGGTTGCACCCGGCAATGGTTTTCCCTGAGCGTCGGTGACGCGGCCCGACAGATAACCGGCTGTGGGTTTGGCGGGATCAGGGTCGCCCCCTGATTTTGAGCAACCTCCGCCGAGCACTAATCCCGCGAATGCGAAAGCCAGTAAAGTGTTGTTTTTTGTTTTTTTGAATAGGGTGTTCATCGTTGTTGGTAGTGGTTATTTAAAAAGGAAAAAATGAAAGCCGTCCGCGCCCTGTTTTGGTTGATTCATTTTGGCACCGTGTTCCGAACGAATGCGCCTAACCAGAGCGTGCGTCGAATGGATTTGACGGCGAACTTACGCTGCGCAGCCACCGGCCGAAACGGGGTTTATGCCAACCGCTTCTGAAGTTATTTGAAAGGAAGGTCCTGCGGTTTGAATGAGGCAACGTAAACCGTTGAAGTCACCAGGCCAGGGGTTCGTTGAAGCGGCCCGTGAGATGTCCGGCCAGAAAGGGGGTGATGGCGAGGTAGGCCGTCGCCGACACTGACGACCCATCGAATGGGGTTTGGATAAGGGAATTATTTTATTGGAATTTTTAAATAAACCGCCAACAGAACCTAAGGAGCATACATACCTAATCCGTTCGGCATCAGGTAGTAACCTGCCTAAAGAGACGGTGGTAGGTAGGCAACAAAATGAATATAAATACGTAATTAATGCCTTGTTTCTGAAAAGGTTACGGGACAAATCACCGGTTTTTTTACGAGACGGTTTTTTTAGAAATGTCTGACAATCAGGAAGCGAGCGTACATATTTTTAACCCTGAATTCACATAATCACCCGTTTTGCATTAAATTGCGATTAGATTATTACCCTTAAATGGGTGATTTTGTCTATTTTTTCTTTTTTCAACAAACCAAACCTATTTGTATGAGAAGATCATTACTGCTTAGCTGTCTGCTAACCCTACTCGTATGGGCTTCGGCTAAAGCGCAGGATCGGCAGGTAACCGGAAAAGTTACCTCAGCTGACGACGGATCGGCTTTGCCGGGTGTTTCCATTCAGTTGAAGGGAACGAGCCGGGGAACGCAAACGGATGCCGGTGGCAATTATACGCTGAGCGTCCCCAATTCGGGAGGAACGCTGGTTTTTAGTTTTATTGGAACCACAACGCAGGAGACTGAAATTGGCAACCGCAGTACCATCGACGTTAAACTGGTCAATGATACGCGTGCCCTGAACGAAGTGGTGGTGGTGGGATACGGCACGCAGCAGCGTCGGGATCTGACCGGATCGCAACTGACGGTGCGGGGTGACGAAATTGCCAAACTGCCGGTTCAGACGTTCGAAACCGCCCTGCAAGGCCGCACACCGGGCGTTCAGATTACGCAGGGAAGTGGCAAATTGGGTTCTGCCCTGCAAATCCGCGTTCGCGGAGCGGCTTCTATCTCGGCCGGGAACGAACCGTTGTATGTGCTGGACGGTATTCCGATTACCTCGCAGGATGTCAATACGACCGATACCGAACTGTTCAGTCCGCTGGCCGACATCGATCCCAACGACATCGAATCCATCGAAATTCTGAAAGATGCATCGGCATCGGCAATCTACGGATCACGGGCCAGCAACGGGGTAGTGCTGATCACGACCAAACGGGGCAAAGCCGGTCGGACCAATATTCAGCTTGGGTATTACACGGGCATCACCAACGCCACCCGCAAGCGGGAATTTCTGAACGGAGCCGAATACAAGGAACTGTTCTCGGAATCACTCACCAACGCCGGTATTGATCCCAACGATCCGAGCGACGGTTTTCCGGGCTACGGTATCGATCAAAACTCCGGACTCAACAGCGACTGGGCGGGTGCGGCTTTCCGTCAGGGATCGGTCAATCAGGCTAACTTTGGGATCAATGGTGGAAACGAAAAAACCCGTTTCAGTTTGAGCGGTTCCACCAACAAACAGATCGGTTTTATCGTCGGCAATACGTTTCGGCGGAACAACATGCGGTTGAATCTCGACCATACCGTAAGCAAAAAGTTGAGTGTTGGAGCCAGCATTGCTTTCTCGACCATCAATAACAAGAAAGTAGCGGGCGATAATGCCTTCTCAAACCCGATTCAGCTGAACGCACTGCCGCCCCTTCAGGCCATTTATAATCCCAATGACCCGACCGGCTACAACCGCCAGACGCTGTATTACAACAACCTGGTCGAACTGACTAACGCATCCAATTACGCCCGCACGTTCCGTACGTTCGGGAATCTGTTTGGTCAGTACCAGATTGTGCCCGGCTTGTCATTCCGGAGCGAATACGGTTTCGACATCCTGAATTTGCAGGAAGAAATTTACCAGGGACGGGTTACGGAAGACGGCGCTCCGACCGGTTACGGCTATCAGGCCATGACGCGCGTCAACAACTGGACGACGAATAACACGTTGCAATACCAGAAAAATATCGGGACAGACCATTCCATTGATGTGCTGGCCGGGATGACGTATCAGGAACAAAACGTGCAGACCGTGTCGGCGACGGCCCGGAATTTTCCGAACGACAAATTTCAGGAACTAGCCAGTGCCAGCCAGAAAACCGATGCCAGTTCGACCGAAACCGGTTTTAGCATACTTTCCTACCTGGCCCGGGCGAATTACAAGTTTAAAGACCGGTATCTGGTGGGTCTGACGGGTCGGATCGACGGGTCGTCACGTTTTGGAGCCGACAACCGCTATGGTTTCTTCCCGTCCGTTTCCGTTGGCTGGATTCTGAACGATGAGCCTTTTATCAAAGAAGCCCTTCCGGTTCTGAGCCTTTTAAAACTGCGGGCCAGTTATGGCGTAACCGGAAACTCGGAAATCGGCAACTTCGATTCGCGCGGTCTGTACGGAACGATCAACTACGCCGATCAGGTCGGTATTCGTCCTTCGCAGGTGGCCAATGCCGCTTTGCGCTGGGAGCGTTCAACGCAGTTCGATCTAGGTCTGGAGTTCGGTTTCCGCAACAACCGGGTGAACGGACAACTTGATTTCTACAACAAGGATACCGACGATCTGTTGCTGAATGTGCCGCAACCGGCTATCAACGGGTTTTCGACCATTGCCCGCAACATCGGTAGTTTGCGCAACCGGGGTGTTGAATTCAGCATTACGTCCCAAAATCTGGTAGGCGCGTTCCGCTGGTCGACCAACTTCAACATCTCGTTCAACCGCAACAAGGTAACGAAACTGAACGTGTCGCCGATCCGGGCCAATTCCCGCTTCCTGAGCTACGTTACGGAAGGAAAACCGCTGGGGATTTTCTACGGCAAAAAATACGTTGGTGTCGATCCGGCCAATGGCGATGCCCTGTATGAAGGACCGGATGGCAAACCGACCAGCGACTATGCTTCGGCACCGGAGCTGTTTGTTGGGAATCCAAACCCGGATTTTACGGGCGGTTTCAATAATAATTTTTCCTACAAAGGATTCGATCTGAGCGTGCTGTTGCAGTTTGTGTACGGAAACGACCTCTTCAACGTGGCGGGTATTTACCAGTCGGTGAATGCTGATTATTTCGATAACCAGACCAAGGATCAGTTGAAACGCTGGCAAAAACCGGGTGATGTGACGGATGTGCCACGGGCTGAATTTGGCGCTGCAAACGGAACCAGCATTTCGTCCCGCTGGGTCCAGGACGGTTCATTCCTGCGGGTAAAAACCGCCACGCTCGGGTATAACCTGCCAAGTGCGTTTCTGAAGAAAGCCTTCATCCAGACGGCTCGCGTCTACGTTTCGGGCTTGAACCTGTTCACGTTTACGAAATACACCGGCTATGATCCGGAGGTAAACACGCAATACGTCAACTCGACCAACCAGACGGCCAACATCGCGTTAGGGCATGATTTCTATACGCCACCGCAGGCAAAAACGTTTACGTTTGGCGTGAATCTCGGATTTTAATCAACACTTGAAGATGAAAAAAACAATCATATCCTTCAGTCTGGCGCTGGCGATTGGCCTCACGGCCTGCGACAGTAAGCTGGACCTTGAACCCCGTCAGTCGGTCGATGCCGCTACGGCTTTGTCATCGGCCCAGGACATTGAAAGTGCCCTGATCGGTGCCTATGGAATTTTTAGCGGTACGGGTGGTGGACTGGCCGACGGCGAACTGTACGGAACCAACCTGCTGCTGTTGCCGGACCTGCTGGCTCCCGACAATTACGTGGCCTGGAGAGGCACGTTTGCGAGCTACCGGGAGGTGGTCAACCGGCAGATGCTGGCCACCAACGCCGAAGCACAACGGACCTGGATTACGGCCTATCAGGTGATCAATGTCGCCAATAACATTCTGGGCGCACTCGACAAAGTGCAGAATGCCGACCAAAAGGCGGCCATTGAGGGCGAAGCCCGTTTCCTGCGCGGAATCATGTATTTCGAACTGGTTCGTTTGTATGCACTGCCCTGGGGCGCAACGGCCGCCAATGACCAGGCGGGTGTTCCGCTGATCTTGCGGGCAACGCTGACGCAGGAGCAGGCGGCCGAAACCAAGGCTCGTAATACGGTTGCCCAGGTGTATACGCAGGTCATCGACGACCTGACCAAAGCATCGACGCTGATGCCGGAAGAAAACGATTTACGGGCTACTAAATTCTCGGCGCTGGCTTTTCTGTCGCGGGTTTATCTGCAACAATCGGATTATGCCAAAGCCCTGGCTGCGGCCAATCAGGTAATTGCCTCGGGTAATTACCAGTTGAACCCGACCGTGACCTCGGTGTTCAGAAACCGGAATACCGCAGAAAGTATTTTTGAGATTCAGGAAAACACCCAAAATAACCCGGGTACCAGCAACGACGGTTTAACGACCTTGTATGCCAGTATTCCGGCGGGAGGATCGGCCGTGGGCCGGGGTGATATTCAGATCCTGAACACCTTCGTAGAATCCTACGATCCGAAAGATACGCGTCGGACGGATTTGTTTTACATCGGGGTCAAAGGGGCCGGAACGCGGTATTATACGGGTAAATGGGCCGATTTTTACGCCAACATTCCGGTGATCCGATTTTCGGAAATGCTGCTGACCCGCGCGGAATGCAACCTGCGGCTTTCGTCGGCCACCGGAGCAAAACCGGCCGATGACCTGAACGCCGTTCGCACACGGGCGGGCGTGGCGCCGATTGCTGCGCTAACGCTGGTCGATGTTTTGAAAGAACGCCAGCAGGAGCTGGCCTTCGAAGGGGTTCGGCTTCACGATATCAAGCGCACGAAAGGCAAAACGGGAGACCTCAACTGGAACGATCCGAAACTGGTGTTGCCCATTCCAAAACGGGAAATTGACGCCAACAGCCTGCTGGTTCAAAATCAGGGGTATTAAAAAAGAACGTTACCTGTCGACCGATGAAGGAAACGGCAAAAGGATTCATCAAGGGTTGCCACTTGTACGTTTAACAGGTATCATTTGAGATTTGCCATTTCAGGAATACACCAACTAAAAACGCCGGGCCGATGGGTTCGGCGTTTTTAATTGGCAGAACCACAACACTCCGTTGGAAAATTGCGTCCTTGTATATGTTACATTATTTTTTATTTGGTATACATTGATTAACAATACTTGAACGTTTATTATTTTGAAAATTAAGTATATTGGACTTTTTATAAGAGGAAGAAGATCGGATTCCTGCCGGGAAGTTCAGTTTAACATCAAGTAGCCGTACATGAGAAAACGTTTTACTTTATTAAGTTGTTGGTTGATACTCATACTTCTGTCAGGCAGTCTGGCATTTGGGCAAACCCGCCGGGTAACGGGCCGGGTAACCGCAACCCAGGACGGATCGACGCTGCCCGGTGTCAACGTCGTTGTGAAAGGAACCACCATTGGCGTCAGCACTGACTCGGATGGAAATTACAGCATCAACGTTCCTGATGACAAAAACATCCTGACATTTTCGTCCATCGCGCTTATTTCTCAGGATATACCGGTCAATAAACGGTCGGTTATCAACGTCAAGATGGCCGAAGCCGTGAATGAACTGGCCCAGGTGGTGGTAACGGGGTATAATTCAGTCCAAAAGAAAGACATCACCGGGTCGATGGTTTCCGTGACCTCCGATAAATTCAAAGAACTTCCGGTAACTAGTTTCGATCAGGCTCTGCAGGGGCAGGCTGCGGGCGTTCTGGTGACGCAGTCGTCCGGGACACCGGGTGGGGGAATCTCGGTACGGGTTCGTGGGAGTACCTCCATTTCGGCCAGCAACCGTCCGCTCTTTATTGTCGATGGGGTGCCGGTGGAAGACGGTGGCCTTTCGTCCGTTGGAACCGGGGGGCAAAATGACAACGCTTTTGCTTTGTTGAATCCAAATGATATTGAGTCGATTCAGATTTTGAAAGACGCTTCGGCCAAAGCGATTTACGGCTCGCGGGCCGCCAATGGTGTGGTTCTTATTACGACTAAACGTGGAAAGAACAATGAGAAAACGACCATTACTGCGGAAGTGCAGCGGGGCATGACCGAAATCATTCGCAAACCAAGGTTATTGAATTCGACGGAATTGCTGGACCTGCAACGTGAAGCGTTGGTAAATGCGGGCCAGGATCCGGATAAATTCGGTTTGATCAAAGGGGTGACGGATGCCATTAATACCGATTGGGTCGACGCGGTAACCCGACGGGGGCTTTATCAACAATACCAGGTTTCGGCCACTGGAGGAAATGAACGCACCCGGTTTTATCTGAGTGGAAACTACCGCGATGAACAGGGTGTACTGATTGCCAATAGTTTTCAGCGGATGAGTGGGACGCTGAACCTGGACCACAAAGCCAATTCAAAACTGTCTTTTGGAACCAACCTTACACTGGCGAGGGCTATGAATAAACGCGTTCTGGGCGATAATTCACTCAATGGTGTTTATTCTGGTGCCGTTAATAGCCTGCCCTTCTTTTCACCCTATAATGAACTCGGCCAACTTCTCGTTCCCGGTGATCCCAATTATTCGCAACGCAACTACAACCCGGTTGGTGAAGCTTTATTTCCCCGTCAGAATGTTATCTCGGTCAAGGTGTTGGGCGGTATTTATGCCGAGTATGAATTGCTCGATAACCTGCGCTTCCGGTCCAAGGCCAGCATCGACTACAACAGCGTAATTGACGATGATTATTTTCCGACCACAACGTGGGCCGGTGGTATCAGTGAAGGTGTTGGTGGGCAGGGGCTGGGTGTGTACACCGCTTCGGTAGCCGCTACCTTTATCAATACCAATACGTTGACCTACAGTGCTTTGTTTAATGAAAAGCACCGACTGAATGTGATGCTAGGCCATGAATTGATCAACCGGACGGACCGCAGTAGTTTTGTGCAGGGCCGCTTGTTCACCAGCGATGACTTTACCTACATCAGTTCAGCGGGCGTGGTAGATCAGGGAAGTTCGAGCTTGGCCAACAGTGGGTTGCTGTCATTCTTTGGTGAAGCCCGGTATGATTTTAAAGAACGCTATCTGTTCACATTGACTTCGCGGTACGATGGCTCGTCGCGGTTCGGGCGTGAGCGCCGGTTTGGTTTCTTCCCGTCGGCGTCGGCCGCCTGGCGGATCTCCAGTGAAGAATTTATGAAAAACTTTCGCGATTTGAGCGATCTAAAACTTCGGGCTAGTTTTGGATATACGGGGAATGAACGAATCGGTAATTTTCAGTTTCTAGGTACCTGGGGAGCCACAACCTACAGCGGATCGTCTGGTTTGGGGCCTTCTTCCGTGGCCAATCCGTTGCTGCAGTGGGAACGCACGCGGGAGGCCAACGTTGGTCTGGACGCTTCCTTCTTCAACGGTCGCCTGACTTTCAGTGTCGATGCCTACAGCAACCTGACGGATAAACTACTGTTTGCCCAGCCAATTCCGCTGACCACCGGTTTTGGAGCAGTTCAGGGTAATATTGGCAAAGTATCCAACAAAGGAGCCGAGTTATCCTTTTCAACGATCAATATGGATAAAGGCTTTCGGTGGAGTACAGATCTGAACTTGTCGCATAACGTGAATAAAGTAGTTGAACTGGATACGCCCGAGCCTTTGTATCGGGGCTATGAAGCTTCCGGAGCTACCTCTACCAATATTATTCTGCCGGGTCAGCCGCTTGGAACCTTCTGGGGGTTGAAATTCCTGGGCGTAGATCCGGCAACGGGTGATGCCATATATGAAGACAAAAACCAGGATGGCCGGATTACACCCGATGATGCTCAGGTGATTGGTAACGCCCAAGCCAAGCTTTTTGGCGGGATGACCAACCGTCTTTCCTGGAAAGGGTTTGACCTGAGTGTTTTCTTTCAGTTCTCGTATGGCAATAAAGTTCTCAACCTCACCAAGACCAGCACGGTCAATACCGGCGCTTCCCTGGATTTCAACCAAAGCAAGGATGCGTTGAAACGGTGGCAAAAACCCGGTGATATTACCAGTATTCCCCGTTACGAATTCGAAAACACCTACAACAACTACCACAGCAGCCGGTTTGTGGAAGATGGTTCTTACCTGCGTTTGAAAAACGTTACTTTTGGTTATAACGTAAATAAAAAGTGGGTCAATCGCATCAAGGTTACCAGTGCGCGAGTCTATGTTTCGGCCACCAACATCTGGACGCTGACCCAATATAGCGGTTCTGATCCGGAGGTGAGTACCCTGGATGGTTCTACGTCCGCACAGGGCATTGAACTCAACACGCTGCCACAGGTAAAAACAGGCATGGTGGGGCTTTCAGTTACGTTTTGATCCATTTTTTACATTCATCGCATTCAATCATGACTCGCTTTCTGATCTATATTTTTCTGCTGTCGATCCTCAGTCTTAGCTCCTGCAAGGAAGTGCTGGAACCACCTCCACGCGATTTGCGGATCGATGATCTGGTGTTGAAAAGGGCCCAGGATGTACCGGCCGTTCGGGTTGGTCTCTACTCTTCTTTCCGTGCCATTACCCAGTATACCGTGGTTGCCGGAGATTTCATGAGCGACTACGTCCGCTACAATGGCACTTTTGGCGATTATCGTGAATTTGGTACCAAACAGATCACCACGACCAACGGCGACGTCTCGGCAATGTGGGGCTACATTTATAACACGGTTTATGTGGCTAATTTTATTCTGGAACGGCTGCCGGACCTGGCGGGGGTGCAACCTGCTGCGAAGAAGCAACTGCTGGGGGAAGCCCATTTTCTCCGTGGACTGGCCAATTTTTATGGAGCCAACACGTACGGTGACATTCCAAAAGTGACCACAACCGATCAGGTTACCAACCGGAATATTCCCCGAGCGGCCAAAGCAGATATTCTGGCGTCGGTGCTTGAAGATTTCCAGTATGCGCTCACTAATCTGACTACTGATCAAACGGAAGGAGCTGCATATGCAAACCAAAATACAGTACGGGCGGCTCTTGCCCGGTATTATCTGTATCAGAAAAACTGGGTTCAGGCCGAGCAGTTTGCAAGTCAGGTCATCGATTCGAAAGTCTATACACTGGAGCCGGATTTCAAGACGATTGTCTTTAATAACTTTCCGAAAGAGTCCATATTTGAAATGGGGTATACCCAAAACGATGCCAATAGCCCACTATTGAATAACCTGTTGGTGACCCGCCGGGAAATGATTCCCTCCGAACAATTGATTCAGGCGCTGGCCTCGGCTGAATCGAAAGACCGGTTGGCAACGATATCCTTTGACGCTACCAAGCAGCGTGGAAACGACAATGGCTGGACCGTGCGCAAGTATGGTACGGCAACAGACGGTAATTCTAATGTAGTGGTTTTCCGACTGGCTGAAATGTACCTGATCCGGGCCGAAGCCCGGGCTCAGCAGGGTAAACTGGCGGGGGCTAACGGCGCGGTGAGCGATATCAATGTGTTGCGGGCCCGGGCTAAAGCGGCTAATGTATCGGCTACCAACCAGGCCGATATCCTGGCGACCGTCGAGCGTGAGCGCCAGTATGAACTGGCTTTTGAAGGCCACCGCTGGTACGATCTGGTTCGTACCGGACGGGCGCAAGCCGTTATGTCGGCGTTTTCGCCTAACTGGAATGCGCGGTATGAGCGCTGGCCGGTTCCACAAACTGAGATCCAGCGGAACCCCGCCCTGAAAGGTGCCCAGAATCCGGGGTATTGAGAGTACAGAACTAAGCGTTAACAAGTAAACGTTGGTTGAAGCGCCACCGTAGGACGTATTTTGACAAAGATGAGAAAGTACACATACATATTGACTTGCCTAACCGCTTTGCTACTGGTCTGGGTGGTGGTAGCTTGTGAGAAAGGCGATATCGACCGAACTTTTGAGGGGCCTTATTTTGTGCGGTTTACGGACACGACGCTGACGTACAAAGAAAGTTACAACCAGCCGATTACCATTCGGGTTCATAACGCCGGACCCCAAATAGACCAGCCGGTTACCATCAATTATACCGTTAGTGGTACGGCCCGCGAAGGCAAGGATTATGTCTTTCAAACCACCAAAGGGACGGTTACAATTCCCGCTAAACAGAGTTTTGGCGAAATTAAACTGAAGCTGATTAATAACGCCAATAACATTCTGGAATCGCAGACGGTAGTTCTGACCTTAACCGGAGTAACGCCTAATTCGTTGCAGGTTGGTCTCGGAAAAGAAGGCATTATTGGAAAAACGATGACCTTTACCATTCAGGATGACTGTCTGTTTAGCGGCAGTTATACCGGTGCTCGCCAGAATGGAGCCTATGTAAATCTTTTACAGATTACACCGGCAACGGCTTCCAGAGCCAACATTGATATCTCCAGCCTTGATTGTAAAACGTATACAATTGCCAACTGGAATATCGGTCTGGAAGATATTTTTGGGTTTACGGCGAGCAAACCAACGTTTACTTTTGTCGACAACCTGGATAATTCGCTAACCATTCTGCCCCAGTCGAGTGCCGAACTCGGTGGAGATACGCTCTCCGGTTCCGGTTCCTGGAATCCGCAAAACCGCCAGATTTCGCTCAATCTGCGCTGGAAAGCGCTTTTCAGAACACAGGCTGGTAAAGACACCACCATCTTGGTTACATTCCCATTTACCTTTACTCCCCAATAAGTCTTATGAAAGCATTCTCCCGATTTCTGGTTTTAGCAATGGGTTTGATGGGGCTTTTCTCGGGCTGCTCTGAAAAACTGGAACCCAAACCAACAACTTATAGCCAGTTGCTCACCGGAATTGATAAGAAAGCCTGGCGGTTGGTGTCATTTCAGGTAATTGACCTGGGACAAAAGTCAGGGGTCATACCGATTCAAAACTCAATCGATCCCTGTAGAGCAGATGATCAATACGTTTTTTATGCCGGTGAAGGACGTAAATTCGAATATAACAACGGTGCTACCAAGTGTGCTAATTCGGAAACCGATCCGCTGATTGAAGACAGCTGGTCGCTGATCAATTCCAACGCTACGCTCGAGTTTGTCATTCCGGTTTATGAATTGGCTGTATTGCCTTACACGATCAAAAGTCTAACAGAAAACACCATGACGGTCGAACTTTATTACGATAAGGTTTATACGGACCCGATCGATGTCAGCTACCGGTTTACCTTTAATTCAAACACTAAATGAAGGAAGGATTACGGGCCGCAACCATGGATTTTTCGGAATCGTCTGAGGACCAGTTGATGAATGCGTGATTCGTACTCTCCAGTTCTTATTATTCTTTATGCGTCAACGGTTACTTCTTTCTGTCTCGTTATTGTTTCTGACCTTTAGCCGGGGGGTATCTCAGCAAATCGCCGACTGGCAAAAAATAGCGGATCGGCCAAGCGCCGAAAAATGCGCCACCATGCAAATGGACAGTGCTCTTCGAGCCCGTTATCCGGAACTGGGGTCGTTGAATGAATTTGAGAAATCGATTCAGGAACAGATTGTACGCCTTAAGAAACTGCAAAGCACGGGACGTTTAGCCGCTACGTTGCTGACAATTCCGATTGTCGTGCACGTCGTACACAATGGGGAAGCCGTCGGAACGGGCCGCAACATCAGTGCCGCACAGGTGCAATCGCAGCTTGAAACACTCAATGAAGATTTTCGCCGGAAAGCCGGAACACGAGGCTTTAATAACAACCCTGTCGGGGCCGATATTGAAATTGAATTCTGTCTGGCGGCTGTCAATCCGCAGGGTGGGACGCTAGCCGAGCGCGGAATCGATCGGATTAATGGTAACCGGGCCAACTGGTCGCGCAGCGATGTCGACGGTGTACTCAAGCCCAGTTCATTCTGGGATCCGGAAAAATACTTCAACATTTGGGTGGTGGATTTGAATGAACCGGTCGGGGGCGGAATTGTGGTTGCCTATGCGCAGTTCCCGAGCAGCTCCAATCTGCCCGGTATTCCTTCGGCCGGCCCGGCCAGTACGGACGGAGTGGTGGTGAATTACTGGGCTTTCGGCAATGCAGAAAAAGGAAACTTCCCGGTTTTGCGGGCTCCCAATAACTTAGGCCGTACGTTGACTCACGAAACCGGCCACTGGCTAGGATTGCGCCATATCTGGGGTGATGCGACGTGTGGGGATGATTTTTGCGGTGATACTCCTCCGCAGGCATCCGAAAGCCGGGGCTGTCAAAAAGGACGGGTGAGCTGCGGGACTACCAACATGGTGGAAAACTACATGGATTATTCCGACGATGCCTGTTTCAATATTTTTACGCAGGATCAGAAAACCCGCATCCGCGCAGTGATGGAATTGAGTCCACGCCGGGCTAACCTTGTTAGAAATAACCTTTGTGGTACGAACGTAGCCGGTAAGCCGGTTGCAAACTTCCGGTCCGATCGCCAGCGCGTTCTATTGGGGTCCACCGTGCGGTTTACGGACCTTTCATCGAACTTCCCAACACGCTGGGAGTGGACCTTCGAAGGTGGAACGCCGGCTACATCTTCCGAACAAAACCCCACGGTAACCTACAGCCAGCCGGGTAAATTCAAAGTGACCCTCACTGCCGCCAATCCTGCCGGGACTTCGGAACCAGTGGTTCGGGAACAATACATTGAAGTGTTGAATAGCGGTTTGTGTAGTGATCAGACCAATTTCAATGGCACCCGGACCGTTTTGCCGCAACCCGGTGGGAAAGGCTATGTAGCCGGGCATAACAGCCTTCGGACAAAGGCGATATCGGAATTGTTCGATAATGAACTGGGTTATACTAACTTAAGTGGCGCAATCCTGCGGTTTGGGGTCGCAAAAGCCGCTAAAGGAGCGGAAACGGAATCCATTGTAACCATTACAGTCTGGAACGCCCGGGGCTTTCAGAATGGGCCAGGCGCGGTGCTCGAATCGAAAGAAGTGCCGCTGAGGACGATTCTGGACGATGTGGCCAATAACCGTTCGACCAGCATCACTTTCGACCGGAATGTGCCCCTGAGTGGCCTGGGCTATCATGTCGGCGTCGAACTTACTTATGCCGCCGGAGATACGGTTGCTTTGGTGACCACTAAAAATGGTGAATCGGTGTTTGCCACGGCTTGGAAACAGAATTCGCGGGGGGACTGGGCTCGGTACGCGGATAGCCTGGGACTTAACGTGGCCCATGACATTACGGCGCGGGTGGGTTTGAAGCCTTCCGTTCAGGTGACCACATCCGCGCAGTTTGTGGGTCCGGGAGAAGCCGTGACGCTCAACGCCCGCGGAGCCAGTATTTTCAGTTGGGCAGGTCCGAACCTGAGCAGTACGCTGGGCGCGCAGGTCATTGCCCGTCCCACGCAAACGACTTCGTATACCGTAACCGGCTCGGGTCTGGACTTGTGCAATACAACCGCCACCGCCCGGATCTTCGTGCGGCCTGGTACGGTCACCGGAGTTCCAACTACTTTACCGGATCAGGTGTTGACGGTATCACCCAACCCCAGCGACGGATTGACCACGCTTACCTTCCGAAATACGTTGCGGGGGCTCACCACGCTGTCGGTTCGGAACGTGGCCGGAATGGAGGTGCTCAAACAGCAATTCCAGAAAACCGACGACGGGTTTGAACGAAGCCTGGATCTGCGAACCCTGCCGAGCGGGCTGTATGTGGTCGAGGTAAAGATCGGGGCACAGGTGGTCAGAAAAAAGGTAGTGAAGTATTAGAAAATCCCCGGTTAGCGGCTGAATGCCGCTAACCGGGGTCCTCTGGTTGGTATTCATTCCCTGCTATTCCGTTACCTGGCGAATGACGCGGAGCCAGTTTAGGCCAAGGATTTTTCGGATTCGCTGATCACTGTACCCCAGTTTTTGCATAGCCAGGGTGATCTGTGGATAGTCACTGATGTCCTTGATTTCGCGGGGTAGTTCTGGACCGCCATCTAAATCAGAGCCCAGAGCGATGTGGTCCTCGCCCACCAGTTTCACCCCGTAGTCGATCACCTTCGCCAGCTGATCGACATGCATCCAGTATTGATCCGGGATGGTTTCGTTGAAGGTAAATGGAAGCTCCCTTGCAAATTCCTTGTCTATGTCTTCGATGGTTTTGGTCGTAACCTGAGACATCAGGATCCGCGGTGTTTTAGGCTGAGGATTCGGCTGCACCTTGATCGGATTGTTCGGTTTCTGCCACGCCCAATAGGCCGGATTGTTGAAAAGGCTCCCGAAATGAACACCGATAACGCCCCCTTTTGCCGCAATGGCTTTGGCTGCTTCATCAGAAATACAGCGGGGATGATCAACGATCTTGAAAAAGCCGCCGTGACTATAAATTACCGGGTGACGGCTGGCGGCTGCCGACTGAATAATAGCGTCGTTGGAGGCATGCGCTACATTGATGACCATGCCGAGCCGGTTCATTTCTTTGATCACCGCTTTTCCGTGATCGTTAATGCCACCCCACGTATAAACATCGTTGCAGGCATCGATAAAAGCGTTGGTCGTACTGTGAGCGGTCAGCTGCATCGAGCGCAGGCCCAGCTTGTAAAGGGCGCGCAGCAGGTCAAGATCGCCGTAAAGGTCATAACCGCCTTCTAAATCGAGGAAAGCCGCCATCTTGCCTTTTTTATTGATCCGTTCAATGTCAGAAGCCGTGAGCGCCAGCTCGATTATGGCATGATTCTTCTTGATCTGGTCCAGCGCCAGGTTGACCACGCGGAATGTATTCTTGGTCTCGAACCGGCCGGGATAATAGTTTTCGGGCGTATAAACCGAGAAAAATATAGCGTCCAACCCGCCTTCTTTCGCCCTGGGCAGATCAACGGTTCCATCCGGATAGCGCTGGCCGATATCGGTTTTCAACACCAGTTCGCGGCTCATCACATGCGTATGCCCGTCCATGACAAACGCCTGGCGATGCAGGTCAGGCATCGGCTTGGGCCCGGGCGTCAAAACAGGCGTGGGTTCAGCGGCAGGATCGGATACCGGGGACTTTACTGGAAGAGCACTTCCGATGGCCGGAAGCAGGGTTAAGCTTTTAAGAACGTCTCTGCGTTTCATTCGTTGAAGGATAATGAAGTATTCGTTTACTGCGCCAAAGGTACGCCCAGGGTCTATTCGGCAAAACCCCGTTTATAAGGAACGTTCGGCGGCCGCTCGCCCTTGCTGAATTGTGGTCCCCGGGTCGAACGGTAGGCCATGTTCATGAAAGGCGTCTCGATCCGCCGTCCGACCGCCGAGTAACGACCGTTCTCCCAGTTTGATTCCATGTTGTAGGCCACAATTCCGGTGGACAGAAGCAGCCTCTCCGCATGGAAAGGTTCTTTCCGGGTCACCATCATCTCGGTAATCCAGTGGGGCTGGGAGTTGGAAGCATGGTACTGCGAGAAGGGGCCGGGCCAGTCAAGCATCGAGATGATCGCCGGGTCTTTTTGCCCGTCTATTTCGCCGGCATACGTCCAGCCCACACCCTGACCGGAATAGATGGCCGCCTTTGTCCCATCAGTATAGTCGACGATACATACATTCGGTTTGGCGATTTCCTCAAAGTGGCCCGGTTTCAGTTCAAACCGTGTTCGTACGGATTCGAGCAGGTTGCCGGCCCAGGGATTTCGCTCGGTCCATTTCCAGGTTTCAGGCCCCCGGATGCATTGCACCGCCTTAATACCGGTTTCGCCCCCTCTACGGCGTTCCACAAACGCTTGTAATACGTCGACGCAATGGAATAAGGCCCCCTCGTCAGACGCCCCGCCGACCACGACGGATGCCTTGATGGGCGTATCGACGGCGAGCTCTATTTCGGGCTTCCGGAAGTAGGTTGGTATGGAGGACCCGCCGGTTAAGGGAAAGTTCAGCTCACGCGATTTATCAAACATCCACTTGGCTTCGTCCCAACTAATGGAAAGGTGCTTGTCATTAAAAACCGGAACCGAGCGCTTGCTCTGCTCAAACACCCGGATAACCTGCTGGTAGAGCCACCAGCGGGGCAACATCCACTGCCCTTTGAGATTGGTGGGGTATTCCCCGTGTTCTCCGACGATGACCACGCCATCCACCGCAAGTTCTTTCCCTCCCAGGGTAACGGCTTCACCGACCGTTTTAAAGATCGGAATGTTTTTGGATTTGCATATTTTTTGCCCCAGTAAGCTCGTTTCAAACTGGTGGATATAGACCGATACCACGTCTACCCGCGAAGGCGTGTGGGCACCTTGCCACCAATAACCGTCCAGGAGCTTGGTGATAATCCAGTCCGCGTGGGATCTGGTAGCACCCCAATAGGTGACTATACAGGCAATTCGGGGCCTTTCCTGCGCAGCTTGCGGAACCGCACCGGTTGCAACGCCCGTCAAAGCCGCCAAACCAGCCATACCGGTTACTCCGAGCATTTCACGTCGGGTCAGGAGTGGGGTCAATTTCTTGGTTTGCGTGAATTGATTTGAAGTTGCCTCTCCGGTTGCTGATTCGGTCTGTTTCTTTAGCATATGGGTTAAGTCAGTAAGTAGGCATCGATAGGCAGTCTGGTTGTTTTCTAACTTCCAGTCATTTTCAGGGATTATTGACCCCGCTTCGTCCGGGCAGAAATTCTATTACCAACGGGTGGATCAAGGATTATTTTCTGCCTTCAGCTAACACGAGCAAGCACGGGTTTTAGGGTTGATGGTTCACCGGTCACGGAATCCGCGGAGACGCCCGGCGGTAGTCTGGTGGTAGTGATTTTCCCACCGGCCTAATTCCCGCTTTTCTACGGTGGCACCCGGGGTGTAAAAGCGAGGTGGCCCGTGCCATAGCCTCAGAAATGCCACGGCCGATCTCATTGATAAAAGTTCCAGCTTCCAGTTCGTTGAGGATCGAAATCGAGGTCCTGAGCCACCGCACCGGGTTTGAGTAAATCTCGTCTTTTTCTGTCAAATACAAAAGATATTGAAAAAAAATTGGATCGGACCCCAAAATGGCGCTTCACCAACAATTCATGGCTTTTTGACTTTACTCATTGGCAAGGTATACAACGTGTTTCTTTAGGGGTCAAAATGTCTGTTCAAAAATGGGGTTGTCCGAAACAGGTTGGCCTCATGTGTGTAAGGCGACTTCCGCGTAATACACTTTACAAACGTTTGGAACCCCAAAAGTGCTCCTCTGTCCTCCCCAGTTGACCGGTACGACTGAAATCAGATATAACCATCATCTTGTAGTTGGGTGTAGGCTGGATGAAACCGCGGTGAACCGCCAACTTCGGGGAGGATAAGGAACGGGATGAACCCGATCCCTGTTCGTAGGCCCTTTCCCTGCACAAATGAGTGCCTTCGCTGAAGAATTCTTTTGATGTCAGCATAACCTGGTGAACTTGGCTTTCCAATAAAATCTAACGATTTATTACCTCCGTTTGCGAATGGCTTCGTTCACTTTACTGGTTAATAACCAATCCTATTCCGTTGAGACAGACGCGAATACGCCCCTGCTATGGGTCCTGCGGGATGAGCTCGGACTGACCGGCACTAAATACGGCTGTGGAAAAGGCTTGTGTGGTGCCTGCACCGTCCACCAGAATGGCCAACCGATCCGGTCCTGCCTGACTCCGGTTTCGACCGTTGGGAAATCGAAAATTACGACCATTGAAGGGCTTTCGGCCACGGGGACTCACCCGGTTCAGCAAGCCTGGATAGATATAGATGTGCCCCAATGCGGCTACTGCCAGAGTGGACAAATTATGGCGGCAGCTGGACTGCTGGCTAAAAAGAAAAATCCGACGGATGACGATATCGATGCGGCTATGGCCGGAAATCTTTGTCGTTGTGGTACATATGTCCGGATTAGGAAGGCCATCAAACTGGCGGCTCAGAAAACCGGGAAAATATGAAATCGCGCCCTAAAGCTCACCCCAACGATGGCGCTTCCCATGCCTTGACGACCGGTCGGGCTGGTTCGATGAATCGGCGGAGGTTCCTGACCGTCAGTAGTCTGGCCGGTATTGGCTTGCTCATCGGTATTCCGTTCGCCAATGCGGGCGCAGTCGTTGATGAAAAGAATTTTGAACCGAATGTTTATTTAAAGTTTACCAATACCGGAAAAATTATCATTCTGGCTAAAAATCCGGAAATTGGCCAGGGCGTGATGACAGCATTACCCATGCTGATTGCCGAAGAACTGGACGTAGACTGGTCGCAAATCGACGTTCAGCAAGCGGTTCTGGATAGCCGGTTTGGCGAGCAGGTTGCCGCGGGCAGCGGGGCGATTAAAACAAATTATGAATTGCTCCGAAAAGCGGGTGCCGTAGCCCGGGAAATATTCCTGGAAGCGGCTTCTAAACGGTGGAGTGTTCCGCTGAGCGATTGTTTTACCCGGAAAGGAGCCGTGTACCGACGAGGAACGACGCAGGCCTACACGTATGCGGAACTGGTCGATGATACCATCTCCCAGGTGATTACGCCGGAGTTTCCGCGTTTGAAAGACCCGAAAGATTTTCGCTTGATTGGGACGGCCGTTTCCGGGGTTGAAAACCGCAAAATTGTAACGGGAGCGGCCGTTTTTGGCCTGGATAGCCGGCCGAAAGGCGCGCTGGTTGCGGTCATTGCGCGGTGTCCGGTTTTTCAGGGGAAAGTAAAACGGTTTGACGCCACCGCTGCGCTCCGGATCGACGGTGTCATTCAGGTTGTGCAGCTACCGGCGGTAGCGTCCCAGCCTGCCCTTCAGGGGGTCGCCGTTATCGCCAGAACGACCTGGGCCGCCCTGAAAGGCCGGGAAGCATTGTCTGTTGAATGGGACTTTCAGGGTGGCGAACAGGAATCGGACCAGACCATTCGGCAAAAAGCGAATGACCTCCTCCATACGGTTTCCGGTGCGCCGATACGCAACGAAGGCGATGTCGATCAGGCCTTTACGGCTTGTGTTGGCCTTCATGAGGCCGTTTATGAGGTTCCCTATTGGGCCCATGCCACGATGGAACCCATGAATTACTGCGCCGATGTACGGTCCGATCGGGCCGACCTGGCTGGCCCCACGCAAGTTCCCAAAGCGGTGCAGGAGCGGGCCGTGGAAATGACCGGCCTTCCGGCGGAAAAAATAGCCGTCCAGATGAGCCGGGCCGGCGGGGGCTTTGGTCGGCGGCTGGAGGCCGATTATGCGGTTGAAGCGATTGCTCTGTCCAGGCAGGTGGGCAAACCGGTGCAGGTAATCTGGACCCGCGAAGATGATTTCCAGCACGATTTCTATAACCTATACGGCCAATGCCGGCTGAAAGCCGGTTTTGATGCCACGAACCGGCTGGTGGCCTGGCATTCCAAAACCGCCGGGTATTTCTGGCCGGATAGTTTTCCGGCGGGCCTGATCGCCAACTTTCGCGCCGAAACGGTTTGGGTAAACACCAAAATCCCCAACGGTGCCTGGCGCGGGCCGGGCCATAACGTGACGGCTTTTTACCTGCAATCGTTTCTGGATGAGCTGGCTACAGTGGCCCACAAAAATCCGGTTGACTTGCAGCTTGACTTGTTGGGGAATACGGATCGGTTGTTTGCCCAGAATACCTACGGGAATAAGGTGTTCAGCACCGCCCGGATGCGGGCCGTTATTGAACTCGTTGCCCAAAAATCCGGCTGGTACCAACCCTCTCCTCAAGGCCATTATCGCGGTTTTGCCTCTCATTACACGTTCGGAACCTATTGCGCCGAAGTGGTGACGATTACCCGGCCAACGCCCACTACCTATCAAATCCTGAAGGTCGTTGCTGCGGTCGATTGTGGACGGGTTATCAATCACAGTGGAGCTACGGCCCAGATTGAAGGCGGTATTCTGGATGGTTTTAGCACCGCGATGAATGGCGCCATTCACGTGGAGAACGGCCGGGTGCGGGAAAGCAATTTTGACGAATACCGCCTGATGCGCATTAATGACGCTCCGGCCCACATCGACGTTCACTTTGTTCCGAGCGATGCGCATCCGATGGGGCTGGGCGAAATGGGACTACCACCCGCCATCCCGGCCCTTTGCAACGCCCTGTTTGCCGCTACCGGGAAGCGGATTCGACGGTTGCCGATTGATTTAAACCAGGCATGAACCATGAATAGCATTCATAAACTAACCAATCGCCGGGTCTTCGTCAAACAAACCCTATCCTCGGGGGTGGCCCTTATGCTCGGTTTTTCGCTGTTGGGCACCGCCCAGAAAAGGGCAAAAGA
The DNA here is from genome assembly GCF_003858645.1 of Larkinella knui. Lineage (GTDB taxonomy): Bacteria > Bacteroidota > Bacteroidia > Cytophagales > Spirosomataceae > Larkinella > Larkinella knui. The sequence continues at coordinate 125,373 of NZ_RQJP01000003.1, read as the reverse complement.
ACCCGGTAAAAGGCCACGCTTGGTCAATGGGGATTCCACCGAGCTGACGGTTTTTATCCGCATTGACCAAACCGGAAAAATCATGTTGATCAATCCGCATCCGGAAATGGGCCAGGGTACCTATCAGGCGATTGCCCTGCTACTAGCCGAAGAGCTGGAGGTGCGACTCGATCAGGTAACAATTCGGTTTTCGGATGGTAGCCAGCAATACGGTTCCCAATTGTCGGGCGGCAGCAGCAGCGTCAGTTCGGCCTGGGAGCCAATGCGGAAAGCCGGAGCAGCCGCCAAAGAGATGCTGTTGACGGTGGCCGCCCAACGCTGGCAAGTGCCCCTGACGGATTGCGATGCCCGGGAAGGGACCGTTCGTTGCCGAACAAAACCGGGGTTGCGACCTTTCACCTACGGTGAATTGGTGAAGGATGCGGCCAAACTGGAAATCCCGACGAACCCAAAGCTGAAAAAAAAAGAGGATTTTACCCTGATCGGGAAAGCAACTCACCGACCCGACGTTCGGCCCAAAGTGACGGGAAAAGCTATTTTTGGCATCGACGCCACCGTGCCGGGAATGTTATACACTGCCATTGAACACGCGCCAACCATTTATGGCACCGTCGAAAGCCTGGATGCGACCAACGCGTTGCGGATCAAGGGAGTCCGCCATGTAGTGATTGCGGAGCGGCCCCTGCTCCACGCCCGCCCGGCTGCGGTTGCGGTGCTGGCTGATTCGTATGCTACCGCCCTGCAGGGACGCAAAGCCCTGACCGTGACGTGGAAGGATGCGGATTCTTTCACCGAAAGCACCACCGACTATTTCAACGGTCTTTACGAGCTTTCAAAATCGGAGGGTGTGGTGTACAAACAGGAGGGTGATTTTGAGACGACGCTGGCAACGGCTCCGCGCCAGCTGGAAGCGCAGTATGAAACCCCTTTTCTGGCTCACGCACCGATGGAACCCGAAAATGCCGTGGCTCACGTTCAGGGCGATCGTTGTGACGTCTGGGCTCCCGTCCAGGCCGCGGATTGGGCCGTGAAAGAAATTGCTGCGTACCTGCAAATTCCTCCGGAAAACGTAAAAGTGAACGTCCTTTTTTCGGGTGGAGCTTTTGGCCGAAAAGCCTATTACGACTACCTGCTGGAAGCGGTTTGTCTGTCAAAACAGGTAAACGCGCCGGTCAAGGTAATCTGGACGCGGGAGGACGATCTGCAGCAGGGACCGTTTCGGCCCGGAGTAGTGAATACGTTGAAAGCCGGGTTGAATTTGGCCGGTGAGGTCATTGCCTTCCAACACAAAGTGGCCACGGCCTCCATTCGGCATCAATCCGGTTTTGAGGGCGGACTTCTGGAAACGCAGGCCGACGATTGGGCGCGGGGCGATGGGATATACCATTTCCCCCATTCGAAATATAGCTTTCAGTTGGCCAAATCCCGGATTCCGATTGTCTGGTGGCGGGCCGTTTATGGTTCCAACATCACTTTTGCGTATGAATCGTTTGTCGACGAACTGGCCGTGGCTGCCGGAAAAGATCCGTTGCTGTTCCGTGCGGGGCTCCTGGCGGATGATCAGCGCGCCCAGCAGGTGTTGACCTTACTGGCCGAAAAATCGGGCTGGCATAAACCGCTGCCACCGGGAAAAGGACGGGGAATGGCCATCACCCGGTTTGCCGATAGTTACTGCGCGCACGTCTGTGTGGTAGCCCGGAAAGCCGGTTCAATCACCATCGAAAGCGTATTTTCGGTCATCGATTGCGGGTTGGCGATCAACCCGGATAATGTCCGGGCGCAAACCGAAGGAAATATCATCATGGGACTGACCGCGGCTATCAAAAAAGGAATAACCCTACAGAAAGGCCGGGTAGAGCAAAGTAATTTTCATGATTATCCGGTCTTGCGCATCGCTGAAATACCCGCAATCGAGGTGTTTGTGATCGGCACGACCGGCCAGCCAACGGGCGTGGGCGAAACCGCCCTGCCACCCATTGCACCCGCGTTAACCAACGCGGTGTTCAACCTGACCGGCCGGCGCATCCGGAAACTGCCATTTGCGCTCGACGAGGTGCTTAAAGCTTAATGCAACGCCTATTTTTGAGTGGTCAGCCACACCGGCCATAACCAACCGGATCGACGATTTTACCGCAATAACCGGGCTTTCAGCCGGGCTAAACCCGCCCGACTGACCGGAAAGCACGCGCCGGAAAACGTGGCGGCCTGGTCCGACGTAAACGACTGGATCAGCCGGATGGGCACGATCGCCGTCCGGTGTATGCGCACAAACTCCGATGGATTCAACTGTTTCTCCAACTCGTTCATCGACTGGCGAAGCAGGTATTTCTGCGAACCCGCGACAACGCAGGTGTAGTAATCGTAGGACGTGATGGACTCGATCTGACAAACCGGAATCTGTTCGGTACCGCGTTTGGTTTTGGCGACGAGCGTCGTCAGAAACGTTTCCGACTTTTCCCGCAAAGCTTGCAAGCCTTGCACATATTGGCGGGCCCGGTTTAGCGTGGTCCGCAAATCGTCGTCGGAGAAGGGCTTGAGCAGGTAATCGAATGCCTTCACCCGAAAGGCTTGCAGGGAATACATTTCGTGGGCCGTGACGAAAATAACGACGGGCTGGTGGACCTCGACGAGTTCCCGCAGGACCTCAAATCCGTTCAGCTGGGGCATTTGTACGTCTAGAAACAACAGGTCGGGTCTGAATAGTCGTAGCTGGTCAACGGCCTCATTTCCAGTGGCAAAAGAACCGTGCACTTCGACATCCGGCTCCTGGCCAACCAACCAGCAAAGCCCCTCGCGGGCCAGCGGTTCATCGTCAATGATGCACACTTTCAAAGGCTTCCGGCTGTTCATGTTCTTTTACGGTTTGAAAGGGAATCGTCAAATGGAGAACCGTACCTTTACCGGGTTCGCTTTCAACCCGGAAGGTGGCCGTTTCGCCGTAAATTTTAGCGAGTCGCTGTCGGGTGTTCGTCAGGCCAATGCCCGCTTTGATCGTCGTTGGATCAAAACCGATGCCGTCATCCTGCACCGTCATCAGGAGCTGGTCGGCCTGCCGGGAAATCCGAAGGTCAAGATGACACGTGGTCATCGGTTGGTTAAAACCGTGCCGAATCGCGTTTTCGACCAGCGGCTGCAACAGCAAATCGGGCACCAGGGCGTCCTCCAGATTCTTCTCCACATCCACCGAATAGGTAAACCGGTGTTGAAACCGGATGCGTTCGATAGCGAGATAGCGCTGCACATTGGTCAGTTCATGAACCAGCGGAACCAGTTGGGTCGAACGGGTTTTGAGATACTCCCGCAGCAAATGACCGAGCGACGCCAGGGTTTGCGTGGCCTGCTCCGGTTGTTTCACCCGAATCAGCATGCTGACGGTATTGAGGGCGTTGAACAGAAAGTGCGGATTGAGCTGCATTTTCAGAATGTGCAGTTCGGCTTCCGTCAACTGCTTTTCGAGCAGCAGGGCTTGGGTCCGCTCCTCGTGAAACTGCCGATACCACCGTAACCCATTCAGTACCAGCAGGATCGTTCCGTACAGAACGTACTGAAAAAAGAACCAGGCACGCGAATAAGCAGTCAGGCTGTGCCGCCAGCTTTCGGAGTTGCAGCAGGCCACCAAAAGCCACCGGGATGTCCCCAAGGCCAGAATGTGCAGGGAAGCAATGGCCGTAGCCGTCAGGCCGTGGATGGCCATTAACCTCGGAACCGGCGTTTGTACCAACGGAAACCGTTCATCGAGCCGCCGAATCAGCAGGCCGTAGACGCTCCAGAGCAAAAAGTTAGGAACCTGACTGAAGAGGCTTTCCCAAAAACCGCAGTTGATCCCGTCCAGCGAATACAGCAGGTATTGCTGAAAACCGTAGAGCAGGCTGAGAAAAAACCAGCCGGTCAGAATCCGGACGAATGCATACCGGCCCGCTAACATGCTATTATAAAGTGTTTTGACCCGCAAAATAACGATAAAAACAAACAAAAATAGACTGTTCCCTGCTACCCGGAAACGGTTTGCAGGGAACAGCCCGTTATTTGCAGCGAAGGGAGGTTGTCCGGATAACGTCGCTTTCCGGAATTTCACCCCTTGGCGGGGACCGGTGCTCAAAATCGGCTTCCTCAACCGAATGCCCGCTTAACACTTCCTGTGTATAAACTGTATTCCAGAACACGACTGCGTTGAATCCTGCTAACTATCAGAATAACTCCTAACTAATATCAAGGCAATTGATTCGCGAAACCTCCATTTTTACCCAATAAAAAGAAAAATTAAATCTTTGTTTTTAAGATAATGGCAAACATCAGTTGGATTAAACTCAAAGATTCACACCTAAAACCGCTTCAGACCCGGTCTGAGGTCTTGTTGATCTTCATGCCGCCCGAGCAAATTGAACGGTCACAACGGGCAGAGGTGCGATCACTGGCCGATTCGTTGCAGCAGCATATGGGGGATCAGGTGCGGATTCTAAAGATCGAGGAATCCACTCAGGCGGACGTTTTTCGGAGCTTTGACATTACTCAAACACCCGCTTTCATCCTGATTCGGCAGGGAATCGAACTCTGGCGGCACGTCGGCATGGTGGATAAAGACCTGCTGACGAGTCAGTCTGAACGGTTAATAACGGATTGATCGAAAAGCGGAACGATGTCAAAGGTACTCACTTTTATCGCCGGTCTCCTGCTGGCGATAATTGCCAAGGCTCAGCCTGTCGCGGGTGATTCAGCAACCAGTAAACGAGAACGGGATTATTTGTTTCGGCACGAACTTACCCATGCCAGGGTATTAAGTGCCTGGGCCGCCACCAATCTGGTGGTGGGCGGTACGGCCATGTTTTTTAGTCAGGGAGAAGCCCACCAGTTTCACCACATGAATGCGGCCTGGGGCAGCATTAACCTGCTCGTCGGCGGTTCTATGTGGTATAAAGTCCGTCATCCAAAACTGCCCTTCTCATCGCAATCAGTCGCTCAAAAGAGTACCCAATTCAAGCGCCTGCTTCTCATTAATGTGGGCCTTGACCTGGCTTATCTGGCGACGGGTCTGCTGCTCCATCAGCAAGCCAGCGGAGAAAATCAAGCCGTTTTTCACGGATTTGGCAAATCCATTATGCTGCAAGGTGGCGCTTTGTTAACGCTTGATGTAACGTCTCTGCTGCTGCTCACGTCCCATCAAAAACGGTTTCGAAACCACCTGCTTCATTAACTTCCTGCCTTCATCATTGCCGTAATAGCTGATTACGATCAGGCTGTTTTCCAACCTCGATCATTGTTCATTGAAAGGGAAAATCCAATTTTTGGTGTATGAACTAAACCAGGTATACCACCATGAAAACCGCGTTGATTGCCCTCCTGCTGATGCCCCTTTTGGCCTTTGGACAGTCTGCAGAACAGCCATTGTTGGTAAAATCCGTCTGGCGGGCGGCTTTTCTGGAACCCGGTATTCTGAATGAAACGCGACTGGGAAATCGGGTTACACTCGTTTCGGAAGCACGGGTAACAACGTATACCAGAACTAAAGAAGTGGAAACGTCTCCCGACAAAACGACCTATTACGCTTCCAGTACGGCGAACCCCGATCTGTCGGTTGGCACCCGGTATTTCTATAACCTGGATCGACGCCTGGAAAAAGGGAAAAGCATCCGGTATAATTCCGGCAATTACCTCAGCGTTAAAACCCGCTACAAACTACCCGCCGTGGCCAAAAACGAATCGGAACACGTACCCATTGGTAACGGAAGTGGCTTTGGCGTCGAAGCGCTGTGGGGTTTTCAACGAACCTATCGCCGTAATTTTTACCTCAACCTGTCGCTGGGTAGCCGGATTTTTCGGGGAAACGTGGAAGGAGCGGGTGATTTCACCCTGGGATATACCTTTAGCACCGTTGGAGAACGGTAGTTTTAAAAACGAAATGACTCCACCCGATTGGCCCGGTCCGTCTTTCCTATGGCAGTGCGCATCCTCAAGACCGTGGGTCTGATCGGTCTTTTCGTCTACCTTTTTTACCTGATTGGTCTGAACCTGTTTTTCAAACGCTGGGGAACGACAGACCGGGAATGGAACGCCGTTTACCCCGGCGATTCGTTACTCCAGTCGCTAACGTATAGCAACATCCGTGCGATCACGATCCGGGCACCGGCTTCGGCCATTATGCCCTGGCTGAAGCAGCTGGGGATTCGAAAAGCCGGGCTCTACAGTTACGACGGACTGGAAAATCTACTGGGGTTAAACGTTCATAGTGCCGATCGGATATTGCCCCGGTATCAGCACATCCGGCTAGGCGATACCCTGTTACTGGGGCCAATGGGTGGTCCACGATTGGTGGCCATTCAGGAAAACCGGCATTTGCTTTTTTACACCGGAGCTAACCAGGAATTCCAGAATAGCTGGTTGTTTTATCTGGTTCCACAGCCCGATGGATCGACCCGGCTGTTGACCGTATACCGCATGTATTACCCGCCAACAGTTGCCAACTTTGTGATCTGGCGAATGGTCACCGAACCCGCTCATTTTATCATGGAGTGGAAAATGCTGCGCGGTATTCGGGACCGGGCCGAGAAAAACCACCGAACCCGTTCATGAACCAGCCGGATTCCTTACTTGAAGCGACTGTTCGTTGAGCGGGGCACTTGCCATGGGCTGGGAAGCCGGTATTGGTCTGGCGGTAATCCGGACCCGGTCACTCCGGTCGTTATAGTTTATTTCCGTTATCGTTACCGTATACCAGGTGAAATCACCGGTTTTCAATTGCCAGGTTACCGCTGCCTGCACGGGAATCCGAATACCGGCCAATGCCTGGTGGTTACTGAGGGTAATCGACCAGGTTTCCTGCCGGTAGGTTCCCTCAAATTCGCCGTAGCGCTGAGCGACGTAACGAATCACATCGCCATCAGGCGTGAATGTAAAAACACCGGATGCGATCGTTTTTCCGTAACTCATGGTTGCCCGGGCGGTGGTTGCCCCAAGTTGTTCCCAGTGGATGTAGGGGCTGAGAGCCGCCGTTGGAAACCAGACCATTTCGCCCAAATACCGCAGCATCGTTCCCTGATCGATTTCGTTTCCGCTCGTATTAGCGATGGGCCAGAAAGACATTGCCTTGATCAGCATATGGCCGTGCCCCTGTTCATACTTATCCCGACCGGCCAGATAGACCAGCGGAGCGGCTTTGATTCGGGCGTGCCAGATAAAACCGGGCTGATTCGTGGTAAAATACTGCTGGGCTTCAACGGGCATCCAACCGCCGTTCACTTTCGTGCGCATCTGGCCTTGTTGCGTCAGATGAGCGGTTTGAATGCGTTCTTTCCCAATGACCTGCGCATGCGTAAGCCATTTTTGAACAATTGACGGCATTTCGGCTACTTGCCGAGCCGTAATGACCGACGGCTTTTCGTCACCGGCTTCGGCCATCAGGTTATGGATTTCGGCTTTTACGTTGGCGGTGAAATTCCAATCCGCATACGCCAGGAGGCTAATGGCCAAGATCAGGAGGTTAGCCAACGTGCCCGCTTTAGCGTCCTGCCAATAGAGCAGGATCAGGAGTTGGGAAACAAAGACCGCGCCGAAAGCGACCAGCCACCACCGGGCCATGCCGGCTAAAAATACACCAACGGCCGCCAGAAAGAGCAGACTCGTGAGCAACCAGAGAAGGCCGACGGCTTTCGTCTCCGTGGTTGATCGTGGAATGGTCGTTGTTGCCGTGATGAGATCCATTTTCGTCAAAAACCAGGCTCTGACAAAACCCATCAGGTGAATCAAGCCATGAAGTCCGAGAATACAGACGAACAGGAATCGAAGCGTAGCCATTGTGGTCTGATAAAATGGGTTGAAAATGAAGAACTTACTACTAATGTAGTATTGATCAGTCGTTTAACGGAATGACAATAATTGTCTAAAGGCATGATAGGTATCAACCTGATTCGCCATTTCCAGCACTACTTTTGGATGTTCAGACATACGGACCCAACGGTCTTATAACTCTTTTTTATGGAAGGCCAGGCTTTCTCCTCATTGCCCTTGGACCAATTACTGGCTCAATTTCAAACCACTTCAACCGGTCTGGACAGCGCGGTGGCCGCCCAGCGTATTGAGGAGCAACGCCAGCTAGGGCGCACGGAAAGCCGCTTTCAACGGGAGTTGAAACTGTTCATCCGGCAGTTTACCAATCCGCTGATCCTGCTGCTGGTTGTAGCCGTGGTGTTGTCGGCCATGTTGGGAGAAACCTCCGATACCCTGATCATTCTTTTTATCCTGCTGACCACCGGACTTTTAGGCTTTTGGCAGGAACGCAATGCCGGACGGGCCATTGAAAAATTGCGGTCCATGATCGCCCTGAAGCATACCGTTTTGCGTGATGGAAAAGAAGAGCAGGTGGTTACGCCGGAGGTGGTGCCGGGCGATGTGCTGGTGTTGGATGCGGGCGATATCATTCCGGCTGATTGCCGAATTCTGGAAAGCAATGAACTGCACGTGAACGAAAGCTCATTGACCGGCGAATCGTATCCGGTCGAGAAAATGGTTGGCACCGTCCCGGATACGGCACCACTCCACCAGAAAACGAATTGTCTGTGGCAGGGAACCAACGTCGTCAGTGGTCGTGCATACGCGCTGGTGGTGCAAACGGGCCGCCAAACCGTGTTCGGTCAGTTGACCCACAGCCTGGCCCAAACTCCGGAAACCGCTTTTGAGAAAGGCATCAAACACTTCGGTTACTTTCTCCTGCGCATTACGGTCCTGCTGTCGCTGGTGATTCTGATGGCCAACCTGTATTTTAAAAAGCCGGTTTTCGATTCGATCCTGTTTTCGCTGGCGCTCGCCATCGGCATGGCCCCCGAACTTCTGCCCGCCATCATGACGTTTGCCATGTCGGCGGGAGCCCGGCGCATGCTGAAGAAAAAAGTAATCGTTAAAAAGCTGTCCTCCATCTTCAATTTTGGGGAAGTGACCGTATTGTGTACGGATAAAACCGGGACCATTACCGAAGGCACGGCTACGGTCAAAGCGATGGTGAACTGGCAGGGCCAGGCCGACGAACGAATACCGGTATACGCTTTCCTGAATGCGACCTTTCAACAGGGCTTTTCGAATCCCATCGATCAGGCCATCGGTGCCCTAAACCTAACCGCCGAGGGCTACGAAAAGCGGGACGAAATCCCGTATGATTTCATTCGCAAACGGCTGAGCATCGCGGTTCAAAAAGGGGAACAGCGGTTTTTTATTACCAAAGGCGCCCTGAGCAACCTGCTGGCGGTCTGTAGTTCGGTGGAATCGCCGTCCGGGCAGACCGAACCCATTACCGTGGCGATCCGTCAAGCGATTGAAAGCCGGTTTGCGGCCTACTGTCAAAGCGGTTACCGGGTGTTGGGACTGGCTTACAAACCCATGACCGCTGATAAGATAACCCGCGACGATGAACAGCAAATGATTTTTCTGGGCTTCATCCTGCTGGAAGATCCGCTGAAGGAAAGTTCCCTGACCTCCATCGAACGACTTCGGCACCTGCACATCCAGGTGAAGATCATTACCGGCGATAATCGGTACGTCGCTTTGCATACGGCCCAGTTGATCGACATTGCTCAGCCGGTCATTCTGACGGGGGAAGAAATGGATCAGCTCAGTCCGGAAGCGCTTATCGTGCAAGTTCGGCAAACGGATGTGTTTGCCGAAATCGAACCGCATCAGAAAGAACGCATTATCATCGCATTGCAAAAATCGAATGCCACCGTGGCCTACATCGGCGACGGTATCAACGATGTGGCGGCTATTCATGCCGCTGATGTGGGCATATCGACCAGCAATGCCGTGGATGTGGCGCAGGAAGCCGCCGATTTTGTGTTGCTGGAAAAAGATTTGTCGGTGCTGGCCGATGGCATTGAAGAAGGACGCAAGTCGTTCGTAAATTCCATGAAGTATATTTTCATCACCACCGGTGCCACTTTCGGCAATATGTTCAGCGTGGCCGGTGCTTCCCTGCTGCTGCCTTTTCTGCCGATGCTCCCCAAGCAAATTCTGCTGACCAATCTGCTCACCGATCTGCCTTTTTTGACCATTGCATCGGATCAGGTGGATGGGGATCAACTGACCACTCCCCGGAAATGGGACCTGAAAATGATCCAAAATTTTATGATCGTTTTTGGCCTTCACAGTTCGCTGTTCGATTTCCTTACTTTCTATGTGTTCTATTATTATTTTCATCTTTCGGGCTCCGCCTTTCAAACCGGCTGGTTTCTGGAATCGGCCCTGACGGAAATCATCATTCTGTTCATCATCCGCACCCGGAAATCGTTTTTCCAAAGCAAGCCGGGCAACTGGCTGGTCATAACGGGACTGGTTTCGATTCTGATTACGGTGTATCTGCCGGTTTCGCCCCTGGCCCAGATGCTGGGTTTTTCAATCGCCCATTCGCAACAAGTACTGGCTCTGGGTGGTATTCTGGTGCTTTATACCATCACGGCCGACATCCTGAAAATTGCTTTTTTTAGAGTTAATAAAACCGCTAAAATGAATGGCAGGACAGCCCGATTGACAGGCGTAAAACGATAATCTCCATGAAAAATCTACTCCTGTTCTTTCTGACCGCTTATGCCATTTCCTGGTTGTGCTGGTCGCCCTACTTTCTTCCTTTTTTCCCTGTATTCTGGAAAACGTCCGCTTTTCTGCATTATGCGGGCTTGGTAGGCCCCCTGATCTCGGCGATTTTCTGGAGTAAGATAGAGGACCCGAAAGCCAGCTTACCAACTCTTTTAAGAAACTTGCTTGTGCCCCGCCGGCCCGTTTTTTACTGGCTGTTTTTGCCCTTTTTCCCCTTTCTGATTCTTTTTTTTGCCGTTTGGATAAACACCGAAGGCGCTCTTGAAATCGTTAACTGGAGCGGCCTCTGGCATTCCCGGGAGCTTTCCAGCCTTTTGCCTTACCAATATATTGCCCTAACCGTTTTCGTGGTTGGTTTTGGTGAAGAAACCGGTTGGCGCGGATTTGCCTTACCCCGCTTACAACAACGGTATTCTGCTCTCCTGTCGTCCCTGATTTTAACGGCAGGCTGGGCGATCTGGCACTGGCCGTTATTTTTTTATGTCCGATCCGGGTATTACACGATGGATATAGCCGGGATTGGCGGTTGGCTTATGAGTCTCTTAACAGGGTCGATTCTGTTCACCTGGCTTTTTAACAGTAGCCGGGGAAGTGTACTGGTTTGCGCTCTTTTTCATGCTTCAATGGATATTGCTTTCATGGCCGACTTAAATCGGCCCGGCGTGATGAATTCAGTGGGAATGCTGGTAACCCTATGGGGAATTGGTATCCTGGTAATTCTGAAACCCGCTAATTTATCCCGTCGGGAGCGGGTAAAAAGCCCTTCTTTCCGGATTGATTGATCCAGGTCAGCAGTCGTTCCACATCGTCGGGATGAAACAATTCGGTGCCGGGATTCATCGTGGCTGCCGTACCACAGGCCACGCCGAGCCGCAGCATATCTTCGTATGATTTGCCCTGCGATAGGGCGTATACCATCCCGCCGACCATGCTGTCACCAGCTCCCACCGTACTTTGCTTTTTAACCGTGGGAGCCGGAACCCGAAAACACGCATACTGATCGGTATTGCCGCTTCCGGCTACCAGCAGGGCTCCCGCCGGACCCAACGAAACGACCACCACTTCACACCAGCTCCGACGGATGACCGACCGGGCCGCTTCCTCCACTTCGTCCAGCTCCAGTTTGTCAACCCCCACCAGGGAGGCTAATTCGCCCAAATTAGGTTTAAGCAAAAACGCGCCTTCCTGAACGGCCATCCGCAAGGGTTCGCCGGAGGTATCAAGAATCAACCGAGCACCCTGGCGCTTGACGATTCGGGCGATTGCGGCACCGTAATCCACGGGAAGACCGGGGGGCATACTGCCGCTGAGGACGACATAATCAAGGGGAGCCGAAAAAGCCCGTAACGCGTCCAGAAAAAGTTCGCCCTCCGCAACCGACCAGGCAGGTCCCGGCAACCCAAAGCGAAATTGTTGTCGGGTTGCGGTTTCCAGCACGACAATACTCTGCCGCGTCCAACCCGCCATCGGGACGGTCTGAAAATCAATTTGTTGCCCGGCTACCAGGTTTTCCAGCAACGAACCGGTTGCTCCACCGGTTGGAAATACCGCCAGTGATTCTCCACCCAGCCGGTGAATGGCCCGGGAAACGTTGATACCCCCTCCGCCCGGATCGTAGCGGGCCGCTGCGCACCGCAGTTTCTGTTCCGGAACCAGGTGGTCAACCGTTGTGCTGATATCAACCGCGGGATTCAGAGTCAGGGTAATGATCATGGTGATTTTGTTACTGGTTGGGAATGTTGCACAAAAAAAATGAGCACTTGAATTGAGTTTTTGCCCCAATTAACTGCCCATTCCGTTACGGTAGTCGACGCTAAAATACCTTGTTCATACGCACGATCAAACCTTTTTTCGTACCCGGTCCAGTTACCGGGCCAAATAGCCCCCGTCAATGGGATAATACGAACCCGTCACGAACGAGGCTTTTTCCGACGAGAGCCAGATGACCAGCTCGGCCACTTCTTCGGCCCGGCCCAGCCGACCGATGGGATGAAGGCCAACCAGCATCGCTTTGACATCCTGCGGTAATACGCCTAACAGGGGGGTATCGATGTAAGCCGGTCCGACGGCATTGATGCGAATCCCTTTCGGCGCATATTCAATAGCCGCCGTCTGGGTCAACCCCACCACGCCGTGTTTGGCCGCCACATATCCCGGCGACATCGCCGTTCCGACCTGCCCCAGAATGGAAGCCATGTTGATGATTGACCCGGGGCGGTTTTGGTTCAGCATGGCTTCCAGTTCGTACTTCAGGCAATAAAAGACGCTGTTAAGATTGATGTTAATAATTTTCTGCCAGCCTTCCAGCGAATAATCGCCCGTAAGGTTCAACTCGCCCCCAATCCCGGCATTGTTACACGCCATGTCCAGGCCGCCAAATGCAGAGACGGTTTCCTCAATGAGTTGCTGACACTGCCTGGGGTCACCGACGTCGGCTTTGAAAAACCGGGCGATACCCCCTTCAGCCACCACTTGATCGGTGACGTGTTGACCTCTTTCTTCGTTCACATCGGAGAGCATGACACTGGCGCCGTGCTGACCATACAGCAACGCGATGGCTTCACCAATACCCGAAGCGGCTCCGGTCACCAGCGCCACTTTTCCTTGTAAGTCCTTTTCCATACGAATGTTAATCTTGGCTTTCAATAGGTTTAAGCCCGCATAATTAAAACGGGTACGTTGGCGTGGTTCAGGACATCTTCGGCTACACTCCCCTGAAGCAGATGCCGCAGTCCTTTATGGCCATGCGTGTAAAGAACGATCAGATCAGCCTTTACTTCATCCGCATAGTTCAATATTCCTTGCGGAATCGTTTGGTCGCGCCAGATTGTAAACTGGTAATGAGCAATCCCTTTTGCCAATGCAAATTCATCCATCCATTCCCGGATGCCGTCAGGTTGACGAGGGTCGGTGGGCGTCAGCACATAAACAAACTGCTGCAAACCCTGATCCGTCAACTGGAAAGGGTACGGATGACGTTCCTTTAGCTTATCGTCCACGTCGATTCCGCAAATAATGGACTGGGGTTGAAAGTGTTCGATCGGTTTTTTAACCACCAGCACGGCACAGTGGGCGTGCCGTACGATCAGCTCGGCGGTAGAACCTTCCAGCCATTCCATCAAACCGGACGTTCCTTTGGAAGCCAGGACGATCAGGTCGGCGGGCTGCTCGTTGATGGTTCGGACCAAACCGTCGATGCTACTGCCCAATTTTGTTTTAATGGAAACACCCGCGTACTTCGGATTAGCCGCCAGTTTCCGCAGGCTTTCTTCCGCTTCTTTTACGGTTTCCTTATAAAACTCCGCCGATAGCGCCGACACTTCCGGCGTGTAATCAACGGCTGGTTGAGGCATCAGCTGATAGAGCACGGTGTGTAAAAGAATAACGTCAGCCTGGTGCGTACGAGCCAGACCGACGGCTACATCAAGGGCATACGTCGTTATGGAGCTAAGATCCGTGGGAACCAGAATCGTTTTCATGGTGAACTAGGTTTTTCTTGATGCCCCAAAACAAGCGGGAAACCACGTCTTTCTATATGACTGATCCCATGAAACCGGTTGATTATTGTCAGTCGGGCGGCTTCGAAGTGGCGAAAACCTCCCGTGGGATGTTATGAGCTGATTCTGACCAATCAACCTGTGTCTATGTGATGAGTATCAGCGTATTAAATGATTGCCATCATGGTGTAACGAACCGTCGGCCCCTAGCTTGCCGTCCGATCTTAAACCAAACAGACATGAAAACGTGGGTCCTTCCGTTCAGTCAGATTAACAATGGAATGATTGCCCGGGTTGGGGGCAAAAATGCTTCGCTGGGCGAAATGTTTAACGGGTTGCGGTTTTACGGCGTCCGCATTCCGGACGGGTTTGCCTTAACCACCGATGCGTACGGTGAATTTCTTCAGTTTAATCAACTTCGCGCGCCTATTCAGAAACTGATTGATGAATTAGATACACAAACCTTTTCCAACCTGGCTTCCATCGGAAAGCAAATTCGGGAACTCATTCAAAAGGCAAGCTTTCCACCGCACCTAACGGAAGCGCTCCAGAAGTCATTCACCGATTTACAGCAGCATTATCCGGAGGCAATTCAGGTGGCGGTTCGCAGCAGTGCCACCGCCGAAGATCTGGTTAGCGCCAGTTTTGCCGGACAGCACGAATCGTTTCTCAACATCCAGACGGAAGATCAACTGGTAGAGGCTTGTCGGGCCTGTTATGCTTCGCTCTTCACGGACCGGGCGATCAAATACCGCCACGACAACGGATTCGATCATTTGAAAGTGGCTCTGTCGGTAGGGGTTCAGAAAATGGTACGCTCCGACCAGGCTTCGTCGGGGGTCTGTTTTACGGTGGACCCGGATACGGGACACGAAAATTTGATGCTGATTACGGGCAGCTGGGGACTGGGAGAAAACGTCGTTCTGGGCACGGTCAACCCCGACGAATTTTACGTTTTTAAACCCTCGATCGGCCAGCGGTCCAACGCCGTTGTCAGCCGAAAGGTTGGCGATAAATCCGTTACGATGATCTACGGAGACTCATTGGAAGAGGGGAAGCTAACCCGCAATACGGTTACTCCCCGGGAACGGCAGCAACAACTGATCCTGACCGATACGGAAGTGAACCTGTTGGCCAGTTGGGCTTTATTGATCGAAGAGCATTACCGAAAACCGATGGATATTGAATGGGCCAAGGACAGCCTCGATCAACAGCTCTACATTGTGCAGGCCCGGCCCATGACCAATCTGGGCGCATCGAAGCTGCAATTGACGGACTATCGGCTGCCCGTAGCCGGGAAAATTCTGACGCGGGGCCAGGGGATCGGCCAGCGAATCGTTAGCGGAACGGCCCGGGTGGTGGCTTCGCCCAAAGACGTTCCCGCATCCATTGGGGCATCGGATATTCTGGTCACGGACATCACCACGCCCGATTGGGACCCGATTCTCAAGAAAGTCTCCGCCATTGTGACCAACCGGGGCGGGCGAACCAGCCACGCAGCCATTGTGGCCCGGGAGGTGGGGGCCTTAGCCGTAGTCGGCACCAATAACGGCACACAAGTCATTCAAGATGGCGCCACCATTACGGTTTCCTGCCTGGACGCGCAGGAAGGATTCATTTATGAAGGAATCCTTCCGTTTACCAAAGCAGAAATCAATCTGACGGACCTGCCCAAACCCCGCACCAACTGCCAGCTCATTCTGGGAGATCCTTCGCAGGCTTTGCGGTTATCGCAATTGCCCAGCGACGGCGTGGGCCTGATGCGGCTGGAGTTTATTATCGCCAATGCCATTGGCATCCATCCCATGGCGTTGGCAAATTTCGAAGCGGTGAAAGATGAATCCGTTCGGGAGGAAATTAGCCAGCTCACGCATTTATACGCCAACAAGAAGGAGTATTTTGTGGATAAACTGGCTCAGTCGGTGGCGATGGTGGCGGCCAGTTTCTACCCGCGCCCGGTCATTGTCCGGATGAGTGATTTCAAAACCAACGAATACGCCAACCTGCTAGGCGGCCGCGATTTTGAGCCCGCTGAAGAGAATCCGATGCTAGGCTGGCGCGGAGCCAGTCGCTACTACGACCCTAAGTATATCGACGGTTTCCGGCTGGAATGCGAGGCCATGCGCCGGGTACGCAATCAGATGGGTTTTACCAACGTCAAACTGATGATTCCGTTTTGCCGGACTGTCGAAGAAGGGAAGCGGGTGCTGGCGGTTATGGAAAACTTTGGTCTGACCCGGCACGAAAATGGGCTGGAAGTGTATGTCATGGCTGAAATACCCAGTAACATTCTCCAGGCGGAGGCCTTTGCCGAGCTGTTCGACGGTTTTTCCATCGGTTCCAACGATTTGACCCAACTGGCGTTGGGCGTAGATCGGGATTCATCGATGGTGCAGGGGCTTTTTGACGAAAACAACCCGACGGTCCGGGAATTGATTAAAATGTTGCTCCGGCAGGCTCATCGGGTTGGCCGACCCGTGGGCATTTGCGGACAGGGGCCCAGTGACAACCCGGCTTTTGCCCGGTTCCTGACGCAGGAAGGCATCAGCAGCATTTCGCTCACCCCGGATGCGTTCCTGCGCGGCCTGAAGACGATCGACGAAGCTGAAACCGCTCTGCTTCTTGACGCTCTCTAAAGAGAGCAGTCCCCGGCAAGCACTTGCCGGGGACTCTGTAAATGAAATCAAGCTTATTGAAGGATATAAACCTTTTTATTCCGATGAAAACACTATTCCGAAAAGTCATCTCTTTTGCATTACTCGTACTAGTCTCCGGTTTGCCCTGGTCGTGTACTATTCAGGATCATCAACCGGCCCAACTGGTAACCTGCTCCTGTCAACTTTTCGACAATTCGGGGCCGACCGGATTTTATGACACCCGATCCATGAATTGCCCGGGTGGAAAGTATACCTGTAAATGCGGAGATATTTCCTTTCGGGGAGCCATTGTGGAGTTTTCCTGCAATTGAGGACAGGTCCGGATTTCAGTGATTTTGTCGGGACCACCCCGGTAACTGAATGCCAGGGAAGAGTTGGTTAATTCTTCGGCCGACTTCCCGAATGGACTAAATAATCACCTGTTGAAGCCTCCCCAGCACACTCGTTTTAACCGGATCAGCCCGGTTGCACACTACCCAACACCGGCATCAAATCCGGAACCACTGGCCCCGGCCCACTCTACAGACCCTGGAAAAGACTGGCCATAAGGAGCAGAAAGTGGTTGGCTACTCTACACCTTTCGTTCACACTTCACCCGAGAGGATTTTTTTTCGGTGTAACTCACCCCAGTTACGCAGTGATTCAATGACTCCGCCAAGGGTTTGACTATGCGGTGTTAAAATGTACGTGACTTTGACGGGATAGGTATCGTACACCTTTCGTTTTACTAAGCCGTTTACCTCCATATCTCGTAACTCTTTGGACAGCATTCGGTCAGTAATCCCATGGACTTCTCTGGAAATTTCGCCAAACCGCTTTTCCCCGAAGGTTAGGGCCACAATAATAGGTAGCTTCCATTTCCCATTCAATACGTCCAACGCATCTCGGATAGGCCGCAATGTACTGATGCACTCCTGGTGCTTTAGATCGGTAGTTTCCATTTATAGAAAGGTCATGCTTGCCTGGATAACAGCTTTGTAATACTCACTATACCCGAGTATAGGGCTATACTATAGTATAGTACTTACAAAAGTATAGTATAAAGCGTAAATTTGCATCATCAATGATAAGCAAAATTTTCCGGCGTATTAACAAAGCAGGAGCATGAATCTTCATAGAAAACTCGTCAAAATAGATACTCCTCCTACTCAACAGGGGTTTTTGGGGCCTGGTCATTTGGCCAGACCGGTTATTCAGGTCGATTTCACCGAAAGTGATCCGTTTATTGTGTTGATGGATGACCGACTCAACAAGCAAGAGGAACTGCCCGTGGGTGGTCCGCATCCGCATGCCGGATTTGAAACCGTATCCCTGCTCTTGGAAGGCAGCATGGGCGACGGGGCTCACCGCATGAAGGGTGGTGATCTACAGCTCATGACGGCGGGTAGTGGGATCATCCATACCGAAACCATCGAAGGGAAAGCGTCGATGCGCCTGTTGCAATTATGGCTGAATTTACCCAAAAAAGATCGGTGGGCTAAGCCTCGCGTACAGGATTTACCTCTGGAAAGGGTACCAACCATCACCTATAACGGAACAACTATAAAGGTCTACAGCGGTTCCCTGGCGGGTATAACGTCACCCATTCGGAATTATACACCCCTTATTCTTGCGGATATCCACTTGCAGCCCGGCACGACTACCGTGCAGCACATTCCGGCATCCTTTACCACTTTCCTGTACGTCCTGGAGGGAAGTCTGCAGCTGGGTGACGAAGCCACAGAGATTCATCGGGATCAAGTGGGTTGGCTGGATAGACACGCCGAGGAGACCCTGAGCGAACTCAAGCTCACAAGCGGTGAAACCGGAGCCCGGGTCATTCTCTACGCCGGCGAACCGCAAGGGGATGCCATCGTGTCGCATGGTCCCTTCATTGGCGATACACAAGAGGACATTCGACGGCTCTACCAGGAATACCGACAGGGCAAATTACACCACATCACAACCGTTGAGGCTTCGCAACGGATTCTGTGGTAAGGCCCGCCCCGGTTTCTTCATTGAAAATGGCTCGGCTTGCTGCAGGGCCTTCACCTGTTCTTAGTAATCAAAAATCAATACTTTTTAATCATATGTCAACTACAAGATGGGTCCTTGACCCCACGCACAGCGAATTAGGGTTCAAGATCAAACATTTAATGATCAGTAATATCTCGGGTTCTTTCCAACAGTTTCAGGTAGAGGTTAAAACCCAGGATGACGACTTTAGCACCGCTCAAATACGGGTTACTGCCGAGATTGCTTCGATTCATACCAACAATGAGCAACGCGACCACCACCTGCGTAACTCCGATTTTTTCGAAGCCGAAACCTATCCCCAATTAAGCTTCCAATCGACCAAAGTTGAGAAGCTATCCGATGATACCTTCACCGTCTATGGGGATTTAACGATGAAAGGCCTTACCAAACCGGTCAAATTAACGGTTGAGTACAGTGGCGTGACGAAAGACCCCTGGGGTGGCGTTCGGGCGGGCTTTACCGTTAGCGGAAAAATTAACCGCAGCGATTGGGGTATTACCTTCAATGGCGTACTGGAAACAGGCGGTTTAGCCCTAAGTGAAGAAGTAAAGGTTAACAGTGAAATTCAACTGGTCAAACAGCTTGAGACGGTAGTCGCCTAACCGTAGGTAGAGTAGTAAGTAGTAAGCAGCCTTTGAAAAACCCGTGCCACAAGCTGGTAGGGGCTTCAGAGGCTGCTTATTCGTTTTGGGCCAATAAGTCCGTTTACAGACATACAAGGGTATCTATTAAAATAAGCATGATCCAACCTTCATTCGAGACAAAAACGAGCCTTTAATGGGTCATACCACTGTCTCAATGAAATACACCGCTAGAACCAGTCCAGGATTCGTACCAAACGGCATACCGTATAATCACATGTTTCTGGAAGCGCTATTAGTGGCTAATTTATTGCTCCTTTATTCAGCAAAGCATGAACCTGTTTGGGTAATTATCTGAGTAAATGGTTGAATTTTAGTACTTTGTACTGAAATCCAGAAAGTACCTAATGGTCTTGGTGATCGAACTCCATCTGAACCTTACTCTAGTAGGTTTTCTCATCCAGATGATTGTTGTCAATGGTAAGGAGTTTGAATGATTCGGGAAGCCAGTTTCAGAATAGCGGCTAACTCTTTCTTACAATCAACTTCCGGAGGTAAAAGCGGTTGACCGCCTTATGACCCGTTCGCTCCTTAAATGGTATGTTTTTTGATCTATTCAGGAATTTTCCAGGAAGGAAAGCTCTACGCTTGGTAAGACATGCTTGTTAATGGGTATCAAATGATAAATCGAACAGGGTATGAAGATTGCTGTCGTGGATGACGATCCCGTTTTTCAGTTTTTGACCTGCAAACTGATTGAAAAAATAGTGGTCGGTCATGAACTTTTTAGCTTCAATGATGGGCAGGATGCGCTGGATTTTATCCAGACAAATCGAACTCATCTCCATGTACTGCCGGAATTAATTCTGCTTGATATTAATATGCCCATCTTGAATGGCTGGCAGTTTTTAGACCACTTTAAACTGCTGGGGGCCACTGGGTATCAGCCCATTATTTATATGGTTAGTTCATCTATGGACCAAGCCGACGTGTTAAAGTCCCAGACGTATATGGAACTGAAAGGGTATCTGACTAAACCGCTATCCAGGCAGCAATTGACCGAACTGCTGAATGACAATGATGTCCAAAAGACAGATCCGTTGTAAAATAGAAAAAGTTGGGTAGATCATACAACACTCGTCGGGATTGCGGACTTCGATCGCACCAGCACCTTGAAAGGCCGTTAAATTATGTTGAGCTTAACTGAGATTGCCTTACTTTATAATTCGATCCCTACGCCGTGTGTTATCCTGAGGCCGGACAAACCGGGCTACACGATCGCAGCGGTAAATCGTGCGTTTTTATCGGCCATTGATACCCTTCCTTCCGCTTTAGTCGGCCGACCTTTCTTTGACGCATTCCCCATCAACGAGGATGATGATGGTAGCAGGACGCTAACTATTCACCGGGCGTTCGAACAAGTTTTGCATGATAAAACCCCTTGCCTGATCCGGAATCACCGGTATGATGTACCGGCTGCTAAAAGCAATGGGTATGGGCGTTACTGGAATATAGAAACGTATCCTTTACTGGATGAAGAAGGAACCATCCACTATATCGTCCAAAGCTCAACAGACGTAACCGCCTTGTTTGAGACCGAAAAGAAACTGGAAGAAAACGCCGTTAAAATTGCGCTGGAGCTCAATCAACGCAAACAGATTGAACATGAACTTCAGCGAAGTAACGAGCGGTATTATTATGTAAATAAAGCAACGGACGATGCAATCTATGATTGGGATATCGACGTCGACCACATCCATTGGGGGGAAGCGTTCTTTCGCTTGTTCGGATACACCGCCGAAGATAGGTTCACTATTGAGAAATGGGCCGCGATGGTACATCCTGAGGAAATTTCGGCCTTAAAGAGTAGTTTGAAAAAGACGTTGGCTAACCCTCTAACGACTAATTGGACAGCCGGTTACCGGTTTAAAAGGGCGGACGGTATCTATGCCTATGTAGAAGAAAACGGGTATATTATCCGGGATGAACAGGGCCGGGCTACGCGAATGATCGGCGTTCTTCGCGATGTTTCCGTGCGAAAAATAGCTGAAGCGGAGCTCGGGTCACTTAAAGATACGTACAGTGATCTGTTCCAACTGAGTCCTCTGCCCATGTGGGTTTATGATCTGAACTCTTTGAGGTTCCTGGACGTGAATGAGTCCGCCATGGCGCATTACGGATATACCAAAAAGGAATTTATAGGCATGTCCATCCTTGATATCCGGCCGAGGGAAGATTCGGAGCTTTTAGTCAATACCATCCGGAATGAGGTCAGACCCCGGTTGGTTCACACATCTGAAGTACGCCATCTGAAGAAGTCAGGTGAAGTTATCCAGGTCCACATCAGGGGGAACTCCATCCGGTTTGGAGAAAAAAAGGCCAGAATTGTAGTGGCAACTGATGTAACCGAGTTAAAAAAGTCCGAACAGGCACTCATTGAAAGTGAACGACGTTTCAAAACGCTGATACAGGAAGGGTCGGATCTTATTGCGATCATTGAGATGGATGGTTATTGTAAATACGTAGGCCCTAACATAGAGCGTCTGCTGGGAATTGCACTGGAAGAGTTTATCGGGTATAATGCATTCAACTACATTCATAAAGCTGACAGAGGTTTTGTTATTCAACAATTCAAATTGTTGAATAACAAAAAACAGCTAGCTGTTGCTCCCTTCAGGTATGTTGATAAACAGGGGAGAATACACTGGGTCGAGACGGTTATCACCGACATGAGGGATGATGAGGCAATCAGTGGTATCGTTTGCAACTCCCGGATCGTCACCGATCGAGTAGAAAACGAATTAAAAATCAAAGAACATCTGGACCGGTTTAACGCCGTATCGAAGGCAACCAGCGATTCGATCTGGGACCTGGACATGGTATCAAACCGAGTTTTGTGGAATCATGGAATAAAAGCGGTATTCGGCTATAAGGAGGTTGAGCATGATTACCAATGGTGGCATGATCGTGTTCATCCGGAAGATATAAAAAGGGTCGAACAGACGGTTGCTCATAATGTGAGTTATAAAATTCCCCGATGGACCAGTGAGTATCGCTTCCGGTGTGCAGACGATACGTACAAATATGTGCTGGACAGAGGCTTTCTGATTTTTAATGAACGTACCGGCCAGCCTGTGAAAATGATCGGGGCCATGCAGGATATCACGGAAAAGGTGGCTTATACGAAGGCTATTGAAGCGCATAACGTGCGGCTGAGGGAAATCGCCTGGACCCAGGCTCATCTGGTACGGGCTCCTCTCGCAGGAATATTAGGATTGATACCGTTGCTGAACGATCCGGAAAATGATGAAAATACCAGGCAAACCGCTCTGTCCTATCTACTTAAGTCGGCCATGGATCTTGACGAAATCATTAAAGAAGTAATTAACAAGAGCCATGAGGCCCTCAATGAGCGTGTTCAATAAACTTGAACTTGCTCCAGTTTTAGCCCTGAGCAATTAAAGAAACTTCAGAAAAACAAAACCCGGCTTACAGAGCCGGGTTGTCAATATCTTTCTCTATCCAAATCTGCCTTGCTGCAGCTTACCTCGACCGGTGTTATTTCCAGGAGTCTTTTTTGATCAGTCCCTCTCACAATTATCCTCGACGGTTTGTTGCCAGAACAAAAGGAAGTTCTAACGGGAATAGAAATTAGCCAGCTCTCGCTCAAATAATTCAATAGGCAATTTCTGTTCAGCCAGCCGGTATCACCTGAAAGCATCATGAATCTTTCCATTGATCCGCTTTATAATCCTGGTGGGCCTTTTGATCATCTCTATCCTTGGATGCTGGCAGCAACTCACGGGTTTCCTTATCGAATAAATGGGCCAGCCAGTAAAGCCCGGTTGGTAACGTAGTTTTCTTCCGATTGATCAGGATCTGGAAAAAGAGGGCGGCAGTTCCATCATTTTTTACCCGATCGGCAATGGTCAGTTTGCTGGAATAGGACTTGAAATTTTGAAACCGTGTTGAAACGTAAGGGTAAAAACGGGCTAGTTACGATGATTTTGAAACCATTTTGAAACAGAAAAACCGCCAAATCAGTGAAATTTGGCGGTTTTTACAACTTTTCGTGAACCCGAAGGTACTCGCATGATACTAGGTTTTGACAATTGGAGACTTCTTAAACCGCTATTGAGACAGGAAGCCCGGAAAACCATTAAAATTCAACCTTACTCCGGGTTTCAACTAGTCTATTAAAGCCGCTGGGCGTGTCAGGTAGTGTCTCAAATTTGACCCCAAGCCTTATTCAATTCCGGCTGGGGTCAAGTCCTTTCTGAACCAACTGCTCGGAAGCCAGCCGTCGGGCTTCTCGGCCTCCAGCTTCGCACGTTTCAACAGTGCCTGCACCTGCTTCATGCCGGATTGAATTGCGATGCCGTTGAGATTAGCTACCAATTCAAAAACAGGATGCGGCTGCTTCTTCCCGATACCAAGAAACATAAACCGTTCAAGGTTGGTAAGGTGAAGATAAAATGCTGCCTGGCGCCAGTAACCGTATTTTTCAAATGTAGCATAGAAGCTTTCTGACTTCATACAGGAAGTAGTTTTAATGTCAACCACGGCCTCGTCTGTAAGGCAGTCAACTTTCCCCTTTATTAGTAGTCCAGTGATCGGGCAAGTGCTGCTCAACTCTACTTCACACGGATATTTAATAAAGACCTGGTCAATGTAAGGCGTAAGCTGCTTTTCCATCCGATACAGTCTTTCCCATTCATCGACGTTATGCCATTCGTCGACTACTGGCTTATCCGGCTCCAGTGCCATTTGATGCAAGGTACTGCCAAACCTCAGGATCTTCGGATCGGTGATATGGTACGGCATACCGTAATAACGCGCATGCCAGTATGTCGCCCAGGGTAATTCCCCTTTCATTAATCGGTCAAGTTCATTCAGATCGGAAACCGAATAGGCTCGGGTCGTTCGGTAATCGTGTTCAGTCATTTGATGAGATTTTTAATGGATCGAAAAAGAATGATAGTGTAGCCGATGATCAGGCCGATATCGTTGCCGATCGTGTTGCGCCGGTGCGATCGCCAGCACGGTTCATGTTTCATAAGGCAGAGAAAAGCCCGGCCACTTTGTCAGCAGCCGGGCGGGTGGTAGATTAATTACTCGGCACCGTCGCGCGGTTCGTCAGTGTAGCCAAAGGCTGGTAACTGGTGCATTTCCGGAGCATCGGAGATTGATACCATGACCGACTTGAGATGATCGGGCAGGAAGTACGAATCGCTGGTTTCAACGTAAACGGCGTTCTTCGTCAGCGTATCGAGCCGGAAAACCGGGAAGTCATTGCAATAGGCTCGGTAGATCGCCACCAGTTCGCGATCGGCTTCTTCAGCTTCGAACTTTGCAGCAAAGTATTTACCGGACGGCCCGGACTTCTCTTCCTGGGTAATCGTCAGCGTTACGTCGAGCAGCGTCTTATCGTCGTAGAAAAGCGGATCGGCCACCTTTTTAATTTGCCCGACGCTGGTGTTGTTGAACATCACCGACGAAACGCAATTCTTCGCATCGATGAAGAACACCTCGAACCATTCATCGACTCGGTTCAGGCCGTCTTTATCCTTCCGGCCAAACAAATGATCGTGGAAATGCCGGAACGCGATCGGCGTAATGGTCAGCTTTTTACCGATGTCGGTTTCGCCGTCGAGGTTGAACTTACCCGACCGGCCATCGAACCGGTATTGTTTTGGCGTACCGGGCTTGTACTTGAACTTGTTCTTTACTTCACCGTCTTCGGTAAGAAATTCGTAAGGCTTGAGACTAGATTGTACTTCGGACATGGTTATAGAAAATTAAAAGTGAAAATTCAGAATAGAGAAAGTTGGGGCGTGAGGAATTGATTTAATTGACTTTCAAGCTTCTTGATCATTCTTCGGTAGGGAGCCGGGTTTTCGTTATTCCGGGTGACTTCACGCCGAAGCCGTTCAAGTAATTGATTGGCTTCGGCAACAACGGCTTCGACTCGGGTGGCATACCCTTCTCCTCTAAGATTGGCAGAGCCACCACCTCCGCCAGATCCGCACCAGACGTGACTACCTGCGCACCAACGTCCATCGGGCCGCTGGGCAACTTCGATACAGTAATAGTCTCGACTTTTGTCTTTCCAGTCGAAAGCCGTCTCGGGATTGAGACAGACACCATGTTTATTGAAAATAAAGTCCATGAAAAGAAGAGCTTAGGCTGGCGCGCAGGCAGCGACTGCACTTTCGAGATGGGCGGTTTCAATCACCTGCGCTAAAGCAATGATTTCGGCAGATGTCCAGGAATTGTGGCCCCACATGGCTTCGTAAGCTTCCTTAGCCTGCTCCAGAGCTTCACAGCCTTTCCGGGCTCCCCACGTCAAGGATGATCGTGATGGACGTTTTACCTGCAGTTTCACCTCCGTTTGGTCATTTGCCAAAGAAGTAATTTCATAGAAGTACAGTCCGTCATCGGCGTAAGCCACATTATACTTTACTTCACCAGCCGTTACGATGACCTCAAATTCTGTTTCATCAAGGCTACCGTTTAGCATGCGCGAAAGGCTCCCCTCACGCCACGATTCCTGAATTGAGATGAACTCTTTCAGTTGATCTCTTTCGTTTTTCAAGGCAGCGTCGATAGCGTCAAATTCCAACTGTTTCTTTTCGGCCATCTCAATTTCATCGAGGGTAGTAAATACATTCCGAGGCCGACTCATAGCAGACCGCTCCTGATCAATTGCGGTAATTCGGAGTTCAGCCTCTACGTATTTTTTTGCAAGAGGTAACGCCTTTTCAACCCGTTCTTTAATAGTTGACATATTTATGGAAGGATGTGGCCCGACCGAAGCCGGGCCGGTGAGCTATTTTGTAATGAGGTGATTAAGATGAAGCAGGTAGTGGATGTGGCTGAACGAATCCTCGACAGGCAGTATTTCGCCAGAGGTGTATACTACCCGAGCCTTTACGCCTTCCGGTTTGTTTTCCGGCAAAATCTCCTGAACGTGGGTTAGGTTGATCATTCGTTCCTCCTTCCCAATGTTTAGCTTAATGAATTTCATCAGTGCAGATCGTTTAAGGGTTAGGAGAAGATTAACCGATCAGCCCGGAACGACCGCCAGCCGTCGCAGAGAATATCGAAATAGGTAATGGTGATACCAATCGAGCCAGCGACGTCGCCCGACTTGGGCCGGTGCTCGGTCGGTATCACTGCAATGTTCCGCGTGGCCAGCGCTTCCCGGATCGTGCCGTCGGCCTTTTTAAATTTGATCCACATACCCTTTTCATCTGTCTTCGCCAGTTTCGCCCGGAGCTTAATGGTTTCCCATGCCCGGCGCACAGCATCTGACAGGCTCGATCCGGCTTTACGCAGGAGAGCGGCTAGTTTCATTACTTGACTTTTCATAGTGGAAATCATGTTTGTTTGTTATGTAAAGTTAATACTTTATAAACAACTTACAAATAGTATTATAAAAATTATAAACTTCCTTTACATATATTTGTGCAAATTCAACTTTTTACAATAATACGTGAAGCGAGCCAAGATCTCCGATTTGATACCTGATGACCGGAACGCTAACGTCGGCACCGAGTACGGCGGTCATCTTTTACAGAAGTCATTGCAGAAGTTGGGTGCGGGTCGTTCTATCCTCCTGGACAAAAACAATCGGGTCATTGCCGGAAATAAAACGCTGGAAACCGCAGCGGCTCTCGGTCTTGAAAATGTTCAGATCGTGGAATCCGATGGTAAGACCATTATCGCCGTCAAGCGGACTGATCTGGATCTGGACAGCAAGCGGGGCCGGGAAATGGCACTGGCCGATAATAAAGTTAGCCAGGTTAATCTTTCTTTTGACGCCGACGTCGTAGACGATATCGCGGCTGACTTCGACGTCGATCTGAACGAATGGGGTTTCGATTCCATTGAGCCGGAAGAAAAGAAAATCAGCCTGCCGAGTGGAGAAAAGGAGTTCAAGCAAATGACCTTCATCCTGACCGACGATCAGGCAAAGCGGGTCGAGTCGGCGATCAAGCTGGTGAAAAAGACCAACGACTTTGACGGTACCGGCAACGAGAACAGCAACGGCAACGCCCTGGCGTTTATCGTCGATCAATACCTCGCTAAACTCAATGGCTGACATCGACGTAAAAAAGATCTGGGTGAAGGCCATCGACAGCAAAAGCGCAAACGCCTTCGTTCGTCGGCACCACTATTCTGGGAAGGTTGTCAATAATTCCCAGCTGCATTTTGGTTGCTTCTACGACAACCGGCTGCATGGTGTCTTATCCTTTGGGCCGAGTATGGACAAATCGAAGTTGATCGGGTTGGTTTCCGGTACCGGTTGGAATGAGTTCGTCGAACTGAACCGGATGGCTTTCGACAACTTCTTACCTCGCAACTCCGAAAGCCGTTGCATCGCCGTTTGTCTGCGGTTGATCCGGAGGGAATGCCCGCACATCAAATGGGTAATCAGCTTCGCCGATGGTACCCAGTGCGGAGACGGCACAATCTACCGGGCCTCCGGTTTCGTTCTCACCGGCATTAGTAAGAACTCATCTATTCTTGAATTTCCGGAGGGTGAACGCGTGGCCATCACGACGCTAACCGCCAACGGAAACGAGCCGGCTGCTCAGAAACTTCGGGAAAAGTATAAGATCGTTTACGACGGATCGGCCAGTTTAAAGTCTTATTTCAACGTAGGAGCTAAGTTTTTGGAAGGCTTTCAATTAAGGTATATCTATTTGATTGATAGGTCTAGCAAGCTCACAGTGCCAGTACTTCCCTTCACCGCCATCGACGACGTCGGGGCCGGGATGTACAAAGGGGAATCGGTGCCGGTACGTGACCGGAAGGAATAGCCACTTTTAAAACAATTATATGTTCAGTTTCTCACAAGCACTTGATTTCCTGAAAGATGGCAAATGTGTAGCCCGATCCGGCTGGAATGGTAAGGGTATGTTTATTTTTCAGCGACCCGGAGACATTCTCGCCAAAGACTTCATTCCGAGGGTGAAGTCTTTGCCGGAAGACGTAAAAGAGTTTCTGGTAAGTCAAAACCGGGATATTCAATTCCTGCCCTATCTATGTATGTGGTCTGCAACTGGTGAAGTTGTCAACGGCTGGCTGGCCTCTCAAACTGATATGCTGGCTGAAGATTGGCAAGTAGTAGAATAATTACCACCCGCGATAGTAGCACAACGGCAGTGCGCCGGGCTTCCAGTCCGGAGATGGCGTTCGAGTCGACCCTATCGCTCTAACTTTAAAAATGATGAGAGAACCAAAATTGAGTCCCGAAGATCAGGCCGCGCGCGACCGGATCAAGGCAGGCCACGCGGGAAAGCACAAGCCGCTGTCACTGGTCACAAACAAACGGCGAGTGCCGTTTTCCGAACGGATGCGTCGGGCCAGCAATCCGCACCTGAAAACAGGTGAATAACAGGTTTCATTATGCCCTTCCCGAACGACGATACCAAGTTCCAGCCCGGACAATCCGGCAACCCTGGCGGTCGCCCGGTCGGTCACATCACTACTTTCCTGAAAGAGTTCGGTAACGCCAGCGACATCGAGTTTACGATTATCAAAACCGATGTAGAGGGCACCGTTAAGAAGTCGTCCTCGAAGCTCTCCACGGGCGACCGCCAAACGATTAACCAGGCTATTGCAGCCCGGCTCTTGCAACTGGCCCTGAACGGTGATTTGAAGGCGATCAAGGAAGTTTTGAACCGCACCGAAGGCCGCGTACCGCAACCGATCAACCTCGGCGGCCAGAAAGATAATCCGCTCCTTACTGCTGAATCTGGCAAGACCTGGGTAGTGAAGGATAATTCTGGCGGCTTACCGATCCCCGATCCCGACGACGATTAATGTTCAGTTGTAACCCTGTCTTTGCGCCGGTACTGGAGATCGGCCCGGAAATCCGGTACATTGACCTCTGGGGAGGCCGGGGCCGGGGCGGGTCGCACTTTGCCACTGAAATGGCCCTGGCGCTTCTGGGGCAAGCGGCCTACTTCCGGGGTTACTTCATGCGCGCCACCTACAAGGATATTCGGGAATCACTCTGGCAGGACTTCCGCGACCGCTTCGACGACCAGGTAGAAAAGGGCCTGATCGATGAGCAGGATTATTACATTAGCGATGCCACCATGACGGCGATCCACCGCCCGACCGGGAATATGCTCAAGCCGAAGGGGTTCAGGAAATCCGACAAAGGCCGCACCGCTAAACTCAAATCACTAGCCGGGGCTACCCATGTGTTTATTGAAGAGTGCGAGGAGGTCGAGGAACTGGAATTTATGCAGTTGGATGACTCCTTACGTACTACCAAGTCGCCGATTCGGATCTTCCGGATCTTCAACCCGCCGAAGAAAAACCACTGGATAATGAAGGGGTGGTACAATCTGACGGAATCGAAGCAGAAGGGGTATTATGTTGCCAAACCGAAACAGTTGCCCGGCTTCCTGTCGATCTTCAGTACCTATCATTACAACAGTACCAACCTGAACCCGACCACGATTCAAAACTTCGAGGGCTATAGGGTTAAGCAGCCAGAGTACTACTGGACGACCGTTCGGGGTCTGATCAGTGAAGGTGCCAAAGGTCGGGTTTATTCAGGCTGGAAACCGATCACGGCGAAGGAATGGGACGAGATCGACGCAACTCCGTATGGCGGCTTGGATTTCGGTTACTCAAACGATCCGGTTGCTGCGGTGGGTATCAAGCG
Source organism: Larkinella knui (assembly GCF_003858645.1). Lineage (GTDB taxonomy): Bacteria > Bacteroidota > Bacteroidia > Cytophagales > Spirosomataceae > Larkinella > Larkinella knui. The sequence continues at coordinate 95,363 of NZ_RQJP01000003.1, read as the reverse complement.
GAAAGGAAACAATCGCTACATCAAGCCACTGATTTACGAAACGGAGCTCGACGATGAAGCGCTGGCGAAACGCTTGAAGGAGTTGGGTTGCGGATCCTGGGAGTTCTTCTGTGATAGCGACGAACCGAAGTCCATCGATCAACTGAAAAAGTACGGCATCAACGCCAAAGGTGCTGCCAAGGGCAAAGGCTCCCGGAATGTGGGCATCAAAAACCTGAAAGCCTGCGTGGTGCATTATGTCGAAACCGACGAGGATTTTGCTTTTGAATATCAGGAGTACCGCTGGGCACTGGATGCCGACAAGAACCCGACCGATTCGGTTGTCGAAAAACATGACCACTACATGGATGCAACCCGGTACGGCGAGGCCGGGCGTGACGGCAAGATCGTCGGAAAGGGTAAAGTAAAATCGATCAAGTATAGTAAACCGGCACTGACTTAATGTACCATATCAAAGCACACACGCTGCGGTTTCAATTGCCATCAGCCTGGCACGAAGTAACGCTGGCGCAGGCCCTCCGTATCCTGACCGAAGAGTTAACCGACCGGGAAATTATTTGCCTGCTATCTGGTCTCGACGAGTCGGCCTTTCGTGAACTCCCCATTCCGGATCTGGTCGAGCAATTGATACCTTCGCTTCGGTTCCTGACCGATATTCCGGAGTTCGATTTACTGCCTATACCAAAAACCGTTACTCTGCCCGATGGCCGGATTATCGATGTTCCGGGCGATGTGGATTTATTGACTACTGGCCAGCGTTGGGACCTGACCGATGAACTGGTTAACCTTGAAACCGAAGAGAAGCCGGTGAACTTCATTACCGGAGCATTGCCATTGCTGGGGGTGTGCCTGGCTTCGGCCATTACCAGAAAACGTTACAAAGATATTAGCCAGGCTGAGGGCCTGTATCCACTCCTCAATGACCTGCCGTCTACCGTGGCCCTTTCACTGGCCGCTTTTTTTTTGCGGATCTGGACCGCTCCACCCAGTACTGGCAAGATAAGATTCAGACAAGTAACGACGCCGACGCCGAAACCGCTCAGACGCTTACCGAGGATCTGGAATCGTACTTTACGTTTTATGCGGCTGAGAGCCTGAGGGACATATTTGGCATCCCGCTCATGGAGGTCCGCTACCTGATCTATGCGAATGCGCAGTTTGCATTAGCGGCTCAGGCAAAGAAACATATCTATCTTTCCCATCTCCAACGCTTCCAAGCCCGGTCCCTGAATCCGCAGTAGCCTAATTTTCGAGTATGCTTGAATTACTCGAAACGATTGCTGCTTCTCTCGGTCTACCATTTTGTTACGGTGCGGTTTCTGACCTCAACATCCAAGCTGACAAACTGGCTTCAAAAACCGATAAGCTCCTCTTTCACGAAGGCTATCTATCCGGCACCCTGAGCAAGGACGCCCAGGGTGCCTATTCCCCAAACTACGACCTCCGACTCTGGATCATGATGCGGTCTGATCTGGCCGATTTGCCGCTAACGCACAAGGCTCGGCTCATGGTAATGAAACAGGTCATGTACCAAATCCTGAACCGACTGGAGGAGACGGAAGGGATTGAAGCCGTCACCGCTTTGCGGTTTGAGGAAGGCGTGAAAATGAAGGCAACGGATAACCCGCTTGATGGGATTCGGCTCTATGGTTCGGTCAAAGTTGACGAGGATACTTTATGCTTATAGGGATCGACAAGGGACTGGAGCAACTCGGCGAAACGCTGATCGGCAACATTCAGGCCAGCCAGAAACGGCGTGGCATGTATGCGTCAGGCCGATCCGCTCGGAGCCTGCGGCAACTGGTCCAGCGCAGCGGCTCGATTGCCAGCCTTCAGGTTCACGGCTCGGGACTCTGGCGCTTTCAGGCCAAAGGTCGGGGACCAACCCAGCCCGGCACGGCTCACGGAAGTCCAACGCTGGTCGAAGCCTTGCGCCAGTGGGCGAAAGATAAAGGCATATCGATCAACGAATACGCCCTTGCTAAGAAGATCCATCGGGAAGGGATAAAGGTCCCTAATCCCCACAACGACGGTCGCGTTTTAAGCGATCCCTTGGAACCCGGAAAGGTGACTGGTCTTCTAAAAACGACTGTCCGGCCCATTCTTATCCAGTCCATCCGTCAACAATTATTCAATAACTAATGCCACTGACTAACCTCATACTTTTTAGCGTATTAGTCGTTCGACCCAACGGACAGGCGTTTGAAGGTGCCCGGATTCGTGTGCTCGATCCCGCCAATGCGGACATTACCCAGAGCTTCTTAGGCCAGTCTACGGCTGTAACCGATAGCTTCGGAAAGCTTGTGCGGTTAAAGGCTCCCAACGCCGTACCGGCTGGCACCTATACCATTGAAGCGACGGCACCGGGCTTCCAACGGACTACCGTTCAAACGCTCGGGACATTCACCGGTACCGGCATCTTTGTGTTACATCCGGAGCAAATCACGGATCTGTCGGGCTACACGATTGAAACACCTTCAGCGGATTACCTCTCCCCGCTAGCACCGGTTCGCGTGGTGGTCACGGCTCCGGAACCGGACGCCACCCAGTGGCAACTGATTCAAACCACCATCTCCCAGGGCGGGCGCGAAGTAATTGCCGAAAGCCCGGTCGATCCGGTGACCGGCGAGGCCATTATTCCCGTGCGCAACCGGGTGCAACTGCTTCCCCGACCTAATCTGGTACCCGACAACCAGGCGATGATCATCGACCCGGATTTCTCCGATACAGTCACGCTGAATTTTTCGGCCATCACCGACGACGGTACCTATCCGACGGATCTGGAACCGGTTGAATTGTCCTTCGCCAACATCTACCCGCCTGGGCCGGTCAATGATTTGTCGGACTATACCAATAAAAACACGCTGGCTAAATGGATCACGCCCTTTCAGGAGGTAACGGTTTTCCGGGGCTATTACGCCGACGTAATGATCTGGCTGCCGGTAGAGGTGGCCGGGCTGGAAATGTGGCGGATGGATTTCGATCGGCAAAACTATTGGGTCAACGTCTACAACCCACCCGTTCCGGACGGTCTTTTCTCATCGGGCCGGGTCGTCCGCGTCAGGCTGCGAACGCCTGACATTGATGGCGTCGCCTATTCCAAACTCCGGTTCTTCAATTCTGCCGGAGACGTTTCCGAAACGCTTCTAATCCGCTACCAATAAATTTTCCGATCCACACCATATGAAAAAAAGTACTTCAGCTTTAAAGCAGGGTGCCAACCAGATCCGCGAGGAGTTCCGTTCCGGCCTCAATACTGCCGAACGGGTCGGCGGCTGGATGGTTGACCTGCTGGAATCTACTGTCCTGGAATACGATCCAGCCTCGCCGTATCAGGCTGGTCGGTGGGTTATTTATGGCGGCATCCTCTACAAGGCGATTGCGGCAACCCAGGCCGCACAAACTCCGTTATCTCATCCCCAGTTGTGGGAAGGGAAACTGATCACCAATCCGGATCTGATCGTCGAAGATGGTCCCGATCTGCCGGTTGCCGGTCCGGCACTCTTTCAATACATCCGGGATCGACTCGCCAATAATGGGAATGGCGGCTCGGTTCCGGATGCGGATAAAACCACGAAAGGTATTGTTCGCCGGGCGGATGCAGAGGATTTCGATTACCTGCAGGATCAGACAATCCCGGAGAAAGACGACATCAACGCCTACGTCGGGCCTGCCTTGCTTTTGTATATGCTGGACTTATTGTTTGGCAACGGCGGTTTGGACGCAACGCTCAAACGCGGGAATGACTCCGATCGGGATCTGATAGCTGGAACGATCAGTCGCAAAAAGTTTGCCGAGGGGACCGCCACACACGTTCCCGGCCTGGCCCGAACTAATGGCGTCTGGCGGGAAATCCTCGTCCCGATCGATCTGCTCAACGGCGGATCGGGCGGCTCCCAACTGCCCACCCCACCCACGGGCGGCATTCCGGCCCAGACCTTTACCGTCGGGACACCGTTCAGCTATACGCTTCTGCCCTGGTCAAATGTCGAAACGTATGAAGTGAAAGACCTGCCCGCAGGGCTGACCTTCAATTCGGCCACACGGACCATTTCCGGTACCGGAACGTTGAGCGGGAATTACGTGGTGACCGTCACCGGGATTTCACCCCAAGGCACCCGCTCCAGTATCGCCGTCAATTTCACCGGTCAGAATGCAGCCATTTCGCGCTACATCGACGAACTGTCCTTTCAGCGTAACGGCTCCAGTCTGAAATGGACGCTCAAAGGGGAAGGCGGTCCCGAGGGCCTGCGTATCAAAGTCGGTACCAACGGCTCCGGATTTCTCAATGCCGCTTTTGCCGACATGGTCAAAGTCGGCAACAATACGTATGAGTATACTTCCATCGTCAGCGATGGCGCGTATACCGTTCGGGTCGAGCAAAAGGTCGGAACGGGAAATGTTCAGGTCGGCTTTGAATTAAGCTCACCCAGCCAGGCCGAACGGATATACCCGGCGCAGGTCAACCTGCTGACCGGGCGGGGAGCCTGGGCCTCCTCGGGAGCCGTGGGCGTGCTGGAAAACGTCAATGACCTTAACCTGGAAAATACGTTCACGACGCTGGAAGAGTTGCAGCCGATCGTCGGCGCATTAGGGATCAGCCAGAACGGGCAGACCGCACGCTGGGATCGGGTGTTAATTTATTCGAATGCTCCCGAAACGCTGGTCGGCGCGTATGTCTTCATCGGGGAAAACATCTTCCAGGCACCGGGCAGCTTTCAGACGAACATCAACCGAACGAAGGTAACCGCGCGGCCTCTGGTCGGTACCACCAGTCCGTTCTATCTCGACGTGTCGGGCTTGCGGGGCGACATGATTGCCATCCAGCGGCCCGATACCGGTGCCATTTCCTTCAACGAGATTCTGGGTTTTGGCGACTTTCCGGTTATCAATCACCCGCCCGTACTGGCCACCGTGGGTGACATTGTCATTACGGAAGGTCAGTCGCTGAGTAGGGATCTAAAATCCTATGCCTCCGACGTGGACGGCGACGCCATTACGTTATCGCTTTCGCTGGAGGGCGGTTTTGCATTGCCCAGTTGGATGAGTCTGCCCAATGGCGTTTTTAACATCAGCCCGGCTCCCTGGGAGGGCGGCTCGGTGGCTACCTCCAAAGAATACCCGCTCGTCCTGACGGCTACGGATTCGAATGGCGCTTCGACGACGACCTCCTTTAAATTGCGGGTTCAGCGGTTGGGAACGCTCGAAAGCCTGCTCAATGCCCAGATCAAGTACGATTATTTCAGCCCGTACCGGGTGTTTACCATCGGCGCGCTGGTGACCGATTCCGGGCCGATGCGGGTCAATCTGGAGGGTGTTGGGTTTACGTATGGCGGTCAGGGTTTTGTGACGATGGTCAACGGATCGATCGACAATTTTTCCAAGCCGCACAACAAACTCGTCAATGCCTTCTCCGGTCAGGGCGGTTTTTCAAACGTTCAGCCTGGCAATTACACGCTCACGTTTCAGGAATTTGAGAACGGCCCGACCCGGTCATTTGCCGTGACGATCCCATCCGGCAACATCGATGCTCAGGTATTGTACGAAAAGAGCGGAGGGGATACCCCGACCACCGGTTCGATTACGTCGATTACCCATGCGCTCGACCCGAATGGCAAACCGATCATTACGGCCGTGGCCACGGCTCCCGTTGAGATTGCCATCACCCAGATCCAGGGGACCGGCTGGTCAACCACGGGTTACGCGGCTGGCGGTCTGGTTTTCGGTAACAGCACCTACCAACGCTCCTACAATACGGTGGCCGGGGAAGGAAGTTATCGCTACGACGTGCGGATCATTGGTACGAATATCGTTCAGTCCGGGGCCTTCACAATTGGGGCGACCGCGGCTGATTATTTCCTGCAGGTAGACTGGCGGGAGATCACCATTGGCGTCAACGAAGATGTTTTGGGTTTCTTCAACCTATACGTTCAGGCCTCATCAGCCGGTGGTGTTGAATGGAAGTGGATTGACTCGAATGACTGGCGGGAAATGAGCGTTTCCAACGGCGCTGGCCTGTCGGTCATTTCGGGAGCCACGCTGTACGTTGAACTCGATTACAACCGCACACCGGTTAGTAATACGGTCCGAACGCTGGAACTCCGCAGAGTGGGTACCACGAACGTTTTACGCGTGACCGTGCCCGTGGGGTACCCTCCCCACGATACCGGGTCCGGTCCATTCTTCCCGATCTGGACGGCAGAACTGCTCGTGAGCAAAGGCGTCTACAAATACGACCCGAACAATAAAGCGTTCAGCGTTTACTTTGAGCCGAAGGTTTCCGGAAAAAATTATGAGGTTTGGCTGGAGGCTGACAATGGCGCCACCGAGACCGGTTCCAGTTTTGGTTCGTCGCCCGGCTCGGGACCCTGGTCAACGAATACCTGGTACGATCTGGTTTCCAATGCCTACCTGACCAACACCCCAGCCGGTACCAGCATCAACCGTCGTTTCGAACCGACTGGCGGTACCGGCATTTCGCCCACCCTGCACCGGCTGAAAATTCGTGAAAAAGGAACCTCAGCGATTCAGGTGATCTCCTTCACGCCAGCTGCGACATTTGGGGATACCACGAAGGATCTGCCGATTTCGGGTTCATCAACTGGCGGTGGTACCGATCCGACGCCGGTGCCGGTCGGAACCCGGTTCATGCAACTGGGTGATAGTCTTACCGGTGATCCGCGGTCCCGGATCGCCTTTCACAACCTGTTGGCGAATGCAAGCATCAGCCATACGTTTGTGGGTTCGATGGGTTTCGGAACGGCGGAAGATCCGTATCACGAAGGCCACGCCGGGTATACGATCGATCAGATCAAGGCGGGTGTTACCGGCTGGATCACGGCCAAAGACCCGGAATATATCCAGCTGATGATCGGGACCAACGACATCAACGGAAACGTCGACCTGGCCAATGCACCGGCGCGGCTGGGATCACTCATCGATACCATTTACGCGGCAAAGCCCAACGTGAAACTGTTGGTGTCGACCATTCCTCCCCGCGCGGATGGAACGGCGAACGGTCGGGTAAATACCTACAATGCGGCCATTCCCAGCATTGTGGCTTCGCGAAAAACCACCGGCAGAGTGCTGGAGTTCGTCAACATCGCGGCTTCGCTGACCACCGGAGATCTCGATCCGGACGGAACCCACCTGAACACCGGTGGCTATCAAAAGGTGGCCAATGGCTGGAAAGCGGTCTATGATAGCCTGAATGTACCGCCAACGTTTAGTGTGCGCCAGCGGGAATTGTTCGGCGTCAAACACGCCATCAACTGGTCGGACCCGACCGTGCTGGTCAATCTGAAAGATGAAGTGGGCGGGGCGTTTGATCTGGGCATGTCGGGGGTCAAGATGTCTTTTTTTGAGAAACACTGGCGAAATCCGACCGGCCAGCAGAACTACCTGGACTTTTACGACTGGGTCGTCAATGTCAAGAAGAAGAAATTTGCGGTGGCATTTTTTGAGGCTTTCGAGATCAACGACCTGCCGAGCTACATGAACACTTCCAAAGCGGAAATGTACCATGATGGCACCTACAACAATGAATACCTGACGCCTTCCAAAAACCAGAACGACGGGTATTACGCTTTCAAGGCCAACGGGAACACGACCAACTGGAACAGCAACACGCCCAAGCGCCGGTTTTATGACGACGTGGTGGTCGACGTGTTGACGAAGCTAAAAGCGCGGGGCCCAATCTGGACCCTATCGCGCGGAGGGACCCATACCGGCGAAGGCGGCTATAACTCAAATGTAGGTGAACTGTCCTCGGCAACCTTCGGCGGCTATGAACCTGCTGAACTGGCTGCCTTCAAAACCTGGCTGTATTTGCTAGGCGGAGGAACGCTGGCGGGGGTTCGCAATCTTTTGGGCAACCAGAATTTAACCGATGCCCAGCTGGTGCCACCATACCCCAGCCGGTCGTCCTGGGAGAGTTTCTGGAACGTCATGAAAGGCTCAGGTTTACCGCAGGCCTGGTACGAGTTCCGCTCGAAGCGGGTCCGTGAGGATCAGAAAATATTCGAGGACATCGTTCGGCCCATCTGTCCGGGCGTGCCGGTCATTTTCGAAGCAGGCACCTTCCGGGGCAATCAGGCCGTGGTGAATGGTACGACAGAAGTGGCCTCGATCGCATCGACGGCCGACGCGGTGAAAGCCAACCTGACGTATGCTGACGACTGGGAACTGGGTGCTGACGTGGGCCGGGGTCTCAAGCCGTGGCACATTACCGATGCCGACGGCTCGCTGTGGGATTACGTGCTGCAACTGTGGCGCAGAGGCTACGGCATACCGGGCCAGTACACCCATATGGATGTGGTCCGTATGATTGAGAAGTACATGCGGGGCAATGGTGACGTGGGCTTGTTCGGGGATCTGAGACTGTTTTACGAAATCATTAAACAGGTCAAGAAACTGAACCTCATCGGCTCGGATCTGGTGACGATCTACAACACCAAAACTTTGAACTGGTACAGCGAAGGCGACCGGAATAAGACCGGTATTTTCAGCGGCACCTATACCGGATTCCCGACTAACATCATCCTCAACGAAAGTCCGTGGCCAATGGCTGCTTAACAAAATGGAAATATCTGCACCCAAAGTTCTCAAATTGCTGGCTGATCGGATTGTCACGGATCAGTTGTGGCTGATGTACCGGTATGAATGGCTGAATGGCGACCCGATCGATTTGCGCTCCTGGGGGCTGGCGATGGTGGCCAGCTCTGATCAGGGGGTCGGGCCTGAAACCGCCCCACTGCCAGTCTCGATAGTCGGCGCTGATCACGACTATTTACAACTGCTGGTACCCAAACCCGCCAGCGTCCTGACGATCGGACCGCTCGGGGCCACCAACGCTCAGACGTTTGTTCTCCGACAGTACCGGGCGGGGGAAGTCGGGCAGGTTTCGCTGACGTATACCTATTTAACCATTCGTCAGCGGCCCACCTTTGCCGAGGGCGACGAAACCTATGATACCGGTTCGATTTATCCCGAATCGTTTGTTGTTCGGGTCGATCCGGCCACACTGGAGATCGTTGATTTCATCGGCGATCCGGGTGCCCCCAGCGCGGGGGCCATTCGCTACTTCGTCGTTCAGAGCCTGACGGAAGCGAACACGCTGGCCAGCGGCTCCCGGAAATTTATCGAAATCGAACCGACCGGACGGCTTTACCTCTACCGGCCTGCTTTCGGTCTCAATGAAGTCACCTTAATTTAAATCCACACCATGAAAAAGCTATTGTTCTATTTCGCGTTGCTGGTAACGCATATCTCCTTTGGGCAGGGGAAAACGCCCGCTTCCCGGTTCGATTCAGCAATGAGGGCGCAGGGTGGTCTGGGCCTGACGCCGGTCAAGTTTACCACGACGTATCAGCAAAAACTGGATTCGCTGGCCATTAAGCTGGGCGCAAAACGGGATACCTCGGCCATGATCCCGGCCAACAAGATTACGGGCCTCACATCGGGGAATGTTCTTTCAGTGGCCGGTCGGACCGGTGCGGTGGTCCTGACCAAAACCGACGTCGGGTTAGGCAACGTCGACAATACGTCCGATCTGAGCAAACCGATATCGACCAGCGCCCAGGCCGCGATCAATACGAAGCTGACGGGCACCGGGGCCAGTGATGCAGAAACGCAGATCAGTTCCTCTTCCGGCGTCATCGAGGACGGCAAATTCGTTTCCCGCCTAAAGCTGTTCAACTGGTGGGCCTGGGTCAAATCCCTGAATGAATTTGCCCTGGCTACGCATACGCACAGCGCCAGCGCCATCACTGCCGGCACGTTCGATATCGCCCGGTTGCCGGTAACGGCTTCCGGTGTCAGCAGTACCACGGCTCTGGTTCGGGGGGATGATTCCCGGCTCTCCGACAGCCGCACACCGACGACGCACTCCCATCCGGTCAGCCAGATTACGGCCACCGGAACCGCCAGTTCCAGCACGTACCTTCGCGGGGATGGTCAATGGGCTACACCTTCCGGTGGTGGCGGAGGGCTATCCGATCCGGGCGGGAATGGCCTACTTGCCCGGAATGCCCTGAATAGTACGGTGGCCCGGTCGCTGGACGGAGTAACCGATCGAATCAGCATTACCAATCCGGACGGTGTTACCGCGAACCCGCAGATTGATATTTCGCCCAATTACGCCGGGCAGACATCGATCACCAATGTCGGGACGATTGGCTCGGGTACCTGGCAGGGCACGGCGATCGCTGCCCAGTACGGCGGGACCGGCGTCAACAACTCCGGGAAGACCATCACGCTGGGCGGCAACCTGACCACGTCCGGAGCGTTCAATACGACCCTGACCGTCGGGGCTTCTACGAATGTGACGCTCCCAACTTCGGGAACGCTGGCCACCCGATCGGGTGCCGAAATCCTGCTGAACAAAACGATCGATGCCAACAATAACACGTTATCCAATATTCCCCAATCAGCGGTATCAGGATTAGCAACCTCACTGGCAGGCAAAGCCAATGCGACCCATACGCACGTTTCGACCGACGTGACCGACTTCAACGAGGCCGTCGACGACCGGGTGAATGATTTGATCGTGGCCGGTACCGGGGTATCGAAAACCTACAACGATGCGACCGGCGTCCTCTCGCTCTCCGTTACCGGTGGTGGCGGTGGCCTGGCCGATCCGGGCGGGAATGGTATTGCGGTTCGGACGAGTTCCGGCGTGACAGTTCCCCGATCGCTGTCTTCGGCTTCGCCGGGTCTGGTGATCACCAATCCGGATGGGGTGACGGCGAACCCAACCTTTACCCTGGTCAATCCTACCACCAAACGGGCGTATTACGAACAGGTGATTTATGCCAGCAATATGCTGGCGCTGGGTACAGGGCCGCTGACCAATGTCAGTTCAGGCTCCGGGGCGGGCCTGAACTTTACGGCTGAAACACCGATCGGCTACCTGGGCATAACCACCGGAACCTCGGCAACAGGCTCCTCGTTTCTGGGTACTGATCAGAATTACTATACGCCCGGATCCTCGGTCAAACTGGCGATCGAAATGGTCATTGTTATTCCAACCTTCAGCGATGGGACCAATACGTATCAAGCCTATATGGGCTTTACAAAGCAATTGGGTAACGCAGGGAATTACATCGGCTGGAACGTTCAAACCTCCGCTTTTCAGGGCCGGTCAGTTATCTCCAGTGCTACCCAGGGTACGGCAATAACCGGAACGACTGCCACGGCCGGGTCCAGCTACCGGCTCCGGATTGAATATGACGGAACGACGGCAAAGTTTTACCTGAAGCCCGAAACGTCCATTCTCAGCGATACCGACGACTGGCCCTGGGCGCTGGATGGTAGCAACGTAAGCGGTACCTACACCACCGGCGTGGCCGGGATTACGTTTCCCTCCGGGCCGTATGCGCTGGGCTTTGGCTTTTACAAAGCCGTCGGTACCTCTTCCCGAATTGGGGGAATCAAGCAAATCGTTATTTCTAAAATGTACTAATGAAAGTATTCGATCTGTCGTTCGATCACACCTTCGGATTGGTTCTCGATGAAGTAACGCCTTCCGAAACAGCCTGCCGAAAGCCTGGTGTGTATTTGTACTGGCTCAGCCCAACCGGCTGGGCCGGTTGGCTTTTTGAAGCCTTTGCCGATTCGGAAAAGGAGGTACGCGCGCTGGGCTCCTTCCGGCAGGCCGGGCTTACCCGTTACACCCAGAAGGAATCGGCGGAGGTTCTGACGATCCGGACGCGGCACCTGAAAAAATGGCAGGCCGAAGCGATCGCCACGGTTTTCGAGTCAGTCGCCGTTTTTGTGTTGGTTCACGATGACCAGGATGTTACTCACAAGATACCGGTGGAAGTTCCAACGGGCTCCTTCCCGGTCTGGAAAGATGCCAACCGGCTCGGTAGACTGGAGGGCCGCATTACTTTACCGGCGCGTCGTTCACAACGCGCCTAATTCACACCATCATGGCACAGGAACAAGGCGACGAAATTCTCGTCGAAGTCAAGCTCGATGAAGCGGCCACCGAAAAGCGGATTGTTGATCTTCGTCAGAAACTGGAAGAGCTTCGGTCTGAAAAGGACCGCGTTAAGAAAGAATTTAAGGAGGGCGGTATTTCGGCTGAACAGTACGCAAAATCACTGACGCGGATCACGCGCGAAAGTGGTGCCGTCACCAAAGAAATCAATTCGAACCATCGGGCCTTGGCGCAGACCGATAAAGCCAATCAAACGGCTGTCGGGAGCGTCGACCAACTCCGGGCGGCTATTTCCGTTCAGACCGCGCAGTGGAATGCCCTGTCGAGGGAGGAGCGCAATAATGCCCAGATCGGTGGTGTGCTTCAGAAATCGATCAAGGATATGACCGATGAAGTGAAAGAAGCCAGTGGGTCGGTGGGGAATTTTCGCGATAACGTTGGCGATTATGCTGGTGGAATCGAACGGGCCATTACCGGAAACGACTCCTTTTTTTCCTCCATTCGGGGTGGCGTGGGTCAACTCAAAAGTGCTGCATCCGGAGCACTCGACTATGCCAAAGGATTAAAACTGTCGATCGAGGGCGCGAAAGGTGCGGAGAAAGCTTCCCTCGCGTTTGGGCTTTCCCTGAAGGCAATGGGCATCGGTTTGATCATCACCCTAATCTCGGGACTGATCACATACCTGACTAAGTTTGACGATGGAATGGATAAAGTGGAGCAGGCGACGGCAGCGTTCTCGGCGGCTCTGGATGAACTATTCGCCGGGATCTCCAAAGTAGGCGGGGCCGTATTCGACATCATCGATGATTTTGGCGAAAAGGGATTTTTGGGAGCCATCAAAAATATTCCTGACCGGCTTGATCAGATGAAGCATTCACTCGATGGGGTTACCACGAACATGGTCAATGCCGGAAAAGCCGCCGTCGAGTATACAAAAACGATGCAGGATCTGGAGGATCAGCGCGACGGTATGATTTCGCAGGAAGCGCAGGTGGCGAAACTGGTGGATCTGGCAACACTGGCCACTAAGGATCAATCAAAAACGCTACGCGAACGCCTGGCTCTGCTCGATACTGCCGGTGCTGCAGAAAAGAAATTGGCAGAGCAACGGTTAACGATCGAACGCAACGAACTGGCCGCCCTGCTCAAACGGAAAGCGGCAAATACGGCCAACCAGGATGCGGACCGGAAGGAGATTGAGGAAAAGAAAGCGGCTGTGATCAATGCCGAACGGGAAACCCTGGCCACACTTCAAACGGTTCAAAACCGACGATCGGCGTTGTTGAAACAGGAACAGGAGCGGGCCGAACAGAATGTGAATAAACAAAAGGAATTACGAAAGGGTGCTCTGGAATTTGCAGAGAAAGAAGCTGAAGCGGAACTTCAGATCGCCCGGCTCTCCGGTAAAGACCGGGTCGCGCTGGCGGAGAAGGTCATTCAGACTAAACTGGCCGTGGAGTTGTTCGGCCTGAAAAAAGGATCGGCCCAGTACAAAGCGGCTCAACTAGCCGCCGATGTGGACCTGGCTGAAACCCGTTTGCACTACCTCGCTCTGGATAACGCCAAAATTATAACGGTACACCAGAACCTGAACGCGCGTTTACTGAAGGAGGATGAGAAGCTAACCAAAGCCGCCAAAGTAGAATTAACCAAGCGTTCCTCCGAGTTGCAGGAGATTGCCGATCGGGGCAACTTGGCGCTTATCGATTCCCGGATCGCTACTGCAAAAAAAGGAAGCAAGGCCGAACTCGAAGCCCGGATCGCTGGCATTAAGGAATCGGCCCGGCAGGAAATTGCCCAGAAAAAACTGACGGCTGCTGAAGCCAAGGCGATTGAAGATAAGGCAAACCGGGAGATTGCCAATCAGCGTGAAGCGTTTGCGATGACAACATTCGAAGGTATCGTCGCCGGTGCCCAGATTGCTGCGTCAACGTTGACCACGATTTTCGAAGGCCAGAACCAATTGGCGCTCCAGATGCTGGAACAACGGGAGAAAGCCGCCTTAAAATCTGCCGGGGCCAATGCTGAACTGCGAGGCAAACTGGAGGAAGGTTTTCAGAAAAAACGTGATCAGTTGGAGGAAAAGGCCAACAAGAAAAAGAAGGCCATCGCCCGCGCGGAGGCTGCGATCAATACGGCCGTGGCGGCAACGAAAGCGTACACGGCAGGGCCGATCATTGGGCCGGTACTGGCAGGTCTGATTATCCTGCAAGGGTTGGCACAGCAGGCATTTATCAGTTCCCAGAAGTTTGCCCAGGGTGGGTATGTTTCCGATAAGAAAGGTGCCTTTATTACCGGGCCGGGAACCGGAACGTCGGACAGCATTCCGGCGCTGATCAGTGACGGCGAATCGGTGCTCACTGCCAAAGCCACCCGCGAAAATTACAACGAACTGTCTGCTATGAACGTAAAAGGTGGTGGACGTCCCTTTCCCGGAGCCAGCAACTCGACCGGCGTCCCTCGGTTCAATTACGGTGGCGTGTTGCAAAATGATTCGGCGACACTGGAAGCAGTATTTACGCGGGTGATCGCCCGGATGCCTGCACCGGTGGTGGCGGTCACCGATATTCACAGTAGGTCAGCCGAAGTACGTCGGGTTGAAGTACGTTCTAAACTTTAAGTAAAAAATGGAAGACGGTATCTACTTTCTGGGGCCAGCTGGTTGGCAATGGGTCGCCGAGGTCGACTATGCCTTAACGATGCAGGGCAATGATCTGACGTCGCCGGACACCCTGGAATTGAGTTATACGAATCAGTTTCAACTGCCGAACTCCCTGGCTATTCAGCGCCTTCTGGGTAACGCTGAGCAGTTGGACGCTGGCGGAGTATATCCATACACGCTCATCGGAGCCAGGCTGGTAGAATGCGATGAGATTATTTTTCAGGGCCGGGCCGAGTTGCAGGGATTTCAGGCCGGATGGAAGGTGGTCATTTATGAAGAGCACCGGGGTTTGTTCGATAGCCTGGCCGACAAAAGCATTCGGGATCTGGATCTGAGTTATCTGGATCATCCCTGGACAATTGACGAGATTAGCGCCAGAGCTGGTGCCACCGAGGGGATCTGTTATCCGATCATCGACTACGGAACCGTCAGCGATGGGATCATCCCTCAGGATACTTTGTTTCCGGCTACGTTTCTAACGACAGTGGTAGGGCAAATTTTGCAGGAAGCCGGTTACAAACCTGCAGGCAGTTGGTTGAATGATCCATTACTCAAGCAAGCAACGTTTCCGTTTGTCGAAGAAGAACCCAAGTCCCGCGATCAGGACTGGGCAGATGCCCGAACGGCTCGGGTAACGGTGGCCACTGCGGCACCGACCGTGATGTTTGGGGGAAAGCTGAATCGGATTCAACCTTTGACAGTAGATAACCGTGAACTGGAAGGCTGGAAGGACGGTAAGGCCAATAATTTCAACACGGCTACCTATAGCTACGTGGCCGATTCAACGATGCGAATTAATGTTGTAGCTGTTCAGCAGTTCAACATTAAAATCGACTTTGGAACGGTCGAAGTAAAGCTGCAATTGGAGAAAAACGGATCATTCGTCGAACAGGCGTATTGGTCCAAAGGTGCTGGGTATAATTTGATTGCTAATAAAAATGATATTCTGACGCTGGACACGGAAATACTGGTCAAAAAAGGCGATACGCTTAAGATAAGGCTGATTGTTCAGAAGCGGACCACGTTCGCCCAGTGGCAGGGATTCATTTTGAATGATCCCGATTCAATCTATGCCAGCTTTATTCCTGATCCAACCGTACACACCGGTGATTTTTGGCCGGTAGCGCAGAACCTGCCCGATCTGACCTGTAGCGAGTTGTTAAAGTCAATCGCCTTTCAACTGGAGGGCTGGTATCACATCGACAACCAGCGTCGAACCGTGGAACTGGTCAGCTTAACTGACCTAACCAACAACCGGGCTAATGCCCAGGACTGGTCGAGCCGTCTGGAGGAGTCTGTCGAGCCAGGCGTCGACTATAAAATTGATCCCTACGGACGTCGGAATTTTCTCAAGTACCGGGAGCAGGACGGTGTTGACAAAGGCTATGGCAATGGCGTGATCGGGTGCGACCGCACAGCCGCAGCGACTGACGTTCCTTTGTTTGAGTTGCCTTTTTCGGCCACGATGGAGTCAACCCGGCAGGTCAACAACTACGGATTTCCGTTGCTGATCGAAACCCGAACGGTTTCCGGTACGGGAGACAACCTCCAGATCAATAAAAAGTCCACGAGTCCGCGTATTGTCTTGGTGGAACCTTCGAAAACCTTTGAAGTCCAGACCAAAGTGCTCAACAGTAGTGGGAATGTGGTGGCCGCTACCGTGACGTTGACCGGCTGCTGGTTTGCCCGGCGCATGCAGGCGATCCAGACCGAAGAAAACGGCTTTTCATTGGCTTTTGATCCGGTACCGGGTCAGCAATCGGAAGCATCGCTGATCAGTCGATACTTTGGTGGCCTAAAACGGGTTCTCAAACGGCCTCGGGTCCTGACGGTATCGGTGCATTTGCGACCGGTCGATATTGCCACCCTGAATCCAAACGTACCGATTCGGTTGAAAGGTGTTCGGGTCGGTGATCTGGAAATATCCGACGGTTATTATTACCTCAACAAGCTAAATAATTACCGTCCTGGTAGCACCTGCACCGTTACTCTGATCGCATTTTAAAATTCCCGCGCGTTTTTCGTAGTTTGACGCAAACCTTTATTCAAAAATTCATGAAAACTACATTACTCTTAGTGATCGGACTCCTGACTGTGGCGGCCTGCCAGCAAAAAGAAAAGGCAAATGATTCGAGCAAGCCAGTAGCATTGAGCTTCAACAACTTTGTCATCGGTACGCCAGCCGATACCATCCAGTATCGGCTCCGGTTTGGTCCAACCCGGACAGAGGGAGATAAAATGAAGTATGACGATGTGACGTTTGAAACCGTTCGAGGGAATGTGGAGTATAAAGTTCCGGGCGGAAGGCTGGTAGGCGCAAGGTTTACCAATTTTCAACAAGACACCGCGGTCTATACTGTTATTTATAAACGCTTCGTGGCCAAATTTGGCCAGCCCACCTATGTGAAAAAGCGGACCGCAGCCTGGGAAACCGAAAAGGATGCGCTCTATCTGGACGGAGCCGTAGGAGCAGCCGTTTTTTATGATGTAAAAGATACTCCTGAGCCGATGTATTCGAGGATAAAGGACCTGTAAAAAAATAAGTCCGGACCAATGATCCGGACTTATACCTATTCCTAAACCCTTAACCTTTACACAAATTCAATTGCTGCCAGTGGAAACGTTTTCGGCCTTGTGGGGTCCTCTCCGTCCACCTGAATGTAAGCCTCTTCTGAGTTACTGCTGAGGTACCCTTCGATCTGAAGGCCTGACAGTGGGTAGATCCTGCCACTGATTACTGCCTCGCCCTGCGTAATAGTGACCGGCCTGCCAAAACTATTAATGAGTTGCTCCTTGGTAATCATGATTTTAAAGGTAAGTGAAAAGTCTGGCGGGGCACCTTCAGGCGGTTCAGTTACGTACCTGCTCGCTCAATCCGGTGCCCCTATCTGGTTGTGTTATCGTTCCGCCTGATCTTGAATGATCAGACTATTAATGTACCGGCTCATGCTCATGTTATTGGTTACACAATATGATTGAATACGGGCCTTCCTCGATACCGGCATAGTCAATCGGATTGATGCGGTTTCTTCCGCCACCTGTTCGTTCAATAACGTGCCTGGCTTATTATAATGAAATTTCTTCCGTTCCTGACTGATCTGCTTTCTTTCCTCCGGAGTCGCATTCTCATAATACTTCCTCCAGCTTTTGTATTCCGCAGCAACGGCGAAAGTAACGGTTTCTCCAGATTTTACCCGGTTTAAGGTTCGCTCGAAAGCAGTCGGCATTTTGGGAGATGGGAAAGATGGTATTGTATGTTGTTGTAAAAATATAAATTCTTTTGTATAAAGTTCAGTCGTGTGCAACTTTCCACAAAAAAGTTAAGCACTTTGGCGACTGTACTCACAATTACTGCAAAAGGCGACATCTACCCCGACAATTATTATTACTACGACGGCTACGGTATTTCGCTAACGAGCATCCAAAATCAGATCAATGCTGCTGGTGACATCGACGAGATCGTGATCATGATCGATTCGTATGGTGGTCAGATGGAGGAGGGTTGGAAAATTGTCGACTATCTGCTTTCACTGGGAAAACCCATCAAAACCGTCGTGGTAGGCTGTTGCTACTCAATGGCAACCTGCTTATTCCTCTGCGGGACCGAGCGGCTGATCTCGCCTAATTCAGAGTTAATGATCCATCTTCCAGCTTTTGATCCCTACGATAATTACATCGGCGGAAACAAGTTCGATCTGGAAGGCTATGTCGACGATTTGGTCAAGGCAGAGTCAAAGGCGCTGAAATTTTACGTCGAACGGACCAATAAGGAAGAGTCCGTACTTGCCGAAATGATGGCGGCTTCTTCTGGTGAAGGAACCTACATGACGGCCGACGAAGCCGTAACCAATGGGTTTGCAACGGGGATCTACCAATCAGTTACTCAGACTTCCAACAAAAACCGGAAACCGAAACCGGTTTTTGCGATGCAAAAATACGGTCGTCCGGAGCGCAAAGACCGTGGTCCCGTTGCTCAGCAATCTTCTCCAGCAATTCCAACCAATTCTAAAACTATCGTAATGAGCAAAGTAACAATGCTTGCTGCGGCCATCATGTCCGTTCTGGGCATCGCAGATGGTACAGCCAAAATCAAAAACATGGACGTGGCCCTGCAGGACGGTTCGGTTATCATCATTGATACCACGGGTGATGCTGCGGCCATTGGCGACAAGGTCACGCTGAAAGCGGACGGCTCTGTGGCTCCGGACGGCGATTACAAAACCGCCGATGGCCAGACGATCACAGTTCTTGCCGGGGTAATCTCCAATATCGTCACCACGGAGAATGGCGAGACGACCAGCACCGAACCGGTCAATTCCGGCGATAAAACACCTCCAGCTGAAGAGACCGCCACGGCTGAGGAAATCACGAACCTGCGCAATGAAGTCACCCGGTTGAAGGGGATCGAGAACGATTACAATGACTTCAAAGCCCGGACAGTTCCCGTCCTGGCCAGCATGCAAAAGGCGTTGGGAATGAAGGTCAGCAAAGAGCCGGAAACCGCCACGAACACCGTGCGCGGTGAGAAAAAATCGAAAGGCGATCGGGCCGATATGCTCAGCGAGCGGGAAGAAATCGACTGGAAGAAGCGCCGGACTGAAGGGAAGTAATCAGCACAACAAGTAGAGTTTTCACGAGTCACTAATCTATATCCACACCATGATTGCAACTACTGGCCAGGAGTATAACGGTACAGAAGCGATGAAGCAGATTCTTAAGCCAGCCATTGAATATGGCTTGCTTGAGGATTTTTTCTTCAGAGTTAAAACCGGGCTGAAGGTTAAGGAAAAAGTTTACTTCCTGACCCCAATTAACAAAATCACCGTTAAGAGCCAGGGTTGTGACCCGAGCTCAACGGCAAAATCTATTCCGCGTACCCAGAAGGTTTGGGACCCGCAGGATGTGGAAGGCCGTCTCGAATTTTGCTGGACGGAATTAAACGGTCAGCTGGAAGAATCCCAGTTGAAGGCCGGTTCAGACGTTGCCAACATTGAAGGCACGGTCGTCGAAGGTTACCTGCTGGATATTTTGGTGCCAGCCGCTTACCGGGATTTGATGCGGATGGCGTGGCTGTCCAAGAAAACGATTACCTCCGGTGAATTGACCGGTGGGGCTGGCGATGTGAAGAACTACGACCAGTTGGACGGTTTCATGAAGAAGATCGTCGACGGCGTTGGCGCTTCCCTGATCCCGTATGCCGCGATTGCCAAAAATGCCCAGACCACTGTATCGGCCCAGGCCCTGGCTGCCGGGGAATCCGTAACGTTGATGCGCACGGCGTTTGGAAAGCAAAAACCATTGCTCCGCTCGACCGATAAGCGTCAGAAAGTTTTCTACGTCACCCGTTCAATTTACTCGAATTACGAGGATTACCTGGAGGCTAACGACAAACTGGAATCGGCCCGCAAGCAATTGATCGATGGCGTTGAAACGCTGACGTACCGGGGCATTCCCTTGATTATCCTGGATGTCGTCGACGATTACGTTGAAACTGATTTCCTGATTTCCGGTGCACTGGATCGGCCAAACCGGCTCTTTCTGACGGTGAAGGAAAACCTTCAAATCGCGGTCGATACCGACACCTCAAACCCGGTGCAGATGCAGTACTGGTACGAGAAAAAAGACCGCAAATACTACTTCGAGTTCATGTACAAACTGGACGTGCAGATCGCCGTGGAGGAGTACATGGTAGCGATGTACTAAGGCATGACCCACAGATCGGGCCGGGAATGGTACCAACCTGAACCGGCCCTTACAAACTTCTATCCACACCTATTTTATGCTTTGTTTAACCAAGATTACCCGGAACGCCAAAACGAACTGTAACCGGAAACTGGCGCGGGGGTTGACGACGCGGGTTCAGGTGTTCATGTTGGATGACCAGCTGGACAACTTCACGTTCGATTCAACAGAAACGAATGTGGTCACGGCAATTAACCTGAAATCGGGCGAAAAAACCTTTGTGATCGAAGGAGCCGGTTTCTCTAACCAGGCCACCCTCAACGGTAGTTCCGGCGATTACGGTTTTTCAATTTCACACGGTTTCCGGCTGATCTTCTTCGATGACAGCCCGGCCATCAAGCGGCTGGTTGAAGCCATGTGCAGTCGGAACGACGTGGCCATCGCTGCCAAGAAAAAAGGGAAGGGGGCAAAATGGGAAGGCTACGGTTTTAATGGCGGATTCAAGGTCAATAACCTGTCTGGCGATACCAGCGACGAAGCGACGAAAGGAGCTATCGTGCTGGAATTGATCGCCAACGATGAAGATGCCCTTCCGTACACGATCATCCATAAAACGTCCTCTGTCGAAGATACAGACACCTACATGGCAACGATTGCCGCAGCTGACGCATAATGGAGTTAAGCGAATTGCAGGAGCTTGTCGGCCAGTGGTACGGTACTGGCCACATCTCCACCGAGAACCGGGAGCGGCTGAAGCAGGAATATTTCCGGATAACGGAAACGACCGACACCGGGCGCTGTACGCGTTGCGACTCCTTCTGGAGTGATGTTCAAATGATTCTTCGAATACATCTTAAACAAAATCAAATGCCCGTTATGGCTAAAGTTCGTAAGTACTTAATTGCAGACAATGACACGATCGTAATGCGTGGCACCAACATCCATTACATCAACGAAGGCGACGAGTCTGAATATGTGAAAGTTTTCACCGATGCGGTTGCTGAAAAAATTTTGAAGGATAATCCTTCGATGCTGGGCAAATCGATTATCGAAAACCCGGAATATGTAGGTCCGGCCAAACCTGCAACGGCCAAAGTTACACCTCCAGCCAAACCCGCAGCGGCCCCCAGAACGTCAGCGGCCCGGTCAACCAAACCGATCGTTCCACCCGCGGATTCTAAAACGGACGACGAAAACAAAGACACCACGGCAACTGAGTAAACATGAAGGTCGGCAGAGCGATTTTTAATAAACAAGTCCCCGTCACTAAAGCGAAAGTGGCGGGGTTTCTTTCATTTGGGGACGCCAATCTGTTCCCCCAGAAGTTGCTGGAAATTGCTGACGAATCAGTTACCGCCGGTGCCTGCCTCGACGTGATCGCGGAGTTTATCGAAGGCAACGGCTTCATGGATGAGAACCTGGCAAACTTCGTCGTCAATCGGCAAGGCCAGACACTCGATGATGTCTTGTCCGAAGTAGCCTTCGATTGTGGTGCTTTGAAAGTACTGGCGATGCACGTTGGCTACAATGGTCTGGGGAAGATTGCCAGCATCAAACCCATACCCGCCGAAATGGTGCGTCTGGGGGTGCCGGACGACCTCAATAACATCACCTTTGGCGGGATCTTCCCGTACCTCGACTCAACGCTCCACAAGAACAAAAAAGACAAGTTTACCAAACTCAACTTGTTTGACCCACGACCCGAAGTAGTGCTCGATCAAATGGCGGTCGCCGGTGGCATCGATAAGTATTTCGGACAATTGATCTACCTGCCGATCGGCCGTCGCCGGGGTACCTATTACATTATCCCGGATTGGTACCGGTGCGTCCTGGACATGCAGACGGAGCGGAAATTATCAGTTCACGATTACAAAAATGCTACCTCTGGGTTCGATGTTTCCGGGATCTTCTTTGCCCTTGAGAGTGAAGAAGCAGGCGATGACGACGATGAAGATGGCGACGGCGAAACCGACGGCGACCTGGTCAGTCAAATCGAGAAGCATCAGGGTGCGGACAATGCGGCCTCGGTCATGGTCTACACCTCGAAAAATAAGGAAGAACTCGAAGCGGCCAAATTTGTGCCGACAACCGGCGCGGATCTGGCGAACCGGTATAATTCGACCAATGACCGGGTACCAACCAAAATTGCAAGGGCCTTCTTCGTGGCCAATGAGCTCGTAAACATCCGGCGTCAGGGCGGTCTCATGTTTTCTGCTGAGGAATACCGGTTTGCGGCCCAGCTGATGCAGGGCAAGTCGAATCGCGCTCAGCGCAAGATTTCAAACCTAATTCGGAAGATCTTCGAGCACTGGCACGAACCGGTACCTTTTCAGGATTTCTCAATCGAAAACCTAAACTACTTTCAGGATGGCACCGTGGTTAACGCAGGCTGATTTTAGCAACCGATTGCCGGGCGGTTTACCCGCCAGTTTTGACGCAACTGAAAAGCTGGGCCCCATCGTTTTGGACATCGTCGACGACTGGTTGACGGATCTGCTCGGGGAGACAAAAGTAGGGGAGTTGAGAACCTACCTGCAGGCCAGTGGTACCGGCAACGCCGGGCTGGAAGACTTGAAAAAGGTCGTGATTCCATTTCTGGTATTTGCCGCGTGGTCGAGTTTCGTGGTCGATGGCAATGTCACGGTGACCCAGACCGGACTGGTCAGCAAAAACAACGATTACAGCACGCAGATCGAAAGTCGGCAACTAACCCAGATCAGTATCAAGTACCGCGGCAAGGCCGAACGCTATGCCCGGAAGGTTGCAAAGTTAAAGGCACCGGAAACGTGCGTGCCGGCACGGTCGGCAGTCAGGCCACGGCTCCGGAAAGCGCAGCGAACCGATAACTCGTATTTCCGCCCATGAGACGCATTGACTATATAGTTGTTCATTGTACCGCCACACAGCCGAACGCGTCTCCTGAGGCAATTCTGCGCTATTGGCGGCAAGTTCTCGGCTGGAAATCGCCTGGCTATCATTACCTGATTAAAAAGGGTGGTGAGATTGTCCCTTTGTTGCCCGAATCAGAGGTTTCAAACGGCGTAAAGGGCTATAACAGCCACTCGGTTCACCTGTCGTATATCGGCGGCATTGACGGCAAAGGGTTTCCGAAAGACACCCGGACGGCCGGACAGAAAGAGTCGATACTTTGCCTGCTGCACAGCCTCAAAACGCGGTATAAAAATGCCAAAATTCAGGGCCACCGTGATTTTCCCGGCGTTACCAAGGCCTGTCCGTCGTTCGACGTGCGTGCCTGGCTCAAAGAAGTTGCACCCGATTTATTGTAAAACCATGAAAGCACTTTTTAACCGCATCAAATTATTTTTAACGGTGGTCACGATCCGGCTCCGGGCCGAGTCACCGCGTTTTTTCCGAAAACTTTTCCGGTTTTTCCTTACGCTGGGCGTTATGGCGTCACTGGCTTACCCGGCTTTCGTCGAGTTCGTCAATGAGCTGACCATTTATCAGGTGGTGGTTCCAGCCTGGCTTAATTCCCTCATCAAGTTTATTGGGGCGATGTCAGCGGGAGCGGCTTTGGTTTCAAAGCTGGCCGTTAACTGGGACTCGTTACCGGAACGGGAACAAAAGATTCTGGACAAAAAGCCCCAAGTTTAAAAATTACATTCCGCGATCGGCGCGATATCAAAGCAGCTACTCGAAATAATATTCTGATTTAGGGAAATGGGAATTGACAAGGCGTTATTGAGCCTGCTCTGGGCGGGAATAGTAGGATTCATTGGGTTTGTGTTCAAAGTGGCGTATGATCGCACGTTCGGCAAGGATTTCAAAGATGCTGATGACATCGAGGCCGCTTTACGGAAGGATGTAGCCGACAACAAAATGAGACTGGATAAGTTATCTATTGAAATGGATCAGGTTAAATCGACTCAAGCCATGAATGAGAAACTTTTCAATTTGCAGCTTCAGCAGATTACGCAACAATTTGCGGATATGAAGAAAGATATGCATCAGGGTTTTGCTGAAATTAAACAGATGATAAAAGACCAGGCCCGGAAGTAATCCCGAGCCGATCCGCTATATTTGCCCAGCGACGCCTTCAAAGCGTCAATTATGTTTGTTTGTAAAAGACCCGGCTGGTTATACTGGCCGGGTCTTTCTGTTAGGTTTCATTAATGTTAATTCCCATCTCCTGAATATCCATCCGCAAGCACAGCGGTTGAACCGCTCCCATGTACGTGACGGCGATCCGGCCATCGAGCAGGAACTTCATCCGATGGTGAAAACTGTTGGTGACCCAGACCGAGGTAGGAAAACCATGTACCATGACAAAGTCTATTTTTTTGTGCAGGGTATTGCCATGCTGATCCGTCCGGACAATTCCCCGATCGGCACCGATCGGCTTCAGCAGCGGGTCGGCTTCAAGCGGCTGTACGTCCGGATCGCCCTGCCTCATCATTCCGTCGATAAAAATCTGAAGCAGGCCAATGGCGCCAGAGTCGTCGGTTTTGGTTTTCAACCGTTCGAGCTCCTGTATCGTGTTGGCGTAACCTGGATGAAGTCGGCCCAGGTCAATAAGGTGATCGATGTTCATGGGTAGTTTAGTTATCGTTCCCTAATTTGTATTTCCAAACGGCATTAGCCCAAAAATCAAGGGTTTGTTGGAACAGGTCTTCCATAACGGCGACGGCCTGGTCATCCGGAAGGGCAGGAATGTCATCCCGGAACAAAAGCAGAATCTGACCTATTGCACCCATAAAAGCGCGCTTCGTTTCGATCCGCTGGACCGGTGACATTTGTTCCTCCTTCAGCGCGATCCGTTCCAGGTAGAGGCTATACTGATAATCGAGGTTGAATATTTTATCCATTTTGGAGGGGTCTAAAAGTAGTAGATGATAATGGCGATGATAACAAAATGGACCAGCCAGAAAACAGCCATTTTCGTCGACAGCATTTGGTCATTGGTTGAGTTCATAAAGTGGACGATTTATTTACGGTCTATCTTGTCTGATTTTGACAGAATATCAATTCCCATTACGACGGTATTTTCTGGTATACCCCATTCACCTGCACCATAGATACAGGTGACTTTCGCCTGGATCATTCTGCCGGTCGTTTGCTCCCATTGACGGTCATATTCAACCAGCGTCAGGTAATCATCAGTTTTAAAATCCCGGTCGTTAACGCGGATTTCAAACCGTTTTCTATCATTCCATACTTCGGAAAAAGGAACGATCCATGTTTTTAGAATGTGAGTTGTTCTCATTCGGAAACTTGTAATTTTGCATTAACAAATCATTTTTATTAAACATGGCCATTGTCACAGAAGCAACTCTCACTTGTCCCGAATGTGATTTCCAGAAGATCGAAACTATGCCAGAAGATGCTTGTATGTATTTTTATCAGTGCACCAATTGTCAAGTGGTTCTGAAACCGAAACAGGGTGATTGCTGTGTATTTTGCTCCTATAGCCCGGTTAAGTGTCCACCATTGCAATTGTCCAAAAGCTGCTGTTCATAAAACGTGGATTAAAAAGATTGTGACTTTTTGCAACTTCCTGATTCTCACTTGAGGAAAACAACCCGGTCAATTATTCAAGGTGCGGGAAATGGTAGTTGATTGACCGGGATTGTTTTACTATTTTTTCGGGTTCCGCTGGGCGTACCTGGCACCAGCCACAAACATTGCCAGCGACATCCCTGAGATGATCAGCAGGCCACCCAGCACCAGAGCCGCCACACGCCACCATGCATTGACTCCGATCTGAAGCTCGGGAGGACAGGGCACCGTTACCCTGACCTCCCGGATGATTGTATCACAAACCGCCTTCGCCGAGGTTTCGGTTGGCGTCCTGATCAGCGTCACCGTTGCCCGGCCCTGACGCTCCGTCAGGAAGATCCGCGTCGTGTCCGTCACCGTCCGGACGATCGCTGAATCTTTCGGAATCGTTACCGTTACCGTCTTCGTCACGTAGGTCGTGTCCGTCAACTGGTGGGCATTCCGGCGTATTCTCTTTTCCGTCAGGCAACCCGACAGAATCAGTAGGAGAAGCGGGATCAGCAGAAGATTCCTCATTGATTGGTTCGGTTTTGGCTACAGCGTAAAATTCATAACGGCCTTTCAAGGTATGCTCGCCCATCCGTTTGGCCAGCTCCGGAGTAGGCTCGGTTTCCTTCCCGACGAGTGTCTGACGCATGGCTTCGCGCAACACATCGAGCGCGGTCAGGATCTGCATCGTAGTTAAAGTAGTATTCTCGAAAAACACTCGACCAGTATCGTAGATGTCGATTTTTGCTTTGGTCTTTGAAATTTTAGTCATTGGCTTTTGTTAATAAGGCATAGATAATATTTCCCTCATTTTCGGTCTGATGGGGGCTAACTGGCACGCGAATTGGAGGGGGGATTTTGGGAAATTGACCGCGGAGCAACTCCGCAAATTCCTTACAACTGAACCCTAATGCATCGCCGGTTGTCTTCTTCAGTTTAAAACCAACCTCTGACTTGCCGATAAACCAGTCTTTCTGCAATTTCTCGTCCTGGCCGAGGATGACCGTGTCGCCCTCGACTACTTTCAATTGGGCGACCAGTTCTTTATTCAGTACCAGCAAGGCGTTTTTAGTAATTGTGAACGTCGGCCGACGAACCGAGCTTTTGGTTTTCTTAAAGTCTTCCGGAGTGAAATATTTTAGCTTCATAAAAAGGGTGCCCACCTTTGACCCGGTGGGTGGGGTTGATGGGTTAAGCGTAGGTTGCGAGCATGGTTGGCATTTGAAGAAAGAAGTGATCCCGATCCTCATCGTAGCCGAGCATGGCCCGGTTAGGTGCCGACAGTTCCAGGCTGATTGTGTCACTGGTGGCATGATCCAGACATTCTACCAGCATCTTAGCATTGAACCCGATACTAATTGCCTCGCCCTCATACTCCTCTACTTTTATCTCCTCGCTGCCTTCGTTGCTATAGTCCAGATCCTGCGCTGAAACCGTCAGATTCGAGAGCGATCCAAAATCAAGCCGCACCTGGTGAGTCGCCTGGTTGGCCATCAAAAGAATCCGGCGCAGGGTACCCATCAGCCGTTTACGGTCTAACTTAACTACGAT
The DNA here is from genome assembly GCF_003858645.1 of Larkinella knui. GTDB lineage: Bacteria > Bacteroidota > Bacteroidia > Cytophagales > Spirosomataceae > Larkinella > Larkinella knui. The sequence continues at coordinate 68,022 of NZ_RQJP01000003.1, read as the reverse complement.
CGGGTTATTCTTTGGAATCGCATTTTCAAAGTCCGGGAACCGTTCGTCTACGACTTTTGCCGATGCCGTCCTGTTCCCAATCCGGGCTTCGATCCGGTTCTGGTTGAAGGAGAAGTGCAGAGGTTCGTTTTCCTCGGCTTCCTTGTGAAGTTTAACCAGGATATTAGCAAACTGACGATGCAGCAGTACGTCGGTCTGTTTATCGACCGAGAGGGCATCCAGCGCCCAAAGCGACGTGTGGCTCAACTGGTGGCCGTTGGTGGAACAAATTACAATACCATCGTGCCGAAGTCGCAGGCAAACCGTACACATAGCTGGTCGTAAATCATCCGTATTAACCGCATAAAGCGAATTTTCGATCGAGTTGACCAACACCTCCCGATCCGTAGAATCCAGCACCCGGCAATCCATCGCTGCGATCGGTGGCGTTTTCGGGAAGTCAATCGGGTTCTCACCGGAGAGCTTGTACTTGCCACTTTCGGCAGAAATGTTGATGCCGAAAAACTCATTCGTCGAAATGGTCAGCGGTTGCTCCGGGAGCAACGCCAGCAGATCATTCATTTTCTTCAACGGCATTAAAAAAATAAATTCACCGGAGGCCTCGACTTCGATCGTGGTCGATAAAATCATAAACAGGTTCGAGCCGGTCAGCTTCATATTGCGTCCGTCCACCTCAACTTTGGCATTTTCGAGAACGGGGACGATTGGGTTTTTGGCAACTACTCCGCCGATGTACTGGAGGGCTTTCCGGAGCAGGCCGGATGGTACGATCAATGAATGCGTCATGGAATTAAAGGTTATTGATTAAGTCTGTGAGTTTGTAACTGTGTTTGCGGAAGGCCTCTAATATGGCCTCTTCGAGGTAATCATCGGCTAGCGATCGGATGCCGGTCAGGTTGCAATAGACCTTCGTTTCAATGGGATCCTCGGGTTCCCCATTTTCAAAGACTAACATTACCTTGCCTGGCCCAAGTGGTGATCCGTTTCCAAATTCTTCTGGCATGTTTGTTTGTAGTTAAGCGTGAATTAATTATCGAATAATGTCGGTTCCTTCACCTTCTTTTTGGCGGGGGCGGTGGTCTTACCGGCATCCTTCAGGGCTTCCATCCGGTTCCTGAAATCACCTACCCAGATCTCATTTTTAGGGTCGTAAATCCCTTTTAGTTTGGTCCGGGTCGCTTCAACAGGCGTGTAATCGGTCAAGGCCGTCCGGTAGTAGTAGCGTACCTGGGCTTCGGCGTCAGCGATACTTTCGGCAGGCACGAACAGGACGACCGATTGCTTTTTATCATCACCGGAATCATACTCAGCCTTGACTTTATAGATCGGGTTCTGGCTGCTGTTGAAGATCACCTCGGGCCGTTTCTTGAACCGGGTGATGGCTGGAGTTTCCCAGGTTCCTACCCGGCCTCTGAGCATGTCGACGAGCTGCGCTTCAACATCGCCGTAAGTGACGCCATACTGGAGGAACTTCTCACTGACGGCCTTGTAATTACCCTTCTCGTCGGTAATGCCGTATTCGATGGTGCTAATGTGCCACATGGGATCAGGGGATTAAATACTCGTTGATGGTTAGGATAAACTCGGTCAGGTCGTAGCAGGTGGCCACCTGGTACCCTTGCTTGTGAAGGCCAGCCATTACTTCTTTTTGTTCGGGGCTGGCGTAGTTCTTTGATCCATCCTGATAGCGGACCTTCATCTCGATGAACAGGCCACAGAAGCGTCCAGACGGCACCGCTAACAGTAGATCAGGCACACCCGCCAGAACACCTTCAGCTTTGAGTTTAGTGGCTACAGCCTTGTTTCTGTGACCTCCGTTGGGGATGGCAAACAGGAGCTTTGAATAGTCCCGGTATTGCATTCGAAACCATCGCACGCAGGCGATCTGAAGGCCGGATTCCTGAGATACCGGTTTACGTTTTACCGGGCGTTTGTTGAGAATTTTATCCGCTGCGGCACGGGTTAAAAATGGGGGATCAATCATTGGGCAGGTTGGTTAAGCGTCCAGCAGTACTCCGGATGCCGGGCACCGAACGAGCCTGCTTTTTTGCGCGGGGTCTTGATCAGGTCACCACGGCGGGTCAGATACGTCAGTGCCCGGCGAATCGACTGGATCGGCGTCCGCCAGTTGATCAGCTTCAGGTTGACCATTTTTTGATGCACCTCGCTGGGCATGAACAACATGCCAGGGTACTTTTTGAAAAAGTTTAAAACCGCCTGCGTTTGGCTCTGGGCCTGTGCGGTTACTTCCTTCAGGTCCTGACCGGTCAGGTCGGACGTGTTGTGAAACAGGTTTGGTTGTTGCATGATTACAGCGTTTTGAGATAATCGTTAAGTGCCAGGTATTTGGCGTAGGAGCGGACCCGGCTGGCCAGGTCGGTATTATTCTGAATGCTGGCGTTAAGCAGCGCCTTCAGATTGCGCTGGCTCCACTGATCCGGAGCGGTGGCGACTTCGGCAGCAATCTTCGCCCGGACGAGCGGTTCAGCCTGTTCGACGTAGGCCCATTTCTGGGCCGGGGTGAAAGGAATCCGTCCTTTTTTGTCCAGCCAGTCATAAAGGCCGTTTCCCAGATCCGGATATTCCTCACCCGCCCAAACCTGATTGATGGCATTTTGAAGTTCCGACTCCATGAATGCGTTGATCTGTTCCGGGGTTGGTTCGGGCCGATCGGAAATCAGTAACTGATTCCGGTATACGCGCTGGAGTGCATCGTCGTTGGCCCGAAACCGACCAAATGCCGCCATCACATCACTGAAATAATTCGGATCTATGGCCCTGAACGGTTCGACGTCGAGCTTCCGGTCAACCGCCAGTTCGTAGGCCAGTCGGATTTCATCGAGTGTCCAGGTGGCGTAACGACGTTTGATCCAGCCGATCACGGTGATCACTGTATCTTCGTGCGCAGCCACGTCCTCATCGGTGATCTTAATACCGAGCAGGGCGACAATGCCACCGATTAGTTTATTAAGCTCGCTAACGGTCGCTTCAGCCACCTTTTTCCCGTTCCTGCATTCGAGCAAGGAGTTGCTCGTCGGTGACAATTGCAAGCCGTTTGGCAGGGCGGGGGTTTGCTTTGCCGGAAGGCTCGAACCGGCTTTGATTAGATCGTTCATTGGGACTAGGTTGTTTTTCGATTTGAATCCTGATCCAGGAGTAGCAGTGCCGTTTAGCTTCGCTCCAGACACGTGCCCGTTGGTTTTCGGCAACGATTTGCTCGGCGAAGAATCGACCGATAAGCGTCCTGATTCTTTCGATATCGTACTGGCCATCGGCAGTTTTTACGCCAAGTGCTCTGGCGGTGCCGCGAACGAACTCTGAATTGTTTTTCAGATTTTGTTCGTGCTGGGTCAGTACTTCGATCAGATCGTCTGGGGGGGTGGCCGCAACGGGGGGGATTGCTGTCGTTTTTGTTTCGAGCGGTTCAATTTTCACTTCGCCCGTTTCAACTACTACGTCTACTACTTCTTCTTTTTGTATATCTATATATATATCTGTGTCAAGTTTCTTTACACCTTCCTGTAAACTTTTTTGACAGGGTGTAAACTTTCTTGACAGGGTAGGGGTGTCAACTTTCTTTACACCCTGTAAACTTTCTTTACACCCTGTTACAGCCTTATACCAGATCTTAGAAGTACGTTTCAAATCCCCGTTTTTTTCGATCAGCCCCAGCGATTCCAACTTCTGCGTAATCGTAATTATCGACTGCCTGGTGAGTACCATGTGCTCGGCCAGGTAGCCATTCGAAGCATTGCACCACCCCGGTACGGGAGCCTCCGGATTACTGGAGAGCCAGAAGATCATATCGGCAACACAGTACTCGTTACAGCTTAATCCGAACTGCTTCCGGACCGGGTGGTAAATCGTTGTGAAATCCATTTAGTCACGTTTGAAATGTGGCCACACGATAAGCGCACCGACTGCCAGAAACAGCAGCACAGTCCACATCGGCAGATCCTGGGTTCGGTGGGTACGGTAAGCCTCCAGGTGGAGGGTAAGGCAGATCAGGACAATGAAGATTGTTAGACCCACCAGGGCGACGAGCAGGGCTTTGTATACAGCTTCTTTCATGGCAGTTTGGCTTCTTTGAGTTCTTTGATCGACATTTCAATCTCAAGCCCGACGAGCGTCCGGCCACCGTTATACAATCCGATTTTTCGCTGAGCGAGGATTTGAATAGCCCGGTCGATCCCGGCGTTGAAACCCGCACGGCGGGTCTGGTCTGGTCTTACTTCCGCATGCATAGCAGGAAAATAAATAGGGTGACGAAATAGAAAATGAGGACTTTGGAATCGTGCCGATCCACCCACTGGGAGAATCGGCACACGAGCCGGGCGTACTTCATGCGGCTAAGGCGTCAAGGGCGGGAAGTGGTTGACTCATTTTAAACAGCTTCGGGGTAAGCCGCAAAAATTCAAAGCCTTCACTGGCACCGGTGATGAATCCATAATCTTCTTCCAGTTCCTGCAACGTGTAGAGAATCGTAGAAATGTAGAGACCGGATAGAAGGGCGTAAACCTGATCGATGCTGAACTTGATCCGGCGATCGGTAACGCTTTCGATCTTCGCCATACCCTGCCAGATCGTCAGTTCAGCAGAAGCCGCAGCGACGCAGGCGTTGAGAACGCGCAGTTGGGTAATCCCGTCTGCATTGTCGGGAAATAACGTTTTGAAAGACATGAGTGAAAGGAGTTAGGCCCGCGCTGGCGGGAAGTGAGAAAGGAAAAATTCTAGTTCATCGGGGAAAATGCGGTGCCCTCGATCGGCGATCCCTTGGGCAGGTTTCAGGTAAACCGTCTTTTTGCCCACCGCCCGACCGGTGCGAATCCAGCGGTAAACGGTTTCTTCAGAGAAGCCAGTTAAAAAGGCTACGTCCTCGACATCAAAAAGTAGTTTTTGCCGTACAGCCGAGAGCTTGGTTAGTTTCTTGATCTCGGCCAGTTCCTGTTCAATCGTAGGCATAATGAGTAAAAGAAAGGCCGGGCTCCCGGCCCGGTGATTAATACTCGAGGGGTTCAGCGACTCCCTCCGTGATGGCGTCTACTTCGGCCTGAACGGCTTGAGCGACCTGATCAACGGTCCAATCGAGTTTACTTTCGATTGTCACCAGTTCAGTTTCACTCGTCAGGTACCGGCCTTCGTAAGAGATGTTGACCCGTACCGTACCATCCGGCAGAATGTCGTGTACTTCGCAATTCGCTCCGTATACCGTAGCTTGCAGGTAGTTATCCAATTCGGTAACTTGTTCGGCTGCGAGCATTTGGTAAATCGTTAAGGTTTTCATAGTGTCAAAATGTTTGTTTGTTGTTTCAAAGTTAATACTTTATAAACAACTTACAAGCAACATTATAAAAAAATATCAAACAAATTCCTTACTCCTGCGAACTGAGTTCTTGAACTTTTACCGTTGGCAGCTCATTGGTTTGTAATTCTTTTAAAAAATCTTCTCCTAATTCTTCCCGGATTGCATCGACTAAGGACTGCAACGTTTCAACGCCTTCCAGTAGCTCTCCTTTTTTCTTCAGCAGGTCGGCTTTGGCGGCTGCAAACAATCCCTTTGCAATATCCGAACGCGTTGTTAATGAGGTAGGTTGGCTCCAGATGTAATTACAAACGGTCTGGTACGATAGCCCGGCATGTGCCGCTACATTCCGGCGTCCATACCGGTCAATTTCCGCGATCATGCGTTGAAAACCGGGACCGGAAACCGGCACCGGCTGTATTGTTTTTTCTTCAGTGACCATTTTTTTTAAACAGATTTATAAACCGTTTATTAAATTATTGAACCGTTCAGCATCGGTTTCGTAAAAGTATAAGATATTTTTATAAACTTCGTGCTACACGGCGTAAAAAGTTTAAAAATTATAAACGATTGACAAAGCCGTGAATATTGGACAAAAAATCTCTGAACTTAGACAACGCGGACCCGTCACGTCAATGAATCAATTAGCTACTCTGTTAGGCACTACGCCACCTACCTTGAAACGAATCGAATCAGGCCAAGCAACCCCCAAAGCGGACGTATTGACAAACCTATTTACGTTAACCGGATGGCCACCGGAGAAATGGCTGGACAACTCTATAGACCTTCCTGAGTCCGTTACGATCGCTGCATCGTCGATCGTTCGTAATGTACCCAACCCCCACGATTATCAGCGTGAGCAGGCTGCCTGGCGCGACTTCATCAATAAATTGATTGTTACCCTGGCCGACGGAAATCAACAGACCTTTGCCGCGATGGTCGGGCTCGATAACCCTTTTCTGAATAAAATGCTGAATGGCCGTCAGACGATCACCAAGGCAACCATGTACCGGATCGGCAAGTATACGGGCCGATACGACTGGCTCCCGGCAGGTGAGCGCCCAGGTGCTGCCACCGCAACCAACACCGGCCCGGTGCACGAAGGGCAGGCTTTGAAGAAATATTTGGATGAGCGAAATATAAAGCAGACTGAACTAGCGAGAATGATTAATAAAAACAAAGCCACAGTGACCATGTACATCCAAAACGAGAAGCTACAAGACCGAACCTGGAATAGCATTACTGATGCATTAGGAGTTTCTTACGAACAAATTGTTGGAGCACCATCGACCGATAACCCAGATTCAAGCCGCTTCGTTGGGCCATCCATGAAGCCGTATTATTCACCCCAGGAGTCGCCAGATGATTACATTTCGTTGATGTTACTCCCGGTAAAATTTAGAGCAGGGTTTAACTTTACCAGTTACCATGAAGGGCAGGGGCAGGAGGAGCGCGTCGACGTTCCGAAAGAATATCTGGAGCGATTGGCCCGGATTGTTGATGTAAAGAGACGTGCTGAGGAGACCAGTAAATATATGGTTGTCGTCGTCGACGGGGATAGCATGGAGCCACGTCTGGAGGCCGGGTACAAAGTATTGGCTTACCGGCTTGATCCCTCTACCTGGGACTATCAGAGCAGCGGCATTTTCGGGGTTGAGTTTGGCGACCAGTTCGTTATTAAGCGCATCAAGGACAATACGCTAATGGATAACGAATTACTCGTTTTACACAGCGATAACCCGGATGGTGGCAAACTATCCGTGCCCCGATCGGAGATTCGTAATATCTGGAAAATAGAACGCATTATCGACGGCCGATTATAAAACTATGAATTATGGAAATTACCCGCTACATCCGGCGTGACCGGATGGATCAGGAGGGCTTTTGCCAGATTCATTTCCGTGTCTGCTGGAATCAACGTAAAATACGTTTTTCATCGGGTCAGGTTGTGAAGCCTGACGATACCATCGAACTGACGGAATCGATTAAAGATCCGACGACCGGCAAGAAAAAGGACCGCAAAAAGCTCCAGACAAAAAACCGGAAGGTAAACCGGATACTCGATACGTACTCCGATTGCCTGCACGATTTTTTCGATGCGTTCGTCGGCATCCCCACTGAGGCCCAGGTGCAGGCTGAAATTGAGAGAATCCGTATCGATGAGTTGAACCTGGCTCCGAAGCCGGCACCTGTGGAGGAGCCTGATCCGGAACCCGAACCGGTAAGGACAACTACATTGTACGAGTTCTGGCCACGCTTTGCGATCGATCACAAGGGTTTGAAATCAGATGGCTACCTGCGGGCATTCAAACCGGTTTTGGACCATTTAATGAAGTTTGCCCCCGATGCTGATTTTAAGGACATCACGCTGCCCTTTGCGCTTAAATTCGTTCAGTACATGCAGGCGACTGGTGTGACGGACGAAAGTGCCTTCAACCCGTTGAAGAAAATCAGATGCGTAATGAAGTACGCCAGAAAGTGCGGGATTCAGGTTCCGAATGATTTTGAAGATTTCCCATCTTACCGGCCACTGAACCAGCGGGAGGCTTTGAAATGGACCGAAATTGTCCAGTTGCAAAATGTCCAGTTACCGCCAGGGCTCGAACGGCAGCGCGACGTCTTTCTCTTTCAATGCTACTGCGGCCTTCGCTGGGGAGATCTGGAGCATGTCCGACCTAGTAATCTAAAAGAGCTGATGAACGACGATGAGGAAATTACGCAGGTACTTCGCATCGTTCAGGAGAAGGGCCGAAAATCCAATTTATTGCCGATGTCAGAGCGCGCGCTGGCGATCCTCAACAAATATGATGGCCACTTGCCATTGATAGCCCAGCAGAATTATAATGAAGCTATTAAAGACTTTTCCCGCCGGGCCGGTTTAAATCGGAAGTTCGTTAAAGTCGTCTACCGATCGGGCCAGCGATTCGACGAGGAATACGAGCTTTGGGAAAAACTTTCGTCACACTCTGGCCGCCACACGTTCGCCATGCTCATGCTCGAACTAAAAGTAGATATTACCGACGTGGCTGACTTAATGGGGCACGGATCGATCTCGACCACCATGATTTACCGCACGATTCGGGGTGAAGATAAAGTGCGGGTTGTAAAGAATGCCTGGGACAAATTGCCCAAGGTTGACCCCAAACTTGACCCCGATAAATGAAAATGCCCTCTACATTGCTGTAGAAGGCATTTCGTGAACCCGAAGGGATTCGAACCCCTATCTTCGGTACCGGAAACCGAAATTCTATCCATTGAACTACGGGTCCATTCGCGGGCGTGTTGCCCGTTTCGGGTTGCAAATATAGTGATTGTTACCCCTTTTTCACAAGCCCGGCTTTTTCTTTTTTCTTGATCAGGTTTCCGATACCGCACTTTTTATATTTATTTTTCGGCTTTCTCCCTCACTTACAGCAACTTCATGGTTTCATAATCACCCACCGCCTGCAGATAAAGAAAGTGAATTAACAGCCCGTTGACGTTCGTAATCAGTTTATGCGCTTCCGGAAGGGTAGTAACAGCAGTCGTGATGCGCTCAAATTCGGAGGCAACGCCCCTGTCTTTGTGGTGAAAATCCATGATCTGGGCGCGCGGCAGTTCGCGTTCGACAAAAAAATAATGCATGGCTTCGTCGCTGGTGCCGGTGCTGGGAAACCAAAGCCGGTTGTTGAGCTTGGTCAATTCGGCCGGTTTCACGGTCAGCCCGATTTCTTCGCCCACTTCCCGGGCGGCCACTTCCACCGGATCATCATCCGCATCGACCATGCCCGCCGGATGCTCGTAGGTGTGGGAGCCGTCGCAAATCCGCCGTTGCCGCACCAGAACCACGTATTTTTCTTTCGTTTCCTGATCGATCAGGCAAACCAGCACCGAAGCCGCGTGGCCCTTCAGAAACAGCGCGGGCGGTATTTTGTCGCCCTCCGGCGTGTTGGCGTCCACTTCCAGCATCGCAAAAAGCACCTCGCCATTGTGGCGTCTGCGGACGTAGAACTCTTCAATGTTGTTGATTTCCAGACCGTTGGTTTCGGCTTGCTGCTTCCAGAACCGATACTTGGGCGCGTCGGTGAGCGATTCTTTTTTCATACTTCAACTCGTTTTAAGGGGAATGTTTCGGTACCTGCCGGTTGGTAAATAACCCGGTATTCAATCGACTCTGCAAGTAACAAACCCTTTTTTATAGTGTACTAATTTTAAGTAGAGTGTCAATTTTTTCTTCGATTCATGACACCGTCGAAACAAAAATGAGTTGTTTTTGCAAAAACCGGTATAAATCGGGGGGCAAATTTCGGAAACGTGTATATTTGCCATTCGCCATAGCTTGTAGTTTACTGATTCAATGACGTATTGTTTAGGTATCAAAGTTGCCTCCGGCTTAGTCGCCATTGCCGACACCCGGCTTACTTCCGGCTCCGAAGTTTCGAGTAATCGTAAGATTTCGGTTCACGAACTGGAAAATCATTCCCTGTTCATCATGACCTCCGGTTTACGCTCCGTTCGCGACAAAGCCATTACCTATTTCAGGGAAGTGATTGGCGAGAAGGACCGTTCGTTCAACAAGTTGTACAAAGCCGTTAACGCATTTGGCGAGCAGGTCAGGCGGGTGGCCATTGAGGATAAAGCCGCCCTGGAAGCCGCAGGCATGCACTTTAACCTCAACGCCATTGTGGGCGGCCAACTGGAAGAAGATGAGGAACACAAACTCTTTCTGCTCTATCCGGAGGGAAACTGGGTGGAGGTCGACCAGGGTTCGCCGTTTAAAATCATTGGCAATTCGGGCTATGGAAAACCGCTGTTGTATCGGAATCTGACGTACGAATCCTCCTTGCAGGACGCCCTGAAAATGGGTTTTCTGGCTTTCGACGCCACCCGGGTCAGCGCCAACGACGTTGATTATCCACTCGATGTGGTGGTCTATTCAAAAGATAGCTTTCACCTGATCGAGCACCGACTTGAAAAGGATGACATGGAGGGCGTGTCCAACCAGTGGAGCGCTTTACTGAACAATTCCGTCCGCAAACTGCCCACGGCCTGGATGAATCCCATATTTAACAAAATACTTTAAATTCGAAAAGTCACTTGAGTTAAACTTCTCCACGCATCAATGAAACTTCGGGTCAAGCATGAACTCCGGTATGACTATTCAGCAGCGGTATCTCTGGACCCGCACACGCTGTATTTATACCCCAAAATTTATCCGCACCAACGATTGAACGACTATGTGCTGCAAATTGACCCACAGCCCAGTAAGCTGGTCAGCAATGTCGACATCGAAGGCAACACGCAGCAGGTTATCTATTTTACCAGCCAAACCGAGTCGCTGGTGGTTCGGGCCGAAATGGAAATTGAGTCGGCCCTCTACAATGCTTACGATTTTTTTCTGTTCCCCTTTGAAACCCAGCGAATACCGTTCAATTATTCCGACGCCGACCGCAAACTGCTGGAACCGTATCTGGAACGCACCGCGGTAACGACGCTCGTCGAGCAATATGCCCGTCAGATTGCGTCGGAAGCCAAATGGCAAACCGTCCCTTTTCTGTCGCATCTCTGTACGACGATTTGCAACAATTACGTGTACGAAACGCGGGATGTTGGTCCGGCAACCTCGGCCGAACTGACCCTGATTTCACGCAAAGGATCGTGCCGCGATTATGCGGTTTTGTACATTGCGGCATGCCGGAGCCTTGGCCTGGCCGCCCGGTTTGTGAGTGGTTATCTCTACGGTGATCCGCAGCAGGAACACGAACTCCATGCCTGGGCGGAGGTTTACCTGCCCGGTGCGGGCTGGCGCGGTTTCGACCCCACGGAAGGCACCGTTGTGGTCAACAATCACATTTTTCTGGGTGCTTCTTTTTTTCATGATCGGCTGGCACCCCTGGCCGGAACATTTCGGGGGCAAGCCCGTTCGGCGATGACTGTAACGCTTTCGATAACCGGAAGCGAATAGGGAGCGGATAGAAAAAAGGAACTATATTTGTTTCAATGGCTTCAAATGGGTGAACCGGTTTTTACCAGTTGAACGGGGTAACCAGGTGGTCAGCACGATCAGCGGTCTACTCATCTTCACCGGTTAATAACCAGAACGGCCTGACAGTCAAGCCATCCCGTATTTTAATTTTTTCAACGTGGCATTAATTAAGTCGATTTCCGGTATTCGCGGAACAATTGGTGGGCGTAGTGGCGATGGCCTTACACCCTTGGATGTAGTGAAGTTTGCGGCCGCCTATGGACAATGGATTCGGCAACGGCATCCCGATAATCGCACGATCGTGATCGGACGGGACGGCCGGTTGTCGGGCGAAATGGTTTCAAAATTAGTGGCCGCCACGTTGCAGGGCGTGGGGCTGAGCGTGATTGATCTGGGTTTATCGACTACGCCGACGGTTGAACTGGCCGTCGTGGGCGAGAAAGCAGCTGGTGGTATTATCCTGACGGCCAGTCACAACCCGATCCAGTGGAATGCGCTCAAGTTACTGAACGAAAAAGGTGAATTTATTTCCGAAGAAAACGGCGCCGACGTGCTGGCTCTGGCCGAGTCGGAATCGTTTGATTTTGTTGAGGTGAAGAAGCTGGGAAGTTATCGAACGGACGATTCCTGGCTGCAAAAACACATTGACGCCATTCTGGCTCTGCCGCTGGTCGATAAAGAAGCCATTGCCGCCCGGAAATTTAAACTGATCGTCGATGCCGTGAACTCAACCGGCGGGATTGTTGTGCCGATGCTGCTGGAAGCCCTGGGCGTAGAATCGATTCATCGGTTGCATTGCGAACCGACGGGCCAGTTTGCGCACAACCCGGAACCGCTACCCGAAAATCTGCGTGATATCATTGTCGAAATCGAGAAAAATGAATACGACCTGGGCATCGTGGTTGATCCGGATGTCGACCGACTGGCGCTGATCTGTGAAGACGGCTCGCCCTTTGGTGAAGAATATACGCTGGTGGCCGTTGCCGATTACGTTCTGAAAAACCGGGCTGCCGACGAAAAACCGGGCAATACGGTTTCGAATCTGTCGTCGACGGTGGCCCTGCGCGATGTCACCCAGAAATACGGTGGTAAACATTCGGCTTCCGCCGTGGGTGAAGTCAATGTCGTAGAAATGATGAAGAAAGTCGATGCGGTGATCGGTGGCGAAGGCAACGGCGGTATTATTTATCCGGATTTGCACCTGGGCCGCGATGCGCTGGTTGGCATTGCTCTGTTCCTGACGCACCTGGCCAAATTTGGCAAATCCGTATCCATGTTGCGCCGGACCTACCCCAACTATTACATCTCCAAAAATAAAATTGAACTAACCCCCGACATCGACGTCGACGCGGTTCTGGATCGGATCAAGACCAAATACGCCAGAAATCCGATCAATACCATCGACGGTGTGAAGATCGAATTCGATAAAGAATGGGTTCATCTGCGGAAGTCCAATACCGAACCCATCATCCGGATTTACTCCGAGTCGGACACGCTTTCGACGGCGGATTATTTAGCCAATAAAATCATTTCGGACATTAAAGAGGTGATTGCGGCCAAGTTATAATCAGCACGAAGGGAACAAACCGGGCGTGTCGATTGATAATTTAGTACCTTTGCCGGGTATTACACGACATCTCATGCGCGCTTACTTTGACAATGCAGCCACCACCCGACTCGACCCGGAGGTGCTGGAAGCCATGCTTCCTCTGATGACCGAGGAATTCGGAAATCCTTCTTCGATTCATTCGCACGGACGAAAAGTTCGTACGGCCATCGAGCGGGCCCGGAAAACCGTGGCCACGCTGCTCAATACGTCTCCGGCGGAAATCTTCTTCACATCCGGCGGCACCGAAGCTGATAATACCGCCATCCGTAGTTCCATCGAAACCTACGGACTGACGCACGCCATCACGTCTCCGCTCGAACACCATGCTGTTCTTCATACGCTGGAACATCTTGATAAACACGGTATTGTAAAGTTGAGCCTGGTTGATGTCGACGAAAATGGCCGCATCGATCTGGCCCATCTGGCCGAATTACTCCGCGCTAATCCGAACACGCTCGTGTCGCTGATGCACGGCAACAATGAAATCGGTAACCTCCTCGATCTGGAAACCGTCGGTACACTGTGTCGGGAATACAAAGCCGTGTTTCATTCCGATACAGTGCAGACGATGGGCCACTATCGCCATGATTTACAAAAACTTCCGGTCGATTTCATCGTTGGGTCTGCTCACAAATTTCACGGTCCGAAGGGGGTTGGTTTTCTGTATGTAAACGCCAATACCAAATCCGGACGAGGCCCCATTCACCCGTTTATTCACGGCGGTTCACAGGAGCGCAACATGCGCGGGGGAACGGAAAACGTGTACGGTATTGTGGGGCTGGCCAAAGCGCTGGAAATTGCTTACACCGAAATGGAAAGCCACCGCCGGTATATCGAAAGTTTGAAAAGCCGGATGATCGACCAACTCCGCGAACGGCTCGAAGGCGTTTCGTTCAATGGGCTTTCGGCCAGCCTTCCCGCTAGTTTGTATACGGTTTTGAACGTGAGTCTGCCTTCTTCCGAAATGAGCGATATGCTGTTGTTTAACCTGGATATCGCCGGAATTTCGGCTTCGGGCGGCAGCGCCTGCACCAGCGGCTCCAACCTCGGCTCCCACGTTCTGTCGGCGCTTCCCCACAATGATCCCGACCGGGGCGCCATCCGGTTTTCATTCAGCAAATACAATACCGTGGAAGAAGTGGACTACGTGGTCGATACGCTGGTTGAATTATTCAAGCGTGAGCAGGAAGCCGTGAAATAATCCTTAAGAATCGTGAACGCTGCGTAGCGAAGAACGACGGTTTCATTATTCAGCGTTCACGCGTTAGTATTGCCTGGTCTCCGGCACTCTTTCAAAACTTCTCCCTTCCTCAGATCGTTACGGTTTAATAAACGAATCGTATGAATCCATCGCGCACTTGCCTCATTACGGGCGCCAATTCCGGAATTGGTCGAATAACGGCTTTAGAATTAGCCAAAAAAGGTTTTGATATCATCATGCTGGCCCGCAACCTGGAAAAAGCCCGGCCCGTTCGTCAGGAGATCAAAAGTGTCAGCAAAACGGGTCATGTCGATCTGGTCTGGTGCGATATCGCCAGCCAGTCGTCGGTACTTCAGGCGGCCCGCGAAATCACCGACCGCTACGACCGGCTCGATGTGCTGGTGAATAATGCCGGGTTATACATTGAAAAGGAACAGTATTCGCCCGAAGGCATTGAATTGAGCTTTGCCACCAACCACCTCGGACCTTTTCTGCTGACCAATATGCTGCTAAACCTGCTCCGAAAAGGCACGAATGCGCGGATTGTAACGGTGTCTTCAGAAGCGCATCGCTGGGATGGCGGTTTTAAAATGGATGAACTGGCCAAACCCCGGAAGTACGACGGCATGAAAGCCTACGGGGCCTCCAAACTCTGTAATATTTTGTTTTCCAAAGAGCTAGCCGACCGTCTGGCCGACGACGGCATTACCTCGAATTGCCTGCACCCGGGCGTTGTTAAAACCAACTTCGGGCAGAATTATAGCAATCTTCAGGGATTTGTATTTAACCTGATGCGCCCCTTCTTCATCAGCCCGGAAAAAGGAGCCGAAACCAGTATTTACCTGGCTTCCTCGCCGGAGGTAGAAAAAGTTACGGGCTTGTATTTTGCGAAATGCAAACCCAAAACGCCCAGCGCAGCCGCTCAAAGTAAGTACAATGCCACGCAGCTTTGGGCGCTTAGTGAAAGTTTGACGCAGCTGAAAAACCGCCTGGTCGTGATTTAATGGCTGGCTGGCGATAAGGCCTGCTCTAAATCGGCTATTAAATCGTCCGCGTGTTCCAGACCCACCGAAATTCGCAGCAGGTTTTGCGGTGTAGTGGAGTTGGGGCCTTCTACGGACGCCCGGTGTTCGATCAGGCTCTCGATTCCGCCGAGGCTCGTTGCGCGGATGAAAAGCTGTACCCGTCCTGCAACTGCCCTGGCCGCTTCCGCTCTTCCGCGGATTTGAACGGACAACATGGCCCCGAACATCGCCATCTGTTGCTGCGCAATGGCGTGGCCCGGGTGGTTTTCCAGTCCCGGATAGTGGACGGCTTCAACCGCCGGGTGCTGGTTCAGAAATTCCGCCAGTTTTAAAGCCGTCGCCGACTGCGCCCTGATCCGGGTTGTGAGGGTTTTAATACCCCGCAACAGCATCCAGCAATCGAACGGGGCCGCAACGGCACCACCCAGGGTTTGATACCGCCGAACCTGCTGGTAAAAATCACCGTCTTCTTTAAAAATCAACGCTCCACTCAGCACATCACTGTGGCCTCCGATGTACTTGGTGGTCGAATGCATTACCACATCGCAGCCCAGATCGAGAGGGCGTTGCAAAATCGGTGTCGCCCAGGTGTTATCACAGGCACACCACGCCCCGGCTTGATGCGCCATGTCTGCAATAGCCTGAATATCCGCAATTTTAAGCAGCGGATTGGAGGGCGTCTCGATCCAGATCAGGCGCGTGTTTTCGTGAATGGAACTACGAATTGCTTCCAGGTCCGTAAAATCGACCCGGGTATACGTCAGCCCCCACGGGTGAAAAAGCTCTTCGAGCAAAGCCGGTGTTCCGTGATACGCATCATCACCGAGAATGACGTGATCGCCCGGCCGCAAGGCCAGCAGCAGCGTCATCGTTGCGGCTTGTCCTGAACTGAATGCCAGACCGGCAAAGCCGCCTTCGAGTTGGGCAAGAGCCGCTTCGAGGGCATCCCGATTCGGATTACTGGTGCGTCCGTAAATGTGTCCGTGCGGGAAGGTTCCGTCAGCATCGCGTTCAAAGGTGGTGCTGAGCGATAGGGGCGGAGCAACAGCCCCGGCGTTTGCGTCGGCTATACGGCTTTGATAAATCGCGAGTGTTTCCGGATGCATAGGAATGTGATTTAGATACGAAATTAATGAATAGTTTCGGGTGAAGGTGTATGGTTTGTAGCGTAATAATGCAACTTTGTACCTTAACCACAACTCTGGACTAAAAAAGATCGACTTGTTATGATAAAAGCGGAAGGCATGCTTCGCGAAGGCGCGTTGAAAGATAAAACAATTATTGTTACCGGTGGCGGCACGGGGCTCGGGAAATCGATGGCCCGGTATTTTTTGCAACTGGGCGCCCATATCGTGATTTGCAGCCGTAAATTGCCGGTGCTGGAAGCCGCAGCTGCCGAGCTGATGAACGAAACCGGCGGTCAGGTCCTGCCACTGGCCTGTGACGTCCGCAATCCGCAGGAAATTGAGCTGGTCATTGCCCAAACCGTCGAACGTTTCGGTCGGATTGACGCGCTTCTGAATAACTCGGCGGGAAATTTTATCAGTCCGACCGAGCGACTATCGTATAAAGCCTTCGATGTAGTGGTCGATATTGTGTTGCGGGGAACGTATTACTTCACGCTGGCAGTGGGTAAATACTGGATCGAAAACAAGATTCCGGGTACGGTTTTAAATATCTCAACCACTTATGCCACAACGGGTTCTGGTTACGTCGTGCCGTCGGCAGTGGCAAAAGGAGGAGCTCTGATTCTGGTTAAATCACTGGCCGCCGAGTGGGCGAAATACGGTATTCGGCTGAATGCTATTGCGCCCGGCCCTTTTCCTACCAAAGGCGCCTGGGACCGCCTTTTTCCCGAGCCGCTGGTCAAGATGATGGACCCCATCAGTCGCATTCCGCTCAAACGCGTGGGCGAGCACCAGGAACTGGCCAACGTTGCCGCTTATTTATTGTCCGATTATTCGGCTTACGTCACCGGCGCATGCATCACCATCGACGGGGGGGAGGTGTTATCGGCTGGTGAATTCAATCACCTGGAAGATGTCACGTCGGAGCAGTGGGATGAAATTGGACAGGCCATCAAGCAGGCCAACCGGGCGGGTAAGGAGTGAGATCTCTGCCCTGGTTTTGCCACGATCCACCAAATACCAGTTTTGTTTTACTCCGGAGGAGTACCCTGTTAATAGCCAAAAATCGGTTTTGCTGGCCCTGTTTGGCTATTAACAGGGTACTCCTCCGGAGTAAAACAAGACGGGCTGGTCGGTAGTAAGCGGGAATAAAACCGGATTATTTCTTCGCCAGATAAAAGAAGTCCAGACTTTCGGCGGGCGTATTGGTCACTACGTAATCCGTATGCTGAATTTCGGCGGCCAGGCCGTCCTGCTCCAGCAGCTTGTTCCGGTTCAGTCGGTTGAGTAAATCATACGGTACCTGAAGCATCCAGCGGGGCAGCCGGTGTTGCAGATTCAGAACGTCATACCGTGTGATTCGTTCAACGGATTTCTTGTTCTGCTCGTAATACGCCATCACTTTTCCGTTGCCATGAATACCCCGCGTGTCGACCTTTGGAAAATACCGCAACAGCAATTTCTTTAATTCGTCCGCCGTATATTCCCGCACATGCCACGGATTGCGGGTTAACGAAAACAGACGATTGACCGTCGTCAGCAGCAGCGTTCCGCCGGGTTTCAGCACCCGAAAGGCTTCCTTCACAAATAGATCGTCATTCTGAATGTGTTCGATTACCTGAAACGTAACAATGAAATCGAAGCTATTGTCGGCCAAACCACTCAACGGTGGAATGTTGGCCTGAATAAAGGTAGCCTGGGGATATTCCTGACGAAGTGATTGAATCAATTCATCGTTTTTATCGATACCTGTATACTGATCCGCCGTCTGCGTGAGCAGTTCGAGTCCGCGTCCCCAGCCGCATCCGATTTCCAGCACCTTGCCACGGACCAGTTTGGCGGCTTCGACATACGGAAACAACAACCGCTGATGAACAGGATTGTCGGATGCAATTTCGGCAGAGGTAATTTCAGTCGTTTTATACATATTGTTCCCTGAACGATGGTTACGGTGAAAAGAATATTAGAAGCCTGAATGAATTATATCCTTCCTCAACCGGTTGGTAACTAGTAATGTATCGATCATGGCCCCCATAATAATCACTTTCATCATAGTTCTTTTTCGGTAAAGTTACTTCATTTGTAGAAGCTTTGAAAAAACGAATTGGAATTGACGGGATTGAGCGTTTTGTTCGTTTTAATTGAGAACAGAATTCTATCAGTATGAGAATAGCAATTATCTTACTCTGTGCGGCTTTACTGGGTGCCTGCGCTTCCGGGAAGCGCAGCAAACAAGCCGAAATAAAGTCCAGACAAACCGAGCGAACTGCCGACCAATCGGCTCCCCGGTCAGCTCCGGCGCCTTCGCAACCGGCGGCTCAGCCAACGCCGGCTGGCTGGCGGGTGGTGTCTACGAAAGGACGCTTTCTGGGAAAAGATTCTTCTACGGTCAGGGTGTATATGAACCTGATGGTTCGGAAAGGCAACGAACCGGCCACGGTGGAAGACTTTACATCCCGGTTTATGCTCAACTACGTTGTTTATCCGGATTATAACAGCCGGGAGCGGTTAGCCTACGGAAACGTTCCGCTCACCGCCGAGTCGGTTGTCCGGGAGACGTCTCCCGAAGCCGGGGATGTATTGACGATATTTTTTGACGTCAAAAAGCCCGCCAACGCGATCAATGGGGTTATGCTGGCCGAAGTTACCGAGATCAGTAGCGGGCGGAAAGTATTGAACGATCTGCCCATCCGGTTTAAGGCCGTCAAACTGAGTGATCGCTTTGCTCTTTTCAATCCCAAATCAAAACTGCCTCAACAACAGCACTTTGTGAATGCCGGTGACACCATTATCATTCGGGATGTTGAAGGTGCGGTTTCAAAATCGCTGCATCTGTACCGGTATCGGCACGATTTCGATCCGGCCCAGTCGCCGATGAACACCACACCACGCCCGGCCCCCAAAGTCCTGGGTGTCGATACGGCCATGACGGTTATGACGAATCAGCCGTTTTCGCTGCCCGAAGAAGGACTGTATTATTTTTTGGAAGATACCGCCGATGCCTATGGGCTGGGTCTGGTGGTAGCCGATCATCGGTTTCCGAAACTAACCCGGCCCGAAAAACTGATCAAGCCCATTATGTACGTTAGTACCAGCACCGAAATCAACAGCCTGAATACCGCTGCGGATTTCAAAAAGGCGCTCGACCGGTATTGGCTGACCTTGATGGCCGGTGATCAAAATCTGGCAAAAGGGGCAATTCGGGCCTATTACGGACGGGTAGAGGAAGCAAACCGGCTTTTTACCACCTACAAAGAAGGCTGGAAAACCGACAAAGGCATGATCTACATCGTGCTGGGGCCACCCGATCGCGTTCAGCGTAGCCGCGATCGGGAAGTGTGGGTGTATAACCAGCGGGCCAATGTGTCGGAAATTAATTTTACCTTTAATCGAAAACCTAATCAATTTGTTGAGGATCACTATGAACTGGTGCGATATGTCGAATATCAACCCGTCTGGTATCCCGTAGTCGAAGCATGGAGAACCGGAGCAATTCGCGAGTAAACACGTATCATACTAAAAAGCCCAAACAGTACGCCAGCGATGAGATGGTGTTTGGCATTCAGTCGGTCACCGAAATTCTGCGTTCGGGGAAAGACATCGACCGGCTTTATCTGGTCAAAGAAGGCAGTTTTCCCGAGATTCAGCAACTCGCTTTTGAACGGCGTGTAACCATTCAGCGGGTACCGGTTGAAAAACTGGAGCGGATTACGCGGAAAAACCACCAGGGGGCGATCTGCTTCGTGTCGTCGATTTTTTACGCCAAACTCTCGAATGTGATCGTTGGTGTCTACGAAAAAGGACAGGTGCCCCTCTTGCTGGTGCTCGACCGGATCACGGATGTACGTAACTTTGGTGCCATTGCCCGGACGGCCGAATGCGCTGGTGCTCAGGGTATTGTCATTCCGGCGCGGGGCGCGGCCCTGATCAACTCCGATGCCATGAAAACCTCGTCGGGCGCCTTGAGTCATTTGCCGGTTTGCCGCGAAGTCAATCTGGAAGAAACCCTGAAATACATGAAAGAGTCGGGCATCAAAATCGTTGCCTGTACTGAGAAAACCGATAATTACCTCTACGAAATTGACATGTCGGGCCCGACAGCCATCATCATGGGGTCGGAAGACGACGGAATTTCGGACGAGCTACTGCGCCTGGCCGACCACCACGCCCGCATTCCGCTGGTGGGACAGGTCGAATCCCTGAACGTGTCGGTGGCTACGGGGGTCGTGTTATACGAAGCCGTCCGGCAGCGGATTTTCAGTGACAATGAGCCACCGGTCGATGAAGGGTTTTAGGCCCCGTTTTTTGCGAATCCACGAAAGGAAACAAGGGCAGTAGCGGTAGGTCTCAAATGGCAAAGCTAGTTTTGATCAGGTAAAGCTACCCGGTTTCCATATTTCTGGAAACTACGCTGACGTTTCTCTTAAAATAGTCCTCGAAGCAACTGAAAACAAAACCCTGTAAACAACGAAATCCCCGCCAAAAGCGGGGATTTCGTTGTTTACGATAGTAATTATTACGCCTTCTTCTTGGTAGCCGGTTTTTTGGCGGGTGCTTTTTTCGAACCACCATCCAATGAATTAATCCAGGCCGCAATCTTCAGCGCTTCGTCTTTCGGTACGTTTTTCAACGCTGCCATCGGCGGATAACCCGGCCAGTGTTCGGGTTTTGGCTCATAAATCAGCTCAACAATCTGCGCGTCCGTATATTTTTTCTTTGCAACCTCTTTGTAAGGGGGCCCAACCAAACGGGTGTCCGGGTTATGACAAGCCAGACAGATATTTTTCTGAAGTAAGGCTTTCACATCCTCCGGTATTACGGTCTGCGCTTGAGCCTTGCCGACGAAAATAACTGCGGTCAGTGCGACCGCAATGAGCATTCCAAACGTTTTTTTCATGTAAATTCGATTAAAAGCTTAATGAGTTAAGATAAACAACCGTTATTGGGCCACCAAAGTTATACGGCAATGCTAATATACGCCAACACTCTACCGGCTTTTTCGACAAATATCTTGGTTTAGACACGGTACTTTGTCTAAAGTTTAACCGAGACGAACGATAATTAGGCAAAAATAACAAAACAACAGTACGAATGGCAACCATCGACCGCTTTTCAGGCCATGCAGATCTATATGCGCACTACCGCATCGATTATCCTTCCGAATTGTATGATTTCCTGGTACCTCTGGTGACTACCCGCACGACAGCCTGGGATTGTGCTACGGGCAACGGTCAGGTTGCCAGTGCGTTATCGGCTTATTTTGAGGACGTAACCGCCACTGACATCAGTGAACAGCAACTGAAACAAGCCGTTCAGAAGCCCAACATCACGTATACGGTTTGCCCCGCCGAGCAAACGCCTTTTCCTGACCACTGTTTTGATTTGATAACCGTCGCCCAGGCTTTGCACTGGTTCGACACCGATACGTTTCATCAGGAGGCCCGGCGGGTGTTAAAACCGGGCGGTATTCTGGCCGAATGGGGGTATGGAATGGCGCAGATCGATCCGGTAACTGATCCGGTTTTCTACCATTTCTACGACAACATCGTCGGTCCTTACTGGGATGATAACCGAAAACACGTCGAAGACCACTACGCCCGGATTCCCTTCCCATTCGACCAGATCGAATACCGGGACTTCACGATCCGGCGAAACTGGGATCTGGATCGCTTCCTGAATTACCTCCGAACCTGGTCGAGTGTGCAGAAATACATCCGCCAGCACGGAAATGATCCGGTTTTGTGGGTGGCCGATCAGCTCAAAACCGCGTGGGGAAACGACGAACGGGAAGTGCGGTTTCCGGTTTTCCTAAGAGCTGGAAGGAGTTAAGGAGTGAAGAGTTAATTAGTTAAGAGTGAAGAGTTAAAAATGAAGAACAACTTGCGTCAGCCAACGCTTAACTCTTCATTCTTAACTATTTAACTCCTAAGCGGTCCAGATCACCCGTAACACCCGCGATCGGACGCCAATGAGCTGGAAAAACTCCAGCCAGTGCAATTGCTGCGCGCCCAGGTGATCGGTGGGCGATTTTACTTCAATGAACTCATACTCACCCTGCTCGTTCCAGACGAGCAAATCCGGAAAACCGCGCGTGTTTTCGCGCAGATTTCGCGATATTTCGAGCATAACCAGCCCCAGTTGCGCGGGTTCCAGCAGATCGACCATCTGAAGATTCAGACTCAGCAGCTCCTCGTTCCAGTCGACCAGCACGTTGGTGATCCCGTATTTTTCGAAGAAAACCGTTTCAATGTGTTTCTTCCAGTCCTCGCGCGTCTTCAACTCTACCAGGCGTTTTTTTAACAGATCTTCCCGTTTTACGTAGAAATCGGGCAGGTAGAAATCCGACGGAGTTCGTTGCAGCGGATGGTGGATGGCTTGCACATTGGCGTCGTAAATGATGTCCCAGAAGACCAGTCCAAACAGCCCGCGCCACGGATAATTTTCGGTAAAAGCCGCATCCCAGCCGGTTTCCAGAAAGTGATTCATCACCCCCGCTTCGACGTGGTGCCGGTAGATGGCCGGGATACCGACACTTTCGGCATCCGACAAAAACCGGGTAGTTGCTTTCCGGCTGCGTTTTTTCTCTCCTGCACTCAGAATTTTCTCCCGAAAATCATTGGCAAAATACCGCTCATCGGCGTTCTGTGGGTTCAGCGCCATTTCATCGCAAAGTGCCAGGGCTTCCTCCGTCAGGCCCGATCGGAACAACAAGCGCGCGCGTCGTTCGCGGGCCGGAACACGGTCGGTCAGGTTATAGACCTGCATAGCCTGTTCCGGCATTTTCTGCCGTTCCAGAAAACCGCCGACGTGCGCCACCAGTTTCGCATACCCCGGTTTGGCAATTTCGCTGAGTTCAGGCCGGGACTCATCCCAGTTCATAAACCAGTTGAACACATCTTCGGGTGGCGTCACCGAATCCCTCAACTCGTGAAATTCCTCATTGGTGAGCGAAATCAACAGTTTGTCTTCCACTTCCTTGCGATTTGCAAACCGGGCTGTCAGCTTTGATTCGTCATACCGTTCAAAAGTTACCATACCCAAATCGCGGATCACGAACTCGCTCATATCGCCGGAACGATTGCCAAAAAAGAGGTATTTCAGCATCATCACTTCGGCATCAAAATTGGGCTTCACCACCGTCTCATACCGGGTCAGGCTTTCAACGATCCGTGCGAAATCCAGTTCGTGCAAACTATACCGCACAATGTTTTCTTTCTTCGCCTTGCCCAGCGGTTTCAGTTCTTCCGGTTCCAGGGGCAGCAGTTCCAGCAATTCGGGTTTGGTAAACGTGTTCAGAACTTCGTCGCCCAGCAGCTCATGGTGTGGATTCAACCGCTCGATAAAACCGTGGATGAGTAGTTCGCCCACGGCTGCCGGCAGGTCATCGATTTCCTTGTACTGCAATTTTTGAACCCGAAAAAAAGTGCCTCTGCGGTTGCTAAACCGTACATACAGGCACTGGGCATCCTCGGTTAGCGCTTCAAAGCGACGAATGAATTCCCGTTCGGATTCAATTAGTAAATGACCATACAGGCGACCGACAAAACCGGTCAGGTAACGGAAATAATCCAGGTAATATTTCGGAGGTAATTCAACCGGTTGCGGTTTTGTTGCCATAGTTTTTCAGTAGGAGAGGGGAAAAAGGAGTTTCAATTGCTTTTGCGCACTTTCCTTTCCGCTCTTTTTTCAATCCATTTCTACATCTTTACCGTTATAAACAGTAACACTATTTTTGACTAATATGTCCCCGAAAAGGGTATTGCAGGAACTGGCTGATCAACACTTGCTCGACGGGAAACAACGCGCTGTTATCCAATCGGTTGAAGATAAAAAACTGTTTTCAGTACACTGGGAATTACGATCGTTGCTGTATGTCGGAATTCTGTTGTTTACGACGGGAACCGGTTGGCTCATCTACCGATACATCGACCAGATCGGTCATAACCTGCTCATTTTGGCTTTGGCGGTGCTGTGTGCCGCCTGTTTTGCCTTTGCCAGCCGGTATAAAGGCCCTTTTACAACGGACCGTTCCTACAGCCGTTCGTCGTTCGGCGATTATGCACTGCTGCTGGGCTGCCTGCTTTTTCTGACTCTGGAAGGCTACCTTCAGTATCAATATACCATTTTCGGAACCCGGTATGGTCTGGTAACTTTTCTGCCGGCCATCCTGTTTCTGACACTCGCCTACCTGTTCGATCATCGGGGTGTGCTGGCCATGGGGCTAACCGCCTTACTATCGTGGATTGGCGTGACGGTCCGGCCGTTGGAGTTTTACTTTAAAGGGAATCTGAAAGACATGAACGTACTGCTCTCGGCCTTGGCCCTGGGCATTTTACTCGTGGTCGCTGCGCTGGTTCTGGACCGCCGACGGATTAAACCGCATTTCACCAGTACCATATTGACTTTCGCAGGCAATCTTGTGCTGGTCGCTCTGGTTGCGGGCTTGTTCAATTTTAAAGAATATCACCCCGTGTTTGCCGTTTCCCTGGCAGTAGCTTGTATCAGTTTTGACTGGTATGCGCGACGCGAACACTCGTTTCTTTTTGTGTTGATGAGCACCTTTTACGGATATATTGGCGCAACCTATCTGGTTTTTCATTATTTACAGCTGCGCGACGAAGCTACCTATCTGTACTGGATTGTGACCGGTATTGGCATCACCGCTTATTTATCGGCCCACCGGAAAGTCTGAGGGCTGTATCGAAACGAGAAAAGAACGAACGGATGAAAGCGTATAACGAGACCTGGGTTCGCAATAAATACCTGTTAGAACAGGTTGCACGCTGGCAGCGGCAGGGTTTGCTGGACGACGGGAAAATGCAGGAGATCCGCGAAAAGTTTCCGGTTGGATTTCATGAATCCAACGGATTTATCGAAGTCGGTTTGTTCGTATTTTCAATCGTAGCCGTGAGTGGAAGCTATTTTCTGTTGGCCACCCTACTATCCAAACTGTTTGATAATGAGACTTTTTATCATTTCTTCAATATCGGTTTTGGCATTGCGGTTGGCCTGCTGGCGGGTCACCTGATCAATAGCCGAAAGCACTATCGCTCCGGCACCGACAATGCGCTGGTTATCGCGGCCATTGCGCTGGTAACCGTGGGCATCGTTGGAATGTTTCCGGATCACTGGCCACTCTGGCACTATTGTCTGATCATACTGCCTATTGTTCTGCTGGGTGTCTGGTATTACAGCGATTTGCTCCTGACACTGGCGGCATTCGGAACGCTTGTAACGGCCATTTTTGACTATATACTGGAGTTTTCATTTGGGACACAACTCCTGCCGTTTGTGCTTATGGGCGTGTCGACCGGACTGTATGCGCTGGCACGATTGGTTGAAAACCGGGACGAACTGATCTACTGGCGGGACAATTTTGTTTTGCTGGAATGGCTGTCGCTGAGTCTGTTACTGGTCAGTTGCAACTACTTTGCCGTGCGCGAACTGAATTTCTGGATGATGGACAAGCGGCCAGCCGAAGCGCCCGAGATTGCGTGGGCCGGTTTTTTCTGGACATTAACGATGGTTGTTCCAATGGCGTTGTTTTACCTGGGGTTTCGGCAGAAAGAACGACCGTTGTTGATCATGAGCGCCATAGGATGGGGACTGGCACTGGCTACCTGGCGTTATTTTCATCCGATGTTTTCGCTGGAAACTTATCTGGTAATCAATGGTTTTCTGCTCATTTTGGGGGCCGGTTACCTGATTCGCTATCTGCGTGTACCAAGAAATGGTTTTACCGATCGACCCGATGAGGATTCGCCAACCGAATTGGCAGGCAATGCCGGGATAATATCCACCACGCAGGCCGCTTCCGGGAATTTAGGACCCCCGGGAGGGATGCAATTTGGGGGCGGTGACTTTGGCGGTGGAGGCAGCGGAAGCCGCTATTAGGAGAGCTTAATTCTGCCTAAACCCGCATTCAGGGCAAAAGTGATGTAACCATTTAGTTCCATTCGCTAAAATAGTAGATTGATATGCTCCAATTTCATGTTATTACATTCAAAAAGAATGTGGGCGTTTATCTCACCAACTGGAAGAATGAAAAAGAAACGTGTTTGGGGACTCTTCCTCCGCAAGCCAACGATTGGAGAATGGCTGATTTTTGGAATGAGTGCCATACTGATATTCTTCGTTGTAAGTCCGGTCTGGCCTTTCAAAATTTACCAGGTGGCCGGCGTCGTTTTTTGTTTGGGATTTGTCTTTCTTTTCATTCGGGAAGCCCAAAGTGACAACCCGCGTTATTTTTATAAATGGCTTTGGGCCTTATTTGGTATCGTTAAAGTAAACGTAAGAATCGTCGATGAAATATTTACGCGTCAAACCTGGCAATTGTTTGATGTGGTTCTCCTCATCGTTCTGCTCCGTTCCATTCACAGTTATAATGCTGAAAACGGCCGTGAACCGCTTTTTTTTCGCCGATCCAGCCGTTCGCTGACTCAATAGTCGTACCAATCACCCCACCAGCGTTGCAACTGCTTGCGAATTTCGTTTTCACGCGCATTCTGCCCCGGCTCATACAATTTTGTTCCTTTCAGTTCGTCAGGCAAAAAGTTTTGGGGCACAAAATTTCCCTCAAAATCGTGCGCATACTGGTAGTTTTTGCCATACCCAATCTGTTTCATCAGCTTTGTGGGCGCATTCCGCAAGTGCAGCGGTACGGGTTGGTCGGAAGTCCGTTCGGCCAAAGCCAATGCTTCGTTGATGGCCACATAACTGGCGTTGCTTTTGGGTGAGGTCGCCAGATAAACCGCTACCTGCGACAAGACAATCCGGCATTCCGGATAACCGATGACTTTAACCGCCTGCAGGGCGTTGGTGGCCATGATGATGGCCGTCGGGTTGGCATTGCCGATGTCTTCCGACGCCAGAATCAGCATGCGCCGGGCAATGAATACGGGGTCTTCACCCGCTACGAGCATCCGGGCCATCCAGTACAAAGCCGCGTTGGGATCACTGCCGCGCAGGGATTTGATGAACGCCGAGATGATGTCATAGTGCTGCTCGCCGGATTTGTCGTACCGGGCAATCTGGTGCTGGGCAACGGTTGTCACCAGTTCATCGTCGATGGTCATCGCCTGATTGTCAGGCCGGGATGTAACCACCAACTCCAGCAAGTTCAGGAGCTTCCGGCCGTCACCCCCCGAAAGCCGCATCAGCGCATCGTAGGATGCGACCGTAATCTGTTTTTCTTTGAGATAACTGTCTTTCAGCAGGGCATTATCGACGAGTTGTTTTAGCTCATCAACGCCGAGCGATTCGAGAACGTATACCTGACAACGCGACAACAAGGCCGAGTTAACCTCGAACGATGGATTTTCGGTAGTCGCCCCAATGAGCGTAATCGTTCCTTTTTCGACGGCCCCGAGCAGCGCGTCCTGCTGGTTTTTGTTGAAGCGGTGAATTTCGTCGATGAAAACAATTGGAGGAAACAGCCCCGAGGGACGGCTCAGTACGTCACGCACCTCTTTAACGCCTGAACTAACGGCACTTAAGCTATAAAAGGGACGTTTGGTGGCCTCCGCAATGAGTTGGGCGAGTGTGGTTTTGCCCACGCCCGGCGGACCCCACAAAATCATGGACGGTATGCGGTTGGCTTCGACAGCCCGGCGTAGTGCACTGCCCGGCCCGATCAGTTTGCGCTGGCCAATGACATCATCGAGGGTGCGGGGGCGCATCCGTTCGGGTAGGGGCGTGGTAATGGGGTTCATAGAGAATTTGCCGTTTGAAATGTATCGGGTAAGGCTACAAAGGTAGACAACCTTACCTGCTAAACTTCAAACGGCAACCAATAGTTAAAACCCCGATGCGGTGCCGCTGTCCGTTACAGAACCACTTTTTCGGGCGAAATGTACTTTTTGAGATTCGTCAATGCGCCGAAGATCAGGTTGTAGACCGACTGGATATTGATCTTCATCAGCGACGAAATTTCTTCGTTGCTCAGATTCTGATAATACCGCAGATAAACGGCCTCACGCTGACGGCGGGGAAGTTTTTCAATGGCTTTCGCCACGCAGGAGTTGACGTGGTCGTCTTCTTCGAACGAAATCAGCGTCGATTCGTAGGACGGAGCACAGCCGGGTAACCATTCCCGATCGTTTTCAACATCGTCCTGACTGCTAAATTTCATCTCGGCGTTCAGATGGCGAACCAGCTTTCGCTTGATGGAGGCCATCAGATAAAACCGCACCGAAGTAGTCTGACCGATGGTTTGCCGGTGTTTCCACAATTCGACAAACAAGTCATGAATACAATCTTTGATGAGGGCCCGGTCGGCGGTGAAATGAGCGCAGTAGTGATACAGCACCTGTACATATTCTTTGTAAAGCCGGGCAAAAGCTACTTCATCGCCACTCCGGAACTGATCCCAGAGTTGCTCTTCGTCTATACCGGACGGGGTGCGGTAGCGAGGCATAATAATGGTTTAGGATGGGTCGAAAGAAAGTACCTTATGTATAGAATGTAAACTTATTAACAAAACTTGGTAATAAAAAAAGTCGGCGCATTTTTTTACAAAAACTTGTATAAATAGGATTATTTTTATTTTGTTATGCTTGCATACGGCTAGTATTATACGAGCGTCAGGGGTGATGTAAACCGGAAATTTTCGCCGTCGAACAACCCGCGGTCACTCAGTTTTAAGGAAGGAATCACCAGTAAGGCCATGAAAGACAAGGTCATGAATGGAGAAGCCAGTGGGCTGCCCAATTGGTCTTTCACAAACCGGTCGATGGCGGTATACTTTTCAGCCACCGCATAGCCGTCCGTATCGGTCATCAAACCGGCAATAGGAAGCGGAAGCAAATGGTAATTCGCCGGACTGGCAACTGCGCTCAAACCGCCACGGGCTTCGATGACCAGATTGACCGCCTGGCAAATGCTTTCGTCATCGCAGCCAACGGCAATGATATTGTGGGAATCATGGCCGACAGACGAGGCAATAGCGCCTTTTTTAAACCCAAAATTTTTGATGAAGGCCAGCGCAGGGGCCGCATCCTGGTAGCGGTTGACGACGGTTATTTTCAGGATATCCCGTGCGACATCGGCCACGACCCGGTTGTTTACGATGGTCGGAGGGAGCAACAGATTGTTCGTAATCAATTGCCCGTCAAGCGCTTCGATGACTTGAAGGTGCCCCGGCTGCTGATCCAGATCAGCAATACCGGCAACGACTTCAAAATACTCCGGTTTTTTCGGCTCGCACTCGAACCGGTTGACGTGTTCACTGCGCAAATCAGGCAGCTTCGAAATACCGTTCCCGGCCACCAGATCGCCATTGATATAGGTTTGAAGAACCGTCCATTCCGTTAGATCGCCAACGACGATAAAGTCGGCCGGATCGCCCTCCCGCAGCAAACCCACCGGCAGACGGTAATGCAATACCGGATTCAGACAAGCCGCCCGAAGGGCGTTAAACAGATCATGTCCGTGCGCCAGCGCCCGTTTGACCAGCTGATTGATATGGCCCCCGGTCAAACTGTCGGGGTGTTTGTCGTCAGAACAAAACATGATTTTTTCGGGGAAGTCACTCAGCAGCGGAATCAGGGCCTCGAAATTCTTGGCCGCGCTTCCCTCGCGGATCAGAATATGCATGCCCCGCTGCACTTTGTCGAGCCCTTCCTCATAGGTAAAACACTCGTGATCAGTGGTCATTCCGGCATCGATGTAGCGTTGGGCATCGTTGCCCCGTAAACCGGGGGCGTGTCCGTCGATGGGCTTGTTGAACGCCCTGGCCAGCGCAATTTTAGCCAGTACGTCCGGGTCCTGATGCAGAACGCCCGGGAAGTTCATCATCTCGGCGAGATACCCAATCTCTTTCATTCCCAACAGTCGGCGGACATCGCGAACGGTAATGGCGGCTCCGGCCGTTTCGAAGGTGGTGGCCGGTACGCACGAGGGGGCACCAAAGCAGAATTTAAACGGGACCCGTTTCCCGTCGGTAATCATGTATTCCACACCAGCGATTCCAAGGACGTTCCCGATTTCGTGCGGGTCCGAAACCGTCGCCACCGTGCCATGAACCACGGCCAGCCGGGCAAACTGGGCGGGTGTGAGCAGTGAGCTTTCAATGTGGACGTGGGCATCCACAAAACCGGGTAATACATACGGTTCCGCGGGACGTTCGGGACCTAACTCGTCGATTTGATGAATCCGGCCTTGCTCGATGGTCAGCTGGCTGAAACGGATGGTGCGGTCAAAAAGATTAAGGAGATTGCCGGAAACTTGCATGAATAGGGAAGAATCTTGATTTTTTTATTTCAATATTAGTGATAATTCACAGACTTTTGTCTCTTGAAATAAACCCGGATTCTGATTCATCCGTCCGCGGAAGTTATTCCTACACTCATAACTATGCAGCATAAACTTTTAAAAGTACACCCCGCCGATAATGTAATTGTGGCTCTGCAGAATTTTCAGCCGGGCGAACAGGTTGATTTTGAGGGCCAAACCTACAACCTGCCGATTGGCGTTGGGGTGAAGCATAAATTTGTAACCGAAGATCTGCAAACCGGCGACTCGGTTATTATGTACGGCGTTTTGGTTGGAAAGGCCACGCAACCTATCAAACGGGGCGAACCGATTACGACATTCAACCTGAAACACGATGCGGATCAGTATGGTATCGAGAAAAAACAACCCTATACCTGGCATCAGCCCGATGTGTCGGCCTGGCACAACCGCACGTTCATGGGCTACCACCGGGCCGACGGCATGGTCGGAACCGCTAACTACTGGTTGGTGGTTCCGCTGGTTTTTTGTGAAAACCGCAATATCCTGATTTTGAAAGACGCGTTCGAGCGGGAATTGGGATACGCGCAGTCGGAGATTTACCGGGAGCAGGTGCACGAAATGCTCCAGCTGTATAAAGTCGGGGAAATTGACCGGGTTCACAAAATGGAAGCGTTTCTGGACCCGTCGATGGTTCGGACGCTCGATGAACCCCAGGTAAAACGGCCGTTTAGTAACATTGACGGCATCAAATTTCTGACCCACGAAATGGGTTGCGGAGGAACGCGCCAGGATTCCGAAGCCCTGTGCGGCCTGTTTGCCGGTTTTATCAACAATCCCAACGTGGCCGGTGTCACGGTATTGAGCCTGGGTTGTCAGCACACGCAGACCTCGATGCTGGTTGACGAAGTTCGGAGACGCAACCCGAAATTCAACAAACCGATGCTGATTTTTGAACAGCAGGACGGCACCGAATACGCCATGCTGACCAATGCCATTCGCGAAACGTTCCTGGGGTTGATCGAAGCCAATAAGCTCGAACGGAAACCCGCGCCCCTCAGCAGTTTGACCATCGGTTTAAAATGCGGTGGTTCGGATGGTTTCTCGGGACTTTCGGCCAATCCGGCCATCGGTCACCTGTCCGACATCCTGGTTACGCTCGGTGCCAAAACCGTTCTGGCGGAGTTTCCGGAACTGAATGGGGTGGAGCAGGAATTGATCAACCGATCGGTTTCGGACGAGAAAGCGCTGAAATTCATCCACCTCATGCAGGATTATTCGGCCAAAGCGGAAGCCGTTGGTTCCGGTTTTGACATGAATCCGTCGCCGGGAAACATCCGCGACGGTTTAATTACGGATGCGATCAAATCGGCCGGGGCGGCCAAAAAAGGCGGTACTGCGCCCGTTGCGGATGTCCTGAATTATACCGAACCCGCCACCGTTCCCGGTTTGAATCTGTTGTGTACGCCCGGCAATGACGTCGAAGCGACCACCGGTATGGCCGGTTCCGGCACCAACATCATCCTGTTTACGACGGGTCTGGGAACGCCAACGGGAAATCCGATTTGCCCCGTGGTTAAAATTTCGACCAATACCGCCCTGCTCCGCCGGATGCCGGATGTTATTGATTTTGACAGCGGCCCGATCATCGAGGGTGAAGAAACCATTGAGCAAAATGCCGAAGAACTGCTCGAGTACGTCATCCGGCTCGCCAGTGGCGAAGTTAAAACCAAAGCCCAGCAACTGGGTCAGGACGATTTCATTCCCTGGAAACGGGGCGTATCTCTTTAAATTAATTTTGAATGAGTGAATGAGTGATTGAGTGAATAGAGGGCTGGAAATCCAGTGTTTTTTCACTCAATTACTTAATCGCTCAATCGCTCAATCAAAACATATGTTTAGCTTAAACGATAAAGTTGCCATCATCACGGGTGGCGCCAGCGGAATTGGGCTGGCCATCTCGCAGACGTTTGCGCAGGCGGGGGCGCTGGTTCATATTCTGGAATTGAATGCGGATCTGGCCCGGCAGGTGGCCGAGGAGATCAATACCAGCGGGGGCCGGGCCCACGCCCATGCCGTCGACGTGTCGAATCAGGCGCAGGTTGTCGAGGTGATTGACCGGATTGCCGCGGGTGGAGCCATCAATATTCTGGTGAACAACGCCGGTATTTCGCACATTGGAACCGTTGAAACCACCACGGAAGCCGATTTCGACCGGGTTTTTACGGTCAATGTCAAAGGCGCTTACAATTGCCTCTATGCAACAATACCGCACCTGAAAGCCAACGGCGGGGGTGTTGTGCTGAACATGGCGTCGATTGCCGCAACCGTCGGAATTCCGGACCGGTTTGCCTATTCGATGACCAAAGGCGCGGTGGTATCGATGACGCTTTCGGTGGCAAAAGATTATCTAAAACACAATATCCGGTGCAATTGCATTTCGCCCGCCCGGGTCCATACGCCGTTTGTGGATGGGTTCATTGCTAAAACCTACCCCGGAAAAGAAGCCGAGATGTTTGCCAAACTGGCGGCTACGCAACCCATTGGCCGCATGGCAAAACCGGTGGAAATTGCCGCGCTGGCGTTATACCTCTGTTCGGATGAAGCCGGTTTCAATACCGGGTGCGATTACCCCATCGACGGCGGTTTTGTACGATTGAATAATTGAAGGGAGAATAAAGAGGCAAGAAAGAGACACGGCTATCCTCCGGGTAGTTCGCCTGACTTTCTTGCCTCTTTTGGTTTATCCATGTGAACGGGGACTGCAAATAGTAGCCTGATGAAGTTGACTTACTGATTCCATTGCCGAAAAATCAGGCTAGAAGCGAGCCGCAATTCCTTCAGATACTTTGTGTATGGGGTGATTTTTTAAATTGTTTGTGCCAGCAATATTTTTATTCATAGTTCATTACCAAAGGTTTACGGTGTATTCTTGAAAAATGGGTTAACGGGTTTTGTAATATTTTGTTTATCGTACGGTTATATTTTAAAATAATTTATTAATCTTGTATTAAATTTCTCGTACACCAACTTCACTTATTGTTTCTATGGCAAAAAATCTACTTATGCTTATTATCACGTGCCTGATAGTAAGTGTACCCGCCTTCGCTCAGACGATTTCGGGCAAGGTTACGGCAAACGATGGTCAGCCTTTGCCGGGCGTATCCATTGTGGTGAAAGGCACATCCGCAGGTACCACTTCGGATGCCAGTGGCCAGTACAGTGTTTCCGCCAGTAAAAACGGAACGCTGGTTTTTTCCTTCATCGGCTATAAGTCGAAAGAGGTCGCCATCGCAAACCGCTCCGTGGTGGACGTTTTGCTGGAAGAAGATGCCTCCATGCTCAACGAAGTGGTCGTTACGGCCTTGGGTGTTGCCAAGGAGCAACGGGCCCTGGGGTATGCAACGGCGGTGGTCAAGAACGACGCTTTGGTTAAAACCGCTTCTCCTAACTTCGCTACGGCCTTGTACGGAAAAGCGCCCGGTGTGGTCATCAACGCAACGCCGGGTGGTGCCACCAGCGCGGTCAGCATCAGTGTGCGCGGTTTTGCTTCCATTACCGGCAATACCCAGCCTTTGATCGTGATGGACGGTATTCCGATTCGGAACGGTGAAGTTCGGAACACGGATTATTGGGGTGATCAGCGCATTCGCGGGAACGGTCTGCTGGATTTGAACCCGGCCGATATTGAAAACATCTCGATTTTGAAAGGTGCTTCGGCGGCTGCCCTCTACGGTTCAGAAGCCGTGAACGGCGTCTTGCTGGTGACGACCAAAACCGGAAAAGGGAAAAAAGGACTGGGAGTTGATTTTAACGCCAGTTACAGCGTCGACAAAATTGCGTATCTGCCCCGGTATCAGGATGTTCGGGGTCCGGGTTACATGCTGAACTACGCGAATGGCGGACAAGACGCTAATGGATTTGTCTCCTACGACACCAATGGCGATGGCAAGGGTGATACCCGCGGATTGCTGGGTGCCACGGTCAATTTCGGACCCAAGTTCGACGGACAACCGGTGATGGCATTCGACGGCGTGATCCGGCCGTATTCGCCTTCCAAAAACAGCTACGCGGATTTGTTCCAGAACGCCAGCAGTTCCAACATCAACCTGTCGATTTCCAAGGCAACGGATAATTCCAACCTGCGGTTTTCCTACACCCGGCAGGACAACGGAATGATCAGCTACAATGCGAAGAATAGCAAGAACATCATGAACCTGAACACGAGCTTTAGCCTCAACAAAAAGTTCCGGACAGATTTGATGGTGAACTACATCAATCAATACACGCACAACCGCCCCTACAAAGTGGATCGCATGATCAACAACTTTACGGGGATGATGAACCGCTTCGAATCGGCCGACTGGTATTTCAACAAGTACCAAACCAGCCAGGGCTACAAGTTCGTAACCGGAACCAACCAGAGTTTGACGCCGAATGAGAACATCATCCGGAACGGTTTCAAATCAGATATTGGGGATTACGTGTGGAGCACCCGGGCCAATACGTACGATGAATATAGCAACCGCGTGATCGCGGCCGTTACGCAGCACTACGACATTCTGGATAACCTGAAGCTGCGCGGCCGGATCGGAACCGACATCACGTCGGAACGGCTGGAAGACAAACAACGGAGCTCTATTCCGCTGGCTTTTGGGTACTCGGGATCGTTTTCCATGACCAATAAGCTGTACAACAACGTTTACGGAGACCTGCTGCTGACCTATACCCAAAAGCTGAATCAGGACATGAGCCTGACCGCCATGGCGGGGTATACAGCTAACAAGCAGTTGAATACGTTTGTCGGCCGTTCAACCAACGGCGGATTGAGTACGGAGAATTTCTTCGACGTTGCGTCTTCGGTAAATACGGCTGGCGGTATTAATACCCGCGAGCGGTACGTCCGGGATGCGTACCTGGGAACCCTGAATTTTGATTACAAAGGGTTCTTCTTTGTGGAAGGAACCATCCGCAGAGACCGGACGTCTACCTTGATCACCGGCAACAACGCCTTTACGTATCCTTCCATTAACTCGGGTCTGGTTTTCAGTGACTTCCTGAAACTACCCACGGTGGTTAGCTATGGAAAACTGCGGGCATCGTACGGAATTGTGGGGAACTACCCACCGATCTACAGTGCCAACAACGCCTACAACCAGGGCAACCTGAGTCTGCAGCAAACCGGCGGAAGTTCGGTACTCTACACGACGATCAGCAGTTCCTACGGGAACGACAAAATCCGTCCCGAGCAGAAGCGTGAATTTGAATTTGGTCTGGAAGCCCGGTTCCTGAGAGACCGGATCGGATTTGACCTGTCGTATTACAACGCCCAGATCGTCGATCAGATTCTGCCGCTGACGATTGCCGCCAGCTCGGGTGCCCGGTCGGTTCTGGCCAACATCGGTACGCTGCGCAACCAGGGTCTGGAACTGGCCCTGAACGCGACGCCGATCAAAAGCACGGGCTACAATGGCTTGAACTGGGACATTACGTTGAACCTGGCGAAAAACAGCAACAAGGTTGAAAAACTGGCCAATAGCTCGACGGAACTGATCCATGCGGATTATGACGGTAATGCGGCTCAATTGCGCTCCGTAGTGGGTCAACCGATGGGTGATATTTACGTCCACGGAATCCTGAAAGATGCCAACGGTCAGCCTGTTGTCGGCACCAACGGTTTGTATCAACTGGATGGCGTCAACTGGATCAAGGCCGGTAATGCCATGCCTAAACTGACGGGTGGTTTAATCAACACCGTGAATTACAAAGGATTTAGCCTGGACCTGGTAGCGGATTTCCGGTTTGGCGGTTACATCATGCCGACGGGGATCAACTGGTTGACCTCCCGCGGTTTGACGAAGGAAAGCCTGAACGCGATGGATAAAGAACACGGTGGACTCAGCTATTACATCGATGCCAATGGCAAGGGTATTCAGACCGCGGCTGCTGCCGGACCTAAAGGCGAGGTGGTTTACAACGACGGAATGCTGATGCAGGGTGTACTGGCCAACGGGGAAGCCAATACCAATGTGGTTTCGCAGGCGGTTTATTACAATGCGACCTATAACTGGGGTGGACCACAATACGGCAATGCCCGGTATGAGTTGTTCGTGAAAGAAAACTCCTACATCAAAATGCGGGAAATTTCCCTGGGCTACCGGATTCCGGCTAACCTGACCCGCCGAATCGGAACCCAGAACCTGACGCTGTCGGTATTTGGCCGTAACTTGTTCTTCTTCTACCGGACCATCAAGGACCTGGATGCTGAACAGACCAACGCCAGTACCAGATGGTCGGACAACATCAACAACGCCGGGAACAACCCATCGTTCCGGACCATGGGTGTCATGCTTCGCGCCAGTTTCTAATCTTAACGAAATTCTGAAATGAAAAAAATAGCCATACTTTTTATAGCCGGGCTTTTGCTGGGAACCGTATCCTGTAAGGAGTCCGAGTTTGCCGAAGCCTATCCCGATCCGGCCAAAATTGCCGAGTCGACCGTTGAAAAACAATTTACCGGCGTATTGTATGCCAATCGGGAGTATGTGCTTCCGGGCTACACCCACTATTTTACGACTCTGCGGCTCTCGATGAATCCGTATACTCAGGCGATTGGCCGGCTCAACCAATCCGGTCTTTACGTTCCGGGTTCGGCGGGGGTAGAAAACGTGTGGTTCAGCTACTACGACATGCTTGCGCAGTACCGTGAACTGCAGAAGATTTATGCGTCCAAACCGGCTGATCAGCAGGCCGACCGGAAAATTTTCATGCTGGCGGCTGCCATTTATGTCTATGACCACACGCAGCGGATGGTGGATGTTTACGGCGCGATTCCGTTCACGGAAGCCGGAAAGTTGAGCACCAACGGCGGAGAGTATGCGGCCTCACTGGCAAAATTCGATACGGCTGAAGGAATTTATGCTTTTATGCTGGATGATCTGAAGAAGATTGCCACCGAGTTGAACACCATTACGCTGAATGCCGGGTATCAGAAATCGTTTCAGACGCAGGATTTCCTGAACAAAGGCGATATTACGGCCTGGAAACGCTATGCCAACTCGCTGCGGTTGCGGATGCTCAACCGCGTGTCGGATGTGGAAAGCATGAAAACGCGCTCCAACACCGAGATTGCCGAGATTCTGGGCAATGCCGCTACCTTCCCGATTGTGGAAACCAACGCGCAGAACATCCAGATCAACGTTTTCGACATCAACACCGACATCAACTCGAAAGGGTTCCAGGGCGGTTTGGCGTCGGACGGCTGGTACGGAAATACGGCAGGCAAGGCGATGATCGACCACATGAATACCAACAAGGACCCGCGTTTGCCGATCCTGTTTGAACCGGGACTAAATGCGGCCGGTAAGTTTATCGGCATCGACCCTCTGGCGAGCGAAGCCGTTCAAACGGCTCAGTACAATGCGGGCCAACTGGCGATTTACAACCGGTATACCACGAGCCACAACCAGTTTTTCCCCGGTGTGATTATTAACGCTGCGCAGATGAACCTGATCAAAGCGGAATATTACCTGCGGACGGGCAACGATGCGTCGGCCAAAACCGCTTACGAAACGGCCATTTCGCAGTCGGTGGAATTCTACAACAAGATTCTGTCGCTGACCAACGCCACCGGTATCACGGGCTCGACGATTCCGACGGCGGCAACGCCAGCTTCCGTGGCTGCCTACCTTGCGGGTGATGGTGTAAACTGGGCGAAAGCCACCACCAACGCTCAGAAACTGAACCTGATCGCTACCCAGAAATGGTTGCACTACAACGTGGTTCAGCCCTACGAAAACTGGGCCGATCTGCGTCGTTTGGACCTGCCGGTTCTGAGTTTCCAGGTTGACAACGCCAACAACCAGACCTTGCCACCGGTGAAATGGACGATTCCGGGCAATGAAATTACCTACAATGCCGCCAATTATGCGGCCATAAAAGCAACGGATAACCTGAAAACCAAGCTGTTCTGGGATGTGAAATAAGCCCTGGCTTGAAATAAAATCAGGTATTTTGACTGATAGTTACAAAAAGAGGCAAACCGTCTGGTCTGCCTCTTTTTGTTGATATAGGGCCACCTATTTCCCCTGATTTTCCAGCACCAGCAATTGCGGAAAGGACGTAATTCCTTTAAAAATCAACTGGGTCATTTCGCCAACGGTGTGGAAATAGGAACCCAATACTAGATCGACATCGCCGTCTTTATCAAAGTCGGCGGCTTCCATCGTGAGCCATTTTCCGTGAGCGCCTTCCGGGGCGCTGTATGGTTTGAAGTTCATCCGGCCCTCGTTGGACAAATACACAAAACCCTGCTCGGGCTGGGCCAGATCGGAATAGAAAGAGGTAGCGGCAATGTCCAGATCGCCATCCCGGTCGAAGTCCCGGGCAACGGCTTTGCTGGCCCCGTAGAGCGGATAAAACCAGGCTTCCCGGAAGTTGTCTTTGCGGTCGTTCAGATAAATCCGAACCCCGTGGTAATTTTTGTTGACGGACGAATAATCCCAATTGTCGCCATTGGCCAGCAGAATATCCTGAAAACCGTCTTTGTTAAAATCAGCGAGTTCGAAATAGCTGGACCCAAACACGGGGGCGAAACGCAACACGGTTTTCTCCCTGAATTTGCCATTGCCCAGGTTGTAAAACAGGGCGACTTCTTCCCGCGCCTGGGCCATCAACACCATGATGTCGGGCTTTTGGTCGTGGTTGAAATCGGCAATTTCAACTCTTCGCGCGCCGGGTAATGCCTTCAGCACATGCTCTTTGGTCGGCTCGAAACCGTCGTACCAGAACAGTTTTCCGGCGTTGTTGCCAAATCCGCAAATAACCGCATCGTCCTTTCCGTCGCCGTTCAAATCGCCGGTGGCAAACTGCACGGGTCGGGGCAAGTCCCGGATATTGATAGGAGAAGAACCGGCTTTGGCCGATCGTTCGAGCGTCATGAGCCGGCCCACTTGCTGGTCGGACGGACTGAAAATGCCGATGGTGAGCAGCCGGGGAGCCGCATGTTTAGGAAAGTCAATATCGGTCGGTGGCGTATCGATCCACCAGGTATCTTTCAGGGTGCCGTCGCCCGATTGTAACCGGCCGTCGAGGACATACAGGGCATTCTGGGCGTCGCCTACATAAAGCTGGGCGGTATTTTTGTCGTACTTCAACAAGGTCGTTTGCGGCACCGGTTTATCACCAAACGAAAGTTCTCTAATCTGGAAAACCGGAAGTTTCGGGGTTACGGGCAGACCCGGTTTTTGCGGCAACGGCTCTGCGGGCGCGGTACTTTCGTAATACCGTACGATTGCATCCCACTCATCCCTGGAAAGCAGCGCGGTTTCGGGGTAAATAGCTAAAGTACGAACGATTTTCTCTTCGTCAGGAGAGAGCGGTTTCAACGTATCCTGTCCGGGTAACTTGATGCCCAGCCGCCGGGCCATATTCGGGAGGACGCCCGTGGTCCAGGTTTTTTTGTCCAGCAACGCCGGTTCAGGAAACAGGTGGCAATTTCCGCAATACTGCAAAGCTAACTGCCGGCCGGCAGTAACGGAATCTATTCGGCTCGCTGCGGCAGTGCCCAAATGGCCCGAAGCGGTTTTTGTGTCAACGAAAGAAAACGAAGCGGCCCAGAGGGCTATGAAGATCACCAGACCGGTTTTAAGAGAAGGCATTAGCAAGTTTATTTACGGGATCAGGATGCAAAATACGGCTGAAAGACAAACTATTCCTAGTTTGTTTTGAGGAGAGTCAGCGGTTCAACGGCGGGGTTATGCTGCCCGTTTTCCCGGGTTCACATCCCGACCGTAAATTGCCCGCTCATCCGTCAGATGGGGGAGAACCGCAGTCCCAAACCGGTGATCGCTCGCCTGATTCCGGCACACTCGTTTGTCCAGATGCCCCAAATAAAAAAATCGGAATGGCTGGTTGCCATCCCGATTTTCAAAAAAAGAATTGTCAGTTTTGATCTTAGAAGTTCGATGCTTTACCCGTATCCCACCACAGGCGCGTGGCAATATCATCTTTTGCCCCGGCTCCCATTTTGGTCACAGCATCAGTCACGGCAGCGGTATTGCCGGTTCTTTCTGCGTTTACAAACGGCATTCTTTTGATCGATTCACCGGCAGGAATAACACCCCAATCCGCATTACTGTCGTTCTTGGCAGCGACTGGAATTTTGGGGTAGCCCGTTCTTCTGTAATCCACCCAGGCTTCCAGCGTATTGGTGAAGGTATTGATATATTTCTGGGTAATGATCTTCTCCAGTTTTAATTCGTTCGAATCGCCCTCGTTCCAGGCTACGGTTACCGTTGAAATGGCGGTAAAATTATTACGGGCGTCCAGTGGATCTACATAATTAGCAGGCTTGCTGGTTTTATCGGCCAGGTAGGCGTCGACGCCACCCGCACCCCAATCGGCAAAGGACAACTTGATACCCTCTTCGTAGTTGGCTTTTGGATCACCAGCCCCGGCCCAGCCTCTAAGTCCGGCTTCTGCTTTAAGAAAAGCCACTTCCGATGCGGTAATATTCCGCCGGGTCTGAACCGTCTGGAAGCTCTCGTTGACTTTTGAGAAAGGGACGCGATCGGCTTTTGCTTTAATGTAAGCTCCGTTCCGGATACCTTTGTAGGGCACCGTGGGGTGATCGGCATACAAGGCGGCATTCGTGATGGGGGCAAAATACTTGGAAATCCGGCCGTCATTTAAGCCGACCAAAAAAGATTCCATGGGTGCGCCCATCCGGGTATCATCCCACTCATAACAAATCTGAGCCACCGGTATCTTGTTTCCGTTCAAGGAGTTGATGAAATTGTCGGCATTGGAAGTGATTAACCCCCCCGCATCACTCAACGCTTTTTCTCCCTGGGTTTTGGCCATTGCCGGATCCACTTTTGAAATCCGCATCGCCAATCTCAGGCGCAACGAATTGACCACTTTCATCCACTTGTTAATATCGCCACCGTAGGCTGTGGGGTCAAATTTCTTAAACCCGGTGTACGCTTTGTTCGCAGCAAAATCGGTCTGGATCGAGTCGAGTTGCTTAAAGAAAAGCGGATACAGATCGGCTTCCTTGTCGTACAGAATCGAGTTCGCGGTGGTACCGTATTGAGAATAAATGATCGGCCCGTGTACGGCGGTCAATTTGGACATCGCATAAATGCGGATCAACTTTGCCCAGGTAGCAAACAGGGGCAGCTTGTTGTCGGCTGCCAGTTTGATCACCTGTTTGGCTGGCGACATGACACTGCCATATTCCCGTCCCCAAAAGGAGTTCCAGCGTATATAGTAGGTTGTGTTATTCACATTTCCAACAAAATCGGTAGGCGTACCCATGTACCCCATCCAGTTGTCAGAGCAGAGATCTTCTTCGACCTGGTGGCCGTTCAAATTGAAGATCATGTTGGAAAAAGGAGAGCCTACGAGGTTAAAATCCTGCTTGAGCAACTCATCCGAAATTTGATTGGGGTTCTGGTTTATCTCGACAAACTCGTCGGTACAGGCCGCGAACGCAATCAGGGATACCAGTGCGATAAGTATTCGTTTCATGGTAGTGATTTTGATGTTTTAGAATGAAAGCTTCAGGTTTAATCCATACGATCGGGTGGATGGCATACCAAACACGTCCGTGGATTGCAGGGAGTTATTGGTACTCATCGCCTGTTCAGGATCGAAAGGTGCTTTTTTGTAGAAGAAGAATAAATTCCGACCAATGAAAGACACCGAGGCATCT
Organism: Larkinella knui; assembly: GCF_003858645.1. Lineage (GTDB taxonomy): Bacteria > Bacteroidota > Bacteroidia > Cytophagales > Spirosomataceae > Larkinella > Larkinella knui. The sequence continues at coordinate 25,848 of NZ_RQJP01000003.1, read as the reverse complement.
TTGAAAATCGGGTTTGTACCTTTGGATTTGAAGTTATAGCCCAATACAAACTGTCCTAACCTGACATTGGTTCTTGAAAACACATACGGTTCCATGATCTTGTTCCGGTCACCGATGGCCGAATAGTAGGTGTATGGGGCAATAGACGTAACCGCCAGCCCTTCGGGTGTCACGGCGTTTATGGCGACCGTACCGGCATCTCTTGCCTCCGCGCTGCGTTCACTTACGCCATACGAATCCAGGAATGCCTCGGTTTTAGAGAAGGCAACGCCACCGAATTTTCCGTTAACCAGTGCACTGGCGAAGAAGTTGCCGTAACTCAGGTTGTTGGTCCATCCCAGGATGAGCTTGGGATTCACATTGCCTACGATGGTCTGCGTAGCGGCTTTGGTTGGAACCCCATTTTTGTCCAGAATGATCTGTCCGGCATCATTGCGGTTGAACTTATAAATGTACACATCGTTGAAAGAACCACCTGCTTTGATGATCGAGGCAAAACCTTCATTATCACCACCCACCTGATAGGTTGGATTCGAAGGAATCAATTCAACAATCTTGTTTTTGTTCTGGGACGCATTGACCGAAGTATTCCAGCTAAAACGATTGGTGCGGAACGGCTCGGCAGTCAAGGTTAGCTCAAATCCTTTGTTCGTGATTTTTCCCGCATTCACATAATAGGTCGTATAGCCCGATCCCGAAGGTGCCGCCAGGGAAAGGAACTGATTGGTACTCACGCCGTTGTATAACGTAAAGTCAGCGCCCAGACGTCCTTTCAAAAACTTGGCTTCAATACCGTACTCGTTGGCTACGATTTTTTCAGGCTTCAAGTTGGTAAACGGTACCTGCGTGTTCCGGTTGATACCACCGATGCCCGTTGGCCCACCGGCACCACCGATGCTGTTCTGCGGATTGACCACATTGTAAGGTACTTCGTTCGCCGTTTGTGAGAAGGAAGCCCTTACTTTTAGGAATGAAATGGCCTGAGGTAAATTCAGCATCTGGCTAATGACCGCAGATCCACCAACCGAAGGGTAAAAATAAGACTGGTTACCGGTAAGCGCCAGGGTAGAAGCCCAGTCATTCCGTCCCGCCAGATCCAAAAACAGGAAGTCCTTGAACCCAAGAGACAAGTTGGCAAATGCCCCCTGCTTGATGGTATTGCTATAACGTCCATCGTTACTGAAAATCACGTTATAGGGCATGTTCGCAAACGTAAATACGTTGGGATATTGCAGCGCAACCGTACCGTTACCCACACTCAGTCCATCGTAAAAGGTGTTTTTCTGATAGCTAAGTCCGGCCAGTGCATTCAAACTGATATTGCCAAAGTTCTTCGTATAAGTAAGAATACCGTCTGTGTAGAGGGACTGATCGGTGTACTTATTGTAAGACCAGGTGCCGTTCGGGCTAACGCTGACCGAGTTACCACCGGCCGCGTAGCGCTTATCGTCCAAAACATTGTTATAATCAATGTTACCCCTTACCTCAAATCTAAGATTCTCGGCGATCTCATAGGAGAGCTTTGCATTGGCAATGATGCGTTTGTTCGTCTGCAGTTTCGGGTCTTTGTTTATTTCCCAGTACGGATTGTTTTGCTTCTCTTCCGTCGAATACCAGTTCATTTTGTCCATATTCCGGTCGGGATTGAACACGGCGTAATTATTTTTGTAGCTATTGAAGTCGCGATCTCTGGCGAATAGATACAAACCAGTCAGGGGGTTGTTATAATACCCCGCACCCGGGCGGTTTTTGGACACTTCAGAGGATAAGATTATACCGGAACTTACGGTAATCTTGTCCTTTAGCAGTTTGGTACTTTGCCGGAACGAAAAGTTATGTTTCGTGTAGGTGTTTGTTGGTAATACCCCCTTCGAAGAAATGTTGGCGTAGGAAAAATAAACATTTGTTTTTCCGTTCCCGCCCGTGATTCCCAAGGTGTTGTTATAGGTAGCACCCGTCTGAAAGAAATCTTTAATATAATCTTTCTGATAATTGTCCGATTTAACAACCGTTGTACCGACAGGCGTCCAGCTATAATCGCCACCCACGGTTCCATACCGGTATTGAAATTTGGGAAGACCGGATACTCGTTCGACAACCGCGCTGGAATTGAAGTCAACAGATACTTTGCCTTCTTTGCCTTTTTTGGTTGTAATCAGGATGACACCATTAGCCCCCTGACTACCATACAGAATCGAAGCATTGGCTCCTCTCAATATGCTGATGCTTTCGATATCGGCGGGGTTAATGGCTGAAAGACCATCTCCACCGTCGGTTCCACCATACGAACCGGGTTGCCCGCCTTTGTTATTGGCCATCGGAATACCATCGATCACATAAAGAGCCTCACTAGAGCCCTGCAACGATTTGTTTCCCCGCAGGACAGCTCTGGTAGAACCACCGGCACCGGAGCTACTTACTTTGATGTCGATACCCGCTGCCTTGCCATTAAGGGCATCCACAAAGTTGGTGTTTTGGGCCCGGCGCAATTCGTCGCCCCCAATCTGCTGCGTGGCGTAGGTCAGCGCTTTCTTTTCTCTCTGTACACCCAGGGCCGTTACTACTACCTCTTCCAGAAGAGCAGTGGAGGCTTCCAGTACCACATTTATGACACTTTGTGATCCCACCGTCACCTCTTTCGTCGTAAAGCCGATTGATGAAAATACCAAAACGGACGCATCATTCGGAACCTGGATCGAAAACCGGCCATCTGCTCCGGTGGTAGTACCCACGTCGCTTCCTTTTAAAACGACCGTAGAGCCCGGAATTGCCTCTCCTTTGCTGTCGCTTACCTTACCAGTCACTGATTTTGCATTGACTTCGGACCTTACCCCAGGTTTTAACTTGTTCTTTGAAATCGTGGGTGAGGCAACCGATACGCTAATGGAGGCCGTAAAAACGACAAGTTGATAAAAAGTAAGTTTTATCCATAACGGACATTTTACTTCTTGCTTTCTTTTCATAATTTTTGATTGTTTGAGGATAAGAAAATTTTGCAAAGCAAGCTCCATACATCTGAAAAGATGCTCAAAGCCTTAAAATCGGAAAGTATTACTTGTACTTGGGAGAGGATGATGTACATGGTTACGTCATAGGCAATGTTCAGATTAATTGTTATGGCAATAAGTTATTAGGTGATTGGGGATTGAACCAGCAATTAATTTCGGATTTTTTGTCAAAATAATGTTTTTATTAGGTAATAAATGTATTGAGCAGGCGATTATTTTTAAAATTTTTTAATTTTTACCTTTGCAGAGCCCAAAATTGGACCTTGGCAATTAATAATTTAACGATGGCGTAACCATTGGACCTTGCGTCCAAAAACCGGCTTCTGAAAGCCATGCAGGGGTTGGCACCGATGGGTAAACCGGAGATATCAGACGGGAGCAGGGTAGAATTGCCCCCGGAGATGCCCGGTCGATCCGTTGACAGCCCTAAGCCAGTTAAGGCATCAGGTAAAACCGCCCTGATGCCGTACCTCGCCGGAAAATTCATTTTAGCTTTGCAAAAGTCGTTCGCGCCCGGATAAATTTTGGCGTCTTCCAACAGGCAGCTTTAGTCAATACCTTTTTTCATACAACCTAATTAATTCATAATGAAATACCTCTTCATCGGATTTGTAATTGCCTGCATGGCCTCCGGGCCGGTTCTTGCCCAGCAGCATTCTGAACAAAATCACAGTAAGTACGTCTGGCCGAAAGACAGTTTGGTTAAGAAGAAATTGAACCAGTGGCAGGATATCAAGTTCGGCTTGCTCATGCACTGGGGAACCTACAGCCAGTGGGGCGTGGTCGAATCGTGGTCGCTTTGCCCGGAAGACGAAGGCTGGTGTGTGCGACGCGGGCCGGAATCGGGCAATTGGTATGGGTACAAAAAGGCCTACGAAAATCTGCAAACCACGTTCAACCCGACCCGCTTCAACCCCGAGCGCTGGGCCACAGCCGCCAAAGCCGCCGGGATGAAATACATGATCTTTACAACCAAGCACCACGACGGGTTTTGCATGTTCGATACGAAGCAAACCGACTACAAAATCACCAGCACCAAATCGCCCTTCGCGTCGAATCCGCGCAGCAACGTCACCAAAGAAATTCTGGGGGCATTTCGGCACGAAGGCTTTATGGTGGGAACCTATTTTTCCAAACCCGACTGGAATACCGAATCCTATTGGTGGCCGTATTTTCCGCCCAAAGACCGCAACGTGAGTTACGACCCTAAAAAATACCCCGAGCTCTGGAAGAAGTTCAGCGACTTTTCATACAACCAGATTCAGGAGTTGATGACCGGTTATGGGAAAGTGGATATTCTGTGGCTGGACGGCGGTTGGGTGCGCCCGGCCAGCACAATCGACTCGACGGTAAGCTGGCAGCGGACGATTCCCTACAGCCAGGACATCGACATGGGCCGGATTGCGGGGATGGGCCGGCAAAACCAGCCCGGTTTGCTCGTCGTCGACCGCACGGTTTCGGGCGAATTCGAAAATTATGTAACGCCCGAGCAGCAAATTCCCGATCACTACATGCCGATTCCGTGGGAAAGCTGTCTGACCATGGGCGATAGCTGGTCGTATATTCCGAAAGAAAACTTTAAACCGGCCCGTAAGCTGGTTCAAATGCTGGTCGATATTGTCGCCAAAAATGGCAACATGTTGCTGAACATCGCCCCCGGTCCCGACGGCGAATGGCACGAAGAAGCCTATACCCGGCTGGCCGAAATTGGGGCGTGGATGAGTGTCAATGGCGAGTCGATTTATGGAACCAAACCGCTGGCACCCTACCGCCAGAATCAGTGGGCATTCACAACGAACGGCAAAACCCGCTATGCTTCATATTTGCCAACGGAAACCGAAACGGTTTTGCCCGCAGCCATTACGTTACCCCTGACGTCTACCGTATCAAAAGAAACCGTGACTATTTTGGGCACGAAACAGGTGTTGAAATGGAAAAAAGTAGGAAATACGATGGAAGTAAGCGTGCCGGAAAAGCTTCGTCAGCAACTGGCCGGGAAACCGGTTTGGGTTTTTAAAATTGGGTAGTCGTATCGCATAGACTTTTTTCAAATGAAAAATCGGATTCTTTTTAGTGTGCTTGTTGCCCTTGCTACGGTTTTCCATACCCGTGCGCAGGGAATTTATACGTTTCCTCAAGGTCTGGCAATTGGCCCCTGTCATCAATACGGACGTGAAGCTTTGTATACCGACCTGCTGGCGTATCATTTATACCGTGGCGATTTGAAAAAACCGGCCGAAGGACAGGGACTGACGGCCAGCCCCACCGATTCGCTGCGCTGGCAGGCCGTGACACCGGATAAAGAAGGCAAATTCCGGGGCCGCTCGTTCAACAACGGCTACCTGTATTTAACCTATCAGGCCGACCGCGACCAGGTAGCCGTCCTGCACGCAACCGGCCATAACATGGTGTATGTCAACGGCGCTCCTCACGCGGGCGATCCTTATGCGCTTGGCTGGCTTGCCGTTCCGGTGGCGCTTCGGAAAGGGACGAACGAAATTTACCTCCGTACTTCCCAGTTTTCACGTTTCCAGGGATTGACGGCCAAACTGGTTTTTCCGGAAAAACCGGTATCGCTAAAGATCGAAGACCCGACTTTGCCGAGTGTCGTTTTGGGCCATCAGACCGAGCCGCTATGGGGAGCGGTGGTAGTGGTCAACACGACCCAAAAAGCGTTAACGGGCCTGAAACTAAAAACCCGCCTGTCTGGTAAAGAACTCACGACCGACTTGCCGGTTGTACCGGCTATGACAACCCGCAAGGTGGGATTTCGGATGGATGGCTCGGGCGTTTCCAACAAAGAAGACGGAAAAGTCGGGCTTGATTTGCTGCAATCCGGGAAGGTTATCGATCAGAAAGAAGTAACCCTGAGTGTGGCCGGGCCGGGCGAACACTACAGTCAAACGTTCATCAGCGCCATCGACGGCAGTGTTCAGTACTTTGGCGTGGCACCCCAAACCAAACCGGATGGACAGGCTCCGGCTTTGTTTTTGTCCGTACACGGTGCCGGGGTGGAAGCAATTGGGCAGGCGCGGGCCTATCAGCCGAAAGACTGGGGCGTTTTGGTGGCACCCACCAACCGGCGGCCCCGCGGATTTAACTGGGAAGACTGGGGACGACTGGACGCGCTGGAAGTCCTTGACATTGCAAAAAAACAGTTCAAACCCGATCCGCAGCGGATTTACCTCACCGGACACTCGATGGGCGGACACGGCACCTGGTATCTGGGGGCCACTTTTCCTGGTAATTGGGCCGCTATTGCGCCCTGCGCGGGCTATCCGACGCTGGCCGGTTATGGGTCCCACGACGGAAAAATACCGGAAGAAGGCGGCACGGCGCTGGAAAAAATGTTGCTGCGCACCAGCAATCCCAGCAACGTTCTGGCGCTGGCGGGCAACTACAAACCGCTGGGCGTTTACATTTTACACGGCGATGCCGACCGCACGGTTTCGGTGGAATATGCCCGCCAGATGCGCAAATTGCTCGGTACGTTTCATCCCGATTTTACGCACTACGAATACCCCGGCGGTTCGCATTGGTACGGAAATGAAAGCGTCGACTGGAAACCGGTTTTCGACTATTTTAAATGGCACCGCATTGCCGCCGACAGCGCGGTCAATGTCATCGACTTTACGACGGCAAATCCCGCCATTTCGTCAACGATGCGTTGGGTATCCGTTGAGCAGCAGCAACATCCGTTGCAGTACAGTCGCCTTCAGCTGAAACGCGACAAGAAAGCCAGAACGATTTCCGGGAAAACCGAAAACGTTGGCCTGCTTTCGTTGAGTCTGGCCGATTTTGCCGCGGGGGAAACCGTAGCGATTACGCTGGACAGTTTAAAAACGATTTTGTATCAGGTGAAAAATCCGGCTGAAAAGCTGTTTGTGGCTAAAAATGGCCCGTGGGAAATCAGCACCAAACCGGCTCTAACTCAAAAAGGTGCCCACCGAAATGGAACCTTTAAAGAGCCTTTCAATCATCGGATGGTTTTTGTGTATGGCACTTCCGGAACGGCGGCCGAAAACGAATGGGCCTACAACAAAGCCCGGTATGACGCCGAAACCTGGTATTACCGGGGCAACGGAGCCGTGGATATAATCGCGGATAAGGAATTCAACCCCAGTCAATTTGCCGACCGGGGCGTGGTGCTTTTTGGAAATGCCAGCACAAACAACGCCTGGAATAAATTGCTGAAGGACTGCCCGATTCAGGTGAGCCGAAATGTGTTAACCATTGGAAATGAGCGGTATACCGGCGACGAGATCAGTGCCTATTTTAGCTGGCCCCGATCGGATAGCCCGGTTGCTTCCGTCGCCGTGGTAACCGGAACCGGAATGCCGGGCCTGAAAGTCGCCGATGCCAATCAGTACTTTGCCGCCGGCAGCGGTTTTCCGGATTTTATGATTTTCGGCCTGGAGATGGCGAAAGACGGCATCAAAGGAGTCCGGAAAGCCGGTTTTTTCGACAACAACTGGAAGCTGGAAAATCGGGAAGACGTGGGGCAGTAAGCCAGCGGGTCAGGGTTGGCTGAAGATTTCTCTGATCGCCACCCGAAAACCGCTAATCACCTCGGATTCCAGACTGCCATCTTTTAATTTCTGAGACAACTCAAACGCGTTACCGTCGAGCAAATACTGTTCGACGGTTTCGTGTTCGACGTCGACAATCCAGTATTCCTGCACGCCGTGGAGGGCGTAATTTATCTTTTGCGTACCTATTAGAATAAGATTTCACCGCGACTGTTACAATCCGGCGCTTACGCTTTATTTTTGCGCCCACCGTTATAATTCCCCGGTTTTTCCCTTTAGTATCAAAAAGTAAACCCTTCATAATGAAACTATTTCGCTTTGGCCCACCGGACAACGAGCGCCCCGGTGTTATGCTGCCTTCGGGTGCCAGTCTGGATGTATCCGCTTTCGGACAAGATTACGACGAAAATTTCTTCGCGACCAACGGCCTGGAAAAACTGGCTACCTGGCTGGAAACCAACGCTTCAGGCTGTCCGGGTGTTTCCGGAAGTGTTCGGCGGGCGTCTTGTATCAAACGACCTTCCAAGATTGTCTGCGTGGGACTGAACTACGCCAAACATGCCGCTGAAACCAACGCGCCGGTTCCGGCCGAACCCATTCTTTTTTTCAAGTCGACCACGGCGTTGGTGGGACCCGATGACAACGTCATGATTCCGAAGAAGTCCGAAAAAACGGACTGGGAGGTGGAATTGGCAATCATTATCGGTAAAAAAGCCACGTACGTTTCCAAAGAAGACGCCTTCGACTACATCGCGGGTTATGCCGTTCACAACGACTACAGCGAGCGGGCGTTTCAACTCGAGCGCGGTGGGCAGTGGGTAAAAGGCAAAAGTGCCGATACGTTTGCCCCCCTGGGACCGTTTATGGTGACCAAAGACGAGGTGCCCAATCCGAATAAACTGGGCCTCTGGCTGCGCGTCAACGGCGAATCACTACAGGATTCGAATACCGACGACATGATTTTCGATGTACCAACGCTCGTCAGCTACATCAGCCAGTTCATGACCCTGCTCCCCGGCGATGTCATTTCGACCGGAACACCATCCGGCGTCGGCATGGGCCTCAAACCGCAACGGTTTCTCAAACCCGGCGACGTCGTTGAACTGGGAATCGAAGGCCTGGGAACGCAAAAGCAAACCGCCGTTTCTTATAGTTAAGAATTAAAACGGGGCCGCCCGGGCGGTTAAAAATTATAAGTATGGCTCATAATGGCAGATCCGAAAGACAGTATTGTTCAGACGAAAGCATTCGCATTCGCCGTACGAATTGTTAACCTGTATAAGTAGTTGATTCTGAATAAAGTGCCTTCTAAGATTGCGGAACAATTGCTAAAAAGTGGTATTTCGATCGCTGCAAATCTTGAAGAAGCCACAGGAGGTTATTCAAGGAAAGAGTTTAGTGCTAAAGTGGGTATTTCTTACAAAGAAGCAGGAGAAACTCGGTATTGGCTTCGGTTGTTGTATGCCACTGATTATTTCACCGATCAGATGTCATGATCTATGTTAAATGATTGTGAGGAACTTATTCGCATCTTAGCAGCAATTCAGATAAGTGCTCAGAAGCCGTCAGTTTAAAACTACTTTTAATTTTTAACTCTTAACTCTGATGTTAATCGATGCGCACCAGCATTTCTGGTTTTATGATCCGGAACGGGATGGTTGGATAACGGAAGACATGCAACGGATTCGGCGGGACTTTTTACCCGCCGACCTGGAACCGGTTTTGAAACAGAACGGCATCGATGGCTGTGTGGCCGTTCAGGCGGATCAGTCCGAAGCCGAAACGCTGTTTTTGCTACAGCTATCCGAAGCCTACGACTTCATCAAAGGCGTTGTGGGCTGGGTCGATCTGCGGGCGGAAAATCTGTACGAACGGCTGGAGTTTTTCTCGCAGTTTGAAGAGTTGAAAGGATTTCGGCACGTCGTGCAGGGCGAACCGGACGATTTCATGATGCGTCCGGAATTCATTCGCGGTGTCCGGCAATTGGCCGCTTTTGACTGGACTTACGACATCCTGATTTATCCCAGTCAACTGAAAGCCGCCCTGCATCTGGTTCGCACCATTCCGGAAGTTCCGTTCATCATCGATCACCTGGCCAAACCGTATATCAGGGATCAGAAGATCACCACCTGGTCGAATTATATGGCCGAAATTGCCAAGAATCCGAACGTGTCCTGCAAGGTGTCGGGGATGGTGACGGAAGCCGATTGGCAAACCTGGAAACCGGACGATTTTCGCCCGTATCTCGATGTCGTTTTCGAACATTTCGGCCCCGACCGTCTGGCTTTCGGCTCCGACTGGCCCGTTTGCCTGGTCGCTGCGGAATACGAACAGATGAAAGCCATCGTCGAAGACTACGTAAAACCGTGGGGCGAGGAAGTCCGCCAGAAGGTGTTTGGCGGTAATGCGGTGAAGTTTTATTCGTTGTAAGTACCCACGGACCGGCGGGCGTTCCCGTTTAGTATTCACTAATTTAAAAACTCACGGACTAAAGTCCGTGGGTACCTGTATGAACCTGAACCTACAAGACAAAATAATCATCGTTACGGGCGGGGCAAAGGGCATTGGCGAGGGCATCTCGACCGTGCTGGCCGCCGAAGGAGCCACGCCGGTAATCATTGGGCGCAACGAAGCCGACAACCAGCGAACCGTTGACGCCATTACGGCAACCGGCGGAAAAGCGTTTCAAATTGCCGCCGAGCTGACGCAGCCTGACGAATGTAAAAAAGCCGTTGAGCAAACCCTGGCCCGGTTCGGACGCATCGACGGATTAGTCAATAATGCCGGTGTCAACGATGGGGTAGGGCTGGAAAAAGGTGATTACGAGCGGTTTATGCAATCACTGCACAAAAACATGGTTCATTATTACCTGATGGCGCACCATGCTTTGCCCGCTTTGAAAGAATCCAAAGGCGCGATTGTAAACATCACGTCGAAAACCGCTGAAACCGGGCAGGGAAACACCTCGGCCTATGCCGCAGCCAACGGAGGCCGCAATGCGTTGACGCGCGAATGGGCGGTTGAATTGCTGCCGTACAGCATCCGGGTGAATGCCGTCGTGGTGGCCGAGTCGTGGACGCCTTTGTACGAAAACTGGATCAAAACATTCGACAATCCGCAGGAAAAACTGGACAGCATCGTGTCTAAAATACCGCTGGAAAAACGGATGACGACACCGGAGGAAATTGCCAACATGGTGGTGTTTCTGTTGTCTGACAAATCCAGCCACACGACGGGCCAGCTGATCTACGTGGACGGCGGATACGTGCATTTAGACCGTGCGCTGACCTAGCCGGTCGACACCATTCCCACCCCTGAATCCTTAACTTCCTAAACCATCGATGGCATCCGTTCCCACTTCCACTACTGCCAAAACCACCGGTTCAATGCGCGGGTATACGCTGGCGTTTGCGCTGGTGACAAGTTTGTTTTTTCTCTGGGCGTTTGTCCACAATCTGGAACCCATTCTGATTCCCCACCTCAAGAAAGCCTGCCAATTGACTGACTTACAGTCGGCTTTGATTGATTCGGCGGTTTATCTGGGGTACTTTATTATGGCGCTTCCGGCGGGGTATGTGATGAAGAAATACGGCTACCAGCGCGGAATAATTGCCGGATTGCTGATGTACGCAGCGGGTGCTTTCCTGTTTGTTCCGGCCGCCGACACGCGGATGTACGGTTTTTTTCTGGCGGCTTTGTTCATCATTGCGTCGGGTTGTGCGTTTCTGGAAACGGCCGCGAATCCCTACGTAACCATTCTGGGTGATCCGGCCACGGCTACGACACGGCTGAATTTTAGCCAGTCGTTCAACGGCCTGGGCGCTTTTCTGGCACCGGTCGTGGGCGGTCGGGTGATCCTGAGCGGTATTGAACACTCGGAGGCCGAATTTACGGCAATGTCGCCGGCGCAACTCAACAGCTATCTGCAATACGAAGCCGATCAGGTGAAAATGCCGTATGTGGTGATTGGCGCCGTTGTTCTGGCGGTGGCCGCATTGTTTATGTTTACGAAATTGCCGGACATCAGCGAAAGTGAAAAGAAAGCGCCGTCGACGCTGGGGAGTGTTTTTCGGCACCGGCATTTGCGGTGGGGTGTTATTGCCCAGTTTTTCTACGTGGGAGCCCAGGTTTGCGTCACGAGTTTTTTCATCCGGTTTGCCAAATTTTCCAGCGATGTACCCGAAAAAACGGCCGCTGAATGGCTGGGTTGGGCGATGCTGGGCTTTCTCATTGGTCGTTTCATCGGAACGTACCTCATGCGTTTCATTCCCGCCAACCGCCTGCTGACGATCTATTCACTGATCAGTGTGCTGCTGTTACTGGTCGCCATGACCATGCGCTCCCAGATTGCGGTCTGGGCGATCTTTGCGGTGCCCTTTTTCGAGTCGATCATGTTTGCCACCATCTTTTCGCTGGGCATCAACAAACTGGAGGAGGATACGGAACTGGGTTCGTCCCTGCTCGTGATGGCCATTGCGGGGGGCGCGCTATTTCCCGTTTTGATGGGCTACATTTCCGACCAAAGCAACATCAAAGTAGCCTACATCGTCCCCCTCCTGTGCTTTCTAGTCGTCGCCTATTACGGCTGGCGGGGGTATAAACCTCAAATCATTGAGTGAATGTGTGAATGAGTGATTGAGTGAATTAAAAAGCGCGAACTTCGATCTATTCACTCAATTACTCATTCACACATTCACAATTAAAACTATGCGCCACTGTTTTGCCCTTGACCTGAAAGATGATCCGGCTTTGATTGCCGAATACGAGAAATACCACGAGAAACTCCGGCCCGAAATTGAGGAGAGCATCCGGTCGGCGGGAATTACGGAAATGGAAATCTACCGAATTGGTAACCGTCTGTTTATGATCATGGAAACCGACGCTTCTTTTTCTTTCGAAAAAAAGGCCGAAATGGATGCCAGCAACCCGAACGTGCAGGAGTGGGAGACGTTGATGTGGACGTACCAGCAGGCGCTGCCGATGGCAAAACCGGGCGAAAAATGGATGTTGCTGGATAACATTTTCAAGCTTTAAAGCACCAGGGCAGACCGGAAGCTGTCAGGAACGGGATTTGTGCGTATTTTTGGCGAAAACCAACTGTACGAATGTATGCGAATTTGTGTATTTCTTGCCGCGATGCTCGGTGGATTTTTGCAGAAAGCAACTGCGCAATCGACCCTTACCGTGCTGACCTACAACATCCATCACGGCGCTAATGCACTGGAACACAATACCATTGTTCAAATTGGTCGGCTAATCCGGGAATACAGTCCCGACGTGATTGCCTTGCAGGAAGTGGATAGTGTGACAACCCGAAGCCGGAAACAGGATCATCTGGGCCAGCTTTCCCGGCTCACGTCGATGTATCCGCTGTATGGGGCAGCTATCGATTTTCAAGGAGGTAAGTACGGGACAGCTATCTTGTCCAAGTATCCTATCATTGCCAGTCAGAAGATGATGTTGCCAAATCCGGATAAAACGGAACAACGGATTTTGCAGTGTGCCTATATTGAGTTGCCAAATGAGAAAACAGTCCGGTTTTGCAATTCACACCTCGACCATCAATCGACGTTGAACCGAAACCTGCAATTGGCATTCATTGATAAGACGCTGGAAAACAGCATTCAGCCCGTGTTCTGGTGCGGTGATTTCAACACCGATCCCGATGATCCGGAAATTGAAAAGCTAATGGAACGCTGGGTGGATGCCGGAAAAGATTCGCATACGTCGACGCTGGTTGGCACCGGAGCGCGGATCGATTATATCCTGAGTCTGAAGCAAAGCGAACTGGAACTGGTTCGATACCGGGTTTTGAATGTGCCCAAATTTTCGGACCATCTGCCGGTTTTGGCAACGTATCGCTTCCGAAAGCCCCAAAAAATTGGGCGGTAATGGGTGGTCGTCAGGGGTGAAGAACCGCTGCTGCCATCGTTGAACGGCCTGACGTAAACTACTCACAAAAGATGAAAGTTGCCCTTTTCTTGCCGTGCTACGTAGACCAGTTTTATCCAAAAGTTGGCATTGCGACGCTGCAACTGTTGGAAAAACTGGGGTGTTCGGTTACGTATCCGCTCAACCAGACCTGTTGCGGACAACCGATGGCCAATTCGGGTTTTGAGAACCTGGCCCACGATTGCAATGAATTGTTTGTCAATAATTTTGGCGACAATTACGATGCTATTGTCTGTCCATCAGGGAGTTGTGCGCTTCACATTAAACAACACCTGCATTCGGACAAGCGCGAGGGAGATGCCGTTCAAATTCGCAGCCACATGTACGAGCTGACCGAGTTTTTGACGGATGTCCTGAAAGTAGATCAGTTGCCGGGCCGGTTTCCGCACAAAGTGGGTCTGCACCAGAGTTGCCACGGACAACGCGGCCTGCACCTTTCCCAGATGTCGGAACTGGTGGCGGCTCCGTATTCCAAACCGGAAAAGCTCCTGAACATGGTCGATGAACTGGAGTTGATCAGCCTCGATCGAAAAGACGAATGCTGCGGTTTTGGCGGAACGTTTTGTGTGTTCGAAGAAGCGGTTTCGGCCCGAATGGGAATCGACCGGGTTGAGGATCACATTCGCAACGGCGCGGAAGTTCTGACCGGTGGCGACATGTCGTGTCTGATGCACCTGGAAGGCATTGTGCGTCGGAACAAGCTGCCGGTGAAAGTAATGCACATTGCTGAAATCCTGAATCAGGGCTAACCGCTGAAAAAATAGTTGTATACGTATCTTGACAATATGTAAAGCTAGTTTTACATTTGGTCAACTTAATTTGATATAACTATGAAAACACACTGGTTATTCCCGAATCGTTACCGGCTGATTGGCTGGATTTTATTTGTTCCATCCGCCATCCTCGGTCTGGCGGGAATGTACGAGGAATTCAGGCTTGATTTTTTGACCATTTTATTGGATGCGCCAAAAGCGGATACCGGATTTTTATACCGGCTTTTCTGGTGGATGACGGATGGCGGCAGTTTTCTGACCAGTCACCATAACACCCTCAATTTAACGGATGAACTAGCCGCCATCGGCATCATCATCGGGTTGCTGTTTGTGGCTTTTTCGAAAGAGAAAGTAGAAGATGAAATGATTAGCCGGTTGCGGTTGGAAGCGTTGCAATGGGCGGTGTATGTGAATTATATCGTTTTGGGCGCTCTGATCATCCTAGTTCACGGCGGTCTTTTCCTGAATGTCATGATTTATAACATGTTTACGGTTTTGCTCATGTTCATCATTCGGTTCCGGCTCGCCATTCGCCGGAACGAACGGACGGTTTTGATGGCCTTATGAAAAACCGTATTAAAGTGGCACGCGCTGAAAAGGATTTGTCACAGGCGGATCTGGCCGGGCAGATTGGGGTCAGTCGGCAAACGATCAATTCGATTGAAACCGGTCGGTACGTGCCTTCCACGGTTCTGGCGTTGAAACTGGCGCAGGTCTTTGAGAAAACCGTAGAAGAGATCTTTCAACTGGAAGAAACGGATTAAACCAGATGTCAAATCTGTATAGGGTAGCAGGATGCAATGGGGCCGGAAAACAACGGCGGCTTACACCATTCTGTCGGAAGTACTGAATTGTCGGGAGTTTGTAAATACTAAAAACCGGTTTGAATTATCCTGAAAGCCCTGGAAGGGCGGTCTGTTACTAGTCCTCCTGCCGTCCAATGTCCACAAGCTCCGGAGGAGCGGGCTAAAAACACGTTCAGGCCGCTCCTCCGGAGCGATAAGCTAAGTGGAGGTATTGTTGACTAGTAACAGAAAAGGCCTCCGGCTTTTTTTAAACACCCTCTAAATTGAAGTTGGAAGAATAATGTTGAATCGCATCAACCATTTGCCTGAACAAAATGTTGAATCTGTAGTAGAGATGACGCTTAATTTGTTAATAAAAAATCTGGGTGAAGATTAACCCAAATAGGTAAAATTTTAACCATACCGGAAAAGGAAAGGCTTCTGGATGGTATGCGCCGGGCTGTTCAGCGCGTTATTGAACAGGCAAAACGAAACGACGAAGAACGGTCATTGCCCGGGACGGCAAACCCGTTCGAATAAAAGCCCGTGACCTCTAAACTGATGAATCACTCCGAAGCCGCCGAAGTATTTACCGAGGACGTTGACCGTACGACCTGGCACGATAAAACCCTCTGGTTTGTCCGCGAGAAGCGGGACAAAGCCGTTTTTCAAATCCCGGAATGGGAAGCCCTGCGTGAAGCCGCATCCCGGATCAAGCACAATGCCTTATCTAATCTGGACGAATACCTCCTTGAATTTGAAGCGAATGCCATCAAGAATGGGGTAAAAGTTCACTGGGCTGCCGATGGTCGGGAGCACAATGAGATCGTACTTCAGATTTTGCGCGAAACCGGGGCAACCCAGATGGTCAAAAGCAAGTCGATGCTGACGGAAGAGTGCCATCTGAACGATTTTTTGATCGAACAAGGCGTCGATGTGGTCGATACCGATTTGGGCGAACGCGTTGTTCAGCTCGCTGGCGAACCGCCCAGTCATATTGTGATGCCCTGTATTCACAAGAAAAAGGAAGAAATCGGGGAATTATTTCACGAGCACCTGGGAACGGAAAAAGGAGCGTCTGATCCGAAATACCTGGCCGAAGCCGCTCGTCAGCACCTGCGCGAAAAATTCCTGACCCGCCGGGCCGCCCTCACCGGTGTCAATTTCGCCATTGCCGAAACGGGCGGTTTTGTGGTTTGCACCAACGAAGGCAACGCCGATATGGGCGCGCACCTGGCCGATGTGCACATCGCCAGTATGGGCATCGAAAAAATCATTCCGAAAGCCCGGCACACCGGCGTCTTTCTGCGGCTTCTGGCCCGCAGTGCCACCGGTCAGCCCATTACGACGTATTCGAGCCATTTCCACCGGCCACGGCCCGGCCAGACGATGCACATCATCATTGTGGACAACGGCCGGACCACGCAACTGGGGCGCCCGGATTTCCGGAATTCGCTCAAGTGCATTCGGTGCGGAGCCTGCATGAACACCTGTCCGGTGTATCGCCGGAGTGGCGGTCACAGCTACCACAATGCGGTCGCCGGGCCAATCGGATCGATTCTGGCCCCGAATCTGGACATGCGAAAAAATGCCGATTTGCCCTTTGCCTCAACGCTTTGCGGTTCCTGTTCGAACGTCTGTCCGGTCAAGATTGACATTCACGATCAGCTTTACAAATGGCGGCAGGTTCTGGTGGCCGAGGGCTACGTAGATACTACCAAAAAGCAGGGTATGAAGCTGATGGCGAGCGTGTTATCGAGCCCGAAACTGTTTCGTTTTTCCGGAAAAGCCGGTCGGACCATGATGCGGCTGGTACCATTTTCGGTATCTAATCCCTTGAATCCGTGGTTTAAACAACGTGAAATGCCGGAACCACCCAAGGAGAGTTTCCGGGAGTGGTACGTGAATAGAGATAAGAAATAATGACGAGTCGCGAACGAATTCTTTCTGCTGTCAAGCAAAACAAGCCCGAGTTGCAGCCCTTGCCGGAGACGGCCACGTTCCAGTCCGACTATCCGGATTTGGTCGCCAAGTTTTCGGAAATTCTTCGCTTCATTGGCGGAACACCGGTTCTGGTCGCCAATTATGAAGAAGCGGAGACGTATATCCGACAAACCTACAGCGACTTACCCCGCGTGGTGAGTAAAGTTCCGGCTCTGAACCACCTGGCCACCACGGACTGGGACGTCGTTGATCCGCACCAGTTGGAAACTGTGGATCTGGCGATTATCCAGGGTGTTTTCGGAGTGGCCGAGAACTCGGCCATCTGGGTGCCGGAGGAGCAAACCGGCCATCGCGTTTTGCCATTTATCTGTCAGCACCTGGTTTTGCTAGTGAATACCGCCGATCTGGTTCCGAACATGCACGACGCCTACGAGCGGCTGAACGTGGGCGAGTCGGGCTTTGGTGTTTTCATTGCCGGACCGTCGAAAACCGCTGATATTGAGCAGGCTTTGGTCATTGGTGCCCACGGAGCCCGGAGCCTTTCGGTAGTGTTGTTGCAAAATTCATAACCAAAAAGTGAAAGGCCATGTTGTAAAAACCGTATATTGGCCAAAAACGGGCAGTAACGTGGCAACCATTTATCTAGATACCTGCACTCTGCGGTCATGGCGCGATGGCGACGAATTTTCGTTATCAGAGCAGGCCAACAACCGAAAGATCTGGGACCGTGTCCGGGATTTTTTTCCACATCCTTATACCGTACGCGATGCCAGCTCCTGGATACGGATGAACCGTTCCTACCAGCAGCCGGTCAATTTAGCGATCGATATTGGCGGAAAAGCGGTTGGGAACGTCGGTTTCACCATCAAAGAAGACATTTACCGGCATAACGCCGAGATCGGTTACTGGCTGGGGGAGGCCCACTGGGGGCAGGGCATAATGACCGAGGTTCTGCCGGCAATGGTCAATTATATTTTTGTCAATTTTCAGGTCAACCGCTTGTTTGGTTGTGTGTTGGAAGGCAACAAGGTATCGATGCGGGTATTGGAGCAGGCCGGTTTTCGGGCCGAAGCCATATTGAAAAAAGCCGCCATTAAAAATAATCAGTACCTCGACGAACACATATTTGCCCTGCTCCGCGAAGAATTTGTGGCCCGGCAGGGAAGTATTTCCATGGCCGGAAAGCAGTAGGGTTCCCCGGAAAGTTGTTTCTTTGCACTCATGCCAAAAATCGTAATTGCCATCGACGGCTATTCCAGTTGTGGAAAAAGTACGACGGCCAAGCAGGTTGCTGCCCGGATGGGGTATGCCTATATCGACACGGGTGCCATGTACCGGGCCGTGAGTTTGTATTTTCTTCAGAACCATGTTGCCCTGACCAACCCCAAAGCCGTTCAGGATGCACTCCAGCTCGTTCATATTAGCTTCAATTTTAATCCAAAAACCGGTCGCAACGAGACCTGTTTGAATGGGTTGAATATTGAGGAAGAAATTCGGAAAATGTACATTTCCAATATTGTCAGTGAGGTGAGCGCGATTCCCGATGTCCGGTATGCGATGGTGGCCCAGCAGCAGAAACTGGGGCGCAGACGGGGAGTTGTTATGGACGGGCGGGACATCGGAACAAAGGTATTTCCAGACGCTGAGTTGAAGATATTTATGACGGCCGATCCGACCATTCGGGCGCAACGCCGGCAAATTGAGTTGCTGCAACGGGGCGAAATGGTGGGCTTGGATACGATCCTCGAAAACCTGTTAAAAAGAGATTACATCGACAGCCATCGGAGCGAAGGACCGCTTCGCAAAGCCGAGGATGCCATTGAACTGGATACATCCTACATAACCCTCGACGAACAGATCGAATGGGTGGTTCAGCTGGCGGACGAAAAAATTTCCAGACTTCACCGAAAAGGGCACTTCAAACCTCTGGATACATGACCGCCGATTATTTAATTGTCGGACAGGGGATTGCCGGTTCTGTATTGGCGTGGACGCTGCATCGACGTGGTAAAAAGGTCCTTCTGGTCAATTCGCCCCAACGCCCTTCGGCCTCGCTGGCTGCTGCGGGAATTTTCAATCCGCTGACCGGTAAGAAACTCGTTCGCACTTGGAAAGCCGATCAGTTATTTCCTTTTCTAAAGACTTTTTACGGCGAAGTCGAGCAGGAATTAGACGCTCATTTCCTGCATTTTACCAACATTTACCGCCCTTACCGTTCGGTTGAAGAACAAAACACCTATCTGGCTCAAACGGCCGACTCGTCCATTAGCCAGTATATCGCTGAAACGGTTGATGATCACCAATATCGGCCGTATGTACACAATCCCTATGGCGGACTGGAAGTAACCCGGTCCGGTTGGGTCGACGTACCGGTTTTTTTAAACGCAATCCGGGCTTTTTTTCAGCAAAGCAACCAATACATCGAAGCTGATTTTAATTATAACGAACTTGAAATCAGGGCGGAAGGCGTTTTGTGGCGGGAACAGTCGTTTCATCACCTGATTTGTTGCGAAGGACCGCACGCTAATCAAAATCCGCTATTTGACTGGTTACCTTACAATCCGGTAAAAGGACAGTTATTGGATGTTACAATGAACAATTATCCGGTTACCAATATCGTTAATCAAGGAGTGTTCATAATGCCCGTTGAATCAAACCGTTATCGGATCGGGGCTACTTATACCTGGCACGACATCGACTGGCAAACAACAGAGGATGGAAAAGCGTTTTTAGAACAGAAGTTACAGGGATTGCTGAAGGTACCTTACCAGATCGTCGGGCAGCGGGTCGGTATCCGTCCGGCAACGAAAGACCGGCGGCCCCTGATCGGAATTCATCCGGCTTTTCCGGCAGTGGGAATTTTCAATGGATTGGGTACCAAGGGGGTATCCCTGGCGCCGTTTTTTGCCGGCCAATTCGTCGACTTTTTAGAAGGCCGGAAAGAATTAGACCCGGAGGTGAATATTGAGCGTAGCTTTTCGTTATATTACAGTGGAAAAAATGGTGAATAAGGCTTCACGCTGGTTGGTAAAACCGGGCAGATCGGTAGCCCTAAAACAAAGCATAAAAGTAGCGTCATTTATGAGTAAGCGATTTATACTGTGTATAGCCGGATTGTTGCTGGTACTGCGTGGAGCGGTAGCCCAGAATTACCCTTCACAGGAGCAGTTTGGAAGAAACCGCATCCAATACCGGAAATTCGATTGGAAGGTGATTAAAACCTCCAACTTTGAAATCTATTTTTACCAGGAAGGGAACCAGATTGCCAATCTGACGGCGCAATATGCCGAAACCGATTTTGACCGGATCACGGAGATTTTGGGTTATACGCCGTATAACCGTATTAAAGTCTTTATCTACAACTCTCCTCAGGAACTCGCCCAGAGCAACATCGGTTTGAGTGCGCCCAGTGGTACGAATTACAAAGAACTTAGTCTGGCAAAATCACGGCTGGAACTCGCTTTTACGGGCGACCAGATTAGTTTCCGCAAGCAATTGATTCGGGAAGTTTCGCTGCTTTTTGTGTATGATATGTTGTATGGCGGCAGTTTGAAAGACGCCCTGCAAAGCTCATTGCTGCTTTCATTGCCGGAATGGTATATGCCGGGTATTGCCTCGTACATTGCCGATGGCTGGAGTGTTGAACTGGACGACTACATGCGCGATGTTGCTTTAACGCGCCCCATCCGTAAACCATCTACGCTGGTCGGTGATGAAGCCATGTATGTAGGCCATTCCATCTGGAACTACATTGCGGAACGCTACGGGAAAGATAATATTTCCAACATCCTCAATCTTACCCGAATCATTCGGAACGAGCAGAACAGCATTGCCAGTACGCTGGGCGTTCCCTACTCCCGGTTCCTGCGCGAGTGGCGGGAGTATTACGCGTCGATGGCAAAACCGGTAATCGATGGTTATAAACCGGGGGAGGACACGTTCCAGCTGACGGTTTCGAGTCTGAAGGAACCTTCCCAATTAACCAGCCTGAAATTAAGCCCCGATCAAAGCCATTATGCCTACGCAACCGCCTGGAGGGGAAAATTTGAGGTAACGATTGTCAATACCCAGACGCAAAAGAAGCATGTAATTCGAAAAGGAGGCTACAAACAGGACGAATCACCTGTGAAGCCAGCCAGTCCATTAGTTACGTGGCAACGTGATAATTTGCTGGTATTGACCGAAGAAAAAGGGCAGACATACCTCTATATATACAGTGATCTGGATAAGAAACCAAAACTGAAGCAGCGGATCGTGGTTCGGGGCGTTGGTCAGGTGATCGATATGGATGCATCCGACGATGGAGCGAGCGTAGTATTCAGCGCCGACCGCCGGGGGCAGAATGATTTGTATCTGTTCAGTATTGGCCGGGGCACCGCACAGCAACTGACGAATGATTTATACGATGATTTGTATCCGCAGTTTGTGGGTCGCACGCGGCAAATTGTATTTTCTTCCAACCGGCATATCGATTCAATGGGTGTCGATAAAGGAAATTACAAATCCATCCGCAATCAACTCAGCCTGTTTCTGCACGATGGGTCGCCCCGTGTTGAAGTAGTGAGCCGGTTGACAGACTCGCTCAGTGTAGCGATGCGACCGGTAGCGGCTACTGAAAGCACGGTCTATTACCTCGACGATGCAACCGGGGTGCGTAACCTTGCCCGTCTGGATGTTGAAACCAAATCGAGAGAATTTGTTACCGGTTTTCCCCAGAACATCCGTCGGTATGACCTCAATCCAACGTCGGGTGCCATGGTGTATAGCCAGTTGAAAAATGGGAGCGAGGTAATTGGCTTTCGTTCGAGAGTAAATTTGAGTCAGTCGCTCCAATTGCCACTTACGCGCCGGGCCGCGGTTCAGGAAGTACCAAAAGCCATTGCCGCTACCAAACCGACGACCGCCAGTACCAGCTCGGCCAATTCGGCTCAGGCTCCGGTTGTTGATTCCACTGCCGCTTCTTCGTTGAAATTAGGACCGGGTGAAGTCGACACGGAAAATTATCAGTTCGATAGTGATGTGGCCAAGTCGATTGAAGTGAAGCAACGGCGCACTCTGAATACAACGGCTTCGGTTGCGCTACCACGGTCCCGTCGCCGGGAGAATGTTACGATTCGGGGGCCTTACAAGTACCAGGGTTTGTTTGTAGCCAGTGATGCCAGTTCCGACTGGCGTATCGACCCAATTCGGGGCTTTGGTTATTTTCAGTCGCTAACGATGAATGACTTGCTGGAGAATCACATCATTCGGGCCGGTTTGTTTATTACGACGAACCTGAAAAACAGCGATCTCTTCACCGAGTACCATAAACTGGTTAATCGGATTGACTACAGTGCCCGGTTTGACCGGAAAACCATTTTTTCCGATGCGGGCCAATACCAGAAATACCGGTTTAACAAAGTAACGGTTTCGGCATCATATCCCATATCGGTAAACAGCCGGTTTACGGTGGCGCCCTTTTATATCGTAACCCGGTATCTGGATTTGCTCCAGGTAGGTGGCAGTTCGTCAGATTATACCGGAGCCAAAGCGGAATACGTGTTTGATAACACGACCCTTAACGGGATGAACATGATTGAGGGAACCCGTTTCAAAATCCGCTATGAAAATTACATTGGTTTAACCGAAAAGATTGAAAGTGGCGTTCGCCGGGGTGCGGGTAGTTTTGACCGTATTTCCCTTGATTTGCGGCATTATCAGAAAATTCATCGCGATATAACACTGGCACTGCGGTTCTCAGGAAGTCATTCGGCTGGTCCGGCCCCCAAAAAGAGCACATTGGGCGGGATGGAAAACTGGATTGGTATTTCGGAGGGTATAAAAGATCCTAAAGCAAACAATCCATTGCTGCTGTCGCCCAATCGGGACAATCGCGATGTGTTCTTCCTGGATCTGGCTGCTCCACTGCGGGGCTTCCGTTTGGGTAAACTGACGGGTACCAGCTATATGTTGGGAAATGCTGAACTTCGGTTGCCGGTAATCCGGTTTTTACATCGCGGGCCGGTCACTTCCAATTTCCTCCGGAACTTCCAGTTAGTCGCCTTTAGCGATATTGGAACGGCCTGGGCGGGGAAAGGACCATTTAGCCGTCAGAACAGCCTGAATACGGAGGTTGTTGGTGGCGCTGGTGATCCTTTTCAGGCTACTGTAACTAATTTTAAGAACCCCTTCCTGCTGGGCTATGGAGCCGGAGCCCGGACGATGCTCTTCGGCTACTACGTTAAGTTTGATTATGCCTGGGGGGTCGAAAATAATGTGGTTGGAAAACCCATTGCCTACCTGACATTAGGCTACGATTTCTAATTTAAAATTAAGATTTATACAAAAAACCCTGCCGCGGCAGGGTTTTTTGCGTTTAGCCCCCTTTAGTTTCTCATGGGCTGCAACGTGTGGCATAATTTTAGCTATTGTTTGTGTATACAATAATAATGCTGCGCTTGTCGTCGCAAGCTCGAGCCCAAATGAATTAGGCAGCGGAACGACAAAAGCCGACCAAGTGGGTTGAAAATGTATCAGTTACCCGGATGGCGCTAGTATTTGACGCAAATCCTTCGGCATTGAAGTGACTTTTATCGTATTGATAAGTCTGAAATAAGGTATACACTGTTTGCTGGTGAAAGAGGTCGAACAGAATTAAAAGGTCATCAGATGAAAAAAACATCTACTTTGCGTATATATAGAATTCGGCAGACTACAAATCCACGTAGCCAAAGCCGTAGGGGGGATGTTAGCGTAATTCAACTAACACCGACTCCATCGCTCTCTCCAGTGCAAGCTGACAAGTGTCAATTGACTCCACATCCCTTTATGAATAGGTTAAATGTCCAGGGGAGTGCTGCTTCGCGGTATTCGTACCTTCCAAAGGAAGTCAAAAAAGGTTACGCACTGGCAATTGATTGCTTGCTTAAACAATATAAAACCAATGCAGGTATAGTATCCCGCCGGTTTTGGCAAACGCTGGTTTTAGTAGTATGCAGTGGCGCCATAGCGGTTGCCCAAAATCCCAATCTGTACGTTCACAAGAAAATAAATAATTCCAAGCCCGCGCTGAATGAGATTGTCTCGTACACGGTAGTGGTCGGCAACGATGGCAATGCGGCCGCCAATGGAGTTGTCGTGAAAGATGAAATTTCCGCTGGTGCCCAATATTCTACTCATACCGTATTGAAGGGTGCTAACGCATTTACACCCGCAACGGGCGGCTGGACCATTGGTTCAATTGCTGCCGGTGATTCCGTTGTATTGGAATTAAAGGCTAAAGTTCTGGAAAGGGGTGTTTGGTTTAATACCGCAGAAGTAACGGCCATGCAAGGGACAGATCCCAATTCGGTTCCTGGTAACCATGATTTGGCGGAGGATGACCTGGCGATGGTCTGCTTTTCAGTTCCACTTTTGTGGTATGAGGGGGATGAGTTCACCGTCACGATCCCCATTCTGTTAACCAGTGTTGAATGGACCCGAAACGGTCAGAATCAATTTCCGATCAATCAGGCGGTTGCCAATGGCAGCACATTAGTTATAAAATCGCCTGGTACGTATTCATTTTCTGGAATGTTTGGAAGCTGCCCGGTGGGTGGCTGTTGTGCTATTGAAGTTATCCCGGGTCCTGCGTGTCAAATTATTGCTAATGCGACGGCCAATCCAACCTGCGAAGCCAGTCCCTTGACTTTGAATGCTACTGCCCAGGGAGGCACCGGACCGTATCTATATACCTGGACGGGCCCAAATGGATTTAGTAAAACCGGTCAAAACCAGATTATTCCCGTAGCGACAACGGCAAATGCTGGCGTGTACACCGTGAAAATAACGGATGCCAACAACTGCACGGCGTTGTCCAGTACAACCGCCTTGGTGGGCACACTACCAATCGCAACCTGTAACTCGCCGGTTTGTGAAGGAGGGACGGTTACACTTTCTGCAACAGATGGTGGAACAATCTACAAATGGTTTGGGCCGAATGGATTTACAAGTTCAGTGCAAAACCCAACCATTCCGAATGCTACCAGTGCCAATACCGGTAGTTATACCGTGGTCATCACTGGTGCCGCAACGTGTTCAGGAACGGCCATAACCAGTTTGAAAATTCTGCCCAAACCACTTATTGCGACATCGGTCAGTAGTAGTGCCTGCATAGGCGGGAGCTTTAGCTTGTCGGCTACGGTCAGTGGAGCATCCCAACCGTATCAATACATTTGGACTGGCCCCAACGGGTTCTACGAAACCGGGCAACTGATAGTGGTGAATAATGCGCAGTTAAGCCACACAGGGAGTTATACGCTGGCGGTATTTAGCGCGGATGGTTGCAGCAATCAAACCATTACACAGCCGGTCGAGATCAAAGCCTGTATCTGTAATCCGACTGCTGGGGTATTACCTGCTTCGGTTTGTGTGGGTGATCTGGTAAGTCTAACCTCCACCAGTGGATTCAATAGCTATAGCTGGAAGGGACCGAATAGCTTTACCTCTTCCCTTCAGAATCCCGTTATTTCCAACGCTCAATTAACGCATAACGGTAGTTATACACTTACTGTGACCGGGCCAAATTGTAGTGGCACCGCTATTGTGAACGTTATCGTGCAAGGATTGCCGGTGGCTCAGATTTCCTCGCAAACGGTGTGCAGTGGCAGTGCCGTCAGCATTCAGCTAAGTGCTTCGGGAGGCACTTCCTATCAGTGGAAAGGTCCCAATGGCTACAGCAGTACCCAACAGAATCCAACGCTGGCTAACGCCACGGCGATCAACAGTGGCACTTACAGTGTGACCATCACCAACGGCAGTGGGTGTACAGCCGTCAACACCACCCCGGTGGTGGTGGGCACCTGCCCATCGGTGCCCTGTAGTCTGACGGGGACTGTAG